>CBDAOQ010000003.1:1947500-4347500 GCA_965198125.1 Candidatus Versatilivorator sp. | reverse complement strand
GGGCGAGGCATGAAAATGCCTTTTTTGGCGGCCAATATCACCAGAGCCAGACCTGTGAGGCCCCCGAAAAGCGAGGGAAACTCGGGACCCAGAAATCTGGCCACCAACAGATAGGGAAGGGTCATGGCAAAGGCGGCCATAAGGGCAAAGGGCCATACCCGCAATCCCTCCGCATAGGATCGGTTCTTGCCGAAGAAGCGAGTCATCAGTGCCAGTACGAACAGGGGCACCAGGGTCCCGGCAGCGGTGTGCAGCAGCGCCACCCGGAATCCGATTTCCGAGAGGAATCCGTTCCAATCGGCGAATCCGGCCTCGAGGGCGAAGGCCTGGATAGAGGCATCGGCGGCAAGGCCGCTGTTGACACCGATCAGGATCGGGGTCCCGACCGCCCCGAATGAGACGGGAGTGCTCTGAATGATCATCCCGGCCATGACCGCACCCATGGCCGGAAACCCCAGTCCGACCAGCAGGGGGACGGCAATGGCCGCCGGTGTCCCGAAGCCGGCCGAACCCTCGATGAAGGAACCGAACAACCAGGCGATGATCACCACCTGAATCCGCCGGTCGGGGGTCACGTCGGTGAATCCGCTTCGGATGGCCTGAATGGCTCCGCTCTGCCGCAGGGTGTTGAGCAGCAGGATGGCTCCGAAGATGATGTAGAGCAGGGTGGCGGCAATCACCATTCCGTTGATGGAAGCCGCGGCCACCTGCCGCGGCGGCACTTGCCAGACCAGCAGCCCCAGAACGGCGGTCACCAGATAGGCGATGGGCATGGCTCGTCTAGCGGGCCACCGCAGAAGCACCAGCAGGAGCGCTACGGCAACGATGGGAAGGGTGGCCAACAGGGACAGAGTGAAGGGTTTCAAGGCGGCACCTGGGAGGGCTGGGGCCCGGATCCTCTCCCGAATTCCTTCATGGCGAGGGATATGCCGGGAACCGGTTGCATTCCCGGAGGCTCGATTTCATCGGTTGAAAATATATCACTGCCGGCCTGCCGGGAAGAACCCGCCAAGGCCGAGTTTTTTGAAGGCAGGCGATGGCTTGGTGTAACATTGGCAGCATCAATGGGCCGGGACCGGGGTTTCCCCGCGACGCAAATCAAGGAACTGAGAACCCGTTTCCGGACCCAATCCATTCCAAGCGAGGACGCGTCAATGGCGAAAGTTTATCACGATGAAGATGCAGATCTGGCTCACCTGAAGGAAAAGAGAATTGCCGTCATCGGCTACGGCAGTCAGGGACATGCCCACGCCCTGAATCTCAGAGACAGCGGCCTGGACGTGGTGGTCGGGTTGTACCAGGGGAGCCTGTCCTGGGCCAAGGCTCAGGGCGAAGGCCTCGACGTCGCCACAGTGGAAGAGGCTTCGGCCCAATCCCAGGTGATCATGATCCTGGTTCCCGACCAGACGCAGCGGGCAGTGTTCGAGAGCTCGATCAAGCCCCACCTGTCGGCCGGCAAGACCCTGATGTTCAGCCACGGGTTCAACATTCACTTCAGTCAAGTCGTGCCGCCGCCGGAGGTGGATGTGTCCATGATTGCTCCCAAGGGCCCCGGACACATGGTGCGCCAGGTATACCGGGAGGGAGCGGGCGTTCCCGCCCTGGTCGCTATCGAGCAGGACGCTTCCGGCCACGCCCTGGATGTCGCCCTGGGCTATGCCAAGGGAATCGGCGCTGCTCGGGCCGGCGTGATCGAGACCACCTTCAAGGAAGAGACCGAGACCGATCTTTTCGGTGAGCAGGCCGTCCTTTGCGGAGGAACCTCCGCCTTGGTCAAAGCCGGATTCGAAACACTCGTCAATGCGGGCTATCAACCGGAAGTGGCCTATTTTGAATGTCTTCACGAAATGAAGCTAATCGTTGACCTCATGTATCAGGGTGGGCTGTCCTACATGCGCTATTCGATCAGCGACACCGCCGAGTACGGCGACTACACCCGAGGGCCCCAGGTCGTCAACCAAGCTGTCCGGGAATCCATGCAGGACATCCTGGAAAATGTCTGCAACGGCAATTTTGCCAGGGAATTCATCCTTGAAAACCAGTCCGGGCGGGCTTCCATGAACGCCAATCGGCGCCGGGAGGCCGCCCATCCCATTGAACAGGTGGGTAAGGGCCTGAGGGACATGATGAGCTGGATGAATAAGACGGACGGCTGAGGCGGGCAAGCCAGCGGCCCGGCAAGAGGCTCGGGCCGGACCGGGGACGTTCCATGGTTGGGTTCCAGGATGAAATCGAGATCGAAGGCCACCTGATCGATTCGGGGATACTCAAGTACGCCTTCGACAAGATCGTCGAATTGGAGGGTCAGTACGAAGTCCTGCAGTTCGAAATCGGCAGGAACAATCAGGAACCGTCCCGGGTCCAGCTCATGGTGAAAGCCCGGACCCAGCAGCAGTTGCAGGACATCCTGGCTGCCCTGGAGGATTTCGGCGCCATCATCGATCGGGAGGATTGCCATCTGGTCCCGGCCGAGCGGGATGGCATCCTGCCCCGCGAATTCTATTCCACCACCAATTTCGACACCTTCATCAAGATCCAGGGGGAATGGCATTCGGTCGTCAACCAGAAGATGGATTCCGTTATCGTCTGGACGGGTGGACAGGCCATCACCAAGAAGATCAGCGGGGTGAAGGCGGGAGACCTGATTGTTGCCGGCCGCCAGGGGATTCGAGTCAAGCCGCAGGAACGAAGCCGCGAGTATTCGGTGTTCGATTTCATGTCCAACGACGCCAGCGCCGAAGTCAACAAGGGAATACTGATTGCCCAGATCGCCAAGGAAATCGACGCGGCCAAGGAGGCGGGAGACCGGATTGCCATTGTCCCGGGTCCTGCCGTGATCCATTCGGGCGCTGACCGCTACCTGAAGGAAGTCATCGAAATGGGCTACGTGGACGTGGTGCTGACCGGCAACGCCTTTGCCGCTCACGATATCGAAAAGGCCTTTCTGAACACCTCGCTGGGAATTCACCAGGAGAGCGGCAAGGCCGTGGATGGCGGACATCGCAACCACATATGGGCCATCAACGAGATCAACCGGGTGGGCGGCATCGACAGGGCGGTTGAGCAGGGAGTTCTGACCTCGGGATTGATGTATGAGTGCGTCAAGCGGGGCATACGCACGGTCCTGGCCGGATCCATTCGGGACGACGGCCCCCTGGTAGACGTGGTCACCGACTGCGTCGGAGCGCAACGACAGTACATCGAGGCCCTGGAGGGGGTCACGGTGGTCCTGATGCTGGCATCGACGCTGCACAGCATTGCCGTAGGCAACGTCCTGAAGAGCAGCGTCAAGACCGTTTGCGTGGATATCAACGAGGCCACTCCGCTCAAGCTGGGCAATCGGGGAAGCAAGCAGGCCATTGGAATCGTGACCGACGTTTCCTTTTTCTTGAATGTTCTGGCGGCTGAGCTCAAACTATGTAGTTAGTGGTCCTGTTCGGTTCAAACCGGAACCCGTTAAGCGGAAGTCGCTTTTTGCGGCTTGGGCAGGTGAGAGGGACCAAGGGGAAATCGATGGAAGACACCATACACATCTTCGATACGACTTTGAGGGATGGGGAACAGTCACCCGGGTGCAGCATGAACCTGGAGGAGAAGTTGAAGCTGGCCCACCAGTTGGAGTCGCTCCGGGTGGATGTCATGGAAGCCGGGTTTCCCATCGCCTCTGACGGAGATTTCGAGTCGGTGCGCCAGGTTGCCAGGGAGATCCGTTCGGTGACGGTGGCCGGACTGGCCAGGGCCATGGAAAAGGATATCCGCCGGTGCTGGGAGGCGCTGGATATTGCCGCCAAGCCGCGAATCCACACCTTCATCGCCACCTCCGATATCCACCTGCAGTTCAAGCTCAAACGTTCCCGGGATCAAGTCCTGGAGAACACGGTGAAGGCGGTCCGGTTGGCCCGGTCCCTCTGCGACGAGGTGGAGTTTTCCGCGGAGGACGCGGGGCGCAGCGACCTGGATTATCTCTGCCAGGTTGTCGAGGCGGCCATCAGCGAAGGAGCGACCATCATCAACATCCCCGACACGGTGGGGTATTGCGTGCCGGAGGAGTTCGGACGGATCTTCAGCGTCCTGCGGGAAAGGGTGCCCAATATCGGCCGGGCGCGCCTGAGCTGCCATTGCCACAACGACCTGGGGTTGGCCGTGGCCAACTCCCTGGCCGCCATTCGGGCCGGAGCCCGCCAGGTGGAATGCACCATCAACGGAATTGGCGAGAGGGCCGGCAACGCCTCCCTGGAGGAGATCGTGATGGCTCTTCGAGTACGCCGGGAGCACCTGGGTTTCAGCACCGGAATTCAGGCGGAGGAAATCTACAAGACCAGCCATCTACTCTCCAACCTGACGGGAATGATGGTCCAGGCCAACAAGGCGGTGGTCGGCAAGAACGCTTTTGCCCACGAGGCGGGGATCCATCAGGACGGTGTGCTCAAGCAGGCATTGACTTACGAGATCATGACTCCTCAGTCGGTGGGGGTTCCGACCAGCAACCTGGTGCTGGGAAAGCACTCGGGGCGCCATGCGCTTTCCCAGCGCTACCTGGACCTTGGCTATCCCTTGGACAAGAAGGAGTTGGAGCGTGCCTACATGCTGTTTACCAAGCTGGCGGACAAAAAAAAGAACATCTATGACGAAGACTTGTTGGCCATCATTCACGATGGCATTCGAATGATTCCAGAGCGCTACCAACTGAAGTATGTCCACGCGACGGGTGGCAATCAGGTGCTGGCCTCGGCAACGATCAGGTTGAGCAAAGACGGCGAGTTCTTCGTTGACACGGCTTTGGGCGACGGTCCCATCGAGGCTACCTACAGGGCCATCGATAGAATCACCGGCGTACCCGGCCGCCTGCTGGATTATTCGGTGCGTTCCGTCAGCAGCGGTAAGGACGCCGTGGGCGAAGTATTCGTTCACGTGAATTTCGAGGGCAAGACCTTCAGCGGCAAGGCAGCCAGCTCGGACCTGGTGGACGCCAGCGCCCGCGCCTATCTCAACGCCGTCAACAAGACCATCCATGCCAGGGAGTCGGCGGCTGACCGGCAGGACGCCAAGCGAACACTTCCGGTCTCCCAGGTCTGAGGCCCCTTGAAGGGCCATCGGCAAGGACAATCCATGGAATCCAAGGGTGAGAAACGGGTCACGGTGATTCCCGGCGACGGGATTGGGAAAGAAGTCATGGCCCAGGCCCTGCTGGTGATCGGCAAGATCGCGGATCGATACGGCCATTGCATACGGACGGAAGAAGCCCTGGCCGGGGGCAGCGCCTTGGACGCCACCGGCGTCCCCCTGCCCGAATCCACCCTGGATCTGTGCAAGCGGAGCCATGTCGTCCTGCTGGGAGCCGTGGGCGGCCCCCAATGGGACGGCAATCCACCCGAGCTCAAGCCGGAAAAGGGAATCCTGGGATTGCGCGCCGGCTTGGGGCTCTTTGCCAATCTCCGGCCGGCCCATGTCTATCCCACGCTGGCAGGGGCCTCCAGCCTGAAACCCGAGATTGTCAAGGGAGTCGATCTGTTGATCGTGAGAGAGCTGACCGGCGGCATCTATTTCGGTCAACCCCGCGGCATCTCGAAAACCAACGGACAGCAGATTGGAATCAATACCCTGGTCTATCAGACCTCCGAGATCGAGCGGATCGCCGAAGTCGCATTCGAGGCCGCCCGAAAGAGGCGTCGCCGGGTGACTTCTGTTGACAAGGCCAACGTCCTGGAATCCTCGCAGTTGTGGCGCCAGGTGGTTTCTGTCGTGGGCAAGAGTTTTCCCGACGTTTCGCTCAACCACATGCTGGTGGATAACTGCGCCATGCAGTTGATTGCCGATCCCAGTCAGTTCGATGTCATCGTCACCACCAATATGTTCGGGGACATACTCAGCGATGAAGCCGCCATGCTGACCGGCTCCATTGGAATGTTGCCCTCGGCCAGTCTAGGCGGCCGGAATGGTCTTTTCGAACCCGTTCACGGCACGGCTCCCGACATTGCCGGCCGGGACCTGGCCAATCCCATCGCCATGATCGCCTCCGTGGCCATGATGTTCAAGTATTCCTTCGGGCTGGAGCGGGAAGCCGCAGCCATCGAAAAGGCGATTGCTTCGGTGCTGGAGGCGGGATACCGAACGGCCGATCTGATGGCGGCCGGCGGTCGCTCGGTGGGCACGCGAGAGATGGGGCGGTTGATTTTGGACCGGCTGGATGCGCAAGGCGCCGGTGGATAGATTTCCCCTATCGTGACCCTTCCATGGGGAGCGATCCTGCTCCTCTCCCGGTTAGCCCGGCCTTCAGCTGGGTCTGACGCCAATTCTGCCCTGGAGGGGGAGTCGGCGGGGCGAAGCCCGCGCTCGACCCGGTGGCGAGTTCCCCGCTGCTTCGTGAGTTACAGGGATTATTTGCGTCGATGCATGGGATCTAATTCCAGATTTGGTTTCAGGAGTCCGGCGTCCCATAATCCTGGGCATTGATGTTCATAAATCTTAAATCTTTTTCCTTTCTCGGTTGATCGAAGTGGGAGCGATTGGCAAGACTGTGCCAGGGCTTGTGCGGGCGGGACGCCCGCGCTCCCAGGGGGTCGTCATCTGACGACTTCACTTTTCCCCTCAAGGGGGAGTGATTCGGGGGAAGCCGCGTCAGAGCCCATAGTGGCCCTTCCTGGCTATCCATTTTCCCTTAGCGTCTCTCTTCGTGGCCCTTCACGGAATCCTTTCGAGTCTCGTCCAACCCCTTGGTGTCCGTCCGAGGATAACTCCATTTTCCTTCCAGCCCTTTGCCGACCCTTGGCCGATCCCTATCGACCCCCCTCCAACCCCTTCGTGGCCCTTCGCCGTTCTTCGTGGCCCTTCGTGGACATCTTTTTGCCTTTTGCCCTTCGTGGACATCTTCTTCCCCCTTCCCAACCTTTGGCCGATCCCTCTCAAGCCTCCTCCAACCCCTTCGTGGCCCTTCGCCGTTCTTCGTGGCCCTTCGTGGACATCTTTTTGCCTTTTGCCCTTCGTGGACATCTTCTTCCCCCTTCCCGACCCTCCATGCTCGGAAACCCGGGGCGGATGCGTGGCATAATAGGGCCGACTTTCGTGGTTTCGCCTAACCGGAGGCGTTGATGAGCAAGCGACTCACAGAGATGGTGTCCTGCGCGGGTTGAGCCTCCAAGCTCGCCCCACAGGCGCTCATTCAAGTTTTGAGTGAGTTACCCCGACAACCCCGAGATCCCAATCTTCTGGTCGGCTTCGACACTGCCGACGACGCGGGAGTGTTTCGTCTCCGGGACGATCTGGCCCTGGTCCAGACGCTGGACTTCTTTACCCCGATCGTCGACGATCCCTTCGACTACGGGCGCATTGCCGCCCTGAATTCCCTCAATGATGTCTGGGCCATGGCCGGGACACCGGTGACGGCCCTTTCGGTGACCTGTTTTCCCAAGAAGGGTGTGGATTGGGCCATCTTGTCGGAGGTGATGCGGGGAGGACTGGAGGTCTTGTCTCAACAGAAGGTGACGCTCCTGGGCGGCCACAGCGTGGACAATGAACAAATCATGTTCGGCTATGCGGTGACCGGCATCATCCAGCCGGCGCAGGTGGCCACCAACGCCGCTGCCCATCCCGGCGACCTCCTGCTTCTGACAAAGCCCATCGGGACGGGTGTGATCTCAACCGGGGTGAAGTTTCAGAAAGCAGAGGCGGAGGTTGCCGCGGCCGCGGTGGACACCATGCTGCAGCCGGGAGAGGCGGCGGCCCGGGCGATGCGGGATTGTCACATCCGTTGCGCTACCGATATCACCGGTTTCGGCCTTCTGGGGCACCTTTGGGAAATAGCTCAAGCCAGCCGGGTGAGCCTTGAGATCGATTCGGCCCAGGTGCCGCTGCTGGACGGAGCCCTGGGGCTGGTCGGGCAGAAAATGGTGACCGGCGGGGATCGAACCAATCGGGAATTCGTGGGGTCCGGTGTGGCCTTCCGGGACGGGGTGGGCTCGGAGCTGATCAGCCTGCTTTTCGACCCCCAGACGGCGGGCGGCATCCTGATGTCGGTGCCCCGGCAGAAAGTGGAGCCCCTGTTGGACCGGCTGCGACAGACCTACCGGAGAACCGCCGTGATCGGACGGGTGGCCGGCTCCGGCGCCCCGGCGATGGTTGTCCATTGAGCCGGCGTGCCTCGCCAGCGAGCGGGTTGCACGGAGGCGATAACCGATGATGCAGCGGAAGTACCGCATCGCCCGGCTGGTATACGCCCTGGTGGAGACGGCGGTTACCCTGGTCTCGTTCCTGCTGGCTTATGTGATTCGAGACCACCTGCCGCTGGCCTATTTCGGAACGCTGTTTCCGTTTCGGGACTACCTGGGGCTGCTGCTGGTGGTGGTCCTGCTGTGGAACGGGTTGTCCCTGCTGATCCAGAACCAGCCCGCCGCTTCGGGAGCCGATCGGCTGGAAGTGGTCAAGGAGACGGCTCTGCTGGTCTCTCTGGGCGGTGTCCTCATCAGCACGGCCATCTTTCTTCTGAAATACCACTTCATCAGCCGGCCCTTCATCCTCATTTTCATCCTGCTCAACTTTCTGTTCCTGCTGGCCTTGCGCCTGTTTGCCGCCGGGGGAGTCAGCCGGTTCAGCCGACTGTTGTCGGGGGACCGGAATCTCCTGATCGTCGGCAGCGATGACCGCGCCGCGCGGGTGGTAGCCGTGCTGGAGGAAGCCGAACCGTGGGGGTATCACCTGGTCGGGATCGTACCGGAATCGTCCGAGGTTGTGCCCGACTCGCGGCTCGGAGGCTATCCCAGGATTCCACTCTCCCGATTCGGAGAGGCCATCAAGAGACACACGGTTGATGAAGTCATTTTCGTGGTTTCCAAGGATGCCCTGGCAAGCCTGGAGGAGGTCTTTCTCCTGTGCGAGGAAGAAGGCGTCAAGACCCGGGTCATGCTCAGCTTTTTCCCCCACGTGACCTCCAAGGTCTACCTGGAGGCCTTGCAGGACCTGCCGCTGCTGACATTCACCACCACGCCTCAAAACGACTATCTGCTTCTGATCAAGAACGGCATCGACGTGGTGTTGGCCGGCGGTCTGTTGGTGCTGGCGGCGCCGCTGATTGCCCTGATCGCTCTGCTGATCAAGATAACCTCCAGCGGGCCGGTGATCTTCAGACAGATCCGGTGCGGGTTGGGGGGAAGAGAGTTCGTCTTCTACAAGTTCCGGTCCATGGTCGAAAACGCCGAAGCGGCCCAAAGCCAGCTTCAACATCTCAATGAAATGTCAGGGCCGGTCTTCAAGATCGGCAAGGATCCCCGCTGCACGCCGGTGGGCCGATTTCTTCGCAAGTTCAGCCTGGATGAGCTGCCCCAGCTCATTAACATCCTGAAAGGGAACATGTCGTTCGTGGGGCCCCGTCCTCCCCTTCCGCAAGAGGTGGAGAACTACCAGCGCTGGCAGCGTCGAAGGCTTCGGATGAAGCCGGGACTCACCTGCTTGTGGCAGGTTCGCGGCAGGAATGAGATCGATTTCGATGAGTGGATGAAATTGGATCTGCAGTATATCGACACTTGGTCCCTGCTGCTGGACATCAAGATCGTCTTGAAAACCATCCCCATTGTACTGCTGGGAAAGGGTGCCTGACCGGTTCGGTCGGTTTCATTCCGAAGGACCCGTCCGGGGCGGGCCCGACTGGATTTCCAGGGCAGGACGGAGGTGGTAATCGGTCTTGTCCTCCACAGCCGCCTCGGCGAAGGAGCGCCTGCGCTCGGCGCACTTGTTGCAGGCGCCGCAGTGTTTTTCTCCAACCGGACGGATGCAGGAGAAGGTCAACTCCAAGGGGAGCTCCCTGCCCAAACCGATCACCTCTGCTTTGGAGAGATGGCCGAAAGGAGCCGCAATCTCGAGTGGGTGGGTCAGGGCGCGGCTGGCCAAACGCTCAAAACCGCGAAAAAAAGCCGGGGTGCTGTCGGGAAAGGGGTTTCCCTTCAACGGCCCCAGAAAAATGACGCCGATCCGGTTGAGGGCGCAATAGACCGCCGCCTTGGACAGAAGAAGGAGATTGCGCCCCGGAAGGTAGACGGCGCTGTCCTCTGAATGAGCTCCAGGAACGGCTTCACCGGTAGTGCTCCAATGAGAGCGGTAGAGATCCTCCACCGGAAGGCTGAGCTGCCTGAGAGGATTCAGCCCGGGGTGGTTCAGGCCCGCCAGAAATCTCCGGATCCAAATCAGCTCGACCCCTTCCCAGACCAGGCCGGCTCGAACATAGAGCGGAGTGAGGTCCCAGCCCCGGTCTGCAAGGTGGTCCAACAGAACGCAGCTATCCAGGCCGCCACTGATCAGCAGGCATGCCCGGCGATTCTTCCGCCCTTTGGGTCTGGCCGAGTTCATTGCCGTTGGAAAACCCTGGACCGCGGCTCAACGCCGATTCCAGGAAAGACCTCTTGACGGGTGGATCACGGCGCCGCCGGTGAGAAACGCGGGTTAATCCTCGAATAAACGGTCAAAGGCCGACTTGGCGTCTTGGGCGGCGGCCCCGGGAGAGGCGCCTGCCGTTGTCGCGGAGGGTGAAAAATAATCACAGAAGTTTGCCCGTTCTCTGTCGCTCACCCACTCGGCCTGGGTCTCCCGGCACTGGTTGTGGACCGTGGGATCGTGGAACCTGCAGTTCTTGCAGGCATGGAGGTCACTGTGGCAATGGTCGCAACTGTCGTTTCGCGAGACCCTGCTGCGGGGGGTGAGGGCGATGGTCGTTCCGCACTTCCAGCACTGCATGACACCACCTCCCAGGTCACTGCCGAGGGTCCCCTGCGGCCTGCCGGGTGAGCAATGCAAGGGAGCCCTACTGCTCGGCGGCCGCGGCAAAATCCCCCGCCTTGACGATGATCATCCTGGCGGGGTCCAGGTGGCGTCTGAGAGCAGACACAATCCGGTCCCCGCTGAGCGAATCGATCCTCCGCTCGAATTCTTCGTCCCAAGCCAGCGTTCGACCCTGAAAAAGCCGACTGGCCATGGTGCCCGCCAACCGGTCGTCCTGAGATCGGGTTACCTGTCGGGACTGCAGAAACCCCGATTTGGCCGCCGCGATTTCCTTTGCGGTGAACCCGTCTTGCAGCGCTCGCTGAACCTCCTCCCGAAAAGCCGATTCGACTTTCTCGATATTTTGCGGCGCCGCAATGGCCCAGGTGGTAAAGGAACCGTGATCATCCTCGGCGCTTGCATTCAGATAGGCTCGTATCCCGTAGCTGAGCCCCTCTTTTTGGCGAATGCGCACCGCCAGCCGCGAGTTGAGAAATCCACCGCCCAACATGTAGTTGCCCAGCACCAGCGCCGGGTAATCCTGGTGGTTGTCGCTGACAGCAAGCGGCATTCCGGCGATGAAGACCGCGTTGGCCTTGTCGGGCGTCTCTACCGAGCGGTTGGCCGGCGCAATCTCCTGAAAGGGTCGCTCGACCCTCTGGAAACGGCCGGGGCTGTTCCAATCGGGAAAGATTTCTTTCAGGACGTCAACGATCCGGCCGGGATCGAAGTCTCCCGATACGGCCACTTCTCCGTGGGAAGCCCCGTAGAAGTCCCGGTGGAAACCTTTCAGATCCTCCAGGGTGGCGGACTCAATGGCTGCCATTTGCTCGTCAAAGCTGGCGGAGTAGTGGACATGGCCCTTGGGATAGGGGTTGCCATGGCGCGCGAAGGTGTTCGCGGCAATGGCTTGCGGATTGCTCCGCTGCTGCTCGATGGCAGCCAGTCGTTCCTCTTTGAGCGTGTCGAACTCCCCGGCCGGAAAGGAAGGTTGGCGAAAGACTTCTCCGAGGAGCCGCAGGACTTCGGGAAGATTTTCCTTGACCGTCTCCAAGGATGCGGAGGCGCCGGTCGAGCTCCCCGAGACTCTGGCCGTTGCCTTGAGCCGATCCAATGCATCCTGGATCTCCTGCCGAGTCCGGTTGGCCGTCCCTCGCATCAGCATCGTTCCGGTCAACCCCCCAATGGTGCTCTTGTGCATCAGGCTCTTCTCGTCCCCGAAATGGAGGCGGATGCGCGCCACCACGGTTTCGCCACGGGTTTTTTTGGGGAGCAGGGCCAGCTTCAGATTGGAGCCGATCGACAATCGGCGCACACGAGACTCGATGTTGCCGGGGGAGGGATCGAAAGCTTCGCCGGCAGCAACGGCGGCGTCCCCCCTGTAATCCTTGAGCATGGCCGCCACGTCGGGGCGTTGGGGGATTTCGGCTCTGTCCGGCTCCTGGGTGGGGATGAACTGACCCAGGGTGTGGTTGGCTGGTTTCAGATAAGCGGCCGCCACCCGGTGCACGTCTTCGGAAGTCACCTTCTTGAGGCGGTCACGATGGAGGAAGAAGAGGCGCCAGTCACCCATGGCTACCCATTCACTCAGGCTCAATCCCACTCGATTCACGTCGTTGAGGGTCAGGTCGATGTTTTTCAACAACTGCGTCCGCGCCCGTTCGACTTCCTTCGGGGTCGGAGGTTTCCGTCTGATTTCCTCGATGGTGCTCAGGAAAGCACCGCGGGCCTCCTCCAGCGAATCCTCCTGGCGCACCTCGGCGCCCATCAGGACAATCCCCGGATCATGCAGTTGAAAGTTGTAGCCGTAGGTTCGGCTGGCTTTCTTGGTTTCGACCAGCGCCTTGTGCAGCCGCCCGGAGGGGGTGTCGGCCAGGATATGGGTCAGGAGGTCCAGGGCGGCAAAGTCGGGGTGGGATCCTGCCGGGATGTGATAGCCGACCATCAGGAGCTGCACGTCTCCCACTCGCCGCAGCGTCACCGTGCGTTCCCCGTCCTGGGCTGGCTCGGCAGTGTAGGGTTGCTGCAGCCGTCGAGCCGGGCGGGGAATGGGCCCGAATTTCTTGGCAATCAAGGCCAGAGTGCTGGCCTCCTCGAACTTCCCGGCTACCAGAAGGACGGCGTTGTCGGGCTGGTAGTACTTGCGATAAAAGGCCTGCAAACGGTCAATGGAAACGTGTTCGATGTCGGAGCGGGCTCCGATAGTGGACTTGCCATAATTGTGCCAGAGAAAAGAAGTCGCCAGGGTGCGCTGCATCAGGACGCGAAAGGGATTGTTTTCCCCTCTCTCAAACTCGTTGCGCACCACCGTCATTTCACTGTCCAGGTCCTTCTTGGCAATGAAAGAATGAATCATCCGGTCGGCTTCCAGGTCCAGGGCCCACTCCAGATTTTCGTCGGTAGCCCGGAAGGTCTCGAAATAGTTGGTCCGGTCAAACCAGGTGGTGCCGTTGGGGCGGGCTCCGTGCTCGGTCAGTTCCTGGGGAATGTCGGGATGGTTTGGGGTTCCCTTGAAGACCAGGTGCTCCAGCAGGTGCGCCATCCCGGTCTCACCGTAGCTCTCGTGCAGCGACCCAACCAGATAGGTGATGTTCACGGTAATGGTGGGTTTGGAGGGATCCGGAAAAAGCAGCACCCGAAGCCCGTTCTCCAGGAGGTATTCGGTCATTCCCTCAACCGAAGTCACCCGCTCGATTCCCTCGGGGAGACTGGAGTCTTCCGGCCGGAGCGGGACCGGCCCCGCGGCAGTGGCGGGTCCCATCCACAAAACCAGGGTGGAGAAGACCGCACCTGCCAGACAAAAGGCAAAAGGTCTGGAAAAGCGGGAGATTTTGCTGGGAGACCTCATGGTGTCTAACCTCGATTTCACTGGGGGTGCATCAACGCTCGGCTAAGGGAGAAAACGGCTTGAGCGCCGTCGCGGTCTTGTCCTGGGATGCTTTCGGCGGGCCACTGTCTGCGGGCTTTTTTCGGCAATAACGGGCTTTGGCGGGCGGGAGATTCCACCACACCTGGCGGAAGCCGAATTGGTGTTTTCGGGTGAACCTCCGGATTCTCAGGTTGACTTCTTGAAGTCGATCGCGCGCCGGGGCCTTGAGGAAGCGGCTCCTGACGCGGGCGGGCAAGGAGTACTCGAAGTAAGCCAACACACCGGAGCCGGTCAGGTGGTTCATCAGGACCTCCAAAATTTCATCGACCGTCCCGACATCGAAGCTGTTGAAGGGAAGTCCGCAGACAATGAAGTCATATTGCTCGGACTGGCTCATTGCCCGGATATCGGCGTTGTGGAGGTCGCACCTCACGCCGCGGGCTTGAAGGTCCTGGCCGCGGAGGAAGCGACTCAAGTATCTGTAAAACCGGGGGTTCAACTCGTAAACGTCAAGCCGGTCCCCCCGGCCCAGGGATTTGAGGATCTGAGCGGTAATGACCCCGGTGCCCGCACCCACTTCCAGGACCGAAATGGGACGATCCGGTCGGTCTTGAAGCGGTTGGACAACCGCCTTGGCCAGAAGCGGTGAACTGGGGGCAATCGCTCCGATGGTGCCGAAGTTGGAAAAGGACTGGCAAAAAAACAACCAATGCCTGTCCCACAACGGTTTCACTCTCCCCATCGCTTGTTGCAAGCGACTGTGATCGGATGGACGGTCGTTCAATTGGCTCACCGGATATTCCTGGGAAATGGCGTGTCAACCTTAGTACTGAACCAGTTCAGGCCTTGAAGCATACCCGATCCAAGACTGTGCGCCAAGTGCACCGGGGGAGTCGGCCAGGGTCATCCCACGCTGCACCGACCAATGTAGGGGCAACCCTTGTGGTTGCCCGGCTGTTCCCGATTGGCCGGTCAGGGCTGCGTAGGGGGCGCCCACAAGGGACGCCCCTACCATCCCAAATGGAATGTGGGCGTGATTCGGGTGCCTTGACAGTTCTGTCACCCTGAATTCGATAGCGTGGGATAGTCCCGGGGAGATATCCGGGCTAGATTGATGATTGAAGATAAACGAGTTATCTTGTTGGTCGCTCGGGAGCTTCGGGTCAAAAATCCTAAAGAAAGGGTTGACGCTTCTCGGACGCGGTTGATAGCGTCCTTGTCCATCCAACAAAGCCTAAGGGAGAGAGCAATGGGAGTTCTCCACAAATTGCTGTTCCAGGCGCTGTATCTGGCTGTCGGCCTGTCTGCGTTCGGCTTGATGATTGCTGGAAGCGCCTTGGCAGAAGGGCAGGAAGGCGAAGAGACTGCAGACGCCAATAAGAACGTCTATCCCCCGCTTGCTGAGAAGCTTTTGAGCGGGAAAGTGTCCGACCTCAAGAGGGCGCTTGTCGTGGAGGGGCAAAACCCCAACCAAACCATAATTGTCCGGGATGGTGGGGGAGCGTTCAAAACAGAACCGGTGACCGTTATGGCGTTTTTCACTCCCACCTACGAGATAGACCGCACAGCAAAGCGGCTCAAGCTGTTGTTGAAGCACGGCGCGGACCCAAACGCGGCAAGCGTGGCGAAAGATGGCACTTTAGTTCCGCTGCTCCATCGGGCGGTTGCCTTGGACATTCCCGAGGCGGTATTCGCTTTGTTGGCGGCTGGAGCTAACCCGGACGTGCAGGTTGACGAGAAAACGGCTGAAGATTTGGCCCGGGATAAGAGAAGCGACACCATGCAGCTTATCTTTCAGCAACATCGGTAGTCGAGAGCGGAGGCGCCGCAATGGAATGCAAGCTTGCCTTATTGGCCTTGATCGGCATCACCCTGGTGGGCAGCCTTTCGATTGCTGGGCCGCACAATACGGCGGCCTGTGAGCATACAGGGCCGCATGACGATCTCAATTGTTTCCGGCAAAAATGCCGTGAGTGGAAGGGGTATGCTTTGATGCGATTTTACTTTCGGCTGCAGATCGACGGCATCAAGCGGGATGCTGAGAGAAAGGAAGACCAATGCCGGGAACCAGAATCCGCCAATAGCCAACCCATTGATAGTTGCCTTAGTCAGGTCCGCTAGGAAAGGGACACCCTGTGAGGACCCGCTCGATTACAGGCCTGACTTCGGCGTCGGCTGCGTCCTGCCGCTCGCGGGCGACGGTGTGCCCGGGGCGGCGCTGCTTCTCGCTCCAGACCATCAATTCCCCCTGCTCCAACCAGTCGGCAAGTGGCTGCCGTTCGGGGTCGGTGGCCTGCTCGACCTGGCAATCGACGGCATCCCATTCCTGGCGGTGCATAACCTGGCCATCGGGAAGCCTGAGCGCCAGCCGCCCGTCCTGCTGCGCGGTGCTGAATTCGACTTCGATATCCAGGCGCGGCGCGTGCCTGCGGCTGGCGGTACGGTAGTTGAGCAGCATCACGCTCCCCTTTGCTGATAGAAGCGCGCGACGGCGCCGCGTCCGGCTTGTTCGTTGCGGGTGCAGGCTGCCGGCATTCGGGAACTGCTCCACCTGCCGGCCGTCATGAGTGCGGGAAGCTCGGTTCCGGTGGCGGCCAGATCCCGGGCCATGCCGACCCGGCAAGAGTGCCCGCTGAACTAGCCTTCGAGCCCTGCGACTTCGGCGACGGCCCGGATTCGGCGGGTGAGCTGCGACGCACTGAGACCGAACACCAAGGCATCGGCGGCCGCATCCTGGCGGATGGCGTGCAAAGCGGTCATGGCCTGGCGGCTCAGGTAGAGAGTGACCCCGTCCTCCTCCTGATCGGTCTTGGACCGTTGGAGCGTCAACCGGCCGCTGCCGTCTTCGGCCGGCTCGAGATCGGCCCAGCGGAGGGCGGAGGCTTCGCTCACTCTGAGCGACCCATCCCGCATGGTGCGCACGATGGCGCAATGGCCGCCCGGAGCCAAGAATTGGTTCCGGGCGGCCCTGCCGACCCTGTATCATAGGGGCTCCAACTCTGAGGGAGAGCGGGGTTTTACCCGCAAGTTCAGTAAACCTCTCCCCGGGAACCGACGGGTGCGGCGCCCCGGGCTCGTTTGCGGCGGGCGTCCCAAGCCGTTCTTCGCCAATGGTGACCTTGGATCATCCACAATGCTGACCGTCAAGGCTGCCCGGGAAATTGTTCTGGACCATTGCCGCTCGATTCGGCCCGGCCAAGTGCCCACCGAAGTGGTGCCGCTGTTGGCCTCCCAGGGGCGAGTCCTGGCGGAGCCGATTCACCTGGATCTTGACCAGCCGCCCTTCGATCGCAGCATGCGGGATGGCTTTGCCGTTAAATCCGGGGATCTTGATCCGCTGCCGGCCCGGCTGCGATGTGCGGGGGAGATCAAGGCGGGGGAAGCCCCGACCCTGGTGCTGCAGCCAGGCGAGGCCATTCAAATCATGACGGGCGCGCCTGCCCCCGAGGGCGCGGACGCCGTCGTCATGGTTGAGCATACGGAAAGGCTGCCCAAGGATGAAATTGCAGTGCTTCGATCGGTTCCTGCGGGAGCCAATATCGCGCCCAGAGGCTCGGAACGCAGGCAGGGCGATCTCCTGATGCCAACGGCTACCCGCCTGGGTGTCCTGGAGGTGGCAGGCTTGGCGGCGGTAGGGAAGTCCCGGGTGCGGGTGTTCCGGCGCCCCGAGGCCAGCATATTGGCCACCGGGGACGAACTGGTTGACGTGGATCGGCAGCCGGGTCCGGGACAGATTCGCAACTCCAATGCCTATTCGCTTTTCGCCCAGGTAGTGAGCCACGGCGGCACGCCCCGTGTCCTGGCCACCGCCCGGGATACCTTGGAACATCTGAGACGGCAAATCCGTTTGGGTTTGGAGAGCGACCTGCTCCTGGTCAGCGGGGGTGTTTCGGCGGGGAAATACGATCTGGTCGAGGAGGTCTTCCAGGAATTCGACATTCAAATCCAATTTGAAGCGGTGAGCATGCGTCCGGGCAAACCGACGGTTTTCGCAAGGAGAGGAAAGCAGTTTGTCTTTGGTCTTCCCGGGAACCCCGTTTCGACCTTTGTGGCCTTCGAGTTGTTCGTGGCCCCGGTCCTCCAGTCCCTGCAGGGGTTGCCCGGGGGAGATCTGAAACTGGTGAGGGGCGAGCTGCGAGGAAAAATTCTGGAGAAATCGGGGCGCACGGCCTTGCTGCCGGCAACGGTTGCGCTCGAATCCGGCCACATCCGGATACAGCCGGTGTCCTGGAAGGGTTCGGCGGACATCTTCAGCCTGGTGGACGCCAACGGTCTGGTGGTGGTTCCCTCGGAATGCAGGGAGCTGTTACCGGGCCAGGAGGTCGACGCTTTGCTCTTCGAGGCCATGACCGGCTGCTCGGACTGTGAATTTTGAAATGGCGGCCGAGCCCGGCGCACCAGTGTGGGGAGGTTCTGCAGCATGAGCCAGTTCTCTCACCTCGACGATTCAGGCAGACTGCGCATGGTGGATGTCTCCGCCAAGCCCGTCACCCAACGGAGGGCCCGCGCCCGAGGTCGGGTTGAAGCTTCTCCTGAAACCATCGCCCAAATCCGCAACAACAGGCTGGCGAAAGGCAATGTGCTTGAAACTGCCCGGCTGGCGGGCATCATGGCTGCCAAAACCACCGGGCAGTGGATTCCCCTGTGCCATCCCCTGCTTTTGAGCCACGTCGAAGTGGAATGCAAGGTCACCGACAGCGGTGTGGAAATCGAAGCGACGACCCTGGCCGAGGGGAAGACGGGGGTTGAAATGGAAGCCCTGGTGGCCGTATCGGCCGCGGCCTTGACCATCTACGACATGTGCAAGGCCATTGACCGTGCCATGGAAATCGGGAGTATCCGCCTCATGGAAAAATCCGGAGGGCGGTCCGGCCACTTCATGCGGTCCGGTTAGCCACGCCCCCGCCACGCCATGCGGATGATTCGAGGAAAAACGGCCGACCGTTAATGAAGAAGAACCACGAATTACCACAAATAGACACGAAGACAGATGGACCTCCTTCAACGACAACTGGCGCCAAAATGCTTCTGCACTTTTGTCCCGTTGGTGTGACCCTGTCATGGGAGGAAGCCCCCCCCGGGAGCGCGGGCGTCCCGCCCGCACAAATCCTCCCGCAGCTTCAACCATCTCCTCCACCGGAATCAACCGGCAGCGGCGCCCTGCCTCTGCTTCGGCCGGGCCCATGCGGTTCCCGCCGGCAGGGCGGTCGGCTGCAACATCGCAGGGAAACTGAGCGGCAACCGAAGGGGCAGCATGCGGGCGGGACGCCCGCGCTCCCGGGGGTGTCGTCCCGATGGTGAGGTGGGGGGTATCCGGCGGGCGACTTCTCTGAAAGCCGGCCTGTCCCCTTTGGGAAACTCCCGTTTGCCTGCGAGCCGGGCGCCCGCCCCCCACGACGGGGCGGATCATACGAGGGTGAAACAGGTTTTGTTTCAGGTAAGTCGGGCCCCCGCCACCACGACGGTGCGCATCACTCAGAGGGAGAACAGCCGTTCGTCAATGAAGACGAACCACCAATGAACACGAATAGGCACGAGGACTGATGGACCTCCTTCAACGACAACTGGCGCCAAAATGCTTCTGCACTTTTGTCCCGTTGGTGTGACCCTGTCATGGGAGGAAGCCCACCCGGGAGCGCGGGCGTCCCGCCCGCACAAATCCTCCCGCAGCTTCGGCCATCTCCTCCACCGGAATCAACCGGCAGCGGCGCCCTGCCTCTGCTTCGGCCGGGCCCATGCGGTTCCCGCCGGCAGGGCGGTCGGCTGCAACATCGCAGGGAAACTGAGCGGCAACCGAAGGGGCAGCATGCGGGCGGGACGCCCGCGCTCCCGGGGGGTGTCGTCCCGATGGTGAGGTGGGGGGTGTCCGGCGGGCGACTTCTCTGAAAGCCGGCCTGTCCCCTTTGGGAAACTCCCGTTTGCCTGCGAGCCGGGCGCCCGCCCCCCGCGACTGGGCAGATCCATCGAGAAGGACTATAAATGGAACATCGATGCACAGGATGCACAGGATAATCAGGACGGGAGGCTGCTGCAGGAGACGCTGACTCGGGCGATGATCGCGTGTGGATTTGAGGATGTCCGGGAACACAAGCCAGCCGTCTCCGGAAAAAATCCTGTGCATCCTGTGCATCCATGTGAATCAAAAATCTACCCATGCTTGACTATGAACCGGTTTCCAGCCACCAGGCGCAGGCGTTTGTTTCAGGTAAGTTCGGCCCCCGCCCCCCACGACGGGGCGGATCATCCGAGAGTGAAACAGGTTTTGTTTCGGGCAAGGCGGCTCCGGAAACGGTTATAATAGCCGCCGGGAAATTCAGTTGATGAGGGATTCCTCCGATCATGAAGCCACAGACCCTGTTCGAGAAGATCTGGAAAGCCCACCTGGTTCGGGAAGAGTCCGGCCAACCCTCCTTACTCTATATTGACCGCCATCTGATACACGAAGTGACCTCACCGCAGGCGTTCGAGGGACTTCGTCTGGCGGGAAGGAAGGTAAGGCGGCCGGATCTCACTTTTGCAACCATGGACCACAATATCCCGACCACGGACCGCGAACTGCCCATCCGCGACCCCATTGCGGCCAGACAGGTCCGGACTCTGGAGAAGAACTGCCGGGACTTCGAGATCGCTCTGTTCGACCTGAACAGTCCGTTTCAGGGCATTGTGCATGTGATCGGTCCGGAACTCGGCTTGACGCTTCCCGGCCTGACCCTGGTGTGCGGCGACAGCCACACCTCCACCCATGGCGCCTTCGGAGCTCTGGCCTTCGGGATTGGCACCAGCGAGGTGGAACATGTGCTGGCCACCCAGTGTCTGCTCCAGGACAGACCCAAGACCCTGTTGATCCAGGTAGAGGGCCAGCGCCCCTATGGGGTTGAAGCCAAGGACATTATCCTTTCCATAATCGGCCGGATCGGGACCAGTGGCGGGTCGGGGTCGGTGATTGAGTACGCCGGCCAAACCATTCGGGACCTCACCATGGAAGAACGTATGACCGTTTGCAACATGTCGATTGAGGGAGGAGCCCGGGCTGGAATGATCGCTCCGGACGACACCACCTTCAACTATCTCCGAGGTCGAAGGTACGCGCCGGCTGATTTCGAAAGTGCCGTTGCCAACTGGAAGCATCTGGCCAGCGATCCGGGGGCTGCATTCGATAAGACCATTCACCTCGAGGCCGCCGGCTTGAGCCCGCAAGTCACCTGGGGCACCAATCCGGGCCAGGTGACCTCGATTGATTCCCAGGTGCCCAACCCGGCGGAGTTCGATGATCCCAATGCACGAAAGTCTGCCGAGCGCGCCCTCGAATACATGGGTCTGAAGCCGGGCACGCCGCTGGTGGACATTCCGGTGGAGCGGGTCTTCATCGGATCCTGCACCAACGCCCGCGTGGAGGACCTCCGGTCAGTGGCCCGCTTCATCAAGGGGAAGCGCGTCTCTCCCGAAGTTCATGCCATGGTGGTGCCCGGCTCGCAACAGGTCAAATGGCAAGCCGAAAAGGAGGGGCTGCACCGATTGTTTCAGGAGTCGGGGTTCGATTGGCGTGAATCAGGGTGTTCGATGTGCCTGGGGATGAATCCGGATATCCTCAGTCCCGGACAGCGTTGCGTCTCCACCTCCAACCGTAATTTCGAGGGGAGGCAGGGAAAGGGAGGACGAACCCACCTGGTCAGTCCCATCATGGCGGCTGCGGCGGCCATTGAAGGGCATCTGGTGGATGTCAGACAATATGAGCTGGAGGGAGTGCCCTCATCCAATGCGCCCTGAAGCGTCCATCGGCGCCGAGGTAGCCGAATATGGAATCCTTTGAGAAAGTTCACGGAGTGGTGGCGCCGCTGGATCTGCCCAACGTGGATACGGACCAGATCATCCCCAAGCAGTTCCTCAAACGGATCGAACGGACCGGCTTTGGCCAGTTCCTGTTCTACGATTGGCGCTTTCTGGAAGGGGAGACCCTCAATCCGGAATTTGAGCTGAATCAGGAGCGCTATCGCGGGGCCAGCATCCTGGTCACCCGAGCCAACTTCGGATGCGGCTCCTCCCGGGAGCACGCTCCTTGGTCCCTGCTGGACTACGGCTTCCGCTGCATCGTCGCTCCCTCTTTCGCGGACATCTTTTTCAACAACTGCTTCAAGAACGGTCTGCTCCCGGTGCGGCTCTCCGAGGAGCAGGTGGAGACCATTTTTCAGTGTGTTCGAGAAACAGAGGGTTTTCAAATGACGGTTGACCTGCGGGAGCAACAGCTTCAGGCCCAAGGCGGGATGAGCTACGCCTTCCAGGTCGATCCCTTCCGGCGCCGTTGCCTCCTCAACGGGTGGGACGATATCGTCCTCACCCTGCGGCATGAAAACCTGATCTCACAATTCGAATCCCGGAACGCTCCTCCTCTGAGCCCCCCATCGGTCTGAGCCAGACCCGCCCGACGTATCGAGGTTTTCGTAAGAGCGGCTCCAAAATCCTTCTGCAGTTTCGTGACCCTGGTTTGACTTCGTGTCCGTGAACGGATCGTGGCCATTGAAGATGGATTACGTGATTGTAGATCGTAGATTTGTGATTGTGGATTTGTGGCAAGTATCGGGATCGTTTACGCAGGACACCAACGGGCGCTAACAGAGTTATCCACGAAGGAACGCAAAGGGACACGAAGTACACTGGTTCATAAGTATTGCCACGTATACCGGGCAAGATGAAGAACCTGCGATCAATGTCTATTCATTCCACGATATCGAATGGAATGACGACCTGGGGACGTAATGGGAACGGACCCCATCGAAGATGGCAAGTAAGTATCCTGCTGGGCTCAACCGTTCTCTATCTCTTGTTTGTAGCTGTTGTTCCTATAGCAACGTACGTCGCAGCACCGGCGAATCCTTCTAACAACTGGTCTGAGCCCCAATCGGGTTGGCTGTACGTTCTGGATCCGGAGGTTGAAGATGGCAAGTCCGTGGTGTGGCTGGTAGATCCAAGAGAGGGGGTCAAAGGAGGACTGAAAGCTGGCGATGCTCCTTTCTTTGCGCTTTCTCCCGATGGGTCCCGTCTCTATGTTGTGTCGGGACATCTTGGTCCCACTGGCACGGGTGTGTTCTCCGATGAGCTCTGGGTGATCGATACTGCGTCGGGGATTCTGCTTCAGCAAGTCAAGCTTTCCAATAGACTAACTTACACGTTGCCCGCTCCGGGAGGAATAGCGGTGTCGCGAGATGGCCGTTATGTCTATGTTGCCAAGAGTCGCTCGATCCGGCCAGGTGTAGACGAGGAGACAATACAAACCTTTGATACAATTAGGGGAGGGTTCTTACCTCGAGAGGCTGGGTTGCCTGATTGCGGCTTTCCCCACATCATTCCGGTCTCTGGGGCATGGCAGTTGGTTGTGCAGTGTGGCTCCAGTGAGGCCCGTTTGATCAACTTGGCTGCCGATGGTTCTTTGAAGCAGTCTCAGTCCGTGGAAGTGCCTATCGGCATGTCCGCAGTTACGACAGGCAGGAGGGTATTGAAGAGGCCCCTGGCGCAGATCCATCCTTCGGCAGATGCTCGGAAACTCGGCCTGATTATGAACAACGGAGAGATATATGAGGCAGAGATCTCAGAGATCGAGGCAAGTCCTTTTCGGATCAATCCAACGCTGGCTCCTCCATTGAGTCAGTCGCACAGAGCACTTAACATCGGAGTTTCACGCCGTTCCCCTAACAGTACTAAAGTATTTATAAGCTTTGCCGCGAAGGAGCTTGTACACACGTCGCTCACAGCTGATGAGATCCACGTCTATGACACCACAAACTCCTGGATCCGTGAGGCGATTATCAGAACCCCAGTCCCGTGTAGTGATCTAGTGTCGAGTGGCGACGGCAAGTATCTCTATGGTATCAGTCCTCAGACGAGGACCCTGCTGACAATTAATCTAGGCACCGGACAAGTGGAAACGAGTGTTGGTGGAATTGGTTGGCAACCTAGATTCCTGGCTATCGCACCATAATTGCCTTTGATTTCGCCTTAAATCCGAAATCTACAATTGAGATAGGGCGGTTTGAAGCCCCTGGACTATTTTCGTGGGGAGAGAAAGGAATCGAACTGCTTGGTCAGGCCAAACACGATACCCGACCTGGGTGAGAGGTTCGCCAGACCGGCCACGCCGGCAACGTCCCAACGCAGTCCGCCGGCGTGGACCTGAAGCCCCAGGCGAAACTGAGAGAGGCTCTCGGTTCCCAGGGGTGGCTGGCGGCGGCTGCTCCAGTGGCCGAACACTTCTCCGGCCAGATTCACTCTGGGTGTGAGAGGGTAGATTCCAGCCAGTCCATACAGCATGACATCGTTTTGCGCCCCTGCCAGGACCGGGTTGGCCAGGATCCCCAACCCCAGATTGCCATAGGCATGGAGTTTGCCGAAGTGTTTTCCGACCAGAATGCCGCCGCGATATTGGGTGGCGTTCAGGCCGAGCCCCTTGGCCGTGGATGCGTTGGGTACCTGAACCGAAGTAAAGAAACCGAAGGAAGGAAGGGGGCCGGCTTCGTGCAACATGCGTATCTTGGTGGAAAGGTAGAGATCCCCGTAATCGCTGGTTGCCGTGCCCCCGGAACTCAAATGGGGCCTCACCGGGGCAGGGGAGGCTTCAGTTACCGAGAGGAGGTTGTGCGCGGTCCAGTCCATCTGCACCTCTGCGACCCCGGCCAGGCTGATATGCAGTCCCATGACCCCCAGGCCGGTTTGATCTCCTCGCAACCCCGAGACGGGAAATTTGGCGTCCTGCAGGAAATCGAACCCAAATTCCAGGGAGGCACGGCCCGATTTCAGAATGGTGGGGTCTTCGGTTTGCAAGGGGCGCTGCTGGGCGGCTGAAGGGAGGGGGTACAGCACCAGAGCCAACACCGTGAGGCAGAGCCGATGGACGCTAGGGACTGGCCATGGGGCCGTCGGGCTGTGAGACGGGGACGGACGGGAGCGTCTGAGGCGCGATGGCGGGGGGCTGGACTGCGGAACGTCCTTTTTCATCAAGAGCGGATACTAGTGCAAGGCCAGGGAGGAAGCAATCAATTTCCCGGAAACAGTTCGTACCTCAGAAGCGCCGCCGCAACCATGGCTGCGGTCTCGGTTCTGAGAATGCTGTCGCCCAGGCGGACGGGTTGAAATCCGCTGTTCAGGAAAGTGCGGCGTTCCTCATCGGTCCATCCGCCTTCGGGACCGACGGCAAAGGCGGCCGACGGCCAGGACTTGCCTCGCAGCAGCCTCTTGAGGGGTATCACCTGGGGCGAGGCTTGAAGGAAAAGCTTCAGGTCGGATCCAACGGCCTCACAAACTTCCCGGCATTCCAGGGGGGGATGGAGGATTGGGATGGTCGTTCGACGGCTTTGCTTGGCCGCGTTGGTAAGGATGGTCCTCCATCGCTCCAGCTTTGAGTGCCGCCGGTGTTGGGAGATCCTGACGACGGAACGCCGACTTTGAACCAGGTAGATCTCGGAAACCTCCAGTTCGGTGGCCTTCTGCAGAATCCAGGCCAGCCGGTCCGATTTGCAGAGGGCCTGGATCAGTGTCAGCCTGATTCCCGGCTCGGCTGCCTCGGAGAGCAGAGCCACTTCCACCAGTTCGACCCGATCTTGCAATATTGTCCCGACCCGGGCCGACCACAAACGCCCGTTTCCGTCGATGAGCTCCACGGCGGCGCCCACCTCGGCCCGCAGAACGTGAATCAGATGGTGAGCCTCCTGATCCTTCAGTAGTGCGAAGGCTCCGCTGGGGGGTGTGGCCAAAAAGAATCTTCGGACCGGCATGTTCGACCTCAAAGAGACGGAACTTTTGCCGCCGGGAGGGCAGCCGGATCGATTCTGCATATCCATCCGATGTCCCTGGACGGATCGAAGTAGGCTTTCAGGAGGACTGCTCCGGCCTTGAGCGGCTGTTCGTGGATGCCTCGGGTGCCCATTTCGGCAGCGATGGCCGAGGCCAATTCAAGGTGCCGGAGGTGAAGGGCAAAGCGGAGATAGTTCCACCGTTGCATGGAAGAGTCCGAGGGAAGCCGGCCTTGGCCCGCATCTCTTGGCCGGTTGCCCGCCGGAACTGAAATCTTGCGGGAAGACCGTGTGCCGGGCGCCGGCGACAAGTTGCGGGGAGTTGGCGGCCGGGGAGGACCTCCGGGCCGGGCCGGACAGGGGACTGCAGAATTGCAGGGGCGGATCTCCGGGATCAACCCCAGATGCCCTTGATCCTTTCGAACAACCTCCGTTCCAGGGGTTTGTTCTCGACCGGCGTCAGTTGCGCCAACTGCTCCAGCAAGCGGCGCTGTTCCCGATTGAGTTTCCTTGGCGTGACCACGTCGACGGAGACGAATGCGTCTCCACGCCCGCGGCCGTTGACACCGGGGATGCCCTTGCCCCTCAGGCGAAAGACTTTCCCACTTTGAGTGCCTGGCGGGATCGACAGGGTTTCCTCCCCTTCCAGGGTAGGAACCTTGATGGCCGCACCCAATGCGGACTGGGTGAAGCTGATGGGAATCCGGCAATGAATATCCTTCTCCTGGCGCTCGAAGATTTCATGGTCCCCCACCCTCAGAACCACGTAGAGGTCTCCCGGTGGTCCTCCCTGGAGGCCGCCCTCACCCTCCCCGAAGTATCTCACCTTGGAACCGCTGTCCACTCCGGCAGGAATCGTCACTTGCAGGAATCGCTCCCGTCGGATGCGCCCTTCTCCCCGGCAGTCGGCACAACGGTCCTTGACCAGGCGCCCCGAGCCCTGGCAATGGTGGCAGGTGCGGCTGATACTGAAAAACCCCTGCTGGTAGCGCACCTGTCCCTGTCCGTGGCAAGTGGGGCAGGTTGAGGGCGCGGCCCCGGGTGGGACCCCGGAACCCTGACAACTCCCGCAGGCTTCCACGCGAGGCACCTTGATCCTGGTCTTTAGTCCGAATGCCGCGTCCATGAAGTCGATCTGCAGGTCGTAGCGGAGGTCGGCTCCCCTGCGCGCGGAAGATTGGCGGCGGGAGGATTCGCCGAACAGGTCTCCAAAACCAAAAAAGTCCCCCAAAATGTCGCCGAACTCCGAAAAGACGGAGGGATCGAAACCGACGCCCCCGCTGCCGCCGACCGAGTTGTGGCCGAAGCGGTCATATTGGGCCCGTTTCTGGGGATCTCCCAGGACACTGTAGGCTTCCGCCGCTTCCTTGAATTTTTCCTCGGCGGACCGGTCCCCAGGATTCTTGTCGGGGTGGTACTTGACGGCTTGTCTGCGGTAGGCGCTCTTGACCTCCTGGTCGGAGGCCGAGTTGGGAACACCGAGGACTTCGTAGTAATCGCGCTTGCTCAAAGCGGTAATCTCCCTGCACCGTCTCTAATTCTTTTTTGTTTCGACCGTTGCCTTGTCCGGAGCTGCGGCAACCTTCACCAGAGATGGACGAAGCAGGCGGCCCTTGAAAGTATAGCCCGGCTGCAGTTCACTGATAATCTGATTGTCGGCAAAAGCCTCCGTCTCCTCCCGCATCAGGGCTTGATGGCGGTTGGGATCAAAAAATTGACCCGAGGTCGCAATGGGTTCCAATCCCGTTTGGGTCAGCACGTCCTTGAATTGCTTCAGAACGAGTTCAAACCCCGTCTTGAAGTCTGCAATCGTCTCACCTTCCGCAACCTCAAGGCCCCGTTCGAATACGTCCAGAACCGGAAGCAGCTTGCCAAGAAAGTCGGCAAGGGCATAGTCGAAAAAGTCCTGCTTTGCCCGCTCGGTCCTCTTGCGGAAGTTCTCGAATTCGGCCTGAAGTCGGAGCAGCCGCTGATAAAGCGCCTCGTTTTCAGCCTTGAACCGGGTCTGCGGGCTCCCTGCAAGGGACCCCTCGACCGTTGCTTCTTCCCGGGTCTCGCCGGCGGGCTCCGCCGAGGCTCCCTCCGGTGACCGGGTGTCGAGGGAACCCTCTTGAATGGCAGGTTGACTATCTGCCGCCCGGCCTTGCTCTTGGACCCGCGAAGGGCTTTCTTCGTCCGCGGCAGCCGTGACCGGAGGAGTTTCCGTATTTCCTGGAGTTGGCGACATCTTGATTATTGGTCCTGGCGGACTGCGCCAGCCCGTTCCGCCCCGGCATCTCCGCCAAACGGTTGATGCCGTTGAAAAACCATCGGCGCGGGGCCGCTTGTCGACTTGAAAGGGGACTTCAATCAGAGGCGAGCCACTTCGTCGCTTCCGGAGTCGGCGTTGAGGATCTGGCCATACAACTTGGCGACATAATCGACCGTGTTAATGGCTTTGGCATATTCCATACGCGTCGGTCCCAGAATCCCCACCGAGCCCAGGTTCCGGTCATGGATCGTGAGAGGAGAGGAGATTAACGTGTATTCCCGCATCCCCGGCAACGCGTTTTCCGAGCCGATGATGATTCGCACCCCCCCGCCGGGTCGAGCTTGAATACAGTGGTTGAGAATTTTCACCAGGCGGCTCTTTTCTTCGAACGTCTTGAAGATGGACCGCATCCGCTTGGTGTCGGTAAATTCGGGTTGCCCCAGAAAGTTGGAGGCGCCATCAAGATAAATATCGACATCGGGGTCTGCCACCTCATCGATGAGGCCTCGATCACAGAGCAGGATCACGTTGCTGAGAAGGCGGTCGTAGAGGGCTTTTTCCTCTTTCATCTTCTCGAGGATCTCATTGCGGATGGAGAGCAGGCTGTAGCTGGAATAATGTTCGTTCAGAAACCTGGCGGTTTGGTCCAGCTCGCGCTGGGTGAACGCTTCGTCGATTTGAATAATTCGATTTTGCACCAGACCCGACTTGGACACGATGATCACCAGGATCTTGGAATCGCCGATCTGAATGAACTCGATGTGCTTCAACAGGTTGTGGCCAAGCGAGGGAGAGATGACGAAGCCGACATTGTTGGTGGCATGGGAAATCGCCTGGGAAATCCGCTCCATGACGTTATCCTGAGAGTCCGGAGTGAAGATCCTGCCGTTGATCAGTTCCTGGTCCGAGCTGTTCAGGCAGGAAGAGTCCAGCAGATTGTCCACATAGAATCGGTATCCCTTGTCCGTGGGTATCCTGCCTGCCGAGGTGTGAGGCTGGATCAGGTATCCCGCCTCCTCCAGGTCAGCCATGATGTTCCGAATGGTGGCGGGGCTGATACACTGGCTGCGTTCCTTGGAGAGGATTCGGGAGCCTACCGGCTTGCCGCTGGCGATATAGTGCTGGATGACAGACTTCAGGATGTCTCTTTCCCGCTCGTTCAACTCGTGATTGGCGTCCATCGGAATTGTTACCCAGTTGAAGGCCACTGAACGGTTTATAGTATCTGATCTCCAGAGTGTCAAGGCCTTTCGGTCAGCCCTAATCCTCACCCTTGGACGCGATGGTCCCACCGGGTTTTCCCATTGAGCCGTCAGGGGAATCATTGGAATGACAACTCCGGCCAAGAGTGGAATCGGTTGCACAGACCCGTAGGGTTCTCCCTAACGCCTCCGCCTCGGAACGAATCGCGGGATTCAAAGGTTGCGGCTCGACCGGGACCCTAAGGACCTGGCGAAAGCCTTCCAGCAGACAAGAGACCACGGCGGCGAACTCCGGCGGCTTCCCAAGGCAGGACTTGAGGGTTGCAATGTTGGAGGTCAGGTCCGAGGGGGTATGTCCAAGCAAGGCGCCCTGTAGCAGACGCAGATCGAAGTCCAAGAGAATGGACCCGTGCTGCAGGAATCCTCGGAGCGTCCTTCGCTGGGCGCTGCCGGCAAGCTTTTTCCCCGCGGCAAGAATCTCGTGATGGAAGGCGCTGGCAAAGCAGGCGTGGCTGCGATTGACCCGATGGTTGCGTCTTTGGCCGGACCCTGAACCGGCAAGGGTGGTGGCGATTCCCAGGAGTTCCAGTCCCTGCTGCAGAGCTCTGGAAATCGTCCGGTAGCTTTCTTCTATCGACCAGGCGGGGAACAGGGAGCGATCGTTGGAGATCAGGGCATAGGTGACTTCCCGCTGGTGCAGAACCGCCTTGCCCCCGCTGGGCCGGCGAGCAACCGCGATACCGTGGCGCCGGCAATACCCGAAATCCACCACCCTGGAAGCCTGTTGCGCCCTTCCCAGCGACAACGTCGGTGTTGTCCAACCATAGAAGCGCAGGTAGGTCTCGGTTGCAGCCGATGCTCCCGAGACTCGCCGCAACAGCAGTTCATCCAGCGCCAGATTGGCGGCGCCGTCACCAAACTGCTCCACCACCACCGCGCAGAGTGGATCGAGCTTGGCGACGGCATGACCGGTACATTGTCCGGAAGCGTCGGCTGGCGCCATGGATAGGAGATTCCGTGCCCCGGTTTCAGCTTGCCACGCGGTAAGCGACGACACTTTATCTGGTGGAGATGATGGTCAACGGCCGATCCAGGCGAATAACCATGAGGGTGCCCGCCGGGATCTCAATTTCCTCGCCGCCCCGCCTCAATACGTCGACCAGACCAATGAGCCCGCCGGCGCCCGCACCGATGGCGGCTCCCTTTTTGCCCCCGGCGATGGCTCCAATGCCGGCTCCGATTGCGGCCCCCGCTCCAATCTCGGCGGCCCTGCGCTTGCGCTTGGACTCTCCCAGGATGGTCCCTTCCTTGCGATCCATTTCTTCTCTTTGAGTGTCGTCCAACTCGGCCTGGGAGGCGATGATGGTATCCGAAACGCCGTTGGGCAAAATCAATCTCTCATAGGACAGGTGCATCTGCGCACGGCCCTTGATGCGCCCTGCATTCCTGACCTCGGCGACCCGGCCTTCCACGATGGTGCCCTCTGGAATGACCTCTTTGCCCCGGACCAGCACACTCTCAACCACTTTGGCCGTGAAGCGGTCCCCTTGTCGATTGGTTTTGGAATTGAGGGTCGATTCGAGGCGCACCTGTATCCGCGTCCCGTCAGGCACCACATAAGACCGGGTGGCCTGACCCTGGAGGCTGGTTGGGGAAAAGAGCCCGGCGCAGAAGCAAAGGGCCAGCGTCGCTAGAAAGGGTTTCATGGCATGCCTTCTTTCATCCGATGGCGGAGCGTAGGATCCATCGCTAACGAAGCAGCGAGGCCTGCGGGCTAGGGCACCGTAGCTGCCAGGTAGAGGGTGACGATCTCGCGCGCCCCGCGGTCCCAGCGTTTCACCAGGAACAGCAGGTTCATCCCGGACTTCAGTTCGGAGGTGAGGTCCGTCAAGTCACGGCGGGTACGGGTCGGCGTCTTGTTGATCTCCATGATCAGGTCGTGGGGTCTGATCCGGGCCTCGTCGGCGATGCTGCCGGGCTCCACGGCCACGACGTAGACGCCGTCTTCGTTTTCCGACAAATTGAACTGCCTGGCCAGTCTGGGAGTGAGGTTCTCGGCGGTAATCCCCAGGCGAACGGATTCGGAAGGACCCTCCTCTTCCGGGGAGTCTCTGCGAACCGCGGAGGGAAGATCGTCCCGATCCATGGCCGTCAGTTGGGTGGTCCTGACCCGGCTGTCCCGAATGTACTTGATGGTGATCTTCGTCCCGGGGAGCACGGTGGAGAGGACTCGATGCATATCGTAGGTGTCATTGATCTTGTGCCCATCCACCTCCACGATCACATCCCCTTGCTGGAGACCGGCCCTGGCGGCGGGTCCGTCGGCAGGGTTGGCTTTTTCGACAATCACTCCCTTGCCGTCGGCTGCCCCCAATCCCTTGAGCGCTTGAGGAGTGGCCTCCCCCTGCATCTGAATTCCAATGGCTCCCCGCTTCACCTTGCCATGTTTTATGAGCTGGTTGTAGACGTTGGTGGCCAGGTTGGAAGGGAGCGCAAAACCGATACCGAAATTGCCCCCGATTCTTCCCCCAAATGAGGGTTGGGTCAATATGGCCGTATTGACGCCGATCACTTCACCGGCCATGTTGACCAGGGGACCTCCGCTGTTGCCCTGGTTGATGGCCGCGTCGGTCTGCAAAAAGTGTTGCCAGGGGGTGGTGTCCGCGCTCATGTTTTTGCGCCCGGTGGCGCTGATGATGCCAGCCGTCACCGTCTGCTCCAGACCGAAGGGGCTGCCGACCGCCAGCACCCAATCCCCTTGACGCATCCCATCCGAGTCTCCCAACTTGGCTGCGGTGAGCTCCTCTTTGGCTTCGACCCGAATGACCGCCAGGTCGGTATTGCCATCCTCGCCCACCACCGTGGCTTCATACTCCTCCCCGGAGGACAGCTTGACCCGAATCGTTTCGGCATTTTGAACCACGTGGGCGTTGGTTAGAATGTAACCCTTGGCATCCACCACGAAGCCGGACCCCAGGGACCGGCTTCTGCGCTTCCGGGAGGGCTTCTCCGGACCGAAGAAGCGTTCAAAGAAGTCCTGGAAGGGGTCTTCGCGAAATTGACGGCGGGAAGGCGACTGTCCCCTGATGATCGTTTCGGTGTTGATATTGACCACTGCCTTCTCGACCCGTTGAGCCACGGTTGAAAAATGGGATGACAGCTTGGTGGGGGAGGGCACGCTGATCGGGGCCGGGGAAGACACAGCAGACCTGGCGGCACTCACCGAATGGTCGATCATGGTGCCGATGGCCACCCCGAGGATCAGGGTCCCAAAAATCATTGAGAAGAAAAGAAGTCTCCGCCTTCTCATGGCTCTCATTATCCTTTCTATGGAAACGATCACGGTCTTTACCTAACCAGAGTTTAATCAATCACCTCCATTAGAGCAACCTGGAATGCGTGCCGCAGGGGCAGGCTGAGCCGGTTTCCGATCACCATCGGGCCGGCGTGTCAAGGGGGTGCCCCTTCGTCCTTGCGCCGCCGCACCTCCTGTGCGAACAGCGCAGGGACCTTCCGCCGTCTGGCTGACCGAAACCCGTGGGGAGGTTCAGCGACGCCATCGGGAACCCTTGCGGATGGGCCGCTCCCTGCAAGAATACCCCAACCAATCCTGCCAATAACTTTTTTGGTAATCGTCTGAGGTTATGCTAACATCCCGGCGTATTTCAGGCGGGTATCCATCCGGGCAAGTTCGGCCCTCCGTGGGCCGGTTTGAACCTCGGTTGTGTTTTTGCCCGCTGCTTTCCGGGTCCAGGCCGGCGTTGTTTTCGAACCCTTATCCCTCCCAATTCCCTTGGCAAGGGGACCTTCGGTTCAGGGCCGGCTACTTTCACCGATGACGCTTCAATTTGCCAATGTGCTGGTTTTTCTGGGCGTCGGCGCGCTGTTTCTCTGCGTCAATCTGCTGATCTCCAGCTTGATTCGCCCCTCCAAATACAGCCAGGAAAAGCTGATTCCCTATGAGTGTGGGGAGAACCCGGTTGGCAGTCCCTGGATCAAATTCAACATTCGTTTCTACGTCTTCGCCCTGATTTTCATCATTTTCGACGTGGAGGTGGCCTTTCTGCTGCCCTGGGCGGTGGTGTTCAAGCAACTGGGGTGGATCGCCTTCATCGAGGGTCTCATCTTTATCGCCATTCTGATGGTTGGTCTGGCCTACGTGTGGGCCAAGGGGGACCTGCAATGGGTGCGGCCCGAGGAACGTTACCAGTGATGGGAAGGAGCCATGGGAATTCTGGAGAATAGGTTCGGCGACAATATCGTCTTTACGACCGTGGACACCCTGCTGAACTGGGGAAGGGCCTCGTCGCTCTGGCCCATGACTTTCGGCCTGGCTTGTTGTGCCATTGAAATGATGGCGACCGGAGCTTCTCGCTACGATTGGGACCGCTTTGGAATGATTCCCCGAGCCACGCCCCGCCAGTCGGATGTGATGATCGTGGCGGGCACGGTCACTCTGAAAATGGCGACCCGTGTGAAACGGCTTTACGAGCAGATGCCGGAACCCAAGTACGTGATCTCCATGGGCAGTTGCGCCAACAACGGGGGCCCTTACTGGCAGCATGGCTACCACGTTCTCAATGGCGTGGACCACGTGATACCGGTAGATGTCTACGTTCCCGGGTGTCCGCCGCGGCCCGAAGCCCTTCTGTTCGGCATCATGAAGCTTCAGGAAAAAATCATGCGGCAGCATGTACTTCGCAAGAAAGGGGCCGCCTAAGCGGATGAAACAGGCCTCGGAGATCCTCCACACCCTCCAGGAACAATTTTCGGACAAAATCGTCAGATCCAGCCAGGAAGGCCTGCAGCCATTCGTTGTGGTGGCTCCGGAGGCTGTGGCGGAGATCTGCGCCTTTTTGAAGACCGAGCCCGGCCTGGCTTTCGATTCTCTGATGTGCTTGAGCGGTGTGGACTACAAGAATTCCAAAAAGGAAGCGGACCGGATGGAAGTCGTCTACCACCTTTTTTCCATGCGCCATCGGCACAAGATCGTGCTCAAGGTGGAACTGCCCCGGGAAAACCCGGCCCTGCCCACGGTTGAAGCGGTTTGGGCCATCGCCAATTGGCATGAAAGGGAGGCCTATGACATGTACGGCATCCACTTCGACGGCCACAGCGACCTGCGCCGGATTCTTTGTCCCGATGACTGGGTGGATTATCCGCTGAGAAAGGACTATGTCCAACCTGAGACGTACCGCGGCATGCCGGCCGCGGCGGCCAAACAGTTTGCCCAACGGGCTCAGGAGGGAGAAGACCTGGGAACCGATCCCTTCCAGGCCGGTTAACGGTAACCTCCCAACCTGCCTCGGAGCGCCGTCCCCAGAGTAAATCGCATGCAAGTCGAAGCCTACGCCGGCGAGGAAATGGTCCTGAACATGGGCCCCCAGCATCCCAGCACGCACGGAGTGTTGCGTCTGGAGCTGGAAACCGACGGCGAAATCGTCAGAAACGTCACCCCCCACATCGGCTATCTGCACCGCTGTTTCGAGAAGCACGCCGAGAAGGTGGATTACCCCGGCGTCATCCCCTTTTGCGATCGCATGGACTACATTGCCTCCATGAACAACAGCCTGGGCTACGCGCTGGCCGTTGAAAAACTGATGGCGCTGGAGGTCAATGAGCGGGTGAAGACCTTGCGGGTGCTGGTGGCCGAACTGAACCGCATTGCCAGCCATCTGCTTTCAATCGGCACCTACGCCATGGATATCGGCTCCTTCACCCCCTTCCTGCATTGCTTCCGGGAACGGGAAAAAATCCTGGATCTGTTCGAATGGCTCTGCGGCGCCCGTCTCCTGTACAACTACAACTGGGTCGGCGGCGTGTCCCACGACATTCCCGATGGCTTCACGGCCAAGACCCGGGAGTTTCTAGGGCAGTTCGAGCCCGTCATCGCCGAGTTGGACGAGTTGCTCAGCTATAACAAGATCTTCCTGGAACGCACGGCCAATGTGGGAATCATCAGCCAGGAGCAGGCCCTGTCGCACAACGTGACCGGACCCAACCTGCGTGGCTCCGGTATCGCCTGGGACCTGCGCAAGGAAGAGCCCTACTGCGGCTACGAGACCTACGACTTCGAGGTACCGGTGGGCCTGGGCGAATACGGTCCCCTCGGCTCCTGCTGGGACCGTTATTACGTGCGGGTTCGGGAAATGGAACAGAGTCTGCGGCTCATCCGCCAGACCCTGGACCGGCTTCCCGAAGGGGACGTGCAGGAGCACATTCCCAGGCGGGTGCGGCCCGCCAAGAGTGAGGTCTACGACCGCACCGAAACGCCTCGCGGCGAACTGGGCTACTACGTAATCAGCGACGGAGGACTCATCCCCTTTCGGGTCAAGGTCAAGTCCCCCTGCTTTACGGTGTTGAGCCTGCTGCCCGCCATCGCCAGGGGCGGAATGGTGGCGGATATCATCGCCATTATCGGCAGCATCGATATCGTAATGGGTGAAGTCGACCGTTAATCCCCGCCGCCGGGCCGGGGAGGGACCGCCGGTTTCATACCAAGGACGTTCCGGAAAGCATCCATGGAATTCCTCAGAGAGGTACTGACTCAGCAGGTGGCCGGGTATGACCAAATGCCCGAGGCTCTGCAGGCCTTTGTCCCCATGCTGCTGGGCTGTCTCCTGTGTCTGGGATTGGTCACCCTCTTCCCCCTGGTAGGCATCTGGTTGGAACGCAAGGTTTCGGCCCACATGCAAGACCGGCTGGGGCCCATGAGGGTGGGCGGCTGGCACGGGTGGGCGCAGACCATCGCCGACGGGGTCAAGCTGCTCCTGAAGGAAGACATCATCCCCACCGGAGCCGACCGGCTGCTCTTCAAGCTGGCCCCCATAGTGGTTTTCACCGGCGGCTTTGCCGCTTTTGCCGTGCTGCCCTTCAGCGAGCGCTTCATCGTCAGCGACCTCAATATCGGAGTGCTGTATGTGGTGGCGATCTCCTCACTGGGCGTGGTTGGAATCATCATGGCCGGTTGGTCCTCCAACAACAAGTACGCCCTGTTCGGGGGAATGCGGGCAGCCGCCCAGATCGTCAGCTATGAGATCCCCACCGTCCTGGCCATCCTGACGGTGGTGATTCCGGTGGGCAGCCTCAGCATGCAGGAGATCGTGCGGGCCCAGTCGGGTGGCATTTTCAACTGGTTCATCTTCCAACCCGTGACCTTCCTGGCATTCTGGGTCTTCTACCTCGGAACCCTGGCCGAGGTGAACCGGACCCCCTTCGATATTCCGGAGGCCGAGTCGGAGCTGGTGGCCGGCTACCACACCGAATACAGCGGCATGCGCTTTGCTTTTTTCTTCCTGGCGGAGTATGCCAACATGTTCCTGGTGAGCGCCGTTGCAGCCACCCTCTTCCTGGGAGGATGGCATGGCCCCGGCTGGCTTCCGGGGCCGGCCTGGTTCATTCTCAAGGCGGTAGCCCTGGTCTTTATCCAGATGTGGCTGCGCTGGACGCTGCCCCGTTTGAGGGTCGATCAGCTCATGCATGTGAGTTGGAAGGTTCTCCTACCCATCTCTTTTGTGTTGGTGTTGGCTGCGGGGACGGTGGCGCTGATACAGGAGGGCGCCCCCTGACCACGAGCCCGCATTTCTCACCGGGTCGCTGGATAGATGATGAAAGAGGGTTTATTTTCAGTAACTTGTTGGTCCGATTGTGATGCCTTGCGGTTACACACTGTGCTGGGCGCGCCCTGGCTTGGCCTTTTCCCCTCAGCGCGCACATGCTCGCTCGACCGTAGTGACCGCTACACTCTTCGCTCGCGAGCACGCGCTGAGGGAAAAATTCCTGCGCCATCATCACGCCCCCCGGTGAGAAATGCGGGCTAGGGAAGGGAATGCCATGAAACGTTATTTTCGCGATATTTTCCAGTCGATATGGACGGTGCTGCTGGGAATGAGGATTACCGGGCTCCACCTCTTCACCCGCTCCTGCACCCTGCAGTACCCCAACGTCAAGTGGGAGCTTCCGGAGCGCTCCCGCATGCGGCTGTTCAACAAGATCGAGGACTGCATCGGTTGCGGCCAGTGCGTTCGCGCCTGCCCGGTGGACTGTATCTACATGACCACGGAGAGACGCACCAAGCAGGAACCTCCCATCTTCGCGGCCGACGGGACTCCCATCAAGCTTCGGGTCACCCAGTTCGATATCGACATGTCCCTCTGCTGCTACTGCAATCTCTGTACCTATCCCTGTCCGACCCACTGCCTGGTCATGACTCCCGAATACGAGTTTGCGGTGCAATCCAAGCAGGATTTTCTCTACCGCTTCGCCAAGGACGAACCGCAGGCTCCGGCCAAGCCGGCTCCACCCCCCCGGCCGGCGGAGTCCAGATGAGGGTGCCCCGATGAGCGTCTCAGACATCGTCTTCCTCTTCACTGCCATCGTCACGGTCGGGTCGGCCGCGGTAGTGGTGCTGTCCCGGAGCCTGATCTATTCGGTTTTTTCCCTGCTCTTTACCTTTTTCGGGGTGGCTATCCTTTATGTCTTTCTGGGAGCCGACTTTCTGGCCGGCACCCAGGTGCTCATCTACGTGGGAGGCATCCTGGTTCTGCTGCTGTTCGGCGTGATGCTGACCCACCGACTCTACAATCTGAAACTGACCACCGAAAGATTTCAGCCGGTTGCAGGCACCCTCATTGCCGCGGCCGTCTTCGCTTCGATCAGTCTGGCCGCAATCAAGACCAACTGGAAGCTGGTTGGCGAGAAGGAATTGGAGCCCACCACCCAACAGATCGGGGAGGCCTTCCTGAGCAGCTACCTTCTTCCCTTTGAAATTGCATCGGTACTCCTTCTGGTCGCGTTGATCGGAGCCGCCATGCTGGTGAGGAGGAGGACGGACGTTTGATCGAACTCAAGTATTACCTGCTGATTAGTGCGGCCCTGTTTTCTTTGGGCGTGTTTGGCGTGTTGACTCGGCGCAATGCCGTCAATGTGCTGATGGGCGTCGAGCTGATCCTGAACTCGGCGAACCTGAACCTGGTGGCCTTTTCCCGGTACAGCTCCTCCGGAATCGACGGGCAGATGTTTGCCGTTTTCGTCATTGTGGTGGCTGCGGCCGAAGTGGCCGTGGCTCTGGCGATCGTCCTGACTCTCTACCGGGTTCTGAACACGGTGAACCTGGACCGGGCCGACACCCTCAAGAGATAAGCGGGCCGGAGGTCTGTCCGTCCGCCCAGCGGCAGCACGGCCTGCCTGATCGCGGCATTCCCCAAGCGGGAGGAAAGAGAGAGGTTGGATCCTCGATGAACCTCGGCAATCTGGACAGCCTGCCCTTCTTCTTGCCGGAACTGATTCTGTTGGGAGCCGTCCTGCTGGTGGTGATATCCGACATCAGTTTCAAGGGGCTGAGGAACCGCATCAACCCTCTGCTGACCTTGGGGGCGCTCCTGCTGGCGCTTTATTACACCCTCCAGACCGATCACGGCTCGGCCATGACCCTCTTCGAAGGGATGCTGGCCCTGGACAACTTCGCCCTCTACTTCAAGGTTTTACTGCTGGTGGCGGGGATTCTGGTGCTGCTGGGGTCACTGCACTCCGAGGAGCTGGCTTCCATCCACCGGGGTGAATTCCACGCCCTCTTGCTGGCGGTCACGCTGGGGATGCTGCTGATGGCCAACTCGACCCACCTGGTCATGCTTTACCTGTCACTGGAGCTGGTGTCGCTCACCTCCTATATCATGGTCGGCTATCTGCGCAGCGATCGTCTTTCCAACGAAGCCTCCATGAAGTACATCCTGTTCGGGGCGGTATCCACCGGGTCCATGCTGTACGGATTCTCCCTGCTGTATGGCCTGACCGGCAGCCTCGATCTTTTCGCGATCCGGGATGCCTTGCTGGCACAGGAAGTGGCCGGGTTCAATCAGATCACCCTGTTGCTGGTGGTGGTGCTCACCACGGCCGGTTTCGGATTCAAGACGGCTGCGGTGCCGTTCCATTTCTGGTGCCCCGACGTCTATACCGGGGCTCCCACACCGGTGACGGCTTTTCTCTCGGTGGCTCCCAAGGCCGCCGGCTTTGCCATTCTGGTGCGCTTCTTCCTGAGTGGATTGAGTCAACCGGCGGGAGAGCAGTGGGAATCTATCAGCGGCATCAACTGGCCGCTGGTGCTCATCGTGGTGTCGGTGCTGACCATGACCCTGGGAAACATCGCCGCCCTTACCCAAAACAACCTGAAGCGCATGCTGGCCTATTCCAGCATTGCCCATGCGGGCTACATCCTGATGGGCTCGGTGCTCCTGACCGGGGCCGGCCTCAAGGCCATGCTGGTGTATCTCTTTGTCTACCTGTTCATGAATCTGGGCGCCTTTTTCGTGGTCACGGTCATTTTCAACAGCGAGAAGACCTTTGAGCTGCAGGATTACAACGGGATGTTCCGCCGCTCGCCCTTTCTGGCCATTGCAATGAGCATCTTCCTGTTGTCCCTGATCGGGATTCCACCCTTTGCCGGTTTTCTGGGCAAGCTTTACATCTTCGGCGCCGTCATCGATCAAGGCCTCTTCTGGTTTGCGGTGGTGGGGGCTCTCAATGCCGCCGTTGCGGGCTTTTACTACATGAGGGTCATGAAGCACATGATCCTGGAAAACGACGACCGTCCCCCCACCCCCCTGCGCATCTCCGCCCTGAACCGGGCCCTGCTGGTTCTGCTTCTGGTCCCCAACGTCCTCCTGATTGTCTTCTGGGCCCCTATCGATCGCTGGACGGCCAACTCCACCACCCTCTTCGGCGGACTATAAGCCTACCTGCCGATCACCCAGGTGAGCTGTCTCATCGGCCCATGGGCTCCCTTGATCAAAACCTTCTCGATGTCGGCGGTGCGGCTGGGGCCGGTGACCAACGTCAGCGCCGCTGGCAGCCGGCCTTCTTCGAGCGCGGTCCCCAGGTGCTCAAAGACCGCCGCCAGGGTGGGATAGACCTGGTCTGGCGTCGCCAGCACCAGATGGACGGTGGGGAGCAGGCTGATCTGACGGCTGGAGCTGCTGCTGGCCAGAAGAACGGTTCCGCTTTCGGCAATGAGGAATTCCGCTCCAGTGATGGATAGATCGGCTTGCGCCAGTTGCCCGGAATTCTGCCGGCGGGAAGCCTGGCTCTCCGGATCTCCGCCCTCGCTCCAAACGCTCACCTCGGGCAGGAGGGCCGACAGCTCCTGCGCCAGCCGGTGACGACGGCAGATGTCATGGCTGGAGACGGCGACCTTGCGGTAACCGGCGCTGGCAATGAGATCCTGAATGCCTCGCACCGCCTCCTCCATATCCTCACAAAACCGGGGCTCCCCGCTGACTCGTCCGGATTCTTCCTGAAACTGTTGGAGGAGTTGGGAGGAACCGACCCGGCTGGTCGCAGACCGTTCCTTTTGCGGGTCCCGCTGTTCCTCTCCATGCCGGGCGCCGGGGCGGAGCAGGGCCCGCCGGATACGGCTTAGAATGACCTCCCGGGAGCCGTTCATGGCAGCTCTCCCTGCCGGCGGTTCTCCTCCCACCACTGCTTGAAAGACGTCTCGGCCAGGGCCGGAAAGTCCCGAGTGGAGCTCCACCCCGGAATGGCGAGATGACGGCCGCTCTTGCCCCCCAGCTTCAACAACAGCCTCAACACCGCGGAACCCATCCGATACAGCGCCGCATCCTTCATGCCGGCCGCATAGAGTGCCATGGCCAGCCGTTCCCGCCAAGGAGTCGCCCGTCGGGCCACCAGCTTTTCCCGCAGCCAGAGCAGTTGGTGATGGAGGTCGATCTTGACCGGACAGATATTGGAGCAGGAACCGCACAGCGAGGAGGCGTAGGGAAGATCCTGAGCTGCCTCCAAGCCCTGGAACAGGGGCGTCAGCACGGAACCGATGGGGCCGGAGTAGACCGACCCGTAGGAATGCCCGCCAACTCTCTGATAAACCGGGCAGGTATTCAAACAGGCGCCGCAGCGAATGCAGAACAGCGACTGCCGGACCCGGGGATCAGCCAGAATATCGGTGCGGCCATTGTCCAGCAGGATCAAGTGAAATTCTTCGGGGCCGTCCCATTCCCCCTCCCGGCGCGGACCGGTGATCATCGATACGTAACTGGTCTGTTTCTGTCCGGTAGAGCTGCGAGCCAGCAGTCTCAGAAACAGCGGCAGGTCGGAAAAGCTCGGGATGACTTTCTCCAGGCCCATGATGGCCAGGTGAACCCGGGGGAGGCTGGTGCAGAGACGGGCATTTCCCTCATTCTCCACCACCACGATGGTGCCGGTATCGGCCGCGGCGAAATTGACGCCGGAGATTCCCAGGGGGGCCGAGAGAAATTCCCGGCGCAACTTTTGCCTGGCAAAGGCGCACAATTCGGCCGGGATATCCGTGTAGGGAATGCCGAATGTCTTGTGAAACAGGTCGCCGACCTGCTGCCGGGTCATGTGCAGGGCCGGAGCGATGATGTGGGAAGGGGTTTCACCGGCCACTTGAATGATGAACTCGCCCAGATCGGTTTCGACGGGTTTCACTCCGGCCGCTTCCAGGGCATCAGACAGCCCGATCTCTTCGGCAGCCATCGACTTGGATTTCACTACAGTAGATGCCCGCAGGCGGCGGCAGAGGTCCACCACGTAGTTGGAGGCCTCGCCGGCGTCCCGAGCCCAGAACACCCGGCCGCCCCGCTGGGTCACACTGGCCTCCAACCGCTCCAGATAAAGGTCCAGGTGGTTGATGGCTTCTTCCTTGATGCGATGGGCCCGCTCGCGGAGATCTTCCCACTCCGGCACCAGTTGGACGGCTTGCGAGCGCTGGCCCAAGGCATGATGGGTGGCCGATTGAAAGGTGTGGCGAAGGCGCTGGTCGGCCACATTCTCCGAGGCAAGGACCTTGAACTGACTGGGCGTACGATTCATGGCGTCAGCCTTAGAGGTTCGCTCCCAACAGATCTGCCAAATGAAGCGGTTTGATCGGGAGACCCTGCCGGCTCAGGTAGCCACCGATTTGCATCAGGCAACTGGAGTCGTTGGCCACCACGTACTCCGCCTCGGTCTTGAGGATGGCTGTGCCCTTGTCCTGGGCCATGGCCGTGGAAATTTCGGGAAATTTGACCGAAAAGGTTCCACCGAAACCGCAGCAGGCATCGCTGTCCTCCATTTCCACCAGCTCGATGCCTCGGACATTCCGGATCAGCTCGCGGGGGGCCCGATGCACGTGGAGCTCCCGAAGCAGATGGCAGGCATCGTGATAGGTGACCCGATGGGGAAAGGTGGCTCCCAGGTCCTTGATTCCCATGACGTTGACCAGGAAATCGGAAAATTCATAGGTTCTGCTGGTGACGTCCTGGAGCTCCTGCTGCAGACCGGGGTCCCGGAGGATCTCCGGGTAGAACACCTTCACCATGCTGGTGCAGGAGCCGGAAGGGGAGACGATGGTTTCGGCTTGTCGAAAGACCTCCAGGAAACGCCGCGCCAACTGGATAGCCTCTTCATGATATCCTGAATTGAAAGCCGGTTGACCGCAGCAGGTCTGCTCCCGGGGATAGTCGACCGACACCCCCACTTTCCGGAGGATTTTAACCAGGTTGATACCGACACTGGGAAAGAACTGATCGACCAGGCAGGGGATGAACAGCGAGACGGTCATCGGGCCTTTCGGAATGCGGGAGCGCGGCGCGGGGAACCCATTAATAACACAATCGGAATGAATCCTGTAGAGGCTTTTCCCCGGTTGGCTCCAGGCGGCGCGATCCCATCCCAACCGGCGCCTGGAACCGCGAGCCTCAACCATCGGAACAGGATAATTGCTTATGGTCCTCGCCGGGGCGGGGGACTGACGGGGAAGGACTTGCCGTGGAATCGATTGGAGACCGGATCGCCATTGTGACCGGCGGGACTCGGGGGATCGGCCGCGCCATTGCCTGCGCATTGCTGGACGCAGGCGCCCGGGTGGTGGTCTGCGCCCGGGGGAAGGAGGCGGTGACTGCCTGCGTCGAGGCGCTGGGACAACAGTGGGGAGGCAGGGTCAAGGGAATGGCCTGTGACGTTTCCCGCTACGACCAGGTCCAATCGCTGGTGGACTTCACCCTCGGGGAATATGGAGGACTGGACATATTGGTGAACAACGCGGGGGTGGGAGTCATGGGCGATATCGCCGAGATTTCTCCGCGGCAGTGGCAGGAGGTCATCGGGACCAACCTGACCGGGGTTTACCACTGCTGCCATGCGGCCGTTCCCATTTTAAGAAGTCGCGGAGGCGGATACATCCTCAACATCGGCAGCTTGGCAGGCAAATATGGGTTCGCGGGCGGCTCGGCCTACAATGCCTCCAAGTTCGGCCTCAACGGCTTCAGCGAAGCCATCATGCAGGATCTGCGCCACGACAATATCCGGGTCAGCACCATCCTGCCGGGAAGCGTCAACACCGAGTTCCGAGGGCATCGGGCCGGCGAGACGGCCCGCTGGAAGCTGACACCCGAGGACGTGGCCCAAGTGGTGCTGGATCTGCTTCGGCACGATCCCCGGTCCCTTCCCAGCCGGGTGGAGCTTCGCCCCACCCGGCCCCCCAGGAAATAGGGAGAATCTCCATGGCCTATTGGTTGCTGAAGACAGAACCTTCGGACTATGCCTATGCGGATCTGGAAGAGGACCAGGGGACCCTCTGGGACGGGGTCAAAAACAACCTGGCCCTGAAGCACCTCAGACAGATCCGTCGAGGCGATCAAGCCCTGATCTACCACACCGGCGGTGAGAGGATGGTGGTGGGCATCGCGGAGGTGACCAGCGACCCCTATCCCGATCCCGAGCGGGACGATCCCCGGTTGGTGGTGGTGGAGGTGAAGCCCAGGCGCAGGCTGGCTAGACCGATTCCGCTTGCCGACATCAAGTCGGACCCGGAACTCAAGGATTTCGATCTGGTGCGGTTGCCACGGCTTTCGGTGGTGCCGGTCGCCGAGTTTGTCTGGAACCGCCTGCTGCAGGTCGGCTGACGCCACCCGTCAACCTAGTAGAGGGTTCGAGCCAGGCGTCTCCTGAATTCCTCCGCCAGATCGCTTCTTTCCCCAATCAGGCTGAATACGGCCAGCATGGCCTTGCGGGCCGAGTCCTTCCGGTAGTGCTTGTCCCGGGCGACCACCGCCAGAAATTCCTCCAGTGCTTCCCGATGCTGTCCCGCCGCCGCCAGGCAGGAGGCCAAAGCCATGCGGGCAGCCAGGTCTTGTGGATTCTTTTCCAGGGTTTCCCTCAGGGACGCTTGACCGCCGGCCGCCTCACAGTCCGCCTGGAACCCAATGACCTGCTCCATCCGATCGGCAGCTTCCTTTTCATCGGCCAGAAACGGGATCGCCCGCAGATGAGACCGGGCCTGTTCCGGCTGTTGCTGCTCAATCAACAGCTTGGCCAGAGCCAGACGGGCTGCCGAGTGCTGAGGTTCACGGTCAACCACCTGCTCCAGGAGCCCTCGCGCCTCCTCTTTTTGCCCGGCATCCAACTTGCCTCGGGCCAGGGCGAAGAGCTGGTCGACCTCGGTGGGACAGTAGGGCTTGAGAAACCGGCGAATCTCGGCTTCCGGAATGGCTCCCGCGAACTGGTCGACGGCCTGCCCCTCCTGGAAAAGGACCACCTGCGGGATGCTGCGGACCTGGAAGGTAAGGGCCAGGTCCGGATTTTCGTCGGTATTGATCTTGGCCAGCAGGAAGGCCCCAGCGTATTCGTCGGCCAGTTTCTCCAGGACCGGACTCAAGCTGCGGCAGGGACCGCACCAGGGGGCCCAGAAGTCCACCAGCACCGGGGTGGAATGGGACCTTTCAATGACTTCGGATTGAAACTGTTCCTGTTTAAGGTCGACAACGAATTCCGAGGTGGATGACGCCATTCCGAAATCCTCTTGCAAACCCATGTTATCAGACCCTGAAACAACTCCTTGCACCTGTTGCCCGGAAACCGGTTCAAAATCAAGCATGAGCAGATTTTTGATTCACATGGATGCACAGGATGCACAGGATTTTTTCCGGAGACGACTGGCTTGCAGTCCTGGACATCCGTCTTTCCTTCAACATTTTCGGACATCCGCAAATCCGCACCCGATCGTCGCCGGAGCCGGCTTCTTGTGTAGCAGCGTCCCGTCCAGGTTATCCTGTGCATCCTGTGCATCCATGTTCAATTTGTAGTCTTTCTCCATTGATCCGCCCCGTCGCGGGCAAACGGGAGTTTCCCAAAGGGGACAGGCCGGCTTTCAGAGAAGTCGCCCGCCGGATACCCCCCACCTCACCATCGGGACGACACCCCCGGGAGCGCGGGCGTCCCGCCCGCATGCTGTCCCTTCGGTTGCCGCTCAGTTTCCCTGCGATGTTGCAGCCGACCGCCCTGCCGGCGGGAACCGCATGGGCCCGGCCGAAGCAGAGGCAGGGCGCCGCTGCCGGTTGATTCCGGTGGAGGAGATGGCTGAAGCTGCGGGAGGATTTGTGCGGGCGGGACGCCCGCGCTCCCGGGTGGGCTTCCTCCCATGACAGGGTCACACCAACGGGACAAAAGTGCAGAAGCATTTTGGCGCCAGTTGTGGTTGAAGGAGGTCCATCAGTCCTCGTGCCTGAAACAAAAGAAAAAAGAGTGCCACTGAACGACGAAGGGCCAAAGGCGTTGAGGTTAACCGCGACGGGATGCCAAGGTCACGAAAGGATTATCGATTTCCGATTGTTTCTCTCGTATGATCCGCCCGGCAGGGCGGGGGCCGGACTTGTTTGAAACCAATGGAGTGGTTATCTACGAAGGGGCACGAAGGACTACGAAGGGCCACTAACGGGTTGGAGGAAAATCAAGAGGAATCCGTCAAGGGTTGGTAAGGGGTTAATAGAGTTATCCGCGCAGGGACTCCAAGGGGTTGGAAAAGACTCGGAAGGGGTCCGTGAAGGGCCACCAAGAAAGACACAAGGGACAAAGGATATCCACCAGGGGGGAGTGATTGGCCCTGGGAGCGCGGGCGTCCCGCCCGCATCCTGAACTTGCCGACGCTTCCGCCCCCGCCTCCGGGCCGCGGTGCAGACCGGGAACATCCTTTACACCATAAACCGGAAACAGGGTTTACTCGTAGCCACCGTATCCAGCAAGGAGCCATTTGCAGGCCTCAAGAGTCCCTCTCCTGGAGGGAGAGTCGGCGACCAGGGCGGAGCCCGCAGGCGAACCGGTGGGGGCGCTTTCCCCCGCCTCGTGAGTTACAGGGATTATTTACATCAATGGACAGGACATACAGGATTGCCTTTGCCAGTCCGGCGTCCCGTAATCCGGGGCATCATTTGAATGAATTACTTCCATCCCCGGCCCGGCCCCCGCACATTCTTGCGCATCAGCCGGGCGCATCGGCGTTGGTTGTCTTGGACCGGCAGGGGTGCTAGGATGGAGCGGGAAGCGGAACAAGCTAGGACAACCGATGAACACGCCTCTGTGGACGGTTTCATTCGTGCTGGCCGTTGCCATGATTCCCCGGCCGGCAGCAGCCCAGGTCAATCTGTCGTTTGACGGCAGTCAGGTGAATCTGACGGCGGCGAACGAGAGTTACGGCAATATCCTGAATCTCCTGGGCCGGCACACGGGATTGGAAATGGAAATTCCCAACGAATTGAAGACCAAGCGGGTCCCCCTGCTGGAAATTCGAGGACTGGGTGTCAAAGCCGCCGTCCTGAAGATTATGGAGGGGAGCGGTTTTGACTACTTTCTGCTGGCTCGCGCGGGCCGCCCGGACACTCTGGCCCGGTTGATCGTGTCCGGCAAATCCAAGAAGATCGCACCGCCGACCCGGCGCAGTCGTCCGGCTGCCCGAGCCCCCCGCAGACCTTTTGTGAGCCGCAATGTGACACCCTTCAGCCCTCGCTCGGGTTCCGGAGCCGGTACCGCACCCAGGCCGCGGACGATCAAGCCGGCAGTGCAACCGAAAGCGCCTCTGGCACCCCAACCAACCGCCCCTTTTCCGGTCAGCCAGCCCTATGGTCAAAGCTTGAGCGGCCAACCTCCAGTGGTCGGCCAGCCCCGTCCAGGACAGTCCGGACCGGTCCGCTCCCCGCGGCCGGCCGGGAGGCAGCCGTCCGCCAATCCCAACCGCCGTGCACCCAATCCCAACCCCCGTGCACCCAACCCTAACCGCCGTGCACCCAATCCCTACCAGCGGAAATAGCCCTCCCAGGAGCAGCGGCGGGCCTTATGAAGTATTCCACCACCAACCGAGCCGAAGAGAAGATGGTCAGCCTGAACCGACAGGCTTTCCACCAATACCACATCTTTGAAGTCTTCGAGGCCGGCATGGCCTTGCTCGGGACCGAGGTCAAATCCATACGAGCGGGTCGAGTCAACTTGAAGGAGGGCTACGGCGTGGTCAAAGGGGGCGAAGTGTGGCTGCTCAACTGTCATATCAGCCCCTATGAACAGGGAAACCGCATGAATCACCAACCCCTGCGGTCGCGAAAGTTGTTGCTTCACCGCCGGGAGATTCGAAGACTTATCGGTCAGACCCGCGAGCGTGGCATGACGCTGGTACCGCTTCGAATCTACTTCCACAAGAGTCGGGCCAAGTGTGAGATTGCGCTGGCCAAGGGAAAGAAACTCTTCGACAAGAGAGAAAAAGAGAAGCGAAAGACCATGGAGCGCGAGGCCCGGCAGGCCATGAAAGAGAGAGGGATTGGCTGAGGGTGCGGACTATGGGGAAGGGGTTCGAACTGAAGACGCGCCGGCAGTTCGCCGGCATCATCGACCAACGGGACCGGTGGAAGCAGCGGCAGAACTCTGCCGGGGCCGTTCCGGTCTTTGACCGATTGACGGGGGACACCTGGGCCAGGAACAACTGCGCCCTGGAAGAGTCCGGCCAGACGTCGAAGCCTGAACCGGAAGCCTGGCAAGCCGCAAACCAGCTCCAGATGGAGTGCCACCTGAACGCCTGCCGCTGGTTCCTGGAGAGAGCCCGGCGGGAAACAGCTCCGGCCCCTGCCGATCTGCGGCAGCTCCACTCCCGGCTCATAGGTCGGCCAGCCAGTCGACTATCCGGCTACCGGCAAGCGCCGGCCGCACCCCTGCTGGAAGGCCACGATCCCCCCGATTGGGAGCTGGTTCCGCACCTGGTTGAGAACGCCCTGGAGTGGTGCCAGGCGGACAGTTTCGGCGAGATGCACGAGGTGGAGCAAGCCGCCCTGGTGCTTCTGAAGTTGACCGATATCCAACCCTTTGACCGTCACAACGGGAAGACCCTGCGCCTCTTCTCAAACTTCTTTCTGCTCAGGGCCGGTTACCCGCCCGCGGTGATCCGCTCCGAGCTGGCCGGACGGTATGCCCTGGCGCTTCAAAAGGCTCTGTGCTTTGAAACCGGACCACTGGTCGAGCTCTTGACCGAATCGGTGGCATTCAGTCTCGGATACTGCCTGGGGGAAACCCCCAGCCGCTCACCCTTTGTGGTTCTGGACTGAAACGAGCCTCAGGCTGCCGCTGGCATGTCCTCGCCTATGGAAAGCGTCAGGACCTTCGTCTGTCTGCAACTTCCCCCGTTGGCCAGGGACCGGCTCGCCGCCACCCAGCAACGGCTGCGAGAGAGCGGAGCGCCGGTCAGTTGGGTCAGGCCCCACAACATCCACCTGACCCTCAAGTTTCTGGGGTCGGTCCCCCCGGAGCGCCTGCAGGACGTCGTGCGGGGGGTGCGCCGGGCAGCCGTTCCCGCTCCACCCATTCCTTTGGAGCTGACTGAACTGGGTTGCTTCCCCAACAGGCGGGCCCCCAGGATTATTTGGGCCGGACTGAAACAGCTTCCCGGGGAATTGGAGGTTCTGCAGCAGAGGGTCGAAAAGGAGCTGGTTGCCGCGGGCTTTTCTCCCCAGTCACGACCCTTCTCCCCCCATTTCACGCTGGGCAGGATTCGATCGGGCCGAAACATTCGGAAGCTTCTGGTGGCAATTCAAGCGGAACGGTTGGAGCCGCTGCGGTTCGAAGCCACCGAAATCGTGGTCATGGGCAGCCAACTCCATCCCGGCGGCGCTCTCTACACGCCCATCTCCCACATTCCCTGGAATTCCCCCAATCCCGGCCTCTGAGCAGACAGGATCCCCCCCCCGGCAACAGGATGGTCGGGTCCGGTCCAGTGCACGTCCCTCCTGTCGTGCCGGGCCGGCTGACCGGAAGCAGTTCATCCCTTTCGCGAGAAATAAGCCTCCATGGCCTCGATCAGCGAAGCCGTGGTGTATTTTTGCGGGACAAGGTCCACATCCAGACCCGACTCCCGGGCAGTGGCGGCGGTGATGGGTCCGATACAGGCTACGGAAACGCCTTGCAGGCTTTCGGCCAGTGGCCGGGGGCGGGAAAGGTCGGAAAGGTTGGCGACGGTCGAGGAACTGGTGAAGACCACCATGTGGGGCGCAGCTTCATCCAGGACTTGCCCCCATCGGGACTGAGCGTTGTCCGGGGGGGCGGTTCGATAAGCCTCGACCACCTCGACGCGGGCGCCCTGGCGTTGCAGTTGTCGGGGCAGCACCTCCCGGGCAACCCGGGCTCTCGGCAGCAGCACCCGCATGCCCTTGACCACCTTGCCGCGCAGGCTTTCCACCAGGCCCTCGGCCTGGTAGTCGCTGGGCAGGGTGTCCACGGCCAGGCTGAAGTCAAGAACCGCCCGACGGGTAGCCGGCCCGATGGCGGCGATGCGGACCCCCTTGAGCTGCCGAATATCGGAATGGTGTCGAAAGTATCTTTGGAAGAAATACCTGACCCCGTTGACGCTGGTGAAAATGAGCCAATCGTATTGATCGATCGTCTCGATGGCTCGATCCAGTCTGTCCCAGGAGTCCGGCTCTCGCACCTCCACGGTGGGAAAGGAGATGGCCGTGGCGCCCAGCAGTTCCAGCGCCCTGCGGAAGTCCCGAGCCTGCTGGCGGGGCCGGGTGATCAGGATCCGTTTCCCGAACAGGGGGCGGTTGTCGAACCAGCGTAGCCGCTCCCTGAGTCTGACCACTTCACCGACAACAATCAGAGTGGGGGGGGCCATATGCCCGGCCCGGCTCAGGATGGACCCCAGGGTGCCGGTGACCACCTCTTGCGAAGGACAGGTTCCCCAGCGGATCAGGGCGACGGGGGTGGCTGGACTGCGCCCGTGGCGGGTGAGTTGCTCTACCACCTGCTGCAAGCTCCTGGCCCCCATGAAAAAGACCAGGGTTTCGGCGGCCGAGGAAATTTTTCCCCAGTCCAGCAACGGATCTTCCCGGGTCGGATCCTGCTGGGCCGCCACAAAGGCCACGGTAGGGCCGTAGTCCCGATGGGTCAGGGGAATTCCCGCGTAGGCCGGCGCGGCCGAGCCTGCCGAGACTCCTGGGACGACCTCGAAGGGGATGCCGGCCCCAGCCAGGACTTCGGCCTCTTCACCGCCGCGCCCGAAGATGAAGGGATCTCCTCCCTTGAGGCGGGCCACCGTTTTGCCCTGGCGGGCTCGCGTGAGGAGCAGGGAATTGATCTCCGTTTGCGAAATATGGTCCCGCCCCCCCTGCTTGCCCACGTAGACCCGCTCCGCCCCGCCCGGAGCGTATTGCAGCAGCTCACGGTTCACCAGGTGGTCGTAGATCACGCAGTCGGCCGCCTCCAGGCAACGTCGCCCCTTCAAGGTGATGAGCTCAGGATCGCCCGGTCCGGCTCCGATCAGATAGACAGCTGTCTTCATGGACCTTGCCTCTCCTCATCCCGTCATTTGCAGCAGCTCGGCGGCGCCGCGATCCAGGAGCCTTCGGGCGACGGACCGTCCCAACCGCAGCGGTTCCTCTACCGTTGATTGCCCCGATTCCCGGATCAGGCGGCTTCCATCGGCGGCGCCAACCAGTCCGATCAGTTGCAGGCGCGCCCCGTCGATGGTAGCAAGTCCGGCAATCGGAACCTGACAACCGCCTCCCAGACCGTTCAGCAGACTCCGTTCCGCTTCCACTGCTCTTCTGGAGTCCCGGTCATCGAGGATTCGGACCCGGTCGAGGGTCAGGCGGTCATCGCAGCGAACCTCCACCGCCAGCGCACCCTGTCCGATTGCCGGACAGATGCGGTCGACAGAAATCCTTTCCCGGATGCGATGATCCAGTCCCAGGCGAACCAGGCCCGCACAGGCCAGAATAATGGCGTCGTAATGTCCCTCATCCAGTTTTCGAAGACGGGTATCCAGGTTTCCGCGCAGGTTCTTCACTCTAAGATCGGGACGCAGGTGCAACAACTGGCATTGGCGCCGTAGACTGCCGGTCCCCACGGTGGACTGTGGGGGGAGCTCCGCCAAGCAGGCAAACCGATTGGACAGAAAGGCATCCCGCGCATCTTCTCTGGGGGTGATGGCGCCCAGGCAGAGGCCTTGGGGAAGAATAGTGGGAAGGTCCTTGAGACTATGGACAGCCAGATCGATCTCGCCGCCAAGCAGGGCCTCTTCGATTTCCTTTGTAAATACCCCTTTGCCCCCAAGCTGGTGCAAGGGAGCCTGGGTGCGTCGATCGCCGGTGGTGCGGATCACCTGGACGACTATTGGCAACAGAGGGTAGGCCTGGCGCAGCCGGCTTTTGACGAGATCTGCCTGCCGCAGGGCAAGCGGGCTGCCTCGCGAGCCTATGACGAGGGGGCGAGCGGTCATGATCTGTTTCGAATCCAGACATCCCCCGGATCCGGAGGATGCCGGGAGTGGAGGGCCGGAGAAAGGTGGGCCGGCTCCCACAGGCAATCTGCCGTTGGCCGGAGGGGCCACGATGCCACCCTCTCCCGGCGGGTTAATGCTTCAGTCCCAGCATCCTCTTGATCGCGGTGATTTTTGGTTCTGCGGATGGGTCCTGGCCCAACGACTTCATTTCCGAGATGGGACCATGCAGGATCTTGTTCAACAGTCCCCGGGTCAGTTGGTCCAGCGCCGCCTCCTGTTGGTCATTCAGAGTCCCCAACTTCTTGCGGTTTCTGGCCAGTTCCTCTCTCCGGATGGCATCCCAGTGCTCCCGCAGCGAGACGATGTCCGGAGCCACATCGAGTCCGCGAGATTGCTTGATGTAGGACTGGACCTCCTCCTCAATGATGACTTCCGCGAATTGGGCCTCTTTCCGGCGGTGCTTGAGGTTGGCGTCGACCACATGCTGCAGGTCGTCGATGTTGTAAAGGAATATATTGTCCAGGCGGTTCAGCTCAGGGTCCACGTCGCGGGGTACTGCGATGTCGATAATGAAGACCGGACGGTTCTTGCGCAGTTGGATCAGTCGCTGCCCGTCGGACTTGGTGAGAATGACCCCGGGGGAACCGGTGGAGCAGATGAGGATGTCCGCCCGTTCGACATGGCGAAAGAGCTCTTCCGTGGGAATGGCTTCTCCCTGCAGGACCCCAGCCATGGACACTGCCCGCCGGTAAGTCCGGTTCCAGACCAGCAGTCGGGTGATTCCCTGGGAAATCAAGTGCCTGGCCGCCAATTCACTCATCTTTCCGGCGCCCAGCAGCAACACCGTGCGCCCCCTCAAATGGTCGAAGATCTTCTTGGCCAATTCCACGGCCGCATAGCTGACCGACACTGCAGCACTGGAGATGGCGGTTTCCGACCGCACCCGTTTGGCCACATAAAAGGCCCGATGAATCAGGGGACTCAGAGCATCCCCCACCGCCCCGATGTTGCGAGCCAGGCTGAAAGCGGTTTTGAACTGCCCCAGAATCTGTGGTTCGCCCAATACCATCGAATCCAGGCTGCTGGCGACGCGGAACACGTGACGCACCACCTCCGAATGGGTCAGATCGTACAGGTAGGGGCCGATCGATTTCTCCGGCTGGCAATGAAATTTGGAGATGAAGTGCTTGACCAGAAGCACCCCGCGTTGGGGGTCTGCCGAGTGGGCCAGGACCTCCATCCGGTTACAGGTCGACAGAATCAGACTCTCGGCGATGGCCGTCTGGGAGTTGAGGCGCTGCAGGGCCTCCTGCAACCTCGAATCCGGAAAGTGAAGCCTCTCACGGACCTCGACCGGAGCTGTCTTGTGGCTTAGTCCTACCAGTAGCAGACTCATTGGATGAAGGGATGGGCGCTGCCCTGGGAGCGGGTCCCGATAAAGGTCGCCAGGATGAGAATGAATCCCAGGATGGACATCCAGGCTGCGCGCCTGCCGCGCAAGCCCGCGGAAAAACGATAGGCGATGAGAACGGCATAAACGATCCAGATGCTGAAGGAGGCGATGATCTTCTTGTCCAACTGCCAGGGCGCTTGCCAAAGGACGCCGGCCACGATTCCCAGAGTCAACAGGGGAAACCCGATACTGAGCGCCCGATACCCCAACTCGTCGCAGACTTCAAGAGAGGGCAGCCGGTAATAGAACGCCTGGGGTCTTCGACGCTTCAGCTCGTTTTCCTGGATGAGGTACATCAGTCCGGAGGCGAAGGCCACAAAAAAGGCTGCGTAGGCAAGGAAAATGAAAGGGACATGCAGGTACAGCCACAGGCTGCCCAGGATCTCGGGATAGGGCCGGCTGGGCTCCGAAGTCAGGTTGGCGGCCAGCGTCAGTATGAACGCCAGCGGGAAAACGAACACGCTCAGGGAATCCAGCCGATAGCGTGCGTAGGCAAGGAGGAAAGCCAGCACAATCATCAGGGCAAAAAAGGAAAGGACCCCCTGCAATCCGCTGATCGGAGGATGGCGGGTTTCGAACCAGGCCATGGAAATAGCCAGCAGGTGGCACAGGAATCCCGCGGAAATGCTGGTCAGGGCGACGCGAAACAGTGTCTTCTTGCGGGTGATGATGGTCAGGAATGAGTGCAGCAGGCCTACCGAGTAGAAGCCGATGGTCAATCGAAGCAGCAGCAGGCTCATGAGGCGCTCATGGATGAACTCGGTAGCGGTGGCCGATCCGCCACAAGCCATTATACTATCGGCATTTCGATCCAACAAGGACGCCCGATGGAGCACAAAACCGCCCTGCCGACCCGGCTAGAGTTTCCCAGTTCACCTATGCTAAGCTGCTGCTGATTGTGGCGGCCGGCCTTCCTCAAGTGGCCATTCCATCGGCCGGCCGGTACTGCATGCGGCCTTCCCCTTTGAGGATTCCCGTGATCGACAGCGGCCAGTTGGTCCAGTATCTTTTTTTCATGATCGTATTTCTGTTCTCGCTCAGCGTTCATGAGGCGGCTCACGCCTGGACGGCCGAACGCTTCGGTGATCCCACAGCGCGTTACCTCGGAAGGGTCACCTTGAATCCGATCCCCCATATCGACCTGGTTGGAACCCTGATTTTCCCCACCATTGCTTTTTTTTCGGGGGCGCTGCTGTTCGGCTGGGCCAAGCCGGTCCCCTGGAATCCACTCCATGTGAGGGATCGCCGCAAGGCGGATATCTGGATTTCGGCGGCTGGACCCATCAGCAACCTGTTGCTGCTGGCCGTTTTTCTGGCGGGTATCAAAGGCCTCCAGGGCTATGAGATGGCCGGAGGGACGATCGATGGGACCGTGCTGGAGCCGCTCTTGCGGATGTGCTTTCTGGGAGCCATCCTCAATACCGCCCTGGCTGTGTTCAACATGATTCCGATCCCACCCTTGGACGGCAGTTGGATATTGCCGCACTTTCTGCCTCGGGAGATGGCCGATGCCTACGCGCGGATTCGACCCTATGGATTTATCATCCTGTTGTTGTGTCTTTACCTGGGTGTCTTGCGTGGAGTGCTGAGACCCTTCATGCAAATCATTCATTGGATCATCGCTTTCTAGCTAACCCGTTCCCGGGAAAGTTATCTCCACATGGTCCCCTCAGAGCCAATCAGACCTCGAATTTCCAGCGGGATGCGTCCCACCGGAAAGCTCCATCTCGGACACGTGGTGGGCGCCCTGAAAAACTGGGTGGAGCTCCAGGAGCGCTACCAGAGTTTCCATTTCATTGCCGATTGGCATGCGCTGACCTCCGATTTTGCCGACACCTCGAGGATCGACCCGTTCCGAATTGAAATGATGATCGACTGGCTGGCCGCCGGCCTGGATCCGCAGAAATCAGTGCTCTTCGTGCAGTCGGCAGTCCCCCAGCACGCGGAACTCCACCTCCTTTTGTCCATGATCACGCCCTTGGGGTGGCTGGAAAGGGTCCCCACCTACAAGGAACAGCGAGAAAATGTCGCCGACAGGGACTTGGGGAACTACGGCTTTCTGGGCTATCCCGTGCTGCAGGCTGCAGATATCCTGATGTACAAGGCCAACGCCGTGCCGGTGGGAGAAGACCAGGTGCCCCACGTGGAACTCACTCGGGAGATCGGCCGGCGTTTCAACGGCCTTTACGGCCGGGTTTTCCCCGAGCCCCAGGCCCTGTTGACTCCGGTCCCGCGGCTTCCCGGGCTGGATGGTCGGAAGATGAGCAAGAGCTACGGCAATGATATCTCTCTTTCCGACTCTCCCGAGACCATCCGAACCAAGGTCAGGACAATGATGACCGATCCGGCCCGGAAGCGCCGCCACGATCCGGGGAATCCCGATATCTGTCCGGTTTTTTCCTACCACAAGATCTACTCGTCTCAGGAGATCCAGGCGACTGTTCAAAGAGACTGCCGAACGGCCAGGATCGGTTGCGTCGATTGCAAGAAGTGGATGAGCGATGGCCTGATCCGGGACCTGTCACCCCTGCTGGACCGCCGGCAGGACTACGCTGGGCGCCGGGCGGAGATCGGGGAGATCATCCAGGACGGGAATCGGCGGGCCGCCCAGGTGGCCGGTGAGACCATGCAAGCCGTGCGACAGGCCATGAAGATGACCTGACAACCGCCCATGGACGATCCTTTCAGTATTCAACTGCCGGCCTATGAAGGCCCCCTGGATCTGTTGCTGGAGCTGATTCGCAAGCAGCAGATCGACATCTACGATATCCCCATCGCCAAAATTACTCGGCAGTACCTGGACACGATTCAGGCCATGCAGGAACTGGACATCAAGCTGGCCGGAGAATTCCTGTTCATGGCGGCGACGCTCATCCATATCAAGTCGAGGATGCTTCTACCGGCCGACCCGCTTGAGCCGGAGAGCCCGGCGGAAGATCCCCGGGCCGAACTGGTGCACCGGCTGCTGGAGCACGAGACGTTCAAGAACGCGGCTCAAATGCTGCACCAGAAGGAACTGGTGGAGCGAGCGAGCTGGACCCTTCCGGGAGTGAGGGATTTTCAGGACCTTTCCATCCCACCCGAGCAGCAAGCCATTTCATTCGACCTGATCATCTGTTTCCACAAAATCGAGGAGCGGCGCAAAGCCGCCCGAGCGATGGAAATTGAGCAGGAGGAAGTGACCATCGGAAAGGTTCTCCAAGACTTGAAAACCATCTTCGAGGATTCCAGGGGTGAGGTTTCCGTCGACCGTTTGTTTGCCACCTATCGGAGTCGGAAGGCTTTGGTGGTGGTATTTGTCGCCCTGTTGGAGATGGTCTTTCTGCAGGCCATTGTCCTGGTTCAAAAGCGGCGTTTTGGAGAGATTGTAGCCCGACGCAAGAAGAGATTTACCCAGGTGATGGGGGACCTTGATCAATGGACGGGCAGGATTCAAACGGCAGTCTCGGGCAGGCCATCCGGATATCGAAGTGGTCAGTGAAGAGTGGTTGGAAGAGTGGATAGTGGCGAGTGGATAGTGATTCAATCAGTGCATTGAGCATTTTGTTGATCTCGGCGCCATCGCTCAACAAGTGCTCGGAGTTCTCCGAGTTTGTCAATTCCAGCTTTGTTGACAACATCAGGAAGGTTTCCAGTTGCGCTGGAGAGCCCCGTGCAGCGCCAACAGGTGAGGAGGTCGTTGAGGAAGCGAGACCAGGATGAATGAGGAAGAGCTGAGACCCATTGTGGAAGCGCTCATCTACCTGGCGGAGGAACCCGTCACGGCGGCTGCCATGGTCGAGATGCTGGGCGAGGAGAACGAGGCCGCCATTCGCCAATCGCTTTCCCATCTCTGCCGGCGCTACGCCTCTCCCGAGCACGGGATCGAAATCAAGGAAATCGCCGGCGGCTACAAGATGGCCACCAAGGCGGAACATCACGATTGGGTCCGGAAATACCTCAAACACCAAGCCCCCTCGATCAGGCTCTCTCTGGCAGCCCTGGAAACCCTGGCTGTCATCGCCTATAAGCAGCCGGTCACACTGCCTGAAATCCAGGAGATTCGCGGAGTCAACGCCGCGTCGGTAATGAAGACGCTGGTTGAAAAGAAACTCGTAACCACCGGAGGGCGAAAGAATGTGGTAGGCAGGCCCATTCTTTACAAGACCACCCGGGACTTCCTGCTTCAGTTTGGATTGAAAAACCTCAGCGAACTCCCCAGCCTGGATGAATATCAGGAGCTGGCACAGGCGTCGCTCAAGGGAATGGCCGTGGTGGCCGGACTGGAAGCGGCGACGGGAAGGGAAGGGGCGATGACCCGCCCGGAGACAGCCTCCGGCATCTCAGGCGCTGATGACCCGCCTGCCGACAAGCCAGTCGTGGCCAAGAGCCGGACGGCTTCGGATGCCGAGCAGGCCCAGAGCGGCGCCTCCAAGCTGTCCGGCCAGGGCTAGTGTTCTGTCTCAGAAATAGGGTTGCCATATTTCGGAGCGCAACGGCGCCGGATTCAAGGAGCGACGACGAGGCAATGCTCATTCATTGTGAGGAGGAGCGACGCCGAAGACGGCGCCGTTCCGCCCGAACCCCTTGGGCCGATGGAGGTTCCGGGGAAGGGGAGCAGAACGGTGCCTGTTGGCTGAAACGCAAAGGGCCTCTCGAACCGACCGTTTCCCTGTGGAACCTCCATCGGAGATGGTAATCCTATTTCTGAGACAGGACACTTGGCGCCATGGTGACCGAGCGGATACAGAAAGTCATCGCCAGTACCGGCCTCTGCTCACGTCGCCAGGCCGAGGAATGGATGCAGCAGGGGCGGGTCACCGTTAACGGCAAACCGGTCAAGCGGCTGGGCGCCAAAGTGGATATCGCTTGCGACCACGTTCGGGTCGATGGGAGGCGGATTCGTCCCGGCGGGCGGCGGTCCTATCTCCTCCTTAACAAGCCTCGAGGGTATCTATGCACCCGTTCCGATCCGAACGGCAGACCCTTGGTGAGTCACCTCATCCAGGGCTGTCCGCCAGGGGTGTTTCCGGTTGGGCGTCTGGATTTCAACACCGAGGGACTGCTGCTCTTGACCAACGACGGCGAGTTTGCCAACCGAGTCTCTTCAGCCGGACCCCATTGCCCCAAAACCTATCTGGCCAAGGTGCGGGGTACCCCCGGTCCGGAGATGCGGGCAAAGATCTCAAAGGGACTTTCCCTGGACGGAAGGAAGCTGGCGCCCTGCAAAGTGGCCGTGGTGAAGCAGGCCGACAACTGTTGGCTGAGAATCACTCTGGTCGAGGGCAGGAACAACCAGATCCGGAAAGTATTTGACCGTGTCGGGCACTCTGTGATCAAGTTACGGCGTGTTCAGATCGGTTTTCTGAAAGACGCCCGGCTCAAACCGGGGGAGTACCGCCACTTGAGTCGTCAGGAAGTGATGCGGTTCCTGGATTCGACGGTGGTCGCCCGCAAAGGGGCGTGACGTTGGCTGGCAGCCATTCGGTCCGAGTGTCTGAGAGCGATCCGGATTGTTATTCCATGGCGGCCTGCAACGGGACCGTGCGCACGGAGTCGGGTCGGTCGGCCTGAATCCTCTGACAGGGTCCAGGCCCGCCTGCGGACCCATGAACGACCCCACAGAAATCAAACACCTGCTTGAGTGTGCCAAAACCATTGCCGTGGTCGGCCTTTCGGCCAATCCAAGCCGGCCCAGCAACGCGGTGGCTCGCTACATGCAAACCCAGGGCTACCGAATCGTTCCGGTAAATCCCAACCACCAGGCAGTCTTGGGGGAATTCTGCTATCCCAGTCTGCTGGAAATTCCTCCTTCCACCCCAATCGATCTGATCAATGTCTTCCGTCGTCCGGATGCCGTCCCCCTGGTGGTCGAGCAGACACTGCAGATCGGGGTCGGAGCCATCTGGATGCAGGAGGGCGTCGTTCATGGGGAAGCGGCCCAAAAGGCTGAGGGGGCCGGATTGACCGTTGTAATGGATCGGTGCCTGCTCAAGGAACACAGCAAGTACATCGATTAGCCCCCCTCGATTCAACCTCCCCGGTTCCATTGCCGCCGCCGGTCGGGGCGGGTGCTTGCCGGCGGCGCCCTGGGGCGGTCGGCTGTCTCCTGGAGACGAGCTTCGGACCCTTTTCCTTGAATGGAGGGGGATGATCTGTTAATTTTACGGGTCTGTCTGCCGTTTCAAGAACATTGAGTTGGCCCTGAGTGCTTTCCCGGGGGTGGCGCCTTTGGTGCAGCCACAACTTCACCGCCTCGCTTCGAAGCTCAAAGAACGGCTCGGGACCATTGTCGTGGTCACCGCAATTGTAGGGCTTGCCTTGGTCTGCCTTTGGTTGCTGCCTGATGATCCCTCGGCAGCTCCGGTCCAGCCGCCGAGTCACCAGAGCCAACATGCCTCCCATCCCCCCCCGCCCCCACCCCAACTGGAGGTGATTGAAGGGAAAATCGCCAGAAACGCAACCTTCGGCCAATTGCTGACCGCCAACGGTTTCTCTCATGAAACCGTTCACCAGGTGGTGCGTGCCAGCCGCCCGGTCTACAACCTGGCCAGACTCAGGTCTGGGAATCGCTTCCAGTTGCAGCGGCTTGCGGACGGGAGGCTGAAGGGGTTCCGCTACGACGTGGACGCCTACAAGTATCTGAAGGTGGATCGCACCGCGGAGGGCTTTCAAGCTCGCCTGCTCCCCTTCGAGTACGAAACGTCGGTGGTTCCGGTGGTTGGGACGATCGAATCCTCGCTGTTCCGCACGCTTTCCGACTTGCAGGAAAAGGATCAGTTGGCTCTGGATATGGCCGCAATCTTTTCCTGGGATATCGACTTCAACACCGAGATCCAGAGGGGGGATCACTTTCGCCTGCTGGTTGAAAAACTCTATATGGAGGATCGGCCGGTCAGGTATGGAGACATCCTGGCCGTGGAGTTCCATAACGCGGGGAAACTCTATACCGGATATCGTTTCAAAGATCCTGAAGGCGAAGTGGGCTACTTCGACGATGCCGGGCGATCGCTAAAGCGGGACTTCCTCAAATCTCCGGTGAAATTCTCCCGCATCAGCTCACGATTCTCCTACAGGAGATTTCATCCCGTCCTGAAAAAGCGACGGCCTCATCTGGCGGTGGACTATGCCGCTCCCAGCGGCACGCCGGTGGTGGCTGCAGGCAGCGGCCGAATACGATTCCGTGGTTGGAAGGGCGGCTACGGTAACCTGGTTCAGATCAAGCACAGCAACGGGTTTATAACCAGCTATGCCCACTTGTCCCGCTTCGCCAGAGGATTGCGGGCGGGTTTGAAAGTCAGCCAAGGCCAGGTGATCGGCTACGTGGGGTCGACAGGACTGTCAACCGGCCCCCACCTGGACTACCGAGTGCGACGAAACGGTGTCTTTGTGAACCCGCTCACTCTCAAGATGAAACCATCAAAGCCGCTGAAGCCGGAATACCGGAACGCATTTCAGCAAATCAAGCTGAAGTGGCAGAAACAGTTGGCGGCAATCGCTCCTTCACCGGAACAAACACAACGAGCCCATCTCATGCCCGACTACGAGGCAGACTTCATCTATTGATTGGAATCCTGCTTCCTTGGCAATTCTCCTCCCAGCCGGTCCGAAAAACCGCATAGGGCTCCACGGCATTTCCCCGGCTCCGGTTGGCATTCCATTGAGTCCCCAGCCACTGTTTCCTTCGTCATGAACCTTCCCTTGAGAGCGGGCCGCCGGATTCCGGAGTTGCCGTGGGGGCTACCGGTGTTGCTGCTGAGCCTGCTGGCGGCCCCGGGGAAGTCCCTCGCCCAGGAGTGGCCCCACTACGGAGGGGATCTGGCCGCACGGAAATATTCTGCTCTGGACCAGATCAACCGGGACAACGTCGGCCGACTGCAAGTCGCCTGGACCTACCATACGGGGGACGTCAGCGATGGATCGCAATATCCGGTGCGATCGGCCTTTGAATGCACACCCCTGGCGGTCGACGGCGTCCTTTACCTGACCACTCCGTTCGGCCGGGCAATCGCTCTGGAGGCTGCGACAGGGAAGGAACTGTGGGCCTTCGACCCCAAGCTCGACAAGCATCGCCCCTACAACCTCTTCATCAATCGCGGCCCGGCCTATTGGAGTCGGGGCAAGGAGAGGCGGCTCTATTGGGGAACGCTGGACGGCCGATTGTTTGCCTTGAATGCCCGCAATGGACGACCGGTGGGGAGCTTCGGCACCGGCGGTGTCTTGAATCTTCGAGCAGGCATGGCCGACCGTTTCCCGAAGCGCATCTACGGGATGAGTTCACCTCCCTTGATATTTGAGAACCTGGTGATTGTGGGCTCGGTGGTGTCGGACGGTCTGCCCCGGGGGCCCGATGGAGACGTGCGTGCCTTCAAGGCCGATACCGGCCAAATGGTCTGGCGGTTTAACACCGTGCCCCGACCGGGTGAGGTGGGGAACGACACCTGGAAAGGGGACTCCTGGAGAGACCGGGGAGGGACCAACGTCTGGGCTCCCATGAGTTGCGACCGCAAACGAGGCATTCTCTATCTTCCGGTGAGTTCTCCTTCCCCCGACCGCTACGGAGGCGAGCGCAAGGGGAAAAACTGGTTCGGGGACTCCCTGGTCGCCCTGGACGTCCGCACCGGCCGGCGTCTGTGGCACTACCAGATTACTCATCATGACCTGTGGGACTGGGACCTGCCGGCACAACCGAATCTGGTTGAAGTGGGTCGCCAGGGAAAAACGGTGCCCGCAGTGGCCCAAATCACCAAGATGGGATTCCTCTTTTTGTTCCATCGGGTGACGGGGAAACCCCTGTTTCGGATTGAAGAGCGGTCCGTTCCCGCCAGCCCGGTCCCCGGAGAGGAGGCCTGGCCAACCCAGCCGGTGCCACTCAAGCCCCCGGCGGTCGCCCGTCAGGGCATGACCCCCGGCGAGATCAACCGCCTGGACCCCAGAACGGAAGCGGAGTGCCGGACCATTCTGGAGAAGGCAACCCTGGGCAAGATGTATCAGCCGCCCGGTCTGGAGTACACGGTTCTGTTCCCCGGCACCAATGGCGGACCCAATTGGGGCGGCGCGTCCTACGACCCCACCTTGAACTGGATGTTCGTCAATTCCATGGATGTGGGCCAAGTGGTAAAGATGGTGGAAGGGAGGGCAGGGAGCCGCTTACCCTTTATGGCACGGGGGATCCGCCAGGGACGCTTCTGGGATTCCCGGCGCCTGCCCTGTCAGGCTCCTCCCTGGGGCACCCTGACAGCCATCGACCTGAATCGCGGAAGCTTTCGCTGGCAGGTCCCTCTCGGCCTGGTAGAGGAACTGGAAGCTCGCGGGATCACCGGAACAGGCGCACCCAACCTGGGTGGGTCCATCGTAACGGCCGGCGGCCTGGTGTTTATTGCCGCCACCAATGACCGGCGCTTTCGGGCCTTCCACTCTGAAACGGGACGGGAGCTTTGGGTCACCCGGCTCGATTTCAGCGGGCACGCCACCCCCATGACTTTCTGGTCAAAGCACTTGAAGAAACAACTGGTAGTCATCGCTGCCGGGGGCGGCAACAAGTATAACGAAAGCTATGGCGATGCCCTGGTAGCCTTCGCCTTGCCTTGAACGACCTTCTTCCAATGTCGGACCGGTCGAGGTCATGCCCACTCTCTTGACGCGCTGTCTCCAGCGAGATTCCAGGATACTGATTCCGGCGCTCTGCCTGGCCTTGCTGCCGGCAATTCCCTGGGCCTCAAGCGCTCGTAACAATTCCTTCAGGACCCGGCCCAATGGGGAACCGATTCCGCAGCCACTCCCTTTCAGCCATCGCAGCCACTCTCGATTGGGTCTGAACTGTTCCGCCTGCCATGCCATGGAGGGCAGAGGCGGCAGTGCGGGGTTCCCTTCCCTGGCCCTCTGCCTGGCCTGTCATCGTCGAGACAAGGGCGCACTCTCAAGTGTGGGGGCCCTGTTGGAAGGTTACGAGCAAAGGGGTGAAGCCATCCCCTGGACCCGTATCTACAAGATCCCCGATTTCGTCTTCTTCAGCCACAAGGAACATCTGGCCGCCGGAGCTACCTGCACTGCCTGCCACGGTGCGGTGGAGCAACGGGACAGTCTCAAGCAGGAGGTCCCAACCTCCATGGAGTCCTGCATGGATTGCCACAGGTCCCAGGGGGCCTCCTTAGCTTGCCACTTCTGCCACGAGTTGAACCAGTGACGGCCACAGCAGAGATTCGCCATCCTGTCCGGTGGGGGGCAGGATCGATCCATAATCTGTTTTGATGATTGGTATAAACAAAAATGATTTGACCATTGGGCCGGTAACTTTACAATGGGGGCACTTCGATACAGAGCCGTATCGAGGGGAATAGATCGCTCGCCGCCGACCGGAGTGTCCCGGTGGTGGTGATTTGGACAGAGACGTCCATTGGATCCGAGTAGGAACTCGTGCCGATGGGCGTCTTTTTTTGGTTTGGGCTACGCAGGTACGGACTAAATAGAACCGGAAAGGAAAGGAAATCAATGAAAACGAATTGGGCCAAGCTGTTGTTGGCTGGACTCCTGGTCTCGGGCTTGTCGGATGGGGTAAGCCTGGCGCAGGACAGCGGTCAAGAGGAGCTGCTGGAGCGAATCAAGAAGCTGGAGGCTCGGATCGCAGAACTGGAAGGGAAGAGTAAAACGACCCCTCAGGAAACCGTGCCGGCCAGCGAAACAACAACCAGCCAGCCGGCTGCTCCCGAGGTGGAATCCAGCGACACGGCGCCCATACTGGATTTTTTCAAACAGACCAAGGTCAGTGGATACGTCGACGCCTACTACGGCTTCAGCTCAAACCAGCCCGAGAGCGGCATCGTCGATTTTCGCGGCCTGGACACGCGACACAACAGCTTTCAGTTTGACCTGGCAAAAGTAATTTTCGACCGGCCTGCCGGTGAGGCCAACAGCCTGGGCTACCGCATCGATCTGGTCTATGGCCCGGCTGCCGATACCTACCACTCCTTTGAACCTGTTGGCGGTCAGCAAGAAATCATCAAGAACATTCAGCAGGCTTACGTGAGCTACATCGCCCCCGTGGGGGACGGCCTGACCGTCGACGTCGGCAAGTTCGGAACCTTTGTGGGGGCGGAAGTGCTGGACACCATCGACAACTTTCAATACCAGCAATCGATCCTGTTCGGCTTCGCCCAACCCTATTACCACACGGGAGTCCGTACCAGTTATTCGGTTTCGGACACGGTCGATGTGGGTTTCTATCTTGTGAACGGTTGGAACAACTCCACCGACAACAATACCGGGAAGAGCGTCGGCTGGTCGATGGCCGTTTCGCCAAACGACAATTTCAGCATCAGTCAAGGCTATCTGGGCGGTCCCGAACTGGATGGCCTCAACAGTCCCTGGCGGCATCTTTTCGACACCGTGATCAGCGCCAGCGTCAACGACCAGGTCGAGGTCTTGATCAACTATGACTATGGATTCGATGCCGAGGCCCAACCCCTTTTCGAGCGAACGGCCTGGCAGGGCATTGCCGGCGCCGTGCGCTTCAGCACTTCCGACAAGAAATGGGCCTTTTCCCCTCGCTTCGAGTACTTCTCGGACAAGGACGCCTTTGCTACCGGGGTTCCCCAGGACTTGAAGGAAATCACCCTGACCGCCGACTACCGCGTCCGGCCGAATTTCAGCACCAAGTTCGAATACCGCTATGACTGGTCCGACCAGCCCTTCTTCACCAAGGGCACCGATGAGCTGGTCAAGAACCAGAGTGTTTTCCTGATTGGATTCGTGTACCGGTTCGGTTTCGGAGAGGAGTGATGCGGCTTACCGTCAGGGTTCATTCGCTTCCGCAATGTCGGTGACTTCCAACTTCCGATGGGTGGACAGATAGATGGCCATTCCGATGGTCACGACCAGGATCCCCAGGGCTGCCAGCAGCAAATGGCGGTCCATGGTATTGACGGCCGTATGGATCTCGCTCAGGTCCTGCTCGACAATGGAGATCCAACGGAGTTGGGGGTAATCGGACGACAAGCCCAACTGCCGGAAGGCCACCATCTTCCTGCGGCCGCCAAGAGCAGTGGCTGTAATGACATCCGGCTGACTTGGCTGCCGTAGGGCACTGCGAATGTCATCGAAATAGGGTACCTCCATCAATTGGGGGGCCACCAGATGGCCGGAAGCCTGGCTCCCTGCGGCGGTGGAATCTCCAGGCTGGGTGGGTGGGAAATCCGCCATCTCGCTGCCGATGATGGTGCCGTCTTCCCGAGCCAACAGCATGGTTCCGGTGGCTCCTATCCGGGTTCCCGCGACCAGAGGAAAAAGGTCGCTGATGTCAATGGCCACACCGATGACACCGATGACTTCCTCCGGCATTGCGTTCACCACCGGGACGACGATGTGAAGCACGTTGATCTCGGTCAAGGGATCAAAACGGACGTCCTCAATGACCACCCGGCCGGTGACACCATCCTTGAAACTTTGGCGCCACCAGGGTTCGTCGCCCTGCTCAAAGTCGATGGGCTTGACGTTGGCCGCCACCGTCCCGCCGAATCGATCGGTGACGGTGATGCGCCGAAAGGCCGGATTGATGGTCACGAACCGTCTCAAATATCGGGAGGCGGGGTTGGAGAGAATCCGTTGAACCGTAGCATCCCCACGAGGCTCCAACCAGGCTTGCTCGATGGATCTGATTCTTCGACGCACCGCTTCAGGAGATCTCGGATAGGAGGCGTTGCCGGCCACAATGGCCTCTCGTACCTCGGAGTTTACGGCCAAGGTTTGCACTTCTCTTGCAAGGCTGTGGATGGCGTGGCTCATGGTGGCTGCATTGTTTGTTGAAATGGCACTGAAATTGGCGGCCACTTCCTCATCGATAGCCGTCTTGGCCTGGTCGACCGTGTGGAAGATAATGATCCAGGTCGGGAGGTTGGCCAGAATCAACACGATCACGGCTGTGCGCAAATCGATGCGTCTCATGATGCCTCCTTTCGGAAACTGTCTTCTTTCGAGAGATATCTGAAGCAAGTCTATTGCCCGGGGGGACGATCGTCAAGGAACCCTGCCGGTCGGGTGGGGGACTCGAATTCATCGGATTCAAGGGATGACACGATTGTCTCCGATGCCGTAGTCACGGCCGGTCCCGAAAATTTTGGGCATCAGTTTTCCGAACGCATGCCCTTGAAGCCGGAGACAGGGGATGCAAAGCATATCTGTGTTTTTGGGCCTCCGGTCCGTTCCAGGAGTCATTGATTATTGACTTCAAAAATGGACTTGTGCTAAAAATCCTCCAGCTTACCTAGAGGGTCCGGCAAACGCGCGTTTCTTGAGGTTTTCAAGCAGCCCGCAATCGGCGGCAGCCATTTCCAGCCTAACCCGCCTGAACCCGGCCAGCGGCCATTCCGTTTCCTTCTCCATGGCTCCACATGAGGTCTTTTTGATTCGGGGCTCCCGCAACACCACCAAGGTCAGTTCATGAATTTCCTGGAGATGCTCGCGCTGATACCGTTGTTTCCCGCGGCCGGAGCCCTCTTTAACGGCCTTCTGGGGAGACGGTGCTCCAGGGCGGCCATCAGCACGGTGGCCTGCGGGACGGTGGGGGTCTCCTTCCTGCTGTCGCTGGGCGCATTTTCTCAACTGTTGGACAGACCTGAAGGGCAGCGGCTGGTGGAGCAGGAGCTGTTCACCTGGATTCCTGCCGGCGCGGGAGAACTGAGCTCGGGCGCCATCTCCCAGTTTGTGGTTCAGTGGGGATATCAACTGGACCCGTTGTCGGCGGTGATGATCCTGGTCGTCACCGGCGTGGGCTTCCTGATCCACATCTACTCGATCGGATACATGGCCCACGAAGGAGGCTACTACCGCTTCTTCACCTACATGAATCTCTTCATGTTCTCGATGTTGACGCTGGTTCTGGCCAACAACTTCGTGCTCATGTTCGTGGGTTGGGAGGGAGTCGGACTTTGTTCCTACCTGCTGATCGGCTTTTACTTTCAGAGAAAGAGTGCTGCCGATGCCGGCAAGAAGGCCTTTGTGGTCAATCGGATCGGGGACTTCGGCTTCATGCTGGGAATCTTCCTGATCTTTACCGCCTTTGGGTCCTTCGACTTTACCCAGGTCTTCGGGCTGGTCGAGGGCCAGGCTCAGGCGGGCGTGCTGGAGAGCGGCAACGCCACCGTTACCGCGATCTGCATCCTGCTGTTTGTGGGAGCCATGGGCAAGTCGGCCCAGGTTCCGCTCTACGTCTGGCTGCCGGATGCCATGGAGGGACCCACCCCCGTCAGCGCCTTGATTCACGCCGCAACCATGGTTACCGCCGGCGTTTACATGGTGGCCCGCTGCAGCGCGCTGTTCGTCCTGTCGCCCGACGCCATGCTGCTGGTGGCCGTAGTGGGGGCGGTCACCGCCATTTTTGCGGCCTCGATCGGCCTGGTTCAAAACGATATCAAGCGTGTTCTGGCCTACTCCACCGTCAGTCAACTGGGCTACATGTTCCTGGCCTGCGGTGTGGGGGCCTTCGGCGCCGGCGTGTTCCATCTGATGACCCACGCTTTCTTCAAGGCGCTGCTGTTTCTGGGCGCCGGAAGCGTCATCCACGCCTTGAGCGGGGAACAGGACATGCGCCGGATGGGCGGACTCAGGAGACGAATTCCGGTCACATTCTGGACCATGATGCTGGGAACAGTGGCTATCGCGGGGTTTCCCCCCTTGGCGGGCTTTTTCAGCAAGGACGAGATTCTTTGGCGGGCCTTCTCCGGTTCACAGGGGCACGTGCTGTTGTGGGCAGTTGGAATGTTGGCGGCCGGAATGACCTCCTTCTACATGTTTCGGATGATGTTCCTGACCTTTCTGGGCAAGCCCCGGATGTCGCCGGCGGTGGAATCCCACGTTCATGAATCTCCCGCAGTAATGACGGTCCCCCTGGGCCTGCTGGCAGTCGGAGCGGTGGTTGCGGGATGGGTCGGCATTCCCCATCTGATCGGCCAGTATCTTCACCACCTTCCCCAGTACTTCGAGCATTTCCTGGCCCCGGTCCTGGTTCATCCGGCAGCGCCGGAGGGAGGACAGGCTTCAGAAGGCCTGGAGTGGGGACTGATGGCGCTGTCGGTGGCCGTCGCCCTGTTTGGCCTGTGGCTTGCCAGACACTTCTACCTGACCCAGCCCGCGGTACCGGAACGGCTGATGTCCCGCTTCAAGCATGTCTACACCACCTTGCTCAACAAATACTGGGTGGACGAACTCTACGACCTTCTCTTCGTCAATCGGACCAAGGAACTGGCCAACCGGTTGGCGGGTTTTGACAACTCGGTGGTTGACGGGGCAGTGAACGGCTCAGCCTGGTTGACGCGACTGACGGCTTCCGTTTCCGGCTTTTTCGACTACTGGATTGTCGATTTGGCAGTTCGGCGCTCCGACCTGATCTACTATCTCAGTTTTCCCCTGCGTCGAATTCAAACCGGCGTCATCCAGACCTACGCGGCCCTGACCATCGGCGGCATTCTATTGATCGTTGGCTACTTCATCCTGACATGAACCCAGGCGGGTTGAAGGGCATCCAGACCGGGTTGGCGAGCCCGGCAGGCAGGGACATCGCAAACACTCGATCGGGAGCTTGACTCATGTTTCAAAACCATCTCTTGTCCATTGTCGCCTACACGCCGCTGGTGGGTGCCCTGCTGCTGCTGTTGGTGAAGAAGGAAAAAGCCGAATTCATTCGCTGGTTTGCCAACATCGTGGCCGCCATTGGATTTCTGGTGTCCATTCCCCTGATCACCGGGTTTGACACCGAGGCCGAAGGACTGCAGTTTGTGGAGCGTGCTTCCTGGATTCCCTCTATCGGGGTTGAATATCACTTTGGCATCGATGGCATCAGCCTGCTGTTGATCCTGTTGACCACCGGGCTGGGTTTCCTGGCCATTCTCTCCTCCTGGAATGCGATTCAGGAGAGAGTCAAGGAATATTACATCTTCATGTTGATGCTCCAGACCGGCATGCTGGGGGTCTTCATGGCCATGGACCTCTTCCTGTTTTATGTCTTCTGGGAGGTCATGCTGGTCCCCATGTATTTCCTGATCGGCGTGTGGGGAGGGGCGAGGAGGCTGTATGCGGCCATCAAGTTCTTTTTGTATACGCTGCTGGGATCGGTGCTGCTGCTGCTGGGCATCCTGGCCCTCTACTTCTACAACCACGAGGTGACCGGCGTTTACACCTTCAGCATCCCGGCGCTGCTGGAGCTGGATTTTCCCTGGGAGTATCAGTTCTGGGTGTTCCTGGCCTTCTTCATCGGATTTGCCATCAAGGTGCCCATGTTCCCCTTCCACACCTGGCTTCCGGATGCCCACGTCGAGGCTCCAACAGCCGGTTCGGTGATCCTGGCCGGCGTCCTGCTGAAGATGGGCACCTACGGCTTTATTCGCTTCAGCCTGCCCATGTTCCCGGATGCGGTTCAGGACACCACCTCGCTGAACTTCGCCTATCTGACCTTCGGCTGGTTCGACCATCAGTTCGGGCTGCTCCACCTGATGATCTTTCTCTCGATCGTGGGGATCATCTATGGCGCCCTGGTGGCCATGATGCAGCGGGATGCCAAGAAGCTGGTGGCCTACTCCTCGGTCAGCCACCTGGGATTCTGCATGCTGGGGATGTTTGCGCTGAATCCGAACGGAATCAACGGCAGCATCCTGCAGCAGATCAACCACGGGATCTCCACCGGGGCCCTCTTCCTGATCGTGGGGATCGTCTATGAACGGAGGCACACTCGGGAGATTTCCGAATATGGCGGGCTCTCCCAGGTCATGCCGGGCTATGCGGTCATTTTCCTGATCATAACCATGGCCTCCATCGGGCTGCCGCTGCTCAACGGGTTCATCGGGGAATTTACCATCCTGGCGGGCGCCTTCCAGCGCCATTGGAGCTGGGGGGCCTGGGGTTGTGCGGGGATCGTACTGGGGGCGGCCTACATGCTGTGGCTCTATCAGCGGATGATGTTCGGGCCGGTGACCAATCCCAAGAACAGGGATCTGAAGGACCTCAGCGCCAGAGAGTATGCCACGCTGCTGCCTCTGGTCATCATGTGCTTCTGGATCGGGATCTATCCCAAGCCCTTCTTCAAGTACATCGAAAAGCCGGTTGAAAAAATCGTCCAGAGGGTGCAGCCGGGGTTCTTCGAGCGTTCGGAGGCCGTGCTGGCCAAGCTGCCCGTCCAACAGGCAAGGAAGCCGTAGGGGAGGGGACTTTATCGGCGGAAAGGGCGGGTCGCTCCCAACTCCAGATTCCGGAGCCGACGGCCGCCATCGGCCCTGAAATCGTCAACGGAGAATCAGCTCCTTCTGGGCCTTACCAGCTTGAAGGTGTAGGTCTTCTGATTGCCGCTCCTGGTCTGGATCAGCTCCACGCCTTTTCTTCGATAGCGCCAGCTTGTGGTCTGGAGATCCGGCCGGATACGATGGGGCTCCGGGCCGAACATCTTCTTGAACAGTTCCAGGTTTCCCCGCCGGAGAATCGAACGGAACCTTCCTTTCACCTTCCTGGCCAGGCTGGTGTTGACATAGATGGCGATGACCCTGCCGGTCTGTTTGTCGAAGTCCAGGTAGATGGCCCGGTCCTGGTAGGCGGAACGATACAGGCCTCCCAAGGGACTGGTCCCGACGGGTTTCCCCAACAGCTTGTTCTGGTTGACCTCCACCGTCCGGTCTCCCAGCTTGACGCCCATTACTGAAAGGTTGCGACTGGTAAGGTCCGGAATCCGCGTGATATCCTCCTTTAGCAGATCGTAGACCTTGACCTCCTCGGGTTCTTCAGCCGGCTGCTCCGCTTCGGCCGATTCCGGCTCGGAATCGGCCACCGGCGCGGGCTCGGGAGCTTGAGTACAGCCGGCAAACAGTATCGAACCGACAGCAATTGCGACCCCTAAAGCAACTTTTCCTGACATGGCGTCCTCCAGGCGAACTTGGGCGGCAGCCTTTGGCCGCCACCGGATGATAATCCATCCCCCGGCGGGAGCGCAAACAAGGTGTCTACCAGATACAAACAGTATGGCGACCTGTTGACCCTGGGTATCATGTTTCCGGTCTGCATCGCCATCGGTTACGGCCTGGGATACCTGCTGGACGGCTGGACCGGAAAGCAGAACATCTTCAGCTTCATCGGGATTCTGTTCGGGATCGCGGCCGCCTTCATCAACCTCTTTCGAGTGGTCAGGAAGCTCGATGGGAACCCATGAATCCTATCCCAAGAGTGTCCTTGGCATGACCTTGAAAGATGCCCACCTCGACCGCAGGCTGTGGAGGATCAGCCTCGGCCTGGGCATTCCGGCCTGCCTGGCGGCTCTGATTCTTGGCGGGCCAGACTCGGGTTTCGGCTTTCTGGCAGGGGCAGCGCTCTCCTGGATTAATTTCACTTGGCTCAGGCAAGGGGTGGACCATCTCCTCGAGAGCACCCGCTCGTCCCAGCCGGTGCCCAAGAGGAGTGTCCGCGCCGCTATCTTCAAGTATTTCTTAAGATACGGATTGATTGGACTTTCTCTCTATGCTATAGTCCGCTTCGGTATTTTGGAGGTTTTCGGTTTTTTTTCGGGCCTCCTGCTGGTGGTCGCAGCCGTGCTGGTCGAGTGTGTATTGCAAGTGATCAAAGGTTGGACCGAGGGGCCCTGCCATGGAACACGGTAGCACCTGGATTGCCGAATGGGTCAACAGCACCCTGGGTCCGCCGGTGGCGGCCCTGCTCGGCAGTCTCTATGGACTGCTGGGCTTTGCATACGTCCCCGGGGACATGATCATTCCGGAGCACGTGACCTTCGCCGTCCTGGTTTTTCTCGTTTGCGCCCTGTTTTTTCCAATCATGCGCCGGTCCTTGTCGGTCGAGCAGCCGGGCAAGGTTCAGCAAATCCTGGAGTTGGTGGTTGAATTTCTCAATTCCCAAATGGAAGAGGTCATTGGGCATGGGGGAAAGAAATACCTGCCCATGGTGGCCACCATCGGTTTCTTCATTCTGCTGATGAATCTTTGTGGCCAGATTCCGGGGTTTGCTTCTCCCACCAGCAGCATCAACGTTACGGTTGGCTGTGCTCTGGTGGTGTTTCTCTATTACAACTACCTGGGAGCCCGGAAGCAGGGACTGGTCGCCTACCTGAAGCACTTCGCGGGTCCGGTGCCTTTGATGGCGCCGCTGATGGTTCCCATAGAAATTATCAGCCACCTGGCTCGACCGTTCTCCTTGTCGGTCCGCCTTTTTGCCAATATTTTCGGAGAACACCAGGTTGCAGCTGTGTTCTTTGCCTTGATCCCCTTCATTGTGCCGATTCCGATACTGGCTTTGGGCCTGTTTACCAGCGTGCTGCAGGCCTTTATCTTCATGGTTTTAACCATGGTTTATATTGCCGGGGCGGTGTCGGAGGAGCATTGACCACTGGAATTCAGCAGGCTGACTTTGACACACCCCACTCAATTCCGTCACTTGTGTGAGCCCGGGATGCACGAGGGGTTCTCGGGAACCACCTCCAAGCGGCGCTTCATTGGTTCGAACGGTGTTCCTTGAGAACGAGCATCCGTGCCGAACCCCAACGCGAAAGGAGAGTCGATTGTGAAGCGATTTTACCTGACTGTTTTTATTAGTGTCGTGGCCTTGTTCATGGCCTTTCCGCTCTATGCCGAAGACGGGAACGGAAGCCAGGCGCATTACATGACCATTGGTTTTTCGCTGGCCTTTGCCGCAGCAATGTGCGGTCTGGCCCAGGGACGGGCCATCTCAGCAGCCTGCGAGGGTCTCGCCAGAAATCCGGGAGCTGCGGGGGCCATTCGATTCGCCCTGCTGCTGGGGCTGGTGCTCATTGAATCGCTGGTACTCTACACCCTACTGATCTCCTTCTTGCTTTACTTCAAACTTCCCTAGTCGTTTCGGAACTTCCGGCGCCGCCTGTCGATAGGTCGTCAGGCGGCTCTTTTCAATAGTTCTCCATCGCTTTGCGACCTGACGACGCCCAGGGCTACACGCGGCGTGAGCACCTGGGAGCGCGGGCGTCTCGCCCGCATCCTTTTCCTGCCAAGGCGTCCTCCCGCGCCGGTGCCTCCGGGCTATCGATGCAGAAGTAGCCAGCGAAGTAGCCAGCAGGGTTCGTCGCTTGGCGGCCGCTGAGCTTCGGTGCGAATCTGCAGGCAGCCACCCTGTTGCCGGACACCGCGTCAGCCAGACGGAAGGGGAGCAATGGTGCCGTTCCCGGTTGATCGAAGTGGGGGAGATGGGGGAAGCCCTGCCAGGCCTTGTGCGGGCGGGACGCCCGCGCTCCCAGGAAGTCGGCATCCCATGACATCGATTTTTTCCCGTAGGGGAGCGATTGGAGCGTCGAGCCTCGCCGAGAGGGTGGCAGCGATCCGCTTCTAACCGGAGCACTACAGGGCGGGCTACTGCTGAGGCATTGTCAGGGAATCGGCCAGCTTGTCGAAGAAGCGTTTGATCATCATTTTGGCCGTGGTGTCCATCAGGCGTTGTCCTACAGCGGAAATAGTGCCTCCCACCCGGACCTCCCCCTCATAGCCAATGGTCGTCCCACCGCTCTCGGGGGTCAACTGCAGCAGACCGTCTCCCTTAAGGAAGCCGATCCTGCCGGATCCTTCAACCAGGAGGCGAAAACTGTCGGGGAAGTTGCGCTCGGCAATGCGGACCTTACCATCGAACTGGCCGGAGATGCTGGCCAGGGCCATCTTCATCTTCATGGCGTAGGTGTCTTCGCCCGCCTGGACCAAGCTTCGGCACCCCGGCATGCAGCGCTCCAGAATGCGCGGGTCCTGCAGCAACCGGTAACACTGCTCCTGGTCCACGGCAAGCAGACGGGATCCGCTGATTCTCAATGGGCCCCCTGCAGGGCGGCATGGACGGCACGAGCGGTGTAGACGCGGGCCACGTGCTTTCGATAGTCGCTGGAGGCATGCAGGTCCGAATTGGCATCGATACCCTCGTCCACCGCGGCAGAAGCCCTGGCGACGTCGGCTTGAGAACCTTCCGTCCCCTCCAGCAGCGCTTCCACCCCGGTAGCCCGGTAGGCCGTGGCGCCCAGGCCGGTCACACCGATCCGGGCCATGGTGATTTTCCCGCCGTCCTTGCGCACCCGTGCCGCAATGCCCACGATGGCAAAGCCGGAGGCCGGCTGGCGCAGCTTCTGGTAGCTGACGCCGGTCCCGGGCTCCTCGATGGGCAGGACGAGCTCAGTGATGATCTCCTCCGGCTCGACTGCCGTGGTGAGCACATCGACGAAGAAATCCTCAATACCCATCACCCGTTCCGAGTCCTTGCGAACCAGCCTGACTTTGGCCTCCAGGGCGCAAAGGGCCGCCGGGTAATCGGCAGCGGGATCGGCGTGGGCGGCACTGCCGCCCAGGGTGCCCATGTTCCGCACCTGAGCGTCTCCGATATGGGCGGCGGTCTCGGCCATCAGGGGACACTTCTCCTGAACCAAACCCGAGGACGCCACCTGGTGGTGGGTAAGCAGGGCTCCCAGATGCAGGCTTCCGCCATCCTCGGCAATCCGATTCAACTCGGGAATGCGACCGAGATCGACAACGTGTTCCGGAGCAGACAGTCGGAGCTTCATCAGGGGGATGAGGCTCATGCCCCCCGCCAGCACCTTGGCCTCGCCGTCGGCCAGCAGATCGACGGCTTCCTGCACCGTTGTGGGTCTGGAATAATCGAATTCCTGGGGAATCACGCTGAACCTCCTTGCTGAACAAGTTTCCAAATTTTTTCCGGGGTCAGAGGCATGTCGATATGCCGAACCCCCAGGTGGGAGAGAGCATCCACCACCGAGTTCACCACGGCGGGCGAAGCTGCGATGGTGCCGGCTTCACCCACACCCTTGACACCCAGAGGGTTGACCGGAGAGGGTGTTTCGGTCCGGTCGGTCTCGATGGTCGGCATCATGGCTGCCTTGGGAATGGCGTAGTCCATGTATTCCCCGGTGATGAGCTGGCCCGTGTCATCGTAGACCACCTCCTCGTAGAGAGCCTGGCCCAAGCCTTGGGCCACACCTCCATGGACCTGGCCATCCACCAGAAGCGGGTTGATCACCTTGCCACAGTCATCCACGGCCAGGTAGCGCTTGATAGCCACTTGCCCGGTATCCCGGTCGACCTCGCTCACTACCACATGGGCCCCGAAGGGGAAGGCAAAGTTGGGGGGTTCCCAATAGTTGGTGGCAACCAGTCCAGGCTGTGTGTTGGGGGGGTAGTTGGGACCGACATAGCTGGTCAACGCGATTTCAGCCAGGGGAACGGTCTTTCCGGTCTTGTTGCAGGTGCAGACGCCTGCGGCGTAGGTCACGTCGTCGGACTCGAGCAACATGGCCCCATAGGCTTCGATCTTCTCCTTGAGTTCCCGAATGGCCAGCACGAGGGCGGTCCCCCCCACGGCCGTGTTGCGACTCCCGAACGTCCCTACTCCGTGATGTACGGTGTTGGTATCCCCGTGGGCAACCACGATGTCATCGATGTCCACTCCCAGTTCGTCGGCCGCAATCTGGGAGAAGGTGGTTTGAGTCCCCTGACCATGGGGAGAGACACCCGTCATGACGGTGACCTGTCCGGAAGGTTCGATCTTGACGGTCGCGCTTTCCCAACCGCCGGTGGGCAAAGCCGGAGACGGGCCGAAGGCGCAGATTTCTCCATAGGTGGAAATTCCGATGCCCATCAAGCGACCTTGCTGACGGGCCTGGCTCTGCTGCTCCCGCAGTTGGGAATAGCCGACCAGGTCCATAGCCTTCTGCAAAATGGCCGCGTAATTGCCGCTGTCATAGGATAGGCCCGTGGGAGTGTCATAGGGAAAGTCGCTGGGCGGGACGAAGTTCTTCATTCGGATTTCCACGGGATCCATATTCAGCTCGGCGGCCAGAATTTCGACCATGCGCTCAATTCCATGTGTGGCTTCAGGCCGGCCCGCTCCGCGATAGAGATCGGTGGCCATCCTGTGGGTGAAAACTCCGACAACATCAGCGTGAACATTCTTGAAACGGTAAAGCCCAGGCAACATCAACACGGAAAGCGTCGGCATGGCCGGAGTCAGCAGCATGTGGAAGGATCCCACGTCCTGGATGAGTTTCACCCTCAACCCCAGCATGGTGCCATCCTTCTTGGCGGCCAACTCATAGTAGTCCACATGCCCTCGGCCATGGATGGTGGCCAGAAAACCCTCGCGTCGCGTGAGGACCCATTTGACAGGTTTGTCGATCTTCATGGCAATGAAGCCTGTCAGGGCTTCTTCCGGATAGAGTTCACACTTGCTTCCGAAGCCCCCGCCGACTTCAGGGGCCACCACCCGCAGCTTGTGCTCCGGCAGGTTCAACACCCCGGAAAGCAGCGTCCTCAAGATGTGCGGAATTTGAGTCGAGCTGTAAACCGTGAGCGACTGATCGCCGGAATTCCAGGAGGCTACCGTTCCCCGGGGCTCCATGGCAGAGGGGACCAGGCGCTGACTTACAATGCGCTCCTTGACGATCACGTCCGCTTCTGCGAAAGCCTTCTCAATGTCACCGCCTGCCTGATGGTGGGTGAAGGACACGTTGCCGGGCCACTCGGGATGGACCGCGGGGGCCCCTTCTTCCAAAGCCTTCTCGGGGTCTGAAACGGAGGCAGTGGGCTCGTATTCCACCTCCAGCAGATCGACGGCGTCGGCGGCGATATAGCGGTCACGGGCAACCACCACGGCCACGGGGTGTCCGACATAGTAGACGCGGTCCTGGGCAAGCAGGTGGTGATGCGGGTTCCTCAGGTCCGGCAGGGAAATCCCGCAAGGAACGGGACCGAGATGGTCAATATCCTTGCCGGTAAAAACGGCAACCACGCCAGGGTGCTGTTCGGCCGCCTGGGTGTCAATGCCTTTGATATCGGCCGCAGGGTAGGGGCTGCGCAACACTGCAGCATAGTGCATGCCGGGAAGTTCGATATCCTCCACATAGGTGGCGGTGCCGGTGATGAGCCTGGGGTCCTCCCGCCGTCGGATGGACTTTCCCACCAGAGGTTCCGTTTTCTTGGTTACAGTCGTCTCCATCACTTACCCTCCTACCTTGGCTGCGGCGGATTTCACCGCATTGACGATGTGCTGATAACCCGTACAGCGGCACAGGTTTCCTTCCAGACCTTCACGGATCTCTTCATCGGAAGGCTGTGGGTTTCTCTCTAGAAGTTCCTTGGACGTCATCAGCATGCCGGGAGTGCAAAAGCCGCACTGCAAGCCATGTTCGTTCCAAAAAGCCTCCTGAATCGGATGCAATTGCCCGTCAGTGGCCAACCCTTCGACCGTCAGGATATCCTGGCCGTCGGCTTGTACGGCCAACAGGGCGCAAGACTTCACCGTCTTTTCGTTGAGAGCGATCGTGCAAGCGCCGCAAATGGAGGTTTCACATCCGATGTGAGGTCCCTTCAGTCCAGCGACGTCGCGTAGATAATGGATCAACAGCAGGCGAGGTTCGACCTCGTCGGTGCGCTCTTGTCCATTGATGCGAACATTGATTTGGGTTTTCATCTTAGGCGTCCTAACTGGGTTTGGATCATTGAAACGCAGGATGCCGCAAACCTATCAAATTCTAAAAAAAATGCAAGCATCGACTTGTGGATTGCCAAATTCCGAAGGGCGATTTTCCCGATCGGAGGGAAGGAGGCGGATTCCGGATCGATCCAATGCCGGACCCTCCCTTGAGTCCCATAAATGACCATTCCGGCAGGAGGGCGGCGGACGCCCAAGCCCGTTTCCATGACCCGCTATTGACATTCCGCGAGGGAAAATCTATTTTCGGAGCTTGTGAAGGCAGGGGCGAAAATATTGGTTGGCGGCGCCGTCCAGGGAGTCGGATTCCGCTATTTCATCTATGGTCAGGCCTCCCGCCTGGGACTGGTGGGATTCACCAGAAATCTGCCCGGCGGAGAGGTGGAGATTGAACTCGAGGGCGAGCGGGCTCTCATCCAAGCGTTCTTGAGCCGAACGCGCCAGGGTCCGCCGATGGCCCGGGTGGACAGCCTCCAGGTAGAGTGGCGGGACGGTCGGCGCAGGTACAGCCGCTTTGAAATCCGGTACTGATGACTCGAATTGGATTTGGATACGACATTCATGCCTTCGCCCCGGGACGCCCCTTGGTTCTGGGGGGAGTTCGGATACCCGCTGAGCGTGGCCTGCTGGGCCATTCGGATGCCGACGTCCTGCTGCATGCCATCTGCGATGCGCTCCTGGGAGCGGCGGCGCTGGGGGATATCGGCAGCCATTTCCCGGACGAGGAGGAACGATTCCGGGGCGCTCCCAGCACGGAATTTCTGAAAGAGGTGGCGCGGCTGATGGAAGCTCACACCTACGCGATTGTCAATGTGGATGCAACCGTGGTGCTGGAATCTCCCAGGATTGCCGCCTACGTCCCCAGGATGAGAGAGACCATCGCCCGGGTCCTGGACCTGGAAATCGGACGGGTTTCCGTCAAGGCAACCACCCATGAGCGGCTGGGAGCCCTGGGAAAGGGCGAGGGATGCGCCGCCTATGCGGTGGCCTTGATTGAGTCGGTCTGAGCCGGGTGGCCCAAAAGGGCCGCAAAACCGGCAGGCGGCACAACAAACCGTGCCGCAAGCCCATATGGAAGGAGCAGCCATGACCACAAAATCGGAGGTTGGCGGCCTGATCCACAGGAACTGCGTTCCCTGTCGCGGGGGTGTGCCCCCCCTCGAGGGGGAAGCGATCGAGGGCCTTTTGCGGGAGGTGGCCGCCTGGAAAGCGGTGGAAGAGCACCACTTGGTCAAGAGCTTCCGGTTCAAGGATTTCAAGACGGCCCTGGACTTCGTGAATCGGGTGGGCGAACTGTCGGAACGGGAATGGCACCATCCGGACCTGGCCCTGGCCTGGGGCAAGGTGGACATCAAGATCTACACCCACAAGATCGACGGCCTGAGCGATAACGATTTCATCCTGGCAGCCAAGATCGACCGCCTCTACTCCGAGGTCTGAAAACACGGGTCTCGGCAGGTGGACTATGAGCCTAACAGTTCAGAGTAGCGGTCACGGGTCATCCCGGAACTTCGAAGTAGATTCTTGATGATAAAGACAGGAACGGCTCGATAGGCGGGAATCACCAAGGGTCGCAGAACCCCCGGTTTTGTGTAGATGAGATGATCACCAGATTGTCGAGAAAGATGGAAGCCGTCTTTCTCGAAAACTGCAATCAGCCGTTTGTAATGGACTGGACGAAGTGACGGCATCTAGCGAATTATTACGCTCACCTGGTCCAGAGAGACAAATTCTGGAGACAGCCAGCGATCATCGCTTTGCGTATAACCCGCTTCCTCCAGGATTTCTTTGAGCGCACCTCGCTCCTCAGCCGTCTGAAGGAATCCTCGAACAGCAATTTTGATATTCTGTTGAGCTTCGTCAGCGGTGTCACCACATGTCGATACATCCAGTTCCGGCGCATGTGCTACATACACAGATCTTTCCTTGAAAACATGAACGGTGAACGGAACGGCGTGACTGCCCAGAATCTTTGTCATAACGGCATCACTGTACCGCAAACGAAATGAAGCAGGCAAGGAAACCAATCCCTCACCAATTGATATTCCGCTATTGGTTTTTCGACTGGCCCAGATAACGGGTGGGAATCTCGGCCCCGGCCACGAAGTTCAACTTCCCCAGCTTGCACATCTGATACACGTTGATGCGAAAGTCCGGACAGACGCTCACCAAGCAGTAGGCATCGGTGGGGCTGAAACCATAGTCGGTGACCAGCCAGTCCATCAGGTGAAAGGTGGCCGTCTCCACCGCAACCTCCAGGGGCCTATAGGCATGAACGGCTACGATCGAGCCTGGTTTTTCAATCCGCATAAAGGGGATGGTTTTGCCCTTCGCCAGCTCCAGGCTCAGGCGCACCGTGGCATTGGTCTCCGCCGCCGTCCCGGTAAACTCCGTGTCTCCTTGACTGGCATGGACGTCGCCCAGGTAAAAGCGGGCGCCCGGATGAAAGATGGGCAGATAGACTTTGTTTCCGGGGGCCAGGTCGCGGATGTCCAGGTTGCCGCCCCAGGGTCCCTGGCCGTCGCCGCTTGTCGTGACCTCGCGATCGGGCGCCACCCCCAGGGTGCCGACAAAGGGGGTGATGGGCCACTGGATCCGTTGGTTGAAATGCAAGGTGCCGTCCCGGGTGGTTCCACTGGGCCCCGGAGCATGGCGGAAGATCTTGGTGGTGTATTGGGAGGACAGCTCCGGCCAACGGGTTGAGGCGCCCAGAGGGCCGCGGTTGGGGCCCACGGCGGTCCAGGAATAGTCCGCCACGGTAATGGCCTCTATGCTCACCCCCAGCAGATCTCCCGGTTCGGCGCCCTCCAGCCAGACCGGCCCGCCAATGGGGTTGGCCAGCGGAGGGTTTCGGTCGAATCCGGGCCTGAGGCTTGGAATGGCCTTGTCGTCCGGGGTGCGGAAATAGCCGGTGCTGGCATCCCAGGTCTCGATTTCGAAGCTCTCGCCGGGCAGGACTCTCAACAGCGGCTCATCTTCCCAATCAAAGGCATACTTCCTGGACTGATCGCGTGGGATTCTTTTCAAGGCGCCTCCTTGGTGGTCATCGGGCGAGGGCGTATTGTCTCACGAAACCCCTCCTTCTCCAGCAGAGTCGTGCACCCGCTGGCCCAGCGGCTACAAGTCCAGCCCCGCCCTGGCGTGCAAATCATGCAGAGTGAAACACCAACCCTTGTGGCCTATCGGGAACAACGACCCTGTCGTGACCTTGATATCCCGCGTCATGGGAGGAAGCCCACCCGGGAGCGCGGGCGTCCCGCCCGCACATCACTGGCAAAGCCTCGCCCATCTCCTCGACCCGGATCGACCGGCAAAGACGCCCGGGCTCTGCTTGGGCCGGGCCCATGCGGTTCCCGCCGGCAGGGTGGACGGGTGCGGCATCGCAGGGAAACTGAGCGACAACCCAAGGGAGAGGATGCGGGCGGGACGCCCGCGCTCCCGGGTGGGCCGCTTTCGTCACGATTGCCCTTCAAGGGAGAGTCGGCGCAAACGAACTGGCTGGATGGTCGCCTTAAATCCCGATTTGACAATCACTTCGTGGCCCGTCCTAGTCCTTCGTTTCACTTCGTGGATCACTCTTTTATTCGTTTGTTTCAAATAATATTTCGGACGTTTCGGTCAAATAACTATCCACTCTCCACTATTCACTTCTCACTTGGCTCCGCTGCCGTCCCATATAATGGGGCGGCTGATACAGAGTGAAACAGGTGTGTTCCCGACAAGGGAAAGGAGTCTCCCCATGGCGGCCAAACATTTCACCAGAAGGGAATTTCTGACCCGGGCTCCGGCCTCGGCAGCGGCCGTTGGCCTGGCGGGCTGCGGCGGCAGCGGCAACCGGCCCGAGGGGAATGCTGCCGATGCTTCCGGAGGAGTCTGGGAAAAACCGCCGGATCAGAGGGACAAGGGCAACCGGCTGAACCTCATCCTGCTCGACGTGGACACCTTTCGCGCCGACAACCTGGCCTGCTACGGGGGAAAGCAGGTGGACTGCCCCCACCTCAACAGCTTTGCCCAGGACAGCCTCATTTTTGAAGACGCCTACCCGGAGGCCTTGCCGACGGTTCCTATTCGGCGAAACCTGATGACCGGACGAAGAATTCTGCCCTTCGACTACTACCAGCAGCATGATCCGGTGCAAATGCCCGGCTGGCACCCCCTTTTCTTTGAAGACGTCACCCTGGCCGAAACCCTTCACGAGGCCGGCTACGCCACCGCCCTGATCGCCGACATTCTCCACTTCACCCGGCCGGGGCGAAACTTTCATCGGGGTTACCGCTATTTCGACTGGGTCAGAGGCCAATCCTTCGATTACTACGCCACCATGCCCCACCAGTTGCCGGAGATTACCGACGTGGTCCCGGAAGCCTACCTGGAAAAATTCAGCCCCTTCTCCAGAGCCGACCTGCGGTGGGAAATCAACCAGGGCAAGCTGAACATGCGCCGGTGGCTGCGGGAGGGTGAATCCCTCATTGAGATCACCGCCAGGAAGGTCATTGCCTGGCTCAAGGAAAATCACGGCCACAAGCCCTTCTTCCTGCACATGGAGGCCTTTGATCCCCACGAGCCCTGGGACCCGCCCAGGAGATTCCTGGACAAATACATGCCCAATGCCAAGGGTCCCACCTGGGCCACGCCGCCCTACGACGATGTGGTGGTTCCCGAGGAGGGAGTCAAACGGCTGAGAGCCAACTATTTTGCCGAAACCGAATGCGTCGACTACTGGATGGGAGAGGTGTTCAAGGTCATTCAGGAGCTCGGACTGTTCGACAACTCGGTGGTGGTGTTCATGTCGGACCATGGAGCCCTGCTCGGGGAGCAGGGCCAGTTCTGCAAGGGACCGGAACGCATTCGCCGGCAGGTGACCCATCTGCCCCTGCTGGTTCGGCTGCCCGGCAGGGAGGGAGCCGGCCGGCGGGTGGGCGGCCGGCGGGTGGGCGGCTTCGTCCAGATCCCCGACTACGTTCCCACCCTGCTGGGACGGCTGGAATTGGAGCCGGTCCCGCGAGTGACTGGAAAGGACTTCTGGCCGTTGGTCAGCGGGGAGACCCGAAGCGTTCACGACTACGCCGTCATGGCGTATGGATGGATCGGGTCGGTGCGGACCCCGGAATGGAATTTCAGCGCGGTATGGAATCCGAAAGAATATTCCGGCAACTATCCGCCCCAGCTCTACAGCCGCGAGAAGGACCCCGACGAGCTGACCGACGTGGCTGGAAAATACCCGGATGTGGTGGCCGACTTGAAGCGGAAGCTGGACGACTACATCGAAGCCGGGCGGGGGCTCACCCGGGGCAGCTTTCACGCCCCCCGCGGGGTAGGGACCCCGACCTACTGAGGGGAGAATCCATGTGGCCACCGCTTTTCGGGATCGGAGGGCGTGGAGGGCGCGGGACCTGGAAGGTGCATTCGGTTGGCTGAGCCCCGCCCTGTCGGGCACATCATTCAAGGAAAAACGGCCGATCGTTGATTAAAGATGAACCACAAATGAACACGAATAGACACGAATACAGATGAACCTCCTTCAACGACAAGCGGCACCAAGATGCTTCTGCGCTTTTGTCCCCTTGGTGTGACGATCTCAGGGGATAAAGGCTTCCTGGGAGCGCGGGCGTCCCGCCCGCACAAAGCCTGGCACAGCCTCGGCCATCTCCCCTACTGGGATCCACCGGGAACGGCGCATGGCTCTCTTTCGGCCTCGCCGATGCTGTTTCCGCCTACAGGGTGGCTGCCCGCAGCATCGCACTGAAGCCCAGCGGCGGCCAATGGGACAGGATGCGGGCGGGACGCCCGCGCTCCCAGGCAATGCTGGCCCAGCGGTGCGGTGAGACTGTCTTTTTACGGTAATCGAATTCAAGTCAATGGAGTCGAACCATGTACAAGGTCATCAAGGCTGCTGCTGTTTCGCTCCGGGCCAAACCTTGGGACAAGTCGCATAACGCGGACAAGATGGAAAAGTTCATTCGTCTCGCAGCCCGGAAGCGCCCTGATCTGGTGGTGTTGCCCGAAGGCATTTTAGAAGGGTATTGCGTCGCCGACGTGGTGCTTGACCCCCGGCGCACCGATGAGTTCGCCACCCTCGCCGAGCCGATCGATGGGCCCTATATCCGACGTTTTCGAGAGTTGGCCCAACGGCTGAAGCTTTGTCTCTGCTTCGGGTTTGCCGAGCGTGTGGGTGGAGAAGTCTACAATGCCGCGATCTTCATCGACGACGGCCACATCCGTGGCAAGCATCACAAGGTGGACCTGGATGAAGGCCATCATCCTCGCTGGCGTTTCAATCGCGTGGGATCCAAGCTGCGCGCCTTCGACACTCCGCTGGGCCGTTGCGGCATCCTCATCTGCGCCGACCGGGGCAACCCCATGGTTGCTCGCGCCCTGGCGCTGGATGGAGCGCGGCTGATTCTGATTCCAACCTACGGATCGAGAAGCCGCATACAGAATGGGTTTGTCCTTGCTCGGGCGCGCGAGAATGGAGTGGCCATCGTCCAAGCCAACCGCGGCATGAACATGATGGTCAGCAAGGGAGAAATAGTCGCCTACAAGTGGGGGATGGATCAAATCACGGTCGCCGAGGTTGAAGCTCCCGTCGAGATATCGCCGGTCAACGCTCGGGCCGCGGAAAAAGTCTACTTTGCGACACACGATCAAAATCTCAAGGCTCGATATCTTGGTTATCTTCCCGGCATCCAACAGCGTCGCCGGCAATCAGGCGTTCCGCCGTTTCCCTATTGAAAGATGCGTTGGAGTTCGAGGGCCGTGGCCGCCACCGCTTGGAGGCGAAGAAACTCATTTTTCTTTTGGTTTTCTTCGTGTCCCTTCGTGGATATCTTTTTTTCTTCGCGCCCCTTTTTGGATTAAGTTCCGCTTTCACCGGGCTCGAGTACGATTCGCGTTGATCCACTCGGGCTCTTGTATCCTGACAACCGTAATTCCACACCGGTCTGGAATGGAAGACTGTGATCATCCAGCGGAAACAGCACCACTTCACCCAGGCTGGTCGCCGGGCTTCCGTTATGAATCCGCATGGGTTAGAGTCCTCCTGACTATTTTTCTTGGCTGCGGCGCCAGCGGCGTTCCGCGTCGCCATGGGGGGAAATCCAGCGCCTTCACGCCACCGGTTCGCGGCGTGACATGCTCAAAGCCATGGTCGGCGGCAAGCTGGCCATGATTCTCTTTGGCTTTATCTCAGTGCCTACTGCTTGGGGATTCGTCGCTTTTTACGCCCAACACCCGGAATTGAAGGCGGCGATTCCTCATCCGGACCAAGTGCTGCCCGCCTTTGTCGCCACACAGCTTCCCCATTTGTTCCGAAGCCTGATCATGGCGGATGTCCTTGCCGCCTTGATGTCCAGCTTGGACTCGGCGATTAACTCCATGGGGAGCGTGGCGGTCAACGACTTTGTGCGTCGATATCTCCTGCCTCGGGCCCCGGAACGGCAGCTGGTTTTCATGGCCAAGACACTGACCTTTGTGTTCGGCGCTGTCGTGCTGGCTTTTTCCTTCTGGCAATTGCAGGAGCAAGGCGAGACAGCCTTTGAAAAATTGGGGAGACTCACCAACGTGATTGCAGCTCCCATTCCATCGTTTTTCGTTTTGGGCGTCATGTCTAAACGGGCCAACACCAAGGGCGTGATCATCGGAGCAGTGGCGGGAATGACTTTTTCAATCCTGTTCAACGGCATCCCGGGACTCCTGGAGAGGCCGCTGGGCGGGATTAATTGGATGTGGGTTGCGGGATTGGCCACCTCGGTAAGCCTGGTCGTTGGTTACGCGGCAAGCTACTTGTTTCCGCCTCCGCCGGCCGAGGTGTTGGACAGGTTACACCGATAAGCCGTGGACGCCGCGCGACCCAGGGCGGCCACGGTGAAAATGACCGGGTACTCTCTTTCGAAGTACCACAGTCTGGAAAAGTAGAGTCCGATGGGCGACGGCTCGAAGTCCCGCCCTCCTCGGGTCGCCGAGACCAGCCAGTAGACACCCTTGGAGATGGCGACCTCCAGGGAGGTTCCCGCCAGGCCCGGGGAAGGCCGAGCCTCCCGGAGGGCATCGGCCAGAGCCTGCACCGCCAGCGCCGTTTCCTCGATGGTGGAATCCACTCCCCCGGCGCCGCCCCAGCCGCCATCGGGGTTTTGCGCAGCCAGCAACCAATCGATGCCCCGACGCCTGATTCCTTCGACGGAATTGTGGCCCTCGCGGCTCAGGCGGTTGAGAGCCAGCACCACCCGGGCCGTGCCATAGGTCGGGTTTTCTTCACCGGGGGCCGACTGGTTCCCGAACCAGAGCGGTACCCAGGCGCCGTCCTCCCGCTGGGAGGCGACCAGATAGTTCACGGCCCGCCGCCGGGCCCGCTGCAGGCGGGACCGCAACCGTGGCGGAACAGCCTGTTGCCAGCTTGACCAGGCCAGCAGCGCATGGGCCGCCAGGTCGGGGCTGCTGCGGTCAAAGGGCAGCCGGCCCCAGCCGCGGCAGAAGGTGGGAATGCCTCCGTCAGCGTTCTGCAGGTCGAGCAGCCACTCCACCCCGGCGGAAGCGGCCTGGCTCGACTCGGCATCGCCAGGGCCCAGGTGACTCAAGGCCAGCAGGGCGCCAGCGGTATCGTCGGCATCCGGAACACCACCCGGAAGATCGGTCCAGGCCCAGCCGCCCGGGTCGGCATGGGTGAAGGGGTGCAGGCTGCGGAATTGCTGAGCCAACAGCCAGTGGCGGAGCTTTCGGCGCGCGTTCGTACCCAGGTGCGCCTTCAGATCGCCGGCGGCCGCAAGGGCGCCCAGGGACTGGGTGGTCACCCAGGTCGCCAGGTTGGTATCGATGGGCCAAGCCCCGTCCCGGCGAGCCGTTGCCGCCAGAAAATCCACACCCCGCAAGACCACGGGATGGTCCACCTGACCGCAGCCCGCCAGGCTCATGATTACGAAGCTGGTGAGCGGAATCGCTTCCAGGTACCCCCCGCTCTCCGGCTGTATGGCCTGCAGCACCTCCAGGCTCCTCCGTCGCGCCAGGGAGCGGATCAGACGCAGGAGGGGGTTTCGGGTGGGGTTGAAGTGGTGGCGGGCCTGGCCGATGGCAATCAAGGCCGGCAGGGCATAACTGACCACCGGCAGGCGCAGCCATTTGAACCACTGCCGGGGACAGACGGCCAGTTCGAAGGGAAGCTGGGGGACCCGGTTCCAGGCGCCGGTATCCGATGCGAAGGCTCCGGCCAGCGCACAGGCGGTCAGGATAGGCGCCGAGAAGGTTCGGTCTTCTCCATAGCGGGCGGTAATGGCCGCGGCCAGCGCCTTGGGCTCCAGGCCTCCGGCCCTGGCGGTCAGCCAAGCCCGGGTGGCGGCCAGCGTCTGGTCGCAACTCCGGTCCGCGGCTGTCAAGGCCGCCCAGACCAGCACCGTGGTGCTCAGGTTGCTGGGGCTGCCAACCGTGTCTCCGAAACCACCGTCCGGGTTCCGGGTCCCAACCAGCCACCCCGTTCCCTTGTCCGCCAGGGTCCGGCAGGCGGCCAGCAGCCCCCGGTCGAGCCGTCCCTCTCCTTCCCGCAGAAGCAGGGCCAGGGCCAGGACCGCCGTGGCGGTGGACAGAGCGCTGCTCGACAACTCCCCCTCCCAGTAGCCCTCCCGGACCCGGGAATCCAGCAGCTTCCGGGTGGCGGAGGCCAGGGCCTGCCGGATCTGTTCGCGATCGAGGTCTGGTGCAGAGTTCATCGGTTTTCGTCTCTTTGGCAGCGAGCGTTTACAGATCCCTGCCTGCGGTTTCCCCGCACACCTGAGATTCTAGCTTCATTGGCGATCGGGTACACGGCAATGATTTCTCGGACCGTTCCGGCGGTGGAGGCAATGGAGCCTGCCAAAAATACCCCCCTGGGAGCGCGGGCGTCCCGCCCGCACAAGGCTTGGCACAATCGTGGCTACCTCCCCCACTTCGATGAAGCGGGAACGGTGCAATTCCTCGCCTTCCGCCTGGTTGACGCGGTTCCCGCCGCGACGGTCGCCGCCTGGAAAACCGAACTGAAGCTCAGCGGTGGCGAAGCGGCGGATGATCCCCGCTATGCGCAGCTTCGCAGGCGAATCGAGCCTTACGCCGATCAGGGACACGGCGCCTGCTGGCTGAAAGACGCCCGCGTCGCGGAGGTGATCCGGGATGCGCTGCTGCATTTTGACGGTGAGCGGTACCGGCTTCTGGCCTGGATCATCATGCCCAATCACGTGCATGCGTTGATCGAGACACTGCCGGGCTTTCCCTTGGATGGGGTCATCCACTCCTGGAAGTCGTTCACCGCCAAGCGGGCGAATCGACTGTTAGGGCGGACGGGAGTCTTCTGGATGGGAGACTATTTCGACCGCCATGTTCGCGATGAGAAACATCTCTGCGCGGTAATGCAGTACATGGAAGAGAACCCCGTAAAGGCGGGTTTGGTGCGCTTTGCACGGGAGTGGCGGTAGCTGGGAGGCTGTTTGCAGAAAGACGGTGCGGGCGGGACGCCCGCGCTCCCAGGGGACGACGACCGGCTGCTCCGAAACCAACCGGGAGCTCCCGGTTGAACTCCTGGCGAAGGTAGTTGGTAAATGTAGGCAATTCGTTCCAGAGTCAGAGCCTGTCGCAGTTATCGAAATCAGGTATAAATCAGGCATAAATGATGCTTCTCACGTTATTCGCAAATATTACGCCCATCAGTTTCCGAGTATTGCGAGGAGCGGCCAGCGTGCCCGGAATACATTGCGGGCGGGACGCCCGCGCTCCCAGGGGACGACGACCAACCGCACCGGCCCGCTTGAACTCATGGCGAAGGTAGGCGGTCTCCGTTAAGCAGAGCTGGGAAACTTGAGTTCGGCCTGCGCACAAGTAAGCCTTACGCCAGCTCCAGGCCGGAGGTTCTAAAGCGGCGGAAATCCGCCACATTCGCGGTCGCAAGGGACGCGCCGTCGGCAAGCGCAGCCGCCGCAATCACGCAATCGACCAATGATCCTCGCCGCCTTCCCGACTCATTGAATAAACGGGCTGCCATTACCGCCTGCTCGGGTGTGAAGTCACGGCGCTGTCCAACGATCTCATCTGCCAATTCCACTTCGGAGGGGGCGAGTGGGCCGCACAGCAACTCTGCCCAGGCAACGGCGCTCATGCCCAAGGGTTGGCCCCCCTCTATCCAGTCCCGCAGCCTGCGGTCTTGAGCCGACCCCGGATTCAGCGCCCGAATCAGAAAGCTGGTGTCCAAGTGAATCATGGCGATGGGAAAGGCAGCCACCGCGCTGCCGCGCGACGCTCCTGCTTCACGTCCCCCGCCCACCGAGTGACATTGACTTTGCGCTCGTGCAGAGAGGCCTGCAATCGGTCGAGAGAGCTGGTGGCGGCCTTACCCGGTCCTCCTTCCCTTGCCGCAATCCGCAGGGCCCGGCGCAACACTTCGGACTTCGACACCTTCCAGTGGCGTGCCAACGCCTCCAGCGCGCGCACGGATTCGACGTCCAGCGAGTAGGTTGATTTGATGGTCGTTACGGCCATAAGATTACTATATGGCCATACTCGTGTTGGGTCAATTTCCAACGGTAAAGGCAATGGAGCCTGTCAAAATAGACCACCTGGGAGCGCGGGCGTCTCGCCCGCACAAGGCTTGGCCCAATCGTGGCTACCTCCCGCACTTCGATGAAGCGGGAGCAGTGCGTTTTCTTACCTTCCGCCTTATGGAAAAGAACTCCGTAGAGGTGGGTTTGGTGAGCTTTGCAAGGGATTGGCCGTGGAGGGGAGGCTGTTTGCAGGAATAAGGATGCGGGCGAGACGCCCGCGCTCCCGGGGGGCAACGACCGCTCAAACCGCAACTCACCCTGCCGATCCGGCTGAACTCCTGGCGAAGATAGGCAGCGTGCGTACCTATAAGGTTCAGGTGGTCCACCGCGGCCAAGGCGGGCGGTGACTGGAATCCAATCCTATTTCCTGGACGAAGGTGCTGGCGAGGCGGGCGAGACGCCCGCGCTCCCGGGGGCCAGCCGTGCCTCAGAGGCTCAGGTGGCCCAGGGCCAGCAGCGCGTAGTAGGTGTATTCGCAGTCCGCTACTTCATCGGTCCAGTTCCCGTAGAAGGCGCCCCGGTTGGTCCAGAGGGTGTCAAGAAAATCCAACGTTGGTTCTTTGAGGTGCTCGAAGGAGACCTGCATCCCGGCCAGGGCGTGCAGGGCGGTGGCCGTGGAGAGCAGATCGGGAATGGGCGTGTTCTCCCCAGCCCGAAATCCGCCATCGGCGCAGGCCTGCCCCAACAGCCAGTCAGAACTAACGGGCAGGGCAGGGGCGCCGAGTTGCCGGAGGAGGGTCAGGGCTGCCGCGGTGTTGGGGGTGGAGGGCGCCGCCAAGCCCTGGCGGCCGGAAAAGCCTCCGCTATCCAATTGAAGCGATTGGACCGAACCCGCCAGCCCCTGGGAGTCGGGCAGGGGGGTTCCCAGGTCCTGGTGGGCTCCCAGCGCCAGAAAGCCGTGATAGACGGTGCCGGTGGAGGCGCCCGAAATGGGACCGTATCCCCCGTCTCGGGCTCGAAAGGCATCCAGCCGCTTGGACAGATTCCGGCCGGTTTGGGTAGGGAGGCTCCCGGAGGGAAGAGCGGCCCAACAGCGGGCCAGGCAGGCCAGATGGACCAGGTCCAACCCTTCACCGTCCCCGAAGCTTTCCAGATAGGGGCGCACCTGCAGGTAGGGGGGCTGCTGGCGCAGGGCGATCAGACCTTCCAGACCGAAGACGGTGTAGTAGAGATCGCTACGGCCGGCGCGATCCCGAACTCCGCCGTCGGGGTTGATCTGTTTCCGCAGGAAGTCGGAGACCCGCTCAGTGGCTTCGCCCAGCAAGTTGGGGGCCAGCCGCGCGACTTGCAGCATTTCGAGCCTCAAACTCACTGCAATACCCCTCGATGAGCTGCTCGCCGAAGATCTTGCCCACCACCCGGCGCAGCAATCCTTTCAGCGTCGGGTTGGAGAGAAAGCGCAGAGAGCGCACCGCCTCTTCCTTGTAGGCTTCCAGCAGCTCCTGGGCCTTCCCGGTAACCCCGCGGTCGACCAGGATGCGCTGGACCTCCGCGGAAACCTCGGAATAGCGGCAGTCCGATCGAAAGAGCGAGGCGAGGAGATCCTTTTCGCGCCCCTGCAAAGCCCGCTTGTGGGCAATGGCCAAGATCAGGGAGGGCCGCAGGGCTTCCAGGTCGTTGGAATCGCCGGTTCCGTTGTAGTCCTCCAGATCGTCGCGAATCTGGTAGGCGATGCCCAGCGATTGGCTGTACTTGCGGAGGACGGAGTGGGTCTCCCCATCGGCGCCTCCCAGACAGGCGCCCAAACGCAGCGCCACCTCGAAGGCCGGCGCCGTCTTTTTGCGGAAGATGTCCAGGACCTGCAGGGAAGAGAGGGGCTTGGGGTCTCTGGCCCAGCAGAGTTCCAGCCCCTGCCCGCGACTCAGGGTCAGGTGACCGTCCGAGGCCAGCCGCAGCATCTCCACCTGGATGGCCGGATCGATGGAAAGCTCTGAGATCAACCGATAGCCCTCTCCCAGCAGAAAGTCTCCCACGTTGAGGGCCACCGGAACCCCGACCTCGGCGTGCAGCGTCTGACTGCCGTAGCGCTCCAGGTCCCCGTCCTCGATGTCATCGTGGATCAGGGAGGCCTTGTGGAAGCATTCAATGGCCACCGCCAGCTTCTTCAGGTCGGGCGAGGCCTGGGGGGGGGCCTCCTGCCGATGGCTCTGCAGGGCCATGTAGGTACAGGTGGCCAGATAGGGTCTCCAGCGCTTTCCGGCCTTGGCCAGCCAATCCTGGGCGATGCCGGTCGTTTCCTCTGCCGGCTCCCCCAGCAGCTCCGCCAGCGACTCCTTCCGAAACCAGCTCTGAACCTCGCTCTTGAGCCCGTCCAGGTCCAGGCGATAGGTCTTGTCGGCCGCCGTCAGGTGAATGAGATCCCAGACCCAATCCAGGTCCACCGTGGTGTTCACGCAATCGTCCTGAAGCAGCGGGATGGCCATCCCCGGAACGGCTGCCGCTTCCATGTGGGGAAAGCACTTCTCCAGCACGTTGATGCAACTGACCCCCACCACCGCGTCGATCTTTCCGGTCTCGATCATCTGTCGCACGATGGCCGACCCCTCAGCAACCAGGACGGCGTAACCCAGCCGCTCGGCCTCCACCGACAGGTCCTGGATCGAACACAGTCCGCACTCCTTGCAAAGCAGTCCGAACTCGTCGAAGGGCGCCGGACAGAGCTCTTCCACCCGCAGGCACTTGGGAAGCAGCAAGAGGCGCCGCTCGTAGGGAACCTGTGCCAGCGTATCCCGCCAGGCCTCGTTGCTGACCAGGATGGCGGCGTAGTCCCGGTACCTGCTTTCCAGCTTGGCTGTCCTGAGCACGGCAACGGCATGTTCCCGCAGCTCGTCCATGGTCAGCGGCGGCACCGCGCCCGTCTTTCTGACATGATCGGCCACCACCCTCTTCAGAAACACCCGGGCCTGCTTGTCGTTGGGAATATTGGACTGGGCGGGGCGGTAGGATTGCTTGGGGACCTTGGCTGGAAGCGTCAACAGAACCCCGTTTCCGGAATCCGGCACCCCCTTGAAATCATCCATTCCCTTTCGGATCATGCTGGCGACTCCCTCCTGGACCCCTGGCGGTGGGATTCCACCTCAGGTATAGGCTCCAAATCCGAAAAACCAGTGTTTCTTGGCGAATCGATAGGCCCAATTTTCCTCCGGGAACTCATTGCCCGGATTGTGCTGGCTGGGCCTGGATGCCATCTGCTCCAGTTCCGGCATGGCCCTCTGTCGCAGGGTGGTGTCTCGAGCGCCGTTTCGCTCCACCACCTGCTTGAGCAAATCCGGCCGTTCCAGCACGATACAGCCCCGGGTGGCCTGGGCGGCCGTCCGGCGAAAATCCTGCAACAAGGGCGACTCGGTCATGGTCTTGAACAGGTCCCCCTGATTGTCGTGGATGGACTCGTTGGCGAACTGAACCACGGGGCAGGGCTCCACGTCGCCAAAGGGGCTGATGTGGTGGCTGATTCCGGTGGCCGCGGGGCAGAGCGCCTCCCCCCGGTCGTCGTAGTAGGCATCCACGATAGCGATCGGCTTGCGGTTGCGCATGTCCAGCACGAATCGCCGCAGTTGGAGACCCTGCTCGGGGGTCAGGGCAAGCTGGGGATTGGCGATGGGCCCGACGGGGCGGTAGGTGTGAAACCAGGTATAGTGCACCCCCTTGTCGATGAGGGTGTCAATCCAGGACTCCCGGACCAGGTCATCGAAGTTGCTCTGGCAGACGCTGCTGGCAACTCCGGTGATCAATCGGTGCCGGCGGCAGGCCTCGATGCCGGCCAGGGTTCGGTTCAAGACTCCCGTGCGCCCGCGCCGCACGTCGCTGACGGCTTCGGTTCCTTCCACGCTGACCAGGGGTGTGGCGTTACCGGCCCTGCGCAGCGCCGCGGCCATCTTATCGGTGATGGCGTGGCCGTTGGTGAAGATCTGAAAGTAGCAGTCGGGGTGGGCGTTCAGGATGGCGATCAGGTCCGGATGGAGGAAGGGCTCCCCCCCGAGGATGCCGAAAAAGCTGTTCCCATGCTGTTTGGCATTGCCGATCAACCGGTTCATGTCCTCGAAGCTGATGAGGGACTGGGGCTTGTCCACGTCCACCCAGCATCCCTGGCAGCGGAGGTTGCAACTATTGGTAATGGAGACATAAAGGAACGGGGGAAAGGTCTGTCCCTGCTTGAGCCGGGCCTTGAATCGCTGAACCGAGCGGATTCCCTTGTAACCGAAGTTGTAGGCGATCTTCCACAGCAGGCGTGCGTCGGTGGTGCGCACCATCCGATAGCCAAAGGAGAGCAGGGTTGTCAGCATGACGTTAAATCCCCCAGTCGTCTTCGGTGGGAGCGGGCCGGCTGTCCTGTACGGTCTGAGAACGCGCCTGGCGGGCAGCCAGCTTCGATTTGGCTCGCTCCGCCCGCTCCTGTATATCGCCGGCGGAGGGCAGGCTCATCAGAACCTCGTCCGGGATGTCAAGATCCCGCTTGAGCTTGCGCAGGCACTTCTTGCGCTCCAGCAGCGCCCTGGATTCGTCCCGCTCGGTGGAGAACCGCTGGCGGGCCTCCGTCTGGCGCCGCCGCAGAGAGCTGTAGAGATCCCCGCCCAGCAGGGCCGAGATGTCCACCTTCATGGCCTCGCGCTGAATATCCTCCTGCCGAACCACATCGCCGTTGATAGGACCCTTCTTGTACTTTGGAAAGAGAATGGCCACCTCGGGACAGACCCGGGAGCAGGCCGGGCAGTCCGTCTTGCAGTTGCTTTGGTTCTGGACTTGAATCTTGTCCTCGGAAACGCCATAGACATCAAACAGACAGAAGCTCAGGCACTGCATGCAGTTGGTGCAGCGGTTGTAGTCGATCACCGGAAACCAGGGTTTCCAGCCGCCCGGGCCGGGCAGGTCGGTTTCCCCTCGAACCGCCTCGACGGCATCCAGAATCTGCCGGGTTTCCATACCGTGGATGTCCCGGAAATAGAGCTTGACCCCGGTTCCGTTTCCGATGGCTGGAAGCGTTCCTTCCTCTCCGAAGTGTCCCAGCAGAAGCAGGGCGCCCTTTTGGATTCTTTCTATCTGGTTCTCCGAGCGGATGACCGAAACCGAATAGCCTCTGTCCAGAAGGCTTCGGGTCAGCTCGTATTGCTGGTCGCCGCCGAGCAGACGGCGGCCGCCGTTTTCATAGAGTCCGACCTGGAGAGCTGAATCGAGGGCAATCACGATGCTTCCTCCCCTTTGGAATTCCCTTGGAGGAGACGCCCGGCGACCGTTTCGGCACTGTCGACACGCATGTTCAGGATTTCGACTTTATCTTGAGAAAGCGGGGCCTCAGCCGCTGAAAAAAGCCAGCTTACGGCTCGTGGATAACAGGCTGCAATCTTGATTCCACTCTCTGCCGCCAAACGCTTGAGGGCGGGGTCGCGCCGGGCGGACATCTCGCACAGATCGGGGACGGCCTCAAAGGCCACCCCCGATTGGGTAAGCCTTTGAAGGACTGCATCCTTGACCTCCGGAGCGATCACCTTGGCATAGGCGCAACGACAATAGAGGATTTTTGCTGGTTGCGCCATCAGTAATCCTGGTCCCGCATGGCTTGGCATCCTTGGGCAGCCGGTGTCTGCCAAATTCAACCGGAAGCGGCCTGGAGCGCCCCCACCCCGGACTCCGCCGCCCGCAGCCGATGGGTGGGCCTGGGCCGGGCCGGACGGAAGGACTCCAGATGTTCAATGTCGAGCGTCAGCTTACCGTCCCGGCGGATGGCCTCCAAGGTCTCCTGAACCAGGCTTCGCAGGGACTCGGGGTCGGCCTCTGCCCGCAGGTTGACAATGAGCTGGCCGGTCCTCAGGGGTTCTTGCAGCAGGTGGGACTGCTCCGGCAGCGAGTCGCTTCCGGTCAGGTTGGCCACTCCGATATCCCGGCCCTGTTCGTCGGGGATCAACGTCATCTTCAAATGGGCGATTTCCCGGCCCTGGACCCGGTGCTGGATGGCCCCCATGACCTCCCGCAGAAGGGCGTTGCCGTCGAAGGGAGCGGTTGCCGCCAGCCGCAGGCTGCAGTTGAGCCAACCCAGCAGAGCCTCTCCCTCGGCGTAGGTGTCGTAATCCACTTCCAGGTCTGCCTGGCCGCAGGCGCGGGGCTGGCTGATCTGTTCGAACCATTCCTCCAGGCCGCTGGCATGGCGGGCGGAAACGGCCAGCACCCGGCCGGGAGAAAAAGAGTCCTGCAGGCTTTGGCGAAGGCGCTCCAGGCGCTGCGGGCTGAGGCGATCGATTTTGTTGATGACGATGAAGTCGGCTTCCTCCAACTGCTTGCGGTAGACGTAAACCACCTTGGGTGAGAAAGACTTACCGGGTTCAAGCTCCAGAATTCGCAGGGCGCGAACCGGGTCCACCATCACGCTCAGGGGGGCAATCCAGTAATTCTCGCCATACATGCGCCGCAGCGGATAATCCACGGTGGCTTTCAAGTCGGTGCAGCTTCCCACCGGCTCGGCCAAAAAGACATCGGGCCGCCGGTCCCTGGACAGCCGTTCGGAGGCGCTTACCAGGGAATCGAACCTGCAGCAGAAGCAACCGCCCGTGATCTCCTCCACCGGAAACCCGCTGGAGCCGAGCACGGCGGTATCGACCAGCCCGTGGCTCTGGTCGTTGGTAATCAATCCCACTTGCAACCCGCGCTGGTGCAGAAGGTGGGCCAGTTGGAGCACCGCCGTGGTCTTGCCGGCCCCCAGAAACCCGCCGATCATGATGTAGCGGGCCTTATCCATGACTGTCCCTGTCTCCCGCCTGTTCTTTCATCTTGTCGATGGCGAGGTCCAGAATCTCCACGTATCCGTGCACGTCCACGCTCTTGGATTCGGGGCTGCCGCTGACGCTGTAGAGCCAGCCCTTGCCGTAGGGATCGGAATCTACCAGGCTGATATCCCCTTCGATCAGAGGGTTCACACCCCTGAAGACACCGTCGACCACGCAATAGAGGTCGGTGAGCGCCTTGAAGGCTTCGATCCAGCCGATGGTTTGGCCGACGCTGACCTGTTGGCCGGGCTTGGCATCGAATTCAAATTCTACAAGATCGCCGAGCATCCGTGTGGCGAATTTGGTCATTCCCACCCGCCACAGACCCGCCTGCTGCTCGACCGTCCAGAAGTGCGAGGCAGTATAGCGGCGATCCACCGGCAGCCGCGTCGAAAACCGGGATCGCTTGTAACGAATCTGCTGCTGCCGGTCCTGTCCCATTCGGATGGTATCGCCCGCTGTCAGCCGGAGCCAAGCCCTACCGCGGCCGGCCTCTCCAGGGCCGCCGGCTCGCGAATCCCTTGAATGGCCCGCAGGAAGCCGCTCCAGTCGGGCTGCGGGGTGAGATGGCACCAGGAGAGGCGAAGGGCCCCCTCCATGCGGGCCTCGTCCAGCCGGAGAGCGCTCAGCACGTGGCTGCAGCTATCGGAGGTCGAGGTGCAGGCAGACCCGTTCGAGATGGCGGCCACCTCGCTCACCGCCTCGATGGCCTCTTCCGAGCTGATTCCCGGAAGGGACAGATTGACCATCTGGGGGACCGTGCGGTCCAGGTCCCCGTTGAAAACGGGCTTCAGGGACCGCAATTTCAGCAGGACCGTCTCCTTGAACCTTCGACAGGCTGCAGCGCGCTGCCGGTGTTCCGCCAGAGCCAGCTCGGAGGCCTTGCCCAGACCGGCAATGAGAGGTACCGGCAATGTCCCCGGGCGCAACCCCAGTTCCTGGCCTCCCCCATGCATCAAAGGGGTGAGCGGGGGGCGCCGTCCCTTTCGCCGGCGCGTAATCAGGACGCCGACGCCCTTGGGGGCATAGATCTTGTGCCCGCTGATGCTGATCAGGTCGATCCGACGGTTGCGCAGCGGCCCGATCTCTTTCCCGAAGCCCTGGGCGGCATCCACGTGCAGGTAGGCGGGATGTCTTTCCAACAACCGGGCCATTTCCTCGATGGGCTGAATGACGCCGGTCTCGTTGTTGACCTGCATCACCGAGACCAGAAGGGTATCTTCTCGAACCGCTTCCAGCACGGACCGGGGATGCACCCATCCTCCGGGCTCAGGGGCCACTAGCGTGACTTCAAAGCCCCGGCCTGAGAGCACCTGCAGGGGCTCCAATACAGACTTGTGCTCGATCCGGGTGCTGACGACGTGAACCCTGCCGGTTGTGGTTCCATACTCGGCCAAACCCAGCAGCGCAAGGTTGTTGCTCTCGGTAGCGCCGCTGGTGAAGATGACCTCGCCCCGGGTGGCGCCCACCACCGCTGCCACCTGAACCCGGGCCTTCTCCACGGCGCTGCGGGCCCTGGAGCCGAATCCGTGATGACGACTGCCGGCATTGCCGAATTCAACGCCCAGGTAGGTCATGACCTCCTGCTGCACCCTGGGATCCACCGGGGCAGTTGCGGCACAATCCAGATAGACGGCCATCGGTCGATGAAGCACCCTTTCCGACAACACCGGAACACGGTCTCCCGGGCGGTCACGGACCTGTCATTGCCCAGAAACTTAGGATTTTATTGGATTTATGGATTGGCCGCAAGGCAAATCTGCTTCCATGAGAAGGGCCGCCGGTATCGATTTGGGACTTTGATTCAGGAGATTTGAGGGATTGCTTGAACGGAGCGGCTATCACCACCATCCCGGCAATCCCGTGAGTCATCCTTTCAGACCGACACTCCCGGTCCATCATTCCCGGGAAGCCCCTGCCCACGATCATGCCGTCGCGGGGTCAGGACAAGCCTGTTGCCGGCTCCGTTCGGGCGACCCGAACCGTCAACCGTACCCCACCGCGCAGGGTATTGGCCGCGATACAGCCGCGTTCGGCGATGGTGACCAGCTTTTCCAGAAGAGCGGCATCGCTGCAGTCGGCGGATACGGCCAAGTCAATGGCAGCAAACCGGGAGGGGCTTTCCGCCAGCGTAGCAGTGACGGTGGTGGACACCTGGGTCACGGGCGCCTGGCGGGCCCGGATGGCCGCCAGAAGATTGCTGGTAAAACAGCCTCCCAGGCCGATCAGGATCAGCTCACCTCCCATCGGCCCTTGATCGTCTCCACCTTTTTCCATGGGGCGGTCGACGGAAACCCCATGGCCTCGAACCACGGCCCGGGAGGTCGCCGGCCCCATCTGCTCGATCCGGATTTGCACCTGATTAGCCATGGGTTTCTCCCTGATTGAATGATCAGCAAGGAAAGAAAAGTGGAAAGCAAGAATTCAGAGTCCATGCCGTGCTCCCACCTCTTCCCATACTCACCCGAAGGGAACAGGCGTGGCGAGAGGGTGCCTCGTCCTCTATCAGCAAACGCCGCGCTACCTTGAGATCCTCTGTCGCGAAACGAAGCCAGCGGCGAGCTTCGTCAATGAGTTCAGGGTCGTTCATAAAGAACCTTTCCCTCGCGGAGTGCTGAACGCAACAAGGTTCCCACCAAGTGTCCGCGACGAGCGACTTCCTCGGGAGTCGCTACCACTATGTCCTTGCAGACTGGCAGATCGCCCAAGGCCCGGCGGATCTCGATAGCCGTGTCCCGCTTGTCGGACGCATTAGGCAGTATTACGAGCAAGTCCACGTCGCTCCATTCGGTTGCCGCGCCCCGTGCATGGGACCCAAAGAGAACGACCCGCGAAGGCTGGAAGCCTCTCACGATGCGGTCCACCATGGTTGATATGAACGTTTCCGAGGCGGCCACATTCATGCTGCACCTCCCGTATCGCCATCACCGAACAGCCCGCCCTTCTTGGCTGATGCCTCCTGCCGCGCCAGTCAGGCCATCTTCGGCCAGTTTTGCGCCCCGGCGTTGCGAGCCAGGGCTTCGGCGATTCGTTTCTTGCGCTCGCACAGAGCATAAAAACGATAACACAGAAGAAAGGATTCTCATCTCCTACTGTCGGCGGTCGCCTACGCCTTGCTGCAAGAGTTGCGGTGACGGGCCAGGAGACGCGCTTCGCCAGGACGCAAACGGAAGGCTGCGACTGTGCTTGTTGAAGCTGGGGGCGTGAGTGGGGAGTTCGGGCTAGAGACAAAATGCACCCGAACGGCCAAGGGCTGGTAACCGGGGCGGTTGTGGCCCGCTCCGGGGAGATGCTATACTTCGCGGGGTAGCAATCCTGCCCCAATCGTCATACAGGGCTTCCTCTCAAAAGGCTGCACAATGGCTGTAAGCAGAGAACTGGTCGAACAGAAGAAAATCTTTGCCGCCTACCTGAAAAAGAAAAAACTCAAGATCACCCGGCAGCGCCAGGTCATCCTCGACAGCTTCCTCAGAACCGAAGGCCACTTGAGCACGGAGGAACTCTATCAGCAGGTTCGGCAGAAGGACCGGACCATCGGGTACACCACGGTCTCGCGAACCATGAAGGCCCTGACCGATTCGGGCCTGGCAAGGGAGATCGACCTGGGGGACAGTCGCAGCCGATTCGAGCCCCTCTACAAGCGCCCCCACCACCACCACATCATATGCGTGGAGTGCCAGAAGACGATCGAATTCCTCAGCCCCGAACTGGAGCAGCTTCAGGAGCAGGTGGTCTCACGCTACCGGTTCCAGCCGGTGCGACACCACTTCCAGGTGTTTGGCGTGTGTGAGGATTGCCAGGAGCATCGCCCGGCCCGGCACGAGGATTTCGACTCCGATCTGGTCTTTGCCCGCGATGCCCTCCGTATCGCCCTGCAGACAGAGAAAAACGGCGTCGACTTTTACCAGTTCCTGGCCAAAGCGGCCAGAGATCCGCGGGGGAGAGATGCTTTCCTCAAGATGGCGGCCGAAGAAGAAAAGCACCTGCGGGAGATCGAGGGCGAGTGGGCGGCCCTGGTGAAACGGAACAAGCGGGTCCTGAAGGCGCCCGTCTTCCTGCACTTCGACTACAACGAGCTCAATCGACTCTTTCCGAGTCCCGAAGAGCTGCGGAAGAGGCACCTGGAACGACTGAGCCTGGAAGAGGCTTTACACCTGGCCTTGTCCATGGAGCAGGGAGCCCACCGTTTCTTCAAACGCTACGCCGAAAAGTTCAACGACACCCGCGGCAAGGCCATCTTTCTGAAGTTTGCCCAGGAAGAGTTGGAGCACTGCGATTTGATTCAGCAGGAGTGCGACCGCCTGCTGGCCTCCTCGACCCTTACTCCCCAGAGCCAGGCGCCGCAAGCCGGCTCGGAGACGGCGGTTTGACCCGTCGAGCCATCGCTGAAGACTTTTCCCTCCGAACTCCGTTCTCCTAGCGTTCGCGTCCCAGTCTGAAATGAATCCCGGCCATGAACAGGCGAGGAAGTCCCGGCCGAACGCCGGCGGGGCGGCGCGCCACGATGTAGCGATTGTTGGCTACATTCTGCAGGTTGGCAAAGAGACTGGCCCGTTGTGACAGCTCGTATTCTGCCGAGAGATTGAGAACGGCGTAGGCGTCGGTTCGCTGCAACAGAGGTGCTGAGCCCTGGCCGGCCGTGGTTCTCATGCTGCTGCCCCAGTGGGTGTCGAAACCTGCATTCCACTTCCTGGCTCTGACCCCAAGGCTTGCATAAAACTGGTGAGGAGGGAGATAGGGGAGCTTGTCTCCCACCACCACGTCCCCCCAAGGGCCAAAAGCGCTATCAAAGGCGTTTCGGAACTCGCCGTCGGTGACGGTATAGGCGATCTGTAGGGGCAGAGCAAATCCAGGCTGCAACGACGCAACCAGGTCGTATGAAACCGAAGCCTCCATACCCACAACCCGGGCCTCTCCGCCGTTATAGAGGTCTCCCGTCCCCTGTCCTCCCGCGGCTAGGGTATCCGCACCCAAAAGGTTGTTGTAATCGCTGTAGAACGCAACAATCTGGGTGTTGAAGCCCGCCTGACCCAGACCGAAGCCAAACTCATAGTTGAGGCTGTCCTCCGCCTCGGTAAATTCGTTCGATCCGGGACCTGGAGGCGAGAATCCCTTGTGGATGCCGCCAAAGAGCCGTATTTTCCGGTTGGCATCGAAATTGACGCCGACTCCAGGGATCACGACCTTCACCCCATTGGTCCTGACTCGCGTCGGGCTGACTCTCTCGGGATCACTTCTGGCGTAATCCGTTCGAGTCAGGTCGATATTCTCGTAACGAATGCCGGGCGTCACGGTCCAGCGGTCCCATCGGATCTCGTCCTGGAGAAAAAAGGATCTCGCCTGAGCATCACTGACCCGGTTGGATTGGCTTCCCGGAGCACCAAAACTGGTTCGGGCCATGCGGCCAGCGCTCATCTGGAAACCATCCTCGTGCTGGAGCCGATCCTCCTCATCTTCGTGGTAGCGAAAGCCGAATTCAAATCGATGTTGGGCAGCTCCCAGGCGGCGTTGCAGGCCCAATACGGACTGGACACCCTGGGAGTAATATCGCCGGTTGTTGGCCCTGACTTTCAACATGTCCGCATCACTGTCTTGCCCACGGGCGATGTCCAACTCGCTGGCGTATTGATCGGGGTCCCCGAAAATTCTGGAGATACTGTTGCCGCCAATGCTCTGGAGCTTGAACCAGTTCCGGGCAAAGTTGTTGCGATAGACGATGGTGGTCAGGTCCAGCCCCCCGGGCAGGGCCAGGAAATAGCGGGCCTGGTACTGCCGGTGGTTCGAGTCAAAGCGGTCGATCTGAGAGGCTGCATAGCGACGGTTGGGATTGCTGGCAAAATCGAGATCGGTCAAACCCAGATAGGTTTCTTCCGAGTCCTGTTCGGTGGCGCCGAGCTTCACCTCGAATTGCTGGAAGATCCTGGAGTCCAGTGGCGTTTGAAACCGAAGCTTGGCCATGTAGTCTCCAATATGGAATCCGGTGTCCCCTCCGCCGTCCAGTTCCTTGAAGCCATCCGTTTTCACTTGATAGCTTTCCACCAACCACCCGAAGTTGCCATGTGAACCACCCAGATTGAGATGTCCCTGACCCGCCGAGTCGGAGCCGAAACCGAGCTTGCCGTCCAAACTCAATGCCTTTGGGATTTCGCTGGACACCAGATTGAGCACCCCTCCATTGGTTCCGGGGCCGTATTTGATCTGGCTGGAGCCCTTGCGAACCTCAAGCGATCGCATGCGTCCGGCAGTGGGGAAGTAGTAGGCCGATGGGGCGGCGTAAGGAGCCGGAGCGATCAGAACCCCGTCTTCCATCAAGGTAATTTTGGAGCTTCGGTCCACACCGGACCCTCGCATTCCGATGTTGGGCCTCAGACCATAACCCTCCTCTTCCTGAATATTGACTCCGGGAATCTGCCTCAGCATGCGGTGAATATCATCGAGCCCCTGCTTTTGTCTCTTCAACTCCATGGGACCAATGATATGGGCTGCTCCGGGGATCTCGTCCACGCGCTCGGGATCGCCCACCACCATGATGCGCTCGTAAATCGTCCACTCCGGATCCAGTTGCAAAGCCAGTTGGATCTCATCAGTCGCGGCCTCCGGCAGACTCAGACTCTTGTCAGAGGCAAGGTAGCCCGGGCCGGAAGCAGTGATTTGATAGTCGCCTTGGCTTAACTCGCCAAATTGGAAGCGGCCTTCCTCTCCCGTCTGAACACTTCTTTCAAAACGCTGATCTTCCCCTGTCAATGTCACCGTAGCCCCGGACATGGGGGCCCCTGAGGGATCGAGCACCTGGCCGCGGATCCAAAGCGTCGAGGTGTGAGCGGTTGCGGTTGAGGCCAGAACAATGGTGAGCGTCCAGACGAGTGCCCGCAGCATGGTGACACTTGGTTTCGGCATGAGCAGAAGTTCCCTAGAGGTGGTGACTAAAGGACGCGGCGCCGGAAGTGTGCTCCCGGGAGTGTAGTTACGTACAGCAGATTATTATGATATTGAATTTCAATTGCAACATTTTTTAGGCGCGGGACCCGTCCATGCCAGGGTTGGAGGCCAGAGACCGGCGGGCGGGAACTTCCGGAGGGAATCGGTGCAGGTCAGGCTTGCCGAATGCAGATGAGTCGGCGGCCGAAGCGGAGGACCAGCTTTCCTTCGTCCACGGCAATGCCGTAAAGGCGGGATTGTTCCGACAGATGATTCTCGGCAATTTTCGAAGGACTATCTGCTGCGCTATAGACTTCGACGGTACCATCGACTCCGAAGAAGTAAATGGAGTTGCCGGCGGCAATGGTGGAGGCCCAGCAGGGCCCCTTCAGCCGCTGATGCCACACTTCCTGACCTGTCTCGAGGTCCAGGCAGAAGGCGACGCCGGCTTTGTTGACCATATACACGCGCGAGCGGTGCACCAAGGGGGAGCTGAAATAGGAAGTAGCCTCCGAGGTCCGCCAAACGATCTCGGGCTTTGTAGAAGCAGCCGAGCCGAACCGGATGGCTGACGTCCAGCCCTTTTTGCTGGAACCGATGATCGCTCCTCCCGGGGTGGGGGTGGGTGACGGGACGGAGGCCCGTTCGAACTCCTCCAGGGTCCACAGCAGTGAACCGTCCTTTGTATCGTAGGCGTCCACCCGGTCGCCGCCGCTGACCAGCGCCAACTCGCGGCCGTCGTGCTCCGTCACCGCGGGAGTAGTCCAGGAAACCTTCTTGCGCCGGACCGTCTTCCACGCGGTCTTGCCTGTCCTCGGGTCGACACAGATCAGATAGGAGGGACCGTCGTGGGCCACCAGGGCTATCACACCCGCCTGGCAGAGGCGAAGCGAGCTTGCGATGCCGTGCCGTCCCCCGAATGCCCCGAACTCGTCCGTCAACCGGCGTTCCCACTGGAGTTGACCCTGGTGATCGAGGGCCACAAGATTTCCGGTCTCGAAGAAAGCGTAGACGCCGGCGCGGTCGGCGGCGGGAGTTGGCGCCGCCTTGCTGATCATGTCCGAGTCCAGAATGGACTGCGCCGGGGCCGCTCGATGGGTCCAAAGTTCTCTTCCGTCGGAGAGGTCGAAGGCCGAGAGGATCAGAGTTTCCTTGCGAGCCCCTTCAACGGAGGTGACAAAGACGTATTGATCGAAGATAACGGGGCTGGACTGACCATACCCGGGAGTTGTGGTATTCCAGGAGAGATTATTCTGATCCGACCATTCGAGCGGTAGGCGCTCCTGGCTGGAAATCAAGCTGGAGCCATTTCCGCGGAACTCCTTCCAGTCGGCCAGAGCCAGGGCAGTTGGAGCAAAAAGAGCACCCAGAAAGGCGCGGCGGCCAAGTGTGTTTGGGAAACGCCCGTTTAGCATTGAAGACATCCTCCTCTCAGCAAGTCATTGTCCCTCACTCCACCCCGAAGCGCCAGCGAATGCCCACCCTCAGGAGACGCCCAGGATCAGCCCGGAAGAAGGTGGGCTGGATGGAGGTCAACCCCGAATCCTGGCTGTCTAACAGGTTGTCGACCGAGGTGAACAGTTCGATTCCTCGCTTGAGAGGTTTGGCCAGGTACCAGTCCCATATCTGGTAGGTGTCGCCGATGGAGCTGCCGTTGCGACCGACGATGGGCCATTTGCCGAAATAGGTGCCGCGCAGGTTGGTTCGCAATCCTCCCAACCGGTCGGTGTTGTAAAAGATTCGGAAGTTGCCGTGATGACGGTGACGCTGGCTGAGGAAGGCGTTGGTTTCCTTGTCGCGGGCGTCCAGGTAGGTGTAGCCGGAGGAGAGAACCAGGTTTCGGTTCAGCCGCAACTCCACTCTGGTCTCCATCCCCGAGGTGTAGACGTCCTGAACATTCTGGTAGTGGTAAAAGGCCCGGAACAGACTGGGGTTGAAGACTGGAGCGATTTTGAAGGACTGAAGCAGTCCCGCCAATTGTTGGGGCGAAGTGGGAAAACCAAGATATTCCGCCTGGATCAGATCCTGGATGTCGTTGCGGAAGAAGTTCACGGCAAATCGAAACTTTTTGGGGTTGTAATCAAATCCGAGCTGATAGGTGGTGGACTCCTCCGGCTCGAGATGGGTGTTCCCGATGACCTGGTAGAAATGGGAGGGGTTCTGGAACCGGAAATAGAGCTGGCCCAGGTCCGGGGCACGAAAGCCGCGTCCGACGGCACCCCGCAGCCTCAGGTCGTCGGTGACTCGAAACAGAGCACTGGCCCGCGGGACGAAGTGCTTTCCGTAACGGCTGTGGTTGTTGAAGCGGCCGCCCAACGTGACCGAGAGGCGGTTGTGAACGGAGATACGGTCGTTGAACCAGAGGTCGACCATGGTAATTCCCTGACCGGCGTTGTCTCCAAGAACACGGTTGTATCCCCGGTATTGATCCTGAGTCCACTCCACCCCGCCTTGGAGAAGCTGCCGGCTGCCGATCACCTGAGACACCGAGCTGTCGAAGCGGTAGAGGCGCTGGTTGAGATTGGCGGTGTCGTTGATTTCACCCGGCTGACTGAAGACATCCAAAGCCGAACTCTCATCATATTTGCCGTAGTAACCGCGCAGGTTCCACTGAGTCAGCGGAGAAAGGCCGATGTCCATCACGGCGCTGTAGTTCTGGGCGCTATCATTGGTAAGTGTCCCGGTGGGTCCAATGGTTCCCTGGTACCTGCCTTTCTCCTGATTGACAAAGGCATTGGCCATGGTCCGTAGCGAAACGTTCTCGGAGAACTTGTAGGCCAGCTTGCCCAGATAGTCGTAGCGGTGGAAACCGTACCCCGTGGTCCGGAAATCGTCCGGTAACAGGCTGTAAGGATTCCGCTTGTGCCGTTCCACCTCGAAGAATCCGCTCCACTTGTCCTTGATGAATCCCATGTCGCTGCGGGCGTCGAAGCGGTTGAGGGTTCCACCACTGGCGGTGAGGCTGCCCTCGAATGCCTGGGTGGGTTCTCGGGTGATCATGTTGATGACGCCCCCAATGGCATCGGAACCATAGAGGGCCGAAGAGGCGCCTTTGACGATCTCAATGCGGTCGAGACGGCCGACCGATTGGCGGTCCATATTGAGGATGCCGCTCTTGATGCCCTTGGCCCCCACGATGGGAAGACCATCGATCAGAATCAAGGACTGGCGGGAATCGATTCCCTGAATTTGGGTTTCCGACCGGTTGCCGGATGAGCCGCTACGCGTGATGATGCCCGGCTCTTCGGACAGGACATCCCGAACCGTCTCATAACCCGTATCGTGCAGCATGGCGCTGGGGATGATGTCGACCTTGGTGGTCGAGTTTTCGCTGAGTTCCTGCTCCCGTGAGCCGGAAACGACCACCACCTGATCGGCCAGGATCTCGGGAGCCAGTTCCAGGTCGAGCTGGACACCCTTGGCATCAGCCACATCCAAGGTTTTGGTCACACTCTCGAATCCCGTTTCCGCCGCGGTGAGCTCATAGTGGCCGGGGGCCACCATGAACTGGTAACGACCTTGCCCATCGGTGACTTGATGGACCTCCAGCCCGGAACGGGAATTACGGAGAAATACATCGGTGCCCACCAGCACGCCGCCGGTGGAATCGATAACGGCGCCTTCGACGGCCACCTTGCTGCTCTGAGCCAAAAGCGGAGCCAGGGCAAAGAGCGTCAAAAAAAGGAATGCGGTTGTATGCTTGAACATGACTATCTTTTCGCACCTCCGTAAGGTTGCTTCCTTCCTCCCGAACTTCCGAGAAGCAGCCGAAGAGGACGAAAAGGCGAACGATGGACGCGCCGGGGAGGATGGCGCATGGGTGGCATGCCGGCTATAATTACCTAACGGCAATCGGTCGTCCGGGGATTACGTCCTCTTGCGGCTGTGTCGTCGGGCAGAATTGCGGGTAGCAGGCTTCCACACCCAATGCAGCCCGCTTTTCTGCCTCATTCCGTCGAACTGGTCAGCTTCAAGGCTTCCAAATACATAAGGGGCGCCACCATCAGTCCTCCCAATTACCATTGGGTCCCTCTGCATGTGTCTTCAACCCTCAGCCCCGTTATCTGAAATTAACTGAAAATGACATTCACTTTCAATAATGTGGGAGGATAGGAATGTCGGTGGGAGATGTCAACATAAAACTGATAATGATTTGCATTTTCATTTATGATCTGGCCAATCTTAGTGACGTTCCAGTTCTCTTTTGGGTGTAATGGGGGGGAGGGATAGTTAGTCGACCTTCGGGTCGCAGCGTCTTGGGTGGTTCGTCAACTGGAAGGTCATCGGTCCGGTTTTGTGATAAATTTGGTCTTTGCAACGGCGAGGCTGCCCATGATCCCTTTCTATTCCCACGTTCAACATGGCGTCTTATGGGAATTCCAAGGATGGTGCAAGCCCTGGGTAGAGCATAAAATGCTGAAAAATAAATAGGTTATTGGATTTTCGGAGAACAGGCGGGAAGGGAACTCCAAGCTATTTCAACGAATTCGGAATGTCTCCCCATGATGGGAGAGGCAGCCAGGGGCTCAATAGGTGCGGACGCAAATCAGCAAAGCCGGTTCTCGCTCTTCGGGAAAGTCTGAAGTCTTCATGGAAAAAGCTCCCCTGGCCCCGTCGGTTGCCGCGGTGCCGGCGTCACGCATTCGCGAAATCGCCGACATTGCCTTTTCCATGGAGGGAGTTCTGAAGCTCTATTTCGGCGAGTCGGACCAACCTACGCCCGACTACATCAAAGAGGCCGCGACCCAGGCCCTGGCTGACGGGTATACGTTTTACACTGAAAACGCCGGACTCCCCAGTCTGCGCAAGGCCCTGGCCGAAAAGTACCGGGAGCTGCACGAGGTGGAGCTGGACCCGGGCTCCGAGATCGTCATTACCAGCTCGGGGGTGCAGGCCCTCAACGTGGGAATTCGCTGTGCCCTGGACCCGGGGGACGAGGCCCTGTTGCTGACTCCGGCCTGGCCCAACGGTTCGGCCATCGTCCAGATGTTCAACGCAAGGCCCCGGCAGGTGCCGATGGCGTTGAGGGGCTCCCGCTACGAGATCGACTTTGACCGGCTCCGGTCCTGCCTGACTCCGCGAACCCGCCTCCTCCTCTATACCTCGCCTTCCAACCCGTTGGGCTGGGTCGCCTCCCGGCAGGACCAGGAGGCGCTGCTGGAGTTCTGCCGCCGTCACCGTTTGTGGCTTCTGGCCGATGAGGTCTACGAACGCCTCTATTACGCCGGGCGGGTGGCTCCGTCCATTTTGCGCCTGTGCGATCGGGATGACGCCTTAGTGGTGGTGCAATCCTTCTCCAAGACCTACTGCATGACCGGTTGGCGCCTGGGCTGGCTGGTGACCCGCCGGGATGCGGCGCGAAAGGCCGCCGAACTGAACGAATTCGTGATCTCCCACGCCCCGGCAATGGCGCAGAAGGCCGGCGAAGTGGCTCTCCGGGAAGGGGAATCCGAGCTGGAGTCCATGCGGGAACGGCTGCGAAACAACCTCGATTTTTGCCGCCAGGCCCTGGAGGCGATTCCTGGCGTCAGGCTTCCCGAACCGCTGGGAGCCTTCTATCTGTTTCCCCGGATCGAGGGGTTGTCCGACTCCTTTGACTTCTGCCGCAGGTTTCTGCTTCGGATGCGAGTCGGGTTCGCTCCCGGAGTGGCCTTTGGGGCCGGAGGGGAGGGATCGGTGCGCCTCTGCTATGCGGCCGACCGGGGCATACTGCAGGAAGCCATGGAGAGGCTGAAAACGTTTCTGGGTGAGGGCAGGGCCGAGGGAGCTTCCCGGACCGGTCCATGATCCTTGGAAAGGACTCCAGGCCCTCTTGTCACTCGCGCAGCTCCCGGTCGGCGGTCAAGGAACCATGCATACGAAAATTCGAGTCGGCATCGTGGGGGCTCAATTCGCGGCCCGCTTTCATCTGGCCTGCTACCGTCAGGTCTTTGGCGTCCCGGTGGAGGTGGTAGGGGTGGTGTCCCGGTCCCGGAAAAGCGCTGAGGTCCTTGCCGGCACCCACGGGCTGACGGCCTTTGACTCCCTGCCGAGCCTGTTGAATGCAGTCGACGTGGTGGATATCTGCGCACCTGCCTATGTGCACGAGGCCGTGGCCGTTGAGGCCTTCAATTCCAACAAGGACGTCATCGTGGAAAAGCCGCTCACCGGTTACTTCGGGGCCGGACAGGAGCGCTTCGACGCCCGCAGTTTTTCTAGAGAGACCATGATGCGGGAGGCCCTGGCCAGCTCCCGGCGGATGCGGGAAGCAGCCGCCCGAAGGGGGCGCCGGCTCATGTATGCCGAAAACTGGGTCTACGCGCCCTCCATCCAGAAAGAACGGGAAATTCTGCGTTCGAGCCAAGGTCAAATCCTGTGGATGATGGGAGAGGAGTCTCACAGCGGATCCCACTCCGAAGCCTACGGGTTCTGGTCGCGGGCGGGAGGAGGCTCCATCGTGGGCAAGGGCTGCCACCCCCTGACGGCGGCGCTCTACCTGAAGCGGGAGGAGGGCTTGGCCAGACTGGGGCGGCCGTTGCGCCCGCGCTCGGTCAGCGCCCGGGTGCATGAGATCACCCGGTTGGACAGCTATCGGGATGCGGGTTTGCTGCGGACCGACTACCAGGATGTCGAAGACTACGGCCAGATGCATGTGGTCTTCGAGGACGGGATGGTGGCCGACATCTTCTCGAGCGAGATCGTGCTGGGCGGCGTGCACAACTGGTTGGAAGTCATGGCCAACAACCATCGCACCCGTTGCAACATCAATCCGACCGATTCCGTAACCACCTATAACCCGCGGGAGGACCAGCTCCGGGATGTCTACATCGTGGAGAAAATAGGGACCAAGCAGGGTTGGAGCCACCCGGCCCCGGACGAGGACTGGATGAGCGGCTACCCCCAAGAGTTGCAGGATTTCATGGAGTGCGTCTTCAGCGGCCGGGAGCCGCAATCCGGCGGGGAGTTGGCGGAGGATACCCTGGCGGTGATGTATGCCTCCTATCTCTCGGCCGAGAGGCGAGGTCAGGAGGTCGAGGTCCCCCTGGCATGAACGGCCCTGGCGAGGGCCCCGCCTGGCCTGTGCGGGAGCCCGCTTTGCGTAACTCTCACTACGATTTTGGATGGCATTGGGTCGGAGACACCGACCCGCGAGGATGACACCCTGTTGAATCCCAATCGATCTTCAGATGCCGCAGGAACCGCCTCCGAGCCACCCCGCGGGGCCGCCAGGCCCAAACCCTGGTTTTTTCAGGAGATCGACTGGCGCACGGCGGCCAGATATGCCGCCATCCTGGGCCTGCTGGCCAGTTTCAGCCATTGCCTTTCCGACCGGAATCTTCAGCAGAGCCAGGCTTGGCCCTGGGCGGAATTCCTGAGACTGTTTTGCCTCTACGCTCCCTGTGCTTTTATGGGAGCGGTCTTCTCCGTTAAAACCGGCTTTCAACCTTTCCTCATGAACCGTCCTTCGGCCTGGCTCGGCAAGGGAAGGCAAGTGGTGATCTTCGGGGTCCTTCCGGGAGCAGCCATCGGCCTCACTTTCTACCGCATGTTCGCCCCCTTTCGCTTCAGTCCCAGGATCCCGCTCTATTTGCGTGAAATGGACAGTTTCTACGACAGCTTTGTCCTGTCGCTGCGGGCGGCGGTGACGGAGGAACTGGTCTTTCGCTTCTTCCTGTTGGCCGCCTTCTACTATATTTTGACCCGGGTCCTCCAGCCCCTGGTGGATCGCGGGTGGACCCGACTGGGCTGGCTGGCGGTCCTGGGCTCGATTCTCCTGTCCGCCTGGTTGTTTGGCCTGGTCCATGGCAGCTTCGGCTTCACCACCGCCTTCCTGGGGGGGATGTTGTTCGGGGCCGTCTTCTGGCGGGCGGGATTCGAGTCCGCCGCCCTCTCCCATTTTGTGGCCGATTTCCTTTTTTTCAATCTCACCTATGTGGGCGGGTGATAGCCGGGGCCCTTGAGGGGCCTTCCCCTCCACTGACACTGAGAGCGCCCCATGCCGAACCCGGAGATTCGAATCGAGGAGTTGACTTCGCTGGAGACGTTGCGTCAATGCGTCGAGATCCAGCGCACCACCTGGGGCTGGAGGGATGAAGACCTGCTGCCCTTGAGGACGCTGTTGCTTCTCAACAAGATCGGGGGCCTGGTTCTAGGGGCTCTGGACCCCGGTGGGCGGGTGATCGGATTCATCAACGCGTTGCCCGGATTTCGGGACGGGAAGGTTTACCTGCATTCCCAGATGTTGGGGGTGCGGCAGGACTTCCGCCGCAGGGGCATCGGCAAGGCGCTCAAGCTGGCTCAGAGGGACGAGGCCATCCGCCGGGGAATTCAGCGCATCGAGTGGACCTTCGATCCGCTCGAAATCCACAACGCTTATTTCAATTTGGAACGTCTGGGAGTCATTTGCCGGCGCTACATTGCCGACGCCTACGGCCCCAGCACCAGCTCCCTGCACGGCCGCCTGCCCACCGATCGACTGGTGGCCGAATGGCACCTCACCAGCCCCCGGGTGCGCTCGCGAACCGAAAGCGGCAGAAACCGGGCGGAGAACCTGCTTCCGGCCGCATCGGTGGTCCTGCCGCTTCCGGCTGACATCGCCGAGATCCGAGTCGTGGACCCTGCCCGGGCGGTGACCATTCAGCGGGACTTCAAGCGGCAGGTGACCGATCTGTTTGGCGACGGCTATTGTGTCGCCGCCTTTGACCCGGCTTCTCCTCCCGGCAGGGTTGGCTATCGTCTCGTCCCCTTCCGTCCTCAGGTGCTGGCCTCATGATCCTCTCCGCCAGTTGGGTGGTCCCGGTCATCTCCCCGCCGATCTCGGAGGGGGCGGTCGTCCTCAATGGTGAGCGGATCCAGGACCTCGGTCCGGCCGCCGAGATGCTCAGACGCTACCCTGACCGGGAGGTGCGTGACTTCAGGGGCGCGGCGCTGCTGCCGGGTCTGGTCAACGTGCACTCCCACTTGGAGCTCACCCTGCTGCGGGGTTACCTGGAGAATCTTCCCTTTTGGGATTGGATTCGGCGTCTCACCCAAACCAAATATGAACTCCTGACCCGGGAGGATCTCAGGATCTCGGCCCTGGCGGGCGCCTGCGAAGCCATTCGGGCCGGCGTCACCACCCTGGGAGACGCCATGGACCTGGGCACCAGTCTGGATGCCCTCACCGACAGCGGGCTGCGGGGAATTCTCTATCAGGAAGTCTTTTCACCCAGGCCGGACGAAGCCGAGGATCGCCTGACGGACCTGGAGGGGAAATTGGCAAACCTGGAGGCACGGACAGGGACCGCGGCCGGGCGGCGGAATCGGTCCGCCAGGATCGTCCTGGGAGTTTCGCCCCATGCTCCCTACAGCGTGAGCGGGCGTCTGTTTCGTATGGTCCGGCAGTGGGCCGACTCCAGAAGCCTGCCGGTGTGCATTCATCTGGCCGAGTCGGAGGAAGAGAGCCTTCTGATCGAGCAGGGGACGGGGCCGATGGCGGAAGCCCTGCGCTCCAGGGGCATCCAGTGGGTAGCTCCAGGCTGCAGCCCGGTTCAGTACCTGCACCGAATGGGGGTGCTGGCGGAGGGGACCCTGCTGGTTCACTGCGTCCGGCTGCAGGCAGGGGACCTGCCTCTCCTGAAGGAGAGCCGGGTCTCGGTGGCCCACTGCCCGAAATCCAATTGCAAATTGGGTCATGGGTGGATGAACCTGAAGCAGGTCGTTCAAGCTGAAATTCCACTGGGGTTGGGAAGCGACAGCGTGGCCAGCAACAACAGCATGGACCTGTTTGAAGAGATGCGGTTCAGTCTGTTCAATCCCTCCTGGTTTGGCTGCAGGGGAGGTCGCTTGGACGCTGGTGGCTCCCAGCGGGAATTTGCAGCCGAGCAGGCGCTCCATCTGGCAACCTTGGGGGGCGCCAGGGCACTGGGTTTGTCGCGCTCGATCGGGTCGCTGGAAGCGGGAAAAAAAGCCGACCTGATTGCGGTGGATCTAGCCGGAATCCATACTCTGCCGGTGTTCTCTCCGATAACCGCCATCGTCCATTCCGCCAGGGCTTCGGACGTGATCCTGACCATGGTGGGAGGAGAGGCGCTGTTGGAGGAGGGCAGGGTGACGACGCTGGACGAGGCCGGCCTGAAGATGCAAGTAGGAGCGATTCTGCAAAAACTGAAGCGGGACGGCTCGCATTGAGAACACCCGGAAAGAGGCGGCAAACGGAAGCCCTTGGGGGAGGCCGCCCCAAGGCGGCGGTTGAGACCGGCAGTCCGTTCCCAAACTGGACGCCCCGGCTGCTGTCATCCTGGCTCAGATTCCGGAAATCCTTACTGGTAAACATGTTACGTCAATCAGGGCTCAAACCGATGCGGAAATTCCAAGCCGGTTTCGCGCAAGAAAGATTCGAAAACTTTGCCGGAAACAAGTATTGCCTAAATGCGGGTTTCGGATTATAGTGGCGCTGCTTTTACCCATATTTCTCACCGGAGGCGTGGTCGTGGCGCAGGCTTTTTTGCTGGAGCACGTGCTTGCGAACAAAGAGCGTAGCGGGGCGGCGTTCGAGGAAGCCTGGGCGCTCTGAACGGAAAAGGACAGCTCGGGGCGCTCCCAACCCCCTCTCTGCCCTTAGGGCTCCAAACAACGCCCTCCAAAGTGCAGGGTTCTTTTCCATTCCATAGTGTTGCGTTTGGAAATTCGGTTTTCCTGCCAACCGGTTGAATAGTCTTGAATTGGTTGGCATTGGCCGTCCGGAATAAGTCAACGAGATTTCCAAACGCAACAATAGCCGGCGGCTCGGTGAGAAAGGTGGGTTTGTGGCTTCCGGAAAGGAACGAGAATGGAGAATTCGAAACCAGTGAGCAATGCCTGCTCGTCGCAGGATGCCGGCAAAGCCACCGATTATAACTTGCGGTTGCGTGACGTCATTATCAATCGTTTGGAGCGGATTTCCGAACGGGGCAAGGAACAGGTCTTAGAGTACATTCAGGAACTAATGGACAGGGAAGAGCGGCAGTTGGAATTCGATCGGCGCCAGGGGAGGCTATACAGTTGGACGGCCGACGACGGGAGAGGTTGACCTCCCCGGCCGCCAAATTCCCGACAATCCCGTTCAGTGGACCCCTACCGGAAAAGAGTCCGGCGGCGGGCGAGGGAGCGGCATACCATCGGCACCCTGCAGGACCCGAACAAATCTCCCGGCTCCCTGTCCACCGCAAAGCGACCGGCAGCTTGAAACGGCCGGCTCAGCCTGACCTTGCCGTTCATGAATGGACCGGTAGAGCAACCAGAGATCTCGACCGAATTTACCCGCCTTCGATAGCTCGCATTCAATGAACTGGTCCTTCCGTCAATGCCGTTTTTTTTTATGGGCCGGCCTGGGCCTGTTGCTGCTCTCGGCCGGGTGTAGAAAAAATCCTCCTCCTGGTGCCTGTCCCGGGATCCCCGGATCTGAAGATCGCGCATTCCGAAATCTACGGGATTGCCTCCTGGTACGGCGACCCCTTCCACGGGGAAAGGACCAGCAACGGGGAAATCTACGACATGCATGCCATGACGGCGGCCCACCGGACCTTGCCCTTCGCGACTGTGGTCCGGGTCCACAATCTGGACAACGGCAAACGGGTTCATGTCCGCGTCAACGACCGCGGGCCCTTTGTCAGGGGGCGCATTATCGACCTCTCCCACGCAGCTGCTCAAGAGATCGCCATGGTCCGACCTGGTACGGCCAGAGTCCGACTCGAAATCCTTCGAATAGAGGCAACTGCCGCGAGGCTGGCGGTTCAAGTGGGTTCATTCACCGAAGAGCCCCGGGCTCACAGCCTCAAAAGGAAATTGGAAGGGGACTACGACCCAGTGACGGTGAGCCTCTTCCGAACGCCACGAGGCAGTTTCCACAGGGTGCTGGTGGGCGATTTTCCCAGCCGCGCCAAAGCCATGGAAGCTCTGGAAAAGCTCCGGTCGCAAGACTTGGAGGGTTTCGTGACGCGGCGGGATTAGCCCACTACAGGATTTTGAAGGGCCGGCTTTCTCTGCTGAGCAGATCGTCCACCTGTTCAGCGGCGTGATAGGAACTTCGCACCAAGGGGCCCGATTCCACGTGGGGGATTCCCAGGGCCTCCCCCTTCTTCTTGAGTTCCCCGAATTCCTCCGGTCGATAGTATTTCAGCAGTGGCAGGTGTTTTTTTGAAGGCCGCAGATACTGCCCGATGGTCAGGATATCCACACCGGCCGACCGCATGTCCTCCATGCCCTGCTCGATTTCGTAGAGTTCTTCCCCGAGTCCCAACATGAAACCGGCTTTGGTCTTGATGGAAGGGTCTCTCTGCTTGACATATTTCAACAGGTCGAGGGAGTGGCGGTAGGAGCCGCGGGGCTTCACCCTGGCAAACAGCCGGGGCACGGTATCCAGATTGTGGGCCAGGACATCCGGCTTGGCCTGAATGACCCGGTCCAGGTTGGCGGGGTTTTTTCTGAAATCGGGAATCAAGACCTCCACCTTGGTGACCGGGCTGGCCTGGCGAATGTCGAGAATGGTCCGGGCAAAGACCTGAGACCCCTCATCTTCCAGGTCGTCTCGATCCACTGAAGTGATGACGGCGTGCCGGAGTTGGAGCCTGCGAACGGCCTGAGCCACGCGGAGAGGCTCGGCCAGATCGTAGCCGAGCGGTCTGCCCGTCTGGACGGCGCAGAAGCCGCATCTTCGGGTACAGATATCGCCCAGGATCATGAAGGTGGCCGTACCGCTTTCCCAGCACTCCCCGATGTTGGGACAGTGGGCACTCTCACAAACGGTATGAAGAGAGTGGGAGCGGACCAGCTTCTTGAGGTTGTGGTAGCCCTCCCCGCCTGGGAAACGGACTTTCAGCCAGGGTGGGTGTCTTGGGAAGGGAGCTTGAGGCGTTTCCATCGGGTTAATCCTGATCCAATCGGTGCGGCTGCTTAGGATTATTGGGCAAGCAGGGGCGTTTTTGCAAGACCGGCACGGTCCCGACCAGGATGCCGCGGGCTGTGTCGATAGGTTTTATCCACGAAGGGACACGAAGTTTCTCAAATCACTGTCCAAAGAAATCGTGGGGCGGGGGAATTCGATGACGAACCAGACCGCCTTGAGCGCGGCCAAAATCAAACACTCCAGGCCGTCGATCGGTGCGAATAGAAACTGTTTCACAGCAGCCCCTTTGGGCTAAAAGCAATGGTAGCGTGCCGGTCAGGCGGCGGTTCTGTGGACCCTTTCCATGTTAGTCCACGTTCGCGAGGTCGTACTCGCGTACAAGCACGTCGGCAGGAAGGTTCCATTCGATCGACAGTACCCGGATCATCGGCAGCGTGAGCGGGCGCTGTCGGTTGAGCACTTCCGAAGCGCGTGGCTGGGAGCCAATCAGTGCTGCGAAGTCTTTTTGGCGCAGGCCTCTGGCCTCCATGACGTGCTTGATCGCCGCGATCGGATCCGGCGCCTCTATCGGCCAGCGCTCGGCTTCGTAAGCTTCCACAAGGGTCACAAGAACGTCGAGTGTGTCGCTTTCGAGCGTCAAGCGCCCAAAGCGGTCCGCAAGGAACAGGCTCCAGCGGCACGTCCCAGTGATTTGGACGGTTTGGAGGGGCCTCATTTCAGGAGGGGGAGATTTTCCGGATCGACGAGAACCTGAATGCTTCGCGATTTTCCGGGCATTCGGCTGATGAGTCCGGCCTGCTCGAGTTTGAGGACCATTTGATGGACGGTTGGCGGAGTGACCCGGAAGTATCGCTGCATGTCGGCCTCGGCAGGCGGTCGCCGATTGATGGTGGTATAGGCATGGATGAAGGCCAGATACTGGCCTTGTTTTTGGGTGAAGCCGGCGTAAGGGGGGTGAGAAGGCCCGGAGCTCTGACTCATCACAGCATCCTTCAACGAAGAATTCTGGATCAACCTACGATACCGCGTGGAGCGGCGTCAATCTGAACGTGAAGAACTGTAGACCCTGTTGAGAGGCGGCCCGCAGTCGGCGCGTCGTTTCTTGAGGGTCCCGGACAACGCCCCGGGCATTCCGGTTGTGACACAGACCATCGCTCGTCTATCCGGACAAATGCCCTGACTTCGCAAATGTCCCGATGAACCAATTGTGCGGTGAAACCTCCGTCCGCGGCCATGGCAGACCCGTTATCAGAGACGCGGCATCGGAACAGAGCCAAGCCACGGGCTCGGCGATCTCCTCCGGGGCGCCTGGCCGGCCGATGGGTTGGCGTGTGAGGATGCTTGCCTTGTCGGCTGCTTCCCGGCCTCCGACCAGTTGCTGCACCATCGGCGTGTCGATGATGCCGGGACAGACGGCGTTGAAACAAAAGTAGGGGACGCTGCCCACGAAACGCACGAACCCGATTCGATGCGTGTAACGGTTACCGGACTTTCCGCGCAACTGTGCACGTCGTGCCCTCGGGTTTCTTTTCTGGTGGTCCTTCGTGGATTTCTTTTTAGGTCCTTCGCGCCCCTTGGTGGATCCCGGTCGGGAGCTGGGGCCCGATTGACAGTTTCGTCCAGAAGGTGTTATACCTCAAACACTTCGCCGATCGTGGCCAAAGCACACCGACCCTTTGGGCTGTTAGGTTCGCCTGGGTGGCGAAATTGGTAGACGCAAAGGACTTAAAATCCTTCGGAGGTTCTCCTCCATACCGGTTCGACTCCGGTCCCGGGCACCAATTGTCCAGCGGCATTCCAGGAGAGCGGCAAGGCGCCTGCCGGCATCCTGAATCATTGCCATGAAGCGCGCAACCGAGAAAATCGTCCTTCCAGTCCTGCTGATTGTAGCTGGAGGTTTGACCTACGCCGCCTGGCAATGGGGAATGGGCGCCAGGTCGGATAGCTGTCGGGTTTGCCAGCGCCACATCCATGCGGGCAGCCAGGTGGTTGCTCTGCGGCAGGGTCGGCAAGAAGCCTTCTGTTGCCCGACCTGTGTCATCACTCTCGGCCGGCAATCGGGACAAGCGGTCACAGTGGTCGAGCTCACGGACTTCGAGACCGCATCCAGGGTGGCGCCCGACGAGGCTTTCGTGGTGCAGGGGAGCGACGTCAACCTTTGCATGCAACATCCGGTGGTCATGGACTCGCAAAAACAACCGGCCTCAATGCAATTCGACCGGTGTTCGCCCAGCGTTCTGGCGTTCTCCAGCCACCGGGCCGCCGATGCCTTTCGGCAGGAGCACGGCGGCAGGCTGCTCCGCTTTCAAGACTTGGCTTCTGAATGAAAATTCCAGGGCGATGCATGGATCGAGCCCGCATTTCTCACCATGTGCCGGACGCATCGGTTCTCGGAATCTTTTTTCTTTTGGTTTTTCTTCGTGTCCCTTCGTGGTCCTTCGTGTCCCTTCGTGGATATCTTTTTGTCCTTCCTGCCCCTTCGTGGATTGAGAGCCGACGTGTCGTACCCTTGGTGAGAAATGCCGGCTAGCGTTTTGGCCCAGCTCGCCCGGCCTCCGCAGTCTGGAATTCTCCAGAGGCAGCGCTGAGCTGCTGAAGTTGGATCGTTGTCTGATGCGAACCCTCCAAATGATGGAGCTTCAACTTCAGGTCGCGATAGAAAATGCGATCCAGCGGTTGTTTGAGTTGAAATTGGTGGGCTCGTGTCCGACTGAATTCATCCCCCCTGCCTTCGTAAGCGTGGATCTCCAGATGGAATCGATCCATTGACCATACAGAGTGAACATCTCGCGCCAGCAGCCACTCGCGACGGTGCTTTTTTTCATCCGCGAGATAGTAGACCCGATCAATGGTGAACCGGAGCTTGCCCTCGCAACCGTCCCACGGGTGAAGATGCTTGACCGGGATCTCATACTGGACGCCTTCTATCCGTCGAAGAACTCGATTGGTGACCGGTTTTCCCAACCAAAGGCTGATCTTGTGGAAAAGTGAATCGTTCAGCCGCCCCTCGCTAATGGCAAAGTGGTATCGACGGTCCCTCCCCAGAAACAGATTCTGGTCTTCATAGGTCAGCAGCACGAACTCCTGTTCGCTGATTCGATCAAAGTGCCGGATGTCGGAATATGTCCATTTGCGGCTGTCGGTCTTTTTCCTGGCCTGGTAGATAACGGCTTCCTTGGTGATTTCAATGGTGCCCCGCCCATCTCGCCAGAAATCTTTCTTGTGAACCACCGACAGCGTCTGCGCGCTTAAAGGCGCAGCGGTGAGAAACAACAAAAGCATCAAAGACATCATGATCCCTCCTTGAGTGGTTGAGGCGCGGTAAATGGTCACCCTTTCGGCATTCGCCGACTTTTCCAAAGGTAATAGATCAGGGGGTAGACCAGCAGCACCACCATTCCGGAAGTGATCACACCTCCGACCAGGGGTGCGGCAATTCTTTTCATCACCTCGGAACCGGTGCCCTGGCTCCACATGATCGGTATCAGCCCGATGACGTCAGTCGCAATCGTCATCAAAACCGGCCGCAACCGTCGGACCGAACCGTCGCCAATGGCTTGAATGAGGCCTTTTCGATCCTTCGGCGACGCTTGTTCCAAAAAGTTGCGGTACGACACGCGGAGGTACAAAAGGAAAACGATGGCGGTTTCTGCATAAAGACCGGCAAGCGCTATGAAACCCACCCAAACGGCCACACTCAGGTTGTAATCCAGCAGGTAAAGCAGCCCGACCGATCCGGTCAGGGCGAAAGGCACCCCGGCCAAAACCATTCCCGTTTCCATCAGGGAGCCGGTGTTGACATAGATGATGACAAAGATGATCACGAGGGTCAGGGGCACAATCAGCATCAATTGTTGCTGCGCTCGCTCCATGTACTCGAACTGGCCGCTCCAGCCAATGCTATATCCCGGCGGAATCTCGACTCTTCGAGCCACTTGTTCCTGAGCCTGCTTCACGTAGGTGCCGACGTCCACATTTCGAATATCCACATAGATCCAGGCATTGGGCTTGGCATTCTCGCTTTTGATTCCGGCAGGACCCGTCACGTAGCTGAAGCGGCCCAGTTGACCCAGGGGAATCTGCTGACCGGTCGGCGCCGTGACCAGGATGGCTCGGATCGCGGGCAGGTTGTGGCGCAGTTCCCGACTGTAGCGCAGATTGACCGGATAACGTTCCACCCCCTCAACGGTGGTGGTGATATTCATCCCACCCACGGCCGATTGAATGACCTCCTGCACGTCGTCCACCAGGAGTCCGTAAATTGCAAGGGCTTTCCGGTCGATCTTGTAATCCAGGTAGTGTCCTCCCATCACGCGCTCGGCATAAACGCTCCTCGTTCCCGGCACTTCACGAACCACATGCTCGACCTCCTTGCCGAGCCGTTCCAATTCCGTCAAGTCAGATCCGGCAATCTTGATGCCTACCGGTGTCCTGATGCCTGTGGAGAGCATGTCGATGCGAGTCTTGATCGGCATCGTCCAGGCGTTGGTGAGCCCGGGTACCTGGATGGCTGTGTTCATTTCGTCGATGAGCTTGTCCTTTGTCATTCCTTCCCGCCACTGGTCCTCCGGCTTGAGCACGATGGTGGTCTCGATCATGGAGAGAGGAGCCGGATCGGTGGCGGTGTCGGCCCGGCCGGCCTTGCCGAAAACGCGATCGACTTCCGGAAAACTCTTGATGATCCTGTCAGTCTGCTGCAGGATCTCACGCGCCTTGGTGATGGAGATTCCGGGCAAAGTGGTGGGCATGTAAAGAAGGTCGCCTTCCCAGAGGGGAGGCATGAATTCCGAGCCCAGTTGAAAGAAGGTCAACAGGCTGATTGCCATCAACAGGACCACCAGCGCCAGCACCAGCCATTTAAAGCGGAAGACAAAAGCAAGCAGGGGACGGTAGAAGGCAGTTAACCACCGATTGATTGGATTCTTGTATTCAGGGAGTATCCTGCCGCGTATCCAGTAACCAACCAGGACCGGGACCAGCGTCACCGAGAGAACGGCGGCGGCGGCCATCGCGTAAGTTTTGGTAAAGGCCAGCGGTTTGAACAGACGCCCTTCCTGCGCTTCCAGGGTAAACACTGGGATGAAGGAGACGGTGATGACCAACAGGGAAAAGAACAAGGAGGGTCCGACCTCTTTGCATGCGTCGGCGACAATCTGCCAATGTGGCTTCTTGCCGGCTTCTCTGAGCAGGTGCCGGTGAGCACTGTCGACCAGAACAATCCCTGAATCGACCATCGTTCCAATGGCTACGGCGATGCCTCCCAAAGACATGATGTTGACGCTGAGTCCTTGCAGGTGCAGGACAATGAAGGCCGTCAGGATTCCCACCGGCAAGGTCATGACGGCCACCAAGCCGCTCCGCACATGGGCCAGAAAGACCAGGCTGACCAAGCCGACGATGACAAGTTGTTGGGTAAGGCTCTTTTCCAGACTGAAGACGGCCCTTTCGATCAGTGCAGAGCGGTCATAAGCAACTTCAATCCGTACACCTTCGGGAAGACCCGGCTTCAACCGTTCAAGCTCCGCCTTGACATCCTGGATCACCTGGTAGGCATCCGCACCATGTCGAACGACCACAATGCCCCCCACGGTTTCTCCCTCTCCGTTCCACTCGGCCAATCCCCGGCGCATCTCAGGCCCGACCCCAACCGTGGCCACATCTCTCAGCAAAATAGGAATCCCGTCATTCCCCACACCCAGCGCAATCTGACGGATATCCTCCAGAGACCGCAGATAGCCCAATCCCCGTATCATGAACTCTTTTTCAGAGACCTCGAGCAGGCGTCCTCCGGCGTCGCTATTGCTGCGTTGAACTGCCCTCCGGATCTTGGAAACAGGCATGGCGTAGACACGAAGCTTGTTGGGATCCACCGTAATTTGATACTGACGAACAAAACCGCCGACGCCGGCTACCTCCGACACGCCGGGCACTGCAGTAAGCTCATATTTCAAATACCAGTCTTGGATGGACCGGAGTTGGCTAAGGTCGTGTCGATCCGATCTGAGAACGTACATAAAAGCCCAGCCGACGCCGGTGGCATCAGGCCCAAGTGTCGGTGTCACACCGTCTGGGAGCCTCTTGGAGACGGAATTGAGATATTCCAGCACTCGGCTGCGCGCCCAGTACAGATCGGTGCCGTCTTCGAAGATGATGTAGACAAAGGAGAAACCGAAGAAGGAGTATCCCCGTACAACCTTGCTGTGGGGCACGGACAGCATTTCGGTGGTGAGCAGGTAGGTGACTTGATCTTCCACGATCTGAGGAGCCTGGCCTGGATATTCCGTGTAAATGATGACTTGAACATCGGAAAGGTCGGGAATGGCGTCGACCGGAATCCGCTGAATCGAGTAAATGCCCCCGAGCGTCAAGAAGACGGACGCCAGCAGAATCATGAGCTTGTTCTGGATGGACCACTCGATGACTTTCGCCAGCATTCTTCCTCCTTCTAGTGGTGCTCGGCAGGTAAGTGTGGAGGCTCCTGATTTTGCGCCTTGGTTTTTGCTGTCATTTTGCTGATGGCCTCTCTCAAATTACTTTCCGAATCGAGCAGAAACTGGGAAGAAGTCACTACCCGCTCCCCGGCGTTCAAACCCTTCCGCACCTCCTGGAATCCATTGCCTGCCGCCCCCAGTTCAACTTCTTTCGCTTGGAAGATCGTCCGATCCTTCTGGACGATGACCACACTCCTTTCTCCGGTATGGAGGATTGCTTCCTCGGGCACTATGACCGCTCCGGTGATTCCAGGGACTTCAATCTCGACGTTGGCGTACATCCCCGGTCGCAACCTTCCACCCGGATTCGGAACTTCGACCTGGGCGCCCAAGGTTCGGGTTCGCGTGTCGAGTTCGGGGTTCAGGCGAATGACGGCGCCCCGCCACGTTCGGCCGGGGAAGGCCTCCACCGTGAGGCGCACCCTTTGCCCAACCCGCAGGTGCTGTATCTGGTGTTCGAACACCTCGACCAGTGCCCAAACTGTGGCAAGATTGGCAATCTTGTAAACGTTCATTCCCGGGGAGACCTTCATGCCCTCAAGAGATTGGCTGGCTTTCTCAACCATGATTCCCGAGACAGGAGACAGGATCTTCAAGCGTCGAAAAGTTTTCCCCTGCTTTCTCAAATCCGCAATCTGGTCGTCGGTTACATCCCAAAAATGCAGCCGCTGGCGGGCAGCTTCGACCAGGCCTTGAGCGCGGCGGACGGCTCCGGAATCAGCCTGGGACTGCAGTCTTGCCAGGTAATCGATCGCTGCCAGGTATTCCTGCTGTGTCGTGAGCAGTTGTGGGCTGAAAATCTCAAATAGCACGTCGCCTTTGTGGACCTGCTGGCCCTGATAATTCACTCGGGCTTTCTCAATCCAACCCTCGAATTTGGTGTTGACCGACACGATGCGCTTTTCGTTGTAATGAAGAGCACCAATGGTTTTGATTCCCAGCGGTATGTCGCCTCTTTCAACGACAGCGGTGCGAACCGAGAAATTCTGGAGGAAGTTGGGATCGACCCGAATCCCGCGACTGGCCTCGACCGGATCCTCATAGACGGGAATCAGGTCCATTCCCATCGGTGATTTCCCCGGCTTGTCGGAGATGTAGCCGGGATCCATGGGTGCTCGCCAATATCGGATGTTTGGTTCGGTTTCCTGCTGCCGGCCCTCGGCCCCCGTGTCCTTCACCGGCATGAGTTGCATGTCGCAGATAGGGCAGTCACCGGGCTCCTGCTCGATCACCTGGGGGTGCATTCCACAAGTCCAGAGCTGCCCCTCTCGTTCGTGATCCGGCCTCGCCGATGTGTGACGGCCGCTGTCTATCCACCCGTCAGCCCACTTCCAGCCGGCCGGGTTCCACAAGATCAAAAGCGGTAGGGCAATACCCAGAACAAAGGCGAGTAGAACGCTAACCATCCAACCAATTCGTGACTTCATTCTCTGACCTCCCCGAACGGAGCTCCAATGGCGCGTTCCATCTCGGCCAACGACTTCATGTAGTCGCTGATCAACTGGGCCAATCCCATCCGTACCTGGAGCAATTCACGTTCGCTGTCCAGCAAATCGAGCACTCCCAGACTTCCCGTGGAGTAGGCGTCTTCCGTGGAGCGAAGAACCTGCTCAACCTGGGGCAGGAGGGTGCGCTCGAAAAGCAGGATCTGTTCTTGCAGTGTTTCAATCCGAAAGCCGACGGCCCGAATGGACGCCTCCACTTGGTTGACCAGGCTGCGGTAAGCCTCCCGCGACGAAATGGTGGCTTCTGTAGCTTCCAAAACGGCTGCGTCATAGCGGCGCCGGCGGATCGGCAGATTGATGCCTACAGTGAAGCTGTAGATGTTCTTTCCATTCTGGGGCGGGGGAGTCAGTCTTGCTGCCGGGTCGGAGCGTCCAACCACATTGATGAAGCCCGCCCCCAGGGTAAAGTCCGGCCAGTGGCCCTTCTTTGCCAACTGAATCCGTTTCTCGTCCTGTTCTATTTCATAGAGGGCTGCTCGAACTTCGGGCCGATGAAGCCGCCCCATTTCACGAAGTTTGTCGAAATCAACGGAAGCTATCGGCCTGCCGGGCAGGGTGACGGGCTTAATGGGTGTCGCCGCCGGCAGGTCGCGCAATCGGTTCAGCTCCGCCTCAGCGTCCACCCGCTGGCTTTGCAGGAGCTGCAAGCGGTTTTGGGCTCGGGTGATTTGAGCCTGCAGCTTCACCACTCCCTGCAGCAATCCCACGCCTTGCGCGTAGCGGGCCTGGGCCAGAGTTTCATAATGCTCCAGAATGGACTGGTCTTCCTGAGTGATGGTGATGACCCGATCCAGGTAAGCCAAACGGAAATAGGCCGTTTTGACTTGCCTTATGAGTTCGGCCCTCTGGGTCTCGTGTCGCTCTCGGAGGACCAAGGCTTGTTTGGCGGTGACCTGTTCACGATTTCTCAGCTTGCCGAACCAAGGAAAGCGTTGCGAGAGCGTCACCATCGAGGTTTGCGGACCCACTCTGGTCTCCGGGGAACGCGCATACTGGGTGACAGCCAGCACCGGGTCAGGCAGTTCACCGACCTGGGGAAGCCGCTGCAGTGATGCCCGGTAATCCGCCAGGCTCTGTTGCAGCCGGGGACTGCCGGCCAGCGCCTGCTGGATGAAGTCCTTCAGGCGGGGATCTCCGTAGTGCGAATAGGGTTCCGCGACGCCTGAGGAAACCGCTCCATACAGGATCAACACCCCGCCGGCCAGCGCCTGGAACAGCAGGCCCGATCCTCGCCTTGCATTGTGGTGTAACTTCATTTTTCCCTCATTCCATTAGGGCGTTGACACCAGGAGTCCGGATCGTCCCCGGAAACGCGGCCAGGGGGTCAGGCGCATCGCGACGTCAGCACCCTCATCAGGTGGGACGGATCAATGGAATGGATCGGGGTCTAGATACGGAGAACCGGCGATTGGAGGTCCGGAGGGGACAGGTCCTGCAGGAATGACGGCGGCGAACCGTCAGCAGAACCGGGAACACCGGGCGAGAGCGGCTTGCCCGACGGTTGCAGGAGACAGACCAGGAATTGCCTGAATGTGTCCTTGGAAAATCTGTCTGCCCTGTGAAACAGACTTTTATTGCCGTGCGAAGGGTTTTCGCAGCAGAAGGCAGGACCCAACTCGAGAGGCGTCTCTGCGGCCGGCGGCGAACAGTGTCCGGATGCAGCACTGAGCGCCGCCCCGGCTTTCGCGGACAGCGACTGGTGACAACACAGTGAGCTCCGGCGCTCCGAACACAGCCATTCTGCACACACCTGCACCAAGCCTTCAGCCTGGGATCCCACAAACAGGAAGAGCAACAGAAGGGTAATCGTTCGGTTCATGTCCGCTTACCTTGATGGCATCCTAGCATCCAGCTTTTCCATTTGCAAGCAGGGGTTGAATTGCGGCCGCAACTGGATCCCTCGATTTTCTGGCTCGCAGTTGCACGCCGGAAGGCCGCGGGTGGTGAACCCGCATTTCTCACCGGGTCTCTGGGCGTAAGGTCGAAAAGTGCTTTTCTTTGACATCTTGCAGCGCTTTGTTTGGAGCCTTCAGGGTACAGATTGTGCTGGGCGCGCCCGACTTACCTGAAACAAACGCCTGCGCCTGGTGGCTGGAAACCGGTTCATAGTCAAGCATGGGTAGATTTTTGATTCACATCGATGCACAGGATGCACAGGATTTTTTCCGGAGACGGCTGGCTTGTGTTCCCGGACATCCTCAAATCCGCACACGATCATTGCCCGAGTCAGCGTCTCCTGCAGCAGCCTCCGGTCCTGATTATCCTGTGTATCCTGTGCATCGATGTTCCATTTATAGTCCTTCTCGATGGATCTGCCCAGTCGCGGGGGGCGGGCGCCCGGCTCGCAGGCAAACGGGAGTTTCCCAAAGGGGACAGGCCGGCTTTCAGAGAAGTCGCCCGCCGGATACCCCCCACCTCACCATCGGGACGACACCCCCCGGGAGCGCGGGCGTCCCGCCCGCATGCTGTCCCTTCGGTTGCCGCTCAGTTTCCCTGCGATGTTGCAGCCGACCGCCCTGCCGGCGGGAACCGCATGGACCCGGCCGAAGCAGAGGCAGGGCGCCGCTGCCGGTTGATTCCGATGGAGGAGATGGCCGAAGCTGCGGGAGGATTTGTGCGGGCGGGACGCCCGCGCTCCCGGGTGGGCTTCCTCCCATGACAGGGTCACACCAACGGGACAAAAGTGCAGAAGCATTTTGGCGCCAGTTGTCGTTGAAGGAAGTCCATCAGTCCTCGTGCCTATTCGTGTTCATTGCTGGTTCGTCTTCATTGACGAACGGCTGTTTTTCCTCTGAGTGATGCGCACCGTCGTGGGGGCGGGGGCGGGACTTGTCTGAAACAACCCTGTTTCACTCTCGAATGATCCGCCCCGTCGTGGGGGGCGGGGGCCCTACTTGTCTGAAACAACCGAAAAAAGACAAAAGAAAAAGACTTATCCACGAAGGGCCACGAAGAACGACGAAGGGCCACTAAGGCGCTGAGGTTAACCGCGACGGGATACCAAGGTCACGAAGGGATGATCGATTTCTGATTGTTTCACCCTCGGATGATCTGCCCGGCAGGGCAGGGGCCCCACTTGTCTGAAACAACCCTGTTTCACTCTCGGATGATCCGCACCGTCGTGGGGGGCGGGGGCCCTACTTGTCTGAAACAACCCTGTTTCACCCTCGGATGATCTGCCCGGCAGGGCAGGGGCCCCACTTGTCTGAAACAACCCTGGGTTCGCGTGACGCAAAACCGGTTTACGAGATTGAAACAACAGGGGTTGGAGAGAAATTGACAACGTGCCTGAAACACCCCTGTTTCACTCTCGTATGATCCGCCCCGCCTTGGGGGCGGGGGCCCGACTCGCCTGAAACAAACGCCTGCGCCTGGTGGCTGGAAACCGGTTCATAGTCAAGCATGGGTAGATTTTTGATTCACATCGATGCACAGGATGCACAGGATTTTTTCCGGAGACGGCTGGCTTGTGTTCCCGGACATCCTCAAATCCGCACGCGATCATCGCCCGAGTCAGCGTCTCCTGTAGCAGCCTCCCGTCCTGATTATCCTGTGTATCCTGTGCATCGATGTTCCATTTATAGTCCTTCTCGATGGATCTGCCCAGTCGCGGGGGGCGGGCGCCCGGCTCGCAGGCAAACGGGAGTTTCCCAAAGGGGACAGACCGGCTTTCAGAGAAGTCGCCCGCCGGATACCCCCCACCTCTCCATCGGGACGACACCCCCGGGAGCGCGGGCGTCCCGCCCGCATGCTGCCCCTTCGGTTGCCGCTCAGTTTCCCTGCGATGTTGCAGCCGACCGCCCTGCCGGCGGGAACCGCATGGGCCCGGCCGAAGCAGAGGCAGGGCGCCGCTGCCGGTTGATTCCGGTGGAGGAGATGGCCGAAGCTGCGGGAGGATTTGTGCGGGCGGGACGCCCGCGCTCCCGGGTGGGCTTCCTCCCATGACAGGGTCACACCAACGGGACAAAAGTGCAGAAGCATTTTGGCGCCGGTTGTCGTTGAAGGAGGTCCATCAGTCCTGGTGCCTATTCGTGTTCATTGCTGGTTCGTCTTCATTGACGAACGGCTGTTTTTCCTCTGAGTGATGCGCACCGTCGTGGGGGCGGGGGCGGGCGCCCGGCTCGCAGGCAAACGGGAGTTTCCCAAAGGGGACAGGCCGGCTTTCAGAGAAGTCGCCCGCCGGATACCCCCCACCTCACCATCGGGACGACACCCCCCGGGAGCGCGGGCGTCCCGCCCGCATGCTGTCCCTTCGGTTGCCGCTCAGTTTCCCTGCGATGTTGCAGCCGACCGCCCTGCCGGCGGGAACCGCATGGGCCCGGCCGAAGCAGAGGCAGGGCGCCGCTGCCGGTTGATTCCGGTGGAGGAGATCGCCGAAGCTGCGGGAGGATTTGTGCGGGCGGGACGCCCGCGCTCCCGGGTGGGCTTCCTCCCATGACAGGGTCACACCAACGGGATAAAAGTGCCGAAGCATTTTGGCGCCAGTTGTCGTTGAAGCAGGTCCATCAGTCCTCGTGCCTATTCGTGTCCATTGGTGGTTCGTCTTCATTGACGAACGGCTGTTTTCCCTCTGAGTGATGCGCACCGTCGTGGTGGCGGGGGCGGGCGCCCGGCTCGCAGGCAAACGGGAGTTTCCCAAAGGGGACAGGCCGGCTTTCAGAGAAGTCGCCCGCCGGATACCCCCCACCTCACCATCGGGACGACACCCCCGGGAGCGCGGGCGTCCCGCCCGCATGCTGTCCCTTCGGTTGCCGCTCAGTTTCCCTGCGATGTTGCAGCCGACCGCCCTGCCGGCGGGAACCGCATGAGCCCGGCCGAAGCAGAGGCAGGGCGCCGCTGCCGGTTGATTCCGGTGGAGGAGATCGCCGAAGCTGCGGGAGGATTTGTGCGGGCGGGACGCCCGCGCTCCCGGGTGGGCTTCCTCCCATGACAGGGTCACACCAACGGGATAAAAGTGCCGAAGCATTTTGGCGCCAGTTGTCGTTGAAGCAGGTCCATCAGTCCTGGTGCCTATTCGTGTTCATTGGTGGTTCGTCTTCATTGACGAACGGCTGTTTTTCCTCTGAGTGATGCGCACCGTCGTGGTGGCGGGGGCGACACTTACCTGAAACAAAACCTGGGTTCGCGTGACGCAAAACCGGTTCAAGAGATGGAAAAAACAGGGGTTGGAGAGGAATTGACAACGTGCCTGAAACACCCCTGTTTCACCCTCGAATGATCCGCCCCGTTGTGGGGGGCGGGGGCCCGACTTACCTGAAACAAAACCTGTTTCACTCTCGAATGATCCGCACGGCAGGGCGGGGGCCCGGCTAAACAGGTTCCTCGCCCCCTGCACTCTTCTCACGTCTGCAGCTCCCGGCGAGGAATGCGGGCCAGGCAGGTAGGGAAGCCATGGTGTCGTTCGATAACCTCCGGCACAGTCAGCGGCATCGTCGCGAAGGCGTGGCATAATAAATAGCCACCCGGTTTACAGGCCGGCAAGGCAAATTGAGATCCAACTGCGTTCAGGAATTGGGGGATACATGAGCCTTCGCAAGCTCACCCGGCTGCTGCAAAAAAGCCGAGCCTCGACCGCCGAACTCACCGCAGCCGTACGGGCCAGCCACCAGAGAAATCCAGTGCGGCTGTTCGAGGATCCCTTTGCCAGGTATCTGTGCGGATGGTTCTGGCGTCTGGTGATCTGGCTGCGCCTACTGCATTGGATTCTGGTCAAGGGCGTGATGAGAGCCATAGAGCCGGTGTCCCTGTGCGTGCTGTTGCGGGCGCGATATGCCGAGCAGGCTTTGGAATCGGCCGTTGAAAAGGGCATCGACCAGTTCGTCATCATCGGAGCAGGTATGGATTCCTTCGCGTTTCGCAGGCCCGACCTCATGAGTCGGATCGATGTCTTCGAGATCGACCATCCCGTCACCCAGCGGCAGAAGTTGGCCCGCATCCACCGGGCCGGGTGGGCTATCCCCTCCCGCCTGCATTTCGTCCCCGCCGACCTCACGAAAATTTCCGCCATTGACGCCTTGGATGGTTCAGGTTTCCAAAAATCCCGACTGACGTTCCTGACTCTGATGGGCGTTGCCTACTACATCACGGCCGAGGACCTGGGCGAGACGGCTGCCTCCATATCCCGGAACCTGCCTGAAGGCACGCTCCTGGTGATTGACTACCTGCTGGATGAAGCCTCCGCCAGACCGGAACACCTGGTCATGAGAACAAAAATGCAGTCCTTCGTGGCCCGACGGGGAGAGCCCATGGTCAGCCAATACTCCCTGGCGTCGATGAATGCGCTGATGGCCGCTCAGGGCTTCCACGCGGTAGAGAACCTCACTCTTCCCGCTCTGGAGCAGCGCTACAGATCCCCGCAGGGTGCATGGCCCCTGGAAATCCCCAGCATCTTCGGGGTTGGAATATTCCGGGTTGCCGCTCGGGTGCCTGAGAGCCCTTGAGCGCTTCCGGGTGAACCCGCATTCCCATCCCAGACACCGGCCTGAAATTCCAGAGCCGCTTCGGTTTGAACTCCAGCCCGGCGATCAGCCTGCCGGCGCCACCGGTCGGCCCAACCGGTTGAAGAGACGAAAGAAGCGGCGGCCGCGTTGACAGTCGCGGACAATTTGTGCTCTCAGCTGCTGCAGCGACTCGAACTTTTCTTCGTCTCTCAAGCGGTGAAGAAAGGCGAGGCTGAGGCGTACCGGGGGGCTCTCCAACTGGGTATCGATGAGGTGGGTTTCCACCGTGAGATCTCTTCCAGCGACCGTGGGACGCCAACCGACGTTGGTCACCGAGGGATGGGTCTGTCGGTCGAAAGCAGTCTGGGTGACGTACACCCCGGGTCGGGGGATCAGTTCGGCGCCGGGGCGCAGGTTCAAGGTGGGAAACAGCGACTCTCTCCCCAGGCCGCGCCCGGGCACGACCGTTCCCGTCAAGGTGAAATACCTTCCCAGCAGGCGATTGGCACTGCTGATCCGCCCGGCATGAATCAACTCGCGAATACGGGTGCTGCTGACCCGGGATCCCCGCACCACCACCTGAGGGCAGATACGGACCTGAAAGTCGAGCTCCAGGCTGAGATTGCGGAGCAGTTCCACGCTGCCAGTGCGCCGATGCCCGAATGCAAAATCGCTCCCGACGAAAACCTGCTGCGCCCGAAAAACTCCGACCACGATCTCTCGCACGAACGCCTCGCCCGTCATTTGGGACAGGGTCCGATCGAAGTCCAGAATGGCAAGCACCTCCAGCCGGCTGGCGCCCAGCAGGCGAATTTTTTCCTCCAGGGGCGTGATGGCCCGCGGGGCCTTCTCCGGCATCAGCAGTTGCAAGGGGTGGGGCAGGAAGCTGATCAGGACCGATCGGGTTCCCGAGGTCCGGGAAGCATCCACCAGGGCGTCCAGGATCCGCTGGTGGCCCAGGTGATAGCCGTCGAAATTGCCAATGGTCAGCGAACTCCTGCGGTCTGATCGATAGGACTTGTAGCCGTGGGTGATCTCCATGAACTCAATGATGGCGGGAAAGAGGAGGGATTCGGGAATGCTGCCTGGTTGTCATCGATGTCGTTGGGCGCAAATCAGCCAGCTTCCACCGGATTGCTCAGTATTCCGACGCCCTCGATTTCAACTTCGACCACATCGCCGGGTCTGAGTCTGTCGGTGGCTCCGGGAGTTCCCGTGAAGATCAGGTCTCCCGGACTGAGGGTGAGATAACGGCTGATATAGCTGATGACGGTGGCGCAGTCGAATATGAGATCGGCCGTGGTCTGCTGCTGAACCACTTGGCCGTTGAGGCGAGTCTGCAGTTGCAGATTGCGGTGGTCCAGCCCCTGAACCATCACCGGCCCTACGGGAGCAAAGGTGTCGGCTCCCTTGGCGCGCCACCACTGGAGGTCCTGGCCGGGGCCCCGCTGCCAACCACGTGCGCTGACGTCGTTGCCGCAGGTCAGGCCGAAGATGGATGATTCCGCCTGGCCGGGTGAGACGTTTCGGGTTTTCCGTCCAATTACCAGCACCAGCTCCCCTTCAAAATGGACGTCCTCAGCGTCAGCCGGAAGGACGATAGGAGACTTGGGATTCTGCAGGGCATTGAAGGGTTTGTAGAAGATCTCGGGGCGTGAGGGCGCCGGGCGTCCCCTGAGATGGCTCTTGTAGTTTCGGCCCACGGCCAGAATCTGGCGAGGTTCACAGGGCGCCAGGGTCCGGACATCGGAAAGCCTGTGGATTTCCCCGGTGGTCTGAGCGCTATCCAAGGGATTGCCTGCCAGTTGGCGCAGACGCTCTCCCTCCAGAATCCCATACTGGACCACGGAATCTTTCCGGTAGCGCATGAAGGCGGTTGTGGACATCATTTTGCGGGCAGCGCCGGGCCTTCATTCCTTGATGGATACCTTGTGTCGCGTTCGATAAACCTGGTTCTGCATGCCCCTTGGTGGATCTTTTTTTTCCCTGAGCCTTTTGCAAAAATCGGAGTCGGGCGATCCTTATTCAGATCGAGGGTTTTTCCTCCCCAGTCGGTCAAGGATGAGGTGACACTGAACCCGTTTGCCGTCTGAAGCTTAATGGCCACAAAAGGCACAAAAACACAAAAAGGACCATCGGATCGGCAAGACGCGAAATCAAGAAACTCGTTTTGTGCTTTTTGTGGTGAATGCCGGAGCCTGCAGCACATCACCTTTGCCGCCTCCATATCATTCCCGATTGCGAATTTTGCAAAAGGCTCATAATAAACTTAATCAAAACCTGTTCCGAGCCTCCATAAGCCCGTTGCCTGCGGAATTTTGCAAAAGGCTCCCCTGCTTGCCGGTCTGAGGCACAGCCTGGCTAGAGCGGGGTCCTGGTGGATCAACCCTGGCCCGACGCAGTCTCCATGGACCTCAAACGGCTCAGATCCGATGACAGAGCCGCCTTGCCGCTGAGCACCACATTGCCGCAGGAGATGAAACGATAGCCCTGTTCATAGGCAGTCTTGCACTCTTCCACCGATTGCAGGGTGATCCCGCTGGCTTTCCCCGAGGGAGCCACCCGGCGGGGAAAGTCCGCCAGAAAGCCTTGAACGTCGGGATGCTGCATTTGGCCGATATGACCCAGGGCGGCAGAGGTGTCGGTGGGTCCGGCAAATAGAACGTCGACGCCTGGAACGGCAGCTATGGCCTCCAGGTTCTCGATGCCTTGCACCGTCTCGATCTGGACGACGACCAGCGTTTCCCGGTTGGCTTGAGGGAGATAGTCACTCCAGGAAACCCCCTCGAAGACGGTCCACAGCGGCGAGACGCCACGGGTGCCCTCGGGTGGGTATTTGCAATATTGAACAGCCCGCTCGGCCTCCGAGGCCGAGTTGATCTGAGGCACCATAATGGCGCTGGCGCCCACGTCCAGGGCCTTCTTGATGAGATGGGATTCAAGCCCCGCCACCCGGATCAGCGGGACGCATGCATTCCGGCGACAGAGGAGGGGAATCCAGCGCACGGCCTCAACTTCGTAGGGCCGATGCTCCAGATCGATCCACAGGAAATCGATTCCCGTTTCGATGGTCGTCTGGGCCACGATCTCGGAGGCATCGGCCAGACTGGACCCCCAGGCGGCCTGGCCCGCCTCTAGAAGCTGTTTGACCCGGTTCTGAAACATGGACAGGCACTCCTTCCGCCAATTGCAGGTTGGCCCGGATTCCCTTAGCCGGGCAGATTATCGACCCTTGAGGTCCAAACGGTCAAATTGTGCAGATCCTTGGTTTCCCGCGGGCGCAGAAAGAAACTCAACAGGTAGGCCAGCCCGAACAGGAAGATATTGGAAAACACAACGATCCAGAACTTGTCCGGCAGCATCCCCTCGAGCTCGGGCATCAGACGAGTCCCGGTGGTGGAGTCGGCAAACAGCCAGAGGCAGACTCCTGAAACGGTGCAGACAGCAGCGATCAGAGCCGCCCGGCTGTGGACTCTTTCGGTAAGAAACCCCAACAGGAAGATACTGAGCAGCCCTCCACTGAGGATCGAAAACACCAGGGTCTGCAGATCCATCAGGGTTTGGGTTCGGGCGAGATGTATGAACAGGGCCACTGTGATCATGATCACGCCGAAGGCCACCGAGACCCAGCGGCCGAACTTGAGATAGTGCTGTTCATCTTCCACCGACTTCTTGAATCGGCGGTAGAAGTCATTGGTTATGGTGGCGGCCGAGGCATTGATGCCCGAGTCCAGGGTGGACATGGCCGCCGCCAGCAGTCCCGACAGGACGAATCCGGCGGCGCCGGCCGGGATCTGAGTCAGGACGAAATAGGGGAAGGCCTGCTCGGAAACCAGACTGTCCAACTCTGCGGCTGGAAAATGCTTGTAATAGACGTACAGAACCGTGCCGATGAAAGCGAAGTAGAACCAGACTGGAATCGTCATGACGGTTGACAGGACCAGCCCCAGCTTGGCATCCCGGTCGGTCTTCATGGCAATGTAGCGTTGAACGGCGTTCTGGTCGGTGCAAAGCAGTTGGAAAAAGATGAACTGGTAAACCAGGATGAGCACCCAGACGGTTTGATCGTCCCAGGACCAGCCCGTGCTGCCGACTGCGAATTTTCCGTCGGCTACCGCTTCTGCAAAGACCTGGGACAGCCCACCCGGAATGAGATCGACAGCCAGCGGAATGCAGATGAGTCCACCGGCAATCAGGGCCAGGCCCTGAAGCAGGTCGGTGTAGATGACAGCTTCCAGGCCGCCGGCGATGGTGTAGGCGGCCACCAGAATGCCCAGCACCAGGATGACCCAACCCAAGGGAAGGCCGGTCATGGGCCCAAAGGGCAGACACACGGCGTAGAGAATCACACCGGTGCGAAACATTTGAAACACCAGAAAGCCGGCGGCGGCATACAACCGGGCCCAGGTGCCGAACCGCTGTTCCAGGTACTCGTAGGCCGAGCGCACGTGGCCCCGGCGGAAATAGGGCATGAAGAGGAAATAGGCGACGATGGCCGGAATGAAGTAGAAGAAGTGGGCCGGCATGTAACGCCAGTCCTTTTCAAAGGTGAAGCCGGGGATGGCCAGGAAGGTCATCGAGCTGATGATGGTCGCCATCAGTGAAAATCCGACGATCCAGCCCGGCATGCTGCGATTGGCCAGGAAATAAGCGTCGGCGGAACGGTTCCGGCGGGCGGTGTAGACGCCGATCGCCACCATCGCGCTCAAGTTGATGCCGATGGCCACCAGATCGGGCCATCTCAACAAATGTTCTGAAACCATGTCGTCACGTCTGGAGGACGGAAATGGAGGCGATCGGTCGAAAGCGGCGTCCAAGCCTCCTGTCTGTCGTCAATCCTCGGGATTCCTGTCTCTCTCGGGCCTGGTGCGCGTTTCCCACCGGGTCGCCGGGGTCTGACCCGCGTTGCTCGACGGGTCACTGCATAGGTCACGAAAACAGTTTGTCTTCAGCACCTTAACGGCCCGATTGTAAAGGATTGCGGGCACAGACTGTACGGGGCGCGCCCCCGGTGAGAAATGCAGGCGGAGCCGGCTCCGGGGAGTCATGAACCAGCCACCGCTGCGGCATTATAGGTTTTCTCGGGCTGGGAACCAAAAAAAGAATAGAGCAGTCTGGGGGCCGGTAGAAGCAATGGGGCCAAAGTTCAGGGACTGGCGGCTGGATCGAGTCCCATCCTCATCGGATCTCGCGGGTCGAGCAGCAGGGTTGCCTCCGCGGTGACAAAAGCCGACCCCTTGATGGAAGGCACAATGCGACCTCCATCGACACGGACCGTGGCCTCGAACAGGCTGCCGAGGATGCTTTCCTGCCGCCAGGTCCGGCCCTCACCGAAACGGCCGGCGGCGACCAGGCAAGCGACTTTTGCAGAGGTGCCGGTCCCGCAGGGTGAGCGGTCGTAGGAGCCCCCGGGGCACAGGACAAAGTTTTTGGCATCCGCATCGGTCCGTTGCGGAGGAGCGAACAATGCGATGTGATCGATCTCTTGACCGTCCCTGCCCCTGATGCCTTGCTCCCGGAGTTCTCTCCTGATCTTCCAGGTAGCGTCGAGCAAGCGGTCGATGTTCTCCAAGGACAGGTGAAGGCCGTGGTCTTCGCTCAGGAAAAACCAGTTGCCTCCCCAGGCCACATCCCCTGTCAAGCGACCGTAACCCTCCAGTTTCAATGGGATTCCCTTGGCCCATCGATAGCTGGCCACGTTTTGAATGGTCACTGCACCCGATGCTTCCAACCTGGCTGCAATGGGTCCCGCGGGGGTTTCCAGGCGATGCCGGCCGGGCTTGATGCGGCCAAGATGGGCGAGCGTGGAGACAACCCCGATGGCGCCGTGACCGCACATCCGCAGATAGCCGACATTATTGAAGAAAATCACCCCGGCAGCGCAATCCGCCTCGCAGGGCTTACACAGAAGCGCCCCCACCAGAGTATCGGAGCCGCGCGGCTCGTTGACGACCGCCGAGCGAAAACCATCGTATCGGTCGCGAAAACGAATCAGTCTTTCGGCGATGGGGCCGGTTCCGAGGTCGGGACCCCCCTCGACCACCACCCGTGTCGGTTCGCCGCCGGTATGGGAGTCAATGACGCGGATTCGTTTCATGGCTCGGCACCAGCTCGGATTCAGGGCTTATTTGAAACAACGCCTTGTGCCGCGTGGCGGGAAACCCGTTCAAAGTCAAGCATAGTTAGACGGCTAATTGACATGGATGCACAGGATGCACAGGATTATTTGGCGAGAGTTTCCACCGTCATGAGTTCAACCATCGCCTCTGTTCCAACACGGATTTCCCAAAACCCGCTCCCGGGCTCTTGGATTACTTCCAACACCCACCCGATCATCGAGCGGGTCTGCTTCCTGTGGCGCAGCCTCTCGTGCTGTTTATCCTGTCTATCCTGTGTATCCATGTTCAATAAGTAGAAAACCGGTTTAGCACGACTTGGCCCTTGTTCCCGACAGGCCATGAAGATTCGTTGTTTCACTCTCGTATGATCCGCCCGGAACGGCCTGGGGCGGACTTACCTGCGCCTGGAAAGGCGACGGTTGAGGAGCCACAGCACTGTCAATACGGCCCCCCACTGCACCAGGCAGGTCATTACGCTGTAGGGCAGCAGGGGATTGTACCATTGATCCGGGGCGTACACCGTGGCCGAGAGGGTCAGCCACCACATCAGCAACAGGGATGCGCCTACCGGGACCACGTACTTCATGGAGGCATCCCACCAGCGCCCCGGGGACCAGTCGCCGGAATCAGCCGACAGCTCCTCCCCTCGCAATCGCGCACAACCGTATCGCGTCACGGCAAAGGCGACCAGTGCCCCCGAGATCATCAAGGCCACACCCCAGACGAAGTCCTGGTTTGCGAAAAAGGAAAGGCTGAGCGCAGAGGGAATGCCGAGCAGATAACTGACGACTCCAACCAGCAGAACCGCCTTGGATCGGGTCAATCCCGCATCCACCAGCACGCGGGCCTGCAATTCCAGCATGGCCATGAGCGAGCTGAAGCCGGCCAGCGAGAGTCCCAGGAAAAACAGGATGGAGAGGGGGATCCCCAGTGACATGCGGGCGAACAGTTGCGGCATCCAAATCAAAGTCAGACCGGTAGAGGCGGGGCCGCTGGAGCGCAGGATCTCGAGAGTCTCCTGGCGGGACAGGGTCATCTCCGTCTGCAGGATCGAAAAGACCGTCCCAAACACGATCAAAGCCGCCAGCAAAGAGACCAGGTTGTTCCCGATACCGGTCAACAGGGCATTCTTGACGATGGGCTGCCGCCTCTGCATATAGGCGGCATAAGTCAGCAACAGTCCCCACCCGGCGCCGGTGTCCCAGGCATTCTGACTGAGGGCTTCCAGCCATATTCCGGGTTGAAGCAACTGTTCCCAGTCGGGAGTGAACAGGTAGGCAATCCCCGCCCAGGAGCCGGGGAGGGTCAGGGCACGAAACAGCGAGATCAGGATGATCGCCAGCAGGGTGGGAATCATCCAGCGGTTGAGGCGTTCGATGGAGCGGATCCCCCGCCAGATCGCCAGGGCGCACAGCACCAGGGCGAGGGCGTGGAAAAAAGAAGGCCAGGCAGAGGCCTGGAAACGGTTCCAGGTTGAGAGGGCGGCTTCGGTGGACAGCGGCAGCGGCGCGGTGAGCATCTGCACCAGATAGTAGAGACACCACCCCACCACCACGGCATAGTAGAAAGTAATGGCCGCGGAGACACAGGCGACAAAACCGCCCGTCCAGATCAAGTTTCTGCCCCCGATTGCGGCCAGAGCCTCAACCGGGCCCTTTCGGCTCCGGCGGCCGATGGCGTACTCGGCCACGATCAAGGGGATACTCCACAGAAACAGTATCAGCACCCAACTGACCAGAAATGCACCCGACCCGTGCTCGCCGCCGTTTTGAGCGGCAATTCGGGGAAATCTCCAGATGTTGCCGGTACCGACGGCTACCCCCAGGAGGCTGACCAGGAGGCCCCATCGCGTGGAAAAACGTTGGTGGATGCTGCTGTCGGTGTTATCGGCCATGCTCAGGCGGCCTGACGGGAAAGTCTATGGAGAGCGAAGTCGAATCGTCGGAGATGGGAGGCCGTGGCTCGCCGATCTTGGCGGCGGATCACAAGGTGACTCTGCGGGAGTTTTGGACAAAGCTCATCTTGAGGTCGTGCAGACATTGATCCAACAGCCGGGTCTCTTCGGGGTGCAGATTTCCCTGGGTCTTTTCCTTCAAGACGTCCAGGATTTCGATAGTTTGCCGTGCCGCCGGGAGGTCCTTTTCGACTTTACCGTTTTCCGGATTGGGAGCCAGTCCCATCTGGAGCAGGGCCGTTGTGGCCAGGGACAGAACCACGGTCCGGAAGTCCATTTTGAAATCCTGGCTGTCCTGGCCGACGACCGGGGGCGAGGTGCTCTCGGCAACCTTCTCCCGGCCCTGGTCGGCGCCGGAAGGGCTGCCGGCCCCGGCAAAAGCTTCCTCCACCGAGTCTCGCAACTGGCCGTCCTCGGTAAACTTGCGGCGATCGTCAACCTTGAAGCCACTGTCTCCGTCAGCCATGGGACCCCCCAGGGTAGTGGTTTAAATTGAAGATTGTAGATTTCTGATCGTTGATTGGGGAATTATGACCACTGATGTCGCCTCAAATCCAAAATCTACAATAATTTCTTGACCTTGGTGTGACATCGTGCACTTCGTGGATAGCCTCAGTGTCCTTCGTGCCCCTTCGCGGACGTCATCGGGGGGACTACAGCTCCAGCTTCCAGGGAGGCCGGTAGTTCATGGCGGTCATGGCTTCCGCTTGGGGATCATCGATCACCTGTTCCTTGTCCACGTCCCACCGGACTTGACGGCCCAGACGCTGGGCAATATTGCCCAGATGGCAGGCGATGACCGAGTTGTGACCGATTTCAACGTCTGCCACGGGAGTTTCGCGGGAGCGCACGCAGTCCAGGAAATTCTGCACATGGTCGGGAGCGTAATCCCGCCCGACCCGGCGCCGAGGCAGTCCCGGAGCCTTGTAGGTGCGCTGCCTGCCGATTCTCTGGGTTTCGGGAAACACCTCCCAGCCGAAGCGATCCACCACCAGAACCCCGTTTTCTCCGTGAAAGGCAACCCCGTGCTCCCGCGCCTCCGGTCCGCGGCCCACACCCAGGGCGTGTTCCCAGATCATGCTGAAATGGGGAAAGGTCCAGGTCACCTGCTGGGTATCGGGCGTTTCCATGGCGTCGTCGGGATAGGCGAACTTTCCTCCGGCGGAAAAGGCCGAAGCTGGCGCCTTGACGTCCATCCCCCAGTTGGCGATGTCGATCATGTGGGCCCCCCAGTCGGTCATCAAGCCCCCCGAGTAGTCCCAGTACCAGCGGAAGGTGAAATGGAATCGGTTCGGATTGAAGGGCCTCCGCCTGGCCGGACCCAGCCACAGGTCGTAGTCCACCCGGTCAGGAGGGGGGCCGTCGGGCGCCTTGGGCGTGGCCGCCTTCCAATCCAGATAGGCCCAGGCCCGGGCCAAACGAATTCTCCCAAGCTGGCCGGATTTCACGTACTCCACGGCCTGGGAGAATTGGGGGGCGCTGCGCTGCTGGGTCCCCACCTGGACCACTCGCTGGTAGAGGCGAGCGGCTCTGACCATGATTCGACCCTCTTGAATATTCAATGAGAGCGGTTTCTCGACGTAAATGTCCTTTCCTGCCTGACAGGCCATGACCGTCTGGAGGGCATGCCAGTGATCGGGAGTGGCCACTATGACGGCATCCAACTCCTTCAAGTCCAGGACCCTCCGGAAGTCTCGGGTCTGCAAGGGCGCGGGGCCGGCGGCGGTCTCAACGGAACGCAGCGCTTTCCCGGTTTGTTCGTCGTCCACGTCGCAAAGGGCCACGCAGCGCACCTTGTCCACTTCCAGAGAGTGCTCCAGGATCCTGCGGCCTCTTCCTCCGCAACCGATGAGGCCGACCAGAATCCGGTCGTTGGCGCCCAGGACTTCGGCAGGCGCCGCCGGCCCCGCCTCGAGGGACCGAGCGGACGTGAGGTAGCCGGAGGCGCCGACTCCGGTGATTCCAATAGACTGGCGCAGAAAGTTGCGACGGCTCTGATGGGTCATGGGCGTTTCCTTGGATTCAATTGAAATCGATGCTTGCGCTCGCGGCTTGAGGCCCGACCCCATGGCTCCGCGGAGAATCCAACGGCTTTCGGCAATCACAGGCTTAGAGAATACTCGCTTGGGGGGAAGCTCGCAACTGGCAAGACGGCTGGACTTCCCCCATTTTTCGAAAATTCGACCCCTTCCACTTGTCGAGTCTACTTACTCCACTGCCTTCAATAACTTGAGTTGATTTAGGACGGTCTTTTGGGGAATGTCCCGGGAACGTGCGATTGACTCTGACTGAAAATTCGTCAACCATTGAGTCGATGCTGCAACTATCCACTGACCCAGTAACGAACTGCGGCTAATGCACAGGCTGAAACACCTGTTTCCTCCATCTCTTTTGGTTTCTGCCAATCTATTCGTTTTCGGGACTTTTTCGGTATACCGGGCGAATCTGGACGAGTTTGAAGTAGGGTATTCGAGCCTGCTCCCGCTATATGGTCTGTCCGGTCTGTTGCTCACGGCTACGTTCCTCCTGATTGGATACATGGTTCCGAGCCGAGCCGTAAAGGGACTTGCGTGCGCAATCTTTTGCCTTGGAATATTGCTCTGGATTCAAGGGAATTTTCTGGTGGGAGCCTATGGAGTTTTCGATGGCAGGGGAATCGATTGGTCACGGTTTGGGCTGCGCGGTTGGATGGATGCAACGATGTGGATCCTTGTCCTGGCGGCCGGTCTGGGTTTTTCACGCTACCTGACTAGAATCACCTCGAGCACCAGTTGGATACTGATCGGCCTCCAATCGATTCTGCTGTTGGCTCCAAGCGCCGCCTCTGAAGGACTCTGGTCAAAGAGCCACCCTTACGAGCACCAGGTTCCAAGCGGCTTGCTTAGCTATTCCTCTACAAGGAACATCGTTCATATTGTCTTGGACAGTTTTCAAACCGACATCTTCCGGGAACTGGTGGTCGAGCAGCAACTCGAAGATGACCTGCAGGGTTTTGTGTTGTTCGCAGAGAACATAGGAGTAGCTCCAAACACTTCTTTTTCGATTCCGGCGATCTTCTCCGGGCAGATTTACGTTGGGAATCAACTTCCCGGAAAATACTACCGGGAGTCGATCCAGGCAGGTTTTCAGAACCGCCTGTACGATCAAGGGTACAAGGTAAACCTGGTTCCTTGTGAATCCATGAGGGAAAGCAAGTACACGAACTACTATGATCGCCAGCGTGTCTACCAGGATTCTCCGGAGGATGTGGTTCACCTCAACGCCGCCCGCCTGATGGACGTGGCGCTGTTCCGGCAATTTCCCCATTGGATTCGACATCGAATCTACAATGACAACAATTGGTTCATTACACCGTTGGTGGCCGGATCTGGCCATGTCTCTTCCTTACGGGAAAAGGCATTCTTTAGCGATTACCTGCAGCATATTTTTGTGGGCGATTCCCAGCCAGCCTATCACTTCCTTCATTTATGGCCACCCCACCCCCCTTATGTCACCCGGTCCGACGGAAGTTATGCGGGACGTGTTCTTCCAAACACCAGAGAGAATTACCGAAATGAAGCACGAGCAATCCTGAAACTATTTCTGAAACTGTTGGAACGACTCAAAGAGTTGAACCTTTATGACAGCTCTTTGATCGTTCTGCAGGGGGACCATGGCAGCCAGATACCACCTTTGGTTGACGGCAAAACGGTCGATACCTGCGTTTCCAGGATGGTTGCCCTGCTTACCGTGAAGCTTCCCGGAAGCTCCGGACCTCTGAAGGTTTCGAGTGCTCACACCTCTGTTCTGGATATCGCTGCGACCATCATGAGAGCGGCCGGTGCGGAGGGCCGGTTTCCCGGTCGACCTATTTTTGAAATCAAGTCGAGTGAGGTACGCACTCGTCCGTTCGTTAAATACAGTGCCTCACGCGGGGAGCAGAGACTGACCAAGTATTTGATCAGAGGAAGCATTTTTGACCCGACGTCATGCCTAGCCGACGAACCTGTTGCTATTCAGACACGGCGCCCTTTGTACGAATACGGAACCGAGATCGTTTTCGGGCTGATGGGAAATGCAGACGATTACGTTGGATTCGGCTGGAGCTCGCCGATGAGTAAAGGCTGGTGGAACCACGGCGAGAGTGCAAGCTTGAAGTTGACCGTGGCCATACCGGAAACCGATCTTGCCTTGAAGGCCAAACTCATTCCTTATATCAGGGCGCAGGTCCCTGAACAAAATATTCATGTTCTTGTCAACGGCACCGAGATCGACCTCTGGTCTGCCCGCCAACGGAGGGCGCATCAGTTCCGAACCGTTGTGCCAAACAGACTGATCCACTCTCCAGAGGTGGAAATACGATTCGATCTGCCCAATGCGTCTTTGCCGTATTTGATAGGAACAGGAGGCGACAAGAGAAAATTGGCGATATTGATGAGCTCCGTCAGCTTGCACCTGTTACCGGTCTACCGGTTCGGGACGGATATTCGGTTCGGAAGCAATGGTAACGCCGATGCCTTCATGGGAAAGGGATGGAGCAGGACCAAGCAGAGGAATAGGTGCTGGACCACCGGGCGCCGCGCCAGTCTCCATTTGCCAGCTCCGGAACCTGGAAACGATCTCTTGCTCGAAGCGACGTTTGTTCCATACCTCCGGGAGGAGAGGGTGCGCAAACAGACCGTCCATGTACTTGCCAACGGAAACAAGGTTGGAGAGTGGACGGCCACCCGGAGAAAGATGCAGACGTTCCAAGCAACCATCCCGAAGGAACTGTTCGACTCTGAGGGTATCGCCATTGACTTTGACTTGCCTGACGCTGTCTCTCCGAGTTCCATCGGGACGGGAAATGATACGAGACGGCTGGGCGTGTCCATGTATAAAGCTCGCCTGAACAAAAAACCCCTGTAATCAGGTCGCATTTCTCCGTGCGCCGTGGAGTGACGAAGGACTGAAACCCCGAAATCATGACCTGGAGCATCCCACCCAAGAGTGAAGGGGTTGAGGGAAAGAGACAGCGTCGTCGGGGCGGCAACAGGACTGGCGGCAGCCCGGAAGTGGAAGTGGATGGAATGGGAGAAAGGGGACGGCCCCTATTGTCTTCCCAATACAAAGGCAGCACCTGGGCACTGTCCCGCCTCACTCCCACCACCTGACAGCACCTGTAACCGTCTCGGAGCTGTCGCCGCGATCCATCCCGCACCCGGGCCAGGTACTGCATTTTCTCCGCATAGGGCTTGCTTTAGATTTCGGGAAGCTGGACTTGCAACGATTTGAGACCACCGAGGTGGCGTCCGCATGAAATCAGAAGCAATTGCCTTGCTGATCCAGGCATTGGATCGTCCCGGGGTTCTGTTTCAGCTCACCCGGACCATTGCCGAACACGGAGCCAACATCAGCTCGGTGGACATCGTGAAACGCCGGTCCCACGCAGCCAGCGTCTATCTGGAACTGCGCGATGTCACCGACATGGAAGCACTCCTCCGGGACCTGCGGGCGCTGGGGGTGGTGACTTCCGTAGATTCCCTGGACCCCTTGCTCAAGGTCTACGGCAAACGGATCATCATCATCGGCGGCGGAGCCCAGGTGGGACAGGTGGCTCTGGGCGCCATCAGCGAAGCCGACCGGCACAACCTGCGCGGCGAGAGGATCTCGGTGGACACCATCCCGCTGGTGGGGGAAGATCACATCGCCGCCGCCGTACGCTCGGTGGCCCTGCTGCCGCGGGTCAAGGTCCTGGTCATGGCCGGAGCCATCATGGGCGGGGATATCGCCCGGGCGGTCGAGGAAATCAAGCGGCAGGGAATTACGGTGCTGTCGCTCAACATGGCCGGCACCGTGCCGGAGGCGGCCGATCTGGTCGTGAGCGACCCCGTGCAAGCCGGGGTCATGGCAGTAATGGCGGCGGCCGATACGGCCAAGTTCGACATCACCCTGCAGCGGTCCAGGCGGTACTGAGCAAGCCACAGCCGAAGGTGAGGTCGGGTAGCCCAAACCTGGTGCAACCGGCAGGGGACGGCTGCTCTGGCCAAGGAACAACTCAACCCCCGGACCGACAGTCTGGCCGGTGCTGCGACCAAGACTCATCCCTTGCAGCGAGGAGACATCCATGAAACTGGCTCAAATCCACGATCCTGAAACCGGAGTTCACCTGGCAAAAGTCGAGAACGAGAGCGTCTATCCGGTCTTGGAAGACGGCAACGGCCTGCCCACCCTGCTGGACTACGCCCGTCTGGCCAACCGCGAGGGGACCTCTCTGGCGGAGCTGGTGGAAAGGCACTGCACCTCCCAAGCCCTGCCCCTGACCTGGTCCCAGTTGAACGTCCCACCGAGCCCGGCAAAGCCCCATGCGGCCATTCCCGTGCACCCCCCGGAGGTGTGGGCCTGCGGCGTGACCTACAAGAAAAGCGCCGAATTCCGGGATGGAGACACCCAGGCGTCCACAGGAATTTACGACTACGTCTATTTCTCCGAGAGGCCGGAACTCTTCTTCAAGGGCACCGCAACCCGATGCACCGGTCCAAACGACTTCATCGGGATACGGAAGGATTCGAAATTCACCGCAGTGGAGCCGGAGTTGGGGGTCCTGCTTTCCTCCAACCGCAAAATTCTCGGGTTCATGGTCTCCAATGACGTCTCGGCCTGGGACATTGAGCGGGAAAACCCGCTTTACCTTCCCCAGTCCAAGATCTATTCCGGATGCTGTTCCCTGGGACCGGTCCTGCTGACCGCCGATGAGGTCCCCGATCCCTACGCCCTGTCGATCCGATGCGAGATCAGGAGACACGACCAGGTCATCTTCTCGGGGGACACCCGGCTGAGCATGATGAAGCGCACGATCGAAGAACTGATCGACTGGCTCTTCTACGCCAATCCCGTTCCCGATGGCACCGTGTTGCTGACCGGTACGGGTATCATTCAAACCGAAGCGGCCGCCCTGCAGGAGGGAGACACCGTCGAAATTACCATTCCGGAAATTGGTACCCTCAAGAACGAGGCCCGGATCGTCTCCTGATCCCTTATTTGAAACAATTGAGGGTTATCCACAAAGGCCAAAAAAAGAAATCCACGAAGGGCCACGAAGGGGTTGGAGAAAGCTCAAGAGGGATCCGCCAAAGGTTGGGAAGGGGAGCCTTTTGCAAAATTCGCTAGGAAGCGGGATTTATTGTCGGGAAGAGTTGTTGTCCCTGGGAAACCCATGGCTAGCCAGGTGCAGATCCCTTTCGAGGGCGTTATTTTGCAGGAGCATTCTGCCCCCATCTCGCCCGACTCCGAATTTTGCAAAAGGCTCAGGGGAAAAAGATTTCCACCAAGGGCGATAAAGGATCTGTTAAGAGGGCAAAAGATGAATCCGCGAATGGACTCCAAGGGGTTGGAAAAGACTCGAAAGAGATCCGTGAAGTGCCACGAAGGACACTGAGGTTTTCCACAAACGCGCCCTCGATTATCGAGCCAGTCAGCTTCTTGTGCAACAGCTTCTCGTCCTGTTTATCCTGTCTATCCTGTGTATCGATGTTCAATGATGCAGCCAACCGAATTAACGGGACATGGCCCCTGCTCCCGATAGGCATAAGGACCCGTTGTTTCACTCTCGAATGATCCGCCAGCCAGGTTGGGGGGCCGACTTGCCTGGGCGCCGCGCTACCTGCCCCTTTCCTCCGAGGAACCGCCGCAGCCAGAAAAGGGTGCGCTGCCATTTCCATTTTTGCTATTCTGGCGGGATGGTAGATGGTTCCGGAACAGCCATGAACTTGAGATTGCTCTCCATGTGCCTGGTGCTTGCAGGAATGAGCCTGCCGGCAATCCCACCGGAGTGTCAGATCCTTGGGCCGGTGGCTCTCGCCGCTCAGGCTCCACCCTCGTCGGGGACCGGCAAGCTCAGAATCTACGACGTTCCGGAGCCCGCCGAAGAACTGGCCCAAGACCCGGCCGAGCGGGAGGATTTTCTCCGGATAGAACAATCCAGCGACCCCACCCAGCGCACCGGCCTGATCGAGGCGTTTGTGCAGCAGTATCCGGAATCCAATTATCTAGGCTCGGTTCACCACCTGGCTACCTTGGATTACCAAAGCCTGAATCAGCCGGAGAAAATGTTGGAGCACGGCCAGAAAACGCTGCGGCATTCACCCGACAACATTCCGATCCTGGTGCTGATGGCCCTGGCTCACTCGTCGAAGGGAGAGCCTGACCGCTCCATTCAATTGGCCACGCGAGCCCTGGGACGGCTGCAGAAAATCGTCCGGCCCGCCAATACCGACCAGCAGCAGTGGGAGGCCGAATACCGCCGCTATATGGCTCAAAGCCTTGCCGGGCTGGGCCACGCCTATCTGGTCAAGTATGAGATCGAACGGCAGGCCACGAAGGAGGCTCCCCCGCCGGGGGAGAGCCCTCCCGACCAGGCAGGCCCCGAAGCGGGCTCGTCCCAGCCGAAGAGCCCGGGGACCGGCGCCGCGGGTCGGCCCAAGCTGGCCACGCTCCACCTGGCGCGGGCTTACGGATATCTCACCAAATCGCTGGATGCGGAACCACGGTCCCAATTCGTTCACTTCCAATTGGGAGTGGTGTCGACTCGATTGATGCGATTCCCGCAAGCCATGAATGCCTTTGCCCGAGCTTCCCTTCTCGACGGCAGCTATCAACAGATTTCCCGCCGCAACCTCGAGTCTCTTTACCGCACAACGCACCAGAACTCGCTGGAAGGCCTGCAAGACCTGCTGGCTCGGGCCCGGGAGGATCTGGCTGGCGGCAACGGGAAGCCGGACCCGGCGGCCGAGGACTCCTCCCCGGCCGGTTCGGAGTGATCGCATCCCAGGTCTTCGGAAGGGAGTGTTAGCGTCCATGTCCTTTTTTCAGATCAAGACTCCAGCGGATGTGCAGGACCTGCTGGCGGGTTCGGATCGGGAAGCGGTCTTTCTGCTGAAGCACAGCAGCCAATGTCCCATCAGCGCCGAGGTCTACTCCGCCTTCACCGAATTCGACCGACAAGGCGGGGCCAACCGCCCCTGCACCTGTGCGCTGGTTCGAGTGATTGAAGAGCGTTCGCTTTCGAATCAGATCTCAGAGCAATTGGGGGTGGACCATGAATCCCCTCAACTGCTGCTCATTTCCGGCTCCAAGGTCCTCTGGCACGACTCCCACTGGAGACTGACGCTGGAAAAAATGAACGAGGTGGCTGGACGGTTCCTTCAGCCCCAGTCGACCTGACCCAATCCTCAACCCCACTGCCGGAACCATGACTCTCAAGATGCCGCCGCCTTCACTCAAGCGGGCCACCCTGGCGCTGCTCCTTTGCTGCAACCTGCTCGCCTGTCGGGAATCTCCCCAATACCCGTTCGACCTGATCATCGCCGGCGGCAAGCTCGTCGATGGCTCGGGTTCCCTGTGGTTTCCAGGGGACGTGGCCATTCGCGGGGACGAGATCGTGCATGTGGGGACACTGAAGGACCGGGAGCAGAAAGGCCGTCGAGTGATCGACGCGCGGGGACTGTGGGTCACTCCCGGCTTCATCGATATCCACAGTCACTCCGACGCAGGCTCGATGATTCACTCCAACGCCCTCAGCAAGGTTCATCAGGGGGTGACGACCGAAATTCTGGGCGGGGGCCATCCGGACCATGCCTTCCATTCCGCGGGCGGGGGGAGGCCCGCATCCCAGGCAGTCCCCACCGACCGGACCCCCTTGGCACAAACGTTCCTTCGATTGCAGCAAGGTGGAATCGCGGTCAACGTGGCCTCATACGTCCGGGCCGGAGGTGTGCGCCGCTCCGTTCTGGGTGATGACGTGCGTGAACCCACCCAGCCCGAGGTTGCCGCAATGACCCAGTTGGTCCGGCAGGCCATGCTGGAGGGCGCGCTGGGGCTCGCCAGCTCGGCGCGGCCGGCTACCGAAGGCATTCTGAGCGGGGAACAACTCGCCGAACTGGTCCGGGAGGTGAAATCCCATGGCGGGATCTATGCCACCGAGATCGGCAATTCCGCCAGCGGCATTGAAAAGTCCCTAAAGGAGGCCATCCAGCTAGCCGAGCAGGCCCAAATTCCCGTGGACATCAGGGGCTTGAGGGTTGTCGACCGCCGCGGCCGCGGACGTCTGCAAAAGGCGATCGATTCCATCGAGAAGGCGAGGGAGTCGGGGCTGGCCGTGACCGCCAGCCTGTCTCCCTACAGGAACGCCCGGGCGCACCTGGTGGACTTGTTGCCCCCCTGGGCCAGTGATGGCGGCAGGGAGGAACTGTTGAAACGGCTGTCCGGACGCGACCTTCGTGTCCGCATTCTGCGAGAACTTCGGCAGAAACAGCCTGGCGGGGTCAACCCTTTCCGGGCGGCGGGCGGCTGGGAGGCAATAGTGCTGTTGCAGGCAGACTCCCGGAAATACCAGGCCCTGGCCGGGAAAAGCATCCAGGCCATCGCGGCCCAACTGGGCCGGAGTCCCGGAGAGACCCTCTTTGATCTGTTGCGGGAATCGAAGGGCCCGGTCGGAGTCCTTTACCCCCTCATGAGCGAGGCGGACCTGCGTCGCGCCCTGCAGGTCCCCTGGATGTCCATTGGCTCGGGCGGGGCTGCGGGCGGCAGGGACTTGCCAGGTGGGGGGACGCCTCATCCCCACGGATATGGCGCCTTTGTCCGAGTCCTGGGACAGTATGTGAGAGTGGAGCAGGTTCTGGACCTTGAGGAGGCCGTTCACAAAATGACGGGAATGAACGCAGCCAAGTTGGGTCTCAAAGACCGAGGTCTTCTCCAGGTGGGCATGAAGGCCGATATTGCCATTTTCGATGCGGAGCGAGTCGCCGGCCATGCCAGTTTTCAGGAGCCTCACCGCCTGGCGGAGGGCATCGAGTATGTCATCGTCAACGGAACACTGGTGATCGACGCCGGGCGTCCCCTCGATGCCAGGCCGGGGGAAGTCCTGTATGGACCGGGGAAGCCCAACCCGTGAATGGCGCCGTATTCGGGGACCGTACTTCGGATTCGGGGAAACATTCGAGACAAGATGCTTAACGCATCGATCCAATCAACTAGCCACTAACCACTGGCCACTATCCACTATCCACTTAACCACCCTCCGCCTGGGGCGCGGGAGAGAGTGGAAGACTGCCGGACCCCGTCGAGATAACACTTTTGTTTTTTGTCCTTCAACCTGATAATGATTGGACCGGCGTCGGTGAATTCGGGAGGCCGGCGGTTCAACCTTCAAGTCGACGGGGCGCAGGGGGATTCCATTTGATGCGAACGGCAATGCAGATCCTGACGGCATGGCTTGCTTTCTCCGTCTGGAGCGCAGGGTGGCTGGCGGTTTCAGCCGGAGCCGCCGACTGGCCCTTGTGGCGCGGATCCAACGCGGACGGGGGCTCTGTGGAGACGGGGTTGCCCTCGACCTGGTCGCCGGAGGGGGAGAACCTGAGATGGAAGCGGTCCATCGGCGGCCGCTCCACGCCGATTGTGGTGGACGGACGGGTCTGTGTCATCACCTTGGCGGAACCGGACACGCCGCCCGGCTGGCAGGAACAGATTGCCTGCTTCGACGCCGAGACCGGGGATCTGCGATGGGAATTCCGCTACAAGGTGTTCCTGACCGATATCCCCCACCACCGAGTCGGTTGGGCCAGCCTGGCAGCCGATCCGACCACGGGCCATATCTTTGCCAATGGAATCGAAGGGATGGTGCACTGTCTGGATCCTGACGGCAAGGTGGTCTGGGCCAGATCATTCGCCGAAGAGGTCGGGAGAATTTCCGGCTATGGGGGGAGGACCGTCACTCCAACCTTGCACGGGAACCTTCTGTTCGTCAATTTTCTGAGCGCCGGATGGGGTTCGACGGCAATTCCACGGGACCGGTTTTATGCTCTGGACAAGCGCACCGGTGGAACCGTTTGGGTGACCACTCCCGGCAAAGCGCCCAAGGACACCACCTACACAGTCCCGGTGGTGAGCCGGATCAACGGTCAACGGCTCCTGATCGGTGGAAACGGGGACGGTTCGATCTACGGGCTCAGCCTGGCGACGGGTAACAGGGTCTGGGGCTTCCCATTCAGCAAGAGAGGGATCAACTCCTCGGTCGTGGTTCGGGGCAGTCGGGTTTTCGCCTCCCACGGCGAAGAGAATGTCGACGCCAGCACGGCCATGGGCCGACTGGTTTGCCTGGATGCCTCTCAGATCGTTGACGGCAAGCCCCAGGTCGTCTGGCAAGTGGATGGGTTCACCGCGGGCTATGCCTCGCCGGCCCTGGCGGACAACATCCTCTATCATGTAGACAATTCGGCCAATCTGGTCGCCTTCGGCGCCGACACGGGTAAACAGCTTTGGAAGCACAACCTGGGAGTCATGCAGCGAGCCTCGCCCGTTGTCGCCGACGGCAAGCTTTTTGTTTCAGACGTTGACGGACAGTTCCACATTTTGGGCCTGCGCGGCCACCAACCCCCCGAAGAGCTGGATCTGGATCGATTTACCAATGCCGACGGTTCGGCCGTCTCCATCAACGGTTCGCCTGCGGTGGCCAATGGCCGCATCTATCTGCTGACTCGCAATAGGCTCTATTGCATCGGCCTCGAGGATCGCAACCGGGAGGCTCCCGCCCCGGGGGAATCCCAGGCAGGCGATAACGACTCCTTCCAGGGTCGGGTCCACCGGGTCATGGTGGAGCCCGGGGAGGTGGTTCTCTCTCCCGGCGCCTCCAGAACCTTCGTGGCTCGGGTGGTGGACGCACGGGGCCGCATGAAACCGACGGAAGCGGTTTGGTCCCTTGAGGGAATACAGGGAAAGGTTTCCGCCGATGGGCGCCTCACTCTCAGTGACGGCAACGTTCCTCAGGGAGGCCTGCTGATCGCCCGGGTCGGCAACCTGCAGGGAAGGGCTCGTGTCAGCTCGCGACCCGCCATTCCTTTCCAGGAGGACTTTGAACGGTTGGAGGAGGGAACGGTTGCCGACGGCTGGAATGCCGCCCGGGGCCGATTCGTAGTGACCTCACTGGACGGGAACAAGGTGCTGAAGAAGCTGTCCAAAAACCCTCGGTCGTGGCGGACCATGGTGTTTCTGGGAGATTGGAAGGCATCGGGCTACCAGATTCAAGCCGAGATGATGGGCACGGAACAACGCCGCCGTCTTCCGGACATGGGTCTGATCGCCCAGCGCTATATCCTGGCCTTGATGGGCAACCGCCAGAAGCTGCAGATCCGGAGTTGGCTCTCGGAACTGGGGCACTTCTCCAAGACCATTGACTATCGAGTCGACCCGGACGTGTGGTACCGGATGAAGCTTCGAGTTGAGATTCTTCCTGAAGGAACCGGGGGAATGGTCAGGGGAAAGGTCTGGAAGCGCGATGAGCCCGAGCCCGAAGGGTGGTCCATCGAGGTCCTGGACCCAATCGTGCACCGTCAGGGCAGTCCGGGGATCTACGGTTATTCCGCAGCCGAAATTTACTACGACAACGTCTCCGTCGCGCCATCCGGTCATTGAGGATGGCCAGATCGGGCCGAGGGGTTGAGAGGAAACGCATGTCATTGCCAAAGCTGAAGGTCTTTGCAGCGGTGGTCCTGTTACTGGCGGGCGGAGGCGTCCTCTCCGGTCTGGCCGGGGACTGGCCCATGTGGGGAGGTAGACCCGACCGGAACATGGTCTCGGACGCCATGGGAATTCCGGCCCATTGGGACCTGAAGACCGGGAAAAACATCAAGTGGATTGCCGCGATCGGATCCCAGTCCTATGGAAACCCCACCATCTCGGGTGGCAAGGTCTTCGTGGGAACCAACAACCAGAGGCTGCGCAACGACCAACAGAAGGGAGACCGGGGCGTCATCATGTGTTTCCGAGAGAAGGACGGGAAATTCCTTTGGCAGATGACTCACGAAAAGCTGGCCGCCGGCAGAGTCAACGACTGGCCTGAACAGGGCATCTGCTCCTCGCCGGCATTGGCTGGAGATCGACTGTACTACGTTTCCAACCGGGCAGAAGTGGTGAGCCTGGACACCGAAGGGTTTCTGGATGGCGAAAACGACGGACCCGTCAAGGACGAGAAACACACCTCCCCGATCGACGGGGACGTGGTGTGGACCTTCGACATGATTGAAGAGTTGGGGGTCTTCCCGCACAACCTGGCCACCAGCTCGCCGCTGCTGGTGGGGGATCTGATCTTCGTCAACACTTCCAATGGCACCGATGAGAGCCACATCAATATTCCGGTGCCTCGAGCCCCCAGTTTCCTGGCCTTGAACCGGCACAGCGGCAAGCTGGCCTGGGAGAATGCGGCGCCCGCAGACTCGGTGCTCCACGGTCAGTGGTCCTCTCCGGCTTACGGAGAAATTGCCGGCAGGCCCCAGGTCATCTTTGCCGGCGGCGACGGTTGGCTCTATTCCTTTGAAGCCCAGACCGGGAAGGAAGTCTGGAAGTTCGACTGCAACCCGAAGGGGTCCGAGTGGAAGAACGGTCGAGGGGACCGCAACAATCTGATTGGGACACCCGTGGTATACAACGACCAAGTGTTTATCGCGGTGGGCCAGGACCCCGAGCACGGCGAAGGCGTGGGGCACCTTTGGGCCATCGACGCCACCCAGTCAGGGGATATCACGCCGACCGGCGCCGTTTGGCATCACGATTTCCGTCGCAGCATCTCAACCGTGGCCATCCGTGACGGCCTGCTTTACGCCGCCAATTTCAGTGGATTCTTTCGTGCCCTGGACCTGAACACCGGCCAATTACTTTGGGAACATGACATGTTGGCGGCGGTCTGGGGTTCTCCCTTCGTGGTGGACGGCAAGGTCATGCTGGGAGACGAGGACGGTGACCTCACCATTCTGGAGGCCAGCCGTCAGAAGAGACTCATCGACGAATTCAACTTCGGCAACACCGTCTACAGCACTCCCGTGGTTGCCAACGGCACCCTCTACATCATGACCCGCTCCCACGTCTACGCCATTGAAGCGCCCTGAAGGCCTCCCAAGCCAACGCTCTTCTCACCATCAACACCCGCCGATTCAATTGGCTTTCCATTTAATGTTGCAGCCGATGCTGGGCGTCTGGTCGCTCGAGACCGGAGTTCCCGCAAGCACGGCGTCCGTGGCGCTCCTCAGGTCCCGTCCCGTGACCGGTTCGTTGTTCCCGGGCCGGCTCCCATCCAACTGACCCCGGTAGACCAGATCCCGCCGCCGGTCAAAAAGGAAAAAATCAGGGGTGCAGGCCGCTTGAAAGGCCCGGGCGACTTCCTGAGTCTCGTCATGACAGTAGGGAAAGGCGAAGCCGAGCTCTTCCGCCATGGCCTTCAGGTTGGAAGGCGCATCATCGGGATGAGTATCGGCGTCATTGGAGCTGATGGCCAGAATTCCCAGGTTTTTGCTCTGATAGTCGCTGCCGAAGCGCGCCAACTCCTCCTGGACATGGATCACAAACGGACAGTGCCGGCAGATGAACATGACCAGGAGTGCATCCTTGTCGGCAAAGCTGCCGAGCGTGACCGTGTTTCCGGACACGACATCCGGCAGGTGAAAATCGGGTGCAGGTGCCCCCAGTGGTAGCATGGTTGAAGGTGTCAAGACCATAGTATCGGCTCCTTTGGTTTCGTGCCCGGCATACGACGTTCCATTTCGACTGCCACCAAGAATAGCGCGTCGAGCGGCGCGGATACAAGATCCGATAGGGGCATTGCACCATCCCGGCTTGCCTGGCGCAAACACCGATCTATCACCCAATTTCAATGCAACACGTTAACAGGACACAACTTGACCGCCGTGGGCGTCGGTGCTAGCATCGGAGTTCATGCCCGAGTTTCCGGACATTGTCATTTACCTCGAGTGTCTCGAGGCCAGGATACTTCATCAGCGCCTTATCTTACCTGAAACAAAAGAAAAAAGAGTTATCCACGAAGGGCCACGAAGAACGACGAAGGGCCACTAAGGCGTTGAGGTTAACCGCGACGGGATGCCAAGGTCACGAAGGGATGATCGATTTCTGATTGTTTCACTCTTGTATGATCCGCACAGCAGGGCGGGGGCCCGGCTTATCTGAAACAAAACCTGTTTCACTCTCGAATGATCCGCCCCGTCGTATGGGGCGGGGGCGGGGCTAAGTGGATAGTGGATAGTGGATAGTTTTTGGATCGGCACGTTAAGCATCTTGTTGATCTCGGCGCAGTCGTTCAAAAGGTGCAACCAGGTCATAAGGCGCTTGCCTGATCCCGGAACCCTCCACTTGTCTGAAACAACCCTGTTTCACCCTCGGATGATCTGCCCGGCAGGGCAGGGGCCCCACTTAAGAGTTATCCACGAAGGGCCGGGCCACTAAGGCGCGTGAGGCAAAACCGCGGGGCCCCCTGACACCCTCGGATGATCTGCCCGGCAGGGCAGGGGCCCCACTTAAAACAAAACCTGTTTCACTCTCGAATGATCCGCCCCGTCGTATGGGGCGGGGGCGGGGCTAAAAAGGTTTCATGAAAGTCATCAGTCTGAGAAGGAACGGCAGCTCCAATGATCCCCTGGGACAGAGATCAGACCAGGTGAGCCCCGGACGGGTCCCGGCTCTGATCCTGCTGCTGGTGGTCCTTACAGGCGTGCTCACCTTCTTCTGCTCCAAGTACAGAATCTTCACCCTCCCCGAGTATCGGGCGGGAGACATTGCTTCTTCCGATATTCTGGTCCCGGCGGATGTCCCAATGCAGGACGAAGAAGCCACCAGGCTCAGACAGCAGGAAGCCAAAAACGCCGCGCTTCCCGTATATCGCTATGCGGCAAATCAGGCCGAGGCCCGCATCAACCGGATCGGCGAGCTGTTCTCCACGTTGAGAAGCCAACTGAATGCCCCCAACCTGACACCTTCCGCCGGTTCGGCCTGGAACCTTCACCACCTGCCGCCGGAAGTCCAGACAAACCTCGGATTGCAGCTGGGCCGACTGCTGCCGGAATCGGCGCTGGAACCTGCGGCTCGGTTCCTGGTCGGCGACGGATTCAGCCAGGGGTTGCAACAGGTGCTGGAACAGGCGCTGCGCAAGGTCGACGCTTCGTATGTGATTGAGAGCGCAAGGGACCTGATTCGGGAGAAAGGGAGCATCCAGGTCCTCTCCGCCGACTCGGGAGAGAGAAAGACGATTCCGGTGGATCAGGTCAAGACTCTGGACAGGACCCGCCAGGAGGTCGGCACCTGGTTGCCGAAGCTGCTGCAAGACCACCAGTTGCCCCTGCAACCGGTTTCCAGCCTGGTCCGGGAGTTGCTGCAGCCCAATCTATCCTTTGATCTGCAACCCACGCAAGCCGCCCAACGGGAAGCGGTGGCCAATGTCGACCCGGTCTTTGTCATCCTCAAGAAGGGCAAGGTCGTTGTTCGCTACGGGGACGAAATCAGTCCGGGGCAACTACGGCAAATCGAAGCCATCCGAAACCTTCCCCGAAAACCCTCTTCGCTGGCCCAAATGATCAGCCTGGCGGTTTTTATTGGATCACTACTGGCGGTGTTCGGCTACTTGCTGAGAAACCTTTGGCCGACCCACTGGAATTTTATGAGACTGGCAGTGCTGGCCGGGACCGTCCTGGTCACTCAGACCATCCTGCTCAAAGTATTCGGCTTTGTGGGCGAGGCTCTTAGCGAGTCCCTCAGCCAGAACTTCGCGGGATTGCCCGGCAACGACGAGGTCTATTTCTTTTTCGCCTTGCCCTTTGCACTGGGGGCAATGCTGGTAACCATCCTGGTGGATGACCGTGCCGCCCTGATTTTTTCTCTGTTGTCGAGCATCCTGGCCGTATTGACGCTGAGTAGCGATATCTATGGTTTTTTCTATGTGCTGATGTCGAACCTGATCGGAATTCTCACCATACGCAGCGCCGTGCAAAGAGTGGGGTTCGTAGGCGCCGGGTTCAAGCTCGGATCGGCGGCCATTGGCCTTTTCGTGATCCTGCAGTACGCCAAACTGGCTCCGTTCGACTTCGCCGCCGGCCTGCTGGGGGCCACCCTGGCCCTTCTGTCGGGGCCGATCAACACGGGCTTGCTGGTTTTTCTGTTGCCTCTTTTCGAAAGGTTTTTCATGGTCACTACCATCATGAGGCTGCAGGAGCTCGGGAATATCAACCTGCCTCTGATCCGTGAGCTGATCCTGAAAGCTCCCGGAACCTACAACCACAGCGTTGCCGTCGGAACGCTGTCCGAACGAGCCGCCGAAGCGATCGGGCTGAACCCGGTCTTTGCGCGGGTGGCCTGTTTCTATCACGACATCGGCAAGTCGATTCATCCCGAGTACTTCGTGGAGAACCAGCGGGGCCAGAACATCCATGACCGCATCGGTCCCGAGGAAAGCGTGACGCTCGTGGTGGAACACGTAACCGAAGGCATCCGAATGGCCCGGGCCGCGAAGCTCCCCTCTGCCATGGTCGACATCATCCCGCAACACCACGGCACCAAGCTTCTGACCTTTTTCCACGAGAAGGCCAAGGCCAACGCAACCACACCCGAAGAAATCGACGAATCCCGCTTCCGCTATCCGGGGCCCAGGCCGCAAAGCAAGATGGCCGCCATCATCATGCTGGCCGACGCCGTGGAGGCCGCAGCCAGAACCCTGAGCGACCACTCTCAGGAAAAGTTGCTGGAGTTGATTCAGAAGATCGTGGCTACCACCACCGAGGACGGACAGCTTTCAGAGTGCGACATCACCCTGGCTGAGATCGACCGCATTGCCTTCAACTTCCTCGAAACCCTTTCCAGCATTTACCACGCTCGGATCACCTACCCCGGTTTCGAGTTCGGGCGCACCCAGGAATCCGCTTCGTAGCAAGGCCGTGCCTCAGACCGACAAGCAGTGAAGGGGAAAAAGATATCCACGAAGGGGGTCCACGAAGAGACAAGAAAAGATATCCACGAAGGGGCACGAAGGACGACGAAGAGACACGAAGAAAAACCAGGAAAAAGAACCGGCCCGAAATCGTTCACGCTCAACAACCCGCGTCTACCTTCCACGTCGTGACTTCATTTCTTGTTTAACATGGATTAACAGGATGGACAGGATGAAAAACCGGGCGATCCTGTCTATCGATGTTTTTATCCATTGAGCCTTTTGCAAAAATCGGAGTCGGGCGATCCTTATTCAGATCGAGGGTTTTTCCTCCCCAGTCGGTCAAGGATGAGGTGACACTGAACCCGTTTGCCGTCTGAAGCTTAATGGCCACAAAAGGCACAAAAACACAAAAAGGACCATCGGATCGGCAAGACGCGAAATCAAGAAACTCGTTTTGTGCTTTTTGTGGTTTCTGTTGTCTCTTGTGCTTTTTGTGGTGAATGCCGGAGCCTGCAGCACATCACCTTTGCCGCCTCCATATCATTCCCGATTGCGAATGTTGCAAAAGGCTCATAATAAACATGGATGCACAGGATGCACAGGATATCCAGGACGGGACGCTGCTGCACGAGAAGCCGGCTCCGGCAATGATCGTGTGCGGATTTGCGGAAGCTCAGGATTACAAGCTAGCCGTTTCCTGAAAAAATCCTGTGCATCCTGTGCATCCATGTTAATCAAAACCTGTTCCGAGCCTCCATAAGCCCGTTGCCTGCGGAATTTTGCAAAAGGCTCCATTAATTGCCGCCTGCAGCAGCTGTCCACTCCAGTCGATCGAGTCATGCCGTGCGGTGGCATGCCTGTTTGAACGCACTCATTCGCGAAATCCCTTGGCCACTGAACAGGTCCATTCCATTTGACAACGCAACACCGGCTGGAGGTCGATCCATGGGGAACGTGGCGAACGCAAGCAGGATCGCAAGCTCCATTCCAGCCGTGGCGGTTCTGCCGGGCGGCGAGTTTCTCATGGGTTGCGACCGGGGACGGGCGGACGAGCGGCCGGTCCATCGAGTCCGTGTCGATGCCTTTGCCATGGGCATTACCGCAGTGACCAATGAGCAGTACCGGTTTTTTGTCAGTCGAACCGGGGGGCGGATGCCCGACTCGTTTTTGGAGCCTCAATTCAGCCATCCACGACAGCCGGTGGTTTCAGTCAGTTGGCAGCAGGCCGCCGCCTATTGCCACTGGCTGAGTGACTGGACCCATGAAAACTACCGCTTGCCGACCGAGGCCGAATGGGAATGGGCGGTTCGCCAAAACAAGGAGGGATGCCTCTATGCCTGGGGTGACGAAGACCCCTCCGAATTCGAGCTGTATCGAACCGGTTGGCGGGATCGATGCCCTCGTCCGGTGGGACTCCAGCCGCCCAATGATTTCGGGCTTCACGACCTGGGCGAAAATGTCCACGAGTGGTGTCTGGACTGGTATGCACGCGACTACTACCAGCGATCCCCCAACAACAATCCGATCAACCAGACAAAGACCCTTCGCCGGGCCTCCCGGGGTGGGGCCTGGCGCCACCAGATCAAGGTGAGTCGTTGCGCGGCCCGCAGCAGCCTGGACCCCTCCTACAAGTACACCGATTACGGCTTCCGAGTCGTAAAGGTGCTCCACTAACCGGAACTTCCAGCTGATTTCGCGTCATTTTCGCTTCTAACGGTAGGACTGGCAAGGGTTCGCGTGTTTTCTTCTCGTGCAATACATGTCCATGTAATAGTGACTTCTACAATGCTTTTGTCTATTGACATGAATGTCTTATGTCCCTATACTCTTAGTCATGTATATAGACGTCGTCCCCAACCGCAACTCCCCGCCCGCCATCCTCCTGCGCGAGTCCTTCTGGAAAGACGGCAAGGTCAGAAAACGCACCCTTGCCAACCTCTCCAAACTCCCGCCCCACCTCATTGACGCCCTGCGCCGCTTCCTCAAAGGCGCCACCCCCTCCGACATCCCCCTCCATGACGCCTTTGACATCGTCCGCTCCCTGCCCCACGGCCATGTCGCCGCCGTCCTCTCCTGCCTGCGCCAGTGCGGCCTCGAATCCCTCATCGCCAGCCGTCGCTCCCGCCAGCGCGACCTGGTCGTCGCCATGATCGTGGCCCGCATCCTCGATCCCCGCTCCAAGCTTGCCACCGCCCGCGGCCTCTCCTCCCATACCGCCAGCGACAGCCTCGCCGACATGCTCGACCTTGCCGATGCCGACGAGAATGAACTCTACCAAGCCATGGACTGGCTGCTCCAACGCCAGACTGCCATCGAGACCCGGCTGGCCGGCAAGCACCTCCAGGAGGGCGCCCTGGTCTTGTATGACCTCTCTTCGACCTGGTTCGAGGGCCGCCACTGCCCCTTGGCTCGCTACGGCTACTCGCGGGACCGCAAGCGAGGGTCCCTGCAGCTGGTCTTCGGGCTGCTGTGCGACCGCCAGGGCTGGCCCCTCGCCATCGAAGCCTTCCAGGGCGACACCGCCGATCCCTCCACCGTGGCCGCCCAGGTCAACAAGATGCGGAAACGCTTCGGCCTGTCGCGGGTGGTGCTGGTCGGGGATCGCGGCCTGCTGACCGAAGCCCGCATTCGGGAGGACCTCAAGCCGGCCGGACTCGACTGGATCAGTGCCTTGCGCGGTCCGGCGCTGCGGGCCCTGGTCGAACAGGGAGCCCTGCAGCCCTCCCTGTTCGACCAGCGCGACCTGGCCGAGATCACCTGCCCCACCCTCTATCCCGGGGAACGCCTGATCGTGTGCCGCAACCCGCTGCTGGCCGAGGAGCGCTCCCGCAAGCGGGAGGAGCTGCTGGCAGCCACCGAGACCGAACTCGGCACAATCCTCAAGGCCACCCAACGCGAGCGCCGCCGCCTCAAAGGAGAGATCAAGATCCGCCAGCGCGTCCACAAGGTCGTCGACAAGTACAAGATGAAGAAGCACTTCCTCCTCGACATCACCGATGACCGCTTCTCCTACCGCCGCAACCCGGACCGCATCGCCGCCGAGGCCGCCCTCGACGGCTTCTACGTGGTTCGCACCAGCCTGGCGAAGCCAACTCGACAGCCAGGAGACGGTCAAGGCCTACAAGGGGCTCAGTGTGGTTGAGCGCGCCTTCCGCTGCTTCAAGACCATCGATCTCAAGGTGCGTCCCATCCACCATCGCCTGGCCTCGCGGGTCCGCGCCCACCTGTTGCTGTGTCTGCTCGCCTATTACGTCGAGCGCCACATGCGCCTCTGCCTGGCGCCGATGCTGTTCGATGACGAGGAGGGCCCTGAGCGTCCCTCGGTGGTGGCTGCGGCCAAGCCGTCGGCCTCGGCCCGGAAAAAGGCCGCCTCCAAACACAGCCCCGACGGCCTCCCCGTCCACAGCTTCCGGACGCTGCTGGCCGACCTCGCCACCATTGTCAAACAGCGTGTCCAGCCCAGCGCCGCCGGATCACCGCCCTTTGACCTCGTGACCCGACCCACTCCCCAACAGGAGAAAGTCCTCGCTCCCTGAGGCTCGGTCGCACCCGCTAACCTTCTACCCAGTAGCGTGCAGCCGGATTCCTTACTATGTCCCGGTGATACAATAACTTGCGTCGATAACGCTGGAAGTTCCGACTAACAGGCAGCTCCCGGAGATCGATGAGGGAGCTCGAAAGCATAGCCCCAGGCCTCGTCGTGGTATGGGGAGTTATGACTCTGCCTGGTTCGCCAAAAACTGGATGCCAGCTTTTCTGAGGGCTTCCTGCTTCAGGGCATCGCGTATGGATGTTTTATCTTTTTTGCCATTCAGGATATGGACGATATTCCACAAGCGCCGAGCGACCTACGATATCGACAATGCGCACCAGAAATTTGGTTCCTTCGGCATCGGTTAACCTCAGGTCTTCACCAGGGATGAAGTGGACCGGTTGCTGCTCGCCCTCGTTGATGGCAATGTTGGACGCGTAGAGATAAGTTCGGTCATGGGTGTCGCGAATGGGATTAAGCCTACCCTTGAGGCCTGGAAGGCATCCGGTCGCCTCGGGGAAGATGACACTACCACCTTCCTGTAGGGCTTTAACTTCTATCGTGAGCGCTCCCCGGCTGGGGACCCATTCCCGTTCTAGATGTGCTGCGTGCCTGGGTCCGGCAGCGAACACCGTCATAGGGAGATGAGTCGTGTGCAGGTCGACGGGTGCCTCCCCGGCCTCGTCCGTGGTCGCACGCTTCCAGGTCTTGTTCGGAAAAAGAGTCAACAGGTCGGCACCAGGCAAGGGTTGGCCGACGGACCGCACGGTGATGACAGCGTGGGCAGGGCTCTGCTCCTGCGCTGCCGCAGGGATGATGAGGCAGACTTCCGAAGCATTGATTAGTCGATATTCGGGCAGTTTTCCGCTGAGTGCCTTGGTTTCGCGCCGGATGATGGGAACTCCGTCTCCGCGCCGCTCCATGAAATACTGCCTGTCCTCCGAGCCTTGGACACCCCCCACCGGCATTCGTCCCAGCACCGAGGTCAAGGCTTCGTTGCGAGTTGCTTGCCGCGTTGCCATGCTGTCGATGGTCAGGTTGTTCGGCAGCGAGCCAGGCGACTGAATTTCCAGGCGGTCTTCGAACATGGACAGGCGGATTTTGCTGGCACGCATCGAATAGTCGCGATGCGCCACGGCATTGACCACGGCCTCGAACAGCGCCTTGTCGCTGTACTGGGGCAGGTCCACGCGCGCCGGCTCCTTGCGCGCTGCAATGTGCATGTTCCTTATGGCGAAGGCCACCGCGTCGGCGATTTGGCGGTTCAGCGGGCCGGTAATCTCCTGTGCATCGATCTGGCCAGAGGCCCGATTCTTTCCCCGGTAACGGGTCGCCGTAATGCAGGCGTTGGGGACGTGCTGCTCGGGATTTCGGGTGCACAACAACACGCCAGCTACCGTGGAGCGCGGAATTCCAGCCTCGTCGGGCACCAGGAGCGCTAACTTCCCGAGCGCTGACTCGGGATTTGCCGCGCCTTCGGCCGTCAACAGCGGCTTCCAGAGCGATTCATCCAGAGTTCCGAATCCGGTATTTGGAAGGGGTTGCTCGTCGAACGAGCGGAAACGCGCCTGTCCCCGTCGTTGCGCCAATCGTAGCTGCTCGTCGCTGTTCGTCTTTCGCTTTGTGCCGCCCACCCGAACATAGCTCCCACCCGGGCTTTCGTGCAGCGATTCTCCCGCCGGCACTTCGACCAGTAGCAACCGCTTGCCATCCAGTCGCCCGTGATGGGTGCGGATGCGAACGGCTGGTTTGATGGCGTCGGAGCTCACCTCGACCAGAACAGAATCCAACTCGATAATCTGTTCACGAGACATGCCCTGTACCTCGCCTGCGTCGGTGATGCCGCAGAGCAGCGTACCGCCGTCCGCATTAGCGAACGCCGCGATCTCATCCGCCAAATCGTCGCGCCTCGGATTCCTTGGGCGGCTGCCGACGAACTCGATTTGCTTGAATTCCCAGCGGCTGTCCTCACCAAGGCTGAGTTGGCATCTGATTTCTCCTTCGCTGTAGGTCATCGGTCGCCTCCAAACCCAAGTGCCTCCAAATTGACCTTGATGACGGCGTCCAGCGTCGCTCCTTCGGTCTGCTGCTCTCGTATCTGGGCGGCGAGCCGAGCTATCGTCGCCTCGAAGGGCTCGCCGTCGCCCTCTTGCGCTTCGACCCCCAACCCTCGCAAACCCGGCCTGAAACGCCTCGATGCCCCTCTCACCGTTTATCTGCGAACCATGGTGAGAATTGCGGGTTAGAGAGATTCCTCTGTCAACAGGCCTGCGCGCTCTTCGCCGATATCGGAGCAATCCGCGTCAGCATCGAGCTAGCGGGAGCTCGCCTCACGGCGTCTTTCGTCATCACACCAACATATACCACAAGGGGAGGAAGAGAGAGGGTTTTGAGCCATGTTAAAGCTGTTTACCAACGATCCCGAATTTTCACCCCGATTGGCGAAAAAAAGAGCCCCGTATTTTCCCTGTGCTGCGTTTCCTTGGGGTCCCGCGACCCATGACACGCCGGATTGGAGCAACCGCATACCCCCTAGACTTGGCGGCCGATTTGATGCGGTCAAGAAACTTGGGACAATCTCTAACAATAACTGCATGCGTACCAAGTCTTTGACCAAAAACATCGTGATTGGCCCCGACTTCATTTTCTGCCTCTGGATCGCCGCAGAGGGAGAAAAACTCTCAGCGTTTCAATTGGGCTTCCTCTTGGTTTCGGTTCCGGCCACGCCGTCCTGCAGAATGCCGGTTAATCCTCACCGGATCTGGCCCGGGTGAGGAGTAATCTGGCCCGAGGCAGGGATGCCAAGGCTTGAATCACCTGGGGATCTCCCCCAAGTTCTACTTTCATGCTCTCCTCGGGTTGCAGAGAGAGGAGCAACAAACGGCTACGGAGACTCCGCCGGATGAAGGGAAGGTGGTCCTGGAACTCCTGATCGGAGTGAATCAGTTCCCGTACCGTCAAAAAGTCACGAAATTCCCGCAGCACCAGAGGGCTGACAATAGCCGTGCCGGCAAGCACCGGATACTTGGCTTTGAATTCCCGGGCAAATGCAAAAAAGAGACGGCGCGACAACAGGCGATGCTGAAACGGTCTCAATGGGGCCGACTCAGCCACAACGTCCGGAAGGATGCCACCCTCGCCAGACTCGGAGGGAAGGCGATCCAACAGCGGACGTGCCGGAGAGCGGCCGCTCTCCAACCTTCCGACCCGTTTCAGGTACTCCAACAGAGAGCGATTCCTGTAGTTCCGCTGAATCATGCGTCCGTTGGGCGTGAACCACTTGGCCGTGGTCAGAGAAAGCCCGCTGCCATCGCTCAGAGGAAAGACCGTTTGGACGAGTCCCTTTCCAAAGCTGTTTTCTCCGACCACTACTCCCCGCCGGGCATCCTGAATGGCTCCCGCCAGTATTTCAGCCGCGCTGGCCGTCCGCTCATTGATCAAGACCACCAGCGGAAACGGCTCCCGATCATATCCGCGAGTGGCCAGATATTCGACATTGGAGTCGGGAAGCCTCCCCTTGGTGACCAATATGACCTGGTTCAGATCCAAAAAGCGATCGGCAACGCCGATGGCGCTTTGCAGATTCCCTCCCCTGTTGTCCCGCAAGTCCAGAACAAGACCCTCCAATTCAGGTTGGAACCGCTCCAGGGATCGATCCACTTCATCTTCGGTGGTGGCCGTGAAGGCCACCAGTTGCAGGTAAACGACCCCGGGCAGGATGGCAAAACAAACTGGCAGACTGGGTTCGGGAATCTCTTTTCGGCGGATCTTGAGCCGTAAGGGTTGGTTGACCCCCATCCTTTCAATCCAAACCTCCACCAGCGTGCCACGGGCTCCTCGCAACAGCCGGACCACTTCCGCGCCCGGACGGTCCCTGTTCGAGACCCCGTCAACCGAGAGGATGACATCCCCGGGTCGGATTCCAGACTCCCAGGCCGGTGAACCGGGAGTCGTCGAGAGCACCATCAATTGTCCGTCCACCGGAGCCACCCGAGCACCGATTCCGGAATAGTTGCCACCCTGGTAGGCGCGCAGTTCGCGAAAGGTCTTGGGGTTGTAAAAACTGGAGTGCGGGTCCAGACGGCTCAGCATACGCTGAATCGACCGGGCGATGGCGCGATTCATATCGACCGGCTCCGCATACCCGGTTTCGACGAGATTTAACACGGCCGTGTAGGCTTGCAGACGCCGATGGAACAATTCCGCATCGGACCGCTCCGTTTCCTGCGGCTCGGCGGGAGGCATGCCGCTCCAGAGATAGATCTCCGTATTTCCGATCAGCAGACCGCTGACGAGGAGCCCCGCCACTACCGTCCTAGCCGACATCCGAAGAGTCACCTTGCAATCCAACCGATCCTTGCCACCAAAATATCTTTATCGATTCTAATCCAAAAACCGGCAACTGATTCCCCTTACCTCCGGCGGTCAGGGAACTTCCCGGTCCTAACCCCACCTTTCACCGGAGGCTGCGGGTGTACGGGTGCCGTTCCAGATCGGCCGGTAACCGGTGGGGAACTCTGTTATAATTCGGAGTCAAAAGGGGCGTTCGGGTGAGGGCCTGTCTTTATATAGGACTCGGCGAGGGTTACGGTTGGCGCCAGGTCGATCAACCTCATGGTTGCGCTGCCGTCGCCGAGTGAGGCGGTTCCCCGGTTTTCCGGGCAGGGGAGTTCCCGAAATTCCAAGTGATTCCTGAATTCAGTTCGCGGAGATTCGCATGACGAGACAGGGTTTCGGGGTGGTTTTGCTGGCGATTCTGGCGGCCTGCATTCCCTCGGCCGAGGCGGTCGTGTTCACTCTGGAGATCGACGATGTGATTCACCCCGTCATTGCGGAGTACGTCACCCGAGGCCTGGAACAGGCAGAGGAGGAAGGCGCCGTTGCCGTGATCATCCAGATGAGTACGCCGGGCGGTTTCGACGCTTCCATGCGGGAAATCATCGAGAAGATATTGCGGTCAAAAATTCCGGTGCTGATCTTTGTCGGGCCCAGCGGCGCCAGAGCCGCATCGGCAGGATTCTTTATCCTGTTGTCCGGCGATCTGGCCATCATGGCTCCCGGCACCAACACCGGAGCCGCTCATCCCGTACCTCTGGGTGGGGGCAAGATGGACGAAGTCATGCAGAAAAAGGTGGAAAACGATGCCGCCGCCTATATCCGCAGTTTCGTGGCCAAGCGCGGACGCAACACCGAATTGGCGGAGCAAGGGGTATTGGAGAGCGTGTCCTTCACCGAAGAAGAGGCGCGGGAGGGCAATCTCATCGACGGCATCGCTCAGGATCTGAACGAGATTCTCACCAAGTTCGACGGGCAGGAGATCCAGCGCTTTGACGGGCAAAAACAGGTCCTGCAATTGAGGGACGAGCACCTGAAGGCGATTGAAATGACGGTCCGCCAAAAGGTCCTCTCAAAAGTCTTGAACCCCAACATTGCACTGATTCTGGGATTGATCGGCCTCCTTGGACTCTATATCGAGTTCAGCAATCCGGGTCTGATCTTTCCCGGGGTGGCTGGCGGCGTCTGCGTCTTCCTGGCGCTGGTGGCATTCAACATCCTGCCCATCAACCTCCTGGGAGTCGTGTTGATTCTGGCGGCCATCGTTCTTTTTGTGCTGGAGGCAAAGATGACCAGTTACGGACTGCTGGCCACTCTGGGAATTGCCGTCATGGTTCTGGGTTCCCTGATTCTCATCAATTCACCCCTCCCTGAAATGCGGGTGAAGCTGGTCACCGCCCTGGGAATCACCCTCCCCTTTGCCGCCATCACCGTCTTTCTCATGAGGCTGGTCCTTCTGGCCCACCGCAACAAGTCAGTGACGGGCAAAGAGGGCATGGTCGGCGAGGTCGGGACGGCTTTGACCGATATCGGCGCCCAGGGCAAAGTGCGGGTCCACGGCGAGATCTGGCAGGCCAGCAGTTCCCAGCCCATCGAGTCCGGCAACCGCATCCGGGTGGTAGCGGTCGAGGGGCTCCACGTCAGGGTGACCCGGGAAAATGGTCCCGGGACTGCCTCGAGCTGAAAAAGGAGGGCACTCATGTTCGAATTGGATTTCATTTCCGTCCCGGGTCTCTTTGGATTGTTGCTGGTAGCGGTCGTGCTTTTCAACTCGCTTCAGGTGTTGCGGGAATATGAGCGAGGAGTCATCTTTCGCCTGGGACGACTGTTGCCGCAGCCCAAGGGTCCCGGTCTCATCATCGTGTGGTGGCCCATTGACCGAATCGTCAAATTGGAGCTGCGAGTTGTAACTCTGGATGTACCGCCGCAGGACATCATCACCAGCGACAACGTTACCGTCCAGGTCAATGCCGTTGTCTATTTTCGAGTCATGGACCCCGTGAGGGCGGTGGTTGAGGTTGAGAACTATCTCTATGCCACCTCTCAGCTTGCCCAAACCACTCTCCGCTCCGTCCTCGGTGAGGTGTCTTTGGACGATTTGCTCAGCCGGCGCGAGACCTTGAATGTCCGGTTGCAAAGTATCCTGGACCAGCACACCGATCCCTGGGGCATCAAGGTTGGAACGGTCGAGGTAAAGCAGGTGGACCTTCCCCAGGAAATGCAGCGGGCCATGGCCAAACAGGCCGAAGCGGAACGAGAACGACGGGCCAAGGTCATTCACGCCGATGGGGAGTATCAGGCTTCGGAAAAGCTGGCTCAGGCCGCCGAGGTGGTGGCGCGGGAACCGATAGCTCTGCAGTTGAGGTATCTGCAAACCCTGACCGAAATCGGAGTCGAGAGAAACACCACCCTGGTTTTCCCGCTGGCCATCGACATCCTGGAACCTTTTCTGAAGAAATAGCGGGGGACCTGTTCGAGGATCGGACGGCTGCGGGTCGATTTTCCCCAATGGGGAACGGCAGTTCCGGTCCGGAGGAACATTCATGGAGAGGAGTCCTGAAAACAAGGAACTGCGACTGGATAACCGGCACTTGCTGCTGTTTTTTCTCTGCTCAGTCCTGATCTGCGCCAGTTTCTTTTCTCTGGGTTTCTGGCTGGGGCGGGGGCAGGCCGGGGAGGCACCCCTGGCAGTCGGCGATGGGCTGCAGCCCGACCTGCAGGCATCGGGGGCTTCGGCGGGGGCGGTGAACCCACCGGCGGCAACAGGAGGAATCCGGGCAACGCCTCCAGACCAGCCGGCCGGGCCGGCGTCTGCCAAGCCGGATCCCGCAAATCCGCCGGACTTTCGAAAGGAACTGGACTTCTACAGTGCCGTTAAGGATCAGAGTGTCGATGAGAACTTCAGGCCCCGCTCCTCCGAAGAGAAGAATCGGAAAGCGGCACGGCAGCCGTCCAAGGCTCGAAGGACCCCGTCCCGCTCCCCGTCCGGCAGCGGAAGCCTGCTCCACCTGCAAGTGGCAGCCCTCCGGAACCGGGCCGATGCCAATCGCCTGGCCGCCGAGCTGCGGGGCAAGGGATACCCTGTGGTGGTCGTCGCTCCGTCGAAATCGGAAACCCCGGCGTGGATCCGCGTCAAGGTCGGTCCATTCCGCAGCGCCCGGAAAACATCCCAGGTTAAGGCTCGGTTGGCCCGGGACGGCTACGAATCGATTATGCGACGCCAGTGAAGCGCATGGCTTCAGCCCCCCCCCGGATGCTCCCCTTTCTGAAGGCGCCGCGTGTTTCCTTCCCCCAGCCCGCATTTCTCACCGGGCCGCTGGAACCATTATGAAAAACCGTTTATCTTCAATACCTTACTGGCCCTTATTGGAGGGCATGCGGGTACAGACGGCGCTGGGCCCGCCCTGGCTTGTCCTTTTTCCCTCAGCGCGCACATGCTCCCTCGAACGTAGTCCCCGCTACGCTCTTCGCTCGCGAGCACGCGCTGAGGGAAAAATTCCTGCGCCATTGTCATGCCCCCCGGTGAGAAATGCGGGCTAGGCCGTACCGCTTCAGGCTTTGCCCAAAGCTTTTCCTGGCCGTTGCCAGCGGCATCCTGCAGATCCTGCTCTTTCCCAAATTCTCCCTGTCCTGGGTGAGCTGGGTTGCGCTGGTTCCCCTGTTGATTGCCCTCTTTCGGGAAACTGCCTGGCAGCGGGCGGCCTTGCTGGGGTGGATCTTCGGCCTCACTTTTTTTTCCGGATGCTGCTACTGGATCCTGGCCGTACTGCAGGGTTACAGCGACATGCATTGGTCCGGAGCCGTTTTTCTGTTTGCTTTGCTGATCGTCTACCTCGCACTGTTCCCGGGCCTGTTCGCCTGGGGGTTCGCCCGGCTTTCGCTGCGGCTTCCCGGGTCCTGCTTCCTGCTGGCGCCCTTTCTTTGGGTTTCCACGGAGTACCTTCGGGGATACCTCCTGACAGGGTTCCCTTGGTGCCTGACAGGCTACGCGTTGGCCGATGAGGTCCACCTGGCTCAGATTGCCACCGTCACCGGAGTCTATGGGCTCTCCTTTCTGGTGGTACTGATCAACACTCTGATCGCCGGCTGTTTCTTCCGGTCCAGGCTGGCCATCGGCGGCCTGCCCGTCGCCTTGGCGATGGTGGCCGGTCTGGTCTGGGTGGGAATGAGACCGGCGGAGGCCGGCAACACCCGGGAAGCGCATGCGCGACTGGTACAGACCCATATCGCTCTGGATCAGCCCTGGGACCGACAATCGCAAACGCAAATCGTGGAAGAGTTGGTCGAGCTGTCCCTATCCCCCCCGGTCGAGGATTCGGAAACCATCCCTGACGCCGGCCCGATGGCCCCGGCACCGCACCAGGTTCGGCTCGTCATCTGGCCGGAGACACCGGCGCCGTTTTATTATCATGACGACCCGTCGTTCCGGAAAAGGATGAACGAGCTGGCTGCAGCTTCCGGATCCACGCTGCTGTTCGGATTTGTAGACTGGCCGATGGGGGCCGCCGGTTCCAACACCGGTCCCTACAACAGCGCCGGAACGGTGTCTCCCAAGGGGGAGTTGATTGCACAGTATGACAAGATGCATCTGGTTCCATTCGGGGAATACGTTCCCTGGTCCTGGCTTTTCTTTTTCGTCGAGAAGATCTCCACCGGGGTAGGGGACTATCAGCCCGGCAGCCGGGTGGTTGTTTCCCGTCTGGAATCCGGAGAAAAGGTGGGAGTCTTTATCTGTTACGAGGCGGTGGTGCCGGATCTGGTACGCCGCTTTGTGGCGGACGGGGCCGAGGTTCTGGTCAACATCACCAACGACACCTGGTTCGGCAATTCGGCTGCTCCCCACCAACATCTGCTGATGGCCCGCATGCGGGCTGTCGAGAACCGGCGCTATCTCTTGCGGGCTGCAAACAGCGGGATCAGCGCCGTCATCGACCCCTTCGGAAGAGTTCTGGCCGGAACCGAACTCCACCGGCGAACGGTGCTGGACAGCCCGTTCCGCTTCAGACAATCGCTCACCTTCTATTCCCTGTACGGAGACATCTTCGCCTACCTCTGCCTGGGCCTGAGCCTGGTCCTGGTGCTGGCCGGCTTCCGAAGCGGATCGTTCCCTGCAAAGTGGCTTCGCCGAACTGAATCCCGTGACCAAAATGCCCTTGTCTTCCCGCCGCCTCCCCAGGGCCATTTCATGCTGAGTTCTAAGTGACGCAGGTACAAGGTTAGAAAAAAGGGCTGGCTTTTTCGAGGAGAGTTCTGTATATATGGAGGCATGGCGAAAGAGTGTGGAGAGTTCCGACCGGTGGTGAAAGAAGTAAAGGTACGGTTGGCGTGGCCGGAGGAGCGGCGGCGCTGGGACGCACTGATGGAGGAGCATCATTATCTGGGGTTCAAGCAATTCGCAGGGCGGGGACTGCGCTACGTAGCGGAGTGGGACGGCCGGTGGGTGGCGCTGGTGGGCTGGCAGGGGGGAGCCTTCAAGTGCGGTCCGCGGGACCGGTGGCTGGGTTGGCACAAGGGGGTGCAGTTTCGCCGGCTGCACTTAATCGGAAACAACACGCGTTTTCTGATTCTGCCGGAGGGGCAGGGAGTCAAGAACCTGGGCTCGCACGTATTGGGCCGCAATCTACGGCGGCTGAGCGAGGACTGGGAGCAGACCTGGGGGCACCGGTTGGAGCTGGCCGAGACCTTCGTGGATCCGAAGCGGTACCAAGGGACGGTGTACCTGGCCTCGAACTGGAAGCGGGTGGGACGGACGCGGGGGTATGGGCGCTCGAACGGGAGCTGGACCGAGCGGCACGGGGAGCGGAAGGAAATGCTGCTGTATCCGTTGCGGGAGGATGCGCGAGAGCGGTTGCGGGATCCGGAGGACCGGCGGGAGTGGGGCTGCCGGGGGGTGGCAGTGGACTACGGGAAGGGGGAGTTGCAGTCGTTGCGGAGGCAGTTGGAAGGGGTAGAGGACTTCCGGCGGGCGCAGGGGCGCAAGCACCGGATGGCGGCGGTGGTGTCGATCTGCGTGCTGGCGCGGCTGGCCGGGAAGGTGGGACCGACGGAGACGGCACGGTTTGCGAAGTCATTGACGCAAGAAGAGTTGCGGGTACTGGGCACTTGGTTCGACCCCAAGGCGAACTGCTGGGTTCCGCCATCGCTGGCGACCATCCACCGGGTCCTGGCACACACGGGCCCGGATTCTCTGGCGCGGCAGGTGCAGCGCTGGACGGCTCCACGCTGCCGGGAGGGGACGGCCTTTGCCGGGGACGGCAAGCGGATTTGCGGGGCGAACCGTCACGCGCAGGGGAAGCGGCGCTGGGAGACGGTGACGTTGGTGGAACACGGTTCGGGGCTTCCGGTAGCGAGCCACAGTTTCGGCGAGGAGGGCGGGGAGGTTGCCGCGGTGCGGGCGCTGCTGGAGGAGGTCGACCTGCGCGGGCGCACGGTCACCCTCGACGCCCTGCACACCTGCCGCGACACCGAGCGGGCCCTGGTCGAGCAGCATGGAGCCCACTACCTGCTGACGGTGAAGAACAACTGCCCGGAGACCTGCCGGATGCTGGAGACGGTGGACTGGGAGAGTCGCTCACGGCCTCAGGCGACCCAAGGCCCGGAGAAGGGGCACGGACGAATCGAGACGCGCAGGATCGACACCTTCTGTCCGCCGCCGGGCCTGTTGCCCTTCTCCCATGCGAAACAAGCCTTCCGAGTGACCCGGAAACGCTACCTCATCAAGGAGGGCGTCGAGACCGTCAGCTTCGCCTACGGCATCACCTCGGCAGGCCCGCAGCAGGCCGACGCCGCCCAGTTGCTGGAGTGGAACCGCGGCCACTGGAGCATCGAGAACCGCAACCACTACCGCCGCGACACGGTTTACGGAGAAGACCAGAGCCGGATTCATACCCATCATGGGCCGGCCAACAACGCCACCATCTCCAACGCCGCGCTGGCGATCGTCCTCCACGCCGGATTCGCCAACGTGCCGGAATCGATCGACCACTATCAGCAGCACCGGGAGGCCGCGCTGGCGACGATCCTCGCCGACTGAGCCCGGCGAGAGGGACCGAGCCGGGCCGGCAGGCCCGATGCCCGCGCTCCACTGGGCCTGCAAGGCCCGGACCTGGGTCCAGGCACCTCCAAACCACTCCAATCAGCCTGTCATCCCCCCGAAACTCTACCAGTCTCACCCATTCTTGGCCCAATACGGTCTCATAAGGGAGTCGACGTTAGAAGAACAGCATGAAAGGACCCTGCCGCCTCCCCCGTAGTCCTTCCTGTTTTTCAGCGCTGCGGTTATGATGGGGAGCCGCTGGACAACCGCAGGACCGGGTGGCAGGATTTCCGATTGGCAATGGCCGGTTCACCGTCGATCCCGGTCAACCGGAAACCCTGGATCGCAGGAGGGAATCCTCATGGCAGGAGAGGTGAAATTCGATATCACAAAAGATGATCTGTCTCAGTTTCAAGCCGGTGGCCCTGCCTTTGTGACCTTTGGTGAGGTACTGGTCCGCGAAACGCCGGCCGACATGGAGCGACCGGAACGAACCCGGTTGGTTCATCTGTCGCTGGCCGGCAGTGAATTTACACTGGCCACCGCCCTCAGCCGGCTCGGCATTCCCTCCGCCTACATCACCCGGGTTCCGGCAAACCCCTATGGGCATGCGGTGCAAAATGCCGCTCGGGAGCAGGGCATCGAGACGGGCAGCATGGTCTGGGCGCCTAAAACCGAACCCATTGGCCGTTTGATCTATGAAATCGGGCGGACTCCCAGGCGAAACATCGGTATCTATCAACGCATGTATTCGGCCGCTTCCAGATTGGGGGCGGGCATGGTGAATTGGCAGGAGTCCCTGAAGGACGCCCGCCTGTTCCATACCTCCGGAATCACCTTCGGCCTGGCCGGCCATAGCCGATACAAACGCAACTACAACCTGGAAGCACTCCAAGAAGCACTTGAGAACAAGCCCTCCAAGTGTCTGGTCGGAATGGACTTCAACTATCGAGGCACATTGTGGTCTCCCGAAGAGGCCCGTGAGGTTTTGACACCCATCGCCACCGACCATGTGGACGTGCTCATCACCACCATTGAAGATATGGCCAAGCTTTATGGCATGAGTTTGGGAAGCTATTCCGCCAAGCAGATTGTCGACGGCGATCTGGGCCCCATGGACGATGATGACCTTCGGGCTTTTGCCGGTCAGGTCCGGGACCGGTTCCATGCCAAGATGGTTGCCATCACCATCCGCTATCCGGACACCTTCGAGCAACACCGCTGGGAATCGGCGGCCATCGATTCCCAGGACCGTTTCTTTCGCTCGCCTGCGGTCAGGTCCATCACCCTGTGGGACCGACTGGGCGGCGGAGACACCTGGAACGCGGGATTTTACTACGGTCTGTTGACCTCGGGATTCAACCGGGAAGGCATGGAAAAGGGGGTCCTTACGGCAGATGCAGCCACCCGCCTGAAACAAACCCTGATGTTCGATCTGCCGATCGTCGACAAATCGGAGGTGCAAGCACTGCTGAGATCGGACGTGCTGGGCGGCGGGAAACGCACCTCCCGCTAGCTGCCGCACCGCCCGTTCCCGGGAAATTCGAACATGGGGCTCGCAAACTGCTGAAGGTCATACGCCTTCACTGCACACCCGGGAACCGGTGAGCAATGCGGGCCGGAGGGCTTCCACCATGACCAACCAACAAAAGTTGGACCTGATGAGGCGGACGGGGTTGATTGCGATCATGCGGGCAGACAGCTCCGATCAGTTGATTGCCGCTGCCGATGCCATACGGGCAGGCGGTGTCCGGGCCATTGAAGTCACCATGACCACCCCGGGGGCCCTCGAGACCATCCGGGCGGCCAGCCAGCGCTACCGTGGAGAAACCCTCTTCGGAGCGGGGACGGTCCTGGACCCTGAAACAGCTCGCGCTGCCATCTTGGCCGGAGCCGATTTTGTAGTGGCCCCGACCTTCAACCCGGATATGGTGGCGCTCTGTCGCCGATACGGCATCCCGGTGTTTCCGGGCTGCTACACGCCCAGCGAAATGCTGGCCGCCTGGGAGGCAGGCGCCTCCATGATCAAGCTGTTTCCGGCGGACATTGGCGGCCCTGCATACATCAAGGCCATTCGGGCGCCGCTTCCCCAACTGGAGATTGTTCCGGTCGGGGGGGTAAACCTGGACACGGCAGCCGACTTCATCAGAAGTGGGGCTGCGGTTCTGGGAGTCGGCAGCAGCCTGATCAATCAGAAGCTGCTCAACTCGGGCAACATGGAGGATTTGCGCCGCCGGGCGGCGGCTTTTGTGGCCGAGGTGGTGAAAGGCCGCACCGCCTGATCAAAGACCCGATAGGAATCCGGCAATCCTGGTGTTGGCGGAAGATAATGTTTCGCCCTGCCTCCTTGTGAAATCCGAGGCATTCATTCTCAACAATCAAATTCGGGAGGCTCACGATGAGCCCTGGAGAAGAGCACGACCGCATTCTCGATTCCAACGATCCGACCCTGTTTGAGATTCGGACCAAGGCGCGGGGGCCGGAAGGCCGGGTCCCGATCAACGAGGACTTGCTCCGGCATGCTCCCAGCGGCAATCTTTTCGCCTTCAGTCAAAACGCGGGCATGGGCTGGAACCCGTCGGAATTGGGTCGCAGAGAATTTCTCATCCTGAGCACTCAGGGGGGAATCCGGGCCCCCGACGGTCGTCCCCTGGCGCTGGGCTATCACGTGGGGCATTGGGAGGTGGGACTGTTGATGCAGGCGGCCGCGGAGCAGTTCCGCGCCGCCGGCTGTATTCCCTTTGCAGCCTATTGCACCGACCCTTGCGATGGCCGTACGCAAGGCACGCCGGGAATGATGGACAGCCTCCCTTACCGCAACGACGCCGCCCAGATCTTTCGGCGGCAGATCCGGTCACTCCCCACGCGGAGTGGCGTCCTGGGCATCGCCACCTGTGACAAGGGACTCCCGGCCATGATGATGGCATTGGCCTCAACCCGTGATCTGCCCTGTATTCTGGTACCTGGAGGAGTGACTTTGCCTCCCATTGAGGGAGAGGATGCCGGCACGGTCCAATCCATTGGAGCTCGTTTTGCCCACGGCGAAGCCACTTTGGAGGATGCGGCCGAGGCACTCTGCAGGGCCTGCGCTTCTCCGGGCGGCGGCTGCCAGTTTCTGGGGACGGCGGCAACCGCCCAGGTCGTGGGGGAAGCCCTGGGCCTGTCCCTGCCGCATTCGGCCCTGGCACCCTCGGGCCAGGAGATCTGGCTCGACATGGCTCGCCGGTCGGCCCGGGCCCTGCTTCTTCTGGAGAAACAAAAGCGGACGACGGGTGGGTTGCTGACTGAAAAATCCATTCACAATGCGATGGCGGTGCATGCCGCCTTTGGCGGATCCACCAACCTGCTCCTGCACCTGCCGGCCATAGCCCATGGAGCCGGGCTCAGGCGGCCGGCGGCGGCCGACTGGGCCAGAATAAACCGCCAGGTGCCACGCATTGTGGATGTCCTCCCCAACGGCCCCAGACACCATCCGACCGTTCGCGTCTTCCTGGCCGGCGGCGTCCCCGAAGTGATGCTCCATCTGCGGGATCTCGAACTCCTGCAGCTGGATGCCCAAACCGTGGCCGGGCTGTCGTTGGGAGAGGTTCTGGAGTGGTGGGAGCGATCCGACCGGCGCCGCCACTTGCGCCACAAACTTCAGGAACTGGACGGGGTCGACCCGGAGGAGGTCATCATGACCCCGAGGGAGGCCCGCCGAAGGGGATTGACCAGCACGGTCACCTTTCCTGGCGGAAACCTGGCTCCGGAAGGCTCGGTGATCAAGAGCACGGCGATCGATCCCTCGGTGGTCGACCCCGACGGCGTTTACCGCAAGGTCGGTCCGGCCAGGGTATTCACCAGAGAGACCGACGCCATTGCCGCCATCAAAAGCCGGCAGGAGGACCGGGTCAAACCAGGGGATATCCTGGTCTTGATCTGCCGCGGTCCGGCCGGATCGGGAATGGAAGAAATTTACCAGATCACTTCCGCCCTGAAGCACCTCTCCTTTGGAAAACACATCGCGGTGGTGACCGATGCCCGATTTTCGGGAGTTTCCACTGGAGCCTGCATCGGCCATGTCGGTCCCGAGGCGCTGGCCGGGGGGCCCATCGCCAAGGTCAGAGACGGCGACATCATTCAAATCGTCGTCGATCGAAACCGCTTGGTGGGAAGTGTCGACCTGGTGGGTTGCGAAGGAAAAGTGCTTGGGGTAGAAGCCGGTGACAAAATGCTGGCAGCGCGAGCGCTTCCAACCCACCTCTCCCACGACAGCCGGCTTCCCGATGACTCGCGCCTCTGGGCGGCCCTGCAGCAGGTGAGCGGCGGGACCTGGGGTGGCTGCGTCTTCGATGTCGAGACCATTATCAAGACCTTGGAGGCCGGCACCCGGGCACAGCAGAAGGGAAGCTGATTCGAGACTGCAGTCATCGTGCAGATCCCTGAAAAAGGATTGGTCTTTTGTCCCCCTGAGGCGTTTGCAAAATACGGCAGCGGGATCTTTGCCGGGAATGGCCACAAAAGGCACAAAAACACAAAAAGAGCGGAACGATGAGAAACGACCAAGGCATGCGGGCTTTGTGTGATCAGATCCGGCAGACGGCCTTCGACCTGCATGGATATCTTCGCAACCGGCATCTCGAGAAGGGTTACGAAAAATTCGTTTTGTGACTTTTGTGCTTTTTGTGGTGAACCCGCATTTCTCACCAGGTCGCACCCGATATTGAAAAAGGCAGAACATCACGTTTGCCGGCAAAATGACCTGCCCCGTTGCGAATTTTGCAAAAAGCTCCCCCTGACTATAGAATAGGCTCTTAGAGCGACCTTGGGGAGGACGGTATCTCGGCTCCAATCATTGGCACGGTCCTTCACCGCCGCAGGCAGGGAGTCCCTGAATGAAAGCTTCCAACCAACTTTGGAAAGAACGGCTTGCGGGCAAAATCTCGGAGCCCCTGAACCGGGAAATCGACATCTTCGAAACCGAGATCGATTTGCGGCGACAAGAGAAGGTGGATGAGCGGGTCTTCGCGGAAACCCGGCTGCGTCGCGGCGTTTATGGACAGCGGTACGACAACGGTCAACGACACGACGGCAAAGCGGCCAGATCCCTGGAGTATCCGACGTCCAATCCGACCAAAGGCCCCAATACCCTCTGGGACGCTCCGGGCATGCAGCGAATCAAGGTTCCCTACGGCGGACTCAATGCCGCTCAACTCGAGGTGATGGCCGAGTTGGCCGAGGAATACTCCGACGGTATCGCCCATGTCACCACCCGGCAGGATTTCCAGCTCCACTACGTGCACATGGAGGATACTCCGTCTCTGATGCGCCGTTTGGCGGCGGTTGGAATCACCACTCGAGAGGCTTGCGGCAATTCGGTGCGCAACGTCACCGCCTGCCCCTATTCGGGGGTCTGCCCGGACGAGGCCTTCGATGTGACTCCCTATGCCAAGGCTCTGTCACGATTCCTGCTGGGCCATCCCGACTGCCAGAACTTCGGCAGAAAGTTCAAACCGGCCTTTAGCGGATGCAGCCAGCACGCCTGTGGACTGACCAGCATGCACGATCTGGGAGCCATCGCCGTGACTCGCCGGGAGAACGGCGTGGAAGCGCGCGGGTTCGAACTCTATGTCGGCGGCGGGCTGGGGGCCGTTCCTTACCAGGCTAAACTTTTCGATGACTTCCTCCGCCCGGAGCAACTGCTGCCGACCGCACAGGCCATCGCCCGCGTGTTTGCCCGGCTGGGCCAAAAGAAGAATCGAGCCCGGGCCCGAATCAAGTTCCTGGTTCACGACCTGGGCATAGAGAAGTTCAAGGCCCTGGTTCTGGAGGAGCGCGACCGCCTTCCCCGAGACCCCCGATGGAATCAATATCTCAGCGAGGCCCTGGCGGCGGCTGGTGAAGGATCCCCCCACCCGCCCGGGATCATTCCCAAGTCGGGCTCCCCCGAGTTCCAGCAATGGCTGAAGACCAACATCCGGCCACAAAAACAGACGGGCTTTATGGTCGCTACCGTCACCCTCCCCTTGGGGGATATCAGCGCCGATCAGCTTCGCGCCCTGGCGGACATCGCTCGCCGCTTCACTCCGGAAACGGTACGCACGACCGTGGAACAAAACATGGTCCTGCGCTGGGTGCGTCGAAGCGACCTTGTCGAACTTTACCAGGCCCTGGAATCGGCCGAATTAGCCCGGCCCGGAGCAGGAAACATCGTCGACGTGGTGGCCTGCCCGGGAACCGATACCTGCAAGCTGGGGATCTCTTCTTCGAGGGGACTGGCTGCCGAGCTCCAACGCCGGTTGGCCAGCAAGGGCGCGGAGATGGATCAAGCCATCCAGGATCTTCACGTCAAGGTAAGCGGTTGCTTCAACAGTTGCGGGCAGCATCACATCGCGGACCTGGGGTTCTATGGGGTGAGCCGGAAGGTCGGCGGATACGCCGTGCCCCATTTTCAGGTGGTATTGGGAGGCCAGTGGGACCAAAATGCCGGCTCCTACGGACTCCCCATCGTGGCCATACCCTCCAAGAATATTCCCGAGGTGGTTTCCCGGCTGGGAGAGCGCTACGTCAGCCACCGGCTCCAGGGAGAGAGCTTTCAGGACTTTATCAAGCGCACCGGCAAGCTGCAGGTCCGCAAGCTGTTGGAGGACCTGGCCAAGGTTCCCGGTTACGAATCCGACAGCTCCTACTTCAGCGACTGGGGGGACCCCAGAGAATACAGCATTAGCGACATCGGCAAAGGCGAGTGCGCCGGAGAGGTGGTCACCTCGGTGGAGTTCGACCTGACCGCGGCGGAACGTCAGGTCTTTGAAGCCCAGGTATACGCTGAGGAGGAGAATTTCCAGAAGGCGGGGGAGACAGCCTTGGGGGCCATGCTCCACGCAGCCAAGGGACTCATCAAGATAGAGTTTTTAGATGTTTCCGACGATCGGGACGAAATCGTGAAGCAGTTCCGCACCCGGTATTTCGACACCGAGAAGATTTTTGACCCGTTTGCAGGTCCCAAGTTCGCCAATTACCTCTTCGCGGCCCACCGAGAGAACGGGAATGAATACACTCCGGAATCTTCGAGACGGCTGATTGAGGAGGCCCAACTCTTTATCGAGGCTTGCCACGGCTGCTTCAACCGCATGGGTCTCACCCCCAGCGCCGCCACCGCTTGATCTCTCCGGGATGGAAATCCAACACGTCAACCTGAAACTGCACCTGAAGCACTCGGGTGCGGTTGACCTGGAACCCTTGATCCCAATCTTTCATGACTGGGTGAGGGAGCAGAGTTGCGAGGAAACCTTGGTGGACGTGGCGGACTATCGTCACGTGCCCGCCGGGCCAGGCATTCTCCTGGTGGGCTACGAAGCCGACTTCAGCCTCGACTGGGGCGACAATCGCCTCGGCCTTCTCTACAATCGCAAGGCAAAGCTGGGAGGCCGGAACCGTGACCGCTTCCGCCAAGCCTTGCGGGCTGTGCTCACGACCTGTAGCAAATTGGAGGAGGATGGACGCCTGGAAGGAAAACTCGGCTTCGAGAGCCAAGAACTCGAGCTTTGCGTCAACGATCGACTGTTGGCTCCCAACAACGAAAGGACCTATGCCGCCCTGAGCCCGGAAATCGGGCGCTTTTGCGATGAACTGTTCGGCCGGAACAACTATTCGCTTACCCACCGACCCGACCCACGCCGGCGTTTTTCAGTACTGGTGCAGACGCCTCGCCCCATGGACCGCTCCGGTTTGCTGAAGACTCTTTCGCCCTAGCCCGGGGCGAAGGTTACTGCATCCCATTCCCCAGCTCTCTCGCAGCCTGACTGATCACCCCTTCCAATCCTTCCAGGGAGTCGTTGTTCTTGGCCTTGTAAAGGCGCTCCAGCTCATCCCTGGCGGACTGGACTACCTGCTCGGGGGCGTTGTCCTTCAAAACGATGACCTTGGCCAGCGCGGCGATAGCCTTGTCTCTCCAGGCAGCGAATTGAGCCTCTTTCTCCTCTTTGGCGGCGGTATCGGGGTCTTCCTTTGGGTCCCATTCAGCCAGCTCCTGGCTGACAGCCAGCGCCTGATAGTAATAGGCGATCCCCATCCGGTAGAAGTCGACACCCTCGCCCCTGGTCAGAGAGGTTGCTTTCTCGTACTCCTCGATGGAGCTCTCATAATCCTTGCGGTTGAAGTGGATCAAACCCAGGGCCGCGTGAACCCGGGCAGGCAGGTCCGCTTTTTGCCTGACCCACTGCGCTGCCGTCGCTCCTGACGGTTTCGGTCCGCTGACAATAGCATCGACCCGCCGCTGGGCCCTGTGGGCGATTTCCAGGGCCCTGTCCAGTTGTCGGACGCGGGCCGTCTCCTCCTCGGGCAGGAACCTTGGAAGAACCATCGACAGGGTGAGAAGGGTCCGCAAATGGTTGGGCTCCACGGCCAGCAGCCTCTCGCCCGTCTCTATGGTCTTGCGAGAATCGTTGAGTTGCTGGTAGCCGCGGATCATCCGCTGAAAAATGTATATCTTGGGCTGCTTGTCGGCCTCAGAAAACTCTTGCAACGCCTTTTCCCCCGCCGAAACCACCTTCTCATGGTTGCCCAGGGCCTCATTGGCCTGAATCTCCAACTGATAGGCGGCCAGGCGGAAGTCGGACTGAGGAAAGTCGGCGATGAACTTCGCAGCCAGCATGGCCTTCCGGCGCATATCCTTCTCGTTGTACAGTTGGGTGTAGGCATCGAATTCCGCCCTGGTCTTTGGCCGGGGAGCCGCTTTCTTCTCCTGCAGGGCGGCAGCGGCACTGGTGGCAGCCAACACCGCGATCAGCAGGACCAGTGCCCGTCGGGCAAGATCCTTCAGGGGCCGGTTCCTCCTTGAGAGCTTTGCCACGTTACCCCTCCTTTGGGACGACCGCGTTCAGTCCATGAGGTTCCACGGCAGGGCATTGTCGCTGAACACCATCATGGCAGCCGTTCAGGGCTCGGGTCAACTGCATCAGGGTTGGCAAGGTTTTAACCCATCTTTCGAACCTTTGCAAGGGCGGGATGGCGGGTCCTTTCCCATCCAGAGCGCCCCTTAGCCCACCGGCGACAAAAGGCAGGCCGGGGCTTCTCGGCACATCCAAGTCCCGGCCACCGGATCCAAGAAAGTCTGCTAATGTACTTGCCACTAATTCGACAAAAGGTTATCTTAAGTTGAACTTTACGGAGGCACTCCCATGCCTGAGATGATCAGCGCCAAACAGCTCCGAGAGCAACTGCAGGATGTTGTCGAGAAAGTGAAACACGGAGGGCGATTTACTGTTCTGTATCGAAGTCGCCCGGCTTTCGACATCGTACCAGTAGGCAGTCCCCCGCTTGAATGCGCGCCACTGGAATCAGACCCGCTGTACCAGGCAACACCCGTTGGCTCATCCGGATCGGGGGACGCTGCCGCGCGGCATGATGAGGTGCTATACCGGTGAAGCTGATGTTTGTGGACACGGCCGCGTGGGTTGCGGCCGCTGACAGTGCCGACGCCGCGTGCCCATTCGTGCAGGAATCCCGGGATCAATGGTTGTCGGCTGGCGGTTTGTTAGCGACAACCGACTATGTGATCGACGAAACTCTGACTACCCTCCGCTTCCGCCTCGGTCTTGATGCCGCTGAAGCGTGGTGGCTTCAAATCGATGGCTCAACTCGACTGCGCATTGAGTCCATTGACGAAGCGCGAGGAGAACGGGCACGGGCGCTCTTTTTCCGCTATCGGGACAAGGACTTTTCATTTACCGACTGCTGCAGCTTTGTTCTCATGCAAGAACTGCGAATTCTCCGGGTATTGACATTAGACCATCACTTCCGGCAGATGGGCTTTGAGGTTGTTCCTTAAAGCTCGCAGGGTTGTTATCTGCTGCCTGCCTATCTAGCTATATATCCCGTCTAACTATGATGGACTAAATGGCCATATACTGACTGTCGTCCGATCCGTCCTCTCCGCGGGAGTTGTTTCCGGTGAACCCTTTTCTGCTCCATCTGGAATGCAGCTCCTGCTCCAAAGTTCACTCTCCCCGACAGCTGATCAATCTTTGTTCCTGCGGCAATCCTCTGTTGGTCCGCTACGACCTTTCGGCAGTTCAAACGAGCCTTTCGCGAGAAAACCTGGGGAATCGGCCTCATACCATGTGGCGGTACCGGGAACTGTTGCCTCCCGGAAATTCGCAAGCCAGAATCAGCCTGGGTGAGGGCGGCACACCGCTGGTTGATGCCAAAAGAACGGCTTCCAGCCTCGGCTTGTCTCGGCTTTGGATCAAGGATGAGGCCGCCAATCCCACAGGTTCCTTCAAAGCTCGGGGGTTATCGGTGGCGGTAACCATGGCCAAGGCCCTGGGCGCTGAGAAGCTGGCGATTCCGTCGGCCGGAAACGCCGCCGGAGCACTGGCCGCCTATGCAGCCCAGGCCGGGCTGGAAGCCCACGTTTTCATGCCTCGAGATGTTCCGCCGGCCAACCGCATCGAGTGTTTAACCCTGGGAGCTCACGTGCATTTCGTCGATGGCCTCATCACCGATTGCGGCCGGCTGGTTGCTCAGCAGGCCAGAGCGAACGGCTGGTTCGACGTCGCCACCTTGAAGGAGCCCTACCGGATTGAAGGGAAAAAAACGCTTGGGCTGGAATTGGCCGAGCAGCTCCAATGGCGCCTGCCCGACGTCATCATTTATCCTACTGGAGGAGGTACGGGCCTGGTGGGGATGTGGAAAGCTTTCCAGGAAATGCAACAAATGGGATGGATTTCTTCCAAGCGGCCCAAGATGGTCAGCGTTCAGGCCGCCGGTTGTGCTCCGGTGGTCAGGGCATTCAAGCAGAACAGTCCTCGATGCCAGCCCTGGTTCCACGCGGCCACGCTGGCAGCCGGGTTGCGGGTACCGCGAGCCATCGGGGATTTTCTGATCCTGGATATCTTGCGGCAAAGCGGCGGCACGGCGGTGGCGGTTACCGACGAAGACATGCTGGCCGAGAGCAGAGCAATCGGCCGACGGGAGGGCCTCTTCGCCTGCCCGGAAGGCGGAGCTACCCTGGCAGCTCTCAAGAAACTGATTCGATCCGGTTTCATCGAATCTTCGGACGAAGTCGTCCTCTTCAACACCGGATCGGGATTGAAGTACCTTCACCTGTTTGAGTCCTGATTTTTCTAACCTGAACACCACTGCCGCCAAGCCATTTTCCCCTGGAGTGGTTTCCCATGACCGACAGACTCTACTATTCGGACAGTTACCTGACTGAGTTCGACGCCCGCGTTGTTCAAGGGGGACAGGTGGGAAGATTTTTTGAAGTGAGACTGGATCGAACGGCTTTCTATCCCACCTCTGGCGGCCAGCCCCATGATCTGGGGTCCATTGAGGGACATCCGGTGGTTGAAGCGGTGGATGGGGCCGATGGAAGCATCATCCATCGACTGCACCACCCTCTTTCCCTGACCCGGGTCCACTGCAGTGTCCATTGGCCAAGACGTTTCGACCATATGCAGCAGCACACGGGACAACATATCCTTTCACAGGCCTTTGTCAGAGTCGCTTCACTGGCCACCATCGGTTTTCACCTCAGTGCGGAGTATTCCACCATCGATCTCGAAGCGGCGGAGATCGGCCTGGAGGTTGTCCGCTCAGCAGAAGATCTGGCCAACTCGATCATTTACCAGAACCGGAGCGTTACCGCACGACTGGTGCCCCCCGACGAGGCTTCCAGACTCAACCTGCGCAAGCCGAGCAGCCGGGAAGGAATCCTGAGAGTGGTCACCATCGATGACTTCGACGTTTCTGCCTGTGGCGGCACCCATGTGAGCCTATCCGGGGAGATCGGTGGAATTTTCATCAACCGGGTTGAGCGGGTGAATCGGCGGACTCGCCTGGAATTCGTTTGCGGCCGGCGTTCACTCCGCTCTTTTCGACGCCACTTGGGAGACCTGGATCGAATCTCCAGAGGGCTCTCAGTCGCCCGTCAGGATGCTCCCGGGCGAGTCGAAAAGCAGTTGCAGGAAATAAAAACCATACGCAAGCACTTGAAGGCAAAAAACGAATGGCTGGCTGACCTGCTGGCGCAACACCTTTACGGTCAGGCACCCTCCAACGCAGGGGGCCGCATTGTCCGGCATCTATTCGAGGGAGAAGAGAGAGGATTCATCACCCTGCTGGCTCAACGCCTTCTGGCCTGCGGTCCTTGCTGGGCTCTGCTCGGCAACGGCGGCGCCCAGGCACAACTCCTGCTGGCCAGGAGCGAGTCTCTTCCCGGCGACCTTCGCCCGGTGATGATGGATTGCAGCCGAATGATATCGGGCAAGGGCGGGGGCACACCCGCCTTGGTCCAGGGCGGCGGGAACGATCCCAGCCAACTCCGGAACGCCCTGGATTGCGCGGCGGATCGGATACTGGCTCTGACCAAGAGTTGACCCAAGACGAATGACTGGAGCCTGCACCAGGGAACTTAACCTGCATTTCTCTCCGGGGGGTGCGATCATGGCGCCGGAATTTTTCCCTCAGCGCGTGCTCGCGACCGAAGAGCGTAGCCGGCACTACGGTCGAGGGAGCATGTGCGCGCTGAGGGGAAAAGAACAAGCCAGGGCGCGCCCAGCTCAGTCTGTACTCTGAAGACTCCAAACAAAGCGCCGCAAGATGTTAAAGACAAGCACGTTTCGACCTTATGCTCAGCGTCCTGGTGAGAAATGCGGGCTGGAGCCCGCACCAGGGGGACTTGAACTTTCCACAGCCCCTGGGCACAGCCAAGGCCACTCTCAAGCTGGAGGGGGTTACCGCGGCCGGACCAGGGACTCGTTTCCTTTCGTAAGGAAGGCGCGAGGGGCGTCGGCTCCGAGCTTCTTCTGCTATAATGACTGCCTCGCTGGCAGGAAATGAACCGCATGGATCTGGATCCAACCCTACTCCAAAAGATCGCCAAAGAATCCGGAACTTCCCTTAAGCAGGTTGACGCTACCCTCGACTTGCTGGAAAAGCAGGCGGCGATCCCTTTCATCGCCCGTTACCGCAAGGAAGTCACGGCAAACCTGGACGAGCCCAAGATTCGCCGCATTGCGGAATGCTATGGCCGATATCAGGAATTCCTGAAGCGGCGGCGCTCGATCCTGGCCAGAATTGAAAATCAGGGCAAGCTCACCGAAGAGCTAAAGGAAACGATTCAGGGTTGTTACGACAAAAACAGGCTGGAGGATCTCTACTGTCCCTTCAAGCCCAAGGGAAGCACGGAAGCATCCGCCGCCAAAGAAAAGGGGCTGGAGCCTCTGGCCAAACAGCTCTGGGAGCAGGGAAGCGGCGAGTCCTCCATCGACGACACCGCCCAGAAATATCTCTCGGAGGACAAGGCCGTCGCCACCAGGGAGGAAGCCATCCAGGGCGCGCTTGCCATTGTGGCCGAGTGGCTGGCGGAACATGCCGTCATTCGAGGCTCGCTCAGGCAATTGATGTCCTCCGAAGGCGTAGTGGTTTCGAAGGTAGTGGAGGGCAAAGCAGGGGAAAAGACCAAATACGACAGTTTCTATGACTTCCGCGAAGAAGTCTCCCGGATCCCCTTCCATCGCATCGCGGCACTGCGGCGCGGCGTCAGGGAGCGCATCCTGACCCTTGAAATCGACATGGACGACAATAGAGCGCTTCAGGTGATCCGGGAGAAGGTGATCCGGCAGACCGATTCCCCCTACGCTCCCCATCTCGAGAAAGCCATCCAGGCGGCCTACTTCCACCCCCTGAAGCCCCTTCTCCAGGGCGAAATACGGTCCAACTTGAAGGAAAGAACCGATAACGAAGCGCTGAAACTGTTTCAGGCCAACCTTTCGAACTTGCTGCTGGCTCCCCCGGTGGGTTCGGTGCCGGTCATGGGAATCGATCCTGGAGCCCGCTCGGCCTGCAGAATAGCGGTCATTGATGCAAGCGGGGCCTATCGTGAGCACGCCACCTTGGGACCCGGGTTGCCGCGCAAAAACAGCGACCGGGCCGAAGCCATCCTCTATCGGCTCATCCAACGCCACGGAACTCGCGCCATCGCCATTGGCAATGGGGTCGGGTCACGAGACATCGACCGTTTCGTCAAGGGTTTTCTGGCCAAATACCATGCCGGGCATTCCTTCGATCTCTCCCTGGTTCGCGGCAAGGCGGCCAAGTCCGATCCGCCGACTGACAAGGAGGGAAAGACCAACGGCCGGACGGCAAGCGAGCCTTCCATTCCTGGAGGAGCCAGCCGGACTCTCGAAACCAAGGCGGTTGAAGAGCCGAATCCCGCGCGGCAAGACTCTCCTGCAACCGCCGACCAGGAGGAGGCTGGGGCGGAATCCGATCAAGCCCGACAGAAATCGGAAGCAGATCCCGATCGGGGAAGCGCCACGGCGCACCCCTCATCCGAGGAGGCCTCCATCTCGACGGTCTCAGAGCCTTCCGCGGGGATGGAAAGCACTGCCGCTGAAAACGGCGACGAGAGCGGCAGGACGGATTCGGCCACCCCGACTGAAAGCGGGACCCTGACGGCCATTGAACCCTCGCCCACCCCGACTCCGAGCAACCAGGCCGACCCGGAGACCGGCCAGTCCCAGCGGCAACCGATCTTCTCCGCCATCGTTCACAAGGGAGGCACTGGGGCCTATGCGAGTTCGGAGGGGGCTCGAAAGGAATTTCCCCGGCTGGACCTCGGCGTTCGTGGAGCTATTTCCATCGCCCGGCGATTACAGGATCCGTTGGTCGAGCTGGCAAAGATTCAACCGAAGGCCATTATTTTGGGCCCCAATTCACAGGAGGTTGAGCAGAAACGCCTCAAGCAGAAGCTGCATGGAATCTTGGAGTCCTGTATCAACCATGTGGGCGTGGATCTGAACAGAGCACCGGTGGAACTGCTTGGTTACGTCGCCGGGTTGAATGCCAGGTTGGCTCGGAACATCGTCGAATTCCGTCAGCGGAACGGGTCGTTCTCCTCGCGTTCCCAACTGATGGAGGTCCCCGGCTTTACGGACACCTGCTTCGAGCAATCCGCCGGTTTCCTGCGGGTCCAGGGAAGCGCCCAGCCCCTGGATCGAACGACCATTCATCCCGAGCGTTACGGCCTGGTGGAGGAAATGGCTCGATCGGTCCAGGCAACGGTTGGCGAACTGATTGAGAATCCCAAGAAACTCGAGGAAGCGGATCTGGAGAAATTATCGGGTGATCGGGTTGGACTTCCAACTCTGCAACATATTAGACGGGAACTACGCCAGCCGGGGCGGGATCCCCGGAAGGTCTTTGTTCCACCCTCATTTCGCGACGATATCAAGGAGCTGTCGGATCTGCATAAGGGGATGCTGGTCGAGGGTACGGTGAGCAACGTGACCAGTTTCGGGGCCTTCGTCGACATCGGAGTGCAACAGGAGGGTCTGGTCCATATTTCCGAAATCTCCAGCCGTTTCGTGCAAGACGCAAACCAGGCAATCCACGTGGGTCAGGTGGTCAAGGCAAAGGTCATCGGGGTCGACACCTCCACCAACAGGATTTCGCTTTCGATCAAGGCCCTGCAGGTCAGGGAAAACCCGGGGAGGCGCAAAAAGAAAATGCCTCCAAAGACAGACTCGCGTCTAGCCTCGCCCAAACCGGCGGATGCATCGTCCCGCGAATCCGCTACCCGTCAAGAGAAGCGGAGCACCGGCAAGTCGGAACAGAAACCGCTTGGCCGCAAAAGACGCCAGGGAAAGAGACATCAGGCCACCGGAGTCAAGACCATCGCCATTCAGCGCAAGCAATCCAAGGCCCCCGAAGCTGAAGTCCTTCCGGACACCTCCAATCTTTCCTTCTCGGAGAAGATTCGTCTACTGCAGGAAAAATTCAGCGGGATCCGCTAGCCAGCCCGCATTTCTCCCGGTGAGCACGCACATCAGACGACACCCTCGGGCCGCTTTCCTTCTGCTTTCCGCGATCTTGCCGGCAGCCTCGGCGGAGCGATCGTTTGCAGAGGACAGTTCCGCGCTCCTCTTCCATGCTTCGTTTGAACAGAAGGTGCTGGCCGACCGGGCGGCGGGGGACGCCTCTCCCCTGGGCAACAGAGGGCTGCGCATCGCCAGGAACGGCCGGCAGGGAAGAGCCCTCTTCCTGGACTGGGGAGCCCTGCTCAGTTTTGCCGCAGGCGGCAATGTTTATCCCGAACACGGCACACTATCCTTTTGGTGGCAACTGGACGAGCCCCCCGGCAAAATTCCCTTTTCCATCCTTCGAATCAGCACCCGGCAGCTTCACTCCCCAGACCACCTCTTCGCTCACCTTTTCTGGACGGGGAAGACCCTCGGACTGAGGCTCTTCGACCGGGACTCCCGTATTCTGGAGGCGGATGCCGGGGACAGCGCTGAAGTCGTTGCCGGCCGCTGGTTCTTTTTGGCCTTTAGCTGGCACGAGCTGGAAGGACTCCGCTTTTACGTGGACGGCCGGGAGGTCGGCAACCACCTGGGGAGGCACCATTTCGGCAGGTGGCTGGATCAGATCGGCATTCACACCCAAGCCTTGACTCCCTACCACCGCCAGGGCAATGAAAGACGGGCCTATGTGGACGAATTCCGCATTTTTCAGGAAGCCTTGAGCGCCGGTGCGATCGCGAATCTGTCCCAGCTTGGAGCCGGGCGGGCGGGCCGGCACCTCTCGGCAAAACAGGTTGACTCCGAATTGCGTTCCGGTCACTGGGCCGACCGTTTCGGCTGGAACCATCCAGAGGCCATCTTGCCGCTGACCGCCCCCATCTCGGTTCGTTCACTGAGAGTCCTGTCCGCCCGAGATCTCAAGCGTTCCTCGCCGGCGGCCGTGGATGGTTTTGCCGAAAGCTCCTGGCCACCACCGATAGAGGGGTACCCGCAGGAGGGCCGGGCCTTGCGCCTTGAGGTTCCAGAGGAGCCCTTCAACCATCTCCGCCTGCGGGGAAACCTGAAAGGAGAGATCTACGCCGGCGAGGGAAGCCACCGGCGGCGGCTTTGGGACCTGTCTTCAGAAAGGGGTGGGGAGACCGTCAAGCCACTGGAGGCACCCCTCACCGTGCCTTGGATTCGAGTGGAACGCCAATCCGGACAGGTTCGCGAATTGTCCCTCCTGTCGATACAGGACGGTCCTTTGGACCAGACCGAAACCGCTGAAAGAGGGTCGCTGACTTACCGACTGCTGCCCTCTGAGCTGGCAGCCGATCTTCCAGGGCAGTCTGCCCGGCAAGTCAGATCGTTCTTCGGTCTGGGAACCGAACTGCGGACCGGGTATCTCCCCGGGGACCGGGAGGCCTGGGTCGCTGTTCCCAAAGAAAGTTATCAGCCGCCGTCCGCCCCTCTGAAATCGTCTCCCAGGCTGGGCCTCCGACACATTTTCCTGCCTCCTTTCTTGAGCCACACTGTCGTGAGGGCCATCCGGATCCGAATGGGCAGCTCCGGAAAGTCCGCCCCCATGGATCCAAGGGTGCGCTGGACGGTGAAGGATCCCATCCTTCCCCAGCGGGATTTGATTTTCCTGGACTTTCGCTTGTCGGCGGAAAAGCCGGCCGAAATCGAGCTGGACCTTGGCGATCGCTTTGTCCCTGCGGGTCAGGCCCTTTGGATGACCGTTGCCAGCGACCAAATCGATTTCTCCCGGGAGCATCTCCAGAACGCAGAGATTGAGGTGCGTTCCGCGACCCAATGGCGCCTGCCCGAGGACCCAGCCTCCCGGAGCGATCTGTTTGCGGGCCGCTTTCTGTTGATCCGCGAAGGCCTGCGCAAGCTGACCCGCCGTTTGGACTGGATGTCCATGGATTTCACCTCGGCTCGCCGGCATTTCAGCAGTGTTGACGAGACCTTCCGCCTGGTGGAAGAGGTGTTGCAATCCAGACCGAAGGATCCGATGGCCCTGTCCTTCAAGGGACTGCTCCAACCCGATTCGACCCCGCCCGAATATCGAGAGAAACGACCCTCACCCCCCGCATATCCGCAATGGGCCGTTCAACAGAAGCAGTTGGTAGACCATTTCCGGCACATTGCTCAGTGGTGGATCGACAACCGGCAAATCCAGGACGGCGCATTTGGCGGCGGGATCGATGGAGACACCCGGCTGGCGGCCCATTGGCCAGGGATAGCACTGATGGACGGTCCGGCACCCCGCCTCAAGGATTCCCTGGTCGCCTTGATGGAGGCCTGTTTGCGCCACGGGAGTCTGGAGAAGGGTTTGAACCGTGAGATCAGGCCCCTCCGACAAGCCTATCAGGCCGGATTGAATCTGGCTCCCATGCTGGCTCTTCTCGATTACGGCAATCCCCGCTGGATCGAAATGTTGATGGAGACCTCCCGTCACCTGGATCGCCTGACGGCTATCAATGCGGCGGGTCATCGCCACTTTCAATCCTCCCGGGTGAGCGCTACGGAATCGGTCCGGCAGGGAGTCTATGCCCGGGAAGAGGCCTGGAGTCCTCTGCTCTGGCACGCGGCGCTGACTCTGGCCGAGTACAATCGCAGCCCGGTCCTGGTTCAGAAGTTGAAGGAGTATGCCGCAGCGCGGCTGGACCACTGGAAGAAGGACCGCTATCCGCAACTCTCCCTGGCCATCCATTTTCCTACCGACAATGTCATGAGCCGGGGATTGCCCGGCCCACCCATGCTGGACCTGATGTGGGGGGTCTTCCGGGCAACCGGCGACCCGGCTTACCTGTGGCCGCTGGACAGGCTGTTAGAGGCCGGCCATACCGACACCGCCCAGACGACCTCGGGCAGATGGCAACCGTTCCTTCAGGAAGCCTTTGGACCCGGCCCCTTTCTGAAGCTGCTCCCCAAACTGAACCTCTGGAACCGCCACCTGCACTTCAGGGAAGCGGGGTTGCTGGCGCGTCAATATGCCTACGAGGCGACCGGCAAAAAAAGCTACCTGCTCGACTACCAGGCCCCACTGCTCAAGCACCTGGAACAGAACCGTCTTCTTTTCACCGAGGCGGAATTGGACCCGGCCGGAGTTCTTATTCCCCACCGGGCAACCCAGCGGGCTCGGCTGGGTGGTGTTGCCCATGCCAATCACCAGATTTACGCGGGACACGCGCTGAGCTGGGAAAATACCCGGGGGCAGGTGGCGGCTCTGGTTTCGTTGGCCAAGCCCGATGCTCTGGAAGTCACCGTCTTCAACCTGGGCGAGACCTTGGACGACGTCCAGTTGCGGGTGTGGCGTTTGGAAAACGGCACCTACGAGGTCACCGAAGGGAGAGATGTCAACAACGACGGGCAAGTCGACCTTGGCCTCAACCGAAGGGTTCTGAGGCTGAAGCGTCACAGTTCCATTCCCTTGACACTTCGAGGGGGAAAGGCCACCATCATCAGCGTCGAGCAGAAGCAGAAGGGAACTCCGATCTGGCAGCTTCCCGACCTGGCGATGGGGCCTCAAGACTTTCGATACGACGCCGGCGCCGACCGGGGGGAAGTAACGCTTCACAACCTGGGTTCGGCCTCTTCGGGACCGTTCAAGCTGCAGATCCGGAATGCCAAGGCGGCCGTGATCTTTGAACACCAGGTTTCCTCGCTGCCGGCACTGGTGGACCTGCTCCCGATAACCACCGTGGTCTCCCTCAGCGGGTTGCAGGCTGCCGGGGGCACCCCAAGGCTGCATCTACGGATCCTCCCCGGTCCCGAAGTGGAAGAGATCACCGCCGTGAACAATTCCTTGTGGGTGAATCTGCCCCGGTGACTCATCCTCGGCCCGGCTATGCATCGCGGACGTTGGAGAGAAACCAGAAATTCAATGGAATCCGGTTACCTGCTCCTGGACCACCCCGCAGATCTGGGGATCGAGGCCTACGGGAAGACGCTGTCGGAGGCCTTTGAACAGGCGGCTTGCGGGCTCACCTCGGTAATTCTCGACCCGGATTCCGTCCTTCCGGCTGAATCGATGCCGGTCAGGATCGAGGCCGGGGACCAACAGCAACTCCTGGTGAGATGGCTGACCGAAGTGCTCTACCTCTACGACGGTTTGAAATTCGCCCCAAGAGACTTCAAGATTGGCAGGCTGTCGGCCCGTCTCCTCGAGGCGCGGGTTCGAGGAGAACCATACAATCTCGGGCGCCATACCGCCCGGCTGGACGTCAAGGCAATCACCTACCACCAACTCACGATCCGCACGCGTCCATCGGCCTGTTGGTTGCAGGTGTTCCTGGACATCTAAACGGGCCATGCGGAGTAATGGCGCTGGAGACCTCCATCCTGTGAGATCCGGATCGCAATTGCGGGCAGGGGAGCCATCGAGGAGTGACCATGCGGATTACATTCCTGTGCCGGCGCTGCTATCGTGAATGCCAGGCGCAGCCGCAGGAGAAGGGGAATCCCGTGAGCTGCCGCTCCTGCAGCACGGTGCAGGCCCTGCGGTTTACCCAGGCACACCTCACCCGGAACCGTGTCGACCGCTGCGCGGTTTGCGGCCTAGGAGACTTCTACGTGCGGGAGGATCCACGCAAGCTGGCGGGCCTGGCCTATCTCCTGCTCGGACTGGGACTGGCCTACTGGACCTGGGGAATCAGCCTGGTTCCGGGTCTACTGGGCTTTGACCGGCACTTTAGAAAATTTCCCAAGTTGACCATCTGTTACCATTGCTATGCGAAGTACCGGGACTGTCGTCCGGCCCCCGACCACAAGGAATACGACCTGCAGGTTGCCGAGCGGCTGGAAAAGGAAATCCGCAACGATCGGACCTTGCGGGATTTTTCTTGAAGGGTGCATCGGGTTTTGGGACACCGTCCGTGATCGTCTTTCTGGAACTCATTCGAATCTGCTGGACCTTCCGTGATCGAAGTTGGTATCGCCGCTTCCCCTTCCTGCCGTTTCCACCCCGTAACTATCTTCGATGGAGAATGGAGACGGCTTACGGAGACAAGAGCCTCAGGAACATGAGGTGGAAGGACATCGCGGCCTACGCCCGCTGGCACCGGCAACTACGGTTGCGGAGTCACGACGGAAGCTGACCCTGGGCAAGTTCGGCCCCCGCCCCCCACGACGGTGCGGATCATCAGAGGAAAAACAGCCGTTCGTCAATCAACGAAGGATAACTCTTTTTTCTTTTGTTTCCCCCGCCCCCCACGACGGTGCGCATCACTCAGAGGAAAAACAGCCGTTCGTCAATGAAGACGAACCACCAATGAACACGAATAGGCACGAGGACTGATGGACCTCCTTCAACGACAACTGGCTCCAAAATGCTTCTGCACTTTTGTCCCGCTGGTGTGACCCTGTCATGGGAGGAAGCCCCCCCCGGGAGCGCGGGCGTCCCGCCCGCACAAATCCTCCCGCAGCTTCGACCATCTCCTCCACCGGAATCAACCGGCAGCGGCGCCCTGCCTCTGCTTCGGCCGGGCCCATGCGGTTCTCGCCGGCAGGGCGGTCGGCTGCAACATCGCAGGGAAACTGAGCGGCAACCGAAGGGACAGCATGCGGGCGGGACGCCCGCGCTCCCGGGGGTGTCGTCTCGATGGTGAGGTGGGGGGTATCCGGCGGGCGACTTCTCTAAAAGCCGGCCTGTCCCCTTTGGGAAACTCCCGTTTGCCTGCGAGCCGGGCGCCCGCCCCCCGCGACTGGGCAGATCCATCGAGAAGGACTATAAATGGAACATCGATACACAGGATGCACAGGATAATCAGGACGGGAGGCTGCTGCAGGAGACGCTGACTCGGGCGATGATCGCGTGCGGATTTGAGGATGTCCGGGAACACAAGCCAGCCGTCTCCGGAAAAATCCTGTCCATCCTGTCCATCGATGTGAATCAGGCATCGACTCATGCTCGACGCTGAGACCGAACGACGGGAACATGATTTCGTGCCTTAGTGTCTTTCTTCGTGGCCCTTCAAGGACCCCTTTCGAGTCTTTTCCAACCCCTTGGAGTCGCTTCGCGGATTAATCTTTTACCCGCTTGACAGATACTTCAGCCCCTTCCTGGATATCTTCTTCCCCCTTCCCGACCTTTGGCGGAGCCCTCTCGAGCCTCCTCCAACCCCTTCGTGGCCCTTCGCCGTTCTTCGTGGCCCTTCGTGGATATCTTTTTGCCTTTTCGCCCTTCGTGAATATCTTCTTCCCCCTTCCCGACCCTTGGCGAACCCCTATCGAGCCTCCTCCAACCCCTTCGTGGCCCTTCGCCGTTCTTCGTGGCCCTTCGTGGATATGTTTTTGCCTTTTCGCCCTTCGTGGATATCTTCTTCCCCCTTCCCGACCCTTGGCGAACCCCTCTCGAGCCTCCTCCAACCCCTTAGTGGCCCTTCGCCGTTCTTCGTGGCCCTTCGTGGATATCTTTTTGCCTTTTCGCCCTTCGTAGATATCTTTTCTGGTCCTGCCAGGCCAACCGCACCTCCGAAATTGCCTCAAATCCGCATCGGCGTTATACTGCAAGCACTTGCTATTCATCGCTTGCCGTGGATCCACACGGCGGCAGGTTGGAGTCCAATGACCGAAGACGCCCTGAAAACCTATCGCCTTCTCCGGGAAAAGCTGCAAGATATCATGCCCGATTTCGAAATCCGGGCCAAGGCCGAATTGGCCTGCCGCATCAACCAATTGAAGGGCGACCTGGGCGCGGTGATCCTGGGACACAATTACATGGAGCCCGGGCTTTTTCATTCGGTACCCGATTTCACCGGAGACTCCCTGGAGTTGAGTCGCCTGGCAGCTACCACCGATGGCGATCCCATCGTTTTCTGTGGGGTCCACTTCATGGCGGAAACAGCCAAGATCCTGAGTCCCCACAAAACGGTGCTGATCCCCTCGCTGAAGGCAGGCTGTTCCCTGGCGGCCAGCATCACCGCCGAGGATGTCCGCAATCTGCGCAAACGGTTTCCGGGGGTTCCGGTGGTGACCTACGTCAACACCTATGCCGACATCAAGGCCGAAAGTGACATCTGCTGCACCTCCAGCAACGCCCTGGCGGTGATTGAATCTCTCAAGACCGAGACGGCAATTTTTCTCCCCGACGAATACCTGGCCAGAAACGTGGCTCGCGAAAGCGGCAAACACATCATTTTCCCCACCGACACGCCCATACCCAGGGATAAGCAGGATCCTCACATGGAGTACCACCTCATCGGCTGGCACGGCAAGTGCGAGGTTCACGAGAAATTCAACGTGGATGATGTCGAGAACGTGCGCAGACAGTTCCCCGACGTGATTGTCCTGGCTCACCCCGAGTGCAGCCCGGAAGTGGTTGCGGCAGCCGACTTCTCGGGAAGCACCTCGGCCATGATTCGTTTTGTGGAAGAGTCTCGGGCCCCGCGCTATCTCCTGCTGACCGAATGCAGCATGGCAGACAACGTCGCGGCCGAAAACCCCGACAAAGAGATGCTCCGACTGTGCAGTGTTCGTTGCCCCCACATGAACCAAATCACCTTGCAGGATACCCTCGATTCACTCCTCCAGAACCGATACGTTGTCGATGTCCCGGAAGAGGTCCGGCTGAGAGCCAAGCGAGCGGTGGACCGGATGCTGGAGATTCATTGAACTCCCCTCCCGGGCTTTCTCCGGGAACCCCTGTTCTGCTTACCGGAGGCGCCGGTTTCATCGGCTCTCACCTGGCTGAACGCCTGATTGGCGCCGGGGCTCGGGTAACCATCCTGGACGACCTCAACGACGCCTACCCTGCCGATCTCAAGCGAGAGAACCTGAGGCAGGTGTCCGAGCGGGGAAGCTTTGACTTCCTTCAGATGGACATCGGCAACCCAGAGGAGCTTCAATCGGCCCTGTCCGGAAAATCCTACGAGGTCGTCATCCACCTGGCGGCACGAACGGGGGTTCGGTCATCCTTGACCCGGCCCTTGTTGTATGAGCGAGTCAACCTTCAGGGAACGCTGGGGTTGCTGGAACTGGCTCGCCAGGGAATGTGCCGGAAGTTCCTGTTCGCGTCTTCCAGCTCGGTCTATGGCAAGACCAGCCGAGCGCCTTTTTCGGAAGAGGAGCACCGTCTCGATCCGCTGTCGCCCTACGGGGTCACCAAGCTTGCCGGAGAGAAACTCTGCCACTGTTTTGCCCACCTCTACCCGCTAGAGGTGATTTGTCTCCGCTTCTTCTCCGTCTATGGGCCCCGGCAGCGTCCCGACCTGGCCATATACAAATTCGCTCGCGCCATTGAGCGAAATCGACCCGTCACGCTGTTTGGAGACGGCAGTTCGTCCCGCGACTACACCTATATCGATGACATTGTGGATGGGATTATGGCGACCTTGCCCCTGAAATCTCGCTTTGAACTGTTCAATCTTGGCAGCGGCAATCCAATCTCCCTCAAAAGGATGGTTCACCTTCTGGAGAAGGCGCTGGGCAAGCCGGCCCGTGTCCTTATGCAGGAAGATCAACCGGCTGATATGCCCTTCACCCATGCCGATCTGAGCAAGGCAGGCAGGGTGTTGGGTTACGCTCCCAAAGTCCCCTTTGAAGAGGGTCTTGCCCGCTTCGCGGCCTGGTTTCGCAGCTCTCCCCGGCGAGCCGGCTTGTCTGAAACAAAAGAAAAAAGACAAAAGAAAAAGAGTTATCCACGAAGGGCCACGAAGAACGACGAAGGGCCACTAAGGCGTTGAGGTTAACCGCGACGGGATGCCAAGGTCGAGAAAGGATTATCGATTTCCGATTGTTTCACTCTCGTATGATCCGCCCGGCAGGGCGGGGGCCCGGCTTATCTGAAACAAGAGAAAAAAGAGTTATCCACGAAGGACCACGAAGGGACACTAAGGCGTTGAGGTGAACCGAGACGGGATGCCAGGGTCGCGAAGGGATGGTCGATTTCTGGGGGTTTTTACTCCTGGAGCCCCTTGTTGAGGAATGCGTGCTACAGGTGTTTGGCAAACACCAGACCTTCCATGAGCTTGGGGTGAAAGTGGGTGGTTTTTTGGGGAAGCAGGTCTCCGGCCTCCACCGCTGCTTCAACCTGTTCCATGGGTGTGGGGTTCAGGAGAATGGCGCATTGACCGGAGCCGTCCGCCGCTCTCAGCACCGCCTCGCGTGCCTCGCTCACATACTCCAGAAAATTGCCCTGGGCCAATTCCCGCTCCCCGAGGTTCAGTATCCGGTCCAATATCGCCACCTGAAGGATGGAAACATCCAATTGGCGCCAGGTCTCGGACTTGTCCCCCGGCCAATCCAGCCTCCCAGCTGCCTCCTTTCGATAGGTCAACAGGGCCAACCGGTCCAGTCCGGGCAGGTAGACTCCCAATGCCGCATGCCCCGCGGCTTGCTGAAGCCGCATTCGTTCCAGGAATTCCTCCAGCCTTTCAACCGGAACGCCGGCACTGACCTCGGTCGCCTCAATTGAAAAGAAGGGCTCAAGTTGTTGAAGAAAGCGGGCCGGCTCGAACCCGTCCAGGTGTCTGAGGATGCGGTGCACCGGCAAGATGGAAATTGCCGGAGACTCCTGCCGAACAAAGCTGAAGAGCTTGAATCGGTAGTTTTCCCAAGCCGGGTCCTCGGACCGATGCTTCATGGCCTCCAGGCTGAACTCCACCGCCACCTCGAAGCGATGGTGGCCATCGGCGATGATTACGGATTTGTCTTGCATGGCTTGCTGGATTCGAGCGATCACCGGTGGGTCCGATACCCGCCACAACCGATTCAACATCTTGTCCGGACCGCCTGCCGAGATGGCAGGCTGCGGCCGGATTGCCTCATCCAGAAGGGACTCGATCTCCCCCTCGGGATCCGAGTAAAGGACAAAGATGATTCCCGAATCGACTCGCGTGGAGCGCAGCAGTTCCAGGCGATCCTGCTTGGGCTTGGCCATGGTGCGCTCATGGGGCCGCACGATGCCCCGGGAGTAGTCGGTGACTTCGCCCAGGGCCACAAATCCCTTGCGGGTTCGGGTGGTCCCTCCGGCGACGGGAAAGTCCTGATAGTAGGGATAAATGCTGGGCTGGTTGTCCTGCAGGAAGACCGATTCCTTCATCCATCGATCCAGCAACGCCTTGGATCGGGTGTATCGATTCCAGGACGGGGAATCCTCGCTGGTCTCCGGGTTCATGATAAGATGAGCGATGTTATAGGGATGCCGTTGGTGGAACCGGTCGTCTCGGGATCCCTTGAACTGATCGTAGGGCAGGGAGATCACATCGTCCAGGTTGGGAATACGGTTTGGATTGTAGCGGTAACCCCGAAACGGCAATATTCGCATCAGACTCCTCCTCCCAGCACCAGAAGTATTTCCGATGGGCCCTTCCCGGCGGCCCAATGCGGGGCAACACATTGTCGAGTACTGGCTTCCGGTTTGTCAACGGGACCTGTAACCCGATTGGGGTCCCGAGGGAACAGCCGCATTCTCGCATTTCCCGGCATTGGCCCGGGAAGATGTCACGCCTGTGACTGCCGAAGGCAGGACGACCATGCCGTCTGGCCAACAACCCGTGATTGCCTATCAGGGCGAGCAAGGGGCATACAGTGAGATCGCCTCCCGGCGTTTTTTCCCCGGCGCCCGCCGCCTGATTCCTTGTGTGACCTTCGACCTGGTGTTTCAAAGAGTCCAGCGGGAAGAGGCGGCATTCGGGGTCATCCCCATCGAAAATTCGCTGGCGGGCAGCATCCATCAAAACTACGATCTTCTGTTACGCCACCGGCTCACGATTGTCGGAGAGTTGAAGCTTCGCATTGTGCACCACCTGATTGCCAACTCCGGGGTCCCGCTTTCTCAAATCCGTCGCGTCTTTTCCCACCCCCAGGCGCTCATGCAGTGCCGCAGAAACACCGCTCGGTTGGGCAAGCTGGAGATCATCCCGACCTACGACACCGCAGGCAGCGTCAAGAAAATCAAGGAAGAGAAGATCCTTGACGGCGCCGCCATTGCGAGTGAACTGGCTGCCCGCTTGTACGGGATGACCATCCTGCGAGAGAATCTGCAGGATAACGCTGCCAACTTCACCCGGTTTCTTTTGCTGGCCAAGGGCCGTCACCGGATTCCCGATGCCAACAAGACTTCCATTGTTTTTTCCATCCAGAATCTTCCGGGGGCCCTGTTTCGTTCGATGAGCGTTTTCGCGTTACGGGACATCGACCTCTACAAGATCGAATCCCGCCCCTTGCACGGTAAGCCCTGGGAATACCTGTTCTACGTCGATTTCGCCGGCAGCCTGGAAGACAGGCGCTGCAGAAAAGCCATGGCTCATCTGAGAGAACTGGCCGGGCACTTGAAGATTCTGGGTTCCTATCCCCGCGACGAGTCGGATTCCGACCGGTAGGGCCCCCGGGGAATTGAGCGACCCCCATGGACAAACGGGTCAGCGGAATCATACTGGCGGCAGGTCGTTCGCAGCGCATGGGGCGCCCCAAGGCCTTGCTGCCGATCTTCGGCACCACCTTCCTGGAGCATATCGTCCATCAGGTGCGCGCCTCCCGGCTGGTCGACGTGAAGATCGTGCTGGGTCACCGTCCGGAAACAATTCTGGATCGTCTGCCCGATCTGAAGGCGGCCACCGTCATCAACTCCCGCTACCTGGAGGGGCAACTCTCCTCCCTGCAAGCAGGTATCCGGGCCCTCGAACCGGAGAATTGCGACGGCTTGATGCTGTTCCTGGTCGACCATCCCCTGGTTGAAAGCAGCTTGATCGACGAGCTGATCGGCTGCTTCAGCCAGGGGGACCATCCTATGGTGATTCCCACCTTTCAGGGAAGGCGAGGACATCCGGTCCTATTTGCCAAAGGACTGTTTCCCGAGTTGCTGGCCGCCAGTCCGGCCGAAGGCGCCGTTGCCGTGGTCAGACAGCATCGCCGGCAAATCCGCCACCTGGAATGGAAATCGGATGAGATCCTGATCGACGTCGACACCCCGGAAGCCTACCAACGGTGGATTCAACCGCGTACGGCTCGTGTTCTGTCTCAGGAATAGGGTTGCCATATTTCGGAGCGCAACGGCGCCGGATTCAAGGAGCGACGATGAGGCAATGCTCATTCATTGTGAGGAGGAGCGACGCCGAAGACGGTGCCGTTCCGCCCGAACCCAATGGGCCGATGGAGGTTCCCCGGGGGGTGCAGAACGGTGCCTGTTCACTGAAACGCAAAGGGTCTCTCAAACCAACAGTTTCCCTGTGGGACCTCCATCGGAGATGGTAATCCTATTTCTGAGACAGGACACCAGATCCTAGCCGGCCCCGCCCCAGGAGAACAGGAGGGCGCCACGCAGTTCAGATCACGCTACCTCACCTCTTCTCGATGGCTGCTGGCCCTCCTCATTCCGGGGCTCCTTCTACCCTGCCAACTCCAGGCAGTCTCCTTTGAGAAGATTTCCCCCGGATTGAAGTCAATCCGCCAGGAACGCATCCGGGCCAGGCTGAAATTCCTGGCCTCCTCCCATTTCAAGGGCCGGGCTACCGGCAGCCCCGAGGCCGAGCTCACCGCCGCCTACATTGCCAGTGTCTTCGAGGGGCATGGTCTGCTTCCGGTGCCCCATTCCACGGATTTCATACATTCCTTTGGGATCAGCCAGGGGCTTCCTCGACAGCCCGGCCTGTTGGAATTCGAAAACGCCGAAGGCTCGGTGGTTTCCTTCAAGACCGGTGAGGACTTTCTGCCGGCTTCCTGGGGACCGGATGCATCGGTCAGACGCAAGCAAGTCGTCTTCGTCGGCTACGGACTGACGGCACCCGGTCTTCACTATGACGATTACCGGGGAGTCGGCCTTCGGGACAAGGTCGCGATCATGCTCAGCGGAACCCCCCGGGACAGTGCCTTCCGCCGGATTGGCCCCACCCACTTCGCCGACCCCGTGGAAAAATCCCTTCGGGCGGCGGCCCTGGGGGCGTCCGGAGTGGTGCTCATTCTGCCGCCCGAGGAAGAGCTTCCTTCTCCAGGATCCAGTTTTCGCCATGCCAAGGCATACCTTTCGGCCCGGCTGGATCCCCTCTCCATTCCGGTGGTGAGAATGACCTTTGCGGCCGGAAAACGACTCATCCGTCAATTGGCCGGGCCTGAATCCCCGGCCAATTCCCTCAGAAAGCTACGCGACTTGATCGACAGGAAAGGCCGGCCGCAGAGCTTTTCCCTCCAGGGGCGGGTTCGAATAAATGTCTCCTATCGGAAGCGGCGGCTCCACGGATACAACGTGTTGGGGCGTATTCCGGGATCGGACCCCGTTCTCAAGGATGAGTTCATCATCCTGGGGGCCCATCACGATCACATGGGTGTGGATGACAAGGGCAGGATCTTTTTTGGCGCCGACGACAACGCGTCCGGGACCACGGCGCTGCTCGAACTATCGGGAGCCTTCCAAAGGAACCCGGCCAAACCCGGGAGAAGTATTCTGCTGGCGGCCTGGGGTGCGGAAGAAATCGGATTACTGGGTTCTCGACACTACGTGGGACGCCCCCCGATCCCGCTCCAAAAGACGGTGGCCATGTTCCAGATGGACATGATCGGACGAAACGCCCAGCACGCCGCCAATCTCATCGGTGACCTCCCCGGTCAAAGGGAAAAGGACAACCGAAATTCGCTGAACATCTTGGGAGCATCCATCGCCCCCATGCTGCAGGCCCTCATCGAGCGCAGCAACGACAAAACCGGCCTGGACCTGAGATTCCCCGCGGAACCCAAAGCCATGGAGTTGATGCGCCGCAGCGACCATTGGACCTTTCTGAAACAAGGCATTCCCGCTCTGTTCCTGTTCACCGGTTTCCACCCCGACTATCATCGGGCCACCGATACCGCGGACAAGATCAACTTCAGCAAGCTGGAGACAATCCTGAAACTCGTCTATTTGACGGTTTGGGAGGTGGGAGAGACCCGGCAGCGCCCTCAATTGGATTCCGGCGTTTTCGGCAGACTGACCCATCTGGGTGGGGCCGGCGATTAACCCGCGGTCCCCACCGGCTCAGCCCGGTCGAAGACCGCCGAAGCGGCGTCCACTCCAATACCTGGTCCCAGCCGGAATCCCTCCTGCCTGAGAATGCGTTCCAAGGCGTTCAAGAGTATCAGTACGTTGTTCGGATGGGAGGAGGTGCCCATCAATCCCACCCGCCAGATCCTGTTTTTCAACGGTCCCAATCCTCCACCGATCTCGATGCCGAAATCGCTCAGCAGTCGGGAGCGCACGGCAGCGTCCGATACCCCATCGGGCACCCGGACCGTATTCAAGACCCATAGCCGATCTTCCGGTTGGACCAGCATCTGCAAACCCATGGCCTCCACGCCTGCTACCAGCGCCCGATGATTCAGGTGGTGGCGATCAAAACGGTTCCCGAGCCCTTCCTCGACGACCAGGCGTAAGGACTCCCGGAGCGCGTAGTTCATGGAAATCGGAGCCGTGTGATGGTAGGTGCGGTCCGCACCCCAGTACTTTTCAACCATGGTCAAGTCCAGATACCAGCTTTGCACCTTGGTTTTTCTCCGGCGAATTTTTTCCACGGCCCGATCCGAGGCGGTTATGGGGGCCAGTCCCGGGGGGCAACTCAGGCACTTCTGGGTTCCGCTGTAGGCGAAATCGACCCCATGTCGATCGATGCCCACGGGATGCCCACCCAGCGAGGTGACACAGTCCAGCAGCAAGAGCGTTTCCGGAAATTCCGCCAGGACCTCCCTCAGCCGGGCGGGCGGCGTCAATACTCCGGTGGAGGTTTCCGCATGGACGGCCGCCAGGATTTTGGGACGGGTTCGATGCAAAACCTGGCGAACCTCATCCATGTCAAGGCCGGCGCCCCACTCGGCTTCAACCCGATTCAGCTTCCCCCCGCAGCGCCCGACGATATCGCTCATCCGCTCGCCAAAGACTCCGTTCACACAGACCACCACCGGGTCCCCCGGCTCAATGAGGTTCACGAAAGCGGCTTCCATGCCCGCGCTTCCCGTTGCAGAAATGGGAATCGTCAATCGATTCCCGGTTTCAAAAACCGTTCGCAAGAGCTGCTGGATGTCATCCATGACCTGCAAGAATGCCGGGTCCAGATGACCCACGAGGGGAATCGACAGGGCGCTGAGCACGCGAGGGTCCACGTCGCTGGGACCAGGGCCCAGCAGGATGCGCTTCGGGGGATTGAACTCTTTCATGAGCCTTCCTTTCTTCCCGGATGTCGATGTGTCCGGAGCAATGTATGGGTCAAGTGGGGCGGGAAAGCACGCTCGCCCCGCTTATCCGGAGATGATCCCCAGCCGGCGACCGACCCTGGCGAGAGCCTCCAGGGCGAAGTCCAACTGTTCCCGGGTATGAGTGGCGGTCACAATGGTGCGGATGCGAGACTTTTCCTCCGGCACTGTAGGATATCCAATGCCCTGAGCAAACACTCCCTCCTTAAAAAGCTGGTCGGAGAACTTCATTGCCAGCTCTCCTTGACCGACCATTATAGGGGTGATGGGTGTTTCGCTGGCGCCGGTATCGAAGCCCAGACGGGTCAAGCCCGCCTTGAAGAACCGAGTGTTTTGCCACAACTGTTCGATCAGGGCGGGCTCCTCTTCCAGGACCTCGAAGGCTGCCAGGCAGGAGGCTGCTACCGCTGGAGGATGGGAGGTGGAAAAAAGAAAGGGTCGGGCACGATGGTACAGGAACTCAATCAGAGAGCGACTCCCGCAGACGTACCCACCCAGAGATCCCACGGCCTTGGAAAGCGTCCCCACCTGAATATCCACCCGGCCGTGCAATCCGAAGTGGTCCACAGTACCGCGGCCGCATCTGCCCAGGACCCCGCTGGCGTGAGCATCGTCCACCATCATGATGGCGCCGTAGGTTTCCGCCAATTCCACGATTTCGGGGAGAGGCGCCACATCGCCATCCATTGAGAACACCCCGTCGGTGACCACCAGCTTTTTGCCGGGCAGCGATTGAACTTCACCCAGAATGTTTTCCAACGCCCGGGTATCCTTGTGAGGAAAAACCCGGATCTGGGCGCGCGACAGCCGACAGCCGTCGATGATGCTGGCGTGGTTGAGCTCGTCCGAGATGATCATGTCCCCCTTGCCCAGAATGGAAGACACCGTTCCGGCGTTGGCGGTGAAGCCCGATTGAAAGACGACGCTGGCCTCAGCCTGCTTAAACCGGGCGATCTTTTCTTCCAGCTCCATGTGAATCCCCATGGTCCCGGCGATGGTTCTCACCGCGCCCGACCCCACTCCAAAATCTCGCAGCGCTCGAGCCGAGGCTTCAATGAGGCGGGGATGGGTATTCAACCCCAGGTAGTTGTTGGAGGAAAGGTTCACCACTGACCGGCCATCAAACTGAGCCTGAGGCAGTTGCTTGCCCTCCAGCACCTTGAGAGACCGGTGCAGCTTCTTGCGTTTCAGCGTTTCCAGCTCTTCATCCAGAAAGTCATCCAAAAGAGTTGCCATGCTGACTGTTCCACCTCGAAGGCGTCAAACTCGGGTTAACCAGGGTCCTGAAACTTCAGCGAATCATAACACAGGGGACTACAGCCCTAGCAGGCGCGTCAGCCAGGCAAAAAACAGCCCGGCCGGAAGCAGGGTCGACACGCCGACCACACAGGCCAGAAGGGCTCGACCGGTTCTTTTCAGGGTCAGCAAGGCCAGCAGCACCTGGCAGGCGCCGATTCCCAACGTGGCCACCGTTCCGGCGGCGGCTCCATGGGCGCACCAGGGACAATCGGGAGGTCCGTCGCGAAAAATATTGCAGTGAGCGGCAGCCCCATCCCAAAGCCAGGTGCAGCCGCACCCGAACGCCATGCCGCAAAAAGGGATCAGCAGGAGACCCAGACTGGCCAGAACGGCTGAGAGAACCGCCCATTGCACTCTGGCGGAAGGTTTCATGAGAAAAGGGCAGGGAAGTGTGTCTGGCCGTTCGGAGTGAAAGAAAGTAGAGGCGGACCGGCCTGCAGGCCCTGCACCGACCGCCTCTCATTGACAGCGCCGGCTTAGCTCAGTACATATCCCCATGGCCGTGCGGCATGGGCGGCTCCGGTTTCTTCTCCTCCGGAAGCTCGGAAACCAGAGCCTCGGTGGTCAACAGCAGGCCGGCCACGGAGGCGGCATTCTGCAGAGCAGTCCGGACAACCTTGGCCGGATCGATGATGCCGGCAGCGGCAAGGTCCTCGATTTCCCCGGTTTCCGCATTGAGCCCGTAGCCGTCCTGCTCACCGGCTTTCACTTGCTCCACGGTCACAGCCCCTTCGATGCCGGCATTGGCGGCGATCTGTCGAAGGGGTTCCTCCAGGGCTCTAACTACGATTTGGACACCGATCTGTTCGTCCTCCTCAAGCTCGAGTCGTTGCAGAGCCGGAATCCCCCGCAGGAAGGTGACTCCTCCACCCGGCACAATGCCTTCCTCCACGGCAGCCCGGGTGGCATGCATGGCATCCTCCACGCGAGCTTTCTTTTCCTTGAGCTCGGTCTCGGTTGCAGCTCCCACCCTGATCACGGCCACGCCGCCCACCAACTTGGCCAGTCGTTCCTGCAGCTTTTCACGATCATAGTCGGAGGTGATCTCCTCGATCTGGGACCGAATTTGCCGCACACGGCCTTCGATTTCCCTGGATTCGCCCGCACCCTCCACAATGGTCGTGTTGTCCTTGTCAATCACCACGCGCTTGGCCTGTCCCAGGTCCTCCAACCGGAGATTCTCCAGCTTGAGTCCGAGGTCTTCGGTGATGGCCTTTCCTCCAGTCAGTATCGCGAGGTCTTCCAGCATGGCCTTGCGCCGGTCTCCAAACCCGGGCGCCTTCACGGCGGCAACATTCAAGGTTCCTCTAAGCTTGTTGACCACCAGAGTTGCCAGCGCCTCGCCCTCGACTTCCTCGGCGATGATCATGAAGGGTTTTCCCACTTTGGCGACCTGCTCGAGAATGGGGAGCAGATCCTTCATACTGGTGATCTTCTTCTCATGAATCAGCAGAAAAACGTCTTCCAGCACACACTCCATCCGATCGGAATCGGTGACAAAATAGGGAGAAAGGTACCCTCGATCGAACTGCATCCCTTCCACGATCTCCAGGGAGGTATCCATGGACTTGGCTTCCTCGACGGTAATCACACCATCCTTGCCGACCTTGTTCATGGCTTCCGCAATGATGGCTCCGATCTCGGCGTCGCCGTTTGCCGAGATGGAACCAATTTGGGCAATCATCTCACCCTTGACCGGTTTGGATAACTGTTCGATCTCCTGAACCACGCTTTCCACGGCCCGATCGATGCCGCGTTTCAGGGCCATGGGGTTGGCGCCGGCCGCAACCGTCTTAATCCCCTCCCGCAAGATGGCCTGGGCCAACACCGTGGCCGTGGTGGTACCGTCACCGGCCACATCGCTGGTCTTTGAAGCCACCTCCCGGACCATTTGCGCACCCATATTTTCCAGTGCGTCCTCCAGTTCAACCTCTTTGGCCACGGTAACGCCATCCTTGGTGATGGTCGGGGATCCGAACTTCTTGTCCAGAACCACATTGCGTCCTCTAGGTCCCAAGGTAGTCTTCACCGCGTCCGCCAACTGGTTCACTCCGCGGAGGATCGCCTGTCGGGCATCTTCCCCGTAAACAATCTGCTTAGCCATAAATTTTCTCCTTGCCAATCATCCAATTGGGCCTATGTCCCCGGAATCTTCCAGCCGAAGCCGCCTCGCCGGCTGCTGTTACCGCCGGCCTCACTCGGACTCCAGGATCGCCAGCACATCCTCTTCCTTCATGATGAGGTACTCCTCACCTTCCAGGGTAACCTCGGAGCCGGAATACTTGCCAAACAGGATGCGGTCTCCGGACTTCAGTGTCATTTCCAATCTCTTGCCGTTTTCGAGGACCTTGCCATTGCCAGCAGCCTTGACGATGCCTTCCTGGGGCTTCTCCTTGGCTGTATCCGGAATGATCAGGCCGCCTCCGATTGTCTCCTCCGGCTCGGTGCGCTGGACTAGGATTCGATCCTGCAGGGGTCTGAGGCTCATAGAGTTTTCTCCTTATTTATAAGGTGTTTAGGAGTGGTTATTAGCACTCTTTTCCATTGAGTGCCAAGTTCCACCCTTTATAATGACGCACCTCCATGGTTGTCAAGGATAATCTAGCCGCCGCCGTCATCCGGCAGCCACCGCAATACCGGCCGGCGGGCAGCCTGGACTTCATCCAGACGGCTCACTCGGGTGGAATGCGGCGCCTGTTTGAGGAGATCCGGATCGGAGTCGGCCTCCTCGGCAATGCACCTCATGGCGTGGATAAACTGATCCAGTTCCTGCATGCTCTCGGTTTCGGACGGCTCGATCATGAGGGCGTCCTGGACGATCAAGGGAAAGGCAACGGTGGGGGGGTGGAAGCCGTAATCCATCAAGCGTTTGGCGAGGTCCATGACCGTAAGATGTTTTCGGGTCTGACGCTTGCTGGAGAACACCACTTCATGAAGTACGGGTTCATCGTAGGGCAGCTCATAAACATCTCGCAAATGGTGTTTGATGTAGTTGGCATTCAGAATGGCCACCTGGCTGGCCTCCTGGAGCCCTTCGGCCCCGTTGGCCAGGATATAGGCCAGCGCACGCACCAGAGTCAGAAAGTTTCCGTAGAAAGCCTTGACCTTGCCGATGGAATCCGGACGGTCATGATTCAAGGTGTAACGCCCGTCATCCCGGCGCTCCACGGTCGGGACAGGCAGGAAGGTTTCCAGCACCCGTTTGACTGCCACCGGACCGGCCCCCGGCCCGCCGCCGCCGTGAGGCGTGGAAAACGTCTTGTGGAGGTTGATGTGGAGGACATCGACTCCAAAACTCCCCGGCCGTGTGATCCCCATCAGGGCATTGAGGTTGGCTCCATCCATGTAGACCAGCCCTCCCCGCTCGTGTACGATCCGGCCAATGGTCACGATATCCTGCTCGAAGATCCCCAGCGTGTTGGGGTTGGTCAACATCAGGGCCGCAACCTCCTCATTCATGGCCCGGTCCAGCTCGTTGAGATCGATACATCCACGGTTATCCGATTTCAAGGATTGAACCTGGTATCCGGCAATGACCGCACTGGCGGGGTTGGTTCCGTGGGCGGAATCCGGAATCAGAATCTTGCGCCGGGGGTTGCCTCGCGAGCTCAAACAGGCACGGATCATCAGAACGCCTGTCAACTCTCCGCTGGCTCCGGCAGGGGGTTGCAGACTCACGGCGTCCATGCCGCTGATCTCCGCCAGGCAATCCCCCAACAGCTTGAGTATCTCCAGACTGCCCTGGACCAGAGACTCGGGAGTCAGAGGATGGGCCGCCGCCAAGCCTTCCATCCGGGCGACCCGCTCGTTGAGGCGGGGGTTGTACTTCATGGTGCAGGAACCCAGGGGATACATGCCGGCATCGATGCTGTAATTCCAACTGGAAAGACGCGTGAAGTGCCGCACCACGTCCACCTCGCTGACCTCCGGAAAACCGGGGATCGGCTCTCTCAGGTTGTCGGTTCCCACGGCAGCACCCAGGTCAGCCGGCGGAACATCCAACCGAGGAAGGTCATAGCCCTTCCGCCCCGGGGAGCTCCGCTCGAAAATCAGCCCCTCGTTCAGGATGAGGTGCCTGCCGGTTCTGGCAAACTTCATGGGTGGGTTGCTCATTGTGGGAGGAACAAGTTGGTCGACAAACCGGGATCAAGCCACGGCTTTAACCAACTCCACCAGGCGATCGATATCCTGTCTGCTTTTGGTTTCCGTAATCGATACCAACAGGGCGTTCTCAAGCCGGAGGTCATACCGTCCCAGGGGAAGACCGGGGATCACGCCGGCGGCGTGAAATCTCTCCGCTACCTCTTCATAAGGGCGGTTCAACCGAAACACGAACTCATTGAATCGAGGACCCTCGAACAGGATCTCAACAGGAAGCCTTCTCAGAGCGGCAAGCCCGTATTGAGCCTTGGCGACGTTCTGGATGGCCAACTCCCGGATCCCCTTCTGGCCCAGCAGGGAACAGAACATGGTCACCATCAATGCAGTCAGGTTCTGGTTGGTGCAAATGTTGGAGGTGGCTTTTTCTCGTCGAATGTGCTGTTCCCGGGTCGCAAGGGTCAGCACATATCCACGCTGACCGCGTCTGTCCACCGTCTGGCCGACCAGCCGGCCCGGCAGATTCCTGACATACTGCTGTCGAGTCGAAAGAAAACCCACGTGGGGACCGCCGTAACCGGGTGGAATTCCCAGAGACTGAGCTTCGCCGCACACAATGTCAGCCCCGGCCGAGCCGGGAGGTTGCACGATCCCCAGGGAGAGCAACTCCGCGATATTGACCACCAGCAACACGCCCTGTCGCCGGCAGCGATCGGCCAGGACACCCAGAGGCTCCAGGTTGCCCAGAAAATTGGGCGACTGCACCACCAGCGCACCGACATCCTCTCCCAGTCGAGTCTCCAACTCCCCCAGATCGAGGCACCCGTTTCCCCCATGGCCCACGGTTTGAATCGTCAAGTCCTGATGGTGGGTGATCGTGTCCACTACAGCCCGGTATTCCGGATGGACCGTCCTGGCCAGCAGGATTCGCCTCCGACCCGAGATGCGTCTCGCCATCAGGACCGCCTCAGCCAGAGCCGAGCTCCCTTCGTACATGGAAGCATTGGAGATCTCCATTCCGGTGAGTTGGCAAATGAAGGTTTGAAACTCGAAGACGGCCTGCAAGGTCCCCTGGCTGATCTCGGCCTGGTAGGGTGTGTAGGAGGTCAGAAACTCCCCCCGGGAACAGAGGCTGTCGATCACCAAGGGAATAAAATGCTGGTTGACCCCGGCTCCCAGGAAGGAAAGGATCCGGGCCGCGTTCCTGCCTTCCAGCTCGCCGAATCGATCCAGCAGCTCGGGTTCGCTCAGGGGGGGAGGCAGGTCAAGCGGTGAGCGGAGACGAATGGCCTCCGGGATGGTGGTGAGCAGATCCTCCACCGAATGCAGGCCCAGGGACTTCAACATGAGAACCTGCTGCTCGGAGGAGTTTGAGAGATATCTCATCTAGCCGGTGGACTCCTCCTCGACATATTTTCGGTATTGATCGGCGGTCAGAAGATTGTCGAGGTCACTGGAGTCAACCAACTTGATCCTGACAAACCAGGCTTCCCCGTAGGGGTCTTCATTGACCAGTTGGGGCGAGGAGCCCAAGGCCGAATTGACGGCCACCACTTCTCCAGCCAGGGGAGCATAGACCTCGGATACGGCCTTCACCGATTCCACATTGGCCAGGACCTCATCAGCGGCAAAGACCTGGCCGATCTCAGGAAGCTCGACAAAAACAACGTCCCCCAGTTCTTTTTGGGCGTGATCGGTGATTCCCACGGTCCCGCCATCTCCATGGGCTCGAATCCACTCATGCTGTTTGCTGTAACGACAGTCTTCAGGAAGCTTCATCAGGGGGTCTCCGGGTTTGGACGAGGGCCGGCGGGTCGATGCCTCCGTCTTCGGTAGAACGGGGTCTCCACCACTTCGGCGGGAACCAGGCGTTGTCTGACCTGAATGTCCAGCCGGTTCCCCAGGCAGGCTTCGCCTTCCTTCACATAGGCAAGTCCAATGTTCTTCCGCAGGAAGGGAGCGGGACTGCCGCTGGTCACCCAACCGACTTCCTCGCCGTTTCTAAGCACGCGATACCCGTCCCGGCCAATTCCCGGCCCCCGCATCTCGAAACCGACCAGCTTCTTTGGCAATCCCTTTTCAAGCTGGGCGGCCAAGGCGGCCTTTCCCGTGAAGTCCGGCTTGTCCATGCGAACCATCCACCCCAATCCGGCCTCCCAGGGCGTTGTATCCTCACTGATCTCGTGTCCGTAGAGAGCCATCCTGGCCTCCAAACGCAGGGTATTGCGTGCTCCCAGTCCTGCCGGAAGCATCTCCCGGGAGATCCCCGACCGGCTCAGTCCCTCCCAGACGGCCTCGGCGGCAGTGGGCGGAAAGTAGATTTCAAAGCCGTCTTCGCCCGTGTATCCGGTGCGCGCAATCAGGCCCGAAACACCCTGGATATGCCCTGTTCGACAGCGGTAGTAGCGAATATCAGCCAGGTCCAGATCAACCAGGGATTGGAGGATCGGTTCGGCCCTGGGACCCTGAATGGCCAACTGGACATATTGATCGCTGACGTCGGTGACCCTGGCCCCAAACCGGTTCTGCCGGCAAATGTGTCGATAATCCTTGCCGGTGTTGCCGGCATTGACACAAAGGAGAAAGCGACTCGCTTCAAGCCGATGGACCAGAATGTCGTCCACAAAAGTCCCCTGCTCGGTGAGCAGGGCAGAGTATTGAATCTGACCGCATTCGAGGCGTCCTGCATCATTGCAGGCAACCTGCTGTACCAGAGCCAGACTGCCCGGCCCATCGATCTCGATTTCTCCCATGTGGCTGACGTCGAATAAACCCGCCCTGGACCGAACGGCCAGATGCTCCCGCACAATGCCGGAGAATTCGATGGGCATTTCCCAACCGCCAAATGCGCCCATCCTGGCTCCCGACTTTCGATGCAACCCGTGCAGGGGAGTCTTCTTCAGCGGAGACGTCATCGGTGAATGGTCTCGGAAGGAGGCGTCAAGCGTGGGAAAGTAGCACACCCACCAGGAGGCGTCAAGCCAATCAGACGGCCGTTCGAGAGGCGTTTAAACAGGCCTTGAGACCGAGTCAAATCCAGGCAGCGGCAGACCGTTCGAGCCTACAGCGCGGAGGGTTTCCCGGGTTTGTTATAATCACCGAGATCTCCGGGTTGGGAACCACAGCCGGGAATGGTCCCTAATTTCACAAACGGGAACGTGCGAGGGAACCGATGGCACCACAAACGATTATTGACCTTTTCGAGGAGGCCGTAACCCGCAAGAGCCGGCCTGACGCCTTGCTGGTCAAGCGAGAGGACGGCTTTCAGCCTCTGTCTTCCGAAGAAGTCCGAAGCCAGGTCCAGGGCGTGGTTGCGGGATTGATGACGCTGGGGGTGGAGCCCGGCGACCGTATCGCCCTCTTGTCGGAAAACAGGCCCGAATGGCTGGTTTCAGACATCGCCATCCTTTCCGCCGGCGCCATTGACGTTCCCGTCTATCCGACGCTGCCCTCCAACCAGATCGAGGGGCTGCTCAACGACGCCGGCGTCAAGATCATCATCCTGTCCACTACGGAACAACTGGAGAAGATCAAGGAACTTCAATCGAAGGTCCCCAGTCTCCAAACCATCGTGGTCATGGACCTGGAAGAACCCGAATCGGACAGCCTGCGGAGCTTCAACAGCCTGCAGGACCAGGGCCGGCAGGCCTGGCAGCGGGACCCTGCCGGATATCTGAAGGTCCGTCAAGGGATCGGCCCCCAAGACGTGGCTACCATCATCTACACCTCCGGCACCACCGGGCCGCCCAAAGGAGTCATGCTGTCCCATGCCAACATCGTGGCCAACGTCCTGGAGCTCTGCGGGGTATTAGACTTCGATCACAAGGACAGGGTCCTCTCCTTGCTGCCGCTCAGCCATATTTTCGAACGGGTGGCACACTATCTCATGTTCTATTGCGGGGTGAGCATCGCCTACGCCGAAAGCATCGAAAAGGTCCCGCTCAACATGCAGGAGGTCCAACCCACGGTGGTGGCTTGCGTTCCCAGGTTCTTCGAGAAACTCTACGACCGCGTCATGGAATCCAGGCAGCTCAGTTCCGGACTGAAACGCATGCTGAGCGATTGGGCCTTCGGGGTAGGGGAGCGCCATACCCGCCACATCCTGCAGGGGACCACCCCACCCCCCGGCCTGGCCTTCCAGCGCTTCCTCGCCTCCAAGATCGTGTTTGCCAAGCTGCAGCAGCGCCTTGGCGGTCGGCTGCGATTCTTCATCTCGGGAGGCGCTCCCCTCGACCCCAGCCTGGCCGAGTTCTTCCTCAGCGCCGGCATCCTGATTCTGGAGGGTTACGGCCTCACCGAAACCTCACCGGTAATCGCGGTCAACCAGCCGAACCGCTTCAGGTTCGGAACGGTAGGACAACCGCTACCCGGTCTGGAGGTGCGAATCGCCGACGACGGCGAGGTCCTGACCCGGGGGCCGTCGGTAATGCTCGGCTATTACAACAGGCCCGAAGAGACTCGAGAGGTGATTAAGGAAGGGTGGTTCCATACCGGGGACGTCGGCCATCTGGACCCGGACGGATTCCTGAAGATCACCGATCGCAAGAAGGACCTGATCGTCACGGCCGGCGGGAAGAACGTGGCTCCCCAACCGATCGAGAGACTTCTCAAAGCCAGCCCGGTTCTGCTCAATGCCGTCGTGTTGGGAGACAAGCGCCCCTACCTGTGCGCTCTGGTGGTCCCCAACCCTGAGAAGATCACCGACTATGCGCGGGACCAGGGACTGTCCTTTGGAAGCTACGGTGAACTCCTCCAAAGCCCTCGGATTCGAGAATTCCTCATGAACGCAGTAGAAAAATCGACCGCCGGATTGGCCTCTTTCGAAAAGGTGCGAAAAGTCATTCCAGTCGAGAAGGACTTCTCGATTGAGGACGGAGAACTGACTCCTACGCTTAAAGTTAAACGCCGAATCGTCGAGAAAAGGTTTAAAAATGAAATTGAAGCCCTCTACGCGGAGAGCCCGTCCAAACCGGAGTGAGTGACCACCACGCCCTATGAAAAAAAGGATTGAACGGGTGGGCGTGGTCGGTGCGGGGGTGATGGGCGCGGCCATTGCCGCCCACCTGGTCAACGCCCGCTTTTCCGTCTGCCTGCTGGATGTCCCGCCTTCGGATCCGACTCCCGAGGAGCAGCCCGAGGAATGGGCGCCTTCCAGCCCCCAATTTAGGCAGCGGCTGGTGCAACAGGGGCTTCGCAGGGCGGAACGAAGCAAACCGCCGGCTTTCTTTCTTCCGGAATACTCCCGGCGCATTCAACCTGGAAATCTGGAGGATCATCGGGACTGGCTGGGAGAGGTGGACTGGATCATTGAAGCCGTCTCGGAAGACTTCGACATCAAGGCTCGCCTGCTCCAGGATCTGGATCGGATTCGGCGGCCGGGATCGATCGTCAGCACCAACACCTCCGGGATTTCGGTAGCCCGCCTTGGGGAGGGGCTGAGCCATGATTTTCGCCGGCACTGGCTGGGAACCCATTTCTTCAATCCGCCTCGCTATCTCAAGCTGCTGGAGCTGATTCCCACTCCGGAAACCCTGCCTGCGGTCGTTGAGACCGTCAGCCATCTTGGCCACCATCGCCTGGGCAAGGGTATCGTGGTCGCCAAGGACACTCCCAACTTCGTGGCCAACCGCGTCGGCACCTTTGCCCTCCAGCAACTCATTCACATGGTGTTGGAAGAGGGCTATGGCGTGGACGAGATCGACCAGTTGACCGGGGGGCTGATCGGGCGGCCCAAGAGCGCCTCCTTCCGCACCCTGGACATAGTGGGTCTCGACACCTTCGCACGGGTGACGGACAACATCTTTGCCAACGTTCCCGGGGATGAACACCACCATCTCTTCAAGATTCCGGAACTCATCCAGCGGATGATTGAGCGAAACTGGTTGGGAGCCAAGAGCGGCCAGGGCTTCTACCGAAAAATGCCGAGCGGGGATATCCTGGCCCTGGACCCGAAGTCCCTGGAATATTGCTCCCGTCGCAAGGCCGAATATCCCTCACTGGCGGCGGCCAAGGCCATTTCCGACACCTCCGAAAGGTTGAAGGTGCTGATTCGCTCCGAAGACCGGGCCGGTCAACTGGTCTGGAAGACTCTCAGTGGAGTGATGGTCTACGCCGCCAACCGAATCCCGGAGATTTCGGACAACATCGTCGCCATCGACAACGCCATGAAGTGGGGTTTCAATTGGGAGTTGGGCCCCTTTGAGACCTGGGACGCTCTGGGTATCGACAGGGTGGTGTCCCGGCTCGAGGCTGAGGGAATAGCGGTGCCGGAGTTGGCCCGGAGGGCTCTGGGGACCCCTCGAAAGCGCTTTTACGACAGCCAGCGGGGAACCGTCTCCTATTTTGATCGCCCCTCCGGGAACTATCGCCCTCTCGATATACCGGAAGGAATCGTCCTCTTGTCTTCACTCAGAGAGGCGGCGGGACGAGTCGTCCGCGAGAGTCCCGGGGCCAGTTTGATCGATCTCGGTGACGGCGTCGTCTGCCTGGAATTCCACTCCAAGATGAATACCATCGGGCGCGACACCCTTCAAATGATTCGAGAAGCACTTCAGGTGGTGCGTTCCGACTTCGCCGGGATGGTGATCGGCAATCAAGGCGCCAACTTTTCGGCCGGCGCCGACCTGGTGCAGATCCTGCACCTGGCTCAAGAACGGAACTGGAAGGAAATCGAGAGCATGATTCGGCTGTTTCAAACGGCCAACATGGAGATCAAGTACTCCTCTCATCCGGTGGTTGTCGCTCCTTTCGGGCTCACTCTGGGCGGCGGTTGCGAAATCGCCTTGCACGGCGCGGCCGTGCAGGCCTCGGCTGAAACCTGCATGGGACTGGTCGAGCTGGCCGTGGGCCTGATTCCGGCAGCGGGAGGCACCAAGGAAATGGTGTTGCGCAGCTTGGAGCGCTCCCGGTCGGACCAGGAGCTTTTCCCCTGGCTGCGCACATCCTTTGAGACCATTGCCGAGGCAAAAGTGTCCGGCAGCGGTCCGGAGGCCAGATCTCTGGGTTTCATGCGCCCCGGTGACGCCATAACCATGAACCCCGACCGCCTGATTGCCGATGCCAAGCAGCGTGTCCTGACGCTGGTCCAGCAGGGTTTCCAGAAACCCGATCCACCGCTGGCGGTGCCCGCGTTGGGCCGCCCGGCGCTTTCCACCCTCAAGATCGGCATGCACCAGTTGCTGCGGGGGGAATACATCAGCCGGTACGACTATCATCTGGGAAGCAGGTTGGCCCATGTTCTCTGCGGGGGTGACGGCACCAGCCTGCAGAAAGTCGACGAGCAGTACTTCCTGGACCTCGAAAGGGAAACCTTTCTCGGTCTCTGTGGAGAACGCAAGTCGCAGGACCGCATTCAATACATGCTGCAGCGAGGCAAGCCGCTGCGAAACTGACCGGACACATCGAGAAGAGACACCATGAAAGAGGCCGTGATCGTCAGCGCTGCCAGGACTCCGGTGGGGAGAGCCAATAAGGGCGCCCTGAGACATACCCGCCCCGATGACCTGGCTGCCGTGGCGATCTCGGCAGCCGTCCGGCGCACCCCCGGATTGAAGACCGGCGAAATCGAGGACGTCATCCTGGGGTGCGCCATGCCGGAGGCGGAGCAGGGGATGAACGTGGCCCGTATCGCCGCATTGAGGGCGGGTCTGCCGGTTGAGGTCTCTGCCGTCACCATCAACCGTTTCTGCGCCTCGGGGCTGCAGTCCATCGCCTTTGCCGCCGAAAGAATACAGTGCGGCTCGGCCGAAGTTATCCTGGCGGGAGGAACGGAGAGCATGAGCCTGATTCCCAAGGCCGGCCGCCATTTCTCGCCCAACCCCCACTTGGTGGATTCCTATCCGGACGTCTATCTCAACATGGGAATGACAGCCGAGAACCTGGCTCGAATATACCAAATCAGCCGTGAGCAGCAGGACCGCTTCGCCCTGCAAAGCCACCGCAAAGCGCTCCAGGCCACGGACGCCGGGCGCTTTCGGGATGAAATCGTTCCGCTGGAGCTAACCCCGGATGGCGCCCATGGACAGGACAAGAAAGAAACGCGCCACTGCCGTTTTGACCGGGACGAAGGTCCGCGGAAGGACACGACGCTGCAAGCCCTGGCTCAGCTCAAGCCGGCCTTCCACGCCAGCGGTTCCGTCACTGCCGGAAACTCCTCGCCAATGAGTGACGGCGCCGCCGCGGTGGTGCTGACCTCCCGGGATATGGCCCAGGATCGGGGCTGGAAGATCCTGGGGCGGTTTGTCTCCTTTGCTACTGCCGGAGTACCTCCCGAGGAGATGGGTCTCGGACCCGTCCAAGCCATTCCCAAGGCATTGAAGCAGGCGGGTCTCAACCTGCGACAGATCGGCCTGATTGAATTGAATGAAGCTTTTGCCGCTCAAGCTCTGGCGGTCATCCGCCAATCGGGCCTGGATCCGGACAGGGTCAACGTCAACGGAGGCGCTATCGCCCTGGGCCACCCTCTGGGTTGCACCGGCGCCAAGCTGACGGCAACCCTGCTTGGCGAAATGCGAAGGCGCCAGGTTCAGTTCGGGATGGTCACCCTGTGCATCGGCGGGGGAATGGGTGCCGCGGGCATCCTGGAGTTGGTTGAATGACTGGCGCCAAACCCAAATTTCGCTACGGACGGATTTTTGCAAAAGGCTTACAGGAGAAAGCACCATGGTGGTGGGACGGAAGAGGCACCGGCAGGACACGCGTCGGGTCGCGCCGCGGGAAACGACATTTCTTTTCTAAAGTGGCCAGCAACTGGTCGGCCCGTGTGCAAAGCCAATATGACCAAACTGGAGGAGCCTACAGCAATGGATATAGAAAACGCGGCATTGAAGGGTATAGCTAAGAGCCACGAGGAATACACTACTTGGTCCGCTGGGTGTTGGCTGGATGAGGCGCCCGAATATTTGATTACTACCAACATCGCACGGGAAATTTGGAGGTCTTTCAAACAAGGGCATCATTACTTTTTAACACTTGAGGAGAAGGTCAGGAACGTCTGTGAATGCGCCGAGGGTGAGATCGGTAATGTAGACATTGCGCTGTGGGACCCGGTACCGGCCGGGACGCAAAGGAGTTGCAGAGCAATCATTGAAGTGAAGAAACAGATAAGCGGCTTTGAACACATCAGGGACGATATTCAGAGAATCTGTGATCTTCTCCAACCCATCTTTAACACGGCTTCCGAGTACACGCTTATTATCAACAGGTTACGAAGACAGAATCGCGCAAGTGGCACTACAAACGCATTGAAACCGGTGATATGGGGGGGATCAGACGATCATCTTGCGGACCCCTCCGGGAGCGGGATCGATGCCCAGGGCGTCGTAGATGGCCTTCTGATCGGTTTCGGCCCGCGTCGCCTTGCGCACGTGCAAGGTCCGCCCGTCCCCAGCGCTGCCCCTGGTCGGGACCCGATTGGAAACCTTGCGCCCCGACGCTTTATCGACAATGGCGATATGCAACACACCATCCGCCAACCGGGCGGAGGCTGCATAGTGCTTCGATTCGCCACCCAGTTCGCTTGCGTCGGCAGGAAGAGCAGGCAGCAGTAGTGCAGCCCATAGAAGGACTGCAATGAGCAGAAATCTCAGCCTAAGTCGCGCCATTCGTGCCAACCCGAAAGGTTTCGCTCAATCCAGCTCTATCATTGCCTGCTGTTCTGCGAAAGGACCATGATCAAAAGTGGTGAATATAACAGACTTGTCGTCCTTACTGAATCTGAGGTTCTTCGCGAAGATCAAGGCACCTTCGTATTGCCTTTTCCAATAGATCTCGATCGGTTGTTTGTAGTAACTTTCCTTCTCCAACATGAGTCGCGTGACTTCAGGAGCCTCCAGTCCTTTGGCAAGGTCGGCCAGCAGTAAGTAGGTGTTTCCTTGCACGCCTTCCAGCAGCACCACTCTTGTCCCACCGTGGCTCCAGGCGATGGGTGACAGGAAGGCTATCTGTTCCGACTCGCTCATGGCGGGAATGAAGTGCTTTCCCAGCTTCCGGTTTCTCTGCGGATAAATCACATAGCCTCGGGTGGTGGGGTCGGCCATGTCCTCATCCCGGAAGGAGTTTTGCCGGGGTGTGGCCGAGAAGTCGTAGATCAGCAGAACCGCCGTCCTGTGCTGGTGCATCGCGTGGGGAGGATATCTAAATCGATAGGCAACCCTCCTCTTGTCGGGTGAAAATGAAGCATCCCAGCCGTAAATGGTGTCCACCACGGAGGCGTCTTTGAGATTGACGACGGTCAGGATATCGCCTCGGCTCCCTATTTCTCCGTGAACGATCAGCCGCTGCTCATCCTCCAGAATGTACAGTTCGGTGAGCTTAGCGGTACGGGTCGGGGTCCGGCGAGACACCTTGCTGCCCGAGACTTTATTGACAATGGTGATATCCAGCACCCGCCGTTTATATTCCACCTCCGGCGGATAGGCTTCCCCCCATTGAACAGAGACGGAATAGTTTTCCGACTTGCCCCTCAGTCCATAAATTCTGTCAATGTAGGCAGCACGCTTGGCATTCAGTTCAAACCGAATTTCGCCTCGGCTTCCGACTTTCCCATGAACGATGACCCGATCCTCCCTGTCCAGAAACCGAATCTCGGTGAGCTTGGTGGCCCTGGTCTTAATCCCCGTAGATACTCTATGGCCCGATACCTTGTTGACAATGATCGTATTCAGTTTGCCATCCGCTAAGCGGCTTGTTGCTGAATATTTCTCCGATTCCCCACTCAGTTCAGTGGTGTCAGCAGGAAAAGCCGTTAGTAGCGGTGCAAACCATACAGTGCCCACAGTTATTAGAAATCTGGGTCTGAGGAAAAACATTATCCAGCGAGCCTTTTGCAAAATTCGCAGTGGAGCATGACATTTTGCTGGCTAACGTGATGTTCCGCTTGTGATTACCCGACAGCAAGGACACTTTCAAGCGGAAATGCCCGGATCTGAGGGCCGGATCGCAGGCGGTCGCCGTGCGCGGGCACAGCTTGCCCTCTCCCTGCCCTACGGCGGGCAAACCTGCTGTTCTGTTCGGGGTGGCGGCCAAGTCTTCAGAGCGTCAGGCGCATCAACTGTTCCACCGTCAGCGCGAGGATGCCGAACATCAGGTGGCACCACACCTTGCCCGGGCCGCGAACCCTCAGGTACCGCCCGCCAAACTCGTCCTTGAGCCGTCCGTTCACCCGCTCCACAGTCGAGCGCTCCCGGTAGCGCCTCACCTCGGGAGGCACTTGGCCGATGCGGCGCTGAGCCAGCGCCTCCCGCTTCCGCTCGGCTTTCAACTGCGGCCGCCTGCGGGGATTGAGGTCGATGATCGGCACATGGCCCAGCTGCTCACTGAAGGCCCGGATCTCAGGCGCGTCATAGGCGCTGTCCATCAGGTCGTAGAGGCTGTCGACCCGACTCGCGGTCAGCCTCGCCAGCGGGATCGCCGCCTGACTGTCATGCACCGAGGCTGACGTCAGCAGGCAACTGACCGGAATGCCGCCGTCGATGGCGTCGATGTGCAGCTTGTAGCCGGTCCAACTCTCCTGATGCCCTTTGGCGTTGCGCTTGACGCCGATGTCGCAGACCTTCGGCAGGTCCTCCAGCATCTCCTCCAGCGTCATCGACGCCTGCCGCTGCAGGCGGCGCGGCTCCTTCGCCCGTAGCTCGTCCTTGCGCGGCCGACCCCGTCGGCGCTTCGGCCTGGCCGTCGTTGCGGGCTTGGGCGCCGGCGATTCTCGTCCCGGGATGGCGGTCGAGTCCCTCGAGACGTGGCCCGCCAAGTGGCCCTTCAGCGTTCTGTCGAGCAGCGCCTCATGCAGGCGCCCCGGCAGGTCGCTGGCGGCGAATTCCGCAAACGCGCGAGAGAAGGTTGCCTCGCTCGGCACCCCACCCGCCGCCTCCCAGCCGCACAGGCGGCGCAGGGTAGGTTCCGTCCTCAGCCGCTCCACCAGCCCCCGGGTGGTGGGCACGTCCAGCACCGCCTTCGCCAGAAAGGCCCGCGCCAGCGCGGCACGATCCTTCAGCGGCCGGCCCCGCCAGCCCCTGTTGTAGGGCAGCCACTCCTCCACTCGCACCAGTTCCAGCACCCGGACGAGCCGCTCGTAGCGCTCGCCCAGGGGACCCAGGGTCTCCTCCAGCCACGGAAACAGCTCCCGTTGAAACCTGAACCAGTGTCGTGATAGGGTTTGTTTAAGGGACAAGTTCCACCTCCGTTCATCATGTCGATTGCTCATCTCCATGATACAACAGAGATCGGACTTGTCCCGCGACTGACCTGTCCCCTTACCTTTCCTGGTAAAAAATCCCGCTACCTGACGAATTTTGCAAAAGGCTCCAGCTTTATATATTCACATGACCTCAATGAAAAAAAACCGTTAAAAGATCTGGAAGCGAAGGGAGGACCAAAGATATCCCCGGACTGCATACCCACCTCAAGCCTAAATACCTTCATAAGATCTTCAATGCACATCCCCTCCTCAACTGATATTGCTTCGTCTATCCGATCCAACAGCCAATCCATGTGAGCACGATCTTTGGCGGGACTGTGCTGTGACGAACCCACTGAAGATCCGATCCCCGCCAACAATATGCTAAGACCCAGGGCTAATGTTTTCATCTCTCAGTCCTTTCCATTTGGCAACGTCGCTATTTCTTTCCCCCAAACGCTGGTTCTCACCGCCGACAAATCCGATTCATGGCCCCGAATAATTCACAATGGCCGTCACTTCGCTCTTGGTAGCCCGGCATCTCCACACCCCATCCCCATCCCCGTTCGGATCGTAAAACTCAACGATTCGCTGGATTGAAATCGGTCCGCTCGGCAGCCGGCACGCCGGCTACAGACGCTGCGCCGGGCGAATTGCTGACCTTATGGAAAGCTCCCGGCACTCTGGATGTTACCCATCGAGGTGAGGCGCAGAAGGCGGCCGAAGGGAAGTGGCCAGCAGGGAATCGATGCGGGGTGAGTCGGCAGGTGTGCCAGTTCTGACGCGGAATCGGTCGCACACTCTGCAAGGGAAGGGATGAAATGTTGGGGACCGACAGGTAGAGGGAATAGCCCGGTCCTTGGGTTCTGCCCGTGGAGGCTCAATCGAGTTCAATCACGACCTCTTGTTCTTCGAAAGGGCCCTGACCCCAAATGGTGAATACAATAGTCTTGTCGTCCTTGTTGAACCGGAGACTCTTCGCCCCGACAGTTGCATCCTCGTATTCCCTCGTCCAATAAGTCTCGATCGGTTGCTTGTAGAAACTTTCTTTTTCCAACAGGCTTCGCGCGACTTCAGGAGCCTCCAGTCCTTTCGCAAGGTTGGCAAACAGCAAATAGGCGTCTCCCCTCCCGCCTTCCAGAAGCGCCACCCTAGTACCGTCGTGGCTCCAGGCGATGGGCGACAGGAAGTCTGTCTGTTCCGCCTCGCTCATGGCGGGAATGAAGTGCTTGCCTAGCTTGCGGTTTCTTTCCGGATAGATCACGTAGCCTCGGGTGGTGGGATCGGCCATGTCCTCATCCCGGAAGGAGTTCTCTCGAGTTGTAGCCGAGAAGTCATAAATCAATAAGACAGAGGTCCTGTGCTGGCTCATCGCGTGGGGAGGATATCTGAAATCATAGGCAACTCTTGTCTTGTCGGGTGAGAACGAAGCATCCCAGCCCCAAATGGTATCCACCACGGAGGCATCCTTGAGGTCGACGACGCTCAGAATATCCCCTCGTCTCCCTAGTTGTCCGTGAACGATGAGCCTCTCCTCAGCTTCCAGGATATATAGTTCGGTGAGCTTAGCGGTGCTGCCCGGAGTCCGGCGAGAAATCTTCGTCCCTGAAGACTTGTTGACGACAGTAATATCCAGAACCCGACGCCTATACTCGACCTCCGGCGGATAGGCCTCCTTTAACCGGACGGAGACCGAATAGTGCTCCGATTCGCTTCTCAGTCCGTAAATTCTATCAATGTAGTAGGCGGTGCCTGCCTCGAATTCAAACCGAATATCGCCTCGGCTTCCGACTTCTCCATACACGATAACTTGTTCCTCCGCGTCGAGAACACGAATCCCGGTGAGCTTGGTGGCTCGGGTCTCGACTTGATTGGAAACCTTCTTCCCAGAGACTTTATTGACAATGGTGATATCCAGCACCCCATCCGCCAACCGGGCGGTGGCGGCATAGTTCTCCGATTGCCCACTAAGTTCCGTTTCGTCGGCAGGAAGAGCTGTCAGCAGCAGCGCAATCCACAGAGTAGCCGCAGTGAGGGGAAGTCTTAGTCTAAGTAAAGACATTCTATGTATCTCCTACTGTCCTAGTTGAGTTATAGGCGCCCTAGTGTCCCAATTCATAAGTTCGTTTGCGTTGTCCTGCAGTGGGAGTCAATTAAATCAATAACATAGCGATGGGCCTTGTGTTGCGGCTTTCTTATTCATGACACTAGAATAGCTTGATTGTTTTTTTGGTTCCAATCGAGGGAGCATCGTCACAAGCAGTTTTCCCATAATAATGGTCCAACTGAGTTCTAGCCACTCCCCTTCCGGTATCCTTAACCGTTACGACGCCCACCCCATGAACGTATACCTTGGTGCCGCATGGCAAATCGGGATGGCCTCTACTCGTGGCTACCGACTTGTTTTTCGTCAACGTGCCGCCACACGAAGCACAGGGAGCCGAGACTTTTCTCATTCTGACGCCAGTCTGGGGACTGGGTTCCGTGCATATCCATTCTTGGGAAAGCAGGCCAGCCGTGCTGTGCACCCCGCTCCCGTTCTGCGCGACTTCGCTCACCCATTTGGGCTTGGCTGTGTTTAAAGTCCAGTCCACCGTGTTACAGTTGATGGCCCCACAATCTCCGTCATCGTTGTACTGGAACTGCCTCGAACTGCTACCTACACACTGAGCCTCGATCGGCGTGTTGTATCGCGTATGCCGGTAGTTTCCCAAGACTTTGATGCGGTAGTTGCGGGTCGCCGATACAATTGAACCATTGGGCTTCCAGGTAGCCTGAACTTTCTTATATTCTCCGGTCGGCAGACTAGAGTTATTGAAGCTTTCCGTGTGTGTGCCGGAAACCCTGGTGACTGCGTTGAGCAGCGTGTGGGTGTCCGGGCCCGTCAGTTTGAGGGTAAATTCCCCGGACAAGCCTGACGGGGAAAGTTTCACCTTGATCTGATTCTTGGTCACGTCTGCACTGATTATTTCGACTTTAGTTGATGTTGAGGGCCCGGAATCGGCAACGGTGTCCGTAAACATCGTGCAGATGCCGCTGATCACCTCATAGCGGGTGGCCGTTGCGGTGAAGGAGAGGGTCCCCGACCCCGGACTCGCGGCCCGCACCGTGAATCCGTTCCAACTGAAGGGGGAGGGAACTGTAAGCACAGGAGAAGTGGCATGATAGGGTCCTAACAATCCCCCAGAACAGGTGTTGCGGTACTCACCGGCCACAAACGATGCCGTCGAGCCCACCGGAAAGGTGGCGCTTCCCGGCTCTATGGCTCCGTAAGGAAACTCCACGCAGCAACCGGCGCAATTGAATCCGAACCGGCCTCCTTCCGTAGGTTCGACCTCGGTTCGGGCCAGGAGCTTGTGGCTTCCTCCTCGGGCCGACCAGCGGAAGAATCCTTTTCGGTAAGAGCTGTTCAGCTCTCTTTCCAACAGGTCCGGCTTGGCTTGCCGGATCAGCTCGGCAAAGTCCAGACGATGGGAAGCTCCTGCAGCAATGGTGATTTCGGGAAGCGCATAGGTTCCGCCCTCCCAGTCCAACTGAGCCACCACCTTGGCCGGCGCCTCCCCCAGGTTCAGCCAAGTGGTCGACACGCTCCCTCGGCTCCCATTCAACAAGGGGTAGGTCCCGTTGTGGTGAGCCTGACCGTCCTGGAAGAAGGGAATGCTTTGGACCTGTCCGGAGCGGCTCAGCTTGGCTCCCGAGACCAGCAGGGAAGACGGCCTTCCTGAATGATCGACGGTGATGCGGACTTCTCTCGGCCGGGTGGAGCCGAGGCTGCCCAACAGGGTCACCAGACTCACCGTTTGCACCGTCTCCGCCTCAACCGTCTGGGTGATCCGGGCCAGCCTTGCGCCGCTGACAGGGTCATAGGCCGACAGCGTGGCCGTTTGACTCCTGACGGTCGGATTGGAGAGGGTCAGCCAGGTTCTCAGCCATCCGGTGGTGGGCACTCTGAGGGCGTGATGTTTGGAGGATTTCAGCGCCGCCGGGTCCACCACCGGCAAGGGAGCCACCAGCCCGCTCCCCTCAAGCAGTCCTGCACCCACCAGATCCCCGGGTAATCCCCGTTGCTCGATAACCAGGGAACCGCTTTCGGCATTCTGCGGCATGGTGAGGACCCTCCGAGCTCGGGGTTGCAGGCGATGATTCGACACCTTGCTTTCACTTCCCGCCCGTATCGTCACTGAGAAAACGAGAGGACTGCTGGCCGTGTTCATCACGGCATAGGTGGGAACACCGTTGGCCATGTGGCTCAGAGGCTGCCTATCCCAGAAGGCTCTCAAGGTCGTGGATTGGAACTGGCTGGCCACGCTGAAGGGAATTTCGGTGGCATGGCTGCCTCTTTGCAGAACCGCCCAGGCCGACAGGGTGGAGGCTTCACCCCGGTACTCGATGGTCAGGCTTCCCTCAAGATACCTGGAACCGGCAGAGGCCAGGGCCTGGTTCAGCGACAACTCCAGGTGGGTTCGAGGCTCAACCACATGATCGAACAGGGAGTAGGGACTTCCATAGGCATCATAAGCCGTCACTGTGACCGGAATGGGGTCTGCGAACATGCTCAGCAGGAAAATGGAGGTTCGATCGCCGGAGGCAATCGAGTAGGCCGGCATGAACTGGACCACGCGGGCAAAGTTACTTCGATGGGCCGCGCGATGAGCCTCCAGCGCCGCCTGGGCACTGGCCTGGCCTTGGTTGACGGTCTCATCAGTCGCTGCCGAATCTTCTCCCAGGGCGATGACGGAAGGACCGGGACCGAGTAGAACGAAGCTGACCACCAACACCACTCCGGCCAAGGCCAGGAGGATCAAGGAAAAGCGGCTTGTCATCATTGGAGGTTACCCCTTTTTCGGAAACCTGATGAGAGAGAAACCGGCAGCGCGTGAAACTTTGATTGTGCGAGGAAGTGAACTCCCTTAAAGACTTTCACAGGGAAATTCAGACTGTCACGGCAAACTCGACTGCCATTCCTCATGCCATTCCTCATTGACCCCTCTGAACGCCCTGTGCTAGGGTGCCGGCTCCATGCGTTGATGCCTTTTTTTTCAAGGAGATACAATTTCCATGTCCAATAATTCCACTCCCAAGTGCGACATCAAAGATCCGGCCCTGGCCGCAATCGGCCGGAAGCGGATTAATTGGGCAGGCCGGTCCATGCCGGTGGTCCAGCAAATTCGCCGGCGCTTTCTCGAGGAACAACCGCTCAAGGACATTCGTATCTCGGCCTGTCTGCACGTCACCACCGAGACCGCCAACCTGATCATTGCCTTGCGGGACGGTGGAGCCGATGTCACCCTGTGCGCCTCAAATCCGCTGAGCACCCAGGATGACGTGGCCGCCTCCCTGGTCGAGGATTACGGGATCTCAGTCTTCGCCATAAAGGGAGAGGACAACCCGACCTACTACTCCCACATCACCGCCGCCTTGGATCGACACCCCCAGATCACCATGGACGACGGCGCCGATCTGGTTTCAACCATTCACTCCAAACGCCGCGAACTGCTGCAGGAGATCATCGGGGGGACCGAGGAGACCACCACGGGCGTCATTCGATTGCGCAGCATGGCCACCGACGGCGTCCTGGAGTTTCCCATCGTCTCGGTGAACGATGCCGACACCAAGCATCTCTTCGACAATCGCTACGGTACCGGGCAATCCACCCTGGACGGGATTATTCGCGCCACCAACCTGTTGTTGGCAGGCCTTAACGTTGTGGTGGCCGGGTATGGATGGTGCGGACGGGGGGTGTCCAGTCGGGCCAGGGGACTGGGGGCCAAAGTGATCGTGACCGAAGTCGATCCCACACGAGCCCTGGAAGCGATCATGGACGGCTTTCAGGTGATGCCGATGCTGGAGGCGGCTGAAATCGGCGACATCTTCATCACCGTCACCGGAAACAAGACTGTCATCGCAGGATCCCACTTCCAAAGGATGAAGGACGGGGCCGTGGTCTGCAACTCGGGTCACTTCAATGTCGAGATCGACATCCCGGCGCTGGAAACGCTCAGCAGCGGCCGGGAAACCGCCCGTGAGTTCGTGGAACAGTATAATTTGAAGGACGGTCGGAAGATCTTCCTGTTGGGGGAGGGGCGATTGATCAACCTCTCAAGCGCTGAAGGCCATCCCGCCTCGGTCATGGACATGAGTTTCGCCAATCAGGCCCTGTCGGCGGAATATTTGGCCAGGAACTACAAGAACCTGCCCAGAGCGGTGGTTCCCGTTCCCCCCGAAATCGACCGGGAGATCGCACGGCTCAAACTTCAATCCATGGGGTGCCGCATCGACGATCTCAGTGCGGAACAGGAGAAATATCTGGCCTCCTGGTCGGAGGGGACCTGACCCTTGCCGACTTGCATTTGCCATCTGCGCTGACCACCTTCTTCTCATGAAACTTTGGCTCCTCGGGCGAGCGCCCGAAGGATTTCGTCGAGGACCGAATCCAGCCTAGCGCCGAGATCTTCGGCCAGGAACCTCAGCACAACATATCCGTGTTCCTGCAGCAGGGCATCCTTGCGACGGTCGCGCCGGTACGCTTCACGGTCTGCCAAGTGTTGCGATCCATCCAGTTCGAGCACCAGTCGCGACGCCGGGTCGAGAAAGTCGACCTCCATATGGCCTTCCGGGCAAAACGGAATCGGCAAGTGGGCGTTCAATCGGAATCGATCTCTGGTTTCGGGCAGGCTTTGCAGGCGCCGGAACAGGAAAGCTTCGCTGGCGCTGCGTGCGCGTGGGGCGCTTGGCTGGGCCAAAGGTATCGGACGGGTGATGTTGCTGAAGAGGTCGGCGAGGGTCTCGTCTACCCCATCGCGGAGCAGACGCCGCAGGCTTGCCGAGTACCGGTGTTTCCAATGTCCATCGGCTGGAAGCTGGACGCTGGCAGGCCAGCCGGGAGCGGCACTGGCAGGCAGCAAAATGGAATAGCCGGCCGCCTCGTAGGCGCGACATCGTCTGTCGAACATGCGCGACAGCATCGGCACATCGAGGTCGGCATAATCGTAGACACGGACCTCACGCTTGTGTTCGTGAAGACGGTGCAAACGTCCTACGTACTGGGCGATGGTTCCGCGCCAGGACACGGGCATGGTCAGGAACAAGCTATCGAGCCGCGGGTTGTCAAATCCCTCCCCAATGAACCGTCCCGTGGCCAGCAATACCCGCCCCGGGACGGACTCGGCAGCCCGAGCCATAGCAGATCTGAGGGCCCGAATTCCCATCCCACCTTGCAGAGAAACAATGTCAAGACCGTTGGCCTTGAGCCCGTCGGCAAGGGCCTGCAAGTGGTCGACTCGTTCCGTCAAAACCAGTGGCGCGCGGCCGTTTTGGACGTTCTGGACAACGTCGGAGCAGATCGCCAAGTTCCGACTGTTGTCCCTTATCAACTGATCGCAAACGCGTTGGAACTCGATGCGCGCGTCGTCTTCCGGCTCGCCCTGCATTCGGAAGCCCGTCGGTCGGACCAGCATCTCGTGGGAAAAGGGCCTGTTGGCAGCCTGGCGCTTGGCATCCACGCGGTGCCGCACGGGACCACATTGCATGAACACAATCGGCTGGTGGCCATCCTTTCGCACCACCGTTGCCGAGAGTCCAGTGACGTACTTGGCTTTTGCGCGGCTGACCGCCAGTTCGAAGCTGCAAGCGGGTATGTGGTGACATTCGTCGACAATCACATATCCGTAATCGAGGGTTGCGTCCTCACTCCACCGCTTACCGTCGAAATCGACCACCAGAAAGTGACAGCTTTCATCGAGCAACATGGGATAGAGGCCCATCGTGAACGGCTTGCCGTCATCGTCTGCGCCAGACAGGTGCCAACGCACCACTCGGTCGGTGACGGGGAGGAACCCCCGGTTGGGGCAGTCGGCGCACTTGATCTTCGGCTTTTCGCACACGCCCGGTCGCCACTCGTTGGAACATGCGGGCGCATAACCCGACCTACCGGATGCCAAGCTCTCGAATCGGCGCGGATAGATGTCCTCACGCCCCCGAAACAGCGAGCGAAACAGGGCGATCTTACTTTCGGCGCTGGAGCGGTGACTCACAACAGCGACTTCGTTCATGGTCATTACCGGGTGTCCAATCCTATCCTATTCCTGGGCACAGGCTAGGTTCGCACGGTGAACAGCAGATAAACCCCTCCCGCTCCGAAAATCAGGTTGGGGGCCCAGGCGGCCAACAGCGGCTCCAGCTTGCCCGCACTCCCGATCTGCTCGAAGAATCCCTGCAAGACCCAGTAGCTGATCCCCACCACGACGCTGACACCGATACCGTAGAGTGAACCCCGCTGGCCCGTCGAAACGGCAAAGGGAATCGCGATCATGGCCATGGTCAAACTCACCAGCGGAAAGGACAGCTTGCTGTGCCAGGCAACCGTCAGCCGCACCACGTCGAACCCGCTCCGGCTCAAGTCGTCAATGTAGCGCCCCAATTCCTGATGACTCATTTTGGATGACTGGCGGACTTCCTTCTTGAAGTAGTCGGGCTTCTCCTCGATGGCCCGGATCAGCTTCCGATCGATCATCAGAAACTCGGCCTGCTGTGCCCGGTCGTGGCTGAACCCCTGGGCCCAGCCCCCTTCGAAAACCCATCCCGACCGGGTCCGGTCCCACCAGGCTTTCTCGGCAAAAACCATCCGAGTCACTGCAAAGGTCTGCGGGTCAAAGTCAAACACCGAGATCCGATTGAAGACGTTGAGCTCATCATCGAAAAAATTGTAGTGGAAGATGCGGTCCTGCTCGCCCATCATCCATTTGCGAGTGGGTCGTTTGGTCTGAGGATTGCGCCCCTTGATGATGCGTCTCAAGTCGTCCTGCTTCTGGTTGGCGGATGGCAGGATGTATTCCTGCAGCATGAAGGAACCGGCGCTCAACAAAAGGGCAGCCAGCAGAACCGACGAGGACAGCCGGTAGAGGCTTATTCCCGAGGCTTTCATGGCCACGATCTGAGACGTTCGGGTCAAGAGACTGAAGTTCACCAGTGCGGCTACCAAGATGCTGAAGGGGATCATCAGAACCACAATATGGGGAACCAGGTAGAGGAAGTAGTCCTTCACGACCCAACCGGAAATGCCTTGCTCGACGATGTCGCGGAGCAATTCAAAGAAGGTAAACAGCACGAAGAGCACGATGAAGGCGGAAAGAACCAGCAGGAAGAGTTTCAAGAAGCCGCTCAGGATGTATTTGTCCAGAGTCCATTCGGCAGGGAAGTGCGGGTTGCCGGCCCGCCGGCGCCTCCGGTTTTGGCCGGGAGCGTCGGAGCCGACGCCTTCCTTCCGCAACCCCCGGGCTCGGCTCCACAGAAGGGTAACCAGCGGACGAAACAGCCTGCCCCAGGAAAACTGTCTCTCCGAGGTCAGCAAGAGAAAAAGCCCCAGCACCAGAAACACCAGGTTTGCCAACCAGGGGCCCAGAAAGGCCGGAATATGGCCGCTCTCGGCAAAAGCCAGACCTTGGGAAAACAGGATGAAGTAGACCAGGAAGATGACCAGGCTGATGACGAACCCGAAAGACTTTCCGCTCCTCCTGGTGACTACGCCCAGAGGCAACCCGAGAATGGAGAACACAAAGATGGCCAGAGGAAGCGCCAGCCGCCGATTGAGCTCAATGATGGCCCTTCTGCGGTGGAGATCATCGCCTGGCGGGACCTCGGAGGAGACCTTGGCATACAGCTCGAGCGTGTCCATCTCCCCAATGGTCTTGTCCTTGGGAGCATCTGCAGAGGAGATCATCGCCCTGTAGAGGGGAACAGTGGCTTCGTCAAAGGATATGACCCGAACGGTACCTTCTTTTCCCGGGACCACCTCGTAGGTCGCACCCTGTTGAAGGTGGAGTTGAAGCTCACGCCGGCCCGGATGATTGATCAAGTGACCCCGGCGGGAAAAGGTGGCCTTGGGCCAATTGGTCTCGGTTACCTCCGCCAGGAAGATACCTTTCCAGGAACGCCGGTCGGGGGGAGTGTCCATGATGTAGAGCACCCGATCGGGGAAACGCTCCTCGAAAACTCCCCTTTGGACGGCTGTGCTGAGCGACTTGATCGCAATTTCATCCTTGATCAGAGTCAACCGGTGAGTGGCTCTGGGAGACCACAGGTTGGAATTCAACAGGGCCAGCATGCCCACCACCGCCGAGAACGCCAATACCGGCGACAGCAGGTTTCTGAGCCCGATGCCGCAAGATCGCATGGCGGTGATTTCACTGTCGGCGGAGAGGCGGCCGAAACAGATCAGAATACCCAGCAGAGCCGACATGGGGATGGAGAAAGTCAGTACCTTGGGCAGGATGCAGAGGAACACCAGACCGGCTTCCTTCAAGGTGATGTTCTCCTGAACCAGAATCTCCATCAGGCGGCGGGACACTTCGTTGGTCAGCAGCGCAGCGCTGAACACCAGGCTGCCAAGACCGAAGGAGGCCGCGATTTCCAGCAGTATCGACTTTTGAAGGATTTTCATTCCGGACCGGCGGCGACCGCTTCCATTCTCACGGAAACCCGTCTCGCGCCCCATTGATCACAGATCATTCTAGCCCAGCCGGTGGCTTCGTCCACATCTTCAAGCCCTGCACCTATCTCACCCGGCGGGGAACCGGGCCTGACCGGTCGATCCACATGGACGGTAATAAGTTTACATAATACTTATTATCGGAAGTTACTTCCGGAACACCTGGAGACACCCCTCCTCTTGAAACAAGCCGCTCGCCACCGGGCAAAAGGTTGGAACCATTCCAGCGGTACTGGATATATATTAGAGGGGCGCCAGTGCTCGGCGGCCAGTAAACATCGGGCCCTGTTTCATGCCGCGCTCTCGGGCCGCCTGCCTGCAACATAAAGGATTCCTCCTGGCACCATGAATGAGTTAGGTCTTGCAAACATTCTCTTGCTGATCGCCTCTGCGGTGTTTGTAGTGACGGTGTTCAGGCGCCTGGAACTTCCACCCGCACCGGGTTACATCCTGGTGGGCATGCTTTTGGGTCCCCGGGCGCTTCGGCTGTTTCCATCGACCGGCGAAGCAGGCTTTCTGGCGGAGTTCGGGGTTGTTTTCCTGCTGTTCACATTAGGCCTTGAATTCTCCCTACCTCGAATGGTCGCCATGCGGTGGCAGATGGTGGGCCTTGGAGGAGCTCAGGTTCTGGTGACTTCGTTACTGGCCGCAGCCGTGGCCTCCTGGGCGGCGGTTCCGCTCCCTTCGGCCGTCATTCTGGGAGGAGCGGTTGCCATGTCCTCGACCGTGATCGTGATCAAGCAACTCCGTGAACAATTGGAGCTGGATCAAAGCCACGGCCGCTGTGCGGTAGCGACTCTCCTGTTTCAGGATATCGCTGTCATTCCCTTCCTCATGCTGATCTCCCTGACTGGCCAAAGCGGTCAGTTGTTGCCCATCCAGATTGTGTTGGTGCTGGTGGAGGCCATGGCGGCGTTTGTCATTGTTCTGGCGGCAGGCCACCGGTTGCTGCGACCCCTCTTGCACGAGGTCGCCCGAAGACGCAGCCCTGAACTCTTCACCTTGACCCTATTGCTGATAGTACTGGGAACTGCTTGGTTCATGCATGCCGTCGGCATGTCCCTTGCCGTAGGTGGTTTCCTTGCCGGCCTGATGTTGTCCGAGACCGAATACCGCCACCAGGTCGAAGCCGACATTCGGCCCTTTCGGGACGTCCTGCTGGGTTTGTTTTTTATCTTTATCGGGACGCTGCTGGAATTTCCGCTGCTGGCCGGCCAAATCGCGGCGGTGAGTTCGATCGTGCTGGCCTTAATCGTTGGTAAATTATTGATTATATTCTTCTTATCACGCTATTCCCTTGGCGGTTGGCGTGCCTCGCTGCGGGCAGGGCTGGTTCTGGCCCAAGGGGGCGAATTCGGCATCGCGCTACTGGCACTGGCTCTGCAGGAGAAGGTGCTGGACCAGGCCAGCGCCCAGTTGCTGCTGGCGGGCATCGTCATCAGCATGGTCCTGAGTCCCCTGTTGATACGCCACAACCGGACCATTGCCGGAAGGCTTATTGCCAGAGAAGATCCTGAAACCCACAGGTTGGCACTGCAACAACCTGCCACCATGGCGGTAGCCAAACGGCGGCACGTCATCATCTGCGGCTACGGCAGGGTCGGCCAGAACCTGGCCCGCATCCTCGAGCAAGAGGGTTTCGAGTATATCGCCCTGGATCTCGACCCCTATCGCGTACGCACCGCCCGGCAAGCGGGCGATCCGGTCAACTATGGGGATGCGTCTCAACGGGATGTCCTCGAAAGCGTCGGCCTGGTCAATGCCAGCGTGGTCGTGATCAGCTTTCCCGACAGCCTGGGCGCCCTCAAAATCGTCAGGACGGCCAAAGAAATATGCCCGGAGGTCCCCGTCCTGGTTCGCACACGCGATGATACGGAATTGGACACGCTTCAGAAAGCAGGCGCCACCGAAATCGTCCCGGACTCCCTGGAAGCCGCGCTCATGCTGGTGTCCCACCTCTTGCTTCTGTTGAACGTGCCCATCTCTCGAATTGTGCACAAGGTGGCCAACATCAGAGGCCACCGTTACAGCATGCTCCGGAATATCTTCCGCAAGGAAGACGCCGCAGTGCTGGACGAGTCCCATGCTTTCCGAGAGCAACTACAGACGCTTACCCTTCCGGAAGGAGCCGCCGGGGTGGGTCGTTCCCTGGCCGAACTGCGCCTGCCCGATTCGGGAATTCTGATCACCGCAATCCGCCGACAAGGAATCGTAGGGCGGCAGCCGACCGCAGACACGGTGTTGAAGCAAGAGGATGTTCTGGTTCTTTACGGCACGCCGGAATCACTGGAGCGGGCAGAGACCCTTTTGCTCAGCGGCTGAGTTGACATGGCGAGCCTGCCCGGGCGCTGCACCGATGCAAATCCCGGTCATCATCGTTCCGGGCCTTGTGATAGCCTAACCCATCTTTAACATGGCTTCCGATTACACGCTTATTATCAACAGGTTACAAAGTCAGAAACCCGCAAGTGGCACTACAAACGCGTTGAAACCGGCGATTGAGGGGAGTCAGACGATCATCTTGCGGACCCCTCCGGGAGCGGGATCGATGCCCAGGGCGTCGTAGATGGCCTTCTGATCGGGTTCGGCCCGGGTGGCCTTGCGGACGTGCAAGGTTCGCCCGTCCCCACGCCGGAAGGTCACCGTCACCCGCTGCTGTCCTTCCAGGATGCGCCGCAGCGTGGTCCAACTGGAGGAGTCGCCCCGCTGCTTGAGGCGTTTGCGGATGACCTGCACCAGTTGATAGGCGATGACGGTCAGGAACAGGTGGCCTTCCGACCGCACCGGCTTGTGATGATAGATGGGGCGCAGGCCCAGCTCGGACTTCAGGGAGCGAAACACCGCTTCCACGTCGGTGAGAGTGGTGTAGGTGCGCCACAGGCTCTCCTCGTCCCAGTCGGTCTGGTTGCTGCGCAGGCAGTAGACCCCCGGATGAGTGACCATCGAGCCCTGGCGGGGCTGACGCTTCCAGGTCAGGGCCGTTGCCTTGCGGCCGCTGTCGTCGGTGAGGACCTCGATGGTGTAGTGTTGAGCCACCCCGCGACTCTGCGCCTTCAACCGCCCGATCCGTTCCCGGACCTTCTCGATGCCTTTGTGAGCCCGCGGCCGTGAGAGCCCCTCGGAGATTCGGGCGAGCCCCTGCTCGAAGCGCCGGCTGAAACGCTCCACAATACCCCGTTCCTTGTGAGCCCGCTCCTCGGAACGGCAGTAGAGACGCACTTCCCCCCCGTCCTCTGAGACCTCCTTGTGGAGCTGTAACCTGGCCTTGGAAGCGGTCTCCAAGGTCAGGGCCAGCTCGGGGTCGAACTGCCGGTGGCCTTGGCGGCTGGCCACCACATAGCGGTACCCTTCCTCCCTCAACCACTGGATGCGATCCTCGGTCGCCACCCCCCGATCCATCACCACCAGGGCCCCCCGGGGCGCCTCGAGCGCCCCCAGCATCCCCGCCAGGGTGCGGTGCTCATCCACCCGGCCGGCAAAGACCTGCGAGCGGCGCACAAACCCGGCCCCGTCCAGCACCAACCCCAGGGTCAGCAGGGGACAGTCACTGCGCTTCTCCTTCGAGTGCCCCCGCTGGGCCTTGGGTTGACGGCGGGCCGCCCCTTCGAAGAAAGTGTTGGTCAGATCGAACAGGGTGACGGTCGGCTGCAGATCGAACAGACCCATGGCCCGGGTGAACAGGTGGGCCTCGATGGCCTGGCGGTGTCTCATCAGCGCGTCTGAGGCGCGATACATCTGCATCAGACTCAGGGTCTGAAAGTCGAAGTCCAGCAACTCGCCCAAGCCGCTGCGCCGGCCCAGCCAGCCCCAGGTGGCCCGTTCCGAGCCGGGACGGGCCAAGCGGCCCACAATCGCCCCCAGCGCCGCCGCCCGCAGCGGTCCATTCAGACCCAACTCGGCCAGCAACTCCCCCAACCCCAACTGCTCCAGCGCCCACCGGCCCACCTGCTCCACCCCGACACTGCGCGGACGCGTCAACTCCACCGAATCCACCGCCACCGTCTGCAGGTCCTCTGAAGAGGCCTCCCCAGCGGTGCCGGTCACGTCGGCTTCCCCCTCGAGCAGGCGCTCGGCCATGCGTTGGGCTTCCTCCTCCAACGGGGTCGACACCTCCTGAAGCAGGGGCAATTGACCGCTGAGGATCTGATCCAGACGGCGGCACAGCAGGGGCCAGAGGTGGCGGGGGATGGAGAAGTGGCGTCCCAGGTTGAGGAGGGTCTGCTGGCGGACCTTGCCAGCGACGCGATGGGAGCGGACGAGGCGGTGGGTGAAGTAGGTCTGACCGGAGGGGGTGGAGCGGGTCTGGGTGCGGCGGATGAACATGGGAGGGACCCTAACAGAGGGGGGCGAGGGGGTCAAGCCCCTCCCATACGATTATGGCACTACATTCAGTCCTCCAACCAAGAATCAACAACTTACGGGTGCTTTTAGGCCAAAATAGGGGTAAAATCCTTCAAATTGCCCGTTCCTATGTTAAAGATGGGCTAACCAACCGTTGGCGGGATGGGGAGAGGAAATGGAAACCAGACGCCTTGGCAATACTGACATGGAGGTCAGCACCCTCGGTTTCGGGGGCGCCGAAATCGGCCTGGAAGGTCCGGGGGCATCCTTGAAAACGGTGACACGCCTGCTCCACTCCGCTTTGGACGAGGGCTTGAACGTGATCGATACAGGCGAATGCTACGGAGCCAGCGAGGAGCTTATCGGACGGGCCGTCTCAGGACGCCGCCAGGATTTTTACCTGTTCACCAAGTGCGGCCATCCAGACGGAATGCCCGGAGAAGACTGGCGGCCGGATTCATTGCTGCGTAGTATCGAACGCAGCCTGCGGCGCCTGCGTACCGAAACCCTGGACCTGATCCAACTGCACAGTTGTTCAGAAGACGAACTGCTCAAGGGCACTGTGATTGACACCTTGCAGCGTGCACGGGAGCAGGGCTATTGCCGCTACATCGGTTACAGCGGCGACAGCCGGGCAGCTTATTATGCGGTGCAATGCAACGCCTTCGATTGCTTGCAGACCTCCATCAGCATCGCCGATCAGGAAGCTCTGGATCTGGCCCTGCCTCTGGCCCGGGAGCAAAACCTCGGCGTGATCGCCAAGCGGCCCCTGGCCAATGCGGCCTGGAGGACCGGACGGAAACCCGCTAATTCCTACCACCATACCTACTGGGACCGCCTCCAGCGGTTGGACTATCCCTTCATCGAGCATTCCCTGGAGACTTCGATTTCGACGGCCTTACGTTTCACCTTGAGCGCTCCCGGCGTGCACACGGCCATCGTGGGTACGCTGACGCCGGGACGTTGGAGGCAGAACGCCACCCTTCTGGAAGCCGGTCCCCTGCCCTCTCGGCAATACGATGCGATCCGCCGGCGCTGGAATGAGGTGGCGGAGGCCTCCTGGATCGGACAAACCTGAGGCCATTCCTCAAGAAATGCGGGCTGGGACCCGTTCTTCATGAAAGGAGACAGGATGCGACTCAAGGATAAGGTGGCTGTAGTGACCGGAGCTTCCGGCGGCCTGGGAGCCGGCATCTGCGAGGCGTTCGCCGCCGAGGGTGCAGACTGCGTGGTGGTGTATCGCAGCGACCGGGCGGAAGCGGAAAAGACGGCATCCAAGGTGACAGGCCTGGGGCGCCGGGCCGAGGTCCTGAGGACCGATGTCTCGGAAGAAGACCAGGTCAAGAGGTTGTTCGCAGCCACCCGGGACCGTTTCGGCCGCCTGGACATTCTGGTCGCCAATGCCGGGATTGGGGTCTCCAGACCCCTGCTCGATTCCACCCTTGGTGATTTTGAGCGGGTCATTCGGACCAACCTGATCGGCACCTATCTGACGGTCAGAGAGGGAGCCCGGCTCATGGCCAGTCGAAGGGCCGGCAAGATCGTGACCATGTCTTCCGTCCACGGCCTCGGAGGCACCCATCAGGGTTCGCTCTACGAAGCCACCAAGGCAGGCATTATCAACTTCACGCGAGGCGCCGCTTTTGACCTGTCCGAATGGAATATCCAGATCAATTGCATTGCTCCGGGAGCCGTCCCGGTTCCCAAGGACCCTCCACCTGACGCAGACTCGGCCCTGTACAAGGCCTGGATGCAGTACACTCCGCTGGGCCGATTCGGGACACCCCACGACGTCGCCAGAACGGCAGTGTTTCTGGCCAGTTCCGATACCGACTGGATCACCGGCCAAGTGATTTCGGTCGATGGCGGCATTACCGCCGGTCCGCTGATCCCCTCTTTCAACCACTATGGCCCCAAGCCCAAAATGGATTGATCCGGATGCGCGGCTGGAGAACACTCGTTACCCTGGAAGACTGGTGGGCCGTCTGGCTCGGGATCCTGGTGCTGGGGATGGTATTTCTGGGTATCGTTTCCACGGTTCCCAAGATCCCCAAGTGGTCCACGCCCGATGAAGTCCTGGCCGCGGCACATGGATTGCCATTGCTCCTTTTGATGCTCGGCCTTGGAGGGATGTCTGTCCTGGCCGTGGGCGCCATCTACCGGCAGGCCGGTCGTTTTGCGGTTGGCTTTCCGATCCTGTTCTGCCTGGCCCTGCTCAGTTTCCTCGTAGGCGGGAATCGCACCCTGGCGGCCTACGGCCTGAGTTATGCCCTATGGGCGCTTCTGATCGGACTGACCTGCAGCAACCTTCTGGGAGTTCCCCCATGGTTGAAACCGGCAGTGCGCACGGAGCTGTTCATCAAGACCGGGCTGGTAATTCTGGGTGCCGAGATCGTTTTTGGCAACATCCTTACTCTTGGCCGGTACGGAGTCGTCGTAGCCTGGGGAGTGACTCCCATAGTGCTGATCTCCATGTTCTGGTTTGGTTACCATCGGCTCAAACTGGCGCCGTCCTTCGCCATCACCATTGCCGCCGCCACCTCGGTCTGCGGGGTTTCTGCCGCCATTGCCGCAGCCGGCGCCAGCAAAGCCAAGAAAGAGGAGCTGACCCTGGCGGTGGCCATGACTCTGATCTTCACGGTGCTGATGATGGTATTAATGCCCTTGGTCTGCCGCTGGATGGACCTGGACAGGATTGTGGCCGGAGCCTGGCTGGGTGGAACCATCGACTCCACCGGCGCGGTGGTGGCCGCCGGGCAGATGCTGGGAGATCGCGCCATGCAGACGGCCGCCGTGATCAAGATGATTCAAAACGCTTCCATCGGGTTGGTGGCCCTTTTGATCGCGCTCTACTGGGTCACCAGAGTCGAGCCCACTGAGGGCAGGCGTCCCAAAGCCATGGAAATCTGGAATCGGTTTCCCAAATTCGTCCTGGGTTTCATCGCGGCCTCCTTTGTGGTTTCGCTCCTGCTGATACCGCTGCTGGGATCCGAGCCGGTTGACCGTTCGCTGCAGGTATCCAAGGTGATTCGCACCTGGTTTTTCTGCCTGGCGTTTCTTTGCATCGGCCTTGAATCCAACTTTCGCACACTGACCCGGCAGATGGCCGGGGGCCACCCGTTGCTCCTCTACTGGTCCGGTCAGACGCTGAACATTGCACTAACCCTGCTGGCAGCCTGGCTGGTCTTCTCCGGGGTCCTTTTCCCGGAAATCGTTCTCCAGGAGCCCTAGCCCGCATTTCTACCCACGGGTTGCAGTCTTGAGAAGAGTACAGGGAGTGAGGAACGTGTTCGGCGTGATTTTGGAGAGGCAGTGCGTCCCGGGACGGCACCCCTAATCCGCCGCCGCGGCTGAAATCGTTCACTTGTAACAAACTAATTATACAAGACTTAATGTGGATCAGCCCGCTTTATTCCCCTCATTGAATCCCTCTAATTGAACAGGAATCCATTAGACCATTTAGGACCTTGACGGACAGGTCAGCCGAGGATCAACCCTGAGTCCGAGGCCGTCAAGTGGGGTGGCAAGCCGCCCGTGCTGCGGATCGGAGATATCGGGTTGTGTGCATCCCCCAGGTTTGCCTCTCTCGGCCTGAGGGCCATTTGTGGTCTGCTGCCGGAAAACAATCGGCGTCGTCGAGGCAGAAAAGTGGAAAATTCGGAGAATTTTCCAAGGTCGCGCAGCGACCGGCTTTTCCACGGCCTGTCTCTCCCGCCAGACGGAACTTCTCCGGACTAACCGATCCCAACGCACTGTGTGGACGAACCCGGTTGCCGTAGACCCGCCAGGCCTCGAGGCTGTGCCGGGCGTCGATCGGCTGATTCAGGATATCGCATTTTGCGCGGCATGGGTTCTGGGCAATGATCTGCTCGGCGAATGGAAACTGTCGCGGCGAGCCCTTGCCTGAACTGACAGCCCCGACGGTGAGCGTGCCTCTCTCGGCCTGAGGGGCATTTGTGGTCTGCTGTTTTCCGCTGTCGGCTTCCTGGCCGACTCGACGGCCTTCCCGCAGGGATCGCTGTGGAGGGAGCGACCCCCGCCTTTGAGGGAGGGGGTAAGGTGGCCAAAGGCATGTCCACCTTACCCTCCCTCTCGTGCCGCACCAGCGGTAAAAAAGGGGGTCGCTCCCTCCACCAGCACCCCTCTCGTGCGGCGCGCGGGCGCGCCGGGCAAGGGGGGGACACGCGAGGCGCCGCCTCGCTTCGCTGTGTCGCATTGGACGCGGGAAATCAGTGTTATCCCGCGTCCGCTGCGGCGTTTAGGGAAAGTCCCGAACCAAAACGGCGAGGGCTCCCCCCTCTGCGAGAGAAGCGTTGTGGTGGTCAAAAGCATGTCTGGTCTAAGTGGCCAACCCCACCCTTGTAAAGTGGACACCCATACGACGGCATCTCCTTGACCCCCAGAGGTGGAAGTCGTCGATCATTCCCCGGCCGTCTAACGCCGGCGTTTCCTGCTTCAGTTGGTTGATTTTCTTAACGGCGGCATCGAGGCCGCCCCAGCGTTCGACAGTGTCCCAGTCGGCGCTGGACATGGCTTGGCGGAGAGCAAGAAGTTCTCTGTCGGCCTCAGTCATGTCTCCAGCTATCCAGGAATGCAGCACCCGTGCGGCGCGGTCCAGGAGTTCCTGCTCCCAGGCGACCGCAACCACCTCGACCCGCCGGCCGGACTCGCGGAGCATCTGCCAAAGCGGTCGGTGGGCCGTTCCCCAGGAGCGCAATTCGCCAGGGGTTCCCATGCCGGGGTCGATGCAGGTGAAAACGGCCCGGTCCTGCTCGACGGCCACGAGCATCTTGATGTGGAAATAGCGGACGCGGCCATTGGCGCGGCCGGCGTAGATGCGTTTCGGGAGTAGCTGGAGGTCGATGCCGAGCTGCTTGAAGCAGGCGACTTTCTCTTGCGGCGCATACAATTGGCCAATTGTAACCCACTAATTATAATAGCCTTACTATTGATCATCCAGTTACAATCCCCTCATTAAGTCCCTCTTTCTGAACGGGAAACTATTGGACCGTTGAAGACGTTCCCGGACAGGTCTTCCGATCGCTCCTGCAGTCCGGCAACGATTCCTTGCAGCACGCAAGAAGAGAAGGAGACAAGAAAGATCTCGATGCCCGTGGAGGGGCGCAGGCTGCACTCAAGCGGGCTGTAGAGCTTGAACGGATAGCGAGAGAAGCCTCTTCCCGTAATCGGTGGCTCGTGCTCCGCTCAGCCTGACACTCGCCTTCCCTACGTCATCGCTCTGGGTCTGAGGTCCGCATCACCACCTCGCACCCCTGGAGGAGCTGTGACGGATCGATTTGCATGATGGCGTGCCTTCCGGCGCCGGCCGGCCGAATGCGATAAATGGCGCCAGGGATGCGAACCGTGCCCGCCACCGCGGTGCCGTTGACTACCAGGGTCACGGTTCCCCCGGCTACACCCACCAGCCCGCCCGAGAGTGCAAAGCCGCCGGAGTAGGTCGGCGTCCGCCGCTCGATGATGCCCGTCAGCAGCACGTCGTCAAACAGATTCAGCCGCAAGGCCGTGCCCCTGCCGTTCGGCACGCGCGCCAGCCTGCCGATGTCGACGCTGACCTCGCGCCGCCGCAACGTGGCGCGGTCTGGCACGCCGTCGGTCTGCCGAGAGGCGACCCCTCCCACACTCGGCGCGATCCCTCTGAAGAGGCTGGCCCCCGGAACTGCCACCGCGGCCCTGCTGGTCCTGACCGCGGGCCGGGCTTGTGAAAGGGTGGCCGGGATCGTCAGCTGGTTTCTGGAAGCCCGGGGCCGCCAGCCAGCCACTGAATGGCGCGTGAGGTTGAGCATGCGTACCGCGTCGGCCGGTCCGTTCACAGCCGACGTGCGATCATCGCCCGGCACCCCCAGCGGATCCCCCAGGTAGGTCTGGTTCGGATTCGAAAAGCGCATAAGTTGGTTGCAAGAAAGGCTGGAATCGTAACATTGATCTTCGTAGGACATAATTGTCCTCCACCGCGCCGATTCGGGCGCACCGTCCGCGAAAGCCTGCTGATTCACATAGCCGTAGCTGAACGGTAATATTGCGGCGCGTTCTACGTACCGGTCGTGTGAGAGCCCCATGTTGTGCCCGAGCTCGTGCGCGAACGTGCTGGAATCGCAATTGGCACAGGTGAGAGCGTATTCTCCCGTCAAGTACGCTTCACCAGCCACGTGAGTGACATCGGCGATCAAGTGAACGAGGTCAGCCCCGGACCGGTCGCGAATGGCGTGGACCTCGTCCATGTAGCCGTCCGATGGGCTAGAGAACCGCCCTAGAGCAAAAATGCCTCCACTTTCCTCCTGATACTCCACCTCTTCCCGGGCCACCAGGACAAGATGCTGATTCACGCCGCCATCCAGGTAGGCTTGATTGGTCTCGGCGACCATGAGGTCTATCACTGCCTCCATCTCGACGGTCCCGCCAGCGACCCTGCGTGCCGGCGGCGTATAAAAGACCGCAATGTCGATTGAGGGCACCGTAGCGGGGGGCCGTCCGCAGGTCAACCCCGAGGGGGAGAAGTATTTGATTCCGGCCAACCACTCCTGAAACTCCGCATCCTCGGGAACACAGACCGAAGATGCCATCAGGCCCAGAGTCTCGAGCGGCAGCTGTTGCAGCCCCGGGGGGATTACCCCGGTCAAGTGTGGACTGAAGTCGAGAGTCAACTGTCGGAGGTTGGTCAGTTGGGCTAATTCCGGCGGGATCTCCCCGCTCAATCGGGTGCCCCTGAGTGACAGCCATTCGAGGTTGGTTAGCCCACCTAGTTCCGGCGGAATCCCCCCGCTCAGCTTATTGCCCCCGAGTGCCAACCCTTCGAGGTTGGTCAGGCCGGCCAGTTCCGGCGGGATCCCTCCGCTCAGGTAGTTGCCAAAGAGATACAGCACTTTGAGGTTGGTCAGCCCGCCAAGCTCTGGCGGAATCCCCCCGCTCAGCTCGTTGTTCCCTAGATACAAGGCTTGGAGATGGGTCAGACTGCCCAGTTCAGGTGGGATCGTACCGCTCAGCCGGTTGACGCCGAGGTTTAGCTCTTGGAGATGGTTCAGGCCGGCCAGTTCCGGCGGGATCCCTCCGCTCACGTTGTTGCCCCCTAGATTCAGCCATTCGAGGTTGGTCAGCCCGCCCAGTTCAGGTGGGATCGTACCGCTCAGGTCGTTGCCCCAGAGTTGTAGCACTTTGAGGTTGGTCAGCCCAGCCAATTCCGGCGGGATCCCTCCGCTCAATTCGTTACTCCCAAGTACGAGCTCCTGGAGTTGGGTCAACCCGGCCAGTTCCAGTGGGATCTCTCCGCTCAGGTTGTTGGCTGCGAGAAACAAATCTTGGAGCTGGGTCAGCCTGCCCAGCTCCGGCGGAATCGTCCCGCTCAGCTCGTTGCCCCCAAGCCAAAGTGTTTGGAGATGGTTCAGGCCGGCCAGTTCCGGCGGGATCCCTCTGCTCAGGTCGTTGCCAAAGAGATTCAGCACTTGGAGCTGGGTCAGCCTGCCCAGTTCAGGTGGGATCGTACCGCTCAGGTCGTTGCCAAAGAGATTCAGCACTTGGAGCTGAGTCAGCCTGCCCAGTTCAGGTGGGATCGTACCGCTCAGGTCGTTGAGCTTGAAGTGCAGTTCCTTAAGGTGGGCCAGGCCACCCAACTCTGGCGGAATCTCCCCAGTTAGCCGGTTCTCCCCGAGATCCAGACTTTCGAGTTGAGCCAGCTTGCTCAGTGAGAGTGGGATCGTACCGCTCAGTGTATTCTGAGACAGAGCCAGGCCCGTGACCTGTCCGCTCTCATCCGTGCCGACACCAAACCACTGTGAGAGCGGCACGTCGCTCAGCCAGTGGGTGCGATTTCTCCAGCCTGGCCCGCCGGTCGCGTGATAGAGTGCCTCCAGCACTTCCCGATCCGTCACTCCCTCAGTTCCCGGATCGACGATCGTCACAGTAGCCGTATCCGGAAAGCCGGCGGTGACTCCGGTCGGAAGGGGTCGCCGGAACCCGAGTACGACCGTCTCGCTGTGATCGAAGTGGTCGTCTTTGACAGCCGTGACCACGAAGGACGCTTCGGTTGCCGGAGCCGTGATGGTGACGCGTTCCGGCACCCCCGAATAGTCCGCGGCGGCCGCCCCGCCGTCCGGTGTGGCCGTCAATGTGATTTCCGCGGACCAGTCCGGGTCTCCGGTTTGATCTACCAGCCGTACCGATACCGTGACGGTTTCTCCCTCTTTTACCTCATAGCTCGACGCCGAGAACAAGACCCGTCTCGTCCCATCGCAGACGAGCCCCGTGGAAAAGAATTTGGAAATCATGTCCAGCCATGCCTGAAAGGCGCGATCCGTTGGAATGCAGATCTGGGTTTCCCGGATGTCAAACAGCGTAAGCGACGACAGTTGCCGGAGCTGCTTCGGGATCGCCCCGCTCAGCCGGTTGCGCCTGAGCTCCAGCGTTTGGAGGTTGCTCAGCCCGCTCAGTTCCGGTGGGACCCCTCCGCTTAGGTCGTTGTCCGTGAGCTCCAGCCGTTTGAGTTTGGTCAGCCTGCCCAGCTGTGCCGGAATCCCCCGGCTCAACTCGTTGCCCCCGAGGTCTAGCCATTGGAGATTGGCCAGCCGGCCCAGTTCCAGCGGGATCGCTCCACTCAGGTTGTTGGCCCCGAGATCCAGCCATTGGAGGTTGCTCAACCCACCCAGTTCCGGCGGGATCGCTCCACTCAGGTCGTTGTTCCCGAGAATCAGCGTTTGGAGGTGGCTCAGCCCGCCCAGTTCCAGCGGGATCGCCCCGCTCAGCCGGTTGTGCCTGAGCTCCAGCTTCTGGAGGTGGCTTAGCCCGCCCAACTCCGGCGGGATCGGCCCGTTTAGCCGGTTGTTCACGAGAAACAGATTTTGGAGTTGGGTCAGCCCGGCCAATTCCGGCGGGATCGGCCCGTTTAACTCGTTGTTCCCGAGAGACAGACTCTCGAGTTGGGTCAGCCTGCCCAGCTGGGGCGGGATCGCCCCTCTCAGCTCGTTGCCCCCGAGACCCAGACGTTCGAGTCGAGCCAGTTGGCCCAGTGCGGGTGGGATCGTTCCGCTCAGCCCGTTGTGAGACAGACCCAAGCTCGTGACCCGGCCGTTCCCATCCGTGGTGACCCCGTACCACTCCGAGAGCGGTGCGGCGGTGAGCCAGTTGGTCCGGTTGCGCCAGTCCGGCCCGCCAGTGGCGTGATAGAGCGCTTCCAGCGCCTCCCGGTCCTTCATCGCATCGGACCCCGGATCGATGATCGTCACCGTGGCTGAAAGGTAGGCTCCGTCGCCGCTCCGCTGTCCAGGAGCCCCTCCATCGTTGATCACTCCGTAGGCCAGGAAGGGATTGTTGCCGGAAATCTTCCTGATCCGCACATAGCCCTGGCTGGCGCCCGGAGCGTAGTCGGCCAGGACAGCGTTGATCTGACGCCAACCCTTGGCAGTAACCGTCAGACCGGTCACGGTGTTGGCCAACATCCCCGTGGCGCCATCGTAGATCTCAAGGGTGAAGAGGCTGTCTCCGCCATCCATTTCACCCGTGTTGACGAGGGCCAGATTGCTCCGGTTTACCGTGTTCTGTTGCAGGCCGTCGACCCAGACGCTCTTGGTAAAGGCCTCGCCATCCGGCGCCGCGTGGTAGAAGACGCCGTAGTGTCCGCCGCGGCCGTCGGAGGAGCTGGTGCGAGCCCCGATCACGATCCCGCTCATGTCGCTGCCCGCGACCCTGGCGAAGAGAGCCCCGGCGAGCCCCCCTCTGGACGCACTCACGCCCTCCACACCCTTTTGTCGCAGTTGGGTGTCGATGACATCGGGAATGATCCGTTGCTGGCCAGCCCCAATCGTCAGGTTGAAGCGGGCCGTGCGGTCAGGCGTCGTGAGCCCGTCAGCCACGAAGCTGAAAAGGAAAGTCTTGGCCTCTTTGGAGAAGTTGGTCACCGTCAGCTCACTGGTGAACTTTCCTGTCTCCACGATCACCGGCAGGGTCTGTCCCTTTGCTCCCATCAGCGAAGTGGCCGTCACCGGAAAGACGAAGGAGCCGTCGGAGTTGAAATTGTCGTTGATGACACCGTAGGCATAGAAAGGCGCCGTGCCCTCGACCCGCTCCACCTTGACGTAGCCGTTGTCAAGGCCGGCCCTGTTGAGGATGCTGTTGTACTGGTGGAAGCCTCCCGGAGGCAGTGTCACGTCGTCGAGCACCCGGGAAGTGGGATCGCTCAGTTCCCCAGAGTACACCGTGGTTCTCAAGGTGATGGGCCCTTCTTCGGGGGTTCCCATGTGCTGAAAGGCCAGGTTGGAGCGGTCCTGACTGTTCTGCCGCAGCCCGCACAGGTAGACCGCTTCCTGGAATCCGTCAGCCGCGGCAATCCCGGGATAGGCCAGACCGGCCCGGCCCTCGGGCACTCTCGTGGTGGTCCGCACCGACACGCCGACCTCCGAAGACCCTGCAACCTCCACCCGCAGGGTCCCCAGGCGATTGCCCGAGGGAGGGATGGGCATGCCCAGTCGCCTTAAATACTCCAAGGCGTCCGGTTCGATCTTCTGCTGACCGGGAGCCAACACCTCGGTGGCCGTGCCGCTTCCCCCTGCCCGATGCGCCGTGTAGGTGTAGTGGAGCGTGGCCTCCTCGGTTCCTCGATTGGTCAAGGTCAGCTCCGAGGTAAAGAGGGAATTGTTCTGTCCTGATGCAGACAGAATGACCGGGACGAAGAGCACCGAAAACCTGTCTGCGTTGGTGGAAGACGATGGGAGGGCTCCCGCCGGTCGGTTGTTGGTATCGGTCTGGGTCTCTACAGCCACTTGGTCCGCCGCCCCGCTTCCCCGGGCGGGAGCGTGACCCGCCAGCACGCACAGGAGTGCGGCCGCCAGCCACAGCATCACCCAGTCGGCTCTGCCCCACCCCCCTGTCTTCATGGAATCCTCCCAACGTGACCGACGTTGGTGCCGCCATTCCCGATCCATTGCCAATGACGCTCAATATACCGGATGGCGCTTGAGAACCGGAAACCGAACGGTCGCCGCAAAATAATTGCGCCGGATTTGGGCTGAAACCTGCCAGGACTGGGGAGAGAAGGCTTACACGTAACTACCTCTCCACAATATTGTGTGAAACCGCGGCACGCCGCAGCTCCCACAACCCCGAAAAAGTGTGTGGCTAGCCTTGTCAAAATCCGGTTCGCCTCCCAGCTTCCAGCTCAGGTTGGGTTTCGGCGTGCTAGGAGCCTGCGCCGTGGAACACTGCAGAGGCCTTCAAGTGGACCATCGTCTCTACTATGGGCGAGTATTTTGCGGAAAAAGGGATTATATTCCCTGTTCTCAGTAAAATATAGATCTTATCAGGATAGTTTGTCCCTAACAAATTTTCTGTGGCGCAGGCCCCTAGATGAGGAATAACCTAAGCATATGGAGGAAGAGGTCACCCGGAATGGCAGGTTGGACTATGTGGGATGGGTGCGGAGGTGCGCGGCCAAAAAGGGGCAGTGCACCGGTATGGCAGTGGAGCTGAATGCCAGCCACCGCATCTTCACCCTGCTGCCGGTGATCGCGTAGGAGGAGAGGAGGTCTCAGCAATCGATGTGCGCCGTAATCAGGCCTCCCTCGAACGCGAAGTTGGGAAGTTGTTGTTTTATCAAAAAGACCGCCGCTGGGCCGGTGGAGCCTGTGGGCAGGCCGAGCCCGTCCAAGGAGGTGTGGGAAACCCTCAGTTGAGCTTGCAGCGAAGCGATCTGGTGCCCCGGGGTTTTCCACACCTCCGGCAGGGTCCACGGGCCTCTTTACTATCAGGCCTCCGCATCCTCCCCCGGCCCCTGGGCTAGGTAACGCGCCCAGTCATTCATGAGGATACGCCGGCGTTCGAACAGGTCCGAGCGGGCATAGGCCGCCTCGACCCGGTCCCGGACCACATGGGCCAGAGCCGCCTCGATCACCTCCCGGGGATGATTGGTCTCTTCCGCCGCCCAGTCCCGGAAACTGCACCGGAAACCATGCGGCACGGCTGCGATCTTCAGGTCCTTGAGCAGTCCTGACAGCATCATGTCCCCGAGTTGCTTTCCAGGCTGCACGCTCGGGAACACGAACGGACTGCCATCACCGAGCCGCCGGGCCGCGTCCAGGATTTCCAATGCGCGTCGGCACAGTGGGATCCGGTGCTCGCGCTTGGTCTTCATGCGTGTGGCCGGGAGGGTCCACACAGAGCCGTCCCGATACATCTCGGTCCAGACCGCCCCACGGACCTCGCCGGACCGGGCCGCCGTCAGCACCAGGAACTCGAAGGCCAGCTTCACAACCGGCCTCGCACTTGACGCCCCCACCGTCTCGATCGCCGACGCCACCTCCTGATGAGGCAATGCCGGCATGTGCTGTACGAGATCCCGTTGCGGCCCCAGAACCGGTCCGATGCGATCGCATCGACCAACCGCGCGTTGTACGATAAACTTCTTAATATAAATAACTTACACATTCCATATCGCTACTATTCCCCTCATTGGGTCCACCGATTTGAATCGGATTTCAGTGGACCTTCGTGGCCGTGAATGGATGCGTCGATAGTGGAATGGCTACGGATCGACTCCGCACGAAACCGTCGGGCAGCTAGCAACCGGCAGGTTCCACGCGTCGGATATTGGGGGTAGAGGCCACGGTCCTCCGGGTGCCGGCGTGGCCATTAGGCGAGCTGTGGTCTGCTGCTTCTCCGCTGCCCGGCTCCGCTGTCCGCGGCGCCGGATACTTAGCCGGATTGCCCGCCTTCCCGCAGGGATAATTTGCACGGGAGCGACCCGAGGGGCGAGAAAAGATTGTTACCCGCCCCTCTCCTCCGTGCCGATCGAGGCGCGATTTGGAGGGGGTCGCTCCCGTCACCGGCTTCGGACCGCCCATCGGCACGCCGGAGCCGAGAACATTCCTTCAACTCCTTGAGGTGGAAGGAGTTCGGGGAATACTCCCGTGTTAGCCGACCAGTTACCGATGATGTTAATCGCCCTTCGCGTCCCTTAACACGCCTCCATCGTCACGTAGCGGCTCTTTCAACCCCGGAATCGGAGTCACTATCCCCGACTTCCGATACCGAGGGAGTGATCAGGGGTAAACCCTGATTCAGCAGCAAAATAGCGCAGGTTGCTAATCCCGGGCCGGCAGGTAGGCGCCGTCGCCGCTGCGCTCGCCCGGCGCCCCGCCGTCGTTGACAACCCCGTAGGCCAGGAAGGGGTTCTCCCCCGACACCTTCTCAATGCGGATATACCCCTGCCGGGTCTCCGGACCGGCTCTGAGCAGTATCCCGTTGATCTGATGCCAACTCCGGGCGGGCACCGCCTTGGTCACCACCGTCTCCACCAGCATCCCCGTCTCCCCGTCGTAGATCTCGAGATGAAAGACACTCTCGCTTCCGTCCACCTCGCCGGTGTTGACCAGCGCCAGGTTGCTGCGGTTCTCCTCGTTCTGCTGCAGTCCGTGCACCCAGGCCTCATCGGTGAACGCCTCACCTTCCGGCACCGCGTTGTAGAAGACGCTGTATTGCCCGCCTCCTCCTCGAGAGCCCGTCCTGGCCCCAATCACGATCCCGCTCATGTCCCCGTCTTCCGCTTCCACGAACAGCGGTCCCGCGTAGAAGCCTCGTGTCGACCCCAGCCCCGCCACCCCTTGCCGGCGCAGATCCTCCACCACCTCGCGAACGATCTCCTGCTGGCCTCCTTCCAGGGTCATGCTGAAGCTCGCCGTCTTGTCGTCCGCCTCGATCCCCTCGGCCACAAACTGGAAAGCGAGCGTCCTGGGCTCCTCCGAGAAGTTGGTCACCGTCAGCTCGCTCCTGAACTCGCCCGTCTCCACGATTACCGGCAGGGTCTGCCCCATCTTCCCCTCCAGTGAACTCGCCGTCACCGGAAAGATGAACGACCCGTCCGAGTTGGCCTGGTCGTTGATGACTCCATAGGCATAGAAGGGTGCCGTCCCCTCCACCCGCTCCACCCGGACGTAGCCCTGGCGATCGCCGTCCACACTCTTCAACCCGCCCAGCAGACCCGAGTACTGGTGAAACCCTCCCGGCTCCAGTGTTACGTCTTCCAGCACCCGGGCAGTCGCATGCGCCGCTTCTCCCGCATACACCGTCGTTCTGATGGTGATCGGGCCTTCCTCCGGAGCCCCCATGTTCTGGAAGGCCAGGTTGGAGCGGTCCCGGCTGTTCTGCCGCAGTCCGCACAGGTAGACCGGCTCGTCAAGGCCTTCCTCCTCCGCCACTCCCAGGTAGGCCAGTCCCGCCCGTCCGTCAGGCACCACCGTCGTGGTCCGCACCACTGCCTCCACCTCGGACCCCAGCGGAACCTCCACCCTCAGCGTCCCTATCCGGTTCCCCGATTCCGGAATCGGCACCCGCAGGTCAATCAGATAGGTGAGGGCGTCGGATTTGACCCTCTGCCTGCCTGCAGGGAGAACCTCCGATGCTGTCCCGCTTCCTCCTCCCCGTTCAGCCGTGTAGGTGTAGTCGAGGCTTACGTCTTGCTCCCCACGGTTGGTCAGGGTCATCTCCGAGGTAAAAAAGGAGTTGTTCCGGCCCGCCGAAGAGAGAATCACCGGGATGAACAGAGACCCCGTCGTCAACCGGAAGCTCCCCTCGGCCGGGTTTCCGTCGCCACAGTCGTAACTGAACGTGCCCACTCCAGTCCCGGTGAAGGTAAGTGAAACTTCACAGGAACTTCCGTCATCGTAGTCCAGCCCCAGCGTTCCCGTGCCGGAGCCCGTCCACTCATAGGTGTAGGTGCCGGCCGACTCGGCCTGCTCGAACCGATTGCCTTCTCCAAACCGCAGCTCAAGGCTTCCGGCAGCCCCCTCCTCACCCTCCAGCCGCAGGGTCAGACGCCTCCCCTCCAGGTCTTCCCCGGTGAAGTTCGAGGGATCGTCAGCGTCGGGCTCTGTCGTCTCCGTCCTTCCCTCCCCCGGCTCCGACCACTCACCGATCCCCTCCTCGTTGACCGCCCTCACCTGCACCTCATAGTCCGTCCCCTCCTTCAGCCTCGACAACATCACCATCAGACCCGTCCCTTCGTGCCCCCCATCGCTGTAGCCCTCCTCGCCCCCCTCCCGGTAGCGCACTTCATAGTCGGTGATCGCCGGCCCTTGGTTCTCGGGCTCGGTCCAGCTCACCTTCAAGCTGTCGCTGCCCTCCGGGGTCACCGCCGGCGCTGCCGGCGCCTCCGGCGGTTCCTCCTCGTCACTCACCCCCACCCGGATCGCCCTCTCCCCCTTCCGCTCCCTCTCCCCCTCTCCACTCCGCACCTCGACCACCACCACGTACTCGTTGTCCCCGGCTCCGCTCTCCGGTTCCGCGCTCTCTTCATCCCCCGGATTCTCATAGTCCGGCGCTTCCCGGAACCGCAGCTCTCCCGTCTCCTCATCCACCGCAAACAGCGCCCCGTCGGCTCCCCCCGCGATCCCGTATCCCGTGACCTCGTCCCCCTCGTCCGGGTCCGCCGCCTCCAGCTGCGCTACCGTTGTGGTGTTCTCCATGACCTCGAACGGACCTACGCTGGTGATCTCCGGCGGTTCCTCCTCGTCAGCCACCCGCACCCGGATCGCCCTCTGCCCCTTCCGCTCCCTCTCTCCCTCACCGCTGCTTACCTCGACCACCACGATGTATTCGTTGTCCCCCGCTCCGCTCTCCGGTTCCGCGCTCTCCACATCCCCCGGAGTCTCATAGTCCGGCGCCTCCCGGAAGGTCAGCTCCCCCGTCTCCTCAACCACCGCAAACAGCGCCCCGTCGGCTCCCCCCGCGATCCCGTACCCCGTAACCTGGTCCCCCTCGTCCGGGTCCACCGCCTCCAGCTGCGCTACCGTTGTGGCGTTCTCCATGACCTCGAACGGACCGGTGCCGGTGATCTCCGGCGGTTCCTCCTCATCACTCACCCCCACCCGGATCGCCCTCTGCCCCTTCCGCTCCCTCTCCCCCTCTCCGCTGCTTACCTCGACCACCACGATGTATTCGTTGTCCCCGGCTCGGCTCTCCGGTTCCGCGCTCTCCACATCCCCCGGAGTCTCATAGTCCGGAGCTTCCCCGAACATCAGCTCCCCCGTCCCCTCATCCACCGCAAACAGCGCCCCGTCGGCTCCCCCCGCGATCCCGTACCCCCTAACCTGGTCCTCCTCGTCCGGGTCCACCGCCTCCAGTTGCGCTACCGTTGTGGCGTTCTCCATGACCTCGAACGGACCGGTGCTGGTGATCTCCGGCGGTTCCTCCTCATCACTCACCCGCACCCGGATCGCCCTTTCCGCCTTCCGCTCCCTCTCCCCCTCTCCGCTGCTTACCTCCACCATCACGATGTATTCGTTGTCTGCTGCGCCGCTCTCCGGTTCCGCGCTCTCTACATCCCCCGGATTCTCATAGTCCGGAGCTTCCCGGAAGGTCAGCTCTCCCGTCTCCTCAACCACCGCAAACAGCCCCCCGTCGGCTCCCCCCGCGATCCCGTATCCCTCGATCCCGTCCCCCTCGTCCGGGTCCACCGCCTCCAGTCGCCCCACCCTCGCCTGGTTCTCCCTTACCTCGAACGGACCTGTGCTCGTGATCTCCGGCGCCCGGTTCAGCCCCGTCAAGCGGAAGCTCCCCTGTCCCCGCAACCGCCCGCCGCAGCGGTAGCTGTAGCTGCCCGATCCCACTCCCCTGAAGGTCATCCGCAGCCCGCAGCTCTCCCCCTCGTCGTAGTCCAGCCTCAACTCCCCCGTGGTCCGGCTGGTGTAGTGGTACCCGTAGCTGCCCAGGCGGGTCGCCGTCACTTCTCCTTCCCCGTCCAGTTCGTCTTCCTCAAAGCGCAACCCCGCTCCAAACCGCAGCCTCAGACGCTGCGGGGAATTCCCAAACGGGGTGTGCTCCAGGCCGGCCTCGCTCCCCTGCAGATCTCCGGCCCGGAAGTTCGACCAATAGGCCCGGTCCAGCCCCATCACTACCTCCACCGCCTCCGATACCCGCCCCTTGCCCACCAGGTTGACCGCCCGCAGCTCAAAGACATACACCGTCCCGTTGCCAAGCTCCCCGACTGTGTACCCCGAGGCGTTGACCTCGCCGGGGGCGCTGTCTTCGATCGGGGTCCACTCGCCGAACCCTCCCCGGCCCTCTTTCAGCCGGTACTCATAGCGCAGGATCGGGATGCCCCCGTCGCTGTCGGGCGGGCTCCACTCCAGCCTCACCATTCCGTCCCCGGGTGTCGCCATCAGGGCTGCCGGGGCCTCGGGAGGAAACAGCAGACCGCCACCTCCGCCGCCACCTCCACCACCACCACCACCTCCGCCGCCGCCACCACCTCCGCCGCCGCCGCCACCTCCGCCGCCACCTCCGCCTCCTCCTGTGCCTCCTCCTGTGCCTCCTCCTCCGCCTCCTCCTGTGCCTCCTCCTGTGCCTCCTCCTCCGCCTCCTCCTGTGCCTCCTCCTGTGCCTCCTCCTCCGCCAGGCGGCGGCGGCGGTGGTGGTGGCAACGCTGCCTGTCCGTCGCTGAAGACCCAGGGGCGGGCCTGCTTGATCGCAAGGATATCGTCGCTGGTGATCTTGAACTCGATCTCCATGCCGAACGGTTCGTCGGATTCCGGCTCATACAGGTTCTCGAAGTGATGGTGGATGACAAAGAGGTGATCGTGCAGCAGGCGCAATTGATCATTACTCATGAGGCGTTGCCCCGGCGCCACCTGATTGGAGGCGCCTAGAAGAATGGCGTTGCCATAGATGTCCAACAGGACTTCCTCCGGGACCGATAGCGCGTCGGGATTCGTGACCAGGTCCTCCCCGATTTGGCTGTTCACGTAGTAGTAGTCGAACCTGCCCGCTATGAGGTCGAAGCTGACGGCGACGCCGTTGACCTTTTCGTCTTGGTAACTGGGATGGACGAGGACTCCCATTGCCGCCGCCAGGTGGTCAATGCGATGGAAATCGCGTTCGATGAAGGCGCGGAAGTTCCACAGGCTGGCGTAGACCTCCTTGAGGGACTTGGCCAGGTCCTCCTCGTCTTCCGAGGGCTTTTGGCTTTTGGAGTCGTACAGCCCCGCGCCGCTGAATCCGGGCAGGTCTTCATTGTTGGTGCTGGACCGGTAGCGGCGGTTGATCCCGTCGGGGAAGGACTCATTCATCGTGGCCAGCGCCGTTACGATCCACGCGCGCGTGTCTGCGTCCTCGATGTCGTCGCGCAGGTCCTTGAGCTCTTCCTCCTGCGTGTCGAAGTCCGATTGGAAATCGGGGTCGGCGAGCATGGTTTCGATACGGGCGTAGAAGTTGTTGTGCTTCATGAACTCGTCGTAGAAGTAGAACGGGATGGCAAACCCGTCGGGGACAGTGCCCTCCGGGAAGCCTAGCGTTCGCAGGACGGCCACGTTGGCCGCCTTCACGCCGAACGTGTCCCAGTCGCCGAAGCCGATCTCGCTGAGTGGGGTTATTTCAGTGACCGATAGGTCCCGCTGCGGCGTCTGCGCCGTGGTAGGCCGAGAAGACGCATAGTGGTTGTCGATTTCCGGCTTGGTGGCTGCCCGGATAGTGTAACCGTCCGTAGTCACCGTGTACTGAACGTAGTGACCGATGAGCGCGTTGATGTCGGGCTTGTCGAGGGCGCCGCGGATGAAGGCGTTGGGAACGCCGTCCTGCAGGGCACGGAGGTTGACGTGAGAGAGCGGCGTTTGGGGCACAGTCGTGATGATGCCGGCGACGCGGGACAACTCGTTGGGCAGGGCCTCGTAGATCACCACGTCCCGGGGGTTTGGAGAATCCTCCAGATCCATGGCCCGCAGCAGGCCGTACCCTTCCGCCTTGTTCATCGGGACAAAGTCGCCTTCAGGAGCGACGTCTTTGTCGAGCAAGATGTTGATCCGGGACGCCTCGTAGAGCGCCACGTCGTTGTAGGCAAGCTCCAATTGCTCGCGCACATGAAATGCAAAGTCGTCCTCAAGCATCGGCATGTTGGCGGCGAACAGCGTGTAGAAGAGATCATTAACGGCGAAGGGTTCGACACGGTAAATCCATATAGAGTAGAGCCCTGGACTCCCATCGGCAGACTGGAGTTCAGGGTGAAAGGTGAGCAAGCCGTTGAAACGGTCGTCGGCGCTGCTCCCCTCGATGCCCAAGGCAGTAAGGGCTTGTTGGAAGCCACCGTGGTACGTGTGCGTGTTGGTGTTTATGAAGTAGATACGCGGTCGGTCGGTGTCCGGGCCGAAGACAGCGAACTTCACGTACCGGCCGGTTTCAGCGAGCGTCTCGAATGTATTCCGGTCTGGAAGGACCACGGCACCGTCGCTGAGCGCGATGGCGGCGGCAGAGTTCACCGGGTTCATGCCCGCCGGGTCCGCGAGCTCGGCGATGTCGTCGATGCAGTCGCCATCGACATCGGCCGGGTCAGCGACCTGGTACTTCTCCACCCGGTAGCGCTCGGCGGGCAGGGCCTCTACGTTCTCGGCCAGCGTAGTCGTGCCCGCTTCGCCTTGCTTTACCAGTACCGGAATATCCACCGTCGTGTCTGCGTCTACCTCATGACTCACGTAAAGCACGAAGTAGTCGGTGGTCGCGGATTCGACGACGATGGGCACAGCCGCCACCTCTACCACCGTCGGCGTCGGGTTATAGCCGCCGCCTGGACACGGCTCTAATTGTGGTTCGCCCTGCGCCGAGGCACTGTCGGCGGCGAGCAGTGCCGCGCAGGCGAGCGCGGACACCGTGAGAGAGCACCTAAGGCGCTGTCTGCACCACATTCCATTTGAACTCGCCACGCAACTTTTCCATGACGCCATTCCGTCACCTCCGACTCATCCCCAATAATGCTTTATGGTATGGAAGACGCTTCAGAAGCGAAAACCGAACGGTTGCCGCAAAAAAATCTCGCCGGTTTTGGGCTGAAACCTGCCAGGAGCGCGCAGAAATCCTGGTGCCAGTCCTCAGGCGCGGCCTCCCGGGCAGGACCTGTCAGATCGGGGTCGGCAAGCTGGCTCGCGATTGGCGGCGAGGTCTGGTGGGTGGGAATGCCGCTGTGGCGATGGGTAGAAAAGGTAAATTTGCCTTGAAGGCTCACACGGAAATCCTCTCCACAATATTCCGCGTGACGCGCCGCCGTCGGCGGTCATAGCCGCTGGGTGGTTCTGGGGTTGGCGTGGCCGGCCAGGTGCTGCACGTCCTCAAGAGGCACGGCGTGGGAGAGCAGGTCGGTCACCACAGGACGCGGAAGCTGTGGCGGCTGAAGATCGGAACCTTCGCGACACGGAACGCCGGGGATGACCGCGCGGCGGGTAGGCGGGGAACGTCCGGCGGTACCACCGGTTCCGCCAGAGCGCGCGGGAAATCAGGTTGGTGGAGCGGCTTATGGTCCCCCCATAGGTCACCCTCTATCAAGGCGGTTTCGGAATCCGTTTTGCTGCATTGGGACCTAACGTCTGACGCTACCAGAGATTTGAGGCGTGGACGTACAACCGGATCGGATGACCATGCATGGCTTCCGCGCCATGGCAAGGACAATCCTGGATGAAGTGTTGGGCTTTCGGCCGGACTTCATCGAGTATCAGTTGGCCCATGCGGTGCGGGACTCCAACGGACGCGCCTACAATCGGACGGCATTCCTTCCGGAACGGCGCAAGCTGATGCAGGATTGGGCTGATTACCTGGACCGGCTCAGGGCTGGTGAAAAGGCCAATCCAACCCCGGCTGTGCTGCCGGTGCCGGCCGTCGGTAGCGAAAGCCATCGTCCCCGGCTTTCCGAGCCAATCTGACAGCCTTCCCGCAGGGATCACTGTGGAGGGAGCGACCCCCTGAAAAGGGGAGAGTCAAAGTGAAATTCAGTATGAAATTTGACTCTCCCCTTCGTGCCGCACGAGAGGAGGCAAAAAGGGGGACTCCCTCCACAATCCCCCCTCTCGTGCGGCACGCCGTTGCGCCGTGCGAAAGGCGGCCGCGCGGGGCACAGCCCCGTCGCTTGTTGTTGTGAGTACGCGGGGAAACCCTTGTCCCGTGCGGGTTTCCCCGCAAAGCCCGAACCACGGCGGCGAGGGCTTCTCCCTCTGAGAGAAAGACGATTTCGAGCTGATTCGATGAACAGGTCATGTGAATATTGAAAATGACGTTCAATTTTCACCTTTCCTTGACCCCCTTCTTGACCCCCGGAGGCGGAAATCGTCGATTCATCCTGCTCCGGCCGCCGCCGCCGTTTCCTCCTCCGCCCGGTCGATCCTGTCCACGACCGCGTCGAGGCCGCCATGGCGTTCGACGGTGTCCCAATCGGCATCAGCGATGGCTTGCCGGAGGGCCGCCGCTGGTGTCTCGACTGCTCCCGTGTCTCGGGATGCCCAGGCCTGGAGAACGCGCTGGGTGCGGTCGAGATGTTGCTGGTCCCAAGCGACCACAAGTACTTCGACAGTCCGGCTTGCCTTGCAACCGGCCGCTTGAGTATGGTGGTTTTTGTCTGTCCAAGAAATCGGGGGCGATACAGAAATTGAAAGAAGCTTGATGGGGTACGCAAAATGAGGCCCAAAGCGATTGGGAAAGATTGGGGTTCTTGTTTCCGGGCCAGAGCGGTTTGGGGCCTCACGGCAGGCCTGATTCTCGTGGGCAGCAGTTCACCCCTGCTGGGCTGCGATGACGGCAGGACCGTGCAGAATCCAAATCACCACACCGGCTTGGTCGAGGACTGCAAAATCCTCTTGGAAATCCGCGACGAATTAGCTGGCACCGGTCACCTAAACTGGGAAATTGGGTCAAACATTGCCACTTGGGATGGCATTACGGTCTCGGGAGCACCGCTTCGCGTCTCGAAGTTGCAGCTATACGACAGCCGACTGACGGGAGCGATCCCGCCAAAACTGGGCAAACTGTTCCAGCTACAGGAGTTGGAACTCTTCGGCAACGAGCTGACAGGGGAGATCCCGGCGGAGCTGGATCAACTCACCCAACTGTGGAGGTTGGATCTTTCCAACAATCAGTTGACGGGAACGATTCCCGCCGAGTTGGGGCAACTGATCCAGCTGGAGCAGCTATACCTCCATCTCAACCAACTGAAGGGAGCGATTCCGCCGGAGCTGAGCCAACTGAACCGGCTAGGGACACTGTCGCTCGATGCCAACCAACTGACCGGAGACATTCCGGCGGAGATGGGTCAACTAGTCATGCTGCAACAGCTAGACCTAAGCGAAAACCAGTTGACGGGAGCGATCCCGGGAGAGTTGGGCCAACTGCTCAATCTGCACTCATTGCGACTCCACGACAACCAGCTGACGGGAAAGGTTCCGCCTGAGTTGCACCAACTCCGCCGACTACAGGCATTGCGGCTTTCCTCGAACGAGTTGACAGGAGCGATTCCCCCGGAATTGGGCCAATTGACCCAACTGCATTGGTTGGACCTTTCCGGCAACCAGTTGACAGGAGCGATCCCGGCGGGGTTAAGCCAACTGAGCAACGTCCGGAATTTTGAACTCTTCGGCAACAAACTGACCGGAGTGATCCCCCCAGAGCTTGGCCAATTGCCCCGTGTCGGAGGGTTGGTGCTCCATGACAACCAATTGACAGGAACGATCCCCGCCGAGTTGGGCCAACTGACCCAACTCGGGGCGTTGGTGCTCAGCGGCAACCAATTGACGGGGGTAATCCCGGTACAGCTGGGCCAACTGATCCAACTGGGGAGGTTGGACCTCTCCGGTAACCAACTGACGGGAGAGATTCCGAGGGAGTTGGGCCAATTGACCAGGCTGCGGTGGTTGTTGCTCCACAATAACCAGTTAATGGGAGCAATCCCGGGGGATTTAGGCCAATTGACTGGTCTGTTTGGACTGCACCTCCAGCACAACCGGTTAACCGGAGTGATCCCGGTAGAGTTGAGCCGGCTCTCCCTTCTGAAACAGTTCAGCTTCCGCGGTAACCTGTTGACGGGATCGGTCCCATCGGAGCTGAACCATCTGCCCGATGTCTACGTGTTGAACCTGACCGCGACCCGGTCGGCTGCGGACCGGATCGACGTCAGCTGGGACGACCCGGGGGACCCGGCCGCCGTGTACGAGTACCGTCTTTGGGATGAGACCTTGACCTGGACTGAGTGGGTCCCGATCGAGGATCCAGAGACGATGCTGAGGAGAGGGGAAGGGGTGACGATCGAATGGACGTTGACAGACATCCGGACCGATGCCGTCTATCTCTCCATTAATGTCAGGGTGAGTAACGACACGGGTACCACGACATCCCGTGCCGAGGTGAAGCAACTGGTGACCGCCGGGGCTCCCGACCCCGCCTCGGCGGAGAGCCTCTTCGTCCCCGTCCTGCTGACCTCGGCCGGGCGCAACAACTCCTTCTTCACCTCGGAGCTGACCCTGACCAACCGGGGGTCCGAGCAGGCGACCCTCCACTACACCTACACCGCCCGTTCGGGAGGCGGTACCAGAATGGCCACCGACAGGTTGGACCCGAGGCGCCAGAGAATCAAGTCCGACGCCATCGACTACCTCACCGGCCTGGGCATCCCCATTCCCGGCTCCGGAAACCGCATCGGGACCCTCAGAGTGGAGGTTTCGGGTTCTTCCCAGGTGAGCGTCGTGACGCGCACCACCACCGCAGTGCCGGACGGCCGCGCCGGCCTGGCCTACCCCGCCATTGCCGAAGATGAAGGCTTCCAGGAAGCGGTCTACCTGTGCGGGCTGCGCGAGAACACGCAGGACCGCTCCAACGTGGCCTTCCAGAACATGGGGGGCCCCGATGACGGACCCATTACCCTGAGAACCACCCTCTATTCCGGGGAGGCGGACGACAGCCGTTCCCGCGTCGTGGGAGAAGTGACGCTCCAGCCGGGAGGCTTCTACCAGTACTCGGGATTGCTGGGAAGGCTGGGCAGTCCCGCCCAAGGCTATGTCAAGGTGGAAAAGGTCGAGGGAGAAGCACCGTTCTACGCCTACGGGGTCATCAACGACAATTTCAACTCGGACGGTTCCTTCGTCTTCCCGACCACGGCCAGTTCGCTCGACGAGACGGTGGGACAAACCTTGCCGGTGATTGTCGAAACGGGAGTCTTCACCAGCGAGTTGATGGTGACCAACTTCTCTGACGTGACCAAGACGGTGATCTTCCGCTTCAGGGCCGAAGCGGTCCAGGCTCCCGATAAGACGGCCACGGTGAAATGGACTTTTCACCCGGGCCAGCAAGTGATTGTTCCCAACGTTGTGGACATGATGCGCAAGTTGGGAGCGGCAGGGATCGGACCGGCCGGACAGACCTTTGCCGGGGCACTGTTCGCCACGGTGGCGGAGGGGGACATGAGCGGGATTGCGATTGGAGCCCGCACCAGTTCCTCCGATGGCCGCGGCGGGCAGTACGGCGTCTTCTACAAAGCGGTCCCTTACGGCGGGGCTTTCCTCGAAAGCGCCTGGGTAGAGGCTCTCCAGCAGGACGAAGAGAACCGCAGCAACCTGGCCCTGGTCAACACGGGAGAAGTCGATGACAGCCCCAGTGTCTTTCGACTGGACATCTACGATGGGGAGACGGGCGAATTGGCCAACACCGTGACCGGCCTCAGGGTGGCGGCCGGAGGTTGGCGTCAGATCAACGGCATCCTGGGGAAATACGCTCCGGGCACCACACAGGGCTATGTGTGGACCCGCAAGATATCGGGCAACAATCCCTTCCTGGCCTACGGAGTCATCAACGACGGCGGCGCTCCCGGGCAGCGTAGCGGCGACGGAGCCTACCTGTCGGCTCGTGAGTAGAAACTCCGCAGAAATTATCCCCCCACACGGATGGGGTATAGGCTTCCGCTCTGATCTTCAGATGGGTTCTAATCGGCTACGCCAGCTGCAATTTTGTCTAAAGATGACGCTAGTAGGACCATGGCCACTATTCGACACCATCGCCGGCCTCTTGAATGTGATGGGGGAGGAAGGCCGTCTGATCCGGCTCAGGAAGAGCGAACAGAAGGTGCTGTGGAGCCTTGGCGAAGATGGAAATCGGAAGCGAATCAAATGCCAAGAAAAGCCTCCAAAAACAGGTTCCCGTTTCTAAACCGGTTCCCAAAAATCAGAAAAAGGGAACCGGTTTAAATCCAGAAGATACAATACCTTAGACTGTGGAAAACAAACCGGTTCCCATTTTTCCCCTATATGCGCGCGCGGGAACCGGTTTAGTTTTCCACAGGCACCGAGAAAGAGCGGAACGCCCCGCAGGACCCAATAGTAAAGCTCAATCAGAACACCGATTGCCGGGACCACAACGATACGGAACTGCGCGGCTCTTGGAAGGAATGACAAAGTGGCGGAATGCTCAGACTGTGCGGCTCATCGACTGAAAACCTGAGGAGTCCGACTGTATGAGAGGATCGAACGGGCGAGTGGGACCAGCACCATCTCGACCGCACCCAGCGGGTTCTCCAGGCCTGGACAACCCTAGACCCGGCAGCGGCCAAGACAGAAGCGGCGGTTCTTCGGCAAGCCATCGCTGATGCCGATTGGGACACCGTCGAACGCCACGGCGGACTCGACGCCGTCGTGGCTAAGATCGACCACGCGGACGAGGAAACGGCGGCCTCGGCCGGAGCAGGATGGGTCGACAATTTCCGCCTCCGGGGGTCACGCCGATGCCGTCGTATGGGTGACACGGCTACAACGTAGCGATGTGCACGTAGGTGGTGCACTATTTTGACACCACAACGCTCCACTCTCAGAGGGCGCAGCCCCTCGCCGCTGTGGTGGGGGCTTTACCTGGAAAGCCGTGTTGGACGCGGGTTGGAACGGATTCCCCGCGTCCGCACAGCGGCACCCGATGCTGGCGGTTGGCCTTCATCCGCCTTGCCGGGACGGTCCACACCCTCCCGCTGCGATCGATCTCCTCCCACTCGGCCCACCGCACCTCACCCCACCTGGCTGCCGTCAGCACCAGGAACTCGAAGGCCAACCTGGCGGCCGGCAATGCCGTCGATCCCCGCACCGTCCCGATAGCCGCGGCCACTTGGCGATGCGGCAAGGCCTGCAGGTGCTGGACAACGTTCTGTTGGGTGCCAAGGACCGGTCCGATCCGGTCGCAGGGGTTGTCGATGCGGAATTCCATGGCTACGGCCCATTCCAGGACCGCACGCAGGCGCTGGCGCACCCGCCGGGCGCTGGACGCCTTCCGGCGCCAGATGGGGGTGAGGATCTCAAGCAGATCAGCGCTCGTGACCTCTGAGACCGGCATCTTGCCAATGCAGGGGAAGGCAAACCGCCTCAGGCTCGACATCCACTCGCGGTGGTGACGCCGGCCGCGCCAGCCAGCCCGCTTCTGTTCCAGCACACGGGTGGCAGCTTCGGCGAAGGTGGGGATGCCCTCGGCGCGGCGCTTCTCGGCAAGCGGGTCTCCGCCCTGGCGGGCCAGCTTGTGGTTGGCCAGCGCTTTCTCCCGGGCCTCTGCCAGCGGGACCAGGGCGAGGCGGCCGAGAGGGCGTTTTGGGGGTGGCGGCCGGTGGGCTTGGTTTTAGGTCGGACAGGTGCGAAGGTCCTTACAGTATCCATTCCCCCATTATATGGGGGATGGTAGTGGATTGCAAGGGATGTTCGTAGCAAGCCCGGGCACAGCGGAACTTAAATAAACCACTGATAAAAAACATGTTTATAGACTCTACTGGACGACGATAAACATCACTGGAATTTATGTGACCGTGGCGGCTGCGGCAGCAATCATCCCTGGTGTTCGATCCCAAGCAAGCCCAGGCGCGACCAGCGCAGTCTGTACCCTGAAGGTTCCCCAAAATAGCGCTGCAAGATGCCAAAGACAAACACTTTCCCAGCCGATGCCCAGCCCCCCCGGTGAGAAATGCGGGCTCGCCCGCACCCACCAGCACCCGATTGAGTTTCTACTGTGCAGTCCGGGTGTTGCCACCGGCCGAGGCCGTGATTTCCGCCATGATTTTCCATTGCAACTCCCCCGAACTCGGCTTAACATGAACTTTTGTCGGGACAGGAAAAAATCAGTTTTCCGTTTCCCATCGACCCGCAAATCGGTGGTAGCAACCAAATGGGCCCAGAGGACACACCACCAGAAAGACGCAACCACGGTGCACGATGAGGAGAAGCAGTTCCAACGGCAACTCGGCCAAACGGCGTAGCGATCCTGCACCGAATATTTCCCCGGAAACAACCCTGCAAGCCGAAAACGGGGGGACGCTGATTGTCATCACGGCTCCCTTGACGGAGGCCATCGACCATGCCGGCTACTTCATTCAAATGGCAATGGCCTCACTGCCGATAGCGAGTCCCCTCCCCTTCCCCAACCTCAAGCCGGCGCCGGCCGGCAGTAGGACGCAAAGGAATTGGGTGTTTCCCAGACCCTGACTTCCGCAACCTGCAGGCCTTGGGCATGCGCATAATCGTAGATAACCTTGGCGATATTCTCGGCGGTGGGGTTGGCATCCATCAGGTAACAGGGTTGCCGATGCTCATGCAGCACGGCGACCAGCGGATCTTCCCGATGCAGGAGCATCTTGTGATCCAATTCGGCATCGATCCAGGTCTTGATCACCTGGTTGATATCGCCAAAATCCACCACCATGCCACGATGGTCGAGATGTTCGCTGACAACCTCCACTTCAACTCTGCCGTTGTGGCCGTGGAGATGGCGACATTTCCCCTCATAGTTGAGCAGGCGATGGCCGTAGCAGAAATCGATGTGCTTGGTGACTCTGTGTGAAATAGACCCTCCTCCCTCGCTGGACCAAAACCGGACGGGCCTTCGGGCCGTGGGATTGGCCGAGGTTTCCTGAGCCGATCATAGCAAAATTCTTTCACGGCTGTCCCCCGGGATCCTCACTCTCCCAAGCAGGAAAACCTGGCAATTCAAAGGGATGGTTCACACTCCACTGCTGTTGCCGACGGTGGCGTTCTGTCTGGGGCTGGCTGCTCATTCCCAGGTCGCCAACTCCCCCGAATCCCTATGGGCCGCGGGCGCTCTGACCCTGTGCCTCTCATGGATACTGTGGGGCAAGGAGAGAGCCTGGCGCTGTTGGATCGTCCTGCTTCTGGGTTTTGGCCTGTTGGGAATGACCTGGGCAGCCCTCCACGAACTTCAGTTCGATCGAAACCACCTTCGAACCCTGGTCCGATCCGATGAACTTGACCTCACGGCTCCCTGTCGGGTGAGGGGGCGTTGCGCTCGTGTTTCGGTCCGGAAGGCCGGCGGCATCCATCTGGAGGTGGACGTCCAACATCTGGAAAACCGATTCGCCAGCTTTGAAACCCGCGGAAAAATCCGCCTTCACCTCAACCCGCAGGACTCTTCCCTCGACCCTCCGCCGTCCCCGCAAGCAGGAGACCGGGTTGAGTTCCTTGCCTACCTTCGAAGACCGGAGAACTTCAACAATCCGGGTCAGTTCGACTATCGCTCCTACCTGGAGCTTCGAGGCATCTTCCTGACCGGAAACCTGAAGGATCCACTACTGCTGAACCGTCTGACCCGGCAAGGGGGAACGTCTTGGCAGGTTCTTGCCAACCGAATGAGACAAGGCTGTATTCAGGCACTGGAAACACTCCCGGCATCCGAGCCGGCCCGGGCCATTCTGAAAGCCGTACTGCTCGGAGATGACAGTGACCTTGAAGAGGAAACCAGGTCCCGTTTTCGACTGAATGGTCTCTATCACGTGCTGGTCGTCTCGGGACTGCATGTCGGGATGATGATTGCCATGGTTTTTGCACTGCTCAAACAACTGAGGCTTCCGCGTTGGTTGGCCGTAACCTTGACCATGGTGTCGATCGCCGCTTACAACGTCTTGGCTGAAGGACAGATCGCCATTGAGCGGGCCTCGATCATGGGTTGCCTGTTCCTGACCAGTCTCTATTTTGACCGGGACCGCAACCTGCTGCACACCCTGTGTTTGGCGGCCTGGTGGGTGCTCTTGAAAGATCCCGGATGGATGGATGACTCGGGTTTCCAACTCTCCTTCTCGGCCGCGCTGGCGATCGCGGTTGTGGGCATTCCTCTGCTGCGCCGAACCACTCAACCCTACAAAGGGGCCCTCCGGTCTCTGGAATCCACCCAACTGGACCGCCACTTTGCCCCGCGATTGGCCGCCTGGCGGGTCGGCTTGAGACTCCGCGGCTTGAGATTGGGGGAGTTTGTGGGCTTTCCCGGTTCGGCCATCTGCCTCGGTCTGATCTCCTGGCCCTGCAGGCTCGCCTTGGGCCTTCTGGATATTCTCCTGGTTTCCATCGCCATCCAGGCCGTGCTCCTGGTTCCGCTGATGGTTTATTTCCACCGGGTGGTGCTGCCCGTGATTTTCCTCAACATGCTGGTCATTCCCCTGGTCGCCATGATCATACCTCTCGGATTTTCCTATCTGGCCTGGGCCAGCTTTTTCCCGCAGGCCTCCTGGCCGCTCGGTTGGGCCTGCGGCCTCTTGGCGGAATGTCTTCTGAGCCTCAACCGCACCTTCTCCGAAATTCCCTGGCTCGGAGTTCCTCTGCCCCAGGTTCCCCTGGGATGGGTGTTGGCCTATTACGGTTCCCTCACCCTGTGGCTGGCCATTCGAGCCCCCCGACTGCTGAGGCTGGCCAGCGGCTGCATCTGGCTGACATCCCTGACGGTCCTGCTGTTGGGTGGACCAGGGGTCAAATCCAAATCGCACGAGATTGGCTTGACTTTTCTGGATGTCCGGCAGGGAGACTGCCTCCTGGTAGGCTGGCCGAACGGCCGGCACATTCTGGTCGATGGTGGAGGCAGTTGGGCCGGGACCCGCCACCGATCCGAAATCGGGGGAACCGGTTTTGACGTTGGAGAGCAGGTGGTTGCGCCCTATCTCTGGAGCCGGGGTATCCGATCGCTGGAAGCCGTCGTCCTTACCCATGCCCACCACGATCATATGGGGGGGCTGGGATTCGTTGTGGACAACTTCGAGGTCAGGGAATTCTGGTTCGGAAAAAGCTTCGTATCCCCGGACCTGCTTGAATTGCTCAACAAGGCAGAGGATCGCGGCCTCCGACTCAGAGCCTTCCAGGCCGGGGACCAGCTCAATTTTCATGGTTCCAGAGTGGAATTTCTCAATCCGGGCTGCGGACCCTCCGGCGGAAACCTCAACAACGACTCCCTGGTTCTGAGATTGAGTTTCGGTCGAAGGTCTTTTCTGTTGACCGGTGACATTGAGGAGCCGGTAGAGAATTGCCTCGCCACTCTGGGACCTCGCCTCCAATCCGACGTCTTGAAGGTGGCCCACCACGGAAGCTCGACCTCGACGAGTTCATTCTTCCTGAATCGGGTAAATCCTGTGATTGCCGTCATTTCGGCGGGCAGGGTCAACCCCTTTGGCCATCCTCACCCTGAAGTGGTAGGGCGCTTGAAGGCCCGCCCTCTGCAACTGTTCCGCACCGACCGTCAGGGGGCCGTCACCATCCGCAGCGACGGAAATTACCTGCGCACCGTGACCTTCTTGGAGGAGGCGGGTCAATCGTCACGCTTCAACCGATGAGGGGCTTTCGTTGAGGGGGGAAACCAACCGTTTCCGCCGACATGGAGAGGCGGGGAGTGCCGGCAAGTCGGGCCCCCGCCCTGCCGGGCGGATCATTCGAGGATGAAACAACAAATCTTCCTGACCTATCGGGAACAAGGACCCTGTCCCGTGAATCCGGATTTCCGGATTATTGAACATGGATGCACAGGATGCACAGGATTAACAGGACGAGCGGCCGGCGCACAGGACGCCGACTGGCTGAATAATGGCCTTAAATCCTGATCTGACAATCACTTGACTTCTGTTTCCGGGTCTCTCTTTCTGGATTTGTTTCAGGTAAGGCACGCGGACAGATGGACCTCCTTCAACGACAACTGGCGCCAAAATGCTTCTGCACTTTTGTCCCGTTGGTGTGACCCTGTCATGGGAGGAAGCCCACCCGGGAGCGCGGGCGTCCCGCCCGCACAAATCCTCCCGCAGCTTCGGCCATCTCCTCCACCGGAATCAACCGGCAGCGGCGCCCTGCCTCTGCTTCGGCCGGGCCCATGCGGTTCCCGCCGGCAGGGCGGTCGGCTGCAACATCGCAGGGAAACTGAGCGGCAACCGAAGGGACAGCATGCGGGCGGGACGCCCGCGCTCCCAGGTGGGGCGTCCCGATGGTGAGGTGGGGGGTATCCGGCGGGCCACTTCTCTGAAAGCCGGCCTGTCCCCTTTGGGAAACTCCCGTTTGCCCGCGAGCCGGGCCCCCGCCCCCCGCGACGGGGCGGATCATACGAGAGTGAAACCGGAGTGTTTCAGGCACGTTGTCAATTCCTCTCCAACCCCTGTTATTTCAATCTCTTGAACCGGTTTTTCGTCACGCGAACTCAGATTTGTTTCAGATAAGTTGGGCCCCCGCCTTGCCGTGCGGATCATTCGAGGATGAAACAACAAATCTTCCTGACCTATCGGGAACAAGGACCCTGTCCCGTGAATCCGGATTTCTGGATTATTGAACATGGATGCACAGGATGCACAGGATTAACAGGACGAGCGGCCGGCGCACAGGACGCCGACTGGCTGAATAATGGCCTTAAATCCTGATCTGACAATCACTTGACTTTCGTTTCCGGGTCTCTCTTTCTGGGTTTATTTCAGATAAGGCACGCGGACAGATGGACCTCCTTCAACGACAACTGGCGCCAAAATGCTTCTGCACTTTTGTCCCGTTGGTGTGACCCTGTCATGGGAGGAAGCCCACCCGGGAGCGCGGGCGTCCCGCCCGCACAAATCCTCCCGCAGCTTCGGCCATCTCCTCCACCGGAATCGACCGGCAGCGGCGCCCTGCCTCTGCTTTGGCCGGGCCCCTGCGGTTCCCGCCGGCAGGGCGGTCGGCTGCAACATCGCAGGGAAACTGAGCGGCAACCGAAGGGACAGCATGCGGGCGGGACGCCCGCGCTCCCAGGTGGGGCGTCCCGATGGTGAGGTGGGGGGTATCCGGCGGGCCACTTCTCTGAAAGCCGGCCTGTCCCCTTTGGGAAACTCCCGTTTGCCCGCGAGCCGGGCCCCCGCCCCCCGCGACGGGGCGGATCATACGAGAGTGAAACCGGAGTGTTTCAGACAAGGAAGGCAGCGACCCGGTGAGATATGCAGGCCGGACCATCAGTCGGCCAGGAACTTCACTTCGCTGCCAAACTTGCGGTACTGCTTGAATTGGATGACATTCCTGGTGTGGACTCTTGCCGTACGATTCTCCAACAGGACCTCCGCCCGGACCGGAAGCCAGTGCCGCTGTCCCGCGATCTCCACCAGATCGTACTCGGTGGAACCCTCGGAGCGGCTAATGGGAAAGGTCTCGGGAATTCTATAGGCCTGCTCTTTGATCTGGACGAGCTGCAGCGAGACCGGATCAATCCAGAATCGTCCCCGGTAAGCCGTGACCAAGCCCAGTTCCGTCTTCCCTTCCCTGAAAATGATACTTCTCTTGGAGGTTTCCTTGGGCACCCGAAAACCGGCACGCACCCTGGGCGAGCCACGACTATGGTCGATCCCTTCAAAGCGGAAGAGGGTCCGGGTTGCCGGGTCGAAGAGGTAGTTCAACGAAGAACCGAACTCGCCGGTTGAGGTCGTCCCCCTGAGGGATTCCAGCGTGGCATGGGAGGCCGCCGAGCGATTCCCGACCGAAACCAGCTTGTAGTGCTCCTGTTTGTCGTAATAAGTCAGTTCCGCCACGAAGTTATCCACCCGCACCCACCCCCTTTTCGGAAGACGACGAAGGTAACGCTGGGTGATCTGGGTGCAAATGAAATTCGGCAGGTTGTCGGTGTATTCCATCGCCTTGCTGCGCACTTCTTCCAGGAATTGCGGCCAGGTCTCCCGGTCCGGTAATCCGGAGCGGACCGGGGTTGCGACCGGCGCAGTGGTCGCTGCCGAGGCGGGAGTTGCCGCTGAACCCGCCGCCGACGGACCGGTTGATGCCGGCTCGACAGGAGGAGGGATAAACACTGGCGGTGGAGGTTCGACCCCGGGGGGCGGTCTCAGGGTCGACTCAACCGAACCGGCTGGGCGGTTTTCTTCCACCGCCCGGATGATGGCGGGATCAGCCTCGCGGGCCTTCAGTTCCTGCAGAAGGATGTCCTTGACCCGAAAGCCGATCCCCCGCTCCCGGATCAATTCCACTACCCGTTCCGAGGTCACCGCGCCGAGCCGGGTAGTGGTTACCAGGGCCAGGAGTTCTTCTTCGCTTATGGGTCCCTCAGCCACCAACGGGTTCAGCGGTACTCCCACCAGAGCGACCAGCAGCAGGCAGGCCAAAGCGCGGCAGCTCGAACGAGACACGATGCATTTCCCTCCGGTGTTTCCCAAACGATACGGACCCAATGGGGTTCACCCGGCTCTCATGCACGAGGGGCTTGCTGGCAAGGGGAGCGGGATTCGACGCAAAACGGTGCAGCCGGCAGGTAACCGACCACGATGGCTGTCGGAAGCGGGACGTTTCGGAGGCTGGCGCACCCGGTCGCTCGGGCGTTACCTCCCGCGAATGCTGCTGCTGGCTGCGGCACGGCTCTGTTGAGCCCCTGAACCGGCAGAAACAGTACTGGAGGTGGTGGTGGATGCCGAAGACCTGTGCGCGCTGGTTGTGGAAGCGGACCAGCCCGGGTTGGTCCCCGTCATACTAAGACCGGACCGGCGATAGCCTCCGGAAGCGTACGACCGCCAGGTTGGGCAATAGTTACCGTAAGCAAGACCGTAGGGGGACTTCAGCAGGAAGTGGAACGGAATGAAGGTATACATCTGCGAAAACGGATCATAGACCCACCCTCCGGCCGACCGCCGGCCATACCTGGACAAGGCCGACCGACTCATCCATGAGGGAATTTTGGCATTGGCAGCAATCAATGCTACCGCCCGATTTCGACTCCAGCGATCAATCTCGTCGAAGGGGTCCTTCCCCACCTTGCTGAAGTGCAATTGCCCTTTTGCGGAACGGTTGAGATCGAAGACTTTGCCCGACTTCAGATCTGCGATCCTGGTCCGGTCTTGAATCCATCTCAGCTTGCCGCGAAAGACGAACACCTGGACCTGGCCGGCGACATCGACTTCAAAGCGATACAAACCCTTCTTCAGCACTCCCAGGTCTCCGGAGGGCGTCACGATCAGAAGTCGATGGACCTTGCGCCGAAGGCTCAGCGATTCCAGGATCGCGGTGCCTTTTTCCAGGGAAAAACGCATGTCGTCGAAGGCAGTAGCCACAACCCGGACCCGGCTGTTTTCCGCCACCCGCAGGTAGGTCCCCGGGTTGAGCAACATTTCCACCCGCTGGTCCGGCCCCGTCTGCAGCACATCCCCCTTGACGAGTTGCTGCCGGGGCATGACCTGCCTTGCACCGGAGAGTTCGCGATTGCTCACCGTGGGCTTACCCTCCACGTAGTTGATCATGCCCGACTTGGCTGAGATAAAATAAGCGCCTGTTTCGGTGGCGTTCACCGCCCCAATGTTGGCAAACATCAGGAGTAACAGCCAAACGTACCCTTTTGGTTGCAGCATGGTCTCGCTCCTCGGGAATTGCTCCGGAATCGACGAAAGTTATTGCGCCTTGTGCCTATGGATGTATTCACTTTAGACCAACTCTCCGGATTAGTAAAGGAACATCGGCTTCCCGCCCACATGGGATTCAGGCGACCGCTTTTTTTGGCCTGCGGCGGGCGGTCTTGCTCTTTCCGGAACGCCCGCGGGCAGGCCGAGAGCTCTTGATCACCGCCTGGGCCGCTGCCAGACGGGCAATGGGAACACGAAACGGGGAGCAACTGACATAATCCTGCTCCAGTTGCTGGCAGAACTCGATGGTGGCGGGATCGCCCCCATGTTCGCCGCAGATACCGATCTTTATTTCAGGCCGGGTGGCCCTGCCCTTTACCACGGCAATTCTCATCAGCTCTCCAACCCCGGCGCGATCGAGAGACTGGAACGGATCCCTGGAGTAAATCTCCCGCTGCAAATAGGGCACCATAAACCGGTCGGCATCATCGCGGCTCAAAGCCAGGGTGGTTTGGGTCAGATCATTGGTTCCGAAGCTGAAGAAGTCTGCAGACCGTGCAATTTCGTCTGCGGTGAGAGCCCCTCTGGGAACCTCGATCATGGTGCCGACCTGATACTCGATCTGCAACTTCCGTGAAGCCATCACCTGCCGGGCCATTTGCCGAACGATGCCGGCCTGATCTTCCAGTTCCTTGACGTTTCCAACCAGGGGAATCATAACCTCCGGCACTGCTTTCTGTCCCCGACCGATCACGTTGGCGGCGGCCTCAAAGATGGCTTGCGCCTGCATCCGGGTGATCTCGGGATAGACGATCCCCAAGCGACAGCCGCGAAACCCGATCATGGGATTAAATTCGTGAAATGATTCCACTTTCGCTTTGACCGTCTCGTAGGAAACACCCATGTCCGCAGCCAACTGCCTTTGAGCCGACTCCTCTACAGGCAGAAATTCGTGGAGAGGCGGATCAAGAGTCCGGATGGTGACCGGCCTGCCATCCATCACTTCGAAAATGTTTTCAAAATCCTCCCGTTGGAGCGGCAAGAGCCTGGACAAGGCCCGCTCCCGCAACTCCGGAGTCGCAGCCAGAATCATTTCCCGCATCAAGCCAATCTTGCCCTCGCCAAAGAACATGTGCTCGGTTCGGCACAAACCAATCCCTTCGGCCCCGAACGCGATCGCCAGAGCAGCCTGGTCCGGCTGGTCCGCGTTGGCACGGATCTCGAGTGTACGCATCCGATCCGCCCACTTCATCAGTTTCCGATATTGCCGGTAAACCGGAGCCTCCTTCTTATCAAGCGACTGGTGCAAAAGAACTTGTATAACCTCCGAGTCCCGCGCCGCAATTTGCCCCAAGATCACCTCGCCGGTGGTCCCATCCAATGAAAGGTAGTCACCCTCCCGGATGACACGCCCGCTGACCCGCATGTTTCGATGAGCGTAATCAACCGTCAGCGCGCTACAGCCGGCAACGCATACCTTGCCCATTTGCCTGGCAACCAGAGCCGCGTGAGAGGTGGTGCCCCCTCGGGCCGTCAGGATCCCCTCGGCCGCGTTCATTCCCCTGATATCTTCGGGTGAGGTCTCGATGCGGACCAAAATGACCCGTTCCCCGCGATGTTTCCACTCCTCGGCGTCCGGTGCGTTAAAGACGACCCGGCCGACGGCAGCACCCGGGCCGGCGTTAAGACCCTTGGCGAGGAAGCGGCCTTGCTCAATGGCCGTCGCCTTCTCGACCGGATCGAAAACGGGCCTCAGGAGCTGATTCAACTGATCGGCCTCCACTCGCAACATCGCCTGTTTGGGCGTGATCAGTTTTTCATCCACCATGTCGACGGCAATCCTGATGGCGGCGAATGCGGTTCTCTTCCCGACTCGACATTGCAGCAGGTAGAATTTTCCCTGTTGGATGGTGAACTCGATATCCAGCATGTCCCGGTAGTGCTTTTCCAAAATCCTGCGAACTCTATCCAACTGCCCATACAGCTCCGGTCTCTCGTGAGCCAGTCCCTCAATGGAGGCGGGGGTTCGGGCCCCCGACACCACATCCTCCCCCTGGGCGTTGCCGAGGTACTCTCCATAGAGCACATTTTCTCCGGTTGCAGCATCCCGGGTGAAGGCCACCCCCGATCCGGAATCGGGTCCCATGTTCCCGAACACCATGGCTTGCACGTTGACGGCGGTCCCCCAACTGGAGGGAATACCGTTCAGCCTTCGATACTCTTCAGCACGCGGGTTCATCCACGATCCGAACACAGCTCCGATGGCGCCCCATAGCTGCCGATGGGGATCCACCGGGAAGTCGACTCCCAGCCGGTGTCTGATTTCGCGTTTGAATTGGCGCACCAGATCCTGGAGATCCCTGGTGGTGAATTCCGTATCCAGGACCAGTCCACGCTCTTCCTTCTTCTCCTCGATCATGCGCTCGAAGGGATTGCCTTCATCCTTATCGGTCGGCTTCATCCCGAGGACGACGTCACCGTACATCTGGACAAATCGCCGATAGGAATCCCAGGCAAATCTGGGCTTGCCGGTTCGCAGCGCCAATCCCTCGACCGTGCCGTCGTTCAGTCCCAGGTTCAAGACCGTGTCCATCATGCCCGGCATCGAGGCCCGCGCCCCCGAGCGGACCGAAACCAGCAGGGGGTTATTGGCGTCGCCGAACCGCATTCCCAAGAGCGCCTCTATTTTTTGGAGCGCCTGGGCCACCTCTTCAGGAAGGCCGGCAGGGTATTTCTCCTCTTTCCTGAAGTAGTGGTTGCAGACTTCGGTCGAGATAGTGAAGCCAGGGGGAACCGGCAGACCCAGGTTGGTCATTTCCGCCAGATTGGCTCCCTTCCCGCCCAGCAGGTTCTTCATGTCAGCTCGCCCTTCGGCCTTGCCGTCGCCAAAGAAGTAAACCGACTTTCTATCCATAACAGCTCTCCGACTCAACTCGCCAGGACTCCTCTCCTCGGTCATCTGAAGGACAGGCAACGTCGACGCGCCGACATGAACCCGCATTTCTCACCGGGTCGCTGGAACCATCTCGGAAACGTCCGCGACCTCCAGAAACGTCTGCAAGAGAAAGGCCAGCAGGGCGAGCCGATTTCTCCGCAGCGATGGATTGTCGTCCATCACCAGCACCCGGTCGAAGAAGGAATCCACCGCGGGTCTCAGTGAGGCCATCATTTCCAGAGCCGTCTCGTGCCGACCCGCGCGAAGGGCTTTTGAAATCCTGCGGCCGGTCGAAACGACCTGGTTGTGAAGCAGGCTCTCCTCAGGAGTGGTGAACAGTGCCGAATCGATCCGGCACTCTGCCCGAGGATCCACCTCGGCTTTCAAAAGAATGTTCTTGATGCGCTTGAAACTGGTCGCCAGGGACTGGAAATCAGCGCTTTCCCGCATGCCGGCGATGGCACGCAGCCGTTTCCGGCTCTCCACCGGATTATCCCAACAAACCTCCACCACTGCATTGATCTCGTCATAGCGAAACCCCTGCTCCCGGAAGATGAAGCGCAGCCGGTCCTTCAGGAAGTTCCGGAATATCACGGAGGTTTCCTCCAATGATCGATCAGCGAACCTGCGAAGTCCCTCATAGGCCTTGCGCAGCATTCTTTCACAGGAAAGGTCCAGCTCCTTGGCCAGCAGGACCCGGATCAACCCCAGGGCCTGACGTCGCAACGCCAGCGGGTCCCGCGATCCAGTGGGAACCAGGCCCAGGCAGAACGCCCCCGCCAAAGTGTCCAATTTATCGGCCATGGAAACAATCGCCCCCACAAGCCCGCGCGGCACGCCGTCATCCGCGGAGGCCGGCAGATAGTGATCGCATATCGCGTCCGCCACACCCGCTTCGATTCCCTGGACACGCCCATAGAGACCACCCATGACTCCCTGCAGATTGCTGAATTCCCGGACCATCTCGGTGGTCAAGTCGGCCTTGCACAACTCGGCGGCCTGCTCCACCGGCGACAACAGATCAGACCGTTTGATCCTCTTGGCCATAAACCCTGATAACGTTTTTATTCTCAGAGTTTTGTCAAATAAGCTTCCAAGATTCTCTTGATATGTGATCTGTTTCAGCAATCCGATACGGTCCTGGAGCAAGACCTTTAGGTCAGCCTCCCAAAAAAAGGCGGCATCCGCCAGGCGGGCCCTTAGCACCCGCTCATGCCCAGCCTGAATTTGTTGGGAATAGGCCCCATCGGAATCCACCACGGCCAGGAATTTCGGCAGTAATTGACCCTCACGGTCATGGAGTGAAAAATACTTCTGATGCTCCCGCATCACCGTAATCAGGACCTCTCGCGGGAGTTTCAGGAACTCGGGGTCAAAGTCCCCGCATACCAGGCTGGGGTGCTCGCTCAGGTGAGACACCGTCTGCAGCAACTTCCAATCCTCGACCAGATCACCGCCCTGCTCAACGGCCGCTGCCTCAAGATCGGCCTGGATCCGGCGCAACCGCTGCGACGGATCGATTTCGACCTTTGAATCCTGAAGTCTTTGCCGATACTCGGCGAAACTCGTCACTACCGCTTCACGGTTACCGGCCAGAATTCGGTGTCCGTAGGTGCGGTTGCCAGCCCGGACCGAGGCCAGTTGAATGGGCAACACCTGACCGTCAAAGAGGCAAAGGATCCACCGTATGGGCCGAAGAAACAGAAAGCGGCTCGCTTCCCATCTCATGCTCTTGGGCAATTCCAATCCCTTGATGGCGTTGGGAATCTCCTCCTCCAGAATCCGGGCCGCTTGCCGACCGGGAACTTGCCTCCGGTAGGCCAGGTAGCTGCCCTTTTTGGTTGTTACCTGAGAGAGAGCCTCCACACCGACCCGGTTCTTGCGGGCGAATCCCAAGGCCGCCGGAGTGGGGCTCCGGTCCCGGTCAAAGGCAATGGCCCAGGGGGGGCCCATGATTACCTGGCTCCGGGCCGGCTGGGTGTCAGCCACATCGCTGGCATGGACGATCAAGCGTCGAGGCGTGGAATAAGCCTCGATTCTGTCAAAACCCAGAGAATTGACGGAGAGAACCTGTTGAATATTCTGTTTCAATTGCCGAGAGGCCGCAGGCAGGAATCGTGCCGGGATCTCTTCACATCCTATCTCCACTAAGAGCTCTGTTCCCATTGACTCAACGATTCACTTCGAATGATCAACTTCAGCTGAAATAGACCCCATTAGCCCGTGCATGATCCCCGCACTTCATGAATGACCATTGCCGGAGACGTAAATTTGAGCGATGCGGCAGGCAAGGCTGCGCACACGCTGGATCAACTGGGTGCGTTCCGAGACGCTGATGGCGCCCCTGGCATCCAGAACATTGAAGGTATGCGAGCATTTGAGACAGTAGTCGTAGGCCGGCAAGATCAACCCCATCTCTATCAGGCGGCCCGCCTCTTTTTCATAATCGTTAAACCAGCCGAAGTGCAGGTCGATATCGGCCACCTCGAAATTGTAACGGGAAAACTGGACTTCATCCCTGTGCCTGAGGTCCCGATAGCTGACACTGGCGCTCCAGGCCAGATCGAACACATCCGATAAATGGTTCAAAAACATCCCAATGCGTTCCAACCCATAGGTGACTTCCACCGATACTGGATTCAGCTCCAGCCCCCCGGCCTGCTGGAAATAGGTAAACTGGGTAATCTCCAGTCCATCCAATAGCACCTGCCAGCCGGCTCCCCAGGCTCCAAGAGTAGGTGATTCCCAATTGTCCTCTTCAAATCGAATGTCGTGGCCTCGCAGGTGAATGCCGACCGTTTCCAGACTCTTCAGATAGAGACCCTGCACTTCCGGAGGGCTGGGCTTCAGCACAACTTGAAGCTGGTGGTGTTTTTGGACCCTGTTGGGGTTCTCACCATATCGGCCATCGGCGGGGCGCCTGCTGGGCTCCAGATAAGCCACTCGATAAGGATCAGGACCAAGAACCCGGAAAAAAGTCTCGGGGTTCATGGTTCCCGCCCCTTTCTCCACGTCGTAAGGCAAGTGGATGACGCATCCTTGCTCTGCCCAGAAAGCCAGCAATTCCATAAACAGTTGTTGAAACCACATGATCTAGGAATTCCCGGATTCACGCCGCAACAGCGACAGTGAATCAAACTTCCGCTCGAAGCCGGCCTCCACCAACTCCTCCGCGACCGCATTGAGCGCTGAAACCGTCTCGGCTGCGACCCTCTCACCGACCAATTCCGGCAAGGACTTTTTCACCACCTGACCGGCCAACTCCAGGGCTTCCCCGGAAACCCGATGTCCTGCCCCTTTTCGGCATTCCCGGCAGAAAAAACCCAGAGCACCCAATTGGCGATACACTCCCGAGCTTCGCCCCAATGCCGCACCGCAACCACTGCAGGCGTCAAGGCTGGGAAGCAACCCTGCCAGCTTCAAATGCCAGATCTGGAAATAGACGGAGGCCAATCGGGAGTCGTGGCTGTCCTGCAGCAACGGTAGCACATGCAACAGCAGACGAAACAGCGAATCGTTGGCTTCATGGTCAGGAACCGTTTCAATCAGGAGCTCCAACAAATAGGAGGAACGCAGATAGGCTTGGTAATCTTGCATCGCCAAGCCAAAACCCTTCAGCAACTCCACCTTGTCGATTGACACCAGCTCCTGATTACGTCTTTCGAAGGCAATCAGCTCCACCCAGGACAATGGTTCCAGCCGGCCTGAGAAGCGGCTCCTGATCCGACGACTTCCCCGAGCCACCCCACGTACCTTGCCATATTTGCGAGTGAAGGCCACCACAAGCTTATCCGTTTCCCTGAGCGGGTAGGTCCGCAAGATGATGGCTTCACTGCTCAGAATCCCCATCGGTTTTCCAACCACCGGTCGGATGTCGACGCGTCGACACTCTCAAAAAACAGGTCGCCGACCGTCTTGCTTTCCGATGTGCATTCTGCCCGGCCCCTCTACGACACCGATCAGATAAGCGACCCAACCTATCACAGAATCCCCGGAAACCAAACAGGCCCAGGTGCTTGGCAAAGGCGATCCGACAAGCCTTTGGAGTGGTTGACCGGTCTCATCGCCAGTGTTAGGATACCTCTCTCTCCCAACCCTTCCAGCAACATCGCGATACAGGACTCCCTCCGTTGGAGGCCTCAATGCATGCGTTTCCCCGGTTGAACCTGCGAATGAAATTGATATTCGCCACCGTCCTCCTGCTTGCCTCGGTCCTGGTGCTGGTGATTTCCTTGCTAAGTCACCACATGAGAAAGGTGATTCGTGACCACACCCGGCAGCGCGGCATCGCCATCGCGCGGATCTTCGGCAGCGGAGCCAACCTCACCCATTTACAGACGTACAACTACCGCATGCTCCAGGTCAATGCACAGTTGGCCAAGCGGGAGAGCGGCCTCGTCTATGCCATTGTCTATGACAAAGAAGGCAAGGTGGCAGCCCACTCCGAAGACGGCTCCTTGATCAATACCCATCCGAAGGAGGCAGCGGCCCGGCAATCTCTGCAGGCTGAACAGCCCCTCTTTCGTCAGCTCCAGTATCCTGCAGCGGAAAGTTCTTCTGTCGACCCAGTCTTTGATTTCACGGTTCCTGTCCGTTCACTCGAGCCTCCGTGGCGTTGGGGTACGGTCCGCCTCGGCTTCTCGACTGAAGGCATGAGGCAAAGGGTTTGGGAGATACAGGTCGTCATCCTGAAGGTCGGTCTTTCGGCTGTGGTGGCGGGAATTCTGGGCGCCTGTATCCTGGCCAACCGCATTACGGTGCCCGTTTCGACCATCGTCCGGGGAGCCCTGAAGGCTTCCGCCGGCAACCTCTCCCACCGAATTCAAGTCACCACCGGCGACGAACTGGAAGGATTGGCCAATCACTTCAACGACATGATGGACCGCATCAAACAGAGTCAGGAGGAACGGATCAGAACGGAAAGGCTGGCGGCGGTCGGCACCATGGTTAACACCATCGTCCACGACTGCCGAACGCCCATTACCGTCATCAAGGGTTTCGCCTCGGTCTTGAGTGACTACGACTTATCGGCTGAAAGAAAGCAGGAGTGCCTGGCGTTTATCCACTTTGAGGTCGAACGCATGGAACGAATGCTGGATGAGATCCTGCAGTTCGCCAATGACAAAGGGACGCCCTTGTCACTGGAAACCTGTGATCTGAATCAGGTTCTCCGGAATTACTGCGTTGAGATCCAGGCATTGTTCAGAGACACCGGCACCCGTTTTGTGCAGGAACTGAACGGCGATGCACGGGTAACCATCGATAAGGACAAATTCAGGCGCGCTCTCTTGAATATTGCGGTCAATGCCAAGGAAGCGCTGAAGCGTGAGGGGACCTTCTCCATTCACACCGAGACCAGGCACGATCAGGCCTGCATCCGGCTCACCGATAATGGCGCCGGAATCCCCGCCAACCTTCAGGCCACCCTCTTCCAGCCCTTCTTCACCCAGGGAAAGCGCACGGGGTTCGGATTGGGAATGTCCATCACCAAAAAGATCATCGATGACCACTCGGGCAGCATTGCCGTCGAAAGCCAGGTCGGCCAAGGGACTTCCTTTCTGGTCTCGATTCCCGTGGCTGGCACAGCCCTGCCTGCGGGACTCAAGCACAGTTAAGTCCTGGGGTGGTGGTCCCGGTAGATCCCCTTCAGGCGTTCTTTCAATACGTGGGTATAGATTTGGGTGGTGGAGATATCGGAGTGACCCAGCATCATTTGCACTGCCCGCAGGTCAGCACCTCGCTGCAACAAATGGGTTGCGAAGGAATGGCGCAACGCATGGGGCTTGAGAGATGACCGGATGCCCGCCCGTCTGCCGTAATTCCTGAGGATTTTCCAGAACCCTTGACGAGTCATTCCCTGCCCTCGGTAATTTAGAAATATCATGGGAGAGTCCTTCCCTTTGAGATAAGTCTGTCGGGCTTGCATCAGGTATTGCTCCAATGCCGCCAGAGCGGAGCGGCCCAGCGGAACGACCCGTACTTTTCCGCCTTTCCCCTGACAGTGCAGATACCCCAGATCGCGACGCAGGTCCCTGACCTGCAGAGAGACCAACTCTGAAACACGCAGACCGGTCGCATAAAGCACTTCCAGCATGGCCTTGTCTCTGAGGCCACGGTGCCTGGTCAAGTCGGGCTGGGACAGCAGCTCCTCCACCTGGTCCAGGGACAGCACCTCCGGCAATTTCTTCCAGATTTTCGGTGATTCCAGGTTTTCGGAAGGATCCTCGGTTCGTCTTCCTTCCAGAACCATCCAGCGGCACAGGCCACGAACCGTAACCAGGATTCTGGAAATTGAGCGGGCCTCGAGCCCTTGCAGCCGAAGCGCCTGGATGAATTCCTGCAGGTGGCTCTGAGTCAAAGATGCCAGAGGGAGTTGTCGCTTTTCCAGGAATTTCCGGAGCTTTGCCAGATCCAACTTGTAGGCGTTCAGGGTGTTACTGGAGAGTCCTTTTTCAACCGTAACGTAATTGATGAATCCTGAGATTTCGCTGATCATCGAAGCAGGCGTTCCCTTGACGCCACTGATATCCTAATATAACTTCAGCGGTTGCCGAAAGCCGCCCTGACCCTGCCCGCCATGACTCTAGCCGAGATTGCCAAGGCCCTGAACTGCGACCTCGAGGGGGACGGCGATCTGTCTATCAGCGGCGTCGCCCCCATTGACGAAGCCCGGGCCGGCGAACTGACCTTCCTCGCCAATCGCAAATACCGAAAGAGTCTTCGCTCCACCCAGGCTTCGGCCATCATCGTGTCCAGGGACTTTCCTCCTCTGCCGATCAGCACGCTCCGCTCCAGCAACCCCTACTTGAGTTTCGCCAAATCGATCGATCTGTTCTACACCCCGCCCCTTCCGCCGCCGGGAATCCATGCGACGGCCGTCATTGCCGACTCCGCGGTGATCGGCGGGAATCCGTCGGTCGGCCCCTTTGTGTTCGTGGACCGGGACGTGGTCATCGGGGACAACGCCGTTCTGTTTCCTCATGTCGTGATCTATTCCGGGGTCACTATCGGCCACGATTTCATGGCGCACTCCCACGCCTGCGTTCGCGAGAACTGTTCCATTGGCAGTGGGGTAACCTTGCAGAACGGCGTCGTCATCGGCGCCGACGGCTATGGATTCGCCAAGCAGGAGGACGGAAGTTACGCCAAGATCACTCAGGCCGGTCGTGTGGTCCTGGAAGATCAGGTCGAAGTTCAAGCCAATGCCACCGTGGACCGGGCCGCCGTGGGTGAGACCCGCATCCGCCAAGGCGCCAAGGTCGACAATCTCGTCCAGGTGGGGCACGGCTCCAGCGTGGGCCGGGACACCCTTCTTTGCTCCCAGGTCGGTCTGGCTGGAAGCACCAGGGTCGGGGACAACGTGATCTTGACCGGTCAGGTCGGCGTGGCCGGACATTGCCGCATCGGCGACGGCGCCATTGCAACCGCCCAGTCCGGCATCCCCTCCGACGTCGCACCAGGCAAACTGGTCTCCGGCTATCCCGCCATTGACAATCGACTGTGGTTGAAGTGCTCGGCGCTCTTCTCCAAGCTTCCGGAAATGAACAGGTCACTCAGACAACTTCAACGAAAAGTTGAAGCCCTGATGAAGTAGCTTGCCATTAACCCGCAGTAGCTTGCCATCAACCCCCGACAATGGCGCAGGATGCGCGTGCTGCGGTTTCTAAGAGAGCATGTGCGCGCTGAAGGGAAAAAGACAAGCCAGTTGCTCCCCATGACCCAAGAGGCTCCCCCGCTAGTCAAGTCTGCCGGGCTGATCAGCCTTGCGACCATCATCAGCAGGGTCCTGGGACTTGTACGGGAGCTGATCCTGCTGAACCTGTTTACCCGCTTTCAAACCGATGCCTTCTACGTCGCATTCCGAATACCCAACCTTTTGAGAGATCTGTTCGCTGAAGGAGCCATGAGTGCGGCTTTCGTGCCCACCTTCACCAAGACCCTTCAGCGCCAGGGACCTCAGGCCGCCTGGCGTCTGGCGTCCCTGGTCATCAACTTCCTCCTGATTCTCCTGGGTCTGATCGTCCTGCTGGGAATCTTCAACGCCTCCTGGATTGTGGACAAGATCGCCGGCGGTTTCAGCAACCAACCCGGCAAGTTCGAGCTCACCGTCCTGTTGACCCGGATCATGTTGCCCTTCCTGTTGCTGGTTGCCCTGGCTGCCGTCGCCATGGGAATGCTGAACTGTCACGGGAAATTCTTCATCCCGGCCCTGTCGCCGGCCACATTCAACCTGGGATCCATTCTGGTGGCCCTTTCGCTGGTTTTCCTTCTACCGGCCTATGGAGTCGATCCGGTTGCGGGGATGGCCATTGGGGTCATTGTCGGTGGGGTTCTGCAAGTGGCGGTCCAGCTCCCGTCCCTCTTCAAACTGGGATTTCAGTATACCTTCGGTCTTACTTTAGACCATCCGGGCCTCAAGAAGATCCTGCTGCTGATGGGTCCGGGAACCTTGGGCCTGGCCGCCACCCAGGTCAATCTCCTGGTGAACACCTGGCTGGCAAGCTTCCAGCAGGAAGGGGCCGTAAGCTGGCTCAACGCCGCCTTTCGTCTGATGTTTCTACCCATCGGTATCTTCGGAGTGGCCATCGCTTCCGCGGCTCTGCCCACCCTCTCCGCCCACGCCGCCCACCATCGGGCCCAGCAACTTCGAGACACTCTTTCCTCCTCGATACGTCTCTCCCTCTTCTTTAACCTGCCGGCATCGCTGGGACTCATCTGTCTCAGCCATCCCACCGTGTCTCTGATCTATGAACGAGGACGATTCACTGCTGCAGACACCTTGGAGACCGGTTGGGCTCTCATCTACTACGCTCTGGGACTGGCTGCCTACTCGGCAATCAAGCTCATGGTTCCGGCCTTCTATGCACTCAATCAACCCCGAATCCCGGTTCTGATCAGTGTTGCAACCCTGGCCCTCAGCATCACCGCCAATTTGTTGCTTATCGACCACATGGGCTACCGGGTGCTGGCACTGGTGACCTCCCTGGCAGCGCTGCTCAACTGTCTTCTTCTCTACCACTGGCTGCAGAAAACAGCCGGACCTCTCCAATCGGCAAAGATTCTGGCCACTTTCCTGAAAGTCCTGGGAGCCTCTCTGGTGATGGCACTGGGCACGTTCTTCCTTTACCAATGGATGGCTGCCACCTTCTTGCCGGTCACCTTTTTCTGGAAAGCCCTGATCCTTGTCAGTTCGGTGGTCGCCGGAGTCCTCATCTTCGCCCTCGGCTGCAGGCTCCTTCGGGTGCCGGAGCTGGACCAGGCACTGGAGTTGATCAGAAGAAGATTCCGGACGGAGTGAGATGGGCCGTGGTCACCCCGGGCTCCGCCCGACCACTCTCCCTTGAGGAGAATTGCAGAAGCCGGGCCGCCAAGGGGATGACCGATGCGGCGGTGGGCGGCACCCGGTGGTTTTTGGCAGTGAAATTCGAGCGGCAGTCCCGCGTCAGCCGATGGAGCGTGGCAACCGTAATATCCTCATAATGGCCACGTCAGCATGCCTTTTTTGGGCGGCGGCAATCTTCTCCCAGGATCCGGATCTATCGAGCGCAGCTTTGCCGGCTGGAGGTGTAGACCCAGCCATCTACTGCCGCTTAGCGAGATCTTTCGGGTTGCCGGTTCGGGTTTGGAGCCATCACGACCAGCAGGTTGAGAGCCTGCCGCTCATTATTGGTTACGCCGTGAATGGCTCCGGAAGGTGCCAGCACAATCTCACCCCCCTCAAGCACCCGTTCTTCCTCTCCGACGACAAACGTTCCCCTTCCCTGAAGAACGAAATAAATCTTGTCGGCGCCCTGGTGGGTGTGGGGTTTCTGGGATTGCCCGGGTTTCAGGCAATAGAGATCACAAAAAAGGTTGGCTGTGTCGAAAAGACTGACCTTTTTCATTTTCTCGGATGAGAACTCCTGCTTCCCGAGAACGTCAAAACAGTCCATGTGACGATGCCTTTCGCTTGTAAGGGACGGTCGCATGAAGATGCCGGCGTCAACCTGGACCGACCCTGGGAAAGCTGCCTTCAGTCCACCGCCCGTCTTCCAACATCCATGCGGACAACCATTTCACCGCGACAGCCAAGCACTACCGGAGTGGGGTGGTCCCAATCATCGGACTCACCCGTCGTCGGACCGGGGCGTCGGGGCGAGCCTCACCGAGCATCCCCACGGCACCCGGGCCGGCTCCTCCCCCCACAAAGTGAACAATCTCAACGCGGTCCCCTTGTTCGAGGGCGGTTTCCGCCCAATGCTTCTTTTTGAGGATATGAAGGTTGTATTCGACCGCCACCCGGTCCGTGACCAAACCCAGGTCCCGCACAAGCTGGTCCACCGTGGTCCCGTCCTTCAGCTTTCTGGTCTCACCGTTCAGAAGAATTTCAACCAGAGCCATCGCTTCCCTTTCCCCTGCTCAAGGATTGGGCCGGCTGTGCCCGGCGGTTGCCGAGGGACCGAATCCTCCAGGCGATCCGAAAAATCCGATAAGGCAAAACCCCTTCCTGGACGGGACTCCTTGCCAGTTCCGAGGCCAGGAATGGTTCCGACAATCTCCACCTTTCCCCGGCGCCTCGCAGGATGTTTCCATTAGGAACTTGAAACAAAGCCGCCTCCGGCGGTTCCCGCTCCGACTCAAAATATAGTATGGAGGCTCTTTGCGGAACGAAAAAATCGTTGATTTCGGCGCCGACTTCGTCCCGTAAGCGGTCGGCGCCTGAACATCAGCGACCTGCTGGCACCCTGCCCGACAATCCGTCTGGAAGCTGAGTGGCGGGCAAGCGGGCGGTCAGGTGGGGTTGCGATGGCCACGGCCTATTCGGGTTTCCTGGCGCAAATGCGGGCCGTGGCTGCCTGGGAGGTCGGAGATGCTTCGCGGATGCCCTCGGCGTAGTCGAGAATTTCCAGATCGCCGAAGGCGTCGAGCAGTTCATTTTGAGCGAGCCGATAGCTCGGTTGATCCTTGTCCGGCCGTTGCGGATCGGTCACAAAAGCCTCCATGAGGAGGACGCCGCCGGGCTTGAGGCTGTTTTTGATTTGGGGAAAAAGGCGGCGATTCAGGTAGAAAAAGCAAAGGACCGCCTCAAAACGATCCACCGGCAGTGGAAAAACATCCAGATCGGCAACAATAAACTCGATCCTCAAGGCACGGTCCAAGGCTGTCCGCCGCAGTACCCGGACAGCCCGTTCCGAGATATCAATCCCGAGTACCGAGGCCCCCTGGGCTGCCAGGTAAAAGGCGTTCCCTCCCAAACCAATGGCCAGATCGACCACCCGCCCCCGAGGAATGACCCGATTCCAGCGGTGAAGCCACTGGGCCGGAGGCTTGTGGGAAAGAGGACCGAAAGGCAATGAGGCGTACCGGGCTTGCCATTTTTCCTGCTCGAACCTGGTCATGACTCAAAATTTATTACGCATAAAAACGAGCCTTTTGCAAAATTCGCTAGGAAGCGGGATTTATTGTCGGGAAGAGTTGTTGTCCCTGGGAAACCCATGGCTAGCCAGGTGCAGATCCCTTTCGAGGGCGTTATTTTGCAGGAGCATTCTGCCCCCATCTCATGCCCGACTCCGAATTTTGCAAAAGGCTCAAACTTAACCACAGATTTCACTTGAACTACCTATAACATTGCCCACATGCCGTTTAACTACAAACGTTCGCTTCTCTCCCATTCCCACTGATTTCAATAATCCGCTTGACAGCAAACATCCCATCCCACTATAGTAGAAGTAACTCAGCGGTGGGTATTGACTTCATTGTCAACCCTCTCCTCTTTGAAAGTGCCCATCCTTCGGGATGGGCATTTTCTTGTGTTGGCAAGTATTTCCGGCTCAGGCCGACGTAGCTCAGTTGGTAGAGCGGTCGATTCGTAATCGACAGGTCAGCGGTTCAACCCCGCTCGTCGGCTCCATTCTCCGGGACCAAAACCGCGTCACCCCCCGACCGCTTCCAATTCGGCGCAGTCGAGGGACCTCCCCAGGGAGTTTTCGGCAGACAGTTTTTCCTAGACAATTCCAACCGAAAGTTGGTAGCCTGTTGACCCGTAACCAAAGGCTATTGATTCGGTTACAGCCCTTACCATCCTGCCTTGGTAGTGTTCGGTCTCAATTTCCTCAGCCCCGGAGGCATTGATGTACACAGACCACATGTTTAGAGACGGCGGGAACCGAAGCTGGTGGCACCAGTTTTCGGGATCGTCGTTTCTCTCTGGTGTAGCTGATCTGACCTGGAAGACCTTCCAGGCCGTCAATCGAAGTCTTCCGGAGGGGCAACTCCCGACTCCCCGTTGGGCACCAGGCAAAATGCTCAAGAGCCATGAGCGCTCGGCTCCCACTCTGGGATTCCCCAGGACCACCGACTCCTTGTGTCCACGCTGCGTGCCCGAAGTTCGCACTGCCATCATTAACGGCGAAGCCGACCTCTCCAGCCTGATGTCGGGACACCCCGGAGAAATCAAGGCCCAGATTCTGGAAGAGGGTGGCAAGGTTATCATGCGGAAGGTGTGCGACAAGCATGGGCCTTTTGAGGACGTGCTCTCCACCGACCCCGAATTCACCCGCCGCATTGAAGGACTTTTCTTTGGACGGGATTTCCGTTGCTCCGAAGACGAACAGGTCCACCGACATGGAAACTCCAGCATCAAGTTCGGACGGGGCGCCGTGCTGACGGTGGATCTGACCAACCGATGCAACATGATGTGCAATCCCTGCTTCATGGACGCCAATCAGGTCGGCTATGTTCACCAACCGGAGTTTGAGGACATCAAGGCCATTTTGGATCGTGCCGTCTCCTATAAGCCGCGGCGCCAGGTGATCATCCTTTTCTCCGGGGGAGAACCGACCCTGTCCCCATACTTCATCGAAGCCGTTGCCTACGCCAAGAAGATCGGCTTCTATCGGGTTCTGGCGGCCACCAACGGGATTCGTTTTGCACAGAGCAAGGAGTTCACCCGGCAGGCCCATGAGGCGGGCCTTCACGGAGCCTATCTGCAGTTTGACGGCACCAGCGAAGAAAATAACCGTCACCGCGGCGTCGGCAACCTGTTCGACGTCAAGTTGCAGTCCATTGAAAATATGGCTGAGGTCGGCATGAAGACCACCCTGGTGACCACCATCGTCAACGGCGTCAACAACCAGGGGATCGGGTCCATCGTCGATTTTGCTGCCCGTAACGTCGACAAGATTCAAACCATCGCCTTCCAACCGGTATCCTTTACCGGACGGGATGAAGAGGTCGAAGACAGCACCCGGTATGCTCAGCGCTACACCCTGTCTCAAATGACCCAGGATCTGAAGGGCCAGCTATCCGCCGACTGGCAACCCCTGAGGGACTGGTTCCCCTTGTCTTCCTACAGCGCCTTCACCAGCGTGATGGATCTTCTGCAAGGGGCGGATGCTTCCTGGGGATGGAGCGCCTGCAACTGCCACCCCAACTGCGGCATCTTCAGCCTGCTGGTGGTCAACCGCCGCACCCGGGAATGGACACCCCTGTTCAAATTCTTTGACTATGAACAATTCATCCGGGACGTGGCTGTCATCACCGACACCGCTCGCGGCAAGGCCTTGACCGGGGTCCAACTGGCTTTGGCGATTCTGCGCAATTTCAAAGCCGACCTGGCTCCCCGGGGTTTTCCGGTTTCGCAAATTGTCAACCTGTTCAAACCAAGCTCGGCGCGGTCGGACAGCGACCGCAATGACCGCATGAAGACCCGCAGCGATCAGGATGACTGGCGGGTGCTGTGCGTGGAGGGTATGTGGTTCCAGGATCTGTGGACCTACGATTTCCGGCGCACCGAGATGTGTGTCATTCCCTATGGCACCCAGGAAGGTGAAATCTCCTTTTGCGCCTACAACACCGGGGTCGGCTGGAGGCAGATCATAGAAAACATGCACCAAACGGCCAGCCTGGCGGAATGGCACAAGACTCGAGGGAGACATGAGATCTTTGCCAAAGGCAAGAAGGTGACCCTCAAGACAACCCAGCACCACCTGACACTGCCGGTGATTCAGGACTCAGATTCGTCCGGCAGTTGCTGCAACGATAACCCTGCCCTTCTGGAGAAAGATCGAGAAGCCCTGGAAGCGATCAAAACCACCCATCGGGTGTAGTCCGCATTTCCCCAAGCTGTTCTCTTTGAATTGACACAGCAGACCCCTGCGTCCGAGTCTCCAACCTGGAAGAGTCAGAAGTGAACAAGAACCAAGCCGCGTTGGCCTCCCAACTTGAAGAGCGGGGCTTCTGCTGCATCCCGGGGGTGCTTCCTTCAGAGAAACTGGAGGACCTGCGTCGGAGCGTTGCCAGAGACGTCAAAACCCACACCGACATGCCCATGCCCATCGGGCACGTCCCTGGATTCTTAAGGGTGAATCAGTCCATGGCTCCCTTCCTGGCCCATCCTCGGGTCCTTGGGCTGGCCCAATCTCTCTTGGGCCCCCATGTTCGCATCTCCATGCTCACGGGCTCAGTCAACGGTCCGGGAATCGCCCGAGGGGCATTCCACGCCGACTGGCCCTACAACCAGCAGAGCGCTGCCTGCATTCCGGCTCCCTACCCGGATGTACTCATCCATCTGGTGACCTTCTGGATGCTGACCGATTTTACCGAGGAGAACGGAGCTACCATTGTAGTCCCCGGCAGCCACCGCAAGCCCAACCACCCCACCGAAGGCGGGCCGGTCGACCCCTACAGCCCCCACCCCGCCGAGTGCCGCCTGCTGGGATCTGCCGGCACCATAGCCGTCTGCGATGCGCGTCTTTGGCACGCCGTGGCGCCCAATCGAACCCGTCGGGAACGGGTGGCAGTGATCGTGCGCTATGCGCCCTGGTGGCTGAACCTGGACCCTCTTCGCCCGGGCACCGTCGATCGTCAGGATATCGTCGATTCCACCGGAGGATCCAATGCCCAGGTGCCGTCTCTGCCGGCAGCGGTATTCCAGCGCCTACCCGACGAAGTCAAGAGCCTGCTTCGCTATTCGGTTGACGATCCAGAACCCGACGGATGAATGGAAACGCCTGGCGGACTCAAGGCTTCCTGCAATGCAATTGACCCCGGTGAGAAATTCGGGTTGGCGATTTCTTTCCCGTCAGCCAGAACCCATCTGGTATGATGGTTTCCTGGAAACCGATCTTAACGTCAGTTCCTCGAATCAGATAAACCCCGTGTCTGCAATCCATTGCCCGCAGAGGCGTCAGCACGATTGCCAAAGGATCCAGTGCCATGAGCGAAGCAAAGCTGCCGGATAAAGCCATCGTCATTCATCCCGACGACAATGTGGCCGTGGCCAAGGCCACCATCGGCAAGGGTACTTTCCTGAGTTCCAATGGCACTCGTCTATTGGTCACCCAGACGGTGCAACCGGGCCACAAGATCGCATTGCGCGGGATTGCCTCCGGCGAGACCGTCCTCCGTTACGGGGAGGTCATCGGCCTTGCAACCTGCCCCATTCCCGAGGGCAGCACGGTCCACAATCACAATATGGTGCCGGACACGAGGAGCCGCCGGAAGCAAACCCAAATCGATCCCAAGCCGGTCCGGTTTCGACCTGCCAGTGAGGTTCCATGCTTTCAGGGCTACCAGCGAGAATGGGGGGGCGTCGGGACGCGCAACTACGTGGTGGTGCTCTCGACCGTGATCTGCTCCAGCCATCCGACCCAGCTCATCGCCAGACATTTCGAGCAACGGTTTCAGGACGATCCCCATTTCGACGGGGTCATTCCAATTACCCACCAGGAGGGATGCGGCGGCGAGAAAGGTGAGGATATTGCCCAACTCATGCGCATCTACACCGGGATCATGTATCACCCCAACGTTGCCGCGGTCCTGGTGGTGGGTCTGGGCTGCGAGGAGAGCAACGTGGAGTGCGTCCAGGGATGTCACTCCAGCCTTCCCCTGCAGTTGCAGACCCATTCTCAGGGCCGGGTACGCTATTTGACCATCCAGGGAGCCGGAGGCACCACCCCAACGGTCAGGCAGGGCATACAAATCGTCGAGGATCTGGTTGAACGGGCTCGAAAATACAGACGCAGCAGCCACTCCGCCAAACACCTGCTGCTGGGTCTGCAGTGCGGGGGCTCGGATGCCTACTCGGGGATATCCGCCAACCCGGCTCTGGGCCACGCCAGCGACCTGCTCGTCAGTTGCGGCGGCACAACCGTGTTGCCGGAGACTCCGGAGATCTATGGCGCGGAACACCTGCTGATGAAGGGTGCTGCCTCCACCCAGGCTGCCGAGGGGTTGTGGCGAATTCTGGAACGTTACAAAGCCTACGCGGCTGCCCTGGGAGGAGAACTGGATGAGAACCCTTCCCCCGGAAACATCGCGGGCGGGATATCCAACATCGTAGAGAAATCGCTGGGGGCCATTCGCAAGGCAGGAAACACTCCGCTTCAAGCAGTCTTCGACTATGCCGAAAGGATCAAGCGGCCCGGCTTCGTGGTCATGGATTCACCCGGTTTCGATACCCCGTCGGTCTCCGGGTTGGTATCCAGCGGAGCCAACGTCGTCTGTTTCACCACCGGCAGAGGTACTCCCACCGGAAACCCCATCGTCCCGGTCCTCAAGATCGCGACCAACAGCCGCATGTTCCACCATCTGGAAGAGAACATGGATATCAATGCCGGGACGATTGTCGATGGGACCCAAACGCTCGAAGAGGTCGGCCAGCGGATATTCGACACCATCCTGGCCGTGGCTTCGGGCAAGCTGGCCAAGAACGAGGTCATCGGACACCGCGAGTTTGCCCTCTGGCGAGCAGGCCCGATGTTGTGAAATTTGTTTCAGTTGCGCAGTCCGATTTGGGCGGCAGCCTCCCGCAGATTCTGCTTGACCTCTCGGGCGTCTGACGCCTGGGGCTCCATGGCCAGGTACCGTTTCCAGTCCTGAATGGCCGTGGAAAACCGATGGAGTCGAAAACAAACGGAGCCGCGGTCCCGGATCTCTCCGGCTGCCCGAGGGAAGATGAGAATGATCTTTTCGATCACGTTGAAGGCTCTCTTGAAATCCCGCTGCACCAGATAAATCATCTTCAAATTGGCCAGCAAGCGGCCAAGAATTTGACGTTTGTTGACGCTATCCAGAAAGGAACGGCGGAACTCGAACTCCTCGCCGTGCAGCCGTTTCACTCGCTGGCGGCACTCCGCCTCACTGACGGTTTTCCCTCCGGAAAAGGGGTCGAGCAACCACTCGCCACTTGCCTGGACACACTTCACCAGAAAATGGCCGGGCAGGCCAACCCCGCGGATATCCAAACCGAGCCGGCGACCCACCTCCATGTAGAGGATGGACAGGGTAATGGGAATCCCCGTGCGGCGATCCATAACCTCGTTCAAGAAACTGTTGCGAGGATCGTAGTAAGCGTCAGAATTGCCTGAAAACCCTTCCTCGCGATACAATGTCCGGTTAATGCTATCCAGGCTGTCAATCACGTCCGCTTCGACCGAACAGGAGAGGCGGCGCGCCGCTCTTTCAGCCAGCTGGTCCAACCGCATCAGGTAGCCTGACACGTCGAGGTCGGGATACTCCTCCAAGGCAATATGCAAGGCCGCGGCAGCCAGGTCCAACTTCTCTTCCGGCTGAACCAGCAGGTTCTTGAATCCGTTGCCACTACCCGTCATTGGATGCGTACCTCAAATTGGTCATGGACGCTTGACTTGAGGCGCCTGGCTGCGGAGGCCTGCTTGCAGGAAATCTCCAAACGACCCAGACTGCCCCAGATCACGAAGGGCTCCGGACTGTCGGCCTCCCGGTAAGACCGGCACAGCCGGTGGATCCGGCGGCCGCCGATGCTCAGTTCGAACTTCCCGGGCTCTAACAGGTCCTGGTAATTCTCAGCACGGATGTTGGTGATCAGATTCCCGAATTTGTCGATACGCAGAACCGTCCCCGTCAGCTCTCCCTGCCCCCGTTGCCGGACCTCGGGCAGACGAAGCGTAACCATTTCCTCGACCGGCCTGCCGAAACGAACGGGCTCAATCCCACAACTGAGCCAAGCGGCCACCGAAGCGAAAATGTCCCTACCGTGAAAAGTGTGGCTAACCGGGTGTTGGAAAAACTGCCGAGCCGTCAGTTCCAGACAGGCCAGATGGGAAGCGCCGGTATAGATCTCGCTGAGCACGCCGTTGTCAGGCGCAACGAAATAACCATGCTCGGTGGCGACCAGTAGCGGCCGCCTTCGGCTGCCGACTCCGGGGTCTACCACCACCAGGTGAATGGCGCCCTTGGGGAAATAGGCGTAACTTGATCCAATCACCAAGGCGGCTTCCATCACATCATGGGAATGTATGCCATGGGTCAGGTCAACGATCCTGGCATTGGGGGCAATCGAGAGAATGACTGCCTTCATCATCCCGACGTAGGGATCATCCACCCCAAAGTCGGTGGTCAGGGTGATGACAGGGTTACTCCCAATTTCGGGTTGCCACTCCATGATGTCGAGCCAAATCGGTGAGTCGACCTCCCTGCCATCCTCTGTCAACCGGGATCAGCAGGCCGTCCCTGTTGCGGCTGGTGGTGCAGTAATCGCTTTGGAGGCAGGTTGTCGCGGGTTAGCCCACTACGGTCCCAACTCGGGGATGGACGTCACCGTGCTGAGGTTGAGTGGATTGACGCGCGCACCACTGATCCGGCAGGCCCAGTGCAGATGGGGGCCGGTCACCCGCCCGGTAGCGCCGACCTCCCCGATGACCTCGCCCTGCGCCACCAGGTCTCCCGGCTTGACCGACATTTTCGAGCAGTGGGCATAGAGTGTGTAGAGTCCCAGGCCATGGTCCAATATGATGGTTTGTCCGGCAAAGAACAGGTCTTTCGCCATCACCACCTTGCCCGCATTCGCAGCCCGGATGGGGGTCCCGGTGGTTGCTTTCAGGTCGACTCCCGAATGCGGGCTGCGCGGTTCCCCGTTGACGATTCTACGTCTTCCGAAACCACTGGTCAGCTTGCTCGAAACCGGCTTGACAAAGGGCTCCACCCACATCCTCCGGGTCGTGGTCGATTCCCAGATCTCGGTCAACTGCAGGTGTTCTCGGGCAGCCCTTTCGGAATCCCGCTTGTTGAGGGTGACGTACTTCTGCTTGACCCGGATGCGCTGGGTCGGAAACTTCTTCGGTAGAACCCGGAGACTCTTTCGGATCGGCTGAGTTCGACCGTCCGACATCCATACCGTTCCAGTCAGCGAATACAGGCCCGGCTTACTCTCCAGGTCAACCCCCGCAAGAGCCTCCCACTGCCTTCCGTCCCCAATCGGGTAAAACAAAACCTCCTGCTCGAAGAAGGAACATTCGACTCGGCCAATCGGGCCCTGCGCGTGAAGCCGAACCTGCAGCAAGTCCCCCGGCACCAAAGCCTGAGAGGGAATCTCCACCAAAACCGGCGCATTGGCCGATTGCCCCAAAGGGCTCCACCCCAGCAGCAGCACGAGACCGGCCGTGATGGATCGCCAATTGCTCAGGAGTCTATCTCCTCCGGCAGCGACGCCGGCGCTTCGTCAGCCTTGCCGGCAGATTGTCGCCTTTAGGCAGCCTTGACAGGAAAGGTCAGTTCATCTGTTGGCACATGCCCGGACGTTCGGCGCCACAGGTTGTGCAGCCGGATGGCGCTTCCGACCCAAGCGAACCGCTGGAGCCGACCGCAAAGGCGGAGTAGCGCTTCTCCACCCGGGCACTCCCGCAGGAATCGCAGGCGGCGGCACTGGACGCCTGGTAGACAAGTTTTTCGAACTGACGTCCGCAATCTCCACACTCGTATTCATAAATGGGCATGGGTGCTGTCCTCACTGGTTCTTGCGAAGCCTGTGCTGCCTTCCGATACTCCTGAAGGTCCAGCCTGCTTCCACTATAGAAAAGTCCGCCCCAATCTGTCAAAAGGCCCGGGGCGGCGTCTCGAGGCACCGTTAAAGAAGGATGATCGACAGGATTTGACTGGTATTTCTTACCGGATTGCCGGAAAGGGGATGACCAGAATTACCCTCGATCGACCCTGCCTCACTGCCCATTCCAAGGCTGCCTTTTATCGCAGGTTCTTTGCCCGCGCTCCAAAATAGTCGGCTGTTTCGGTGGCGATCAGTCCACTTAATCCCATCAGTCCAATCAGGTTGGGGATGGCCATGGCTCCGTTCATGACGTCGGAAATCGCCCAAACCGTATCCAGGGTCAGCGTCGCGCCGAAGAAGGTGGCCAGGACCCAGGCAACCCGGTAGGCTGTGGCCCACCGGGTGTGGCCTGCAAGATACTCCAACGCCTTTTCTCCATAGTAGTTCCAACCCAAAATGGTGGAGTAGGCAAACAGCACCAGCCCCAAGGAAACGACCAGCCCGCCAAAATCTCCGGGAAGACCAAGGCTGAATGCACGGGTGGTCAGCGCCGCGCCCGTAGCCCCGCTGTTCCACACTCCGGTTCCGATAATGACGAATCCCGTGATCGAACAGACCACCAGCGTATCGATGAAAGTCTGTGTCATCGACACCAGCGCCTGGGTCACCGGATGCCGGGTTTGAGCTGCGGCGGCAGCGATGCCTGCTGATCCCATACCACTCTCGTTGCTGAAGATTCCCCGGGCAACCCCAAACCGGATGGCCTGCATGACGCTGGCGCCGGCAAATCCTCCGGCGGCGGCGGCCGGAGTGAAGGCCGAAACCACCACCTGATAGAAGACACCCGGAACATCCTGCCAATGAATGGCTACAACCGCCAGACCACTGGCCATGTAGAGCACAATCATGCCTGGCACCAGGGCGCTGACCACTCTTGCGATGGAACGAATTCCCCCCAGGGTGACTGTCCCCGTAGCTAAAGCGATGCCAACTCCCGTCCATAGGAAGGGAATGCCGAAAGAGGTCTGCAACGCCTGTGCTACCGAGTTGGATTGCACCGTATTCCCGATCCCGAAACTGGCGCACACGGTCAGAACCGCAAACAGCACAGCCAGCCACTTCTGCTTCAAACCCCGCTCCAGGAAGTACATCGGCCCGCCGGCCATCTCGCCTTTTTCATCGGTGATCCGGTATTTGACAGACAGAAGTGCCTCACCGAACTTTGTGGCCATCCCCACCAGTCCGGTGATCCACATCCAGAAAAGCGCTCCCGGGCCACCTGCGGCGATGGCCGTCGCAACGCCTGCGATGTTGCCGGTACCGACGGTTGCAGCCAGGGCGGTCATGAGAGCCTGAAAGTGGGAGATATCGCCCTGGGCCCCGGGCTCCCTCCGTTGGATCAAGGCCAGATGCAGAGACGACAGCAACCTCCTGAACTGAAGTCCCTTGAGCTTGATCGAGAGAAATAGACCGGTTCCCACCAGCAGGATCAGCATGGGCGGTCCCCAGACGATGTCGGAGGCTACTTGAAGTAGACTGGCCTGTTGCAATGGAATCCCCCTGTCGATGCCGAACCATATATCACTTCCACCGGAGAAACAATTGCCGTCTCAGGGCAGCCCACACTTCTCAACGGGTCGCTGGATAACTCACGAAAGACAGCTAATCTTCAGCATCCTGGTTGGCCCTGTGTGGAAGGCTTGAGGACCCGGACGATGCTAGCCCGCATTTCTCACCAACGGCAGGAAACGTCGGCTCTCATTCCACGAAGGAGCACGAAGGACAAAAAATATCCACGAAGGGGCACGAAGAGACACGAAGAAAAACTAAAAGAGCTTTTTGCAAAATTCGCAACGGGCAGGTCATTTTACCGGCAAACGTGATGTTCTGCCTTTTTCAGTATCGGGTGCGACCTGGTGAGAAATGCGGGTTCACCACAAAAAGCACAAAAGTCACAAAACGAATTTTTCGTAACCCTTCTCGAGATGCCGGTTGCGAAGATATCCATGCAGGTCGAAGGCCGTCTGCCGGATCTGATCACACAAAGCCCGCACGCCTTGGTCGTTTCTCATCGTTCCGCTCTTTTTGTGTTTTTGTGCCTTTTGTGGCCATTCCCGGCAAAGATCCCGCTGCCGCATTTTGCAAACGCCTCAAAAGAAAAATGAGTTTCTTCGCCACCAAGCGGCGGCGGTCGTGGCCCTCAAACCCCAGCGGTTTACTGTTACACTGTGTGCTCATCGTTTCCGCTCCAAGAATCTCGTTAACTTCTTTTATAAGAATATGTTAACAGACTCCGAGAACCGATGCGTCCTATCCCCGGCGAGAAATGCGGGCTGGCGATTCCCTCATGCCCCCCTTCCCTGTTGTGTTACAGTACGCCAATGGTGCCCCTCCAAATGGCAACCACGTCACAAGGTGTTTTCAGCCGCGCTCGGCATGGAGTTCCGGATCCCCCTCGTACCGGTCCGCCAGCGCTGAGAGCCTGTATCACGTTGGGACTCCTGGTCCTGCTGACACTGTCAGGACTGGAGCACCCGCTCCTGGTTCAGGATGCCGCTGCCCACAGCCCGCCCGCGCCGCAAGCGGCAACCTCGGGACAAGACTGGCCTGTGATTCTGGCACGAGTGCGCAGCAACGCTCTGGCCTACAGCGATCAATTGCCCGATTTCATCTGCAACCAGACAACTGAGCTATTTGTCCGCTCCACAAACTTGGCATTGTTGTGGAGAAAGACGAGAAGCTTCGTGGCGGCGCTCTCCTTCTACGACAAGAAAGAACACTACGAAATTCTGTCAGTCAATCAAGAGCCGGCGCCGGAAGCGACCATGGAAAATCTGACCGGAGGGCTTTCCATCGGAGAATTCGGTTCCGCTCTGCGAGGCTTGTTTGAACTCAGAACCCAAGCCGAGTTCCAGCCCATCGGGTTCAAGAAAATCAACAACATCGAGACGCTCTGTATCGCCTTCAAGGTCTCGCAGGAACGGTCCAGGCGGTTTATTGCCTATAATGATCGAACCATCATGACCGCCTACAGCGGGCGCTGTTGGGTCACCCCCGTCGACTACCAGATCGTCCGTCTGGAGAAGAAATCCGTGGGCATTCCGCGAGACTTCCCGGTGACCCGCTTTGATATGTCGGTCGACTATGCGACCGTCACCATCTCTGACGCTCCCTACTGGCTGCCAAAGAAAGCGGAGATTTGGATCAGTCACCGCCCCCCGGGAGACTACAGCAACCTGGCAAGCTCCCTCATGCAAACCAAAAGCAAACTACGATTCGACGGCTACCGTAGATTCGGAGCCGGAGTCAAGCTGGTGACCGAGTAGCCGGCAGGCCCGCCCTGGCGGGCAGAGGGGAACAGGTTTGTTTCAGGCAGGTCACGCCCCTGCCCTGCCGTGCGGATCCATACGCGAGTGAAACAACGGAAGTTCATGGCCTATCGGGAGCAGGAACCATGTCCCGATAAATCGGTTGGCTGCATTAGGGAACATCGATAGACAGGATTAACAGGACGAGAAGCTGCTGCACAGCCTGCAATCTCTCAAATATAAACCATTAAATATAATAGACTTACTCTGGATCAACCCGCTGCAGTTCCCTCATTTTATCCCTCTTTTTGAAAAGGAATCCACTGGACGCTCCAGGATGTTGGCGGACAGGTCAACCGAGTATCAACCCTGAGTCTGGCAGTCCGGGTCCGTCAAGTGAAGTGGCAAGCTGACCGTGCTGCGAATCGGAGATCTTGGATTGTGCTCGCTTGGGACCAGCGGCATCTCGGCCGCACCCAGCGCGTTCTCCAGGCCTGGACAACCCTGGACAACCCGAGACCCGGGTGCGGCCACGACAGGAGCGGCGGTCCTGTTTGCCGCTTCGCTTCAGACACTCAACTGGCGGCCTACGCGGGTGCTGCCCCCTTGGAGGCGTCTTCGGCCGGCAAGGCACGGCATCGGCTCAACCGGGGCGGGAACCGCCGCCTCAATGCCATTCTGTACCGAATCGTGTTGACCCAGTCGCGACATGCCGAAGAAGCTCAAGCCTACCTGCAGCAAAAACTATCTGAAGGAAAGACTCCTCGGGAAGGGCGACGATCGCTGAAGCGATACATCGTTACGATCGGAATGGCGGGCCTCGCCCTCGCCGGCCCCTGGAGAGGTCGCCCTGCTAGACTTGAGCGTCTCGGCTTCGAGCCTCCGGTTCAGGCAAGACAACGCCTTGCCTTGCAACCGGCCGCTTGAGTATGGTGGGTCTTATCTGTCCAAGAAATCAGGGGCGGTACAACTCACCTACCCCTTCTTACCTCTCACCTTAATAATTCCCGCTTCCTGCGGAATTTTGCAAAAGGCTCACTGTTATGTGGTTGTCACTGGTCCCGCTGGATCGGATTTTTATCCCGCTCATTCAAATAAATACCCCGACCCCGACATTCCATTGGCTGCAGAACGGATTGGGCAATTAAGCTGGCACCCGACACGATTATATTCGGAGGGCATCATGCACATTGGAATCAGTTTGCTTTCACTCCTGTCGTTGGCTGTTCTATCACTGGCGGCTCAACCACACGCGGCTGCCCAATCGGACGGCAGCTTGAAGGGCCGCATCTCCCTGAAAGCCACCGGGGACCCGCTGCACGGTGCCAGTGTGACCATTGTGGAACTGGGGCGGATCACACTCAGCCAAGATGATGGAAGTTACCGTTTTCAGCAAGTGCCTCCCGGCAGATACACGGTTGAAGCCCATCTTGACAGCCTCTTTACCGAAGCCTCCACAACGGTAACCATCGAGGCTAGTCAAACGGCCGAGGCCGACTTCCTGCTGGTATTGGCTCCTCCCCGGTATGAGATCACGGTCACGGGATCGGGAAAGCGGGAGACGACATTTGAATCCTTCCAAAGTGTGGAGTCGATCGGGCCCCATGAGCTGAGCCAATCGACCGATATCTCGCTGGGGGAGATGCTGGACCACAGAGTCGGCACGGGGATCGCCAAGCGCAGCTTCGGACCGGGCACTGCTCGGCCGATCGTGCGCGGTTTTGACGGGGACCGCGTGCTGATCATGGAGGACGGTATCCGGACAGGTACGCTTTCGTCACAGTCCGGCGATCATGGCGAGATGATCAATCCTGCTCAACTGGAGCGGCTGGAGATCGTCAAGGGACCGGCGACCCTGCTTTACAGCGGCAATGCCATGGGCGGCACCGTCAATGCCATCAGTCGCCACCACGAAGTTCACCGTCATGCCCACCAAGGGTTTCGCGGCTTCCTGTCTGGATCGGGCGGCACCGCCAACGCGTTGGGTGGGGGCAGCGCCGGTCTGGAGTATGGAACCGGCAACTGGATGATCTGGGGACGTGGCGGGGGTGTTCGAACCGGTGACTACAGGGCGCCGGAACAGGGGCAGATCTACAATTCACGCTCTCAACTCAGAAATGGTGGCGCAGGCTTGGGCTGGTACGGGGATAAGATTTTCTTCAGTGTCGAAGCCAAATTCGACGACGGCGCCTACGGTGTACCCTTCGTGCAGGAGTTCCACGGACACCATGGTGACGAGGAAGACGAGCACCGCGACGAAGAAGACGAAGATCACGATCACGACGAGGAGGACGGGGACCACGACGAGGAGGAGGACCACGACGAGGACGGCGACCACCACGACGAGGAAGGAGAGGAGCACGGGCACGAGGAGGAGGGAATCGACCGTATCCTTCTCGACTCACGGCGCCGGAACTTCCGCTTCACAGGAGGATTGAGGGACCTGGGGACGGCGATTGACGAATTCGTTCTGAAATTGAGCTTGACTGACTGGAATCACAAGGAGATCGAGTTCTTCGAGAACGGGGAGCAGCATGTCGGCACAACGTTTGATCAACAGGAATTCGTCTATCGGGGAGTCTTCGAGCAGAAAAAGGTTGGGCCATTGAGCGGTCGTTTCGGCTTCTGGGGGCTGGATCGAGAATACTCGGCGGTCGGGGAGGAAGCGCTGTCGCCCCCGATCGATCAGACCGGATTCGCCCTTTATGCCCTAGAGGAACTGGACTTCGAGACCGCCAGGTTCCAGTTTGGCGGCCGACTGGAGACCCAGCGCTACCGGCCGGGTTTTGCCGACCGGGGGGGAGATCATGCAGACGAGGAGGACGGCAATGAAGAGCACGAACACGAGGCCGAAGAAGGCGAGGAAATCCCGGAGGCCGTAAATCGCACTTTTACCGGAGCATCGGCGTCAGCCGGACTGCAGGTAGACACCTGGAGTGGAGGATCGCTGGTCGTCAACTACTCCCACTCCTTCCGGTCTCCGTCCCTGGAGGAACTCTACAACTACGGTCCCCATGCGGGGACGCTGTCCTTCGAGATAGGCGACCTGGCTCTTCGCCCCGAAACGGGAGACGGCATCGAAATGTCCCTGCGCCACAACAGCCAGGGTGTGAGAGGCGAACTGAACCTCTTCTACTACAACTTCAACAACTTCATCTTTCCCTTTGCTCCCGGAGAAGTCGAAGACGGACTGCCGGTGATCGAATTTACCCAGCTCAATGCCCGCTTCCTGGGAACCGAGGCCAACCTCGGCATCAACCTGAATCCCAAGCTCTGGCTCAACCTCGGCATGGACTACGTGGACGCCCAGGAGACCGACCTCAGCACACCGCTGCCGAGAATTCCTCCGCTTCGAGGCAAGCTGGGGTTCGATTTCAACCACCTGGGCTTCCGCGTCTCTCCAGAGTTGATTGTAGCCGCACAGCAGCACCAGACCTTTACCGGAGAGACCCGCACGCCCGGATACGCCGTGATGAACCTGAAGGCCTCTTACACCCTCGCCCAGCAGCACCTGGCCCATCAGTTCTCGGTCAGGGTCTTCAACCTGAGCGACCGGCTCTACCGCAACCATTCCTCATTCATCAAGGACTTGGCTCCCGAGATCGGCCGCGGCCTGCGGGTGACCTATACCATGCGATTCTTTTGAGAATTTCAGCCGGCGCAGGCGGGAAATAAGCGCAGGCTCCGGGGAGACCTTCAGGACTCAGCGGAGCGCACGGCTTGAGTGGAAGGGGAAGCAGATTTCGTCTGCGGCACGGCCTCGGACGGCGCGCGCGTTGTCGCCACGTCGATTCTGCCACGGATAACGGCTCCATCCTCAATGAGGATCCGCGGCGCCCTCACGTCGCCATCGATCGAGCCGGTATTGCAAAGCCTCATGCGGTCCAGGCAAACAATATTGCCGGTGACGCGACCGAAAATTGTCAGGTTCCTGGCCTCGATGTAGGCATTGATCCTCCCCGGTCCCTTGGGCCAGGTAACGCGCCCAGTCGTCCATCAGGACACGGCGGCGCTCGAACTGGTCCGAGCGGGCATAGGCTGCCTCGACCCGGTTTCGGACCACATGCGCCAAGGCCGCCTCGATCACTTCCCGGGGATGGTCCGACGGCCGATCAATTTAGTTAAGGTGTTTACTGTATTATATTTAAATCTCGTCAAGCAGTGTTCAATCTCCCTGTAGATCACCCCGAATCAATGCGGTTCCGGAATCTGTTTTCATGCTCGCCTGCAGGTGTTCCACTCGCTCCTTGATTGAGGCCTCCATACGGACCAGCCGGGCCATAATCTGGTTGAACTCGCGGGAGTGAATCAGAAGTTGGTTGACTGCCTCGACCGGCCGCAACTGTTCGATCACATCCGGAACCTTGAGGGGACACTGAGACTGCGGGACATGCCACCGGGGGCCGGCTTCGATTCAACGCTTGCAGCAACGCTATCCTATACTTACGCCTGATTCATGCTCCCATCCACACCATTGGGCTCAACCAAGTCGAAATCTATTTCTCCATCGTCCAGCGCAAGGTCCTTACTCCCAATGACTTTCCCTCCCCGCCAGCGCTCTCCCGGCGCCTGCGACAGTTTGAAGGTCATTACCAAGGGTTGGTTCGCCCCTTCCAATGGAAGTTCACCAGAGATCACCTTCGCGACCTCCTTGCGCGACTCGACCTGGCTGCCTAATATATTCTGTAAAGGGGTTTCCGGGGGCTTTGGCGCCATGAAAATCCAGGGTTTCTTTCTTGTTTCCATCCTGGCGGTTGCGGCCGGCGCCGCGGTTGCAGCTCCCAACTGGGTCCGCATCGATTCACCGCATTTTGAGTTGTTCACTACTGCCGGGGAGAGAAGTGGACGCCGAACCATTCTCTATTTCGAGCAGGTCAGAGACTTTTTCCTCAAGACCGGCAACGTGGGAGAAGCACCCTCTTTCCCTGTCCGCATCATCCGATTTGGTTCCCGCAAAGAATTTGAATCCTACCAACCCTCAAAAGCAACCGCCGCCTACTACATGTCCAGCCCAAAGCGAGACTTGATTGTGATGGGGAGACCGGGCCACCAGACCAAAAGTACAGCGGTTCACGAGTACGTTCACCTGTTAGTACAACACTCCGGAGCGGAACTGCCCGTTTGGTTGAATGAGGGGCTGGCAGAACTCTTTTCCACGCTCGATCCTCGGGGAAAGCAGGTGTTGTTCGGCGCAATACCCGCTCCTGTCCTCCGGGACAGGCAGTGGTTGCCACTCACGGAATTGATCTCCGTAGACCACCACTCTTCTCACTACACAGAACTCGACCAAAAAAGACGATTCTACACCCAGAGCTGGGTGCTCACCCACATGCTCTGCCTTTCGAAACAGTATCGGGAACGGTTTACCGACTTCCTCAGAGGGGTCGACGGAGACACGGGCCAGGAGGCTTTTCGACGGGTCTACGGCAAGACTCTCGATCAGGTCGAGAGCGATTTCAGGCGGTATGTGATCCAGAAGAGCTTCCCGGCAGCGGTCTATGAGATTCGCTTGAACAAGTCTGTCGAAAGACCGAAAGTCCGGCCGGCCACCGAAATGGAAGTCAGTCTGGCCAAGGCCGACCTGCTGGTTGGACTGAAGAAGCGGGAGGAAGCCCTGGAAATCTACCGCGACTTGGCCCGGCGGCACCCCGGTGACTGGCGGATTCCGGAAGCGCTTGGCTATCTAGCCAGCTATTCGCGGGATGGGGAGGCGGCTCGGCGGCATTTCGCCAGGGCGATCGAACTGGAGGCCACGAATCCGAAAGTCTATTACGATTATTCACGGCTGTTGCTGAATGCCGAAGCCGCCAAGGCGGCCTTGCGCAAGGCTATCGTCCTCAAACCTGACTATGACGACGCACACCAACGTTTGGGCTCCCTCCTGCTACAAGAACGAAAGTACGGGATGGCCCTGTCCCAGTTGAAGCGGGTCAAGAATCTCAGCCGTCAGGAAGCCGTTCCCCACTACCGGACCGTGGCCGAACTCTACCATCGGCTGGGCAGAAAAGAGTCCGCACGCCAGGCGGCCGCCCTGTGCCGCAAGTATGCCCGCTCCCCCGAGGAAGTGGATTCGGCAGAAGAACTGATGGAGTGGCTCCGGGCCGTGAGGGAGGAGGCCACGGATGAAGCTCCGGTTCGGGGGGTGGCTGTCGCAACTCCCCGGAAGACAGTCTCCACGCCTCAGCGGGACACATCCGGTCGGCCGTCAAACTCCCGGCCGGAGAGGGCCGGTTCACGGACCGCCCCGAGCTGGTTGAAAGTGCAGGGATCATTCTCCAGACTGGACTGCCTGGGTGAACGGGCTCGGCTGCATCTCCTGGTAGAGGGGGAGCCGTTGGCGCTGGCGATTCTCGATGCGTCCGCGGTGAGAGTCTCGGGTCCGGACACCGGCATGGTTGAACTGAGGTGCGGCGAACAGAAACCCCGGCCGGTTACGGTTGAGTATCAGCCCTCCGAAATCCCCGATTTCGGGACGGAGGGCATCGTCAAGGTCATTCAGTTCCGGTAAGGGTTTGTCGGGAGTTTTCCCGTGACCAGCCGGCGGAATCGTGAATTGGGAGCAAGGGCATGGCGCTAACGAGTACGCACGGGAGAACAAGGAGCGTTGAACGGCGGGAGTTTCTGCGGCGAACGCTTCCGGCAGGCGCTGCAACCTAGCTGCGCGTGGCCGCAAACCGGTGGTGCGGGAGGCGGGCGCAGCGTTGTCCGCTGGCATGCAGCTCTTGAGCGAGGGCACCCACGCTACGCCGACGCTTCCTTCAGAAGCGGTTCCCATTTTTTCTCCTAATATACGCGGGTGGGAACCGGTTTAATTTCCACAGGCACCGAAAAAAAGAGGGGAAAATACCAAGCGAAAGTTCCCGCCGAACCCCAACAGGAAGGCTCAAGCAGAAGACCGATTCCCCCGCCCCACGATTTCGTTGCACAGTGATTTCAGGTTGGCGGGAGACGGCAACGATTCGGGACTGGGCTCCTCATGGAAGACCTGACAAAATGGCAGCAGGCTGAGACTGTGTGGCTCATCAACAAAAAACCCGAGGCGGCCGAGTGTACGAGAGGGTCCAACGGGTCTTTGTCGAAGTGGGACAAAGCAGCATCTCGACCGCACGCAGCGCTTAATCCAGGCCTGGACAACCCGGGTCCAGGTCTTCAGCGTTTCAGCCTTCCCACAGGGACACGCGAGGCGCGGCCTCGCTTCGCTTTTCCGCAACGGACAGGGGAAATCCGTGTTGTCCCGCGTCTGATGCGGCGCTTCGGGAGAGTCTCCAACCACAACGGCGAGAACTCCTCCCTCTGAGAGTAAGGCGTTGTACGTATCAGGATCATGTCCACCTTAGATGTCCAACCCCTCGTCTGAAAGGTGGACACCCATCCGACGGCATCTGCTTGACCCCCAGAGGGGGAAATCGTCGACCGATCCCGCTCCAGCCGGTTGCGCTGCTTTCAGTCCCTCGACGACTCCCCCGCATGTCCGCGTGGCCCACCCTGGAGCAGTCCGCGTGGCCCACCCTGGAGCAGTCCGCCGAGCGGGTCTTGATACCACGCCGTAACCGATCATCCCCAATCGGTCGACGGCAACGTTCTCGGTCATTGTCTCCCCCTCACTGAGCAGCCCGTTTTCGCCGGCAGCGTCTCCCCAGGCCGCTAGGTATACCCAGGCCCACCCGACCGGAAAGGGCCGCCAAACCGGTCCAAAGACACGCACAGACAGCCCATAAGCCCTGTAAATCAAGCGGTAGGCATTAAAATACCCCCTGCAGGTCCCTCTTGCACTACACTCGCGAGCGGGGAAAGGAGCAAACGACATGGCCGGGCTCGTAGCGCCCCCGCACACAGTAAAAAGGGAATCACGATCCCCTTGACCCCACGGTAGCGCGCCGTCCTGGACGAATGTCAATGGGCAGCGAAAATGGCAGGGGCCGAGCCGTGCCACAGCTACGCGGGAGAGGCACACAATCCCGCCCGGGAGAGGCGATCCACCATGCAGACACCGAGATATCCTGAGCGAGTCTGCAAGGCCGTAAGCTCCGAGGACCTCAACATGCTTATCCAGGCCCGGGTCTACGCCGCCCGTCAGGCCTACACCATCGCCACGGTGCAGGCCGGCCAGGACTGCACACCCAACAACCCCGAACCCAAGGAGCGCAAACCATGACCCTGATGATTATTGCGACCGCCGCCCTGGTCTGGCTCGCCATCAACAACATGCTGGCCTTTCGCGTTCTTGCCGACCAGAACGAAACCATCATCCGCACCCTGGCCAGAATCGAAAATCTGCTAGAACCCGAGTGCCGGAGCTCGCTACGTTCCGAGTAGCCTAGATCCACGCCACCAACCACCCCAACCGAAAGGAGCCCAACCTATGCAGCGCCACACCATCGCCGCCGCCCTAATACTGTCGGCTCTGGCCGCCGGCTATCTGCTGGCCACCGCTCAGACCGACCCCGCGCCACCGCCAGACCCAGACGCCCGCTTTCAGATCGTGCGCGTCGAAGGTGTCGGGGCTTTTCTCCTGAACACCCGCACCGGAGACACTTGGACTTGGTATCATACCGACGAGCGCCATATGGGCTGGCAGTACCAGGCCCGACCACTCCGGATTGACGGCTGCAGCACAGAAACACCCATCTGCCGCCCCATCCCCCAGGACCAGCCAACACCCTTCGAAGATCCCCGCTTCGACGTGCTAGACCCACCGCCACCGGCGCCCGCAGATTCGGACTTGGAACCGCCACGCCTCACCCGCTAGCCCGGGATCCCCGCGCCGCCCAGCACCGCGGCCACCTCCCGATGCGGCAAGGCCCGCATGTGTTAGGCAACGTGTTGTTGGGTGCCAAGGACTGGGCCGATCCGGTCTCAGGGGTTGTCGATTCTGTACTCCATGGCCGCGACCCATTCCAGGATCGCACGCAAGCGCAGGCGCACCCGCCTGGCCGTCTCCGTCTTCCGGTGCCAGATGGGCAAACAGAAGGTGCTGCTGAGGTGTGTCGCAGGGGCGAGGGAAGCGGAAGTGATGGGACCGCCGTTGAACGCCACGGCGGGCTCAGCTTGAGCGGGATGGGTCGACGATTTCCGCCTCCGGGGGTCAAGGACGTGGCGTCTTATGGGTGACCACCTTTCAGACGGGGGGGGACATCCAAGGGGAACAGGAATTCGACAGCCCCAACGCTCTTCTCTCAGAGGGCGACCCCCCTCGCCGTTGTGGTCGAAAGCTTCCCCGAAACGCTGCATCAGACCCGTCGCTGTCGCTTCTCGCGCCATCGAGGCCTCGGTCATGGGAGAGGGAGAAGGGACAGCGGCGGGGGTGATGGAGGGGCCAGGGGAGAGCTCTCCCCGTCGGGGGTTCGAAGGGGCCGGAGCCCCTCGCCAGCCCCAATGTATTACATTGGGTAGGCTGGCTCCCCGGCACTACGCGGTGCGCCGCCGGCCCCGCTGTCCCCGCCTCGCACGGCGCGGCGGGGAGCCGTGCGAGAGGGGTGCAGGTGGAGGGACGGTTGGCCGAGACCGAATTGCGACCACGCCCCAGAGCCCCACGGTCGAGCGGTTCACTGTCGGGGCCGGCAATTCCGGATTCCCCACAGGCAGCGAGACCAGCGGTCTCTGAGAGGGGAATCGGTGCAGGCGGCGTTTCGGGGTGTTCTGGTATGCCAGGGAGTGAGAAAACGCAGCCTGCCCGGCAAAGCTCGCGGATTCAGGGGGGGCAGGACACCGTCGAACGCCATGACGGCCTCAGTGTCGTCATGGCGAAGATCGACCAGTGGGAGCAGGAAAACCCGGCCTCCAACGGCCGCGAAATGATCGACGATTTCCGCCTCCGGGGGTCACGCCCGTGCCGTCATATGGGTGGCCACCTTACAAAGGAGGGGTGGCGCACGGAGGTGGCGCACGTGGTGGCGCGTCCCCTCAACCACCCCAACGCTCCACTCTCAGAGGGCAAAGCCCTCTCCGCTGTGGTCCAGGTTGTGCCCGGGAATCCGCATTGGAAGCGGGTTGGCACGGATTCCCCGAGTCCTCCGGGGCGAAGCGCCGTGCGGCGCCGGCCCTGCGCGTCCCCGCCTCGCACGGCGCGTCGTGGCGCCGCACCGGAGGGGGAGGAAGTGGAGGGAGCGACCCCCTATTTTTTGCCGCTGGTGCGGCACCGGGCAGGGGGAGGTGGTGCACGCCAAAATCCACCACCTCCCCTCCCCTTTTCGGGGTCGCTCCCTCCACAGTGATCCCTGGCGGGAAGGCCGTCATAGCGGTGACGAAGCCCGGGTCGGAACACTGACCACAGGGGGGGCACGAGAGAGGCCAACTCAGGCAGCAGCCGGTTTCCGGCTCGCGGCCAGGAACTCGGCCCACTGCTCCATCAGGACGCGCCGCCGCTCGAACAGGTCCGAGCGCGCGTAGGCCGCTTCCACCTGGTTGCGGATCACATGCGACAACGCCGCCTCCATCACCGCATGGGGCGCATCGGTCTCTTCGGCCGCCCAGTCCCGGAACGACGAGCGGAACCCATGCGGCACGGCCCCGATTCCCAACTCCCGCAGCAAGGTGCTGAGATCCCGGTCCGGCAGGAGGCCACCGGCCGGAGACGGAAACACCAGACCGGAAGAGCTCTCGATCCGTCCCGCCTCGGCCAGAATCTCCCGCGCTCTGGCAGACAACGGCACCCGATGCTCTCTCCTGTGCTTCATCCGTTCCGGCGGAACCGTCCACGTAGACGCCTCCAGGTCAATCTCCTCCCAACGCGCTCCGCGCATCTCCCCCGATCGGCAGGCCGTCAGGACCAGAAACTCGAAGCCGAGCTTGACGGCCACGGCCGCCCCGGATTGCCGCACCGTCCGGATCCCCCCGGCCACCTCCCCAAAGGGCAGCGCCTTGAAGTGCCGTTGGATGCCGCCCTGTTTCGGCAAGGCGGCCCCGAGCGCTTCCCCGGCCGGATTGTCCATTCTGTAGCCTTGGGCAATGGTCCACTTCATCACCGTGCTGATCCGTTGCCGCACCCGCCGGGCCGTTGCCTGCCTGGTGTTCCAGATCGGCGACAGGACGGCCATGACATCGGCCGTCCTGATCCCGTCCACCCGCATCCGGCCCAGCTTGGGGTAGACGTAGCCGCGCAGGCTGGCTCTCCACTGGGCGGCGTGATGGTCGCTTCTCCAGTTGGGCCGGTACATGGCGTAGACCTTGGTGGCGGCCTGCTCGAAGGTCGGGACGGAGTGACGCCGGGAGGCCAGGGGATTGCCTCCCGATCGGGCCAGCCGGCGGTTGGCGATGGCAGTCTCCCGGGCCTGGGCCAGGGTCACGAGCCGGATGGAGCCCAGACCCAGCTCGCGGCGCTTGCCGTGGATGAAGAGCCGTTGGATCCATTGCTTGTATCCGGACGGCTTGACCCGTAGGATCAAGCCATGCTCGTCCCAATAGAGTCCGGGCTGCTCGACGGTGCGGACGAAGGCGGCGGAGAGTTTCTTGCGGTATCGAGTCACCGGATCACCCCCTGTAAAATCACCCTTATGATCACCCTATTAGCTCAGGAACACCCTGGACATCAACAGACGCTAATATACCATAAGTGACTTACAACAGTCTACTTACAATACTTTAAGAGATATCTTGGGAACTCTCTGGACTCTACAACGGGGGATGGTCCGTCTCCTCCCCCGCCCAGTCCCGGAAGCTGGAGCGGAAACCGTGCGGCACGGCAGCAATCCCCTGCTCGCGCAGCAGCCACCGCAGCTGCTTGTCGTCAAGCGGCTTCCCTTGCCCACGGGTGAACACCAAAGGACCGGCTCCCTCTCCAAGTGTCCGTGCCGCCTCGAGGATCTCCAGGGCGCGGCCACCGAGCGGCACCCGGTGCTGGCGGTTCGCCTTCGTCCGCCTGGCCGGGACGGTCCATACACCAGCGTCCCGATCGATCTCCGCCCACTCGGCCCACCGCACCTCGCCCCACCTGGCCGCCGTCAGCACCAGGAACTCGAAGGCCAGCTTCGCGGCTGGCAATGCCGTCGATCCCCACACCGTCCGGATGGCCGCAGCCACTTCTCGATGCGGTAAGGCCCGCATGTACTCGGTAACGTCATGTTGGGGACCCAGGACCGGGCCGATCCTATCGCAGGGATTGTCGATGCGGAACTCCGTGGCCACGGCCCATTCCAGGACCGCCCGCAGGCGCTGGCGCACCCGCCTGGCCGTGGGCGCCTTCCGGTGCCAGAGGGACAAACAGAAGGTGCTGCTGAGGCGTGCCACAGGAGGGAGGGAAGGGGAAGTGATGGGACCGCCGTTGAACGCCACGGCGGCCTCGGCCGGAGCAGGATCGATCGACGATTTCCGCCTCTGGGGGTCAAGGCGGTGGCGTCGGACGAACGCGCCACCAAAAAAGCCCCGGTGGCGCACATGGGTGGCGCGTGACTTCACCCCCCCAACGCTTTTCTCTCAGAGGGCGGGCCCCTCGCCGTTGTGGTCGAAAGCTTCCCCGAAACGCCGCATCCCCCCCGTCGATGTCGCTTCTCGCGGCATCGAGGCCTCCGTCATGGGAGAGGGAGAAGGGAGCGGCGGGGGTGATGGGGGGCCAGGGGAGAGCTCCCCCCGGTCGGGGTTCGAAGGGGCCGGAGCCCCTCGCCAGCCCCAATGTATTACATTGGGTAGGCTGGCTCCCCGGCACTTAGCAGTGCGGCGCCGGCGCCGCGCCTCCCCGCCTCGCACGGCGCGGCGGAGCGCCGTGCGAGAGGGGTGCAGGTGGAGGGACGGTTGGCCGAGACCGAATTGCGACCACGCCCCAGATCCCCGCGGTCGAGCGGTCCACTGTCGGGGCCGACCATTCCGGTTTCCCCACAGGCGGCGGGACCTGCGGTCCCTGAGAGGGAAATCGGTGCAGACGGCGTTTCGGGGTGTTCTGGTATGCCAGGGAGTGAGAAAGTCCAGCCTGCCCGGCAAAGCTCGCGAATTCAGGGGTCAGGACACCTTCGAACGCCATGACGGCCTCAGTGTCGCTATGGAGAAGATCGACCAATGGGAGCAGGAAAACCCGGCCTCCAACGGCCGCGAAATGATCGACGATTTCCGCCTCCGGGGGTCAAGGACGTGGCGTCGTATGGGTGGACCACTTACAAGAGGGGGGTGGCGCACGGAGGTGGCGCACGTAGTGGCGCACGATTTTGACAATTACAAATCTGCACTATCAGAGGGCGAAGCCCTCGCCGTTGTGGTCCAGGCTGTGCCCGGGAATCCGCATTGGACGCGGGTTGGCACGGATTCCCCGAATCCTCCGGGGTAAAGCCGCGTGCGGCGCCGGCATCGCGCGTCCCCGCCCCGCACGGCGCGTCGTGGCGCCGCACGGGAGGGGGAGGAAGTGGAGGGAGCGACCCCCCCTTTTTCGGCGCTGGTGCGCCACCGGGGAGGGGTAAGTGGTCCACCCTTCGGCCCACCACTTACCCCGCCCCTCGGGGGGGTCGCTCCCTCCACAGTGATCCCTGCGGGAAGGCTGAAATGCTGAAGACTCCGACCCAGGTTGTCCTGCTCAACCTGGCTTTGACTGCCGCCGGACTTCGAGCCCGGCTCTCACCCTCGCTTGCCCCGGGCAACCGATCCCTTGGGCCTCTTTACTCCAAGGGCTCCGACTCCTCCTCCATCCCTTGGGCCAAGTAACGCGCCCAGTCGTCCATCAGGAGACGCCGGCGCTCGAACAGGTCCGAGCGGGCATAGGCCGCCTCGACCCGGTTTCGGACCACATGCGCCAGGGCCGCCTCGATCACCTCCCGGGGATGATCTGTCTCCTCACCCGCCCAGTCCCGGAAGCTGGAGCGGAAACCGTGCGGCACCGCCGCAATGCCAAGCTCGCGCAGCAGGCGGCGCACCTGGCTGTCATGCATTGGCCTGCCGCCCCCATGGGTGAACACCAGCGGACCCGCTCCTTCCCCGAGTGCCTGCGCCGCCTCGAGAATCTCCAGGGCACGTCCACACAGCGGCACCCGGTGCCGGCGGTTCGTCTTCGCCCTCCTGGCCGGGACGATCCACACCCTCCCGCTGCGATCGATCTCCTCCCACTCGGCCCACCGCACCTCGCCCCACCTGGCTGCCGTCAGCACCAGGAACTCAAGGGCCAGCCGGGCGGCCGGCAGAGCTGGGGATACCCGCACCGTCCGGATCACCGCAGCCACCTCCCGATGGGGCAAGGCCTGCATGTGCTCGGTCACGTCCTGTTGGGGACCCAGCACCGGTCCGATCCGGTCGCAGGGGTTGTCAATGCGGAACTCCATGGCTACGGCCCATTCCAGGACCGCCCGCAGGCGCTGGCGCACCCGCCGGGCCGTCTCCACCTTCCGGTGCCAGAGGGGCGTAAGGATCTCGAGCACGTCGGCGCTGGTGACCTCAGAGACCGGCATCTTGCCGATGCGCGGAAAAGCGAACCGCCTCAGGCTTGAGATCCATTCGCGGGAGTGTCTCGGGTTGCGCCATCCGGCCCGCTTCTGTTCCAGCACACGCATGGCGGCTTCGGCGAAGGTGGGAACGGCCTGGGTACGGCGCTTCTCCCAAAGTGGGTCCCCGCCCTGGCGGGCGAGCTTGCGGTTGACGAGCGCCTTCTCCCGGGCCTCGGCCAGCGGGACCAGGGCAAGGCTGCCGAGTCCGAGCTCGCGGCGGCGGCCGCGCACAAGGAGGCGTTGAATCCAGCTGCGGGTTCCGCTGGGCTGGACGAAGAGGTACAATCCGTTTCCATCGGCGTGTCTTCCCGGCGGAGCGGAGCGAATGAAGGCAGCCGAGAGGGCCTTTTGGGGATGGCGGCCCTTGGGTTTGGTTCTGGGTAGCAGACGGGTGGTAGGGGTCCCAGCAATCATCCCCTAATTATATGGGGGATGACAGTGGATTTCAAGGAATGATACAAGCCGGTCAAGCGACGATGGAACTCATATAAACCAATGATAATAAAGACAGTAATAGACTGTACTGGACGAGAATAAACGTTGCTGGAATTTGAAAGTATGTTGCTGCAGGAGACGCTGACTCGGGCAATGATCGTGTGCGGATTTGAGGATGTCCGGGAACACAAGCCAGCCGTCTCCGGAAAAAATCCTGTGCATCCTGTGCATCGATGTGAATCAAAAATCTACCCATGCTTGACTATGAACCGGTTTCCAGCCACCAGGCGCAAGCGTTTGTTTCAGGTAAGTCGGGCCCCCGCCCTGCCGGGCGGATCATACGAGAGTGAAACAGGTTTTGTTTCAGTCACGAGGACAGATGGACCTCCTTCAACGACAACTGGCGCCAAAATGCTTCTGCACTTTTGTCCCGTTGGTGTGACCCTGTCATGGGAGGAAGCCCCCCCCGGGAGCGCGGGCGTCCCGCCCGCACAAATCCTCCCGCAGCTTCGACCATCTCCTCCACCGGAATCAACCGGCAGCGGCGCCCTGCCTCTGCTTCGGCCGGGCCCATGCGGTTCTCGCCGGCAGGGCGGTCGGCTGCAACATCGCAGGGAAACTGAGCGGCAACCGAAGGGAGAGCATGCGGGCGGGACGCCCGCGCTCCCGGGGGTGTCGTCCCGATGGTGAGGTGGGGGGTATCCGGCGGGCGACTTCTCTGAAAGCCGGCCTGTCCCCTTTGGGAAACTCCCGTTTGCCTGCGAGCCGGGCGCCCGCCCCCCGCGACTGGGCAGATCCATCGAGAAGGACTATCAATGGAACATCGATGCACAGGATGCACAGGATAATCAGGACGGGAGGCTGCTGCAGGAGACGCTGACTCGGGCAATGATCGTGTGCGGATTTGAGGATGTCCGGGAACACAAGCCAGCCGTCTCCGGAAAAAATCCTGTGCATCCTGTGCATCCATGTGAATCAAAAATCTACCCATGCTTGACTATGAACCGGTTTCCAGCCACCAGGCGCAAGCGTTTGTTTCAGGTAAGTCGGGCCCCCGCCCTGCCGGGCGGATCATACGAGAGTGAAACAGGGGTGATTCAGGCACGTTGTCAATTCCTCTCCAACCCCTGTTGTTTCAATCTCTTGAACCGGTTTTGCGTCACGCGAACCCAGATTTGTTTCAGGCAAGAAGCTTTGTGCAGGCCTCAAGAATCACTCCCCCCTTGAGGGGGAGTCGGCGAGACCAGGGCGGAGCCCGCAGTCGAGCCGGTGGGGGGCAAACGCAGCGCCCCGTAAGTGACTATCAGCGGTACGGGCAGGGAAGCCTTGGCGGCATCGGTGCGGTGCCCGCGTCACAATGCCGAATTGCAGCACCGTCGCGGAGCGCACGGCCTCGTCCCGAACCACGCTTAAGCCCCTGCGTCGCCGCTCACTCCGGCCGTTGGTGGTCGGGCTCCTGCGGGCGGGCTTGTTGAAGCCGTGCCATGGCTGTGATAAGTTTTCGGTGTGTTTGCCCGTGATCGGCAGTCGACTCGCAGGGTCCGCGGAAAGCTGGTTGGTTTTCTGCGGGTGCTCTTCCTGGCTGCCGTCCTCATCAGCGCTGCCTTGTTGAGTTGCTTGACGGCCATGCGACTGGCCATTCAAGGCAGTGAAGTCACGGTTCCCGGGGTGGTGGGTCGAACCCTGGAGGAGGCAAGCCAACAGGTCGCCGGCTCCCAATTGGTCCTCAAAGTGAGAGGACACCGCTTTGACGACCAAGTGGCCCCGGATCGGATCATTGCTCAGAGTCCGGCGGAGGCGAGCCGACTCAAGCGCCGCGGCAGCCTAAAGGTGCTGGTCAGCCTGGGCCCTCGGCGCATCCGGGTCCCTGACTTGCGAGGCAAGACGCTGAGGGCCGGCCGTTATCAACTCCTCCAGAGGGGACTTGCCCCCGGTTTCACCACGATCATCAGTTCCGACAGCACCGAAAAGGACCTGGTGGTGTCCCAGTATCCTCTGCCCGGGAAGCAGGCGTCCCGGTCGCCCACCGTCAACCTGCTGGTGTCGGCCGGCCGGAAAAGGGTGGCTTATCTGATGCCGGACCTGGTGGGGAAGCGGCTGGAGGAGGTCTCCACAACCCTGGCGCTGTGGAACATCGAACTGGGGGAGGTCAACTACCAGAGCCTGCCCGGTTTGACCCGGGGGACGGTGTTGGAACACAGTCCGGTGGCCGGCGAAATCATTCTGGAAGCAGACGCTGTCGATTTCGAGGTGGTTCGTTAGCCGCATGGTTCAAATCGCCCCTTCCATTCTTTCTGCGGACTTCGCCGCACTGGGAAACCAGGTTCGGGCCGTGGAGGATGCCGGCGCCCATCTCCTCCACCTGGATGTCATGGACGGCCACTTTGTGCCCAACATTACCTTGGGCCCCGCCGTAGTGGCCTCCATTCGAAAGGTCACCCGGCTCCCCCTGGATGTTCATCTGATGATCGAGAACCCGGACGGCTATATCGGAGCCTTCGCCGATGCGGGCGCCGACTGGATCTCGGTTCATGCCGAAGCTTGCGCTCACCTGGATCGGACCTTGAACCGGATTCGCTCCCACGGAATGTCGACCGGAGTGGTCCTGAATCCGGCCACCTCGCTGTCTGTTCTGGACAACGTCCTGTCCCTGGTGGATTTCGTGCTGATCATGTCGGTCAACCCCGGCTTTGGAGCCCAGCAATTTATCCCCTACTCTTTGCAAAAGATCGAGGATCTTCGAAAGATGATTGATCGGAGGGAGCTATCCGTTAAAATAGAGGTGGATGGGGGGGTCAGCCTCGATAATTTGTGTGCGCTGGTGCGGAGCGGCGCGGAGGTGCTGGTTGCCGGCTCCCAGATTTTCGGCTCGCCGAACCCGGGAGCCATGGTAAGAAAAATGATCGATCGATCGGCTGGATGCTTCGACGGCCGCTAGGCTTGAACGAAAAAGGTTGCAGGAGTTCCTGGAGGAGTTCATGACAAGCCGGAGACAGGTAGCTTGGTTGGGGGTCATCACCTTGACTTTTTCGGGTTGCTTTTTTGGGGGGAAGAAGGGAGAGGTGATCACCCCGGACGGGGCGGCTGAGCCCGACAAGATACTTTACGAAAAGGGCCTGCAGGATGTCGCCAAAGGCCGGTACGACGTGGGTCGGCTGGTCTTCCAGAGCTTGTTGAATACTTACCCCGACAGTGAATATCAGGAACGGGCCAAATTGGCCATTGCGGATTCCTATTTCAAGCAGGGAGGGACCTCGGGACTGCTCCAGGCCAAGGCCGAGTACGAAGACTTCAAGACTTTTTTCCCGACCAGCGAGGAAATTGACGATGCCCAGATGCGAATAGCAATGACGCACTATCGGCAGATGGAGAAACCCAATCGGGATGCCACACAGGCCAGGGCCGCCGAAGCCGAATTCAGTAACTTTATTGCGCAACATCCGGAAAGCCCTCTGTTGGACGAAGCACGCCAGTATCTGCGGGAGGCTCAAGAGGTCTTGGCGGTGGGTGACCTGGGCGTTGCCAAGCATGAGTTTCTTCGAAAAAACTACAAGGGGGCCTTCAACCGTGCGGCGACGGCCATCAGCTACCGCGATTTCAGCAGACAGGATGAAGTCCTTTACCTCCTGGGCCGGGTGCGTGAACGGGAGCAGAACATCATCGCTGCCGGGTATTTCTATGGACTGGTGGTCCGGTACCACCCGCTCAGCAAGTTTGAAGGCGAGTCCAGAAAAAAACTGGAGAAAATGGGTCTTCCCATTCCCGACGTCGACCCAGTGGCCTTGGCACGCGCGCAGGAAGACCTGAAAAATCAAACCAAGCGGTCTCTGATGGGGCGGTTCTCAATGCTGCTCACCAAAAGACCCGATGTCTCCCGGGCGCGCAAGGCCGATCGCCCGTCCCTGGTGTTGGGGCCCGAGCAAATCAATCTGGAACCCGGCGGCCCGGCAGAGGTCACTCCCGCACCGGTTGCTCCAATCTCTGCGCCCAGTGGTTCGCTGGGTGTCGAGATCGTCTCTCGGCCCGACCGGAAGGCGGGGGACGAGTCGGCGCCCCCGACTTCCAGCTCCGAAAAAAAGGCAGGCAACTGACTTCGGCCCAGAGGGCGGCACCCTGCCGCACAGCCTCCCCCAAGACCCCATCCACCGGAGAATTCATCCCCTCCTGTTGCCGGCGTTTCCCCTTCACTTTTCCTGGGAGAGCGCTAAAATAGCCTGCCTGCAGCACTATGCAGTCGATTGCCCTCTTGTTCCGCCCGGATGGCATTACCGCCGTGGCGAGTGTGGTGTCACCCCCGCCGGTCTGAGTCGCCAGCATGGAAATTTCAAAAACTTACGATCCCCAATCGGTCGAGACTGGCTGGATGGAGTTTTGGGAAAGGGAACGTCTTTTCGTAGCCGACGCTCAATCCAGCAGACCTCCGTTTGTAGTTGTCATTCCGCCGCCCAATGTGACGGGGTCTCTTCACATGGGGCACATGCTGGTTTACACACTGCACGACATCATAGTCCGGTGGCGAAGGATGCAAGGGTACAACACGCTGTGGCTGCCGGGGACCGACCACGCCGGCATTGCCACCCAGAACGTGGTGGAACGTCAACTGGAAGCTGAGGGGACCTCCCGTCAGGCATTGGGGCGAAAGGCCTTCGAACGGCGTGTTTGGGAGTGGAAGGAGAAAAGTGGCAACACCATTTTAAGGCAGTTGCGCCGGTTGGGAGGCTCCTGCGATTGGACGCGGGAAAGATTTACGCTGGATGAGGGGCTGTCCAGGGCGGTGCGAGAGGTCTTTGTGCGGCTCTATGAGGAAGGGCTGATCTACAGGGGAAAGCGACTGATCAACTGGTGCGTCCGTTGCCGCACGGCGCTCTCCGACCTGGAGGTCAAAGCGGAACCGGCCCAGGGCAAGTTGTACTACCTGCGTTATCCCGTCGAGGGTGGAGCTGAGCCGCTCACGGTTGCCACCACACGGCCGGAAACCATGCTGGGAGATACCGCGGTGGCCTTCAATCCCAAGGACAAGCGGTATCTGGGGTTGGCCGGAAAGGTGGTGCGCCTGCCATTTGTCGATCGCGAAATTCCGGTTGTCGCCGATTCCTTTGTGGATCCCGAATTCGGAACCGGACTGGTAAAGGTCACGCCGGCTCACGATCCCAACGACTTCGAAATAGGACTGCGCCACCACCTGCAACAGATTTCGGTGCTGGATGAAGACGGGCGCATGACCGACGCGGCGGGAGAGTTCCGGGGATTGGACCGATTGGATTGCCGGGCTGCCGTGGTGGAGGAGCTTGACCGGCATGGCCTCTTGGAAAGAGTGGAAAACCACACCCACAGCGTGGGGCAGTGCGACCGCTGCAAGGAGGTGGTCGAGCCGCTTTTGTCCACCCAGTGGTTCGTAAAGACCAAGCCCTTGGCCGAGCCCGCCATCCGTGCGGTCGAGGAGGGCCGGGTACGTTTTGTTCCGGCCAACTGGTCCAAGACCTATTTCGAGTGGATGCACAACATCAAGGACTGGTGTATCTCCCGGCAACTGTGGTGGGGACACCGCATCCCCGCCTGGCACTGCCGAAACTGCGGGAAGGTCAATGTGGCCCGGCAGGAACCGCGGCAGTGCGTCCATTGCTCCCGCGGGGAATTGACGCCGGAGACGGACGTGCTGGATACCTGGTTCAGCTCGGGGCTTTGGCCGTTCTCGACCCTGGGGTGGCCCGAGCAGACCCAGGACCTCAAGACGTTCTACCCGACTTCCGTCCTGATTACCGGATTTGACATCATCTTCTTCTGGGTAGCCCGCATGATCATGGCCGGGCTCAAGTTTGCTGGGGATGTACCCTTTCGGACCGTCTATATCAACAGCCTGGTGCGGGATGCGGAAGGAAAGAAGATGAGCAAGTCCAAAGGCAACGTGGTGGATCCGTTGGACCTGATGGAACAGTACGGAACCGACGCGGTTCGCTTCACCCTGGCCATCATGGCCGCGCCGGGCACGGACATCAGCCTTTCCGAAGAAAAGATCCTCAGCCATCGGGCCTTTGCCAACAAGATTTGGAACGCTTTTCGTCTGGTCACCCTGCACCTGGAGAGCATCCGCGCCCAACTGCCGCCGGACTTCGATGCCAGTGCCGAGATGGATGACCTTTCCCAAAGGAGAATGGAACTCTCCCTGGTGGATCGGTGGATGCTTTCCAGGCTGTCCAGTGTCACCCGCCAGGTCACGGCGGGGTTGGAGGCCTTTCGATTCCACGAATCCAGCCATTCCATTTACCACTTTTTCTGGGGAGAGCTTTGCGACTGGTATATCGAGTTTGTGAAGCCCAAGATCGTCGCCCGGGAAAAGCTCCCCGAGGATCAGCTTTCCTACCGGGTGCTGCTGGTGGTTTTCGATCAGGCTCTCCGGCTGATGCATCCTTTCATGCCCTTTATCACCGAGGAGATTTGGCAGCGGTTGCCCCACAAGGGAATCTCCATTGCCGTCCAGCCCTATCCCCAGGGCCACCTGGCCTGGATGGACGCCTCGGCTGAAGCCCGGATCGGGATGTTGCAGGATGTCATCACCAAAATCCGAAACCTGAGGGCCGAGATCAACCTGGATCCCGGGCGCAGAATCCCGGTCCGGTTGGCCAGTTCCGAACCGGAGGTGCGCTCGTTCCTGCTGGAAAGCCAGCCCCATATCCTCAATCTGGCCCGTTGCGATCGGGTCACCGTGGTGGCTGCCGTCGGCAAGGAAGACCACTCGGCTCGCTCGGTAGCTTCGGGGGTGGATGTGGAGATACCGCTGGCGGGGCTGATCGATGTCCAATTGGAAAAGGGGCGGATCGAAAAGGAGATCCTCAAGCTGGAGCGGGAAATGACTCCCATCCGGCAGAGGCTGCAAAACCGGGCCTTCGTGACCCATGCGCCGGAGAAGGTCGTCGAATTGAATCGAAATCGGCTCATCCAATTTCAGGAAAAGCTGAGCAAGTTGAGGGAGTATCGGAATCAACTGTGAGCGGCCTGAGCGCCGGTCAAGCGGACCGGCGAAGCGCCGGATCCCCTAGTCCGCATTTCTCACCGGGCCGCTGGAACCATTATGAAAAACCGTTTATCTTCAATACCTTATTGGCCGTTATTTGAGGGCATGCGGGTACAGACGGCGCTGGGCGCGCCCTGGCTTGTCCTTTTCCCCTCAGCGCGCACATGCTCTCTCGACCGTAGTGCCGGCTACGCTCTTCGCTCGCGAGCACGCGCTGAGGGAAAAATTCCTGCGCCATTGTCACGCCCCCCGGTGAGAAATGCAGGCTAGGCCAATTCCCGCCATGGTGCAGCTGGATCCCCGGAAGTTGTCACCCGTTGTTTCTCAGGCATTGGCAGAGGACCGTGGAGCCGGCGATCTGACCAGCCAGCTCACCGTCGATCCATCTCTGGAAGCTCGGGGAGACTTCCGTGCCAAGGCCGACATGGTTCTGGCGGGGTGGCCGGTCGTGACGGAGACCTTCAGGGTCTTGTCGGATCGGTTTGCTTCTCAGTCATTCTTTGAAGAAGGCGAGCGGGTGGCCATAGGAGCCGTGCTGGGGACGGTCCGTGGGCCGGCGGTGCTGTTGCTCGGCGGGGAGCGGGTAGCGCTCAACTTCCTGCAGCGTTGCAGCGGCATTGCGACCTTGACCCGGGCCATGGTCCGCGCGGTGGAGGGTACCGGGGTCTCCGTCCTGGATACCCGCAAGACGACCCCCGGTTTGCGTTTTTTGGAAAAGTATGCCGTCGCTATGGGAGGAGGGGAAAACCATCGTTTCGGCCTCTATGACGGGATTCTGATCAAGGAGAACCACATCCGGGCAGCGGGCGGAATCGAAGCGGCCGTCTCCAGAGTTCGTTCCGGCCAGGGACACCCCCACAGGATCGAGGTGGAAGTCTCCAACTTGCAGGAGTTGGAGCAAGCCCTGAAGGTTGGGGTGGAAGTCATTTTGCTGGACAACATGACCCCGGTCCAGGTAAGAGAGTGCGTGACCAGAACCCGGGGGCGGGCTCTTCTGGAGGTCTCCGGCGGCATTGATTTGCACAATATTCGGGACTATGCCGGGACTGGAGTGGACTTCATCTCGGTGGGCGCCTTGACGCACTCCCCAAGGGCGGCGGATATCAGCCTGGAGTTGCAACTGCAGGCCGATGCCTGATCCGAATGTCGCAGACTGGAGCGGCCTCCCGGTTGGGAGGAGTCGTAGCCGGCATTCCTTACCGGGTCGCTGGATACATCGTGAAAGACGGTTTATCTTCAACACCTTATTGGCCCTATTGTGAAGTCTTGAGCGAATAGATGGTGGTAGCCCGGGTCACTGGCTCCGCCGGCACCCAATCCGCACGGCCGATGAAGGAACTTCCATCCAGCCATCTGCGGCTCGATCGACTTGTCGATCTGCTGGCGGATTCGGGACGGGAGTTGTGGTCCCAACCGGAGTTGGCCGACTCCATGGGGATGTCTCCCACTGAGCTTTCGGCGGTGTTGGCCCGGCTCCAGTCGGAAGGCTTGCCTCTGGAGGTGCGCTCGGATCGGCAGGTGCGGTTCAGGGCAGCCCTGGATCTGACAGTGGCCTCTCGGGTTCACCCGCATCTCTCCGCGAAGCGGCTGGGCCGGAGATACTATCATTACCTGAGGGTCGGCTCCACCAACGACACGGCCCGTCGTCTGGCCGAGGCCGGGGCGCCCGAAGGGACAACGGTGGTGGCTGAGGAGCAGACCCGAGGGCGAGGACGCTTAGGCAGAGCCTGGCTGTCTCGAAAATCCAAGGACCTCCTCCTGTCCCTGGTTTTGCGCCCGGCCGTGGACCCGGCGCACGCGCCCGGCTTGAGCCTGATGGTGGGGCTGGCGGCCAGCCAGGCGATTCGGGAGGTTGCCGGAATCCCCGCGGATCTCAAATGGCCGAATGATGTGCTCACCCGTGGCGGGAAGTGCTGCGGGGTGCTGACGGAAATGAGTGCCGAACCGGGAAGGATCCATTTCGTCATCGTAGGGGTCGGCATCAACGTGAACGGGGCCTCACTTCCGGAAGCCATTGCCGGCCAGGCTTCGACCCTGGAGCAAGCGGCGGGCTGTCCGATTCCCAGGGCAAGACTGGTGGCGGCCTTTCTGAACCATCTGGAAGCACTCTACCTGGTTTTCCTGGACAAAGGTCTCCAGTCTCTCATTGAGCGCTGGGTGGCTGCCTCTTCCACTGTTCGAGGCCGCAGGGTCCTGGTCTCGAATTCGGGCCGCTCCTTTTCGGGGACCACCAACGGGCTGAGTGGACAGGGGGCCCTCCGGGTCAGACGGGAGGATGGCGGGGTGGAAGAGGTCCTGGCCGGGGACGTGGTTCAATGGTAGCGCCAGTCGGAAGAACAAGCCTCAGCGCACCTGGCGCATGCTGTAATCGTAAACGTTTTATTGGATGAGCCGTTTGCAAAATGCGGCAGCGGGATCTTTGCCGGGAATGGCCACAAAAGGCACAAAAACACAAAAAGAGCGGAACGATGAGAAACGACCAAGGCATGCGGGCTTTGTGTGATCAGATCCGGCAGACGGCCTTCGACCTGAATGGATATCTTCGCAACGGGCATCTCGAGAAGGTATAGGAAAACGGGATGGCCCACCGTCTGAGAAAAATCGGCTTGGCTGTCGAGCGACAAAGAGCCCTGCAGGTGCGAGATGAGGACGGTGCGATTCTTGGCGACTACTTTGCTGAGCCTTTTGCAAAATTCGCTAGGAAGCGGGATTTATTGTCGGGAAGAGTTGTTGTCCCTGGGAAACCCATGGCTAGCCAGGTGCAGATCCCTTTCGAGGGCGTTATTTTGCAGGAGCATTCTGCCCCCATCTCATGCCCGACTCCGAATTTTGCAAAAGGCTCTGCTGACTTGTTTGTAGAAAACTGCCTCATCCTTGAACTGAAAGCCTGCAAGGCGCTGATGTCCGAACATGTCGCACAAGTTCTGGGCTATCTGCGTGCATCCGGTCAACGCGACGCCATGTTGATCAACTTCGGATCGTCAAGACTCGAAATCAAAAAATTCGTTTTGTGACTTTTGTGCTTTTTGTGGTTAGACAGCATTTTTCACCAAGTCGCACCCGAAATTGAAAAAGGCAGAACATCACGTTTGCCGGAAAAATGACCTGCCCGGTTGCGAATTTAGCAAAAGGTTCGGATAAGTGTAATCAGCTGAAAAACTTCTTTTCATGATTTGCATGGCGGTCCGTTGAGATGTGCGGGCCAAGTTCGGAAGAGGCAAGGCGACGGGAGGCTAACCGACGGGAGGCGAAGCGACAATGCTGTTGGCCATCGACGTTGGCAATACCAATACCTGGCTGGGGATTTACGAGGGTTCCAAGCTACTAATAGACTGGCGCTTGGAAACCAAAGAGCGTCAATCCGCGGATGAATACGGCATTTTGACCAGGAATCTCTTCAGTCTGGCGGAAATCGAGTTCACCCGCATCTCGGATATGGTGATTGCCTCGGTGGTCCCTCCGCTCAACACCGTACTGGAACAGATGGCCTTGAAGTATTTTGAAATCGCCCCCCTGTTTGTCGAGCCCGGCGTCAAGACCGGAATGCCCATCCTGTACGACCCTCCGTCGGACGTTGGCGCCGACAGAATCGTCAATGCGGTAGCCGCGTTTCATCGCTACGGGGGACCCTGCATCGTGGTCGATTTTGGGACGGCCACCACCTTCGATGCGATTTCCCGAAAAGGGGAGTATCTCGGGGGGGTCATCAGTCCCGGACCGGCGATTGCAGCCGAAGCGCTGTTTGCCAGGACGGCCAGACTTCCCAGAGTCGAGGTCAAACCTGCCGTCAATGTGATCGGCACCTCGACGGTCGCCAGTATCCAGTCCGGCCTTTATCACGGGTATATCGGTCTGGTCGACGGCATCCTTCAACGCATGATTCGGGAGTTGGGACCTGAAACGGCGGTGGTTTCCACCGGAGGGCAAGCCGCTCTTTTTGGGGCGGGCACCCGACATATTCAACATATCGATTCCCATTTGACGCTGGACGGACTGCGTCTTATCCACGAGAAAAATCTTCCTCGCTGAGAACCGGGCTCGGGCTCTCCGGGGGTGCGCTGGACCCTGCGCCATGGAGAATTACTTCAACTACTTTACCGAGATCGAGGAGCATTTCCAAAAACGGCGCGGGCAACCCCGACCCCTCTCGCCTCTGGACTGGTCCCTGATCGAATCCTTGCGAGATGCCGGAGTTCCCCTGGCGGTGGTGCTGCGTGGGGTGGACCGGGCTTTCGACAAACGTTCCAAAAGGCGAAAGACGGTCGGGCAGGTGAACAGCCTCGCCTACTGCACGCAGACCATTCTGGCCGAGCATGAGCGCCAGAAGGAAAGTCGGGTGGGCCGCAACAATCCTGCATCCCAGTCTGCCGAAAATGATCCGGACGGGCAGCAGTTGCTGGATCTGCTGGAAAGGGCCAGTCGGGACCTGGAGGCTCTCCTGGGAGGACCGAAGGCGGCTGAGTATCCGGTATTGAAAACAGTGGTGGAGAAGGTCGTCAGCTCGCTGCACAGGATCATTCTGGAAATCAAAGCAACCCAGCCGCTGGATTATGAGGAACTGGAGTTGAAGCTCAATACCTTGGAAGAGCAAATTGTGGCGGCCATCCTCTCGGGAATGAGCGAGGAGACCCTGCTGGATGCAAAGAAGGAGACACAGCGGGAGATCGGCCGGCACAAACGGGGCTTGAAGGCCGAGCACATTGCCCTGCTGGAAAGCAAGTTGATGCGTAAAAAACTCCTGGAGACCTTCGGGGTTCCAAGACTGAGCTTATTCTACCTTCCGCTCAATTGACTGGCCATGGAGAGTGATCAGGTTACGGTCGAGCGCATGATCCCTGGTGGCAAGGGGATTGCCTTCCTGGAAAAGAAGGCGGTCTTTCTCCCGCTGGTTGTCCCTGGTGATCGTATCCGGATCAGGCAGGCGGCCGACCGGGGCAGCTATCTTGAGGTGCTTGACAGCGAGCTGGTTCAAGCCTCTCCCGATCGGCAACAGCCGCCCTGTCCCTACTTTGGTCGGTGCGGCGGGTGTGATTTTCAGCAGATGAATCCCCGCAGGCAGCTCGACAGCAAGGCGGAAATTCTGACCGACGCTCTCCATCACGTGGGCAGGATACGCGGCGCCGAAAGCCGGATCGTTCTGAACCCGTCTCCGGTCACAGTCTACCGGAATCGCTTGCAGTTGAGGGTGCTGTCTCGAAATGGGAGAGTCTCCTGGGGATTTTTCGAACGGGCCTCCCACCGGGTGGTTGAAATCGACCGGTGCCGGATCGCCACGGATGCTCTCTGGGCGATTCTTCCCGATCTGCAATCCTTTCTGGAGTGCTCTCCGATGACCTTGGCTTGTCTGACCGAAGTGGAAATATTCCAGGGAGACGAGCAGGAATCCCTGATTGACCTGAAGCTGAAACCGGGCGCCGCCAAACTCTCTCTCTTCAAAGAAGATCTGCTGGCCGGTCGGTTCGATTGGGGAAGCCGGAGGGTTAGCCTCTACCTTTCCCGATCGCAGAAGCGCACCCTTCGGGTGTTGGGACCCGGTTTCGTGCACAAGACGGTGGGCGAGTGGAAATTCCGGGTGAGCCGAGGATCCTTTTTTCAAGTGAACGATTTCATGCTGGAAGTCTTGAGCCAACGGGCCATTCAGGGTCCAGGGGGATCTCGGGCCCTGGATCTCTTCTGTGGCGTGGGATTTTTCACCCTGCCGCTGGCGACGAAGTTCGACCTGGTGTGGGCGGTGGATCAAAACGCCGCGGCCATCCTGGATATCGAATCGAACGCGCGTGCCAACCGGTGCCGCAACTGCCGCATTTTTCACAGAGACCTCGACACCTTCCTGCGGGACCGCCGCCGGGACCTTGAGGAGTTGGATCTGGTGCTGCTGGACCCGCCACGAAGCGGAATCCCCAAGACCACCGTCGGAAGGGTGGCCGACCTCAAGGCTCCCAGGGTCGTTTATGTCTCCTGCGATCCGTCTACCCTTGCCAGGGATCTGGCGATTTTTCTGGGTCGGGGCTACGCGGTGGAATCCCTGGAGATCGTGGATCTGTTTCCCCAAAGCCACCACCTGGAGACCATCGCCAGACTGAAAAGAATCGGCGGCTGACGGCCAACAGGGGAGAGGGGGAGGGCGGCGCTCGGGGTGGGGTTGAGCAGAATTGGGACCCGCAATTGGATGCCGCAGGATATCGGCCACAATGGTCCCGGGCGAGCCGGACAAGGCAGGGGACAGCAGCCCGCATTTCTACCCACGTGTCGCGCCGTCGAGAAGGATGCAGAGAGGGAGGGACGTGATTGGCGTCGTTTTGGAGAGGCAGTGCGTTTCGGGAGGATGCGGCTAAATCGTCGCCTACGCGACTACAATCGGTAACTTATAAAACACTTATTATAAAAAATTTACTGTGGGTACTCCCACTTCACTCCCCTCATTAAATCCCTCTTTTTGAAAAGGAACCCATTGGACCATCCAGGACGTTCATGGACGTAACCGTTCGGTCAAGCCGTGGAGTCCATCCGCAGTCCGGGGGGAGGGGCAGCGAGCAGAACCGCCGGATGGCCTGTGATTGCAGGCATTTCCAACCTCGCCCGGATCCAAGCCATCACGGCCTGACCGAACAGTTACGTCCGTCAGTAACTGTTCGATCGAGCCGTGGGTTCGACCTCCTGCGGGCTTGTCCTCTATGCCGACCGAGCAACCAACGAAGCGTCCCTCTTCCACCTCCATCGGGACTGGGGGCAGAGAGCGGAGATGAGACCCGTGGTGTCGGAACGATATGGTCGGTTCGCCAGCCGTGTAGAGGGGTTTCGCGGCTGGCGAGCACCCTCGGCTGGCCTGTCCGGGGGGTGGTCAGCCGCTACGTTGGTGGCTCAGCGGCGACTCCGACGCGATGTGGCTTGATCGCTGCCGGGAGGATGCCGACCGACCGTTCTTCCACGGCTTGGCCGAACAGTTACCCATGGACATGTTTCCCGATTAATCAACCCTGGAGTCTCTACCTCCAGGGCCGTCGAGTGGGCTGGCAACCTGGGCGTGTTGCGAATCGGAAGTCGCTGGTCGTGAGCACCTTTCAGGCTTGCTGATCGTGGCCCGTCGGCAAATTGTGAACTGCTACTTCTCCGCTGCCCGTGGTCCGAGCTTCTTTACCGGCTCGGCGGCCTTCCGCCAGGAATAATTTGGACGGGAGCGACCCTCACCGTTGCGCCGATCAAGACGTGTTTTTAGGGGGAGATGCTCCCGTCACCGACTCCGATCTGCCCTTCGACATGCCCGAGGCGGGAACATTCCGTCAACCGCTTGAGGTGGCAAGAGTTCGGCGAAACCGCCCGAGTTATCTGGCACACCCCGATGGTGTTAATTGCCTCTCCTGTCCCTCAACACGCCTCCATCGTCACGCAGCCGCTTTTTTGACCCCGTAATCTGAGCAACTATCCTTGACCTCCGATGAAGTATCGGAGTAGGACGTGGTTCATCCGCAAGATAGTTTAGGTCGCTACTCCCGCGGCGGCAGATAGGTGCCGTCGCCGCTCCGCTCCCCGGGCGCGCCCCCATCGTTGATCACTCCATAGGCCAGAAACGGGTTGCCGCCCGACACCTTTCTCACCTGAACGTATCCTTGAATCGTTTTTCCTAGAATCCCATTGAACTGGAACCAACGATTAGGGCCGAGTGTCACGCTCAGGGTTCGCGGTTGAGACTTCCCGCTCCCATCGTAAACGTCGATCTCGAAGGTGCTGATCCTCTCATAGCTGCCTTCTGTGTTGATTAGAGCCAGGTTGCTTCGATTGGTGGCGTTCTGCTGCAGCCCATAAATCCAGGCGCTTTCGATGAAGGCGGCACGATTCGGCACCGCGTTGTAGAAGACGCCGTACTGCCCGCCGCTCCCTTCGGGGGAACCGGTCCTCGCCCCGATCACGATCCCGCTCGGGTCGTGACTCACAATCGTGGCCACTAAGGCCCCGGCCAGTCCGCCCCTCCTCGGACCCACTCTCGCAGTACCCTTCCGGCGCAATTCCGTGTGGATGACGTCGGGAATAATCCGCTGCTCACCGGCTTCTATCGTCATACTGAAGTGGGCCGTCTGATTCGGAGTCCGGATCCCGTCGGCCACGAAGCGGAAAGAGATTCTCTTGGCCTCCTCCGAGAAGTTGGTCACCATCAGTTCGCTCGAGAAGTCTCGGGTCTCGACGATCACCGGCAGGGTTTGCTCCCCGGCCCCCTCGAGCGAGCTGGCCGTGACCGGAAAGACGAAGGAGCCGTCCGAGTTCCCCTGGTCGTTGATGACCCCGTAGGCGTAGAAGGGCGCCCTCCCCTCAACCCTCTCCACCCTGACATAGCCGTTGTCAAAACCAGCCTTGTCCAGAATGCCGTTGTACTGATAGAAGCCGCCCGGAACCAGTGTCCGGTCCTCCAGGACATGGCCTTCTGAAATCTCCGGATCCCCGGAAAAGACCGTCGCCCTCAAAGTGATCGGTCCGTCCTCGGGCGTTCCCATGTGCTGGAAGGCCACGTTGGAGCGGTCCTGCTCGTTCTGGCGAAGGCCGCACAGATACACGGCATCATCGAAGCCCGCCTCCACCGGAACACCCGGGTAGGCCAGGCCGGCGCGACCGTCAGGCACTTCTGTGGTGGTCCGTACCGTGACCCCCAGGTCGGATGAAGCCAGTCTGGGGTACGCCACCCGCAATGTCCCGATCCCGTTTCCGCTATCGGGTATGGCCAGACCCCGTTCTCTGAGGAACTCGACCACGTCGGGAACGATCCGCTGACGGCCCGGCTCCAGGTGTTCCCGCACGGTCCCGCTCCCGCCGCCGATATGGGCCGTGTAGGTCAAGTCCAGCGTCGCCAGCTCCTTCCCCCGGTTGGTCAGCGTCAACTCCGAGGTGAAGAGCGCATCGTTTCTCCCTTCAGCACTCAGAATGACGGGCACGAAGATGAAGTCCGATGGGTTTCTATCAGGCTCCCCATCCACCACGATGGCGATGGTCTGGTAGGCAAGTCCTCCCCGCCCGTCTTTCGCCGTCACCGTCACGGTCGCCTGCCCGGCAGATCCCGGCTCGATTCTGACGATGCTGCCGGACATTTTGGCCACGGCTACATCATCATCGCTGGAGGTGACCTCGTAGGTCAGGGGATCACCGTCCGAATCGCTGAAATAGTCTCTGACATCCACCTCCACCGCCCGCCCTGTCACCGACAGTCTCTGCGACTCGATCCTTCCGACGGCTCTAGAGGGCCGGTTGTTGGCGATCTGCGGGACGACAGTGGTGATCTGGGACCGCCCGCCCGTGATGTGGGACCAATATCCGGGGACCTTGTCAAGATACCTCGCGTGCAGGTCGAGCAGATCGCCCGAGGGCGTCTGGCCAGGCTCCAACAGGTAGACGAATCCGGCGTTGAACACCTTTTGGGAATGGGCGGTCCCCGGCACCCTCGGGCCTTCGGCGTCCACGATCTGATCGATTGAAATGATCTCTTTTTCTCCCGTGTACCTCCTAGTGGAATCGTTGCCTCTTCGAATGTTCCTCAACATGAACATGTCCGGCACTTCCTCGGCATCGGCCAATCCCATCCCGTAGAGGTCGAGCCAGGAAAAACCGCCGCTGGAATTGTTGCCGTGTGCCGTAAACCTACCCTGCCCGTGATCGAGCCAGAAGCTCCCGCCCATGATCGAACTGGGGCCGATTTCGTCCGCGCTCCAGGGAAATGGAGCAGGCGTGTGAAGTTCCCATCGCCAGTGGCAACCGCAGCCGCCTTCGGAGGATGGGAGGAATAACGGTTCGCGTTGTCCAGACTTGTCGTACGAGAAGTAGGCAAGCCAGGTGTGGGCGAATTCATGGGCAAACAACCACAAGCCACGATCGAATCGGTCATAGTATTGGGGAAGGAAGTGAGACGGAGACGCATAAAGCACAACTTCGGACTGAATCCAGACGGGTAGATACCAATGACCCTTGAGGCGTTTTGGACCGCAATCTGCAACGCCGCAACACGTATCCGTCCACAGTGTGGAGTTCCACAGCGTGTCCTCGCGATTCTGGCTGTGGAAGACGAACAGATCAAACGCATTGCCCAGGACGCTGATCAGGTGGCAGGCGATCTGGCTGGTATTGGAGACGCTTCTGAAATGGAACACCTCATGGTGCCGGTTGGAAACCTGGCTGTCGGATTGCGACAGATCGACCCCCGGGGGGGGGACGCCCCCTTGAAACAAACCGACAATGCCATCCTCGTAGGGGACTTCGACGTAATTGAACCGGACGCTCCCGTCGGCACCCAATACCGTCTGGAAGCGAGCAGGCTTCTCCGGTCGAACTCCATGGACCCAGGAATAGGTTTCCCAGCTGAGCCAAGTAATGACGATCCGATCCGTCCGACGTACGACATGTTGCGTGCCGTACCGCTCCGGCTTGTACAAGGCACTAATGGTCGGACCGGAAATGAATTCGTCGGCGATTTCTTTCATGGTTTTTTCATAGTGGGACTGTGTATCAGTGAACGGTCCGCCAAAGGTCACTACACCGGGCGGTCCCAGGTGAAACGAGTCCCAGGGTTGGCCGGCGAAGGGAAAGTCGAAGCTCTCCAGCTTCACCATGGCCCCGGAATCAGCTCCGTTTTCAACGGCCTCGCCGATCTCCTCCTCCCACTCCAGGACCCTGACTTCGCGCGAATACCCCCCGCTGCCGTCCGGTGTGAAGACCAGGGTGCGCCCGTTCAGATCGAACAGATGGGGGCGGCTGACTTCGTCAAGCGCCAGTTCCACCAGGATCTGATTGTCAGCGGTCACCAGGATCTGGTTGACCGGGCTGGTTTGCGTGGAACGGTCAGGTAAGGCAGCGTCCTCGCCGACAACCCTGTGAGGAACCCTCACCACATCATCAGGCAAGTCCCGCGCCAACGCTCCCGCTACCGACAATACCGTGACAGCTGCCAGAATGAAGGTTTGTCGCATGTCTCTTCTCTTATGCCTCAAGGACGCCATGGGAAAGTCCTTCCGAACGAGTTTCAGAAGGGCGCAATGGGTGAAGGCGGTTACGGTTCCGCAACGATTGGGGAATCACCGAGGGCAGGGTAGCCATCCCGAGGCTGGCAGCCAGTCGGAGCTTGGGAGCATCGGTGAACTGTCAAGCCTTCGCAATCCGGAGGAGTGAGGAGAGACTCCCGACCTTCACGAAGGCGTCACTGCTTGCCAATCCGGCGCGGCAACACTATTCCGAACCGATCAATGACCGGGAGCCTCCCGACATCGAAAGCGAGCGCAGCCGCCACCATCACCCTGGCTTCCATCCGGGAGGCCGTCCGACTCTCCTCCTCTTCAGGAGGCGGAGCCTCCTTCACACTACCCTCCGGAGGGATCCTCTTCCGTCTCTCCGGTCTCTCCGTCACCCTCACCCTCACCCTCACCTTCTTCCTCGTCTCCTTTCTCCTCATCTTCACCTTCCCCTTCCGGGCAGTCCTCCTTGTCCTCGCATTCCTCCTCCTCGCTCCGCACCGGACTCCCCGTGACCCGGAAGCTCACGCTGTTGCTCGTCTTGCCCCCCGCCGTCACGCTCACCGACACCGTCCCCACAGGCAGATGAAGGGGGACCAGCACCGAGATCCACGTGTCGTTCCAGCTGTTGATGTCCGCCGAGCTCCCTCCGAAGCTGACCGATCCCTCGTCAGTCCCGAAGTTCGCTCCGTAAATCGTCGCCCGCGTGTCCGTCTGGCCCAGGTTCGGTGAGATGCGGCTGATCACCGGAGAGGGCATCACCACCATCACCGTGAACGTATCCGTGCCCGACACACTGGTGACCGACACAGCCACCGTGGCGCTTCCCGCCGCCTTACCGGTGATCGTCAGCGTGTCGGCGCTGTTGTTGACCGACACCGTCACCTTGCGCGTATCCGAGGAGGTGGCACTGTAGGTACAGTCATCAGTGTCCGGGAGGTTCAGCGTCTTCGATGCTCCTACATTGACCGTCTGGTTGGAAATGGAGGAGAGGCTGCACGGTCGCCCCTTCACCGTCACGGTCACTCTGGCTGTGGCTGTTCCAAGCTTAGCTCCTGGCTTGCCCGTGGCCTCCAGGTCATAGGCATGCTCTCCAATAGTAGACGGACAGATCTGACGTGTCCCCGCCTGATTGGCATCGACAGCCGCGTCGTTGAGGGTGGCGCTTGTGGCGTTAGAGGTGCTCCACCTCAGCGTCGTGCAGTTGCCTGGGGCGTCTGGATAGAGGGTTGTCGAATCGGCACTGATGCTAGCCGTCGGAGATGGAGGCCGCTTCTTCACCGTCACGGTCACTCTGGCTGTGGCTGTTCCAAGCTTAGCTCCTGGCCTGCCCGTGGCCTCCAGGTCATAGGCATGCTCTCCAATAGTAGACGGACAGATCTGACGTGTCCCCGCCTGATTGGCATCGACAGCCGCGTCGTTGAGGGTGGCGCTTGTGGCGTTAGAGGTGCTCCACCTCAGCGTCGTGCAGTTGCCTGGGGCGTCTGGATAGAGGGTTGTCGAATCGGCACTGATGCTAGCCGTCGGAGATGGAGGCCGCTTCTTCACCGTCACGGTCACTCTGGCTGTGGCTGTTCCAAGCTTAGCTCCTGGCTTGCCCGTGGCCTCCAGGTCATAGGCATGCTCTCCAATAGTAGACGGACAGATCTGACGTGTCCCCGCCTGATTGGCATCGACAGCCGCGTCGTTGAGGGTGGCGCTTGTGGCGTTAGAGGTGCTCCACCTCAGCGTCGTGCAGTTGCCTGGGGCGTCTGGATAGAGGGTTGTCGAATCGGCACTGATGCTAGCCGTCGGAGATGGAGGCCGCTTCTTCACCGTCACGGTGAACGTCTCGGTGTCCGACCCTCCGTACCCATCTGTGGCCGTGACCGAGACCGAGGCTGTCCCTGCGGCCACTCCGGTGACCGTCACGCTGGCCCCGTCCCTCGACACCGTCACCTTGCTCGTGTCCGACGAGCTGGCAGAGTAGCTCAGGCTGTGCCCGTCGGGGTCAGTGCAGGAAACCGTCAGCGTCTTCGAAGCGTTCACGTAGACTGTTTGGTCGTCAATGTCTTCGCATGGCGGATTCCGGTTCTCGACGGTCGCAGTGGGGGTCTCGGTGTCCGATAGGCTCCCGTCACTGGCCGTGACGGTGATGGTCGATCTCCCGATCGCCTTCCCGGTCAGGGTCAAGGTGCCCCGGTTGCTGTTCGGGTAATTGATTACCGTCACTGTGACGTTGCTTGTGGCCGAGGAGGTGGCCGTATAGGTAAGGTTGTCCCCGTCGGGATCGCTGCAGTACAGGGACAGGTCCACCGTCGTGCTGTCGTTCACCCACAGGGTTGGGAGAGGAATGTTTTGGCACACCGGCGGCTCGTTCAGCGGCTCCACCGTCACGCCAAAGGTCTCGGTATCGGACCCCCCGCGCCCGTCGCTCACTGTGACCGTCACCGTGGCCGTCCCTTCGGCCACTCCGGTCACCGTCAAGGTGCTGCCGCTGACCGACACCGTCGCCTTGCCCGTGTCCGAGGAGGTGGCCGTGTAGGTCAGGGTGTCCGCAGGCGGGTCGCAGGTGGCAGAGAGGCTCACCGTCTTCGATTTGGTTGCCTTGACCGTCTGGCCGGCAATGGAGGAGATAGTACAAGGCGGCGTCGGCACCGTCACGTCAAAGGTCTCGGTGTCCAGCCCTCCATGCCCATCGCTGACCGTGACCGTCACCGTGGCGCTCCCCACCGCCGCCGCGGTGACCGTCACGCTGGCCCCGTCGTTCGACACCGTCACCGTGTCGGTTGCCGACGAACTGGTTGTGTAGATCAGGTTGTGCCCGTCGGGATCGGTGCAGGAGACCGTCACGGTCTTCGACTGGCCCACCTTGACCTCCTGGCCGGCAATGTCGTCGCAGTCGGGATCGTGGTTCTCGATGGTGGCGGTGAAGGTCTCGGTGTCCGACAGGGATTTCTGCGGCTCGTCCGGCTGGTCGGTGGCCGTGACGGTGATGGTCGGGAGCGTCTCTGCTGTGACCGCCACCCCGGTCAGCGTCAAGGTGCTGCCGTCGACCGACGCCGTTACCTTGTCCGTTGCCGACGAAGCCACCGCGTAGCTCAGGGAGTGCCCGTCGGGATCGCTGCAGTACTGGGACAGGTCGACCGTCTGGCTGTTCGCCACCACGAAGGTCTGGGCGGGAATGTCGCTGCACACCGGCGCCTGGTTCGGCACCGTCACGTCAAACTTAACCATGGCCGACCCTTCGTGTCCATCGGTCGCCGTGACCGTCACCGTCGGGATTCCTGCAATCACCCCGGTAATCGTCACGCTGGCCCCGTCGTTCGATACCGTCACCTTGCTGGTGTTCGAGGAGGTGGGCAGATAGGTTAGTTCGTGCCCGTCGGGGTCGGTGCAGGAAACCGTCAGGGTCTTCGATTTACCTGCCGTGACCGTCTGGTCGTCAACCTCCTCGCACACCGGAGCCCGGTTCTCGACCGTGGCGGTGAACGCCTCGTCGTCGAAATCTCCGTGCGGGTCGGTGGCCGTGACGATGATCGTTGAGCTCCCCACCGCCACCCCGGTCAGCGTCAAGGTACTGCCGTCGACCGACGCCGTTACCTTGTCCGTTGCCGACGAAGCCACCGCGTAGGTCAGGGGGTGCCCGTCGGGATCGCTGCAGTACTGGGACAGGTCCACCGTCTGGCTTTCCGCCACCAGGAGGGTCTGGGCAGGAATGTCGCACACCGGCGCGCGGTTCGGCACCGTCACGTCAAACACCACCGTGTCCGACCCTTGGTGCCCGTCGGTCACCGTGACCGTCACCGTCGCCGTCCCCACATCGACCCCGATCACCGAAAAGCTGCTCAGTTTGGGGCTCGTGGTGGTGGTATCCACCTTGCTGGTGTCCGAGGAGACGTGCGAGTAGGTCAGTTCGTGCCCGTCGGGGTCGGTGCAGGAAGCCGTCAGACTCTGCCAGACGTTCACGTTGACCGTCTGGTCGTCGATGTCCTCGCACTCGGGAGCCCGGTTCACGACCGTGGCGGTGAAGGTCGTGCTGGTCGGCAGCCTGTCGTCGGAATCTTGCGGCTGGTCGGTGGCCGTGACCGTGATGGTCGAGACCCCCACCCCCACCCCGGTCACTGTCAAGGTGCCGCCGCTGACCGACACTGTCACCACGCTCGGTTCCGAGGAGGTGGCCTCATAGACCAGGTCGTGCCCTTCCGGATCGCTGAAGTGCGAGGACAGGCTGACCGTGCTCGCCACATCCACGTTGGTCGTGAGGCCAGGTGGTGGCGAACTCACGACCGGCGCCTGGTTCTGCTCGTTGTCCTCCAGAGGAATCTTCAGCGTGGGGCTGATCTTGAAGCCGTTCTTGGCGGCCTGGAGCCAGATCACCTCGGTGCCCTCATAGACTGCGTCGTCGATCACCTCGAGTGTCGCCGTCCCCGACAGATCCCCCTTCTCGATCGTCAGCGTCTCCACCCGGAAGTCTTCTCCCAATCGGGCGTATCCAGTGTCGAATAACTTGATCGTCGTGTCCGCGTCCGGCGCCCCTCCCTCCGGCACGCTCACCGTCAGGGTCATCGTCCCGTCCGGCTCCGACACGCTGGCCGCATCGGCGGTGAGCGTCAGCGGCGGCAGCTCGTCGTCGACGAGGGCGATCTCCACCACCTTGCTTGCCTGGTAGTTGGAGTGCCTCGCCTGCAGGGAGATCGTCTTGGTGCCCTCAAAGACCGTATTGTTCCTCACCCGGAGCGTCGCCGTCCCCGACAGATCCCCGGCCGCAATCGTCAGCGTCCCCACCGTGTAGTCGGTCCCGCTGGTCGCACTTCCCGTGTGCTCGAGCGTGATCGCCGCCTCGGCCGCAGGGGCCGCTGCCTCAGGCACCGTCACCGTCAGCGTCGCCGTCCCGTCCGGCTCTGCCACACTGGTCGCATCGGCGGTGAGCGTCAGCAACGGCAGATCGTCGTCGGCCAGAGGGATCTCCACCACCGCACTCGACTGGTAGTCCGCGTGCGTCGCCTGCAGACCGATGGTCTCTGCGCCCTCGTAGTCGCTGTCATCAACTACCTCGAGCGTCGCCGTCCCCGTGAAGGGTGCCGACGTTGTCGGGCGATTCTGATTGGCCTCGATCGTCAGCACCCCGACCGTGTAGTCGCCCGTCGTCACTCTGGCCGTCCCCGTATGCAGCAGGTCCACCGTCAGGTCCGCCGCCAGCGCCGCCGCTCCCGGCACTGTCACCTTTACCGTCGCCGTCCGCTCTCCGTCCCCCTCTCCCACGCTCGCCGGGGAAACCGTCAGCGTCAGCGGCGGCAGCTCGTCGTCCGCCAGCTGGATCGTCACAGGGTCACTGCGATCCAGGCCGGTCCCCAAGTTCCCGGTGGCATGCAGCACGATCGTCTCTTCGCCCTCGTAGACCGCATCGTCGGTCACCTCCAGCGTCGTCGTCACCGAGGCATCGCCGGCCGGCAGCGTCACTGCGAACTCCATCGTGTAGTCGATGCCGGGCCGGGCCTTCCCAGTGCGGCTGAAGGTGATCCCCGCGTCGGTGGCCGGCTCCGACCCCTCAGGCACGCTCACCGTCACCGTCGCCGTCCGGTCCGACGCCGCCTCCCCCACGCTCGTCGGGTCGGCCGTGACCGTCAGCTTCGTGGAATCGTTGTCGAAGACATAGGTCTCCTTCAGGGGACTCGTCAGGTAGCCTTCAGCCGTCGCCTGTAGCGTGATCGTCTCCCGGAATTCGTAGTCCGTATCGTCGATCACCGTCAGCGGCGTCTTCACCAACCTCTTGCCGGCCGGCAGCGTCGCCGTTGCCGCCATCGTGTAGTCGGTCCCCCTTTCGGCCGTCCCCCCGAAGGTGATAGTGACCAGCGTGTCGGTGGCCGGCTGCTCCCCGGCCGGCACGCTCACCCACACCTCCTCTGCCGGGTCCGACTCCTCAATGCCGCTTACGACGGAGATCGCCAGCTGCGGCGTCAGGCGGAACTCGACCCCGTTGCTCTTCTGTCCACCGACCGTCACCGTCACCGGGCCACTCGTCGCCCCCGCCGGCACCGGCACCCGGATCGCCGTCTCGCTCCAGGAGGTCGGCACTCCCGCCACCCCGTTGAAGCTCACCGTGCTGGTGTCACCCGCCACCGCCCCGAACCCCGTACCCGTCACCGTCACCGACGTCCCCACCGCACCCGAATCGGGAGACAGGCTGGTGATCTCCGGCCCGCTGTTTTCCTCCTCATCGGACGTTGAGGCCGACACCGTCGCCACCGTGCTCCCCGCCGCCCCCTTGCCGCCCGCCGTCACCGTGAAGTCCACTCCGTTGCTCTCCTGCCCGCCCACCGTCACCGCCACCAGACCGCTCTCAACCCCCTCGGGCACCACCGCCCGGATCTCGGTCCCGCTCCAGAAGCTCGGCTCCGCCCACACCCCGCCAAAACTCACCCCGGCTGTCCCCTGCGCCGCCCCGATCGGAGAGCCGAAATGCTCCCCACGGATCACCACTCCCGTCCCTTCCGGCCCATGGGTCGGATCCACCGTCTCGATCACCGGCGCCGGCCCGGCCACCCCGAACCCCACCCCGTCGCTCGCCTCTCCCTCCACCGCCACCACCACCTGACCGCTCGGAGCCCCCTCGGGCACCGCCACCCGGATCTCCCCCTCGCTCCACAAGCTCGGCTCCGCCCACACCCCGTTGAAGCTCACCCCTCTCGTCCCCTGCTCCGCCCCCTCCGGGTCGCCGAAGTTCTCTCCCCGGATCACCACCTCCGTCCCCACCGCCGCCCGCTCCGGGCTCACCGAAACGATCGACGGGCGAGCGGCCCCGGCCCCCGTCACCGTGAACCCGACCCCGTTGCTCGCCTCGCCGCCCACCGTCACCACCACCGGGCCCGCTGTCGCACCCTCGGGCACCGCCACCCGGATCTCCGTCCCGCTCCAGGAGGCCGGCGTCCCCGCCACCCCGTTGAAGCTCACCCCGGCCGTCCCCTGCTCCGCTTCCTCCGCAGGCCCGAAGTCCGTCCCACGGATCACCACCTCCGTCCCCGCCGCACCCTGCGCCGGGCTCACCGTCCCCACCGCCGGACCCGTCGTCCCTGGTCCCGTCACCGTGAAAGTCAATCCCTCGCTCCCCACCCCGCTCACCGTCACCACCACCGGGCCCGTCGTCGCTCCCGCCGGCACTTCCACCCGCACCTCTCCTTCGCTCCAGGCGCTCGGAGACGCCCACACTCCCCCGAAGCTCACGCCGCTGGTCCCCTGCAGCACCCCGATCGCCGAACCGAAGTTCTCCCCACGGATCACCACCTCCGTCCCCACCGGTCCCTCATCCGGCTCCAGCGCCGTCATCGCCGGCCCGCTTCCCCCGGCCGCCAGGGCGCCAGGGGCCGCCAGGCCACCCCACGCCAGCAATGCCGCCGTCCCGATCCACCCGGCCAGGCTCTGCCCAAGACTAATGAAAGCGTCGCTCTTCATCGATCCGTCTCCTCTGTCCCATCCTTGGGGCTCGCGCCGGAACCGCCGCCCGCTTCCGGGCCCCGGTTCCTCGCCCTGCGCCCCTTGGGGTTGAACTCCAGCGTCACCAGGTGCGCCTCGCGGCGTCTTGTCCGCCGGCGGTAGCGGTCGAACAGGGGCGGGAGAATGTCTCCCTGCCCCCCACGGCATTCCGCCTGATTAATGGAAATTTCCCCTGTTTACCTATCCATGACGGCTCAGAACCGAAAACCGAACGGTTTCGATAAAAAAAAGTGAAAAAATCTATTCCCCCGGATTCGGGTTGAAATCGGCGACGCCATACCTTCCCAAAGCTCACCGCAGCTGTCCCCTGCGCCGCCCCCGTCAGACTCCACCGAATGCCTCGATAAACGGATTCGATCCTCATCGGTCCTCTCCTTTGCAGGGACTCCGCACTAAACCTCCGCCCGTCCTGGCGCCTCCCCCAGGGCCGGGCCCCGAAACCGGCCTCGGCTGCCCGCTTGCGACATGCCTGCTCGGCCTGCGCGAAACCACTCTCCTGTTCTCGCTCATGAGTCCGATCAGGCGTGCGCTTCACCGCATTGGAAATCGCGCTTTACTAACCCACGACGGCTGAGAACCGAAAACCGAACGGTCGCGGCAAAAAATAAACAATTTATCTCGCCGGCTTCGGTATCGAGATGCGCAAGCCGACAGCCGCGGGAAACGGCGAGAGTCGTCAGGAAGGAGAATCCCTGTGACGGGAGGGCTTGGGAAGGACCTTCCGTCAAGCGAACAAGACCACGGAAGAACAGAGGGGAGAGAAAACGCGGGTGCTACCGGTCATGAGACCCTGAGAAGATTCTGTACACGGGGGAATGTGAGCGTCTCTTCTTACCTGATCGCCCATGCGATCCCCGCTCCCTGAAGACCCGTTTCAGCGCAAGGTCACCACTTCCCCCTGGCCGGAGTTGTCAATGGGCACCGAAAGTGTCAGGGTCTGAGCGCTGCCCCGCGGATGGCGCGCAGCGACCGGAGTGGGCAGCGGGCCAGGAGCGCGGTCGCTCTGGGTGACCGGCAGGCAGCCGATCTCGTCCGGGGCCGGCCAGGGTGGGAGCCAAGCTCGAAGTCTGGCGGCAATCCAAGCCAGGTTGAGCAGGACAACCCGGGTCCAGGTCGTCAGCGTTTCAGCCTTCCCGCAGGGATCACGGTGGAGGGAGCGACCCCCACAGGGGAGGGGAGATGGTGTGACCATTCGGGCGCACCACCTACCCCTGCCCGGTGCCGCACCAGCGGCAAAAAACAGGGGGTCGCTCCCTCCACTTCCTCCCCCTCCTGTGCGGCGCCACGACGCGCCGGGGACACGCCGTGCGCCGCCCAGCCACGGTTGTCGCAGCCGACGCGGGGAATCCGCGCCAACCCGCCTCCAATAAGGCTTTCCAGGCAAGGCCCCGACCACAGCAGCGAGGGCGCGCCCTCTGAGAGAGAAGCGTTGTGGTTGCCAAAAGCGTGAGCCACCTAGTGAGCCACCTATGTGAGCCACCCCCTCGTTTTCAGTGGCGCATGCGTACGACGGCACAGCCTTGACCCCCAGAGGTGGAAATCGTCGATCATTCCCAGGCCCTGGGGCTCCGGCGTTGCCTGCTTCAATTGGTTGATTTTCTTCAGGGCGGCATTGAGGCCGCCATAGCGTTCGACCGTTTCCCAGTCGGCGTTGGAGACAGCCCACCGGAGAATGAGAAGTTCTCTGCCGGCCTCAGACAGGTCTCTGCCTACCCAGGATCGCATCACCCGCTCGGCGCGGTCTAGCAGTTCCTGCTCCCAGGCAACCGCAACCACCTCGATCCGCCAGCCGCACTCGCGGAGCGCCTGCCAAAGCGGTCGGTGGGCATGTCTCCAGGAGTCCAACTCCGTTCGGGTTCCCATGCCGGGATCGATGTAGACAAAAACGGCCGCCTCCGGCCCCATGGCAACCGGCATCCTGAGGGGGAAATACTGGACCCGCGCCTTGGCCTGGCCGGCGTAGATCCTGCGGGGCAGCATCCATGGCTCGATCCCGAGCTGCTCAAAGCAAGCGAGCTTCTCCTGCTCGGTCGGAAGCCAAGCCAACTCCGGATGATCCAGCACGAAATCGAGCGACAGCAGTCGCCGCCGGGTGACTTCAAGCGAGGTCTCCCGGCGGTGACGGAAGGGGGGGATCTCCAGCTCCTTGTAGATTTGCTTGCCGAAGATGCGGCAAACTCGGCGGCCGTCGGTGATGGTCTCCGACGCTATTGGCTTGTGCGAAATGCGCGTGCGGAGCAACGCCCGGATAAAGCGGTTGGCGCTGGACTTGGCGTATCCGAAGAAAGCCTCGACCTGGTCTCGGGTGAACAGGCCCGAGTGCAGGCAGACCAGGGTGATCCATTCGGCCTGTTGGGGGGTGAAGCCAAGAGGCCTCAGCAGTGTCTCCCGTCCCTTCAGGTGAGGAAACTTCGTCGTTTCCTTGGGTCGGCCGACCTGGAGAAAGGTCATCAGGATTCCCATGGGGTTCCACAGGGGGGGAATCGATGGTTCAGCGGGGAGCTGCGTTTCACCGCCAAAGAGCAGGGAGATGTCAATGGACTGTTCCAAGGCCGGTCCCCCGGACCTCCTTACTCTCAGGGCTCCGGACCCTCCCTCGATCCCTGGACCAGGTAACGCGCCCAGTCGTCCATCAGGACACGGCGGCGCTCGAACAGGTCCGAGCGGGCATAGGCCGCCTCCACCCGGTTCCGGACCACATGCGCCAGGGCCGCCTCGATCACCTCCCGGGGATGGTCGGTCTCCTCACCCGCCCAGTCCCGAAAGCTGGAGCGGAACCCGTGCGGCACGGCTGCAATCCCAAGCTCGCGCAGCAGCCACCGCAGCTGCTTGGCGTCGAGAGGTTTCCCGCCCCTATGGGTGAACACCAGCGAACCTGCCCCCTCGCCGAATGCCTCGGCTTCCTCGAGAATCTCCAGGGCACGTCCGCACAGCGGCACCCGGTGCTGGCGGTTGGTCTTCATCCGCCTTGCCGGAATGGTCCACACCCTCCCGCTGCGATCGATCTCCGCCCATTCGGCCCACCGCACCTCGCCCCACCTGGCTGCCGTCAGCACCAGGAGCTCGAAGGCCAGCTTCGCTGCCCCCAATGCCGTCGATCCCCGCACCGTCCCGATAGCCGCAGCCACCTCCCGATGGGGCAAGGCCTTCATGTGCCGGGCAACGTGTTGTTGGACACCCAGAACCGGACCGATCCGGTCGCAGGGGTTGTCGATCCGGTACTCCATGGCTACGGCCCACTCCAGGACCGCACGCAAGCGCAGACGCACCCGCCGGGCCGTCTCCGCCTTCCGGTGCCAGATAGGCGTGAGGATCTCAAGCACGTCGGCGCTGGTGACCTCGGAGACCGGCACCTTGCCGATGCGCGGGAAGGCCACCCGCCTCAGGCTCGACAGCCACTCGCGGGCGTGGTCCCGACTGCGCCAGCCGGCCTGCTTCTGTTCCAGCACAAGCGAAGCAGCTTCGGCGAAGGTAGGGATGCCCCGGGTGCGTCGCTTCTCCGCCAGAGGGTCTCCGCCCTCACGGGCCAGCTTACGGTTGACGAGCGCCTTCTCCCGGGCCTCGGCCAGGGAAACCAGGGCGAGGCTGCCGAGTCCGATCTCACGGCGGCGGCCACGGATGACGAGGCGTTGAATCCAGCTGCGGGTTCCGGTAGGCTGGACGAAGAGGTAGAGGCCATTGCCGTCGGCGTGTCTTCCGGGCGGAGCGGAGCGGAGGAAAGAGGCCCAAAGGGCCTTTTGGGGATGGCGTCCGGTGGGCTTGGTTCCGGTTAACGGTCGGCGTGAGTTGTTTACTGCATCCATTCCCCCATTGTATGGGGGATGGCAGTGGATTGCAAGGGATGATTCGAGAAGGCAAAGCCGCTGGAGTACAGATATAACCTACTGATAAACAATACGGTTATAAACGTTACTGGACGCCGATGGAAATTATTGGAATATGACTGACCGTTAACTACGCGGCTGCGGCAGTGCAGAATTCAGACCTCCATGGGCTTACGCCCACGGCTAAGTGCTGGCGCGGCTGCGCCGCTTTATAAGGAAGACCTGTAGGAGACGATTCGTCGGGTAACCCGCTCCCACCGCGGTTTTGCCGCTCTCCCCTAAATCACAACACTGCCGGGCGGACAGGATTTTTTAATAGATGATCATCCCCCGGGCGTCAGCCCGGGGCGAGCCATTGGAAATCAATGTCCTGAGACCCCGAGCCGCGTAGGCGGCGGCAGCAATCTTCCCTGGTATTGGATCTCAGACAAGTTCGACCCCCGCCCCCCACGGCGGGGCGGATCATATGAAAGTGAAACAGGGGTGATTCAGGCACGTTGTCAATTCCTCTCCAACCCCTTTTTTTTCAATCTCTTGAACCGGTTTTGCGTCACGCGAACCCAGGTTTTGTTTCAGGCACGAGGACTGATGGACCTCCTTCAACGACAACTGGCGCCAAAATGCTTCGGCACTTTTGTCCCGTTGGTGTGACCCTGTCATGGGAGGAAGCCCCCCCGGGAGCGCGGGCGTCCCGCCCGCACAAATCCTCCCGCAGCTTCAGCCATCTCCTCCACCGGAATCAACCGGCAGCGGCGCCCTGCCTCTGCTTCGGCCGGGCCCATGCGGTTCCCGCCGCAGGGCGGTCGGCTGCAACATCGCAGGGAAACTGAGCGGCAACCGAAGGGACAGCATGCGGGCGGGACGCCCGCGCTCCCGGGGGTGTCGTCCCGATGGTGAGGTGGAGGGTATCCGGCGGGCGACTTCTCTGAAAGCCGGCCTGTCCCCTTTGGGAAACTCCCGTTTGCCTGCGAGCCGGGCGCCCGCCCCCCGCGACTGGGCAGATCCATCGAGAAGGACTATAAATTGAACATCGATGCACAGGATGCACAGGATAATCAGGACGGGAGGCTGCTGCAGGAGACGCTGACTCGGGCAATGATCGCGTGCGGATTTGAGGATGTCCGGGAACACAAGCCAGCCGTCTCCGGAAAAAATCCTGTGCATCCTGTGCATCGATGTGAATCAAAAATCTACCCATGCTTGACTACGAACCGGTTTCCAGCCACCAGGCGCAGGCATTTGTTTCAGACAAGTCGGGCCCCCGCCCCCCACGACGGTGCGCATCACTCAGAGGAAAAACAGCCGTTCGTCAATGAAGACGAACCACCAATGAACACGAATAGGCACGAGGACTGATGGACCTCCTTCAACGACAACTGGCGCCAAAATGCTTCTGCACTTTTATCCCGTTGGTGTGACCCTGTCATGGGAGGAAGCCCACCCGGGAGCGCGGGCGTCCCGCCCGCACAAATCCTCCCGCAGCTTCAGTCATCTCCTCCACCGGAATCAACCGGCAGCGGCGCCCTGCCTCTGCTTCGGCCGGGCCCATGCGGTTCCCGCCGCAGGGCGGTCGGCTGCAACATCGCAGGGAAACTGAGCGGCAACCGAAGGGACAGCATGCGGGCGGGACGCCCGCGCTCCCGGGGGTGTCGTCTCGATGGTGAGGTGGGGGGTATCCGGCGGGCGACTTCTCTGAAAGCCGGCCTGTCCCCTTTGGGAAACTCCCGTTTGCCTGCGAGCCGGGCGCCCGCCCCCCGCGACTGGGCAGATCCATCGAGAAGGACTATAAATTGAACATGGATGCACAGGATGCACAGGATAATCAGGACGGGAGGCTGCTGCACGAGACGCTGACTCGGGCAATGATCGTGTGCGGATTTGAGGATGTCCGGGAACACAAGCCAGCCGTCTCCGGAAAAAATCCTGTGCATCCTGTGCATCGATGTGAATCAAAAATCTACCCATGCTTGACTACGAACCGGTTTCCAGCCACCAGGCGCAGGCATTTGTTTCAGGCAAGTCGGGCCCCCGCCCCCCACGACGGTGCGCATCACTCAGAGGAAAAACAGCCGTTCGTCAATGAAGACGAACCACCAATGAACACGAATAGGCACGAGGACTGATGGACCTCCTTCAACGACAACTGGCGCCAAAATGCTTCTGCACTTTTATCCCGTTGGTGTGACCCTGTCATGGGAGGAAGCCCACCCGGGAGCGCGGGCGTCCCGCCCGCACAAATCCTCCCGCAGCTTCAGTCATCTCCTCCACCGGAATCAACCGGCAGCGGCGCCCTGCCTCTGCTTCGGCAGGGCCCATGCGGTTCCCGCCGGCAGGGCGGTCGGCTGCAACATCGCAGGGAAACTGAGCGGCAACCGAAGGGACAGCATGCGGGCGGGACGCCCGCGCTCCCGGGGGGTGTCGTCCCGATGGTGAGGTGGAGGGTATCCGGCGGGCGACTTCTCTGAAAGCCGGCCTGTCCCCTTTGGGAAACTCCCGTTTGCCTGCGAGCCGGGCGCCCGCCCCCCGCGACTGGGCAGATCCATCGAGAAGGACTATAAATGGAACATGGATGCACAGGATGCACAGAATAATCAGGACGAGAGGCTGCTGCAGGAGACGCTGACTCGGGCAATGATCGTGTGCGGATTTGAGGATGTCCGGGAACACAAGCCAGCCGTCTCCGGAAAAAATCCTGTGCATCCTGTGCATCGATGTGAATCAACAATCTACCCATGCTTGACTATGAACCGGTTTCCAGCCACCAGGCTCAGGCATTTGTTTCAGGCAAGCCGGGCCCCCGCCCCCCACGACGGGGCGGATCATCCGAGAGTGAAACAGGTTTTGTTTCAGGTAAATGAGAAACCAGGTCCATTGAAAACAGGAGGATAAGGAGGATCGAGAGGTGGAATGGATGTTTCTTACTGAAATGGAGAAACTCTTTGACGGACGAGTCATTGACACACGGTTGGGTCGATGGTAGGTTTTGGTCATTCATTGAAGATAGAGATCACAGGATCTCGACTCCCAAATTGGCGTGAGGATTATCGGGTGAAGCGGCAGAAAAAGGTTACATTTTGGCCTTTGGTGTTATCGGTGTGTCTACTTTCACCGCTGGTGTTGGGTGCCGCTTCGTCAGGGAAATTGCCGGATGAGCCTTTCAGTCCGTATCAGCGGAAACACTGGGCTTTTCAGAAAGTTCAGCGTCCGGAAGTGCCGGCAGTTCGCCACTCTGAATGGGTTCAAACTCCAATCGATGCCTTCGTGCTGGCCAAGCTGGAAGCCAAGGGCTTGGATCCGTCGCCGCCGGCGGACCAGGTGACCCTTCTCCGCCGTACTTATTTTGATCTGATCGGCTTGCCTCCCATGCCGGAAGACGTCGATGCTTTTCTGGCAGACCAATCCTCCAAGGCTTTTGAGAAGGTGGTCGACCGGCTCCTGGTCTCCCTTCACTACGGAGAACGGTGGTCCCGCCACTGGCTTGATCTGGCTCGTTACGCCGACAGCGAAGGTTTCAAATCCGATCAAACCCGTCCCAATGCATGGCGCTACCGGGAATACCTGGTTCGATCGTTCAACAGCGACAAGCCTTATGACCGTTTCGTGCGCGAGCAGGTCGCCGGTGACGAACTTTGGTCGAACGATCCCGATGCCGGTTTGGCCACGGCATTCAACCGTCTCTATCCTGATGAACACAACGCCCGCAACCTGGTGCAGAGGAGACAGGAAATACTCCATGACATTACCTCTGTGGTGGGCGGGGTTTTTTTGGGACTCACCTATGAGTGTGCGCGCTGTCACGACCATAAATTCGATCCACTCTTACAGGCGGACTACTACCGGCTGCAGGCTTTTTTCGCCAATGTCCGCGCCAAGGACGATGTCGTGCTTGCCTCCCGGGAAGCTGCCGAGCGGCATCGCCGTCAGCTTGCCGTGTGGGAGGAAAAGACAGCCCCCATCCGCCAGGAAATGGCGGCCCTTGAGGAACCCAAACGCAAAGAGATCCTCGACAAATTGATTGCAAGATATCCGGAGGCAATCAAGGAGGCGATCCTGAGCCCCTCCGAGAAGCGAACACCCTTTCAGTGGTTGATGTATTACAAGGTGCAGGCCTTTTTGGACCCGGGTTCCTATCTCTATCATGCACCGACCCAGGCTGTGGTCAACCAACTGAAGGATGAAGAGAAGAAACGCTGGAAGGAACTCAAGTCAAGACTCGACAAATTTTCGGATTTGCACCCGGGTGAGTTGCCAATCGGCATAGGCATTGTGGACGCGGGTCGCGAGGCACCCCGCACATTCGTCCTCTCAGGGGGCGCTTACGATGCAACCGGGGAAGAGGTAAGACCCGGTTTCCCCACACTCTTCGATCCCGGCCCGGCCAGGATTGTGGCACCGGAAGGGATGGAGTCTACGGGCCGGCGTACGGCATTGGCCAACTGGATCGCTGATCCGGACAATCCTTTGACGGCTCGCGTCATGGTGAACCGGATCTGGCACTACCACTTCGGTCAGGGTATCGTGGATACACCCAGCAATCTGGGTCTTTCAGGTGAATTGCCCAGCCACCCGCAATTACTGGACTGGCTGGCCACGGAGTTCATCCGAAACAACTGGAGCATCAAGCACCTGCACCGGCTCATCCTCAACTCGAATACCTATCGACAGGCTTCCCTCTATCGTGAGGCTGCAGCAAAAATCGACCCGGAGAACAAACTGTTGTGGCGTTTCCCCCGGCAGCGCCTGGAAGGGGAAATCATCCGCGATGCGGCACTGGCAGTTTCCGGGTTGTTGAATCCGGAAATGGGTGGACCCAGTGTCTTTCCCCCGATTCCCCCCGGCATGAAAGCCAGTTGGGAAACGACCCAAAACCCGGCGGAGCGCAATCGCCGCAGCCTCTATGTATTCCTACGCCGTAACACACGCTATCCGATGTTTGAGACCTTTGACCTGCCGGACACTCACGAAAGTTGTCCGAGCCGGGACATTACGACCAGCCCGCTGCAAGCGCTCACCCTGCTGAACAGTGAGGTGGTGCTCGAATGGGCTCAAGGGTTTGCAGGCCGGGTGCTCTTCTCGGCCGGTCTTGACCCTGATGCCCAAATCGATATGGCTTATCGCCTGGCATACTCACGGCAACCGACGGGCGAAGAGAAGGACGCGGCCCTGGATTTCCTGCGTCGCCATCGTGGGGTAATCGCAGAGCATGCCGCAGAGGGGAAAAAGCTGGTGTTGCCCTTGATGCGTCCCTATAACGTCGATCCGGTAGACGCGGCGGCACTGGTCGATCTTTGCCACATGATCATCAATTCAAACGAGTTTGCGTATCGGAAGTAGCGGGAGCCAATGCACCCCCGGGGGTGGGCCGATGGCCGGCGCCGGGAGGACATCTGGAGAGAGACGGTCGGGTGCTGGACGGAGACAGGTCCAGCTTCCGTCTCAGGAGCTAAAAATGGTTGAACACGAACCTCACATTCTGTCTTTGGCCTCCCGCCGTGATTTTCTGCGCCGGGCGGGGAGCGGTTTCGGTTCCGTCGCCCTGACGTATCTTCTCAACAAGGATGGCTTCTTTGCCCAAGCGGCAGCCGACGGAGGCAATGGATTTCCGGCCGCCAAACAACCCCACCACCCTGCCAGGGCTCAATCGGTCATTTGGCTGTTTATGGAAGGCGGACCGAGCCACGTCGACCTGTTTGATCCCAAACCGGAGTTGGACAGGTTGGCGGGACAACCAATGCCCGAGTCTTTTGTCCGTCCCTTCACAGCCAATAAGGGTACGGCAAACAACACCTTGATGCCCTCCAAGCGCAGCTGGAAGCAGTACGGGGAAAGCGGTATCTGGGTGTCTGATTGGTATACCCGGGTGGCTCGGCACGTCGACGATATGGCGGTATTCCGATCCTGCCACCAAGAAGGTATCAACCACGTGGGTGCGCTCTGTCAAATGAATACGGGTTCGATCTTGGCCGGTCGGCCCTCGTTGGGTGCCTGGACCACCTATGGTCTGGGCAGCGCCAACCGGAACCTCCCGGTCTTTGTCATACTCAGGGAGGTAAAACAGGTGGTGGGGGGCCCCAAGAATTGGAGTTCCGGGTTTCTACCGGCTGCCTACCAAGGCACTTTATTCCGCAAGGAGGGGGCGCCCATTTTCCACCTGAAAACTCCTGAAGGGATCACGGACAGACAGCAGCGCAGCAAGCTGGACTACCTGGCGGCCCTCAACAGGTTCTATGCAGCCGACAAGGCTGAGGACACTGAACTGGAGGCCCGTTTGAATTCTTATGAGTTGGCCTATCGGATGCAATCCGCAGCCCCTGAGGCCGTCGATTTGAGCCGGGAATCCGAGTCAACCAGAAGACTATACGGCCTGGACGATGAAATGACGGCTGGCTTTGGCCGAAACTGTCTCCTGGCCCGTCGATTGGTCGAGAGGGGTGTGCGATTTGTTCAGTGCTACTCGGGCAGCGGTCAAGGTTGGGACGCCCACGAAGACCTGGAAGGTAACCACTCGAAGATGACCAGGTCCACGGACAAGCCCATTGCAGGATTGTTGGCTGACCTGAAGGCTCGCGGCTTGCTCGAGGATACCCTGGTGGTGTGGGGAGGGGAGTTCGGACGGACTCCCTTTAACGAAAGGGGAAAAGGTCGAGATCACAACCCGTGGGGATTTACCATCTGGATGGCCGGCGCCGGAATCAAGGGCGGACAGGTGATAGGAAGCACAGACGAAATTGGGCTTCGGGCGGCTGAGCGACCCTGCCATGTCCACGACATTCACGCCACCATCCTGCATTTGCTGGGCTTGAACCATCTCAAATTGACCTACCTTCACAACGGCAGGTTGGAGCGATCCACCATCAACGGTGGCGAAGTGATCGAAGAGGCTTTCGCCTGAGGGAAAGTGCCGAACCGCTACGGTACCTCCCGTGAAGGGCGAAAATCGCTCTATCTTTGTCCTCCCCTTGTACCCATGGATCTCGCCGATGCCTCGCTGATCAGCATGGCTGAAAGCCATAATCTTGAAGGGGTCTTCACCATTGACCGCAAAGACTTTTTCGTCTACCGCGTCAAGTGCGGGCACCGTAATGATGCTTTCAAGGTCATCGGAGCGGCTACCGATTCCGCCTGAAGCGAAACCCGCCCTTTTGAATCCGGATTACCCCGAGGCCGACCGCCTGTAGGCCACACTCGAAAGCAGGCCGTGGGCTGGTGGGTCCGACCTTGCGACCCGACACGGTCAACGAGTGAACCTGGGCGAGGCGAAACGGGGGTCAGGTCTTACCGCCCCGGCAGTCTTCACAGGGGCAAATCCCGCGCAAATAGGAGTAGGAGTAGATTCCCTCGGCATGTCCGTCATTCCAGTGGAACTGGATGGCGTAACGGCCGATGGGAGTGGCTCCCGTGGTTGCGATGGGGCCCTTGCCGAGCATTGGAAAGGGATCGGGTTCCGTTTTGACCACGGGAGGGGTATCGCGGCATATGGCACAGGGGCACCGCCGGCGGAGGTAGGCGTAGGGATAGGTGGCGGCATGCCCGTCGTTCCATTTGACGGCTACACCGCCCGGCGCCGAGAGTTTGATGGCCAGGGGAAACAATCGTCAAACCTCAATGGTCGGGGCCTGGACGGCGGAATGGTTGGCGATGGTGACCCGTGCGGCCACCGCGCTGGCCATGGCCCGGAAGGCTTCGCGGTAGGTGCTCCGGCTCAATACGGTGGGTTTGCCGTTGTCGCTTGCAAGCCGGATTTCGCCGCTGAGGGGAATTTCACCCAGGAAAGGGAAGCCCATCTCCCGACTGGCTGCGCTGGCGCCGCCGTGACCGAAGATATCGTCCCGCTGACCGCAGTGGACGCAGGTATAAAAGCTCATGTTTTCGACCACGCCCAGGATGGGCGTATTGAGCTTGCGGAACATGGCGATGGCCTTCGAGGCCACTTTCAGCGCCAGATCCTGAGGTGTGGACACGATCACGGCGCCTGTCAGGGGAATGGACTGACAGAGACTGAGCTGGATGTCCCCGGTGCCTGGGGGCAAGTCGATCACCAGGTAATCCAGATCGCCCCATTCCACCTCGCCCAGAAACTGCTGAATCATCTTGTGCAGCATGGGGCCTCTCCAGATGACGGCCTCATTTTTGGGAAGAAAATAGCCCATCGATATCATCTTGACCTTGTGAACCACCGGAGGGATGATCCGGTTCCCAACCACTTGAGGTGTTTGCGAGGAACCCATCAGGGTGGGGATGCTGGGTCCGTAGACATCGGCGTCCATCAGTCCCACCCGGGTTCCGCATTTCATCAGCGCGGCGGCCAGATTGGCGGCGACCGTCGATTTTCCAACACCGCCTTTGCCGCTGGCTACCGCGATGGTATTGCTTACCCCCGGTATCAGGGCCCGGCTTTGGGAACCCTGCTGGCGTGTTACCTTGAAGGTCATCTCAACGGAGACTGTGTTGACGCCCTTGAGCGCCCCGACCAGGCGTTCGGCTTCGGCCTTGATCTGATCCTTGACCGGGCAGGCAGGATTCGCCAACTCGATGGTGAAGGCGACCTTGGAGCCCTTGACGGTGAGATCCCTTACGAAATTCAGTGCGACGATGTCTTCCTGCAGGTCGGGGTCCCGGATACTCTTGAGGGTTTGAAGCACCTGTTGCGGACTGACGCCGCCATTTTTATCGAAAAAGGCCATTTCATCCCTTTCATCGCCATGGTGGAGAGGTGGATCGGAGCTCAAAGGCAGCCGACTTGCCTGAATGACGAGTCGGAGCAAGCCGGCTGGCAACGGCTGCTGACCGGCTGCCGTCCCCTCACGGTCAATGCCCGATAGTTTAGATGACTTGACCGAATTGGAGCCAATGTTTTTGACGTCTACTAAACCCGCATTTCTCAACAATGGTAGGAAACGTCAGCTCTCAATCCACGAAGGGGCACGAAGAACAAAAAGATATCCACGAAGGGAATCCACGAAGTAACCGAAGCGGCAAAAAAAGATATCCACGAAGGGGCACGAAGAACCACGAAGGGACACGAAGAAAAACGAAAAGAAAAACGAGTTTCCTGCCTGAAACAAAACCGAGGTCGGGTGAAGAAAAACCGATTAAAGGGTTACCCACGTAAGGATACGAAGTGACACCCTGCAGTTCCCGACGTCTGCTCTCGGCGTCGAGCATGAGTAGATCCCTGATTAACATCGATGCACAGGATATACAGGATTATTTGTTGATGGTCTGGTCTGGGTGCTCCGGGACGAGAGTGTTCACCCCTTTGAGTTCGACCATCACCTTTTCTTGAACAACGATTCCCAGAAAACCGCTCCCAGGCTCTTGGATCACTTCACAGGCGCACCCGATCAGCGAGTGGGTCAGCTTCCTTTGCAGCAGCTTTTCGTCCTGTTAATCCTGTCTATCCTGTCTATCGATGTTCCCTAATGCAACATACCGGTCTAACGGGACATGTCCCTACTCCCGAAAGGCCATGAACTTCCGTTGTTTCACTCTCGTATGATCCGCACGGTAGCGCGAGGGCCCGGCTTATTTGAAACAACCCCTGGTGTCGGGTGGCGGGAAACCCGTTCAAAGTCAAGCATGAGTAGATTGTTTATTTACATGGACTAATCACTAGCCACTATCCACTCCAGGAAAGTATTCCCTCCAGCGCCGGTCTACGGTTCTTGCGACGTCGGGCGAGGTGGCGACTTCCGGGGGATAGGAGGGCTTCATTCGAGCGTCCACCAGGATGGGAGAGCGGTAGCAGAGATGATGGCGCCGGACCGTCGTCTGAGCGGCATGGACGTCGGCCGCCGGCTCGAAGCGTGTGAAGACCGACCACAGGAAGCGGGAGGAGTCCCTGGCTATGGAGACGTCGTCGGTCAGGATCAGCAGGGGCCAGGGCTGAAAGCCGGGCCATTGGACCAGGCGTTCCGGTTGGCGGGGCTCCTCCGAGTAGTTTGAACCGCCAATCACCAGGCATCCGGGGCAGAAGACGGCGACCTCTTCAACCCCTGCCGGAATCTCGCCCTGAAACTGCCGGGGCAGATCGCGTTTCGGGCTTCCCATTCCCAGAAAGATAGCCTTGCTCCCCTGGTTGATCCGCGGTCCGCAACTGTCCAAGGTGTCCATGGAAAGGTTGGAGAGGATGAAGAAGTCGGTCTCCCATTCGATTCGCTCCAATACATGCTGCAGCAGGGCAGGGAAGTCCCTCAGGTTCATGGGTGTATCGGTCGCCATCAGAATTTTGGTCAGCGAGAGCTGGCCCTCCCCCAGGATTCTGAAGGCAGAGGCCATGGCTTCCCGGGTGTAGCGTTCGCGCACCACTGCCGCCGCCAGGGAATGAAACCCCGTCTCTCCGTAACTCCACAGGTCCCGCACTCCGGGCATGACCAGGGGGAACAGGGGGCTGAGCAGTTCCTGCAGGTAGTCCCCGATGAAGAAGTCCTCCTGCCGCGGCTTGCCCACCACGGTTGCCGGGTAGAGGGCGTCTCGCCGGTGGAGCAGGCGCTGCACTTGAAAAACGGGGAAATCGTGGGCCGGCGAGTAGTAGCCGTAGTGGTCGCCAAAGGGTCCTTCCCTGCGGCGCTGCCGTGGCGGGACGGTCCCCTGCAGCACGAACTCCGCCTCTGACGGAAAGGGGTGCGGACTGCCAGCCGGGTGAACCATGGGGATACGCTGGCCTCCCAGCAAAGAAGCCACCATCAGTTCTCCGACGTTTTCGGGAAGGGGAGCGATTGCAGCCAGAATGAGCGACGGAGGGCCTCCAAGGAAGACCGTAACCGGCAGAGCCTCGTTCAAGGACTCTGCCACGTCATAGTGAAACCCGCCTCCTTTTTGGATCTGCCAATGCATTCCCGTGGATCGGGTGTCATAGACCTGCAGGCGGTAGATTCCCAGGTTGTGGCTTCCATTCCTGGGATGCTGGGTATAGACGAGCGGCAGGGTAATGAAGGGGCCTCCGTCCTGTTCCCAGGTGGTGAGAATGGGCAAGCCGGAGAGATCCGCAGGCCGCTGGCGGCATTCCAGCACCGCCCCCGCCCCAACCTTTCGAGTGCCCAGTTTCAGGGCCTCCCAGGCAAGGTTGCGGTGACCCCACAAATGCCCCAGCCGAGGTGGCAACAGGGTTTGGGCCAAATCAGCGACCTGCTTGACCAGTTGCTGAGGACCTCTGCCAAATGCCAGTTCGATGCGCTTCGGCGTGCCAAACAGATTGGTGACCACCGGAAACCGGCTTCCCCGGATGCGCTTGAACAACAGAGCGGGGCCTCCTTGCCGGATCACTCGCCGATGGATCTCGGCTGCTTCCAGATAGGGATCCACCTCGACCTCGATGGTCGCGAGCTGGTTTTCTCGCCGCAGAAGCTGCAGAAACTGTCGAAGATTTCCCAGGGGTTGCCGCGTTGCCATGAATGTCCACCGGTACGGCGGGTCGGGTCCGAATCAAGATACCACAGCCACCGAGGGCCGTCACCACTCGGCGCCCATGCTAGACTCCCTGCATGCGTCGAGCGGGAGAGCACTGTTGGCGAGCACGAGCCTTTGCCTGGGGGATGGCTCATGGAGCGGGTCCCTACGATCGCTGGATGGCCGAGCGGAAGCGCAGCTTGTTCGGCGGCCTCTCCGGTGAGGTTGTGGAGATCGGACCCGGAAGCGGCGTCAATCTGGCCTATTTGCCCAGAGACGTTCGTTGGACCGGCGTTGAGCCCAATCCCTTTTTCCACCCCTACCTTCAAAAGGAGGCAGATCGGCTGGAGCGGCCTGTCCAATTGAAAATCGGTCTGGCAGAGGATCTGGGGCTGAAGGATGGGAGCGTGGATGCCGTGGTTGGAACCCTGGTTCTGTGCTCGGTAGACCGGGTGGAAGTGGTTTTGGAGGAGGTGCTGCGTGTGCTCAAGCCCGGGGGACGTTTTTACTTTCTGGAGCACGTTGCGGCGCCGGAGGGCAGTTGGCTTGGTTGGCTTCAGCGCGCGGTGCGACCGGTGTGGTGCAGAGTGCTGGACGGTTGCCGCCCCGATCGTGACACCCTGTCGTGGATTGCCCAAGCCGGGTTCGCCCAATTGCAGTGGGAGGCGTTTCAGGCGCCGCTGCCGGTGGTGAGTCCTCACATCTGCGGTTTCGCCGAAAAGCATCGACACATTCCTTGACAATCAATTCTTTCATACGTACGATTTAAATCTTTCGTTTGTTTGAATTGGGTTTTCTCTTGCCCACCGACACCCGAGATCAAATTCTGGATACGGCTGAACGACTCTTTGCCGAGTTTGGCATCGATGGGGTTTCGATCCGCACCATTACGGCAGAGGCCCAGGTGAATCTGGCGGCCATTCACTATCACTTCGGCTCCAAGGAAGCTCTGGTTCGGGAAGTTTTTGTCCGCCGGATCGGTCCGGTCAATCGCGAAAGGTTGCGATTGTTGGACGAGCTCCTCGAGCGCTCTCGGCCGGAGAAGCCGAGGCTGGAAGAGCTGGTGCGCATCCTGGTGGGCCCCCCGCTCCGCTTGTGGTTGCAGGCGGAAAAGGGGGAGACCTTTTCCCGGCTTTGCGGCCGGATCTACTCCGAGACCTCGGGTCAGCTCCAGACCATGTTCGTGGATCTTTTTCAGGAGGTGGTCCGGCGTTTCTCAGCGGCATTCGAGCAGGCAGCGCCCGATCTTCCGAAGCCGGAACTCATGTGGCGCATGCACTTCGTCATCGGAGCCATGGTCCACACCCTGATGCACGGCGGGTTCGTTCGGCAGTTGGGGGCCCAATCGGGTGAAGGGAGCGAGGTTGAGGCCAATATTGAACGGCTGACCCGGTTCGCCACCGCCGGGCTGCGGGCCCCGCTGCCCAAAACGGGCATTTCGGGGCCGGCAGGTGACGGCAACAAGGAGGTTTTGGGATGATCAAGCCTAGGCAGTGGGCTTGCGGTGTCTTGCTCGTGGTCACGTTATCGACCATGACTGCCGGTTGCAGTCGGTCATTGCAGCGGCCCACCCGCGCCTCCATAGTGAAAGTCCCTGAGACCTGGACCGGTGGGGAAGTGGTCCCGGGTGCCGGCCAGAGCGATTGGTGGATCTATTTCGGGGATAAGGAGCTGAATCAGGTTGTGTCTCGAGTGCTGGACCGCAACCAGGACCTGCGGGCGGCGGCGGCCCGCATTGAAGCCGCCGAAGCCCAGGTTCGCATCGCCTCGGCTTCCCTGTTGCCCCAGCTGGATGCCGGCTTCGACATGGGGCGCCGGCGCCAGAATTTTTTGGGATTTCCGATTCCGGGTGCGGAAGGGAAGGTTTTGAGCCGGACTTTCTCCAGCGCAGGTCTATCTCTTAATCTGGGCTGGGAGGTGGACCTGTGGGGAAAGGTCAAGGCGGGGAAGCTGGCCGCAATGGCCAACACGCAAGCGCGGCAGGCGGAATTGGCAGCGGCCCGCTTGTCACTCTCGGCACAAGCAGCTAGAGCCTGGTTTTCGGCGACCGAAGCTCGCGGGCAAGTCGCGTTGGCTCGGTCTTCGGTGGAGAGCTACCGGATGTCGGTGGGACGCATTCGGGCTCGCTTTGAAAGTGGTGTCCGGCCGGCACTGGACCTGCGCCTGGCCTTGACCGAGTTGAAAATCGCCGAAGCGGCGCTGCAATCGCGGCTGGAGCTTGCAGACCGCGGTGTCCGCCAGCTTCAAATCCTCATGGGCGACTATCCGGATGGCCGCCATGTGGTGGAGAAGGACCTGCCGATGGGACCCGATCGAGTCCCGACCGGCCTGCCTTCCGAATTGGTGCACCGTCGGGCTGATCTGGTGGCGGCCGAGCGGGACCTGCTGGCAGCCGATGCCAGAATCGCCGAGGCCAAGGCTCAGCTCAGACCCAGTTTCAGCCTGACCTCCTCCTTTGGCACCTCCAGCGATCAACTGCGCAACCTGTTGTCACCCGACCTGCTGGTTTGGTCCCTGGTGGGTAACGCGGCGCAGCCCATCTTCAACAGAGGCAGGCTGAAGGCGGGCGTATCTCTCAACCAGGCCCGGGCAGAAGAGGCAGCGGCCAGATACGAGAGCGCCGTTCTGGCTGCCTACAACGACGTGGAAGCGGCCCTGGCGGCCGAAGGGGTGATTCGGCGGCGGCGGCAGGCGCTGGAGGCGGCGACGGAACAATCGGTGGCTGCCCGGGAACTGGCCGAGCAGCGGTACCGCTCGGGTTTGACGGGAATTATTACCCTGCTGGCGTCGCAAAGGACGGCCATTGATTCGGAGAGCCAGTTGTTGACCCTCAGACGCCTGCAACTCGACAATCGAGTCAACCTGCACCTGGCTTTGGGAGGGAGTTTCTAAGTGGAATTTCTTCATGGAGTTGGTGTCGGGCGGAATTCCAAAGGGAAACGGGTATGAAACTAGCACTCAAGATCGGACTTCCCATCCTGGTCTTGGCCCTGGGCGCCTATGGCGCGCTGATCATCATAGGGGCCAAGGCGGAGCCGGAGCAGCGTCCGCCGGAAATCTCGCTGCCTCGGGTACACGTCATGGAGGTGAAATCGGCAAGTCGACGACTGAAAGTGCACACTGAGGGTACAGTGGCGCCAAAGACCGCTTCCCAGTTGACCCCGGAAGTTTCGGGACGAGTGGTCTGGGTCTCGCCGGCGCTGGCCACCGGCGGGTTCTTCAAAGCCGGGGAAGTGCTCCTCCGAGTCGATTCCAGGGTCTATCAATTGGCTGTGGTGCGGGCGCGTTTCGGGGTGGCCCAGGCCAGGCTCAAGCTGGCGACCGAGGAACAGGAAGCCGCCTTGGCCAGGCAGGAATGGGAAACTCTGGGCAGCGGTCCTCCGACCTCCCTGGTCTTGCGGGAGCCCCAGATCGATGAGGCCAAGGCGTTACTGGCAGCGGCTCAAGCTGCCCTCGAACAGGCCGAGTATGATCTGGAACGCACCCAGATCAGAGCCCCTTACGACGGCCGGGTGTTGTCGGAGGCGGTCGATGTGGGTCAATTCGTGGCCTCTGGAAGTGCTCTGGCGCGTCTTTACGGGGTTGATTTTGCCGAAGTCCGCTTGCCAATTCCGGATAACGAACTGGCCTATCTCAATCTGCTTCTTGCTTATCGGGGGCAATCCCGGACCGCGCAGGGCCCCAAGGTCGTTTTGCGTTCCGAGTTTGCAGGGAAGGTCCATCAATGGGCGGGACGCATCGTCCGGACCGAGGGAGAGATCGATCCCAAGACCCGAATGGTGCACGCCATCGCCCAGGTCAAGGATCCTTACGGCAGAGGCAGTGACCGGAGCCGTCCCCCGCTGGCTGTTGGGATGTTCGTGGAGGCTGAAATCGAAGGGAAGTGGGTGAGTGACGTAGTCGTGTTGCCGCGCTCTGTCTTGAGGGGAGACCAGGTTCTGGTGGTGGACGAAACCGATCGCCTCTACCATCGCCAGGTTGAAATTCTGCGCGCCGAGAGCGACCAGGTACTGATTTCCTCTGGTCTCAGCGAGGGGGAACGAGTGTGTGTGTCCGCCCTTCAGACGCCTGTCAACGGCATGAGGGTCGAGGTTCTGGAGGGTTTGGTTGGAGACGAAGATCCGACCTGATCGCGAACGCGGGCAGGTACCGGAGGGAGAATGAACGGGCTCATTGACTGGTTTGCCCGAAACGGAGTGGTTGCGAACCTGCTGATGGTTTTGATCGTCATGGCGGGTCTGTTGACGATTCCCGATCTCAAGAAGGAAGTCTTTCCGGAATTTTCGGTGAATGTCGTTTCGGTGTCGGTGAGTTATCGAGGCGCCGCTCCGGAGGAGGTCGAGGAGGCCGTCTGTATTCGCGTGGAGGAATCGCTGCAGGGGTTGGAGGGAATCGAGAGGATTCGATCGTCAGCCAATGAGGGCATGGGAACGGTAAGAATCGAAATTGAGCCGGGTTACGACACACGGGCGCTTCTGGACGATATCAAGGCAAGGGTGGACGCCATTGATACTTTTCCCGAGGAAACCGAGAAACCTGTGATCGAGGAGGCCGCGATTCAAAACCAGGTGATCAACCTTTCCATTTCGGGGGATGCCGACGAGCTGACCTTGAAACGGCTCGGAGAGCAGGTACGGGATGAATTGCTGCTGCTTCCGGAACTCAGTCAGGTCGAGTTGAAGAACTCCAGACTCTACGAAATCTCCATAGAGGTTTCAGAGGATGATTTGAGACGCCATGGGCTGACCTTTGACCAAGTGGCCAGGGCGGTCCGGCGCACTTCACTCGATCTCCCGGGAGGATCGGTCAAGGCCGAGAGCGGGGAAATCCTTCTGAGGACCAAGGGACAGGCTTACCGGGGTGAGGAATACGAGAAGTTGACCCTGTTTACCCGTCCGGATGGGAGCCGCTTGCAACTGGGCGATGTGGCTCGGGTGGTCGATGGATTCGAAGACTCGGACAAGTTTGCCTGGCTCAACGGCAAACCGGCCGTGATGGTTCAGTCCTACAGAGTTGGCGATGAGAGCGCCCTGGAGGTGTCCAGGGCAGTTAAGGAGTATGCGGCCGAAGCTCAGAGTCGGATGCCCGAGGGGATCGTTCTCACCCCGTGGGCGGATGCGGCGCAGATTCTGGAGAGCCGTATGAACCTGCTCATTAAGAACGGCCTGACCGGACTTGTGCTGGTTTTTGTGGTTCTGACCCTGTTTCTGCGTCTACGGCTGGCACTGTGGGTCACGATTGGTATTCCCATTTCCTTCCTGGGGACCATAGCTCTAATGCCTGTGTTCGATGTGTCGATCAACATGGTTTCTCTGTTTTCCTTCATCATGGTCCTGGGAATCGTAGTGGATGATGCGATCGTGGTTGGCGAGAGTGTTTATTCCAGACAGCAGGCAACAGGGAGGGGTTTGTCGGCGGCGATCGAGGGAACTCAGCGAGTCACCGTGCCTGTGGTCTTTGGTGTGCTGACCACAGCCATGGCCTTTACCCCGATGCTGTTTGTGGCGGGAGACTCGGGACCGATCTGGCAGGTGATTCCCTTGATTGTCATCCCGACGTTGATGTTCTCGCTCATTGAATCCAAGCTGGTCCTGCCCTACCATCTTTCCCATTACCGTCCTCGACGGGAAGGACAGTCAAAATCCTTCCTGGCCCGGGTCTGGGACGGTTTTTTCGGGTTTTTTGGGAAGGCTCTGGATAGATTCATTCATCGGGTTTACCGGCCGATGTTCCTGATCGTACTGGAGTGGCGTTACCTGACCTTGGCCGTGGCGGTGATGACCCTGCTGCTGACCGCGGGTCTGGTGGGCGGCGGCCTGGTTGACTTCAACTATTTTCCCCAAGTCGAATCCGATACCGTGGTGGTCGACCTGACGATGCCTCAGGAGACCTCTGCCGCCGTGACCGCTCGAGCTGTTCGGACGATCGAGCAGTCCGCCTTTCAACTCGATCAAGAAATCAAGCAGCAAACGGGACGGTCCCTATTCCGTCATGTCTTGACCACAGTGGGGGAACAACCTTACCGGACTCAGACTGAACGCAGCAATCGATCGGGCGACGCCAACCGCTATTCCACCCCTTACAGAGCGGAGATCATCATCGAGTTGGTTCCTTCGGAGATGAGGAGTTTGAGCAGTACTCAGATCGGCAATCGGTGGAGGGAACTCACCGGACCGGTTCCGGGAGCGGTCGAGCTCGTGTTTGCTTCGGAACTGATTACATCCGGCAAGGCCATCAACATTCAGTTCAGCAGTTCGGACATGGTCAAGCTCCGTGAGGCGGTGTCAAAGACCAAGGAAGAATTGGCCCGATACCAGGGCGTCATAGACATCAGCGATTCCTTTCGGGGAGGCAAGCCTGAGCTGAAGTTGGACATCACTCCCAAAGCCGAGGCTCTAGGGTTATCCCTGCAGGATATGGGGCGCCAGGTCCGTCAGGGATTTTTTGGGGAAGAAGCCCAGAGAATTCAGCGGGGACGGGATGATGTACGAGTAATGGTGCGCTATCCCGCTGAAGAACGACGATCCCTGGGGACTCTGGAGAGAATGAGAATTCGGACTCCGGATGGTAGTGAAGTTCCCTTCTCGACGGTGGCCACGGCCCAAATGGGACGAGGCTTCGCTACCATTTCGCGGGTCGATCGGCAGCGAACCATAAGCGTCACCGCGGATGTAGACGAAGCGGTGACTAACGCCAATCGAGTCCTGGGCGATTTGCAGGCCGGTTTCTTGCCGGATCTGTTGAGCAGCAGCCCCGGAGTCGCCTACAGCCTGGAAGGGGAACAGCGCGATCAACAGGAGACCCTGGCAGGATTGGCCCAGGGCTTTTCCTTGGTGGTGCTGGGGATTTTTGCCATGATGGCCATCCCATTCAGGTCCTATCTGCAGCCGTTGATCGTGCTCTCGGCGGTGCCCTTCGGGATCGTGGGCGCCGTTTGGGGGCACGTCATTCTGGGTTACTCGACCAGTGTTCTATCCATGCTCGGGGTGGTGGCCTTGACTGGAATTGTGGTCAACGACAGTCTGGTTCTGGTCAGCTTCATCAACGACCATCGCAAGCAGGGCATGCCTCTGGTCCAGGCGGTTCATCGGGCCGGGATTGTTCGCTTCCGGCCGATTCTGTTGACCTCTCTGACAACAGCTGCCGGCATCACCCCGCTCATTCTGGAGAAAAGCGTGCAGGCTCAGTTTCTGATCCCGATGGCGATATCTCTGGCCTTCGGCGTTCTTTTCGCCACTTTTATCACTCTTGGACTGGTCCCTTCCCTGTATCTGATCCTGGAGGACTTCAAATGGGTCTTTCGTTGGTTTTTGGGGATCAAGTCCCTGCCGGAGAAGGACAGGGCTCCGGATGAGCAGGTCGTGGGAGTCTTGCCCGTTGCTACGGAGTAGGACCCGCATCTGCAGGATCGCAGCCAGCGCTCCGGCTTGCCTGAAACAAATCTGGGTTCGCGTGACGCAAAACCAATTCAAGAGATTGAAACCACAGGGGTTGGAGAGGAATTGACAACGTGCCTGAATCACCCCTGTTTCACTCTCGAATGATCCGCACGGCAGGGCGGGGGCCCGACTTACCTGAAACAAAACCTGTTTCACTCTCGAATGATCCGCCCCGTCGTGGGGGGCGGGGGCTGGACTTACCTGAAACAAACGCCTGCGCCTGGTGGCTGGAAACCGGTTCATAGTCAAGCATGGGTAGATTTTTGATTCACATGGATGCACAGGATGCACAGGATTTTTTCCGGAGACGGCTGGCTTGTGTTCCCGGACATCCTCAAATCCGCACGCGATCATTGCCCGAGTCAGCGTCTCCTGCAGCAGCCTCCCGTCCTGATTATCCTGTGCATCCTGTGCATCGATGTTCCATTTATAGTCCTTCTCGATGGATCTGCCCAGTCGCGGGGGGCGGGCGCCCGGCTCGCAGGCAAACGGGAGTTTCCCAAAGGGGACAGGCCGGCTTTCAGAGAAGTCGCCCGCCGGATACCCCCCACCTCACCATCGGGACGACACCCCCTGGGAGCGCGGGCGTCCCGCCCGCATGCTGTCCCTTCGGTTGCCGCTCAGTTTCCCTGCGATGTTGCAGCCGACCGCCCTGCCGGCGGGAACCGCATGGGCCCGGCCGAAGCAGAGGCAGGGCGCCGCTGCCGGTTGATTCCGGTGGAGGAGATGGCCGAAGCTGTGGGAGGATTTGTGCGGGCGGGACGCCCGCGCTCCCGGGTGGGCTTCCTCCCATGACAGGGTCACACCAACGGGACAAAAGTGCAGAAGCATTTTGGCGCCAGTTGTCGTTGAAGGAGGTCGATCTGTCCTCGTGACTGAAACAAAACCTGTTTCACTCTCGTATGATCCGCACGGCAGGGCGGGGGCCCGACTTACCTGAAACAAACGCTTGCGCCTGGTGGCTGGAAACCAGTTCATAGTCAAGCATGGGTAGATTTTTGATTCACATCGATGCACAGGATGCACAGGATTTTTTCCGGAGACGGCTGGCTTGTGTTCCCGGACATCCTCAAATCCGCACACGATCATTGCCCGAGTCAGCGTCTCCTGCAGCAGCCTCCCGTCCTGATTATCCTGGGCATCCTGTGCATCGATGTTCCATTTATAGTCCTTCTCGATGGATCTGCCCAGTCGCGGGGGGCGGGCGCCCGGCTCGCAGGCAAACGGGAGTTTCCCAAAGGGGACAGGCCGGCTTTCAGAGAAGTCGCCCGCCGGATACCCCCCACCTCACCATCGGGACGACACCCCCGGGAGCGCGGGCGTCCCGCCCGCATGCTGTCCCTTCGGTTGCCGCTCAGTTTCCCTGCGATGTTGCAGCCGACCGCCCTGCCGGCGGGAACCGCATGGGCCCGGCCGAAGCAGAGGCAGGGCGCCGCTGCCGGTTGATTCCGGTGGAGGAGATGGCCGAAGCTGCGGGAGGATTTGTGCGGGCGGGACGCCCGCGCTCCCGGGTGGGGCTTCCTCCCATGACAGGGTCACACCAACGGGACAAAGGTGCAGAAGCATTTTGGCGCCAGTTGTCGTTGAAGGAGGTCTATCTGTCCTCGTGACTGAAACAAAACCTGTTTCACTCTCGTATGATCCGCCCCGTCGTCGGGGGCGGGGGCCCGACTTGCCTGATTCCTTGGCAGGATATAAAACATGTTCCCGGTCTAATGTGTAAACGACGTTCCCGGTTAGTAACGCGGGTGTGCAATCCATACATGGTTTACACAATAAACCGCAAACATGGTTTACACGGTTAGTTTTCTTTAAGTGGGGCTAAGCATACCTCCAAGGGGGTCGATGGGCAATGAGCGGGCGTTGTCCGGAGGGAGGGCGGAGCCCGACCGAAGGACAACGCCCAGGTTCATTCTCGCTGATGCCACTGCTGAGCAGGGATGATTTTCTGGGTACGCTGGTCGAACACGCCCAGAGGATGAGAGCTGTAGCGAATCTCCCAACGGTCATTGTCACAGGGAACCAGAGCAATCGTCTCCTTGGCCAGCACGGTGGAGAGATAGATCAGACGGCCCCGCCACTTGAACTCGCCGGTGCGACGGACCCGCCGCACGGTGACACCGCTCGGGTATTCCACCTCCGGCAAGCGGTCCGGATAGGGACGCGGCGAGGGCTGGTGCACGCTTGCGGGTGTCAGACGCCCCAGGGCTTCATGGGAACGCTGCCAGTTGAACTCTTCCACGAAGGCATCGAAGCGCCGCTGCTGGGCTGAAAGCGTGCGGGCAGGCGGACGCATCACGGCCTCTTTCAACGAGCGATGCATGCGTTCATGGCGACCGTTTTCACTGGGCTTGGCCGGGCGGATGCGCTCGGGGCGAATGCCCAGGCGAATCCACCACTTCGACAACTGGCTCAGGCCGCCGGCAGCCACCGAGGCAAAGGGCGGGCCGTTGTCGGTGCGTAGCGTCTCAGGCAGGCCGTATTCCCGAAACACCCACTCAAACCAAGGCTTGACGGCATCGGTGGTGGGGTGGCTCAGGGCCCGGCACTGCAGGATGAAGCGGCTGTGGTTGTCGGTGAGGGTCAGCGGGTAGCAGCGCTTCCCGTTGGCCAGGGGTACGTCGCCCTTGAAGTCGGCGCTCCAGCTCTGTGCCGGAGCGTTGCAGTGGACCAAGGCCCGCGGATCCGGGGGAACGCGCCGACGCTGGCGTCTTTCCCGCACCAGATGGTTTCGCTTGAGGATCTTCCCGGCCGTGCTATCAGCCGGCCAGACCTCGTCCGGTTCCAGGGCACGAAGTCGATCCATCACCTTCTTGGGTCCAAAGCTCTGGTGCGCCAGCTTCGTCTCGATGATCCGCTCAACCATCTCCGGTGCCGTCGTGTCGGGATGGCAACCGGGTCTTCGCGAGAGATCATCGAGTCCCTCCGGTCCGTGGATCCGATAGCGGTCGATCCACTTGTCGCCGGTGGGCCGGCTGATTCCGTAGTGTCTGCACAGGCCTTTCTTGGTGTAGCGACCACTGAGATAGTCGACAATAAACAGCATGCGTTGGTCCATGGTACACGTCTCTTTCCAGGGCATCGGCTTGTCCTCCTCGGCCCATACCCTATCAATGTGTAAACCATGTTTGCGGTTTATTATGTAAAGGATGTTTGCGGTCTGTACCCGGGTATCACTCCCCCCTTGAGGGGAGTCGCAGAAGCCGAGCCGCCAGGCGATGGCTGATGCGGAGGGGGGTGGACGCCGGGCCGTCAGGCTGCGGCGCGCGGCCACGCCAAGTTCCTTCAGCACCGTCCTGATCTACTGTAATCTATGTGCGACACAGTCCCATAAATTTTCTGGAAAATAATCGGGTATGCTGCGACTCTGTTTCCGACTCGTTTGGCCGGGTCAGGCGGGCCGGCCATCCTGCCTCTTCAACCGGCCACTGGCCGCTCAGGAGAAAGCCTTAGATGGGAAAGAAAAATGATCTCATGGTGGGGGTTGACCTTGGAGGCACCAGCATGACGTCGGTGGCGCTGGATGGCCGGGGCCGAGTTCTTGCCTCCAGGAAACGTTCCACTTGTCCCGGCCTGGGTCCCGAGGGAGTCACCCGGAGAGTCGCCGCAACGGTCCGTAAGCTCCTGAAAGACCTGGGGAAAAAATCGAAACGGGTTCAGGGAATCGGGATTGGTGCTCCGGGAACCGTGGATCCCGAGAAGGGTCTGGTGCTCTATGCCCCAAACCTGGAATGGAAGGACCAACCCTTGGGAAGCATGCTCAGCCGACACTTGAGGCTGCCGGTGACCCTCGACAACGACGTCAACGGAGGTGCGGTAGGCGAGCATGTCCTGGGTTCCGGTCGAGGCGCCAGAAACCTGGTGGCGATTTTCGTCGGAACCGGCATTGGCGGCGGTGTCATCCTGGACAATCGTCTCTACCACGGCAGCTGCGGCGGGGCCGGAGAGGTGGGTCACATTAAAGTCCTGGCCGACGGCCCTCTTTGCGGCTGCGGACGCAACGGCTGCGCCGAAGGATTGGCCAGCCGCACGGCCATGGAGCGCGACATGCGTCTAGCGGTCGAGTCGGGGCGGTCCAGCCTGGTTCCGGCCATCATGGCCAGGATGGGCCGAGAGCGCATGACCAGTCGGGTGATTCAAGAGGCCCTGCAGGAAGGAGATCCGCTCATGCTGGAAATTATGCAACGGGCCCAGACCACCCTGGGGCTGCTGGTGGCAAGCCTGGTCAACCTGCTGGATCCGGATTGCGTGGTGATTGGCGGGGGCATTGCCGACCGGTTGGGAGACCGGTTCCTGGAGCCCATTCGGGCGACGGCTGCCCGTCATATTCTCAGGGCGCCACACCTGGAGCCGGTAAAGATTCTTCCCTCCCGACTGGCTGACCACGCCGGCGCGGTCGGCGCGGCCGTGCTCGCCTGGAACAGGCTGGCAGGGATCAATCCGGCGAATTCCTGAAATCCACTCCGCCATTGCGGCAAACCGGGGTTTAACCCGCATTTCTCACCAGGGGGTTGCACTCTTCTCAAGAGTGCAACTTGGCGCAGGATTTTCCGCTTCAGCGCGTGCTCGTGACCGAAGGGCGTAGCCGGAACACCATTCGAGAGATCATGCGCGCGCTGAAGGGGAAAAGACAAGCCAGGGCGCGCCCAGCACAGTCTGTGCCCTGAAGACTCCAAACAAAGCGCCGCAAGATGTTAAGGACCAGCACTTTTCGACCTTATGCTCAGCGTCCTGGTGAGAAATGCGGGTTTAATGCCCTAATCACGCAATTTTCCTTCGGAAGCCAGCCCGGTTGGAGCTAAAATCCGAGATTATGCTTCAGGTTTCAGTCGCCTCGCCTTGCAACGGTTCCGGAAAAACATCGCTCCTGCTGGCCATTCTCCAGGCTTTCCCCGGTGTTTTCTCAACCGCCAAGTTCACCACCATCTATCGGGAGGAACAGTTTTGTCCCGTCGGAAACAGCGGGTGCGCCTGCCATCGAATGGAAGGGCCCTATCTGCTCTGCGAGGACCCCGCTGTTCTGGCTCAGCCGGATACGGATACGGGGAAGCTGGTGGAGGCCGGCGCCGCGCAAACCTATTGGGGTGTGGCCCGACCCGATGGATACCCGGCTCTGGTGGATCTGCTGCACAGGGATCGCTTCCGTGAAAGCACTCGCCTGTTGACCGAAGGGAACACTATCCTGGGACATCTGGCGCCCGATTTTCTGCTCTTCGTCGTGAATCCCTACCTTCCCCGGGATTGGTGGAAGGGCGACTCCGAACGTTTTTTGGAGGCAGCCAACCTGGTCGTGATCAACGCGTTCTCTCCGGAGGCCAACCGGGCCGGCACCGCCCACAAGCCTTTCGTCAAGGATGCATTGGAGCCCGTTACCCACAAATGCGTCCATGGCCAATTCGGGGTGCGACTGGATGGCTGGAACGACCAGCGTCCCTTCGATGCCATCCAGGCTCTCCTGGCAGGTGCGGCCAAGCCGTCCGGGCACAGGGGTGCGGCGGGCAGCCGGTGAGCCGGTTGACTTCCTTCCCCCTTTATAAGGGCGATTCCACGGTGGAGGTTTTGTTCGCGGACAACACGGCTCCCGACCGCTCCGTCTGTCGCCGAGCCAGGGCAACACTGCTGTTCCTGCTGCTGTTTCTCACCGGTTGGAGCTTAAGGGCACTGGCCCAGGGTTCGTCCGAGGTCCGTTTCCAGCAACTCTGTCGCAACTTTGTCGATGAAAACTCCTCCTCCGCCAGGCTGGAGCTGCTGGAGTTCAGCCAAGGGAATCCCCAGAGCCCTCTGGCTGCTCTCGGGTACTACCTGATCGGCACCCAGGACCTCCAAAACGGGCGTCTGGAATCAGCCCGTGACGCGCTGAAACGGGCCCTGGTCGGAGCCGAACAGGTCTCCATCTCGGATTTCATCCTCTACCACCACGCCAAGGTCCTGCACAAGCTCAATCAGCCTACCCTGGCCATTGAAGGCTGGCGAACCTACCTGAGGCGGTTTCCCCGGGGCCATCTTGCCCGGCAGGCCATCAGTTTCCTCTGGCAAGACGCCCTGCTGGCCGGAACCCCCCACCTCATTTTTCAAGCTCGACAGGATTGGCCCCACCTATCCAAGTCTGCCGAGGCTCTCTATTACGCTGCGGCGGCTCATGAGTCCATCGGGGAAATCCGGCCATCCATCGACCGCTACCTCCGCCTCCACTTCCGGTTTCCCTTGAGCCCCCTGAGCCCGGAGGCTTTGAATGCCATTACTCGACTGCAGGTCGACTATCCGCCAGAGTTTTTCAAGGTCCCGCCAAGCTGGAAGCGAGTGCGGGCCGAAAAGCTCTTCAAGGGAAAACGGTACCCGCAGGCCGTGGAGGCATTGAACGCCGCCCTGGAAGAAACCGGCTCACCGGCCGAAAGGGCCAAGCTTCAGTTGCACCGGGCTATTTCCGAATTCCACTCCGGGAGCCAACTGGAATCTCTCCGAACACTCCAGGCCTTGCCCTCAAGATACGCGCTGCAGCCTCAAGCCTTGTTCTACCGGGCTGAGAACCACCGCAGACTCGATGACGATGCCTCCTTCCGGCAGGCTGTCCGCCAGATAGAGCAGCGTTACCCCAGATCGACCTGGCTGGAGAGAGCCTGGTTCAGCCTGGCGAATTCCCGGCTGGTCAAGCGCGAACTGGATCAGGCCAACCACTTCTACCGCAAGATGGTCGACCGTTTCTCCAGCGGGCCACGGGTCAGGCGGGCCCATTGGCGAGTGGCCTGGCACCACTACCGAAAACGCAACCGAGACAGAGCCCTTGCCCTGTTCACCGAACACCTCCAGCGGTTTCCACGCTCACCTCACCGGCCGGCTGCTCTCTACTGGATCGCCCGGACCCGGGAAGGCTCCGGCGATCTTCGGCAAGCCCGGCTTGTATACCAGGCAATCGCCGACCTTTTCAGCAACCATTACTACGCTTATCGGTCCAGGGAACAACTGAAAGGAGTCCGGCCAACCGACGCCGACAAAGCAGCGCTGGACCCAAAGCTTGCCACCATTCTGGCCGGTCTTGAAAGCCGAACCAGCGCCCGTTTTTCCTCCGACGCCGCCCAGGTTCCCGGTCTGCCCGGACGCCTTTCGGCCAGAGTCAAGACGCTTGGCTTGATCCAGCTATTCGAAGCCGCTGCCGGGGAACTCCTCCGAACCAGCCCGAAATCGAGAGGCATGCAACTCCAGGCCGCCATGCTCCTCCACCAGGGAGGCCACTACCGTGCCTCCACCTATCGTTTGCAACAGCTGTTCCCTGGATTTGTCTACAGACCTTTCGCCTCTCTCCCCCGGGAAATCTGGCGGATGCTCCTCCCGATCAAATATGCTTCTCTCTTTGCCCAGGAAGCCCGAAAACACGGGCTCGATCCCTACCTGCTGGTGGCGCTGGTCCGTCAGGAATCGGGCTTTGACCCCCAGGCCGTGTCGGCGGCAGAGGCCCGGGGACTGATGCAGCTCATCCCCGAGACGGCCAGACGGGTGGGGCGTCAACTCCAGCTGGACAACCTCTCTCCCGACCAACTCTTCCTTCCGCGGTTCAACATTCGCCTGGGAAGCCAGTATTTCGCCGATTGCCTGAGACAGTTCAACGGTGACGTCGATCAGGCTCTGGCCAGCTACAATGCCGGACCGCATCGTGTCACCCTGTGGCTCAGCGGGGGCGACTACCGGGAAGCCGCCGAGTTCGTGGAGAACATTCCCTTCACTGAAACCAGGAACTACGTCAAGATCATTCACCGCAACCACCAGTTGTATAAGCAGCTTTACGGTGAGGCCTTCCGGCAATAGCGTCAGGTAGACAGATCAGGCGGTGGGCGTGTTGGAAATCTCCCCCAATCCCAATTCCCGGATCGCGATCTCCCGGATCCTGAACTTTTGAATTTTCCCTGTGATGGTCATGGGGTAACTGTCCACAAACTTGATGTACCGCGGAATCTTGTATTTGGAGATCTTCCCCCGGCAGAAGTCCTTGATGTCCAGGGCCGTGGCCATCCCCTTCTCTTTCAGGCGAATCCAGGCCAGGACCTCTTCACCCATCCTGAGATCGGGGACACCCACCACCTGGACATCGCTCACCGCCGGATGGGTGTAGAGAAACTCCTCGATCTCGCGGGGATAGATGTTCTCGCCGCCCCGGATGATCATGTCCTTCACTCTGCCCGTGATCCTGCAGTAGTCCTCTTCGTCCAGGGTCGCCAGATCTCCGGTATGCAGCCAACCCTCCGAGTCGATCGCCTCCCGGGTTGCCCTCGGATTCCTGTAATAGCCGCTCATCACCAGGTAGCCGCGAGTGCACAGCTCCCCGGGATTTCCCCTGGGAACCACCTCGCCGGAACCGGGATCGACGATTTTAACTTCGGTATGGGGCAAGGGCCGGCCCACCGTGGTGACGCGGGTCCGGAGCGGATCGCTCACCCCGGTCTGGGTGATGACCGGGGAGCTCTCGGTGAGTCCATAGGCGATGGTCATCTCCCGACAGTGCATTTTCTCCACCACCTGCTTCATTACTTCGATGGGACAGGGGGAGCCGGCCATGATTCCGGTCCTCAAGGACCTCAGATCGACCTGGGAGAACTCGGGGTGCTCCAGCTCCCGAATGAACATGGTCGGCACCCCATAGACAGCCGTGCATTCCTCTTCCTCGATCGCCTTCAGCGTGCTCCAGGGATCGAAGGCCTCGTCGGGAATGACCATGGCGGCTCCTTGAACGGCGCAGGCCATGTTTCCCAATACCATGCCGAAGCAGTGGTAGAAGGGCACCGGAATGCAGACACGATCCCGGCAAGTGAGCTCCATCCGTTGACCCACCAGGCAGGCATTGTTAACGATGTTGTGGTGGGTGAGCACGGCCCCCTTGGGATAACCCGTGGTTCCGGAGGTGTACTGGATGTTTATCGCGTCATGAGGGCTCAAGGAGGCTCCCGCTTCGCCCGCAACCGGCTCTGTATCGACAGCCTGCCCGCCGGCAACCAGCTCATCCCATCTGCCCATGCCCGCCAGGAGTTGCCCCTCTCCGGCCAGAACCAGGTTTCTGAGGTGAGGGAGGCTTTCAGACCGCCAGTTTTTCGGCCCTGCGCCGGCGGCTTCGGGACAGATTTCGGCAATCATCTCCAGGTAGTTCGCCGACCTGAAACCGCCAATGGTAATGAGCGTCTGAGTCTCCGACTGTTTCAGAGCGTAGTGCAGTTCACGGGACCCATAGCCGGGATTGATGTTGACCAGGATAGCCCCGATTCGCGCCGTGGCGAATTGGGTCAAGACCCATTGGGACCGGTTGGTGGCCCAGATCGCCACCCGGTGCCCCTTCCCGACTCCCATGGCCATGAGTCCACGGGCAACCCGGTCCACCTGTTCGAGGAACTCCCCCCACCGCATACGGACTCCCTCGGGAACTACCACCAAGGCGTCGCGCTCCGGATACATGGCTGCGGTCCTCTCCAGAACGGCTCCAATGGTCAAATCGAGCAGGGGGACGTCCCGCGGCCCACAAGCGTGGCTCAGGCTCCGTTTCCTGGTGTTCATTGCATTTACCCTCGACACGGGAAAGTCGCCGGCCATTATAGCCGATCGACCCCGGCTCGAAGCGCTTCCAGCGGGGGCAGCTTGGCAAAGCCACGACTGGCCAGCACACCGACGAGCACGGTTATGGCCGTCACCAGCAGGAACACCCCCAGACTGGGAAGAACAGCCGGCACGAACGGGGATTGGAAAACCAGACGGGCCAGCGCCCAGCTTCCCAACCACGCCAGCAGAACGCCTCCCAACGCCGCCAGGCTCGCCAAGCAGAAGTACTCCACCCCGAGAATCAGAAACACCTGCCGCCTGGAAGCTCCGAGAATCCTGAGCAGGGCGCTTTCCCTCAGCCGTTGATACTTGCTGTTCCCCACCACCCCGACCAGGACAGTCAGGCCGGCAATAATACTGAACAACGCCATGAAACGAAGGACGAATGAGACTTTTTGCAGGAGATCGTCGATCGTTCCCAGAATCAGCGCCAAGTCGATAACCGAAACGTTGGGGAATCGCCGCACCACGGCCCGCTGAATAGCGGCGGCTGTAGGGCCCGCTCCGGTTCGGGTGACCAGGACGTGAAACTGGGGAGCTTGCTCCAGCACTCCCGGTGGAAAAACCACGAAAAAGTTGGGTTGGACCTTGCGCCAGTTCACTCTGCGGATACTACCCACCCGGGTTCCGAGCAGCATCCCCTGGACATCAAAAACCAGCTCGTCTCCCAGGCCGGCTTCCAGGCGGCGCGCAATCCCTTCGTCCAGAGAGACAAGAGGCGGCCTGTTCCCCTCATTTCCCCCAACCGGCCACCTTCCCCGCAGCAGTTCCTCGTTCTCCAACAACCCTCCCCGATAGGTGGACCGGTATTCCCGTCTCAAGGCCCACGCCGGAATGGTGTTTCCAGGGTCCCGCAACCACTGGGCGACGCTTTTCCCCCGGACCGAGTGCAGTCGCATGGCCACCACCGGCACCTCCTGAAGCACGGGAACTCCAAACCCTCGAAGCAGCCCGGCGAGCTCCGCTTTCTGGTCCCGCTGGACATCGAACAGAACCATGTCGGGCTGATCGCCGCCGCCCGCTCTCAGGATCTCGCCGAGCAACCCCTGGTGCACCAGATAGAGAAGCATCATCAGGAAGGTGGCGAAACCGATGGACAGTACCAGGACCAGGGTCTGATTGTGAGGACGATGGAGATTGGCCAACCCCTGGCGCCAGGTGTAGGGCCAGGAGCCCGGGAAGAACTTTCGGATCAGAACCATGCTCAGCCGTGCCGCAGTTGCCAGGAGCGCCAACGAGATCAGCAGGCCAAGCGTAAACGCCACGGCATGAGTCCAACGACGGGTGTGGACCAGTGCAAACGTCAGGATGGCGGCCACAATGGCCAAACGAACCAGCCACTGCGCCCAGTCGAAGCGCTGTCGACCTCCTTCGTAGTCCATCCTCAAGGCCGCCAAGGGTGAGAGCCGGCGCACAAATAGCAGCGGTTGAATGGAGAATAACCAGGCCAGGCTCAACCCGATAAGGCCGGCCTCGACCAACCCGCTCCAGGACAGATTGACAGGGACGGCCACCGGCAGGAAATCCTGCAGGATGCCCGGCAGGAAATATTGAAGACCCACTCCCAGCAGGATGCCTCCAAGGATCCCGGTCAGACCCAAGCCAAGGGCCTGACAGAGGTAAATGGTCAAGGTCTGCTCCGACCTGGCTCCCAGGCAGCGCAACAGGGCGGCCGCGGGCGCCTTTCGCTTGACGTAGACGTGGATCGAGCTGGCCACGCCCATCCCTCCCAGAAGCAGAGCAATGAATCCGACCAGATTCAGAAAATCAGTCGCATTCTCCAACGATCGTCCCAGGCGGGCCTTGCGCTCCGCCACCGTTTCGGTCCGCAGGTTATACTTTAATAATTGTGGCTCAACTCTCTCTAATAAAGGCTGTAACTCAACCCCATCGTCGAACTTGAAATAGACCCGGTAGGAGGCCGTGTTCCCCCGCGTCAGGAGCCGGGTCTCTTCGAGATAAGCCAAGGGAATGTAGACCCGGCCACCGACGAGGTTGCTGCCCAGAGTCTCGCCCGGCATTTGCTTGAGGCGCCCGGCGATACGGAACGACCGTTCCCCGATCCGAATGACCTCTCCCAGGCGCGCCTCGAACTGATCCATCAGGCTGTCTTCGACCAGGGCAAAGGGACCCTGACCTAGGCGGGCGGGCGCATGGGGCGGCTCGACCTCCATGGTTCCGTAGAAAGGAAAGGTCGTCTCACCGGCCCGCACCTGGGCCAGCCGGCTGCCGCCACTCCCGGAGAAATGCACCATCGAGGAAAATCGCACCTCCCGGGCCTGAATTCCACCCAGGCTTTCGACCAGAGCTTCAGCCCCGCCGGTCAGCGGTTGCCGGCCGCGAAGCAGCAGATCGGCGCCCAGCAAGGCTTTGGCTTGGCTGTCCAGAGCGCTCTTCAGGTTGGCGCGGAAGCCGCTGATCGCCACCAATGCAGCCACCCCCAAGATGATGGAGGTGGCAAACAGCAACAACTGTCCGCGGCTGGACCTGCTGTCCCGCCAGGCCATTTTCCAGGGCCAGGAGGTGAGGATGGATCCCATGGGAGGATGCCTCAGGCCGGCTCAAATCCGGTTCCGGCTGAATCTTCCGGAGCACGAAACGGAGTCTGCTCCGGGCTCCGGCCCGGTCTATGGAGGGAGTCTGAATCCCGATCGGCGGTGATCCTCCCACCCTTGAGCGTCAGAATCCGTCGGGTTTTACTGGAAAGCTCGAGGTCGTGGGTTACCACCAGCAGAGTCGTGCCAAAGTCCCGGTTCATCTCCAGGAGCAACTCGATGACCTTCTCACCGGTATCGGCATCCAGGTTCCCCGTCGGCTCATCGGCAAACAGGATCCTGGGGCGATTGACAAATGCCCGAGCCAAACCGACTCTCTGTTGTTCCCCTCCGGACAGTTGGACCGGGTAGTGGTGCGCCCGGTTTGCCAGTCCCACCTGTCGCAGCAGCTCGCAGGCCCAGGCCCGGCTGGGTTCTCCCCGCAATTCCAGCGGAACCATGATGTTTTCCAGCGCCGTCAGGGTCGGGACCAGTTGAAACGTCTGAAATACAAAACCTACCCACTGGTTTCTCAGTTCCGCCAATCGGTCCTGGTCAAGCTCTCCCAGATCTTGACCGTTCAGCAGGACCGACCCCGAGGTCGGGCGGTCCAGGCCCGCACACAGTCCCAGCAAGGTGGTCTTCCCACTGCCGGAAGGCCCCAGCACGGAGCAGGTTTCTCCCGGGCCCAGGGAGAAGGTGATGTCGTCGACCACCGTGAGCAGCCGCTCGCCGCTACCATAGCTCTTGGTGAGTTGCTCGACCTGCAACACCGGCTGAACAGGGCCTGAGGGGACATTCAAGAAGCGACCTCCGGAAATGAATGGGAATCCTTCGGGTGCGGTTCGAGCCGGTCCGGGGTGACATGGCGGCCCCGGCGGGACCTGCGGGCCGGAGGTGGACCGGTGATCCACCGGGCAATATTGTTGCACAGTTCCGGGCGAGCCATAATAATAACGACCCTTAGTACGGTAGAGGCAGGCCGGAGTGAAACAACTTGCGAGCATTGTCTGCGTCTTTCTGACCGGTACCCTGCTATCGGCCTGCTCTCCCGAACACCTTTCCCCCCGACAGCCACCAGTCAAACAGTTCCCTGAAACACCCACATCCCCCCAACCATCCGTCATGACCGTACTGTGCCTGGGGGACAGCCTCACCGACGGCTATGGACTGGATCGGTCCCAAGCCTACCCTGCCCGGCTGCAGAAAAAAGTCGATGCTCTGGATTGGAAATTCAAGGTGATCAATGCGGGACTGGGAGGAGACACCACCGCCGCCGCGCTGCGCCGCCTGGACTGGCTGCTGCAACGAAGGATCGATGTCCTGATCCTGGCCCTGGGAGGCAACGACGGTTTGAGAGGCCTCCCGCTACCCGAAATCCGGAAAAACCTGGAGGCAATCATTGCAAAAGCCACCGCTCGCTTCCCCGAGGTGAAGGTGGCGGTGGCCGGCATGCAGATCCCACCCAACTATGGGAGGCAATACGTCCAGGGATTTCGGGCTCTCTTTCCCGAGGTTGCGGCAAGGTATCGAGCCCGGTTGATCCCCTTTCTGCTGGAAGGCGTGGGAGGCCGCCCCGAGCTCAATTTTCCGGACGGAATCCATCCCAACCGACGGGGACAGGAAATCGTCGCCGAAAATGTCTGGAAGATCATCGAACCGGTGCTGCGAAGGCTCCATCGCCAGGCGACCGACACTGCCGCTTCCCGGCCGGGCAGGATGGCAAGCGCCTGCGGCCGCATCCCGCAGGATCCGATGCGGCACGGACCCGGCAAAGGCAAAAAGCCTTTCTTTTTCATAGGTTTCCATTTGTGTTAGACTGCTATTCAAAGTAGAGGCAGGTCCTGCCGGGCAACCCGACACTTTTCTCAATGGTGAAAATTCCGCTGAACTTGAAGGATTGTCGTTCGGAATCAGCCCAGCCGGGTTTCAGAGGTGGGCAACACTCAATGGCTTTGCACCCCAAATCCTCCCTTTCAGGCATGCTGGCCTTTCTGGTGCTTGCCTTTGCCTTGAATTCTTGCGGCGGCTCCAGTGCCTTCAAGCGGGGCCTGGAATATGAAAAGCTCAAAAACCATGACGCCGCCTTGCAAAGCTACGAAGAAGCCCTCGGTGCGGACCCCGGAAACACCAAGTACCGACTCTATTTCGAGCGGGCCCGTTTTCAGGCGGCCATGGCCCACTTCGACCAGGGCAGGCGTTTCAGGAAAGCCGGTCGCCTGGAGGCAGCCCTTCAGGAATTCCGGCGGGCCATGGCCATCGATCCCTCCATCGAAGCTGCCCAACAGGAGGCCGAGGCGGTGGCCGCGCTGATCCGAGACCGGGACAGACAGGCCGAACAGGTGGAGCCGGAAGGCCCGAGCGAGGATCTATACCCTTCCCGGCAATTCCTGCCGGCCATCAAACTTTCGGGAAAGGTTCGGCGGGCCTACGTGACCCTGGGAAAGCTCGGCGGCATCAACGTCATTTTTGCCCCCGACTTCAACTCCAGCCCGTCGGAAGTGGAGCTCGATTTCAGCAACGTGACCCTCATCGAAGCCCTGGACCTGCTTGCCTTGCAGAGCAAGACCTACTGGTCCGTCCTCAAGGAAAACACCATTCTGGTCGCCGAAGACACCCAGCAGACTCGCCAGCGGTATCAGGAAGAAATCATCAAGAGCTTCCGCCTGTCCAACGTGAACGACAAACAGGACCTGGGCCAGATCGCCACCGCCTTGCGCTCCCTGCTGCTGATGAACAAGGTGGCCCAGATAGATTCCCAGAACACTATTGTGGTGCGCGATACCCCCGACAAGGTGGCAGCCGCCGAGAGGATCGTTCGGTCCATAGACAAGTCCAAGCCCGAGGTCATGATCGAGGTGTACATCCTGGAAGTGGTGGGCACCACCAGGCAGTTCTTGGGGCTCAAACCGGGCCTTCCCAGTGTGATCGACGTCTCTCCCAACGGCCCGCAGGCGGAAGGCCCCAACACCCTATCCCTCAACGAATTGGGGCGGCTCGGCACGGAAAGTTTTTCCGTTGCCATCCCCTCCATCCAACTCGGACAGCTCTACACCCAGGCCAAGGGCCGCGTGTTGCAGAACCCCACCCTTCGGGCTTCAGACGGGGAAGAGGCCAGCTTCAAGGTCGGCACCCAGCAACCCATCGCGCAGGGAAGTTTTTCCACCGGAATCGGCGGGGGGACCGGTTTCGGGGGAGGCGCCTTCACCACCTTTTCCACCGTGGACGTGGGAGTCACGCTGGAAATCACTCCCCGGGTGTTGCTGAATCGCGACATCTCCATGAAGATCAACATCGCCTTGAAAACCATCAGCGGCTTTGAAACCCTGGACGGGAACCGTTACCCCATCCTGGCCAACCGGGAGATCAACCACGACATCCGGCTGCGGGAGGGTGAATCCAGCGTGGTGGGAGGAATCATCCAGCGTTCCGACACGGTTACCGTGGATGGTGTGCCCGGGCTGAGCAAGATTCCGCTGCTGCGCTACCTCTTTTCCACCCAGGACAACACCGTCTCGGACAATGAAATCATTGTCGTGATTACTCCCCGCATCGTTCGGCTGCCGGATCTTCTGCAACAGGACACCTCGCTGGCCCTGTTGGGGTCCAGCAATACTCCCAAGTTTCTGGGATCTCCCAAGCAACTCATCGGCGAGATTCCGGCGCCCGGGCCGGCGTCCGGTCAAGCCCCGTCTCCCCAAGGCAGCAGCGGCCCGGCTGCCGGGAAGGAGCTTCCTCCGACCTCGGAAGCCCCACCGCGGGCGACCGATCGGCCGGCCCCCCGTCTGGCTTTCGTCAAGCTGGTCCCCCCCTCGGAACCCGCCGCAGCCGGCAGTCGGTTCCGGGTCGGCGTCTCGGTCGCCAATGCCCAACAGGTCCACGGACTCTCCTTCAACTTCAGATTCAATCCGGAACTGGTTCGGTTGGTGGATGTTCAGGGCGGAGGATTTCTCAGCAGCGATGGAACGTCCGTGGCCCTGGCCGAACGCCTGGAAAACTCGCTGGGACGAGCGGTGATCTCGATGACCCGTCCCCCCGACAGGTCGGGTGTCAGCGGGGCCGGCTTGCTGATGAACCTCAGGTTCGAAGCCGTGGGGTCCGGCGACGGCGCCATTTCCTTCGGACCCAACTCCGTCTTGCGAGACAGCCGGCAGGCGCCCATTCCCACCAGCCTCGCCAGCACCCCGGTGACCATCCAATGAGGCCCCCCGTGCCCTTTTCCTCAATCAGGGCCCTTTTCGGAAAAAGTGGGCGTTTCAGCCAGGGGTTGACGCTGGTGGAGCTGATCGCCACGGTCGCAATTGTCAGCATCCTGGCCCTCGGGGCCCTGCCGCTGACCAAGGTGGTGATTCAACGCCAAAAGGAGGTCGAGCTTCGACGAGCCCTGAGGAACATGAGAACAGGCATCGACCGCTACCACGACGCCGCCCTGGCCGGCCAGATCGAGCTCAAATTCGGCACCGACGGCTGGCCGCCCGACCTGGATACCCTGGTGGAAGGCGTGGAACAGCTCAACGCGGTCGACAAGCGACTCCGCTTCCTGCGCCGCATCCCCATCGATCCCATGACGGGCGACCAGGAATGGGGCTTGCGCTCCTCGCAAGACAGTTGGGATTCCACCAGCCACGGCGGCCAGAATGTCTACGATGTCTACAGCAAGAGCAGCGGAACGGCCCTGGACGGGTCCACCTATTCGGATTGGTAGGATGGGATTGAAACGATCAAGCTCCGGCGACAGGGCCGGCGGCTACCCGGGCGGGAGATCCCAGGGAGATGGATTCACTCTGATCGAGCTGATGGTTGTGCTCACCATCGTGGCCATCCTGGTGAGCATTGCCCTTCCCATCGCCGACTCAGCCATCCTTCGGGCCCGTGAAGCCGTCCTGAAAAGCAACCTGCACACGCTGCGCGCGCTCATCGACCATTACACCGCAGACAAACGGAAGGCTCCTCAAACCCTGGACGATCTGGTGACTGCCGGCTACCTGCGTGCACTCCCCAAAGACCCGATCACCAATGACACCGACTGGGAGATCGTGATGGAGGAGGCATCCATGTTCCCGGACCAGCTCGAGCTGGGAATATACGATGTGCGCAGCAGTTCCGAGGCTGTCTCCTCCGAGGGCACACCCTACAGCACCTGGTAACCCCCGCACCGGCGAACCGGCCGCGGACCCTCATTCCTATCCCACCACACCCTCCAAAGGGCTGCTGGCGGTGGCGTACAGTTTTTTGGGAATTCTTCCTGCCCGATAGGCCAGACGGCCCGCCCGGGTCGCCAGGTTCATGGCTTCGGCCATTTCCACCGGGTTTTCGGCCAAGGCAATACCGGTGTTCATCAAAATGGCATCGGCGCCCAACTCCATGGCAAGCGCGGCGTCCGAGGCCGTGCCGACGCCGGCATCGACGATCAACGGAACCTCGGTGATCATTTCGCGCAGGATTTTCATGGTGGCCACGTTCTGAATTCCCATTCCCGAGCCGATGGGTGCTCCCAGCGGCATCACCGCAGCCGCTCCGGCATCGATCAGACGGCGGGCCGTCACGATATCGTCGTTGGTGTAGGGAAGAACCACGAAACCTTCCTTTGCCAGGACCTCCGTTGCCTTGAGCAGGCCCGCATTGTCGGGGAAGAGTGTCTTTTCGTCGCCGATGACCTCCAACTTCACCCAGTTGGAGAGACCTGCTTCCCGGCCGAGCCGGGCAGCCCGCACGGCCTCCTCCTGGCTGTAGCACCCTGCCGTATTGGGCAAAATGAAGTAACGCTCGGTATCGATCCAGTCCAGCAACGACTCCCGGTTGCGATCGGAAAGATTCACCCGGCGCACCGCAACCGTGACAACCTCGGCCCCCGACTTGTCATGGGCTTCCACCATCTGCGCATGAGATGCGTACTTCCCCGTCCCCACCAGCAGACGGGATGAAAACTCTCGTCCCGCAATGACCAGCTTGTCAGGTTTCATATTCGCCCCGCAAAGGAAAAGGCTTCCAAGGACAATCGTTTCCAAGTCTTTTTGTCGGCCTCATTCTAGTGTAAAGCAGCCTCGATTGCGACGCGAAATTGCCCCCGCCCCCGCTGACCTTGACCCGGGAACGCTGGCGGGTTATGTTTACCTCTTGACGGGAAACCCTGCCCTGCTTGAATCCCGGAGCGCAGCCTTCCCTCGGAGCTTTACCTCAGATGAAGAACGGCGTCCTCATCCTGCTGATTCTGTTACTGGGCTTCGCCTTCCTGGAGAGCCGGCCCTCAGAGGAAACATCCATGGAAACCACCCGCAATTCGGCTGCGGAATCCGAATTTACCAACCGATTGATCCACGAGACCAGTCCCTATCTGCGACAGCATGCCCACAATCCGGTGGACTGGTACCCCTGGGGGCAGGAAGCCCTGGACAAGGCCAAGCGGGAAGACAAGCCGATTCTGCTCAGCATCGGTTATTCGGCTTGCCACTGGTGCCATGTCATGGAGCGGGAGTCGTTCGAAAATGAAGCCATCGCCGAAGTCATGAACGCCCACTTCGTGAACATCAAGGTCGATCGAGAGGAACGGCCCGACCTGGATACCCTCTACATGAATTACGTTCAAATGACCACCGGAAGCGGCGGCTGGCCCATGACCGTGTTTCTGACTCCCGATCAGATCCCGTTTTACGGGGGGACCTATTTCCCTCCGGAGGACCGCTCCGGACGCCCCGGTTTCGGGCGCCTCTGTCTGACCCTCGCCGAGGCCTATCGGGAAAAGAGAGAGGAGATTGAAGCTCGGGGTCCGGAAATCGTGCAGAGCCTGGCGGCCATGAACACCCTCCCGCCGGGCGCCGGCAAAGTGACGGCCGCCAGCCTCGACCTGGCCTTCAATCAGTTGGCCCCCCGTTTTGACAGGACCCATGGCGGCTTCACGGGAGCGCCCAAGTTTCCGGGATCCATGAGCCTGGCCTTCCTCCTTCGCCATTTCTCCCGTGCCGGCCGGCAGGAAGGGCGCGATTTTGTGGCATTGAGTCTGCAAAAGATGGCCCGTGGCGGCATGTACGACCAACTGGGCGGAGGATTTCACCGCTATTCGGTCGATGAGCGCTGGCTGGTGCCCCATTTCGAGAAGATGCTCTACGACAACGCCCTGTTGAGCCGCCTCTATCTCGAAGCCTATCAACTCGACCCGCAGCCCCTCTACGCCAGAGTCGTCGAGGAGATCCTGGATTACGTGGTTCGGGAGATGCAGAGTCCCGAGGGGGGCTTCTACTCGACCCAGGACGCGGACAGCGAAGGCCACGAGGGTAAATTCTTTATCTGGACCCCAAAGGAGATCGGGGAGATTCTTGGAGAAGAGGAGGGCAAGGTCTTTTGCCGATACTATGACGTCACTACCCAGGGAAATTTTGAAGGGGCCAACATCCTGAACGTACCCCGGCCGCTGGAACAGGTGGCCAGGGAGCTGTCATTGTCGCCCGGGGAGCTTTCCCGGATCCTTTCCGAGGGCCGGCAACGCCTGTTCCGGGAAAGGGAGAAGAGGATCAAGCCCCATCGTGACGAGAAGATTCTGACCGGTTGGAACGGCATGATGGCGGTCAGCTTCGTGGAAGCCTCGGTGGTCCTGCAGCGGGCCGACTACCTGGAGGTCGCCAGGCGCAATGCCCGCTTCCTGCTCAAGCATCTATGCCGAAAGGGCCGGATCTTTCGGACCCACAAGGATGGGGTGTCCAAACTGCGCGGTTACCTGGATGACTACGCCAACCTTGTCGAGCAATTGCTGGCCCTTTACCAGGCCACCGGCAAGAGAGAGTGGCTGGACGAAGCGGTGATCTACAACGACGCCATGCTGGAGCAGTTCTGGAACCGGGAGCAGGCCGCTTTTTTCCTCACCGGCAAGGAACACGAAAAGCTGGTGACGCCGGTCAGGGACGTCTATGACAACGCCACCCCGGCCGGAAGCTCCGTGGCGGTGTTCAATCTTCTCAAACTGGCCATCCTGACGGGAAACATGGAATACCGAAGCATCGCCGAGACCAACCTCGAGAGCATGCACCTGCCTCTGACCCGCTATCCGAACGGCTTCGGATACCTGTTGGGGGCCGCGGATTTTTATCTGGGGCCGGTCAAGGAAATTGCCGTGGTGGGTGACCTCAAGTCAGGCGAGACCCGGCGGCTGCTTGAAGTCGTTCATGGGAGGTTCCTGCCCAACAAGGTCGTAGCCATTCTGGACCCGAACGCCACCGACGGCGCCGGCGACCTGCCCCTGTTGGAAGGCAAGACGCTGGTCAAGGGCCGACCGGCCGCCTACGTGTGCGAGAACTACACCTGCAAGGCGCCGGTCACCGAACCAAGTCAACTGGAACTGGCCTTGAACCAAAACCCCTGATTTCGCCCTGCCCCTCTGTTCCCGCACAACTTTAAAGCAGGCCCAATAACGTGTTGAAGATAAGGCGCTTTTCACTACCCGTCCAGCGACCCTTATCTGAAACAAAAGAAAAAAGAGTTATCCACGAAGGGCCACTAAGAACGACGAAGGGCCACTAAGGCGTTGAGGTTAACCGCGACGGGATACCAAGGTCGCGACGGGATGGTCGATTTCTGATTGTTACACTCTGGTTTGATCCGCACGGCACGGCGGGGGCAGGGCTCGCGGACAAACGGGAGTTTCCCAAAGGGCGCCGGTCGGTTCTCAGAGAAGTCGCCCGCCGGATACCCCCCAGCGCACCATCGGGACAGCACCCCCCGGGAGCGCGGGCGTCTCGCCCGCATGCTATCCCTTGGGTTGCCGCTCAGTTTCCCTGCGATGCCGCAGCCCGCCCCTCCTGCCGGTGGAAATCGCCTGGGCCCGGCCGAAGCAGAGCCATGGCGCCGTTGCCGTTCGATCCGGGTCGAGGAGATGGGTGAGGCTATACCAAGATTTGTGCGGGCGGGACGCCCGCGCTCCCGGGGGGCTTTCTCCCATGACGTCGTGACACCGCCGTCACAATAGTGCAGAAGCATTCGGGCGCCGCTCGTCACTGAAGGAACTCCATCCGTATTCGTGCCTATTCGTGTTCATTTGTGGTTCGTCTTCATTTCCAAAACGAAAACGGCTGGCTGTTTCTCCTCTGAATGATCCGCCCCGTCGTGAGGGGCGGGGGCCGGACTTATCTGAAACACTTGAGCGTTATCCGCAAAGGACAAAAAAGAAATCCACGAAGGGGCACGAAGGACCACGAAGGGCCACTAAGGGGTTGGAGATGGCTCAAGAGGGATCCGCCAATGGTCGGGCAGGGGGAAAAGATTTCCACGAAGGAGCTGAAGTATCTGTCAAGGGGGTAAAAGATTAATCCGCGAAGGAACTCCAAGGGGTTGGAAAAGACTCGAAAGGGGTCCGTGAAGGGCCACGAAGAAAGACACTGAGGGGGAAAAGTTATCCACCAAGGGCACGAATGGCCACGAAGAGACACCAGGAATTGGAGTCTTCAGGGGACAGACTGTGCTGGGCGCGCCCTGGGCAGAAATGCGGGCTAGAACTCGTAGCGCAAGCCGAACTGGATCACCCGCGGCGGAACCATCACCTGAGAGTAGTTGCCGAAGCTCCCGGGGAAGACGAACGAGAGGGTTTCCCAGGCGTCGGCGTTGAACCGAACGCTGTTCGTCAAGTTGAAGGCCTCGGCCCGGAACTGGAGGCTGTGACTCTCGAATGGCAGCGGAAAGCGTTTTCCGATGGCCATGTCGATCGAGAAGATCCCGTCGCCGCGCAGGTTGTTACGCTGTCCGACTTCCCCGGGCAGGACTTGCCTGAAGGAGGAAAGCGCTGCCTGTGGATCGCTGAAGACGTTCGGCCCGGTCCCCCCTCCGATCAAGCTCGCATTCTTTGCGTTGGTCTGCTCCGGCACCGGTCCGTCAGTTTCGGCAAAGTGTTGGTAGCAATAGCAGGTCGGCCAGGCCAGACCGTTCAGCACACTGAGGGGAAGGCCTGACGTCAAGCGCATCAGGCCGCTGAGCTGCCAGCCGCCGAAAACGGCCTGGCTGGCTGTTCCCATGTCGGGGAGGATCGGCTTCCCGTTTCCGATCGGCAACTCGGCCACCCAGTTGGCGTTCCACTGGTGACGCATGTCGAAATCGGAAACAGCCCGTTGCGCCTCCCGGTCCCAGGAGTTGATAACGCTGAACGTAGACCAGTAAGTATCTCCCGGAATCTGGCCGAACCGTTCACCCTGGCTGCGACGGGCGGCGACCGACACCAGGTCGGTGGATTTGGACAAGGTATAGTTCAGGTCGAACTGGTACCCTTGGGAGAAGGCTTTGCGCAACGACACCTGCATCGAGTGGTAGGTTGAGGTTCCGAAAGACCGGAGTGCGTCGAAGGCCCAGAACTGGGGATTCAGGAACACACCCGGCCCCAAATCGCTGCAGAACGGGGCGCAGGCGTAGTCGATAAAGTAGAGAGCCGTGCCGGTGTCGGGACTGCTGGACCGAATGACGTCGTAGACGCGCTGAGTCGCGGTTGCCTCCGGTGTGGCGGTTCCGGAATAGAGGTTTTCAAAGAAAGGGATCTGCGGCACGCCTTCGGTCGGTACCCCGCGTCGCACCATGAGTTCGAGTTCCTGGAGCGCATCCAGCAAATACCCTCCGGACGCCGGATCCTTGAAGTTGGCGTACTGAGCCGAGGCGGTATCGTTGACCAGCAGTCTGCGGCCGAATCGGCCGACATAGCCGATGTCCACCAGGAATCCGCCGCCGAGCTCCCGGGCCAGAGAAAAGGTAGGGTTGATGCTGTAGGGTGGCTGCAGGCTCGAGTCCACCCCCTGGCTCCATCCCAGTCCGGTCGGGTTGGGTGTACCCGGCCCCCCGGGCGGAGGAGGCAGGATCCCCGCCGCAGGCAGGTCCGAGAGCCCGACGAAGCGATGGGCATCGGCCACGTGGGCGATCTGGTTGGTCACCTTGCTGGTGAGACCGAATGCGTTGCGGTCGAGCATCTGCATCATGCCCATCCCGAAGCTGTTGTAGAAAAGGCCCGCCCCTGCTCGGATCGATGTCCTTCCCGGGCCGCCGAACAGCTTGCCCAGAGCTCCGTCGCTGACCCCCGGCGAGAAGGCGATGGCAAGCCGTGGCGAGAAGTTCTTGGCGTGGGTTGCCCACAGCGGGCCGCCCTGGGCGTCGTCCACTCCCACGAAGCCGATGGAGCCCGCTTCGCGTGTGGGACGACCGTTCGCCGCCAGGTCCAGACGGTGCCCGATGTACTGGTCAAGACCCGGCGTGATGCTGACCTGGAGTCCGTTCACCTCCCTGACCGGAGGCATGAGCGACCAGCGCAGGCCGCCGGTGATGGCCAGACCCGGCCGCAGGCGCCAGGTGTCCTGGAGGTAAAGCTCCAGTTGTTCCACTCCGAAAGTCCGGCTGACGGGGTCACCCAGAGGCAGCGCATTGCCGTCCAGGTCGTAGTTGTAATTGGCATCGAAGAAGTTGAGGAGCCCGAGGGCCGTCGCCATCGTCTCCCGGTAGACTCCTGGGTTGGCGGGCGCTGCCGTCAGTGGCGTGTCGAATACCGCGGGGCCGTCGGCAAACGCCCAGGCTGCCTGCTTGGCGAAGTGAAAGCTGTTGCCGTAACTCAAACGGCGGTTCCGATTTGAGAAGAATGCCCCTCCGAACTGCCAGGAGTGGGTGCCACGCATCACGGAGAAATCCGCCGACAGGGTCTGCGTCGGCAGTTCGAGGTCCCGGGGGGTCGTCGCACCCTCGATATCGTCGATGATGCTATCCCCGAGACTGGCCCTGGACGCCGTCTGCACACCCGAAACGTTCAACCTCTGGCCAGTCAGTCCGTAGCGAAACGTGCCTACGACGTTGCTCCCGAAAAGGCCGTTGTACCCCAATGCCAGCCCGCGGCTGGTGTCTTTGGTCTCCCTGTTCGCGGGCTGGCCGGGAAACTGGGGAACGCTTCCGATGCGGTCGTTCTGGTAGTTGACGCGCATGAACATGCGGTGCCCACCGTTCCGATCCAGGTTCCAATCCATCTTCGAGATGAAGGTGTTCCAGATCAGGGGTGTCGAAGCCGTGAATCGGTATCCGGCCGTGTTCAGACCATCTCCGACGGTGGAGTCGTTCGGTTCCGGAAAGGATCTGAAGTAATCGAGCGTCGCCGAACTGGGACCGGTCCCGAGCGGATCGATCTGGCTGCGGATGAATGCCGGATCGAGGGTCTGCACGTCCCCGCCGACACTCCGGTACGAGACGTATCCATCGCGCATCGAAGCCGTCGGCACCCGGCGCACCGCACTGCCCTCGCTGGCGTCCCGGCGCCCTTCGTAATTGACAAAGTAGAAGACTCGATCCTTCTTGATGGGACCGCCGACCGAAGCTCCAAACACGTTTCGGATCAGCTTCGGACGATCGACGCCTGCCCTGTTGTTGAAGAAATCATTGGCTGCGGTGATCGTGTTACGGTGGAATTCGTAAAGCGATCCGTGGATCTCGTTGGACCCGCTCTTGGTCACCAGCGACACCTGCGCGCCCGAGGAACGGCCCTGGTTGGCATTGGCTGTGGTCGTCACCACGCGGAATTCCTGAATCGAATCCAACGTGTTGCGAAGCACGCTGGTGAACGGCAAGCGCCCGTTCTGGTCGTTCACATCGACCCCGTCGAGCGTCACGTTCGACTGGTCGCTCTGAGCTCCGTTCACCGTGCCGTTCCGGATATCTCCCGACAACTTGGAGTCCAGAGGGTCCGCGGTCAGGAAGGTGACTCCCGCCTGCAGCGAGAGCAGACCGGCCGGGTTTCGCGCATTCAGCGGCAGTTGTCTGATCGGCTTGGTTCCAAAGGCGTTCCCGACCGACGCGTCAGTGGTGTTGAGCTGCTGCGCCGACGCGGACACCGTGATGGACTGCGTGAGCGCCGCCACGGTGTCGAAGACCACCGGAATCTCGACGTTGGTGTTGACGAGCAACGTGATATCTTCAATATTGACCGAATTGAAGCCCGGCTGTGTCGCCGACAGCTTGTAGGAGCCGGGAGGGAGCTGGGCAAAGACGTACAGTCCCTCATCGTTGGACAGTACCGTTCGCTGGAGGCCATTGGACTCGTTCGTCACAGTGACTTCGGCATCGGGGAGGAAGCCACCGGTTTCATCGGTGACCACTCCACTCAAACTGCTTGATTGAGCCTGTGAATCGGGAACCAGGAACGCCATGGTCACCAACAAGGGTAGAAACAGAGAGCAAATACGAGATCGTTTCATTGATGGAACCATTTTTAGCAATACCCCAGGTTGGGAAGTATTCATGTCTGATACTCCAGCGCTATTCATGGGCAAGCGAACACCTCAAGTGTGAATTCTGTGAAGGTAGTTCACACGGGCTAGCCCGGATTTCAGATCAGAAGTTAACCAGATTCCATGAGGAGAAGCAATACGCATACAGTTTACCACCAAACCGCTGGAGTTTGAAGGCTTTGGCCGCCGCCGGGTGGTGACCGCTATTGACGGCGGTCCCATGACTTCCGATGTCGGCGCCCGGCTGTTGTCCCAGTTCGATCGGACCCTGTCTCCCTTTGACCAAGTGGCGGTCTGCTTCAGCCATCGCCGCAACCCCGACCGGGTCCAGCGCGCCCTGCGTACCCGCATCGCCCAGCCCATTGTCGGCGTCGCCCTGGGCCATGAGTACCTCAACGACCACAACCAACTCCGTCACGATCCACTGATGGCGCTGTTCTCGCGGACCCCAAGATGTTGGGGTCGGCGGCCCCCAGCCGGTCTCGGGGAGACCTCCGGTTTCCTCAACTCATTGAAAAAGAATGACTTGAAGGTCGGAGGATGGTTTACAACTCTGGATCTTATCGGAAGTGATTGCATTGGCAGGTGGGAGGACCTCAATCAATACCTGTCTGCGCGCCATGCACGGGCAGACTTGACAAGTGCAAGGGGATGCCTTGCCGCATCAGCGCTCGTCGAGCTTGCAGGCGAAGCCGCTCCGAACTTGATTCCACAAAAAGTGAGGGGGGTAGCGCTTCTCCCGAAGCCGTCGTGTTTGAACTTTCGTCCTTGTTTGTGGGCTTCGGTGCCGTTTTACCGGGCGAATCGGGGAGGATCTTGATGAGGGTGAGTTCCTTGGGACGAAGAGCTCGGTTCACCAATATAGCAACTCCCGTGGCGATTGCCATACTCGCAGTGTAGCTGCCATAAAACTTCTCGCCGGGTTCACCGGCTTCGGTTCCGGCAATTGCGACCATGCTCCCCATCATGGCTCCGACGAATGTTCCCACGGTCGCGGCAACCCGCATCCCCTTATTTTCCTTGAGGCCTCGGACTTCGATTCGTGAGACGGTTTCTCTCGGAACCTGGATCTTTCCCTTGGGGTAAGCCACCGGGTCGCTGCTCTTCTTAACCTTGAAGACAAGCGAAGCAGCGGTCATCGTTCTGATTCGGCCCTCTACCCGTGCGCCTTCGGCGAGTTGGAGTGTAATCTGTTTCCCGCCGATCAATTTCTTTAACTCGCTCCACCGGACTTGCCGACGTTTTTCCGGCTCAGAACCAAGCGAGCTACCGTTCATCGCCAGAAACACTGCCACCAAGCCAAGAATAGGCCGCCACTTCATGTCATGACCTCGCGGTTCTGTTTCCCTCATCAACCGAAAATAGCTTGCGCAGCAGCCCCGATTTTCGTTTCAGAAACCTCAGATCTCGCCGCCTGTGGCGGACCTGCGATTTTAGTCCCGATCGGCGGAAAAAACAGGCCCGTATTTTCCCTGTGCTGCGTTTTCTCGGGGTCCAGCCTACCTTGGCACCTGGAATTTCACCGAAAATAGGGGACGTTGTTGAATTACTGGAATATCTGTGCTCAACTTCCACATCTTGCTTGACAAGAGGAGGACACCCGATGCGCCCCCAAGTCCTTCCGTAGGCTCCACGACGCTGCGAGCGTCATGTTGCGGGGGTTCGAGGCTTCTCAACATTGACAAGATATTGAAAGACGGCCGGCCCAAGCAATTTCACAAATTCAATAACAACCCCTTGGGTGCCCTGCAAGGCCCCGGTCACTGAACCCAGCCAACTGGAACTGGCGTTGAGCCGGAAGCCCTGATGGGGACGACGGACACGTCGAGCGGCTCCTGTCGGCTTGGCAGAGTGAAAGAGAGTCTCCTTCGAAGACACCCTTCCGGAAAACTCTGACTGATTGGAATCGTCATTCTATTGGAGCTTACCATCGGTTCAAGCTTACCGGCACAAACAGGTCGCAACCCTACGGCAGCCCAACCTCGCAGGGTCATTCTTGACGCGGATCCGGGCATTGACGATGCCATGGCCATCCTGTTGGCGGCCCAGTCCCCGGAATTGCGAATCGAGGCGATTACCGTGGTCCCCGGGAATGTACTGGTGGACCAGGGTGTGCAGAACGCGCTCAAGCTGGTCGAACTGGCCGGTCGGACCGATATTCCGGTAGCCAGAGGAGAAACATACCCGCTCCAGAGAAAGTTGATCACGGCCCCCATCGTGCATGGCAAGAATGGCCTCGGAGAGACGCAATTGCCTTCGCCTGCCAAGAGTGCCGAATCGCGTCACGCCGTGGATCTGATCATTGATCTCGTCTGCGCCCACCCGGGGCAAATTACCCTGCTGCCCATGGGGCCATTGACCAATATCGCTCGGGTCCTGCTCAAGCGGCCGGACATCGCCAAGCAGATACCTGAGATCATCCTGATGGGCGGCTCCATTGCAGGAGGAAATGCCAGCCCTGCCGCCGAGGCCAATATATACAACGACCCGGAGGCCGCCAAGATCGTCTTCGAGTCGGGCATTCCCATTACCATGGTGGGTCTGGGCGCCACTCATCAAACCCTGTTGAAACGGTCCCATATGGCCGCTCTCGCCGACAGTCGATCGCCCATCGCCCGCTACGTAGCCCGCATAGCCGATTTCTACATCGACTTCTCCGAGAGCATCGGCTTTGACGGGGGAGCCCTTCACGATCCGTTGGCAGTGGGTCTGGCAATGGATTCGTCCCTGGCTATAGAGAGTCGTCCCATGCATATCGCGGTGGAGACCCAAGGGCTTTTGACCTACGGCGAAACGGTGGCCAATCGCTATCTGCTCAGGGAATCCGTAGAGGATGCGGGAGACCACTACGTTCTCACCGGGATCGAGCCAATAGAACCCAATACCCAGGTTCCGATCCTGATCGACGCCGACCGGTTCCTGCGATTTTTCATGGACCGGATCTGTGCACCACCACGGGCTGTGGAGTGAGGAAACGGTTTGAGGAATCGGCCCGGGCTCTTGGGTTTCCCGCCCACTGTCGAATGATGGCCGTGGTCCGCAGTTACTGCGGGGGGCGGAACTGGAGGCGAGGAGCCGGAAGAACGGCATGACGACCGCTACCTTGACACACTGACGCGACGCTTTGCTTAGGGGAGGCAAGGCACGATTGAAGATCCGCACCGTTGGCGTCGTCGACGAGGAGCGGAACCCACTGATTGACACGTGTACCGGTATGCGGTACACTTCCTCATGATCCGAAGGTTTCGTCATCGCGGCCTGAAGCGCATGTACGAGCGCGGCGATGCGAGCCGAGTGGGTCCCGCGCCCTGGCGGATCGCGTTGCGCTCGCCTTGGCGGACCTTGACGATGCCCGCAAGCCATCGGATCTCGACCTGCCCGGCTACCGGCTTCACCCGTTGAAGGGCGCACTGAAAGGGTACTGGAGCATCTCGATTTCCGGCAACTGGCGGATGATCTTCCGCTTCGAAAATGGCGATGCCTGCGACGTCGACCTGATCGATCACCACTAACAGGTAGTAACAACATGGTGATGAACAACCCCCCGCATCCCGGACGCAGCATCCGCGAGAACTGCCTGGAACCGCTCGGTTTGAACGTGACCGAAGCGGCAAAGGTATTGGGTGTTGCCCGTCACACCCTCTCGCGGGTTCTGAACGGCCACGCGGCCATCTCCCCAGAGATGGCCATTCGTCTCGAGAAGGCGGGCTGGTCCAATGCCGAGTTCTGGATGCGCCGACAGACCAGTTGGGATCTCGTCCAAGCGCGCAAGGACGAAGACCGGATCAACGTCGAGCGATACCAGCCGGAGTCGTCCCCCGGGAGCATCAGGCCGTAGAGTGGGCCGAGATATGGACTGGCCTCCGTTCGTTAGAGGAGACTATTGGGCACAGCCAGACCAGTCAGGATTATAAGGGGTCGATAATAAGGGATTAACGGAATCCGGTGGACTTCTTTGGATGGAGTTTGGTGGACGAGAAGGGGATCGAACCCTCGACCTCGGCGTTGCGAACGCCGCGCTCTCCCATCTGAGCTACTCGCCCAGGCTGAACGGGTCTGTTTAGCATCTTGGTCTAAAATGAGTCAAGTCATTTAGGCGGTGGAGATAGCGGCCGGGATGGCCCGCCGGCAAGCCGTTCGGCTACCGCCGGCAGGTGAAAGTCCCAGCCATTCCGCAGCCCCCTCTACCGGCTCCTGCGAGAATCTTTGCCTGCCCTGCCCCTTGTACCATTGGTCTGGGGGTGACTGGTCTCTGCCCCAGAACCGCCCAGGAAGGGTGCTGGCTGTTGCCCTGACCTTCCGTTCATGAAACTACTCCTCACCAACGATGACGGCTTCGATGCTCCCGGGCTGCAAGCCCTGCTGAAGGCCGCCGAGGGTCTGGGGGAATGCGTGGTGTTGGCGCCCCGTCAACCCCTGTCGGGCTGCAGCCATCAAGTCACCACCCATGAGCCCCTTCGGGTGGAGCGCCGCGGCCTCTCCCGATACAGCCTTTCGGGAACCCCCGCCGACTGTGTGCGCATCGGCCTGCGCCAACTGGTCCCCGATGCCGGCTGCGTTCTGTCTGGAATCAATCAGGGAGGAAATTTGGGGTCGGATGTCTTCTATTCCGGCACGGTGGCGGCCGTCCGGGAAGGCGTGCTGCAGGGCGTGCCGGGAATTGCCGTTTCCCAGTACTGCAAGAAGGACCGTCCCATCGACTGGACCCGGACCATCCAATGGGTGCAACCCCTCCTGGAAGAGCTGCTCCAGGCTCCCTGGTCCGCCGGGACCTTCTGGAATATCAATCTTCCCCACCCGGAGCCCGGTCGGGGCGCCCCCCGGACCGTGCGCTGCCCCCTGGACGTGTCCCCACTTCCGGTGACCTTTCGAGAGGAAGCGGAGGGCTTCCTGTACGACGGTGACTACCACCAGAGGCATTACCGTCCGGGAACCGACGTCGACGCCTGTTTCCGGGGGGATATCGCTCTCACGCAGGTTCGGTTGAAGTGAGCCGTTGCCTCACGGACCTGGAGAGCCGGAGCCGGCGGCCCCACTCTCCCCCAGACGCCTGTCGGCCCGGCCGGACGCCAGGTACCGCTTGGCACAGGCCTGCACCATGGAGACCATGCCCATCAACCCCATGCTCTTCCCCATGGAGAGCTCCTTCCCGAAGATCCGGTAGACCAGCTCACCGGGCACCCGGGCCAGGCTGGAGGCCGTCTCCCCGGACAGGGTCTCGTCCAGGATGACGGCCATGCACTTGGCCGAGATCCCCTGGGGATTCTCGACGGCGAAATGGAACTTCAGCGCCTGGCTGGGGAGCTCTTCGCACCAGACGTAGGCCTCCGACTCGCAGGCCGGCGTCAGGTGCGATTTGAGAAAGGGACGCCTGGCAATGAAATCCGGAACCGACTTGAACCGGGAGGCGACGTCGATGAGCATCTGGATGCGCTCGTCGCGATCGCCCGCCAAGTCCAGGTATTCCAGCAACATCGCCAGTCTTTCAGGGTATGCGTCCATGATCACCGAAGCGCAACCTTGCGTTCCGCGACTGCGCCTGCCTTGCCGGGGATTGCGTCTTATGGCTTTTCGATGGGAACGTTGACCAGGTTGCCCCATTCCGTCCAGCTACCGTCATAGTTCCTGACTTGCTGGAAGCCAAGCAGATAGGTCAGGACGAACCAGGTGTGGCTGCTGCGCTCCCCGATCCGGCAGTAGGCAACGATATCGTCGCCAGGCTGCAGATTGTTTTCCTGGGTGTAGATGGCTCGCAGCTCGTCGGCGGACTTGAAGCTGCCGTCCTCGTTGGCTGCGCGAGCCCAGGGAATGTTGGCGGCTCCCGGAATGTGGCCCCCACGCAGGGCGCCTTCGTTGGGGTAGGCCTCCATATGCAGCCGCTCGCCGGTATATTCCGCCGGGCTCCTCACATCCACCAGGGGCCTGCCGGCCCGGACATGATCAAGCACATGGTCTCGAAAGACACGAACCTTGCTGTCGTCCCTTTCCGGGGCCTGATAATCGCTGGAGGGATAGTTGGCAGCCTCGGTCACCAGCGGCCGCCCCTCGCTTTGCCATTTCAGGCGCCCCCCATCCATGATCTTGGCATTGGTATGCCCGAACAACTGGAACACCCAGAAGGCGTAGCAGGCCCACCAGTTGCTCTTGTCGCCATACAGCACCACCGTCGTCTCCCGGGTGGCCCCGATCCGCCTCATCAGGGCTTCAAACCCCGTCCTGTCGAGATAGTCCCGGCGTAGCGGATGGTTCAGGTCTCGGGTCCAATCGACTTCCACGGCGCCCGGGATGTGACCGGAGGCATACAGCAGCGGGTCTTCGTTGGATTCGGCGAATCTGAGATTGGAATCATTCAGATGCTGTGACACCCACTCTGTCGACACCAGGGCGTCCGTACTGGCGTATCCTCGTTCTTCAATGGCACTCATAAAGCGTCCCTCCTTGTAAGGTTTAGCAGAGTTATACCATAGACTCTGCCGGTCGTCTTTCGATCCGCCCCTCCCCGGGAACGAATCGCCCCCGAGCCGGCCTCACCAACCCAGCGGCTGGCCCCTGTTCTGTTCATCCAGCCACTCCCGGAGCGGGGCAAAGTAATCCAGAATAGCGGTGGCATCCATCTCCCGTTCCCCGGTCAAGGCCTCCAGCGCCTCCGGCCAAGGCCGGCTGATCCCCATGGCGAGCATGGCACGCAGGCGGTTTCCGGCAGGCTCACTCCCGTAAATGGAGCATCGATGGAGCCTGTCCTCACAGCCGGCTTCCCTGGCCAGGGCTCGATGGAACTGAAACTGCAGGATGTGGGCCAGAAAGTACCGAGTATAGGGCACGTTGGCCGGCACGTGGTACTTGGCGCCCGGATCGAAATCGCTTTCACCGCGGGCCACGGGAGGCGCGATGCCCTGGTACTTGCTTCTCAGTTCCCACCAGGCCTGGTTGTAGCGGTCGGGTGGAATTTCACCGGAGAATACCTTCCAGCGCCACTGATCCACAAGCAGCCCGAAAGGGAGGAAGGCAATCTTGTCCAGCGCCTGGCGCAGCAACAGCCCCAGATCCTTGGAAGGCGGGGGAACCTTGTTCAGCAGCCCCAGTCTTGCCAGATAGGCCGGCGTGATCGAGAGCGCGATGGTGTCCCCCACCGCCTCGTGGAATCCATCGTTGGCGCTTTCCCGGAAGAGGACCGGCTGCTGGTTGTAGGCTCTCTGATAATAGTTGTGACCCAACTCGTGGTGGATCACATTGAAGTCCTCGGCGGTGATGTCGATGCACATCTTGATGCGCAAATCCTCACGCGAATCCACGTTCCAGGCGCTGGCGTGGCAGACGACGTCCCGGTCGCGGGGTTTTTCGAAGAGGGATCGATCCCAGAAGCTCTGCGGCAGCGGAGCGAAACCGAGCGAACTGAAAAACCCTTCCCCATAGGAGACCATTTGCCTCGGGGTCGTCTTGCGAGACTGAAGAATCCGGGTGAGATCGAAGCCCGGATCGGTTTCCCGAGGCGCGACCAGCGGGTAGACGTTGGACCAGGTTTGCGCCCACATGTTACCCAACAGATGAGCCGGTATGGGACCGTCAGCGGGAACCGCCTCCGGGCCGTAATGGGCTCGCAGCCGCTGTCTCACGTAGGCATGCAGCGACAGATAAAAGGGCCGCACCTGCTCCCACAGGCGTTCCAACTCCTGCAGGAAGGACTCGGGGGACATGTCGTACTTGGCCCGCCACATGGCTCCCGTATCCGAAAACCCCAGGCTCCGCGCTCCCCGATTGCCCAGTTCCACGTATCGCTGAAAGTCCTTTCGCATTGGAGGGGCAATGCTTCTCCAGCCAATCCAGGCTTCTTTCAGGGTTTCCGGATCCCGGCTGGTGGCCATGATCCGGGAGAGTTCCTGCAGGTCCCGACATTCGTCGCCGGCCTCGCCGCAAACCTTCCCTTTTCCATACCTGGATTCCATCGACGTCACCAGCCGGGTGAGCTCCTCGCTGGCCTTGGGATCGGGAGGGGCGGCCAGAGTCAGCGACAATCGAAGCAGTTCCAGTTTCCTTGCTACCTCGCGCGGCAGATCGGCCGTTTCGAATCCCGCGGACTCCTTGGCCAGCCTGGCGGTGGCCTCAATGGCCCGCTTGCTGGCCATTGCAGCCAGAGCCTGGGTGTCCCCGGTGATGTAGGTCGACCGGATCCAACTGGCGCGGGCGGCCTCCGTCCACAGCGCCAGCAGTTGCTCTTCCGCCTGCCGCACAAAATCTTCGGGCTGGGGAGAGGTTGACTCGGCTGCCTCCGGCGATCCCGCAAGCCCCGACACCGGACCGGACCCAAGGGCGATGACGACCCCAATGAAAGCCAACCATCTCCTCAAGGGAAACCTCCTTCTGCAGCCATTCCCAGCGGACGACGCACTCAGTTTATAATCTGGCCGCGCCTCCCTCAATGTTTTTATTTTCAATGGATTTAACGGAAAGCGGTCCAGTTGCGGTGACGAATTGGAAGCGCCCTTCCGGACCGCACGGCGTTGCCAAAACGACGCCCCCGAGACACCATTGACCTTCACTATGGGGCGCGGCGCTCGCCCCCCTCCGGCTCGACTGCGGGCTCGGGCGCCCTTGTCTTGCCGACTGCCTGCCTCGCACTGAGCTCAGGGGGCCAGGATTGCGGGCGGGACGCCCGCGCTCCACAAGGGGCTCCTTCCTGCCGGATACCGTGGCAAGGCGTCAAACTCTGTTTCCGGTTTGCACCCTGGCCCGGAGGCGGAGGTGCACACCATCGTCAGGTTCAGGATGCGGGCGAGACGCCCGCGCTCCCGGGGTGTTACCACTCGCCTCAATTGCCCCTTGTGCTTCCGGAGCAGGCAAAATAAACTGGTCTACTGGGGGTTGCGGGCGCCGCCGCAAAGCCCTGCCGGAAAGGTGAGCCATGCGAGGCATCAAGATCTTCATGTTCGCTCTATTGGTTGGGACCGGGCTCATTGGCTGCGGGGGCGAGGCCAGTTCGGACAAGCGCGCATCGCCCTCGGCAGCCACCCCGCCGGGCAGCGGCGATCCCCCGGCGGCGATCCGTGTTTACTCCGTAGAGAAGGGAGAGTTGGTGATGGTGAACAAGGTAGTCAAGTCTGAGGAGGAATGGGGCAATCAACTCACGGCCCTGCAATACAACGTGACCAGGAAAAAAGGGACCGAGCTGGCCTTCAGCGGGAAGTATTATCTTTCCAAAGAGCCGGGCACCTACCAGTGCGTGGGCTGCGGAACTGATCTCTTCACCTCCGAAACCAAGTATGACTCGGAAACCGGTTGGCCCAGCTTCTGGGAACCCATTGCTCCCGAGAACATCCGCACCGAATCCGACAGGGCCTACGGCATGGTCAGAACAGAAATCCTGTGCAATCGCTGTGACGCCCATCTGGGGCACGTTTTCCGCGATGGACCCAAACCCACCGGCCTGCGCTATTGCGTGAATTCCGCCGCCCTGAACCTCAAAAAGGAATAGAGAGAAACATCCAAGGGCTGGATGGAGGCCTTCTTCCTGCCCTGCCTAATCCCCCTCAATGGTCCACTCCCGCTTGGCTAACCCGATACGATTGTCGTTGATGGGCGCCTGGCTGATGGGCACGGCACTCCTTTGGGTGGTCGCCACCGAGAACTTCCGCCGTGTGGATGCCGTGCTGAGCGGCTCCAATTCGGAATTCCATCGACAACTGGAGCCTCTGGCACCGGGCGAGGCCCGCCTGGCCTTGCGTTTCCTGGCCTCCGAACTCAATCGTTTCTACTTCACCGCCTGGGGCGGTTTTCAGTTGGTCCTTGGGGGGGTGATCCTGGTCTTGAGTTGGCGCCTGAGGGCGGACCTTCCCGACTTGGGGCTGCTCGCCGCAATGTGGTTCCTGTCGGCCGTACTGGCATTCTGGGTAACCCCTGCCCTCATCGACATCGGCCGCCAGCTCGACTTCGTCCCCCGATCGCCACCGCCGGCGCAGATGGGAACCTTCTGGCGTTACCACCTTGCCTACACCTTGACCGATCTGGTCAAGTTTGCCGCCGGCCTTTTCTGGCTGCTGCGAACGGGGCTGAAGCGGGCCTGAATTTCCTCCATTGCCGGACCTTCGGACTTGACCCCCATTTCTCACCGGGAGGGTGGCACCTCTGCCCAATCCCGTCAGATCGGCGCCACTGCTTCAGTGTCGCTTCCATGCCATGGCCACTTTCGCGATCGGCGACATTCACGGCTGCTTCCGGACCCTGCAGCGTCTGATGAAAACCATCCGGTTCGACCCCGGCCGGGACCGCCTGTGGCTGGTCGGCGACCTGGTCAACCGTGGACCGATGTCCCTGGAGGTCCTTCGCTGGGTCAGACAGCTTGGCGATCGAGCCGTCTGCGTTCTCGGAAACCATGACCTGAAGTTGCTGGCATGCGGCCTGGGAATTCGCTCCTCCCTGAAGAACCCCCACCTGAGCTCGATACTGGCGGCCGAGGACTGCGAGGAACTGCTCGCCTGGCTGAGAAGCCGGCCACTGGTTCATTGCGAAAGGGAGTATGTCCTGGTTCACGCCGGGCTGTTGCCGGGATGGACGGTGGACGAGGCGATCCAACTGGGCCGGGAGATTCAACGGCGCCTGATGGGCCCGGGGGCCGTGGAACTGTTGCGGTGCCTGTTGGCGGGAAACCCGGCCGGGTTCACGGAGAGGGACCCCGGGGCATTACGATTGGCGCTGGCCCTCAAAGCCATGACCCAACTGAGGACGCTCAACCCGGACGCAAGCATGGATCTGAGCTTCGTGGGTCCCCTGGCGGAGGTGCCGGACACCCTCATCCCATGGTTTGCATTTCCCGGCCGGCGCAACGGCTCGGCCACCATTGTTTTCGGGCATTGGGCCGCCCTGGGGTTGTTCCAGGCACCCGGAGTCGCAGGCCTCGACAGCAACTGTTTCCGAGGAGGACGGTTGACGGCAATGCGATTGGAGGACGGCCGGATTTTTCAGCAGGAATTTGTGGGTTAACTCCGCTTGAATTCTCCCAGCACGGAGTGCAGGCTGCTCTTGGCATCTCCAAAGAGCATGCGGGTGTTGTCTTTGCAGAACAAGGGGTTGTCAATCCCCGCGAACCCGGCTGCCATGGACCGCTTCAGCACAATCACCACTTTGGCCCGGTCCACCTCGATGATCGGCATCCCGTAAATGGGACTCTCGGAGTCATCCCTGGCGGCGGGGTTGACCACGTCATTGGCTCCAATCACCACACACACGTCCACTGTCTCCATGGTGGGATTGACGTCCTCCATCTCGACCAGAAGATCGTAGGACACGTTGGCCTCCGCCAGCAGGACGTTCATGTGTCCCGGCATCCGGCCGGCGACCGGATGTACGGCATAGCGGACGTCACAGCCATTGTGTTCCAATAGCTCCCCCAGCTCCATCACCCCGTGTTGGGCCTGGGCGACCGCCAAGCCGTAACCCGGCACGAAAACGACCGACCGGGCCGCTTCCAGAATGAAGTAGGCGTCCTCGGCCGAGATGGGCCGGGGGTCGCCACCGGTCCCCTTGCGGGCTTTCCCGGCAACGGCTCCGAAACCGCTGAACAGCACGTTGGTGAGGGACCGGTTCATGGCTTTGCACATGATATTGGTCAGTATGAGACCGCTGGCTCCCACCAGCGCACCGGCCACAATCAGGATGTTGTTGAAGATCACAAACCCCGCCGCGCAGGCTGCCAGCCCGGAATAGCTGTTGAGAAGAGCAATGACCACCGGCATGTCGGCCCCGCCGATGGGGACCACCACCATGATGCCAAGCAGAAAGGCCAAAGCCATCAGGACCAGGAACAGCGTCTGGCTCTCCGGGGAATCGAGACCGAAGAACACGCCGCCCACGCAGAGGAGCGCCAGCAACAGGAAATTTATGGGCTGCTGTGCCGGGAAGAGCAGCGGCCTGCTGAGGCCAAAGGATCGCCAACCGATCTCCTTCAGCTTGCCCCAGGCCACCAGGCTGCCGCTGAAGGTGACCCCGCCGATCACGACCGCGAGCAGAATGGTCACCGCACCCAATGGGTCCTGCAGCGGCTGGCGATGGTAGGCCTCCCAGCCCACCAGCAGGCTGGCTCCTCCGCCAAAGCCGTTGAACAGCGCCACCAGCTCCGGCATCTCGGTGAGCTGCAGGCGGGTTGCCGCCAAGGATCCTATGGCTGAACCGACGAGAATTCCCACCAGGATCCACTGGTATTCCACCACCTCCGAATGCAGCAGGGTGACGACCACCGTCAGGAGCATGCCGCAGGCAGAGGCCAGGTTCCCCCGGCGAGCCGTATCCGGGGAACTCATCAACTTCAGGCCCAGGGCAAACAGGAAGGCCGCCAGCAGGTAAGCCAATTGGATGTAAAGGCTCACTGGCGGTCACCGCGCTTCTTCTTGAACATGGCCAGCATCCGCTGGGTCACCAGGTAGCCACCGACCACGTTGATGGTGGCCAGCGTGACCGCGGCCGTCCCCAGACCGATGCTGAGAGGGGTGCTGTCGGCGGACCCTGCGGCCAGCAGGGCCCCGACCAGCGTAATCCCGGAAATGGCGTTGGAGCCCGACATCAGCGGGGTGTGCAACGTCGCCGGCACCTTGGAAATCAACTCGAGACCCAGGAAGACGGCAAGCATCAGGATAAACATAAAAAAGATCACGTCCCCGGACATGAGATCTCCTCAGCGATTGACAGACGGGCCGATTCCCTCATACAAAATGCGGCCCTGGTGGGTTACCAGGCAGGCGCGCAGCACCTCGTGGCTTAAATCCAGGTGCAGACGGGGTTTACCTTCGTCCAGGCATTCCCCGATGAGATGGAAAAGATTGCTGGAATACATCTGACTGGCGTGGGCGGCGACCCGGCCGGGCAGGTTGGCCAAGCCGATGATCTTCACTCCTCCCGTCGCAATGATTCGATCCACTTCCGAACCCTCCACGTTGCCCCCGCGCTCCACGGCCAGGTCCACCACCACGCTGCCCGGTCTCATCCGGCTCAGGGATTGCGCGGTGATCAACCGGGGGGCCTGGCGGCCAAAAATCTGGGCGGTGGTGATCACCACATCCGCTTGAGCGCAGACAGCGGCCAACGCCTCCTGTTGCCGGTCCAACTGGTCGCTGGAGAGCGCCCTCGCATAGCCTTGCTTCGTCTCTCCCGTATCGCCCAGATCGATCTTCACAAAGCGGGCTCCCAGCGACTTGACCTGCTCTTCCACCGCCGGGCGCGTGTCGTAGGCCTCGACCCGAGCTCCCAGCCTCTTGGCCGTGGCTATGGCCTGGAGACCTGCCACTCCCGCACCGAGCACGAACACCCGCGCCGGAAAGATGGTGCCAGCCGGGGTCGTCATCATGGGAAAGATCTTGTCCAGGGACTCGGCTGCCAGGATCACCGCCACATACCCGGCCAGGCTGGCCTGTGAACTCAAGGCATCCATCTTTTGCGCCAGGGTGGTCCTGGGAATCAGCTCCATGCTGATGGCGCTGATCCCTCGACTTCTCATCTGTTCAATCAACCCGGAAGCCAGGAACGGATCCAGGAAACTGATGGAAAGACAACCGTCTCGAAGCCGGGCCACGTCTTCCGCGGGAAGGGATCGAACTCCGACAACCAGGTCGGCAGCCGCCAGCATGTGCTCTCGCCGGGTTGAGACCTCGGCCCCGACGGACCGATAGGCCTCGTCAGGGCAGCCGGCGCCCGATCCCGCTGAAGCCTCCACGGCTACCTGAATTCCCTTCTGGACCAGCCGCTCCACCTGGTCGGGAATCAAGGCTACCCGCCGCTCTCCCTGATGGCGTTCCCGCGGTACGACGACTTTCATGGACAGACTCCTCCGAGCGCAAGGGACCGGCCCTCCCGACAGCGGCCCAATGCTATAGGGTGGGGGGAAGCGCCTCAAGGAAAAACCGCGACGCCCTCGATCCGGAAGCCATCATCACGCCCCCTGGTGAGAAATGCGGGCTCGCCACGGGGTCTTATCCCGGTTAGTATTTTGGAAAGCGTGGTGCTAGAATAACCGGCGCCGGCTCAGCCGACCCGGTCGATCCGGACCGGGGTTCGGGACCGGCGTTTCCGTCCTCACTTTTGCCGATTTCAGGATCCACAGCGCGCATGCGGGGGATTCGACGGGACACTGTGCTATAGCCGCAAACATCGCGAAGCAAAAAGGAGAAACAAAATGGTTCGTGGTCTTTCCGCCGGTTTCGGCTTGTTGCTGACTGCTTTCCTCCTGGCCGCCTGCAGCCCATCCAGTGAGGTTGCCGAGAAAGAGCCGGGACCGTACGAACTGACCTTTCCTCTCGGCCTGGACGCGGAATCGGCCATTATCCCCGAGGACAATCCGGTAACCGAAGAGAAGCTCAAGCTGGGCAAGCGGCTCTTCTTCGAAACCAGGATTTCGGTCGACCATTCAATTTCCTGCGCCTCCTGCCACGTTCCCGAGAACGGTTTTGCCGATCCCAACCAGTTCTCATCCGGGGTCGAAGGGAAAAAGGGCGGGCGACAGTCTCCTCCGGCCTTCAACCGCATCTTCACCTTGCGGCAGTTCTGGGATGGCCGCGCGGCCACCCTGGAAGAACAGGCGCTGGGCCCGATGCAGAACCCGATCGAAATGGCCATGCCCGATATGGAAACGGTCGTCAAGCGCTTGCAGGAGGACCCCGAATACGTGGCTCTGTTCAAGGCCGCCTTTCCTCCCGACGGCGGGGTGACCGCGGACCATATCGCCAAGTCGATCGCCACCTTCGAACGCTCCATCCTGGCCGGAAACAGTCCCTTCGACCGCTTTCAGGCTGGAGACAAGAACGCCATGAGTGAAGCCGCCCAACGGGGCTACGAGATCTTCAAGGACGAGAACCGGGGCAACTGCGAAACCTGCCACGTCGGCTTCAATTTCAGCGATGAAAATTACTACAACCTGGGTGTGGCGATGGACGCCAAGAAGCCGGATCTGGGCCGCTACGCCATTCAGAAGCTGGAAGGCTACCAGGGAGCTTTCAAAACCCCTACTCTGAGGCAAATTACCCAGACCGGCCCCTACATGCATGACGGTTCTCAGAAGACGCTGGAAGAAGTCGTCGATTTCTACAACAAGGGGGGCCATGCCAACAAGTGGCTGAACTCCAAGGTCAAGAAACTGAACCTCAGCAAGCAGGACCAGAAAGATCTGGTTGAATTCCTGAAGGCGCTAACCGGAGAAGTCACCTGGTATGGGAAGGGAAAAGAACCGAAAATGATGTCTCTCAGGAATTAGGGGCTCTTCCCTACTTGGGGGACCGCTCCGGCTTGCGGAGGAGTGGTCCATTCAGGTCGGAGGCTGGTCGTTCGGCAGCGTCCGCAAGCCGCTTGTCAGTCCGGGGGCGAGGGTTGTCACTGAAGTTCATTCAAATCACGGACTCGCACGTCGGCGAAACGGCCGACACCTTGTTGCATTTCTATGCAGCGGGACGCGCCCTGAGCGCTGCCCTCGCCCACATTGCCCGCCACGACCGCCATGGAGCCGCCTTCATAGCCCACACGGGCGATATGATCTGCACCTCGTCCCGCCCCGCCTCTTATGAGGGCGCCCGCTCAATCTATGGACTGGAAGGCGACGGTCCGGCGCCGGGTCCGCTCACCGCTCGTGCTCATGGCCTGGACCTGCCCTGGTACTACATCCCGGGCAACGCCGACGACCGCGACGCCTGCAGAGCGCGGATCTTCCCCCACGGGCCCCGTCACGGCCTGTTCAACTATAGCTGGGAGATCGGGGGTATCCGTTTTCTCAGTCTGGACTGGGGAGCATGGAAGACCGACGTCTACACTCTGGAGCCGAGCGCCTTCGCATGGCTTGAAACACAACTGCAGCGATCGGTTCCCACCATCATCCTCACCCACCACCCACCGGTCCACGTCGGCGTGGAAAAGTTCGACAGGATGACGCCGGAAGATCTACCGCGGCTGCAGAACCTGATTCGCGACTCTTCGGTCGCGGCGGTATTTCACGGACACACCCACTACCCCTGGGAAACGCGCATCGGACGGGTTCCCGTCTTCGGCACAGGGTCCATCACCTACAGGTTGAGCTATGATGAAGGACCCCCACACTTGAAGCTCTTCCCACCACAATACCGAGTGGTTGCGGTGAAGGATGACGGATCGGTGAGCACCGAGGTGTGGGAAGTGGAGTTGACCGCTTAACAACAGGACGAGCTGCCGGGCGAACAGCAGTCGTCATCGACCAGGAGCAGTTCCCGTCCCTGCCCCAGAATGAGGAACGACCCCCGGTATGGGGGGCGGCTGAGCTTGGCGGCCGTGTCGGCGGAAACCTCAACCGGTTCGTTGCGCGGGAAGAGGTGTCCTTCCTCGTCCATGACTGCCTTCTGAGGCCCGAGATAGACGGCCCGCTGCCCCGTGAAGAGACAACCGGCGGTCTTTTCGAACTTGAAACCCCGCAGGGTAACCGAATAGAACCTGCACCCCTCGACTTCCTTCCAGTAGGTTCTCTTCAAGACCTGAAGGCCGTGGAATCCGGCCTGTTCCAGGTAGGCCATAAATTCCTCTTCAGTCAGTGCTCCCGACAGACATTCCCCCCACAACCTCGGATTGACCCGCAGGTGGTCAGGCACCGATTCCCGGCTGACGATGTCGCTCACCACGGCGCGGCCATGATCCTTCAGCACCCGCCACATTTCGCGAAACACCGCCTTCTTGTCGGGTGAGAGATTGATGACGCAGTTGGAGGTGATCAGGTCAATGGTCTTGCTCTTCACCGGAATCTGTTCCAGAAAGCCGTGGCGAAACTCGACGTTGTCGTAGCCCAGCTTTTCCGCTACGGCGGTCCGGTTCCGATTGGCCACGGCCAGCATCTCGGCAGTCATGTCCACGCCGATGACCTTTCCCGAGGGCCCTACCTTGCGGGCGGCGATGAAACAATCGATGCCGCCTCCCGATCCCAGATCCAGCGCCGTTTCCCCGGAAACCAATTCAGCCAGGCCAACCGGAGAACCACAACCGTAAAAGCGATCCATCACTTCCCTGGGGATATGGCTGACCTCAGCCGGGTCAATGTCCATGGGACAGCAAAGGTCCGCCTGGGGCTCCTCTGCGGCCTTGGCGTAAAACTCCCGCACCACCCGTCGGGACCGTTCAATATCAAAGGCCAGCACGCAGTTGGAATGCAGGGTTGCTACCGAGGTCTCGCTGCCGACATCGATCTGATCCCTATCCGTGCCGCAGGCGACGGCGCCCTCACCCATCGAATGGTAGACCACCGGGGCATCGAAACCGGAACGGCTGTTCAGGCTGCGCCGCTTCTCCTGCGCCAACTCAACCATGATGTCCTGAGCCAGGGCGCGATAAACCTCATAGTAGGGGTCGGGGGCATGCAGGTCCCCCCTCCCGGACTGGTTGGCGCTGAAGAAATAACTGTGCTCAATATCTCCGCCTCCGAGTATGAATCGGAAGGGGTCGTCCCGGAGCCAGGACTTGTTTGCAACAGAGGCCTGCCGAAATTGTCGGGCCACCGGGGAGTCCTGCCAGATCCGACGTAAATTTCCATTGTCGACCACTCCGGCGGCCAGGGGTTTGTGGTCGGCGGAGGCCGCCGAAGGATAGACGGTGCCGTCGGAATAGACGCACAAGGAATCCCAGAACTGGTTCCCGAGGTCGTATTTGACCCCCGGCCTCCCGTTGACCCGCAGCTTCAAGGACTCCAGATTGTCCAGCCTGATGCCGAGCCTTCCGGCTTTTTGAGCGGTGGCCCGGGCTGCCCCGATCAGGTCCTGGCAGGAGGGGAATGCATCCTGGTCGGTCTCCAGGACCCGCCCCCGCCGGTGCATCCACATCAGGTGTTGCGACTGCGCACCCCAGTCCTTGACGAACTGGGTGATCCGGGGCAGTTCCTCCAGGTTTTCGCGGGTGACCACGGTGGTCAGGGAAACCGGGAACCCCAGCCCCGCTACCGTCCGAGTCCCTTCGGCAATCCTGTCAAAGGTGCCGCGCCCGCGGTAGCGATCGTTGGTTTCCGCTACGGCGCCGTCCAGTGAGATCTGGAGCCTCAGCCGGTCCCGGCTGATCTGACCGAGCCGATCCAGCCGCTTTCCCTGGAACAACAGCCCGTTGGTCAGGATGATGAGCTCGGCCTGTTTCTTTTCGGTGACGGTCTGGATCAACTCAAAGATATCGGGACGCGCGAACGGTTCTCCTCCGGTGAAGTAGAAGCGCTCGACCCCGCACTCGCAGGCCTGGTCGATGATGTGGAGCAGTCGAGAGGTCGGCAGTCCCGGATCCGCCGCCGGCGACGAGCTGACCAGACAATGGGTGCAGGAAAGATTGCAGGAGTTGTTGGTATGGATCCAGACTTCGGAGAGCTTGTCGACCCGCAGATGGGCCGAGCGACCGGCGTAGGGAGCACGCTCAAAGGGTGTGAATGACAACATGCCCGTTCGGAGGCAGTCGCGGACAAAGGAATGCACATGCAGCCAGGACTTGGCGGCATCCAGTTGGAGCCACTCCGCGTAACGCCGGCTCAGAGCTCCAACCGTTAATGGCTCCCGCAACCAATCCAGCAGCCGGGCTCCCCGCCGGCCGGTGGCCAGCCAGTTGGGTCCCTCGCCATCGATAAAGAACCGGAGGCCCTCCCGTTCGAGGTGGGACAGGTCCGGCAGGTAAAGAGGCTGATCTTCCTTGAGTTCCGCCATCACGGTCTCCTTGGGCTTGTCTGGAACACCCCTGTTTCGCCCCTTATGAGTCGCCTCGTCGTATGGGACGGCGGCGCAACCAGGTTAAAAGTGGAGAGTGGAGAGTGGAGAGTGGAGAGTGGAGAGGGCACGAACGACTATTTAATCGAGACGGAAAGCATCTTGTCGGTCTCGGTGCAGTTCTTCAAATAAGCCGGGCCCCCGTCCCCCACGACGGGGCGGATCATCCGAGAGTGAAACAAGTTTTGTTTCAGATAAGCGCAGTCAGTTCATCAGGTGCTTGCCGGTTCCCGAAACCCTCCGCTGACCACTCTCCACTCTCCACTAAAACGACTGCCGGTTCCACAGTTGCATCACCCAATCCACCACCCTGGGCTTTCCGAACACCACATCGTAGCAGCCGCCCTTGCGGCCCCCCTCATCCCGCCGCAACCAACGGAACTCGCAACCGGCCTCTCCGGCCAGCACCACCGTGGCCGCCACGTCCCAGAGGTGCAAATCAGGATCGATCATGGCTCCCACCGAGCCTTCCAGAGCCAGGCAGTGGCCGAAGCAGTCGCAGTAGGTTCGAACGCTGGGATGGGACCGGTGCAGGCGCTCCAGCGCTTCCGCCTTTCCTGCTTTCTGGAACTGGACTCTCTCTCCAACCGACAGGATCTCCTGCTCAAGAGAATCGTCCCGGCCCAGATCGACGACTTGCAGTCGGCGGCCGTTGCACCAGGCTCCCAAGCCCACGGCGCCGCTGTAACAGCGTTTCAGACCCGGCAAGTCGATCACGCCCAGGACCGGATGACCTCGAAAGCGCAGCGCCAGGAGTGTTCCGAACAGCGGGACCCGATGGCGCAGGCTGCGGGTTCCGTCAACGGGATCGATGATCCACTGGTAGTCCGCATCCGGGTTGTGAGGGTCGAATTCCTCGCCCAGGATGCCATGAGAGGGAAACCAAACGCTCAAGGCCGACCTGACATATTGTTCTACAGCCAGATCCACCTCGGTCACAAAGCTGTTGTCTGCTTTCAGCCGGTGGCTGATCCTCCGGGTCAGGGCCTCGTCAATCAACTGCCTGGTTTGGCCTGCGACCTGCCGCGCCCTCTCCAACAGCTCGGCCAGCTCTTCCCTCGGCGGCGCCGCTCGCCTGCCCGACTTGACTTCCCTGGCCTTGCTCATGATTCACCCGCAACAGGGATCCGTGCGATGGAATCTACCAATGGTGGCTCCAGCCATCCCGGGCAGCCGCCGTGCGCAGAATCAGACGGCGACAATCGAGCACGGGAGGCGCCTCCTCAGTTCAGCCTCACTGAACCTGGCTTCTTCTCCGGCTTTTCAACCAACTCGTCCAATCCCTTCGCGCCGTGTTCCTGCAATGCCTCTTTCAGCAACACTTCCGTGGCAACGGGTTTGGTACTGAAGTCTCGGTAGATCACCAGAACATCCTCCAGACCGTCCTCGTACTCCAGGCCGCATCTTTCCCGTCCACCGAAAAACATATGGAGCCATAGCCTGTCGGCAACCGGGTCATAGTGCGTTCGGGAAAGGTAGCGGTTGAACAGTTCCGGATTTCCATGGTGATTTCCCAGCCGTGTTCCCCACTCGCGATACCGTTGGGTCAGGTAGCGGACCCTCCGCTGCCAAAGTTGCCCAGGGGGCTTGAGCGGATAGATCTCACGGTCGTGCCGCGTCTCAAGATCGATGAATCGAACGTTGTGCGGATGGGTTGGGGCGAAATGCACCACGCCGGGACTATATACCAGGCTGTTGGGCGGTATGGTCTGAGACACCGTTCCGTCAAAAGAGAACATACCCTTGAGGTCTCGTTTTCGAATCACCAACAAAGGCCCGCGGGAGGGAGACGAGTGCCCTGTGACAATAGCGAAATCGCGGGTCTGGTGAATTCGCAACAAGGCGCCCGGGCTCTTTCGCAATCCGAAGTCAGCCGACAAAAACCGTTGGGCTCTGGCCTCGCCATCCTGACTCATCGCAAACCAGAACTCTTGGGGCAGATATTTGCCCTCAATCATGGAATCTAGGTAATAGAAGGCGATTGCCCAATTGAGGGGATCGTGAATCTCCAACACGACGTCGTTGGAGAGCTCGCGCTGCAGATCCGATCCTGCAAGCCCTTGAAAGGTATTGAATTGGACGCCAGCGTCCCGAAGGGTCCTTGCCAGGCTCGGCTGTTGCCTCCCTTCCCCGTCTCGCCCGGACACCGATTCCGATAGATGCTGCGCACCGCACAGAAAGAGCACCGCGACCCAGCCTGGAACCAATTTCCAGCGCATGAACAGTCACCTTTCACGAACGGAATGTCATCCCGGAGGGCGACACGCGGGAATCGCTCAAGGGCCCGCCGCCGCCACGCCAACGTTCCACTCTGCCGGTAAGTCCCGGGAGAAGCAAACGCCTGGCAGAACCATCGCCAGTCACTCCAACAGCAGACCTCTGGCTACGCCGGAAGCCCGGTCCTGCCGCGGCCTCCCGCAACTGCCGGGACGAACAGCACCTCATTCTCGGGAGTGACTTCAAACTCCAGAGCCTCCCGCCGGACCATCCCATCCACGAAGATTGCCAGGCCCGACCGGAGATGGCCATTCTCCAACAGGCGGTTCCGAATCCCCGGATAGAGCCGCTCCAACTCTTCGATCAACTCTCCCACCGTTCGTCCATCAACTTCCTGTTTTCTGACATCGCCCGTCAGGGAGTGCAGCAGAGCCGGGATATGGACAATAGCCATGATGTCGCCTTTCTGTTCTATTTGCCCGGTTCGGATCACAAAAAAGGGCTCGAAGCCGCTTTCCCGGCCTCGAGCCCGATTGTTTGGTCTTTAGATCAGGCTCCCTCAACTCTTGGCCAACAGCGCCTTCACCACCCGTTGGGGAGACATGGGAAGATCGCCCAGGCGCACCCCGACGGCCCGAGCGATGGCATTGGAGACGGCTGCCTGCGGCGGGACGATGGGTACCTCGCCGACCCCGCGTACACCGTAGGGGTGCCCCGGGTTTGGCACTTCCACGATGATGGTTTCAATCATGGGCAGATCCAGGCTGGTGGGCATGCGGTAGTCCAGGAAGCTGGAATTCATCAAATGCCCGGACTCATTGTAGAAGTACTCCTCGTTCAGAGCCCAACCGATGCCCTGCACCACCCCGCCCTGCATCTGGCCCTCCACGTAACTGGGGTGAATGGCTCTCCCCGCGTCCTGAACGGCCGTATACCGCAGGATGGTGACCTTTCCGGTATCGGGATCGATCTCCACGTCCACGATATGGGTGGCGTAGGCCCCTCCGTGGTTCTGGGGAGTGACCGTCTCCCGGGATCCGATGTCGATGCCCTTCTGGCTGAGGTCGGCCGCCAGCTCCTTGATGGTCATGGTCCTGGAGTCGCCGTTAGTGGTTGCAATCACTCCGTCGGCCAACGACACCTGGTCCTTGTCGACCTTCCAGATTTCGGCCGCCTGCTCGAGGAGCTGGCTCCGAATGGCCTGACCCGCGTTGTAGGCCGCCCAACCCGTGGCGAAGGTGACCCGGCTTCCTCCGGTGACCTCGGTATATCCCACCGAATCGGTATCGGCCACCGAGGGAATGACATCCTCGACCGGGATCCCCAGAACCTCGGCCAACTGCATGGCGATGGAGGTCCGAGTGCCTCCGATATCGGTGGAACCCTCCTGCAAGGTGACGGTCCCATCGCCATTGAGCCGTGCGGTGACGCTCGAGGTCAGGCCCGCATTGACCCAATAGCCTGAAGCCACCCCGCGGCCCCGGTTGGGCCCCTCCAGCGGAGTCTGGTAGTGTTCGCAGTCCCTGGCCGCCTCGGCCGTCTCCAGGCAGCCGATCCGAGGATGAGGAATCCCGTGGCACTGAATATCGCCTTCCTTGGCTCCGTTCTTCAGCCGAATCTCCATGGGATCCATATCGAGAATCTGGCAGAACTCGTCGATCATGCACTCGGCAGCAAATTCCGAATTGGGGGCTCCCGGAGCCCGGTAGGCCGCCGTCTTGGGCTTGTTCACCACCACGTCATACATGTCGATAGTGAGGTTCTCAACGTTATAGGGGGCAAACATGCAAATACCGCCCAGGCTTACGACGGAACCCGGGTAGCCACCGGCCTCGTAGGCCAGCATGGTCTCGGCCGCCGTGATGCGCCCCTCGTTGGTGACACCCATCTTCAGCTTGACGTAGGAGCCGGAAGTCGGTCCGGTCGCCTGAAAGACTTCGGTCCGGTCCATCACCACCTTGACCGGCCGCCTGGCTTTCCGCGAGAGCACCGCGGCCACCGGCTCCCCGTACACCGGGATCTTCCCGCCGAAACCGCCTCCGATTTCGGTGGGGATGACCTTCAATTTCGAAACGGGGATTTCCAGAATCTGATGAACGCTGGTGCGGACGGTAAAGGCGCCCTGAGTGGTCACCCACATCGTCAGATAGCCATCCGGATTCCACATGGCGGTGGCGGCGTGGGGCTCGATATATCCCTGGTGGACGGTGGCGCAACGATACTCCCGTTCCAAAATATGATCAGCGGCGGCGAACCCCTGGTTGATATCCCCTAAGACGTGCCGGGAGTGAGAAGCCACGTTGCTTGGCTTGGCGCTCTTCTCCCCCAACTCATCGGTGTAGAGATCGTCGTGCAACAAGGGCGAATCTTCCTCCATCGCCTTCAGCACGTCCATGACCGGCGGCAGTACCTCGTACTCGACTTCAATCAGCCCCAAGGCTTCCTCGGCGATGTGGGGATTGGTAGCCGCCACCGCCGCCACGGCGTGGCCGTGATAGACCACCTTGTCCGAGGCCATCACGTTGTCGCACATCGGCTTTAGCGGGACTTCGCCCAGTTCTCCCAGGTTGGCGGTGCGACTCCCCGCGTCCGGGAAATCGGCTGCCGTCATCACCGCCTTCACACCGTACAGGGCCTCGGCCTTTTGGGTGTTGAGGGACTTGATTCGGGCATGGGCGTGAGGGCTGCGGAGGACCTTCCCGTGGAGCATGCCCGGCAACTGAACGTCGGCGCCATAGACGGCCCTTCCCGTGACCTTGTCCACACCGTCATGGCGTATGGGCCGGGTCCCGATGACCTTGTACTTCTGTTCGACCTCCGTTTTGACTGGGTCCATCGTCTGGGTGGGGTTCATTTCTTCACCTCCAATTGGGGTTCGGCCTCCATGATGGCACGCACAATCTTGTCATAGCCGGTGCAGCGGCAGAGGTTTCCGGCACACCAGTGCCGGATGTTGCCCTCGGTAGCCTGAGGATTCTTATCCAGCAGGGCCTTGCCGGCTATAATGAAACCCGGCGTGCAAATCCCGCACTGCAAGGCGGCATTTTCCAGAAACGACTGCTGTAGCGGATGCAGACCCTCCGGCCCCATCAGGCCCTCGATGGTTTCCACCGTGCATCCGTCGATCTCCGCGCCCAGCACGATACAGGCATCGACCAGCAACCCGTCCAGGATGACGCTGCAGGCTCCGCAGTTTCCGTTGTTGCATCCCTCCTTGCTGCCGGTCAACTTCAATTCGTCCCGCAGGACCTCCAACAGGCTCTGCCTGGGCTCACACAGGAACTCGACCGGTTCTCCGTTAATTGTCGCTGCCACATGAACTTTCGACACCATGCTCAATCCTCCTTGGCCCGTTCTAACGATTTCTCGAGTGCGCGCCGGGTCAACACTCCGGCCAGGTGCACCCGATACTCCACGGTGCCCCTCATGTCGGTGATGGGACGAGCCGCCGCCCGCGCGGCAGCCGCAGCCTTCTCGATGGCACCCTCATCCAGTTCCCTGCCTTCCAGTTCGGCAGCCGCTTCCCCAACCAGCAGCGGGGTGGGAGCAACCGCACCCAGGGAAACCCGCGCTTTCTTGACGGTGCGAAGGTCGGATTCCAACTCCAGCGAAGCCCCGCAGCCGACCACGGCGATGTCCATTTCGTTTCGCGGAATGAAGCGCAGATAGTGGGCGCCAAAGTGCTTGGGGGGAGGCGGAACGTGAAAGGAAACCAGCAACTCCTTGGGCCCCAGGACATTCTTTCCGGGACCGGTGCAGAATTCTTCCACCGGCACGGTGCGGGTGCCCCCGGATCCGGCGATCAGGCAGACGGTCGAATGGGCGATCAAGGCCGGAATGGAGTCAGCCGCCGGTGAGGAGTTGCAAAGATTGCCCCCAAAGGAAGCTCGGTTTTGGATCTGGGTCCCTCCAATCAGCGTGGCGGCATCGTTCAGTCCGGGATAAAGCTGCGAAATCCGGGCATCTTCGTAAAAGCGGACACAGGGAACCGAGGCGCCCAGGGTCAGTCCCGATTGGGGATCGAAAGACAACTCCATCAGCTCGGCAATCTTTTTGCCGTCCACGATGAGGTCCAGATCAAGTCTGTTCTCCCTCACCTGGACGATCAGGTCGGTTCCTCCGCTCAATACGCGGGCCCGTTCCCCCTTCTGCTCCAACAAGCTCACCGCTTCCGATAAACTCTTGGGCGCAACGTAGTCAAATGCTTGCAATAGGGTCCCTCACTTTCTCAACTCTCTCAACTCGAACGCTTCGAGGAAAACCAAATGATTGGACAGCGCTATTTTACGGATCGAAAGGCCCGCATGCAATCGACTTTATGGCTTTCCATCCAGATTTGTACGTTTGGTAGGAGCCGGCGCCGCCGTGAGCCACCCTGAACCCGCATTTCTCACCGGGGGTGCACACTCGAGAAGATTTCAAGGAGTGATACCTACATAACGTATGTCCTAAGCGATCGGAAGATGATGCGCGATGAGCCCTGCCGGAAACCCTCTAGCGCTCGAACGACGCTGCCAACGCGCCGCTGACATTCACTCACGGGGCGCGGTGTTTGCCCCCCACCGGCTCAACTGCGGGCTCCGCCCTGGTCTCGCCGACTCCCCTTCAAGGGGGGGGAGTGATTGGGGCCTGCACAAGGCTCCCGATGTTCATTGCCTAGCCGGGTCTACCGTGCGGCTCGCAACACCCCAGCATCCGAATCACTCCCCTCTTGAGAGGCAAAAGTGATGTCATGGGATGACGACTTCCTGGAAGCGCGGGCGTCCCGCCCGCATCCTGTTCCTGCCAAGGCGTCCTCCCGCGCCGGTGCCTCCGGGCTATCGACGCTTCAGGCAGCCAGCAGCGTTCGCCGCTTGGCGGCCGCTGAGCTTCAGTGCGATTCTGCAGGCAGCAACCCTGTCGTCGGGCACCACATCAGCCAGGCGGAAGGGGAACAATGGTACCGGTCCCCGTTGATCGAAGTAGGGGAGTTAGGCGAAGCTGTGCCCGGCCTTGTGCGGGCGGGACGCCCGCGCTCCCAGGCAATCACTCCCCCCTTGAGGGGGAGTCGCAGAAGCCGAGCCGCCAGGCGATGGCTGATGCGGTGGGGGGTGGAAACCGGGCACTCGGGGGGAAACCGGTTGGGCCCCGGAGAACACCGGAGTTGACCCGTCCCGGCAAAAATGTAACATTCCTACGCCTATGCAGGACAGTGCAAGCCTTTGGAGTCCCTGGCCGGGAGCCGAGATGGAGCAGGCACCGGAGGTCATCGACCGAACGGGTCGGCTGGGGATTTCCGGACCATGATTTTCGCCGGCAGCGACGTCTTCACGGGCACCAAAAGCAAACCACCATGTGCGGCCGATTTACCCAGCAATTTACCTGGGGGCAGCTTCACCACCTCTACTCGCTGTCCGGACCCGCCCCTCTGCTGAACTTCCACTCCCGTTACAACGGCGCCCCCACTCAGGCCTTCGCCGTCTGTCGCCTGGACCAAACGGGTCGCCGCACCATCGTGCGGCTGCGCTGGGGGTTGGTGCCTTTCTGGGCCAAGGACATCAAGATCGGTTCACGCCTCATCAACGCCCGGGCCGAGAGCGTTCACTTCAAACCCTCCTTCAGTGCCGCTTTCCGTTCACGCCGCTGCCTGGTGCCAGCCAACGGCTGGTTCGAATGGAAGCGGGCCGGCCCCGCCAGGCAGCCCTGGTTCGTGGCTCTGGCCAGGGGATCGCCCCTGTCTTTGGCCGCCCTCTGGGAGCGCTGGGAAAAAGCTGGAGAACCGGTCGAGTCCTTTACCATCATCACCACGGCCGCCTCACCGGCGCTGGCCGACATCCATGAGCGGCAGCCGGCGGTCATCCCTCCCGGCCGATTCACCCAGTGGCTCGATCCCGCCTCGCCGCTGCCTCAACTGCTCGATCTGGTGCGGGAACCCTGTGCCGGCCCCTTCGAGCCGCGCGCCGTCAGCACCAGGGTGAACCGCGTCTCCAATGACGACCCGGGAATCCTTGTCCCTCTTTCTAATAACATGTGATCTGATTGAGGCTAAGGCACTACACCTTAAGCACCACGATGACGGTGATTCCGAGGAAGAAGAGGCCGCAACAGACAAGGCCCATCCTGCTGATCCAGCCCGGACGCACCTCGGGCGGCAACAGCGAATGGTTGATGTAAAGGACATGGAGCGAACTGGCTCCCAGGGCCACGTTCATCAGCACCGTTCCAACCTTGGCAATTTGGAGGGGGTCGAACAGAGAGAGGGCAAAGAGGCCCCAGACCCCATACGCCAGCAGGATGCCGTAATAGATGAACTTGACCTGGTTGCCGCCCAGGGTTCTGGCCCGGCGGCTCACTGTCCAGATGATGTCGGTCCAACGCCTGGCGATGTTGTCTCCCGAGTGGATCTGATTGGGGGCCAGCACCAGGAAACTGATCAGCAGGGTCAGGGGCCATAAAATATAGCCGAAATCGGGGTGCCGGGAGGCCAGACCGTCGGCCACCATGGCGCCCACCCGGTTTCCCGAAATGGGAGCGTTGCGGATGAACTCCAGCGACAACATGCAGGGGAGGGCCATGCCCAGAAAGCTGCCAATGACCCAGATGGCTTGATCCCGCCGAACCTGGCGGATCCAGCCCTTCCACCGCTGGAGGGATTCCCGGCTGATCGCAAAGACCTCACCCACGTGGGAGAGGCTGATGGTCAATCCACCCACGGCACTGGGAATGGCTCCGACCCGAGCCCCCATCCCCCAGCCCTTGTCCCTGGCATAGTTCGAGAAGAGGCTGTTGGACAGGCCGCCGGCGCCGGCAATGGCCGCCAGACCAGCCAGCATGGCCCACTCCAGGTAGGGCAACCGTCCATGCTCGCGGGCGTACCCGAGCAGGCTCACCAGCTCCAGTCCCTGGCGGTCCACCAGTTCTCCCAGGCGGCGGGCAAAGGCCGGTGGAAGTTCCTCCAGGCTCTCGAAGCGTTCCACCAAACCGTTTCGCTTCACAAAAAAAGCAGTGGGGCGCCAGGATCGATCGGAGTCGATGCTGCCTTCGGCCGACAAAACGGCTGTCCCCTCGACAACCTCAATATAAAAGCCTCCTCTTCCAGCCAGCCTCCCGGCGCGTTCCAGCATGCGCCTGCGCCGATTTTCCAGGCCGGCGGGAACCGGATCCCCCACACCGAACGTCCGCACGGCCCCCTCCCGGTCCACGGCAAATGACAAGGCTACCGCCCTGCCGTTTTCCATGGTTCCACGGATGGTAAAGCCGGCGCCGCCTTCCCGGGAGCTCAGCGTAAAATGCCCGTCGGCGATAACGGTACCGGCGCGCAACGGCGCCGCCCCCACCCGAAAGAAGCCGCTGAACACCTCCCGAACGTTGCGTCCGGAAACCATGAACAGCGTGGTGAAAGTGAGGAAGGTCAGCACGATGACCATCTTGGCGGTCATGAGCCGCTCGATCAACCGGTAGACCGTTCCGCCAAAGATCAAGGGCACAAAGGCCAGGATGAAGATGAGGTAGCCCAGCACCTTGACCAGGCCCCCCTCCGACATTTCAACTCCCAGCCAACTGGTCATTCCGGCGCCGGGCAGATGGCCCAGCATGGCGGCCGCCAATGGCACCGCCGCATTGGAGGCCATGAAAGGCCAGATGCTGGAAAACTCCAGGACCGCATAGAACGGGATCCAGACCCGGCGGCCGGGCCAGGATCGGCAGAACCCCACGTGCACCGGCTCCCCGCAGTAGAGGGTGTAGCGCATCACTTCCAGGTTGTAGAACAACTGCATGAGGATGCTCAAACCGCCCAACCAGAGAAGCGTTCCGCCATACTGGGCCGTCACGGCCGGACCGAAGAGCCACTCTCCGGCTCCCACCGACACCCCCACCATGACAACTCCGGGGCCGATGAGGGCCGTGAGATGACGCCGTCCGAAACGGGGCGAGGGAGGCAGGTCTCCTCTATTCCAGGGAGGGATTCCGGCGTCCGCGGATCGATTGGGTTGCTGGGTGTTGTTCATAAGCTGTGTTGGCGCCAGGAATTGAATTGCTCCCGGCTGTGACACCTGGCCTCATGCCTCGGCCGATTCATCGCCGGACCCTTTCTGCCAGATGCGCCGGAATTGGAAGACCAGGTCGGACCGGTCGGTCTGCTGGCTGCCCGCCAGGGCACTGACGGCCTGCCCTGCCAGCACCGTGACCACCGCCCCGATGGGACCGAACCAGAGGAAGGAAACGCTGTTGTCCAGGATGCAGTAACCCGTGACCACCGTGCCCACCACCAGGCCCCAGAAGGCTCCTCGCCATTCCGTCTTGCGGGTCATCATTCCCAGAACGAAAATCCCCAGCATGGGCCCCGCAAAGCTGTTCACCAGCTTGTTGGCGATCTCGATAATGGTCCCCAAGGCGCCCACGAAGCAAGCCAGCACGGTGACCACCAGCCCCAGGACCAAGGTCAAGGCTCGAGAGACCTTCAACTCACGCCGGGCCTGGTCATCCGTGGAAGCAGCGCCTCCCCTTGCCAGCCAGCCAAAGCGCTTGAAGAAATCGGTGATCAACGCCGTGACCGAGGAGTTGAGGCCGGAGTCGATGGACGACATGGCGGCTGCCAGGATGGCGGCGATCATCATGCCTCGCAAGCCCAGCGGCATCTCGGTGGCGATAAAAAAGGGAAAGACCTTGTCTCCGCCGATGGTTGCCGGCAGACTCCCGGGGTGCAGGGCATAAAAGGAGTAGAGCCCCAAACCGATCCCGATCATCAGGAATCCCATGGCCCAACCGCCCACCGTGTTGAGAATGAACGATTTTTGCATTCCCTTGAGCGACTTGGCCGCAAGATAGCGCTGCACGCTGACCTGATCGGCCCCGTACATTCCCAGATTGGCTACCAGGCCGCCAATCAGTGCCCCCCAGGAGGTGATCCGGGTGGTGGGATCCAGGGACCAATCGAAAATCCGGGTCCGGCCTCCCTGCTCCGCCAGGGACCAGATGCCCTCAAGCCCCCCAACCTGAGTGCTGACCACCCAAAGGGCCAGCACCGATCCCCCCGAGAGCACGAAAAACTGGGCCACGTCGGTCCAGATCACGGCCCGCATTCCCCCCACCACCGTATAGAGCGTGGCCACCACACCGACCACCAGGATCATGGGAATCAAGGGAAGACCGGTGATGGTGTGCAGCACCAGAGAGGGCACGTAGACGGCTGTTCCCATCCAGAGAATCCTCCAGAAAACGAACACCGCGCTGGTCAACACGCGAACCTTCACATTGAACCGCTTTTCCAGATACTCGTAGGCGGTGTAGACCTGAAGCCGATGAAAGAAGGGCATGAAGACCACCATGACCACCCAGGCCGTGGGGATCATGGAAAGCATGCCCACCGTGATCCGCAAATCGTAGCTGCGATACTCGGAGGGGCCTCCCATGTAGCTGATAGCGCTGTAGAGACTGGCTATGGTGGAGATCCCGATGGGGAACCAGCCCATGGAACGGCCCGCCAGGAAATACTCCTTGGTGGAGCGTTGTCCGCGGCCGACCCAAACCCCCATCCCCACCACCAGAAGGATGTAAGCCAGCATGAGGAAGTAGTCCAGGGAGGAAAACAGCGGCTGGTCCATTGGGGGTCCTCGAACAGGGAGTTTCGGACTCAGAACGTGAGCAACTCAAGCGCCGACTCGGGCTCGGATTCTACACGAATTCGAGTTTGGCGCCTAATCGAACGGCAACGGCGCCATGGCTCTGCTTGGGCCGGGCCCAGGCGGTTTCTGCTGGCAGTGTGGCCGGGTGCCGCATCGCAGGGAAACTGAGCGGCAACCGAAGGGACAGCATGCGGGCGGGACGCCCGCGCTCCCGGGTGGTGTCGTCCCGATGGTGCAGTGGGGGGGGGTATCCGGTGGGCCAATTCTCTGAAAGCCGACCTGCACCCTTTTGGGAAGCTCCGATAACGCGACTGGCATGCCGGTGGGACGGCTCATCCATTTCGGCAAACCCAGGCTCAAATGCAAACGCTCTACCTGAAGCAACACGGATGCCCAGGACTTCAAGCCATCCGTCTCCAGAAAAAATCCTGTGCATCCTGTGCATCCATGTGAATGTAGGGTGTTCCAGACAAGGCGGCCACCTGCCGGACCGGCTACTCCCTGGACCGGAAAATCCGAAACACCAGATCCGGGGGCGCCTGGCCGGGTCCGCCCACCAGCCGGCTGGTGGTCTGGCCTACCAGGAGCGTGGTGCAGACGCCGATGGGCGCATACCAGAGAAAGGAGACTTCGGAGTAGAAGATGAAATAAGCCGTGGTCAGAGTGCCCAAAAGCAGTCCCAGGAAGGCGCCCCTGGACTCGGTCTTGCGGGTGAACATTCCCAGAAGAAACACCCCCAGCATGGGCCCGGTAAAGCTGTCCACAATAGTGGCGGCAATCTCCACGATGGAACCCAATTGGCCCACGAAACAGGCCAGCACGGTGACCAGGACGCCCAGGCCCAGGGTCAGCAGGCGCGAGAACGCCAATTCCAGCGAGCCCGGTCCGGGAAGCCAAGGCGCGATCCAGGCCAGAGACCATCCAAACCGCTTGAAAAAATCGTTCATGATGGCCGTGGTGACCGAATTCAGCCCCGAATCGATCGACGACATGGCCGCGGCCAGGATGGCCGCGATCATGATCCCCCTCAATCCCGCCGGCATCTGGCTGGCGATGAAATAGGGGAAAACCCGGTCCCCTTGGATGGCGGCGGGCAATTGGCCTGGGTTGAGCTGGTAGAAAGCGTAGAGACCCAAACCGATCGAGATCATCATCAGCCCCAGAGGGAAGCCCCCGCCCATGTTCACGAGAAAGGATTGTTGCATCACCTTCAGGGAACGGGCCGACAGGTAGCGCTGTACGCTGACCTGGTCGGTGCCGTAGGTTCCCAGATGAGCCACCAGGCCGCTCAGGAAGGCTCCCCAGGTGGTGATTCGAACGGTGGGGTCCAGGGACCAGTCCAGGACCTGCGTCCTCCCCCCTGCTTCGGCGACAGACCAGATTCCGGAGAATCCTCCAACCGCGGAACCCACCACCCACAGGGCCAGGATCGAACCGCAAAAAAGCACGAAAAACTGCACCACATCGGTCCAGATCACGGCTCGCATGCCACCCACAACGGTGTACAGGGTCGCTACCACGCCGACCGCCACGATGGTTTCTATCAGAGCAAAGCCGGTGACCGTGTGCAACACCAGGGAGGGGACGTAAATGGCGGTGCCCATCCAAAGGACCCGCCAAAGGACGAAAATGCCACTGGCCAGAGACCGCACGGTGACGCTGAAGCGCTTCTCCAGATACTCGTAAGCCGTGTAGACCTGGAGCCGGTGGTAAAAAGGCATGAACACGTAGATGACGACCACGGCCGAGGGAAACGCGGCCAGCATCTGCACGGCGAACTTGGAGCCATGAGTAAGGTACTCGGACGGAGTCCCCATGTAGCTGATGGCACTGTAGAGGCTGGCGATGGTGGAAATACCCAGGGGAAACCACCCCATGGAACGGCCGGCCAGGAAGTACTCCCTGGTGTCCTTCTGTCCTCTGCCCACCCAGACACCGATGCAGACCATGACCAGGAGATAGGTGAACAGGAGAAGGTAGTCCAGCACTGAAAATGGAGAGGGGGGCATGAATGTCTTTGACGGGTGGCGGCAGAATGACCGGCGGGGCTCCAGCCCCATATCTCACCGGGTCGCCCAATATCTCATGGTCGCTGGATATATCACGAAAGACAGTTTACCTACAGCATCTTATTGGCCCTGTTTTGAAGGTTTGCGGATACAGACGGTGCCGGGCGCGCCCTGTCCCGTGGCTGGCGCACAGCTTCCCTGGAACGTACTCCCCTGGACTCCCTTCGGTCGCGAGCGGGCGCTGGGGAGGAAAAGGCTGCGCCGTCATGGCGCTCCCCGGCGAGCATTGCGGGGCGGCAACCAACCCGCTTGCCCGGAAAAACCCCGGCAACTCGAGGCCGAAGAATTGCACTGGAGCACCCGCGTCCGGCCGGCTCAAAAGGCGAAGCCAACAGACACGGTCGAACGCAGAATCGGGCGCAAGCCGATGCGTACTTCCGGGGCCAGGAAGAGGCGCCTGGTCAGGAACAAGCGGGCGCCCACTCCGGTACTCCAGTTGATGCCTGGCTGCTTCTCCCAATGGAATTCCGGCAAGGAGCGATCGAAATAGTGCCTCGGGTTCGGCACATGGGAGCGGTACTGGGTGTAGCCGATGCCGATGACCATGTAGGGCTTGAACCTCGGGTTCAACCGAAACTCATATTCGGCTATCGGAGTGATGAGCCTGGCCCGTTCCTTGTAAGTCTGATACTTGCCGAACATGTTGGCATTCAGCACCTCCACGCCAAGCCGCAGGTTGGGACCGACGGCAGCCGTCAGCGAACCGCCGCCCACCCAGGCCTGGGGCGGTGTATCGTCCAGGACGTGGGTGTAACCCCAGTGGGCCCGCAGGTCGACACGGGGGGGTTGTGCGGCGGCGGCCTGTGGAATCAGGACGGCGGCGGTGACCAGGCTGAAACAAGCAAAATATGGACGAAGCATGAATCCTCCTCGGAAAGCAATCGTGGGGACAGGCCCCGGCGGTCGATGAACCGATGTGGCCGGCAGGCGGCATGGCCGTCAAACTAAGGCCGCTGGCTCTTGCTCTTGGCTTCGGCTGCCTCCTCCCGCCGATCGCGAGGCACGAAATAGATGCCTCCCATCCTGGGCGCCGCCAGAAATGCGATGGCCGTTGGAAGGGCGATGACCACCACAGCCACCAGCAGGTTCCCCGAGGGAGTGAAGTCGTTTCCCGGGTGTAACATCCCACGGACTACCAATGCGGTGCCGGTGCCGGCGGCGATCCATCCCTGGTAGCGCTTCTTGAGCGGCCGCCGGACCAGTACCTTGCGCACATCCTGCTTGAGGAGCGTGCGCGTTTGCCCGTTCGGCAGCAGCAGCGTGACGGATTCGGCCTGGGCCGAGTAAAAAACGCCCTTGATCTTCCTTTGCCCTCGTGGGGCCCGGTCCTTGTAGAGCAGCACCGTGGTTCGGGTCCCAGGCGTGACTATCTGCACCCTGGACCAGTCCCGCCTCACCCAAAGTCCGGCGGCTGCCTCCGGAGCCCCACCCGATAACAACAGGGTCAGAACCAGCATCACCCCTACGGTTCTGGCCATCTTCGACTGCATTCCATGGCTGAAATTGGCATTGCTCATGACATCCTCCCATTTCCATTTGCAAGAAAAACCGTTTCAGGAATCAACCGGCCCCCATCGATTCCTTCGGAGCCCCGATTCAACGCTGCCGGAACGAAGGCGGCTGAGCCTGTCCCGCAGTTGAAGTCGAACCACCCTCCCCTGATGCACATGCCTTGCCAATTCTCAGAGTTGACCCAAATTTCTCTAACACATTGTTAATAGAACATTTAGGTTAACAGAGCTCGATGAATGCCCGGGCGGGCACCTGTCAGGATTTTCCGACAGTGAAGGCTTCGGCATCCAGATCCGCGACGGGAACAGGGAAACAGGAATGGAGGTCTTCAAACGGGGATGGTTCTCCGGCCGATCGTCCTACAACACCGCCACCACCTCGGTGGCGATGCTGCCGAGCACCACCGACTTGGAGGCATTGGGAGAGACCTGGCCGTTGATGAACAGCTTGGAGGGAACCAAAGGGAGGGACCAACCGTCTTCAACCAGCATATAGATGCCGATCAAAGGCTGGGAAAGAAAACCGACCGCCACGACTGTGACCAACTACCCATCCTTTTTGGAGTAATGGGTCATGGGTGGAAAATATGGTGCCGGAGGGGGGACTTGAACCCCCACGTGGGGTAACCCACGCTAGATTTTGAGTCTAGTGCGTCTGCCAATTCCGCCACTCCGGCAGGATGGCGTGAGGGTGGTGAAGAAGGGCTGTTGCAACCGCCCATTAACGGAACGGTTTCAGGGTTCTAAATCCCGGAACGGCGTGGAGATTAGCATGCCGTGGCCGATTTGTAAACGAGGGCCCGACATGATGGAAGACCCTCGAAGGTGCCCCGCTACATCCGACAAGCAAATCCGAAGCGCGGCAACCCCACGGCATTTCTGCCAGGAGCGTCATCTTTTCAGAGGAGGGGAACCCTCGCCTCTACCGTCCGTCCGGGCCGGTCTGATTGACTCCGGCTCTCAGAACGGATCGAATCCTTTCCGCCACCTCAGGCGATGGGAGTTTGGTCTCGCCTGTCACGATCAAGGCAAAATTGACCGCCAGGATTTCCTCGGGGTGGATGATGTAGGAGCTGTTTCTTCCGATTTGCTCAAAGAACCCCGTCACCTCCTTGACTTCTACCAGCTTGGGAGGGGAACCGGACGGCGCCGAAGGACCGGGACTGTCTCCTTCCACGGCCTCCAGCAGCAGCCGAAACTGCAGATACTTGAAGAAGCTACCGCCTTGCAGGGGGTCGTAGCGCTCACTCTTCGAGTAAAGGACCGGAATTGCCCAGAACCACCGCCGGTCCTGCTGCACGCGAATGCGGTGGGCGTTGATGGGCGCATCGGGGTTGGTGATCCTGCGCCGGGTGAAGGGGGCTGGAAGTTCGATCTCCGGGCAGCCTTCAAATCCGATCACCCGGTACAATCGATCCCGGAGTGCCTGATCGTGGCGTGAGAGGATATGAAACAGCTCATGGGCGACCAGTCGGGAGAGCTTCTCCAGGGACACGTCGAGTCTGGTCCGGGGCAGGATGACGGCCTCCCCCCGGGTATAGGCCGCACCTCCCTCCTCTTCTCCCGTCGTCTGGATGAAATGGACGCTCTCCGGCCAATTCAGGGGAAATTCGGTTAGTACCGGTTGAACCCGCTCGTAGGCCTGCTCGACCTTGTCCCTGTCCGCGCTGTCCCAGGCGAGGACCTTACTGGCGACGAATTTCAAAAATTCAGGTTCGGACACTTCCCGGTCCGTCTTCAACCGGGAGGCGCGATCGAAGGGGCTCAAACGCTGGATAAACCCATCCCGGGTCCCCAGGATCTCCCGTCCCTCTTCCAGCGAGGCAAACAGGATCCTGACGGAAGAGGCCGTCCCGGACGGCGCCAGGACAACGGTTGCCCCCAGGTAGACCAGCACAGCCTTCAACCAGCGATTGGCCATCCCTGCCTCAACTCGTTAGCTTCCTACCAACGCAGGACGGAAGCGCCCCAGGTAAAACCGGAGCCGAAAGCGGCCAGCACCACCACATCTCCCGGCTGAATCCTTCCCGCTCGAACGGCTTCGTCCAACGCGATCGGAATGGATGCCGCCGTGGTATTGCCGTACCTTTGAATATTGCTGAAAACTCGTGCCGGTGGGATTTTCAGGGATCTCACCACCGCTTCGGATATCCGCAAATTGGCCTGATGCAGAATCAGGAGGCCGACATCCGCCATTTCCAGGTGGTTGTCGGCCAAAGCTTCCAGCACGCTTTCCTGAAGGCGGTCCACCGCATGTTTGAAGACATAGCGACCGTCCATTTGAGGGTAATGCCGCCCCTCCTTCAACATTTCCTCCGTCAATCGGGGGTGGTTCAGTGAGGTCGGAGCCTCCAGCCATAGTTTTCGGGCATATTTCCCTTGGGCGTGCAAGGGGTTGGAGAGAATTCTCCGGTTTCCGTTCTCCGAACGGCCGACGACGACGGCTCCGGCCCCGTCACCGAAGATCACCGCAACATCCCGTCCATGGGTATTCATCTCAAGTCCGGAAGAATGGACTTCGGCGCCGACCACCAGTATGTGACGATAGGTACCGGTCCTGATGAACTGATCGGCGATGGCCAGACTATAGACGAAACCCGTGCACTGGTTGCGGACATCCAGGGCCCCCACGGTGCCAAGGCCGAGCTTTTCCTGCAGAAGGCAGCCGCAACCTGGAAAACTGTAGTCGGGACTCAAGGTGGCAAAGATGATGAAGTCGATCCGGTCCGGCGCCAGCCGGGCAGACTGCAGGGCTCGGCGAGCAGCCTGCAGGCCCAGATCGGTAGGTCCGACCCCTGGGTCCACGAAACGCCGCTCGCGGATTCCCGTCCTCTGCCGGATCCATTCGTCAGAGGTATCCATCACCTTTGCCAGATCGGCGTTGGTGACAATTTTCTCCGGCAGGTAACTCCCCGTGCCCAGGATTCTGGCGTTGAACATTGCGTTGGATTCACTCCTGACTGAGAGACTTGGCTGGAAGGACCGGTTCCTGCTTCAACTGACTCCCGGGCTGGAGTCAGCTTGACTGCTCGCGGAAATAGAGCATCAGATCCGTCGCCTGCGGCGTGGCGCCAACTTGCCGCAGCATGGCGGCAATCTGCCCGCGGTGGTAGCTGGAGTGGTTCACCACATGCAACATTGCCTGCCACAGCAAATTCGAGACCCTACGCCCCTGAGGAGTGGTCAAGGCGAGGGGCTGCTGCAGACGGCTGGCATCCAGTCCGTCGACGAAGCCGGCCAGAGCCCGATCGACTTCTACCCAGCGGCGGTTGGCTTCTCCGGGACTCGCGAACTGTTGCACGGGCAGAGGCTGGTTTGCCGACTGGCCTTTCCACCGTTTCAACCAGTTCCACTGCGCCGAAACCAGATGAGCCACGGTTCCCTGCAGTGAGCCGAAACTGGCTCCCAGATCCCGTTTGAAGGCTTCCGGATCCAAGCCCTGAATGGATGCTCTGACCCGCTCATTGGCCCACCCGTTGTAGGCATACAACTCCGATAAATCCTCTATTTCCATGATCGCAGCCTCCCTTCAGGATCCCGTCCCTCTCCCTGCCGGATTCACTTCCCCATTTAATGACGTTTTGTCGATGTTGTAAACCCAAAGCGGCTTGCAAGGAAGCCGCCCTCGGGGCGACGGGCTCGAAAGGGGACCACCGGTTAGCCGCGCCCCGCCCTGCCGTGCGGATCATTGAAGGAAAAACAGCCGTTCGTCAATGAAGACGAACCACCAATGAACACGAATAGGCACGAGGACTGATGGACCTCCTTCAACGACAACTGGCGCCAAAATGCTTCTGCACTTTTGTCCCGTTGGTGTGACCCTGTCATGGGAGGAAGCCCCCCTGGGAGCGCGGGCGTCCCGCCCGCACAAATCCTCTCGCAGCTTCAGCCATCTCCTCCACCGGAATCAACCGGCAGCGGCGCCCTGCTTCGGCCGGGCCCATGCGGTTCCCGCCGGCAGGGCGGTCGGCTGCAACATCGCAGGGAAACTGAGCGGCAACCGAAGGGACAGCATGCGGGCGGGACGCCCGCGCTCCCGGGGGTGTCGTCCCGATGGTGAGGTGGGGGGTATCCGGCGGGCGACTTCTCTGAAAGCCGGCCTGTCCCCTTTGGGAGACTCCCGTTTGCCTGCGAGCCGGGCGCCCGCCCCCCGCGACTGGGCAGATCCATCGAGAAGGACTATCAATTGAACATCGATGCACAGGATACACAGGATAATCAGGACCGGAGGCTGCTGCACGAGACGCGGACTCGGGCAATGATCGTGTGCGGATTTGAGGATGTCCGGGAACACAAGCCAGCCGTCTCCGAAAAAAATCCTGTGCATCCTGTGCATCCATGTGAATCAAAAATCTACCCATGCCTGACTATGAACCGGTTTCCAGCCACCAGGCGCAGGCGTTTGTTTCAGGTAAGTTCGGCCCCCGCCCTGCCGTGCGGATCATTCGAGAGTGAAACTGGGGTGATTCAGGCACGTTGTCAATTCCTCTCCAACCCCTGTTGTTTCAATCTCTTGAACCGGTTTTTCGTCACGCGAACCCGGTTTTGTCTCAGACAAGTCGGGCCCCCGCCCTGATGTGCGGATCATACAAGAGTGAAACAATCAGAAATCGATCATCCCTTCGCGACCTTGGTATCCCGTCGCGGCTAACCTCAACGCCTTAGTGGCCCTTCGTCGTTCTTAGTGGCCCTTCGTGGATAACTCTTTTTCTTTTGTTTCAGGTAAGTGGGGCCCCTGCCCTGCCGGGCAGATCATCCGAGGGTGAAACAGGGTTGTTTCAGACAAGCCAGGCCAAATTGACAGCACTACCGGACATTGCTAGCATTGGGTCGTTCCAGGCGTATCCAGACCCTCGGGCGATAGGCCCGTCCTTTCGCAGCTTCAGAACTCTGGGAGAAACTCTTGGCAAGACTCACCCGGCATGAAATTCTAAAGGAAGACCGCTTCATGATGCTGGTGGAGGAGCTTCGTCACTTTTTCACCAGCAACCGTTCGGAAATTCTGCGTGGTCTGTCTGCCGTGGGAGTCGTGGGCCTCCTGGTCGCAGGCTTCTACTACTACACGGCCAAGCAGGAGGAGCATTCCAAAGAGGAGTTGGCCCGAGCCCTGGCAACCTACCATGCAACGGTCGGAAAGGCCGAATCGTCCGGCGCGACAGCGCCGTTTTTCTTCAAGACGTCTGCTGAGAAATACGAAAAGGCCCTGTCGGCACTCCAGGAGGTCGTCTCCCGCCACGATTCTCGGGCGGCTGGCAAGATCGCCACCTACTACTCCGGTCTTTGCCTCCACCAGCTCGACAGGAGCTCGGAAGCTGTCCTGCTGCTTGAGCCTCTGAGCCAGGAGCAGTCAGATTTCGGCGCTCTGGCACTGGCAGCCCTGGGGAGAATTTATGAGGACTCTGCAGACATCGCCAAGGCAACCGAGGTTTACCAGCAGTTGGTTGATCGCAATGCCTTGACAACTCCCGGACAAACACTGGCAATGCACATGGCCCTCCTTTACGAGCGACAGAACAAGCAGGAACAAGCCGTCAAAATGTACGAAAAGGTCATCAACGACTTCCCCACTTCCCCTGCCTCTACCGAAGCCGAGCAGCGGTTAAGGAAAATTGTTCCCTGATGATTGAGACCCTTCGTCAACGGGCGGAGGAGCGCGAGGCCCAAACCCTGGCCCCCCAGGCGACCCTCAGTGTGCGAACTCGAGGCCGCCAGAGGGAAGAGGCTGCCTGCTCAATCCGAACCGCCTTCCAGCGCGACCGCGACCGCATCCTTCATTCCAAGTCATTCCGACGCTTGAAGCACAAAACCCAGGTATTTTTGTCACCGGAGGGCGATCACTATCGGACCCGCCTGACCCACACTCTCGAGGTCGCCCAAATTGCCAGAACCATCAGCCGGGCTCTGCGGCTGAACGAGGACCTCACCGAGGGGATCGGGCTGGGTCATGACCTGGGCCACACCCCATTTGGGCACGCGGGCGAAGCCATTCTGGATGACCTCGCTCCCGGCGGTTTTCGCCATTATTGCCAGAGTCTGCGGGTCGTGGACAAGTTGGAACAGGGCGGACAGGGGTTGAACCTGTGCTGGGAGGTAAGAGACGGAATTCTCAAACATTCCAAGGGGGCGGGCGCGGTGTTCACCAGGCAGGACAAGGGACGCCCGGCAACCCTGGAGGGTCAGGTTGTCAGAGTTTCCGACGTGATCGCCTATGTGAACCACGACCTGGACGACGCGCTACGGTCGGGCCTCATCCGACCGTCCGACATTCCCAAGGAGTTGATAACTGCCTTGGGTAACAGCCACTCCCTCCGAATCAACTCCCTGGTCAGTGACGTGATTCGCTCCAGCCTGGAAACCGACCTTCAAATCATCGCCATGAGCCCCCCGACCCTGCAGGCAATGATGGGACTGAGACACTTTCTGTATCGGACGGTCTACGCTCGCAGTATTCCCAAGGAAGAGCTGCTCAAGGCCAAGAAGCTCTTGAGCGATATCTACCACCATCTGTTGGCCTATCCCGATCGGATTCCGCAAAGTTTCCGGAGACCGGAAGATTCCGAGGAACTGGCCGCAGTCGATTTTGTCGCCGGGATGACCGATCGCTTTGCCTTGAACCTCTACGACCGCCTGTTCCTGCCGAGAGGTTGGAACCCTCGCTCCACGAACTGAACCAGCCGCGGTCGGTAGTGGGTGCGGGAGTGGGTATTGGGTGCCGGCTGAACAGCGCACCCAAGGAACTTCGGAGGGGTTTCCGACGGACGACCCCGCCGGCCATCAGGAACCATAGCGCACGAATACCTTGCCCGGCATCAACTCAATGCTCCGGATATTGAAGGGCAGATCAAAATCGGTGTTCGGCCCCGCTCCGGGGTACTTGGGAAGCACATAGTGAGCCAGCAGGAAATCGATCAAGACCTTGGGAATTTCCTGGTCATCGATCCGGATCCCCAAGATGTCGTAACGCCCCAGCCCATTCTCTGCCGTAAATCTGCCGGACACCTCCATCCAGTGTTCGCCCTGCAGCAGAGCCCAGACCAAGGACCTGCCGGCAGAAGCAGCGTCGGCCTGCATTTCATCGAAGTCAACCAGCGCCCGGGCTGACAGCTCATTCTGCTGAAAGCGGAATTGGATTTGTCTCACCCCCTGGGGGTAGTGCTGCGAAACCTCGAATTGGAGGAAGGCGTCCACCTCCGTTTCGGTGAATTCCGCCTGTCCACCGGCGGAATGCCCTTTCGGCAGGGCAATGGTCCCCAGCTTTTTGGCAAAGGCCCGAGCTGCATTCCGATCCACCGCCGAGCCGGGTCCGGACGCTTCCGACGGAGTGCGCAGAAACCACCAGGCGCCCGCCCCCAACAGAAGCAAGCCCATCAAAGAAAGAACCGTTCTTCTCTCCATCTGGCCCCTGCGACTGCCCGACCTCATCCGACCAGCTTGAAGGTCCGGCTCCAGCGGGTCTTGCGGAAAAAGTTCCACAAGACATCGGCGAACCGCCCGGTCCGGTCAGACAGCGAATGGTGCAAATGTCCCCTCGGGTCGGTCTCGAACGACCAATAGATGATGAATGCCCTGCCCACGATATTTTTTCGAGGAACGAATCCCCAATAGCGGCTGTCAGCGCTATTGTCCCGGTTGTCACCCATGGCAAAGTACCGGCCGGGAGGAACCACCACCTCCTGCCCGGCGGTGAACTCCTTGAAATACCGGTAGGCCAAGTGAATATCGCGCGCCTGGTTGTAGTCGGCAAAGCGATTTATCTGGGCTTCGCTCAGCGGAAAGTTGTCTCTGATTTCCACATCGTTCCGCCCCGTACGTTTGTGGAACACATAGGGCTCCGTCACCTGCTTGCCGTTCCGGTAGAGCTGTTGGTTCTTCAGTCGGATGCGGTCTCCCGGCAGCCCGATCGCCCGCTTGACATAGTGCTTGGTGGGGTCTTCCGGGTAGCGGAAGACAATGACGTCGCCATGTTTCACCTGCTGGAATGGAAGCAGTAGCTTCAGCCAGCCTCCTGGATGACCATAGACGAACTTGTTGACCAGAAGATGGTCCCCGACCAGCAGATTGTCCTCCATGGAGGGTGTTGGAATCTTGAATGCCTGAACCACGAAGGTCGTTCCGAAGAGCGCCAGGATGATCGTCACCACGAAACTCTCGAAATATTCACGCAAGGTCGATTGCTTGGCGGGTGGACCGGCGTTATTTGAATTCACGGTTTCCACGATAAAGGGATGCTCCCGGGGTTTGCTGTTGCTCTAAGATTTCCAGGGCCTGGCGGGCAGCCTCCTGCTCCGCATTCTTCTTGGTTTCACCTTGACCTTCGGCAGTCGGCTTGCCCCCGATGGTCAAACGTACTGAAAACTGTTTTTGATGATCGGGACCGGACTCGTCGATGACCGAGTATTCAGGCAGCCCGCTGCGGAGCGACTGCAATTTTTCCTGCAACCTGGACTTGTAGTCGGTGGAGGCGAATCGTCCTGACCGGATGTCCTGCAAGTCTTCCGCGAACTGTTTCAGCACAAGCCTCCGGGCCACATCCATCCCTCCATCCAGGTATACGGCAGCCACCAAGGCCTCGGTGGCATCCACCAGCAGAGCCTGTTTTCGGCGCCCGCCGTTTTTCTCTTCTCCTTTACCCAGGTTGAGAAAGCAGCCCAGTTCCAGGCTGGAGGCCGAGCGAAACAAGCTGCCGGAACTGACGAGATGGGCCCTGAGCTTGGAGAGTTGTCCCTCGGACAAATGGGGATGGTTCGCCAGGAGATACTCGCTAACGACGAAGCCAATGATCGAATCGCCCAGGAACTCCAACTGCTCGTTGTCTCCCTGCTCGACCCGGCATTCATTGGCATAGGAGCTATGGGTCAAGGCTTTGATGAGCAACGCCCGGTCCTTGAATCCATAGTCGATCCGCTCCTCCAGGTCCTCGAGTGGGTTGCCCATCGCCGGAATTACTCTACCTCACTTTGGACCAACTTGCACCCCGACCCAAGGGCGAGCCAATGCTGCAGCCCGCTTGGCTCAAGACCGAAAAAATCGAAGTGCTTGCTTTCCATAGTCCGCCTCCGGCCACCTTGAGGGCGGCCCCGGCGCTGCGTTCCCCGGCTGACCATCCCCCAGGGCTACCGTCTTACCACGGTGCCAAGGACCCAGCGCCGATCTCGCAGAGGACCGCCAGTGCCTGAGGCAAACTGCTTGCGCAGTCATCGCGCCCCCGGTGAGAACCGTGGGAGTGGCAAGAGCGTGGAGCAGACTCAGGGGGCCGCCGGGCTGGGTTGAAAGGGTTCCGCCAAGCCGCTCCCAGCAACGGCTTGCGCATTGCGAGTATCGTCGCCCAAGGCAACAGCGGCCCGGTATTGCAGAATCGCCTCCTGGCGATTGTCGTCCAGATCGAAAATTCTTCCCAGATAGATATATGCCCAGACTTTGACCGAGTCCGGGCAGGATTCGGAGGCCACCGCCCTACCGAAATAGTCCCTGGCGGCATCCTTGTCACCGCGGCTGACGGCCACGATACCCAGACCGTAAAGGGCCTCGCCGTTCCGGGAATCGTGGCGGTCCAATACAAGAGTGAACAGTTCCGCGGCCCGCTCTAATCGGTCACTCCCCAAGCTGGACTTGGCCTGGCGGAGAAGTCGCTCCGTTTCAGTGGGCCGCTCCGCCGATGCCGTCTCCCTGGGCGCTGAACTGGCGGCCGCTTGCTGGCCTGCCCAAACCTCAGAGATGTCCAGTCCGGACAGGAGCGTTCGGTAGTACAGTTGAAATCCTTCGAATTCTTGCTCGAACCGTTGCAGTGCTCCAAAAAAATGGCGGCACAGCAGGGCCCCCGAGCGAACAGCCTCATTAAGGGAGACCTCGGCTTCCTCCTCCGGCAAGCGATCGAGCCTCATCTCCACTGCCTTGACGAGGCTTTCGGTAACCATCTCCTGCACGCCTCCCGGGGCGCGTTCCGGGTTTTCGCTACCAAACAGCATCATCTCGGCCAGAGTTTTTCTCTCTTCAACCGGCAGCGGATATCTGGCGGCGAAGGGATCCAGCAGGAAGTGCAGGTACTGGTGGCGAATTTCGGAAATCTTGAGAGACTTGGATGGACTGAAAAGAAAATAGTAGCTGCTTTGATAGGTTCGTGCATTGAACGTATTGGGAGGAACCAGATAATCCGGCACCAGGACCAGTTGCCTTCCTCGATAGGCTCCCGACCGCATCCTGAGATATCCATCGGTCGTCAGGATCATCTGGTTAATCAATGGGCGGTAATCCAGGACGGCTCGATCGTGAAGATGTTTGTGCCGACTCCAGACCGACTCAACTCTTGCCGTGGAGTAGAATTCCCCCAGCAGACTCGTCAATCCGGCCACCGACTCGGCGTCGGGAGGCATCCGACCGGCGGCCAGGAGCGGTTTGAATTCGGGGGGCCCATCGATGACGAACGCCAGCGAAATGTATTTGGTCAGTCCCTGTTGTGGATTTTCCCCTCGGCGATGGGAGTCATAAAACTCCTTCAGTCTTACCTTCAATCCGTCGGGTAAATTCTGAAACTCCCGGGCAATCGGGAGACCCGCGGGATGAAGGGAGAGTGAGCCCTCGTCGAACCCGGCGGCCCGCAGTGCTCCCAGAACGGTAAACACGCGAATATCCGGTTGAATCAGAATCGAGGGGAATTGGGCGTGGCTCCAACCACCGAGCGCCAGGAACAGGATCAGGGTCCTGAAAATGCGCAACCCGCCCAAAGACATCGGATAGGAAAGATTCATGGGCCTGTTGCCGATCGCTGAAAGGATTACCGTCGAAAATGGTCGAATCCGCCAGGAGAAAGAGGTCTCAGGTGCCCCTGTTCTCGAAGCCAGCACGACCCGGGCTCATCAGTAATGGTGCCAATTTCGTGAATCCCCAGACCGTCCATCTGGCTGGGAACCTCATTGCGTCTCCCGGGGGGAACGCTAAACAGAAGCTCGTAATCCTCGCCACCGTTCAACCCGTAGTCTAGCAGGGGCTGTTCAACCCATGAACCGACTTTCGAGCTGATTCTCGGCAGGGGAATGCGGTTCGAGTCGATCACGGCTCCAACCCGACTCGCCTTGCAAAGACGGTGCAGGTCGGTAGACAGTCCATCGCTCAGGTCAATGAGAGCGGACGCGCAACCGCTCGCCGACAGCCAGCAGCCAATCCGATTCCGGGGCATTGGCCTTAGATGCCTTCCTGTCAGGCGGGAAAAGTAACGGGCACGCTGGGGAACCCTGCGAAGCAACTCCAGCCCGACCGCCGAGGCTCCGAGCTCCCCGGTGACAAAAAGGCTGTCTCCGGGCCGAGCATCCCTTCGAGTGCACACCTGTTCCGATTTCACTTCACCCAGGATGGTCAAGTCCAGGAAAACGGTCCCCGGAGAAGCGCAGAGATCTCCTCCCAACAGGACGGCCCCGCTGAGTTCAGCCAGCTTCAACATGCCCCGATAGACCCGGGTGACAAAGCTTGGCGAGGTTTCTCGCGGAAGCGCCAACGATGTGGTGAACCCCAGGGGCTTACCTCCCATGGCGGCGATGTCGCTCAGATTGACGGCCAGCGCCTTCCAACCCAGGTCCTCCGGTCGAAAGTAGCCCAGATCGAAATGGATTCCCTCTACCAGGGCATCGGTTGAGATCAGCAGGATATGGCCCTGGGATGGGGCCACGGCGGCAGCGTCGTCGCCAAAGGAGATGGGAACTCTCCCCGATGGTGGGAGAGCTTGGCCGGCCAGGTGGTGAATGCGTTCGATCAGCCTGGTTTCGCCCTGAGGGGAGGACCCGACCGCCATGATCCCTACGTCCTCTTGACATGCCGACGCCCCCCGGCGCCCCGTGCCATCAGTGGACGCGTACTGCCGGCGTCGATCCGGGCCATGCGACGGGTTTGCGAACAGCGGTGGGGAGTTTGCAAAGACCCATTGCTCTGAGTCCTGGCACGGCACTTCGGCTACAGGTTATTCCGATCACTCAACTCTGAGCAGTTCCCGAAGCTCTGCCATGAACTCTTTAATGTCCTTGAAATCCAGGTACACCGAGGCATACCGCACATAGGCGACCTTGTCGAGTTGACGCAATCTCTCCATCAACATTTCCCCGATCTGAGCGGTGTCTCTCTCACGGTCGCCGGATTCGTAAACAAAGGACTCGACTTCATTCACGATGGATTCCAGTTGGTTCATGCTCACCGGACGCTTCTCGCAGGCTTTCAATAAACCGGCCAACAGCTTCTGCCGGTCAAACTTCTCCCGAGACCCATCCTTCTTGACTACCAAATAGGGAATCTCATCGATCCTCTCGTAGCTGGTGAACCTGCGGCCACAACCCGAACACTGCCGGCGGCGGCGGATGGCTTCCCCTTCCCTGCTCTCACGGGAATCGACCACCTTGTCTTCCAGGTGACTACAATAGGGACATTTCATGTCTTTGGGCCGGAGAACAACCGAGTCAGATCGCAGCAGAAAGGAAATCAACCCCGCTGGTTTCCAGGAACATCCAGATTAACCCTACACAGAAACCCCTTCCCCCGTCAAGGAGCTGAACAGCTTAACCATTGATCTTTCAATGTTTAACCGCAGGCGCTCGGTTCTCGCGGCCATTCATGGCCCTGCCGGTCCCTCTCAGGCCAAACTCCCGGGATAAGGCGCCCTGAACCCCCACTCAGGACTTCTTTCCACCGAAAGGTACGCCCCTACTCAGAGGTTGACACCTCCTCCACCATCAGCTATTTTCGACCATCAGGCGGACAGCAATGACAGCTCCAGGTGTGATAAGTTATTTACAGATAACAACTTTTGGAATCAGGCCAGTCGTGTGCCCGTGCCTGTCCGCGAGTTGTGCGTCTGTCACTGCGCCACCGGGTTGCCGAAGATGACGGAAGCTCAAGCCATTGCTGGATGCGTCTCCGGCGACCCGGAGGCCTTCGAGTTGCTGTACAACATGCACAAGCGGCGGGTCTACTCGCTTTGCTTGAGGATGGTACACGACCCGGCAGAGGCAGAGGATTTATCCCAGGAAGCCTTTATGCAGCTCTTCCGGAAGATCGGCACCTTCCGGGGGGACTCGGCGTTCTCGACCTGGATGCATCGGCTCACAGTCAACATTATCTTGATGCGCATCAGAAAGAAGGGACTGAACCAGGTCTCGCTGGACCAGGATCGCGACGACGGACAGGATCTCCCCCCAAAGGAATATGGATCCGAGGATATCGATCTACTGGGAGTGGTGGACCGGATCACCCTCGAAAAGGCGATCGCAGCCCTCCCCAGAGGGTACCGGACGATCTTTGTCCTGCACGATATCGAGGGATATGAGCACAACGAAATTGCCGAAAAGATCGGTTGTTCGGTCGGGAATTCGAAGTCGCAGCTCTTTAAGGCACGGCTTAAACTCAGGTCGTTTTTGTTGAGTAAGAGGCCAAAATTGCAAAAAAAGCAACTCAAGGCATCACCTTAGCAATTTTTTGTATCTAACCTATTGGAGGTAGGAATTTAACAGTTCCCCCGTGGTTTGGTTGAGGATAACCCCATGATCAATTGTCCTGATGCCCAAGAAGATGTCTCCTTGTGGATGGACGGAGAACTGGATCCCTCCCAAGCCGAGACGGTTGGGAAGCATATCAAGTCCTGCGCTGAGTGCGCGGCATTCTATCAGGACCTCAGATCGATCCGGGAGGGTGTGGAAAGATTGGAGCTGTTCGATCCTCCCGAGCACATCTGGACCAGCCTCAGACTCCGGCTCTCAGACGAAGGGCTCATTCGATCCAAGCCCAGGGGGGCCTTCTGGGCCGCGTTCCTGCCCAAACACTTCCCATACTTGAAACCCGCCTGGAGCGGTGCTATATTGGCCCTGTTTCTCGGGGTAAGTTCGCTGCTTGTCTATGATCTGACCACCCGGTCACCGGTGGTTCCGGATCCCATGGTCGCCACCTCCCACCAGGAGGACCTGACCGAGGAACTCAGAAAGGCGGAAGCCAACTATCGGGCAGCCATCGAGGCGCTCAGTGCAAGCTCCCGGAAAAAGCTGGAGGGACTGGATCCCGTCTTGGCGCAGGTGTTTCACGACAACTTGGCGACCATGGACTACTACCTGAACGAGTGCAAACGAGCTGTGGAAAACAGCCCGCAAAACCCGCTGGCCCACCGCTACCTTTTGGCCGCCTACCAAAAGAAAGTCGAGTTGATGCAGACGATCCTGACTTCGGATTCTTTGTTATAACCTCTGGATAAAGGAGATGTTACAACCGCCATCATGACCAACCATGGAACCCTAGTGACCCTGTCGGCTGCCCTGATTCTGGCGCTTCCCCTGGCCGTCGGCGCCCACGACCACCGCGAGGAAAAAATCTTCAACGTCGGGGACTCACCCACAATCATCCTCGTGAACTACTCCGGCTTGATCTCCGTGGAGGGTGGAAAGAACAAAGTGGTCATGGTGATTGGGGTCAGGCACTCCGAAAACGTTGAAATCGACTCCGAAGTCGGCCCCAACCGAGTGCGGATTACCAGCCACGTGCTCGACGAGTTGGCTGCTGCCGAAAATACGGTGGTGGACTATGAGCTTTACGTTCCGGAACGCTCGAATCTCGAGATTCGATCCAATATGGGCGTTGTCACGGTACGCAACATTCGAGGTCAGGTAAGTGTGGACGTGGTTGAGGCGGAGGTCAAGGTTGCCGGCGTCGAGGGTTATATCAATGCCTCCTCAATCGGACGGAAGACAGTCGAGGTCACCCAATCCAAGGGAACGATTCAAGCCACCACGGTCATCGGGGACATTGTGCTGGACCGGTTGGAAAGCGACAATGTCAAGGCCAGCTCAACTCTTGGCAACATCACCTACAAAGGAGATTTCATAGGGGGAGGCTCCTACAATCTTTCCAGTACTGACGGTCAGATCTCGGTCATCTGCGACGAGGAAGCCTCGGTGGAGTGGGAGGCCCGGACGGTAAAGGGAAGCATCAAAACCAACCTTCCCATCAAGTCGAAGCAACACCGACCGCTGTGGCGTGACCGCCATTCGCTGTTGGGCACCCTGAATGAAGGAGCCGCAACCGTTCAACTCTCCACCTTCAGCGGCCCGATTCAGATCATACGCCAGGCGTCGGAAGAGTTCTAATTCTCCCGCAATCCTGCACCGATTCAGGAGTGCTGATGACAAGCCCAAGCTGCCTTGGGCTTTTTTTTTGGAAATGGTGAGAGATCGGGTCTTTCTGGTCGGGTTCATGGGCTCAGGCAAGTCCACTGTGGGACCGTTGCTGGCTCAGCGTTTGGGATGGCCCTTCCTGGACCTGGATGCCGTGATCGAGGCCTCTTTCGGCAGCCCCATCCACCAGATCTTTGCCGAGCGCGGCGAACCCTTCTTTCGTCAAATGGAAAGCGATACCCTGAGGAATCTGGGACGGTGGAAGCACTGCGTGGCAGCTCTGGGCGGTGGTGCATTTGTGGCCCCCGGGAACCGCCTCCACATTGAAAGGCTGGGGCTTTCGGTATTTCTCAACCTGTCCCTGGAGCATGTGCTGGAGCGATGCCCCCCGGACGGGACCCGGCCGCTCCTGAAGGATCGGGCTTCAGTGAAAGAGCTCTATGCCTCCAGGTTGCCCCTGTACCGCCTTAGTGATTTCGAGGTCGACGCCTCCTTACCCCCTGATACAATAGTGAGCGCCATCCTGCACAAGACCCGATTGCGGCCCTCACTGAGACACACTGCACCCTCTCATGATCATGGGCGTTAAACCAGCCGTCCTCTTTCCGTTGCTGTTGTCCCTGCATCTGTGCCGCCTGCTGGTGGCAGGGCCTCCGCTCCAATCACAACAGGAGTGCAAGGAGCTGGAGGTGGACGAGGAGGCTCCGCCGATCACTTTTTCGGGCCGCGAACTCGGACGTTTCAGGGTTTTTTTCGCAGGAAAGGAAATCGGGCAGGAAGATTTCGAGATCTCAGGAAGCGCCAAGCACTTCAAGGCCAGCAGCCGCACCCAGCTTACCATCAGCCGTGAAGACCCTGATCCCCCGCCGGAATATCTGGAAGAGGAAGATCTGGAGGAACTTCCACCCGCCGCCGCCCGCCCGCCCGCCGAACCCGTGACCTTCCGGATCCATTCCACCCTTCGTTTCAATGAGCTGTTTGAACCGGAGGCTTATGAGGTAGTTCAGGATGCTGGCCCTAATCGCATGAGGGCCAAGGTCCAGTTTCTGCCGGATCGAAGCCGGGTATCCTACGTTTCAGATGAAGGCACGGACCAGAGAAGAATCGAATTGAAAAAGGACGTGACCGTTCTGGACGACAACGTCTTTGCCCACTACCTGATCCTCTCCAAACGGTACGACCTCTGCCGGGGCGGCATCCAGCAGTTCTCCGCCTTTGTTCCCCAACAGTTCCTGACTGGAGGAATCAACGTTTCCGAAGTGGGGAAAGAAGAAATCGAAATCGAGGGCCAACCCTATTGGCTGCGACGATTCCTGGTCGACACGGGAGAAATGAAAGTCAATCTCTGGCTCGACGACAACCTGAGGCTGAAGAAGCTCGCCATTCCGGATTCCGAGGTCGAGGTCGTCCGGGAATAGACGCCGTGCCTTCCATGACCCACCGCCACCCATCCCAAGGTGTTGCCACCGGGTTCACCAGTTTGCTTTTTTTGGGGATCGTTGCCGTCAATCTTTCCGGACAAAGTCTCCCCTTAAGCGGCGACCGGGCGTTGTCCCACGTGAAGCGCCTGGTCACCTTCGGTCCCCGCCCGCCGGCATCGCCAGGCATCAAGAAAGCTCAGCAGTACATCACCGAGGCTTTGCGCCAGCTACCCCTGGAGGTCGACCACCAGAACTTTCTGGCTTCGACCCCCAACGGGAACCTCCCCATGAAAAATATCATCGGGCGCTCTCGGCGAGAAATGGACCGGGTCGTGATCCTGGCCACCCACTACGATACCCACTTGATGCCGAACGGCATCTTCCTGGGAGCCAACGACGGAGGTTCCAGCGTGGGCTTGCTGCTGGAACTGGCACGGGTTCTCTCGCCCCGGCAAATGAGTTTCTCCTTATGGTTTGTCTTTTTTGACGGAGAAGAAGCCCAACGGGCTTGGTCCCTCACCGACAGTCTTTACGGGAGCCGATACTTTGTGGAGCGTCTCAGAGCCAGCGGGCAGACCGGGAAGATCAAGGCCATGATCCTGATGGATATGGTGGGTGACAAGGATTTGGTGCTGGAGCAGGACCTCAACTCGACCGCCTGGCTGATGCGTTTGGTGAGAGACTCCGCCAACGAGTTGGGGTATGGACGATACCTGTCCGCCAATCCAAAGGCCATTATCGATGACCACATGCCTTTTATTGAGGCCGGGATCCCGGCCGTGGATCTGATCGACTATGAATTTGGACCGAACAACCGGTACTGGCACACTTCGGAGGACACGCTGGACAAAATCAGCCCCCGCAGCATGCAGCGGGTGGGTCAGATTGTGCTAACGACCCTTGAAAAGCTATCAGGGCGGTGAAAGGAGGCGCCGGGGGACTACTTGATAAATTCCAGGAACTCGCTACGTGTCTTGCTGTCGCTCTTGAAGCGGCCGAGCATACAACTGGTGACGGTCTGACTATTCTGCTTCTGCACCCCCCGCATCATCATGCAAAAATGATGGGCCTCAATGACCACACCCACACCCTTCGGCTCCAGGTACTTCTTGACGGTGGATGCAATTTCCGTAGTGAGCCTTTCCTGAATCTGCAGCCGCCGACTCAAGACATCCACGATTCGAGCCATCTTGCTTAAACCAATGATCTTTCGATCCGGCAGGTAAGCCAGGTGGCACTTCCCATAAAAGGGCAACAGGTGGTGCTCGCAAAGGCTGTAGACCTCGACATCTTTGACGATCACCATTTCATCGTATTCGGCTTCAAACAATGCGCCGTTGATCACCGATTCCAGGTCAAGTTGGTAACCCTGGGTGAGGAACTGGAGACTGGCCGCCACCCGCTCGGGAGTCCGCTCCAGCCCCGGTCGCTGAGCATCCTCGCCCAAGTGGGAAAGCATTTGGCGCACCAGGCTGGACAGCGCCGCGGTGTGCTCGCCCGGCTGGGCCTTCATCAGCATGAATCATTCCTCCTCAGAGCCATCGGCTGGACCCAAATAGCCAGCTAGTAGATTTTGTCGCTCCAACCCTCCAGCTTGGACCTCAGGCTCGACAGAAACCGGTCTGCCACCGCACCGTCAATGAGGCGGTGATCGAAGGTTAGTGACAGATAAGCCATGGAGCGGATGGCGATGGCATCGTTGACCACAACCGCCCGCTTGGTGACAGCGCCGACACACAGAATTGCGACCTGGGGTTGATTGATGATGGGCGTCCCGATCAAGCTGCCAAACACCCCGGGGTTGGTGAGCGTAAAGGTGCCTCCCCGCACCTCGTCCGGAATGAGCTGCTTCTGGCGGGCCCGATGGGCCAGGTCGGCCACTTCCCTGGCCAAGCCCACCAGAGTCTTCTCCTGAGCCTGCCGGATAACCGGAACAATCAAACCCCAGTCCAAAGCCACAGCAATACCCAAGTTGATTTCCTTCTTATAGACAATATCATTCCCCATGATCGACGCATTCAGCATGGGAAAGGCCTTCAAGGTGTCGGCAACTCCCTTGACAAAGAAGGGCGTCAAGGACAGCTTGAATCCTTCCCGACGTCCAAATTCATCGGCAATTTCCTTCCTGAGGTTTACGATGGCGGTCATGTCCACTTCAAAAATCGTGGTGACATGAGCCGAGGTGCGCCGACTGTTGATCATATGTTCAGCAATGCTTTTGCGCATGGCTGACATCGGAACGACTTCATCCTGACCGGAAGACGGCCGCGGCAATTCTTGCTGAGCCTGCTGAACCAGCGGCCGGGCCACTTCCGCAATTCTCTCCCGCTCTGACAGATAGTTCAGGATATCCCGCTTGGTGATCCTTCCCCCCAAACCGGTTCCTTCAATTTCACTCAGGTCAATCCCTTCTTCTTCAGCCATGCGCCGTACCAGGGGGGAGGCACGAGTGCCTCGCCGGAGGTCGCCGCGTTCATGTCTCAGGTTCTGCCTGGGAGGGTGCTCGGACTCTCTGGGGCGAACGACCTCATCGGACCCTTCAGACTCCAAATCCGCGGCCTTCTCGTCATCGATAATGGCGACCACGGTGTTGATCTCTACCGTCTCTCCTTTCTGGAAAAGGATCTCTCTGAGGATGCCCGAGGCCGACGCCGGTATCTCTGAATCCACTTTGTCGGTAGAAATTTCAAAGAGGGGTTCATCCCGTTCCACCCGGTCGCCCACATTCTTCAGCCACTTGGTGATCATACCCTCGAAGATACTTTCCCCCATCTGGGGCATGATGACATTGGACGGCATGAACTTCTCCAACTTGGACCACAGATTCAGTACGCTGCCAGGTGCCTGGCCACACGGATGACGTCCGAGGTCTTGGGAAGAAAGAATTCCTCCAGTGGCGGGCTGTAGGGGATGGGAGTGTCGGGCGCCGTGATACGCATGACGGGCCCGTCAAGGTATTCAAATACCTCTTCTGCAATGACCGCGGCCAGCTCTCCAGCAAAGCCGCCGGTACGAGTGTCCTCGTGCAACAGGATCACTTTGTTGGTCTTTTTGACCGACTCCAGAACCTTGGCCTTGTCAAGAGGCACCAGGGTACGTAGATCGACCACTTCCAACTCGATACCATCGTCAGCCAGGACCTCGGCAGCTTCCAAGGCCTTATGAACCATGGCGCCGTAAGTGATCACCGAAATATCCCTGCCCTCCCGCTTGATATCGGCTTTGCCAATGGGAACCAGGAACTCGTTGCTGGGAAGTTCCTCCTTGATGCGTCGATACAAATACTTGTGCTCGAAAAATAGCACCGGATCTTCATCGCGAATCGCCGATTTGACCAGCCCCTTGGCGTCATAGGCCGTAGACGGAGCCACTACTTTCAATCCCGGCGTATGCACGAAGTACATCTCCGGATTCTGAGAGTGGAAAGGACCGCCGTGGATGCCCCCCCCCGACGGGGCCCGGATCACCAGGGGAACTCCGGCACCCCAACGGTAGCGGCATTTGGCGGCAAAATTAGTGATTTGGTCAAACGCACAGGAGATGAAGTCGGCGAACTGCATTTCAGCCACCGGCCTCATGCCCATCAGCGCGGCTCCAATGGCCGCCCCCACGATGGCGGATTCAGAAAGGGGGGTGTCCAACACACGTTCCTCTCCGAACTGATCCAGAAAGCCGGCAGTCACCTTAAAGGCTCCGCCATAGACACCAACGTCCTCGCCCAGCACGAAGACGTCTTCGTCTCGAGTCATTTCCTCCCAAAGTCCCTGGCGGATGGCTTCGACATAGGTTGTGGTTGCCACGCGTTACCTCCAGCGATCGGGGGAAAAGAATGAGGCCGCAAACGCCAGTGGAGCTTCGACCGACTGATCGGCATAGACTCCCTCCAGGGTTTCCTTGGGGTCCGGGAGGGGGTCACTCTCAGCCAGCCTGACTGCCTCGTCCACTTCCTGGGTGATTCGGGTGGCCATCGCTCTAACCTCTTGTTCGCTCATCACCTTATCCTGAATGAGGCGGGTCTCCCACCGCAGAATGGGATCCTTTTTGCTCCACTCCTCGAAAAGCGCCTTGGGCACGTATCTGGCATCATCATGGGCGGAGTGACCCGTCATGCGAAAGGTCTTGCATTCGATCAGGCTGGGGCCGGCACCGTTGCGTGCCCGGTTAACGGCCTCCCGGGTTGCCTCATGGACAGCCAGCACATCGTTCCCATCCACCGTGACGCCCGGCATGGCGTACCCTTGGGCTCGAAGGGAAACATCCTGAATGGGCATCTGCTTTTCCAAGGGTGTGGAGTAGGCATACTGGTTGTTGTTGCACAGGAATACCACGGGCACCTTCTGGACCGCTGCCAGATTCAGCCCCTCGTGCCAGTCTCCCCGACTGGTGGCTCCATCCCCAAAATAGCAGAGCACCACATTCCGCTGCCGCCGCATTTTGTAAGCCAGGGCAATGCCGGCAGCCACCGGAACCGTGTCGGCCAGCATGCTGACGAAGGCCACGATTTTGTGGCGCATATCACCCATGTGCATGTTGGCTTCCTTGCCCCGCGTCACTCCAGTCTTTCGCCCCATGTATTGGGCCAGCACCTCACGTGGCGATAGGCCGCGAATCAGGAAGGCTCCCATGTCTCGATGGGATGGACAGATGCAATCGTCCCGCTCCAACTGGATGGAGGAGCCCACCGAAATCGCTTCCTGACCTCTTCCGACATAAACGCCTCCCAAAATCTTCCCCTGCCGGTAGAGCTTTCGCTCTATCCTGGTCTCGATTTCACGGGACAACTTCATGTAGTAGAGCATGTCCCGACGTATTTTTTTGTCAGGCAGCATAGATCTTGCTCTCCGTGTGAACGTCTCAACCTGTCCCGTTCGGGTCAGCTGCACCACCGGTTCCGGAGATGCAACTCCCTCGGCCAGGATTCAATGAAGGTCCTCTTCCCTATCGGCAGTTCGAAAGGATCGTCCGAAGGCTCGAGCGAAGTGCCGACCGAAACAGGAGCGCACTTCCGAAAGCTCCAGTGGCTGGCCCAGTAGAGCCCCCATGGAAGTCACGCCCCGGCCGACCAGGCCACACGGGACAATCAAATCGAAATACTCCAGGTCGGTGTTCACATTCAAGGCCAACCCGTGGGAGGTGACCCACCTGCTGGTTCGGACCCCGATAGCCGCTATCTTGCGACCCTCAACCCAAACTCCGGTGGCACCGGGCAGAGTCTCCGAGGCAATCCCGAAGTCCAACAGCATTTCAACCAGACAGCGTTCCAGCGTGCGCAGGTAGAGATGAATATCCTTGTGCCATACTTTCAAATCCAACACGGGATAGGCCACCATTTGTCCGGGACCATGGTAGGTAATATCCCCGCCGCGACCGGCCGGATAGACACGGACGCCGCGCTTACTGAGCTCCTCAGGCCCCGCCAGCAGGTGATTTCTCTTCCCTGCCCTTCCCAGAGTGATAATCGGGGGGTAGTCGACAAACAGCAGACAGTCCGGAAGGGCGCCATCCTTGCGTCTTGCGACAATCCGATCCTGGATCCGAAGGCTTTCTTCATAGTCGCGGAACCCCAGATTGAGTCCCACACAGGCGGGTTCAGCATCCGTTGGCGACTCCTCCAGGCGAGACTCGGGCAGGGCTGCCGGCTGAGCGGGCATCGGCATTTCAGCACTGTATCCTGGAGAGAAAACGCCCTGTCGCCGGCCAATTCCATTCTGATTCCCTGGAAATACTCAAATGAGACCTGACGAGCTCCTTTCCAGGCCCAAAGGCGACAGGAGGATCCAGTGAAATCATGCCGACCCCCAGCCAGACGGGAAGCTGAACCGGCTGGCGCGGGCAAATTACTATATACCAATTGAACCCACTAGACCAAACCGCCTCGGGGGGGCTACAGAGGCAACTCAATCCCCAAGCCCCGTTTACTGGCCTCCCGGTAAATGATGATCGCCGTGGCCATGTCATCCAGGGCGATGCCCAGGTTAACGCAAAACGTTCGTTCCTCCTCGCTCTGGCGGCCCGGTTTCTTGCCAGCCAGAATCTCTCCCAGGTCGGCATAGGCTGGGGGCGTCTGGCTGAAATAACCCTGTCGGCGGTAATACTCCATTTGCCCGAAGTCATCGGTGGCCAGTTTTTCGGCCTCAGCCAAGGCGCCGCCTTGCCAATAGGAATCGAAGTCGACAGCACTGGCAAAGGCCCCCGGACGTAACCATCCGGCTTCAATCACGGGGTTGGGATTTTTCAGGATGGGACCACTGGTCACCACCAGATCGGCCCCGACGCATTCCCGGGGCGTGCCAACCACTTCGATGTCCAACTGCAACTGCGCACCCATCTCTCTGCTAAAGCCCTGAGCGATCTCCGGATGGATATCGTAGGCCTTGACATGACGCAGATCGAAGGCTGCCGCCAACGCCTCCAGGTTGCTTCGGCCCTGCACGCCACAGGCGATGATTCCCGCAGTGTCGCTATCTGACCTGGCCAATTGCTTGGCGGCAACGGCAGTAGCGGCACCCGTTCTCTTGGCGGTAATCCAGGTGGCATCCATCAGAGATATCGGGACTCCCGTGTCGGGATCATTGAGAATCAGAAGCCCTGTGATGTACGGGAGACCCTTGGCCTGATTCTCGGGATAACCCGAAATCCACTTGATGCCGGCTGCCGACAGGCTGGGAATATAGGCCGGCATGGCATGAATAAATGCGTCCTTTCGGGTGTGAATTCCCGGTTTGGGAGGCATTTCGACTTTCCCTAGTCCCTTCTCGACAAACATGGCTTCGAGGGCAGCGATGATATCGGACATGGGCAAGTCGACAGCTTCGACATCGGCACGGGATAGATAGAGCATGGGTCAATTCCGGGAGCTAGAGCGGCGCTTCAGATCGACTTGAAGCCTCGTTCAGTGGACAGGTAAACTACCATGGCTGTCTACCCAACGTCTATTGTCCCCCGCGCCCGCAGAATGCATGCTGACTGAACCGATCCTCGACCGTCGAGCCTGGACCCGCCAAAACGTTGGAGAAGAGCCATGCTGGACGATGCCTCTTCCTCCCGCTTGGCTGGCATCCGCCGGCGAAGCGATCGTCGGTCTTGAGGAGCATCCCGGCCGGTCGATCACTCCGTTCCAATGCCGCCGATGGCTTTCCGAGGAGACTGGCAATCTCTGCGAGCGACCCTTGACCGGGGTCGAGGCTTTGTGGTGCTATCGCATTCCCGTGGATCAGTGCTCTCCGAGCCAAGCCCAGGCCGCGCCCGCATGTTTGGCTGGTGACCCAGACGTGCCGGAACGCTTCTGTTCGACGTCAAAGACAAGGGATATGACGTCACCCATGGAGCTCGCTTCTCCGGAACCACCGCCGAAAGCAGCTTCCACACCGACAACGCCTTCGGTCAGGCGGCTCCCGATCTGGTCGGTTTACTCTGTCTGCGTCGGGGGAGAGTCCCAATTGATCAGCGCCATCACCCTGCACAATCACCTGCTCAGCCAGCACGCCGACCTGCTGCCGTGCCTTTACCAGCCTTTCTACTTCGATCGCCGGGGGGAATTCCGCCAGGGCGAATCGAAGAACCCCATTTTCACCTGGGAATCCGGCGAGGTCGATCATTACTACATTGAGGTCGGCCACCGGAAGGCCGGCCGCCCCCTCAGTCACCGGCAACTCCAAGCCCTGGGGGTGGTGGAGAGTCTCTTGAAACTCCCCGAGCTTCGAGTGGAGTTCCGGCTGCAACCGGGCCAGATTCTCCTGACCAACAACCACTGGATTCTCCACAACCGCACCTCGTTCGAAGACTCGACCCGCTCGGAAGAACGCAGACACTATGTCCGACTGTGGCTCTCAAGAACGAGCCGGCCCGGCCCAGCAAGCAGCTAACCGCATTTCTCACCGCCCCGGTGAGAAATGCGGGCCGGGAATCTACGCTGTGGAAGGCTACCGCAGACTACGTCCGGGATGTGATCCCTAATACTGGCATTACAGGTACACAAATAAGGGCTCCCGACCCTACTCAAGGCAACTGTAGGTCTGTTTTGTGGAAGTCTGTCCCAGAACAATGATCTGCGGTGCAGACTCCAAGCCAGGCCTTCGACGTCTCAGGGTTCCTGTACAACGTTATTCACTGAATGACAGCCAATGCTTGAAAAGAACGCGGGGACCGGCTCGCAAACCCGAAAATCTGCTATGCTGGTTTCCATGGGTGAAAATTTTGGTTCCTCAGGCTTGGCCCGACCGGCCAAGGCGTTTCTGCTGATCCTTCTTTACGGCTGCTGTTTGGTTCCGACCCTTTGGGCCGACCAAGCCAAACAGCCATTGTCCTGGAACGAACTCAAGCACCTGATTCAGCAATTCCAGCAGGGCAAGCTGTCCGAGGATCGGGTCCTCTACCTCATCGCGGACCGCAAGGTCGGCTTCAGGGTCGACAAATCGGTCAAGAAGGCCCTGAAACGACTGGGCGCCACCCGACTGATTCTGGAGGCTGTGGCCCACCACCGAGAGGGTTCCGTGCCCGCACCCAAGGCCAGGGCCGATACCCCCCTCAAGCACGCTCCCGCTCAGCCGCAGCCCCGCCAAAATCCGCCAGCAGAGGCAACCGTCCCTACACGCTCGCGGTGGATGTGGACCTGGTTAATGTCAACGTCGTGGTGACCGACACCAACGGAAGATACCTGACCCAACTGCGCAAGGAAAACTTTCGGATCTACGAGGACAGGGTCGAGCAACAAATCACCCACTTCTCCCCGGTGGACGCCCCGTTCGCCGTGGGACTGATCCTGGACACCAGCTACAGCACTATCAACAGGCTGGCAAAGATTCAGGATGAAGCCATTGGCTTCATCGACCGGATTCATGTCGACGACGAGGTGCTGGTCGTCTCTTTCGACGATGAAGTGCATCTGGAGAGTGAGTTTACCCGCAACAAGCAAGCCACTGAACGCGCCATCAAACAAACCCGTACGGGGGGCTCCACCCAGCTCTATGAAGCCGTCTACCTCGCCCTGCAGCAGAAGATCCGTCACAGACGGGAACGAAAGGCCATGGTGCTCTTCACCGATGGCGTCGATACCGCCAGCCCGACTTCCACGGAGAATGAAACCATCGAGTTGGCCAGAGAGGTGGACACGCTCATCTACCCCATCTTCTTCGACACCCGGTACGATACGGATCCCATGTCCCGCAACCCGAGACCGCCCTTGGGGAGGGGCGGGGGCACCGTAGGAATTCCGACCGGCGGGGGGACCGTCGGGCTGCCGACCGGCGGCGGCACCATAGGATTGCCTTTACCTCGCCGCCGCCGCTCTCCCCGCCGCCGCTCTCCCCGCATCCCCACTCCCCGCCGCCCCACCGGCCTCGGCCGAAGCGAGGCGGAATACCGGAGGGCCGCCGTATCTGGAACGGTTGGCACAGGTTACGGGAGGCACCCTTTACGTCTCCCAGGGTCTGCGCAACCTTGGCGATGCTTTCCAACAGATCGCGGCCGAACTGAGAAGCCAGTACAGCCTGGCCTACAGTCCCACCAACAAGAAAAGGGACGGCAAGTTTCGTCGAATCAAGATCGTCACCGACGTCCCCAATGTCATCGTCAGAGCCAAGCGCGGCTATTACAGCCGCCCCTTCTAGCAGCCTGCAGGCAGGCGTCCAGCGGAGATCCAGCCCTCCAGCAGCACCAGCCCACGTTTGACCTTTGGCAGGGTGTCAATCCACAATGGCATCGAAGGATTTCCTATGACAACGCTGAAACAGGTCGCCCGGGGGAACTTGCGGCTGCGGCTGATGGCAGGAATTGGAGGAGTGCTCCTTTGCCTCGTGGACCCGCTGATGGGGCAGGTGGTGGTGAGCGGGACCGTCACCGATCAGAGCATGAACCCCATCCAAAACGCCAGCCTCCTCATCGAGAACAGTGACAGCCCCGGTGTACAGGTAACGACCCGGTCCAGTGAGCAGGGGAATTTCAGCTTCAACCTGGATCGAGCCGGGGAATATCTCCTCCAGGCGACCCATGGCGACTATTATCCCATCAATGGCAAACCCCTGGATTTGATCACTGGAGTCAATATCGTCAATATCGAGCTTATCCTTTCAGCGGAGGCCCAGATCACGGTGGACGTCTACCCTGACGACCATCTTTCGGTCGAGCAGATCGCCATGTCGCAGGCATTGGAGGAAAGGGAAATCGACTCCATTCCTGCAACTCGCTCCACCAAGCTTCGTATTCAGGGGGCAACGGCGATTTTGCCCGGTGTTTTGAGGGACCCCAAGGGAGATCTGCACTTCCATGGAAGTTCAGTGGAAGAAATGAACTGGACCCTGGACGGATTCAGCTTGTCTGATCCCGCCTCGGGCAAACTGGAGATGGGTCTGGGTGCAGAATCGGTCAAATCCCTGGATCTTTTCTCCGGGCGTTATTCGGCCGAGTTCGGTAAGGGAACCGGCGGAACCATGGTCCTCAATTCCCGGATGGGAGACGACCAATTCAGACAACGGTTCACCAACTTCGTTCCCGGGATCGAGTTTACCCGGGGACTCCGATTTCGCGACTGGCGACCCCGACACAATTTCTCCGGCCCGATCCTCAAGGATCGAGCCTGGTTCTTCAATAGCCTGGATCTCCTTTATGAAGAAAACATTATTCCCGAGTTGCCGGTCGGCAACGACCGCCACGTGTCCTGGGCCGTCAACAACAGTTTACGAGTTCAAGCCAAGCTCACCCCTCGACAGACGTTGAGTTCAGGGTTCGTGGTGGACTATCTGAACGCACCCAAATCGGGCCTTTCTCCCCTAAACCCGCTGGAGACTACTCTGGACAGGCGAGCCCGCAGGTATTTCTTCAATCTCAAGGATCAAATCGTTCTATCCCCCGAAAGCATCCTGGATTTCGGTTATGCGGCCTACCGCTCGATCAATCGACAGGTCCCTCAGGGCAGCCAAACCTACCAGATCACGTCATTTGGAAGAGCCGGAAACTTTGCCATCGACACCCTGCATATCAGCAGCCAGGACCAGTGGCGAGCCAATCTATTCATACCTCCTCAGCATTGGCTGGGCCAACACCAGTTGAAGGTGGGTGTAAACCTCGACCATTCCCGCTATTTCCAGAACATCCGGCGGACCGCTATCGAATACTCCCGACTGGACGGAACCCGGTCGAGCAGGCTGTCCTTTGGTGGCAGCGGTGAATTCAGAGAATCAAACCTGGAAACTGCCGCCTACCTGCAGGACCGGTGGGCCATCCAACCTCGGCTGGTAGCGGAGCTGGGGCTGCGCTGGGATTGGGACCGGATTGTTTCCCGAGGCGTGGTCACCCCCCGATTCAGCCTGGCTTTCATGCCCGTCGGGCTTGACAGCACCAAACTCTCGGCCGGCTTCGGTTGGATTCCGGCCACCACCTACTTCCGGGTTTTCACTCGCCACCGGGACCAATACTCCATCTTTACAGAATTCGGAGCGGACGGAGTAACTCCGCTGCAACCTCTCAACATCAGATTCTTCACTCTGGACCGGACCCTGCTCACCATCCCCAGAACTCAGAATCTGAGCGCAGGCTGGCAACAGAAGCTGCCGGGCGGAACCGATCTAAACCTCAACTACTTGCGCAAGAGGATGAGGAACGGCTACACCCACGTCCCGATCTCAATTCGAATGGCCGAGGACGATCGCTTCCCTCCCGGAAGTCGGACCATCCACTATCAACTGCAGAACTTCAAGCGGGACAGCTACGATTCGGTGGAGATCTCTTTAAGCAGAACGTTACTGGCAACCCACCGATGGTTCCTGAGCTACACCTATTCGCGAGCCCGATCAAACGCCGCACTGGACCTGGATACTGACGATCCCGTCCTGTTTTCCGACATCTCGGGGCGTCTTCCCTGGGATGTACCCCACCGACTGGTGTCCTGGGCGTCCTTTCCGATCGGAAAAAAGACTTCGGTGGCCTTTTTTGCCGAATGGCGTGACGGATTTCCCTTTAGTATCCATGAAGACAATGGCCAACAGGTCGGCCGAATCAATAGCTGGAGACTTCCCCGGCATTTCAACCTCAACATCCACCTCCAGAGAAAGCTGACCTTCCTCGGACATCAGTGGTCGCTACGGCCCGGGGTGGATAACGTGACCAACCGCCCCAACTACAACCTGGTTAACAACAACGTCGCTTCCCCCCAGTTTCATAATCTTTTCGGACGATCCCCCAGAAAGCTGGTCGTTCGGCTACGGTGGCTGGGGAAAGTAGAGAACTGAATCGGACCCATGCGAAAGGCAGCAGTGCCCCGCAAGGGCGGACATTGCCCTCCCGGGAGGGGTCAGAGTTGGGTACGCCCGTGCGGGAGCCGACGCGGGGGTTTCTGCTTGTAATCCTTCCGCCGATCCTTCACACTCCAGTTATCGTTAAGTGCAATGGAGGCATGCCATGAGCTTGAGAATGCTCTCCTCCATGACGTTGCTCATCTCTCTGGGCGCGTCCCTCCCCGTTCCTTTCCGGGCCCAATCCTCAGTCGCCACCGAGGCGTACGATCAAGGCCAATACGGTACGGCCTATCAGCTCGCCCGTTCGCTGGCCGAACAGGGAGACACCGAGGCTCAAGTGCTTTTGGGACGGATGTTTGCCTGGGGTCGAGGGGTTCCCCGGGATCAGGCTGAGTCCGTGAAGTGGTTCCGGAAGGCGGCTGAGCAGGGACACGGCCTGGCCCAATCCATTCTGGGCTTACGGTATGCCTATGGCCGTGGCGTTCCTCAGAACGACTCCCAAGCCATCGAATGGTTTCGTCGGGGGACGAAGCGGGGCAATGCGGTCGCTCAGCACAACCTGGGGGTCATGTACGAAAACGGGAAGGGGATTGCGAAAGACGACCAACAGGCAGCCTATTGGTACCGGCTGGCCGCCGAGCAGGGTGTCCCTCACGCACAATCCAACCTGGGCAGGATGTACAGTGAAGGCCGGGGAGTCGACCAGGACGATCTGGAAGCCGTCAAATGGTTCCAGAAAGCAGCTCAGCGCGGTCTACCCCAGGCCATGCACAATCTGGGCGTGGCTCACCTCAAGGGGGAAGGCCTCCCTCAAGACAACCTGAAGGCCTATGCCTGGGTCCATCTGGCAACCCAATTCAGCAACGGGAGCCGACGTACCCGTGAAGTCCATCAGCGGTCTACCGAACTCAAAACCAGATTGGGGAACAGGATGACTGCCAAGGAGATCAACAAGGCCGAACAGCTCTCACGAAAGTGGCAAAAGAAAATGTCCTTCAGGTAAGCCGGGCCCCCGCCCTGACGGGCGGATCATACGAGGAAAAACGGCCGATCGTTCATGAAGACGAACCACCAATGGACACGAATAAACACAAATAGACCAGAAGACAGATGGACCTGCTTCAACGACAACTGGCGCCAAAATGCTTCTGCATTTTTGTCCCGTTGGTGTGACCCTGTTATGGGAGGAAGCCCACCCGGGAGCGCGGGCGTCCCGCCCGCACAAATCCTCCCGCAGCTTCGGCCATCTCCTCCACCGGAATCAACCGGCAGCGGCGCCCTGCCTCTGCTTCGGCCGGGCCCATGCGGTTCCCGCCGGCAGGGCGGTCGGCTGCAACATCGCAGGGAAACTGAGCGGCAACCGAAGGGACAGCATGCGGGCGGGACGCCCGCGCTCCCGGGGGTGTCGTCCCGATGGTGAGGTGGGGGGTATCCGGCGGGCGACTTCTCTGAAAGCCGGCCTGTCCCCTTTGGGAAACTCCCGTTTGCCTGCGAGCCGGGCGCCCGCCCCCCACGACTGGGCAGATCCATCGAGAAGGACTATAAATTGAACATCGATGCACAGGATGCACAGGATAATCAGGACGGGAGGCTGCTGCAGGAGACGCGCTCGGGCGATGATCGCGTGCGGATTTGAGGATGTCCGGGAACACAAGCCAGCCGTCTCCGGAAAAAATCCTGTGCATCCTGTGCATCGATGTGAATCCGGATTTCCGGATTATTGAACATGGATGCACAGGATGCACAGGATTAACAGGACGAACGGCCGGCGCACAGGACGCCGACTGGCTGAATAATGGCCTTAAATCCTGATCTGACAATCACTTGACTTCCGTTTCCGGGTCTCTCTTTCTAGATTTGTTTCAGGTAAGCCGGGCCCCCGCCCCCCACGACGGGGCGGATCACTCAGAGGGAAAACAGCCGTTCGTCAATGAAGACGAACCACCAATGAACACGAATAGGCACGAGGACTGATGGACTTCCTTCAACGACAACTGGCGCCAAAAGGCTTCTGCACTTTTGTCCCGTTGGTGTGACCCTGTCATGGGAGGAAGCCCCCCCGGGAGCGCGGGCGTCCCGCCCGCACAAATCCTCCCGCAGCTTCGGCCATCTCCTCCACCGGAATCAACCGGCAGCGGCGCCCTGCCTCTGCTTCGGCCGGGCCCATGCGGTTCCCGCCGGCAGGGCGGTCGGCTGCAACATCGCAGGGAAACTGAGCGGCAACCGAAGGGGCAGCATGCGGGCGGGACGCCCGCGCTCCCGGGGGTGTCGTCCCGATGGTGAGGTGGGGGGTATCCGGCGGGCGACTTCTCTGAAAGCCGGCCTGTCCCCTTTGGGAAACTCCCGTTTGCCTGCGAGCCGGGCGCCCGCCCCCCGCGACTGGGTAGATCCATCGAGAAGGACTATAAATTGAACATCGATGCACAGGATAATCAGGACCGGAGGCTGCTGCAGGAGACGCTGACTCGGGCGATGATCGCGTGCGGATTTGAGGATGTCCGGGAACACAAGCCAGCCGTCTCCGGAAAAAATCCTGTGCATCCTGTGCATCGATGTGAATCAAAAATCTACCCATGCTTGACTATGAACCGGTTTCCAGCCACCAGGCGCAGGGGGTTGTTTCAGGTAAGTCCGGCCCCCGCCCTGACGGGCGGATCATACGAGAGCGAAACAATCGGAAATCGATAATCCTTTCGTGACCTTGGTATCCCGTCGCGGTTAACCTCAACGCCTTAGTGGCCCTTCGTCGTTCTTAGTGGCCATTCGTGGATAACTCTTTTTTCTTTTGTTTCAGCCAAGGCTATTGAGGCACTCCCAACTCAGTGCTGTCTACCATTCGAACACCGGCCGCTCTCATTTCATCCATTGCTCGTTGCACGTCCCCGGGATTCAAATCCACACCCCGGCAACAATCCTGGACCAGACAGGTCGCAAACCCCAAGGCCTGCGCATCCAGAGCGGTGAACTTGACACAGTAGTCGGTGGCCAATCCTGCCACAAATACCCTGCTCACATCCCTGTCCCTCAGGTAGTCCCCGAGGCCGGTTGCCTTGCGATGGCCGTTGTCGTAGAAGCCGCTATAGCTGTCAATGGTGGCATCGGTCCCCTTAAAAACAACCTTGTCCCAGCGGTCTCGGTTCAAACCCGGTGCAAAATCCGCTCCCGGAGTGTTTTGCACACAATGGACCGGCCACAGGGTCTGATCGAGCCCTTCCAACACTATCGAGTCTCCCGGGCGTTTTCCGGGATGGCTGGCGGCAAAGCTCCCATGATTGGCAGGGTGCCAGTCCCGGGTCGCGGTGATCAACTCGAATCTTGTCTGCAACCGGTTCACCAGGGGTATTACTTCATCCCCCCCAGGCACCGCCAGTGCTCCCCCGGGAATGAAATCATTCTGAATATCAACCACTAACAAGGCTTCCATCAAGAGTGCCGCCCCCGGTGAGAAACCCGGGCCAGGATCATTCTCTCTCTCAGCCGGTGAAGCCTCGATTCCAACCCCACCGGATACCGCTTCGGTTGGGTCAAGCTTTTGAGGCCGGGGTCCAATCGGGCCAACTGCTGTTGAACCCGTTGGCGACAGCAATCCACCGACTCCGGCTGATAGACCTGCTTCCCCTTTCGCCAGACCGGGATCAGAAGTTCCTCGCCGGCTGCTCCCGCGGGAGACTGCCGCTCCCCACAGGCACCACTGGAATCCAGCAACACCTGTTTGCTGCCGGCTCCCAGGCCCATGTCATAAATGACGTCTCCCACAAATTTCCCGGCCTTTTCGAACCGGCGGACCTGAAGGATGCCCGGGATCGACACCTTGACCGCCTGCTCGGAGAGTTTCAGCTTGTAATCCCAGACCCCCGCGGGACCGCGAACGGCTGCCAGCTTGTAGACCCCGCCCATTGCCGGCTGTCCGTCAGCCGTCACCATTTTGGTTCCGACACCCCAGACTCCAATGGCCGCCCCCTGCTTCTTGAGAGAGGCAATGAGGTGTTCGTCGAGATCGTTGCTGGCAATGATCGCCACCCTGCCGAAATCCGCTCCATCGAGAATCTCGCGGGCGTCCCGACTGAGCTGCGCCAGGTTTCCCGAATCGAGGCGAATCCCCACCATTTCATGACCCGATTCTCGGAGCAGCTTCCCCACCCGGACGGCATTGCGCACTCCCTCCAAGGTGTCGAAGGTATCCACCAGAAAGACGCAATTGTTGGGAAGAGCCTTGGCGTATGCTTCGAAAGACTCAAGCTCGCTTCCAAAGGCCATGACCCAACTATGGGCGTGAGTTCCCCGAACCGGGATTCCAAAGCGCCTCCCGGCCAGCAGGTTGGATGTCGCCGAGCAGCCGCCGATATAGGCAGCTCGGCTGGCTGTGAGGCCGCCATCGCTTCCCTGCGCCCGGCGCAACCCGAATTCCAGTACAGGATCTCCTGCGGCCGCCAGACACACCCTAGCTGCCTTGGTGGCAATCAGCGACTGAAAGTTGAGGGTATTCAGGAGGGTTGTTTCCAGGAGTTGGCATTGAATGATCGGCCCCCGCACCCTCAGGACAGGCTCGTGAGGGAAGACCAACACCCCTTCGGGAAAACCGTCAACGTCGCAGGTCAGCTTCAGCTTTCCCAGATACCTCAAAAAATCGGATTGAAAAATCGGCCGACCATCGTTACCGGTCAGGCTCCGAAGATAATCGATATCCTCGGCATCGAAAGTGTATCGGTCGAGATACTCAATGACGTTGGCCAGTCCACAGGCAATGGTAAAACCACCCCCGAAGGGAGTGTTGCGAAAGGTGAGGTTGAAGACGGCTTCCTTCTCCTGCCACCCCGTCTTCCAGTAGCCATAGGCCATGGTCAACTGATAAAGATCCGTCAATAGGGCGTGATGACCACGGTCGTGCGGCTGATCGAATCCCAAGATCACCCATCTCCTGTTGGGGACGCTGACGGGCCTGTTGGAGGCCTCCCTGGCAGGGGAATTTCCCTTCTAACTCAACCCATGAAATGCCCAGAGAATGATTTCAGGGACGACGACCAAAACAATAGAGCGTTCGGCCGGTACGAACATAAAGTCGACTGCCGGCAATTGCCGGCGTGGCGTAACACTCGTCTGCAAGATCGTTGAGCGCCAAAACCTCCCATTGACCCCCCGCCTTCAATACCGGGGCTTTCCCATTCTGGCTGAACAGGTAGACCTTGTCGTCCACACCTACGGGAGAGGAATAGTAGCGGTCGGTAGCTCCGTTCAGGCGCGCCTGCTTGAGCACTTCCCCACTCGCGGGATCCAGCGTGGTGACGATTCCACCATCCTTGACCAGGTAGAGGATGGATTGGTAGAGGAGCGGTGATGCCACGTTGGGCAGGGATTTCCGATATCGCCACAGCACATTGGAATCGGTGAGATCGCCACGACCTCCGTGTCTTATGGCCATCATGCTGTTCTGAGCCTCCAGACGGGCTCGAAAGAATTCCCAATCCCCCTCGCTCAAGAACTTATCCTTGTTCAGATCCACATTCGCCCAAATCCTGGCCGGCTTGAATCCGACGATCTCCTTCAGCGATAGCCGTCCGTCGCCATCGGCGTCCCGCTCTGCCAACACCTCGGCGTGCGAGGGAAGGTTGGCCCGACTGGTATTATTCCCGCCGGATTCCCAGGCATTCAGGTAAATCCGGTTGCCGTCGATCAGAGGCACCGACTTGAGCTGCCAGGCCATGCCTCGCAGCCACCAGAGCTTCTCTCCGCGATCAAGCGAGTAGGCGATCAACTGATAGGACCCGGGTACAATCAACTCCGGGGGTTCGCCCCTTCGCCGAAATACCGCCGGGGTCGAATAACCTCGGGTGACCTCGGGTCTTTCCGTTCTCCAAAGAACCCTCCCGCTGTCCTTGTCTACCGCAATCATGTAGGAACCACTATCCTGGTCACAGACCATGACGACTTTGCCGTCCACCAGGATTGGCGATGCACCGTGCCCATTGATGTTGTTCAATGGCCCCAGCGGCAATCGCCACCGTTGGGTGCCGTCCAGCCCATAGGCAATCAAACCGAAATCCCCGAAAAATACGACCAGGATTTCACCATCGGTAACGGGTGTGGGAGAAGCCGTGGAGTTGATCTTGTGGTACTTCTGATCCCGCTCCCGTGCCAAGGAACTCCGCCACAGAATCCGGCCTGTATGGCGGTCGAGACCATAGGTGACCAGTGCCTCATCGGTGGCTCCGGTCAGGAACAACTGATCGCCAGCAATCACCGGAGAGGACTCTCCCGGAGTCAATCCGGTCTTCCAGATAACGTTCTCTTGGGGCCCAAAGCGGACCGGAAGGTTTCGATTGTCGGAGACACCCATACCGCCCGGGCCCCGGAATCTCGGCCACACTGGCGCTTCTGCCGCTTCCACCGGTCCAATCCCTAACTGCGGGAGACTGGTGGCCAAGCCGGCCATCAAGACAGCCAGGAGATGAACTTTAAATGTTCGGGTCACAGGAGCAGCGGCCACGTTGCGGGCTCGGTCTTTTGGCATGAAATCGGTTTCTCCGAAAAAACATAAGAGGCTGGAGTTCAAGGAGTTCCCTGGAGGCCGCCAGTTTCCGTCCCGGCATTTGAGCCGTTAGGGTGCCCGCCATCCAGGGTTGGCCAACAGAAGGTGAAGGCCAATGAGCGTCTTGGCGTCGACGATCTTCCCCAGACGGACCAGTCCATCCAGTTCGTTGGGGGAATAACGATGGACCGAGAGATCCTCGTCCTCATCTCCTGCCCTTCGACCGGGTTGCAGGTCTCTTGCCAGGAAAAGGTGCAGCAGCTCGGTGCAAAATCCCGGCGTGGTATAGAATGCCGCCAGTTTCTCCAACCTGCCCGCTCGAAACCCCACTTCTTCCTCCAGCTCTCGGGCAGCCGTTTCCTCGGGCAATTCTCCTGGATCGATCTTGCCTGCCGGCAGTTCCAGCAGAGACTGCCGCATCGGATAGCGGAACTGCTCCACCAGCAGGACGTCCCCGTTTGAAAACACCGGCAGCACTGCCGCACCCCCTGGATGCTCAACGACTTCCCGTACTGCCTGAATGCCGGAGGCCGTGGTAATGCGATCAACCGTGAGATTGATCATCCTTCCCTCATAAACGGTTTGGCGGTGGTTCAGCCGGTAAGGGTCGTTCAGCGCAGTCTCCTGTTGAATGCGAGCCAGCTTGCGGGTGGGACCTGCGGTTTTGAGGCGGGGGCAAAGCCGGCTGTTGCAGAAGCTGCCGGCTGACTGGAGGAGTTGCAGTCCGAGCCGTTGTCAACGGCCCTCGGCCGCAGGTTGTTTCTATTTGGTCTTGTCCTGGCTTTTGGCACCGGCGGCCTTGGTTTTCTTTTCGGACTCCTCAGATATCAACTCGATGATGGCTAACTCGGCTCCATCTCCGGCACGCGGTCCCAGCTTGAGAATACGGGTATAGCCGCCGGGACGATCGGAATAGCGGGCAGCGATGGAATCGAAGAGTTTCTGGACGACGGCGGCCTTCAAGAGGAATCTGGCGGCCTGACGTCTGGCATGCAGCGTCTCTTTCTTTCCGAGAGTGATCATCTTCTCAGCCAGTGGCCTGACCTCTTTGGCCTTTTGAACCGTAGTCCTAATACGTTCGTGCTCCAACAGTGAAGTACAGAGATTCCTAAGCAGGGCCCGGCGGTGCGGAGGCGTTCGCCCCAGTTTTCTTCCGTGAACACGATGTCTCATCCAAAACCCTCCCAAACGCGGGCTAGAACCGCCGGCAACCGCAGTCAGCCCTTCCTATTCCTCGTTCACCGCAGCCTCAACCGGCTGTCCTCTGTCATCCAGCTCCATTCCGAGACCCAGTCCCATGCTGCCGAGAATATCTTTGATTTCATTCAACGACTTGCGACCGAAATTCTTGGTTTTGAGCATTTCCGACTCGGTCTTCTGAACCAATTCCCCTATGGTCTTGATATTGGCATTCTTCAGACAGTTGTAGGAGCGAACCGAGAGTTCCAGTTCGTCAACCGATTTGGAGAGATTTTCGTTGACCACCTCCACGACCGGACTGGCAGGCTCCTCGTCAACCTCGGCCTGTTCCTCGAAGTTGATGAAGATGGCCATATGGTCTCTGATCAACTTGGCTGCCAAGCCTACGGCGTCCTGGGGAGAGATGCATCCATTGGTCCAGACATCCAGAGACAGTTTGTCGTAGTCAGTCATCTGGCCCAACCTGGAAGGTTCAACCGTATAGTTGACCTTGCGGACCGGGGAGTGAACAGAGTCGATGGGGATATTGCCAATCGACAGATCATCATCGAAATTCCTGTCGGCAGAAATATACCCTCGTCCATGCTTCAGTCTCATCTCCATCTGTAAGCGTCCCCCTTCGCTTACAGTTGCCAGATAGACGTTTTTGTCCAGGATTTCAACATCTCCGTCAGTTTGAATGTCGGCAGAGGTCAACACCCCCGGAGATTCCGATTCCAAATGCAACGTTTTCGGGCCCTCGCCACTGAGCCGGAATGAGACCTGCTTGAGATTCAGGATGATATCGGTGGCATCCTCCACAACACCCGGAATAGGAGAAAATTCGTGCAGGATGCCGTCGATCTTGACAGCCGTGATGGCGGCACCTTCGATCGAGGACAACAACACCCGCCTCAAGGCGTTCCCGATCGTGGTCCCAAAGCCGCGCTCGAAGGGCTGTGCAGCAAATTTTCCATAGTGCTGCTCCTGATCCTCGCTGCTGATAGAGAGCCGCTTGGGCTTCTGAAATCCTTTCCACAACATAAGCGATAGACCCTCCCAGGGTTGGAGCCTGCTGGCTAAAAACCTGATTAAGATTCGATGGACATTTACTAGGCAGCTTTGGGGGAGAAGCTACTTGGAATAAAGCTCGACGATCAAATGTTCCTGCACGGGCAGATTGACGTCATCTCGAGTAGGAAGGGTAAGCACTTTGCCTGAGAAGTTGGAACTGTCCAACTCCAGCCAGGCGGGAACCCCGCGACTTCCGACCATCTCCACAGAAGTCATGATGCTCGGCACCTTGTGGCTCTTTTCACGAACTGAAACCGAGTCACCCAGCCTTAACTGGAAGGAAGGGATGTTGACCTTGCGATTGTTGACACGAATGTGGCCGTGCCCCACCAACTGGCGGCCTTGCGCCCTGGAAGATGCAAATCCCAGGCGGTAAACGGCATTGTCGAGACGTCTTTCCAACATTGCCAGCAGGTTCTCGCCCGTAACCCCTTTTTGCCGGGACGCCTTTTCGAAATAGTTCCGAAATTGGCGCTCCATCAATCCATAGATCCGCTTGACCTTCTGCTTCTCCCGCAATTGGAGACCGTACCCGACAATCTTGGATCGACGGCTCTTGCCATGCTGCCCGGGAACGAAGTTCCTCTTTTCAATGGCGCAGGAATCCTTGAAGCAGCGGTCTCCTTTGAGGTACAGCTTCATTCCCTCCCGACGACAGAGACGACATACCGGACCGCGATAGGTTGCCAACTTCCTTCTCCTTGCTATGCAGCGTTCTATCCATTCCCCGGTAAAACGGAAACTAAACCCGTCTCCGCTTGGGCGGACGGCAGCCGTTGTGAGGAATGGGTGTAACGTCTCGAATGGACTTCACTTCCAGACCCACCGTTTGCAGCGCGCGGATGGCGGACTCGCGCCCCGACCCGGGGCCCTTCACCCGAACGTCCACAGTCTTCATCCCGTGCTCGCGAGCGATCTTGCCCGCAGTGATCGAGGCCTGCTGTGCCGCGAAGGGCGTTCCCTTTCGCGACCCCCTGAATCCCAGGGACCCCGCGCTGGACCAGCAGACCAGGTTGCCCCGCGTATCGGTGATGCTGACGATCGTGTTGTTGAAGGTCGCCTGCACGAAGACAATCCCGATCGAGACAATCTTCTTTTCCTTTTTTCGAAAGACCTTCTTCCGTCCCTTCTTGGACTTAGCCTGAGCCTTGGCCATAAGAACCACTCCTTAAGCCAGAACGGGATCACGATTCCCATTCTCAAGTTTTAGCCGTCGGTTTCTTCCTGCTCGCCACGGCTCCCCTGCGAGGGCCCTTGCGGGTGCGACCGTTGGTGTGTGTCCGTTGCCCCCTAACCGGAAGCGACCGCCGATGCCTCAACCCTCGGTAAGAGCTGATCTCCATGAGCCGCTTGATATTCATGGCAACTTCCTTGCGCAAGTCGCCTTCAACGCCGCTCTGTTCCTCGATGATTTGACGGACCCGGGTGACCTCTTCCTCGGAAAGATCTCTCACCTTGGTGTCCAGGCTGATTCCCGCGCTCTCCAGGATCTTGCGTGATCTGGACCTGCCAATGCCGTGAATATAGGTCAGTCCCACTTCTACCCGCTTGTCGTTTGGTAAATCAATGCCAACGATCCGAGCCACGTTGATTCCTTTCCAGGCAGGAAAACCGGATTCCGTCTGGTTCGACTATCCCTGACGCTGCTTGCATTTCGGGTTGACGCAAATCACCCTTACCACCCCGTGCCGGCGGATGATTTTGCATTTCGGACAAATCTTCTTTACGGATGCCCTGACTTTCATGGCTGACCTACTTGTAGCGGTAGACGATCCGGCCGCGGCTCAAGTCGTAGGGGGACAACTCCACCGCGACCCTGTCGCCCGACAGAATCCGAATGAAATTCTTGCGCATTTTACCGGAGATATGAGCCAGGACGACATGCTTGTTCTCCAACTGAACCCTGAACATGGCATTGGGTAAGGGTTCCAAAACTACCGCCATCACTTCAATAGCATCTTCCTTCGACATTCAGGACCCGTTCCTCTAGAACCATCAAACCCAAACTTTCAAGGATACAACAGGTTAACTACAATTCCAACCCCTGACTCAGACCGACCTCATTTGCCGGATTGTTCCGGCTCATGCACGGCGCCCCCGAATCCGACGCCCCCGCGGCCCCAGAAAGCCATCGTAGTGGCGCATCACCAACTGGGCCTCGATTTGTTGAACCGTGTCCATGGCCACCCCCACCACAATCAGCAGTGAGGTACCGCCGAAATAAAATTGCACCCCCATGCCGTTCAAAACCCAGTTGGGCAGCCCTTCGAAGTAGCTGCCCACCCACGGCAGGTGATTAATATGGAAGCCGGTGATCATGAATTCCGGAATGACGGCAATCAGAGCCAGATAGATGGCCCCTGCAAAGGTGATGCGAGTCAAGATGGTCTCGATGTACTCGGCAGTGGCCCGTCCAGGCCGGATTCCCGGGATAAATCCTCCGTACTTCCTCATATTGTCGGCAACTTCCGTGGGATTAAAAACGATGGAGGTGTAGAAGTAGCAGAAGAAGATGATAAAGGTGACATAGAGGAGATTGTAAAGAGGCTCGCCAAACCGAAGGGCATCGGTCAGGTTTCTGAAAAAACGACTGTCCTCGACGATCAGACCGAAGGTCTGCGGAAAGGTGAGTATCGAAGACGCAAAGATGACGGGGATCACCCCGCCGACATTTACTTTCAAGGGAAGATGCGTCGACTGTCCCCCCATGACCCGCCGGCCCACCACGCGCTTGGCGTATTGCACGGGAATCCGCCTCTGAGCCCTCTCTACCAGAACGATAAACCCAACCACCACTACCATGATGGACAGGAGAACCATAACGAAGAGCGGAGACCATTGCTGCTGCACCAGTCGGGTAAAGACCTCGTGAGCCGCGCTGGGCAAGCCGCTGACAATTCCGGCAAAGATGATCAGGGACATTCCGTTCCCGATGCCCCTCTCGGTGATCCGTTCTCCCAACCACATAATGAATGCGGTTCCCGTGGTCTGGGTCAGCATGGTCATGAACACGAATCCAAAGCCGGGGTTCAGAACCACCTGAGTGCCAGCTTCCGCAGACATCCCCTGGAGAAAGGATGCAATGCCGAAGGACTGCACCACACTGAGGACAACCGTCAGATATCGGGTGTATTGGGTGATCTTCTTCCGGCCGAGTTCTCCTTCTTTGGACAGTCTCTCCAGATAAGGCCAGACGACGGTCATCAACTGCAGGATGATCGAAGCCGTAATATAGGGGGTGATGCCTAAAGCAAAGATGGTGAAGTTGCCGAAGTTGCCGCCGGAGAACAGATCCAGGAATCCCAATACCGTGCCCCGACTGCGGTCAAAAATCTCGCGCAAGGCCTCGGTGTTGATCCCGGGTGTGGGAATGAAGGCCCCGATCCGGTACACGGCCAGAATGCCCAAGGTAAAGATAATCCTCCTCCTCAGGTCATTCATATTCCAGATGTTGCGCAGGCTTTCAATCACTTGATTTCCTCGACGGTCCCCCCAGCCTGGCTAATCTTGCCCCGAGCACTCTGACTGAAGAAATGTGCTGAGACTTTCAGCGCTTTCGACACCTCGCCTCGACCCAAAATCTTCACTCCATCCTTGGCTTTCTTGATGATTCCCCGTTTGATGAGGGCCTCGGGAGACACCGAGGATCCGGCCCTGAACACCTGAAGCTGACTCACATTCACCACTACAATCTGTTTCCTGAAGATATTGGTGAAACCGCGCTTTGGCAAACGGCGGTGCAGGGGCATCTGCCCACCCTCGAAGCCGCGCTTGGCTCGTGCGCCGGAACGAGATTTCTGGCCTTTGCTTCCCCGGCCTGCGGTCTTTCCCAATCCGGATCCGGGCCCGATTCCCCGGCGCCTGCGATTTCGGGTTGACCCCGGTGAAGGCTTCAATTCGTGAAGTTCAATCATGGAGCAGTGCCTCTAGTTAAGCACCTTGGGGCTCTTCGCTGACCTCCAAGAGATGGCGTATCTTGAAGATCATGCCCCGAATTTCAGGCGTATCGGGTCGGGCAACGGTCTGGTTCAGGCGTCTGAACCCTAAACCCCGAATCACCCGCTTTTGCCGGGTTGAGCAACCAATGCCGCTCTTGACCAGCTTAATCTTCAGAGGAGTCTTCTGTGTCTTCATGCACTCGCGGCTCCGGCACCTGCAATATTTCCTCGGGCGACTTTCCCCTCAAGCGGGCAACATCGGCCACATCCCTGAGTTGCTTGAGCCCCTCAATGGTAGCCTTCACCACGTTGTTAGGATTGGCGCTCCCCAGAGACTTGGTCAGCACATTCTGTATCCCTGCCGATTGAATCACGGCTCGCACCGGCCCGCCGGCAATCACGCCGGTTCCGTCGCGTGCCGGTTTCAGCAGCACCCGGCCCGAGCCGAATCGACCGACCACCAGGTGAGGAATGGAGGTACCCTTCATCGGGACACGGATCAGATTCTTCTTGGCCGCCTCGGTCGCCTTGCGAATGGCCGAGGGGACTTCCTTGGCTTTACCGTTACCGTAACCCACTCTGCCATTCTCGTCTCCGACAACCACCAAGGCACTGAAGCTCAGGTTCTTGCCGCCCTTAACCACCTTGGTGACACGATTGATCGAAACCACCTGGTCTTTGAATTGAGAATCACTCGAATTGCGTTTGGCTTCCAAATGTCCTCCTTGAGACACCATGCAGCGACCGGCGAAAGAATGGATCTTGCCCGGGTTGACTCAGGCTTGCATTAGAACTCCAGGCCGCCTTCTCGAGCCGCATCAGCCAATGCCTTCACTCGCCCATGAAAGATATACCCGCCCCGGTCGTAGACCACTCGCTTGATCCCCAGTTGGGTGGCTCGCTTGGCGATCCAGCTGCCCACCGCCCTGGCTGCGGCCCGGTTGCCTCCATACCTGTTTTGCTCACGGACTTCCTTGTCGACGGTTGAGGCGGAAGCCAGGGTCCTGCCCCGGTCGTCATCGATGACCTGAGCGTAGATGTGACTGGCCGAGCGAAAAACACTGAGCCGAGGGCGATTACCCGAACCATTGATCTTTTTGCGCACCCGTGCGTGGATACGCTTGCGAATGTGCCCTCTGGAAATCCGTTTAGCCATCTATCCCGCTGTTCGCGGCCTCCACTTGCCGACCTGTCGTTACTTGGCCCCGGTCTTGCCGACTTTCTTCTTGAGCATCTCTCCCGTATAACGCACTCCCTTGTTCTTATAGGGATCGGGCTTGCGCAAGGATCGGATGTCGGCAGCCGTCTGTCCTACCTTTTGTTTATCCACGCCCGAGACAATCAGGTGCGTCTGCCGCTCAACCTCAACACTGACACCCTCTGGAATCGGAAAATCGATGGGGTGGGAAAACCCCAGACTGAAGACTACCGACTTCCCTTTGACTTCAGCCCGGTAGCCGATGCCCACGATGTCCAGTTCCCTCTTGAATCCCTGGCTCACGCCGGTTACCGCGTTGGCCAACAAACTTCGAGCCAGTCCGTGCAGAGCTCTCTGCTGCTTGGAATCCGAGGATCGGGCAGCGGTAACCCCTTCCTTGGTCCGTTCAAAGCGGATTCCTTCCGGCACCAGGCTGGTCATCTGACCCTTGGGTCCCTGAACCCGGACCTCGCGGTCCGAAATACTGACTTGGGTGCCCTCTGGAATGGAAACGATCTTTCTTCCGATTCGTGACATGGCTTACGGTCGGCTTCAGGCTGCTAGGAGCGGCTACCAGACATAACAGAGCACCTCGCCGCCAATCCCTTTCTTTCGCGCCCTGCTCCCGGTCAAAACACCCTTGGGCGTCGTCAGAATGCTGATTCCCAGGTTCCCCAAAACCGAGGGAATACGAAGCTTGGAAGCATAAACCCGGCAACCCGGTCGAGACACACGCTGCAATCCCGAAATGACACGCTCGCCTTTGGGACCGTAACGGAGATAGATTCGCAAGAACCGCTTACTGCCCTCGTCGATGGTCTTGAAGTTGGAGATGTACCCTTCGTCCTTGAGAATTCGGGTCATTTCCACCAGCAGACGGGAGCAGGGAATATCGACCTTCAGGTGTTTGGCCTGCAAGGCATTGCGAATGAGGGTGAGATAATTGGCAACAGGATCAGTTAAGCTCATTCTTCATTAGGCTCCACAAATGCGGCCGGATTTTTCCGCCGGACCGCGAATCACGCCGGGCTCACCAGCTTGACTTGATGACTCCCGGAAGCTCTCCCCTCAAGGCTAGTTGACGGAAGCACAGGCGACACATTTGGAACTTCCGCAAAAAACCGCGCGGTCGCCCACAGATCTTGCAGCGGTTGTATTGCCGGACCTTGAACTTGGGCTTTTTATTTGCCTTGGCTATCAGAGCAATTCTGGCCATCGATTCAACCTCCGCGTCGGAAAGGAAGCCCCAAGAGACCCAACAAGCTTCTGGCTTCATCGTCGGTCTTGGCGCTGGTCACCATACAAACGTTCATTCCTTTGATTTTACTGACTTTGGAGTAGTCAATCTCCGGAAAGACCAATTGGTCCCGCAGGCCCAGGGTATAGTTCCCTCGCCCGTCGAAAGACCGGGTGGAAAGTCCCCGGAAGTCTCGGACCCGGGGCAGGGCAATGTTGATCAGACGATCAAAAAACTCGTACATACGGGCGGCCCGAAGCGTGACAGAGCAGGCAATGGACATTCCCTGGCGGAGCTTGAAAGAGGCGATCGACTTGCGGGCTCGGTTGATAACGGGCCTCTGTCCGGTGATCGCTCCCAGTTCGTCCACGGCCGAATCCAACAGCTTGGGGTTTTGGATGGCCTCTCCCAGACCGATGTTGACCACGATCTTTTCCAGCTCGGGCACCGCCATGACATTGCTGTAGCCGAATTCCTTCTGCAAGGCCGGCATGATTTCCTTCTGATAACGGACTTTGAGTCGGCTCATGGATTCTTCTTCTCCTGCACGACCGCCCCCGGGGGCTAGCGGTCCAGCGAGGCCTCACACTTGCGACAAATCCGAATCTTCTTGCCATCCGCCAGCCTCTGATGACCGATTCGGGTGGGCTGACCACAGGCTCCGCAAACGATCATGACGTTCGAAAGGTGTATGGGGCTTTCCCGCTCCACAATCCCACCCTTCAGGTTCCTACTGGGGTTGGGGCGGGTATGGCGCTTGACCATATTGATTCCTTCCACAACCACGCGCCGCTTGCTGCGGACCACCCGCAACACGCGGCCGACTTCCTTGAAGTTCTTGCCGGCAATGACCTTGACCTGGTCGTTTCTCCGGATATCTATTCGATGGGGACCCCCCATTTCAGATCACCTCCGGAGCCAAAGACACGATCTTCAAGAACCGTTTGTCGCGCAACTCTCTGGCCACAGGACCAAAGACACGGGTTCCCACCGGTTCTCCCTGGTCGTTGATCAGCACGGCCGCGTTCTGGTCGAAGCGAATATAGGAACCGTCCCGCCGACGGGTCTCCTTGCGCGCTCTCACGATCACTGCCTTGACTACTCTCCCCTTTTTGACGTTACCATCGGGGGTTACATCCCTGACGGCGGCTGTCACCACATCTCCCAAGGTCGCTTTGGCGCCCGTGGAACCTCCCAGCGGCAAAATGCAGGCGAGCCTGCGGGCACCCGAGTTGTCGGCAACTTCCAGGATGGTTCCCATTTGAATCACGGTGCAATCTCTCCGTCGCCTGCCCGAGGAATCTCCCAGGCTCCACTCAACTGGCCTTGGTGATAATCCGGGATACCCGCCACCGCTTGCGCTTGCTGATAGGACGGGTCTCCACGATCGCAACCCGATCACCGACGCCACAGGCGTTCTGGTCGTCATGGGCCAGAAAGTTTGACGTTTTGGTGACTATGCGCCGGTAAAGAGGATGTGGAACGCGGCGTTCCACCGAGACCACGACCGTCTTGTCCATTTGATCGCTCTTGACGATCCCCACCTTGGCATTCCTGCGACCTGTATTCTCTTTGCTTCCCATGGGCTTGCGCTCCTGGTCCGGGATGGGAATAGCTCCGGCTCCCTCTATCCTGAGACCCTTTTCTGCTGCAGTTGGCGCTCCCGCCGAATGGTCTTGATTCGGGCCACGTCCTTCTTTAACCCCTGCAGCTTGTGCGTCCCTTCCGTCTGGCCTAACGCCATTTGCAATCGCAGCCGAAAGATCCGCTCGGCCATGTCATTTTCCTGGCTGACCAGTTCTTCGTCGGAGAGCTCCCTGATCTGCTCGGACGTCATTGCTCGCCTCCCACATTGGGTCTGGAGACGAATTTGGTTTTGGCGGGCAATTTGTTGGCGGCCAAACGCATGGCTTCCCGAGCCACCTCCATGTTCACGCCTTCCATTTCGAAAATGACCTTGCCCGGGCGGACCACAGCCACCCAATACTCGGGGGCTCCTTTACCCTTTCCCATGCGAGTTTCCGCCGGCTTCTTGGTCACGGGCTTATCCGGGAACAGGCGAATCCAGATTTTGCCGCCACGCTTCACAAAGCGGGTCATGGCGATACGGGCCGCTTCGATTTGCCGATCCGTAATCCAGGCGGGCTCCAGCACCTTTAGTCCAAAGTCTCCGAAGGCGATTTCCGAGCCGCGCCACGCCTTGCCGCAGTTCCGACCCCGCTGCTGCTTGCGAAACTTGACCTTCTTGGGCATTAACACTTCAAATCCCCACCGGGTTGATCACAGTTTGGCACCGATTTCCGAGGCCTTTTTCGTTACGGGAAAGAGCTCGCCCTTGTAGATCCAGACCTTGACGCCAATCAGTCCGTAGGTGGTAAACGCTTCGGCGAAACCATAGTCGATATCGGCCCGCAGCGTATGGAGCGGGAGTCGGCCCTGAAGGTACCACTCGGTTCGCGCGATTTCAGCTCCGTTCAGACGGCCCGCACAACAGACCCGAATGCCCTTGGCGTTGACTTTGAGGGCAGAGTCCACGGCCTTCCGCATCGCCCGCCGAAATGCAATACGTTTTTGCAACTGAAGCGCAATGGATTCGGCCACCAATTGAGCCTCCAGCTCCGGACGATGGATCTCGTTGATGTTGATAAAAACCTCACGGTTGGTCCTCTGCTGCAGATCCTCCTTGAGTTTGTCGATCTCGGAGCCTTTTCGGCCGATGATGATTCCGGGGCGGGAGGTGTAGATGGTGATTCGGATCTTGTTGCCGGGACGCTCGATTTCGATATTGGAGACTCCGGCGTGCCCCAATTGCTTTTTGAGCTCCTTTTTCAAGCGGAGGTCTTCGTGCAGTAGCGCTCCATAGTCCTTCTTGGCGTACCAGCGGGAACGCCAGGTTTTGTTGTATCCCAAGCGAAGACCAAATGGATGTACTTTCTGTCCCACGCACCCTCCTTTTGTAGCCAGGACCTTAGCCCGCAATTCTCACCGGGTCGCTCCCCGTGTAAACCACCTTCACGGAATTCACAGCCAGCTATTCGTCAGACACATGTATCGAGAGGTGACTCATGCGCCGTTGGTAACGTAATGCGCGCCCCATGGGAGCCGGACGCATCCGCTTCATCCGAGGTCCCTCATTGACAAAAGCCTTGCTTACCAGCAGCCGATCCACGTCGGTGGCTTCGTCCTTCTGTTCCGCATTGGCGATAGCCGACTTCAAGACCTTGGTGACCTGCGCAGCCGCTCTCTTCTTGGTAAAGCGCAGAATGTCCAGTGCCTCCGAGACGTTGCGTCCCCGGATCAAGTCAACGACCAACCGAACCTTTTGCGGCGAACTACGGATATATTTGGCGGTAGCACGAGCTTCCATGGATATTGGGCTCCCGGCGACTCTGAAAGGCTTCAGGATCGCGAAGCCGTCTTCTCGCTGGCGGACTTGGAGCTGTGCCCCCTGAAAAGGCGGCTGGGGGAAAATTCTCCCAACTTGTGGCCCACCATATTTTCCGTCACAAAGACAGGAATGAACTTCCTGCCGTTGTGCACTGCGAAGGTGTGGCCGACCATATCGGGAATGATGGTCGACCTTCGCGACCATGTCTTGATCACTCTTTTCTCGAACCGCTTGTTCATGCCGTCTACCATTCTGGCCAGACTGCGGTCGATGAAAGGTCCTTTTTTGACGGATCGGCCCATCTCCTGTCCTCCCGGAGGTTCCGCTACTTCTTGCCTCTGCGTTTGACGACGAACGGATCGGTTCTCTTGTTGTTGCGGGTCCTGAATCCCCGCGTCGGCTGGCCCCAGGGGGTCACCGGATGCCGTCCTCCGGAAGTCCGTCCCTCGCCTCCCCCATGGGGATGGTCTACCGGGTTCATGGCCACACCCCGCACCGTCGGTCGACGTCCCAACCAACGCCGTCTCCCAGCTTTGCCCAGGCTGACATTGCTGTGGTCGGTATTGCCCACCTGGCCAACCGTAGCCAGGCAGTCGATGTGTACTTTCCTGACTTCTCCGGAAGGCATCTTCACCTGGGCGTAGGACCCTTCCTTGGCGACCAGTTGGGCCGCACTCCCGGCTGAACGGGCCATCTGGGCTCCCCCGCCCTTCCGCAGCTCAATGTTGTGTATGGTGGTACCAAGAGGGATATTTTTCAGAGGCAGCGCATTGCCCACCAGGATATCGGCCTCCGGGCCCGAAACGACCGTAGCTCCAACATCCAGGCCCACGGGATGAATGATGTAACGCTTTTCCCCATCCCTGTAGTGAAGGAGCGCAATCCGGGCCGATCGGTTGGGATCGTATTCCACCGAAGCCACCTTGGCCGGCACTCCGAACTTGTCGCGCTTGAAATCGATCCGGCGATAGAGCCTCTTGTGCCCTCCACCTCGATGGCGCACGGTCATGCGACCCATATTGTTGCGGCCGCCGCTCCCGGACTTGCCCCCAGTCAGGCTCTTCTTTGGCCGCCCGCGGCTGAGCCCCTCGGAAGTCGTCACCGACGTAAACCTCAGGGAGGGCGTATAGGGTCTGAACGATTTGAGGCCCATGGTTAGATAGTGTCCGCGTATTCAATCATCTTTTCACCGGGCTTCAACTTGACAAAGGCCTTCTTCCAGTCAGGCCGCCGACCGGCGTGGCGTCCCTGGCGTCGCATCTTCCCTTTGAAACCGGCAGTATTGACCGAGGCCACCTTGATGTTGAAGAGCTTCTCGACGGCTTGCTTCACCTGCTTCTTGTTGGCACTGACATGCACCTCGAAGCATAGATACCTCTGGTCTTCTTTCAAGCCCAGGGCCTTCTCGGTGATGATCGGGCGTTTGACAATTCCGGCCGGGTTCACGGTTGGAGGCCCTCCTGAAGTTTCTCAATGGCCGTCCTGGAGAACACAACGCTCCTGGAATTCAGCAAATCGTAAACGGTAACCCCTCGACTGGCTACCACCTTCACCTCTGGCAAGTTTCCGGAGGCTCGGGCCAGGTTTTCGTTCTCCCCGTTGTCCACGATGAGGAGCCTTCTCCGCGTCTCCAGCTTCTGCAGCACTCGGTCCAATTCCCTGGTTTGGTGGCTGGGCAAGGAGAAATCGGCCACCACTCTGATGCAATTGGACGCAAACCTGTCGCTCAGAGCCGAACGCAACGCACCCTGCAACATTTTCTTGGGGACGCTGAAGGCGTAGGACCTCGGCTTCGGTCCGTGAGCCACCCCACCCTTTCTCCAGAGAGGATTGCGGGAGCTTCCAACCCGGGCTCTTCCGGTACCCTTCTGCCGCCAGGGTTTCCTGCCCCCACCGCGCACCTGAGCCCTGGTCTTGGTGGCGTGGGTTCCCTGTCTGAGGCTGTCACGGTGGTGCTTCACCGCCAAATACAGCAGGCTCTTGTTGACCTTGGCCGCAAAAACCGTGTCGTGGAGGTCCAGTTGGCCAACCACCTCATTCTCCAGATTCACAATATCAAGCGTCGCCACCACACGCTCCCTCGCCTGACCGCCGGACCGGCTATTCAACTCTATTGCCGATTCCTGCGAACAATCAGATAGTCCCCGTTGGCGCCGGGAACAGCTCCCTTGACGATCAGCAAATTCTTTTCCGAATCCACGCGCACCACTTTCAACTTTCTTACCGTCACCCGGCGACTCCCCATGTGACCGGCACCTTTCGTTCCCTTGAGGACACGCGAGGGGAAAGCCGACGCACCGATCGACCCGGGCGCGCGATGAAACATGGACCCATGGCTGGCTCCGCCCCCGCTGAAATTGTGCCGCTTCATCACCCCGGCAAATCCCTTGCCCTTGCTTACACCGGTCACATCCACTTCATCGCTGTCGCTAAACTGGTCCACCAGAACCTTGGATCCAACGGCTGTATCTTCGGCACCATCGGGTAAGCGCAATTCCTTCAGAAATCGAACCGGCGGGACCGCGGCCTTCTTGAAATGGCCCGACATCGGTTGACCGACCCGCTTGGGCGAAGTGAACTCGATCAATCCCAGTTGGACCGCGTTATAACCTTCCCGATCGGCCGTCTTTTTCTGCACGACCACGCAAGGACCGGCCTGGATCACGGTTGCCGGAATGACGCGGCCCCCTTCCTCAAACAACTGGGTCATGCCAACCTTGACACCCAGAATGCCATTCACCATCGGTGATTCTCCCGGTCACTGGCTGGAGGGGCCGGCAAAATCCTCCACCCTTGCCTGAAACATCCCTGTTTCGCCTTGTATAATCCGTATCGTCGTATGGGGCGGGGGCGTGGCTAAGTGAATAGTGGATAGTGGCCAGTGGATAGTGGCTAGTGATTTGATCGATGCGTTAAGCATCTTGTTGATCTCGGCGCAGTCCTTCAAATAGTGCAACCAAGTCATAAGGAGCTTCCCTGCTCCCGGAACGCTCCACTTGCCTGAAACAAAACCTGGGTTCGCGTGCAGCAGCTTCTTATCCTGTTTATCCATGTTCCCTATGCAGCAAACCGGTTTAAAGGAATATCGTCCTTGCTCCCAAAAAGCCATCAGGAACCGTTGTTTCACTCTCGAATGATCCGCCCCGTCGTATGGGGCGGGGGCCACCCTTACTTGTGCTCCTTGCCATAGGCCTTGATCTCCACGTCAACCCCTGCGGGGAGATCGAGCTTCATCAGCGCGTCGATCGTTTGCGGAGTGGGCTCCAGGATATCCAGCAGCCGCTTGTGAGTTCGTATCTCGAATTGTTCACGCGACTTCTTGTCCACGTGAGGGGACCGAAGCACGCAGTACTTGTTTTTGGCCGTGGGAAGCGGGATCGGGCCGGCAATTCGAGCTCCGGTCCGCCGGGCGGTATCCACAATCTCGCTGGCGGATTGGTCCAGGACCCGGTAATCAAAGGCTTTCAATCGGATGCGTATCTTTTCGTTCAGCATCAATGAACTCTCATTCCTGGAGACATCCCGGCAGGCTCGTCCCCTGCGCTGCTACTCCAGGATTTCAGTAATGGTACCGGCCCCTACCGTTCGGCCTCCCTCACGGATCGCAAATCTCAGCCCCTTCTCCATCGCTATCGGCGTGATCAACTCAATCTCCATACTCACGTTGTCCCCGGGCATCACCATCTCGGTCCCTTCCCCTAAACTCGCCACCCCCGTTACATCCGTCGTCCGAAAATAAAACTGCGGCCGATACCCCGTGAAAAACGGCGTGTGCCTGCCCCCCTCTTCCTTCGTCAATATGTACGCCTCCGCCTTGAACTTCGTGTGCGGCGTGATACTCCCCACCTTCGCCACCACCTGCCCCCGCTCTACATCCCGCTTCTCCACTCCCCTCAACAACAACCCCACATTGTCCCCCGCAACCCCCTCATCCAACAACTTCTTGAACATCTCCACTCCCGTTACCACTCGCTTCTGCGTCGGCCTCATCCCCACAATCTCCATCTCCTCCCCAACCTTTACCTTCCCTCGCTCCACTCTCCCCGTCACCACCGTCCCTCGCCCCGATATTGAAAAAATGTCCTCCACCGGCATTAAAAACGGCTTGTCCACCTCCCGCTCCGGTAACGGAACGTACTCATCCACCGCCTCCATTAACTCCTCTACCTTCCCCTCCCACTCCTCCTCTCCATTCAACGCCCCCAACGCCGATACCCGCACCACCGGGACTTCCTCCCCAGGAAATTTGTAACTCTCCAATAACTCCCGCACCTCCAACTCCACTAAATCCAATAACTCCTCATCCTCCACCGCATCCACCTTGTTCATCGCCACCACGATGCTCGGGACCCCCACCTGCCTCGCTAATAAAATGTGCTCCCGCGTCTGAGGCATCGGCCCGTCCGTCGCCGCTACTACCAATATCGCCCCATCCATCTGCGCCGCTCCCGTGATCATGTTCTTGATGTAGTCCGCATGCCCCGGACAGTCCACGTGCGCATAGTGCCGCTTCCCCGTCGAATACTCCACGTGCGCCGTCGCGATCGTGATCCCTCGCTCCCGCTCCTCCGGCGCATTGTCAATCGAATCAAAACTCCGAAACGCTACCTTCGGATCACTCTTCCCCAATACCCGCGTGATCGCCGCCGTTAACGTCGTCTTCCCGTGATCAATGTGCCCGATCGTCCCTATGTTCACGTGCGGCTTGCTTCGATCAAATCTCTCCTTCGACATCGCTTGCCTGTCCTTTCTCCTGAGTCGTTATCGACCTGCGCTGTCTCAGCTCCGGCCCTGGATCCTGGCAACAATCTGCTCGGTCACTGATTTGGGGGCCTGAATGTACTGGTGAAAATGCATGGAATAGGTCGCTCGCCCTTGGGTCATGGACCTTAAATCGGTGGCATACCCAAACATCTCCGAAAGGGGAACCTTGGCATTGACCACCTGCGACCCCGCTCGGGACTCAATGGTCTCAATGCGACCGCGACGAGCCTTGAGGTCACCCCCGACTGCCCCGATATATTCCCGGGGAACCACCACTTCCACCCGCATGACAGGCTCAAGCAGTGCCGGAGCCGCTCGCGAAACCGCGTCCTTCAAGGCCATGGAACCGGCAATCTTGAAGGCGATTTCACTGGAATCCACCTCATGGAATGACCCGTCATAAAGGGTAACTTCAACATCCTGAAGCTCGTAGCCAGCCAGCGGACCGGCCTCCGCGGCTTCCCGCATACCCTTCTCCACTGCCGAAATGAACTCCCGCGGAATGGCTCCGCCCACGATGGCATTGATGAATTCGAATCCCCGCTCCGTGTCAGCCCTGGGCTCCACACGAATCTTGACATGGCCATACTGACCGCGGCCGCCGCTCTGACGGATGAATCGCCCTTCCCCTTCAGCGCCTTGACAGATCGTTTCCCGATAGGAAACCTGGGGCCTCCCCACACTGGCAGCCACCCCAAACTCACGAGACATTCGGTCGACCAGAATCTCCAGATGCAGTTCGCCCATCCCTGAAATGATGGTCTGCCCGGTATCCTGATCGGTGGAAACCTTGAAGGTGGGATCCTCCTGCGACAGTTTCCCCAGCGCCAGACCCAGTTTTTCCTGGTCGCTCTTGGTCTTGGGCTCAATGGCCACGGCCATGACCGGGACCGGGAATTCCATGGACTCCAGAATCACCGGCGCATCTTCCGCGCAGATGGTACCGCCGGTAGTCACCCCCCTCAAACCCACTCCGGCAGCGATATCGCCGGCGTAGACCTCCCGGATTTCCTCCCGCTTGTCGGCATGCATCTTCAGCAGGCGGCCCACACGTTCCCGGCTGTCCCTGGTTGAATTGTAAACGTAAGAGCCTGTCCTGAGGACACCGGAGTAAACCCGGAAAAAAGCCAACTGGCCCACATAGGGGTCGGTCATGATCTTGAAAACCAGGGCTGAAAATGGCTCCTGATCCCGGGATTGGCGGACGATCTCCTCCCGACCCTCCCGGTCCGTTCCTACCACCGGAGGCAGGTCGGTGGGTGAGGGCAGATAGTCCACCACGGCATCCAGCAGGGGCTGCACCCCCTTGTTCTTGAAGGCGGCACCGCAAAGCACCGGCACCAGCGCCAGGCTCAACGCGCCCCGGCGCAAGCCTGCTTTCAAGTCGCCTGCCGAGATGAATTCTCCGGACAAATATTTTTCCAGCAACTCGTCATCGGTCTCACAGACAGACTCCACCATCCGTTCACGGTATTCCCGCGCCTGGGCAACCAGTTCCGGAGGAATCTCCGCCGTTTCGTGGTCCGCCCCCAGGGTCTCGTCTCGATAGATGATGGCTTTCATGGTAATCAGATCGATAACCCCCACGAAGTTATCCTCTTTGCCCAAGGGGATCTGAACCGCCACCGGCTTTGCCAACAACCGATCCTTGACCATCTGGATGCAGCCGAAAAAGTCGGCACCGGTCCGGTCCATCTTGTTGACGAAGACGATTCGCGGTACTTCATATTTGTCGCCTTGCCGCCAAACCGTCTCGGTCTGAGGCTCCACCCCCTCCACTGCGCCCAGCAGGCAAATGGCCCCATCCAGGACACGCAGGCTGCGCTCCACCTCGGCTGTGAAGTCGACGTGACCGGGAGTGTCAATGATATTGATGCGGATGTCCTTCCAGATACATGTGGTCGCCGCTGAGGTGATGGTGATTCCCCGTTCCTGTTCCTGCTCCATCCAATCCATGGTGGCCGTACCATCATGGACTTCGCCCATCTTGTGGGTGATGCCGGTATAGTAGAGAATCCTCTCGGTGGCCGTGGTCTTGCCGGCATCGATATGGGCCATAATCCCGATATTTCGGATTTTCTCGAGTGGAATCTGACGGGGCATAAGCAGCCAGGCAGCCACTGGTCCGAAGGGTATCGCGCGGCCTCTCGCGGCTCAGGCCTCAGGCACCCAACCCATCCTGCCAGTGAACGGAATTTCATTTACCACCGATAGTGGGCAAAGGCCTTGTTGGCCTCTGCCATGCGATGCACGTCTTCGCGCCTCTTGACGGCTGCTCCGCGATTACTGGCGGCATCCATGAATTCGGCAGCCAACTTTTCCTGCATCGACTTTTCTTTGCGCAAGCGCGTGTAGGTGATCAACCAGCGAATACTCAAAGAAACCCGGCGGTGGGTATTGACCTCAATGGGAACCTGATAATTGGCGCCGCCGACCCGACGGGACTTGACTTCCAGAACAGGTCTGACATTGTCCAAGGCCTTCTTGAAGACTTTGAGAGGATCTTCTCCGGTCTTTTCCTTGATGATGTCCAGGGCACCGTAAAACACATGTTCAGCCGTGCTCTTCTTCCCCTTCCACATGATGCAATTGATAAATTTAGAAGCCAGAGGACTGTTGTATACGGGGTCGGGAATGACCTCGCGCTTGGGCACATGTCCTTTGCGTGGCATGACTTCTGCTCCTGAGAACGGCATTGCAAGCAATGCCACTGGTTAAGCCGTTGGATTCGAAACCGGGGATGATTTACTTTGGTCGCTTGGCCCCGTACTTGGACCGGCTTTGCTTCCGATTCTGAACACCGACCGAGTCCAGGGTCCCGCGCACGACATGGTAACGTACTCCAGGCAGGTCCTTCACACGGCCTCCGCGAATCAGCACAATCGAATGCTCCTGGAGGTTGTGGCCAATGCCAGGAATATAGGTCGTGACCTCTATGCCGTTGGTCAACCGCACCCGGGCCACCTTGCGTAGCGCCGAGTTGGGCTTCTTCGGAGTAGAGGTATAGACCCGCACACAGACACCCCGCTTTTGGGGACAGCCCTGGAGTGCTGGACTGCTGGTCTTGTCTTTGGCCCTGGTTCGACCCAACCTCACCAGCTGATTAAACGTCGGCAACTCTTAATCTCCCAGAATTCACGCATTATCAATATGATAGCCCAGTGACACCGTCGCAGGCGCAAAACCATGAGACTATAGCAAGGCAAACCTACTAGTGTCAATTAAAATGCAGTCGAAGTGTTGGGTAGGGAGATGCGGCCGAAAGGCACTCGGGAAGGCTGGGCGAGCCCGCATTTCTCACCAGCGGGTAGCACTCTTCTCAAGAGTGCAACTTGGCGCAGGATTTTCCGCTTCAGCGCGTGCTCGTGACCGAAGGGCGTAGCCGGAACACCATTCAAGGGAGCATGTGCGCGCTGAAGCGGAAAAGACAAGCCAGGGCACGCCCAGCGCCGTCTGTACCCTGAAGACTCCAAACAAAGCGCCGCAAGAGGTTAAAGACAAGCACTTTTCTACCTTATGCTCAGCGTCCTGGTGAGAAATGCGGGCTAAACGGTAAGGATTTCCTCTTCTTTCCTCTTGGCCAATTCCTCCAACCGGACCACAAATCGGTCGGTCAGTTTCTGAATCTCCTCCAACCCCCTGAGTTCGTCGTCTTCCGAGAGCTGTTTGTCCTTCAGCATCTTCTTCAAGACATCGTTCTCGTCCCGCCGGATGTGGCGCAGGGCCGTTCGATGTTCCTCCAGCACCTTGCCGACATGCCGGGCTAGCTGCCTGCGGCGTTCCTCGTTCAGCGGGGGGATGGGAATGCGAATGATCTTGCCGTCGTTGGCGGGGTTCAAACCCAGGTGGGACGCCAGGATGGCTCTCTCAATGGCCGGCAGAAGAGAAACGTCCCAGGGCTGCACAGTGAGCAGGGTCGGATCCGGAGCAGCCACAGTGCCCACCTGGCTGATGGGAGTCGCCGTCCCGTAGTAGTCCACCGTGATCGGGTCCAGCAGCGAGACCGAGGCACGCCCGGTGCGCACCGTGGACAGATAGCGGCGGAGATCCTCAACCACTTTCTCCATGCGGATTCCTGTCTTCTTGATCACATCCTTGATCATGGCCTACACCTTGACGACGGTTCCGATCTTTTCCCCGAGAACGGCCCGCTTGATGTTGCCGCTTTGCCCGAGTTTGAAAATGACAATCGGCATGCTGTTTTCCATGCATAGGGAAATCGCGGTCGCATCCATGACTTTCAAGCCCTTGCCGATCACATCGATATAACTGATTTCATTAAACATCCTGGCATCTTTCACCTTCATCGGATCAGCATCGAAGATTCCGTCCACCTTGGTGGCTTTCAGAATCACCTCGGCTTTGACCTCCATGGCCCTCAGTGCCGCCGCGGTGTCGGTCGAAAAATAGGGGTTGCCGATGCCGGCCGCAAAAATAACCACCCGCCGTTTTTCCAGGTGGCGAATGGCCCGCCTTCGAATAAAGGGCTCTGCCACTTCGCGCATCTCGATGGCCGACACCACACGGGTAAACACACCCACCTTCTCCAAGGCGTCCTGGAGAGCGATGGCGTTGATCACGGTCGCCAGCATTCCCATGAGGTCACCCGATACCCGATCCATCCCCTGGGCGGTTGCCGACAGCCCCCGAAATATGTTCCCGCCTCCGATGACGATGGCGACTTCCACTCCCAGGCGGTGCACCTCGCGGACTTCCCGGGCGATGGTTCCGGCAACCTGGGGATCCAGGCCAAAACGCTGTTTCCCCATCAGGGCTTCGCCGCTCAGCTTCAGCAGGACTCTCTTGTACACGGGTGCCGCCATGACCTCCCCGGTCGATTCAGCCCATTTGAGCTGCTACCTCTCCGGTAAAATCGGCCGATCTCTTCTGCAGCCCTTCTCCCAACTTGAACCGCACAAAGCGGCGCAGGTTGATGTTCTCCTTGGTGGAGGCGATCCTGTCGGCCACCAGTTGTCCCACCGTAATCGAAGGTTCCTTGACGAAGGGCTGCTCCATGAGGCACACCTCGCCAAAGTATTTGCCAAGCTGGCCTTCAACGACGCGCTCGACGATTTTCTCGGGCTTTCCGCTGGCCAGGGCCTTGGAGCGATAGATCTCCATTTCCTGATCGATCTCGCTCTGGGGGACATCCTCCCGGCGCACATACGTCGGCGCCAGAGCGGCGATGTGCATGGCGATGTCCTTGACCAACTGCCGAAACTCCGGGGTCTTGGCCACAAAATCGGTTTCAGAGTTCAGCTCCACCAGCACACCCAGACTGTCGCCGGAGTGGATGTAGGCATAAATCAAGCCCTCGGCGGTGGCTCGATCGGCTCGCTTGGCAGCCGCGGCCAGCCCTTTTTTTCTGAGAATGACGGTCGCCTTCTCGAAATCTCCCTCGGCCTCCTGCAACGCCACCTTGCAATCCAGCACTCCGGCCTGGGTTCTCTCTCGCAGACTCTTGACTTGTTGGGCTGTAATAGCCATTTCCACTTCCTCTCGAACAAGATTGTCGCTAAGGAACCACCCTCAGGGGTCTGAAACCACTGCGCTTGCTTCGCGTGCACCCAGCCAGTATTTCTTACCGGGTCGCTGGATAGCTCTTGATAGACGGTTCATCTTCAGCACGCTATTGGCCCTGTTTTAAAGGCTTGCGGGTACAGACTGTTCTGGGCGCGGTCTGGCTTGCCTCTCGCACACACAGGCTCCCCCGAACCTAGCCCGCTGTTCCCCTCCCGGTGTGTTACGGGGTTGGGCTGGGAAGCGTTTCCCGGGAAAAGAATGCGTTGAAGGGGAAAGGAGGAAAGTCAGAACCCGACCGGGAATTCCGGACGGGTCAGCCAGCAGCAACCCGGTCGCCCCGATCCTCAGGCCACGTCCTGGGCATGGTCGCCCCTCCGGACCGGAGGAACATCCTTCTTCGAGACCGCTTTGCCCTCAGGCGCGGCTTCGCTGCTCTGTCCCGCCGCCGCCTCCCGGACATCGGCCTTCTCCTTCAAAACGGCCGTACCGTCGACCACTGCGTCCGCCACCTTGGAGGTAAAGAGCTTGATAGCGCGCAAGGCGTCGTCATTCCCGGGAATTACATGATCAACGCGGTCCGGGTCACAATTGGTATCGACAACCGCCACCACCGGTATTTGCAGCCGATTGGCCTCGCGGACGGCGATTTCTTCCTTCCTGGAGTCGATCACGAAAAGTATGCGAGGCAGCGACTTCATCTCCTTGATCCCCGAGAGATTCTTCTCCAGCCCCCGGCGTTCACGCTCCAGCCGCGCCACTTCCTTTTTGGACAAGAGCTCGTATCGGCCGTCAGTCGACATTTCATCCAACTCCTGCAGCCGTGCGACCGATTTTTTAATGGTGACGAAGTTGGTCAGCAGTCCTCCCAACCAACGCTGGTTGACAAAGTACATGCCACACCGGCGGGCCTCCTCAGCGACGGCATCCTGTGCCTGACGCTTGGTCCCCACAAAAAGGAGGGCCCCTCCCTGGGCCGTCACCTCGGTGATGAAGCGGGTGGCCTCCTTGAACAAGCGCAGGGTCTTTTGCAGATCAATGATATAGATTCCATTGCGCTCCCCAAAAATATAGGGCTTCATCTTGGGGTTCCAGCGTCTGGTCTGGTGGCCGAAGTGGACCCCGGCCTCCAGCAGTTCTTTCATCGAGACAGATGCCAAACAGACCTCCCGATCAATTTAGGGTTATCGCTTGGAGAATTGGAAACGCTTACGGGCTCCAGGCTGCCCATACTTCTTTCGCTCCTTGATCCTGGGATCACGGGTCAAAAAACCGCCTTTTTTCAGTGTCTTTCGCAGTTCGCCGTCGTATTCGAGCAGGGCGCGCGAAATGCCGTGCCGGAGGGCTCCAGCCTGTCCGGAAGGCCCTCCCCCGTTTACGTTGACGATCGTGTCGAACTTGTCCAAGGTCTCGGTGAGCTGAAAGGGCTGCTTCACCAACATCCTCAGAGTCTGGCTCTTAAAGTAGGATTCCAAAGAACGGCGATTAATGAAAAAATCACCCTGACCGGGCCTCAAAAAGACTCGCGCCGTTGAGGACTTGCGCCGTCCCGTTCCGTAATACTGAACCACCGCCTCCATGCTTTGACTCCTTTGACCGTCGCCACCCCTAGCCCGACACCTGCGAAGGATACGGCTTCTGGCCTTGGTGAGGATGAAACTCTCCTCGATACACCTTCAACTTTTTCGCCATGGCCCGGCCCAGCCGGGATTTGGGCAGCATGCCCCTGACAGCCCCTTCGACCATCCGGTCGGGCCGCTTGGCCCGGAAGTCCTTGGCCTTCAACGCCTTGATCCCTCCCGGATAGCCTGTATGGCGGTAGTAGACCTTCTGCTCCCATTTGTTACCGGTCAACTTGACCCTCTCGGCGTTGACGATAATCACGTGGTCGCCAGTGTCCAGATGCGGGGTCCAGGTCGGTTTTCCCTTGCCAGTGAGCAGGGTGGCCACATGGGTCGCCAAACGCCCCAGGACCACGTCTTGAGCGTCTACGAGGTACCATCTTCGCTGGAGCTCGGCTGCTTTGGGTTGATAGGTCGACATGGGCCAATCCCGGCTCAAGAGGCAACGGCGCACAAATCCCCGAACCTATTCGATCCCCCTTCGGTTGTCAAGAAAAACCTTGGCCCCTTTCCCGTAAAGAATTTGACAACCACTCTCTCCCTGGGCTACTTTGGCGGTGTTTTCAATGCCCATGCCGGCCGATCCCTTCCCCATCCTGCGCGGGTTGGAGGAATCTCCGGATCGTGGCCGGAACCTCCCCGGAATTGCCGGTGTTGAACGCCAGCCGGGAGGATCCGGTGCCTGCTGAGGCAAACTCTTGACGACACCGCCGGGCTGGATGACTGGATTCGGTATCCCCTTCCGGGGAACGCCTTTCGACCCGCCTCGCGCAGGAGGCCTGGCTCCTTAAGGCTGCCGTCACCTGTTCTCCCCCCTATCTCCTGCGCCCGTCCGTTTGTCACGCAGAAGAGCTCACTGACTTCGCCCCGGAAACCACAGGGCCGCCGCGCCAAAGGGTGCCAAACCGATGATGGATCCCACTCGCATTAGAAACTTCTCCATCATCGCCCATATCGACCATGGCAAATCGACGCTTGCCGACCGCCTGCTCGAATTCACGGGAACCTTGTCTCAACGCGAGATGGCCGAACAGGTTCTGGACGACATGGAACTGGAGAGGGAGCGCGGGATTACCATCAAGGCCCATGCCGTGCGTCTGAAATACCACAGTCGCGGCGGGGCCGACTACATCTTGAACCTGATCGACACCCCCGGACACGTCGATTTCAGCTATGAAGTCTCCCGGAGCCTGGCGGCCTGCGAAGGAGCTCTGCTGGTGGTGGATGCCTCTCAGGGGGTTGAAGCCCAGACCCTGGCCAACACCTACCTGGCCATCGACAACAATCTCACGGTTGTTCCCATCATCAATAAGATCGACCTGCCCGGAGCCCAACCCGACCGTGTCAAGGAACAGATCGAACAGGTCATCGGGCTGGACACCCACAACGCGCTACTGGTCAGTGCCAAACACGGTACCGGGGTCCACGAGGTGCTGGAGGGAATCGTCAGGGAGGTCCCGGCCCCGCAGGGAAGCCGGAATCATCCTCTCAAGGCTCTGGTCTTCGATTCCTGGTTCGACCTCTATCGCGGGGTCATCGTCCTGGTTCGCGTGATCGACGGCACACTCAAGGCAGGCATGAGGATACGTCTGGTCTCCAACGGACAGACCTACGAGGTCGCGCAGGTGGGGGTGCAAACCCCCAAGATGGAACCGGTCCCGGAACTGTCGGTGGGGGAAGTGGGTTTTGTGGTCGCCAATATCAAGAAGGTTTCCGACACTCAGATCGGGGATACCCTAACCGAGGATGGCAACCCGACCGCCGTCCCCTTTCCCGGTTTTCAGGAAATCAAGCCCATGGTCTTTTCAGGACTCTATCCCATTGAGCCCAATCAGTATTCGGCGCTGAGGGATGCTCTGGAAAAACTGCGGTTGAACGACTCTTCCTTTTTCTACGAGCCGGAAACCTCCACCGCCTTGGGATTCGGGTTTCGCTGCGGCTTTCTGGGACTCCTCCACATGGAAATCGTTCAGGAACGCCTGGAGAGGGAATTCGATCTCTCTCTGATTACGACGGCGCCCGGAGTCCGCTACCGGGTCACGACCAGCGAAGGCGAAGTGGTGGAAGTGGACAACCCCACCCGGCTGCCGCCGCCTTCGCGTATCGACAAAATCGAGGAACCGGTGGTCACCTCCATGATCATGACCCACCACGAGTACGTAGGGCCGCTGTTGAAGCTGCTGGAAGAAAAGCGCGGCGTCCAGAAATCCCTGGACTACATGACACCAACCAAGGTTTTGATCACCTATGACCTCCCACTCAACGAAATCGTGATGGATTTCTACGATCGGCTCAAGTCTGCCTCCCGCGGCTACGCCTCCTGGGACTACCAACTCTCGGATTCCTGGACCTCTCCCTTGGTCAAGCTCGACATCCTGGTGGGGGGCGAGACGGTGGATGCCCTGTCGGTCATTGCCCACCGCGACCAGGCTCACAGCCGGGGGCGCGCCCTGGTGGAAAAGATGAAGTCGCTGATTCCCCGGCAGATGTTCGAGGTTCCCATTCAGGCCGCTATAGGGAGCAAGGTCATTGCCCGCGAAACGGTACGGGCCATGAAAAAGAACGTCACCGCCAAGTGCTACGGCGGGGACATCACCCGAAAGCGCAAGCTCCTGGAGCGTCAGAAGGAGGGCAAAAGACGCATGAAGCGTGTGGGTAGGGTGGACATCCCTCAGGAAGCCTTCCTGGCGGTTCTGAAAACGGACTAGGTCCGCCGTTCGCATGTCGGCTGGCGCCGGAAAACTTGCGGGGAGGTTTGATTGGGATTAGACTTTCACTCCGGTCACACCGGCATCGGAGGTGGACGCCCTGGAGGTTCGCATGAAGAGACGGATTCAATCCACACTTGCCATCGCATTGCTGATGTTCACCAGTGCCGTCACTCTGGCAGCTCAGGACGCAGGCTCCGCCTTTGCCGACAAGACGCTGGAAGCCGCCGTCAAGAAGCAGGTGTTCGCTTCCGAGGCCCTCACCCGGGAGGATCTGGAACGCCTGTCCACCCTGAAAGTCCGCGGGGCCGGAATTCAGGATCTGAAGGGACTGGAAAAATGTCTCAACCTGGCCGCCCTGGACCTGGCCGACAATCAGATCAGCGACCTCAGCCCTTTGAAGGACTTGAAAGGCATTCAGACCATTGACCTTTCGGGCAACCGTATTGAGCGTCTGGAACCCCTGGCGGGACTGATCAAGCTGCAATACCTGCAACTGGAGAACAACCAGGTCTCGGACCTGACGCCGATCAAAGGCTTGACCGCCCTTAATTCCCTCTACCTCTCCCAAAATCGAATCAGCGACATCAGCGCCGTGGCGGGCTTGCACAAGCTCTGGTCACTCTACCTTCGGGGCAATCAGGTTTCGGACCTCAAACCTCTCAGCAAGTTGCGTTTCCTCTCCTCTCTGGACCTGACCGAAAACCAGGTTTCCGACCTGTCTCCACTGGAGCCGCTGACCGAGTTGCGCTACCTGATTCTCAATAACAACCGGATTGGCGACCTCGGCAAGCTGGTGGCCATGAGCAAGAAGGATTTTGAGGGCGAAAAACGATTTGCTCCCTACCTGCGGCTCTATCTGGCCGGCAACCCCCTGGGGTCCAACGCCGCCCGGAACCAGACCAGTCAGCTTGAGGGCTTCGGGGTGCGGGTCAGTCTGAAGTGAGCATCGACCGATAGGGTCGGCCGGAAGCTTCCCGGACTTGCTCGTTGTCGAGCCTCCTTCACCGCTTCCAGGAATGCTTGGGCAATTCTCCGCAATTCGACCGAAGACGGTCGGGCAGGAGCTTTTCGGAGAGCAGCAACCAGGAACGCTGAACGAACCCGAAGTTTCGGTACTCCTTGAACAGTACAAGCTCTTTGTAGGAATTTCAGAATCCTTGGTCTCTCGTCGGCAGCAGGTCAACACGTTCTTCCTTTCTGTCAACTCCATCCTCCTTGCGGTCAGGTTGGGCCTCCACGCTCAGACCGACTCTTTCGGCTGCGTATTCGCTCCCAAGCCATTCTCGTATAACTTTGAAACGTGACTGGATTCGAACAGGTCTTGCAGACGGATCCCGGCCTGCGCAGATTCGCTTGCTGGCTCCAACCGCACCGGTGACATGAGACGATGTACCGGGACGGAGCGAAATCGACGTCATGGCACCGGTTCCCGGTGCAGCCGATCGATCGGGCCGTCGTTTTCCAGATCGAGTCGTGATTGTGCTCGGGACCGACGAGCGCGTGTGCAATCTCATGAAGAATCGTGTCCCGGATCTCGTCAACAGGTGCTTTGAGGCAAAAGAGGCGCGACATGCTGATCACCCGGATGCCGTAAGCGCAGCGTCCAGCCTGTCTCAAAGCGTCGTTGAATTGAAAACTCCAACCCACGAGGCCGTGTCGACGGATGAGTCCTTCCGCTAGCCGGGAAACCACCGCCAGTCGCTCCCGGTCAGCCCGTCCGGAATCGCGTGCAACCGGTTCAAGCAATGCGTAGGGCACCCGATAGTCCTGGCCGTTGGCGCAAGCGACCAAGGCGCGCTTGGGTCCGAGCCGGGCGATGACGCCGCGGAACCTGTCGGACTCATACGGGAACGAAACCTCGTCGTCGGGGCGGAAGCGTGCCTTGAGCGTGTCAATGCGGAGGTTCACGGACTTTTTGTGCCCATTCTCGTCCCGCGCCAGAAGGCGCCACGGGACCCTGTACTCGCTTCCGTCTGCCGTTACGACCAGTGCGCGCCGGACCGTTTTCCGCGCAATGTGCCCCTGAACGCTCTTGCCAAGGTGCATGAAACGGACGGGATCGCAGAGGGAGAACTCGGAGGATGTCGAGGTGTCTTCAACCATTGGGTAACGTCGTCGCGGAGCGCGTTGACGAGCGGCAGATCGTCTCGTTCTTCTTCGGCCAGGAGAGATCTCTGTGCGCTTCCGGTACGCTCGCTCTTGTCCGGTAGCTGGCGGGCCGCCGTCCCGGGCTCTTAGACGGCACACCGGTGCGCGTGTCGTACAGCCAATGCTGGCTCGGCTCTTCGTAAGGAGGACAAAGAATCGGGTCGCCGACCGGCTGAATGGGGATCTGGACTTGCGCCATGGGTCAGCATTTCTGAAGGTGGGTTGCAATTCGATTTCGCAAACGCTGCAACTCGGGGCAAAGGCGGAATAGTAGCGGCAGGTTTTCCAGCGATCTGCGGACCATCAGTCCCCTGCCCTCATCCGCCCGCCGAGGATCGCCGTGTTTCCGGAGAAGGGGCTCGAAAATTTCCTCTTTCATCCGCGGATGGGCGCGTGATTGCTCCCATGTACCGGGCATTTCGTCACGAAACGCCGCGCAGGCATAGATCTCCAACTCCGGGCGGGCGGCACAGCACAGCAATGTGATCCCCTTCGTAGCGACGTGAGTTTCCAGATCCTGCATGGCCTTGCTGACTGCTCTGTCTGCATCCGGGAAGAAGAGCCAGAGGTCCATGAACTGGTATCGCCCTGGAAGTTCATTGCGAACGGCTCTCACGGCTTGGGCGTAACCACGAAGTCTTGGCTTGGTCAGCAGCTTCACCTTGGCATCTGATTTGCCTGTATCTCTCATGATGGCCTGAGTTAAAGGCTTGAGAATGAACCCGTTTTGCTGTGGGTCTTCGGGAACGACGAGCACACGGAAACTCATGGAGCCATTTCCAACCAGCCCTCTGAGAACAACTCCGAAGCAGGTTTCTTTTTGACAACTTCCAAGAAATGGGGCACCTGGGCCAGGGAACAGATCCTCGATTCCCCTGTGGATTCATCCCGCCGGCACAAGAAGGTCGTCTTGTAATCCTCCTCCTGAAGCCAGTCCAAAACCGTCGCCGAATGAGTGGTCGCTACAACCTGCGTCCTGTGATTTTCGGCCTGGCTACGCATCAACTCCAGCAGGAGTTGCACTCGGCTGGCATGGATGCCGTTCTCGATTTCCTCGATGGTCATGATGCCGGGCATGATGTCTTGGAAGAAAGCGGCGGCGATTGCGGCAAAACGCAACGTGCCATCGCTCAGGACAGGCGCGGGAAAATCCTGTCCGTTCTCTTGCAGCATGAACATCGGTTCACCCAAAGCACCATACAATGTTCCGACGTTTTCTATCTCATCCGGTCGAAGTTGGCGCAGCCACGTCAAATAGGCATCCTTGGCCTTTTCATCGTGACAGACCATCATGTTGATCACCGCCGCGAAGTTCTCCCCTTGGTCTCCCATCCGTCCTGCCAGTTGTTCCTGTGAGTATCCCCGCAGCACCTCCGGCCTCAGGTCGACGCGCTGCGCTTCATTCAATTCACCGGCTAAGTTGACCAACCAATAGGAGATATCCACATCTGAAAGCTCACCTAGCCTTTGCCGATTGGCTTCCTTGTCCATCCCAAGCACAGGCCGCGAGGGATCCGAATAGAAGGATTCGGGGAAATCGCCGTGTTTATAAACGAGCTCCATCGTGTTGATGCGCTCATCCCTCACCTTTCCTCGACCCTCGGGTGAAAAAACGATGCGGTATTCCCACTTCGGAAAAGTCCGGGCCAATATACTGTCCCATCTCCCGTGCACCTCGATTGCGATCTCATCCGTATTGTCGGATCCGGCAAAACAGGCGTGAGTGCTGCCCCCGCGAATCCCTTCCCATACCTCGTTGGCCGCTCCCCTCGGCTTGCCGTTCAAGGTTTCGTTGATGGTGCAGCCACGTCCGATACCTTCCAGTACCCGAAGTGCCTCAAGGAAGTTCGACTTGCCGCTGGCGTTAGCGCCAATGAAAAGATTCATCCGTCCCAACGACAGATCCACCTTCCGCAGGCTCTTGAAGTTCTCGATAACGATGCGGGTGATCATGGGAATTCTTCCTTAATGGCCAGAACCCGTAAGCCTTCATTGCCGCGCGGATCGATGACTTTCACGGCGATTCGCCATGTCTCTCCTCTTCCCAATCGTGATGGTCTTGGGAAGGGAAGGCTGGTCAACCCGCTGAGCTTGTCAAACGCGCCCTCGTCCACTACCCCTTTTCCGCCAAGCGCCCTGGCCAGCTTGTTCCACGTGCTCTTGTCGGGAAAGAAGGCCTGGCAAATGCAGAAGGTGCGGCCGATGTAGATCATCTGCACCTTGCCGGCGAGGTCTTTGAGTCATTGAATGAACCGCCAACCTGCCGCATAATAACAGAGAACGTCTACAGCCTCCATGGAGGGACCTTCCACAGGGTGCGCTGATTCGACAGGTTGCGATTCATCCGGAGGGGAAGCCGGAACGGCCGGAAGTGTCGATTCAGTGCGGGAAGGCAAAAAATCCTTCGACAGGGGTGGGGACGCTATCCGTTCCGTGACAGGAGGTGAATCATGTTAGGTTCGATCGGAATCACCGAGATGGTCATCATTATGGTTATTGCCCTGCTGGTCTTCGGTCCCAAGAAACTTCCTTCTCTGGGAAAATCTCTGGCAGAGGGTATCGTTTCCTTCAAGAAAGGCATCAGCGGGGGTGACAAACAGGCTGGTGGGGTAGAGAAGTCCAAAGATGGAAGCGACCCATCCTGACCTGCACGGATCTTCCGGATCTCCTCGATATTTGGGCCTTCACACCGCACCTATCCCTTCATCCACCCCGGATTCCCTCAATTGACCAGATGCTGCACCACCGCCTCGGTGAATTCGGTGGTGGTGGCGTCGCCCCCGAGGTCTGAGGTCAAGGCCTCTCCCCTCTGGTAAACGGCCTCAACCGCAGAGAGCACCCGCTGAGCCTTTTCGGACTCGCCAAGGTGTCGAAACAGAAGCACCGCCGAGAGGATCATGGCGGTCGGATTGGCCTGGTTCTTGGAGGCAATCGAAGGAGCGCTCCCATGAACCGGTTCGAAAACGGCGCAATCCTCACCCAGGTTGGCTCCGGGCACCAGTCCCAGCCCGCCCACCAGCCCCGCGCCCAACTCACTGACAATATCGCCGTACAGGTTCTCCAGAAGGAGGACATCGAACTGCCGGGGATCGAGCACCAGTTGCATGCAGGTATTGTCCACGATCGATTCGCCATATTCGATTTCGGGGTACAGTTCGGCGACCTCCCGGACACACTCTCAGGAAGAGACCGTCGCTCAGCTTCATGATGTTGGCCTTGTGGACGGCAGTCACCCTCTTGCGCCGCTTTCGGCGGGCGTAGTCGAACGCGAACCTGGCGATACGGGTTGAGGCATCCGCCGTAATGATCTTCAAGCTCTCCACCACGCCGGGAACCACCACGTGCTCCAGGCCGGAATAGAGGTTTTCCGTGTTCTCCCGGATGACGATCAGGTCCACGTCCCCAAAACGGGTCTTGACTCCAGGCAAATTCCTGATGGGGCGAAAATTGGCGTAAAGCCGCAACCTCTGTCGCAAGCTGACGTTGATGCTGGTGAACCCGCCGGCGATGGGCGTGGTAATGGGCCCCTTGAGGGCCACCCTGTTTTGGCGAATGGACTCCAGCAGGCGGTCGGGAAGGTAGACTCCGTCGCGCTCCAAGGCTGCAGCTCCGGCATTGATGGTCTCCCACTCCACGTCGATGCCGGCCGCCTCAACCACTTTGGCGGTTGCCTCAGTGACTTCCGGTCCAATGCCGTCTCCGGGGACCAGGGTGATTTTGTGTCTCAAGGTTGCCGTTTCTCCTCCTCTCTCTTCAACTCCTCCCAACTCCTGGGCTTCCACTCGCGGACCCGCCGCCGGGCTTCGCCGATCTGGGACGGTTTCATTTTCCTGGCCAACTGATCCCGGTCCCTTGAGAACGGCTCCCAATTGGCGGCAGCCAGGCTCAACCACTTGTAGGCTTCCACCCTGTCCCGGCGCACACCTCTGCCGCCCAAGTAGAGTAGGCCAAGGGCGTGCTGGGCGCTGGCATCCCCCTGCTCGGCGGCATATCGATACCACTTGATGGCTTCCGCCCGGTCACGGCGCACCCCCCTGCCCTCCGTGTACATGATGGCCAGGGCCAGTTGACCGGCCACACTCCCCTGCTCGGCGGCCCGGCGGACCCATTTGCCGGCTTCCTCCAGGTCCCACACCACACCGCGTCCCAGGTCGTACAGGGCACCGAGCTTCATCTGGGCGGTAACATCCCCTTTCTCGGCCGCACGGCGAACCCACTTGGCAGCCTCGATCTCATCCCGTGGTACGCCGTCACCCTGGTCATATCTGTTGGCCAGTTCCATTTGAGCGCTGGTATCTCCCTGCGCAGCCCTATAGCGCAGATTCTCAATCGCATCGTCCTCTTCAGGCGTTCCCTCCAGCAGCCCCACCGCGGTCAAACTCAGGACCAGCAACCCAAGGAACAACAGCGGCCCGGCGCCGGTCGGCATCGGTTTCCTCCTCATGGACATCCCTCCCCTCCAGGCCGTGCTTTCCCAGTGAAGAACCCTCGAAAACCGAGATTCCCGGCGGTCCGGGCAAGCCGCCTTTTGGGAGCGAGCTTGTCGATGCCGGTCAACGTTCCCCCCATTCCCGGATCTCTCCCGATCTGACAAATGGAACAAAGCGAACCGGAATGATCTCGCGCTCGATTCCCTGCCCGTCCGCACTTTTTTGAACCACCACCAGCATCTGGGAATCGCCGGTTCGGGCCAGTGGAAGGACAATGCGTCCCTCTGGCTTCAACTGATCCAGCAGTGCCTGCGGTACATGATCGATCGCCGCCGAAGCCAGGATCGCGTCATAGGGCTGGTGCTCGGGCCATCCCATATAGCCGTCCCCAACGCCGACTTCCACGTTGCGAAAATCCAACGCTTTCAGTCGCCTTCCCGCGCTGGTGGCCAAGGGGGCAAGGTGCTCCAGGGCAAACACCTGTTTGACCAGCAGTGCCAGCACGGCGGCCTGGTAACCCGATCCGGCGCCCACTTCCAGAACCACCGCGTCCCGACCCACCTGGGCCAGTTCGGTCATCAGCGCCACGATATAAGGCTGGGAGATGGTCTGATCGCTTCCGATGGGCAGGGGATGGTCTTCATAGGCCTGGTCCCGGTGAGCGCGCGGCACGAAACAATGGCGAGGGACCTCCCGCATGACCTGGAGAACGGACAGGTTGCAAACTCCCCGATCCAGGATCTGTTCTTCCACCATGCGCTCCCGGCGGCGGCGGTAGGATGATTCAGTCAGAGCTTTTCGGCCACGGTTTAGGAAAGCCACGACGCCAGGTGGTAAAATCCTTTTGCAGGCATGAGAACTCTGGGGGTTCGCCGGCGATTGTAGCACAGGACCCTGGCGAACCGGCCCGAGGAATGGAGTGGTGATGAGTGATTCAGGCGGCTTCGGATCTGCCGGGGAAGAAGCCGGGAAAGTCGCCTCCGACCGAGCCCGGGTGGGGCGGCTGGTGCAAGACGCCCTGACCAAAGCCTACCGAAACAAACGCTGGCTGCTCAAGGTCTGGATCGACCTGTTGGCGCTTTGCCGGCTCATTTCCGCCTGGTCCAGAGGGGAGTACCGGCATCTCCCCTGGAAGTCCCTCGTCCTGGCACTTGCGGGGATCCTCTACTTTCTGAATCCGATCGATATTGCCCCCGACGTGATCCCGGGCATAGGATTGCTGGACGACGCCGGCGTGCTGGCCCTGGTTTTCAACTCGATCCGCAACGATCTCCGGCGTTACCTCAAATGGGAGGCCGCCAGGAGGCCTTCTTCCTGAGTGGGTGGGCGACCCACCCGAGCATCAGGGGCAGAGCTCAGGTCCGGCCCGCGTTTCCCACCGGGGGGCGTGATGATGGCGCAGGAATTTCACCATGAAGATCGTGCTCCTGAACCTGGCGGACAGAGGATATCGGATCTACATCGATAACGGCCTGCTGACCAAGGTAGGAAGCCTTCTCCATCCCTGGCGGGCCGCACCCAGGCTGGTGGTGATTTCAAGCCGGCCAATCCTGGACTTGCATGGGAGGGCATTACATCGGTCCCTGAGCGAGGCAGGGTTGTCCCACGAGATCCTGGAGATTCCTGACGGGGAGCGCTACAAGACCTTGTCCACTCTGGAATCGGTTTACAAGAAGCTGGCTGGGCTGGGGGTCACCCGCCAGACCGTTTTGGTGGCGTTGGGGGGAGGTGTGGTTGGAGACGTGGCTGGATTCGCTGCCGCCAGTTACCTGCGAGGATTGCCCTACATTCAGATACCCACCACTCTGGTGGCCCAGATCGACAGTGCCATTGGAGGCAAGACCGGGGTCAATCTCAGCAACGGGAAAAACCTCGTGGGCGCCTTTCATCAGCCAAAGGCCGTCTTCGTGGATCCGGAACTGCTTCTCACGCTTCCCCGCCAGGAGCTGGACTCGGGACTCTTCGAAGCCATCAAGTACGGCGTCATTGCCGACCGCAATCTCTACGACCAGGTGGTCCGACAGCATCGGAGCTATCCGGGGCAGGACAAGGCCGGCCTGGCGAGAATGATCGTCCGCTGCGTGGAAATCAAGGCCGCCGTCGTCTCCGGGGACGAACGGGAAAGCCAGGCTCGCATGGTGTTGAATTTCGGCCACACGCTCGGCCACGCCATCGAGGCAGCCACCCGGTACAGGCGCTTCACCCACGGGCAGGCGATTGGCCACGGCATGATCCTGGCCACCCGCATCGCACTGCAACTGGACAAAATCGATCGAGTGGAGGCTGAGACCCTCCAAACAGACCTGGGTCGGCTGGCCCCGCTCCCCCCTTTGGGAAACCTCACCTGGAAGTCGATCCACCACCATATGCGCTCCGACAAGAAATTCACCGACCACCGCCTTCGATTCGTGCTCCCCCGCCGCATTGGCGCAGTGGAGATTGTCGAGGATACTCCACCCGGAGTGGTGGAAACGGTGGTGCGGGAATACCTGATCCAGTCCCGCCGCGGCCCATGCTAAGTCCCCAGGCCAGTCAAATCCGGGAGATGTTCTCCTCGATCGCCCCCCGCTACGATCTGTTGAATCACCTGTTATCTCTCAACGTGGATCGGAGCTGGCGCCGCCAGGCCGCCTCCCTGCTGGCCGACCCACTGGCCGACCGCCAGGCCCTGTGCCTGGACCTCTGCTGCGGTACAGGTGACCTGCTCCTGGAAATGGCGAAGCAGGGCTGCGCCCGAATTGTCGGCTCCGACTTCAGCCACGCCATGTTGAAGCTGGGCCGGGAGAAACTCGCCGGAAGGCGCCTCGAGAGCCGCGTCCAGGTACTGGAAGCCGACGCACTGCGGCTGCCTTTCCCGGCCAACACCTTTGACGGGCTGGCCGTGGCCTTCGGACTGCGCAACCTGGAAAGCTGGCCTGACGGCCTGGGGGAGATGCGGCGAGTGCTGAAGCCCCAGGGACGGATCGTCGTTCTGGAATTCTCACGACCCGCCCATCCGGTCTTCAACCGACTCTTTCAATTTTACTTCGGGAGGATCCTGCCCACGATCGGCAAGGGGATCTCCGGACACCGCGACGCCTATCGATATCTGAGAGACTCGGTGAGGGAGTTTCCCGATCAAATCCGACTCTGCCAACTGCTGACGGAGTCGGGCTTCAGCGAGGTCTCCTTCCGAAATCTCAGCGGAGGGATTGCAGCTCTTCACTGGGGAATCAAAGACGGGGTGTCGACGCCTTGACCGTGCGGAGTCGGGTGTATAATGTAGCCTTGCCTGATACAAACGAAAAAAGACAAAAGAAAAAGACTTATCCACGAAGGGCCACGAAGAACGACGAAGGGCCACTAAGGCGTTGAGGTTAACCGCGACGGGATGCCAAGGTCGCGAAGGGATTATCGTTTTCCGATTGTTTCAGGGGGCCGGACTTGTCTGAAACCCGTTGAGGGGTTATCCAAGAAGGGGAACGACGAACCACGAATGGACACGAATGAACACCAATAAACGGATTGATGAGTGAGTTGTTAATTGGATGGGTGTGACAACCGAAATCGAGGGGGTTATCCGCGAAGGACACGAAGTAATACCAAAGTAACAAGATTTCAGAAGTAATTTGGTGCTGCTTGTGGTTGAAGGAGGTTCATCAGTATTCGTGTTTATTCGTGTTTATTCGTGGTTCGTCTCTATTGACGATCGGCAGTTTTTCTTCGAATGATCTGCACGGCAGGGCGGGGCCCCGCTAACCGACAGCGGCGCCCCATGCATCATTGAGGCAATGACGTTGGAAAAGGCGGTCCCATTGAATACGCTTCGGTTTGCAGCCGCCCTACTGTGGTTGGCGGCAGCCCACCTTGTAAATGCTCAATCGACCCTGGATGAACGACGGTTCTTTGAGGAGAAGGTCCGGCCGCTGCTCGCCAAGCATTGTCTGGGCTGTCACAACAACCAAGCCAAAATGAGCGGGCTTTCCCTTGAGTCCCGAGAGTCGGCTCTGCTGGGAGGTGGACGTGGGGCTGCCGTCGTCCCCGGGGAACCGGCCCAAAGCGTTCTGATTCAAGCCGTCCGTCGAACGGGTGCGTTGAAGATGCCACCTGCCGGGCCGTTGGAGAGCCAAGAGGTGGCGGTGTTGACCCAATGGGTCCGGGCTGGGGCTCCTTGGGGTCTGGAGGCCGGTGAAGAGGCCAGACGCGCGGGCCCTTCCCATTGGGCCTTTCAACCGCCAACACAGGCCGAGCCTTCCCTGGTGAAGGAGGAGGAATGGGTGCGGAGCCCTATCGACCGGTTCGTCTTGGCTCGGCTGGAAGCCGGCCGGATTTCCCCTTCGCCCGAAGCCCGGCGGCGGACGCTCATTCGCCGCGTCAGCCTGGATCTGACCGGCCTGCCGCCGACTCCCCGGGAAACTGCCGAGTTCCTGGCCGATACCAGGGCCGGCGCCTACGAGCGCCTGGTGAATCGCCTGCTGGATTCACCTCACTATGGCGAGCGCTGGGGACGCCATTGGCTCGACATCGCTCGCTATGCCGACTCGAACGGCTACTCGAGCGACGGCACACGCCCGATGTGGAAATACCGTGATTGGGTGATCAACGCGCTCAATGAAGACATGCCGTTCGACCGCTTCGTGACAGAGCAACTCGCCGGTGATCTTCTCCCCAATCCGACCCGGGATCAACTGGTCGCCACCGGTTTTCACCGCAACACCATGATCAACGAAGAGGGCGGCATCGACTTCGAGCAATACCGCGTGGAAGCTGTTGTGGACCGGGTCAACACCACCGGCGAGGCTTTCCTGGGATTGACGGTGGGTTGCGCCCGCTGTCACGACCACAAGTTCGACCCGATCTCACAGAAGGATTTCTACCGACTCTACGCATTCTTCAACAACATCGACGAACTGGGGGGTGAAGTCTCCGTCGAGCAGAAAAACGATCGTAAATTGGACCCGATTCTCGAGTTCGGCAAGCCCGAAGACTTCGCACGCCGACAAGCCATCCAGCACCAGGGATTGATCTTGGAAAAAGAGCTGAAGGCTTACCAGACCACGCTGGAAACGAGTCTGGCCAACTGGGAACAAGGGCTTCCCAAGCAGAAGCGGGCATCGATTGCACCTCAAATCCAGGAATCACTCAAGATTCCTCCCGAGCGGCGGGACCTTTATCAAAAGCGCGTGCTGGACCTCTTCTTTTTCTCGCAAGACCCCGCCTGGCAGGCACGCCGGGACGGGGTGCGAGCCCTTCAAGAGGCCGAACCCAAACTCGATGCGGCTCTGATCATGCGGGAGTTGCCGGAGTCGCGCACCGCTTTTGTCCACCTGTCGGGTGACTTTACCAGCAAAGGAGAAACGGTTCATCCCGGCACTCCTGCCGTTCTTCCGGGCCTGCCACGCCGCCAAAACCTCAACCGCCTCGATCTGGCCGGCTGGCTGGTGTCACCGGACCATCCGCTGACGGCCAGGGTGACCGTAAACCGCATGTGGCAGCGCTACTTCGGTTTGGGACTCGTCGAAACCGAGGCCGACTTCGGCTCGCAAGGAACGCCCCCCAGCCACCCGCGGTTGCTGGACTGGCTGGCCTCCGAATTTGTTCGCCGTGATTGGAGCATGAAGGCCATGCATCGCCTGATCGTCACCTCGGCGACTTACCGGCAGTCATCGGCGGCACGACCCGAGTTGCTGGAGGTCGACCCGGGCAACCGGCTTCTGGCCCGCCAGAACCGGTTGCGCCTGGAGGCCGAGATCATCCGGGATACAGCGCTGGCCGCCTCGGGCCTGCTTGCCTCCACCGTTGGGGGGCCGAGCGTATTTCCGCCTAAACCGGAAGGGTCTGGGCAGTTCACTCAGGTCAACCGCAAGTGGAAGACCGACGAGGGACTCAACCGCTATCGCCGCGGCATGTATACGTTTTTCCGGCGCTCCGCGGCTTACCCCGGCCTAACCATGTTCGATGCACCCAACGCTCAATCCACCGAGACCAGGCGCAACCGCTCGAATACGCCGCTTCAGGCATTGACTCTTCTTAACGACCAGACTCAGGCCGAGTTTTCCCGGGCACTTGCCCGGGTTACTCTCACACGGGGCGGCCGAACACAGTCCGAGCGTATCCGGTACGCTTTCGAGCGCTGTTTGGCCCGAGTCCCCGAGCCAGCAGAAGAGGCGCGGCTGCAGACGTTCCTGGCACGCATGCTCGACGACTTTCGCGCTCACCCCGCAGGAGCTCACCAAGTCATCGGCCAAGCCGCCGGCAGTGACGATGTGCCGTTGCTGGCATCCTGGGTGGCCGCTTCCCGCCTCCTGCTCAACCTGGACGAATTTGTTACGAGGCCATGATGCAACCCAAGGATCCGCAAAATCGAGCCCTCCACTTCATCACCCGCCGTCATTTCTTCGAGCAATGCGGCGTCGGGCTGGGCAAGACAGCCTTGACTGCCCTCTTCGCGGGTGACTCGCTGTTCGGTTCGGCACAAAAAGGACCCGCACTCGAAAAACTGCACCTCACGGCAAAAGTGAAGAACGTCATCTACCTCTTTATGGCCGGCGGCCCCAGTCAGTTCGAGTTGTTTGAGCCCAAACCGGATCTGCAGAGGTTGAACGGCGAACCCATTCCCTCCTCTTGGATGAAAGGCAAGCGCTTCGCCTTCATGGAAAGCTTTGCCAAGGATCCACCCAAGCTCCTCGGCACCAACCGGACCTTCAAACGCCACGGTCAGTCGGGCACATGGGTGTCTGAGTGCCTCCCACACACGGCTCAAGTCGTCGACGACCTCGCGTTCATCAAATCGATCCACACCGACAACTTCAACCACGCGCCGGCGAAGGTCATGATGAACACCGGCACCCCGATCTTTGGGCGTCCAAGCATGGGTTCCTGGATTAGCTACGGCATCGGTAGCGAGTCAAAGGAGTTGCCCGGATTCGTGGTGTTGCAGTCAGGCCCGCGGGGTCCGCGCGGGGGAGCGCTGAATTGGTCCAGCGGCTTCCTGCCCACGGCACATCAGGGGGTGCCCTTCCGTAGTGGAGGCGATCCGATTCTGAATATGTCGAATCCCCCGGGATTCGGCGCCGCACATCAACAGGCGACTATCGATGCGATCCTCGAGCTGAACAGGTTGCGACTTCAGCAGGTCGGTGACCCGGAGATATCCACCAGGATCTCCGCTTACGAGATGGCTTACCGCATGCAAACCAGCGGCCCCGAACTGATTGACTTTTCCACCGAGTCGGAAGCCACACTCGAAATGTATGGGGCCAAGGCGGGCGCCAAGTCGTTCGCCAACAATTGCATCCTGGCGCGACGTCTCGTCGAGCGGGGCGTGCGCTTCGTACAACTCTATCACTCGGACTGGGACCATCACGGGGGCGCCGGCGCAAACCTGGACAACAGCCTCGACCGGGTGTGCCTGGATGTCGATCGACCTGTCGCCGCGCTGATCCGCGACCTCAAGCAGCGAGGCTTGCTGAATGAGACGTTGGTCGTTTGGGGCGGGGAGTTCGGGCGGACCCCGATGGGAGAAGTACGCGACACCATCGGCCGTAACCACCACATCGATGCCTTCACCATGTGGTTTGCGGGTGGAGGGATCAGACCCGGCCAGACGATCGGCGAAACCGACGAGATCGGCTTTTCACCCGTCGAGGACGCCGTTCACGTACACGACGTTCAGGCCACAATCCTGCACCTGCTGGGGATTGATCACACCAAGTTGACCTTCAAGTTCCGCGGGCGCGATGCTCGGTTGACCGACGTCGGCGGCATGGTCATCACCAAGCTGCTGGCATAGACCGCCTGTCGCATTCTCCCGACCCCGGTGAGGGAGTTCCCCGATCCAATCCGACGTTGCCAAATGGCGTCAGCGTCGGCCCGCGGTGAGGTTTCCCTCCGCAAACTCCGCGGCGGGATTGCTGCTATGCACCGGGGGCAAGGACAGCCGGCCGCGAGTTCGACCGAATCCTCATTTCCAGGTCGCGGTGGCTGGTTGCCACCCATAGCTGCGGAGCCGTCCGACGCCAGGCAGGGAGCAGGAGATGGCAGCGGCGTCGCCGGAGGCGTTCTGCAGGTAGACGGTACCCATCTTGTTGCAGTAACCCTCGGGGTTAAAGGTGAACCGATCCCCGCCGAAGGTGATGGGATCCCCCACCGGCCGGAGGGTGGTAGAGGCCGGCGGGCCGCTCAAGCCGGTGCTGTTGAAGTCTACCTGTTTCGGAAGCGAAAAAGCTCCCACCATGGGGTCCGACGGTCCCTGCACGCCGTTGCCGTCCAGATCTTCGAAAAGGCGGTAGGACCGCTGCTCCCGCCGGAACTGAATCACCACCGCCCGGTTTCTGGCGATGGCCCGATAACGTCCCCGGTCCAGATTGGAGAGCATGGTCTGAACTGCCGAATTTAACCGATAGGCTTCCCAAAAACGGCTGAAGCCGGGAAACGCAAGCCCCGCAAGAATCAGAATCAGGCCCGCAACCACCACTGCTTCCAAAATACTAAAGCCTTTTAAATCATTGTGATGGGACACTTTTCCCCCTGTTGCCAAGCAAAAACATGCAGGGAGGTTGACAACCCTGGCGGTTGCCTTATCATGGGTCCGGCAGACAGAACTCCCTGGAAACTCAAGACCCCCCATGCCCGCGATTCACGGTTTGTTGCGCCAGAAAACCGGCCCAACGTCATTGGAACGATTTCCTCGCCGGATGGTCACCGGCGGGACCTGCCAGAGCGGCTTCACCCTGCTGGAACTGTTGATTGCCACGGCAGTCCTGACCATCGGCCTGTTGTCGACAGCCTCCCTCCTCCTATTGGCCCTGTCCAGCCATTTTAACTCCAATATCGAGGCGGCGGCCCTCCGAATGACCCAGTCCACTCTGGAGGAACTGAAGTCCTTGCCGCTGAATCATGCAGGGCTGGCCGATTCAACGGAATCGCTGACCCCGGACTACGAAATTGACTTCTCGGCGACCCCATCTCCCTCCCACGCCAGAGCCACCTGGATGACACTCAACCCGTTCCACAAAATTCGGGTTGAGTTTGAAACCCGCTGGCATGTTCAGACCTCCGCCGGCAGAAAAGTGATTACCAGCGCCACCCGCAAGATCGGCGGCACCGACTCTCCCTTCCGGCCGGTCAGCATGCGGATCGTCAGGCTTTACACCGCTCCCGCGCTCGGACTGTAGTCCTCGGAGAAACGGTTAGTCCTATGACCCACGCCACGGCCAAGGTTCGGGGGTTTTCCCTGCTTGAGCTGATCGTTGTCCTGGGACTGGTCAGCGCCATCCTGGGAGCGGTGTTCTCTACTCTGTCGGAGGGAGGCAGAGTTTCCATGCTCGGACGGGCGGAATCCGAGATGCGCCAGCAACTGCGGGACGTCCTGACACTCATGGTGAAGGAGTTGCGTCACGCCGGCTTTCCGCCTCCCAACACCTATGACGGTCACTATCTGCAGTCCTCCGGCAGGTTGAACCTGGTATCCAGCGGAATCCTGGCTGGGAGCCATTCCAGCAAGCTGATGTTCACCGGAGACATCAACGCCGACAACCGTGTGGACTACGTCGAGTATGCGGTGTCGGGTGCTGCTCCTCCGCGGACCTTGACTCGCCGCGCCGGACCCATCGGCAAGGCCGGGACTCTACCGGGTGGTTCTGCCCAGCCACTCTCTCGCCTGATTGAGAGCTGTCGTTTCACTTATTTCGATGCCGCCGGGGTCGTCACCTCAAATGCGTCCGAGGCGGCAACCATCCGGATCGACCTCACCATGCGCAGTCGGGATCCCGATGGACCCTCCAACCGCTATCGAACCGTCAGCCGGTCGGTTCGAGTGAAGCCACTCAACCTATGACCCTGACCTTTGCAGGAAAAGCAGTTTCTTCAGTCGCCTACGGCCCGAGGGAGCGTGGCATGGCGCTGCTGGCTGCCCTGATGGCCCTTTCCATCCTGACGCTGATCGGGTTGACTGTCACCTTCGTCACCGCCACTGAAACCCTGATCATCCACAATCTCCGCTCACGGCTGGTCAACCACTATCTCGCCGAGTCCGCGGCCGAGGAAGGCCGCTTCAAGCTCCCGGCAATCCTTCCCGTGGCCGGCCACGAAGCCGTCTATATCCGCTACGACAGCACCATCGATCCCACTATCGGGAATACCGTTACCAATCCCTACTTTGACCCGGCCTACGGCTCCCAGGGGATGACCTCGGCCAGATTCGTCGACTCGAACCTGGACCCGGTGGGATTTGCATGGGTTCGGGTTTGCCGGAAGACTGAAGACCGCGCGGGCTATGAACTCGACGGCGATTCCGGGAATAACGCCTCGTTTGTTCACTACGGCTATGACAACGGTGCCCCGGGATTGAAGCCTTTCCAATTCGCGGGGTCGCCAGCCGACCATTACGGCTCGCCGGTCTTTCTGTTGACGGGGGTGGCTCTGGATCCTTCCGGCTCCCGACAGATGGTTCGCACCGAGTTGGCCCGGCCCCCAATGCCCCCCTTTTCGGCGGCGCTCTACAACAAGACCGGAGTGCGGCTCCTGGATGCCGTAGGGGTCACCGGCAATGACGGGGACGGCAGGGGCGATCTGGCTGGAATCGACACTCGCGACGGGGTGTCCGGCGATGCCGGCAGGGTCCTCGGCACACCAGCCATCGTCTCATCCTCATCCTCGAGCCACAATATCGCCGCTCTGATAGAGATGTTCAAGCCTCCGCTGTCGATCGCCATTCAAGGCGTAGACCCGGCTGTCACCGTTTCCTCGGGAACTTACTCGGGAACCGACCTGCGGCTCGGCCGACCCGGAACGAACCGGCGTATTCCAATATTCGTGGATGGAAATTTGGTGGTGTCCGGGAATTCCGCAGGGCACGGCTTTCTGATCGTCAACGGAGATTTGACGGTGTCCGGTTCCTTCCGTTACGAGGGGGTGATTATTGCCAACGGCCGCTTGGGGTTTGACGGATACCCGGTGGGTTCGGGAACCGGGATAAGCGTCCGGGGAGCGATCATCTCCCATCCCGAAAGGGGGACTGCTCCCTCGCTTTTGGCTGGAGGGACCACCCGAATCCGCTACTTCTCCCAGATCGTGGCGGCCCAGTTTCGGGCACTCCGGCATGCCCGGCTTTCCTACCGGCAACTCACCAGTCTCAAGTGAGTCAGACCCCGGCCGTGCCGTGCCGATCATTGGAGAGTGAAACTACGAACCTTCATGGCCTATCGGGACCAAGGGCCATGTCCCGTTAAACCGGTTTTCTACATATTGAACATGGATACACAGGATAGACAGGATAATCAGGACGAGACGCTGCTGGACAGGAAGCTGACTGGCTCGATGATCGAGTGCGCATTTGTGGGAAACCTCAGTGTCCTTCGTGGCCCTTCACGGACCCCTTTCGAGTCTTTTCCAACCCCTTGGAATCCCTTCGCGGATTCATCTTTTGCCCCCTTGACAGATACTTTAGCGCCCTTGGTGGAAATCTTTTCTCTCTTCCCGACCTTTGGCGGATCCCTCTCGAGCTTTCTCCAACCCCTTAGTGGCCCTTCGTAGTCCTTCGTGGCCCTTCGTGGATTCCTTTTTTTGGCCTTTGTGGATAACTCTCAATTGTTTCAAAAAAGTGCGGGTTCAAATCCTGCCGGTAATCCCCAGGTACCAAAAGACCAGTTGCCGGCCCCAAAGAGCTACGGCAATGGCTGCAATTCCGAGAAAGGAGCCGAAGGGAAGTGGGTAGCGGTAGTCCTTTCCGGTCATCTTGATAAAAGCCAAACCAACCAGCGCACCCAGCAGGGATCCCAGCAGGATGGTCAAAAGACCCAGCTTCACTCCCAGGAAGGACCCCACCATGCCCATGAGCTTCAGGTCGCCGCCTCCCATCCCCTCCACTTTTTTCAGCTTGAAATAGACTGCGCCAACCAGCCAGAGAAATCCGCCGCAGACCAATGCCCCCAGCAGGGAACTCAGCAGCCCGCCCCAGCGGCCTTGGGAGTCTGCCAGTCCCGCCGACCCCAAGAGGGTGGTTCCGGCACCGTCCTCGATCCCAACCAGCAGGCTCAGGGCAAGCCCGAGAGCGATCCCGGGCAGAGTGATGACGTCCGGCAGGAGGCGGTGGTTCAGGTCGATGAATACCAGCACAATCAAGGCGGAAAAAAAGACCAGCAGCACCGCCGTCTTCCACTGAAACCCGTAGCTCGCAAAGGTGATCCAGTAGGTGGCCGCCGTCAAGGCCTCGACTGCCGGGTACTGCCAGGAAATCCTGGCCCTGCAGAATCGACACCGCCCCGCCAGAATGAGAAAGCTGATCAGGGGGACATTGTCATAGGGGTTCAGGGCTCGGCCGCAATCGGGACAAGAGGAACGTGGAGACAGGATGCTTTGGCGGGCAGGAACTCTGACAATACAGACGTTCAGAAAGCTGCCGATCACCAGGCCCAGCGCGATAAAGAACCATTCCGCTGCCGACATAGAGGGTCGCTGGAATTCAACAATCGAGATCTAACTGCCGAGAACGTTAGCGTAAACCCGGCTGGTTTCCGCCACCATGCGCTCCACCGAGAAATCCGACCGGACCCTGGCTGACGCCCGCTCCGCCTGCCGCCGTGCCAGGTCGGGGTTGCCTCTGGCCCGCAAAACGGCCTCCACCAGAGCCTCTCGACTGCCCGGCGAAAACAGGAACCCGGTCTCTCCATCGATCACCACTTCGGGAATTCCGCCGGTTCGGCTGGCGCATAAAGGAACGCGGTGGGACATGGCCTGCAGCAGGACCGATCCCAGACCTTCGTCCAGAGAAGGATGCACCAACAGGTCGAATCCCGGCAACAAGTCGTCCAGGTCGGAGACAAAGCCCGTCAGAACGGCACGACCGTCGAGCCCCAGATCCCGGATCAAGATCCGCAGTTCCTCTCGGAGTGGCCCTTCTCCCACCAAGGCAAGCCGGGAGTCGGGATGGGCACTCAGGATCTCAGAAAATCCCCGTATCAGCAACGTCTGACCTTTTTCCGGCGTCAACTGGCCGACGCATCCGATAAGAAACTCGGAGTCGGTCAGGTCCAGGCGCCGCCGTGCGCTGGATCGGCGGTCCGAAGCCTGCACCGCCGGGATGTCAACGCCGTCGTAGACGACTTCTACCTGGTCTGGCTCCAGACCCTCGCGGACGAGCAGATCTCGGACATATCGGGAAACCGCAATGACCCGGCTGGTCTGGCGCCCATACTTGAACTTCCACCAGGGATTGCCTCGAATGCTGAAGGCGACTCTGCGCGCAGCCACGACTCCGCCCCCCCAACCCATGGTCTTCAACAGAACAGCCAGACCCAGGGTCCGCGAATCGTGTGCGTGAATCAGTCGGGGTTGGAAACGGCCAACCAGCCGGGCCAAGCCTGCCAGCGAGATGGGGTCCAACTCGGAGGACAGAGACAGTTCCCGAACCGGCACATCCAGCTCGCCGGCCCGGATTGCCAAAGGACTTCCCTTGCGTGCCGCCAGATACTGCCGAATTCCCTGTCTTTTCAGCCCTGCAATCAGGTGGTGCAATTGCTGCTGTCCACCTCGCCAAGCGGGTCCGGAATCCAGGTGAAGAATCCTCATCGTGGATGAACCGGTCTCCTCATCCAGGCATCCTCGCCCGCCTGGAAGCTTGGGCGCTGCAAAGGCCCCTGTTCAGTCCCTGCCGGACTCCAACCGATGGCAACCGCCCCCAGGCTCCTCTCCAGCGGCTTGGCCGGGCGGCGGGGACCTCTGCAAATCCCATAGTTTCGAATACTTGAGGAAGTTGTAGTAGGCGGCAAAGGCCGAAATCAAAAGGCCTCGCGAGCCGTCCAAAAAGCCGGCCTTGAAGCAAAAACTGCTCACAAAGGCGACAATGGGCGAACCCAGAATCTTGAGGGGACCGCTCCTTATTCCTCTGGCTTGCAGATCCCGAGCCGCCAGGGTGGTGTAGCTCTCCACTCGACAGGCATGGTCTGAAACCGAATCGCAGGTGTAGTGGAGAAGCTCGCCCTTAAGGCGGCCGACCGGGCCGTCACAGGACAGATGTTCGTGAACAAAGTCACCCTTCCATTGCCCGTGCCGGCGCCGGTACAGACGCCGCTTATGGTCGGGATACCAGCCGCAATGCCGAATCCAACGGCCCAGGTAGAAGGCTCTCCTTGGAAACTCGTAGGCGTTGGCCGGCGCCGGATCGGCCTTTACCCCCAGCAGTTGCTCCCTCAGGGGCTGGCTGAGACACTCATCGGCGTCCAGGCTGAGGATCCACTCGTGGGAGGCCTGTGCGGCTGCAAAGTTTTTCTGGTCCGAGTAATTGGTCCAGGGTCGCTTGTAGACGCGGGCGCCCCATCGAGCGGCAACGGCGCAGGTCCGGTCCTGGCTGCCGGCATCCACCACGATCATTTCATCGGCCACGCCCCGAACCGACTCCAGGCATCGACCGAGATGCCTTTCCTCGTTGAGCGTGATGACGGTGGCAGAGATCTTCAAGGCAGTGGATAGTGATTAGTGATTAGTGGCTAGTTTTTAGTGGTTAGCCGGGTTCCCGCCCTGCCGGGCGGATCATACGAGAGTGAAACAATCGGAAGTCGATAATCCTTTCGCGACCCTGGCATCCCGTCGCGGTTAACCTCAACGCCCTAGTGGCCCTTCGTCGTTCTTCGTGGCCCTTCGTGGATAACTTTTTTTCTTTTGTTTCAAATATGCTTTACGTGTCGATCAAATAACTATCCACTAATCACTCTTCACTCTCCACTGCCTTTCAGCTTCCCCCGGCCTCCAATGGAGATTCGCCGGCCACGCCCCTTCGGGCCACCTTACCGGCAATCGCATCTCCAATCTTGATGTTCTGAAGTTCAAGCGTCTTACCCATGGCCCTGTCCAGATCACGCTTGGCCTTGGTAAAGCTTACCAGGGCATTGACCTCGTTGGTCTGGGCCTCGGCCAGCCGGACCTGCTCCTCCAGCACGAATCGGATTTGGGAGGTACCGAGCTGGAATTTCTTCTGCTCGGCCTCCAGGTTCCGCTCGGCCAACTCCCGGGCCTTCTTGGTGGCTTCGATGCGCGCTCGATTCATTTCCAGTTGGGTGTGGGCATTGCGCACCTCCAAGGCAATTAGCTGTTCCAAGGCGCGGAGCCGCTTTTCCGATCGCCGTCGGGCCACGCTGGCTCGTGCATAGTCCGCCCGCCGGGACCGATTGCTCAGGGGTATCTCAACCGAGATCGAAGCCCCATAGGTGGGAAAATCAGAGGCCAGCAGCCGGTTGAAGGCATCTCCCAGCCCGGTGGTACCGGCCACCACCGGGGTTCCACCGAAAAACGGAAATCCGGTGGGGTTCCCTCCCCCGAAAACTCTGCTGACGCCCTCCAAAGCCGCTGTCCCATAACTGACATTGAGCCGGACATCGGGAAGGAGCTGGTTGCGAAAATACTTCAGGTCGATGCCCGCGTTGTCGATCCGCTTGCGCTGCTGCTTGATCTCCGGTCGCTGCTCAATAGCGTAACTCACCGCCTGCACCAGATCGAAATCCCTGAAATCGTCCATCCCCGCGAGGGAATCCAGAGGCACGATCCTGACGGCCACCCTGCCGGGATCTCCCAGGGAAGAGATCAGCTTTTTCATCTGATCCTCCATTTGCGCCAGCGAGTACTCAGCCCTGATCAACATCTCCCTCCGGTTGGCGATCTCGGCTTCCGACTGAAGCACTTCGATTGGCGCCAGAGTCCCAATCTCGGCCATCCGCTTGTTGTCTTCGTTGGTCTTGATGGCCAGGCCCAAGGACTTTTTTCTAACCTCTACGTCCTTGCCGGCAAAGACCAGATCCCAGTAAAGGTTCTGGACTTGATTGACCAATTGGACGACTTGCTGCTCGAAGAGATGTTCGCTGATGTTCTTGTTGTTGCGGGCAATTCTGATCTGGCGGGTATTGGGAAGGAGACCGAAATTTCTCAGGAGCGGCTGGCTGACGGACGCGGTCAGGGACGCCCGCCAATAGGGATTGAGAAAATTCCTCAAGTTGTTGTCGGAGACGCGTTGGCTGGTGTAGTCCACTCCGACGAGCGTCCCGGTCTCGAAGAGCTTGCTCACCCCCAGGTTGACCGAATGCGACAAGCTGGTCTGGGTTTCGGTCCCGGTCAGGAACGTGCTGGTCAGGGGCCGGGTATCTCTGTTCGCACCCAGCGTCATCGAAAACGTCGGATCAAAGAGCCGGTAGGCTATTGCGATCTCGTACTCGGACATGCGGGGATCGAAGCGTTCCACCACTACATCCAGATTGCTCTCGAGGACCATCTGAACGGCCTCGGCTTCGGTCAGGCCCACTTGGTCACGCTGCATCAGGCTGCTTAAAAAGTCCGGCGATTCCCCCTGACGTTCCGGGAGTGGAGGGCGAACGATATTGTCCTTGAACCAGTCGGGAAGAGGAAACACCGCCTGGCCCCGTACTGCCGTTGGGGCCGTCAGAATACCCAACCAGAGCAACGACGTCAGAAATCCCGGCAGCACGGTGTGAATGAGACTTTGAGTTCGACGCATTGACAACTCCTTCTGTGAGTGATCAGCCATGGGGATCAACGATATGCAGCACGGAATGAAAAACGTGTTGCCTTCCCGGTTGGTTTCAACAATTCCAAGCCCGGGAGCTTGGCCCGCGCCCGACCTTCCTGGTTGGCCGGCAGCCTCAATTGATTTCTAAAATAGCCGATGCTACCATCCCTGCTCTCGAACCCGGCGAACCTGTCTATGCCCACCTCAGACCAGATCGAGAAGATGTTCACCGATACCGGCGCCCTCATTGAAGGGCACTTTCTGCTCAGTTCGGGGCTTCACAGCCCTCAATATCTCCAATGTGCCAAAGTGCTGCAGTGGCCGAGGTACGCGGAGTCATGCGCAACCCGGCTGGCTGCCCTCTTGGGCCCTGACAAACCCGATCTGGTCGTTTCCCCGGCCATGGGAGCCATCATTATCGGACACGAACTTGGCCGCAGCCTCGGTTGCCGGGCGGTGTTCGTCGAACGCGCGGGCGACGTCCTGAGCCTTCGCCGCGGTTTCCAGATTCATCAATCGGAGAAGGCTCTCATCGTCGACGACGTCGTCACCACCGGTGGGTCCACCCGCGAGACAATGGATCTGGTGGAAAACCATGGAGCCATTCCGGTAGGAGTGGCCTCCATCATCGACCGAAGTGGCGGACAGGCACTCCCGGGTGTGATCCACCACAGCCTTTGGAGCCTGAATATTCAGACCTTCCGGCCCGACGAGTGCCCGCTATGCAAATCCGGTTCCAAACCCTATAAGCCCGGCAGCCGCGCTTGACCCACAGGTCTCGTCAAGTCGTTCGGTGCGAGATGCCACCCGACCCTCCCCTCAATCCAGACAGCCCCCACTCGTCGCAAGCCACGGGGTCGTCCCGGCGGAACCTGCGTCTGGAGGTCCAATACGACGGGACCGACTATCACGGGTGGCAGATCCAACCCCGACTCCGAACCATACAGGGAGAGTTGACCCGAACCTTGGAGAGCATTGTTCGGGAGCCGGTCCATGTTTGCGGCTCGGGAAGAACCGATGCCGGGGCCCACGCGCTGGCCCAGGTTTGTCATCTCCATACGACCTCGCGCCTGGAATTGTCCAGCCTCTGGAGAGCCGTGAATTCCCGCCTGCCGGCAAGCATCCGTGTCACCGGAATCGAGACGGCGGCGGCGGATTTCCACGCACGCCGCCATGCCCGAACCAAACACTATCGTTATCGAATCTTGAACACCCCCTGGTGCCCTCCCTTCGAATACCCCTATGTCCATCACTTCTACCGCAGACTCGACTATGAGAAATTGAATCGGGCCGCCGAACTGGTGGTGGGAAGGCGGGACTTCAGCGCCTTCTGCGACGCCGGCAGCCAGGCAAGGTGCAAGATCCGCCGGGTCACCTCGTCCCTTTTTGTGTTTGACACCCGGCGAAAACTCTTGGAATATAACGTTTGCGCTGACGGCTTCCTTCATCATATGGTCAGGAATCTGGTCGGCACCTTTTTGGAAGTCGGCAGGGGCAAGCTCCCGGCGGAAGCCATCCCCGCCATCCTGGAATCGAAAAACCGTTCCAGAGCTGGCCCGACCGCTCCAGCCAAAGGGCTCTTCCTGGTTTGGGTTGGCTACTAGCCCGCATTTCTCTCCGGGTCGCTGGATACATCCTGTAAAGACCATTTGTTTTCAACAGCTTGTTGGTGCTATTTTGAAGGTTTGCAGTTACACACGGTGCTGGCCGCATCCTGGCTTGTGTTTTCCCCTTCAAGGCGCACATGCTCCCTCGAACGTAGTGCCCTGCTACGCTCTTCGGTCGCGAGCACGCGCTGAAGGCAAAAATCCGGCGCCATGATCGCACCCCCCGGTGAGAAATGCGGGCTGCCCCTATCGCACACCGGATCCCTCAAGGTCAAGACGCGCGGGTTCACCGACGCTGACTCCCCGTCACCTCGGGTGCGAAGCGTCGTACCCGGTGCATTGCCCGACCCTCACCCTACCCTCCCCAGTGAGGGGCGTCGATCGTCGGCACCCTCGACGGCAGCCCCTTTGGGATGAGTCTCATGTCAGGAAACAGCCGAGAAATTCGAGGCAACTTTGCTCCCTACTGGAGGGAAGACGAAGAAGACCGTCGACTTTTCGAGCGACTGGACCTGGACAGCATTCCCCAGCATGTGGCAATCATCATGGATGGAAACGGCCGTTGGGCCCGCCAACGTCGCTTGCCTCGGGTGGCTGGACACCGTGCCGGCATTCAATCGGTGCGGGAGACAGTGGAAACCGCGGCTCGTCTCAAGCTGGGGATCCTGACCTTATACGCATTCTCCATTGAGAACTGGAAGCGCCCCCCCAGGGAAGTGGCCACCTTGATGAGTCTGCTCAAAGAGTACCTGAACAAGGAAATTGCCAATTTGATGGCCAACGATATCCGTTTCGACACCTTGGGGCGCACTCAGGAACTGGACCGCTCCATTCAGAGAGAGCTTCAAAGGGCCAGGGAGAGGACCTCCGGCAACCGTGGCTTGCGCTTCAATGTGGCGCTCAACTACGGTGGGCGCGCCGAACTGGTGGACGCCTTTAACGCACTCTGGCAGCAACGGAAGAACGGGGGGCAGGATGCGCCCGCCATCGACGAACAATCCATCGCCCAATGCCTCTACACCGCCGGACAGCCGGACCCGGACCTGCTGATTCGGACCAGCGGGGAGCTGCGCATCAGCAACTTTCTGCTGTGGCAAATTGCCTACTCCGAAATCTGGGTGACCAAGACCTTGTGGCCCGATTTTCGACGCAAGGATTTCTTCGAAGCGGTTCTATCCTACCAATCCAGGGAGCGGCGCTATGGAGGCTTGGCCCATCAATGAAACGCTGGCTGACAGCCGTCGTGCTGCTTCCTCCGCTGATCGGAGTGGTCGGCTACCTGCCGTCCTGGTGCTTCCTGGCGGTCATCGCCGGGGTGGCGGCCATCGCCCTGGAGGAGTTTTTTCGTCTGGCCAGAGACTCGGGCATCCATGGCTACCGAGGCGCCGCCCATGCATTTTCTCTGCTGCTGGTCAGCAGCTTCTATCGGTCTCCCGATGACCACTCGGCCGTTTTCTGGCTGTTGATTCTGGCGTCTATGATCTGCCTCATCCTGGCACTCCGAAGAGGGGACAAGCTGCAGGAAACGCTGCCAAGCTGTGGGGTGACCCTGTTGGGACTCGTCTATGTCTCCACTACGCTGGGATTCCTTCTGGCCATCCACAACCGCGCCCAAGGTGACGGTCCCGTGTGGCTCCTGTTTCTTTTTTTGACGATCTGGCTGGGGGACACAGCCGCCTACTACGTCGGCAGCCTGCTGGGGAAACGCCCGCTGGCGCCCAGAATCAGCCCCCGAAAAACCTGGGAGGGAGCCATTGGCGCCCTGCTGGGAAACAGCCTGGCGGCTTTGATGGGCCAGGTTCTCATCCCCCAAACCCCACTGATTCCCCGCTTCCTCCTCTGCTGGTCCCTGGGGATAGCCGGCCAGGCAGGAGATTTGGCCGAGTCGGCGATCAAGCGGGGCGCCCGAACCAAGGAATCGGCTGACCTGTTACCCGGCCACGGCGGCATGCTGGACCGTATCGATGGGATCCTCTTCGGGGCCCCGATGCTTTATTTCTACCTGCAACTATTTGGGCAGCCATAGCTTGCATTTCTCATCAGGCCGCTGAATATCCCATGAAAGACAGTCTATTTTCAACAAAGTCATGAAAACAATATCCTTGCTGGGGTCGACCGGTTCTGTGGGCAGGAACTGCCTGCAGGTGGTGGAAGAGTTATCCGGTGAGTTTCGAGTGATTGCCCTGGCTGCCGGCCGGAACACAACCGAGCTGGCCGATCAGGTCAGAAGGTTTCGTCCAGAGCTGGTGTCGGTGTCCACCCCGGAAGCCGGAAGGGATCTGGCCCAAAGACTGCGGAACCTGTTTCTCTCCGACCGGCCCGAGATCGTGGTAGGGGATGAAGGTCTGCTGAGAGTGGCTACCCACCCCGAAACCGACCTGGTGGTCAGTTCAATTGTGGGGGTTGCCGGGCTGGCTCCTACCTGCCGGGCCATCGAAAGTGGAAAGCACATCGCTTTGGCCAACAAGGAAGTGCTGGTTGTTGCAGGAGAACTGGTGACGGAACTGGCTCGCCGCAATGAGGTGCAGCTCATCCCCGTCGACAGCGAACACAACGCGATCCACCAGTGTCTGCGTTGTGGCCGAGCCGACGAAGTCGCGCGAGTCATCCTCACGGCATCCGGAGGCCCCTTTCGCAGCTACAGCAGCGAACAGCTCAGCCGGGTTACTCCCGAGATGGCTCTGCGGCATCCCACCTGGAAAATGGGGGACCGCATCACGGTTGATTCCGCTACCATGATGAACAAGGGGCTGGAAGTGCTGGAAGCGCGCTGGCTCTTCGACCTCAACGTCGATCAGATTTCCGTTTGGGTGCATCCCCAGTCCATCGTTCACTCCCTGGTCGAATTCGTGGACGGCTCCATGATCGCCCAGCTCGGTATCACCGACATGGGTCAACCGATTCTGTATGCTTTGAACTACCCCCGGCGTATGCCGGGCCGCAGGCCAGGGCTGGATCTGAACCAGGTGGCGAGGCTGGAGTTCATGCAGCCCGATTTGAAGAAATTCCCCTGTCTGGATCTGGCCTACCAGGCTGCTCGTCAACGTGGGGCTCTACCCTGCACACTCAACGCGGCCGACGAAGTGGCGGTAGAAGCCTTTCTACAAAGAAAGATCAGCTTTTCCGCAATTCCCCGGATCGTCGCCAGAATGATGAAGCAGGGGAATGGAGTGGGCAAATTCTCTTCGGTCGAGGAAATTCTGGAGTATGATACATCGGTGCGAAGAGAAGCGCGCCGCTTGATTCAAAAGGACTTCAGTTAGAACCCCGGAGTGCCGGCCCCGGCAAGGGATCGACGTGATTTCCGGGTAATGTCTCAACGGCTTTCCAACCGGACAACAGGCTGAGATGATCGATTTCCTTTGGAGCGTACTGGCCGTGTTGGTGGTGTTTGGGACCGTGGTGGTGGTCCATGAGCTGGGCCACTTTGCCGCGGCCAAGGTCTTCAGGATTCGCGTGGAAGCTTTTTCGGTTGGGTTCGGTCCACGGCTTTTTGGTTTCCGCCGCGGGGAAACAGACTACAAGGTCTGCGCGATTCCGTTGGGCGGGTACGTCAAGATGGCGGGTGAAAACCCCGACGACGTGACCGGGGGGGTTGAAGAGTTCCTTTCGCACCCCAAGTGGCAGCGATTCATTGTGGCCATTATGGGCCCGGTCATGAACGGGCTGCTGGCGGTGGTCCTGATGACCGGATTGTTCTACCACCGATACGAGGTTCCCGTTTGGCCCCGCGAACCTGTGGTGGTAGGCTTGATCAAAGCCGACTCCCCTGCTCTCAAATCCGACCTCAGGCCTGGCGACCGAATCGTCGCGGCAGGCGGGCAGCAAAACCCTACCTGGGAAAAGTTTCTGCTCGAGGTCAGTATCAGTCCCGGAGTCCCCTTGCAACTCCAGGTCCAGCGCGAGGGACAGACCTTCCCCCTGACTTTGACACCCGAGGCCCGAGGTAGAGACAGTGCCGGCTACCTGGGAATTGCACCCTTTGAGCTGGCCTCGGTGCAGGTCAAAGAGGTGCTGGCAGGGAAACCTGCCGCCCAAGCTGGGATTTTGCCGGGAGACCAGGTGGTCAAGGTGGGCGGGGCGGGGCTCCGCCAGGCCGGGCTTGACCTGGTGGACGCCCTGGCCCGGAACCAGAATCCCGTAATCCCGATCACGGTCCTCCGCAACGGTAGGGAGGTGGATCTCCAAGTCACTCCCTATGTGGACGAGACCACCCAAAAACGGATGATCGGGGTCATGCTGAACCCCATGCCCAGAACCATCGTCAAGCAGCTCTCCCTGCTGCAGGCCATGGACGCTTCAATTGAGAGGAATATCCGCTTCGGAGGCCTGCTGTTTGATTTCCTTCATCGGCTGCTTCGGGGCACGGCACCGATGGGTATGGTCGGTGGTCCGATTGCGATCGCCAGGCAGTCCAGCCTGGCTGCCAGGTCCGGCATCCCCGATTTGATCATGTTCATCGCCGTGATCAGCATCAACCTGGGAATCGTCAACTTGTTGCCCATCCCCATCCTGGACGGCGGAGTCATTGCCATCATTCTGGTCGAATCTCTGGTTGGCCGGGACCTCAGCTTGAGCCTCCGGGAGAAGGTGACCCAAGTGGGTTTCATTATGGTGATCCTGTTGGTCGTCGCAGTGACCTACAACGACATCATCAAGTCACTTCCCGCCTCCCTGGGACAGTATTTTCCTTAGTGCTCCGGACCCCATCTCTCCACGCCAGAGCCATTCTTGGCGGATTCGGACCGCTCATAGGTCCCCTTGCAAGGAAGGGGCCCGGCCTGCAGAAGAGCTCACTGGATGAGAGGACCTGCTCCGAGGCCGGAATTTCCTCTCTGGCCAAAATCGGGGTTGGACGTGTATCATATTGCAAAGGGAGGGCTTCTCCCGCAATCTTTGGAGTGAGGAATTACGATGCCGACCAAAATTTTCTTACTCGGCCTGCTCGCCGGGGTTTCAATCCTGTCTTCAACTGCTTTGGGTCAGAGTTCGAACGGAAAGGTAGCCGTGCTCAACTACTCGGCCGTGATCCGGGAGTCCAATGCCGGCAAGAGGCTCTTTGGCGAGTTAGAGCAAAAGGTGGCTGCAAGACGGACCCAGTTCGAGCAGAAATCCAACGAGATTTCCACCCTGCAGCGGCAACTTGTCGAGCAGACAGCCTCTCTGAATCCGGATGCCCAGCGGGCCTTGACCAAGAATATCGACTCCAAGAATACTCAACTGAAGCGGGACCAGGAAGATGCTCAAAAAGAGTTCGGCGAGATGCAGCAGCAAATCGTGCGGCAGATCGCCACCCAACTGAGACCCGTGGTCGAAAAATACGCCCAGGATCAGAAAATATCCTTGATTGTAAACCTTTCTCAAGAGGTTTTCTTCGTCAACCCCGCCATAGAGATCACTCAGGAAATCATTGAGCAGTTCGACAACTCTGCCGCCGCCGGTTCCACTTCGGCTGCCCAATAAGCAGAGCTCTCCACCGCCAAGGCGACGTTTCAGATGCCGACTCTCATGCCCGAGCGGCTCCGGCACTCATCTCAGCCCCCGACCCGTTGGGTGACCACCGAAATCCGGGTTCGCTACGCCGAAACAGACCAAATGGGAGTGGCCTACTACTCCAACTACCTGGTCTGGTTTGAGGTCGGGCGCTCCCAGGTGTGCCGGGATCGGGGATTCTCCTACGCCGAAATGGAATCCAACGCCCAGGCCTATCTGGCCGTGGCGGAAGCCTGCTGCCGCTACCACTCTCCGGCCCGTTACGACGAGGTCCTGCAGATTCGCACCGCCATCGAATCCTTGCGGAAGCGAACCTTGAACTTTCGGTACGAGATCATCAAGAAGAACAGCGGCATTCTGGTGGCCACTGGCAGCACCACCCATATCGTCCTGGACGAGAACGGCAGACCCAAGACCCTCCCCGAGGAATACGCCTCCCTGTTGAGATCTCCGGCGTAGCCCCATTTTTTGAACCTGCGATTGGCACCGGTCGCCGGGCGCACCATGAAAACGATTGTTGAATGCATCCCCAATTTCAGCGAGGGGAAAGACCCGCGGGTCATCGATCGCATTGCATCCGCCATCGAGTCCGTGGCCGGCGTGGGGATTCTGCACCGGACCATGGACGGCGACCACCACCGGGCCGTCATCACCTTTGTAGGCGACAGGGAACGGGTCGCGGAGGGGGCCTTGCGTGCGATGGGGAAAGCGGCGGAATTGATCGACCTCAATCAGCATTCCGGTGTCCACCCACGCATCGGAGCTACCGATGTGGTTCCCTTCGTCCCGGTCAGAAGCGCGACCTTGCAGGACTGCGCGCTGATCGCGCAAGCGGTGGGCAAGGAAGCCTACCGCCGTTTCGGCATCCCGGTCTATCTCTATGGAGCTGCGGCCCTGCAACCCGAACGGACCCGGCTGGAAAATGTGCGCCGCGGGCAATTTGAGCGTCTGCGCTCCGAGTTGGCCGGGCAAACGAACCGCCGACCGGACTTCGGCGCGGCTGGCCTTCACCCCACCGCCGGAGCAACGGCGGTCGGCGCCCGCAAGTTCCTGATCGCCTACAACATCAACCTGGTGACTTCGGACGTCGATCAGGCCAGAAGGATTGCCCGCAAGATCCGCTCTTCCAGCGGCGGACTCCCCCATGTCAAGGCAATTGGAGTGAGCTTGAAGACCAGGGATCAGGCCCAGGTATCGGTCAACCTGACCGATTTCGAAATCAGCCCGCTCCAACTTGTCTTCGAGACCGTCTGCCGGGAGGCCAAGCGGTTGGGGACCCGGGTATCCGACAGCGAGATTGTCGGACTGGTTCCCGGGAAAGCCTTGCCCCCCTTCTTCGAATCTTCACTGCAACTGAAGGACTTCCGGACCGATCGTGTCTTCGAGAACCGACTGGCTGCTTTTCTGAAACAAAAGAAAAAAGAGTGATCCACGAAGGGCCACGAAGAACGACGAAGGGCCACTAAGGCGTTGAGGTTAACCGCGACGGGATGCCAAGGTCGCGAAGGGATGATCGATTTCTGATTGTTTCACTCTCGTATGATCCGCCCGGTAGGGCGGAGGCCGGACTTGCCTGAAAAGTCAGGGGAAGGGCTCCCGGCTCAAGAGCGAGCCTGAGCCAGGACGAATTCCATCAGGAGATGGTATTCGATCCGGACGACTTGCTGCAGGATCGCCGGTTCGGCCAACTCGCCCCGGGCGGCTCGTTCACACAGCGCCACCAATCTCCGGGGCTGCCACTGCGGGCCTTCCACCAGGGTCTGCCAACCCTCCCAGCTTCGCCCTTCCATTGCCTCCTGGACCCCGGTTCTCAACCGGGCGTGGAGGGGATGGACTCCGACGCGGTTGAACCAATAGAGAGAATTGCTGAAATCGCCCTCGCTGCGATGCACCAGGGCATGCCAGTAGGCCCCTTCCGAGGAAGCGTCCTGCTGCGTCAGGCGGTGAGCCTCATCCAGGAAGCCGTACAGCCAGAGAGCACCGGCACGGACCAGCCGGTCCGACCCGAGTTGAAGCACTTGACACCAGTCGGTGCCACTCACCAACCGGTGGACCTGGTCGTCTCCCCTGGGGGGATTGACAGGCACCGGCAAGCCCGTGGGGGCGGGGAAAAAGAGATTCAACCCGCATTTCTCACCGGGGGGCGTGATCATGGCGCAGGATTTTTTCCTTCAGCGCGTGCTCGCGACCGAAGAGCATAGCGGGGACTACGGCCGAGGGAGCATGTGCGCGCTGAAGGGAAAAGGACAAGCCAGGGCGCGCCCAGCACCGTGTGTAACCCCAAGCCGCCAAAATGGCAACAACAAGCTGCCAAAGATAAACTTTCTTTCACGATGCGTCCAGCGACCCGGTGAGAAACGCGGGTTACCGTCATTGGCGACCTCTAAAAATTGCAGCCAACCTATCGCAAGAGGGCCGTTGCCGCGAACAAGAGCGCACTGAGGAGAATCAGACCCACGACAAATTCCAGTTTGGGCCGGGTCGCACCGGGGTCGTAACCGGAGATTGCCGGTCCCATATTGCGCTCCAGCCAGCGGCCAAGCCAAAGCGCCGGGTTATGGGAACTCAGTGCCAGCCACCGAATACCAACCAGGATTCCAGCGTCGGCCCGGTCGAAGAGCTGGCTTGTCCATTCGACAAAGCAGCGGCGAACCCAACCTGCCGGTCGACGATAGAACCAATCGGCATCCAGTGTCAACGTCGACTCGCCGGCCAGCTTGGAACGGTACCACCAGAATCCGAAAAAGGTCGCGGCGAGCAATTGAATGCTCTCCACCAGATGAGGGATGGTATAGGGCCGGTAGTTCGCTCCGTAGGGAAGCTCGGCGTAAAGCAGGGAGGGAAGCACTCCGAACCCGACGCAAAGAAGGGCCACCAGTCCCATGGCCAGGTGCATGTTGAGCGGGGGACGCGACACCCTTCCCTCTCCACGACTGGAACCGAACCAGGTGAAATAGGGCAATTTGAGGCCGGTGTGGAGAAAGGTTCCCACCGATGCCAGAACCAGGAGGAAAAAGGCAGTCTGATGCCGGGCCTCCAGGGCGGCGCTGACCACCATCGACTTGCTGACAAAACCGTTGAAGAGTGGAAATCCTGAGATGGAGAAGGCGCCCACCATATAGAGCCAGAGCGTCACCGGCATTTTCCTGCCCAAGCCGCCCAGCTCAGTGAGTCGGCTCCGACCGGTCGCCTGCAGGACCGCCCCTGCACCCATGAACAGGAGGGCCTTGTAAAGGATGTGGCTGAAGGCGTGGGCCACGGTACCGTCGAGAGCCAGAGGTGTGCCGATACCGACTCCGGCAACCATGTATCCGACCTGGCTGATGATATGGTAGGCCAGGATCTCCCGGATGTCATTGGCCAGCACGGCGAAGATGACCCCGTAGAGAGCCATGATGACTCCCAGGGTAATCAGTACCTCCCAGCCCGGCGCCACTCGGACCAGAAGGTAAACCGCCGACTTGGTGGTGAAAGCGCTCAGGAAGACCGCGCCGGTAACGGTAGCCTTGGGATAGGCGTCGGCAAGCCAGGCGTGGAGAGGGGGAATGGCTGCGTTGACGGCAATGCCTCCCACAATCAGCCAGGAAGACAACCGTCCGGTCTCCAGTAGTTGAACGGCAATTTCCCCGGAGCCGTGAACCTGCCCCAGAATTCCGGCCAGCAACAGGCTGCCTCCAAACAGGTGGACCAGCAGATAACGCAGGCCTACCCTGGACCCCGTCCCCTGCCTGGACCAGATCAGAACCGTCGATGAAACGGCGGTAAGTTCCCAGAAGAAGAACAGGCTCAGCCAATCTCCGGAGAAGACCAGACCCAGAGCGCTGCCGGCATAGAGCAAGGCGGCAACCTGTTGGCGGGTGTCCCTGAGGTGGAGAGCAAAAAGGCCCCCGGCAACGGCGATCAGCGAGAAGATGATTCCAAAAACCCGGCTCAGGCGATCCACTTGCAGGATCGACAACCGGTATTGCAGGAACTCGACCGTAAGGTTTTGATCGGTTGAAAGGTTCCAGCAAACCCAGAGGGCGGCCAGGGGAAAGAGCAGAAATGCCTTGCCTCTGGCTCTCGGGGGGACCAACGGCAGGACCAATCCCCCCAACAGGACCAGAAAAGCAGGATGAAGGATCAGTTCAGTCGCCATCGTAGTAGTGCTCGTCCTTCTGCAACCATTTCCTGCCCAGCAGTTTGGACGCGAGAATGATCCCTATACAGCCGAGGAATCCAAACCACCCGTAGAAGCCGGGGATACGGTCCCACCAGTAAGAAGTCTGTGATAGGTCATGGAGAGCGGTCCGTTCCAGGATCAGGGAACCTCCCATGACCGCCGCCAGCGAAATCCAGTGCCATCGTTTCATTGCAGTGAGGTCTCCAACACCTGAGCGGCGATCCGCTGCGCCAGAGGGAAGAAGTGAAAGAACAGATCCGGCTTCAGCCCCAGCAGGACCGACAAACAGGCAGCCAGAACCAGGGGGATTACCATCCAGCCGGAGGCCTCCCCGATGGATTTGAAGTTCACGGACTGCTTGAAGAAAGCCCGGTAGACAATGGGCATGAAGTATCCGGCATTGAGCAGGCCGCTGATCAGGAGAATCACCAGGGCCGCGCCGCTGCCTCCTTCCAGAGCACCCAGCCCGAGGTACCATTTGCTGACAAATCCATTGACCGGCGGAAGCCCTGCAAGTCCCAACGAAGCCACGGCAAAGGCTCCCATGGTCCAGGGCATGGCTCGACCGATGCCATCCAATTCGCTGATCCTTTCCTTGCGGGCATTCACGTAAATGGCGCCCGCGCAGAAAAACAGGACGATTTTCATGGTAGCGTGGTTGGCAATGTGCAGCAGCCCGCCAATCAAACCGCTCGGAGAGAGCAGCCCGGCCCCCAGGACCACGTACGAGAGGTGGCCGATGGTGGAGTAGGCCAGGCGCCGTTTCAAATGATCCTCTGCAAATGCCAGGCAGGAGGCCAGCAGAATGGTGCTGCCGGCAAGCCAGAGCAAGACCTCGTCAAGTCCAAATCGAGCCAGCATCTCGGGCCCAAAAAGGAAGCCCACCACCCGAACTACCCCGAAAACGCCCGATTTTACGACGGCCACCGCGTGGAGCAAGGCACTGACCGGCGTGGGAGCCACCATGGCCGAGGGCAACCAGGCGTGCAGGGGCATGATGGCCGCCTTCACGCCCACTCCCAGCAGGAACATCCCGAACAGAACCTTGACCGCGGTCGGTGAAAGGGTTTCGAAGGCGCGGAGGCCGCCCGGCTGGAAATCCGAAGTCCCGGTCAATTGCAGGGTCGCCGCCGTGGCGGCCACCAGCACAACCCCTGCCGTCAAGGTGAAGGCCAGATACTTGCGCCCCGCCCTGATGGCCTCGGGGGTTTCCTTGTGAATCACCAGTGGATAGGTGGCGATGGTAAGGACCTCGTAAAAAATAACGAAGGTCAGCAGGTTGGCCGCGAAGGCCACACCCAGAGTCGCCGAAAGACAAAGGGCAAAGCTGGCAAAGTAGCGGGTCTGGTGCTCTTCCTTGAGACCCCGGACATATCCGATGGAGTAGAACGAAGTCAAAATCCAGAGACTGGAAGCGATCAGTGCGAAGAAGACCCCGAACGCGTCGGCCCTCAAGGTCAACTCGATACCGGGCGAGATCTGAAACAGCCGGGTCTCGGCAACCTGGTTCGCCAGTACCGAGGGGAGAAGCGACAGCACCAGTGCGAACTTGGCGCCAGCGGCCAACAGCGTCCAGAATTCCCTCAGGTTGGGACGGCGCGAGCTGATCCCGATCAGCAGCACGCTCGCCGCGGAAACCAGGATGACCAGCAGCGGTACGGCCGATGGATAGGTGGACACAACGTTCATAAGCGCTCAGCCGCACCTCCACCCTGCCGTGCGGATCATTCGAGAATGAAACAACGTACCTTCATGGGCATTCGGGAGTAGGGACATGTTCCGCTAAACCGTTTTGTTGCATTTGGGAACATGGATAAACAGGATAGACAGGATAAACAGGACCAGACGCTGCTGCCCGGAAAGCGGACTCGCTCGATGATCGGGTGCGCCTTTGAAGGGATCCATGATCTTGGGAGCGAATTTTCGGAATCCTTGTTGAAGACAAGGTGATGGTCGAACTCAGGGGGTGCACACTCCCGTCCCGGCGCGTGCCGTCCAGACCATCAACCAATAATCCTGTATATCCTGTCCATCCATGTGAATTATCCATTTTGTTTCAGGCAAGTAGGGCCCCCGCCCCCCACGACGGGGCGGATCATTCGAGAGTGAAACAGGTTTTGTTTCAGACAAGTAGGGCCCCCGCCCCCGCGACTACTACTAAAAACCCGCCGGAATCATGAGATGAATCAACCGATTCACCAGGAAGGAGCTCAACGGGCCCAGCACCAGGAGACCACCCGCCAGGATCAGGGTGGGAGCCAGCATGGAAAACCTGGCTTCCCTGCCTTCCACAACGCCCTGCCCTCGAATTGCGTCGGAGTGACCCGGCAGTCCCCTCCGAAAAGGCAGATACACCCTTTCAACTACCCTGAAAAAGTAGATGGCGTTCAGCAACCCCCCCAGCAGAATGACGGCGACAAAAACCCAGTAGGAACCTTGGATACCTCCCAGCACCAGATACCATTTGCTGAAAAACCCTGCGGTCGGCGGCAGGCCGATCATGGACAAGGCTGCAACCAGGAATGCAGCCATCGACCAGGGCATCTGACGCCTCAGTCGGTGGTCCATGGCTGCGATATTGGAATGGCCGACCTGCAGCCGCAAATTGCCTGCAACCAGAAAGAGGGTGGCTTTCATAAACGCATGATTCAGGATGTGGAGCACGGCTCCGGTGAAACCCAGAGGATTGGCCATCCCGAGACCCAGCCCGATATACCCGATCTGTGCGATGCTGCTGTAGGCGAGCATCCGTTTGAGTTCCTGCTGGGCCAGGGCCATGAGCGACCCGTACAGGACTCCCCCCGCTGAGAGCCAGGCGATTACCGAAGCGATGGGGACTCTCTGTTCCACCTCGTCAGGATCGAAGACGAAAAAAAGAATTCGAATGAGGATATAGGCGCCCACCTTGGTGCCCAACGGCGCCAGCAGCGCCGAGCTGGCCGAGGGCGCGGTGGAATAGGCGTCCGGCAGCCAGAAGTGCAGCGGGAAGAGGGCCATCTTGAGGCTGATTCCGGTCACCATCAGGATCAATCCGGCCAAAACGGCCGGCTGGTCGAGGATGGATGGGAGGATTCGAGCCACGTCAGCCATGTTCAAGGACCCACTCATCACATAGATGAATCCGGTACCCAGCAGGTAGAAAGAGGTTCCGATACTACCCAGAATGAGGTAACGATAGGCCGATACCGGCGAACGTTTGTCTCCGATGGCTACCAGCGCGTAGCCCGAAAGAGAGCTGATTTCAAGGAAGACATAGAGATTGAAGAGGTCCCCGGTCGAGAGGATTCCGCAGAAGCCGGCCAGCAGCAGCATCACCACGCTGTAGTAGGGGACCCGCTTGCCCGGGTGCTCCACCGACACCACCTGGCGGGCGTGAATCAACACCAGGCAGGAGATCACCGCCACGATCAGCGTCAGGAAGGACGAAAGCGGGTCCAACACGAACTCAATGCCGATCGGAGCTTCCCACCCCCCCAGAGTGCAGGATACCGGCCCGCCGGCAATCACCCGGAACAACCCGAACCCCGCAATGGGGACGGACACCAGAACTCCGGCCAAAGCCAGGGGGTAGGCGGCGGCGGGAACCCGGACGCCAATCAGAGGGATTAGAAGGGCAAGAATGAGAAAGGTGAGCGGGACCAGGAGGGGCAGGTTGGCTTCAATCATCTCATTCGCTTCAGCAGAGTATCTTCATCCAGGGTCCTGTACCGGCGATAGATGCTGATGAGCAGGGCAAAGCCCACACCGGTGGTGGCCACGCTCACCACGATGGCCGTCAGCATCAAGGTGTGCGGCAACGGATTGATGTAGTGAGCAGGGTCCACCAAACCCAATGCGGGGTCGATGACCGGAACGGTGGCGTTCCTCTTGGAGGCGCTGGCGATGTAGAAAAGGATGATAGAGGTCTGTAAGATATTCATGCCCATCAGTTTCTTCACCAGGTTCTGCTTGGCCAGCATCCCGTAGAGGCCCACCAGCAGCAGGAGAAAGATGATCCAGTACAGGTTGTGACCGGCGATGAACTCAACCCCCACCGGTGCCCTCCATGATGTCGTCGTAAATGGCTACCAGCACCGCCATGACGGCCAATCCCACCCCGACCTCAACCAAGAGAATCCCGGCGGAATGAAGCTCCGCCCTGCTCAGGTCCGGCAGCGGCAGAAAATGATATTCCAGGAACCGCCCGCCCAGCAGGAGCGTGAGCAGACCGGTTCCGGCAAAGATCAGGGCTCCCAGCGCCCCCAGCGGCGTGCCCCAGGATTTCCGGAAGTTGAGTTGCGACCTCTCCGCCCCCACCGAGAGCCGCAGCAGCAGAACGCTGGCGGCCAGCATGGCGCCTCCCTGGAATCCCCCCCCGGGGCCGAAGTGGCCGTGAAAGATCACGTAAAAGGCAAACAACTGTATGAAGGGAGCCAGCAGCCGGCTGGCAGTGATCAGAATCGGATTTCCGGAGCTGGAGGTCATGGGCTCCTTCTGAGAATCAAGTAGCAGACCAGGCCGGCCGTAAAGACCACGATCGTCTCTCCAAGCGTGTCGAAGCCGCGATAGTCCGCCAGCACCACGGTCACCATGTTGGGGGATGCCGCATCCCTTTCAGCATGCCGGATGTAGTGGGCCGCGGCGCCGGGGGAACCCACCCGGCTTTTCTCCCGATGGCTGGGTGCATCGGGGTCGCCGCGGCTGGGCAGACCGGATGAGGCGTAGAGCAGCAAGGCGCCAAAAAGAACCAATGCGATCAGAGAGGTCTGTCTCAATCGATGCTCCGGCGAGAGGTATGGAAGAGCACCACGATGAACAGCACTCCCGTGATGCCGGCGCCCACGACGGCTTCGGTAAACGCCACGTCGACCGCCCCCATAACCAGGTAGAGCAAGGCCGATATGAAGCTGAACACCGAAAGGGTCACCGCGGCCGCCAACAGGTTTTTCAACCGAAGAGCAATCAGCGCCGTAGCCAGCAACAGCAGGCCCAGGGTGGTTTCCAGCGCGAAATACACTATGGATTTCCCTTCACTTCACGCCCTGGGCTGTCGGTGGGCCGCCGCCGAAACTGGAAGCGCGCGGCTGCATTGACCAGGACATGAGACCCGATGGGATAGGCCAAGGCCACAAAAACCAGGACTGTGACCAGCTTCAAGCTTGTCAGCGTAAACCCCTCAAAAACCGCCAGGCCTCCCACAGCCAGCATGATCCCGAGGGTATCGTTCTTGGTGGTGGCGTGAGTTCGGCAAAAAACGTCCGGCAAGCGCAGAATTCCCACACTGCCCACCAGCAGGAAGAAACTTCCCGCGACGACCATAGCCAATGCCAGCAGTTCCCTGAGTGTGCTCATGTTCCCCTAGATCTCTTGAGTCGAAACGACATTGACAGATGAGTCAAGTTTTTAGATCGTGAATTTCGGATTTCAGATTTTGGATTTGAGGCAAAATCAGTTGTCATAACTCCCCAATCAACAATCAGAAATCAGCAATCAACAATTCATTGCTTGTCGGTCCGAGGCACAGCCTCGCTGGTGGCTATCCACTATCCACTCTCCACTAGCTGTGGCTCTGGAAGTACCTGGCCACGGCGATCAGACCGATGAAGTTCAGGATGGCGTAGGCCAGGGCAATATCGACAAACATCTCAATCCGTCCATAGAGGAAGCCAATCAGACATACCAGCACCAGCGTCTTGGTCCCAATGGCGCTGGCGCCCAGGAGCCGGTCAAAAATGGTGGGGCCCTTCAGCACGCGGTAAAAGGGAAGAGGGATGATGACGGACAGGACAATGGCAAGGTAAAGAAAGAAGTCTTGCATCAATTCGCGGATGAGCCGTCCAGCTTGACTACTTGGACCTGGCTGACCACATGCTCTCGAGGACCGTTGAAAATCCTGGAGATTCGCAGCGGCATGGTGCCTTGGACCAGGCTTTCCGCCGATGCTCGGGTGAGTGCGTGGACTACAAACTCATCCCCCCGGATTCGGATCGTCACCGTTCCCGGAGTCAGAGTGATGGAGTTGCCGAAGATGACCCTGGCCGCCAGATTGGGCAGATTCACCCGGAAATAGATCAGGCAGGGGTCCACCGGCATCCTGGGGTGCAGCACCAGGTAGGCCACCTGCATGCTGGCCAACAGGATCTGCCACCCCAGCCAGGGCACATAGGCGAGCAAGGCCCAGTAGTTGGCCCGGTCCCAGGCAAACGTATCGCCGCTGTACAGCTGGGTCTGCTTGAGGGGAGCATTGATCCACATCACCAACAATACCGAGGCCACACCCAGAGCCAGGTGAAAGGGGTCGAAACGGCCGCTGAGATGGAGCCACAAACCCATCAGGAAAACGCCCTCGATCACCAGAGCCCTCCCTGAGCGCCTCCGTCTCAGCCCTGTTCCGTTCGAGCCTGCCCGTTCGGTTGCCATGGATCCGTCGATGACCGGAGCTCCCCCGCCAGGAAAGCCGGGTCGGGGTCCCCCCGATAGCCATTTCGCTGCCGAAATCCCTCAAAACCCGCCGCATTCGGCCCCAAAAAAACCGAGACATTATAGTTAAAAGCCTTTGAAATAGACACCCAAGAGTAGACTCTTCGCCCGGAAGAATATTGCCTTAGAACGGTTCCGGGCATCGTGATAAGGTAAGCCACCCATGGGCGACCCTAACGCCTCCATTTCGGTTCAGGACGTCAGCAAGACCTTCAATTCAGTCGTTGCGGTGGATCATGCTTCCTTCGAGATCACCACCGGAGAAATTTTTGGGCTGCTGGGACCGAACGGGGCCGGCAAAACCACCCTCATCCGCCTCATTCTCGACCTTATTCGCCCCGACGACGGAACCATTCAAATCCAGGGGCAGTCCATTGCCGAGAAGCACAAGAACCGCATCGGCTATCTTCCCGAAGAGCGCGGCCTCTATCACAGGCAAAAGGTGATGGCAGTCCTGGAGTATCTGGCGGCGCTCAAGAGCGTCTCCATCGACCGGGCCCGCAGCAACGCCCGTGATTGGCTCAAGAGGCTGGAGATTGACGATTTGAGAGGCCGCCGAATCCAGGAACTTTCAAAGGGTAACCAGCAAAAGGTCCAATTCATCGCCGCGGTTGTCTCCGATCCCGAAATCCTCATCCTGGATGAACCCTTCACCGGATTGGATCCGATCAACGTTCATCTGCTGGTCCGGTCCATTCAGGAACTGGCAGCCAAGGGAAAGACGGTGGTGCTGTCCGTGCACCAGATGTCGCTGGTAGAATCGCTGTGTCGCCGGGTCTTTATGATCAACCAGGGACGCCAGGTTCTCTATGGAGACCTCGAAGATATTCAAAGCCGATACTCCGAGCCTTCGTTCCTGGTGCGATCCGGCGCCGACTACGGCAGGTGCGAATTCATTGAAAGGTTCACCAGCCACAACTCTGCTGCCACCATTTACCTCAAGCAGGGGGTGGAGCCGTCAAGATTCCTCCATTGGCTGGTGCGATCGGGGTCGGAAGTCGAATCATTCCAGCGCACCAGGACCCCCCTGGAAGAGATTTTCATTCGGGTCGTTCGGGAAAGCTCATGAGTAAAGTCTGGGCCATTTCCAAGCGGGAGTTCCTGGCGACCGTGACTCGCAAGGGATACCTGTTCGCACTGTTCGGTCTGCCGCTGATCTTTTTCGGCGGGTTCTTTGCGGCCAGCATGATATCCAGGGAGACCTTGCGCGATTCGCAGACCAATCGAGGTCCGGCCGGTGTCGTCGACCGCGCCCGAATTCTGGATTTCAGTTTAGGGACAGCGCCCAGGGAAACCAGCGCAACTGCCGCGCTCCCATTGTCAAGCCAAGGAACTCCCCCCGAGCTGCTGGCCTATGACGATTTGGACGAAGCTCTGGCAGATCTCAGGGAGGGCGATCTCAGTGCCGTCTTCCTGTTGGAAGCCGATTATCTGCAGAGCGGCGACATTGTCTCCTACTCGCTTGCAAAAGGTCTTTTCTCTCAACTGGCTCCCACCGGACGGGGTCGGTTGAACTCTTTGCTGCGAGCCAGTCTGGCCAGTGGACGGCTGGAGGAAGCAGCCCTGGCAAGAATCCTGACTCCAGGCCGATTCAAGGAAATGCAGATCTCCAAAGAGGGTCAAATCCAGCCTCAGGGCAGCTTCCTGAAGCGAGTCGGGCGATTTGCGGGGCCCTTCAGCATGTTCTTTCTCCTGACAATGTCCATTTTCATGTCCTCGGGCTACTTGCTCCAAGGCATTGCCGAAGAGAAGCAGAACCGGGTCATCGAGATCCTGCTTTCATCGGTGACTCCCACTCAACTCCTGATGGGCAAGATGCTGGGCCTGGGAGGAGCCGGCCTGCTGCAGGTTGCCTTTTACGTGGTGCTGCTGTTTCTTCCTGCCAGTTTGATCCTAGCCATCCTGACCGTGTCGATTGGGCAAATTCTCCTGAGCCTCGTTTACGTGGCCCTGGGCTATTTTTTGTTTGCCAGCCTCATGGCAGCCACCGGCCTGTTGGGCAGCACCTCCCAGGAAAGCCAGCAATTGTCGATTGTCTGGACTATGACCAGCATGATTCCAATGTTCCTGGTTGCTTCTCTCATGCAGCAGCCCCACTCCTGGCTGGCCCGCTCGCTCTCCTTTTTCCCCTTGACGGCGCCTGTCACCATGTTGCTGCGCCTAAGCACCGGAGAGGTGCCGGCCACGGATGTGTTGATCTCCACGGCAGTGCTGATTTTGGGGATTGTGCTGGCCGTCAAAGGAGCATCCAGACTCATTCGAACGGCTTCATTGATGTATGGCAAACGTCCCCGTCTGGGGGAGATCTACCGCTGGCTCAAGGAAGCCTGAGGCCGGCCGGAGCGCAACCACAGGTGAGGTGACCGCAATGAAAGCCATCGTGTTGAAGGACTTGGGTGGTCCCGAAAAGCTGCTATGGGAAGAGGTTCCCGACCCGGCTCCCGGCGCAGGCGAGGTGCTGGTCCGTCTGAGGGCGGCTGCGTTGAATCACCGCGACGCCTGGATCCGCCAGGGACTTTACGCCAACATCCAGCTTCCCACCATCCTGGGTTCGGACGGCTCCGGCGAAGTGGTCGGCTTGGGCTCCGAAGTGTCGACCAGCCTGCTGGGTCAGGCGGTGCTGATCAACCCCTGTCTGGATTGGGGAGCGGAGATCAAGGCTCAGGGGCCCGGGATGCGCATCCTGGGGATGCCGGACGATGGCACCTATGCCCAACTGGTCGTCGTTCCCGCCTCCAACATCCGACCCAAACCGGCCTCCCTTTCCTTCGAAGAAGCGGCGGCGCTGCCGCTGGCTGCCATGACCGCCTACCGGGCCCTGGTCACCAGAGCCCGAGTGGCGGCCGGTGAAACGGTCCTGATCACCGGAGTGGGGGGCGGCGTCGCCTCCCTGGCCCTGCAGATCGCCCATTGCCTGGGAGCCCGGACGGTGGTCACCTCCGGCAGCGACCACAAGATCGAACGCGCCTGTCGGTTGGGGGCGGCCGGCGGGGTCAACTATCGGGACGACCAGTGGAGCCGAAAGCTGCGCCATCTGCTGCAGGGTCGGCCCCTGGACGTAATCATCGACGGCAGCGGCGGCAGCGTCTTCGAAAGAGCGCTGGATTTGATTGGGCCCGCGGGACGAATCGTCACCTACGGCGCCACACTTGGGGCTGCCCGGCAAATCGAGGTGAGACGGATTTTCTGGAAACAGGTGACGGTGATGGGTTCCACCATGGCCAGTCCGCAAGAGTTCGAAGCCGTGGTCCAACTCTACTCGGCGCATGGCCTGAGGCCGCCGATTGACCGGGTCTTTCCCTTGCAGGAGGCCGGGGAGGCCCACCAGCGGATGGAAGACGCCAAACAGTTCGGCAAGATCCTGCTGGGGATCTGACCTGCGGGTTCACTCAACGGTGGTTTCGATTTGGGTTCCTTCGGGGTCGGGTTCTTTTCAGCTGCTCCCGGTTCCCGTCGGACGAATCCCCGGTTTCGGACAGGAAGACCACGGTTTGAAAACTGGCAATCTCAAACCGCCTGCGGCACCTGCCATTCTGGCAGCCAACGGTGTCGTCGATCCGGACCAGGTAGGACCGGGCCTTGCTGAATCGCCGGCGGTCCTCTGAAGAAGCCGCCCCCGGCAGGTTCTTCTTCTTGAGCCGCTGCCGCCAGCGCACCTCGTAACGGAAGGTCTGGCCGCAAAAAGGACAATTCAGCCGGGTCGGCTTCCTGATGTCGCTCTCGTTGAAATAGTCGCTCTCTCGCATGGCTGGTTTGCCCGCAGGATACCGTCTGGTCCGTCCTGCCCGATCGGCTTTGATTTCGGTTCCTTCACCGGGTAGTCCGTCGGGCCACCTCGCCCGGAAGACTCCGCCCGCAATCTGAATCAAAGTATAATAACGTCTTGAGCAGGTCAATATCTGGTTGAACAGCCGTTCCATATACACCGGGATGGCTGCGGTCAGGAAAAGCGGTTCCGACACGTAGCGATCCCGGGAAACTCTGGAGAGGAAATGAAGGTAACACTGGCCTACGGCAAGAGTGGACTGGAGGTGGACCTTCCGGAACAGGGAGTAAAGGTCATCGAGCCCCGGTTCGTGGAGGGGCTGGCGGACGAAGCCGCCTCGCTTCTGCAAGCGCTTCGGCATCCGGTGGCCTCGGCCCCCCTGCGTGAGCTGGCCACCGCCGAATCGTCGGTGGCCATTATCTTCCCGGACCGCACTCGGGCCATGCCAAGCGACCGGGTACTGCCCATCGTGTTGTCCGAACTGGACCAGGTTCCCAAAGAAAACATCACCTTGATCAACGCCGTGGGCACCCACCGCTCCAACACGCCCCAAGAGCTGGAGGCCATGCTGGGCCGGGAGATCCTCAGCAACTACCGCATCGTGCAACACCAGCCCCGGGAGCGTTCCAGCATGGTCCATCTGGGAGCCAGCCGATTCGGCAACCAGGTTTGGATCAACAAGGATTTTGTGCAGGCCCGGCTCAAAATCCTGACCGGATTCATCGAGCCCCATTTGTTTGCGGGATTTTCGGGAGGACCCAAGGCGGTATTGCTGGGAGTGGGGGGCTTCGAGAGCATCCTCAGGAACCACTCGGCACCAATGCTCGATGACGCCAACTCCACCTGGGGGGAAACCGCCAACAATCCCATCTACCGGGAGATGTCAGAAATCGCAGCCCTGGTCGAGCCGGACTTCATCGTCAACGTCACCCTCAACAGGAACCGGGAAATTACCGGTGTCTTCGCCGGAGACTGGAAGGAAGCCCACGCCCAAGGGTGCCGGTTTGCCAGGGAATCGGTCATGCAGCCGGTGGAGGAGCCCTTCGATGTCGTCGTGACCACCAATTCGGGGTTCCCCTTGGACCTGAATCTCTACCAGGCCGTCAAGGGCATGTCGGCAGCCTCCCGCATCGTCAAGCAGGGCGGAACCATCATCATGGCTTCGGAGTGCTGCGACGGCGTGCCGGCCGAGGGCAACTTCGGCCGCTTGCTGCGCTCCGGCGACTCTCCGGCTCAGCTGCTTTCCAACATTCGCAACCACACCGAGACCATCCAGGACCAATGGCAGGTTCAGATCCTGGCCAAGATTCTCATGAAGTCGGAGGTTTACCTCTATTCCACGCTCCCGGATTCCGAGGTTCTGGCGGCCCACCTCAAGCCGGTTCAGGACATTGCCGGCCTGGTGAGGCGGCTGCAGGCGGCAGGGGGACCGTCCTGCCGCATCGCCGTTCTTCCCGAAGGCCCGCAGACCGTCCCCTACGTCAGCGGGAAGGTCCTCTCCCGTGCCTAGCGAGGCCGTGCCACAGACCGACAAGCAGGGAAAAAAGATATCCACGAAGGGACACTAAGAAAAACCAAAAGAATCGGCTTGCAATCGTTCTCGCTCAGCAATCCTCATCTGTTATCCATCTCGTACCTTCGATTCTCGTCTTACATCGATTAACAGGATGGACAGGACTAGCAGGATAAACAGCTTCCGCAGGCCAACCGGACTCGCTCGACGATCCGGTGGGCGTTTGTGGAAAACCACAGTGTCCTTCGTGGCCCTTCACGGACCCCTTTCGAGGCACGAGGACTGATGGACCTCCTTCAACGACAACTGGCGCCAAAATGCTTCTGCACTTTTGTCCCGTTGGTGTGACCCTGTCATCGGAGGAAGCCCACCCGGGAGCGCGGGCGTCCCGCCCGCACAAATCCTCCCGCAGCTTCAGCCATCTCCTCCACCGGAATCAACCGGCAGCGGCGCCCTGCCTCTGCTTCGGCCGGGCCCATGCGGTTCCCGCCGGCAGGGCGGTCGGCTGCAACATCGCAGGGAAACTGAGCGGCAACCGAAGGGACAGGATGCGGGCGGGACGCCCGCGCTCCCGGGGGGGTCGTCCCGATGGTGAGGTGGGGGGTATCCGGCGGGCGACTTCTCTGAAAGCCGGCCTGTCCCCTTTGGGAAACTCCCGTTTGCCCGCGAGCCGGGCGCCCGCCCCCCGCGACTGGGTAGATCCATCGAGAAGGACTATAAATGGAACATCGATGCACAGGATGCACAGGATAATCAGGACGGGAGGCTGCTGCACGAGACGCTGACTCGGGCAATGATCGTGTGCGGATTTGAGGATGTCCGGGAACACAAGCCAGCCGTCTCCGGAAAAAATCCTGTGCATCCTGTGCATCCATGTGAATCAAAAATCTACCCATGCTTGACTATGAACCGGTTTCCAGCCACCAAGCGCAAGCGTTTGTTTCAGGTAAGTCCGGCCCCCGCCCACCACGACGGTGCGCATCACTCAGAGGAAAAACAGCCGTTCGTCAATGAAGACGAACCACCAATGAACACGAATAGGCACGAGGACTGATGGACCTCCTTCAACGACAACTGGCGCCAAAATGCTTCTACACTTTTGTCCCGTTGGTGTGACCCTGTCATGGGAGGAAGCCCACCCGGGAGCGCGGGCGTCCCGCCCGCACAAATCCTCTCGCAGCTTCGGCCATCTCCTCCACCGGAATCAACCGGCAGCGGCGCCCTGCCTCTGCTTCGGCAGGGCCCATGCGGTTCCCGCCGGCAGGGCGGTCGGCTGCAACATCGCAGGGAAACTGAGCGGCAACCGAAGGGACAGCATGCGGGCGGGACGCCCGCGCTCCCGGGGGGGTCGTCCCGATGGTGAGGTGGGGGGTATCCGGCGGGCGACTTCTCTGAAAGCCAGCCTGTCCCCTTTGGGAAACTCCCGTTTGCCTGCGAGCCGGGCGCCCGCCCCCCGCGACTGGGCAGATCCATCGAGAAGGACTATAAATGGAACATCGATGCACAGGATGCACAGGATAATCAGGACGGGAGGCTGCTGCAGGAGACGCTGACTCGGGCGATGATCGCGTGTGGATTTGAGGATGTCCGGGAACACAAGCCAGCCGTCTCCGGAAAAAATCCTGTGCATCCTGTGCATCCATGTGAATCAAAAATCTACCCATGCCTGACTATGAACCGGTTTCCAGCCACCAGGCGCAGGCGTTTGTTTCAGACAAGTCGGGCCCCCGCCCTGGTGTGCGGATCATACAAGAGTGAAACAATCAGAAATCGATCATCCCTTCGCGACCTTGGTATCCCGTCGCGGCTAACCTCAACGCCTTAGTGGCCCTTCGTCGTTCTTAGTGGCCCTTCGTGGAAAACTCTTTTTCTTTTGTTTCAGGTAAGGAGGTCGGACCGCCTATCTCAGGCTCGCGATTCGCTGAATGAGGGAATAGCCGATCATGAGGGCCATGACCAGGGCTGAAATCCACAGGGCCAGGGTCACCCATGGACCGGTAAGGACCTCTTCCGGCATGTGACGGTAATGCAGGTAAACCGTGTAGAAGGCAATGACGGGCAACATGAGGGCTTGGGCCGCTCCGCCAATGATGACCATCAGGACCGGAGCCTGCAGAAACATGAAGTAGAGGGAAGGCAGGAAAAGAAGGATGACCACGAAGAGCCGGGTCACTTGGAGCCGTTTGGGGTAATCGGTCTTGTCGTAGAGCTTCAAGATGCCGGCAAAATCGGCGAACACCCGGCAGTGTGCGGCGGTCGCGGCAAAGATGGTGGAATAAAGGACGGCGAAGGCACCCACCAGGAAAAGCGGCAGCGACCAGGCACCCATGGTCTCGGTGTACATGGTGGACAGTACCTGCACCATTTCGGAGCCCTTGGGTACCAGCCCCCGTCCATGCAGGATTCCTGCTCCCAGGAGGTAGAAGGCCACCGTGGCAAAGGTGTAGATGACCATGGAATTGCCGACGTCCACCCCCATGACCCGAATCCATCCGCCGGCCCTCTGCCGCCAGGCCGGACTGCCGTCGCGAGGGCCGCTGTAGCGGGCATACCCCTTTTCCAGGCACCAATAGGGATACACCACCAGCTCGGTGGCTCCCACTCCGGTGATGCCGAAGGCAGCCACGGCGGTGATGAGCCCCCCTTCGGGAAGCCGAAATGACAACCCCGAAACCACCTCGGACCAGGAAAAGTATTGGGGCAGCTTGAACATCAGGAAGGCACAACTGACAGTCAGAACCGTAAAGCAGACCACCAGCCCCATGGAGATTTTCTCCACCACCCAGTAGCGCCCGCCGATGAGCAGGACGACGGTCACCAGGTTCACCACCCAGACCCAGACACCGATGGGCACCGTGGGAACCAGCCGGTTAAGCACCTCGGAAACGCCCCCCAGCATGCCGCCCACCTGCAGGAGCGTAAACATGACCATCAGGAACCAGGCCCAGACCAGCCAGGAGGCCCGCAGACGGGGACCCGGCGCCCGGTCGAAGGCCTCCAGGGTGGTTTCGCCGGTGCCTATGGCGTACCGGCCCAGCTCGTTTTGAACCACCACCTTGATGAAGCAGCTCAGAATTATCAGCCAGAGCAGCGTGTAACCGACCTCGGCACCCAGCACCGTGGTTGCAATCAACTCGCCCGAGCCGACGATGCCACTGGCAAGAATCAGGCCCGGACCGATCCGTCGAAAAATGCTCACAAAGGTCCGCGGGGGATCCTCAATGTCTTCGGGACGAAGCTGGTAGGGATTTAAGAGGTTCTGGGTGGCCATGGGACAACAGGCATCCTATCCCAGGCGGTTGGCCCTGTGCAAGGAAGTGGTCAGGGCGGGCGCACGACATTCTCTTGAGAATAGAGCACTGAGTTGATTCGGGGGCGTGTAGTCCGGTTGTTCTGGGAGCGTCAATCAGTGGTTGGCTGACATCGATCTCAAGATTCTGACGTACACCCAAATTGAACCCTCTCGGCCCGCTTGCTCGCCACGCTCTGCCTCAATCCTTCCAAGGGTTCAACAGCTTGACTCCCGTCGCGGCGAAATCGGATTCGTTGCGTGTGACGATCGCAAACCGATGCCGCAGGGCGGTCGCGGCGATCAAGCCGTCGATGGCGGGTACCGGGTTTTTCAGGCGGGCCATCAGGCGGCCCCATTCGTCCGCGACGCCGATATCGACCGGCAGAATACGGTCTTCGAACCAAGCGGGCAGCTCCGCTTCAAGCCACACAGCGATCTTTGCCCGGCGACCGCCGCCCCCGAGATTCTCGACCCCCTTGCGGATTTCTCCCAATGTCAGGATGCTGACGAACAACGCTTCCGGCGGAGCTTCGTTGAACCATTCGGATACTCGCCGCGACGGATTCGGCTTGACCAGTTCGGAAAGCGCACAGGTGTCGATCAGAAAACTCACAGTTCAACATCGCGCGGCAGCGACAGGTCGCGCTCAATGTTCAGCCGGACACCCGCCAGCGGGGACATCCGCAGAAATTCGGTCAATGAAGGCGTGGGCTCGGGCGCGCTACGACGAACTCGAAGCGTCAGTGGTCAGGCCAAGGGTTGGGTCTGTCGAGTGTCATGCAGAGGAGGCGCTACCGGAGAGGCTGTTGATCTGAGACATCAGACGGGATTTCTGGCGGTCGGCTTTGTTTCGGTGGATGAGGCTGCCGTGGGTCGAGCTGTCAATCAGAGACAGGGTCGGAGACAGCAACCGCTGAATCTGCTCGGTGTTCTTCTCGTCAATGGCGTTCCTGATTTTTCCCAACTGGGTGCGCAGCCGGCGCACTTTGCTCCGCCGGGCCAAGCGCCTGTGCTCACTCTGACGGGCCCGCTTCATCGCTGATTTGTGTCTGGCCATTGAATCTCCCCGCGATCTGGCTCCCCTCGGCGCCTTGGCACCGAAGAGGGCCAACCTTATACCGGGTCCGTCCACGGATTGTCAAGATCAAAGAGACGGCGCTCCTGTCAGCGGCAGACCTGGACTACGTCGGCCTTCTCTCGTTCGATGACTGGGGCGGTCGCCGAAGTCTCGATCCAATCTGCAACATCCGGTGCACCGATGTAACGGACACGGGCTCCTGGCAACTTATCGACTGCCTTGTCCGCGAAGCGCTTATCCGCAGTAATCAGATCCGAGTCCGTGGTTTCAGCACATGCAAGGTAGAGACAATCGTAGATCGGGTGGTCCATTTCCAAGGCGATTCGAACGGCTCGTTCAACGAGATCGCCGTCGTGGTGCAGGGTGATGATGTGCACGCCTTTATCAATATCAGTTTCAACCTCCGGCACTGCGCTCGCTGGTTGCCTTGTGCTAAGATGGCCCCTCTGTTGGGAGTGAGCCGGCCACGGGCACGATTTCATAGAATCGGGAGAAAGCGATGATAATGGAGGAATTAACCCGGAATTTTCAGGCACTGGAGAAACGGGTGCAGGACATACGGAGCTATCTTTGACGCCGATACCAAGCGCAAGGAATTCCACCAGTTGGAAAGTCATATCGCCGATCCGACCTTCTGGACGGACCAGGCCCAGTCGCAGAAAACGCTGCAGCGACGCAAGCGCCTGGAAGCCGACCTGTCCCTGGACAGTGAGCTGAGCGGGGCGGTTGAAGACCTGGAGGCCTATTTCGACCTGGGAGCCGAAGGCGAGGACGTCCATGAGGACATCCAGCAGGAGATGGCCCGGCTGGAAACCCGGGTGGGGGATGCTGAAACCCGGACCCTCCTCAGCGGTGAGAACGCCCGAGCCAATGCCTTCCTGACGGTTCATCCCGGAGCCGGGGGCACCGAGTCCCAGGATTGGGCCGAAATGTTGTTGCGCATGTACCTGCGCTGGGCCGAACAGCAGGACTTCAAACATGAACTGGTGGACTGCCAGGCCGGTGAGGAAGCCGGGGTCAAATCGGCAACCATCGCCATCAAGGGTCTCAACGCCTATGGACTGTTAATGTCCGAGGTGGGAGTGCACCGTCTGGTCCGCATCTCTCCCTTCGATGCCAACAAGCGTCGACACACCTCCTTCTCTTCCGTGTTTGTCTATCCCGAAATCGATGACGCCGTCGAGGTGGTCATCGAGGAAAAAGACCTGCGGATCGATACCTATCGGTCCACCGGCGCCGGAGGACAACACGTCAACACCACCGATTCGGCAGTGCGCATCACTCACCTGCCTACAGGGATTGTGGTGCAGTGCCAAAACGAGCGTTCCCAGCACAAGAATCGATCGGTAGCCATGAAGATCCTGCGTTCCCGTCTTTACGAGGCCGAACTGGAAAAAAAACGGGCCCAGAGCCAGGCGATCGAAGACAGCAAGCTGGATATCGCCTGGGGCAGCCAGATTCGATCCTACGTGCTCCACCCCTATCGCCTGGTCAAGGATCACCGCACCAAACGGGAAGTGGGCGACGCCGACCGGGTCCTGAACGGTGACATCAATCCATTCGTCAAAAGCTATCTGGTCTGGGCTCGTAACCCGACGGCCCCCCCGGAACGGTAGGCAGCGCTTCGCCAAACCCGCTGCACGGGACTCTAGGGCTGACGGCCACACCGCTCGCGGTCCGGGCGGTTCTTCCCGGTTGCAGACATTTCTCCCCGATGGACTGGCCACATGCTGGAACTTCAAACTCCGGTGCAATTCGTCAAGGGGGTGGGGCCCAGGAGAGCCCGGGATCTTGCCGCCAAGAACATCCTCACCGTTGAAGACCTGCTCTACACCCTTCCCTACCGCTATGAGGATCGAACCCGTTTTTGCCCGGTGAGGGACCTCCGGCCGGGAGAAACGACCTCCATTCTGGTGGAGGTGCTGACAGCCGGTCTGGTGGTAACGCGCAAGAGCCGGCTCAAGATCTTCGACTTGACCGCCCGCGACAAAACCGGTCTGATTCGCTGCAAATGGTTTCACTCGGAATACCTGCAGCAGCGCAAGATCTTCAGGCGGGGACGGCAGGTCATCTTCCACGGTAAATTCGAGATCGACTCCTTCGGCGCCGGCAACCTGCAGACCATCAATCCCGAGTTCGAAATCCTGGATGAAGATGAAGAGGTCTCATTCCAGGGATCGATCGAAATGGGTCGAATCGTTCCGGTCTACGAGGCTGCCAAAGGCTGTGGAACCCGACTTCTACGGCGGCTGATCCATACCGTCCTGTTGGAACTTTCCCGGATCCCGGAAACCCTGCCGTTGGCGGTCCTGGAGCGCCACAACCTCATGGACCGGCGGGCTGCCCTCCAGGAATCCCATTTCCCCTCAGCGGGGGCCTGCCGCGAGGATCTGGCCGCCAGGCGCACTCCGGCTTTAAGGAGGCTGATATTCGAGGAGTTGTTTCTCCTGGAAGTGGGCGTCCGGTGGAAACGGCGGCTGGCCCGCACCTTTCGGGGCATTCCCTTCCGTATCGACCCTAACCTCCGCCAAACCGCCAGGGAGTTTCTGCCCTTTCCTCCGACCCGGGCTCAAGAACGGGCTCTCAACGAGATGGCTGAGGACATGGGCCGCCCCTCTCCCATGAATCGCCTCTTGCAGGGAGACGTGGGCTGCGGCAAGACCGTTGTTGCCCTGCAGGCCAGTGCGATGGCCATTGAGAATGGGACCCAGGTGGCCTTCATGGCACCCACCGAGATCCTGGCGGAGCAACACCACTTCTACGCCAAACGCCTGTTTGCCAAAAGCGGTTACCGCATCGGATTGCTCACCAGTGGACTGAAGAAGGCGGAGCGGAGCGGCCTGCTGGAGGAGTTGTCCCAGGGGAGACTCCAGATCCTGATTGGCACCCATGCCTTGCTGGAACCGGACGTCTCCTTCCAAAAGCTGGGACTGGTCATCATTGACGAACAACACCGATTCGGCGTCATGCAGCGTTTCAACCTCATGAAGAAGGGCATTCATCCCCATACCCTGGTGATGACGGCCACTCCGATTCCCCGGACGCTTTCCATGACGCTCTACGGTGATCTGGACGTTTCCATCATCGACGAGATGCCCCCGAACCGGGGCTCGGTCAAGACCCACCTGCTGGACGACCGGAACCGGTCTCGAGCCTATCGGTTGGTTGCCGACCAGATCGGACGAGGCAGACAGGTCTACGTGCTCTGCCCCCTGATCGAGGAGTCGGAAAAGCTGGATTTGCGGCCCGCCCGGAAAATCTTCGAGCACCTGCAAGGGGAGGTCTTCCCCGAATTCCGTGTCGAGCTGCTGCACGGCCGGCTCAAGAGCATGGAGAAGGATGCCGTCATGCAACGCTTTGCCGCGGGCCAAACCGACATCCTGGTTTCGACAACCGTGATCGAGGTTGGAATGGATGTGGCCAACGCCACCGTGATGCTCATCGAGCACGCCGAGCGCTTCGGTCTGGCGCAGTTGCACCAACTCCGCGGCCGGGTCGGACGAGGCCTGGAGCCGTCCTATTGCCTGCTGATGCAGGGTTCCAAGGCTATCAGCCCGGAGGCTGCCGAAAGACTGACCTGTCTGCAGGAAACCACCGACGGGTTCGTCATTGCGGAAAAGGATCTGGAGATACGAGGACCCGGGGAGTTCTTCGGCACCCGCCAGTCCGGTCTGCCCACCTTGCGCGTGGCTCACCTGTTGCGCGACCGCCGCATTCTGGAAACCGCCCGGAGAGAGGCCGCTTACTTCGTCGACAACCTTGAATCGCAGCCATCTTCGGGGCAATGGGCCGCGGGCCTGAGCTCAAGTTGGCAAACCCGCTACGGTCTGGTGGGCGTGGGGTAGCCCCCATCCCCTGCCGGACTCCCCGGCCCGCCTCCCGGGACTTGCGGAGAGAGGGCTTCCTTTCGCAGAAGAGCGTTGCCATCATGGTTCGCGTCATCGCCGGAACGTTCAAGCACCACCGCCTGAGCACCCTGAGAGGACTGGACACGCGGCCGACTTCGGACCGGCTGAAGGAGACTCTTTTCAACCTGATCCAGGAGAAAATCGAGGAGGCCTTCTTCCTGGACTGCTTTTCCGGCAGCGGCAGCATCGGCATCGAGGCGCTGAGCCGGGGAGCCCGGGGCGTCACCTTGATCGAGTGCGCGCCACGGGCGGTGCGGATCATTCAGAATAACCTGAAGTCGCTCTCCCCTGCCCCGGCCCGCCAGGTCGAGCTGCTGACCCATCCGGCCCATATCTCATTGCGAATCCTGCAGCGCCAGAGCCGCAAGTTTGATATAGTCTTCGTCGATCCGCCCTACAGCGCCGTGCACCGCTATCCTCAGACCCTGGAACAGATTCATCGCTGTCATATCCTTGCTCCTCGAGCCTGCGTCATCCTTGAGCATTCCAAGGGGTTGACCCTGCCGGCCCGACTCCATGATTTGAGCCGAGTGCGCGAGGTCCGGCAAGGGGACAGCCAACTCAGCCTGTATCGTGGAGCTTGAATCGACCCGGCAACCGGCTACCTGACGGCTTGCCACGGACAACGCTCCCAAGTGTCCCCGGACCCGTGGTTTGCTGTCCGTTCCCACGGAAAGACGCCGAAGAGATCATCGAGTTGGAGGCCGCCTATGAAAAAGATCGCCCTTTATCCCGGGTCCTTCGATCCTCTCACCAATGGGCACCTCGACATCATCCACCGGGCCTCCCGCCTGTTCGACGAGGTCATTGTGGCGATCCTGATCAACAGTGAAAAATCACCGCTCTTCACAGCCGGGGAGCGCTCAACCATGATCCGGACGGCTCTGGGAAACGACTACCCCAATGTGCGGGTGGACACCTTTGAAGGCCTTCTGGTCGACTACGCCCTGCAGCGGCAGGCCCGGGTCATCGTCCGCGGCATCCGAGCGGTATCGGACTACGAGTACGAATTGCAAATGGCCCTGATGAATCGCCGCCTGGAGCCTCAGATCGAAACGGTTTTCATGATGCCTTCCGAGGCCTATAGCTATCTGAGCTCTCGACTGGTACGGGAAGTCTGTCAATTCGGGGGGGCGATCTCCGGACTGGTTCCCCGCAACGTGGAGGACCAACTTCTGAAAAAGATCGCCCGGGCTCCCAAGCCATCCTCCTCCAATCCCCACTCATGAGACTTTCACAGCGCGTCGGACGCATTTCGATCAGCTCGACGGCGGCTGTTTTTGCGGCCGCGGCTCAACTCAAGGCTCAAGGCGTGGATGTGGTGGATCTGAGCGCCGGCGAGCCGGACTTCCCCACCCCGGCCAACGTGAAGCGCGCCGCCTATGAGGCGATTCAAAACGACTTCACCCGATACACGCCCACCGACGGCATACCCGAACTGAAAGAAGCCATCGTGCGGCGGCACGCCCGAGACTTTCAGTCCGACTACTCCCCCCGGGAAGTTCTGGTCACGGTCGGAGGAAAGCACGCGATCTTCAACCTGACCAGCGCGCTGCTCCAGCCCGGCGACGAGGTGGTGCTCCCTGTCCCCTACTGGGTCACGTTCAAAGAGGCAGTCCACTACGCCGGAGCCGCTTGCCGGTTTGTCCCCACCTCGGAATCCGAGAATTTCCGGGTGACCGCGGGCCAGATCGAGGCTGCAGTCTCTCCCCGAACCCGCCTGATCCTTTTGAATTCACCCAACAACCCCAGCGGGGCAACCATTCGGGAAGCGGAGATGCGGAACATCGCGGAGCTGGCGCGCCGGCGGGACCTGATGGTGCTGACCGATGAGTGCTACTGCCACTTCAACTACGAGGGTTCGTCTGCCTTTTCGCTGGCCTCCCTGGGGAAAGCCTACCGGGACCATCTGATCGTGGTGGGATCGGTATCCAAGACCTACGCCATGACGGGCTGGAGGGTTGGTTTCTGTCTGGGACCCGCTCCTCTCATCCAGGCCATGCTCAAGATCCAGAGCCACTGCACCTCCAATGCCAACTCCATCGCCCAGAAAGCGGCCGTGGCGGCCCTCAGCGGGCCCCAGGACTCCATTCAGGACATGCTGCGGGAGTATGGCCGCCGCCGTGGCTTTATCGTCGAGGCGCTCAACGCCATTCCCGGAATCTCCTGCAACTGGCCCGACGGGGCCTTCTACGTCTACCCCAACCTGCGCGGCCTTCTTGACGCCTGCCGTCTGGACAGCCCCTCCGGCCTGGCCCTGCAACTCCTCCATGAGGCTGGCGTTGCCGTGGTGCCCGGGGAGGGATTCGGCACCCGCGACCACGTTCGGATTTCCTACGCCGCCTCCATGGAGCAACTGGAGAAGGGCGCCGACCGCCTGGCACGGTTCTTCAGGAAAGGGTAGCAACACCGCCCCACGGGCTCCTGACCGCATTTCTCAGCGGGGCGGCTTTTTCCAGTGCCCTTCCGCCTGGCTCCGCAAACGGTCCAGGACATCCTGCATTTCCCGGTGCTTACGTTGAATCTCCTCTTCGTCGGCTCGGGGCGAGACGTAAATCGGGGCGGCCTTGAGGATCAAAGCCCGTGAAAAGGGCAGTGGGATCTGAGATCGATCCCAGTTTTCGAGCTGGATTTTGCGCTGGAGCTCGACATGGAAACAAAAAATGGCGGCGCCGGTCCGCCGGGCCAGCAACACCGGTCCGATCTTGGCACTGAAGCGCGGGCCTCGGGGACCATCCACCGTGAAGCCCACGTCGTTGCCTTGCCTCAATTTTCTGGACATTTCGGCCAGAGCCTTCATACCTCCCCGGGAGCTGGAACCCCGTGCCGCTCCATAGCCTAAGCTTTCGATAATCCGGGCGATATACTCCCCATCCACGTTCTGGCTGGTCATCACCACGATGCCGCGGTCCCGCCAGTACCAGGTGGCTGGGAAAATTCCTCCGTGCCAGGTGGTAAAGATGGCTCGGTTTCCGGAACGATAGATCTGCCCCAGGTGTTCATCGCCGCGGCTTTCCCATCGGAGAGTTCTGCCGATCCCGCCAACCATCCAGGCTCCGACGCGAGCCACCACGGCAATCCAGATCCGCTGCCACCGAGACAGGTGGCGGGGCCGGTTCCAGTAGGCCAGTCCCGTCCGGGGTTCCCCGGGCTTTGTTTCAGGGATTGGGTCGGAATTCATCGGAAACCTGGGGGCGGAGGGCCGACCCTTGGCTATGGCCGCATTTCCCTGGCGATCTCGATCAACTTGGGAACGACCTGAAAGACATCCCCGACGATCCCATAGTCGGCCACCTGGAAGATGGGAGCAAAGGGGTCCTTGTTGATGGCAACGATGCAACCCGAGTTGGACATGCCCACCAGGTGCTGAATGGCCCCTGAAATCCCGCAGGCAATGTAGAGCCTGGGCATCACCGTCTGGCCGGAGCTGCCGATTTGATGCTCCTTGGGCAACCAACCGCCGTCGGTCACGGGCCGTGAGGCCCCGACTCCCGCCCCCAAGGCCGATGCCAGGTCGAGAATCAGTTGGAACTTTTCCTTGCTGCCCAATCCCCGACCTCCGGCGACAACGATCTCCGCCTGGCTCAAATCCACTTTGGTCTGAACCGCCTCCATGACTTCCAGAAGCTGCCTCCGCAGCACTCCTTCAGCCAGGCTGGCCTGGCGGCGGTCAATTCGGGGGAGTGCTCCCAGATCCTCCTCCAAGGCGGGGAAGGCACCCTGCTGAATGGAGACCAGGTAAGGGGGGTCCCCCTTGGGGCTCACTTGAAGGTGGAGCTTGCCGTTGAACACCTGACGAACCCATAGGAGTTGGCCGACCGCATAGCGGTAATCGACACAGTTGGGGATCAAGGCCCGGTCCAGCATGGTCGCCAGCTTGGGAGCAAAATCCATGGTTTGATAACTGTGGCCCAGCAGCAGCAGATAGGGCTTGTCCCGCCTGGCGAACTCCGCCAGAACCTCACAGTAGGCCTCAGGCGTGTAGTGCCGGCAGTGGTGGTTGGCCAGGACGACGACTTCCAGGCCACTCTGCCCGGAAACCTCCCGAGCCAGGCCGTCGATTTCGCTGCCCACCAAGACCAGGCACAGGTCCTTCCCGAGCTTCGTGGAGAGCTTGCGGCCCAAGTCGACCGCCTCCCACGAAATCTTCTTCAAACGGCCATCCCGGTGTTCGCCCAGGACGACGATCCTGGTGTTCTGTCTTAGAAATAGGGTTGCCATATTTCGGAGCGCAACGGCGCCGGATTCAAGGAGCGACGACGAGGCAATGCCCATTCATTGTGAGGAGAAGCGACGCCGAAGACGGCGCCGTTCCGCCCGAACCCCTTGGGCCGATGGAGGTTCCCGGGAGGGGGAGCATAACGTTGCTTGTTCGCTGAATCGCAAGGGGCCTCTCGAACCGACCGTTTCCCTGTGGAACCTCCATCGGAGATGGTAATCCTATTTCTGAGACAGGACACTAGTGCCATGGATCGATCTTCCCTGTCCGACAGGTGCTGTTTCCTTATTTCAGGACCGCCAGGTCGCCTGAAATGCCCCGCCTCTCCGCTGACAAAGCTAGATCACTCCGACCTCGTTGATAAGCTTGTCCATCAGCGAACGCGCCGCCTCTTCCGCCCCTCCCTCGATCATCAGCGTCTTCTTTTTCTTTTCGGGCACCAGCAAACGGTGGTGTCTGACTTTGGCGGCCATCTCCCCCACGGCCTCCGCGGGCAGTCTCAGATCCGGCGCCGTCATCACCCGGTACTCCTTTTTCTTGGCCTGCATGATCCCTCTCAAGGTTGCGTAGCGGATGGGGTGGGTTCCCGACTGAATCGTCAGGACTGCCGGGAGGGGAACCTCGACGCGTTCGAAGACGTTGCTCTCCAACTCCCGTTTCACCTGAATCCCGCGGGCATTGGCCTCGAAGGCGATCTCCATCACGATGGTGGCGCAAGACCATCCCAGGATCTGGGCCACAACGGCGCCCGTTTGAGCGAAAGCCATGTCCTCGGACTGCACACCGGTGAGGACCAGGTCAAAGTCCTGCGGGGCGATGGCAGCGGCAATGGCCCGGGCCGTGACCCAGGCATCCCCCTGCTCAAAGACCTCGCCCTTCAGGTGGATGGCTCTGTCGGCTCCCATGGCCAGGGCGTTACGGAGGACCTTGGAGACACGGTCGGGCCCCAGGGAAAGCACCGCCACTTCACCCCCGAATGCCTCTTTCAAACGCAGTGCTTCCTCCAGGGCGTAGAGGTCGCTTTCGTTGGTTTCGAAGACCAGGTCCTCTTCCAATACTCGGGAGCCCTCCTGGTTCAGCTTATAGCGGGAGTCCCTTTCGGGAACCTGTTTCAGGCACGTCAGGATTCGCATGAAAACTCCAAGGAGGTTAACCCCCCCTCAACGGATTTCAGAAATTAGCTTATCCGGAAAGAGCCTGTCAACGAGCCGCCTCCGGAATGAAGCGGGAGAACAACCCACCCGTTCTCAAAGCGTCCCGGGCTTCATATCTGCTATCATGAAGCGGTTTTTCCGGCTCATTGGAACCCAGTCAGCCGGTACCCCAGGGCCTCTCGGAGTCTCTCCGGGCTCGGGGCAGGTTGGTGGAGCAGGCCGGCCGCCGGCAACCGTCGTCGCGGAGGTATGACCATGAAAAGAATCGGGATCCCCTTTCTGCTGTTGTGGTTCCTTTGGCCTCAAGCCGTGCAGCCCGAAGGCAGCTCCGCCTGGCTTGCCCTCTTCAATGGCCGGGATCTGAGTGGCTGGCAGGAGCACGGCCGCGAGAAATGGACCGTAGAAGGAGGTGAAATCCTGGGAGAAGCCTTGACCCGGGAATACGGCTATCTGGCCACAACCAGAACCTACAGGAATTTCGAGCTCAAAGCCAAGTTCAAGGGTGAAGGGACTGGCAATAGCGGCATTTTCTACCATTCCACCCTGCAGGGAGTCGACATCAAGGGGGTTCAGGTGGAGGTGGACCCCATTCCGGGCAATCACACCGGAGGGCTCTACGAGAGTGGCGGCCGGGGGTGGCTGGTCAAGCCCGGTCCAGCCGGAGAAGCAGCCTTGAAACCGGGAGAGTGGAACGCTATTTCCTTTTCGGTGTTCGGCAACCGGGTGGTGACCTTCGTCAACGGCGTGCGGGCGGTGGACTACCGGGATCCCGCCCCCCGCTATTTCGACGGGGTCATCGCCTTGCAGCTCCACAGCGGCGGGGAAGGCAAAATGCGCTTCAAGGACCTCTACATCCGAGAGATCGAATAGCGGGGGCAGCGACTATTTGGGCTTTGTCCCGCTAAATCGGTTGGCCGCACCAGGGAACATGGACGGACAGGATGAAACCCCGTTCCCGGTGTATTGTGTGGACGAAGGCTCCCTGGGAGCGCGGGCGTCCCGCCCGCACAATGCCAGGCACAGCTTCGGTCATCTCCTGCACCTGGATCGACCCAACGGCGCCCTGGCTCTCCTTCGGCCCGGCCGTTGCGGTTCCCCTCGACGCGGTGGCTGCCTGCAAAGCCGCGCGGAAGCTCAGCGACTACCATAAGGAACAGAATGCGGGCGGGACGCCCGCGCTCCCAGGACAATCACTCCCCCCTTGAGGGGGAGTCGCAGAAGCCGAGCTGCGAGCCCGCATTTCTCACCGGGGGGCGTGATGGTGGCGCCGGAATTTTTCCCTCAGCGCGTGCTCGCCAGCGAAGAGCGTAGCGGTCACTACGGTCGAGCGAGCATGGGCGCGCTGAGGGGAAAAGGACAAGCCAGAGCGCGCCAAGCGCCGTCTCTACTCGCATGCCCTCATAAAAAGGTCAATAAGGCACTGAAAGCAAATGCCTTTCATAATTCATCCAGCGACCCGGGTAGAAATACGGGCTAACCGAAGGCTGGTGTGGTGGGGGGGCAGGAGCCGACCCACCAAGCCGTGGCCGCGGCCAGGCCAGCTCGCCTACAGGAACTGGGAAGTAAGCCAGTCAACGAGATGCTGACCCGGATGGAAAGCCGGACCTGCCACGGCGGGTGGGCTTTCAGTAGCAAAATCGGGCCCTGATCGAGGTCAGCGCTTGCGAGCCTGTGGACTTTGCTGTTCTTGGTGAAGCGGTTCCTTAAAGGTGAGATGGTGAGAGAAAGGTTGAGGTGACAGGTCGTAACAAACTCACCCCACAAGAGAAGGACGGTGTCACCATTCTCTATGGGGGTGGAGGGCTTGGCGATGCGGGCTGGCCTGTGAGAGAGCTTCGCCAAGGGCCTGCTTTGGCTGGCCGCGCACCATCGCCTCCCATAATCCCTCCGGTTGGCCCCTGCTGGGCCGACTTCCAGCCTCAAATCCGGTGCTTCAGATACACCGTTCTGAGCTCTGAATAAAAATCGATGGCCACGCTGCCCTGCTCCCGATAGCCGGTGCTGGAGGCCTTGGTACCTCCAAACGGCAGTTGATACTCCACGCCGGCCGAAGGCAGGTTGACGATAATCAAGCCGGCCTCGATCCGATTGATGTAGTTGAAGGCTTGATCGATCCTGTTGGTCAATATCGATGCCGACAGCCCGAACTTGACCCGGTTGGACAACTCGATGGCCTGGTCGAGGTCCTCAACCGGAAAGAGAGCCAGTACCGGGCCGAAGATCTCTTCCTGGGCAATCCTCATATCCGGGGACACCTCCGAAAAGATGGTGGGTTGGACAAAGTAGCCCTTGTCCCAGCCCGCCCCGGTCAGTCGCCGGCCTCCGCACAGCAAGCGGGCCCCTTCCTGCTGACCGATCCTGATGTAATTCAGGACGGTGTTCATCTGATTCTCGTCGACGCAGGGCCCCATCTCGATCCCCTGCTGGAGACCGTCGCCGACTTTCAACTTCTCGGTTTTCTCCACCAGGAGACTTACGAACCGGTCGAAGATCGGCTTCTCCACCAAGGCTCGACTGGTGGCGGTGCATTTCTGTCCGGTTGAAAAAAAAGCCCCGTTGACCACCACGTCGGCGGCCTGCTCGAGGTCCGCGTCGCGGAGCACAATGGTGGGATTCTTCCCGCCCATCTCCAACTGAGTCTTGATTCCCCGCGGAGCCGTCTGCCGTCGGATCTCGTCGCCGACCTCACAGGATCCGGTAAAGGAGACAGCCTTGACCAGGGGATTGGCAATCAGCTCATTTCCGATGGTTGCCCCGGAACCGGTAATCATATTCAGCACACCCTTGGGCAAACCGGCCTCGTTCAGGACTTCGGCCACCCGCACCGTGCACAGCGGCGCCAGGGAGGCCGGCTTGATGACCAGGCTGTTTCCGGCGACCAGTGCCGGGGCTATTTTCCAAACCGGAATGGCAATCGGGAAATTCCAGGGAGTCAGCAGAGACACCACACCCAGCGGCTTACGGAAAGTAAAGCCAAACACGCCATCCCGTTCCGAGGGTACCGTTTCGCCACTCAGCCTTGCGCCCTCGGCCCCGAAATAGCGCAGGATGTTGACTGCGCGGCCCACTTCCCCACTGGCTTCCGGAAGCGTTTTTCCCTCTTCGCGAGTCATCTCGGTCGCCACCCGCTCGGCCCGCTTTTCCAGCAACTCGGCGGCCCGCATCAGGATCGTGCCGCGCAAGGGAGCCGGCATCTCAGCCCAGGCCTCCCGGGCGCGGCCGGCGGCCTCCAGAGCCTGCCTCACGTCAGGGGCCGTGGACGCCTGGTAGCGTGCCACCACTTCCTGGTAATCGGCCGGATTGATGCTCTCGAATGTTTTCCCTGACGAGCTTTCCACCCACTCCCCGGCAATGAAGTTCCCATAGGTCTCCGCCATGCTTCCCTCCAAACGTGGCTCGACGGCATCTGTTTTTTGATGACCGGCCGTCGATCATCAACGGCGGCCCATCTTAGTTTCGGGTCAGGGCTTTGTCAATCTTGTGGTATGATTCACCCACACGGCAGACACTCATCCACCGGTTCGGTTCCGTACTCATATTAACAACCTATTGACATTAAAGGGGTTTGTTGATGAAAGCCAAGCAAGCAAGAATTGATGAGGTTAAATTGGGCACCATCACCTGCGATCCCTTTCCGGCTTCGCAGAAGATCTATGTGCCCGGCAATATTCACCCTTCCATACGGGTCCCATTGCGCCAAGTGAGCCAGACGCCTACTCGGCAACGAGGCGGCGCGGAAAAGGATGTGACGCTCAACCCCCCGGTCACCCTCTACGATACCAGTGGCCCCTACACCGACCCCTCGGTCGCGATCGATATTCGCCGAGGGTTGTCCCCCATTCGGATCGACTGGATTCGGGACTGTAACGACGTTGAAGATCTTGCACAGGTCTCGTCCCGGTACGGAAAGCTGAGACTGGCGGACCACCGGTTGGATGCCCTTCGATTCAAGCACCTTCGCCGACCCATGCGTGCCCGGGTCGGAAGCAATGTCTCCCAGATGCATTACGCCCGGCGCGGAGTGATCACACCCGAGATGGAATTCGTGGCCATTCGGGAGAACCAGCGGATGGAACGCGAGCTGGACCACCAGCATCCCGGCAACTCCTGGGGAGCCAGTCTGCCGCTACGGATCACTCCCGAGTTCGTGCGCGACGAGGTCGCTCGCGGCAGGGCCGTCATCCCGGCCAATGTCAACCACCCCGAACTGGAACCGGTGATCATAGGACGGAACTTTCTGGTCAAGATCAACGCCAACATCGGCAATTCAGCCGTATCCTCCACCATCGAAGAGGAAGTGGAAAAGATGGTCTGGTCCATCCGATGGGGCTCCGACACGGTGATGGACCTGTCCACCGGTCCCAACATTCATGAAACGCGGGAATGGATTCTTCGCAACTCCCCGGTTCCCATTGGCACCGTGCCCATCTATCAGGCCCTTGAGAAGGTCCAGGGAAAAGCCGAGGAACTCACTTGGGAGATCTTCCGCGACACCCTGGTCGAACAGGCCGAACAGGGAGTGGATTACTTTACCATTCATGCCGGCGTACGCCTGCGCTACGTCCCCATGACGGCCCGACGGCTTACCGGAATCGTTTCCCGGGGTGGGTCCATTCTGGCCAAGTGGTGCCTGGCCCACCACTGCGAGAATTTCCTCTACACCCATTTCGAGGAAATCTGCGAGATCATGAAGGCCTACGACATCACCTTCAGCCTGGGAGACGGGCTCAGGCCCGGCTCCATCGCCGACGCCAATGACGAGGCCCAGTTCGCGGAACTGGATACCTTGGGCGAACTGACCAAGATCGCCTGGAAGCACGACGTGCAAACCATGATCGAGGGCCCCGGACACATCCCCATGCAACTGATCCGGGAGAATATGACCCGCCAGCTCGAGACCTGCGGAGAAGCGCCCTTTTACACCCTGGGCCCTTTGACGACGGACATCGCCCCCGGGTACGACCACATCACCAGTGCCATCGGCGCCGCCATGATCGGATGGTACGGTACCGCCATGCTCTGTTACGTAACCCCCAAGGAACACCTGGGACTGCCGGAGCGGGAGGACGTCAAAGAGGGAGTCATTGCCTACAAGATTGCCGCTCACGCCGCCGACCTGGCCAAGGGCCATCCCGGAGCCCAGGCGCGGGACAACGCCCTTTCCAAGGCCCGATTCGAGTTTCGCTGGGAGGACCAGTTCAACCTGGGCTTCGACCCGGAGAGAGCCCGCGAGTTCCACGACGCCACCCTGCCCGGAGACAACGCCAAGCTGGCCCACTTCTGCTCCATGTGCGGACCCCACTTCTGTTCAATGAAAATCACCGAGGATGTGCGAGCCTACGCCCAGCAAGTAGGAGTCAACCCCGAAGAAGCGCTCCACCAAGGCATGGACAGCAAGTCCCGGGAATTTCAACAGAAGGGTTCCAGCCTTTATCAAAAGGTGTGAGGGAGGTCCGACGCCTCACAGGATCGCTCACCGGCGTTGCTTGCCCGCAACCACCCCTGAAACAAACCAGTGCCGAGCCCTTCCAATCCTCCTGGAGGCCTGTACCCGCAGGTACGCGTCTAGCCGTTCCACCGCCCTGCCTTGCGGATCATTCGAGAAAAAACGCCCGATCGTTAACAAAGACGAACCACGAATGAACACGAAGAGGCACAAGGAAAAGTAGACCTCCTTCAACGACAAGCAGCGCCAAAATGCTTCGGCCATTTTGTCCCCCTGGTGTGACGATGTCATGGGATGAAGGCTTCCTGGGAGCGCGGGCGTCCCGCCCGCACAAAGCCTGGCACAGCCTCGGCCATCTCCTCCACTTGGATTAACCGGGAACGGCGGCACGGTTCTCCTGCGGCCTGGTCGACGCCGTTCCCACAGACAGGGTGGCTGGCTACAGCATCGCACGGAAGCTCAGCGGCGGCCAAAGGGACAGGATGCGGGCGGGACGCCCGCGCTCCCAGGCGATGCTCAACTACGCAAAACGCCTCCACTCTCACGCCCAGCGGTGAACCGCAACAATATCTCAAACCCTTCATTATTAACGGCGAGATGGGTTCAACAGACCGGATTTCCCCATGGAATCGGGCTTCTCCGAGGGTCCGGCCGGAATGGAACGGGAACACAACATTTTGTTGCCGGGCAGATGAAGCGTCCATCATTTTGTGCAAAAACGTCTGATAATGCTTGACAAGATGCGCCACCCGCATACAATTCCTCACACCGAAGCGAACCGATGGACCCCAATATCGTTCGGGCTCGAATCGGGGCCGGCTACACCTCCGAAGACCAGCCTGACGGGCAGACAGCCTGCTTCCCTTCCATTGTCCTGATTGAGGATTAAGGAGACTTTCCATGCTACTGAGAGCCAAGACGGAGAGCCAGGCTACGGCCGCAGCCCCCAGTGTGTCGGAAGAAACCAGACTCCTGCACTTCGACCGGGTTTACACCAGCCCCGGGGTGCATCCCTTCGATCAGGTTGAGTGGGAGCAACGCAAGGCAAGCATCACCAATGAAAAGGGAGAGGTGATCTTCGAGCAACCTGACGTGGAAGTACCCGTCAGTTGGTCCATGTTGGCGACAAACGTGGTGGTCTCCAAGTACTTCCGGCGATCCGCCAATGGCAAGGGGCGAGAGAGAAGCGTCCGACAACTCATTGGAAGAGTGGTGGACACGATTCACCAATGGGGGCAGGAGGGGGGCTACTTTGCCACGCCTGAAGACGCCGACACCTTCAAGGCGGAGCTCACCCACCTCCTGGTCGATCAAAAGGCAGCATTCAACAGCCCGGTCTGGTTCAATTGCGGCATTGAGCCCAAACCCCAATGCTCGGCTTGCTTCATCAACTCGGTGGAAGACCGGATGGAAGCCATTCTGGACCTGGCCAAGACGGAAGGCATGCTCTTTAAATGGGGGAGCGGCACCGGCACCAATCTCTCCCCGATTCGTTCCTCCAAAGAGTTGCTGTCCGGTGGGGGACAGGCGTCCGGCCCGGTCTCCTTCATGAAGGGCTATGATGCCTTCGCCGGTGTCATCAAGTCCGGCGGCAAGACACGGCGTGCGGCCAAAATGGTCATCCTGAACGCCGACCATCCCGACATTGTGGAATTCATCAAGTGCAAGGAGGAGGAAGAGAAGAAAGCCTGGGCGCTGATCTCGGCGGGATACGATCCTTCCTTCAACGGCCCTGCCTACAGTTCCGTCTTCTTTCAGAATTCAAACAACAGCGTACGAGTCACCGACGAATTCATGCGGGCGGTGGTCGAAGACCGGGAATGGAGCACCCGAGCGGTGACCACTGGTGAGATTGTGGAGAATCACCGCGGCCGGGACCTGCTTCGAATGATGGCGGAATCCGCCCACGTTTGCGGCGACCCCGGCATTCAGTTTGACACCACCGTCAACGACTGGCATACCTGCACCGCCACCGATCGAATCAACGCCTCCAACCCCTGCAGTGAATATATGTTCCTGGATGACACCGCCTGCAATCTGGCGTCGTTGAACTTGATGAAATTCAGGCAAAAGGACGGCGGTCTGGATGTCGAGCGGTTCAAACACGCGGTGCAGGTGATGATCACCGCCCAGGAGATCATCGTCGACAACGCCAGCTATCCGACCCCCGCAATTGCCAACAACAGCCACCTCTTCAGGCCGCTGGGGCTGGGCTATGCCAACCTGGGAGCCCTGCTCATGTCACTGGGGCTTCCCTACGACAGCCAGGCCGGCCGAGCCTACGCCGGTGCCGTGACGGCCCTCATGCACGGAGAGGCCTACCACACCTCTGCCCGGATTGCCCACGATCTGGAGCCCTTCGCCGAGTTCCCCCTCAATCGCGAACCGATGTTGAGGGTGATTCGCAAGCACCAGGATGCCGCCGCCAAGCTGACCGCTTCCGCTCTGCCTCAGGATCTCTACCAGGCCGTCCAGCGTTGCTGGAGCGATGCTCTGTCCCAGGGAGAGCAAAATGGCTATAAGAATTCCCAGGTGACGGTGCTGGCGCCGACCGGAACCATCGGGTTCATGATGGACTGCGACACCACGGGGGTGGAGCCGGACATCGCCCTGGTGAAATACAAGAAGCTGGTCGGAGGCGGCCTGCTCAAGATCGTCAATCAGACCGTTCCGGAGGCTTTGAGGCGGCTGGGATACGGCCGGGAAGAGATGAACGGAATCATCAAATACATCGACGAGAACGAAACCATCGAAGGGGCGCCTTATCTGAAGGAGAAGGATTTGCCGGTCTTCGACTGTGCCTTCAAGCCCATGAGCGGAACTCGTTCCATTCACTACTCGGGACACTTGAAGATGATGGGGGCCGTGCAACCCTTCCTCTCAGGCGCCATTTCCAAGACCGTCAACATGCCCGAGGAAGCCTCGGTCGATCAAATCCAGGAAGCATACATTCAAGCCTGGCAATTGGGTCTCAAGGCTCTGGCCATCTACCGGGACGGATCCAAACGGTCACAGCCCCTGAATACCAGTCTGAAGGCGGAAGGCGAAAATGACCAGGCTCGACCGGCTCGACGCCGCCTCCCCGACGAGCGCCAGGCCATCACCCACAAGTTCAGTGTTGCCGGCCACGATGGCTATTTGACGGTGGGAATGTATGACGACGGCAGCCCCGGAGAGATCTTTGTGGTCATGGCCAAGCAGGGCTCGGTCGTTTCCGGTCTCATGGACACGGTGGCAACTTCCATTTCTTTGGCTTTGCAGTATGGGGTGCCATTGAGAGTCCTGGTCGACAAGTTCAGCCACAGCCGTTTTGAACCCTCAGGGTTCACCAACAATCCTCAGATCCCCATTGCCAAATCCATCGTCGACTACATCTTCCGCTGGCTGGGTCAGAAATTCCTGACAGCCGAGGATCAACCCCAACCCGAGAAGGCGGCTCCCGGACCCAACATGCAGATGGAAGACATGGAAAGGCAGGTCTTTCAAACCCAGGCAGATGCTCCACCCTGTCCGGAATGCGGCGCCATCATGGTGCGCAACGGCGCCTGCTACAAGTGTCTCAACTGCGGTACTACCAGCGGCTGCAGCTGATCGTCGGCGGTCCGCACTCTTCGGAATCCAACCCCGTTTGCTGAGAATCTCGATCTGACCTAGCCCGGCGGCCAGTCCATCTTCCGTCCTCCCAGGAGATGCAGGTGGACATGAAATACCGACTGGCCGGCGTCCGGGCCGGTATTGATCACCGTGCGGTAGCCGGACCGTTGGTGGCCCCACCGGCGGGCCAGCTCCCGCGCCACCATCACCAGATGACCCAGGCACAGCCGGTCTTCCCAATCCGCACTCTCCAGGGACTCCAGGTGTTTCTTGGGGATGACCAGCACGTGGGTCGGGGCTTTGGGGTTAATGTCCTCGAACGCCAAGGCCAATTCATCCTCGTAAAGCACCTTGGCCGGAATCTCCTTCCGAATGATCTTGCAGAACAGGCAGTTTGACATCGGCTCCTCTCCTGTTGGCTCCTTCCCCTCCTGCACCCTCAAACCTTTCTTGCCGAAACCACCCTGGGAATTCCGTTCAGGTCCTCGGAAACACCCAGAAGCTTCCAGCCGTGTCCCAGCAGGCCGCACACCGCCTCCTGCATGCTGTAACCGATCTCCACAATCAACAATCCGCCCGGCCTGAGCCAGACGTGAGCTTGAGACACCAACCGGGCATAGAGATTGGGCGCCCCTTCCTCTCCCACCAGCGCCAGCCGGGGCTCCCAATCCCGGACTTCCCTTTGCAGTCCGGTCAACTCCTCCGGGCCCACATAAGGGGGGTTGGAAACAATCGCATCGAGCTGCCCCCGGCCCAGCCAGGGAGTCAGCGGTTTCAAAAGATCTCCGTGCAGAAAGGTGATCCTGCGCCCCACACCGTGCCGGGCGGCATTCCGCCGCGCAATCTCCAAGGCCGCCTCCGACAAATCGGTCGCCCAGACCCGCGCCCGCGGGAGCGCCACAACCAGACTGACCGCCAGACAGCCGGAACCGGTTCCTACATCCGCCAGGTTCAATCTGCCCTCCACCAAGTGCTGCAGCGCCGCCTCTACCACAAATTCCGTCTCGGGCCTGGGAATAAAGACCGCCGGGGACACTTCGAAATTCAACCCACGAAATTCCTGCTGACCCAAAATGTATTGGAGTGGCTTGCCCCGACAGCGTTCCCGGACCCTGGCGAAGAAGACCGGGCACAACGATTCATCGACGGGATCCCGGTAATGGGCCAACAGGGTGCTGCGCGTCTTCCCCAGGGACCGTGCCAGCAGGATTTCGGCATCGATTCTGGGGTTGACCACGGCGTGCCGGGTCAATTCCTCACAGGCAGCGGCGAGGGCTTCGAAAACCCGCATGGCGCTTTGATGGGACGGCGTGGCAAGGCCTTCAGCCTCATTGTAGAGGCTTGATCGGAAACAGCCGGCCTCAGGCCTCTATTGACGAACCGACTCCATTTCCCTCTTCAGTCCTTCAGCCTGGAAATAGCTCACCAGGGCATCAACCACCGGAGTCAGGTCTCCATCCATGATGCCCTCCAGCCGATGAAGGGTCAGACCGATGCGATGATCGGTCAATCGGTTCTGGGGAAAGTTATAGGTTCGGACCTTTTCACTTCGATCCCCACTTCCCACTTGGCTCCTGCGGTCCCGGGCAACGGCTTGACGCTGTTCTTCCATGGCGATTTCGTACAGGCGGGATCTGAGAACCCGCATGGCCTTGGCCCGATTCTTGATCTGTGATTTCTCGTCCTGGCAGGTCACTACCAGTCCGGTGGGAAGGTGGGTGATGCGAACGGCCGAGTAGGTGGTGTTGACCGACTGCCCTCCCGGCCCCGAGGAGCAGAACCGGTCGATGCGCAAGTCTTTTTCGTCGATGCCCACTTCCACCTGATCGGCCTCGGGCAACACCGCCACCGTAATGGCCGAGGTGTGAACCCTCCCACTGGCTTCCGTGGCCGGCACACGTTGGACCCGGTGGACCCCGCTTTCGAATTTCAGGTTGCGGTAGACGTTCCTGCCTTCAATGATGGCAATCACTTCCTTGAGGCCCCCGGCTCCGGATGGACTGGAGGACATCAATTCCACCCGCCAGCCTTTCGATTCCGCATAGCGGCAGTACATTCGAAAGACTTCCTGAGCAAAAAGCGTGGCTTCGTCGCCTCCGGTTCCGGCCCGAATCTCCAGCAGGACGTTCTTTTCGTCGTCAGGATCCTTGGGCAGCAACAGGACTTTCAGTTGCCGGTCACATTCCGCCAATGCCTGCCCAAGCCCGGAAGCCTCCTCCTGGGCCAGCTCCCTGAGCTCGGGCTCGGAACGGATGTCCCGGGCCATCTGCCTGGCATCGGCCAAGCTCACCTGGAGCGCCTTGTACTCCCGGAACTTCTCCACCACCGGAGCAAGGTCCCGGTGAGCCTTGGCGTGCTTCTGATATTTGGCCGGATCGGCCAGAACCCGCGGATCAGCAAGGAGACGGGTGATTTCCTCGTAGGTCGCTTCCAGTTGCGCGAGTTTGTCTAACATGGCGCACCTCGCGGACGGCTAAGCCAAGCGTCCGCTTGCAAGGGTGCTGAATAATACCGGCCTCTACAGGCAGGGACCTTGAGATTGCACAAGACGCGAGGAGGGGCCCCTCTATTCAAGCCGGGAGATCGACATTGGAGGAGTGAGGGCTGGTGGCGGGCACCGCCGCCTAGTCCAGACCGGCGCGCAGGCCGTACTTTCTTTGAAATCGTTCCACGCGTCCGGCCGTATCCACCAGTTTCTGCTTGCCGGTGAAGAACGGATGACACTTGGAGCAGATCTCTAAACGGATATTTCCTTTGGTTGAGCGCGTCTTGAAGGTTTCCCCACAGGCACAGGAAACCGTCACCTCAACATATTTTGGATGAATCCTGAGTTTCATAGCTTGGACGGATTTGAGCAACCCTGTCTGAACCAGCGCAGATTATAAGGTCCGGGCGGGCACTTGGCAAACAAAATCTGGACCCATGTTTCATCAGGGATCCCCTGAATCCCTTGCAATCCGGTGAATCGCAACTCCCCGGACAACCTCCCCGGATCCATGCCCCACAGGATCCTGGGGGCGGGCACCAAAAGCCGGCGCTGAAGGGAAACTGCCTGCGCCATCATCGCGCCCTCCGGTGAGAAATGGGAGTGAACCCTCCCAAAAATGGGAACGCCGGGGCATGAATCCCTGTTGCTTTTTGGAGGCTAATCCCTTATTTTCTCTGCATCTATGTCTGCAGGACAGGTGAAGCCGGAACCTGTTCACCCTGAGAGTCGAATAGCCGGGCAACGACGCTCCGCGTCACTGTTCGGCGGGCCGGAGGCAGCAGTCGGACACATTGTCCCGGCAGTCTTCGACCAGAATGTGCAAGGTTGGACGGGTTCCCAACAATCCTGTCAGTTGATGCACGATCGAAATTCCACCCCGGAGGCACTCCCACAACCGTCGCTAAGGAGCAACCATGACGAAAGCAGACTTGGTGGACGAAGTATCAACGGCAACCGAACTCAGCCGCAAAGACTCGGAGGTGATTGTGGAGGCGCTGTTTGACAGCGTTGTGAAGGCGCTGAAAAACAGCGACAAATTGGAAGTGCGTGGATTTGGAAGCTTTCGAATCCGGAAGCGCAAAGCCCGGCAGGGAAGAAATCCCAAGACGGGCGAAAAGGTTGACGTACCCGAAAAAAAAGTGCCCTACTTCAAGCCCAGCAAAGAGTTGAAGGACCTTATCAACCTCAATCCCTAGCATGGATTTTCTGTGGAGTCCCTGGAGATACCAATACGTTGCCAACATTCACAACGCCGACGGCTGCGTATTCTGTATCGATGCCTCGACTGCCGAAGATGCGGAGCGGTTGATTCTGTTTCGGGGACAAGACCACTTTATTATCCTGAACCTCTTCCCATACACCTGCGGTCACTTGCTGATCGCCCCCTATAAACACCTGTCGGCCCTTTCGGAATTGTCCGCCGAACAGAACCTGGAGTTGATGGACCTGACTCAGAGAGCCGTCGCCGCCCTCCGGAAGATCTACCGTCCCGACGGCTTCAACCTGGGCATGAATCTCGGCAAATGTGCCGGTGCGGGCATCGACCAGCACCTTCACCTCCATATCGTGCCGCGCTGGTGCGGTGATGCCAACTTCATGACCGTCTCCGGAGAGACCCGAGTATTGCCCGAAGCCCTGCAGACAACCTACCTCAAGCTCAAACCATTCTTCGAAACCCGCCCGTTGGACCACCCGGAGGCCCGGGGTTGACCCACGGTTCTCACGCGGCCCGCACCGGTGCAACGAGTAATGAACACCATCACATTAGAAACAACAAGCTGTTGAAAACAAACCGTGTTTACAGGATGTATCCAGCGACCCGCTGAGAAATGCGAGCCAAGGCCGGCAAGCCGAAGAGGACGGTGGCCACTGAACTCAACCTGACGGCTCCGGAGACCCGCGTAATGGACGGGATCTCAACCAGGTGATGGCCTCCGTCAATTGACCCTGATCATCCCTCATGGGCACTTCGATGACCACCGGGTGCCGAGCCGTCAGAGACTCTTCCAGGATCCCCTTGAACTGGCTGAGGTCCTGGACCCGCCTCCCCTCAGCACCAAAGGTGCGGGCCATTTCAGCGAAGTTGGGGTTGGTCAGATCAGTGTCGATGACGCGGCCTTGGTGGTTCTTCTGCTGGGACCCCTTGATGGCCGTCAAGGCCTGGTCGTTGACGACCACGATAACCAGAGGAATTCCATATTTGACGGCCGTCGCCAATTCCGCCATACCCATCAAAAAGCCTCCATCTCCGCTGAAGCAAACCACCGGCTTGTCCGGACAGCCTATCTTGGCGCCAATGGCGGCCGGAAAGGCATAACCCAATGCGACACCGATGCAGGGATAGAGAAACGTTCGGGGGCGATCGACCGGGTACTCGTCAAAGGCCGAATAACCGATGGAGTGCACGTCCACCGACAATATGCCGTCGTCCGGAAGCACTTGCCGGATATCGCTCAGGAGAGGCAAGGGCCTCTGGGCGGCAAACCGGGCTCGATGGGGCTCCAGCGCCTGCTTCCAGCGCTGCGGGCGCTGCGCCACCTCCTCGACCAGCCCCTGCAGCGTGGCTTTGAGATCTCCGACCACCCCCAGCTCGCAGGGATACTCGCTGCCGATCTCTCGCTCGTCCTCATCCAGTTGTATAAGGGGTTGGGGCAGTTCAAGCCGCCAATTCCTGGTATCGATCGAGGTGAAGCGGCACCCGATGGCCAGCGTGGCGTCAGCCAGTTTCAACGCCTGCGTGGCCAGGTAGCCATTGGATCCTCGCAGGGCCAGGGGATGGCTTTCGTCCAGCGCTCCCTTGGCGCACCGGGTCACCACCACCGGCGCCTGTATTTTCTCGACCAGCCGGCGCAGCTCGGCCTGAGCGCCGGAATGGATGACGGCAGATCCAACCAGGCAGACCGGCCGGCTTGCCCGGTTGAGCCTGCGGGCAGCCGCCCGCAGGTCACCGGCGGCCGCCGCCGGTTTCCGCGATCCCCGGGCATACCCGGGGATGTCCGGGTCTCCATCGGCCCTCACCACGTCCATGGGGAATTCGAGCACCGCCGGCCCGGGCCGCCCGCTCCGCATGGCCTTGAAGGCACCTTCCACCACGGCGGGGATCTGCCGCACCGTGCGGGCGATGGCTCGATATTTGGTGATCGGCTCAAAAAACTTCATCTGATCCAAGCCGTGGAACATCTTTCCCGGATGCTTTCCGTAGAACCTGGAATCGCTTTGCCCGGTGATCAGCAACACCGGCACGCAATCGGTATACGCCTCCAGAATCCCGGTAGAGGCGTTGCTGGCCCCGGGCCCCGGCACCGTCAAGGCCACACCCACCTCCCCGGTGGATCGGGCAAACCCATCCGCCATCTGGGTTGCAGCATATTCGTGTCGGACCAGATAGTGGCCAATCGAACCCTCTCCGCAGCGCAAGAGAGAATCGTAGATCTCCAGGTTCTGGGTCCCCGGCATGCCGAAAACAGAGCGCACGCCTTGCGCCTTCAGGCACTCGATTAAAATGTCTCCACCCCTCAATGGACTTTCCTTTCCTGACCAACCCGCAGAATGAACAGAACCTCGGCCGAGTAACGATCCAGCCGAATTATACCACCGGCCGCACTCCCGGCTTGGGCTGCGCCGCCGGCCCGGGTTCCGGCTCAGCCGCCAAGGCGGCGTCCGCGCGGCGCCCCTTGCCAACAGCGCCAGGGGATTTCTCCGGGGCCGCGACCCGCGCCTGCAGCCGCCTCCAAGGCCGCGGTGGGAAAGTTGCAAATTTGGTCAAAAAATGATTGACTCATCTCGCCGCATCGCCCGGAGGATCTCAGGCGCCTACCGAAAGCCAAGCACACAAGGATTCACCATGCCCTCAGACCGTTCACCGCGGGAGACGCCTCCCGCGGTTCCCGATGTTTCCTCCGCCGATGCTGGTCCGGCCATCGATCCGACCGAAAACCCCGGCGACTTTGAAGCCCCTCGTCCGGGGTCCAGCAAGATGCCACCCTGGAACACGGGTGAACTGGTGAAAGCTCCCATCTTCACCTGGCGTCACTGGTTTGCCCTGTTGGGTCCAGGCCTGCTTCTGGGAGGCTCTTCCATCGGCGGCGGGGAATGGCTGATGGGTCCGGCGGTCACCGCCAAGTATGGCGGCGCTCTGATGTGGCTGGCCACCCTGAGTATTGTCGCTCAGGTGATCTATAACATGGAGGTGTCCCGATACACCCTCTACACCGGCGAGCCGATCTTTACCGGCAAGTTTCGAACGGCGCCCGGGCCCGCCTTCTGGATCGTCCTCTATCTGATTCTCGACTTCGGAGCCGTTTTCCCCTATCTGGCCGCCAACGCGGCCACGCCACTGGCCTCGGTGCTGCTGGGAGGAGTGCTGCCCGACCCCGAGCAGAATGAAAGCCATCGCCTGTTGCTGAGGTTCCTCGGCTACGCCATATTCCTTTTGGCGCTGGTGCCGCTGGTGGCGGGAGGGAAAATCTACAATGCCCTCAAAGCCATCATGACCTTCAAGATGTTCACCGTGCTGGGCTTCCTGATGATCCTGGGGATCTTTCATTCCAGCCCCTCCACCTGGTTCGAGATCTTCGGGGGCTTCCTCCAGTTCGGCACCATGCCCACGGGCGGGAACGAAACCGCCAATATCTTCACCTCCCTGGCCCAGGGCAAGGGACTGCCGGACATCGATCTGAGCACGATCGCCCTGCTGGCTGCTTTCGCCGCCATCGCCGGCAGCGGGGGCCTTTCCAACGCAGCGGTCAGCAACTACACCCGCGAGCAGGGGTGGGGCATGGGCCGTCACGTGGGAGCCATCCCCAGCGTGATCGGGGGACGAGAACTGAAACTGTCCCATTCAGGGACGGTTTTCCAGGTGACCTCCGAATCGCTGCGGCGCTGGAAGGAATGGTATCGACACCTGGTCCGGGACCAGGTGGTGGTATGGATGCCCGCCTGTTTTCTGGGGGTAGCCCTTCCCAGCATGCTATCGGTTCAGTTCCTTGCCCGCGGAACCGAAGCCAGCAGTTGGGTTGCAGCCGGCATGACTTCCGCCGGCGTGAGGACTCACGTGGGTGCTGCCTGGGGGGCCGACGCCGGTCAGCTCTTCTGGTATCTCACCATGCTTTGCGGCTTCCTGGTCCTGGGTCCCACCATGTCGACCCACTCGGACGGATTCATCCGGCGCTGGGTGGACGTCTTCTGGACAGCCAGTCCTCGCCTGCAAAAGCTGGATCCCTCCAACATCCGTTGGGTCTACTTTGCAGTGGTGGTGGGTTATGCCATTTTCGGCATGATCATGCTTTCGGTGGCCCCCCCTCTGGAATTGCTGAAGTTCGCCGCCAACCTGTTCAACTACGCCTTGGGCTTCAGTTGTTTCCACACCCTGTTCGTCAATCTCACCCTGTTGCCCCCCGCCCTGCGGCCGGGGTGGTTCATGCGCATCGGCATGGCGGCCTCCGGCCTCTTCTTCTCGCTGCTCGCCCTGATCACCACCCTGCAGTTGGTAGGGGTCTTGTAGGCAATGTCGTTGCCTTACCTGAAACAAAACCTGTTTCACTCTCGAATGACCCGCCCCGCCGTGGGGGGCGGGGGCCGGCTAAGTGAATAGTGAATAGTGGATAGTGGATAGTTTTTGGATCGGCACGTTAAGCATCTTGTTGATCTCGGCGCAGTCGTTCAAAAGGTGCAACCAGGTCATAAGGAGCTTCCCTGCTCCCGGAACCCTCCACTAGCCACTCTCCACTAACCACTTACCTGAAACCAACCGCTGCCGGATGGTCCTGATACGGGCGTCAAACTGATGGAGTGGACACAACAACCCCTACCCGACAGGAAGCGGGACGGTGACAAGGTGGTGTCTGGAAGAAGCGGCTCCGGCCCGAGTTGGCGTGGTTGTTCGGATTCTTACCTTGAGGAGAGCTTCCAGGGAAGCCTCACTAATGAATGATGGCCTGCTCGGGCCCAAACTTATCTTGGGGCACGGGGCACCAAAGCTTAAACGGGGCTTGACTGCCGGAGCCACCCCCTTACACCTATTCTGGCACACCCGTGAGAAAGTTTCTTCCTCGAATGATCCGCCCGCCAGGGCGGGGGCCCGACTTATCTGAAACAAGACCTGTTTCACTCTCGGATGATCCGCCCCGTCGCGGGGGGCGGGCGCCCGGCTCGCAGGCAAACGGGAGTTTCCCAAAGGGGACAGGCCGGCTTTCAGAGAAGTCGCCCGCCGGATACCCCCACCTCACCATCGGGACGACACCCCCGGGAGCGCGGGCGTCCCGCCCGCATGCTGTCCCTTCGGCTGCCGCTCAGTTTCCCTGCGATGTTGCAGCCGACCGCCCTGCCGGCGGGAACCGCATGGGCCCGGCCGAAGCAGAGGCAGGGCGCCGCTGCCGGTTGATTCCGGTGGAGGAGATGGCCGAAGCTGCGAGAGGATTTGTGCGGGCGGGACGCCCGCGCTCCCGGGGGGGCTTCCTCCCATGACAGGGTCACACCAACCGGACAAAAGTGCAGAAGCATTTTGGCGCCAGTTGTCGTTGAAGGAGGTCCATCAGTCCTCGTGACTATTCGTGTTCATTGGTGGTTCGTCTTCATTGACGAACGGCTGTTTTTCCTCTGAGTGATGCGCTCCGTCGTGGTGGCGGGGGCCGCTTACCTGAAACAATTGAGGGTTATCCACAAAGGCCAAAAAAAGAAATCCACGAAGGGCCACGAAGAACGGCGAAGGGCCACTAAGGGGATGGAGAAAACTCAAGAGGGATCCGCCAAAGGTTGGGAAGGGAGAAAAGATTTCCACCAAGGGCGATAAAGGATCTGTTAAGAGGGCAAAAGATGAATCCGCGAAGGGATTCCAAGGGGTTGGAAAAGACTCGAAAGGGATCCGTGAAGGGCCACGAAGGACACTGAGGTTTTCCACAAACGCGCACTCGAAAATCGAACCAGTCAGCTTCTTGTGCACCAGCTTCTCGTCTTGTTTATCCTGTCTATCCTGTGTATCGATGTTCAATGATGCAGCCAACCGAATTAGCGAGACATGGCCCCTGCTCCCGATAGGTATAAGGACCGGTTGTTTCACTCGCGTATGTTCCGCCCGCCAGGGTGGGGGGGCGACTTATTTGAAACAACCCCCGGTGTCGGGTGGCGAGAGACCGGCTCAAAGTCAAGCATGAATAGATTGTTTATTAACATCGATGCACAGGATGCACAGGATTATTTGGCGAGAGGTTTCACCGTCTTGAGTTCAACCATCGTCTGTGCTTCAACAAGGATTCCCAATACCCGCTCCCACGCTCATGGATTACTTCGAACACCCACCCGATCATCGAAACAGTCAGCTTCCCCTGCAGCAGCCTCCCGTCCTGATTATCCTGTGCATCCTGTGCATCGATGTTCAATTTATAGTCCTTCTCGATGGATCTGCCCAGTCGCGGGGGGCGGGCGCCCGGCTTGCAGGCAAACGGGAGTTTCCCAAAGGGGACAGGCCGGCTTTCAGAGAAGTCGCCCGCCGGATACCCCCCACCTCACCATCGGGACGACACCCCCGGGAGCGCGGGCGTCCCGCCCGCATGCTGCCCCTTCGGTTGCCGCTCAGTTTCCCTGCGATGTTGCAGCCGACCGCCCTGCCGGCGGGAACCGCATGGGCCCGGCCGAAGCAGAGGCAGGGCGCCGCTGCCGGTTGATTCCGGTGGAGGAGATGGCTGAAGCTGCGGGAGGATTTGTGCGGGCGGGACGCCCGCGCTCCCGGGGGGGCTTCCTCCCATGACAGGGTCACACCAACGGGACAAAAGTGCAGAAGCATTTTGGCGCCGGTTGTCGTTGAAGGAGGTCCATCAGTCCTCGTGCCTTTTCGTGTTCATTGGTGGTTCGTCTTCATTGACGAACGGCTGTTTTTCCTCTGAGTTATCCGCCCCGTCGTGGGGGGCGGGGGCGGGACTTACCTGAGACAATTGAGTGTTATCCACAAAGGCTAAAAGAGGAATCCACGAAGGGGCACGAAGGGCCACGAAGAAAGATACGAAGGGGAGTGACGGGCATTGATTCGGGAAATCCCTTGGCTGGGACATCAGTCAATTCAATTTGAAAACGCAAAGGTAGGGAGGGCTGTCATTCCGGGAGCGGCCTGCCCCTGGTTTCCGGGGCGAACGGAAGGACGCAGACACCCACCAGGTAGACTCCGGCCAGAGAAATAGCTGCTGAGCGGAAGGGGCTGGCAAAGCCCGCCTCCTCAAAAAAGACCGTCAGCGATCCCAGGGTCAAAGGGCCCACGGCCGCGATGATACGGCCGACGTTGTAACAGAAACCCACGCCGGTGCTGCGCAAGTGGGTCGGGTAGAGCTCTGGGAAGTATATGGAGTACCCTCCGAATACCATCAGGTTGCAAAATCCCAGCAAGGGAACCATCCAGAGAACATGGGCGGGGCTCTCCAGCCAGCCAAAGGTCCAGATCGTCGCCGCCAGGCCAAGCAGGAAGGCAACCGCAAAGGCGGGCCTCCGCCCCACGCGGGCGGTCATGAGAGTGAAGGCAAAAATGCCGGCAAAGGCACCGACATCCTGGAGCAGGGTCCCCATGCTCACGTACCAGCTCCTGGTTCCGGCCGAGGTATTGGCCAGGGCTTCCCTGATGAGCTCGGGAGACCAGAACCCGATCCCCCAGAGCCCGATCACCCCCGAAATAGCCAGGGTGAGGCCGACCAGCGTGTGGCGCCTCCAGCGCGGGACTCGGAACAGTTCTCCCACCGAACCGAGCTGATGTCGAAGCTCATCTCCCCCGGCCTCCCGGACCTTCCTCCAGACCGCCGGCTCCTTGAGCTTCCGCCTGACGGCAGCCACCAGCAGCGAGGGGAAAACCCCGACCACAAACATGTAACGCCATCCCAGCGGCAGGACCACGAAGCTGATGGCGGACCCAAGGATGTTTCCCACCGCGGAGAGAGCCTGCAGCAGCCCCAGCGCGTGCGCGCGGGCGCGAGCGGGCATGACCTCAGCCACCAGGGCAACCCCGGCGGCAAATTCTCCACCCACGCCCAATCCGGTGAGGAACCGGTAAAGGGTGAAATCGACCCAGGTCACCGACAGGGCGGAGAGTCCGGTGAAGGCGGAATAGATCAGGATGGTCAACAGCATGGTCTTGGCTCGGCCCCACCGGTCACCCAAAATGCCGAATACGAACCCTCCGGTGGCCCATCCCAACATGAAGACGGCCGTCGCCAGCCCGCTGTACCAGGTGATTTCGCTGGCCGAGGTCGCCGGCGGCAGCAGTTCCTCCAGCGCCGGCCCTCTGGCCAGCACGAAGATGCGCTGATCCATGGTGTCGAAGAGCCAACCCAGGGAGGCAATGATCAGGACCCACCAGTGGTAGCCGGTCATTCCTCGATACCAGGGGCCCGACAGGTCCTTGCTATCCATGCTTGCCTCGACTCGCTTCACCGCTCCCGCGATCCGGGATTCGGCGAGCTGCGGGAATCCCCCGCCGACCCCTTCGGCCGGGTGTCACTCCTGCTCGACCGGCTCCACCGTTCCCTCGTGCATCCAGCGCTTCAGCAGCGGCACCAGGAGGAAACAGACGACAGCCGACCCCATGGCCGTCAGCGCGATGGTCCCGAACACGTCGCCATAGACGTGCACAGTCTCCTTTGGAACCGGGACCAGGCCTTCACCACTACCTCCTTCGGTGACGCCGGTGAACTGGGCGATGATGGCCGCCAGAAATTGAGAGAAGGCAGTTGCCAGGAACCAGGTTCCCATCACCGTGCTCACCAGGCGCGCCGGGGACAGCCGGGTCACCATGGAGAGCCCGACGGGTGAGAGGCAGAGCTCCCCGGTGGTTTGGAGCAGGTACCCCAGAAAGACCCAGGAGAGCGCCACCATGCCCCGTTCGTCAGCGCTTTGGGCGCCGTACCAGAAGGCTCCGAAGCCAAGCCCCAACTGCAACAGCCCCAGGGAAAACTTCAGAGGCGTGCTGGGCTCCAGGTCGATTCGCCCCAAAAATGTCCACAAGGCGCTGAATGCAATTCCGAACAGAAGAATGTAGACCGGGTTGACAGCCTGGAAGACCGAGGCCGGACTCTCGGAGCCACCGATCGCCATGCCCAGGTTGCCCGGGGTCACCACCCATTGAAGCCTGAGGCTGCCTCCCGCTGCGCCCGCGGCGGCCCGCAAATAGGTCAGGCCACTCATGGTCAAGCGGTCGTCCTGGCTGGCCGAGTCGACCAACCGGTCCATTTCTTCCTCGGTGAGCTTTCCCTTGCGTCTCCCCTCGATACGGATGGCTTCTTCGATCTGCAGCTTCATGGCAGGGCTGGCGTTTCGATGGCCAAGCTGCTCCTGGGTGAGCAGGGGCAACCGCATCAGAGCGGGGTCGCTGCTCTGAACCGGAACGCGAAAGGTGAGGGTGCTGCCCACATCGCTGGCGGTCAACCGCCGCTGTTCGGCCACCCGGTCGACGTTGCGGTCGGTGAAATTGTTGACCGAACTGCCCGCCTGTTCGAAAAACGCCCAGAAGAGCATGGAAAAGAAGGTGAGAATCAGCACCACAAACATCCGTTCCCGAGGCACTTTTTCCAGCCGGAACGTCTCCGTTCCCAGGTAGACCAGAGCCACCAGCCCGGCCAGCATCAAGATGAGGCCGGCCGGTGTGCTCATCTGGGCGAGGACATCGGCGGAAACCTGCAGGACAGCGTTGCCGCTGGATTTCAGGCTGTCCACTACCGCTGACGGGATAACGGTGACATTGCGGTTCGCCGAAACCAGCAGCGCCAGCAGGGGAATTGCCAGCAGTGACATGAGGTAAACCGACCATTCAGCAGAAATCGGACCCGCCACGGGCTTGCGCAAGCGTTGCAGGTCCGCGGGGGCTCCCACTTCGTCCGGCAGCCCTCCCCGACCCAGCGCAACCCAGGCGATCACGCCCGCGATCAAAAGCGCCAAGCCCACAAAGATATTGACGCCGGTGGAGAAGGCATTGTCGGGACGGAAGTAAAACAGTCCGGCGGCTGCCGCGGCGGCGCCCGACATGATCAGAAACTGGGTGATGCGCACCGGGGCCACGAAGACCGCCAGGCCCGTGAGCATCCCCAGGGTAGCCAGCCCGAAACCGTAGTGCCAGCCGTAGGTCTCGCCGATGTAACCGCACAGCAGGGGCGACATCGCCGCTCCCAGGTTGATCCCCATGTAAAAGATGGTGAAGCCCGTGTCCCGCTTGGGGGTGCCTTGCGGATAGAGCGAACCGACCATGGTCGAGATGTTCGGCTTGAAAAATCCATTGCCCACGATCAGCAGGGCCAGGGCCAGGAAAAAGGCCACGTCGTTTTCCGCCGCCATCATCAGGTGACCGGCAGCCATCAGCAAGCCGCCCAGAACCACCGCTCGCCTGGCGCCCAGCAGCCGGTCGGCCAGCATGCCGCCGAAAAGAGGGGTCATATAGACCAGTGCCGTGTAGGCGCCATAGATGGCGTAGGCGTCCCTGTCGCCGTATCCCAGAAAACCCTTGATCATGTAGAACAGGAGCAAGGCCCGCATCCCGTAAAAGGAGAAACGCTCCCACATCTCGGCGAAAAACAGCGTATACAGGCCCGTCGGATGTCCGAACAGGGTTCCAGGCTGCTGCGCATTCATCGGCTGTGCTCCTTGATCGTCGGGCTGAGAGTAAGGAGAATTTCGGTTCGGGGGGCTGGGAAGGCGCCTTCAGTGCGGTCGGGCTCATCCACCGCAGGCTAGCATAAGAAAATATCCCAGGGTTTGCAATGTGCGGCGGCCACCCGCCGGCCCATGGAAATACTGCCGCCGCCACTGCCGGGACGGTGCGGGCAGGTGGCGGGCCGGGCTTGAATCTTCTTCCCTGTCGGCCCGGTAAAGGTGAGATCTGAGGACTATTCTGGCGTATAATGCGGCGGTGCGCACGATCCCGCGTAGGACCCAACTTCCCCCAGGCCGGTTAATCCGGCAATCGGTCAACGGCACCGGAGGTCTTCCATGAACAAAGAGGCGAATGAGAACTGGCGCGGCAAAGTCGGCAGGCTGAGTGAATCCGAGACGGCCGAATTCCTGGCAGGGGCCGAGTTCTGTCGGCTGGGGTGCCTGGACAAAGACGGTTGGCCCTATGTGGTTCCCTGCTGGTTCGAGTACCAGGACGGTGGATTCTACATCATCCCCAGAGCGCGTTCCGCCTGGGCCCGGCACATACAGCGGGACGGGCGTGTGTTTCTGTGCATCGACGACACCACCATCTACAATCGGCGCGTTCTGGTCAAGGGTGAGGCGACCGTTCTGGAGGAACCCAACGTCGGCGGCCGCTGGGTGGAGATCGGGCGCCGCATGGCGCTTCGCTACCTGGGGGAACGAGGCCCCGATTATCTGGTACCGACATTGAACGAGCCCCGCTGGCTGCTGTTCGTGCGCCCGGTCACCATGAAAACCTGGCAGGGAGTCAATTGGGCCCAGCGCTACAAGCATTCGGAGTGGTGAACCAGGCGTCGCCAAGTCGCACACGAGGGACCACGGGCCCCATGGCCAACAGCGACACCCAAGCTGCCCTGCGGTATCACCAGCAGACCAAGCACTCCTATCACAGTGTCCGGTCCAGCTCCCATGCCCTGGATTGGGCCAACCGGCCTGAGCCATTCAAGGTCTACGCCGACCTGAACCGCATTCCCCTGCCCGACCGCTGGCAGGACTCCGATCTCCCGGCTCTGGCCAGCTTGCTGCCGGATGATTCTCAGAGCCGGCCCCAGTCGATTCCCGACCTGAAGGACCTGGCACGGCTTCTCTATTATTGCGGCGGCATTACCAAGCGAAAACCCTACCCCGGCGGGGAAATCCTGTTTCGCGCGGCCTCCTGCACGGGAGCTCTCTATGAGATCGAGCTTTACGTCGTCTGCGGCGATCTGAACGGGTTGCCCGCGGGCGTCTATCACTTCAATCCTCGGGACTTTGTGCTGGAGTGCCTGCGTTCGGGGGATTTCCGCGGCCTGCTGGCGGAGGCCACCGGCCGGGAGCCGTTGCTGTCCCGGGCTCCGGTCACCATCATTTCGACCGGAAGCTACTGGCGCAACGCCTGGAAGTACCGGGCCCGCACCTATCGCCACTTCGGTTGGGACAACGGAACCATTCTGGCCAACCTGTTCGCCATGTCCCGAGCTTTGGGTTATCCCTACCGGCTGGTGCTCGGGTTTGTCGACCGGGAGGTCAATGGGCTGCTGGGTCTGGACGCCGACCGCGAAGTGGCCTTGTCATTGGCGGCCATTGGAAGCTGCCGTCAGGAGGCGCCCGACACCCGCCCCGCCCTGGAACCACTGTCCGACCACACCGGGCCGACCGCCGGTCGTGAAGTCGACTACCCGGAGATGCGGGCGATGCACGCCTCTACCCGGATCGACTCCAGCCGGGAATCCAGCGCCTGGCGCGGGCACATTCGCCGGAAACCAGCCCCTGGCCAGGGCAAACGCTATCGCCTGAGCCCCCTTTCCTTGGAGGAAATCCCCAAAGAGCCCCTTGAGCCCGTCATCCGGCGGCGAGGGTCCAGCCGCCGTTTCGCGCCCGAGCCCATCTCCTTTCAGGCATTTTCCACCCTGCTCTACTATTCGGCCCAGGACCTGTCGGCCGACTTTCTGGAGCCGTCCGGAGAGCTGCTCAACGACTGGTATCTCACCGCCAACGAGGTTGAAGGACTGCCGGCCGGGACCTACCTGCTGCACCGTGACTGCTGGGAACTGGAACTGCTTCGCCAGGGCAGCTTCCGCCAGGACATGGGCTATCTGGGATTGGAGCAGGATTTGCCGGCAGAGGCCGGCTTTGACGTTTTCTTCATGGCGGATCCGGACCCTATCCTGCAACGCTTCGGCAATCGAGGCTACCGTGCCGTCCAACTGGAGGCGGGTCTTTTGGGTGGAAGGCTCTATTTGTCGGCCTATGCCCAAAAGCTGGGAGCCACCGGGCTGACCTTCTACGACGACGATGTCACGGCCTTCTTTTCGCCGCACGCCCAAGGGAAGAGCGCCATTTTCCTGATGGCCCTGGGAAAGGGCAAGCGCAGGGAGCTGGTAGGGATCGCTTGACCCCGGCTCTCCCTGAATCGAAGTGGGCGAAGACGGTCCCGGCCGGTCCTCCTGGATGAAAAGAAAATCATGAACCAGAAGCTGGAAAACGCGGCAACCGCTCTTGGGGTGGACAGGATCCGACGGCACATCTTTCTATGCTGCGACCAGACCAAACCCAAATGCTCCGAGAAAGCTGTGAGCCTGGAATCCTGGAACTACCTCAAGAGTCGTCTTCGGGAACTCAATCTGACCGGCCAGCGGGGCATTTACCGGACCAAGGCCAACTGCCTGCAGATTTGTCTGCAAGGGCCCACCGCAGTGGTGTATCCGGAGGGCACCTGGTATCACTCCTGTACCCCTTCGGTCATCGAACGAATCATTCAAGAGCACCTGATCGGTGGGGTGCCGGTGGCGGAATTTGTCATTCTGGAGCATCCGCTCCCAACCCGAAGGCAGTCATCGGAAAAACCCCATGATGTTCCAAGCCGGCATTGACCGCCGCCCGGGACTGCTGGCCAGGGCTTCCCGGCTGCGCGACCAGGGAAAAGGGCGCACCCTCAGCTTCTCGCCCAAGGTGTTTCTCCCGCTGACTCGGCTCTGTCGGGATGCCTGCGGCTACTGCGTCTTTCGCCAGCCTCCCGGTGGGGGCCGTTCTCCCTACATGAGTCCCGAGGAAGTTCTGGCCGTGGCCCGGGAGGGAGAGAAACGGGGATGCCGCGAGGCTCTGCTGGTGTTGGGAGAACGGCCGGAGCAGCGGTACCGCGAAGCCGGACGGTGGCTGTCCCGGCAGGGCTATGACAGCACCCTCGAATATCTGGAGTCGATTTGCCGGATGTTGCTCCGGGAAACCTCCCTCTACCCCCACAGCAACGCCGGCACACTGGTCCCTTCGGAACTGGAAGCTCTCAAGGAAGTGAATGTTTCCCTGGGCCTGATGCTGGAGAGCAGCAGCCCCAGGCTCTGCGGTCCGGGAGGGCCTCATGAGCACGCCCCCAGCAAGCATCCCCAGGCCCGGCTGGACACCCTGAGCGCCGCCGGGAAGTTGAAAATCCCGGTGACTACCGGCCTGCTGGTGGGAATCGGCGAGACCGCCCGGGAACGGCGAGAGGCCCTGCACCTGATCGCACAACTTCACCGGCGCTATGGGCACATCCAGGAGGTCATTATTCAGAATTTCCGGGCCAAGAAGGCCACACCCATGAGGCGGGCGGGCGAGCTTTCCAGTCAGGAGACGCTCGGGACCGTCGCCGAGGCCAGGATTGTTCTGGGACCGCAGATGAATATCCAGGTGCCGCCCAACCTGAGCGGTTCCCCCGGGGACTCCGGCTATCTGGAGTTTCTCGACGCGGGAATCAACGACTGGGGCGGGATCTCACCGGTGACCATCGACTATGTCAACCCGGAAGCCCCCTGGCCCCACCTGGCTCAATTGCGGCGCCAGGTGGAAGGCAGGAATTTCCGGCTGCGGGCTCGCTTTGCCGTATACCCGGAATACATTCACCGCGAGGGCAACTACCTGCCCGCTGCCTTGAGGAATCGTCTGGAGGCCGATGCCGACGCCGAGGGGTTCGTGCCCCAGGCGGAACTCGAGCCGCTTTGGGAGGAACGCCCATGTTGACACCGGGAGAACCGGCGGGAACGCTCAGAAGCGAAGCCGAGGTCGAATCCGCCTTGGGACAGGCGACGCCTCCGGTGGCCCGGTCCATTGAGCGCTGCCTGCAGGGCCGGGACCCCTCGGAACCGCAGGTAGTCCAACTCTTCCGAACACGGAATGCCGACTACAGGGTACTGCTCAAGGCTGCCGATTACCTGCGATGGCAGACGCTGGGGGACCTTGTGACCTACGTGGTGAATCGCAACATCAACTTCACCAACGTCTGCGTCAAGCGATGCGGCTTCTGTGCCTTCAGCCGTACGGTGGCGAGCACCGAGGGCTATCATCTGCCGCTGGAGGAAATCATCAGGCGGACCCTGGAAGCGAAGCGCTACGGGGCCTCGGAGGTCTGCATCCAGGCGGGCTTGCCTCCCGGTATGGACGGGCGCTACTACATCAAGCTCTGCCGGGCGGTGAAAGAGGCGGCGCCGGCAATCCACCTTCACGCCTTTTCCCCGGAAGAGATCCTCTACGGATCCAAGCAGTCCCGCATAAGCATCCGCCACTACCTGCAGGCGCTGAAAGAGGCCGGAATCGGCAGTCTGCCGGGCACCTCGGCAGAGATCCTGGACGACCGGGTCCGCAAGATTATCGCCCCGGGACGGATCAGCACCGATCAATGGATCGAGGTGGTGACGACGGCTCATTCCCTGGGAATCCCCACCAGCTCCACCATCATGTACGGCCACCTGGAAACCCCCCGCCACCGCGCTCGCCACCTGTTGCTGCTGCGCGACCTGCAGAGGCGCAGCCGCGGCTTTACCGAGTTCGTGCCTCTCAGCTTCATCCATTCCGAGGCGCCCATGTTCGCCGACCGGCGCATCCCCGGGATACGGGCCGGGGCCAGCCGAAGCGAGGTGCTGAAAATGCATGCCGTTGCCCGCCTGGTCCTGAATCGGGACATCCCCAACATCCAGGCGTCCTGGGTCAAGGAGGGGCTCACGCTGGGGCAGGCCTGCCTGGAAAGCGGCGCCAACGATTTTGGCGGAACCTTGATGAATGAAAGTATCTCCACGGCCGCGGGAGCCCCCCACGGCCAGTTGGTCCGCCCCCGCGACCTCCGCCGCTGCATCCGCGAGGTCGGCCGCATCCCCGCCCTCCGCTCCACCCTCTACGCCATCCTGCGCCGCTTCCCCGACGAGCGCCAGGACGGCGAGGACCCATTGGACAAGCTGGACGCCCGCCAAAAAGACCCCTTCGGCTCCTATCACCAGCTCATTCGGCAGGAACGTTTTCGTTTCAGCAAGAGGGACCGCCGCCCAAACCCCTAAACAGCACTTCTCTCCGGGGGTAGGAAGCAACGGCTCTCAGAATGAGGAGTAATCCACGAAGGACACGAAGGAATCCACGAAGGGGCACGAAGAAAGACTAAGAAAATGAGTTTCTCCGCCACCAAGCCGCGGTAGATGGCAACCAGGGGACGTTGTTGAATAATTGGAATAAATTGGTTTGGCGGTTCTGTAATCCCTTGGCGATGAAGGTATTGGAGTGGTTTGACTGGTGGGAAATCTATGCCCGACCTTCATCCAACCTCTTCCAACATTCGGTGTGAGCAAAGTTTTTCCAGCAATTCAACAACGTCCCCTACTTCCCCCCTCGTGAGCACAACGGGTCCGCGAAGTGCCCCTGACCGTGGCCGACCGGACGGAGGTTGAGAAGTGTCGCCGCAATCACCACCGCTTGCGGTTCTCCTACCAAGTCGGAGCTTAAACGGAACTTCCAGCGAGTTATCGACGCAAGTTATTGTATCACCGGGACATAGTAAGGAATCCGGCTGCACGCTACTGGGTAGAAGGTTAGCGGGTGCGACCGAGCTGCAGGTTCAAGAGTGCGAGGACTTTCTCCTGTTGGGGAGTGGGTCGGGTCACGAGGTCAAAGGGTGGTGATCCGGCGGCGTTGGGCTGGACACGCTGTTTGACAATGGTGCCGAGGTCGGCCAGCAGCGTCCGGAAGCTGTGGACGGGGAGGCCGTCGGGGCTGTGTTTGGAGGCGGCCTTTTTCCGGGCCGAGGCCGACGGCTTGGCCGCAGCCACCACCGAGGTACGCTCAGGGCCCTCCTCGTCATCGAACAGCATCGGCGCCAGGCAGAGGCGCATGTGACGCTCGACGTAATAGGCGAGCAGACACAGCAACAGGTGGGCGCGGACCCGCGAGGCCAGGCGATGGTGGATGGGACGCACCTTGAGATCGATGGTCTTGAAGCAACGGAAGGCGCGCTCAACCACACTGAGCCCCTTGTAGGCCTTGACCGTCTCCTGGCTGTCGAGTTGTGTCTTCGCCAGGCTGGTGCGAACCACGTAGAAGCCGTCGAGGGCGGCCTCGGCGGCGATGCGGTCCGGGTTGCGGCGGTAGGAGAAGCGGTCATCGGTGATGTCGAGGAGGAAGTGCTTCTTCATCTTGTACTTGTCGACGACCTTGTGGACGCGCTGGCGGATCTTGATCTCGCCTTTGAGGCGGCGGCGCTCGCGTTGGGTGGCCTTGAGGATTGTGCCGAGTTCGGTCTCGGTGGCTGCCAGTAGCTCCTCCCGCTTGCGGGAGCGCTCCTCGGCCAGCAGCGGGTTGCGGCACACGATCAGGCGTTCCCCGGGATAGAGGGTGGGGCAGGTGATCTCGGCCAGGTCGCGCTGGTCGAACAGGGAGGGCTGCAGGGCTCCCTGCTCGACCAGGGCCCGTAGCGCCGGACCGCGCAAGGCACTGATCCAGTCGAGTCCGGCCGGCTTGAGGTCCTCCCGAATGCGGGCTTCGGTCAGCAGGCCGCGATCCCCGACCAGCACCACCCGCGACAGGCCGAAGCGTTTCCGCATCTTGTTGACCTGGGCGGCCACGGTGGAGGGATCGGCGGTGTCGCCCTGGAAGGCTTCGATGGCGAGGGGCCACCCCTGGCGGTCGCACAGCAGCCCGAAGACCAGCTGCAGGGACCCTCGCTTGCGGTCCCGCGAGTAGCCGTAGCGAGCCAAGGGGCAGTGGCGGCCCTCGAACCAGGTCGAAGAGAGGTCATACAAGACCAGGGCGCCCTCCTGGAGGTGCTTGCCGGCCAGCCGGGTCTCGATGGCGGTCTGGCGTTGGAGCAGCCAGTCCATGGCTTGGTAGAGTTCATTCTCGTCGGCATCGGCAAGGTCGAGCATGTCGGCGAGGCTGTCGCTGGCGGTATGGGAGGAGAGGCCGCGGGCGGTGGCAAGCTTGGAGCGGGGATCGAGGATGCGGGCCACGATCATGGCGACGACCAGGTCGCGCTGGCGGGAGCGACGGCTGGCGATGAGGGATTCGAGGCCGCACTGGCGCAGGCAGGAGAGGACGGCGGCGACATGGCCGTGGGGCAGGGAGCGGACGATGTCAAAGGCGTCATGGAGGGGGATATCGGAGGGGGTGGCGCCTTTGAGGAAGCGGCGCAGGGCGTCAATGAGGTGGGGCGGGAGTTTGGAGAGGTTGGCAAGGGTGCGTTTTCTGACCTTGCCGTCTTTCCAGAAGGACTCGCGCAGGAGGATGGCGGGCGGGGAGTTGCGGTTGGGGACGACGTCTATATACATGACTAGGAGTATAGGGACATAATACATTCATGTCAATAGACAAAAGCATTGGATAAGTCACTATTACATGGACATGTATTGCGCGGGAAGAAAACACGCGAACCCTTGCCAGTCCTACTGTTAGAAGCAAAAATGACGCGAAATCAGCTGGAAGTTCCGCTTAAAGGTTATTTTTGCAGCAATCTGACGCTACCCTTCATCGCGAAACCGGGAGCATCAACCTTAAACATATTGAAGTAAGGCAATATTGTTGTATACTTCAAGTGAACGACAATTATGTTATACGACAGATGAGACATGTAAATGCACGGCACTCCTGAATTCTACACCGGCGCTCCCGTCGACCCAGTGGACTTACGATTTCGCGAGGAGTTTCTCGCGGAGCTTTGGGAAACACTGCGCACCAAGCATCTGGTGCTCACGGCGGCCCGACGAACGGGAAAAACCAGCGTCATGGATCACATGCGTGACCATCCCAGGAACGGTTTCTCGATGGTTTTGATCAACGTCCAGGACTTGACCCATCCAGCCGATTTCTTCCAGGGGCTACTCGACGAATTCCATGATGCGCATCCGGTTTTCGTACGGGACCGACTTGCCGCAGGCTGGAAACTTGTGAGTGGCGCACTGGGAAAGGTCGGGGAGATCGGTGTCGGTGGCTTCAAACTCGCACTGCGCAAAAGTGATCCCAGTTGGCGCGAGAACTGGCGACAGCATGGCGACACGTTTCTCAAACAGGCTCGCAAAACCGGCGTCCCGATTCTATTCATCGTCGACGAGTTGCCTGACATGCTGCTCAACTTGTCCCAGAAGGATGCAGCGTTGCTGCGTGAGTTTCTCGCTTGGTTTCGAACCCAGCGATTAAATCCAGCACCCGCAAAAGATTCGATCCGTTGGCTGGTTGGCGGCTCAGTCAATCTCGCAGGCACACTTGACGCGCTCGGACAGGTGGATCTCATCAACGACCTTGAAGACATCCCCCTGCCTCCACTCACTGACGGTAACATTAGGGCTTTCGTGACGGAAATGTTGAGCGGGCGAGGCGTCCCATACCAAGAGGATGTTCCACAGCGGCTCGTCTCTCGCCTGGGTCGTCCTATTCCGCTTTTCATGCAGATGGCGACCCAGGATCTCTACAGATTATGGAAAAAGGAGCAACGTGGAATCGTCGCGTCGGATGTCGATACCATCTTCGAAGCGTTGATTATCAGTCCCGGTGCGCGCACCCGGTTGCAACACTACTATTCGCGAATCAGGCAATACTATACGGACCCCAAACGCTCGATTGCCTATGCCTTGTTGGGGCAAATCAGTGTGTGCGAATCTGGGCTGGGCCGTGCAGCTCTGTTGCAAGAAACGGACCGCTTGTTAGTGGGCAGCGGCATCGAACTCCCGTCGCATGAGCGCAAACAACTGTTCAACCAAATATTGCTCGACCTGGAGAACGATTTCTACATCATCGAAGTCAAAGAGGGAATCTATGACTTTGCCAGCGGCGTGCTGAAATCGTGGTGGGGAAAATACTATGCCTGAGCCGACCCTCAATTCAAAGATCGGACTGTATCGCTCAGGAGTAACCAGTCCTGAGCGCCTGCGCCACACCAGCGTTGCGCGGGAACACGTCCTCGACAATTCCGTTGAATCCTTGCGTGGTTCCGTTGGAAGGAAATCGAAACACCATCTTCTGTTTATCGGGCCGCGCGGAATCGGAAAGACCCATCTGCTCGACTGCATTGAAGACACAGTTCAATCGGATGAAACGCTCAGTGCGAGTTACGTGGTTGTCCGGTTTCCAGAGGAATCGAACCGGACATTGTCCTTCGCCGATTTTCTTATCGGTCTATGCGAGATACTGAAAGATGCCGTCGAAGACGAGCCGCTATGGGCGGAGTTGTTCTCCAAGGTACAGACCGAGGAAGACAACGCCCGGGTTGTCGACACCCTGGTGCCCGCAATCCGCGAACAGAATCGCCAGCGTAATCGCACACTGCTCATTATGCTCGAGAACCTGGGCGAGATATTTACGTGGCAAATTCGCGACAAAAACGAACTCGCCTCGTTGCGTAAGTTCTTCATGGCCGACAACGGCTGCCTGCTGTTGGCCACCTCGCCGCTACACTTCGACGCCATCACCGATGTTGGACAGCCGTTTTACGATTTCTTCGACATTCAGATTCTCGAGAACCTGAGATTTGAGGAAACCGTTGAAGTAATCCGGCGCAACCTCGAATGGGAAAGGCGCGACGATATCCTCTCAACCTTTGTGGACATGCGTTCTCGCTTGCAGGCGCTTTACCGGATGACGGGCGGAAACCCACGGTTAACAATGATGCTCTACGAATTGATCGCCCACGAGTCGGTCACCAAGGTTCAGGATCAGTTCCACCTGCTGCTCGACCGGATATCGCCGTTCTATCAGGACCGGCTGAACGATCTGCCTCCCGGCCAACGCGCGCTGCTGGAATGTCTGGCGAGCATGCGCGACCAGGAAAAAACACCGGCCGCCATTGCCGCGCGAATGCGCATGAGCCAGCAGGAGACTTCGTCGCTGCTCAAGCGTCTTTCTGATGCCCACTACCTGCGCGCCAGCCAGCACCCGCAAGACAAACGCTCGCGCCTTTACACGATTCGTGAAGGATTCTTTGATATCTGGCTCGCGATGAATCTTTCCCGCGGCGCGCGCAAACGCCTGCCGTTTTTGCTTGAATTCTTCAACCTCTTCTACCCAAGCATCGATGCCCGTGAAGAGAAGCGCCGCCTATTGCGCGAGAAACTTATCGAAGAAGGCAGTGTCAATGCGGAAAAGACCCTCGATTACCTTAGTGAAGTCGGCGACGAAAACGAGAGAGCGACCGCGAAGTTCGACATGGCGAGGATCTTTGCCCGCCGTGGAGATGCCGAGCAAATGGCGAGCTACGTACGCGAAGCTGCGCCGCTGGCTGGCGATGGGGTGAGTCAATCGATTGCCCGCATTATTACGAGTAATCGATCCGCCCCCGACTATCTTGCCGAAGTCGAGGAAATGATTGCATGTTGGGAAATGCACCGAAGCGGCGAGTTTGAGAATTTCGCCAATCGGCTCATAGAGATGGGAGAGGGATTGACGCTGCACATGTTTTCCGAGACTAGGCTGGACTTTCTGCGCGATACACTGGAGAGCATAGTCGATTCGGGAAAACGGATCTTGCAGCGCCTGAAAATTGCGACGGAGCTGATGGCTCTCGCACGATGGGATGAGTCTGAAACTCAGCAACGCAAAGCGCTCGCTGAGGCAAAGGAGCACGCCAATGCGAAGCTTGTCGCAAAGGCTTCGAACAACCTGGCGCAACTGCTGCAGGACACCAACCGGATGGGGGAGGCGGAGCCGCTGATGCGGCGAGCGCTGGAGATCAGCAAGGCCTCCTTCGGCGAGCACCACTCGACCGTGGCGATAAGTTTGAACAACCTGGCGACGCTGCTGCAGGACACCAACCGGATGGGGGAGGCAGAGCCGCTGATGCGGCGAGCGCTGGAGATCAGCAAGGCCTCCTTCGGTGAGCACCACCCGACCGTGGCGATAGGTTTGAACAACCTGGCGACGCTACTGAAGCACACCAACCGGATGGGGGAGGCGGAGCCGCTGATGCGGCGAGCGCTGGAGATCAGCAAGGCCTCCTTCGGCGAGCACCACCCGACCGTGGCGATTCGTTTGAACAACCTGGAGCAGCTGCTGAAGGACACCAACCGGATGGGGGAGGCGGAGCCGCTGATGCGGCGAGCGCTGGAGATCGACGAGGCCTCCTTCGGCGAGCACCACCCGACCGTGGCGATAGGTTTGAACAACCTGGCGACGCTGCTGAAGCACACCAACCGGATCGGGGAGGCGGAGCCGCTGATGCGGCGAGCGCTGGAGATCGACGAGGCTTCCTTCGGTGAGCACCACCCGACCGTGGCGATTCGTTTGAACAACCTGGGGCAGCTGCTGAAGGACACCAACCGGATGGGGGAGGCGGAGCCGCTGATGCGGCGAGCGCTGGAGGTCGACGAGGCCTCCTTCGGCGAGCACCACCCGACCGTGGCGATAGATTTGAACAACCTGGCGCAGCTGCTGAAGCACACCAACCGGATCGAGGAGGCGGAGCCGCTGATGCGGCGAGCGCTGGAGATCGACGAGGCTTCCTTCGGTGAGCACCACCCGACCGTGGCGATTCGTTTGAACAACCTGGCGACGCTGCTGCAGCACACCAACCGGATCGGGGAGGCGGAGCCGCTGATGCGGCGAGCGCTGGAAATCAGCAAGGCCTCCTTCGGCGAGCACCACCCAGCCGTGGCGAGAGATTTGAACAACCTGGCGACGCTGCTGAAGGACACCAACCGGATCGGGGAGGAAGGGCAACCAGGGGACGTTGTTGAATTACTGGAATAGATTGAATTGGCGGTTCTGTAATCCCTTGGCGATGAAAGTGTTGGAGTCGTTTGTGTAGTGGGGATCTACGTCCGATCTCCGTCCGACTTCTTCCCAAATTCGGCGTGAGTAAAAGTTTTTCCAGCAATTCAACAACGTCCCCAGTTTCCCCCACATTAGGTAGTCTCCAGCGCTTGGTGGAAGAAGGTCGTGCAATATGGACTTTCAAGGCCGAAAGGGAAGCCGATCAGTATATGAGCTGTAAGCGGAAATTTGATTTGAGACAGTCGGAAGATAGGTTTGAGAACAAATTTATTATATTTTACTAATAGCGAGCCGAGGGCAATTTGACAATGTGCCTTCTCAGGGCAGATTGTTCACGGGCAGTCATAATACAATATCCCTGGTTGACCGCAACCAGAAGAACTCAGAAACCAGTAGGAGCAGATGACGTGGCAAAGAGAAAACGAAGTGGGAACCGTGGAGTGCGAAAGAGCCCCGCAAAAACGGGTCCGAGTATCGGAGCGCCGGTGGCAGTAGCAAAGCCGCCTAACAAAGAGTCAAGTGGAGCTGACACGACGAACAAAAGGAGTGAGGCACAGAAACCCCAAGGTGAATGGGTAACCTTCGAACACCGCGACGCTGATGGCAATCCTACGTTAGCCAAGGAATTAATACAGGGGACCTACTCGCGTCGGTACAGAGACGTACCTCAAGGCACTCAAATCAAGATCTTGGTGCTGGCGGGCTACAAGCCGAAGGCGCTGATGTTGGTAGAACGGAAAATATACGAAGTTCACCGTCTATCCATGCAAGGATGGCGGCGGAACGGACAAATTGTCGTAGAGATGGAGGGTTGGCGGCAGCATGAAGCCGATTGGTTCAACGCAATGGGAGGCACCAGGCTCGATATCTCGGATCCTGCACTTCCGGGCCTGCACAACGAAAAGTCGGAGTACGTTGTCTCAAAGTCGTCTTTTCAGCGAAAAATCGTGAAGTTTGTCGATGAGAAACGCAGCAAGGCCGAGGTTCAAATGTACGAAGGAACTCTGGACTTTACGGAGACCTGGAAATCGGCTTGGCGAAGACAGAAAGCAGAAATCCTAAACATGGGATTTAAGTATCTTCTCCTTCCCTTGTTGACCGCACTGGTTTCTGGTCTCGCCGTGTGGTGGATAGTCAGTTCACCGAGTCCTGCTGTTCGAGATCCAGAGGCTCGGGGAAATCCGGGAGAACAAGGAGTTCAGACAGGCACAGGTGAGTCGGCAACTGAACCATCGGATGATTCAGCCAACAGGAAATCCCCCAATGTACCGGTAAGACAAACGGACCCCGACAAAAAAACTTCGAACGACAACACGCCGAAAGGCGATGCTAGCACACAAACTTCAATACATAATGGAGACGAGTAGTAGAACGACTCCACACATCTCCATCTTGCTTCTCTTTAAGCTGGTATTTCGGCCTCCACCTGCGTGGTAAAGCCGCTGGTGGTGAGCTTGTGCACGACTTTGGTGGCCACCCATTCTCCGTCGACTCCGGTGCGGAAGCCGGCGAGGGTGACGCAGGATTGAGCCCGCAGCGTCGGGTCTCCGTTGGCCAGGGGCAACCAGGGGACGTTGTTGAATAACTGGAATAGATTGAATTGGCGGTTCTGTAATCCCTTGGCGATGAAAGTGTTGGAGTCGTTTGCGTAGTGGGGATCTACGTCCGATCTCCGTCAGTGCACGGGCTTCTTCGTCGATTGAATGTGACACGACAGAGTTCTTACCAATCAGCGCAGTATTCAGCCTTCGCTTTCCACCGCAACTGCTATGTTGTGTTGAATCTAAAAGGAGAACGGCGCTTATATGGCTGGCCTAAGGAGTGGCCAAGCCGACCAGACGAGAAACATTTCCTGATCGAAGAATGTAAGTGGTTGGACGGAAACAAGCGGAGACCAACCAAAGGAGTTTCCCATATACTGATACCTGCATCGGAAGTCGACATGGTAGAGTTTTTACCTGCAAATTATGTCAGTGAACATACGGAGAAGAACCATGACGAACCAGCACCCCCCGCCCCTGATAAAGTTCGTTAAGAAAATGAGGGTGCAAGATGGTGTGACGCCGAAGCCCCCTACTGCCGTTAAGCCACCACCACCACCTCCTCCTCCGCCAAAGAAATAGCGACCATGGTCCACAAAACAAAAGCGCACCCAGCAGAGAGTATAAAAGGCGTGTCTCCGAAACCCACGAACGTCATCAAGCCACCGCCACCACCTCCGCCACCCAAGAAAAAGGACTAGCTCTTCCGGTATTCTTATATAGCTCCGGAAGCCGGCCGGATCAAGACGCATTGGGGACGTTGTTGAATAATTGGAATAAATTGGATTGGCGGTTCTGTAATCCCTTGCCGATGAAGGTGTTGAAGTGGTTTGCCTGGGGGGGGATCTATGTCCGATCTCCATCCGACCTCTTCCGACATTCGGTGTGAGCAAAGTTTTTCCGGCAATTCAACAACCTCTCCTATTTCCGCCCCACAGCCGATAAGTCCTACGGTCTCTGTGAGGAATATCTGGGCTGTGGTGGCTTATGATACCCACCATCACTCGGGTAGCCGGGGTGTACAACCTTGGTGGACTTTACACACCCGAGCGGGGTGCGATGTTGACACCCCAATTTATCGTAGTAACATAAAATATGCAGATTGAGTTCGACGCGGCAAAGCGCGCGGCCACGCTTAAAGCGAGAGGGCTGGACATGGCTCGGGCTGGAGAGTTGTTCTCGGGCGCGACGCTGACCGTTGAGGATGACCGGCGGAACTATGGGGAGGACCGATTCATCACTGTCGGTTTTCTCGATGTCTCCATGGTCGTTGTTGTCTGGACTCCTCGCAAAGTCGGAGCCCGGATCATTAGCATGAGGAAGGCAAATGATCGAGAACAAAGACTCTATAGAGGAAGATTTTGACCCGGATACCGCACCCGACCTGTCGAGGGATGGCTGGCCGGAGAAGTTTGCCAAGGTGGCTGTCCGGCGGGGTCGCCCGCCAGTTGCCAGGCCGAAAGTATCAACCACCATCCGGCTATCACAGGATGTGATCGATCACTTCCGTGCCGACGGAAAGGGCTGGCAGACACGGATCGACGAGGCGCTTCGCGAGTGGATCAGGAGCGAGTAAGGGGCGCAACCAAGGGACGTTGTTGAATTAGTGGAACAAATTGGATTGGCGGTTCGGTAATCCCTTGGCGATGAAGGTGCTGGAGTGGTTTGCCTGGTGGGGGATCTATGTCCGATCTCCGTCCGACCTCTTCCAACATTCGGTGTGAGCAAAGTTTTTCCAGCAATTCAACAACGTCCCCTGTTTCCCTCCCTGTTTCCCACACTGGCAATGAAGGTGCTGGAGTGGTTTGCCTGGTGGGGGATCTATGTCCGATCTCCATCCGACCTCTTCCAATATTCGGTGTGAGCAAAGTCTTTCCGGCAATTCAACATCGTCCCCTGTTTCCCGCGGATTTTGGGGGTAACAATGGAAGTCCTTGTCCTTCTTCTCGCCGCTCTCTTTTTCCTCAAGCTCCTCAAGCGCCTGTTCCCACCGCCGCGGCTTCCAGGCTTCAAGCGCTTCAAGGGCCTGTGGGATATCCAGACCGGGGACACGATCACCGGCAAGGCATATGTGACCGACGGTGATGGAATAAGGGTCTCTGGGTACACCATACGCCTTACTGGACTCGATGCACCCGAGTGGGGGCAGGTGGCAAAACACCAGCACGGTTACTGGTTCAATCACGGAAAACGCGTCAAGATTGCGTTGGTCCAAGCGATAGGCGGCAAGTACGTTAGAGTCGCAGTTGAGGGATACGATAAGTACGGTCGCGTTTTGGGCAGCGTAACGTGCGAGGGCAAAGACGTTGGGGCGTGGCTCGTCCGAAACGGATATGCAATCTCGGCATACGGAGACAAGTACAAAGACCTCGCCCGCGAGGCCCGGTTAGCTAGGCGAGGACTGTGGGGTCATGCCGAGGCCTATGATCCAAGGACGTGGAGGCACAGGGACAAATACGACGGCGACTGAGGACTCCCCCTCTTAGAGGGCGCGGCCCTCGCCGCCGAGCCTCAGGGACCGTGTCCCATCCTTCTCGGTCCCACGGACTTCCGAAAACGTCCCATTTTGTCAATCCGGTAAAACTCGGGACACAGGGGGGTATACTAGATCTAGAGAAACCGCACCCTCGCCGGTAAAGCTCAAGGATTTTGGAGGTGTCTGATGGGAATCATGACCGACCAAATCGCCTGCAGAGGGAAGTTGGCACTTTTCCTGGTTGCCTTGGTCATTCTATGGGGACATCAACCGGGATTCTCAGAGTCTCAGGATATTAAGCAGCTACGCCAGGCGGCCGAGCAGGGAGATGCTGAGACTCAATTCAGCCTTGGCCACATGTATTTCTTTGGCCGTGGAGTACCTCAGGACGAGAAAGAGGCCGCGAAGTGGTATCGGCTGGCTGCCGAGAAGGGACACACCAAGGCTCAATTCATGCTGGGCGAGATGTACGCCAGAGGTTCGGGAGTGCCATGGGACTACCGGGAAACGGTGAAGTGGTATCGCCGGGCCGCCGAGGCAGGAGACGCTGGTGCCCACTTCAAGCTGGGTTTAATGTACGAATATGGTGAGGGGGTGCCTGAGAATGAACGGGAGGCAGAGAAGTGGTACCGGGAGGGGGTGAGGCGGTACCGGACAGCTGCCGAGCAGGGAGACGTTGAAGCGCAATACATGCTTGGTTCCATGTACAGGACTGGCAAGGGAGTGTCCCAGGACCACAACGAGGCGATGAAGTGGCTGCGAATGTCCGCCGAGCAGGGTGCAGCCATGGCTCAGTTCAATCTGGGTCACATGTACGCCAACGGCTTGGGCGTACGCCAAGACCACAACGAGGCGATGAAGTGGTTGCAAATGGCCGCCGAGCAGGGTTTTGCCGCGGCTCAACTCCGGTTCGCCCAGCTCTACGCCAAAGGCCAGGGCACGCCAGAAGATCACGTGAAAGCCTACGCCTGGCTCAATCTCGCCACCGCCCACTGCGGCCGGACTGGCTGGGAAGCCGGCCGGATCAAAGACACGCTAAGCAAGCAGATGTCCGCTGAGCAAGTGGGCGAAGCTGAGAAACTCGCCGCCGACCTCAGGGAACGCATCGAAGCCTCAAAATCGCAGTAACCACCCCCGAATCTTCCGATAAAGTTCAGTTGTTTCATTCCGCCTCCGACCGTCAAGCCATTATTTCTGCATGAAGACGCAACCCCATGAAAACTCTCACACTGTTTTTCAGTCTGACACTTGCCGCCGCCCCTCTGTTGGGCCAAACCCCGACGGAGAGCCGAGCAAAGCTCATCAAGAAGGCTGGAAACCTGCGCATCCTGAGTGGGAAGGCCAGTGTCATTGACGCCCGTACTCTGAAGGTTAATGGCAAGAATGTCCGTCTCAAATGGATTCGCACCCTCCCGGTGCTCAGGCCAATAACCAAGCGCTCTCCCCTTAAGTTCTATCAAGCCGCCGAAGTATCTGTGAAACCGGCCATCGACGCGCTCAAAAGACAGATCGGCATCGAGACAGTGACCTGTGAGGTTGAAGTTCATAAACGACTCGACCTTTTCAGACCCCGTGAGTCTTATTCGGGGACCTGTTATCTCGGTGATTCAACAAGCGGTTTGGACTTGAACGGCTGGCTTGTGCGTCATGGATGGGCGAGAGTCGATCGCCTTGGATCCGTCCATCGCTATGTGCAGGAGGAAACGAAGGCCAGGGCCGAACAAGCGGGAGCTTGGTCTTCCAGGGGAGAATATCGGTGGTGTTGTAGAGGCGCGGACTCAGACAGAAAGTACGATCTGCAATTTCCTTCCGGCTTGGATTGAGAGGCCAAATTTTCCTCACTGCGAAAGGAAGGTGCTTGATGAAGCCGACCGTCCCCGCACTGGCCTTGGCCCTGGTCTTGGCCGTCGCTCACAGTTCACCCGCGCAGATAGAGGACCTCGAGCAAACGTGGGCCGCCGCCGAGGCCGGAGACCCCGAAGCGCAATATAATCTTGCGGTGCTCTACCGTTATGCCGTCACGGTTCGGGGAGTAGAGTTCGCAAAGAGGCCCCGCCGGTGCCGAAATTGGTTACGGCTGGCCGCCGAAAAGGGCAACCCCGACGCCCAGCTGGCCCTTGGCCGTATCTACGAGCACGGCGAGCACATTCCACCGAACCACAGCGAGGCCGTCAAGTGGTACACCCTCGCAGCCGAGCAAGGGAACCCGCTCGCCCAGTGGCGGCTTGGCCTTTTTCATTACGCGGGGTACGGCGAAGTACCCAAGCACTACCGGAAGGCCCGCTACTGGCTGGAACACTCCGCCCGCCAAGGTTTCGCCCAGGCTCAAGGCCGCCTTGGTTGGATGTTCTTCACCGGCGAGGCCGGCCAAAAAGACCTCGTGAAAGCGTACGCCTGGATGAGTCTGGGCGCCTTCGGGGGGGACCAGGGATCCTTTGGGTGGAAGGACAGAATCAAAACCCAAATGACCGCCGATGAACTCACCCAGGCCCTACAGTTGGCCGCCCAGCTTTGGCAGAACACCAAACGCCCCGACTTTCGATAAGCCAGGAGATGCAAGCATAGTTTTTCGGGCAATGCACAACGTCCACTATGTCCCCCACAAGATTTACAAAGACTCTATTTCTGAGAGGACTTGTTCATCCACAACGCAGGGTTATTTTCCTCTTGCTCTTGCCAGACGTAGATCTTGTAGCTACACTTGTAATTATATGAGAGCCTGTGGCCGTGTATGAATGGGACGAGACAAAGAGCCAAGAGAACCTGTCCAAGCATGGCCTCAGCTTTGATGATGCAGAAATTGTGTTCGCCGGACCGTGCGTCACGTTTGAAGACAACCGCTTCGATTACGGCGAACCGAGATTCATTACCCTGGGGCACCTCGAGGGCCGTGTTGTAGTGGTGGCGCACACGCCACGCGGGGTGCGCATGCGAATAATTTCGATGAGAAAGGGCAATCGCCGTGAAGAAAAAGCCTACCAAGAGCGACTTGAAACGCCTTGATGCGATGAGCGACTCGAATATCGATTACTCCGATATTCCGGCACTCGATGCGGCCTTCTTTCGGGATGCGCGGGTGGTAGTCCCGCCCGGGAAAAAGCAGCTTACCGTGCGTCTGGACGCAGACGTGCTGCAGTGGTTGAAGGACCAGGGTAAGGGTTACCACAGCCGGATCAATGCCATCCTGAGGGCATATTATGAATCCCATCAAGATCGGGCCAAGCCAAGGTAGCAAGCAGCGGGGGGCAAACCTCGGGGCCCCTTTCGACTCAGGAACATCCTGGCCAACAGAATCAACCACTTGCCGCTTCAAGGGGGGGGTGGCCATTCTGGGACTGATATGTCTTGAGCGGCCTGCGCTGTCGAGTCCACCCCGGAAATCGATCAGTGGCGTGAGTCCGGAAACCCCGATGGCGACGTTTACCAGCCCTTCACGCCAGGGGGCAACCAGGGGACGTTTTTTGAATAAAAAGATGGGTTAGCGCGCTTGGCAGTAGCTAGTGTCCTGTCTCAGAAATAAGGTTACCATCTCCGATGGAGGTTCCACCCGGAAACGGTCGGTAGGAGAGGCCCGTTGCGTTTCAGCCAACAAGCACCGTTATGCTCTCCCGCCCCGGAACCTCCATCGGCCCCAAGGGTTCGGGCGGAACGGCGCCGTCTTCGTCGTCGCTCCTCCTCGCAATGAATGAGCATTGGCTCGTCGTCGCTCCTAGAATCCGGCGCCGTTGCGCTCCGAAATATGGCAACCCTATTCCTGAGACAGAACACTAGCGCCTTGGCGGGAAATCCTTGGCACACCGAAACCCAATATTGGGACTCCGCTCCCGAGGCCGCGCGAAACTTCGATAGGCACAAGTCAAATACTTCGCCGCATCCGCCCACGACCCCCCACGCAGCACGCGGTACATCCCCTCATCCGGGCCGCTTGGATTCTTCTCGGGAGACCGCTGGTAGTAGAGCCGCTCATAGCGGTCGAAGCACCACTCCCACACATTGCCCGCCATGTCGCACAGTCCGAACCTGTTCTTCGGAAACCGGCAGACGGCGCGTGTGCCGTCGAGCACATTGAAATGCGCCTGCTGGTCCTTGGTTGGTTCCTCCTCCCCCCATGGAAACTTCGCTCCTTCGGCATACCCGCGCGCCGCCCGCTCCCATTCGGCCTCCGTCGGAAGGCGTTTCCCCAAGGACTCGCAGTAGGCCGCCGCCTCCTGCCAATTCACGTTCACAACCGGATGTTTCTCCTCACCCTCCGCGATCTCGCCGTCCACCCAATGGAACGGCGGTTGCTGCCCCGTCGCCTCGAGAAACCGCCGATAGGCCTCGTTCGTCACCTCATGCTCATCGAGGTAGAACGGCTCGACATGGACTATCTTCGCCGGCCGATCGTCCTTGAGTAGCGTCGGCCGCCTTTTCATATCATCATCGGGAAGAGGATGGGACCGCCCCCGCAGAAACGCCCCGCCGGGGACAAAAACCATCCCCGGCTCGGCGGCGCGAAGTGGCATCACCGCGACCCCGACCAGCAAACAAGACAACCAAAGAAAGTGGCGCTCACGCCAGGGCGGGCCGAACCGGCGTCCGTGCCGGTCCTTATTGCAGGTAACTACGTCAACTGAAGGTTGGGGGGAACGAAGCTGATCTACGCAAGAGCTAACCGTAGATTTCCGAAAGCTCATCCGTCGGGATGTAGCCGTTCGCACCCAGCGGATCAACATAAACATAGGGACGTCCCGAAGGAGTGTTGCGGATCTGCTTGGACCAGTCAATCCCCAGCGCCGAATAGATTGTCGCCAGAACGTTCTCGTTGCTAGGCTGTTCCTTGTGAGCCCAACCCGTCTCCGCGCAGGTCGCGCCATCCGCATCCGACGCCCCATGCCGCACGCCACCCTTCACGCCCGCGCCCGCGAACAGCGCCGGGTAAACCGGGTTGTGATGGTCACGCCCCTGCATGTTGTTAAGCGCGCCCGGTGTCCGACCGAACTCGCTCATATTGACGACCAACGTCTCGTCGAGCAGGGTCTTCTCCGGATTGGTCTTCGACGGAATCCTGGCAAGATCCTCGAGCAAGGCCGAGAACGCCTGATCGTACTCGGCGCAGAGTTTGTAGTGATTCGAGTCTTTGGAACGATCCCAGATGTGAGTGTGGTGGTCCCAGCCGGAGTGGCAGATATGGATGTAGTGGGTTCCGGCATCCTGCGCCAACACATTCCGCGCCAGGATCGAAGAGACCCCCGCGCGATGCGTTCCGTAGCGCTTCTTGTCTTCTTCGGTGATGCTAAACGCCGCCGGCCAGCGCTCATCCGAAAGCAAGCCATAGGCTGCGTCGTAGAAGTCGTCGTAGCCCAACATCTTCCGCCCGAGGCCGGAAAGCCGCTTGTGCCTGACGTCGCGCAACTTGCTCAAAAGCGCCCAACGCTCTTCCAGCAGTTCCACCACCTTCCGATCGAGCGAGGGTGAATCCGCCACCGCTTCGGTATTGATGTCAACCACCGAGAACCGCGCCGGAAGGAATCCTGTCGACAGAGCCCCGGCTGAACCCTTCTCCAAGTCGAACGACAGGTAAGTGGGGAAGGTATCGGTCGGACGCCGCCGCTCTTCCAACTCGGCCGCGATCACCGAGCCGATCGCGGGAATCTCGCGCGCAAACGCCAAGTTCATCTGCCGACCGGTCTGCAAGTAATACTGCGCCCGGAAGTGAACCTCTTCATGGCTCTTCATCGATCGCACAACGGCAATTTTGTCCATGTGCTTCGACATCTTCGGCAGCAGGAGCTGCGACATATGCAGGTCCGGCGCCAACTGTGTCATCGCGAGATCCTTGGGTGTCCCCGGGCTTTCTTTGAAATCGTATGAGTCGACGTGGCTGATCGCGCCCGACATCTCGTAGAAGAGAACGTTCCGCGCCGTTTCGCGCGGCTGTACCCTGGCGCCGGATGGCTTGGCGGAAACTTGCAGCGGCCACACCCCGTCGATCGAGGCGCCAAGAAGACCGAGTCCGCCCAGCCGCAGCAAATCGCGTCGCGTTCTCAGCAGATCTCCTACTTTCCTGGGCTCCGTCATCGGAACACCTCCCGAACACAAGCTGGTGCGACCTCCGCCAACCCTGGGGGCACGGCATAACGTGCCCGATTACCCGCCGCTAGTAATTGAAGAAGAACTCCACGCTATTGATCAGCGCCCACTGCAAATTTTCCGCCCCCGTGACGCGGTCCGTGTTCAAGGCCGCCAAAGCAACCATTTTCTCCTCGCTCGACGGTGGACGCGAAAGCGTCCCCAGGAACATCTCGTCAACCACCCGATCGTTGTCGTAGCTGTCGAGCAGGTTCTTCAGGCGGCTGTCTTCCTTGGCGATTACGCGATCGGTCACCACCGGCGACTGCATCAGGGCCAACGGATGCAGCAGTGAACCGGGAACCTCCCGCGGCGGCGTATTGCGGTCCGACTGACCAAAAGTCCGCAGGAACGTCCGCACATCGCGGCCGCCCGGAGGCCCGGCCAGCTTCAACGTCATGCCGACTTTGTTATCCCCGAACTTGAAGTCCCCGGGGCGGTCCGTAGCGAGCGCAATCGCGTCGTGCAATTCCTCGGCACTCAGCCGTCGTACGAACTTGCGTGCGAAGTACGGCGCGTAGGAATCTTTCCATTCACCCTGGAACCGTGCCGACAACCGATACGCGCTCGACTTGGTGATCGTTCGCATCAACTCCTTGATGCTGTAGTCGCTCTCGCGAAAACTCTGCGCCAACTCGTCCAGCAACTCCGGGTGTGACGGCTGCAACTCCCAGCCTTCGGGCAGGTTGTCCGGGTCCTGTCGCAGCAAATCAAACTCGTCGAACGGCTCGACGATCCCGAAGCCCATCAACTTCGCCCAGAAGCGGTTCACGGTGCCGCGAGCGAACTGCGGATGGGCGGCCAACATCCGTCCCAGCGCCTCGCGCGGTTCCTCGCCGGGCTGCGGCTCTTCGCCGCTCAGCAGGAACACCGGACTATCCGGCCCGCCCAGCCGGGCGACGCGAACCATGCTCTCGCCCTCGGTATCGTAGCCGGGATTGCCGTCATCCAGTAAAAACTCGCCCGACTGCGGCTGCCCTTTCTCGAAATACATCAGATACCGCGAACGGCCCATGAACGCAGCCAGTTGGAAGAACTCCGTCCGACTCTTCGTGCTCAGCCAGACGTTCACCTTCTCGAGGTGCCCTTGCCCGTCGTGGCACGAAATACACGACAGATTCAGTCCCATGAAGATCTTGGCGTAGTGAATCGCCAGCTCATCGTGCGTATCGAGCTGATGCACCATGCCAAGGTCATCGCCGTCCTTGGGCTGTGGCGCCCCCTGGATGTGCTCCCGCGCCATCACGTTCGACGCAGCCACCACGTGGTTGCTCTTCGCCGATGCCGAGATGATGTCGTACGCAACCTCGTCGTAGGGCCTGTCGGCGCGCAGGTTCTGCTTCATCCAAAAGTGGAAGAGGTTTTGCCCGCGCCCCATCTTGCCGTTCGCGCGGAACAGATCCATGAAGTGGTAGGCCCACTTCTCGACATACTCTTCGCTGTCGATCACCCGGTCGATCAACTTGTCTCGTTTGTTTGGATCATCATCCGCCAGGAACGCGCGCACTTCCGTCCGAGCCGGGATGCGCCCCGTCAAGTCGAGCGTCACGCGCCGCAGAAACTCGATGTCCGACGCCGGCGGCGCTTGCGGCACGCCATCGCGCTCCATCTTGCCGAAGATGTGATCGTCAATGAAGTTCCGCCGCTGGACGAGTCCCGGCTCCGCGCCCGGTTCGGACCCGAGCAGCCGATCCGTCAACTCCGCCGCTTCGTTCGACTTCGGAGGGTCGAACAAGGAACCATGCGTCTCGGAAAACTTCTCCGGGCTGAGGACCTCGGGACGAGCCTCTCGCGGCTCGCCTTGCTCCTGCGCGGACAGCATCAAAGCTGTCAACAGCACGCATACAAGTATATTGCCGACCTGCTTCATAAGAGGCTTCTAAGGTGAACGCGGTTAAGCACATCGTACGCCCGCCCCGTCAGAGTGTCAATTCGAATATATGATCGGCCGAAGACGTTTCAAGACCCATTTCTCGCGTCCAACCACATACCATGGGCGGGTCATAAAGAATCGCCCCGATGACTCCCAACCCTCCCGAAGAACCTTTGTCAAGAAAGCCGCCACATCCATCGTTGCCTCCGGAGCCCTCCTCTCCGGCTGCGGCCCACAGGAAGAATCGACAAAGCCCCCGCTGAAGCGCCTCTACGACGACCCGTATTCCCTTTAGTGATGCCGGGGCAATCGGTATCGGAATGCTTTACGGATCGACGAGGTGCTTCGCGAGTGGATCAGGAGCCAGTAGAGTTACTGAAGATAGGCTGGTTTTCGTCCCGCATCCAGCGGCCCGGTGAGATATTCGGGTTAAGCCCAACTACCTGAAGAGATCATTCTCCGGCGCCCGAATCAGTGCACGAGCCGAACCCTCGGCTGCCGGATAGGTCAATCCACGGACGATGGCGACCGGAATGCCGCGGGTCTTCCCCATGACCGGTTCGGCCGCCCCCGCCAACTCGTCGGCCCAGGCCATGGTGGTAGCCTCCAGCCGGCGACCGGCGCTGTCCAGACCGCCGCGGTAGTCCATCAAGGGCATCAGACCGGCAACCCCGATGGCGACGTTCACCAGCCCCTCACGCCAGGGCCGGCCGAAGGTGTCCGAAACGATCACCGCCAGGTGGGTTCCGAAGCTCCGCTGCAGGCAGCTGCGGAGGCGGCGGGCCGAAGCGTCGGGATCCTCCGGCAAGAGGGTGACCTCGCCGGCCGCGGAGTTGGACTGGTCCACCCCGGCGTTGGCGCAAACGAACCCGTGATGGGTCTCGACAATCAGCCGGCCCCGGTCCATTCTGACGATACGGCGGGATTGGCTGAGTATGACCTCTACCAGAGCCGGGTCCTTGCCCAGCTCACCCGCCCAGGCGCGGGCCAGGCGAGAAGGCCTTACCGACTCCAACCGAACCGTTCTGCCTTCATCCTTGGACACGACCTTTTGAGTGACCACAAAGATGTCTCTATCCACCACTTCCAGGGAGGCGGCCCGAACGGCCCGGCAGAGGAGCTCACCCAGCCCGCTCCCCGACCGGATTTCCGGCAATCCGGGAACTCCGATGACCCTGTACTCAGGAACCCGCATGGGCGCCTCGATTGAAAACCGCCAGCCTTTCCCCCATCTGAAGCTTTTGGAGGAGCGCTTCGGTGGCCGTTCCCTTCCCCAACCTCCGGAATTGCACCAGGTCCGAAGCCAGGTCAAGATCCAGGGCCAGTCTCGGCATCTCCCTGACCAGCACCTGGAGGCCTTGGAGCCGTGCCTGCCGGAGGTGTTTTTGAAGGCTGTCGCCGCCGAACCTGGAGGGGAAAATCAAGGGCGGGGAGCGGAGCAAGGCGTTGGTACCCAGCCTGTCCTGCGAGGGGACCAGCACGGCTGCAACCCCCCGGGCGACCGGACCGAGAAGGGCATCCAGATCCCGGGCCTGCACCAGGGGAATATCCACGGGCAGCCGGAGGACCGCTTTGGCTCCCTGCCCGCCCAGCAGCTTCGAAGCCCAGTCCACCGAACGGCTCTCTGAGACCTGCTCCCTTTCCCGGAACACTTCCCAGCCATTCTCAACCGCATAGCCGGCCACTTCCGGGTCGCGGGCTACAACCACGATCCGATCGGCGACGTGGCATCCACGGACGGCGGCGGCCACGTCCGCCAGCATGGCCCAGGCCAAGTCCTTCCGATCGCCGGGGGAAAGCAGCCCGGCCAGGCGCTGCTTGGCTCGCGCCGGATCCTTGACGGGAAGAAGGATGACCTTCACCACGGCCCCATCACTGCTTCCGCCAGAGCCACCTTGTCGGCCAGGCTGGTCATGACGGTGTTGGTGACCTTGACTTGCATTCCCAGGCCCGCAATCTCTTCCTTCAGGGCCCTGTCCTGCCTGTCGAGCACGAACTGATTGGCAACCCCCTGCAGCATGCGGGCAACTCCCAGCGCCGAAGCCGGAATACCCAACTCCCTCAGCATCTTGGCTGCCGGTCCCTTCAAGGCCCTGCCCCCCACCAGCGGACTGACCGCGGTGACCGGCAAAGCGGAACTCCCCAACAGATCCCTCATGCCGGGAACCGCCAGGATCGGCCCTATGCTGATCAAGGGATTGCTGGGAGCCACCACAACCCGGCTGGCGCTGGCCACCTTTTCCGGGAGCCCTGGCGGGAGCCGACTTCGCTCGACCTGGGGGTAACGCACCTGGAGCACCCGGGGCCGGCATTGTTCCCGCACCAGGTATTCCTGCAGGTGGAGCTCTCCCTGCTCGGTCAGGATTCGAGTCGGCGTGTAGGACTCGGTCATGGGCAGGAGCAGGCTGCGCAGCCCCCAGGTCCGGCCGATTCTGGCGGTGACCTCCGCCAGGCCCACGCCTTGCCCGAGGAGGTGGGTCCGCCACAGATGGGTGGCCAAGTCCCGATCCCCCAGGCGGAACCAGCTCGGAGCACCATAGGCCTGCAGCCACTCCAGGCAATCGAAGTCATCCCCCGAGACCCCCCAACCCCTGGAGGGATCGACTTTTCCCGCGAGGGTATAGGTGACGGTGTCCAGGTCGGGGCAGATCCGGAGCCCACACACCTTGAAATCGTCCCCGGTGTTGCCGACGATGGTGATCAGCTCGGGTGGAATGACCCGGCTGAGCCCCACCAGCAGCTTTGAGGCTCCCACCCCGCCGGCCAGCACCACCACTCCTTCCGAAACCACCCGGCCCCCTTCCCTCCGGCAGATCCCTGACCGACACCCCTGCGCCTGTCTCCGGTCTGAGGACCATTTCAGCCGGAATGCCCGACCCGGACAGGCACAGGAACCCCGGCCAACGCAAGCCGATGGGAAGAGGTGCCGACGGTGGCTCGAATCGAGGGTTACAGTCCGACCACGCGAAACCGGGAGAAGTGCACCCGATGCCGTTTGTTGATTTGAATTGCCAGGGCCGTCATGCGCTCCAGGGTTGCGGCCTGGTTCAGCCGACCCACATCCAGCGGCGACAGGCCCTCAATCCGGGAGGCGACTTGGACGATTTGGCGGCGGGCCTCGGAGGAATCTCCGCAGACAAAGACATGGCAATCGAGCCGGGTGCTCAGATCCTCCAGCAGGTGGGCGGGAATGGTCTTGAAGGCCGCCACCAGGGGAACGCCCTCCGGCAGGACCTTGGCCAGGTGCTCACTGGCGGAAGGCTCGGGCAATTCCCTCAGTTCCAGGCGGTTCGACCGAAACTGCAGCGGAACGGTCACGTCTACCAGGATCTGTCCCTGGCGGAGATGGCCGCGGCAGCTCTCCAACAGGCCGGCGGCATGCTCGAACGGCACCGCGATGATAAGGATGTCGGACGCCTCAACGACCCCTGAATTCTCCCGGCCACCGATGTCGGCCCCCGGCCCGCCCTCCTCCTTCAATCGAAACCGCAGCTCCTCGGCCTTTAGGGCCGCCTGCTCCGGATTGCGGGAACCGATGATCACCGGGACTCCCGCCTGACTCAGGCGCAACGCCAGACCTCTGCCTTCGGGGCCGGTCCCGCCCAGAATGCCTACCCGCATTCAGGCCTCCAAGGGTGTTCCCCGAGCCCGAAACCTACTCCACCAGCTCGACGTCCTCATCGGTGGCCGGAATGATGCTTTCGGTCGGTTCCTCCCCCTCGATCTTCCACACCAGGCGAATCGCCCACAGGAGGATCCCGATCTCCAGCAACACCATGAACCAATCCAGAACGGTCAACACGTCTCAACCTTTCCTTAGCCCGCAATTCTCACCGGGTCGCTGGATACATTACGACAGAACGTTTATTTTCAATACTTTATTGGACCTATTTTGAAGTCTTGCTGCTACAGACGGCGCTGGGCGCACTCTGGCTTGTCCTTTTCCCTTCAGCGCGCACATGCTCCCTCGCGCGTAGTGACCGCTACGCTCTTCGGTCGCGAGCACGCGCTGAAGGAAAAATTCCTGCGCCATTGTCACGCCCCCCGGTGAGACATGCGGGCTCGCGCCAGGCCCATCTGCTGCTCCGGCGTCAGTCCCCGGGACAGCGACCACTTCATCCAGCCGTAGTAGACCAGACCGGAGGCCAGCATGGAACTGATCAGACCGCTGAAGAGTTGGTTCTGCCCGACATAGAAGCCGACCAGGAAGCCCGCCAGCCAGGCCGCGTAGGCGGCGGGATTGAGGTTCATGTCCGCTCCCTGAGCGCTCTGGTAGCGTTTCCGCCTTTCCGGAAAGGCCCAGTAGTCCAGAATCACCGTCATGGCGATGGGGGCCACCACCCAGCCCAGAAACTGGACATACCAGTTCACAAACCGGTCCAGCCCCACAAAGCTCCCCACCAGACCCACCATCCCTGCACCGAGCGTGGCCAGCCGGCGGGTGAACTCCTGCCCCCAGACCATGGGGATGGGCGGCGCCGAGAATGCCAGTCCGGCTGCATAGGTGCCTCCCTGAACGGTAGACTGGGCGCCGAACCAGAGAGCCACCAAGGCCAGAAATCCCAGCCCCAGAGACTGGGCCATGATGAAGACATTGAACTCACCGGTGTAGGCGGCTCCGATGGCTCCCCCCCAGTACTGCAGGGTGACCAGCCCGGCGTAGGCCGTCATGATCCCCACCAGGGCCTGCTTGCCGTTTTTCCAGAAGCGGGCCATGTCGGAAATGATGGTCACCCCGACCAGCCAACCGCCGGCCGCCATATCGAACCCGATGAAGGCCGGCATGGTGGGATCGAACCACTTGTTCCACAGCACTTCGAACCCTCCTGCGCCCCTGAGGGTGGCGTTGATGATCATGAAGACCATGATCAGAAAGCCGGGCACCGCAATCCAGTCCACGTAGGCAATCCAACCAATGCGCACCACTGCCGGAATGATGAACAGGACCCCAATGGCGATGGTGGCGATCAGCCATGGAGCCGATCCGGCCTCCCAACCCCAATGTTCGGCGAATCCGTCCCGGGTCAGGTTCAGAATGACCGAAAACCAGCCCATGCTGCTCAACCCCATCAGCACATTGGGCAGCACCACTCCCTTGCGCCCGAAGGTGTAGCGGTAGAGGAGCGCGCTGGAATAGCCGGTACGGGCGGCGGCGGCTCCGATCAGGGCTCCCACGATCCCGTTGCTCAAGGTCCCCAAGAAGATGATGGGCATGGCCAACTTCAAGGGAAAGGACTGACCGACGATGCCTCCCACCAGGAAGCTGGACAGCACCAGCACCCATCCCCAGAGAATGATGGAATTGTCCCAGTAGCTGAGCCGTCTGGATAGTGGCACCTTGGACCGGGCAGCGTCTCCAACCACCGCCCCTGCCTCAGCGCTCCCGCTTTGTGTCGACAAAATGAAACACTCCTTTCAGCGTGGCTTTCACGGACGAGGTCGGCTTCAGGTCCGCCCCTGGACCAGCGCCTCCAGCGCAGACAGACAGCGGTCGACCTCCTCGGCCGTATTGTAATGCACCAGCCCCAGCCGAACGACCCCGCCCGAATCGAACAGTCCCAGCCGTTCGATCAACGCCTGGGCGTAGAAGTCTCCTTCCCAGAGGAAAAACCCCTTCTTGCCCATCTCGGCGGTGATGTCTCGAGGAGAAAGGCCCGGAACCGTAAAGGCCGCCGTGGGAGTGCGGCAGTGGAGCCGTTCGCGGTCGGTGACTCCCCAGATCTTCAAACCCTCGATCTGCTCCAGACCGTCCAGCAGCCGTTGGAAAAGGGACCGCTCATAGCACTCGATGGCGGACAGGCAGGTCTTCAAATGCAACCGTCTGCCCTCGAGCTGCGGATAGTGGTCCCGGTAGGCACCGCCCTGCTGTCGACCCAGTTCGGCCAGGTAGTCGACCGCAGCCAGGGTCCCGGCGATACCCTCGTGATTCTGAGTCCCGATTTCGAAGCGGGGCTTGGCCGGCCGGATCTTGTAGGCGGGAAGCCGCTCCAGCACTTCCTGTTTGCCATAGAGCACACCTACGTGGGGACCGAAAAACTTGTAGACCGAGCAGGCCATCAGATCGCAGTCCAGCGCCTGCACGTCGATCGGTCCGTGCGGGGCGTAATGGACGGCGTCCACAAAGACCAGCGCTCCAACCTGATGGGCCTTGTCGATCACCTCCCGCAGCGGGTTGACGGTGCCGACCGCGTTGGAGGCGTAGCCGATCGCCACCACCTTGGTGCGCGAGTTGAGCTTGGACTCCAGGTCCTCCATGTCGAGGGTGCAGTCCTCCGGGTGGATGTCGACGCAGTGCACCTTGGCGCCGTGCTCCTCCAGGGCCTGCCAGGGAGAGACGTTGGCCTCGTGGTCCAGCACGGTCACGACCACTTCGTCGCCGGGCTGCAGCGTCCGGCCGATGGCGCGACTCACGTTGTAGGCGTGGGTGGTCATGTTCAGACCGAAAGCGATTTCATCGGGGGAGCGAGCGTTCAGGAAATCGGCCATGGCCTGGTCGGCTTCCACCAGCATGCGGTCAGTGTCCTCGCTGGTGACGAAGGTGCCCTCGATGTTGCAGTTCATGGCCAGATAGTAGTGAGCTACGGCATCCATGACCTGCCGGGGAATCTGAGTCCCACCCGGCCCATCGAAAAAGACAGCCGGGTGGTTCTCCACGGTGCGTTCCAGCGATGGGAATTGTTTTCGGATTGAAACCAGGTCAAGCACGGGGGCAAATCTCCAGGTTGGCCCAGGCCCTTGGCGCGGCCCGGGACCCCGCCGGGTTTCTAGAAAAGGTTCCAGGGCGGGACCAGCGCCTCGATCCGGTCGGTCGCGGGCTTGAAGTGGCTGGCCGCCTCGTCCACGATCGGCCGGCGATGTCCCGCAAACAGATGGTCGGGACGGAGTTGGGCCAGCCGCTCCACGCTCCTGATGGATTGGTGCAGGTCGCAGTCCCCAATGTTCTGAAGAAGGATCTTGCCTTCGGGAAAGATGGCGTCGCCGGCAAAGAGAGCAAGTTTGCCCCCGTCCTCCACCAGGAAGGACATGTGGCCCGCGCAGTGGCCGGGAGTGGCCACCACCCGGAAGACCTTGCCGCCCAGCTCCAGTTCCTGGTTATCCTGAAGCTCCAGGTCCACCGGGCAGGGCAGAAACTGAAACCCGGGGGGATACATTCCGGTGGCGCGTCCCTTGTCCAGGTTGATGGCCTTCTCGTCGCCGCTTCGCAGCCAGCCGGCGGCTTCCGCCGAGAGGGCCACTTTCAGGTTGGGCAGCCGTTGCTTCAAGGGTGCGGCTCCCGCGGCGTGATCTCCATGAGCGTGGGTGAGCAGCAGCCATTCCACCCGGGCGGGATCCACGCCATGCCCCCGGATATTCTCCACAACCTGGTCGGCGGCCATCCCGCCGCCGGAGTCAATCAGCAGGTAGAGGTCCCCGGCCTGCATGAGGTAGACATTGCAATCCATGCGGTCGGTAAAGACCGTCTCGGTCTCGCCTCCACCCACCAGAAAAACCGTCTCAGTCACCTTCATGACACAGCCTCCTGAAGTTTTCCACCGAAACTGCGCTTCCTCCCCGCCTGAAACAAAAGAAAAAAGAGTTATCCACGAAGGGCCACGAAGAACGACGAAGGGCCACGAAGGCGTTGAGATTAACCGCGACGGGATGCCAAGCCCGCGAAGGGATGACCGATTTCTGATTGTTTTGCTCTCGTATGATCCGCCCCGTAGGGCGGGGGCTGGACTTGCCTGAAACAATTGAGGGAATAACCACAAAGGACCAACAAAAGATATCCATGGAGGGGAACGACGAACCACGAATGGACACGAATGAACACCAATTAATGGGTTGATGAATTCTTGGTTGGGGGGAGTGACAACCGATAGGGAGGAGGTTTTCTACGAAGGACACGAAGCGATACCAAAGTAACACAATTGCAGAAGCGTTTTGGTTCCACTTGTCGTTCGAGTAGGCCCACCTGTCTTCGTGTTTATTCGTGTTCATTCGTGGTTCGTCTTTATTGACGATTGGCCGTTTTTCCTCAAATGATCCGCACGCCAGGGCGGGGCCTGCCTTAACGAGCATACTCGGGTTCTTCCCGGTCCAGGATGCGTCGGATGGCCTGGAAGTGCAGGTCGCGCATGGTCGCCAGACCCGACTGCATCTCGGGAGCCACCTCCTTGACGATGGACTCCTCAATTTCTCGCAGTGGCTGTCCGGATGATTGCACAATGAACTGGGATTGGCAGGCCCGTTCCAGATAGTAGAGGTCGTCGAAAGCGTCCCAGACCGTGGGCCCGGTCACAATCACCCCGTGGGCGCCCAGAAAGGCCACATCGTGGTCCCCCATGGCCGCGGCCAGGCGGTCCCCCTCCGAGCTCTCGAAGGCCAATCCACGATACTCGTCGACGTAGGCCACCCGGTCGTAGAAGCGGATGGCATTTTGCGAGGCCATCAGAAGCCTGCCCTTCTGCAGCAAACAGATGGCGGTGGCGTAGGGCATGTGGGTGTGCAGCACACAGCGAGCCCGGGGCTTGGCCATGTGTATGCGGGAGTGAATGAAGAAGGCCGAATCTTCCACGGTGTTGCCACCCTCCAGGATGCGGCGGTCCTTGTCGGCCAGGACCAGATCGCTGGCGGCCAGCTCGCTCCAGTGAAAGCCCATCGGATTGACCAAAAACCGGTGACCGTCGTCGCTGACGGCCTGGCTGAAGTGGTTGCAGATACCCTCGCTCAGCCCCAGACGTGCAGCCCAGCGAAGGGCGGCGGTGAGATCAATCCGCGCCTGTCTGATTTCCTCGGGTGTGATGATGGAATCCTTTCAGGAAGAAATGCGGGACACTAAAACCCCTGGGCCTCGAAATGGGGCCGAATGGCATCGTCGTAGGGTCTGCCCCCGGCCTGGAAAAAGCCCATCCAATAGTAGGGCACCGATCCCCGCCGGACCATTTCATCGGTCCATTGCGCACAGATCATCTGCTGAATGACATTGCCCACAACGCCCGAGGTCGGGCAAATGCGGCCCTTGCGACCGGGGATTTCAATGACGCCTTCCCGCTCCGGAGAGAAATTGTCAAAACCCGCGTCGGCGACATCGATCAATCGGCCGGAAGGCGCCTCCCCGTCCATGGAGCCGGGACCGACCCCGATCACGAAGGCCCCCTCGATCTGCTTCTCCAGCGCCAGCCGCATCTCCGGGGCGTAAGCCGGGGAGATGGCGTTGATGAGCATGACGTTCCGTTCCCTGGTTGCTTCCCAGTCCCCCCAGTTCACGATCATCGGCCCCGAGGCGACTCCGCTGAGCTCACTGGCGAATCCCGGATGCTCCAGGCTGCGCACAAACCAGCGGCCTCCCTGGCGAATGCGCCGGGCCATGGTGACGGCGGTCTCCCGAATATGAGGTTGGTGCTGCTTGATCCGCTCCACTCGCTCGGTGAGCACCCGAAGATATTCGGCGCTCTTGTCCACCGACCTGGTGCTGCCGGCCCAGACCTTGTTGGCGACCTCAGCGGTCAGCATCCAGTGAAGCGCCCCGCTCCCGGTGGTGGTGGAGGGACAGAGGGTGAATTCGGGGATCTGGGGTGCGTGGACCAGTCCTTGGTAATAGGGAACATGGCTGTGCAGAATTTCATTAGAGACGTCCTTGAGCATCAAATCGTCTTCATTGGGATTGGTGAAGCCCGCCGGGCGGAATTCATTGTCCACATAGTTTACGGTCACCGCCACCACGTAGACCCCCCGGTCTCGGGCCCTTTCCACGGCACGATTGCACTGGTTGGTGAAGACCATATCGCCTTTTTGAAGCTGCTCGAAACTGGCGGCCTCCAGTCCCTTATGGTTGCGAAGAATCCCGGGATTGCCCCGTCGCGAGGCCTTTTGCTCTTCCCCCGGCATGTGCCCGTCGTCCATGGAGGTCCACACCGTCCCTCCCTGCTTGATCACCCCGGCCGCCCGCGAACTGAGCTCGCCGACATGGTCGAGCTCGCCGCTGAGGCGGCCCAGGATCTCCATGGTGGCCTGGTGGTATTCCTCCATGAAGAGCATCGTATGGCCAAAGGTTGGAGCCCCCGGGCCGAGGCATCCCCCTGCGCCGGTTTCAGCGGCCTGAACTTCAGACCGGTCGGCGGACCCGGACAACCAGGCGCCCACCCCGGCGCCTCCTCCCAGAAACAGACGTCGGTGGATCTTGTCACCCATCCCTGCCTCCCGAATTTCCTCTCATCGACCCCGACCCGCTCTCGGGGAGAGGCCCCGCTGCGCTCGCGGACCCCACTAAAAGCCCTGCTTCTCGAAGAAGGGCCTCATGGCGGCATTGTATTCCCGGCCGCCCTGCCGGTAGACGCCCAACAGAAAATAGGGTACCGACCCCCGGCGCACCATCTCATCGGCCCATTGCGCAATCATCATCTGCTGTATGACGTTTCCCACGATCCCTGAGGTGGGACAGATGGTCTGCGACCGCCCGGTAATTTCAATCACCCCCCCGGACTCGGGAGAAAAGTTGTCGAATCCGGCGTCGGCCACGTCGATGAGCCGCCCGTGGGGAACCACGCCGTCCGTCGAGCCGGGTCCGACGCCCACCACGTAGGCGCCTTCCACCTGTTTCTCCAGGGCCAACTTCACCTCTTCCCGATAGGCCGGCGAGATGGAGTTGATGAACATGACGTTTTTTTCCCTGTTGGCGTCCCAATTCCCAAAATTCACCACCGCGACACCGGAGGCAACGTGAAATTCGCTTTCAAACCCCGGATGCTCGATGCTCTTTCCGAACCATCGCCCGCCGGCCCGGACGCGCTCGGCCATAATGGCCGCCGTCTCCCGGATGCGATCGAAATGGCTGCGGGTGCGCTGCACCCGCTCGGTCAGCACCCGCAGGTACTGAGCGCTCTTGTCCACCGCCTTGGCGTTGGGATGGGCCAGCTTGTTGGCGATCTCAGCGTTCAGCATCCAGTGGATCGATCCGCTGCCGGTACCGCTCGAAGGGCAGATGGCGAACTCGGGGATTTCCGGAGCATGCACCAGTCCCTGCTCGTAGGGGGTATGGCTGTGGAGGATCTCGTTGGAGACGTCCTTGAGCATCAACCCGTCGGGGCAGCCGTGAGACACGTGATTGTAGCCGCGAGGTCTGAACTCGTTATTCCAGTAGTTGATGGTGACACAGACCACGTAGACGCCCCGCTCTCTGGCGGCCAGCACGGCCTTGTTGGCCCGGTTGGTAAAGACGATGTCGCCTGGCCGCATCTGGTCGAAATCCTTTTCAGCCCCCAGGGACGTGGAATGGGTCTTCATAATGCCGGGACTGCCGCGACGGTCGTCTTTCTGCTCATAGTAGGGCAGGTGTCCCAGATTCATGGAGGTCCATACCGTGCCCCCCTTCCGGGCGAGGCTGGCGGCGCGGGAGGTCAGATCCCCAATCTGATCCAGTTCGCCGCTCTGGGCGCCCAGGATGTCCAGCGTTCCCTGGTAGTATTCCTCCATGAAAAGCACGGTGTGTCCGAAGGTGTATTCCTGTTGCCACCGGCACTCCTTCTCACTGGAATGGGTAGCGGCCGCGGCCTCCGACCAAGTGCCGGCAGCGACACTGCCACCGAGCAAGACACCTGCTTGAATCACTTCCCTGCGATCGAGCCTGGCCATGACTGCCCCCGATTGGCGGAAGGAAAAAGGGACGGGATCCGAGAGAACAGAGGGGCTCGACGCCACCCGGAAACGGTCCCGCCATCCGGTTGCACCCGGACTTTGCCTATCATACAACACAATCTCACCGATTCGGCACGGCTCTTTCCGGCAGGAGAAATCCCAGGGACCGGAGGCTGTCCACGAAAGAGATAAAAGAGTTGTCCACGAAGAGCACGAAGGGAAAAAGAGTTGTCCACGAAGTTACACGAAGGACCACCAAGGGCCACTAAGAGGTTGGAGGAGGCCCAAGAGGGGTCTGCCAAGGGACACGAAAAGGCAAAAAGATTGATCCGCCAACGGACTCCAAGGGGTTGGAAGAGACTCGAAAGGGGGCCGTGAAGGGCCACGAAGAAAGATACTAGTGTCCTGACTGAAAAATGAGTTAAAATAATTATTGAGCCATGTTATCCTTCCCCGTGGGGAGGGAAGGCAATGGCACGTCCGATCTCGGTCCTTGAAGTGACTCCCGAGGAGACACAGGAACTGGAGCGTCGGGTGCGAGCCTCGACGACTTCCGGGCGCGACAGTATCCGGGCGCGCATCGTCCTGATGCGTAGCGAAGGCGTCAGGCAGCAGGAGGTCGCCTCGCGCTTGGGCGTGAGCGTCCCGAGCGTGAACAAGTGGTCGCAACGCTTTGACCGAGAAGGATTGGGCGGCCTCAAGGACAAGTCTGGCCGAGGAGCAAAGTCGTCGATTCCGCTGGCAACCGTGCAACGAGTGATCGAGGAGGCGGGCAAGTCGCCGGCCGGCCGAGGGCGCTGGAGCACCCGTTCGCTGGCGCGGGAGGTGGGCATCTCGGCCCACAGCGTGGCGCGTATCTGGCAGAGCCAAGGGCTCAAGCCCCACCGTCTGCGCACCTTCAAAGTCTCCAAGGACAAGAAGTTCGAGGAGAAGTTCTGGGACGTAGTGGGTCTGTATCTGGACCCACCTGAGAAGTCGCTGGTGCTGTGCTGTGACGAGAAGACGCAATGCCAAGCCCTGGAGCGCACGCAGCCTTGCCTGCCACTAGGCCGAGGACACATCAGGACGCAAACCCATGACTATATCCGACATGGAACTGTCACGTTGTTCGCGGCCCTGAGCTATCTGGAGGGCAAGCTGATCTATCGCACTGAACAGAAACACACCCATGTGGAGTGGTTGCGTTTCCTCAAGCAGATCGACCGCGAGACTCCCAAAGACGTCGATCTCCACCTGATTGCCGACAACTACTGCACCCACAAGCACGAAAAGGTGGTGAGTTGGTTGAAGAAGCGCCCCCGCTTCCACATGCACTTCATTCCGACTTCAAGCTCCTGGATGAATATGGTCGAGCGATTCTTCGCCGACCTGACACAGGATTGCGTGCGTGCAGGAAGTTTCACGAGCGTCACGGAACTGGTCAAGGCGATCACGACATATCTGGCCGATCGGAACGAGACTCCGAAACCCTACAAGTGGAAGGCGGATGGCGCCAAGACGCTGGCCAAGATCCGGAGGGCTCGAGAGGCACTTGAGAAAGAGGTTATATTAAATAAATCTATTTATCAGGCAGTACACTAGGAGGAGCCTTTTGCAAAATTCGCTAGGAAGCGGGATTTATTGTCGGGAAGAGTTGTTGTCCCTGGGAGCGCGGGCGTCCCGCCCGCACAAGACCTGGCAGGGTCGTGGCGATTGGCTTCACAGGGTTGGTCGGTTCACCCGCCGACTGACGCTGGAGCAGCGCCTTGACAAGTATGCGGGCGGGACGCCCGCGCTCCCAGGGGGAAACCCATGGCTAGCCAGGTGTAGATCCCTTTCGAGGGCGTTATTTTGCAGGAGCATTCTGCCCCCATCTCATGCCCGACTCCGAATTTTGCAAAAGGCTCGGAGAAAAAGATTTCCACCAAGGGGCAGGAAAACGTTACTGGTTTGTACTGCCAATCACTCCCCCCTGGAGGGGGAGTCGGCGAGACCAGGGCGGAGCCCGCAGTCGAGCCGGTGGGGGGCCGCCTCGTGATTTGCGGGGATTATTAACATGGATGGACAGGATATACAGGATTGGGTTTCAGGAGTCCGGCGTCCCACAATCCTGGGCATCATTTGAATGAATTATTAAGTTCGATGCACAGGATTTTGTCAGGAAACGGCTAGCTTGTAATCCTGAGCATCCGCAAATCCGCACGCGATCATTGCCGGAGCCGGCTTCTCGTGCAGCAAGCTCTCGTCCTGTTCATCCTGTGCATCCTGTGCATCGATATTCAATTATTAAAAATGTCGATCCCCGGGGGCCGGACCGGTGTCCCCCCCCCACCGCATCCCCTGGGAGCGCGGGCGTCCCGCCCGCATCCTGTCCCTTTGGCGCCCGCTGAGCTTCCCTGCGATGCTGCAGGCAGTCATCCTGTCGGCTCCGCATCGGCCAGGTCGAAACAAAGCCATGGCGCCGTTCCCGGTTGATTCCAGTGAGGGAGATGGCCGAGGCTGTGCCTGGCTTTGTGCGGGCGGGACGCCCGCGCTCCCAGTAAGTACTCATCCCATGACATCGCCACACCAAGGGCACCACCCTGCCGAAGCGGTTTGGCGCCGCTTGTCGATGGAAGAGGTCCATCTGCATTCGTGTCTATTCGTGTCCATTCGTGGTTCATCTTCATTAACGATCAGCCGTTTTTCCTCGAATGATCCGCCCACCAGGAAGGGGCCGGACTTGCCTGAATCGGCGGTAGTGTTTACCATCCAGTCGAAAGGGCCGGAACACGCATTTCTCACCGGGTCGATTGATACATCATAATCAGTCTCTTCGTGTCCCTTGGTGGTTCTTCGTGCCCCTTCGTGGATATCTTTTTCCCTTCATTGCTTGTCGGTCTGAGGCGTCGCCTCGCTAGATGACTCGCATCCGCATCGCCATCGACGGACCATCGGGAGCCGGGAAAAGCACGGTTGCCCGAAGGATCGCCCAGCGCCTGGGCTACCTCCATATCGACACCGGGGCCATGTACCGCGCCGTCGGACTCAAGGTCACTCAGGAGCGACTTGGCTGGGATCAGGCGGATGCCATCGTTGAAGCGGCCCGCCGGGCCCGTATCGAGTTAAGGACGACCCCGCGGGGGCTTCGCGTCTGCCTGGACGGCGTGGACGTGTCCGAGAAAATTCGTACGGAAGCCGCCGGCCAGGCGGCTTCCCGGGTATCCAGCATTCCCGGGGTGCGGAAGATCCTGGTTCAGGCACAGCAAGACCTCGGCAGGCGCGGCGGCGTGGTCATGGAAGGCAGAGATATCGGAACCAAGGTTTTTCCCGAGGCTGAACTGAAGATATTCCTGGACGCTTCCGAACTTACCCGCGCCCGGCGGCGATTTGCCCAGAATCAGCACAAGCGGGGGTCCTTGAATCTGGAGGGCATTCTTGAGGAAATACGGCAGCGGGACCGGCGGGACCGGGAGCGTGCCGACTCTCCACTGGTTCAAGCCCGGGACGCCGTGTATCTGGACACTTCGACCCAAACGGTCGACGAGGTGGTTGAGAAAATTCTCAGGTTGATCCAGGCCATGCAGGGGGAAACCGGCAGCGATTGAGGCGAGACAGGAAGCGAGGACTCATCGATCCACCGAACCGGCTCAGCCGCCATTGCTCATGGAGGCCAGGAACTCGCTGTTCGACCTCTTCTTGGAGAGCCGCTCCAGCATCAGTTCCATGGTCTCAACCGCCGAAAGCGGATTGAGCACCTTCCTCAACACCCAAACCCGATTGAGTTCGTCCTTTGGCATCAGCAACTCTTCCTTGCGGGTGCCGGAGCGGTTGATGTCGATGGCCGGAAAGACCCGTTTTTCCACCAGCTTCCGCTCCAGGTGGACCTCCATGTTGCCGGTCCCCTTGAACTCCTCGAAAATGACATCGTCCATGCGGCTTCCCGTATCGATCAGAGCTGTGGCAATGATGGTCAAGCTGCCGCCCTCCTCGATGTTGCGAGCCGCACCGAAGAATCGCTTCGGTCTTTGCAGCGCATTGGAGTCCACCCCACCGGAGAGCACCTTGCCGGAGGGAGGCACGATGGTGTTGTAGGCGCGGGCCAGCCGGGTTATGGAGTCCAGCAGGATCACCACGTCGCGCTGGTGCTCCACCAGCCGCTTGGCTTTTTCGATCACCATCTCGGCAACCTGCACGTGGCGAGTGGCTGGCTCGTCAAAGGTCGAGCTGATGACCTCGCCGTTGACGGACCGCTGCATGTCGGTGACCTCTTCGGGCCTTTCGTCAATCAGCAGCACAATCAAGATAATCTCGGGATGGTTCTCGGTAACGGAGTTGGCGATGGTTTGCAGCAGCATGGTCTTCCCGGTCCGCGGCGGCGAAACGATAAGCCCGCGCTGTCCCTTGCCGATGGGAACCATGAGATCCATGACCCGGGCGGAGAGGTTGTCCGACTGAGTCTCCAGACGGATCCGATCCTCGGGGTAAAGCGGCGTGAGATTGTCAAAGAAAAGCTTGTTGCGGGCAACGTCGGGATGCTCGAAGTTGATGGCCTCGACCTTGATCAGGGCAAAGTAACGTTCCCCATCCTTGGGTGGCCGGATCTGACCCGAGACGGTGTCACCGGTATGCAGGTCGAATTTGCGGATCTGGGAGGGAGAGACGTAGATGTCGTCCGGCCCCGGCAGGTAGTTATAGTCAGGAGCCCGCAAAAATCCAAAGCCGTCGGGAAGAGTCTCCAACACTCCCTCGGAGAAAATCAGTCCGTTTTTCTCCGTCTGGGCCTGGAGGATCTTGAAAATCAACTCCTGTTTCCGCATTCCGGTTGCGCCGGCCACATTCAGATCCTTGGCGATCTGAGTCAGGGCGGCGATGTTCATTTCTTTCAGCTCGGCAATGTCCATAAAGACTCCTTAGAGTTACGGGATTTCAAGTTTGGCGATGGGTAGCCGGCCCGACAGGCCGGGCGGCGACTCACCTGGAATTTGGCGATGGGTCTACGGCTGTGCTGTCCCCTGAATATGGCGGCTCAGAAGTGCCCAGACCTTGTCACGGCCTGTTCGCCTGGTGGCGGAATAAGCCACCACCGCCGCCGCCGCGACTGTTTGCGTGTGTTTGAGCGATTTCTGCAGCTCGCTTCCGGATAGCCTGTCGGCTTTGGTAGAAACCATGAGAAAGGGAAGGGAAACCTGGCGCAACCTCTCGAGCGTTTGCAGATCCTGCCGGGTCGGACCAATCCGCGAGTCAATGATCGATACACAAACAGCCAGTTTCTCTCTTTGGCTGATGTAGTTGTCGAACAAACGGGCCCACTGGAGTCTCAGGTCTTTTGAAACCTTGGCGTAGCCATACCCCGGGCAGTCAACAAAATAGAAGCATCGGTTAATTCTGAAAAAATGGAGCAGCCGGGTTCGCCCCGGGGTGGCGCTGGTGCGGGCGAGTCCCTGTCGCCCTAACAGACTGTTGATCAAGCTGGATTTGCCGACATTGGAACGGCCGATGAATGCGATTTCAGGAAGGTCATCCCGTGGAAACCGGGACGGATCAGGCGCGCTGCATACCAACTCGGCGGAAGAGATCTTCAATGGGTTATGGAATCTTGAGAAAAATCCTTCTCCATTGAAGGCTTGTACTCCTCGATCTTGTCGTCTGCGTTCTCCTCGGCAACCGGGATCTCATCTTCCAAGGCGATCTTCAGCACCTCTTCCATCGTCTCGACGAAGTGCATCGAAAAATGCTCCTGGATATTTTGGGGCACCTCGGGAAGATCCTTCTCATTGCCTTTCGGCAGGACCGCCACCTTGATCCCGGCTCGATGGGCAGCCAGCAGCTTCTCCTTCATGCCGCCAATGGGCAGCACCTTGCCCCGTAGCGTGATCTCCCCCGTCATGGCCACGTCCGGCCGCACCGGGATTTTGGTCACGGAGGAGACCATGGCCGTGGCCATGGTGATGCCAGCCGAGGGTCCATCCTTGGGAATGGATCCTTCGGGGACGTGAATATGCATGTCAAAGTTCCGGTGAAACTCCCGAGGAGCTCCCAGTATGCGGGAGCGGGAACGCACGTAGCTCATGGCGGCTTGAGCCGATTCCTGCATGACCTCCCCCAGCTTTCCGGTCAACGTCAGGCGACCCTTCCCCTCCATCAAGGTGGCCTCGGTGGTTAACACTTCTCCGCCGACCTCGGTCCAGGCCAAGCCGGTTGCCAGACCGACTTCGCTCTTTTCCGCCGAGCGTGTGTTGCGGAACCTGATCACTCCCAGATAGTCGCTCAAAGCCTCCCGGTCAACCTGGACCGAGATCCGGGCGCCATCTTTGACCACCTTGCGGGCGACTTTGCGACAGACCGAGGCAATCTCACGTTCCAGATTGCGAACGCCCGACTCCCGGGTGTAGTTCTGGATGATCCCCAGGATGGCCTCGTCCGACAGAATGAGATTCTTCTCCTTCAAGCCGTTCCGAGGGCGCTGTTTCTCGACCAGGTAGCGTTTGGCGATCTCGAGCTTCTCAGCCTCGGTGTAGCCAGAAATACGAATGACTTCCATTCGATCCTGCAGGGGCCGGGGAATGGTGTGAATGACGTTGGCAGTGGCAATGAACATGACCTGCGACAGGTCATACTCCACGTCCAGGTAGTGGTCTACAAAGCAGTGGTTCTGCTCCGGGTCCAGCACTTCCAGCAGGGCTGCCGAGGGGTCCCCGCGAAAATCCATGCTCATCTTATCCACTTCGTCCAGCAGAAAGACCGGGTTCTTGGTTCCGGCTTTCTTCATCATCTGGATAATCTGGCCCGGCAAGGCCCCGATATAGGTCCGGCGATGACCCCGGACCTCGGCCTCGTCCCTGACGCCTCCCAAAGACAGGCGGACGAACTTGCGCCCGGTCGCCCTGGCAATAGAGCCAGCCAGGGAGGATTTTCCCACTCCCGGGGGACCCACGAAACAGAGAATCGAGCCCTTGGGATTTTTCACCAACTGCCTCACGGCCAGAAACTCCAGGATACGCTCCTTGATCTTCTCCAATCCGTAGTGGTCCTCTTCCAGAACCTTTTCCGCCCGTTCGAGCTTCTGAATTTCCTTGGAGCGCTTCTTCCAGGGGACGGCCAGCAGCCAGTCGATGTAGTTGCGGGAGACAGTGGACTCCGCAGACATGGGAGGCATCATTTCCAGCCGCTTCAACTCCTGCATGGCCTTTTCGAAAGCCTCCTTGGGCATACCGGCCGCTTCGATCTTCTTCTTGAGCTCATCCCCCTCCGATTTTTCATTACGGCCCAATTCCTTCTGGATGGCCTTCATCTTCTCATTCAGGTAGTACTCTTTCTGGGCCTTTTCCATCTGACGCTTGACCCGCGAGTTGATGGAACGATCCACGTTCAATTTCTCGATCTCGACATCCAGAATGTCACACAGCCGGTGGAGCCGGTCCACCGGATTGAAGATTTCCAGCAACTCCTGCTTTTCTTCAATGGTGACGGCCAGGTTGGCAGCAACGGTATCGGCCAGGCGATCAATGTCCTCGACGCGCACCGCGGCCGCCATGGTGTCGTAATTCAAGTTCTGGCTCAGTTTCACATACTGCTCAAAGAGCGAAGTGATCTTGTTGACCAGGGTCTCGGTATTGCCTGGCGCCGGCTTGGCGGGCGCCGTCGGCTGCAAGACCGCCTTCATGTACTGGCCCTCTTCCAGAATCTGAAGCGCTTTGGCCCGTTCCACCCCTTCCACCAGCACCTTGATGTTGCCGTCGGGGAGACGCAGACTTTGCACGATATTGGCGATGGTCCCCGTGGAATATATCTCGGAGGGCTGTGGATCATCCACCACGGCATCGTGCTGGGTGGCCAGAAAGATCCGTTTGTCGCTGTTGAAGGCAACTTCCAACGCCTTCACCGAGGCGGGTCGCCCAATAACGAAGGGAATCATCATGTAGGGGAAGAGCACCACGTCCCGAATGGGAACCATGGGCAAGAGGGTGTACTCCGATTTTTCCTTGGGCTTACCGAACATCGTCATTTCACTTTCCGGAGAGGATCAAGCCGCCCTGCCGCGGCCTAACCGGCCTTCTCCAAAAGCGAGAGATCGATGGAGTTGGCAGTCACCATTTCCTTGGTCACTATAAACTCCTTGATCTTTCGCTGGGCAGGCAACAGGTACATGAGATCGAGCATTAGCTCCTCGATGATGATACGCAGCCCGCGAGCCCCGACCTTGCGCTCCTGGGCCAGTTCAGCAATTCCCTCCAGGGCGTCCGGATTGAAGTGAAGCGTGACTCCTTCATATTCGAACAGCTTCTGGTACTGCTTCACCAGGGCATTCTTCGGCTTGGTAAGAATCTCGACCAAGGCGGCGATATCCAGATCTCCCAAGGTCCCCACCACCGGCATGCGGCCCACAAACTCGGGGATCAAGCCGTACTTGATCAGATCCTGCGGCTCCACCATCTCCAGCATGGCCAGGTCGCGTCTTTGCCGCACCGTCTTGACGTCACTGCGAAAACCGAGGGTCCTCTTGCCGATGCGGCGCTCGACCACTTTCTCCAGACCGACGAAAGCCCCGCCGCAGATGAAGAGAATATTGGTCGTATCCACCTGAGTGAACTCCTGGTGGGGATGCTTCCTTCCACCTTGAGGCGGTACGTTGGCAACTGTTCCCTCCAGGATTTTCAGCAGTGCCTGCTGCACGCCCTCTCCGGACACGTCCCGGGTGATGGAGGGATTCTCGTCTTTTCGGCAAATCTTGTCCACCTCATCAATATAAATCATTCCATGCTGGCATTTCTCGACGTCCCCGCCCGCGCTCTGAAGCAATTTCAAAATAATGTTTTCGACATCCTCACCCACGTATCCGGCTTCGGTGAGGGTGGTGGCGTCCACGATGGCGAAGGGCACGCTGAGCCTCTTGGCCAGGGTCTGGGCCAGCAGCGTTTTTCCCGTCCCGGTCGGACCGATCAACAGGATATTGCTCTTGGTCAGCTCGACTTCGCTGCGCCTGCGGGCAAGCTCGATCCGCTTGTAGTGGTTATAGACCGCCACCGCCAGCTTCTTCTTGGTTTTCTCCTGGCCAATCACGTACTCGTCCAGATAGGCCTTGACCTCATGGGGCTTCGGCAGGGGATGCGGCTTGGCGTCGGAGTCGACACCCTGGTCGTCATCGATGATGTCGTTGCAAACCCGGACACACTCATCGCAGATAAAAACGGTGGGACCGGCGATCAGCTTGCGGACGTCATTCTGACTCTTGTTGCAGAAGGAACATCTCAATGATTCCTCGGTGCTGTTTCTTTTCAAGTCAGCTCCTCCGTTCGGCTACCCGAATCCCTCCGGGACCTTCGCAGCCTCCATCCGCCGATGTCGCTGAGGCAGCGATGGACGGCTCCGCGTTGGATTCTCCGACAATCCCTTTTGTCTACTGCCCTCCAAAATCCAGCCTGGTCTCGGCCTGGAACTCCCGGTACCGGTGAAAGCTGCTCTCCGCCAACGTCGACCCGCCGCGATACCTGGTATAAACCAGCGATCTTACCGGAAGCAGCGCAACCTCGTCACCAATCTCCCGGTAATCATAATCGAAAAGCATCCTCCCCGACTTCACCCGGTGTCGCTTGGGCAATCCGATGGGTTCCTCAGCCACATATCTCAAAACACGCCCACTGTCCCGGTCAATATAAATCTTTCCGCGGAATCCGACCAGGACGACGTTGTCCTCGGCGGGCCGGCCATACTGGCAGAAATTCCTGGGCGTCACCGTCCGGAACACATGCACTCCATACCCCCGCAGGCGAGCAGCTTCGACCCACTGGAACTCCGTATTGTACTCCTCGCCAAAAAGAGCCTTTAACCAATGACCGAAAAAACCCCATCCATGTCCACGCTTACTGCCGCCGACCCATTCATAACTCTCCCGCCCTCCCTTCACCATCCTCACCAACCACTCCGATTCGTCGTTATTCCTGCTCCTCTTCGAGACCACCCATTTGGGTATCTCGATCGCCCAATCCCGCAACTCCGGCTTCCGCATTGCCGGGACCACAAAGACCCGGATGGTCTTTCGGCAGGTGAAATTGGGCAGGGTTTCAAGGTATCCCGCCACCCATTGGCGGGTCCGGGCAATGACCGCGTCCGCTTCCTCCCGGCTCATCCCAGGCGCCCCGAGAGCCAATCCCGGGGAGGCCACCGCCGTCAACACCCACCAGAGCACCGCGACGGTGGAGCGCTTTGTCCATGGATCCACTACTTCCCGGGCACGCTTTTCCATCCTCTCAACGAACGTGAAACTCACATTCGACCCATTCAGGTCTACTGTCCCCCGAAATCCAGCCGGGTCTCCGAGGTGAACTGCTGGCAGCCGCGAAAGAGACTCTCCGCCACTGTGGAGAATGCACGATACCTGGTATAAACCAGGGATTTCACCGGAAGCAACACCTTCTCCCCCCCGATCTCAACGTAATCGTAGTCGAAAAGCATCCTTCCCGACTTCACCCCGTGCTCATTGCCCAAACCGATCGGTTCCTCGGCCACGTACCTCAAAACACGGCCGGTAGCTCCTTCAATATAAATTTTACCCCGGAACCCGACCAGAACCCCTTCCTCGTTGCCCTCGCCGCCGTACCGGTAGAAATTCTTCGGCGTCACCGTGCCGAAAACATGCACGCCATGCCCTCTCAACTCCGCGTCCTCGATCCATTCGAACCGGGTCTGCAACTCCTCCCGAAACAGCTCGTTGAGCCAACCGGCGAAATACCCGCGTCCATATCCATCTGTGCTGCCCCGAATCCATTCGTAACTTTCCCCCTCACCCGTCACCATCCTCACCAACCACTCCGATTCGTGGAACTTGCCGATTTTCCGCTCAAGGCCTACGGTCCTCGACGCCGATCTTGATCGAGGCGCCCTGCTCAAGTTGACAGCTCGCAGATTCTTTCGTGTTTTCCCAATGGCCCATTTGGGCATCTCTTTCGCCCATTTTCGCAACTTCGGCTTCCGGATGGCCGGAACCACAAAAATCCGGAAGGTCTTGCGGCAGGTGATATTGGGCAATGCCTCCTTGTATCCTTGCACCCACTGGTGGCTCCGGGCAATGACCGCGGCCGCCTCCTCCCGGCTCATCCCCGGCGCCCCGAGAGCCAATCCCGGGGAGGCCACGGCCGTCAACACCCACCAGAGCGCCGCGGCGCCCGCCGCACTACCGCAGCGCCGGCTGCGGGAGGGTCCCGCCGAGCCTGCGGTCGGACCCGATACTGTTGCGCTGGCCTGCCGCATCTTGGTTCTGCTGTCGTCTGAAGACAGCCCGCGTTGCTGGTCGGGAAACACCCCACAAGCCTGAGGTGAAGAGCTGTGTCCGCGGTTTCGTCACATACCCCAGCCTGCTGTCACGCCTGTCAACGGAGGGGAAATTCCCATTCACGCCCTGCGGGCCTACTCTCCCCCGAAATCCAACCGGGTCTCCGCCTGGAACTGGCGATACTCCTGAAACAGACTCTCTGCCATGGTGGAGAATGCACGATACCTGGTATAAACCAGGGATTTCACCGGAAGCAACACCTGCTCTTCACCCATCTCGACGTAATCGTAGTCGAAAAGCATTCTTCCCGACTTCACGTCGTGTTTCTTTCCCAAACCGATCGGTTCTTCGGCCACGTACCTCAAGACACCGCCGGTAGCCCGGTCGATATAAAGTTTGCCCCGGAAACCGACCCGAACCCCTTCCTGGTCTCCCTGCCCGCCATAATGGTAGAAGTTTCCCGGGGTCACAGTCCGAAAGACATGCACCCCATACCCTCTCAACTCCGCCTCCTCAATCCACTCGAACCGGGTCTGCAGCTCCTCCCGAAACAGCTCATTGAGCCAACCGGCGAAATACCCGCGGCCATATCCATCTGTGCTGCCCCGAATCCATTCGTAACTCTCCCGCTCCCCCTTCACCATCCTCACCAACCACTCCGACTCGTGAATCTTCCTGTGTCCCCCTTTCAACGGCTTTAAAGGCATGCTCGAAGAACTGCTCCTTCCGATACTTTGCGCACCCCTCGTATTTGTTCTGACTCGCCGACGCTCCCAGCGGTGTTTCGACCTCGTCCAGTCAGGCATCTCCTTGGCCCACTTTCGCAGCTTCGGCTTCCGGATGGCCGGACCCATAAAGATGCGGTTGGTCTTGCGGCAGGTGAAATTGGGCAGGGTTTCCAGGTATCCTCCCACCCACTGGCGGGTCCGGGCAATGACCGCGGCCGCCTCCTCCCGGCTCATCCCCGCCGCCTGGCCCTGCGAGGCGCCCGCCGTCACCGCCCACCAGAGCACCGCGGCGCCCGCCGCCGCACCGGCCCTCCTGCTTCCGGGCGGACCTGCCGAACCTGACGACTTTCCGGTGGCCTGCCACATTGCTTACCCTGTAATCGTCTGAAAAAGGCTCGCCTCAATTGTGGGGAATTCGCCAGCCCCTTTCCGGATTGGATGACGGAGGCCTTGGGTCGCCGTTATTCGTGACGCACGATGACTTGATCGACCAGTCCATAGTCGCGGCCTTCTTGGGCAGTCATGATGAAATCCCTCTCGACGTCCCGTTCGATCTTTTCCAGGGATCGTCCCGAATGCGAAGAGAGGATTTGGCTGGTGGTGTCTCTCAATCGGAGAATCTCTTTGGCGTGAATGTCGATATCGGAGGCCTGGCCGGACAATCCACCCATGGAGGGTTGGTGAATCAGGATCCGGGAGTTGGGCAGGGCGAAACGCTTGCCATGGGTTCCGGAACAAAGCAGCAGAGCTGCCATGCTGGCCGCCTGCCCCACGCAAATGGTCGTCACATCCGGTCGTATGAACTGGATGGTGTCATAAATTGCCAGACCGGCCGTAATGGAACCCCCCGGACTGTTGATGTAGAGCGAAATATCCTTCTCCGGGTCTTCAGCCTCCAAGAACAGCAGTTGAGCGGTCACCAGGTTGGCGATATTGTCATCAATGGGGGTTCCGATAAAGATGATGTTGTCCTTCAACAGGCGGGAGTAGATGTCGTAGGCGCGCTCTCCCCGGCTGGTCTGCTCGACTACCATGGGAACTAGCATGTGGTTGGGATCCCCTGAAGCCTTCGATGTGACTGATTTAGGGCTGAACTATAAGTCCCGGGGGGGGCTTGACGGACGCGAGGCGAAGGATCAAATCCAAGCTTTTCCTGTTTCGGATCGTAGCTTTGATTTTAGAGGCCCCTCCGTCCCTTGTCAAGCGTGATCTGACTGCCTCGATTGGCTGGTCCGCACCCTGAGCAACCCGAGCGATCTCCTCTTCCACCTCTTCATCGGAAACACTCACCTGCTCCCTGTCGGCGATACGCTCCAGCAGAATGGCGCGTTTGACGTCTCGCACGGCCTGCTCTCGCTGCCGTTCCTGAAACCGTTCCCAATCCAGTTTGAGCGTCCTGGGGTGAACGCCCTGCATCATCAGAGCGCGCACGGTGTCGTTCAATCTCGCCTCGAGCTGTTCCTTAACCAGCACGTCGGGCGCCTCGAAGGCCGTGTCTTCGAGGAGAAGGTCGACCAGCTTGGACTGCATTTCAGAGCGGGCGGCCTTTTCTTTCCGATTCACACAGTCAGCCCGCACCCTGGACCGCAAGTCCTCCAGAGAAGAGTAATCTCCGGCATCCCTGGCGAACTCGTCGTCGAGCTCGGGCAGTCGCTTCCGCTTGATGGCCTTGACCTCCACCCGATAGTCCACTTGCTGACCGGCCAGTTCCTTATTGGGGTGATCGTCGGCGTAGGTCACGGCAAAGGTTCTGGTCTCTCCGGATTGGGCTCCGCTCAGGTTGTCGGTGAATTCCGGCGGGGTCCCGGCGCCACCGAGTTCAACGGTGACGTCCTCGTCGCGGATATTCTCCCGCCCGGCAGTGGAGTACTTCCCCTCCAGTGAGATGACTGCATGGTCACCGGCCCGGGCCGGCCGGTCCTCCACCGGTAGATACTCCGCCAATTGCTCCTGCAACTGCCCGAGGGCGGTCTCCACCTCCTCGTCCTTGACCTCAGCCGAGACCTGTTCGATCTCCAGACCCTTGTAGTTGGGAAGCTCAAGACTGGGCGGCACTTCGAAGGTTGCCTTGAACGAAAAGGGCCGGCCCGGAGAGAAGGTGACCTCCGTTACCGCCGGTGGAGACAAGGGCGTCAGAGATTCCGATTCCACCGCCTCCCGAAAATACATGTGCAAGGCCGCATCCAGGAAATCGGCCCGGATGGAATCCCCGAATCGCTGTTGAACGATCGGCAGGGGAGCTCTGCCGGGACGGAACCCCGGAACCCGCGCTTGCCGCAGGTACTTTTGGCAAATCGCCTCGTAGTCCGGCTTCCACCTCTCGGCTTCCACTTCGATGGCCAACTCGGTCTTGCAGGAACTCAGACGGTTCACTTCAACCTTCAAGACATCCACCTTGGCAGGGATGCAATCCCGCTGTTTATCGCATTCTCTCTTGGATTGACAGGGCAGGAGACGATCAAGAATGGCCGGGAGTTGGTGCGAAAGAGGGGATTTGAACCCCTACCCCTTACGGGACTGGATCCTAAGTCCAGCGCGTCTGCCAATTCCGCCACTTTCGCCTGGTGCGCAACTTCGAGACCCGTATCCCAAAACCGTCCGTTTCAATGGGGTTGGGAACAGCGACAAATTCCAATACCAGCAAGCGACACGGAATTTTTATAGCATCTTTGCCGTTTTTGTGTCAATTTCGAGGCAAATGGGCAGGCCAGCCTGCCCAAAGGACGGGTCCACGGATGACGATTCCAGCAATACCCCTGGGTGACCGGGCGGACTTACGGAAACGACAACCACGGTGGCGGCTTCTGACGCTGCTGGCGGCGGTCTGGCTCTGCGTCGAGGGAGCAAGCCCGGCAGGCTCCCCGGCCCCATTCCCAGGTTCCCCGGAGCCGGACCAGGGCAACAGCCCCATGCTGAAACCGCTGGAGGCCAGCATGCTCAAGGCCATTCTCAGGGAAAAGCGCGGAAAGGTCGTTCTGATCAACCTCTGGGCGACTTGGTGTGTTCCCTGTCGCGAGGAGTTTCCGGACCTGCTCCGGCTCTATGGGAAATACCAGGCCCGGGGCCTGGAGCTGATCCTGATTTCGGTCGACGACGCCGAGCAACGGGGCCAGGTGGAAGCCTTCCTGAAAGAAAACAGCGTGAGCTTTCTCACCTATATCAGCGCCGAGGAGAGCTACGACGCCTTGATTGACTTCTTTGCGCCGGACTGGATCGGAGGATTTCCCACCACCTTCGTCATCGACAGAAAGGGTCGACTGACCCGCAGTCTGGTTGGCGGTCAGGACTACCAGGTCTTTCACAAGGCCGTTGCCCCCCTTCTCCGATCCGGCGCGCCAGCCGGTGGGCGTCCCTGAGGTTCGCTTGGAGGAGTGGGCCTTGAGAGGTGCCGCCGGAGTCGAGCTCCTAGGGCGGATCGAATTCCCGGGACAGGTACCAGAGAAAATGCTGTGCCGCGCCAACGAACCCATCCTCCGGGAACGGCTGGGATGCCTCCCGACCCTTCAATGCCCGGGCAAAAACCTTCAGGGCCAGCTCCCAGTCTCGCGGATCGCCCCCGGACTCGTAGAGGGCAGCCAATCCCGGAGCCAGACCGATGCCGGGCTCCGGGGGCCGGCCGGGATCCCTTGACCCGGCAACCCATTCTTCCAGTCGGCTCCGGATGGGGCCGGCCGAGCGTTGCAGATAGTCTTCGACCCAGTCTCGACCCAACCATCTCCGGTTCCTGTGGAGCGCCCACCAGAGCTCCCCGTTTTCCCAGGCTTCAGTTTCGCGGCTCTCGTTACGGCTTGCCTCCCACCGCAAGGCGTGTTCCGGGGACAGCTTCCTCAAATGCCTCAAATCCCCGTCGTGCCAGGCACGGATCACTTCCACGATCCAGCGGGCTCTCTCCAGGTAACGCTCCTCCCCGAGGATCTGGTAACCCTTGACGAGTCCGACCAGGACAGGGGCCGCATGGCGGGGCGCCTGAGCAGGATTCACTCCGTCCGCCGCCACCGCCTGCTCCAGCCACGAACGCGCGGCATCCAGGGCCCGGCGATTTCCAGTCAGAAGAAAGGAATGAAGCAGCGACTCATGGCGACGCCCTCCCCAGGCGCCGGGCGCACAACCCCTTGAGCCGGGATGCCGGCTGTGAGAAACGCCCAAGTCCGCCCAGTGGGAAACCACCTCCTCAGCGACCTCCAGCGATCTTGCATCCCCGGTCCGAAAAAAGTGAAGGTAGAGCCCGTAGGCAAGAGCGTAGGTGCGGTCGTCGGACCAGTGGATTCCCTCCGGAGAGGGTTGCGGGCTCTTCGCGCCGGGCCGGCCCCCGCCAAAGCGCAGCCAGCCGTAACCATCGCTCCCGCCTGGACCCCGGCGGTCACGGCGGCCCGCCGCCAGTGACTCCCGCTGTATTGCCATCCAACCGTCAACCTTTTGGACCAGTGGCCAGTAACCCTCTCTATAGACCTCGGGAGAGGATTCCGACAGCGGTCCAAACGCTTGACTGGCGCGGCAGTACCAGGAGGGGGGTGCGAACGCATGAATCGGTTTCTGCAGACCCATGAGTGCATTCTTGACCCGACCCTCGGCAAAACTCCGGCGGCCGTGAAAGTAGAAGAGAAGCTGGTGAGTCCTGGACCCGCCTGGCGGGAGGTTCTGGGGCTCGGCCTGCTCCGGAAACAGTCGAGCGATCAGGCTGCCCGACTTTCGGATTTCAAAAGCCTTGGGATAGAGCTGCCAGAACCACTTCACGCCCAAGGCCAGGCCATGCCTGTCATCGGCCAGGTCGGCCCAGCCCAGGTTGGAGCGATATTCTTCCGGCACCTTGCGCCGCAGGGGCTGGGGGGGGCGCTCACGGCCGATGCTGCCGCCGGAGGCCGTCACATCCCCCTCTACCCCCGAAAGGCGATAGGAATCGGCGCTATCCAGATAGAGGGACACGGTCGAGGTTCGATCGAAGTGGCCTTGGTGATCCCCATCCCCTCCTCCCAGGGCAAACCGCCGCGAAAACGGATCCAGGTTCAATTTGGCCTCGACGCTGAAATCCTCCAGCGGAAACTCCCCGGCAGCCGAGCCGCAGGGCCGAATCAGCGTCAGGTCCAGCTTGAAGGTGGTCTTTCCGCCATATACCGTTACCCTGGCCACATAGTCGAAGGGCGCCGCCACCCCATCCTCCGAGACAAACGTTCCCGAGACCTTGATCACCGCACGAACCGCATTGGCCTCTTCCACCTCCACCCGATTTTCGCTCCAGAGTCCCATCCCGTAAGTGACGCCTCCACTCCTGAGCGCGATCCGGAAATGGCCGCTTTCCAGGATCCTGGTTCGGGCGGAGAAATCGTAGCCCCAATTCTCATCCACCCAGACCTGGTCCAACAGTTGCTGGGATTGTCCCCCCATGACCATCCGGAGGGGTCCGGTGACCACTTCCACCCCCTCCCTGCGCCGGGACAGCCCGATGGGCGAGGGGAACCTGGGCAAGGCGCCGACCTGGCGCAGGAAATACACCACTCGCCCGTTGGCCGGCAGGCTGGCGGCGAAATGCACCTGGATCCAGCGCAGGCTCCCGTCCTCCGGCCAACGAGCCAATTCCTGAATGGCGGCGGGGACAAACCTGCCTTGGCGGTCCATCAATTGGAGCACTGCGGCTGATTTCAGAAGCCCCCGCGGCAGGGGGATGCCGGAGGTGATGGGATACTGATGGCGGGCCAGTCCCGCGGTCTCGCTCACGGTCAGCGGGATGTCGACCTCTTGAGACCACCCCTCCCCGGGGGGCCAGACCCATAGCAAAATCAAGAGTGGAATCCACTGCATGGACGGATCGGTGTCAAGCAGGAGTCTGCGCCGCGAAAAGGCCGCAGGACATAATGATACAATATCTGGATCATTGATTTTCTTTGCAGGTGGTAGCTCCATGTTAATCAGCCGGCATCCCTGCCGGTCTCTGCAATCGGCGCAGTTACGGAAACGCATGGGGAGGAGCCGTGATCCCGGAGAAAGTATTTCGAATTGCCGTCCTGCCTGGAGACGGCATCGGGCCGGAAGTTATCGCCGAGGCCGTCAGGATTTTGAAGACCGTCGAGCAGGAGCTGCACGGGGTCGCTTTCGAGCTGCGTGAATTCTCCGTCGGGGCGGGGACTTTCCTGCAGTGCGGTAATCCGCTGCCTCCGGAGACCTTGGCCGCCTGCCGGCAGCAGGACGCCATCCTGCTGGGAGCCATGGGATTGCCCAGCGTCCGCTGGCCCAACGGCCTGGAAATGGCTCCACAGATTGACCTGCGGGAGCAACTCGATCTCTACTGCGGCCTGCGTCCCTTCTACCTCTATCAATCCGATCTGTCTCCGCTCAAGGGGGCGGAGGGGGGTCGGATCGACTTCCTCCTGGTTCGGGAGAGTACGGAGGGTCTGTTCTCGGGACGTCTCAGGCCAATGGAGCCGGATGCCGCCGAGGTCCGCGATCAAATGGTCATCTCGCGAACCGGGTCGGAGCGGCTGTTTCGATCCGCCTTTCGACAGGCGATGGGCCGCAAGAAACGGCTCACCCTGGTCGACAAGGCCAACATCCTTCCCTCCATGGCCTTTTTCCGGGGTATTTTTCAAGAGATCAGCCGGGAGTTTCCGGAGGTGGCTACCGAGGCGCTCTACGTGGATGCCGCCAGCCTCCATTTGATCGAGCGGCCGGAAGACTTTGACGTGCTGGTCACCGAAAACATGTTTGGAGACATTCTTTCCGATCTGGCAGCGGGGTTGGTGGGGGGGATGGGCATGGCGCCCTCTGGCGACGTCGGGGATGACTTTGCCGTGTTTCAGCCCGCCCACGGCTCAGCACCGGACATCGCGGGCAGAGGACTGGCCAACCCCCTGGCCGCCATTCTCTCCACCGCCATGATGCTTGAGTGGCTGGGGCATTCCGAAACCCGGCGCGCCGCTACGTCCGTCAGAAAGGCAGTGACCGAGGTGCTGGCTCCACCAGGGAACAGAACCGCCGATCTGGGCGGGCGCATGACCACCGCTGAGATGGGAAGCCTGGTGGCGGAAGCCGCCGCCCGATCGCTGTCGGTGCCGCCAGCCGATTAGCGGCGCTCAGCCGTACGAAACATATGAGGAAAAACGACCCATCGTTTTTATGAAGACGAACCACGAATGAACACGAACAGGCACGAATACGGATGGAGCTCCTTCAATGACGAGCGGCGCCCGAATGCTTCTGCAATATTGTGACGGCGGTGTCACGACGTCATGAGAGAAAGCCACCCGGGAGCGCGGGCGTCCCGCCCGCACAAATCCTGGTACAGCCTCACCCATCTCCTCGACCCGGATCGAACGGCAACGGCGCCATGGCTCTGCTTCGGCCGGGACCATGCGATTTCCACCCGCAGAAGTGGCGGGCTGCCGCATCGCAGGGAAACTGAGCGACAACCCAAGGGATCGCATGCGGGCGAGACGCCCGCGCTCCCGGGGGGTGCTATCCCGATGGCGCGCTGGGGGGTATCCGGCGGGCGACTTCTCTGAGAGCCGACGGGCGCCGTTTGGGAAACTCCCGTTTGTCCGTGAGCCCTGCCCCTGCCGTACCGTGCGGATCAAACCAGAGTGTAACAATCAGAAATCGACGATCCCTTTGCAGCCTTTGTATCCCTTCGCGGTTAACCTCAACGCCTTAGTGGCCCTTCGTCGTTCTTCGTGGCCCTTCGTGGATAACTCTTTTTTCTTTTGCTTCAGGCAAGCGAAGCTCAGCCTGCCTGATTGGGATCCCACAGGGTTTCCGGGCTTCCCACCACGTGACTCGCCCAACGGCTCCAGACAAAGAACGCATCTCCCAGCCGGTTGAGGTACTGAATAGCCTCGGCGGGGACCGCCTCCTCCCGACCCAACCGGACACAGTGCCTTTCGGCACGCCGGCAGGTGGTGCGGCAGAGGTGAAGCTCCAGGTTGAGTCGATGACCTCCGGGCAGGACAAAGGAACGCAAGGGCTCCAGGACCTGGTTGGCTCGGTCGATCTCCTGCTCCAGACGCTCAATCTCCCGGCTAGTCACCTGGGGCTGGCGGGGATGGATGTCTTCGGGTAGAGTGGCAAGCACTGCCCCCAGGTTGAACAGTTCGTGCTGCACCCGAAACAGGCTGGCCACCATCGTCTGCAATTCCGGGTGCCGCCCCGCCTGCTCTCGAGCTGTCTGGCAGGCCATTCCAACCAATCCATTGAGTTCATCCACGGTGCCGTAGGCCTCCAGGCGGAGGGACCCCTTGGACACTCTCTGTCCTCCAACCAGCCTGGTATCCCCGGCGTCGCCCATCCGGGTGTAGACGCGATTGATGGCCACCCTGGGTTTGTTGAATCGAGATTCCATCGAGCCATGGCCTCCTTTGGTCTTTCTTCGTGTCCCTTCGTGGTCCTTCGTGGACAACTTTTTCCCCTTAGTGTCTTTCTTCGTCGCCCTTCACGGACCCCTTTCGAGTCTTTTCCAACCCCTTAAGAGTCCCTTCGCGGATTAATCTTTTACCGCCTTAACAGATACTTTAGCGCCCTTCGTGGAGATCTTTTCCCCCTTCCCGACCTTTGGCGGATTCCTCTTGAGCCTTCTCCAACCCCTTAGTGGCCCTTCGTAGTCCTTCGTGGCCCTTCGTGGATTTCTTTTTTCCTTTTTCCTTCATTGCTTGTCGGTCCGAGGCGTCACCTCGCTAGAGGTCCGCTTCGAACCTGCGCACCTCGTCGAATCGGGTCCGGCCTCTCAGCAATCTCCCCAACCGGGGCCGGCGCTGGTTGTAAACCTCCACCGCATCGGCGTCGGCGTAGCGGAAGAACAGGATGCGCCGGTCTCGGCCCGAGCGGTTGGGCCCCGACTTGTGCAGCGTCCAGCAGCTCATCACCAAGGACTCTCCGGCCCTCATGGGGACCGGCACGGCTTTGGACTCGTCCGCCCGGGCCAGCAACTCCGTCCCGCGCCTGCCATCGGCCGCTCTCTTCCCGCTGGCATGGGCCTGCTGCCCGGTCCGGTTGCTTCCGGGGATGACCCACAGGCAGCCGTTTTCCAGGTCGATATCGTCCAGGGCGGTCAGACAGGAAAGGGCGTTATAGGGCTCCAACTCCCCGTATCCGTTGTCCTGGTGCCAGGGGAACACCATGCGGTTGCCCCCGGTCTTGAAGGTGAGCTGGCTGGTCGCCGCCTTGAGGTTGGGCCCGATGATCTGCTCGGCAACGTCCACCAGAGGTCCGGCAAAATAAAATTGCCGCACCATGGCCGACCGATGGTGGATATTGGGTAACAGGGCATTCTCCAACCAGGTCTTGTCGGGGTCGAAGTCGCCCTTCTCCCTGCGCCAGGCCCCCATGCACTCCCCTCGGACCCGCTCCAATCCCCGGGCCGTCAGGGTGGCGCCGCAGACCAGGTAACCCTCGGCAGCGAACTGCCTCAACTCGGAATCGCTCAGCCGCCTGGAAATGAAAGGTATTTCGTTCATGTGCGTGTCCCGCCCGGCCGCAAAGCCGGGTCCACAGTCAGTAGGTAGCTCGGGCACCGCTGATGTCCACGCAGGCGCCGTTGGTAAAACTGCATTCGTCGCTGGCCAGGAAGTGGATGAGGGCCGCGACTTCCTCGGGCTTTCCCACTCTCCCCATGGGAATCTTGCTGATCATGTAGTCGATGGTTTGTTGCCCCACCTGGCGCAGAATGGGTGTATCGATCACCGCGGGGGTCACGCAATTCACGTAGATGCCCTGCTGGCAGACCTCCTTGGCCAGGGCCTTGGTGAGGCAGATCACCCCGGCCTTGGTGGTCGAGTAGGGCGCCAGGTTGGGATTCCCCTCCTTGCCCGCAATGGAGGCCACGTTGACGATCCGGCCGGACCGATGCTTCAGCATGGTCGGCAGCACCGCCCTGCAGCAGAGAAAAACGCCCCTGAGGTTAACGGCCATCACCTGATCCCACTCCTCCTCCGATACCTCCACCAGGGGCTTGGTGGGTCCGGCAATGCCGGCGTTGTTCACCAGAATATCCACCGTGCCGAACCGGCCGATGACCCGCTCGACCAGACTGGCCACCTCGCCGGACCGAGTCAAATCCACCGGCGCCACCAGGCTGCGCTCCCCGGAGCCATCCAGTTGGCCGGCTCTATCCCGGGCGCCAACGGCGTCGATATCGGCAAAGACGACTCGGGCCCCCGCCTTGAGAAACCTCTCGGCAATGGCGGCGCCAATGCCGTGGGCGGCACCGGTGACGATGGCCACCTTGTCGGCCAAGGAATAAAAGTTTGGATCAGTCATATCATCTCCACTAAAAGGGCTGAGCCAGGAAGAAGCCGCCGGTATCGTCGTGGATGCTGTAGACCCGCGACACCGCCAGCAGGGGCACACCGTTCAAGGACTCGATTTCCACCGGCCCGAAATTGCTGGGCACCTCGAGGCTCCCCAGAAGATCGTCCAGGTGGAAGATCCCGTTGGAGGGCAAGGTCAGGTTCTGGCTCTCACCAATGGTTTGCCCCTGGCGGTTTCGGACACGGACCCGAACTCGAGCCTCTTCCCCGTTCCCCGCGTTGACGATGGTGATCGTCGATCGAAACTGGTTGACATTGGTCGCCGAGGGTATCAGCAGTTTGCTTGAAGACAATACGTCCGACCGTGCGAATCCCGGATCGCTGCTCTGGTTGTTGATCTGTGACACGAATCCCGCCACGGGGCGGTCGGCGCTCAGTCGGATCCATCCCAGGGTGTCCCCCCCCCCGCCTGAACCGGAGAGCCGGCGGTTGACCCGGTTCAACTGGACCAGACCAAACGGCGGTACCTGCTCACTGGTCATCCCGAGCGGCGTCCCTGCGGAATCGAACAGATGGATCTCAACGTTTGCAGGCTCCTCGGAAAGGTTGGTGATTCCCAGGTTGCTGCGAAATTCCCCGCTCTCCCGGCTGATGGGAATAACCGCCTGGCTGGAGGCACCATCCAGGTCCAGTCCGCGGAAGAAGCCGCTGGTCCCCGAATCCAGGGCGAAGACCCGGGAAGTAGCAATCAGCGGCACCCCGTTGGTGGACAGGATCTCCAGAGGTCCGGAGACCTTGCCGATCCCGAAATCCGCATGCAGGTCCCGGCTCTGGAATAACCCTCGCGAGGGAATCGCGACCTCCTGGCGGTGAAGCAGGCTGCCGCTACTATCCCGTTGCAGCAGGGTAACGTCGGCTGCCGCGTCTCCGACATTCAGAACGACCAGGGAGGAACGAAACTGGTTCACCGACGTGGTCGAAAGGATCCCCAGCCGGGTCCCGCCCGACATGGCCCCCAGATCCAGGCTGGGATCGCTGGACCGGTTATCGATCTGTGTGACGTAAGGGAACACCATCTGGTCGGAAGCGACCAGGACGGAGCCGGACAGGTTGGAGAGTTGGTTGGACCCCGTGCCCAGCAGGTAACGGACCAGGTGGTTGAGCTGGATCAGCCCCCCTCGGGGAACGCTCACGGTCCGGGAGCCGAGGGACTGGCCGGCGTCGTCGAACAGCGTCAGTCGAACGTTAGCTCCCGAGAGGACGTCGGCCGTCAGGCCCAGGTTGGTGCGGAATTCTTCGGTGTCGGTCACCAGCGGCAGAAACTGCTCGAAGGAATAGCTGCCGTCCTCGGGATTGAAGCGAAAGAAGATGCTTCTGCCTTCGGACAGCCGCGGTCGGTTGAAGCCAAACTGGATGGCTTGATCCCTGCGGTCGTTCTGAAGACCGATGGTGGCGCTTTCGCCCTGGGTCAACGGCCCTTGCAACTTCCGGTACAGAAAGGCGACGTCGTTGCTCCCTTCATAAAGCACCGCCTGAAAGGTCAGCCGCGTCGTGTAGTCCGGTTGTGAATCTTCCCCATTATCATCGTAGGCGCTGAAGTTACTCCATTCAATTATAAGACGGCGGTTGGGAGCCTCCCCCAGCACCCGGGTGTAGACACGGCTGTCGGTCTCTCCGACCACCAGGTCGTGAAAGAAGGGGGCGATCAGATTGGCCGGCATCCGGCCAACCGAACCGCTCGGACGCGGGACCCGGTGTCCGGGAAGCCGGCCGTTTTCCCACTCGGCCGTACCCGCCAACCCAGGGGTCAGCGAAATCCAGCCGTTGGTGGAAATGTTGACCGGACTCCCTTCCAGGAACGTCCTGGTGAACAGGATGAACTTGAAGGGCAAGGCGATCCGGGCGATGGAGTCGTCGGGGGTTCGGTCCTCTTCGTCCAGCCGGAACTCCAACCGGGAGGCTTCCGCGTCCCGGCTCAGATCCAGGTAGGAAAAACTCGGCTGGGGACGGTTCCGGCTGGGCTGCAACGGCAGCACCGAGAACTCGCCGCTGGTGGCGATCTGACCGCAGACTTCCACCGTAATCGGACCGCTGGTCGCCCCAAAGGGCACCAGCGTGACGATCCGGCTTTCGGTGGCGGAGATCACCTCTGCCGGATGGTTATTGAAGCGAACCCGGTTGTATTCCGGCACCGGATCGAAATTGTTCCCGGAAAGGGTGACCACCGAGGTCACCTCGGCGGAGCCGGGAGAGACGGAGTCGATGGTCGGGGCCGGCGAGACAGCATCGAAAGCCGACTGCAAGCGGGCATTGCTGCCGTCGGGATTGACCACCAGCAGGGCGAGAGAACGGCAACCATTGGGGCCGGTGGTCCCCTGAATCGCCCCCGAGTTCAACCATTTGGGGTCGCTCAAGGGAATACCGTCGAGGCTCACGATGGTTTCGCGATGAAAGTTCATCCCCGTGACGGTTACCGGAGTCCCGCCCGCTCGGGGCCCCGAACGGGGAAGGATGCCGGAAACTTCCGGGAATGGCAGCGTCACATCCACCCCCCCGCTCAAGGCCGCCAGGGCATCCCCTTTCTCAACGAAAAGGCTCCTCGAACCCAGGGATGCGCCGCCCTCCGCGGTGACTTGAATTTCCGCTCCGGCAGCACCGATTGACCTGGGTGAATCCAGGACCACTCCCTCCCCCAGGACAAAGTAATTGTTGCCGAATCCAAGTCCATTCCCGAAGACTCGAATCGATTCGCTCTCACCCCGCGGGAGGCGAGCGCCCAGTTGCGGGCTGGTGAGGTTCAGGTGATGAGAGGCCGCAGGCAAGATGGAGATATCCAACCCCGTAAGAGCGTCGCCGGCAGCCACCGAAACCGGCTCTCCGGTATCGGTCTCCGGCCCCTGTCCCAGGAAGGTGGTCGTGAACCTGGTGTTGAAGCTCGGGGAGTCACGCGGTTTGAGGATGTTGTCTTCCAACACCGGCCCATCCAGGGGCTCGGCGTAGAGGGTATAAGAACCCGGGCTCAGCCCTGAAATCCGGTAGCTGCCGTTTTCTCCGGAAAGGGCGGAGGTGACCGCCCGGCCCTCCTCGTCCAGAGCCACCACGTGGGCGCCGAAGACCCCTTCGCCCTCAAGCAGGACGCTCCCTGCAATCTTTCCGGTCGAACGGCTGAAGTCGGGCTCAGGATAGAGGACCGAGCATCCGATCCGGTCGTCGGTCTGAAGCACCCGGAAGAAGGTCACTCCCGAACCGGCCAACGGATTCATGGTGGCGGATACGATGGCCGTGTGATCGAGCCCCAGGAGATGTCCGATCTCATGGGTCGCCACCGACTGGAGATCGAAGGTGCCCGGGGCGCCACTTGTCGAGAAAATCTGGTTGGGACTGAAGAGGATATCGGCATCCAGAATGGGGGGGGGATCGATGCCTCTGCGAAAACTAGTAAGAGTCACCGCCACCACCCGCGAACCGAAATCATAGGTGTCATCCTGAAACGAGATCAGATTGGTGCCGTCCAAGGCGGCGACTTGGGCCTCGGTAGCCCCGCCGTAGGCAAAGGTAATCGCCGAATCCTCCAGTCGTTGCCAGGCTTCAAAGCCGGCGTGAATGGCCACGAACTCGCTGCGGTTGCCGGTAGAGGGCAGGCCGCCCTGGTGGATCTTGTAGACAACCGGAAAGGTCTTCCATTTGGCGCCGCTGAGGAAGGGAACGAAGGCCAGGACAGGCAGCCGGGAAATCCACCAGACGGAAACCACTGCCAGCAGGCAGAGGGACGCCAACCGGCGGATCTTCCGGGGGCGCCACGGCCGCCCGGACTCGGAGCCTCTCAACGGCTCTCGGCCGGTCCCCTTATTGCATGGATTGGGTGACACGGAAACGGCTCCTCAAAGGCAATCCTGCCGGTCACTCGCCGGTGATGGCGGCAAGTTGGCGGATCCTGCTCAGCAGCCGATCCAGCTCGACCCGAGTGGGGATCGGTGTTTGGGCGGAGGTTTCGGCCGAGGCCGAGACCAGGTGAAGCCCGGAGGAAGCATGATAGGCTACCTTCATTCCCCGGCGATCGGTGGCGATGCGACACATGCCTTGGGAAAGGCCCATAAGGATCCAGTAACTGCCCTTGCCGGCTTCCAGGAAAAGCAGTACCTCCTCGTTCTCCCTGAACTTCGGCGTCCCCGAAACCACCTGGGTCAGGCCGTCCAAGGTGCCCCCCACCGTCACCACCGTGGCCACTTCCCGGGAATCTCCCTTCAAGTCCTCCGTGACCGCAAACCGGGTGGCGGTCAGGATCCGCGTTCGGGTCTTGTTCCAGTAGGTCTCCTGAGAAACGCACCGGCCCAGGATGATCCGTTGCGACCCGCGGACCAGCTGCTCCAGGCTGAGTTGCTTCACCGTGGTGGCTTCCACCCCCGGCGCAAAGACCGGGACACCCACTCCGGCCAGCAACAGGGCCGTCAACCGCCAATCCCGAACTCTCGTCGCGATTCGCATAACAGAACCCTTCCGTATGACTGGGAAACTCAGAGTGTTTTTACCCCTTCCGATTAACCAAGCCGATGAAGCCCCCATCCGAAACCTGTCAAGATGCTAACCCAAGAGTCCTTATTGAAAAAGGAAGAATCGGATAGCCACGTCCCCGTCCTGCCGGCCGGTCAGAGGAGAAACAGCCAGCCGTTTTCGTTTTGGAAATGAAGACAAACCACGAATGAACACGAATAGGCACGAATAGGGATGGAGCTCCTTCAATGACGAGCGACCCCCGAATGCTTCTGCAATATTGTGACGTTGGTGTCACGGCGTCAGGGGATGAAGACCACCCGGGAGCGCGGGCGTCCCGCCCGCACAAATCTTGGCATAGCCTCACCCATCTCCTCGACCCGGATCGACCGGCAACGGCGCCATGGCTCTGCTTCGGCCGGGCCCATGCGATTTCCACCGGCAGGAGGGGCGGGCTGCCGCATCGCAGGGAAACTGAGCGGCAACCCAAGGGACAGCATGCGGGCGAGACGCCCGCGCTCCCGGGGGGCGCTGTCCCGATGGTGCACCGGGGGGTATCCGGCGGGCGACTTCTCTGAGAGCCGACCGGCGCCCTTTGGGAAACTCCGGTAACGCGACTGGCATGCCGGTGGGACGGCTCATCCATTTCGGCAAACCCAGGCTCAAATGCAAACGCTTTACCTGAAGCAACACGGATGCCCAGGACTTCAAGCCATCCGTCTCCAGAAAAAATCCTGTGCATCCTGTGCATCCATGTGAATCAATTATCTACTCATGCTTGACTTTGAACCGGTTTCCAGCCACCAGGCGCAAGGGGTTTGTTTCAAATAAGTCCGGCCCCCGCCCTGCCGGGCGGATCATACGAGAGCAAAACAATCGGAAATCGATAATCCTTTCGTGACCTTGGCATCCCGTCGCGTTTAACCTCAACGCCTTAGTGGCCCTTCGTGGATAACTCTTTTTTCTTTTGTTTCAGGGAAATGCGGTCCTATTCTCAGATCCGCTCGATCACCCGTTCTGCGACAACGCCCTCTATGATGGAAAAGGCTCTGACAGAAGGGGGGCCCGGCGCCAGCAACGACAGGATGAAGTAGATGCAGTCGGGATAGAAGGCCTGGGAGATATCGGTAGCCGATGGAAAGGCCGGGGAAGAGGGATGGGAATGGTAGATTCCGAGATGCTCGAGGCCCGAGGTGCGCAGATCCTTGAAAAACTGAAACAGCTCCCGGGGAACCATCTCGTAGCGAATGGGGCTTCGGGCCAGATTCTGCATCCTGCGAAGTCGAGTGATTCGCCCGGCCTGGCCCATCAGCAGGCCGCAGCATTCCAGAGGGGCCTCCTGTTCGGCGTGCTCCACCATCGAGTCGATGACGGCAGCTTCGATTGGGACCCCCATGCGGTCTCCAAATATCCCGGACCGGGAACCCCTGGCCCAGGAAGGGGTCCAAGGCCGGCCAGCTCTCTAGCCCGCATTTCTCACCGGGTCGCTGGATACATTATGGAACAACGTTTATCTTCAGTACTTTATTGGCTCTGTTTTGAGGGCATGCAGGCACAAACCGCGCTGGGCGCGCCCTGGCTTGTCTTTTTCCCTTCAGCGCGCACATGCTCCCTCAACCGTAGAAACCGCTACGCTCTTCGGTCGCGAGCACGCGCTGAAGGAAAAAATTCGGCGCCATGATCGCACCCCCCGGTGAGAAATGCGGGCTAGTCGTCCGATTTGCGGCGCAGGTAGGCGGGAACCTCGAGGTCGCGCGGATCGTAGGGAAGCCCTTGGAGCGGAGGGATCCCGGGTTCGGGAATGGGTCCCTCCTCAGACTGCGGGACTGGAGGGTCGGGATAAGCGCCTGAGCCGTCACCCCGGTCCCGGGAGTGGTTGGCCTCGAGCTGGATCGACCGTCCGGCGCCGTTCTTGTCGAATCCGGTGGCAATGACGGTGATCTTGACATCCTCTGTCATCTTGTTGTCGATCACGGCGCCGAAAATGATATTGGCATCCTCGTCTGCGGCCTGGTGGATAATGGAAGCCGATTCGCTGACTTCGTGAAGAAGAAGCCCCTCCGATCCCGTAACGTTGATCAGAATTCCCATCGCTCCCTGGATGGAAACATCTTCCAGAAGCGGCGAGGCGATGGCTCGATTGGCGGCCTTGACGGCACGGTCTTTGCCTTTGGCGGTTCCGGTTCCCATCAAGGCCCTGCCCATGCCTTGCATGACCGCCTTCACATCGGCAAAATCCACGTTGATCACGCCGGGAATCTGAATAATGTCGGAAATCCCTTGAACTCCCTGGCGCAGGATGTCGTCGGCCAACAGGAACGCTTCCGAAAAACTGGTACCCCTTTCCACGGTCTGGAGCAATCGCTCGTTGGAGATGGCGATGACCGTATCCACACAGGCCTTGAGATCCTTCAGCCCGCGTTCGGCCTGAACCCTCCGTTTTTTTCCTTCAAACAGGAAGGGCTCGGTCACGATGGCCACCGTCAGTGCACCCAGCTCGGCTGCCAGGCTGGCGATGATGGGCGCCGCGCCTGTCCCGGTGCCCCCGCCCAGACCGGCCGCAATGAAAACCATGTCGGCCCCTTCCAGAGCCTCGATGATCCTGTCCGTATCCTCCAGGGCCGCCTGCCGACCGACGTCCGGGTCGGCGCCGGCTCCAAGACCGTTGGTGAGCTTGGCCCCGATCTGCAGCTTTATGGGCGCCCGGGAGCTTTTGAGAGCCTGCGTGTCGGTATTGGCCACGATGAATTCAACGGCTTCGACGCCGGCGTCAACCATTCGGTTGACTGCGTTGGTCCCGCCGCCTCCGATACCGACGACCTTGATGACAGCGCCGTTGGCGGGAGGCTCGTCCAACAGAAACTTGACTGAACGATCGGACTTGCCCGTTTCCATGGTTCCGCTCCTTGGCGTGGCAGAGCCTGAGACCGGCTCTCTCGGGTCGACTCCTGCAAATACCTGGCCGGGAGGACGACCGCCGAACCGCCACACCGGGTCGTCAATCCGTGTCCGGCCCGTCCTACAGCCTGAATCCATTCCAAAACATAAGCGGCTGAACCGAGAAAATCAAGAAAATACCTTATATTGTGTCCTTTTGGACTACCAGCACCAACTTCTGGTAGACACTACCCCGGCAGTCAGCCTGAGAATTCAGAAGGGACCGGGACCGACCCCGGGATCGGCGGGCTACAATTTGCCGCCCCTCCGGGAAAACATCCTCGAGGCCCATTTCGCCAGGAAGTTGCGGTCGGCCGGGTGTCCTATCCAACGGTGGGCGTGGGCGCGGAAGCCGTAAAGAACCAGGCCGACGGCAGTGGAATAGGCGGGAGCGATCAGGGCTTCCTCCATCTTCTCCAATCCCTGGGGACTTCCCGGTCGAACCGGCAGATCGAAGATTTGCTCTGCCAGTTCAACCACCCCCTTGAGCCGAGCCGTCCCCCCTGTGACGACCACACCCGCTCCCAACAGCCTCTCATAACCGGCTTGCCTGATGTCCTCTTGAACCAGGGTAAGAATTTCCTCCATCCGCGGCTGGATGATCTCGCAGAGAATCCGCTTGCCGATGGATCTGGCTTGCCGGCCGGCCGCGCTCGAGACGTCGAAGGCAACATCCTCTTCGACCAGGACCGACAAGGCGCATCCATGGTCACGCTTGATCCTCTCGGCCTCCAGGATCGAGGTTCTGAGGCCGACGGCGATATCGTTGGTGATCCGGTCACCGCCCAGGGGCAGAATGGAGGTGTGACGGATGCCTCCCTGAGTGTAGATGGCCAGATCGGTAGTACCACCGCCCACGTCGATCAGGGCTACGCCGAGCTCCTTGTCGTCATGGCTCAAGGTGCTCTCCCCAGAGGCCAGTTGTTGCAGGATGGTGTCCGCCACGATGAGTCCACTCCGGTTGACGGCGGTGACAATATTCTGAGCAGCCGTGGTCGAGCTGGTGACAATATGGCAATTCACTTCCAATCGGGTGCCCAACAGCCCCAGAGGATCGCCGATACCGTCTTGACCGTCGACCACAAATTCCTGGGGAAGCACATGGACGATTTCACGGTCAGAGGGCAGCGACACCGCCCTGGCCGTCTCCAGAACTCGGCGAATATCGGCTTTGCCGATTTCGCGGCTCTCGGCCATGACGGCGACCGCTCCCTGGCTGTTGAAGCTCTGAATGTGACCCCCGGAAAGCCCCACGAACACAGATTCTACGTCAGTTCCCGCACTGCGTTCCGCCTCCTCCACCGACTTCTTGATGGCCGAGACAGCCCCATCCAGATGGACGACCACCCCCCTGCGCAAACCCTTGGATTCGGTCGATCCGACTCCTGCCACTTCCAGGCCACCCTCATCTTTGACCTCGCAGATGACGGTGCAGGTTTTGGTGGTGCCGACGTCCAGGCCAACCACATATCTGGTCTTGAGGGCCAAGCAGACCTCCAGCTTCCCGGAATGAACCCTGTTTCTGTAGCCGCCAGCGCCGAACTCAGCCGTCCGAAGGAGCTTTCCGAGAGGCGCCTCGGGCAAGATTGGGGTCCAGGGTTTTGATCACCACCTGATCGCGATAGCGCAGATCCACCGAGTCCAGGTTTCGGTATTTTTTCTTAAGCTCCTTGCTCGCGGCCAGGTAACGACGGAATTTTTCCTGAAAACCGTCCCGTCCGAGGTAAACCAGAACCGTATCTCCATTGAGAATGACCGAGACATTGCCAGGGTCCTGCAGGTGCACCTCCGACAGATCTCGACTCAGCCCGGCGCCTCCCCGGTTCAAGGAACGCATCAGCTGTTGATAGAGGGCGATCCGCTCCCGGTTGCGCCGCAGAACCTCAGGGACGTAACCGGATTCCATTCCCAGAATGACGGGAAAATCGGGCTGTGACAGGTTCTCCGGATTGTTTTCCAGCAGGATGCCCTCCCCGTCTATCAGCAGGGTTCCCTGGGCCACTCGGGCAAAGGCAACCGGTTCCCGCTCTTCGATGTCGATCATCAGCTTGTCAGGCAGGACCCGGCGGACAACCACCGTCTTCACCCAGGGAATCAGCTCCAGGCTGTGCCTCAGTCGATCCAGGTCGAGTCTCATGAGGTTTCGGTCCGGCTGCTGCAGCTCACTGATCTTGACCAATACCTGGTTCTGCGAAATATTCTGCAGTCCGTTGATCTCCGTGATGGCTACATCGAACCTGGGAGAGTGGTAGAGCCGGTCTCTCATCCAGTAAAGGCCGAACGACAGCATGGAAATCAGCAACAACCCGAAGGAGAGCTTGAGCGACCAGCGCAACACCTCCCGCACGGATTTACCCTTGGTCTTGCCGAACACGCGCTGTCTTTCCAAAATGGCGCCTGGTTTTCTCTCGAGATAGTCCATCGACTTCCCCTTGACTCTCGTCATGCAGGATTCCTCCCTTCTTTCCAGTCTCGCCCGTATTTCTCTCCGGGCGCCGATTCTGCAAGCCGCTTCAACAACGATTCCGCAAGTTTGGCGATACTCCCGGCACCCATGGTAATGACCACATCTCCGGCTTCAAGCAGCGGCACCAGCCTCGAAGCCATGTCCTCTGCAGCTCCCAGGTAACGGGCATCCGGGTGCCCGCGTTGTCGGATCGCCTGAACCAGCTTGGCCGAAGTCAACCCACCGATCGGTTCTTCGCCTGCCGCATAGATATCCGCCAAGAGGACCAGGTCGGCCCTGCCGAAAGCTCCGGCAAAGGCCTCGAAGCAATACCGGGTCCGGCTGAAGCGGTGCGGTTGAAAAACCACGACCAGGCGCTTCGCCCCGAGATTCCCTGCCGCCTGCAAGGTGGCTGTGATTTCGGTGGGATGATGACCATAGTCATCAATGAGAGTGACCCCGCCGACCCGGCCCTTCAGCTCAAAACGCCGGTCCGGCCCTTCAAACTCGGCCAAGGCAAAACGCATCACCGAGGGATCTAGACCAAGGTCCAATCCGACGGCAACGGCCGCGGCTGCATTCAGGACGTTGTGCCGACCGGGAAGGTTGAGGCGAAAGGGACCGAGGCCTTGTTCACGGGTGTCGAGCTCAAACCTGGAGCCGAACCCGGAATAGGCGGCTTCGTGAATTCTCAGGTCCGACTCCCGGCCGAAACCGTAGGTGATGATCCGCCGCTTGATCCGGGGAAGGATCGAGGCGACGGCCGGATCGTCCCGGCAAAGGACCGCCGCGCCGTAAAAGGGCACCTTGTTCACAAACTGGACGAAGGCACCTTTGAGATCGTCCATCCCGGCATAGCTCTCCATGTGGTCCAGGTCGATGTTGGTCACCACCGCAAGCGTCGGAGACAGAAGCAGAAAGGAACGATCGCTTTCGTCGGCCTCGACAACCATGAACTCACCCGTACCCAGCTTGGCATTGCTTCCCAAGGCATTGAGACGCCCCCCCAGCACGACGGTGGGATCGAGGCCGCCATGTCCTGTCAGACCGGCCACCAGGGAGGTGGTGGTGGTCTTTCCGTGGGTCCCCGCGACCGCAATGCCATACTTTCCTCTCATCAGCTCGGCCAGCATCTCCGCCCGGGGAATAGTGGGGATCTGGCGACGCCGGGCCTCCTCGATTTCGGGATTGTCAGGCTTCACCGCCGAGGACACCACGACCACGTCTGCAGCATCCAGGTGCGTTGGGGAATGGCCTCCCTGTATGCGTGCGCCCCGTTCAACCAACCGTTGGGTGACGGGTGTCAGCTTGAGATCCGAGCCGCTGACCCGGTAGCCCCGGTTCAGCAGCACTTCGGCAATCCCGCTCATTCCCGATCCACCCACTCCGATGAGATGAATCCTCTGAATCCTCTTGAACATGCACGCCTCTCGCCAGCCCAAAGGGTTGCGGCTCCAGCCTCAATCAGCCTGCGTCCACCAGAAGCCCGCCGTTGCCGGTTTGCCTCTGGAACAGATCTCGAGGCAGCACCTGCCCCATCACTCCAAACCCGCCACATCCCCTATCAAGTCCACGATCTTTTGGGCCGAATCGGGCCGGGCCAACCGGACGCTCCGGGCTTCCATCCGCTCCAACTGCTCCGGGTGATGGAAATAGTGCTCGACTCTGCTGGCGAGGAGGCTCCCGTTCAACTCCTCCTGCCTGATGACTTCGGCAGCCCCGGCAGCCGCCAGCGATTCGGCGTTCCGCAGTTGATGGTTGTCGGTGGCGCCCGGAAAGGGAACCAGCAGGGAAGCCTTGCCTGACGCCGCCAACTCCCCCAGGGTCGCGGCGCCGGCCCGGCACAGAACCAGGTGAGCTTGTGGGAACTGGCGTGGCATATCGGTAAAGAAGGGCTGGACCCGGGCCCAGGCTCCCGCCTCCCGATAGGCCTGCTCCACCCGGACGAAATCCTGCTCACCGGTCTGGTGAATGAACCGCAGCTCGCACAAGTGCGGGCGCAACCTATCCAACCCATCCACCACGGCTCGGTTGATCGCCCGCGCGCCTTGGCTGCCTCCGAATATCAACAGGACGAATGGGCGGGCAGCCGGTCTGTTCGAGCGGGCCAGAAACTCCGGCCGCACCGGAGTCCCCGTCAGCACGGCTTTCCCGGGAAAGAAGGTCTCGCACTCGGGAAAGGCGGTGGTCACCTTGCGGCTGAAAGGGGCCAACAGGCGATTGGTGATTCCGGGATGTGCGTTGGGCTCGTGAAGCAAGGTGGGGACTCCCGCCAGTGAAGCCACCAGGACCGGAGGGCCGGAGGAGTAGCCACCGACCCCCAAGACCACGGTTGGCCGGAATCGGCGAACGATTCGCCAGGCAGCCCACAAACTCCGGGGAAGCTTGAGGATTCCCTTGATCAGATCGATCCCCCCGACCCCCTTCAGTCCCGATACGGACAGCGTGTTCAAGCGATAACCCGCTTCTTTCAGAATGCGTGCCTCCAGTGAACGGCCGCTCCCCACGAATTGAATCTCCGCCGTGGGATGGCGCTTAGCGAGCGCCTGGGCGACGGCGATTCCCGGAAAGAGGTGTCCTCCCGTACCCCCACCCGCAATCAAGACCCTGAGCCCGTCTTTCTCGCCGGGTCGCCGGGTGCGAGAAAATGAAGATTCCGTCTTCAGCATCTTTTCGGCCCAGACCTGAAGGCTCCCGGATGGACTCCCTGTCCGGACCCGCCCCTGCGGCGCGCCGGCGCAGGCTGCCCCTGTCAATCGGAGTGCTGGGAGATATTCAGCAGAACGCCGACACTCATTAGACTGACCAGCAACGACGACCCGCCCGAGCTGACGAAGGGAAGAGGAATTCCCTTGGTGGGCAGCAAACTTAACACAACGCTCATATTGACAAAAGCCTGGCAGACGACCATGGCGGTCAGACCGACCCCCAGAAAACGTCCGAAGCCGTCCCGAGCCCTCAGGGACAGGCGGACCCCCCGCCACAGAAACACCCCAAACAGTCCCAGAACCGCCAGGGAACCGACCAGACCCCACTCTTCTCCGATGACGGCGTAGATGAAGTCGGTGTGGGGTTCCGGCACGTAGAACAGCTTCTGCTTGCCCGCCATAAGTCCCAGGCCGGTCAATCCCCCGCTCCCCACGGCAATCAGGGACTGCACGATCTGAAATCCCGATCCCAGGGAATCGCTCCAGGGATCCAGAAATGCAAGCACACGCTCCAGCCGGTACTCGAAGAAATAGACCAGGCAAAACAGGGGTGGTATGGCCAACAGCCCGGCGCCCAGCACATAGGTAAGCCGCAGGCCGGCACAGAACAGCAGGATAAATGCCACCGCCCCAATGGCGATGGAGGTCCCCAGATCCGGCTCGGCCACGATCAGACCCAGAACCACAACCAGCAGGATCAAACAGGGAAGGAGGGTGTGACGCCAGTCGTTCACCCGGTCCGCCTCCTTTTCCAGCAGAGAGGCCATGAAGATGACCAGGGCCGGTTTGGTCAGTTCCGATGGCTGAAAAGAGAGGGACCCCAGCCGAATCCAGCGGTGGGTGTTGTGGTTCGGATCCATAAAGAAAACGGCCACCAGCAGCAGAATACAGACGAACAGTCCTCCATAGACACAGAGGGGATGGCGGTAGGTGCGATAGTCGATGTGCATCACCCACCACATGCCCATCAACCCCAAAAGTGTCCAGACACCCTGACGAATCAGAAAATAGTAGGGGCTGCCGAACTTTTCCTCCGCCGGAACGGCCGAGGCGCTGAAGACCATCACCACTCCCAAAAGGACCAAGGCCAGGGTGGCGGCAAACAGGAGTTTGTCCGGTGAAAGCTTTCGCGCCATTTGGAACGATCCAGAAACGCCGGATCCCGCCGGGAGGATACCTCTCGATCTTCCGGCGGTCAGCGGACTCTACTGGAGGCGTTGGACCGCCTCCTTGAACACATTACCCCGATCCTCGTAATCCCGAAACATGTCGAAGCTGGCGCAGGCCGGGGCCAGCAGCACCACCTCTCCCGGGTCAGCCTGACCGAAGGCCAGGCGGACCGCCTCCTCCATGCTGGCAGCCCGGGTCATCGGAGCCGTCCCAGCCAGTTGGGACTGGATCTTGCGGCTGGCCTCCCCCAACAGGACCAGGCCTTTGACCCGCCGGCTCACCAGCGGACTCAGCACGGTAAAATCGCTGGCTTTGTCGCGCCCGCCCAGAATCAGAATCAGCCGCTGCTCGAACGCCTCCAAGGCCCTCTGGGCCGAGGCCGGATTGGTCGCCTTGGAGTCGTTGTAAAAATCGATGCCTCCAATCTCCCTTACCCACTCCAGTCGATGAGAGACACCGCGAAAGCGGGCGACGGTTTCCCGGATGGACTGGACGGATGCGCCCAACAGACGGGCCACGGTGACTGCGGCAGCCACGTTTTCCAGGTTGTGAAGCCCCTTGATCCGGATGGCCTCCACCCGGACCATCGGCTCCCGTCTCCCCCGATCGCTGAAAACCAGGGCATCTCCCTGGAGGCAGCTTCCCTGATCCACGGGAGCCCTGGTGCTGAACCAGAACCTCCTGGCGGCCGAGGGTTCGGCCAGGTCGCGCAGCAGCCGATCCTCTCGGTTCAAGACCGCAAAGTCCGAGGCCCTTTGATTGTTCAAGAGGTTCAGCTTGGCCCTCGCGTAGGCTGCCAGGGATGGGTATCGATCCATGTGGTCGGGGGTGATATTCAAGATCACCCCGACGTGAGCTCGAAAGGAAGAGACAGCCTCCAACTGAAAGCTGCTCAACTCCACCACGTTGATCGATTCGGAACCGGAGCTTTCGATCAGGGAGGTCAAGGGCACTCCGATATTCCCGCCCACCTGAACCCGAAAGCCCGCAGCCCGCAGGATCTCCCCGACCAATGTGGTGGTGGTGGTCTTGCCGTTGGAGCCGGTGATTCCGACGATTCTTCCGCGAAGGAAACGGGAGGCCAGCTCAATCTCGCTCAAGATCACCCTCCCCCGGCGCGCTGCCTGTCTCAGGACCGGCTGCTCCAGGGGAACGCCCGGACTCACCACAATGCATTCCGCCTCCAGAAAGGTCGCCGGACGATGCCCGCCAGCCTCGCAACGGATCCCGAGCGACTCCAGTGTTTGGATTTCCGGCCCCAGCTCGCCTCGGCCCCGGCAGTCCGAGATCGTCAGGCGGGCCCCCTTGGTCCGCAGGAACTTTGCCGCGGCCATTCCACTGCGGGCCATCCCCACCACCAGGACCTTTTTCCCCGAGAAGGGTTCGTCTTCCAATGTCACTCCCCGCGGTCCAAGCCGGGTGGCGGCCTCCGCCGACCGCAGGCCGGGGCCGTCCCCCGGGAAGATCACCGCAGCTTGAGCGTGGTCAGGCTGAACAAGGCAAAGATCAGCGCTACGATCCAGAAGCGCACCACCACCTTGGACTCGGTCCAGCCCAGAAGCTCGAAGTGGTGGTGCATCGGCGCCATGCGAAAGACCCGTCTCCTCCAGAACTTGAAGGAAAAGACCTGTATCATTACCGACAGCGCCTCCAAGACGAAAACACCGGCGATGGCCACCAGCAGAATTTCGTGCTTGATGATCACGGCCACGGTCCCGATGGCGCCGCCCAGGGCCAGCGATCCCACGTCGCCCATAAAGAGCTCGGCCGGATGGCAGTTGTACCAGAGAAAACCCAGCGACGCGCCGACCATGGCCCCACAAAAAATGGTCAGCTCCCCAACTCCGGCCTGATGAGGAATATCCAGGTATCCGGCAAAGGAGGCGTGGCTGGTGACGTAGGTCAACATGGTCAGCGCCCCTGCGGCAACCACAACACAGCCGATGGCAAGGCCGTCCAACCCGTCGGTGAGGTTGACGGCGTTGGATGATCCGACCAGAATCACCAACACGAAAACCACGAAGGGAAGGAAGTCCAGGAGATGAAAAGCTGAGCCGGCAAAGGTGTCCAACACCAGATTGGGCTGCAACTCCTTGAAGAAGGGAACGGCCAGATCGGTTTGATAAGCTCCCCGGGACTTGAGAAGCAACAGACCGGCTGCAACGGCACCACTCAGGAGGAGTTGCAACCCCAACTTGACCCGCACCGTCAGCCCCTGGTTTCTCCGCCGCTTGATCTTGATGGCGTCGTCGGCAAAACCGATGGCGCCGAACCCGATCATCGCACCCAGGCCGACCCACACCAGCGGATTGCTCAGGTCCGTCCACAGTACGGTCGGCACCACCGTGCTGGCCACAATCAGAACACCTCCCATGGTAGGTGTGCCGGCCTTGACCTGGTGGTGACTCGGACCCTCTTCGCGAATCGGTTGACTCACCTGAAACTGGCGTAAACGTCGAATGAGCCAGGGACCCAGGATCAGAGCCAGAACCAGGGCCGTAATGCTGGCGTAAGCCGTCCTGAAGGTGATATAGCGAAAGACGTTGAGTACCGAAACCTCGGGAAAGGTGTGAAACAGCCATTCATAGAGAATGTGGTAGAGCATTGGATTCGGATTGGCTTCCGCTCTCAAAGGCCCGAGGCAGCCGCCAGTCGGAACCGCCCGTAGGCCCCAGGCAGCGGCCTGACTGGCCGGTTCGGGATCTCAGGCGGAAAGGGCGAAGTCCCTATTGAGCCTGTGTATCACTTCCTCGGTCCTCACCCCGCGAGAGCCTTTCACCAGTATCAGGTCGCCGGGCCGGATGCGAGGGGCCAGCCACTCGCCGGCCTCGACGGCAGCTTCGAAAAAGACCGAGCAGCCGCCATCGTACCCGAGAGCTCTGGCCGAGGTCACCACTTGATCGGCCAGTCCCTGGACGCCGAGGATCAGATCAAAGCCCCAACCGGCCGCCGCCCTGCCGCACGCCCGGTGGAACCGGGGGCCGTCAGCGCCCAGCTCCAGCATCTCTCCCGCAACCAGAATTTTCCTTCGATAGCCCGGGATGCGCCTGAGAAGTCTCATCATGGTCATCAGAGCGGCGGGATTGGAGTTGTAGCTGTCATCCACCACGCAAACCCCCTGCTCGAAAAATAGCGGTCGCCCCCTGCCCTGACCCGCCTCCAGGCTGAGCAGTCGTGCCGCGATGGCCGGAAAGCTCATCCCCATGCGGTGGGCCAGAGCGATTCCGGGCAGGCAGTTGGAGACATTGTGGGTTCCCAGCAAGGGAGAGGCCAACCGGTGGCCTCGACCGCGGTGTCGGATGCTGAACTCGCATCCGCTCAGCCCCCTGCAACGAATCCGCTCGACCCGGTAGGCGGCCGGCCTTTCGATGCCGAAGGAGACGATCTCACCGTCAAAGACACGACTGAACTTGCGGACACGCGAATCGTCGTTGTTCAGGAACGCCACCCCCCCGGAGGGCAGATGCTCAATGAGCTCTCGCTTGGCCTTGGCAATGCCGCCCAGGGAGGAGAAGAACTCCAGGTGAACCGGCTTGACGTTGGTCACCACACCCAGGTCGGGCCGTGCGATGCAGCTCAGCCTGGCGATCTCTCCGGGGGCCGACATTCCCAGCTCCAGAACAGCAATCTGGTGCTCCGGCTCCAACTGAAGCAGAGAGAGGGGCAGCCCGTAGTGGTTGTTGAGGTTCCGCCGGTTCTTGAAAACCTTGAACGATCCCGCCAGCAGATGGCTGGCAATCTCCTTGGCGGTCGTCTTGCCAACGCTCCCGGTGATCCCCACCAGGGGCTTCCCCCAAAGACGCCGCACCCGGCCGGCCAGTTGCTGAAGGGCCTGCAATGTGTCTTCCACCCGGATACAGGGTGTTCCCGCCGCCGAACTCCTGGCCTCCTTCCGGCTGACAATCAACAGAGAGGCTCCTTTGCGAACCGCCTCGGGAACAAACTGGTGGCCGTCGAATCGGGGTCCTCGAATGGCGATAAAGCAGTCCCCGGACTGCAGGGTTCGCGAATCGATGGAGTAGCCTGAAGGCGACTTCTCCCGGAAGGTCGGATCAATGGAGGATCCCACTGCCCGAGCGATTTCACTGGCTGGCAGCCGCATCACCATGGTTCATCTCCCGCAGGACAGCCCTGGCCACCTGGCGATCGTCAAAGGGGCGGACCCGACCGGCTATCTGCTGGCGGACCTCGTGCCCCTTGCCGGCCAGAATGACCACATCCCCCGATTCCGCCCGCGAAAACAGCCGCCGAATCGCCTTCCGCCGATCCGGCTCGGCCTCGTGCCGATCGGACCGAAGACCGGCCTGGATCTCCCGAATGATCGCCAGGGGGTCCTCGCTGCGGGCATTGTCAGAGGTGAGCATGACCCAATCACTGTGCTGTTCGGCGGTCGAACCCATTGCCGGCCGTTTGGACCGGTCCCGCTCGCCGCCGCAGCCAAACAGCACCAACACCCTCCGCGGATGCAGTTCCCTGGCGGTATTGAGGATGTTCCGCAGCGCATCGGGCGTATGGGCGTAGTCCACGATCACGTGAAAGGACTGCCCGCAATCAATCTGTTCGAACCGGCCTGGAATGGGCGGACAGGCTTCGATCCCCCGCTTCAGGGCATCCCGGCGGACTCCCATACTGCTGGCCGCGGCGGCCGCAGCCAGAAGATTGGAGAGATTGAAGCTCCCCAACAGAGAGGTGCGCACCTCCAGCTCCTCCTGTTGCAGCCGAAAGCGAACCTGCGTGCCCGTCCATCCCGACTGACGCTTGAGAACCCCAAAATCAGCCGGCCGGCTCAGTGAAAAAGTGAGGGGTTGGCCCGGAATGCTCCCTGCAAGCTGCTCTCCCCAGGCGTTATCCACATTCACAATCGACACCCCGGGCGGCCCACATCCCGTGTCCACAAACAACTTTTTCTTGGCTTGATAATAACTTTCCATGGACTGATGGTAGTCCAAATGCTCCGGAGAGAGATTGGTGAAGACAGCCACTCCAAATCGGATGGCGTAGATACGGTTCAAGACCAGCGCATGAGAGGAAACCTCCGTCACCACGTCGCGGCAGCCGTTCCGCCGAAAGCGATGGAAAAGCTCCTGCAGGTCGAGGCTTTCCGGAGTAGTGAGTCCGGCCGGAGCCGACCAGCCGGGGCTTCGATAGGCGATGGTGCTGACCAACCCCACCCGGGAGCCGCTGGCTTTCAGGATGGACTCGAGCAGATAGGCGGTAGACGTCTTGCCGTTGGTCCCGGTGATCCCGACCAGGCGCATTTCCCGAGTGGGATGACCGTAAAAGTTTGCGGCGGTTTGAGCCAGGGCGCAACGGCCATGCTTGACGCGGATCCATGGCCACGGAAAGGCCGCCGGTCTGGATTTTTCGGACAGGACCGCGCGGGCTCCAAGCCTGACTGCCTGATCCACAAAACGATTCCCATCCGTCTGCGTCCCACCAATGGCCGCGAAGAGATGCCCGGCCCTGACCTGACGGGAATCGTAGGCAATACCTGTAATTTCCGCATCGGGACACTCGACCGCAGCATTGAGTTCGATATTCCTGATCAGGTCCCGGAGTTGCATGGTTTCCCCGGCGTATGCTCACCGGGATTTCTCACCGGGGAGCGCAACCAGCAATGCGGACTAGAGTTTTCGATTGAGCTGGACCCTCACCGTCGAGCCCGGCACCACCTTGGCATCGGGAGCCGGTGACTGCGAGACCACCAACCCGGCCCCCTGGGCCTCCACCTGCAATCGGGCCCGAGTCCCCTCCGCCATCACCGCTCGAAGCGACTTCCCCACAAAGTTGGGTACGGCCACAACAGCCAGGCCATCGATGGCCGCATCATCGTAGCCCCCTAGATTCTGCACCTGTCGAGCACCGGCAGTCGACTCGGTGAGGCCCATTGCCTGATCGCCGCTTAGCGACGCCGGAGTCCACGACACCGCATCCGTCAAGGGCTCCTCCAGCAGATCTTCCCCTGCACCGAGGTCCGCAACCTGGGGGTCGTCCCTCCACTCTTGCCGGGGCTCATCGGGGGGCACTGAGAGATAATTCAGTGTCTTCTCCGCAATCTTCTTGAACACCGGGGCGGCAACCTGGCCGCCGTAGTAGAGGCCGCGAGGCTCATCAATCAGCACCACTATCGAGAGAGCCGGATTCTCGACGGGAGCGAAACCGACGAAGGATGCTACAAAGCGGGTGTGCGAGTAGCCGCCGCTGGCATTCACCTTCTGGGCCGTACCGGTCTTGCCGGCCGCCGAAAAGCCCCTCAGCCGAGCCGCCCTGCCCGTTCCGGCAGACACCACCTGCCTCATCATGCCCCTGACGGCGTCGGCCGTCTCTTTCCGCAGGACCCTCCTGGCCCCCCCCTCGGAACCCGCAGGACTCCCGGAAACCCGACCCGATTGAATTCGCTCGACCACACGGGGGGGGACCCAAAGACCCCCGTTAGCGATCACTCCCAATGCCGTGATCATCTGCAGGGGAGTCACGCCAATTCCCTGCCCCATGGAAATGGTCCCCAGCGTCACCGTGTGCCAGTCCGAGGCCGAACGCAACAATCCTCTGGCTTCTCCGGGGAGGTCCACCTGGGTGGGCCGGCCGAAGCCGTAGCGCCGGAGATAGCGCTCCAGACGCTCCTTGCCGATTCGAAAGCCCAGTTGGATGATGCCGACGTTGCTGGAACGAGCGATCACATCCCGGACCGACAACCAACCAAAGGGTTTGTGGTCGCGGATGCGGTGCCGCCCAATCACGATCCCGCCATTCATGCAGTGAATTTGCTCCTCGGGGCTGGTCAAACGTTCCTCCAGCGCCGTGGCTGCCGTAAACACCTTGAAGGTGGAACCCGGCTCGTAGATATTCAGAATAGCCTGATTCCTCCAGGCAGCTTCCGAATAGCGGCCATAGTGATTTGGATTGAAGGTGGGCAGGTTGGCCATGGCGAGGATGGCGCCGCTGGCGGGGTTCATCACGATGGCCGTGCCGCCCCGGGCCCTGCTCTTTTCGACCTGGGCCGAGAGTTCCTGCTCCACCAGGTACTGGATCGACTCGTCCATTGTCAAGACCAGGTCGGAGCCTGCCGTAGGAGGTCGCTCCACACTGCTGAAGTACCGTTTCCTGGCATCTCTATGCAGCAGAATCCGGCCGGCCGTGCCTCGCACGGCTCGCTCATACAAGTGCTCCAAACCGGCCAGTCCTTCGTTGTCCATGCCCACATAGCCAAGGACATGGGCAGCCAGCTCCCGCTTGGGATAGTAGCGCTTGCTCTCCGTCAAATAATGGATTCCGGGCAACTGCAGCCCCCGGACCTTCTCGATTTGAGGGTAGTCCACTTTCCGCTTGATCCAGCAAAAGGACCGCGCCCCCTCCAACCTTCTCCGAACGCTTTCCGGGTCGAGCCCCAGGGTTTGGGCCAGGCGGGCTGCCGTGCGCGGCTTGTCGGTGATTTCCGAGGGGACTGCAAATACCGACTCGACGTTGATACTGACTGCCAGCTCCCTGTTTCGGCGATCGAAAATCGTCCCGCGTTTCGGACTGATCTCAAACACACGGGTTTGCTGGCGCCGGGCCAATTCCCGCATTTCAGGGTACCGGACAATCTGCAGGTCGACGAGGCGATAGCTGATCAGGCAGGACCAGGCGAGGAAGAACAGCACCAGAAGACCAAGACGGGTCCGAAATACCTTCGGGAGTTTGGCCGACATGGGGAGCCCCGCTAGAGAATCGAAAAGGTACCGTTGGGGTCAGGGCTGGATTCCTATCCGCCACCTGTTCCGCCAGCGTGAATCCGGGGTCCGCTGGGTTGGTTTACGGGAGCGCTCCGAATCCGGCCAGCGGAGCATCCATTCCGCGGCCTTCCCGGGCCGCCAAAAGAATCTCATCCGGCCGAGACGGCTCAGGCATTGGCTGAACCACAATCTGGTGGAACGAGGGATTGATTAACCCGAGCTGTCTTCTGGCTATCAGATCGATTCGCTGCGGGCTGCGCAAAGTGGCCCTCTCCAGCTTGAGTTGGCGGTTGATTTCAGTCAGATGCTTGATTTCCTTGCGAAGTTCTTCACGCTCGTAGCCCCGGCGGATGACCTCGAACTGTTGCCAGGCCAGGCAGAGCAGAGCCAGCAGACACAACATGGCCAGAACCATGAGCAGCAGGCACTCCCTTGTTTTTTGAAAATCCAACTCCTTGACCAGACGTGAGTTGTCAATCTGCTTCACCATGTGAATCTCAGTCATCGGACCTCCTCAACTCAACCAGACCCTTCGAGCCGGGCGGCATCGGAATTGCCGCAGGCTCACAACCTTTCCGCCACCCTCAACTTGGCGCTTCTCGACCGGGGGTTGCTGTTTTTTTCCGGGTCGGTCGGGGAAACGGGCTTGCGACAAACGAGCTTTACCAGCTTTTTCCGCCCGCAAACACAGACTGGCAACCCGGGAGGACAGCTACACCCCCCCGCCATGGCGCCCAGGGAACCTTTCACTATCCGGTCCTCCAGAGAATGGAAGCTGATGATTGCCAGCCGCCCCCCCGCCTTCAGCAGTGCGATCGAGCTGGCGACGAATTGGCGTAGCGCCTCCAATTCGTCATTGACAAAAATTCTGAGTGCCTGAAAGGTGCGCGTGGCCGGATGAATTTTCGCCCGCCTGCCGGAGCGCACCGCCCGAGAAACCACCTCGGCCAGGCTCAGCGTATCTTGCAGGGGCCTGGCTCGCACGATAGCCCGGGCGATCCGGCGGGAACTCGGCTCTTCTCCATAGTTGTAAATCAGCGCCGCCAGCTTCGCTTCCGGAAAGCGGTTCACCACCTCGGCAACCGTCAGCCGGGTGGCAGTGTCCATTCTCATATCCAGCGGCCCGGATCGTTGAAAACTGAAGCCGCGTTCGGCCGTTTCCAACTGGAACGACGAAAGACCCAGATCGGCCAGGATTCCATCACAGGACTCGAATTGCCTGAGGCCGGCGATGTCTTTCACCTGGGCAAAATTTCCGTGGTGGAGCTCGAAACGTCCCGCGTACCGGGCCAGTCCCCGGGCTGCCCGCTCCAGGCTTTCCCGGTCGCGATCGATCCCCAGGAGCTTCCCTTCGGGCGCCGACTCCTCCAGAATGGCTCGGGCATGGCCGCCCAGGCCGAGAGTCGCATCGATGTAGACGCCTCTCGTTCGAGGCCGCAGGTACTCGAGGACCTGGGAGAGCATCACCGGCGTGTGAAGGCCGCCGGTCTCTCTGGGGCCCGCCTTGGCTTGACGCGTCGAATCCATTGGAGCAGAATGGGCCGCGAGACCGGTGAAGCTCATCCCGCGATCCCGATTTCAGAGAGTTCCTCGTCGTCGCTGTCGCTCCAAGGATTGCTCTCGACGGCATTCTTCAGGGTGTCGTCTCGCCAGATTTCCAGGTAATCCATCGAGCCGACCACCCTGACTTCATCTTCCAGCTGGGCCGACTCTCGCAGCCCCTGAGGAAGCAGCAACCGACCCTGGCTGTCCATCATGGCCCTTTGGCCGTAATAGTTGGTTGCGCGCAGGAATTTCTTGACTACCGGCTTTTTCGAGGGAAGAGCGGCAATTTTCTTTTCTATCTCGTCCCAAACGGCAAACGGATAGAGCCGGATGCAGTCCCCTTTGAGGCTTGTGACATAGAACTCGTTTCCATGTTCCCGGTCGATTTCGGAGCGGAAACCCACGGGCAGCTTGATGCGGCCCTTCCCATCCAGCTTGGTGGCTTGGCTTCCCCTGAGTTGCAGCATGGGGCAGAGTTCCGAAGTGGTCAACAATTGAGAAAAGAGGAAGACACCTGTTGCGGATCCACGATCCACATCAGTCCATAAAAGTCTTAGCTAGTCCACTTTGCTCCACGACAGTCTTATGAGTTCTGATGCTGGAGTCAAGCAGTTTATTGGTCGGTGACCAACTTTTTTCTGCTAGGCTGATGGCAGGCATCGGGGCGACCGGTCAACGGAATCGCCCGGCCCGGAATGACAGACCCCCTCGGAGCGCCGAGGAGGGCAAAACAGAATCCGTCATGATTTCCCGTTCGATTCCCCGCTCGGCCAATTCCCCGAGGATTCCCCTGGTTTCCCTGGTTTCCCTGGTTTCCCTGGTGTTGCTTTGCGCGGCAACACCGGTCTCCCTGGGCCATCCCCCGACCCAGGCAGGCCATGCGGGCAAATTTCCGGTGGGGGTGTTGACCTCCAAGGGGAATCTGCAGTTGACCGGACGGGTCGACTGGGGGCGGGGCGGAGGATCCGTGCTGCCCATGGTTTACGACGGAACCAGGATCCATCTCAAAAGCGGCAGAGCCGAACTGGAACTTCTGATGGGAGGACGGCTCAATCTCTGCCGGGACACCGACTTGACGGTTCAGCAGCCGCGATCTCCCTTCCTCTTCACCCTGCACAGCGGCAGGGTGGCCTACGAGCTTCCCCGCTCCCAGGGAGACCTCTTCCTGACACCCGACTTCCTGATCCGGGTGGAGCCCGACCCGCAAGCCCGCCCGGAGGCATGCCGCGGTGAGATCGGTCTGGAGTCGGACGGGACGATCTGTGTGCGTTCCGACCAGGGCCTCCTGGTGATCACCGCCCAGGACTATTCCGAGACGATCGCGGTGCCCCCGGGACCCGGAATGAGGATTGTGCCCGGCCGGATCGCTTCCCCGGAATATTTCCAGGATTGCGATTGCGCCGGTCCGTTGTCTTCTCCAGAGGGGAACGGCCCCGGGGTGTCGGCCTACGGCGCCGGCGGCTCCTCCGGAAAGCCGCCCTGGAGATCCTTCCTGAGAACTTTGATCAAGATATTGACCCTGGGTCTGGTGTGAACAGGCAGGCTGCAGCCCCATCCACTCCTCCCTGACTGCCGCCGTGGTAAGATGAAGCCCGGCAGGCCAGCCGCGGGCGGGGCACTCTTACCTGAAACAAAAGAAAAAAGAGTTATCCACGAAGGGCCACTAAGAACGACGAAGGGCCACTAAGGGGTTGGAGGAGGCTCGAGAGGGATCGGCCAGAGGTCGCCAAGGGGAGAAAGGATTTCCAGGAAAAGGCAAAAAGATTTCCACCAAGGGCGCTAAAGGATCTGCTAAGGGAACAAAATGATGAATCCGCGAAGGGATTCCAAGGGGTTGGAAAAGACTCGAAAGGGGTCCGTGAAGGGCCACCAAGGACACTGAGGTTTCCCACAAACGCGCACTCGATCATCGAGCCAGTCAGCTTCTTGTGCAGCAGCCTCCCGTCCTGATTATCCTGGGCATCCTGTGCATCGATGTTCAATTTATAGTCCTTCTCGATGGATCTGCCCAGTCGCGGGGGGCGGGCGCCCGGCTCGCAGGCAAACGGGAGTTTCCCAAAGGGGACAGGCCGGCTTTCAGAGAAGTCGCCCGCCGGATACCCCCCACCTCACCATCGGGACGACACCACCCGGGAGCGCGGGCGTCCCGCCCGCATGCTGTCCCTTCGGTTGCCGCTCAGTTTCCCTGCGATGTTGCAGCCGACCGCCCTGCTGGCGGGAACCGCATGGGCCCGGCCGAAGCAGAGGCAGGGCGCCGCTGCCGGTTGATTCCGGTGGAGGAGATGGCCGAGGCTGTGCCAGGTATTGTGCGGGCGGGACGCCCGCGCTCCCGGGTGGGCTTCCTCCCATGACAGGGTCACACCAACGGGACAAAAGTGCAGAAGCATTTTGGCGCCAGTTGTCATTGAAGGAGGTCCATCAGTCCTCGTGCCTTACTTGAAACACCCCTGTTTCACTCTCGTATGATCCGCCCCGTCGTCGGGGGCGGGGGCCCGACTTACTTGAAACAACCCCCTGCGCCTGGTGGCTGGAAACCGGTTCATAGTCAAGCATGGGTAGATTTTTGATTCACATCGATGCACAGGATGCACAGGATTTTTTCCGGAGACGGCTGGCTTGTGTTCCCGGACATCCTCAAATCCGCACACGATCATTGCCCGAGTCAGCGTCTCCTGCAGCAGCCTCCCGTCCTGATTATCCTGTGCATCCTGTGCATCGATGTTCCATTTATAGTCCTTCTCGATGGATCTGCCCAGTCGCGGGGGGCGGGCGCCCGGCTCGCAGGCAAACGGGAGTTTCCCAAAGGGGACAGGCCGGCTTTCAGAGAAGTCGCCCGCCGGATACCCCCCACCTCACCATCGGGACGACACCACCCGGGAGCGCGGGCGTCCCGCCCGCATGCTGTCCCTTCGGTTGCCGCTCAGTTTCCCTGCGATGTTGCAGCCGACCGCCCTGCTGGCGGGAACCGCATGGGCCCGGCCGAAGCAGAGGCAGGGCGCCGCTGCCGGTTGATTCCGGTGGAGGAGATGGCCGAGGCTGTGCCAGGTATTGTGCGGGCGGGACGCCCGCGCTCCCGGGTGGGCTTCCTCCCATGACAGGGTCACACCAACGGGACAAAAGTGCAGAAGCATTTTGGCGCCAGTTGTCGTTGAAGGAGGTCCATCAGTCCTCGTGCCTTACTTGAAACACCCCTGTTTCACTCTCGTATGATCCGCCCCGTCGTCGGGGGCGGGGGCCGAACTTGACAGAAATCGTCGCGCCCGCCTGGGTCGTATCGCGGGTCAGGGAGTCTCTTCGTGAAAGCCGGAATTATCGGGTTCCCGTCGGCGGGAAAATCCACCCTGTTCAAGATCCTGACCAAAGCAGCCACCCATCGCGCGGCCCAATCCCGCAGGAAGAGAGGTTCGGCGATTGGCATGGCCACCGTCCCCGATTCGCGTCTGGACCGGCTGGCGGCTCTTTTCCGGCCGAGAAAAAAGACCCCGGCCGTGATTGAATACCGGGATGTCCCCTCCTTTAACAAAGACGCCGCCGCTCCGGAGTTCGGGTTGGGAGACTTCCGCAACCTGGACGTACTGGTCCACGTGGTTCGAGCCTTCGACGAGGAGCCTTGGCCGCGGGGCGAACTCCCGGGCCTTCCGGAGCGGAACATCACCGAGTTGGATCTGGAACTCATTCTGGGGGACCTTGCCGTGATTGAAGGGCGGCTGGAACGCCTGGAAAAGGATCTCAAGAAGATGAAGCATCCGGATCTGATCGGGGAAGATGCCCTGCTCCGAAAATGCCGGCTGTGGTTGGAACAGGAAAGGCCCCTCCGATCTCTCAAGCTGAGTGGGGAGGAGAGAAAACGCCTTCGGGGCTTCTCCTTCCTGTCCGAGAAACCGGTGCTCCACGTCCTCAACCTCCCCGACAGTGCTGCTCCGCGGATCCCGCGCCTGACCGAGGCCTACCGGCTCGAGACCCTGGCCGGCCGGCCCAACGTTGAATTGACAGCGGTTTGCGGCAAACTGGAGGCGGAAATGGCGGAGTTGGCCGACGAGGAGGCAACGGTCTTTCTGGCCGACTACGGCCTCGCCGAGTCGGGTCTGATCCGACTGATTCGGACCACCTACCGACTCCTGGGACTGATTTCCTTCTTCACCGTGGGGGAGGACGAATGTCGGGCCTGGACCGTCCCCAGGGACACCCCGGCTCTCAAGGCTGCCGGCGTTATCCACTCGGACCTGGAGAGGTGCTTTATCCGGGCTGAAGTGATTCCCTGGGATGTGCTGCTGGAGGTCAAATCCCTTTCCGCTGCCCGACAACGAGGACTACTTCGGCTGGAGGGCAAGGAGTATGCGGTTCAGGACGGCGAGACGGTTCATTTTCGGCACAGCGCTTGACCGGTGGGCGGCCGGCGGCGGTCCGAAGCCCTGGAATCTGGAGATCCTGTCATGTCCGATGAAGTGCTGATACTGGTGGACGATCTCTTCTTTTCCAGCAAAATCGTCTCCACTGCGCGATTGTGCGGCGTCTCCGCCCGGCTTTTGAAGACTCGCCGGGAACTGCTCCAAAACACCGACCCGGAGAGGACAAAGCTCATCATTGTCGACCTCAACGGCCGGACGACTCAGCCGCTGCAGGCCATTCAGGAACTCAACGATTCGTCCGGACGGGACGACCTTCCCATTCTGGCCTTCTATTCCCACGTTCAGACCGAGCTTGCCGAGGAAGCCCGCAAAGCCGGCGCCCGCTGGATCCTGCCCCGGTCGGCATTCTCAGCCCGCCTGGCCAGGATACTGACGGATTTCGAGCCGTAAAAGACGATGGGTCAGCGCTCCTGGATATATTTGATTTGGTGCTTGTAGATGAACATGTTGGCTTCGCGATTGCGGGTCACACGGATAAAACGCTTGTCGTAGTATTCAATCCATCCTTCGACTTCTTCGTTGTTGAGCAGTTTCACCACCACCCGCCTCTTGTCGCGAACCAGATTGTTCAGGTAGAGGGTTTCCGCATGCGTCTGATCTTCCACCTGGTGCGATCGAAGAACCGCCTCCGAGATCCCGTCCCGGGACCTGCCCGCGGCATTCTTGCGACGACTTTTCTTGTTCAAGGCCCGCTCCCTGGCTCACAGCCGCGATCCCTGCTTGGGCCGGCTTGAATTCGGATCGAATGATGATAGTATCCTTGATCGATCAGAGCAAGTGAGGCTTGGCCCCGCCTCTCCAGCTTGCCGTCTGTCCGGACAGCTTCCGGCAGTCCAACCGCCATGCAGCCAGGCATATCGACCTATCTGTTCATCGAGGAAAGGTTGGACCTGGACCGGCTGGCGACCCTGCGCCGTGAAGGCTTTCAACGGTTGGAGATCCTGGCCCTGAAGCCCCATTTCGACTACCGGGACAGACAGTTCGCCAGCGAGATGGCTGCCTGGCTCCGGGATCAGGAGTCCTTTCTCCACTCCCTGCATCTGCCCCACTGTCTGGAATACCGGGCGGACAGAATTCTGACCCCGCTCTCTATTGCCGCTACCGAACCCCACCGCAGAACCCAGGCGGTAGACGAGGCCCGCAGAGCACTGGAGTTCGCCGAGAGGGTTCCCTTTCCGCTGGCTGTGATACATACGGGGGCTCTCGAGGATGGATATCGTCCCCGGCACCTGGACGCCATCTACCAGAGTCTGGAAATCCTGGTCCCGTTTGCCGGCGACCGCGGGGTTCGCTTGACACTGGAGAATATTCCCAACAGACTTTCCCTGGAGAGGATGGGGCGATTCCTGCGGGAAGCCGGCCTGGCGGACGTCGGCATCTGCTTCGACGCCGGACACGCGCACCTGGAAGCCAGCCCGTCGAGCCAGATCGCGGCTGTCGGGGAGTGGATCCTCACCACCCATCTCCATGACAACCACGGACACCGGGATGAACACCTGCCCCCGTTCGCCGGGACGGCGTCCTGGCAGGAAATCCTGCAGGGCTTGGCAAACTCCGGCTATGACGGCTGTCTCTTGTTGGAGTTTCGCGGGGAAGGAACTAATTTCCAAACCGCATTGAAGTCGGCTCGAGAGGCCTGCGGCCGCCTGGAGGCCTGTTGGGACGCGGCGAGGGAAGCGGTGGTGAAGGAGGAGTGATGGCTGGGATCGCGATTCGGGAAGCGGCCGATCACGAGGGAGGTTCAGCGACCATCCGAGGGTGGCTTTACCACCATCGATCGAGCGGAAAGATTATCTTCCTGGTTTTGCGGGACGGGACCGGACTGATGCAGGCGATTGTCCTCAAGAACGCGGTTCCACCCGCTGTTTTCCAACAGGCCAGGGAGTTGACCCAGGAATCCTCCCTCGAGGTCACGGGCACCGTCCGAAGAGTCCCCGAAGGCAAGACGGCTCCAGGGGGCTTCGAGATGGAGGTCACGGATTTGAAAACCATCCAGCGGGTTCCGCCGGAGCGCCCCTTTCCCATCAGCCCCAAGGAACACGGGATCGAGTTTCTGCTGGACCAGCGTCACCTGTGGCTTCGGTCATCCCGACAGCACGCCATCCTCAGGGTTCGGCATGAAGTGATTCGCGCCACCCGCAATTTCTTTGATCGGCGCGGGTTCACCCTGGTCGACACGCCGATCTTTACCCCGGCGGCCTGTGAAGGCACCACCACCCTGTTCGAGGTCCCCTATTTCGATGACAAGGCGTATCTGACCCAATCGGGGCAGCTTTACAATGAGGCCGCGGCAGCGGCTTTCGGCAGGGTCTATTCCTTTGGCCCCACCTTTCGAGCCGAGAAGTCGAAGACCCGCCGCCACCTCACCGAGTTCTGGATGGTGGAGCCCGAAGTCGCCCACGCCACGCTGGAGGATATCCTGGTTCTGGCCGAAGACCTGATATTGGAGATCCTAGGCCGGGTGCTGGGCAACTGCAGTTCCCAACTGGCCACCCTGAACCGGGACGTGGAACCACTCAAAAGGATCGCCCCGCCATTCCCCCGCCTCACCTACGATGAAGCCTTGTCCATCCTGAAATCCAAGGACTCGGACATCGAGTGGGGGAGCGATCTGGGCGGCGCCGACGAGACCCTGCTGGCCCGGGAGTTTGACCGCCCGGTGATGGTTCACCGCTACCCTTCTCAGGCCAAGGCCTTTTACATGGAGCCGGACCCTCAACGCCCGGAAGTGGCGTTATCGGCCGATGTCCTGGCTCCGGAGGGCTACGGCGAGATCATCGGCGGAGGCCAGAGGGCCACCAGCCTGGAGTTCCTTTGCCAACGGATCCGGGAGCACCGCCTGCCGGCCGAAGCCTTTCAGTGGTATCTGGATCTGCGCCGGTACGGCAACTTCCTCCATTCGGGCTTTGGCATGGGCATCGAACGGGTCGTGGCCTGGATTTGTGGACTGGAACACGTGCGCGAGGCGATTCCCTTTCCCCGAACCATCTATCGCCTCACCCCCTAGTGGATAATGAAAAAGATCACCGTGGCCTTGCTCTTCGGCGGCAAATCCGGAGAGCATGAAGTCTCGCTGGAGTCGGCGGCATCCATCCTGGCAGCCATCGATCGCGCCAAGTACAACGTCATCCCGATTGGCATCACCAAGGAGGGCCGCTGGCGTGCCGATCCGGGATTTCTGGAAGGGAATTTCCCCGAGATCCTGCAGGAGGGGGCCCCCGTGCTCCTTCCCGCCGAGTCGACCGCCTCGGGCCAGTTGATTCAGCTCGAGGCTGACGGCACCCGGGTGGGACCACAGACTCCGGTCGACGTGGTCTTCCCGGTGCTTCACGGTCCCTTTGGAGAAGACGGCACCATCCAGGGCCTGCTTGAGTTGGCCAATGTCCCCTACGTGGGCGCCGGCGTGCTGGGTTCCGCCGTGGCCATGGACAAGGACGTAATGAAGCGCTTGTTCCAGCAGGAGGGACTGCCTACCGCTCCCTTCCTGGCCATCAAATGGGACCACTGGAGGAATCGTGCTCGGAAGCTGGAGCAGGAGGTGGCGGCCAAGCTGGGCTACCCCTGCTTCGTGAAGCCGGCCAACCTGGGATCCTCCATCGGGATCAGCAAAGTGGAACGGCCGCGGCAACTCGCGGAAGCTCTGGCCCAGGCCGGCGAGTTCGACGAAAAGGTCATCGTGGAAAGAGCCCTGGACGCGAGAGAGATCGAGTGTTCGGTCCTGGGGAATGCCGATCCCCAGGCATCGCTCCCCGGGGAAATCATCCCCCGGTCGGGCTTCTACGACTACCGGGCCAAGTATCTGGACGACAGTACTGAACTGGTCGTTCCCGCACCGCTCCGGTCGGATCAGGTGGAACGCATCCAGGAGCTGGCTCTGAGGTCCTTCCAGGTGCTCGAATGCCAGGGAATGGCCAGAGTCGACTTCTTCCTGGAAAAGACGACGGAAGACATCTATGTCAATGAGATCAATACCATCCCCGGATTCACCCCGATCAGCATGTACCCCAAGCTGTGGCAAGCCAGCGGCCTGGCCTATTCCGAGCTGATCGACCGGCTTATCCAGTTGGCCCTGGACCGCCATCGCCGGCGGCAATCCAGACGAATCAGCGGCGGTTGAGCGTGGCCGAAAGGGAGGGCCGAGCGGCCTGGATTCAACGGAAGCCCCGCTTGATCCGGTTCTTTATTTTTCTGGCCAGCTTCTCGAGGTCCTCGGCCTTCCTGACGATTCCTATCGAGTAGGTGTGGGGATTGGAATTCTGAATCATTTCCTTAAGCTCCACGGATCCCTCCGCAAGCCTCTCCGAGTCGCTTTTCAGCTTCTGAAAAGCATTCCGCAGTCTCTGCGACTGCATCTTGGCTCTCTGGTCGCCGGAAAGCCCTGTTCGGCCTGGGGCGCTGGTGGTGGGAAACGTCGGGGGGGCCACGGGCACCGTTTGACCCTGGTGGGGACGGCAGAGGACCAGCAGAAGCAAGCTTCCGAGAAAGGCCAACCCAACCTGTGCTTTCATGAACCGGCTCCTTTTCTTCGGGTGATGACTCTGTGGAGTAAACTGTATTGCGGAGGACTTGTCAATTCGGACTTCATCCCCGCCAGGCAGTCGATCCAATCCGGATTCCAATTGAAGTCCGCTGAGCCGATGAGGGCCCCGTGAAAGCCGTTGCGCTCAAGATCCAAAGCTGGTTCCTGGCACTGACCGGGCCTCTGGGGGGATGGGCGCTGCTACTCATCGCTCTGGCCGACTCCTCATTCCTTTCGCTTCCGGAAGTGAACGACATTCTGATTGTCACCCTCTCGATCCAGTCCCCCCAACGCATGCTCTACTACTGCTCCATGACCACGATCGGCTCCATCCTGGGCTGCCTGCTGCTGTATCTTGTCGGACGCAAGGGCGGAGAGGTCTTGACACGGAAAAAGTTCGCGCCCCGCCAGTTGGAAAAAATTGGCGGCTGGTACCGGCGATTCGGCATTCTGGCCGTGATCATTCCATCCATCCTGCCTCCCCCCACGCCCTTCAAGATTTTTGTCCTGAGCGCCAGCGTCTTCAAGGTAAGCCCCGCCAAATTCCTCCTCGCCATCACTCTTGGTCGAGGGTTTCGCTATTTTCTGGAGGGATACCTGGCCGTCAGATACGGGCAGCAAGCTCTCTTCTACATGAAACATCACTATCCCACGGTAGCCTGGGTGCTCCTGGCCTTGCTGGTCTCGGGGTTCCTCATCTTACTGTTGCTTCGAAGGATGCGTCCCGCCCCACCACCGGCCCGGTAGCCTTGAAGCGCGCCGGGGCACCGGGAGTCACGCGAAGAACGGGATTGCCTGTCCAGCCCGACGATCATGAAAGCTGTCGGTCCCATTAGGCTTTACCGATCCGGGTACGATCGCGCTCTATTCAGTTGACGCCATCCTGGCTGATCTGGCAAAATAATCGATTAAAGACGTTAGGTAATCCATTGCTTCTGTCCCGCCTCTCTCTTATTGCGCTCGCCGCCCTCAGCTTCTCTTTCTCCTCCGTCGGTTGCGGTCCGGCTCGACGGAGCCAGACCGTCCGGATTCCCACCCATCCCGGTCCCCTGCCGGCCATGACAGCCACCAGGACGGAGTTGATTGAAAAGGCCCACCAGCCATCGAAATCGATTCAAGCCTTGAAGCTCAAGGTGTCCTACCAGCTTACCGGCCGCAACCCCGAGACGGGAGAGATCAAGGAGTGGCGTGAAAGCGATGGGTTCATTCTCCTGAGAAAGCCTGCCGACATTCGGGTCAGGGTTCAGGTGTTTCAGGTCACGGTCATCGACATGGTGTCCGACGGAACGGAATTCTCCATCGACGTCCCTGGCAAGAACACCTTCATCCGGGGTCTCAACAATCAGGTCATCCCCCCGCGCAAGGACGTTCCCGTCAATGTCCGGCCCCAGCACATTTTCGAGGCCCTGGCCATCGACGCGCTTGACGGCGCCGACCCTTCCCTGATTTCGCTGCAGGAAGACCAGCGGGACGGACGGAAGTTCTACATTCTGTCCTGCAACCGCTGGTCATCCGACGGAAATCTGGCTCTGAAGCGGAAGATCTGGTTCGATCGGCTCGATCTCAACATCGTGAGGCTGCAAGCATACGCCCCAGGGGGCCGGCTGGAATCCGAGATCCACTACAGCGATTTCCGCACCGTGGACGGACATGTCTATCCGGGCCTGGTTCGCTTCGAGAGGCCCCGGGAGACCTACCGGATGGCGATTCGGGCCCAAGACATACAGGTCAACGTCAATCTGGCCGCTGCCGCCTTCGTGCTGAAGAAAGCGCCGGCCCGCCGGGAGGTCGACCTGACCCGCGACCCCCTGCCGGGGACAGTGAACTGAGGGGATCTTCCAAGTGAGCGCCCAGCTTGTGCTGTCCAACGTTGTTTCCCGCCCGATGCGGTCGCTGGCCACCGCCCTGGCGGTCGGGGTGGAGGTCGCGTTGATCCTGATGCTGATCAGCTTGTCCAGCGGCATGATCGGGGAAAACAGCAAACGCATGGCCGGCGTGGGAGCCGACATCGTCCTGCAACCGCCCAATTCCTCCCTGGTGCTGGCTGCCAGCACCGGCGCCATGTCGGTCAAGATCGCCGACCTGGTTTCCGGGATCGAGAAAGTGAAGGCGGTGGCCCCCGTATATCTCCAATTAAACACCAGCGGCGGGATGGGGCTTATCTGGGGCATCGACCTGGAGAGCTTCGAACGGATTACCCAGGGATTCATCTTTCTGGAAGGGAATGGCTTTCAGGGCCCCGATGACGTCATCATCGACGACATTTACGCCCATGGAAGGGAACTCCTGTTGGGGGACGAGGTCAAGCTGATGAATCACTCCTTTCGCGTTGCCGGCATCGTCGAGCACGGGAAGGGATCCCGAGTCTTCATTCCCATCGGAACCATGCAGGATCTGGTGGGCACGCCCGGACAAGCCACCATGATGTTGATCAAGTGCCACCAACCATCCGACATTCCCGAGGTCAAGGCCGAGCTGGAGCGCCGTTTGAAGTCCTACCCCGTATTTGACATGAGCAGCTTCGCCGCCCACATGGAGACCGCCAACCGGGACTTTGGGCCTTTGAAATTTTTCACCAACACGGTGGTGTTCATTGCCACCCTGATCGGATTCTTCATCATCTTCCTTTCCATGTACACGGCCACAACCGAGCGGACCCACGAGATCGGCATTCTGAAGTCATTGGGAGCCCCCCAAGGCTACATCGCGCTCCTCTTCCTGAAGGAAGCCCTGGCGCTGGGAGGACTGGGCTTCCTGCTGGGACTGGGGTTGACCTTTGGAGGCCGCTTTTTCTTTCAGTTGTTGATGCCGACCCTGCAACACCAACTTCCCCCGGAGTGGCTCCTCTACACCGGGATGCTGGCTCTGTTCAGCGCCAGCCTGGGAGCCCTCTATCCGGCCATGCGAGCTGCCAGGCAGGATCCTATCGAGGCCCTGGCTTATGAGTGACCGGGCCTTGAAGTCCCCCCCCGTGTCACAGTTCCACGGCCGTACCCCCGGGGCAATGTCCCGCCATTGCGCTTTGGTGCGGGAGCCGGTGGTGGAATCGGAAACGCGGTCCAACGGACGAAAAGAGGGGATTGCCCTTCCGGGAGAGGGCAAATCCTATTGCCAAATTCGGCTTTCCCCATATTTTTCCCTGCCGGCTTTAGAACTGGCAATCCCTAAGCTATAATTCCGTTGCACTTAGAGGCACTCTTCATGAAAACCATCCTGGAAGCCATAGAACTCACCAAGATTTTCAAGACCGGCAAGATTGAGGTTTCCGCCGTCCGGGACGTTTCACTCAGGGCCCAGGAGGGCGAATTTATTGCCATCATGGGACCCTCCGGGTGCGGCAAGTCCACCTTGCTGCATCTTTTGGGGGGCTTGGCCACACCCACCTCCGGCAGGGTCCTGGTGGACGGCGAGGAAGTCTCGTCGGGAAAGGACGCCGTTCGCACCGACATCCGTCGCCGCAAGATCGGTTTCGTTTTTCAGCGGTTCAATCTCTTACCCACCTTGAGCGCCCAAGGAAACCTGGAGATTGCTCAGGAGATTCATCAAAACGGCAGCCGAAACCGGGAACACGTGGAGGAGATTCTCCACCTGCTTGGCCTGGAAAAGAAAACCCATCACAAGCCCTCCGAGCTCTCGGGCGGGGAGCAGCAGCGTTTGGCCATTGCCCGGGCCGTCATCAACAGACCCGCCATCCTGCTGGCCGATGAACCCACCGGAAACCTGGACACCCGGAATTCGATGGTGGTACTGAAGATGATGCAGGAACTGAACCGCGCCTTGAGTCAAACCATCCTGATGATCACTCATAATCCGGAAGCCGCTACCATCGCCAACCGTTTGATCGAGATGCGGGACGGGAGGATCGTGTCTCAGCAGCGGGAAGGGGAGTGGAACCTTGCGGAAGACCGCATGTCTCTTTAGCTGCAAGCAGCCTGTGTGGGCAGGGTCAATCGAGGCGGATCGGCTCGGTGGCAGGCGGCGAGGCGGAGATCGATGGGACGTTTCCTCGAGGGATTAGGCTCGGTAATTTTGTGGTCCCATGACCGCGGCACCTTCCCTTACGACGTCATGTGCGCCGCCATTCTGCTCTTCGTCTTCCTCACGCCCGCTGGGGTGTTTCACGACCAGCCCGACCCCGCCCCGACTTCCGCGGAGTCCTTCGGCGGTCAGGATATCTCCTATACCCAGGATGAGCAGGGCAATTGGGTATTCTTAATCAGCGCTCGTCTGATCCCTCCCGGCCAGGATGAGACGCGTCTGACGCACACCGCCCGGACCCGGATCGAGAAAATATTGAATCAACCGTTTGTCGTCACCGACATCAAACCTGTTGTCAGCGCCGGCGGAGAGACCGTCGGCCATTCCGTTTGGCTGAGCACAACCGGACCCGATCCCGAATAGTCCGTTCAGCTTGAAGATCCCGGGACCCGCCAGTCTGCACCGCCCCCCGACTCGATTGCAATCCTCGGTTGGTCTCGCCCGGTTGGATCGCCGGGACAGGAAACGCCATGAGAGGTGAAACCCGATACCTGACCCGCATGGCTCCGGCGCTGGCAACCCTGCTGGCGATCGGCTCCGCGGGAACGATGTGGGGATTGGCCCAAAGCAGGCTGTCGGGAGAGGCCAGACGAGTCCTGTCGGAAATGGATGCCAGGTCCAAGACCTTGAGAACCCTGACTGCCGATCTGAAACAGACCAAGGTGACGATCGTGATCAAGGACGAGTCCGAGAAGACCGGCAAACTCTATTACAAGAAGTACCCCCGGAAAAGCACCTTCAAGGTGGACTACGAGGGACCGGATTTCAGGACCCTGCTTCTGGAAAGAGGGAAAGTGAAAATTCTGGAGCCCAGAATCAAACGCTACCAGGAGTTTGACACCGGCAACGGTTCGGCAACGGCTGAGCTGCCCCTGTTCTGGATCGGCCGGTCCGGCCGCACCATCCGGAGGGACTACGACGTCCTCCACCTCAAGACGGACCCGGTCGACGGCCGGCCGGCCTCGCTGCTGGAACTCAACCCCAGGTCCGCCGCCGTGAAGAACCTGTTCTCGCGGATCCGGCTGTGGGTGGACCACAAGCATTGGATCCCCATCCAGACTCGTCTCTTCGAAGCCAGTGAGGACCACCTCACCATCCTCCTGTCCAACGTCAAGATCAACCCCGGGCTTTCCGATCGGATATTCGAGCTTAAAGTGCCCTCGGACTTCGAAAGAGTCAAGCAGACACTGTCCCCATCCCCGTGACGTTTAGGGTCAGGCCTTGAGCAATCCGCTCAGCACATAGGGCAGGATCCCCTGGTGGCGGTAGTATTCGACTTCCACCGGGGTATCGATGCGAACCGTAACCGGGATCGTTTCAGTCCTGCCGTCAGGGCGGTGCACCACCAGATCGATCTGTTGCCGGGGTTGGATCTCAGGCTCGATTCCCAGCAGATCGTAGATCTCGGTGCCATCCAGGTGGAGTGAATCGGCGCCGGCCCCCTCCGGGAATTGGCAAGGCAGCACCCCCATCCCCACCAGGTTGCTGCGATGGATGCGCTCGAAGCTTCGGGCGACCACGGCCCGGACGCCCAGCAGTTGGGTTCCCTTGGCTGCCCAGTCGCGAGAACTCCCGGTTCCATATTCCTGACCGGCCAGAACGATGAGCGGAGTGCCCTGCTCCCGGTAGCGCAGCGCCGCCTCGTAGATGGTCATGCGGGTTCCGTCCGGCTGGAAGCGGGTGAAGCCGCCCTCCACTCCCGGCACCATGAGATTCTTGATGCGCACGTTGGCGAAGGTGCCGCGAGTCATGACCTGGTCATTGCCCCGGCGGGACCCATAGCTGTTGAAATCCCTGGCGGCAACCCCACGCTCCAGCAGAAAGGCGCCGGCCGGAGAAGCCTGCGCAATGGCCCCGGCCGGACTGATGTGGTCGGTAGTGACCGAGTCCCCCAAAATGGCCAGGGGGCGGGCACCATTGATATTCTCCACCTCCCCCGCTCCGGGCGAGAAGTTCTCGAAGAAGGGCGGCTCCTGGATATAGGTCGAATCGGGATCCCACTCGAAAAGGTCGCCCCGGCTACCGGGGATCTCCTGCCACCCGCCGTCTTGACCGGCGAAGTCCCGGTACATCCGGCGAAAGGTCTCGGGATCGAAGGCTGCCGGCATCAGGCGGCTCACCTCTTGCAGGCTGGGCCAGATATCTTTGAGATAAACCTCCTCTCCCTCTCTGCCTCGTCCGATGGGTTCGGAGGACAGATCGATATCGATGCGCCCGGCAAGCGCAAAGGCAACCACCAGGGGCGGGCTCATCAGAAAATTGGCCTTGATGTTGGGGTGAACCCGGGCTTCGAAGTTGCGGTTGCCGCTCAAAACGCTGGCGGCAACCAGATCGTGGCCGGTCACCACCCGTTCGATCTCCGGATCCAGGGGGCCGGAATTGCCGATGCAGGTGGTGCACCCGAAGCCGACCAGGTTGAAGCCGAGTCGATCCAGGTAGGGCTGCAACCCCGTTTTTTCCAGATAGCTGGAGACCACACGCGACCCTGGAGCCAGGGACCTCTTGACGGTGGGGCGTACGCTCAGGCCCTTCTCTACGGCATTCTTGGCCAGCAGCCCGGCAGCCAGCATCACCCCCGGATTGGAGGTGTTGGTGCATGAGGTGATGGCAGCGATCAATACGTCCCCATGTCCCACATCCGAGGGGCCGCCGAAACTTCCTGTCGGAAACCGCTTCTTCAACCCGGAGGGTTTCTGATCGTAGCCGCCCCGATTGAGCGGCTTGACCAGCAACTCCCGGAACTTGGGCTTGAGCTGGTCGAGCTCGAGGCGGTCCTGGGGGCGCTTGGGACCGGCCACCGAGGATTGGATCTCCTCCAGGTCGACTTCCAGCACCTGGCTGTAGTCGCAGTCGCCCTGGCGCGGCACCCCGAAAAGATCCTGGGCTATATAGTAGTTGCGAAAAGCCTCCACCTGTCGGGGGGACCTGCCGGTGGCCCGGAGATAGTTGCAGGTCTCTTCGTCCACCGGGAAATAACCGATGGTCGCCCCATACTCCGGAGCCATGTTGGCGATGGTGGCTCGGTCGGTCAAGGGCAAGGAAGCCGCTCCTTCGCCGAAGTACTCCACGAACTTTCCCACCACCTTGGCCTTTCGCAGGATCTCGGTGCATTTCAGGACCAGGTCGGTCGCCGTCACCCCCTCGCGGAGACGACCGGTCAGGTGAACCCCGACCACGTCGGGGGTCAGGAAGTAGACGGGTTGCCCCAACATTCCGGCTTCGGCCTCGATCCCCCCGACGCCCCAGCCCAGGATGCCCAATCCATTGATCATGGTGGTGTGGGAATCGGTGCCGACCAGGGTATCCGGATAATAGACCCCGTCGTTTTCCAAAACCCCCTGGGCCAGATATTCCAGGTTGACCTGATGCACGATTCCTACCCCCGGCGGAATGACTCTGAACTGGTCAAAGGCCTGCATTCCCCACTTCAGGAACTGGTAGCGGGCCCGGTTGCGCCGGAACTCCATCTCCATGTTCAGACGCAGGGCCTGGGGGCTTCCCGAATAGTCCACCTGTATGGAATGGTCCACCACCAGGTCCACCGGGACCAGGGGTTCGACCCGTTGGGGCCGTCCGCCCATTCGGGCCACCGCGGATCTCATGGCGGCCAGATCGACCAGCAGGGGGACGCCGGTGAAGTCCTGGAGCACGATGCGGGCCACCACAAACGGAATTTCCTCCGTGCGGGGGGCGGTGGCCTTCCAGTTGGCCAGGGCATGAATGTCCTGCTCCGTAATCCTTTTCCCGTCAAAATTGCGGAGCAGGGATTCCAGAACGATTCGGAGGCTGACCGGGAGCCTGGAGACGGCGCCGATCCCCTGCCGTTCCAGATGAGGCAGCGAATAGTAACGTCCCGTGCTGCCGTTTCCCCGGTTGAATTCTTGTAAAGAGTTGTAGAGATTATGGTTCACGGTACCCCCGTCCGGACGGATTGCCCTGCCCCGAAGTCGTAGCCGGGAGAATATGCGCTCATCCGCCGGCCTGTCAAGAGTCGTACGGTCTGACAGCCAGCCCCCGGCTCAGTCCAGACTCTCGACCTGAACCTGATCGGTGCGCCGGTAGCCCGGATTCAAGCGGTAGTGTCGAAACAGGCTGGTTTCCCTGCGGTGAGTGCCCTTGAAGAAGAGGTTCTGGCGGTAGGTTACCGTGGTAAAAGTGGGGAGCCAGAGACCGTTGCCGATATCGGCCTGCTCCAAGGTGATGGTCGCGCCTTTCTTGAGACTGCCGAAGAGGCCTCCCACAAATCGGACATCCTTCCCCAGCCTCCCCGTCAGCCGAATCGGCTGGTGGGACTCGCGGGTGATCCAGAGCTTGCCCCGCAAGCTCGACAGAAAGGCGGAACGGGAGGAGGCCGGTTTGAAGCCTGCTCTCGGCTCGAAGTCCAGGACCAGGGTTTCCGACCCGTTCACGCTTTCCCTGCCGGTCAAGGTAAAGCGAAAAGCCGCCAACAAATTCCGGAACAGCTCGGCCTGCATTTGCCCATCCCGTTCCTGCCGGGATCTGGCGATCCTTGCGTTCCGTTTTTGGGTGGAGAGCCGCTTGGCGCCGGCGATGGACCGCCTGATGGCTTCCTCCTGGGCTTGAAGATATTGCTGGTCGTAACCAGCTCCATTGATGGAAATCAGCTTGGAGAAGGACTGCACCTCGGTGTGAATCCAGGTGTAGGTTCTGGAAACGGATTCCTCGATGGCCCCGGCGGCGGCGTAGCGGTCCACCACCTCCTTTTCCTCGTAGATATAGCGATAACGGGCTCGATCGTTCTCCATCTGGTGGGCGATCGCCCGCTCCAGAATCGCAGTCAGGGAGGGCGGGTTCTGCTTCTCAAACGCCCACCCTCCCCCGGCTCTTCCGCAGGCTAAAGCCAGAATGATACAAAATAGCAATTTGCGGACCATGGTGGCATTATAACCCCGGAACCGCGGCGCCTCGGCGATTCCCGCTTCGGTGAGACCGTTGGGCCGGCGGAGGGTACGGCAGCTACGGGGGTACCGGCAGGCCCTGGAGACCACAGGACCGCAGCCGGTCTTGCGCAGGCTTGCTGAGGCCGGCACCGTGAACCGGCAGGACACCCCCAAACCCTGTCCGGGAGGAGAATCACCGTGGAGACATTGATTGTCTCGGCCATCCTGCTGTTGGCCCTGGTCCTTTTCGTTACCGAACTGGTTCCGATCGACCTGACGGCTCTGCTGGTGGTGGGGCTATTGATACTGACCCAGGTGCTGACCCCTGCCGAAGGCTTCTCGGGCTTCAGTCACCCGGCGCCCGTCACGGTGGCGGCCATGCTGGTTCTGAGCACCGGACTGATCCGAACCGGAGCGGTGGCCAAGCTGGGTCAGAAAGTCTCGGCGCTGGGCGGATCCTCCGAGGTCAGCCAGTTGGCGGTGATCTTCCCGGTCGTGGCCCTGCTTTCCGCCTTCATCAGCAACACGGCGGCAGTGGCCATGTTTCTTCCCCTGGTCCTGAATATTGCCCGGGAAAAGAAGCTGAGCCCCTCCAAATTGCTGCTCCCGCTTTCCTACGCGGCCATCCTCGGCGGGGCCTGCACCTACATTGGAACCTCGACCAATATCATCGTCGGAACCATCTTCGCCGCCGGAACCCATCCTCCCCTCCAAATGTTCGAGTTCAGCGGTCTGGGGCTGGTTCTGTTGACCCTGGGAGCCGTCTACATGCTGGCCATCGGGCAGCGGAACCTCCCCTATCGTCCCACCGAAGCCAGTCTCACCGAGGGTTACCGGCTCCGCGAGTACCTCACGGAGCTGGTGATTCGTTCGGATTCACCGCTGCTGGACAAGACGCTGAGGGAGACCGATTTCAGCCAGATGCTGGACATCGAGGTTCTGGAAATCCAGCGCGGCCGGCAGAAGCTCCGGTTGTTCCTGCAGGAGATCAGGCTCAAGAGCGACGACATTCTGATCGTTAAAGGAAACCTGGAGAATATCCTGAAGATCCGCGATACCGAGGGGGTCGATATCCTGGCCGAAGCCAAGCTGAGCGACCGCGATTTGAAGTCGGAAGACATCACCTTGGCCGAAGCCGTCATTTCACCCGACTCCTCCCTGATCGGCCGGACGCTGAAGGAAGCCAACTTTCGCCAGCGTTACCAGGCCACGGCCCTGGCGATCCGGAGACACGCAAGTCAGATCCGGGACAAATTGGGACGGGTTCGCTTGCGGATGGGCGACATGCTGCTGGTCCAGGTGCGCAAGGAAGTTCTCGGCAATTTGAGGCAGGACTCCGATTTCCTGCTAATCCTGGAAGAATCTCAAAGCTCCGACTTCCGTCTCAGCAAGCTGCCCATCGCGGTCCTGATCTTTCTGGGGGTGATTGCCGCCGCGGCCTTCCAGAAACTACCCATCGAGTTGGCGGCCCTTTTCGGTGCTCTGCTGATGGTTTTTACGCGCTGCATCACCCTGCGGGAGGCATACCGGGCCGTGGACTGGCGCATTGTCATCCTGATTGGGGGAACCCTCTCCCTGGGAACGGCAATGGAAAAAACCGGGACGGCCACCGCGATTGCCGAAAGCCTGGTGGGGTGGTCCGGCACCCTGGGTCCGGTGGCGCTGATCGCCGTGCTCTACCTGGTGACCATGGGGATGACCGAGATCATGTCCAACAATGCCACCGCCGCTCTCTTGACCCCCATCGCCATCTCCATCGCCCATCATGGCGGTTGGGATCCCCGGCCCTTTGCCTTTTGCGTGGCCTTTGCGGCCTCCTGCAGTTTCCTGACGCCTATCGGCTATCAGACCAACACCATGGTCTACGGCCCGGGGGGGTATCGGTTTACCGATTACTTCAAGGTGGGAGCATGGCTGAGCCTCATCAGTTGGCTCACGGCCACCCTGCTGATCCCCCACATCTGGCCCTTCAGTTAGCCCGACCGGATCTGGTTGTCGGGCCCCGCCCTAAAGTGAGGAGGAGAAAGGGAGGCGTCGTTGACCGCTCGAACCCTGCCAATTCTGGTCCTGAGCTTCCTCGGACTGTCCGGCATGATCTTTCAACCCACAGCCCGGACCGAGCGCCACAAGGTCATCCTGGACTCCGACCTGGGCTCGGACATTGACGACGCCTTTGCCCTGGCGCTGCTGTTGGCCAGCCCGGAACTTGAGATTGTGGGGATCACCCTGGGACATGGCCAAACCGACAAGAGAGGGCGATTGGCCTGTCGCCTTCTCTATGAAACCGGGCGCGAGGACATTCCCGTGGCCCTGGGAAAGTCGACTCCTCTGGTGGTGGGTCATCCGGAAATCACCGAACCCGACCCCAGGCAGTTTTCCTGGGCGGAGGGTTTTTCGACGGTCAAGCCGATCGATACGCCGGCTGTCGATTTCATCGCCCACCAATTGCGCCGGCACCCCGGGCAGATCACCCTGATATCGGTCGGTCCGGTGTCCAACCTGGCCGACCTGCTTCGCCAGGACCCGGAGGTGCTGCAACTGGCCAAACACGTCTACTCCATGTTCGGCTCCTTTTATCTGGGATACGGCGGCAGCCCGGTTCCGTCAGCCGAATGGAACGTCCGGGCCGATATCCCCTCCGCCCGCAGCTTGTCATCCTCCCCGGTCCCGATCACCTACGCCGGCCTGGACGTCACGGCTTTCGTTGAACTGAAGGACGGGCAACGCAACGCCCTCTGGTCCCACCGCTCCCCGCTCACCGGCGCGCTTCAGGCCCTCTACCGGCTCTGGGGGCGGGATACACCCATCCTCTTCGACGCCGTCCCCATCGGCATGGTCCTGTGGCCGGAGCTGTTTCGAACCCGCGCCGCCCACGTCCGCACCACCGCCGAGGGATTCACGGTCATCGACGAAAGTCAGCCGCCCAACAGCCGGGTGGCCATGTCGATCCAAACGAACGAGTTTTTGGACCGGGTGGTCGAGCGCCTGCTGCGGCAAGAGCTGAAGCGAGCACGTTGAGGAAGCGGGGGCGGCAGCCGTGCAGGTCCCGGACCCTGCATGGGGCATTGGGGAAAGGCAGTGCGTTCCGGCATTCGGCAATTCATCCGCCGCCTGCGCGGCTGCGGTGCGCGGGAAATCAACGTCCCTTGGCGTGCGCCCACCCCACCCCGCCGCCGACAAGAGGACGCCGCGCCGGCGGCCAAACGCGACCCCTCAAGACTCCCCCGGGCTCTCCCCGAGGGCGCCACGCCGGCGCGGCGACGCCGCTTTATAGGGAAGACTAATGCAGGAGGCGTCTCGACGGGTGGACCACTAAAGCCACCGGCATCACCACAAACCTCGGCGAAGAATCGTAGCTCACACCAACGATGACATCGGCCAAGAGAGGACCCTTCTTTGAGTTGAAGATTGACTTGCGATTGCGAAGACACCCAGTCGCATAACCGAAGCTCAACGAATGAGAAAAGCCGTGCTCTGACTTTGCATTCGTCGTCTTCACCTGCAGGGAGATGTGACACTCTTCCTTGATGGCCGGAAGATCTGCGTTCGAGGCCAGCATCTGTCCGGTATCAAGTCGCACCGTATGCCAGCCCCGCTCAAGCAATTGCTTCTCGACCAGCCATTCGCCAAGACGACCGACCACCCTGTTATCCATCAGCTCGGCACTCATGCCCCCTCCCCTATAATTGGTTCGCTCGTTCTCTTACAGACGAGACCCCCATCAGAGCCTTCCTGAGCTAAGGCCGGCCCCCAACATCTTGCGGTCACGAGCCCCTGGCCGTCCTGCAGAAGGCCTCTATTTTCATCAAGTGATTGAAAAGGAAGGGTTTGATGTCCGGAGGGTGATTGACATAATGAGACTTTATCGGAAGTCCGGGGATGGTTACTTCGGTTTTGAGGCTTCGATGCGCTTGGATATCTCGTCGGTGAGTTTCTCAGCCTCGGCCAGTTGCTCGGGGGTCATTCTCTCCCTAAGCGAGTCCTTGAACTTGAGGGCTTCCTTGTCACCCTGGGCAGCGGCAACACTCAGCCAGGCATAGGCTTTCATGTAGTCCTTCGAAACTCCCACGCCGAATTCGTACGTGATACCCAAGCTAGCTTGAGCCTGGGCGTTTCCCTGCTCGGCAGCCCGGCGCAACTTTTTGATGTCCTGATCCTCAGCAATCGACATCCGCTCGTCGGAACTCAAACCGGAGTTGAAGTTCACCGTAATGCGGTTGATGCCTTCAACCGGCACGCCATTCAGCACGGTCGGCTTGTAGCGCCACTGCTTGACAGCGTCCAGCGCCCGCTGAATCAACAGCGGGTGTCCCTTGACCACCCGCAGATTTTCCACGGAACCCTGCTTGCTGATGGTTGCCTCCAGAATGACCGTGCCCCGGATGCGAACCTGCTTGGCCCGCGCCGGGTAGCGCGGGCGCACCTGACGGATGAGGTCTGGAGTCCTGGGTGCGTCTTTGAGACTCCTTAGTTGCGATGCTACACACCGGTTGTAGGCAACAGGCCCTTGCAGGTACTTCTCTGAGGAGCACACGGATTGAATCGATTCCCGCTCCTCGCGGCTTAAACCCGACAGGTCTGGAGTGGATTGACTCCATCCCTTCTGATCGTCCTCTTCCCCTATACCTGGCCGCACTCCTACCAGAACGAACAAGGCAACGAGGCCAAACATGGCCGTCCCTCTGCAAGCGTTTCGGTGAGTCATGATTCTCATTAGACACCCCTTGTCTTGAAGAGATTTGCCGGCCAGACTGCGTTTTCTCTGGGTCCAGTATGCCCTATAGTATCCCGAGTTTTACCTCATTGACAAAAGTGGAATCAGAAGTGAGGGACGGGCTGGCTCTGTGCCCTGGAGTGGTCAAGTTTGACTATTTGTCGCTCATTGACTTCAGAAGGGGGAGTCGCGAGCGTCTCTACTCCGGCACTAAGTTTTTCATATGCATAGAGGAGATCCGCCATCTTATGAATACTTCCATTTTTTCAGCCAGTTTGAGCTGATTCGAAACGGGATGTCCCGGCCAGCGGGTCATCCTTGACCCGGAGATAGCAATGCGCGCTTGACGGCCTCCGGCTCCCTTTCGATCACACGCAGAAGAGTTGCGGCCGGGCCGCTGACCCGGCGCGTTCCCTGCTCCCATTTGCGGTAACCGGAAAGGCTCATACCCATCAATGGAGCCATCTGTGCCTGTGTGAGGTTCGCATGCTCTCGAACCTCGCGCGGGGTCACGGGAGCATGGAGGATGGCCGGGCCACCTCCCTTTGCGTGAGCGAGGGCTTCATTGAGGGACTGGATCAGATCGTCGCCAAATGTGCTCATTTCATCTCCTTTTTCGGGCGGCCTTGAGTGCGGCTGCGAGCTTTGAAACTGTGCGCCTTTCATCTGGTGTCATGTCGGTTTTCGCAGTTTTCGCATAGGCGAGTAGCGCGTAGACTGGCATGGTTTCGTCCAGATAGTAGTAGATCACCCGCGCCCCCCCGCGCTGGCCCCGTCCTAAAGCTGCGAAGCGCAGCTTCCGGACGCCGCCCGTGCCCGGAATTTCGTCACCCGCCAGCGGATTTTCCGCGAGGAAGGCGATCAGTTCACGCTTTTCATCCTCACTGAACAGCTTGTCAGCCTGACGAGAGAATGTCGGGGTCTCGGCTACAGTCTGCATTTAATAGTATTATACCCCATTGGGGCAGTCCAGGAAAACCCCGATATGCACCGCTGTCGCCTTTCTGGGACGGCCTCGGCGCATGGTCCTGAACTCAACATTTGCTTCCACAAAGAACCTGCCCTCCCCTCTGGTTACAAGGAGATCCGCCCTTTTAGTTCCAATCTTCGGGTGCTTCTCGATCTGGGTGTAGTCTAGCGCCTTCAAGAACCGGCAGACGAGATCCTCGAAGTCATCCCCACGCTGTTGCTCATTCCTGCTCCTTCTCGTGCTCATTTTCGCCTCCTCCGTTCTTCGACTGCCTATCAACATCGTACAAACTTCACCAACGGACTGATACACCATTACCCGAAAACCAGGTAGTCAGTGGCGTGGTTTAGAATTACGATAAGTATGTTATCGTTCCCGAGCCTTTTGCAAAATTCGGATCTGCACTTGGCCAGCCATGGGTTTCCCCCTGGGAGCGCGGGCGTCCCGCCCGCATTCTTGTAAAGGCGCTGCCCCGGCGCCAGTCGGCAGGTGAACCGACCAACCCTGTGAAGCCAATCGCCACGACCCTGCCAAGTCTTGTGCGGGCGGGACGCCCGCGCTCCCAGGGATCACAACCCTTCCCGGCAATAAATCCCACCTACTGGCGAATTTTGCAAAAGGCTCTCCCGTTTAAAAACATCCCCGCGCGCCAGTCCGGGGTTCGAGGTCGGCCGCGTTTTCAGCGTTACCGTGGCGCCGGCGCCGCGACAACCCTGAAAACGTTCCTCAAGAGTGCAGCCCCCCTGGCGAGAAATGCGGGTTGGCTCCTTGACATTTGGTTCGGCCCCACTATAATCCTCTCCGACAATTGAATAACGTTCTTATCCTGAGTGGCTGAGGGACTGGCCCTTTGAAGCCACGGCAACCCCCCTTCCAGGGAAGGTGCCAACTCCGACAGAACCAAGTTTCTGAAAGATAAGAATAGGAGCCAAGCCCCGCCTCTTCTTATCGAAGGGGTTTTTTTTGGCCCATCCGGTGACACGCGATCCCATTCAACCCTGCCAGCGAGGATTTTTATGTCGTTCGTGAACGGCCTGCAATGCCGAGAGTGTGGAAAGTCTTACCCCAAGGAACCCTTGTCGGTCTGTGAATTCTGCTTCGGTCCGCTGGAAGTTGTCTACGACTACGAGGCCATTCGGCCGCTGCTGCGGCGCGAGGTCATCCGGAACAGGGCCCCCAACATGTGGCGCTACGCCGAATTGCTGCCGTTGGACGGGGAGGCCCGGGTGGGATCCCAGGTCGGTTTCACGCCGCTGGTCCGGGCGGGCAACCTGGCCGAAAGGTTGGGTTTGAAGGATCTCTACATCAAGAACGACAGTGTTTGTGCTCCAACCTTGTCCTTCAAGGATCGGGTGGCGGCCGTGGCTCTTTCCAAGGCCCTGGAATTCGGCTTCGACACGGTGGGCTGCGCCTCGACCGGAAACCTTGCCAACTCGGTGGCTGCCAACGCCGCCAGCGTCGGACTCAACAGCTACGTGTTCATCCCCTCCGACCTCGAGATGGGCAAGGTTCTGGGCACGCTGATCTACAAGAACCACGTCATCAAAATCGATGGAAACTACGATGACGTGAACCGGCTCTGTAGCGAAATTGTGGGAAAGTATCGGTGGGGCTTCGTCAACATCAACCTGCGCCCCTTCTATGCGGAGGGTTCGAAAAGCTTTGGCCTGGAAATCGCCGAACAACTCCATTGGAGAACACCCGATTGCATCGTGGTTCCCATGGCGGGCGGCTCGCTGATCACCAAAATCCGCAAGGCTTTCGCTGAAATGGAGAAGCTGGATCTGATCCCCGACAACCACTGTCGCATCTTCGGAGCTCAGGCCACCGGTTGCTCGCCTATCACCGCCGCGGTCAAGGCCGGCCGGGATTTCATCAAGCCGGTGAAACCCGACAGCATCGCCAAATCCATTGCCATCGGGAATCCCGCCGATGGTTACTACGCCCTGAAGGCCATGTTGGAAAGCGGCGGCTGGGGAGAGGACGTGAGCGACGAGGAGATAGTGGAAGGCATCCAGCTCCTGGCCGAGGAAGAAGGGATTTTCACCGAAACGGCTGGCGGGGTCACCGTCGCCGTCACCCGCAAGCTGATTCGACAAGGCAGAATCAACAGCGACGACCTTACGGTGATCTCCATCACCGGAAACGGATTGAAGACCCAGGAAGCCATCCAGGGCCGCCTGACCGAGCCCGTGGTCATCCCGGCCAGGCTGAGCGAGTTCGAAGAGACCCTCCTCAAGGTGTCGGCGGTCGGCTGAAAGCAGTCCGGCCTTCCCGCCGCCTCCCGGCCGCGGTCCCGGTCAGGCGCCCCGGTCCCTGACCCGGTAGATCCCGGCGCTCAGAGGAACACCCATGTCGGATCCTCCGTCCCGCTACTCCCGCCAGATTTTATTTGCGGAAATGGGCAAAGTCGGACAGAACCGCCTGCTCCGCGGCCGGGTGGTCATCGTCGGCTGCGGGGCCCTGGGCACGGTGCAGGCCGAGGCACTGACCCGTGCGGGCGTTGGAAGACTCACCCTGATCGATCGGGACTTCATCGAGGAGAGCAACCTGCAGCGGCAGACCCTGTTCACGGAAGAGGATGTTCGGGAGGGCCTCCCCAAGGCGGTTGCCGCCAGACGGCACCTGCAAGCTATCAACTCATCGGTAGCGGTGGAGGCCAGGGTGGAGGACCTCAACTATCGCAACGCGGAATCCCTGGTTGAGGGTGCAGACTGCATTCTGGACGGCACCGACAACTTCGAGACTCGCTTCCTTCTGAACGACGTCTCCCAGAAACGGCGAATCCCCTGGATTTACGGGGCAGCGGTGGGAAGCCAGGGTCTGACCATGACGATCGTTCCCGGCCGGACGCCCTGCCTGCGTTGTGTCTTTGAATCCCCTCCTCCGCCGGGAACAGCGCCCACCTGCGACACGGCGGGCGTGCTGGCGCCGGCAGTCAACCTGGTGGCCTCCCTGCAGGTGGCCGAAGCCTTGAAGATCCTGGCGGGACGGTTGGAGCGCATCAACCGGTGCCTGGCCAGCCTGGATGTCTGGCGGAACACCTGGCGGCGCCTGGAGATCGAAAGCAGCCGCACCAGTGGCGATTGCCCGGCCTGTCATCTGGGCCGCTACGATTTTCTGGAGGGCGAGCGGGAATCCTCGGCCGCGGTTCTCTGCGGGCGAGACTCGGTCCAAATCAATCAGCCCCGGGGGAATCATCTGGATTTCCCTCAACTGGGACGGCGGCTGGAACTTCTGGGCAGCGTTTCGTACAATCGGTTTCTGCTCAGGTTCCGGCTGAAGGAGATTGAAATTGCCGTCTTTCCCGACGGTCGGAGCATCGTCAAGGGCACCCGGGACCCCCAGGAGGCCCGTTCACTCTATTCCAGGTACATCGGTAGTTGAGATCCTGGCCCGGGGCCGAAGGAGGGTCCCGGGATGCGGCGGCCGGCGCCCCGCCAGGGCGGAACCGAGAAACCGCCGGCAGCCGCCTCCATCATGCTCTATCTGGACAACGCAGCCACCAGCTTCCCCAAGCCGGAGGTCGTCTATCGGGAACTGCAGGACTACTTGCGCCGCGACGGGGCCAATCCCGGGAGAGGGGGACACCAATGGGCCGTTCGGGTGGAAAAGACCCTGGATGACACCCGCAGCCTGCTAGCCCGGTTTTTTGGCATGGACGACTATCGCCGGGTGATTTTTACCCTCAACGGCACCGACTCCCTCAACATGGCCATCAAGGGGGTGGTTCGCCCCGGAGACCACGTCGTCACCAGTCTGCTGGAACACAATTCGGTTTCCCGCCCCTTGAAGCAGTTGGAAAGCGACGGCATCATCAGTCTGACTCAACTTCCTTTCTCCCAGGAGGGGTTCATCGATCCGGACGATTTCCGCAGAGCCTTGACCTCGCGGACGCGGCTGGTGGTTCTGCTGCATGCCTCCAACGTCCTGGGAACCATGCAGCCCGTTGCCGAGGTCGGCGGGATCTGCCGCCGGCACCAGGCGCTGTTTCTGGTGGATGCAGCCCAGACCGCCGGCATCCTTCCCATCGACATGCAAGGCATGCAGATCGACCTGCTGGCTTTTCCGGGCCATAAGGCCTTGTTCGGTCCGCCCGGCATCGGTGTTCTGCTGGTGGGCCACCGGGTTCAGCCGGTCCCCTGGCGGGAAGGCGGTACCGGTTTCGATTCGGAAGACCCCGTGCAGCCCCGACAGCTTCCCTACCTTCTGGAGGGAGGCACACCCAACACCCTGGGGGTGGCGGCCTTGAGAGCCGGCCTTGGTTTCGTGACCGGCGAGGGCCTGGACAGGATTCGAGGTCACGAACAGCGTTTGCTGACTCGATTGATCGAATCCCTCAGGGACAACCCCAAGATCCGCCTCTACGGCTCCCTGGACCTGAGCCGCCGGGTGGGTTCGCTGGCGCTCAACCGGGAGGGCTACACTGCCTCGGAGGTGGGGATGATCCTGGACAACGCCTTTGAAATCGCCGTCCGGCCCGGCTTGCACTGTGCCCCCTACCTTCACCGGGAATTGGGCACGGCCCCCGAAGGGGCCATCCGGATCAGCCCCGGCTATTTCAACACCGAGGAAGATATCGAACGCTGCCTGTCAGCCCTGGAGCAACTGTGATGCGGGGAGGTCCGGGCCAAGGCCAGGTTCCGGTGGGGCGGGAGAGCCACCGGGAATGAAGCCGCCGAAGGCGGGAGTAACGAAATGACCACGAAACTGCGGGCGGGGGTCCTGGGAGCCACCGGCACCGTCGGCCAGCGATTCATTCAGTTGTTGGAGAATCATCCATGGTTCGAGCTGGGAGCCATCGCGGCTTCAGACCGGTCGGTGGGCAAGCCTTTTCACCAAGCCTGCTCCTGGAAGGTCCCGGAGCCCATGCCGGAGTACGTCCGAGACCGGATCCTCAGCGACTGCCGCCCCGGGCTGGAAGTGGACTTCGTCTTTTCCGGCCTCCCCTCTTCGATTGCCGGAGAGGTGGAAAGCGATTTCGCCCGGGCCGGATATCCGGTGGTCAGCAACTCCGGAAACCACCGTATGGACGAGGATGTGCCGCTGCTGGTCCCCGAGATCAACCCGGACCATCTGGCTCTGATTCCCCGGCAGCAGCAAACGCGCAAGCAGTCCTCGGGGTTTATTGTCACCAATCCCAACTGCACCACCATTGCTTTGGTTCTGGCCCTGGCGCCGCTGCATCGGGCCTTTGGCCTGGAACAGGTCAGCGTGGTGACCATGCAGGCACTCTCGGGTGCGGGATATCCCGGAGTAGCCAGCCTGGACGTCATCGACAACGTGCTCCCCTACATCGAGGGAGAGGAGGAGAAGGTGGAGACCGAACCTCTCAAGATCCTGGGACAGTGCAAGAACGGCAACGTCGAGTGGGCGAAGTTCAGAATCAGCGCCCAGTGCCACCGGGTGAACGTCCAGGACGGGCATCTGGAAGCGGTGTCGGCAGGCTTCCGGCAGCGTCCCACGCGCGGTCAGCTTGTGGAAGCACTGGCCGCTTTCCGATCGCTGCCCCAGGAACTGAATCTGCCGAGCGCACCCCGCAGGCCGGTAGTCTGCCTGGAAGAACCGGACCGCCCCCAGCCTCGCCTGGACCGATACCTGGAAAAGGGAATGGCTACGGTGGTGGGACGCATCCGTGCCTGTCCCATCCTGGACTACAAGTTCGACCTGCTGGGCCACAACACCATTCGAGGGGCGGCGGGAGCCGCCATCCTCAACGCGGAGCTTCTCCGGATCCGGGGATTGCTGGAAGGCAAGCGGTAGAATCCCGCCGGTGGGAGGGACGAATCTCTCACCGGGTCGCCGGGTTTAGGATTCAAGACGGAGAATATATACTGTTCCAAGTGAGCGCTGGAGACCTTGGGATCAGCGATGGACATTCAGAATGTAGATCAATCCCGTAAGGGCAACTATCGTCTCGATGTAAGCGATTTCGGTCCGATCGTCCAGGCAAGCCTGGAACTGCGCCCGCTCACGGTATTCATTGGCCCCAGCAATACCGGCAAGTCCTACCTGGCGATCTTGATCTATGCTTTGCATCAGTGTTTGGGTGGGCTGACTCTCACCCATGGAGGGCAATTCTCACATCGCCTGGGGTGGTGGCTTGATCCAACCGAGCTGGGATCGGCAGCAACCGAAAAAGAGGTTCGAAGTTGCCTGAACGACTGGTTATTGAAAGCGTTGGCGGCCGGAAGCGGACCGCTGCCGACATTGCCGAGCGAGGTGGTTTCTTACATGCGTTCCTCCCTGGAGCAAATCAAGAGTCTCGGGCGCGATCTGGAAAGAGAAATCAAGCGATGCTTCGGCGTCGATCAATCGGCGGAACTGGTTCGACGTTACGGTTCAGCCACTGCCTCGCAAATTGGCTTTGGCGTGTCCCAAACTGGCGCTGGGAAGGCATGCTACCAGCTTGAGTTCGGCAAGGGCGACAGGCGATTCTCCGGGCGCATCTCCGACACCGAGCCGCTTGAAATCGGATTCCCCGGAAGCTTGGAAGATCGCAATGAGTGGCTGCGGCGGTTCACGACCCTCGGGGTCATCAAACCCCGGGATCTTGAGTCCCTGCTTGAATCGCTCACACAGACTCATTTCCACAACCTGCTGGCACCGTTATACCAGGACGCTCATTACCTGCCGGCTGATCGGACCGGCGTCATGCACAGTCATCAGGTGGTGGTGAGCATGCTCATCCAGAAGGCCGCAACCGCAGGGCTGCGCCGTTCCCTGGATGTCCCCATGCTGTCGGGCGTATTGGCTGATTTCCTTAGTCAGTTGGTCAAAATGAGTTCAGCACGAGTTCGATCCGATCGAAAGAGTGCCCGAGAACTCGCCAGGCATTTGGAGAATAATATCCTCACGGGTGACGTCAGGGTGGACCGCTCCGAAACCGGCTACCCTACCTTCACCTATCGACCAAAAGACTGGAAAAAAGATCTGCCACTGATGCGGGCGTCCTCAATGGTCTCCGAACTGGCCCCGGTCGTCCTGTATCTGCGGCATGTCGCGCGTTCCGGCGACCTGCTCATCATCGAGGAGCCGGAATCTCATCTCCACCCGGCCATGCAGGCTGCATTCGCCCGTGAGCTGGCCCGAGCGGTTCGTGCCGGGGTGCGCATCCTCATCACCACTCACAGCGAATGGTTCCTGGAGCAGATCGGAAATCTGGTGGGCCTCTCGGCGCTGCCTGGGAACAAACGGACAGGTCTCGTCAAGGAAGACTTTTCTCTCCGCCCCGATGAAGTCGGTGTGTGGCTGTTCAAGACCACTAGACGTCCCAAGGGGTCTATGGTGAAGGAAGTCACACTGGATAGCGAAACCGGACTCTACTCATCCGGATTCGAGGAGGTCAGCGAAACGCTCTACAACGAAAGCGCCGAAATCTACAACCGGAAGCAGGAAGGTGGCAACCCATGAGTGCTCTGGTTGCCGCGTTCGCCCAAGAAGTGGACCGGCGCTGCCATTCCAATCACTGCAAAAAAGGGAAGTGCTCCATTTCGCTGAAAGACGCTCCGGCACAGCGTCTTATCGTAGATCTGGATTGCGCGACGCTGCCGATTCCCGCAGGACGGAAGCGTTGCGATTACCTGTTCGTTGGGGAGGAAAACAGTACCGCCTGGATCGTGCCAATAGAACTGAAGGGCGGCGGTTTCAAGGCGGCTGATGGTGCGGAACAGCTTCAGGGAGGCAGTCAAGTAGCTGACGCATGGCTGCCTCCTGGAAGCTTATTCCAGTTCGTCCCGGTCCTGGCTCATGGGAAGAGGGTCCATAACAAGGATCTGAAAGAACTTCGTCGCAAAAAGGTCACCCTGCGTGGCAAGGAAAGACAAACCGTGTTGCTCCGTTGCCGTAAAAAGCTAATAAGTGCACTCTCATGAAGAGCAGGGCAGTTCGAATCGGACGACCTGGCACGCTTGTTGAAAGGTCAATTGTCCACCCTTCAATATCTAACCTGAAACGGTCTGATTGCTTGCACGTGGCAACAGTCCGACCGGCGCCGGGATCCATAGCAAGACGCCGGCAGCCGTCAACCCGTCGGACTCACCAAGAGAGGAGGCTTTATGCCCACATCCGTGCGTATTCCCGTTCAACTGAGAACGCTCACCGGCGGTCAGGAAGTGATCACCGCAACAGGCGGATCCGTGTTGGAGATCATCGACGACATCGACAGGCAATACCCCGGCCTCAAGGACCGCATCTGCGAATCCGAGGGCAAGGTTCGGCGTTTCGTCAACATCTTCATCAACGAAGAGGACATTCGCTTCCTGGAGAATCTCCAAACCCCCGTCACCGAGAAGGACGAACTGTCGATCATTCCGGCGATTGCCGGCGGATAAGCCCCCTCCATGGGACCCGCCGCAGTCTCCCTCCACCGGCCCTCGGCGCCGCCGGGGCGGGAAGCTTCAGGTCAGAGGGCCTTCTTGGCCTGCTGCCAGAGCTGCTCCATCTCTTCGAGGGTGCTGTCCCCGAGGTCTTTGCCTGCCCGGCGCAGAGCGGCCTCGATGAACTGAAATCGCCGCACGAACTTCCGGTTGGCCTTCCTCAAGGCGGTTTCGGGGTCGATGTCCAGAAACCGGGCGATATTGACCGCCGCAAAGAGCAGGTCCCCGACCTCCTGCTCCATTTGCTCCCGCCTTGCAGCCGCTGGTGAATCCAAAGCCTGCCTGAGCTCCCCGATTTCCTCCTCCAGCTTTTCGACGACCCCGTCGATGTGAGGCCAGTCAAAGCCCACCCGGGAGGCTTTGCCGGTGATCTTCAGTGCGGTCAGGAGGGCCGGCAGCCGAGGCAGATGGTCCAGAATCGAGTCCTCCCGGCTTCCCCCGGGGGACCCGTCGGCCCTTTCGCGGCGCTTGATGGACTCCCATTGATGCAGCACCCTCTCGGCGCTTTCCGCCTTGACCTCGCCGAAAACGTGGGGATGGCGCCGGACCATCTTGCCAATAACTCCCTGCGCCACCTCGTCGATGTCGAAGGCGCCCTCCGATTCGGCCATCTGGGACAGAAAGACCACCTGGAACAGCAAGTCCCCCAACTCATTGCAAATGGCCGCTCGGTCGCCGCTGTCCAGCGCCTCCAGGGTTTCATAGGCTTCCTCCAGCAGCAGGGGCTTGAGGCTCTCGAAGGTTTGCTCCCGGTCCCAGGGGCAACCCTCGGGACCCCGCAGCCGATCCACCAGTGCGACCAGCTCCTGAAATGTCTGTCCTTTCATGGCTATGGGCTCCATGGAAACAGCTTCCGGGGACCGTTACCGGAGACTGAGCTGAAACAGGACTGAAGCCGGGCGGCCGGCAGCGACCGGAAACGGCAATCCCGCAATCCTCACCTCCGGCCGGTCTCCGCGCCCGCCGTCCCGGGCTCCATCCGGCCGCCGCCCTTGCGCTTGGCCCGGTACATGAGCCGGTCGGCGGCTTCGATGAAGTCCTTGCTCTCCATCCCCGGAGAATACTCGGCGATTCCCGCGCTGAAAGTGACCGCCCCGGCCAGCGCTTGAGAGATGGCCCGGCGGAGCCGATCCACCAGAACTTGGGCTTCCGCCCGATTGGTGTTGGGCAGGAGCAGCACAAACTCGTCGCCCCCATAGCGAAAGGCCCGGTCTATCTTGGCCCGAATGGTCCGCGAAACGACGGCTCCTACGGATCGAAGCAGACGGTCTCCCGCCAGGTGGCCGTGGCTGTCGTTGTAGTCCTTGAACCGGTCCAGGTCGAAGAGGCACAGAGAGCAGGCGCTGCCGGCCCGGTTGGCCCGTTCCATCTCCCGCGGAAGCTGCTCGAACAGATCCCGCTGGTTGTAGAGGCCGGTCAGATCGTCCGTGACCGTGAGCCGCTTCAATTGGCGCTCCAACTCGACCTGCTCGCAGAGATGAGCATTTTCCAGGGCCAGGGCGGCTTGATCCGCCACCAGTCCCAGGAAGTCCCGATCAGACCGGTCCAGGGCGGCGCCAGTCGAATTTCCAAGGACAAGGGCGCCCGCCAAGCGGTCCCGGGTCATCAGAGGCAGCAGAATATAGGACCCAATCTCCACCCCAAAAGGAAGGTCCCGGCCATCGGATTCCGGTCTGGGGCGCCGGTAGCCGAAGAAAGGGGCGCCGGGAAATTCGAGGATGGGCGCCAGCAACGGGTGGTCCAGAGGAAGCCGCCCCCGGGGTCCGGGATTGCCATCGGACTGTCCCTCCACTGCCGTCAAGTCCCAGGACCGTTTTCCTCGATCGAGTCGGGCCAAAGCCCAGCAGTCGCCACCGACGATCGGGCGGACCTGGGCCCTGACGATCCTGAGGATCTCCCCCGGTTTCAGGCCGGCGGTCAGGCCCCTGGCGATGGCGGCCGCGGCCTGCATCCTCTCTTTCCGCAGGAGCCCATTTTCAGGTCCCCGGCCCCCTGCCCTGAGGGCTGAACCGGCAACCCGGCGGCGACCGAGTGCCACTGGATCCCGCGACCATGGATTGAAAGTCCCAGCCGGCATCCGATCTTCCTTTCCTGGTCCCTACCGGTACCGCAGTTCCACGCTCCAACCCTCAATCAGCTTGAGGGGATGGATGTGATAACCCTGCGGCTGGAGAGCCATCGACTCCAGATCCCGGCGATGGCCCAGCCGCCGGACGGTGTGCCATTGGGTCTTGCGGACAATCCGGCCGCCGCTGTCCCAAAAGGCCAGGCCCGCGGCTCCCCCGGTGTATGCCCGCCGGGCCTGCCGGGCGTATTGACTGCCAGGCATGTTTCGCGGAGTGATGTCTTCATAAAAGATGGTTGGGGTGCCCCGGGTGATCTTCCGGAAATAGTCGTAATCCACCCGCTGAGACCCATCCCCGCCGGTATAGACGCAGAGGATATCCACCAGGCCCTCTCTGGTCCAGGTCTCCAGATCCAGGGCGGCGTGGCGATTCCAGGCGGCGTCGTAGCCCACGTTGGCCAGCACTTCTATCCGAGGCCCCTGGGGGCGCAGCCGGTCCAGCCTGCGGCGCAATTCCCGCATGAAGGTGGTGACGTAGGTCGCCCAGTGCCTCTCCAAGCGCTCCTCGGCCGCCGGCGGGTCCCCCCGCCGCTGGACCGGTTCGGGCAGTTGGCGGGGATCGATCCCGTAGGCCTTCTTGAAATCTTCGACCACCGGCGGCTCGAACAGCACAAAAGGAGGCCTGCGGGTATAGATCAACTGCACCCCCTTGACCCCATAGCCCGCCAGCTCCGCCAGCAGGTCCAGGTAGAAGTCTCTCACCTGGCTGTAGGCCATACTCAGCCGGACAATGCTGTGACCCTCCCGATCCCGGCAGCGCCACTGCGGGTGCCTTTTCCAGAAACGCACGGGCTCGAACCAGACCGGAGGCATGGAGGCCATGGTTCCCATGCGAAAACCCAGGTAGACTTCAATACCCATGGAATGGGCATGTTCCACGGCCACCCCGAGCGGGTCGATGCCACGGGATTGAAAGCCGCGGAGGCTCTCGGCGGCCCGCCTCCCGGCCTCCACCGGAAAATCCTCCTCTCCGGCGCCCATCATCGCTCCCACCCGGCTGGGATAGAGGGTTTGGCCGGCGCCGATGCCCCCGGTTCCCAGGAAGAGCTTCCCGACATCGGTGCCCCGCAGCGGCTCCAGGTTTTCCTGGATGTCCTGTACCGTCTGCGCACCCGTATGAAAGGGGCCCTGCCCATCCATCTCCGCCGCCAGAAGCCTGGTCTCGGGACGCCCGTCGGCCCGCTGATACTCCCGGACTTCTTCCGCGGTCAACGGGACCAACCGCACAAAAGCAAGCTGGGCCACACTGGGATGGCTGGTCCGCAGGTGGGAGATCACCAACTGCTGGCCCGCAAGGTCGGCGACCTTCCAGAAGACCTCCTCGATGTCGGTCACCCCAATGGCCGGTCGCGGGCGAAGCCAACTCCCGTCGGGCTGGCGCTGGTAGCCCAACCGACTGGGGGCCAGACTCTCAAAGAGCCTCTCGTCGCTCAGCTTCAGCCGCAGTCTGAACTCGTCGATCCTGGACCCGCCGAAGAGCCCCACGTAGATGGCATGCCATCCCTGGACCGGCAGGGACAGCCTCAGGTCGGGAGGATGGGTCATCTGCCCTCGGGCCACCATCACTCCCTGGATGCCCGTCTGGGTCCGATAGGGGATGGTGTACCAGCACCCCTTCCTGGGCTTGGGGCTGATGGCCTCACGCGGCTGCGCGCTGGAAAGGTCCGCCAGCAAGACCCCCTCGTGGCGGGGCGAGTGCCAGAAACTGTCCGCCGCCGGCTTGGAGCCGCCCCCGTCGGAGGTGCCCACCGCCTGGAAGAGAGCCGGCGTCAGGCCCACCGCCCTCATAAACCCTCTCCGGGAGACCGAAGTCCTTGGATCGGATGCATCGTTCATCCTGCAGCCTCCTCAGCGCCGGTAGGTTACTTCCAGCTCCATCGCGCCGAGCGTCAGCGCCGACGGCGCCGCGGCCCCCAGCCCAACCCTCACCATGTTGGGTCCCCGCCGCATGGCCCGGGCCGGGACCGGACCCACCAACCAGTCCGGCCGGCCTCGGGTCAGGCGCAACTTTTCTCCATTGAGCCGGACGGCAACGGCATCGCCGCTTCGCAGGCCCGCCAGTTTCATTCGGAGCGTCAGGGATCGGAGACGGTCCCCGGCGCCCGCCAGGTCATCGGCCACCGGCAGGACCCGCTGCACCGCGGCCCCGGGCTCGACCCGGACCGGCAGGCGTCCCTCTACCGGCACCGAGCCCATCATGAAGCCGACCTGCACGCTCTCCAGGTTTTCGACGACATAGAGCTTGTCGGTGAAAGCCAATGTCTCGGGATCCCCGATTTCCTTCCACACCCGGCGGGCCATTCGGGTGGCTCTGCTTTCCGGGTGTCTCGGGAACAGGTTGAAGGTCATGATGCCCTTTGCACCCGCCAGCCAGGCATTGGCCGCGGCGGCCCGCCAACCCCGAAGAGCCACCTCCTCACTGGCCTCGGGCTGGGACTGCCCCCATTGATCCGCGTCGGTCGAATAGAAGCGGCGGCCGGCCATGGAGTGCACGAAACCGGAGGAGCTCAAACAGACATAGACCGGTACCCCCCACTGATCTCCCCGGTCGATCATGTCTTTGGCAGGCATGGTGAAGGGGTCGTACCCGCCTCCCACCACAATCAGGTCCAGGTAGCCGCGCCGCACCCACTCCTGGATGTCGAAACCGAAGTGCCGATTCTGAGCCAGGGTGGGAAGGACCCGTATGCTCATCAGAACCGGCCTTCCCCTGCGCCGGCTGGCCGCCAGCACCTCCCCGCGGATCCGGCCGACCAGCTCGGTCATCATCTCCAGGTGCGGCCGGGTGACCGGCTGGAAGAGGCGGGTCTCCGGGAAGAAGGCGGGATGGCGCAGGAAGTCCAGGTCGACGCCGTCCACGTCGTAACCGGCCAGCACCTCCTTGAAGGTCGCCACCATGAGGTCGCGAACCTCGGGACGGGCGTAGTCGACGAAAGTCCAGATGTGGCGAGGATCTTCAGGGGGGAAGCGCTCCTTGTCCTCGGGCCTGCCCATCAGGACGTGCCGGTGGTCCTTTTTCCATTGAGCTATCTCGGATTCGTGCTTGGCGTTGTCGTGAATGTCATTCATCCGCATGGACCAGAAGACTTCAATCCCCTGCTTGCGGGAGGCCTCGATCACCAGGCGGAGATCGTCGGTGCCCTGCCGGCTCAGTTCCTGCAGGCGGCCGGCCAGGGGGTCGACCTTCACCGCTCCGGTGTAGAGAGGGCTGATCGGCCTGCGGGAAAAATAAAAGACACTGTCCACCATGGTGCCGGCTGCATGGTGGGTCCGAACCGACAGAAACTTCTCAGCGGTCGCCGAGCCGTCCACGTGCAACAGGTCGTCCCCGTCGTTGTTGAAGATGACCCGCCGCTGGCGCTCGACCGCCGCCTTCCGGGCGGCCTGAAGGGAGGCCGTGGTGTGTTCCTGCGGCTGGCAGCCGGACACCCCTCCCCAAAGCAGGAGTGCGGGCAGATACAGGACGACCCGTGAAGTCAGGCGTCGGATTGGGGATGGCCTCGTCACAATCGGTTCCTTTCCGCTGGATTCAGGCCCAAGCCTCGCACAAAGGAGCGATGAACACAATGGTTGACGCACACCCTGAAACGGGGCCGGCCTTGGACAGGAACGGGTGGATTGAGTTCTCGGGAATGCCGGTGGAGGGGCCGCCTCAGGCACTGGTCTGAGCGGCTGCCTTCATTCCTTCCCTTAATCCCGCCGTTCCTGCTAAGATCAACGGCACCCGGAGCCAGCCGCATTCATGTCGTGTGAGCAGGCTGGGACCGGCCCAGCACACTTGGCCCTGGAGCAGAATCCGCGCCCTCGCTGCCGGAACAGCGCTCCCAGGCCCACTCCCCAAGTCCATCCCCCAGGCAGCGAGCTTCCGTTCATCGGAACAGAGCACCATGAAAGCCACGACAGGGACCGCTTGCGTCCTGGTAGCGCTGGTCCTGGCCTGTTGGGTCCACTGCGGCCCGGCGCAACCCCCCGAAATTCCGGTCCAAGTGCCGGCTGGCGGCGGTGTCCTGCGAATTATGACCCAGGCGGTGGAATCGCTGGACCCGATCCACTCCCGCAACTATTGGGAATCCGGAATCGTCCTGCAGCTTTTCGACGGCCTGGTGCGGTTGGGTGAAAACCTGGCCGTGGCCCCCGGCATCGCCAGCGACTGGCGGGTTTCCTTCGACGGCAAGACCTACACCTTTCAACTGCGCCCGGACGTCCGTTTCCACAATGGACGGCCGGTCACCGCCCGGGACTTCGTCTACTCCCTCACCCGGCTTGTCGATCCCCGATGGAAGGCAGTGGACTCGGAGTATTACACCCGGATCCGCGGAGCCGCAGCCTTCCGCTCGGGAAAGGCAAACGGAGTCAGCGGACTGCGGGCTCTGGGCCCCCACACCCTGCAGATCTCCCTGGAGCAGCAGTATGCTCCCTTTCTGCATGTGCTTTCGCTTCAATCGGCCTCGGTGGTTCCCCGGGAAGCGGTGGAAGCCCGGCAGCGGGCCTTCGGCCGATCACCGGTGGGCACGGGAGCCTTTCGCCTGAAGCGCCTGGGACCCGGCCCCGAAATTCATTTGGAGAGCCATTCCAACTACTTCCTGGGAAGGCCTTACCTGGACGGCCTCCGCATTCGCACCGTCGCCGCTCTCACCGACCGCGAGAGCTTCCGGGAATTTGCCCAAGGCCGCCTGGACCTGTCTTTCATTCCCACCGATCAAATCCCACGGGCCTCGGCCAGGACGGATTGGGCGGTCCGGAGTTTTCCGGTCTTGCGGCTGCTCTACCTGGGCATCAACATCAAGGATCCCGATCTGAGCCATCCGTTGCTGCGAAAGGCTGTCTGTCTGGCCATCGACCCCAAGACAGTCTATGGCGGCTTGACCGACTTCGAACCGACCGACCGCCTGATTCCCTTCTCGCTGTTGGGGTCTCGGCGGGAACCGGTCCGGACCCCGGACCTGGAAGCGGCCAGACGGTCCCTCCGGCAATTCATGCAGAGCCAGGGAGTGCTACCCAGGCTGAACCTGTGGGCCTCCACCCGGTTGCCGGCGGCCCGCCAGAGGCTGGAGCGTCTTCTGGAGGGCCCCCGCTCCATCGGACTGAAGATCGATATCCGGATCCTCGATTCCATGCGGGAACTCCTCGACGGAATCTATGCGGGACAGGCTGCGCTCTTCCTGCTTGGGGAGGTCATCGATTTTCCCGACCCCGATGCCCTGTTGAGCCGCCTGTTCCACTCCCGCAGCAACGGCAACCCCTTCGGCTACGGCAACCCGGGGGTGGACCGCCTGCTGCGCCGGGCCAGGGGAACCCGGGACGAGAGGCGGCGGGCGGACCTCTACCGAGAGATCGAAGAGCAGATCCTGAGAGATCACGTGGTGGCGCCGCTGGCCCTGGTTCGGTACTCCTTGGTGCGGCGGCGGCAGGTTCGGGGCCTGGAGATCAACTCGCTGGGATTCCAGTACTTCCACTTCCGCAAGGTGTGGCTGGCTCGCGAATGAGTTCTTGTTTGGCGCGGTCCGGCTTATCTGAAACAAAAGAAAAAGAGTTATCCACGAAGGGCCACGAAGAACGACGAAGGGCCACTAAGGCGTTGAGGTTAACCGCGACGGGATGCCAAGGTCGCGAAGGGATGGTCGATTTCTGATTGTTTCACTCTTGTATGATCCGCACACCAGGGCGGGGGCGGGACTTGTCTGAAACAAACGAAAAAAGACAAAAGAAAAAGACTGATCCACGAAGGGCCACGAAGAACGACGAAGGGCCACTAAGGCGTTGAGGTTAACCGCGACGGGATGCCAAGGTCGCGAATGGATGATCGATTTCCGATTGTTTCACTCTTGTATGATCCGCACACCAGGGCGGGGGCCCGGCTTACCTGAAACAAACCTGGGTTCGCGTGACGCAAAACCAGTTCAAGAGATTGAAACAACAGGGGTTGGAGAAGAATTGACAACGTGCCTGAAACACCCCTGTTTCACCCTCGGATGATCCGCCCCGTCGTGGGGGGCGGGGGCCCGGCTTACCTGAAACAACCCCCTGCGCCTGGTGGCTGGAAACCGGTTCATAGTCAAGCATGGGTAGATTTTTGATTCACATGGATGCACAGGATGCACAGGATTTTTTCCGGAGACGGCTGGCTTGTGTTCCCGGACATCCTCAAATCCGCACGCGATCATCGCCCGAGTCAGCGTCTCCTGCAGCAGCCTCCCGTCCTGATTATCCTGTGCATCCTGTGCATCGATGTTCCATTTATAGTCCTTCTCGATGGATCTGCCCAGTCGCGGGGGGCGGGCGCCCGGCTCGCAGGCAAACGGGAGTTTCCCAAAGGGGACAGGCCGGCTTTCAGAGAAGTCGCCCGCCGGATACCCCCCACCTCACCATCGGGACGACACCCCCGGGAGCGCGGGCGTCCCGCCCGCATGCTGTCCCTTCGGTTGCCGCTCAGTTTCCCTGCGATGTTGCAGCCGACCGCCCTGCCGGCGGGAACCGCATGAGCCCGGCCGAAGCAGAGGCAGGGCGCCGCTGCCGGTTGATTCCGGTGGAGGAGATGGCCGAAGCTGCGGGAGGATTTGTGCGGGCGGGACGCCCGCGCTCCCGGGTGGGCTTCCTCCCATGACAGGGTCACACCAACGGGACAAAAGTGCAGAAGCATTTTGGCGCCAGTTGTCGTTGAAGGAGGTCCATCAGTCCTGGTGCCTATTCGTGTTCATTGGTGGTTCGTCTTCATTGACGAACGACTGTTTTTCCTCTGAGTGATGCGCACCGTCGTGGTGGCGGGGGCCGGACTTGTCTGAAACAACAGAAAAAAGACAAAAGAAAAAGAGTTATCCACGAAGGGCCACGAAGAACGACGAAGGGCCACTAAGGCGTTGAGGTTAACCGCGACGGGATACCAAGGTCACGACGGGATAGTCGATTTCTGATTGTTTTGCTCTCGGATGATCTGCCCGGCAGGGCAGGGGCCCCACTTGTCTGAAACAACAGAAAAAAGACAAAAGAAAAAGAGTTATCCACGAAGGGCCACGAAGAACGACGAAGGGCCACTAAGGCGTTGAGGTTAACCGCGACGGGATACCAAGGTCACGACGGGATAGTCGATTTCTGATTGTTTTGCTCTCGGATGATCTGCCCGGCAGGGCAGGGGCCCCACTTGTCTGAAACAACCTCGCAGTTCAAGCGGCTGCGATTTGTGGAACCAGTTTGAAACCAAGAGACTTAGCAGCATCTGTGAGGCCCGCGAGGCGGCGTTGCCGGAACCGGTCTTCGTAGCAGGCTTCGCCGATGTCGATGTAGTCCTGGCCGTAGCGCAGCATCCGGTAGACGAGAACGGCCAGCCTGCGGGCCATGGAGAAGACGGCGACACTCCATCCCTTGTGGCGGGCCTTGCGACGGAAGGCGGCGCCGAGAGCGGTCTTGGAGTGCTTCAGGGAGACGGCCGCCATCCGCAGGACGCCGGCGACCCGGGTGGAGCCGGTGCCGGTGGACTTCTTGTGGCGGAGCGGCTTGCCTGCGGAAAAGGCCGTTTTTGGAGCCAAGCGCAGCCAGGATACAAAGTGCTTCTCTGAGGGGAACGCCGTCAGGTCGAGGCCGGCCTCAGTCAGCAGGGTCAGAGCAGCTTCGGTGCCGATGCCGTCGATGCGCGTCAGGTCGACGCCGGCAAAGCGCCACAGTTCGGTGCGCAGCTTGTGCCCGCCGCGGCGGCGAATCGCCTTTTCCTTGATCGCATTGGGATGGGTGGGCACGGGTTGGTCGCGGTGCTCCACCGGTTGCAGCGCTTGGATTTCCTCCAGGATGCGTGCCGCATAGGCCGCGATCTCGCGTTGAGTCATGTCGTAGAGCTTCAGCGCCGACTTGAGGTTGAACAGATGCTCGTCGCGCCAGTTGCCTCTGAGGTGCTCGGCAAACTCCCGGCTGGACTTCTTGCACCGTCGGTCGCGCAGACCCGCCAGACGGACCGGGTCCCGTTCTCCCGAGACAATCGCCCGCACGATCGCCATCCCCGTCTGACCGGTCAGATCGGTGACCGCACGATGGATCTGGACGTTCATCTGATCCAGCGCCTTCTGCATCCACTGGACAAAACGGGTACTCTCGGCCCCCAGAGTGCTCAGTTGCCGGTGCAGGGTCCGGATCCGGACGATCACCTCGTGCGGACGGAAGGATCCCCGCAGCAAGCCGCAGCTGTGCAGCAACTGAATCCACTGGCAGTCCTGCAGGTCGGTCTTGCGGCCCGGAACGTAGCGCAGCTGCCGGGCGTTGACCAGCAGCGCCTCGATGCCGCAGGACTCCAGCAGTTCGTAGAGCGGAATCCAATACACGTTGGTGCTCTCCATCGCCACCGACTCCACCCCTTGCTCCAGCAACCAGTCGGCCAGTTGCTGCAGTTGCTCCGTGGTGGTGCCGAAGGTGCGCACGTTCGGCTTCCTTGGGGTTACCTCCGGAGCGCACACCCAGTGCTCCCGACTCCCCAGGTCGATGCCTGCCACCTGGGGACGAATCCGCGACAAGGCCGTCGAACGGCTGCGCTTCCTCTTCGGGGTCTTCTTCGCCTTCGTGTTGACTTTCCTGCTCTTTTGCATGAGATTGGCCTCCTCGGCGGCGATCACTCCGGCCCGAGTTGGCGTGGTGGTTCGGATTCTTGTCTTGAGGAGAGCTTCCCGGGAAGCCTCACTAATGAATGATGGCCTGCTCGGACCCAGACTTGTCTTGGGGCACGGGGCACCAAAGTTCAAACGGGGCGTAGCTGCCGGAGTCTCGCCAGGTGCCTATTCTTTCACAATGATCCGTTGTTTCACCCTCGAATGATCCGCCCCGTCGTGGGGGGCGGGGGCCCGGCTTGTCTGAAACAACCCTGTTTCACCCTCGGATGATCTGCCCGGCAGGGCAGGGGCCCCACTTGCCTGAAACAAAAGAAAAAAAGAAAAAAGAGTTATCCACGAAGGGCCACTAAGAACGACGGTGAGGGAACCGGAACCTGTCCCTGCCCCCGAAACGCCATCAATGTCCCCGGTTTCACCCTCGAATGATCCGCCCCGTCTTGGGGGGCGGGGGCGGCCCTTGTCTGAAACAAAGGAAAAAAGAGTTATCCACGAAGGGCCACTAAGGCGCTGAGGTGAACCGCGACGGGGTACCAAGGCCGCGACGGGGTGGTCGATTTCTGATTGTTACACTCTGGTTTGATCCGCACGGTACGGCGGGGGCCGGGCCCGCGGACAAACGGGAGTATCCCAAAAGGCGCCCGTCGGCTTTCAGAGAATTCGCCCGCCGGATACCCTCCATCGCACCATCGGGACGACCCACCCGGGAGCGCGGGCGTCCCGCCCGCATCCTCTCCCTTGAGTTATCGCTCAGTTTCCCTGCGATGCGGCACCCGGCCCTCCTGCCGGTGGAAATCGCATGGGTCCGGCCGAAGCAGAGGCATGGCGCCCTTGCCGGTCGACCCGGGTCGAGGAGATGGGTGAGGCTATGCCAGGATTTGTGCGGCCGGGACGCCCGCGCTCCCGGGTGGGCTTCCTCCCATGACGCCGAGACACCAACGTCACAATATTGCACAAGCACCCGGGCGCCGCTCGTCATTGAAGCAGCTTCATCCCTATTCGTGTCTATTCGTGGTTCGTCTTCATTTCCAAAACGAAAACGGCTGGCTGTTAATCCTGTCTATCCTGTGCATCCATGTTCAATAAGTCGAAAACCGGTTTAGCACGACATCGTCCTTATTCCCGGCAGGACATGAAGATTCGTTGTTTCACCCTCGTATGATCCGCCCCGTCGTCGGGGGCGGGGGCCCGGCTTGTCTGAAACAAAACCTGTTTCACTCTCGAATGATCCGCCCCGTCGTGGGGGGCGGGGGCCCTACTTGCCTGAAACCAATCGAGGGGGTTATCAGCGAAGAGCCATAAAAGAAATCCACGAAGGGGCACGAAGGACGACGAAGGGCCACTAAGGGCATGGGGAAGGTTCGAGAGGGATCCGCCAAAGGTCGGGAAGGATTCAGAGGGCTTCCAACTCCGCTTCCACCCTCTCCATGAGGGGCTTCAGAGTAGCGGGTCCGAAGTCGAACGTGGCTCCAGCCCGGCGGAAGAGTTGCGGCAGCGGTCGACTCCCACCCAACTGCAGCGCCGACCAGTAGTCGTTGACGGCTCCCTTGAAGTCCCTCCTGGAGTTCAACCAGACCTGCAAGGCTCCCAGTTGAGCGATGGCGTATTCAATGTAGTAGAAGGGCAGCTCGAAAATATGGAGCTGCCGGTGCCAGCCGCAGCGGAGGGCTTCCTCGAACCCCGACCAGTCTTCAATACCGCCAAATCGTTCATTCAACGCCACCCATTGATCCCGCCGCTGAGCCGGGCCGTGTCCGGGATGGGTGTAAATCCAGTGCTGGAACGCGTCCACCTGGGCAATCCAGGTAAGAATCTCCACAATGCCCTCCAGATGCTTTCTCCGGGACCGCCTGATGTCCTCCTCCCGGTTGTAGAACACTCCCAGATGGTCCCCGCCCAGCAACTCCATGCTCATGGAGGCCACTTCACAGAATTCAATCGGCCCGTGGCGGTAGTCGCCCAAAACCTCCTCCCGGGTAGCAAAAACATGAAAGGCATGCCCCGACTCGTGCAGGAGCGTCCGGAGGTCGCCGTCGACCCCCACCGCGTTCATGAAGATGAAGGGCAGGCGGGCTTCCTCCAAGGTGGACTGATAGCCTCCGGGGGCCTTGCCTTTCCGGCTCTCCAGGTTGAGCAGTCCATGGCTGCGCATGGTCTCCAGGAATCCTGCGAAGCGGGTATCCACCCGGCGGGTGATTTCCACGCAGCCCTCCACCAGTTCCCGGGTATGGGCAAAGGGGCGAAGCGGCGGCCGACCGCGGGGATCGACGCTCAAGTCCCAGGGACGCAGGGGCTCCACATCCATTTCCGCGGCCCTCAACCGCTGCAGCTTGCGGGCCAGCGGCACGACCACCGCTTCCACACCCTGATGAAACCGATAGCAGTCCTCCGGGCCGTAGTCGAATCGCTCCAGGCGGCGGAACATGTAGTCCCTGTAGGAATCGAAACCCGCATTGGCGGCAATCGCCGAACGTATGCCCAGCAGTTCCTCAAAGATTTCCTCCAGGCGGTCCCGCTCTTTCAGCCGGCGTTCGGCAACCGCCTTCCAGGCTGCTTCCCGCCGTCTCCGCTGGGGATACTCCAAATAGCGCTTCATCTCCTGCAGGGTCTGGTCTCTGCCCTCGAAGGACACCGTCAGAGATCCCATCAGCTTCTGATAGCCCTGGGTTCCCTTGGATTCCCGTGTCTCCAGGGCAATATTGGCCTCACGGAACAGATCCACGTCATTCTGCAGGCTGCGGTCCAGGACGGAATACCGCTGGGCCGCAAGCTGTCCCCTCGCCGGGGAGGCGAGGAAACAGCGCTTGAGGCGATCGTCGGCGGCCTTGAGATTTTCTGCAATCTCCTCCAGAAAGTGAAAATAGGCCTTTTCGATCTCCCGGTTTTCGGTGTCACAGGTCATCCGGATGTAACGCAGCGAGCCCTCTTCCCCCACGGCATCGCTCAACTCGCTCCAGTCCAGCAGCCACTGTTCCAGTTGTTCGACGGAATCCAGCTCCCGCTCTTCCAGGGCCTGGAAGAGCGGCTCCAGGTGCGTCCACTGTCCATAATCAAGGGTCCCGGGAAGATAGCGGCGTTGGACGTGATGAGGCAGTTGGGTCAGGGGATCCATGGTGAGCTCCGGTTCCGGGGGGACCTGTCGTCCCGGCTCTTCTGCAATGGCCCCAGATTAACCCCAAAAACCGGTCAAGTACAGACGGATTGTCCTCCCGTTGGAACCGATGACGGTGAGGAAAACGCAAGACCGGAACGATGCACGAGAATCACTCCCGTGCTTTCCTGACTTCCGAATAAGACCCTATAGGTCAACCGAAATTCCAGGTACTACAGATGGTCGGACCCCGAGAAAACGCAGAACCGGGCAACTGTGGGCCTCGTTTTGGCGCGGATCCGACTCACAATCTCGGATTCCCCACAGGCGGCGAGACCTGCGGTCTCTGAGACGAAAATCAGGGCTGTAGCCGTTTCTGGGTTGTGGGGACAGGCCAGGGAGCGGGGAAACAAAGGCTACCCGGCAAAGCCCAAGGATTTTGGGGGCGTCAGGATGATTACCGAACGTTACGAAGGCGGCAAACGGATCATTTCGGTTGACACAGAGAAGGAGTTGGCCGAGGCCCTGTTATCCTTGGCGATGCCACTACGGGATCGCGGGGTGATCTGAGGCTTCGATCCGGGCACAATTGTTCCCCGTACGACACTAGTTTAAATTCGCCGAACTACGGGGATCATTGGGTTATTGCTAATTTTCAGGGTTGACGGACCAGGTCAGGGTCCCGTCGTTGGACTCGTTGTCCACCTCTACGGCATAAAAGTAGTGCGCCTCGGACTCGCCGTTTATGTCCCACCGGACAAAGGCGTCGTCCACTTCCGCTGCAGGTCTGATCGATTTTTGCTGCCAGGCTTCTGGCTCCAACTCGAATCCGATGGTTTGGACCAGCGTTCCGTAGGCATCGAAGACCTTGGCTTCAATGAAACTGGGTTTCGTGTCCCAATTCAAAACGCCAATGTTGGTTCTTCGACTCTCGTTTACGGAGATTCCAACATTGTAATTGGACTCGTATCCTTCTGAGAATTCCGGAAAGATTCCATTCACGACTGTGGTGCTGAAGCGGCCATTCGGCGAGTCCGTATAGACCTCGGCCGTCACATAGAATCGATCGTCTTCCTCAGGGGCTCTCAGCCAGATCCCGCTCCCTCCCCTGTAATCGAAGACGTCTTCAAGAAAATTGTCCCAGACGTAGTACCTATTCGCGTCGATCTGGATCTCTTCCCGCCTGACTAGACCAGTGCCATCGTACAGCCTCGCGGTGATGGAATAGTCACGTTAGGAATGACGGATTCCCAGTAGAGGTCCCCCACGTCCATCCTTTCCCTGTCCGGAATCGGTGTTTCAGCAAAGGCAGGCAAGCAGAGGACAATCACTGCCCCCCAACAAGCGCCAAGTCTCTTCGTGGTCTGTTCCAGTCTTGACGTGCTCGGCCTCCTTGGTTTGAAGCGCTTACACGGAAATCCTCTCAACAATATTGCGGGTGATGCGCCGCCGGCGGCAGGTCCGGATGGCGGCGACCGATCGGTCCGGTCGGCACCTGTGACGGATGAAGGAGCTTTCCCATCACTCCACACCGCATCCTCTTCCAGGCTAGCGGCGGCCGGCCCTGCTTCGCACCTTGCCCCTGCCAGACTTTCGGTCTTTAGCGCTTTGATCGTCGGATTCCGAACTCTGTCGGCTGCGAGTGGAGTCCTTCCCGGAGGAACTTCGGCTGGAAGAACCGGCGGACACTCGAGACGAAGAACTGCGCGCGCTTGGGGCGCTCCTTCGGGAAGAGGAGGACCGGGGAACGGAAACAGAGGGACGTGACGACGGGCTCCGATTGCGCCTGGTGTTGACTCGAGGGTTGTTGTTGGGCGCAGGCGACGGAGACCGACCCACCGATCGGGAAGAACCGGAGCGCGACCGTGTTGCGGCGGGGGCAGACACTCTGGAGGGGGTTCTGTTGGTAAGGGTCCTCTCGGTCGATTGACGACGGTCGACGCGGCTCCCGCGCTGTCCCGGTCGGCCGGCGCCTTTACCGGAAGAACCGATTGTGGTTCGCCCCCGGGTGGAGCGCTCGTTGGGGTTGCGGCCGGCAGAGTTGCGCCCCGGACGCGCTGCTGAACCCGAAGGGGAACGTGAGCTGCGACGGCTCGAGGCCTTCAGCCCCGGCCGGGTGTTTGGCCTCTTCTGACCGCGGGAGGTTGCGGCCGGGCGAGGCACATTTTCCTTGGCCGAGGATCGAACATTGGCACCACGACCTGCCCGGCTGTCGGTTCGACCGGCGGAACGAACCAAATCGGCCATCTCCTGTCGCTGCCGACTGAAGGAGTTGCGGGTGACACTCCGTCGTGCCCGGCCGGTTGAAAAGAAACGGATTGGGTTGGACGCGCCGCGGACCGAGCGTCCGGTCCCGCGGATCAGTTTTCCCTGGCTGGAACGGCCGGGGACCACCGGGATCCGGCCGCGCATCACCCTGGCTTGCCGCAACTCCGAGGCCTGCAACGAACGCGCGTTCGGCATCTGGCCTCGCGAGAAATCCCGGGCATCGACCACCGTGATCCCATTGCGATGGCGAGCGTTGCGATAGTTGGTGTAGATGTTGATGCTGTTGTCCACCAGGATGGTGTTGCGGCTCCCCACGCGTCCGAAACCGTAGGAAGAACTCCGATATCGGCGGCCGAACCAGGGGTAGTAGGGTTCGCCCGGCGCCAGGGGAATCCAACCGTAGTGGCCGAAACGCACGCCGAGGCCAACCTGAGGGCCGTTGTATCCGAAAAAGGCGACCAGGGCCGGTCTCCAGCGGTGGTGGGAAGCATAAGAGCCGGGATGCCAGCCCCAGCCATGACGGGCATGTCGGAACCAGCGCCCGTAGTGGTAGGGAGCCCAGCCCCAGGGGTCGTAACTCACCCAGCTCCAGCCGTAGTAGTCCAGCCAGACCCAGCGGCCATGCCGATAGGGCGCCCAACCCACCGTGACCGAAGGGAACCAGCAACGGCCGTAACGGGGAACGTGGACCCAGCGGCCATATGCATCCAGATCCTCAGCGCCGTAGATGCTGCGGTTTACGTAAGCATACACATTGGACTTCGTGAGTTGCCGGTCCCTCTGCTCGTTCCACCGGTCCCAGGCGTCCTTGGGAATGGCCCTGGCAACCTGGAATTCAACCCCCGGGCCACCACCTCGGACGATCATGCGCTGGCCTTCCTTCAATGTCTCCCCGCCGTCGGCCGAGGTCACTTCCGCACTTCCTTGTCGAGCGGTGACAATGACCTCGTCGACACTGGCGACTTCGATTCTGTAGCGTCCGTGCTTTTGCGGCCGTATGGCTACCAGTGGAGTTTCGATGTCCACATCCGCATCTCCGCCACGCAATTCACTGTAGGTGACCGTTCCACGCTCAATCTGAATGAGGAAGGATCGATTGCCCAGGGAGGCCAGCCTGACCGAGGAGTGCTGGTCGAGTCGAAGCAGATTCGAGTAGTCCAGCTGGACTTCCGTCCGGGAGCCCGGCCCGGTGGTCAGGTAATCACCCTCCACCAGCGGCAGATTGGCCCGGGCCTGAATCGAATCCCCCGACTCTCCCCGTTGCACCGCCACGTCGCTCCTGGCCAGGCTGATCCGGGCGACGCCCAGCGCGGGCCCGCTGTCCGACCGCTGAGCCCAGAGAAACGGCCCGGACAGCACCGCACAGAGGGAAGCAAATACAAAGATTCGGCATTTGCTCATCATGGCCTTCCACCTCCCGGTCGTTGCGAGACCTTTCACTTGTCTGAACATGCTGCAGTCTGCTTTCCGAATGGGTCATTCGGGCTCTACGGAGACGAAAAGCTTCGTCGCCGCATGCCCCGGCCGGGATCGCGGTCCTGCCCCCGGCCCCATCGATCTTGCGGGTTGTCCGCGGTGAAGTCAGAGCGTGGGGTAGTCCTTTCCGGCTACCGCCCCTTGTCCGACTGCTGAAACTCCATCATGGAAAGGATCACTTTTTCACCGACTCCCGCCTCGGTCAGGCTGACCAGGGCTTCGGCCGAAACATCGAACTCGCACATCGACGTCTCGATCTTCTTGAGAATGATCGCCTCGGACAGACCGATCTTCACCAGGGCGATGACTCCGGAATTGGTGAGCGTGTTCTCTCTCTGGACTTGCTCTTCTGCTGCCTGTCTCTCCTGGAATTTCAAACCGGCTTGCTGCGTTTGCTCCCGGATGCCTTGCATGGCATCCCTCGCCTGGATGGCCTCTCGGCAATCGGCAATGGCTTCTGCCATGATCTCCACCGGACGCAGTTGCTCCGCCTCCATCAGGTACTCCAGCGCAACGTCAAGATCGCCGCGTATTCTGTGCATGACGCCCATGTTGTAGTGAGCGTTTGCCAATATTTTCTGCCGCTTTTTCCGCTTCTTCTTCGGATCCGGATTGTTCTTGCAGGTCTCAAGATTCTCCAGCGATAGATTGAAGGCCCGCTCCTTTTCGCCCCTTTTCAGAGCCTGATGAGCGGCTTTCAGGTTGCACTGCTTGTTGTCGAAGAAAATCAAAGACTTCTTCTCTACCCGCGGGAACAGCATTCGGCTGACATCACCGACCACACGCGCAAAGGCAATGTCCTGTACCTCGAACTCCGAAGGGATTTCCGGATATCCGTCCTCAGACTGATTCTGGAGTGAAGGAGAATGCATGATCGACCGGGCGTCGAAGAGGCGTCCGGTCGTCAGATCGGCCGTCTGTACCGACAGCTCGAGAAGCACCAGTGTCTTCGCATGGTAGACAGTCACCTTGTATTTTTCGTCGGTTTTGGGATCCTTACGTGTCACCGAAGATTCGAACCGCTGCCAGTCGGTCGCGCATCTGGTCACGCTGACAACAAGCAGAGTGGAGGGGCCGAGGATTTTGCCCATTTCGGCGGCACTCTTCTGATCGACGTAACCGCTGAACGAAAATTCATGATCTGCGAAGATCAGGTCCAGATTCTGCCAATCGATGACCTCGAGACCCTTGTCGACAAAGTGGTCCATCAAGGCCGAAACAACTTCGTTGCTGCACTCTCCGACGGCCGGGCCGAAGACGATTTTCTCAGCGATGAGCGGGAGCTCCGGGGGATGCTCTATCTGCACGAATATGGAGGGATTGCCGAGGCGGCTGCGCAATTGGCCGCGGGCCTCGGAAGCAACGACGAGCACGAGGAGAACGCTTGCCAGAAGGCTCGGCCACAGCATGGGGGTCTTCACTCCTGCCAGATCCCTGGTGTTTTGAAACCTTCCCTCTTCACGCCGGAATCGTTTTTCCCGATGACTTTGTGAGGCATCATCAGCGTTGGTGAATCGTTGTTCTGAACTCTGAAGAAGCCTCAATCTCATGACGGCCAGAGCTACGGTCCAGACACTGGCCAGCAGGCAGGCCAGGGCGGCCCGGAACTCAAATCGGTGACGGTGATTTAGGGCGTTTGTTTGGTTCATCGTTGCTTCTCGCCTTGCTTTGGTGGGCATGTTCCAAGATATCGTTGCTTTTCGCCTTGCTTTCGTGGGCATGTTCCAAGATTTTGTTCGGCCTTCGGGCATACGTAGTCTACAAAACATAAGTGACTGTATAATGACGTTAAGAGCTATTATGGTGACTGTAATGCGACCTTATGCCCCGATCTGCTAGAATTGGCCGTATTGGGGTTCGGCGAGACTCTAAATCGGCGCCTCCATTGGACACACACGGGGCGACGACGAACTGGATCTCACTCAGAGGCCCGACGAAAGGGGGATGAATTGAAAAGTCCCAACGAACTGAGACGAGAGAACCAGATACTGAGGGACCGTATCTCCAAACTGACAGCGGCCAGCCTGCGCATCAGCGCAAGCCTCGACCTTGACACCGTCTTGAGCGAGGTTGTGGAAAGCGCCCGCTCGCTGACCGGTGCCCACTATGGTGGGATCGTGACCATTGGCGAGGCGGGGCGGACCGAGGACTGGGTCTCTTCCGGCTTCACTCCCGACGAGCACCGCGAGTTGCAGAAATGGGGCAACGGGCCGCGGTTGTGCGAACACATCCGGGACCTTGAGGGCACGCTGACGCTGAAGGACCTGCACAGTTACGTCCGGTCGCTTGGCTTTTCCCCGCACCCGGTATTGCCCAAGACCGTCCAGGCAACAGCGGTGCGCCACCGGGACGTGCATGTCGGCAACTTCTTTCTGGCCGGGAAGCCAGACGGACAAGAGTTCACCAGCGACGACGAGGAGGTTCTGGTGTTGTTCGCCGCGCAGGTGGCGACGGCGATCGCCAACGCGCGCACCTACCGTGACGAGCATCGGGCCCGGACCGACCTGGAGGCCCTGGTCGATACCTCGCCGGTGGGCGTGGCGGTTTTCAATGCAAGGACCGGCCAACCGGTGTTGTTCAATCGGGAGGCGAGGCGGATTGTTGAGGGCCTGGTCGTGGAAGGACAATCCGCCGAGCAGTTGCTGGGGGTCGTGAAGTGCCGGCGTGCCGACGGACAGGAGATCTCATTGGAAGAGTCTCCCCTGGCGCAGCTGCTGAGCAGCGCCACGACGGTGCGTGCTGAGGAGATCGTGCTCGAGGTCCCCGGCGGTCGGAGCGTCACCACGCTGATCAACGCCACGCCGATCCATTCCCAGGATAGCGTGGTGGAGTCGGTGGTCGTCACCCTGCAGGACATGGCGCCACTGGAGGAGATGGAACGGTCGCGGGCAGAGTTTCTGAGCCTGGTGAGTCACGAACTACGGGCGCCGCTGGCCGCTATCAAGGGCTCGGCCGCCACCGTGCGGGACGCCTCTCCGGCCCCGAACCTGGCCGAGATACTGCAGTTTTTCCGCATCATCGAAGAACAGTCCGATCACATGCGGGGCCTGATCAGCGACCTGCTGGATGCGGGGGGTATCGAGGCGGGCACTCTATCGGTCGCGCCCGAGCCGGCGGAGGTGGCCAACCTGGTGGACCAGGCCAGGAACACCTTCCTGAGTGGAGGCGGCCGGCACACCATCCTGATCGACCTGCCTCCAGACCTGCCCCGGGTGCTGGCCGACCAGCATCGCATCGTCCAGGTTCTCAACAACCTCTTCTCCAATGCGTCGAGGCACTCCCCCGAGACGCTCCCCATCCGGGTCTCAGCCGTGCAGGATGGGGTTTACGTGGCCATCTCGGTTTTCGATGAAGGCCGGGGCATACGGCCGGAGCAGTTGCCGCACCTGTTCCGCAAGTACGCCCGTGTCGGAGACAAAAAGGGCGGGATCCGGGGGTCGGGCCTGGGACTGGCCATCTGCAAGGGGCTGGTGGAAGCCCATGGGGGCCGCATCCGCGCCGAAAGCAGCGGAGCCGGCCTGGGCGCGCGGTTCACTTTCACGATTCCGGTGGCCGAGGAGACCCCCAGCCTCGCCACTGCCGGCTTCGCCCGGGGTGCCTCGCGTTCGCCTCGGCAAGGACAGGAGGGAACACCCATCCTGGTAGTGGACGATGACCCGCTGACGCTCCGCTTCGTTCGGGACGCTCTGTCAGCCGTCGGCTACTCACCGCTTGTGACTGGAAACCCTCAGGAGGTGCCCCGTCTGATCAAAACAAAGAAGCCCCAACTGGTCCTGCTGGACCTGTTGCTGCCCGGCACCGATGGCATCGAGTTGATGGAAAGCCTGCCCGAGTTGGCCGATCTGCCGGTCATCTTCATCTCCGGCTACGGAAGGGACGAGACCGTCGCCAAGGCCCTGCAGAAGGGGGCCGCCGATTACATCGTCAAGCCCTTCTCGCCGACGGAGCTGGCAGCGAGAGTCCAGGCGGTCCTGCGTCGATTTACCCAGCCGTCCGAATCCTTCAGGCTGGGGGACCTGGCGATCGACTACGAGGGGCGCCGGGTGACCGTGGCCGGCCGGCCGGTGGAACTGACGGCCACCGAATACGAACTGCTCCGCGTGCTTTCGGTCAACGCCGGACGGGTCATCACCTACGATTCGCTGCTGCGCAGGGTGTGGAGCAGGCGGGATGCCGGCGACTCCCGGCTGTTGCACAACTACGTGAAGAGGCTCCGGCGCAAACTGGGCGATGACGCGACCCACCCCTCCTACATCTTTACCTTACGCCAGGTCGGCTACCGCATGGCCAGGCCGAGTGACCTGTGAGGCCTTTTGTTGGTGCGTCCTTCAGTCAACATACTGTCAGATGAATACCATCACACTACACAAGCACGAGGGATGGAGCCTTCAGCCGAAACCGCATGAGCCGCGTGGATGTCTTCCGCATGGTCAAGCGGCGGGTGCGCCGGGCGGAGATCGGTATGGCGGCCAACTGCCACACGTTTTGGGCCACCGGCATCACCGCCTACCTCGTCAACGGCGGTAGCGTCGAGAACCCCCAAGCCATCGCCGCCCACGAGTCGCCTCGCACCACCAAGCTCTACGACCGGACTGCTGATGAGATTTCCCTCGATGAGCCAACGCCACCCGGTGAGAAATGCGGTCAGGCGCAGTACAATGAGTATTCGGCATCCGGCCCGCATTTCGTGGTATCGTCGCCGGACCGGGCTGCCGGCCCGCAAGTTTCAGGAAAGTCGAGGGAGAGGATGCGCATCGCCATGGGTTCCGACCACGCCGGATTCGGTCTCAAGGAACAGATCAAGCGGTTCGTCCAGGACCAGGGTCACGAGGTCCGGGACTACGGCACCCACGATTCCGCCCCGGTGGACTATCCCGACTTCGCCGAGAAAGTCGGCCTGGCCTTGAGAAAGGCGGAGGCGGACCGCGGCATCCTGATCTGCGGCAGCGGTGTCGGCGCTTCCGTGGCCGCCAACAAGCTCCCCGGCATTCGAGCCGGCGTCTGCCACGATACCTATTCGGCCCACCAGGGCGTGGAGCACGATGACATGAACGTCCTGGTTCTGGGGGCTCGCATCGTGGGTGTCGAGTTGGCTCGAGAAGTGGTCCTGGCCTATCTGGGGGCCAGGTTCACGGGGGAGGAGCGCCACCGGCGGCGCCTGGGAAAAGTCGAGTCTCTGGAAGCCCGCTATCGCTGAAGGGCTGTCCGGCAGCGGAAGGGTGGGAACCGCCCCGGCCGGCTGCCCGGCGGACCTATTGGAAATCCTGGTGGCCCACCAAGACGGCCCCAGCCCAAGGATGCCTGCCTCTCACTTGAATCCTCAAACCCATTGCCTGAACCCAAAGCTGGCCCACGCCGTTTCCGCCACACTCGAAGATTGGACCAGGGAGGGTAAACCGGCACGCCTGTGGTCCGGAGACGCCGCGCTCTGGACGGGGTCCGACGAGGGGCGCTGGCTGGGCTGGCTGTCGCTGACGGACGGCCCCGAGCGTAGTCCGCACCTGGGGGAGCTTGCCCGGGAGGTGCGCCGGGAAGGATTGTCTCACCTGCTGCTATTGGGAATGGGAGGTTCCAGCCTCTTTCCCGAGGTTCTGGCCGCGACCTTCGGCAAGCAGCAGGGATACCCGGAACTTCACGTCCTGGACTCCACCGACCCAGGCCAGATCCGCCGCTTCGAATCCGGGATCGACCTGTCCCGAACGCTCTTCATCGTCTCCAGCAAGTCCGGCGGCACCCTGGAACCCAATATCCTGAAAGAGTATTTCTTCGACCGGGTCAAACAGGTCTTGGGTGGGCCTGAAGCCGGAAGGCGGTTTGTTGCGATCACCGACCCCGGGTCCAGGCTGCAGGAAATAGCCGAAACGGACGGCTTCCGGTCCATCTTTTGGGGGGAACCGGCCGTGGGGGGGCGTTACTCGGCGCTGTCGAACTTCGGCAGAGTGCCGGCAGCCCTGATGGGGCTGGACGTGGCCGAGCTCATCCGACGGACCCGCCCCATGGTGGAGGCCTGCGCCGCTCAGGTTCCCGCGGCCCGGAATCCCGGAGTGGTCCTGGGCGTCATCCTGGCCACCCTGGCCAAGGCAGGCAGGGACAAGCTCACTCTGATCACCTCCCCGGAAATCTCGGGGATGGGGGCCTGGCTGGAGCAGTTGCTGGCCGAGTCCACCGGAAAGGACGGAAAGGGCCTCATTCCCGTCGAAGGCGAGTCGGTGGGGCCTCCAGGGGTCTACGGAGAGGACCGGCTTTTCCTCCACCTTCGATTGGACTCGACCCGAGACCGGGAGCAGGAGCAGGCCGTCCGGACCCTGAAGCGGAGTGGACATCCCCTCGTCCGGATCTCGATGGCGGACCGCTACGACCTGGGCCAGGAGGTTTTTAGATGGGAGATGGCCACGGCGGTGGCCGGATCGATCCTGGAGATCAATCCCTTCGATCAGCCCGACGTCGAGGCCAGCAAGACAGCCACCCGAGACTTGACCCGCAGGGTCCAGCGGGAGGGCTCTCTTCCGCGTGAGACCGCCTTTCTCAGCCAGGGCGGGGTTTCCCTGTTTGCCGATGAGGGAAACCGCCGTCTGCTGGCCGGGGCAGCCGGGCCCGACCCCACGCTGGCATCCATCCTCAAGGCTCACCTGGGGAGATTGGCCGGCGGGGACTACTTCGCGATCCTGGCCTATCTCGAGATGAGCCCCCTTCACCGGGGGCTGCTTCAGAGGTTGAGGCACCTGGTTCGGGACCGGCTCGGGGTGGCCACCTGTCTGGGCTTTGGTCCGCGCTTTCTGCACTCGACCGGCCAAGCCTACAAGGGCGGCCCCAACAGCGGAGTCTTCCTGCAGGTCACCGGCGAGGACCCGCTGGACTTGCCGGTTCCCGGCCGGAAGACCACCTTTGGAGCCGTGAAGGCCGCCCAGGCCCTGGGGGATTTTCAGGTACTCTCCCAACGGGGCCGCAGAGCCTTGAGAGTCCACTTGAGCGCCCCGGTCGAGAACCGCCTGGCAGAGCTCAACCGGGCCCTGGAACTGGGGTTGGGATCCACCTGACCCTGGCCCCCATTCGCAAAGGAACGCTCATGTCCAGCCCTACGGACGAGATCACCCAGGTCGGGCAACCCGCGGGCGGATGCGTGATGATCATCTTCGGCGCCTCCGGAGACCTGACCAAGCGCAAGCTCATCCCTGCCATCTACAACCTTTCCAGGGAGTCACTCCTTCGGGAGGATTTCTCCATCGTGGGTTTCGCCCGGCGGCCGATGAGCCATGACGACTTCCGCCGGAAGATGACCGAAGGCCTCGCACAACATGCCACCGGTCCGGTGGATTCGCGCCTCTGGAGCCGGTTGGCCGGCAAGATCTACTATCTGCGAGGCAATTTTGAAGAGGGATCGGCCTACCGGGACCTCCGGAAGCTGCTGAGCCGGATCGACCGCGAGCACGGCACCGGGGGCAACTACTTCTACTATCTGGCGACCGGACCCGAGTACTTTGCCCCCGTGGTCCAACAACTGAAGGCGGCGGGGTTGACCCGGCAGCCGGAAGGCCGATGGAGACGGATCATCATCGAAAAGCCCTACGGCCACGATCTGCAGTCGGCCCGGTCCCTGAATCGAGAGCTCATCCAGGCCCTGGAGGAAAGTCAGATCTATCGCATCGACCACTACCTGGGCAAGGAAACGGTTCAGAACATTCTGGTCTTCCGATTCTCCAATGGAATCTTCGAACCCATATGGAACCGCCGCTACATCGACCACGTGCAGATTACGGTGGCCGAAACCCTGGGCGTGGAGCAGCGGGGTGGGTACTACGACCAGGCGGGCGCCTTGCGGGACATGGTGCCCAACCATATCTTCCAACTGATCAGCCTGACGGCCATGGAGCCCCCCGTGTCTTTCGCCGCCGACTCGGTTCGGGACGAACAGGAAAAAATTCTGCGGGCCGTCCAGCCCCTGGGCCCGGAAGAAATCCCGACGCGGACGGTGCGGGGGCAATATGGCCCCGGCCGCACCAACGGACAGTCCACCCTCGCCTACCGCTCCGAACCCCGGGTGCCTCCCGACTCCAACACGGAGACTTACGTCGCCCTGAAACTTCTCATCGACAATTGGCGCTGGTCCGGGGTCCCCTTCTACCTGCGCACCGGGAAAGCTCTTTCCAGGCGGGTGACCGAAATCGCCATTCAGTTCAAGCAGGCCCCCTTTATTCTGTTCCGCAAGACTCCCGTGGACCGGCTGATGAGCAATCGGCTGGTGCTGCATCTTCAACCCAACGAAGGCATTTCCCTGCGCTTCGGGGCCAAGATCCCCGGTCCCCTGTTGCGCCTGGGAGCGGTAGACATGGACTTCCGCTATCGGGAGACCTTCGGCGCCACCTCCAGCACGGGATACGAACGCCTGCTCTACGATTGCATGGTTGGCGATGCCACCCTGTTTCAGCGGGCCGATATGGCGGAGACCGGCTGGAGCATCGTCGAGCCGATACTGGACGCCTGGAAGGCCTTTCCCCCGAGCACCTTCCCCAACTACGCGGCCGGAACCTGGGGACCCAGGGAAGCCGAGGAACTGATCCGGCGCGACGGCCGCCACTGGAGAAACATCGAAGAGTGATGTGAGCCCGCATTTCTCACCGGGTCGCTGGATGCATCATGAAAAGCCGTTTATTTTCAGCAGCTTGTGGGTCCTATTTTGACGGCTTGTGGTTACACACGGTGCTGGCTGCGCCATGATCACGCCCCCCGGTGAGAAATACGGTCTAGCCGGCCTGAAACCCACCCTTCACATTGCTCCCGATCTCCAGGCGCTGGCCAGGCTGGGGGCCCGGAGCATTGCGGAGCAGGCCCGGAAACGAGTTCGCGAGCAGGGTCGCTTTACGCTGGCTCTCTCCGGAGGGAGGACTCCGAAAGTGCTTTTCGAGCTATTGGCCGGCGAGTTCCGGAGGCAGATTCCCTGGACCCGGGTTCACTTTTTCTGGGGCGATGAGCGCCATGTCCCCCACCATCACGCCGAGAGCAACTATCTCATGGCCCAACAGACCCTCCTGACCCCTCTGTCCGTCACCCGGCAGCAGATCCATCCCATGCGGACCGACCTGTCCGCAGAGGACTGCGCCGAGGATTATGAACGCCGGCTGAAACAATTCTTCGGGACCGGGGACTCGCAACCGCCCGCTCTGGATCTGGTCCTTCTGGGGATGGGAGCCGACGGGCACACGGCCTCCCTGTTTCCGGAAAGTCCGGCTCTCAGCGAGGAGCAGCGGCTGGCGGTGGCCGTCCGAGCCCACCGACCGGAGTTCGGCCGAGTCACCCTCACGCCGCCGGTCCTCAACCGGGCCAGGGAAGTCCTCTTCCTGGTCGGGGGCCGGGAGAAGGCCATGACGCTAAAACAGGTGCTTGGCGGCCCCTTCCGGCCGCACCGGTTTCCAGCCCAGATCGTTCGTCCCCCGAACGGAAGGGTCACCTGGCTGGTTGACAGGGAGGCAGCCGGTGAGTTGGACGGCTTCGAACAGCATGCGGTGGCTCCCCGGCCCCAGGACCGGGATTGACCCCGCAACTTTGGGTTGATTTCTCCGGTATCGGAGGGCAAGCTATCCATGAGGTCCGGTCACATGTCCGCAAAACCGCTGCGATTGACCATCGTCCCGCGGGGGACAGCCTTGCTGCTGCTCCTTGTGCTTTTCGGAGGCGTCGGTCGAGTCAGCGGACAGATCTACTCCCGGGTGCCTGCCAGGAATTCGGAATTCTGCACCCTCTGCGGGGTCCGGTTGACTTCCGAAGACGTGGCCTTGATCGTGCGTGGCCGCCGGATTCCGCTCTGCCAACCCGAGGTCGAGACCTTCCTGAACAACCCGGAAAGACACTTCTCCAACAAGCGGCCCAAAGGCGCCCTGTTTCAGGAGGAAATGTCAGCGCCTCCGGGCACGGTTCAGGCAGGCATCAGTCAGGGGTGGTTCCTCTTCGGGCTGCTGGTGCTGTCAGCCCTGGTCTTTGGCGGACTGAGCGGCTACCGCGCCCTCTCCAAGGGCCTGTCCCCGCTGGCGCCCTTCTTTATCGGCTTCTTTCTGAACCTGCCGGGTTTTCTCTACGTCATCTCTCGTCCAGCCGGTCAGGATCACATGAAGGTCCCCAAGGGATTGGTCAAGGTTCCGGACACGGCGTCTCCGGTGCCCTGCCCTGCCTGCGGGGAGGTCAACCACCCCACCGCCCGGCAGTGCCCGGGGTGTGGGGAAACACTGCGCCCCTCGGAACAGTCCGAGGTGGCCCGAGCCTGAGGGGGCTGGAAAACGAGTCTCCGGGAGACTGCAGCCAATGGCTTCGATCCCTTTCGCCCACAGAATCAAGCAGGGACTGGTTTCCGTGCTGCATTCGGGAAGCGGACCCAATGAACGACCTTACCTGGGCAAGCACAAGCAGAGCAACATCCCGGGCTTCTTCGTCATCGGCGATCTGGCCGGCGCCCCGGTCATCAAGTCCGCGATGGCTCAGGGCTACGAGGTGGTGGAGCACATCGCCTCCCTGCCAGGCGCAATCGGAGGCGACGACCCTGAGCTGTTGGATCTGCTGATCGTGGGGGCGGGCGCGGCCGGGCTGAACGCAGCCTTGCAGGCCGACGAGCGAGGCATGCGTTACGTTCTGCTGGAAAAGGGACAGATCGCCAATACCATCGAGAACTTCCCCGAGGGCAAATGGGTCTACGCCGAACCCGACAGCCGCCCCCCCAAAGGCAAGCTTTGGCTTGACGGGGCCACCAAGGAAGATCTGGTGCGCCGCTGGCACCAGATCATCACCGACAACCAATTGAGACTCCACACCCGTGAACCGGTGACCGGCTGCCGCAAGAAGGCCGGCGTCTTCGAGGTGTCGACCCCCAAGGCAACCTATCGGGCCAAGCGGGTGGTGCTGGCGACCGGTCAACGGGGGAACCCCCGCAAGCTCAAGGTCCCCGGGGAAGATCGCGAGCCCGTCTACCACCGGCTCTACTCACCCAGAAAATACAAGAACGAAAACCTTCTGGTGGTGGGAGGCGGCAACAGCGCCGTCGAGGCGGCGCTCACGCTGAGCCAGCAGAACCGGGTTTTTCTTTCCTATCGAGGCGACACCTTCAGCCGCATCTTCAAGGACAATGAGCGCAAGCTCACGCAGGCTGTTCAGGAACATCGGGTGGAGATCCTGTTCAACTCCAACGTCACCGAATTCGGGGAGCGGGAGGCCAGGCTCTCCGTTCAGGAGAACGGTTCCCGGCAAGAACGGAAGATTCCCTATGACCACGCCTTCGTTTTGGTTGGGGCCGACGTGCCGCGAAAGTTCCTGAAATCCCTGGGACTGAGAATGGAAAACGAATGGGAGGGGAGTCTGCTCCGGGCGGCCTGCTTGACGCTGCTGGGACTGGCCGGGGCCTGGATATTCGGCGCCCATCAGGGCGGACAGGCTCATCTGGCGGGTTTCGACCTGTCCCTGATCCCCTCCTGGGCGGGCATCCTGGCCTGGGCCCTGGGCCTGGGCCTGCTGATCAGGCATGGGATCCAGCGAGACCGCTTCGCTTGGCTCGGACTTTCCTTCTTTATCTGGTACACCGTTTACGGCGCCAAGCTGGGCAACGGCGAGGAGTTTTGGCCCTACAACGACTGGGGATATCGCTTCCTTTCCCTGGCCGATCGACCCTGGGCCTTCTGGTATACCGTCCTCTACACCCTGCTGATGACCTTCTTCGGGGTGGAAGCCCTGAAACGCTGGGGACTCGAACGCAAAGACAAGTTTCAGATCTGGCGTTATATTTCTCTTTTGAGTTTCCAGTGGATCTTCTTTTTTCTTGTCCCCGAATTCCTGTTTCAATCCGCCGTGAAACACCAGTGGATCGGAGAGCAGTTGGCCTCCGATCCGGTTTTTGCCGAACAGGCCTGGCGCAGCTACGGCATCGTCTACGCTTGGCCCCTGTTCTTCTACACCTTCTTTTACAACCCCCACCAGATCTGGGTGGTCTGGGGTGTCGTCCTGACCTTCGTGCTGATCCCGATCTTAGTGCTGTTCCAGGGCAAGCGCTATTGCTCCTGGATTTGCGGATGCGGGGGACTGGCCGAGACCTTCGGTGACCGCTGGCGCCACCTGGCGCCCAAGGGCAAGGCCTCCATTCGCTGGGAGTGGATGAACCTGGTCGTCCTGATCGCGGCCGCGGCGGTGACCGTGCTGGTCCTGATCAAGGATGCCTACGGCCTGCTGGCGTCTGAGGCCGATGTGGGCATTCACCTCTACCGGCTGTACGCCGACGTCTGGCTGGTGGGCATCCTTCCCGTGACCCTGTACCCCTTTCTGGGCGGCAAGGTCTGGTGCCGCTACTGGTGCCCGCTGGCCAAGCTGATGCAACTTCAGGCGCAATACTTTACCCGGCTGCGCTGGAGCCGGTTCAGGATCGAGACCAACGACAAGTGCATCGGCTGCAACGAATGCTCCCGCAACTGTCAGGTCGGCATCGACGTGATGAGTTTCGCCCTGAAGCAGGAGCCGATCGACAACCACCAGACCTCCTGCATCGGCTGCGGCATCTGCGTGACCGCCTGTCCCATGGACGTGCTTTCCTTCGGCCCCCTGGTCCAGATCAGCCTGCCACAAAGATCAGGAGGCTCCGTCCCCCCGCCTCCGAACGCAGGCGCTCGGCGAAGGCTTCGGCTCGCCGCTTCAGATCCCCAAAACCTTCTCCCCCGGGGTAGGGCCGGTCCCGGCGGCAGCGATAGTCCAGAAAGGCAAAGGTCTCCCTGACCGGCCGTTGAGTGAACCGACCATAGTCCAATTCCCGCAGCAGCGAGGAGATGCGTATGGGGCAGCCGAGCCCCAGGGAATCCCTGATGACCTCTGCCGTTTGCAGGGCTCGCCGCAGATCGCTGGAGTAGATGAGGTCGAACGGGCGGCCCTTCAACAAGACGGCCACCGCCCGGGCGTCTTCCCGGCCCCGCCGGGTCAGACATGAGGGCACTTGTCCGGCCACCAGCTTGCGCAAATTGTGGCTCGACTGGCCGTGGCGGACCAGGTGGATCAGAGTGTCAGCCATGCATTTGCCTCAGCCTGCTCAGGTTTTTCCCGTAGTGGGTCTCTCCGCCAGGTGTCTCCAGAATCATGGGAGTTTGAGCAAAGCGCCGATCGTTGACCAGGAGCCTGAACCCCTCCGCTCCAATCCGGCCCTCGCCGATATGTTCATGTCGATCCACCCGGCTTCCCAGCTCACGCTTGGAATCGTTCAGGTGGAAGGCCTGCACACGAATCAAGCCGAGGATCCGGTCCAGTTGGTCAAGCGTCCGATGGTAACCGGCTCCGTCCCGCAGATCGTAACCGGCCGCAAAGATGTGGCAGGTGTCCACACAGACCCCGGCCCGTTCGGGTTCCTGCACCAGAGAGAGGATTTCCGCCAGGTGCTCGAAGCGGTACCCCAGATGACTCCCCTGCCCGGCCGTGGTTTCCAGCAGAATCCGGGTGCGAAGGTCCCGATGTTGCTCCAGCGCCCGGTTCAGGCTGGCTGCAACCACCCGCAGGCCCGCGGACTCGCCGGATCCCAGGTGGGCTCCGGGATGAACCACCAGGAAATCGAGCCCCAGCCGTTGGCACCGCTCCAGCTCCCGGCAGAACGCCTCCCGGGAGCGAGCCAGGACGGCGGGCTCCGGACTCCCCAGATTCAGCAGGTAGGAGGCATGGGCCGCCGTCGACCGGATGCCGGAGCGGCTCAGTTCCTGCCGAAACCCCTCCACTTCGCTGTCGGTGAGCGGCTTGGCCTTCCATTGCCGTTGATTCCGGGTGAAGATCTGGATCGACTGGCAACCCAGCCCGAGGCCGTTCCCGGGCGATTTGTGCAACCCCCCGGCGGTGGAAACATGGGCGCCCAGAATCATGGCTTGGCAGCCTTCCCCGATTTTCGGCCCTTCCCGCGGGGTTGGCCGGAGTCCCCCGACGGCGCCGGCTCCTCAGGCTCCGCTCTCAGGAGAACCTTCCGCAGGCCCGCCCGGTCCCGCGACCGCAGAAAATCCTCCGCAAACCCGGAAGCGAGCGGGTCCTCCAGGTCCGGGATGGCCCCCAGGCAGAGAGAGCCGGTGATGGCGGCGATACAATCGGCATTGGTGCGTTCAGCCAGATCGGGGGATGAGGGAAAGCGGTTCAGAAAGAATCCCAGGCATTCCACCCCTCGGCCCCGCAGGCACTCGTAGGTCATGACCGTGTGGTTGATGGTCCCCAGTCCTGCTCTGGAGACGATGAGCGCGGGAATCCGCAGTCGCCGCGCCAGATCGGCCACCGAAAGCTTGCCGAAAACCGGTGTCAGGGCACCGCCGGCTCCTTCCACCACCGTCAGGTCGTGCCGGCTGCAGAGTCGTTCAAAGCAGGCGGCGATCCGGCCCATGTCGACGTCCACCCCTTCCAGCTCGGCTGCGACTGCGGGAGCTACCGGGGGGATGAAGCAGTAGGGATTCACCCACTCCACCGGATCGGAGCAGCGGGCGGCTGTCATCAGCGCCACCACGTCCGATGAAACCCGTCCTCCCGCTGCGGACTCCACCGCCCCACTGGCCACGGGCTTCATGACACCCACATCCAGACCCTGCCCTCTCAGAAACCGAGCCAGGCCGGCGGCGACTACGGTCTTCCCCACCCCGGTATCGGTCCCCGTAACCAACACACCGCGATATCGGGCCATTGCCACCGTCAACTCCCGCCAGATCCCTTGAGTTGAAACAACGTTGCCAAATGAGTCAAGTATTCGAATTTTGAATTGTAGATTGTGGATCACTACTGTAACCCCAACACCACAATACGCTAGGATTTCCGCCACTGGCATTACAGCCCGTTTCCTGTCACAGGCTTCACACTGGCACGATGAGCGTCTGAACCACAAATCCGGACACGAGAGCTGGCCACGGCGATTGCTTCCTTGAAGTTGATCAGGAAGACTTGGTCCGTCACTGGCGTCACCGCTTCGACTTCTCGCTCACCTCTTCCGTCTCTACACGCTGGAACCAAGACGCGGAACAGGCAAGTACACCTTGGAATTCTCGCCCAATCCCGTGGAAGGCGATCAACATCTCAGTCCGATTGGTGTTCTGCAGAACCAGCCGCGCCCAGGCTCGAAATATCGTGGGTTCGCAAAATAGTCCAGCCCCTCGCGGTCTGGATGATGGGTAGTAATGGCTGCGGTCTACCACCATCTTCCGCGCCGCTGGCGAAGTAATCGTTCAAGCACATCCCGCATTTGTTGCCTCAGATCGTCCGCCACTTCTTTCTTCAGCTTGGCGCCGTAACGCTGGGCAATGCTTTCTAGCGGCTTCCCACTCGGTAACAAGAGAGTCCCTCCGTTGTTGCAGTTGTCGCCGCACTGACATAATCGCTTCCGCGACGCGGCGCTCCTGCCGGACATCTTCGACAATGTTCAACGCACGAACGAATTCGTCCCGCTGCAACCGAGAGAAATACTCGACTTTTAGGTTGCCGTTATCGGCGGTTTCTAGTGCACCGATGTATTTCGCCCGATCCTGATTGCGAACCACTAGCGGGAACCATCCGGCCTTGACGAACACCAGCGTCCAGGGCGCGGGCAATCCGTCCATTGCCGTCCTGAAACGGGTGGATCTGTGCGAACCGGTGATGCAGCCAAGCCGCCTCGACCTCGGGTGCAACATCCCTTGGTGTAAGTGATGTAATTCGATCAACCGTTCCATTTCCGAATCGACTTGCTCGGGCGGGCAGTACTCATGGACGGTGCCGTCTGGCTAGCGGATTATTGGGCAGTTTCTTGTATGGCGGAGGAGTGGGGTCGATGTTCTCCTGCCGAGAGAGTCAATGCCCTCCACGGCCTCCTGGTGCTGAGTTATCAGGGCGTGCAACTCCTTTGTAGCTGGTAGACAGGCCGTTCTCCCTTAACGAAGTCGAACAAGCCTTCTACGGCCCTTGTGATCGGCGATCATAGCCACGATCAAGTCTGGATTCGCAACACTATCACGCGGAATCAGGGCCGTTTGGATTCCATGTTCAATGAGCAATTGGGTTATGCCTCGGTCCAAGGTGTAGAGGCGTTCGATCAACCCGGTCTCAATGGCCCATTCGCGCTTCAACCGCTCCTCAAACTGCCGGTATGCCCTTTGCGAACCGATCGCGCTGCTTCCAGACCTGGGCTAAGGCAACGAGTTCCTCCTTGGCTAGCGCTTCGGATGATTCGTAATCTTCTATCGGCTTCCATTGATGATGCATGTTTTCCTCACAAGCTTTGCAGGAAACCCTCTAATCAGAGCCTTTTCCAACCCCTTAGCTGGATTTTTTTGTCGGGAAGGGTTAGGTCAATCGAGGGACAAGTCCTTCGTGTATCATGGAGATACCCCATCCTCATGATGAAAGGAGAGCCAACTTGCCTTAAACAAACCCTATCGTGGAGGTTTCAACGGGAGCTGTTCCCCTGGCTGGAGGAGGCTTTGGGCCCCCTGGGCGAGCGCTACCAGCGGCTCGTCCGGGTGTTGGAATTGATGCGAGTGGAGGAGTCCTGCCCTACAGCCGGGGCGGGCGGGGCCGGCCGCTGGAGGATCGTGCGGCCTGGCGCGGGCCTTCGGCGAAAGCGGTGAAGGCTCAAATATTAATCAGTCTCTTGGTGCTCTTCGTGGTCCTTCGTGGATATCTTTTTTCGGTCTGAGGCACAGCCTCGCTGGATCCTCAACGGGTCCGTCTCAGGACCCGGCCTGCCGGCTGATCTCGGCCAGGCAATCCACCAGTCCTTCGATGTGAGCCGCCGAGTGGCTGGCCGTCACTGTGATCCTCAACCGACTTGTGCCCGGCGGCACCGAAGGAGGCCGGATGGCAGCCACCAGGAACCCCCGATGCAGGAGCTTTTGACTCACCTCCAGCGCCCGATCCTCCGAGCCGAGCAGCACGGGAAAGATGGGGGTCTGTTCCTGGCCGCAGCTAAACCCATGCCGCACCAGCCGGCTGTGCATCAGCCGCATATTGCTCCGGAGCCTTTCCCGAGCCTCCGACGGCGGGCGAATCAACTTCAGGCTGGCCAGCGCGGCTCCGGCCACCGCCGGCGGCAGGGCGGTAGCAAAGATAAAGGGCCGGCACTTATTGATAAGGTAGTCCCGTACGGAGCCCGAGCAGGCCACGAACCCGCCGAACGATCCCAAGGCCTTGCTCAGGGTGCCCATCAACAGCTCGATTTCCTCCGCACGGGTCTCCCCTCGATCCTGAAAATGCTCCACCAGGCCGCCTCCCCGGGATCCCAATACCCCGGTGGCATGGGCTTCGTCCAGCATCAGCCGGCAGTCGTAGCGCCGGCACAAGCTGACCAGACCGGGCAGGTCGGCCAGATCGCCTTCCATGCTGAAGACCGAATCGGACACCACCAGCCGGCGCCCGGGGCGGCTGCAGTTCCGGAGAAGCTCCTCCAGGTGGTCCAGGTCCTTGTGCCGGAAGACGACGGTGGCGGCCCGGCTGAGGCGGCAACCATCCACAATGGAACCGTGATTGAGGGCATCGCTGAAGATATGGTCTCCGGGGCCGACCAGACTGGAGAGAAGACCCAGGTTGGCGCTGAAGCCGGAAGCAAAGGTAAGAGCCGCCTCCTTGCCCTTCAAGTCGGCCAAGGCCGCCTCCAGCCTCTCATGCAGATCCGAATTGCCGCAGATGAGCCTGGAGCTGCTCGCCGAGGCGCCCGCCCTCCCGATTGCCTGGACGGAACCCTTCCTGACTGAAGGATGCTGTGACAGCCCCAGATAGTCATTGCTGGAGAAGTTGACCAGGCAGCGGCCCCGGAACTCAACCAGCGGGCTCTCTCCGACAAGGATTCTCCTGAGCGAGCGGCGCCGATTCAGCGACTCCAGCCGGCCCAATTCCTCCTCCACAAACGGGTTCCAGTCCTGGCTCATTGAAATGCGGCTTCCGGGCCGGCGATCACGGTCGCCGTACGGTCCAGCAGCAACCGGGTTCTGGAGACATCGATCACTTGATCCACGGTCACCCGACGGACCCGGTCCAGCCAGTCCCGCAGGGCGTTCTCACCCGGGTCGAGCCGCTCGGCCTGTGTCAAGGCTGCCGTCAAACCGCTGTTGGAGGACAGACCGACCCGCATGGAATTAAGCAGAAAATTCTTGGCAGCCGCCACCTCCTCCGGCGTCACCTCCCGGTCCCGCAGGTCGGCCAATTCCGCTTGAATGAACGATACCACGCGCTCCACTTCTCCGGGTATCAGGCCGAGCCGGACCATGAAGACCCCGCCCTCCAGGCTGGCTCCTGGAACGCCGAGGGCGTAGGAAGCCGGTCCCTCCGAGCCGGCGGTACCGCTCCCCAGTCGCGCCTCCTGACCCAGAACGTGCGAGAGCACCAGCATCGGGAAATAGTCGGGGTGCCGGCGGGAAACCCCGGGCAGCCCATAAACCAGATTGCCGTAGGACCTCCCCTGCAATCGGATGAGTCCTCGCCCGATCCCCAAGCCCGGAGTCACGGCTTCAACCGGCATAGGCGCAGGCGCCTCGGGCGCTTGCCAGTCTCCAAAAAACTCCCGAATGGAGGACAGCACCTCCTCGGCCCCCCGGTTACTGGCCACCGTCAGGATCAACTGATTCGGCCGGTAGAACCTCTGCCGAAAGTCCTCCACGTCGGACGGCTGCAACACTTCCACCGTCTCTGTACTGCCCTTGAGATTGCGCCCGAAGGGATGACCCTGGGGATGGATCCTACGGCGAAAGGCCTGCTCCGCCGCGTGGGCTCCACTGTCGGCTTCCAGGCGCAGCTCGTTGAGAACCACTTCCTTCTCCCGACGGAAATCGCTTTCGGAAATAGTGGGGCTTCGGACCATTCGGGCCGAGGAGGCCAGCACCCCAAAGAGATCCTCACCCCTTCCCTGCAGGTGGACCGCCGTCGCCAGATAGTTCGTCTCGGTTCCAACCGACACTCCCAACGACTCGACGGCATCCGCCGGGGAGGGAGCCTCGTCGGAACCGTCCGGCAACAGTTGTCCGCTGAGATGGGCCAGCCCCGCCCTCTCGTGGCTATCTCTCGCCGCCCCGGCCCTGAAGGTCAAGCGCAGGCTGAAGGTTTCCTGGGCCGGGTGGCTGGCGATCCAGACGACCATCCCATTGTCCAGCTCCTGACGTTTTGTGGTCCAGGAACCCGGCAGGGGTTGTTGCAGCAGGCTCGACGGCAATAAGGCCGTTGGTTCCAAGGAGGTGGTGGCCCGGCTCACAACTGCCGCTCCGCCGGCAAGACGGCCGGCCACCTGCGCCGCAGGAAACATGGCGCCGTGGCCAGGCGGACCGAAAACGGGCCGGCCCGGGCCAACGGTCCCCGCGACCCTTTTCGATCCTTGCCCCCCGGAAATGGGATCGGTGGCGCCGGCGGAGAGCTTTTCGACCCCAATGACCCGGGTTTTGGGCCGGGGAAGGAACCAGCCTACCGTGCGGGACGCCTTGGAAAAAATTCGGCGCGCCACCCGCTGCAGGTCGGCCCTGGAAACGGCGTCGATCTTCTCGTCCATTCCCTGCAGGACCCGGAAGCTGGCGATGGATTCGAAGGTGCCCAGTTGATGAGCCAACTTGCCGACCGAGCTGCGGTCCAGACGGAATCGAGTTTTGACCTGCCTCCTGGCCCGTTCCAGGTCGCCATCGGAAACGTCCCCGTCCTTGAGACGATCCAACTCATGGTCCACCGTCTCCTCGGCCAACTCAAAATGGGAACTCCCGGGAAGCGTCACCGACAACGTGTAGAGGTAGGGGTAACGGGTGGCGTGGAGGCTGGAGTGGACATGGGTGGCGAGCTCGGAATCGACCAGGGCCCGGTACAGACGCGAGGATCTGGTGGCGCTTTCCTGCACGGGTTCCAAACCCACGCTCAGCCCCTTGGCCCGGCACAGGATGGCGTCCAGGACCCACAGCCCGTACAGATCGCTCTGGTGGATGCCGGGGGCCCGAAAGGCCATCTGAAAGTGGGGGACTCTGCCCGGTCCAGTCAGGCGCAGCCGTCGCTCTCCCCGCTGCTCCGGCTCCGAGAGCGGCACCCGGGGCGGCGCCGCTCTCCGAGGAATGGCATCGAAGCGGCGGCGGACCGCTCCCATGGCCCTGTCCGCATGAAAATCACCCACCAGAACCAGAATGGCGTTGTCGGGCGTGTAGTAGCGGCGGTAGTGGTCCCAAAGCTGGTTGCCATTGATCCGCTCCACGTCCGGGAGCCATCCCCCGGCGGGCCAACGGTAGGGATGGCGCTTCAAGGCCGTGGTCGCTACCTCCCAGTCCAGGGCCAGCCGGGAATCATCCTCCCGCCGCAACAGCTCGGCGATCACCAGACCCCGTTCCAGTTCGATCCGGCCGGTCTCAAAGCGTTGCTGCCGCAGGGGCCGGGCAGCCAATTCGAGAAGGTCTTCCAGGCCACTTGTCACCACCGAAGCAAAGTAGGCGGTCTGGTCCAGAGAGGTGTAACCCTGAACCAGACCGCCGGCATGGCGGGCCATCCATGGTTGGCCGGTTGGGGCTGGCGGCTTGCCGGCGCTGAATGTCAGGTGCTCCACGAAATGGGAGATACCGGCCGCCCCGAGTCCGGCATCCTGAGAACCCACCCGGACCCAGCATCCCACCGATATCACCGGAGAAGAGTGATCTTCCTTCAGCAGGACCTTCAGGCCGTTCTCGAGAGTGGTCTCCACCACCTCCGAAACCGGCCGCTCCGCCTGTTCCGCCTCCGCCGGGGCTGTTTCCGGCGATGGACTCTGGTCTTGGGCAGCGGCTGGAAACCAGGAGGTCGCCAGAAACAGCAGTGCGCTGCACAGGCAGGCCAGCCCGCATTTCTCACCAGGTCGCTGAGCATAAGAGGGAGCACTCCGTTCAGGATCCGGCTCGCCCGGTCCGGGCAAGCCGCTGCTGGCGTCTAAGGGCTCGCCGGTAGGCCCCCACGGCCCGCTGGTGTTTCGCCAAGGTTTCTGAGAAGACATGTCCCCTCCGGTTGTCGCTGACGAAGTAGAGATAGTTGGTCTTTGCCGGCTGGATCGCCGCCTGGAGCGACTTCAGCCCCGGATTGGCAATGGGACCGGGTGGCAATCCGGCAATGGTGTAGGTGTTGTAGGGTGAACTGAAATCCAGGTCGGACTGCAAGATTTTGCCTCGAAATCGGCCGTTCAGCTTGGCGGCATAGATCACGGTTGGATCGCACTGAAGCGGAATGCCCCGGCTCAGGCGGTTGTGGAAAACGGACGAAACCAGGGGCCGCTCCGACGCCACACCCGTTTCCATCTCGATCAGCGAGGCCAGGGTCACCACTTGTTGCAGGGTCAAACGACCCGGGTCCATCCGGGGCACAATGTGAGTCGACGCCACCTGGCGAAATCGTTGGACCATCTGATGGATCAAATCCTCAGCCGTGGTTTGCCGGTTCCAGCGGTAGGTGTCCGGGAACAGGAATCCTTCCAGATTCCTGGCGTTGGGGGCCAGGTCGGAGATCAGCTCGACCTCTTCAAGCACCTGGCCGAAGTCCTCGGGCAGGGTCAGTCCGCCTCGCCGGAACAGTTCCGGAATTTCAAACAGAGAAGAGCCTTCCGGGATGGTGAGCTCGCGATAGTGGATCAAGCCCTGGTTCAGGCGTTCGGCGACCTGGGGAATCGTCAGCGCCTCCCGGAACAGATATTCCCCCGCCTGGAGAGGCTCCGACCACTTCAGGGTCTTGACGTAGGCCAGGAACAGGTAGCGGTGGCTGATGATGCCTTCCGCTTGCAGTTGCCGGGCGATGGCCGGCGTGGGCGTGCCGGGAGCGATCCACAGAAGCTTCTCGGGCTCGGCGTAGTTCTTCAGCGGGTGGAACCAGGCAGTGACCAGAGCCCCGGCTCCCGCCCCGGCAAGCAGCAGGCCCAGTCCGGCCAGGCACATCAGAATAGCAAATCGTCTCCCGCTTGTGTTCTGTCTCAGAAATAGGGTTGCCATATTTCGGAGCGCAACGGCGCCGGATTCAAGGAGCGACGACGAAGCAATGCTCATTCATTGTGAGGAGGAGCGACGCCGAAGACGGCGCCGTTCCGCCCGAACCCCTTGGGCCGATGGAGGTTCCGAGGAGGGGGAGCACAACCGTGCCTGTTGGCTGAAACGCAATGGGTCTCTCAAACCGACCGTTTCCCTGTGGAACCTCCATCGGAGATGGTAATCCTATTTCTGAGACAGGACACTAACCATAGGCCCGGCCCGGTTTAGTCAGGACTGCCAGTTCTGAGAATCCAGGTAGCTCTGGAGCAGGATCGCGGCCGCCATCCGATCGATGGCCTTGCGGCGCTTTTTCCGCCTCACACCGGCTTCGATCAGGGTCTTTTCCGCCGAAAGCGAGGTGAAACGTTCATCCCACAAGACCACCGGCAGCCCGGTGGCCTCTTTCAGCCGGGAGGCAAATTCCCGGGCACGCTCCGCCTGCCGTCCCGGTGAGCCGTCCAGATTCAGCGGATCTCCAATCACGAACCGGCCTACCTCGTGCTTCTCGGCAACGTCGGCCAGATAGTCCAGGTCGCGCTCCCAACCAGCCCGTTCCAGGGTGGCGTGACCTTGAGCGATCAGACCGGTCCGGTCACTGAGCGCGATCCCTATCCTGACCTCCCCCACGTCCAGACCCATACTCCGCATCGACCGTCACCCTTTCCGTGCTAACCCAGCCCCCATTATATACCTCTCTTGGGCCGGCTCCGCCGCCGCGACACACGTGTTTAGCCGGCCTCCCGTCCCCCCACGACGGTGCGGATCAAACGAGGGGGAAACAGGTTTTGTTTCAGGCACGAGGACAGATGGACCTCCTTCAACGACAACTGACGCCAAAATGCTTCTGCACTTTTGTCCCGTTGGTGTGACCCTGTCATGGGAGGAAGCCCCCCGGGAGCGCGGGCGTCCCGCCCGCACAAATCCTCCCGCAGCTTCGGCCATCTCCTCCACCCGGTTCGACCGGCAGCGGCGCCCTGCCTCTGCTTCGGCCGGGCCCATGCGGTTCCCGCCGGCAGGGCGGTCGGCTGCAATATCGCAGGGAAACTGAGCGGCAACCGAAGGGACAGCATGCGGGCGGGACGCCCGCGCTCCCGGGGGGTGTCGTCCCGATGGTGAGGTGGGGGGTATCCGGCGGGCGACTTCTCTGAAAGCCGGCCTGTCCCCTTTGGGAAACTCCCGTTTGCCTGCGAGCCGGGCGCCCGCCCCCCGCGACTGGGCAGATCCATCGAGAAGGACTATAAATTGAACATCGATGCACAGGATAATCAGGACGGGAGGCTGCTGCAGGAGACGCTGACTCGGGCGATGATCGCGTGCGGATTTGAGGATGTCCGGGAACACAAGCCAGCCGTCTCCGGAAAAATCCTGTGCATCCTGTGCATCCATGTGAATCAATAGTCTACCGGTGCTTGACTATGAAGCGGTTTCCCGCCACCAGGCGGAGGGGGTTGTTTCAAATAAGCCCCGCCCCCGCCCTGGTGTGCGGATCATACAAGAGTGAAACAATCAGAAATCGATCATCCCTTCGCGACCTTGGCATCCCGTCGCGGTTAAACTCAACGCCTTAGTGGCCCTTCGTGGATAACTCTTTTTTCTTTGAGCCTTTTGCAAAATTCGGAGTCGGGCATGAGATGGGGGCAGAATGCTCCTGCAAAATAACGCCCTCGAAAGGGATCTGCACCTGGCTAGCCATGGGTTTCCCCCTGGGAGCGCGGGCGTCCCGCCCGCATACTTGTCAAGGCGCTGCTCCAGCGTCAGTCGGCGGGTGAACCGACCAACCCTGTGAAGCCAATCGCCACGACCCTGCCAGGTCTTGTGCGGGCGGGACGCCCGCGCTCCCAGGGACAACAACTCTTCCCGACAATAAATCCCGCTTCCTAGCGAATTTTGCAAAAGGCTCCTTTTGTTTCAGATAAGTCCGGCCCCCCGACTGAACCGGGGCTGCCCGTCTTCCGGCACTTCACCATGTAGCCGGTTCCCAGGTCCCGCAACAGAAAGGGCCGTTGCGTCACCAGCAGGGGCTGCCACAGCCATTCCTTCAGCAGCCATTGCGAGAGGCGGGCAAAGCGCCGGACGCCGCTGCCAGCGGTTCGCCCGAAATCTTTCATCGAACCGGTGGCGGTGGGGGGCCGGTCCGGGTCTGGCCCCGCCGGGCCGGCAACCACACCACGCCCCGGGAAAAGGAGCGAGGAGAGCGGGTAGGTCCAGTTCAGCACCGGGAATCCATAACAGCAGAATTTCTCTACCGCGAAGCCGGACTGGCTGAGCTTCCGCATCAACTCCGCCTTTTCGTATCGCCGGGCGTGGCCGGCTCGATCGTCATTGGAAGTCCAGTGGCGCTGGTGAGCCGGCACGGAAAACAGAAGGGTCCCGTCCGGAGCCAGCAGCTCCCGCCAGCGGTCCAGGCATTGCCGGTCATCCAGGTAATGTTCCAGCACTTCGAAGGCCAGCACCAGATCGAAGCAACCCTCCACCTGAAAAAAATCCAGGTTGCGAAACTCCACCACACCGGCCAGATGGCTGGAACGCCACCGGTGCTCTCGAATCAGCGCCGGATTCAAATCCAGACAAAGCCCCCGGCACCCCCAGCCCACCAGATCTTCATAAAGGTTCCCGCTGCCGACTCCTATCTCCAGGAAACGCCCCGATACAGCCGGCTGCAGGAGTCGGCGCATCAGCCAGCGCCGGTAGACATAGGCCAGGGTAGGATTGAACTCCGTGCTCAAAACCGCTCTCCATCCAGGGTTTCAACCGAGTTTTCGTCCTTCCTCAAGGTGAGGATATAGACGGGAAGCCAGGGCATCAGCCAAGCAAAGGACCAGCGCGGAAGCCAGCGCAACCAGCCCGCCGGTCTCTTCAAGCCGGGATCGTCCCCGAAGAAGAACTCCGGATCGGCCAAAATGACGGGGGTCTGGTTCTGGACCTGAAACCCGCGGGCCAGGCGATTCAACTGCCGGTAGCTGAGAGGGTGGTCCAGATAGGACCGGCCCCGTCCGGCCAAGCGGACATAGCGGTCGGCCAGCCACCTCGGCAGCCAGGACAGGAAAGGCAACCGATAGTGCTGCTCCATCAAGGCGTACCGATTGGGGGTCGCCAGGTAGCACAGGCCACCCGGCCGGAGCACCCGCCAGGCCTCCTCCAGCAAGAGCTGCGGCGACCGAACGTGCTCCAGGACATGGTTCAACAGCAGGACGTCGAAGGTGGCCGAGCGCAGGGGCAGACGACACCCGTCTGCCCGGATGAAGTGAAACCCTCCCTGGCGTCCTTCTTCGTCGGCGCAGTCGACGCCAACTACCGGACCGAAGTGCTCAGCCAGTATTTTTGTGATCCGGCCCTGACTGCAGCCGACGTCCAACAGCCAGAGCCGCCGGTCGAGAGCGATTTGCCGCTGCAGCACCTTGAGAATCTTTTGGGCCTTGGCCTCTCGAGAGGCCAGGTATTCTTCCACCCAGGAGGGGAAGCGTTCCAGGAAAGAGGGGGCAGGAGTCATGCTGCCCCCCCGGAAGCGGAGGCCGGTTTCCCAACGGCCTCCACCGTTTTCGCCATGCGCTCCCAGGAGTGCTCCCGCAGCCTGGCTTCAATGTGGCCGGGCATGGCGGCGGCGCCACGGCTGGAAAAAAAGTGGATGACCGCCTCGGCGATGGCCGCCGGATTTCGCGGGGGAACCAGATAGCCGGTGCGTCCCTGCTCCACGGCTTCCGGTATGCCACCGACTCTCCCCACCACCACCGGTTTTCGAAATCCGTAGGCGAGCTGCACGATCCCGCTCTGAGTGGCGCTGGTATAGGGAACCACTACCAGATCGGCAGCCGCAAAGTAAGTGGCGACCATTTCGTCGGGAATGTAGCGGAAATGCATGGTCACCTGTTGCTCCAGGTGCAGCTTCTCAATCAACTCCCGATAGGGCCGGACATCCTCCCAGCTTTCTCCGGCCACCAGCAGATGGACCTGGAATCGGTCGAGAATCAGCGGGAGACTCTGCAGCAGATAGCGGAGACCCTTGTATTCCCGGACGAAACCGAAGAACAGAAGGACCCGTTCGCAACTCACGCCGAGTCGGGCTCGAGCGCTGGCCGGGTCGATCCCCGCGGGATCGAGGTGGTCATACACGGGATGGGGAGAGACCGTGACTCGATCCGCCCGATCTGGGCCGATCCAACCCAGCAGATTGTCCCGGTCCCAACCGGAATGGGTAAGGAAGTAATCGCCCCGACGCAAGACCCTGCTGGAGAGAAAGCTCTTCAAGCGGGAGGTCTCGTGCTCCACGACGTTGTGACAGATGAAGAGGGCCGGCGGGCCGGAGCCCCTTGCAAGCGCCTTCAGGAAGAGGTAGTAAAAGGGCGACCAGTAGGCTACCGTCCAGGGGAGAACGACCAGCTCGGATCGGTGGCGCGCGACCTGCCCGGAAAGGCGCCACCAAGCCAGGGGGCTGACGGCGTCAAAGGCCCAATCGGGACTTTCCAGCGTGACCGGTTTCAAGCTGGGATCCCGGTCGCTGGCCCCGGGGTAAAGCCAACCCGGGTACTGGCGCGAGTAGGACAGGAATTGAACCCGACAGCGGCGCCGCAGCGCCCGGACCAGCAGGGAGGTGTAGTGCGAGATGCCACCCCGAAAGGGATGGGTGGGACCGACCACCGAAAGCTTCGTCATCGGCGGGTCTCCACGACCGAAGCCTCGGCTGCTCCGGCTTTGGAGAGGTCCTCCTCGCCTCTTGCGCTCAGTTCCAGCTTGCGAACCCGGTAGAGAGTCTCCTCGCTAAGCCTTCGATTGGCTGCAATCAGGTCCGCCGCCAGCCCAACCACAATGACCTGAAAGCCCACGATCGTCAGAATGGCCGCCAGAATCAGCGATTGGACGTGACCGCCGGCAGATTCCAGAAAGAAAAAATAGAGATAGCGCAGGCCCAGCAGGAACCCCAAAAGGCAACCGGCGCCGCCCAGGACGAGGAAGACCCGGAGCGGATTGTACATGGTGTAGATGCGCAGGATGGTCACCGCCGACTTCTTGAGATAGTACCAGGTGGATCCGGCCAGTCGAGATTCCCGGAGCTTCGGATTGACCCCAATGGGCACACTGGTCACCCGGAGGTGACCGGCGCCCGCCTGAATCACCGTTTCCAGGGTGTAGGAAAACCGGGTATGGACAATGGTTCTCAAGGCGGCTTCCCGATTGTAGGCGCGGAAGCCGCTGGTGGTGTCTTCCACGGGACAGCGGGCCACGGTGCGAACCAGCCAGCTCCCCAGCCGTTGCAGCCATTTCTTGGCGGGCGAAAAATAGGAGATGGCATCGATGTCCCGAGCTCCCACCACCAGGTCGGCCCGGCCCCGAAGGATCGGCTCGATGAGAGCACCCACATCCGATCCGGCATACTGATTGTCGCCATCGGTATTGACGATGACGTCGGCCCCCAGCTTGAGGCAGGCATCCAGGCCCGTGCGAAAGGCGATTCCCAACCCCCGGTTGCGCCCCAGCTCCACCAGATGAGTCACGCCAAGCCGGCGAGCCGTCTCGGCGGTGCCGTCGGAAGACCCGTCGTCCACCACCAGGGTTTCGATCGCATCCACTCCGCCCAGGGTCCGCGGGAGCCGGCTCAGCACCTCCGGAAGGGTTTCCGCTTCGTTGAAGCAGGGAATCTGGACGATCAGCTTCATCGGGCCTCTGACCAGGTAGCGGCGATTGAAGCCGGCGACCCGCTGAGCGCGGCGCCGGCTAACTTCCGGCGGTCAATTCAACCAGCAGGGAGCCGAACGGAAGAGCCACTGAAGCCAGAACGGGAATTCGTCGCCGGTCGCGGGTGAACCAGAAGGTCATCTTTTTGTCGTTGAGCAGGCTTCCCCCGCGCCTCAGGACCGCTTCCACCCTGTGGGTCGGAAAACTTCCCAGGGCAGTCGAAATCAGTTCACTTCCGGCGACCGTCACATCGGCTTGGTAGGCCTCCCCGCCTTCCACAATCGGGAAAAGCAGCCGCAATCCCGGCTTCAGGCTCAGGCTTCGCACCAGGTAAATGGCCGAGACCGGATCCTGGGCACCCAATTCGATGGTGAGCTGGCTGGATTCCTTGCGCGAGTTGACATAGCTGGCCGTTCCGCCCCCGTGGTTGAAGACGAGGCTCTCCCGGACCGTCCTGCCGTTTTCCTTGAAAGATTCGCGGTACTCCCGGCTGACCCCCTGATCGGGATCGAACAGAGAAGAACATTGAAATTGCAGCCGATAGACAGAGGCCATGGCTGAAGTGCTGCTGGCATCCAGCACCAGACGGTAGGCTCCCGAGCCCTTGGAGTCCCTGGAGGTCACCCGCAGTTCGGCCCGGCCGGCCTCCAGGGTCTCCGCCCAGGACACGCGATAGGTCAGGTGTTCTCCCACCTCGAAGGGCAGAGGGTCGGACCGAGCTTCGGCTCCGGACCGGAGAGCGGGGATTGGCCCGTTTGCGGCCTGGGATGCCCCTTCGGCTGGGCCGTCAGGGGAAGTCCCCTCCGGAGCCGAAACACTCCGGCCCGCGATCCCAGCCGCCAGCAGCAGCATCCCCAGCACCAGCTTGCCGTGCAATCCCATCAACCGGTTGTTCGAATCACCCATCCTGCACCACCCGGCAGTCCTGAACCTGAGACCTCTCGATCCCGCCTCTCTCGGGCTGACCGTTCCAGCCGGCGGCGGGAATCCTCCGTCCGAGGAGCAACTGCCCATCTCACACCCGGACCCGGAACATCACCGAGTTCCCCGGCCCTCATGACTCAGCGGGTCGAACCCATCCTCAATAAATGTGGCGTCCTCCGTCGATCCGGATGCATTCTCCCGTGATGAAATCGCTTTGGATCAGACTGACCACCGCCAGGGCAATCTGTTCCCCACCACCCCAGCGGCCCAGCGGCGTCACCGCACGCACTTTTTCCACGGCCTCCGGAGCCAGGTCCGGCGGCGGCAAAATGGGACCGGGGGCAATGGCGTTGACCAGGATGTTGTAAGGAGCCAACTCCAGGGCGAGGGCCTCGGTGAGACCGACCACGCCCACCTTGGAAACATAATAGGCCAGGTAGCCCTTGTAGCGGGGACGGCCGCTGGCAGCCGTCCAATCGGCGCAATTGATGATCCGTCCGCCTCCCCCGGCCTTCATTCCGGGAGTGACCGCCTGGGCGCAAAAGAAGGCGCTGCGCAGGTTGACGTTCATGTTGCTGTCCCAGTCGCTCCGGGTCGTCTCCTCGAACGGCTTGGAGGCGTAAATCGAGGCCAGGTTGACCAGAATGTCAACGCCGCCCCAGGCTGCCGTTATGCGCTTCACCGCATCGCCGACCTCTTCTTCCCGACTCAGGTCGACCTGAACCAGCATGGCCTCCCGACCGGCGGCGCGTACCTCTCGCGCCGCCTGCTCCGCCGATTCCCGGGACCGGCGATACCCCAGGGCGACCCTGGCCCCCCTTTGCCCCAAAGCGCCGCCGACAATTCGGCCGATTCTCCTGGTGCCGGTGATGAACGCCACCTTGCCCTCAATGTCCATAGGCATCCTCAACCCCGGGGGAGATCCACCGACGGCGGTCCAGCCCTTGTCTCACAGATCCCGCCTGCCCTCGAGAGCTCTCGCCATGGTCATTTCGTCGGCGTAATCCAGGTCCCCGCCTACCGGCACTCCCATGGCGATCCGAGTCACCCTAACCTGCAGCGGCTTGATCAACTTGGACAGATAGAAAGCCGTGGCTTCGCCCTCCACGTCGGGATTGGTGGCTACGATCACTTCCTCGACCCGTCCGTCCTTCAGGCGTTCCAGCAGAGCCTTGATCTTGAGCTGGTCGGGGCCAATGCCGTTGAGCGGGGACAGCACCCCCAGCAGCACATGATAAAGCCCCCGGTATTCGCGGGTCTTCTCGACGGCAATGAGATTGTGGGGTTCCTCCAACACGCAAATCAAGCTGCGGTCGCGAAGAGGGTCGGTGCAGTAAAAGCAGGGGTCGACGTCGGTGATGTTGTAACAGACCGAGCAGTAGCCAATGGACTCGGTGACGCTGAGAATGGCCTCGGCCAGCCTGCGGGCCTCGCCCGAGGATGCACGCACGATGTGGAAGGCCAGTCGCTGGGCCGATTTGGAACCGATGCCCGGCAGCTTTTTGAGCTCGGCAATCAATTCCTCGACGGGGGGGGCATAGTCACGCATTTTGACCGGATAGCAAAAGGGCGGGCAATGGATGGCTCCGGAGGGGACAGTCCTTCGAGGACCCGCCGCGGCTACATCAGTCCCGGGATCCTCAAACCCCCGGTGAGGCCTCCAATCTGACCGGCCATGGCTTCATCCACTTTGCGGGCTGCCTCATTAAAGGCGGCCACTATCAGATCCTGCAACATCTCCACATCTCCGGAGCCCGCGGCATCGGGCTCGATTTTCACTTCAGACACCTGCTTGAGCCCATTCATCCTGACCAGCACCATGCCTCCTCCGGCCGTGCCTTCAACCGACAACTCCGCCATCTGCTTCTGCAGTTGCTCCTGCATCTGCTGCGCCTGTTTCATGATCTGCTGAATGTTCTTCATCAGGACCTCCCTGTCGAGCAGGCTGGATACGCTCCCCGCCGGCTGAGGTCACCGCGATGACCGCTTGCCAGCGCTCCCAATTCACAGAGGCCGATCCCCGGACTGACTCTACTTCAGCTTCCGGACCTCGGGAACTCCCTCAAACTCAAATACCTTCAGAAAGCGTTGCACCCGCTCGTCCTCAAGAATCCGCTGCGGCGGCGGTGGAGCTTCCGGCGGCGGTGAAACTTCCACTGGAGATTGATCCTCTTCCACCAGCAGAGAGACCCGCAACCGCCGCCCCTCGAGTTTTGAGCTTTCCCTCTCTATCACCGCCAGGTTCTCGGGGTCTTGCAGTATTTCGCAGTGGCCGCGCTGACCGGCGGCAAACCGGACCTTGAGCTCGTCTCCGGCGACAGCCACCTCCTGGGCCTGCCCCAGCATTGAAGCCGCCATCGGAGATTCCCTGGCCACAACCTCCCGGATGCGGTCCTTCTGGGTGGTTGCCGCAGCCGAAGCGGGCGGGCGCGAGTCCTGGATGACGGCCGGGGGATGGGGGACGGCGGAGGGCGTAGGGCCGGGCGGCGGCGACGGCTCGGGATTCCCGGCAGGGGCGCCTCCGGACAGGGCTGCCAGCAACTCTTCCAGGGATGCCAGGCGCTTGGCCTGAACCATGCGAACCAGCCCCATCTCCAGATGCAGCCTGGGATGAGCCGACCAGCGCAACTCTCCATCGGTTGCCACCAGAATCTGGAAAAACCGGGTGAGGTCCTCCTCCGAGAGTTGGGCGCTGACCGCCTCCAAGCGCGCCAAATCCTCCGCCGGGGCCGCAACCAGGTGGGAATCCGTGCCAGCGATCCTGACCATCAGCAGGTTGCGAAAATGGCCCATCAACTCGCGAACCAACTGCAAGGGGTTCCTGCCACTGGTCAGAAGCCGATCCACCAGTGCCAGGACTCGCTTGGAGTCGCGGCTGATGAGGGCGTCGGTAAAATCCTCCAGCAACTGCTGGGGGACGACTCCCAACAAGTCACGCACCTGCTCTTCCTTCACCTCCTGACCGCAAAGTGAAATCGCCTGGTCCAGCAGGGACTCCCCATCGCGCAGGCTCCCCTCGGAGGCGCGCGCAATGGCGCTCAGGGCGTGGTCTCCGATCCGGACCTTCTCCTGGCTGGCAATGAACGCCAAACGCTGCACAACCTCCCGGTAGCTGATGGCACGGAAGTTGAAGTGCTGGCAACGGGAAAGGATGGTCCCGGGCACCTTGTGCAGCTCGGTCGTGGCCAGGATGAAGACCACGTGCGAGGGAGGCTCTTCCAGGGTCTTCAGCAGCGCGTTGAAAGCCTCCGTGGTAAGCATGTGGACTTCATCGATGATAAACACCTTGTAGCGGTCCCGCGCCGGACGATATCGGACGCTCTCCCGCAACTCACGGATCTCGTCGATGCCCCGGTTGGAGGCCGCGTCGATCTCGAGAACATCGATGGCTTGCCCGGAAGTCACTTCCCGACAGGAAGCGCAGTCATTGCAGGGATCGACGGTGGGGCCCCGCTGACAGTTCAATGCCTTGGCCAGAATCCGGGCCGTGGTCGTCTTCCCTACTCCCCGCGTTCCGGCAAACAGATAGGCATGGGCAATGCGGTTCTGGGAGATGGCGTTCTTGAGGGTCTCCGCCGTCGCTCCCTGCCCCACGACATCAGCAAAGGTTTGCGGCCGCCACTTGCGGGCCAGAACCTGATAACTCATGAACCTGTCCCAAGACCCTTCGCATCCATCCTTGCCGGCTCCCTCGTCCACCGCGGATGCCGTTCGACGCCGGACTCGGCTGTCAGGGATCCCTCAATATCTTGAATCGGGCAGGTTGGCGGAGTCCATTCGAATCCGGGGAAGCGGAACCGCGGGCGGGAGGTTGGGAAAGTGAACTGCCGGTCCGGAAACGACCCTTAACTGGCCAGGTCCCGGGTGATTCCGCGGCACCTCCGGGAGTCCACTACCGTTGCTTTCTTCCGAATCTGGCGGAGTTCGCGGATCCGGATCGCACGGAGCCCGAGACCTGAGGAATTCGTTTTCCCGAAGCAGGTCGCATGGTAATGAAAAAGCCGGGCACTGTCCAGCCAAAAGGGCGTCAAAAGGGCGTCGGCAAAGGGTGAATCAGGGGACTGAAGCGATGACCGCGACCTCCCGTCGAGCTGCTAGACCGGTGCGTCCCCTGAATCCCGAGAATCACCCTTCGGCCTTCAATACCTCCCGCGTAATCAGTTGAATGGGCACCTCGACGTCTTTCTGAATCGGATTGCCCTTGAGAACCTCGACGGCGTTTTCGACCACCTGTTTGCCCATGTCGTAGGGGTATTGGGCCACCGTGGCCAGCATCCTTCCCTGCCGGACCGCTTCCCTGGCTTCACTGACCGCGTCGAAACCCACCACCAGGATGGACCCCTCCCGCCCGGCCTCGGCGATGGCCTCGATGGCGCCCAGGGCCATCATGTCGCTGCAGGAGAAGAGGGCCTCGATGTCGGGCCGGGCCTGGAGCATGTTCTGAAAAACGGTATACCCCTGGGCTCGCTCCCAGTTGGCGGTCTGAGACGACAGCACCTGGATCCCGGGATGCTTCCGGATCACCTGGTGGAAACCCCGGAGGCGGGAGTCCCCGGTTTCATGTCCCGGGATTCCCTCCAGAATGGCCACCTTCCCTTGTCCATTCAACTGCTCCACCAGGTACTCACCCGCCATCCGGCCTCCCCGCAAGTTGTCAGCCCCGACAAAACCGGCGATCTCCCCTCCGGCCTCCCGCAGCGCCTCCTGGTCGACACGGGTATCCACGATCAGCACCGGGATCCCCGCCCGATTGGCCTTTACGATGACGGGCACGATTTCCCGGGAGCCGCTGGGGGCAATACAGAGTGCCGAAACCCTCCTCTGGATCATGTTCTCCACGATCTGCATCTGCTTTTCAACGTCTATCTCGCGCTCTGCCGCCTGTATCACCAACCGGATGTTCAAATGGCGGGCGGCTTCCCTGGCGCCCCGCTGCATATCCAGGAAGTAGGGATGGTTCAGCGTCTTCATCACCAGGGCGATGATGGGATTGTCGGCGGAGGGTCCGGCTTCCCGACCGCATTGCAGCCAGGCCAGGCTGATGCAGACCGTGGTGAGCAGGATCAGGATTGGATGACGAGTGGGACATTTCCCGGATTTCATTGTTTTCCCTTATCTATCCCGATTGGGGTCCAAAACAGTGGTTCTACCCCCCAATCCTTTCATCAATCAGTCTCTTCGTGTCTCTTCGTCGTTCTTCGTGCCCCTTCGTGGATATCTTTTTTCCCTTCATTGCTTGTCGGTCTGAGGCACAGCCTCGCTAGGCGTTGCGATTCTTCAGAAACATGTCGACCAGCACGGCCAGAATGATCACCGAGCCGATGACGATCTGCTGCACGAAGGAGGAAACATCCAGAAGATTCAACCCGTTTCGCAGCACCCCCAAAATCAGGGCCCCCACCAGGGTTCCGAAAACGGTGCCCTCGCCGCCCATCAGGCTGGTTCCCCCGATCACGGTGGCGGCAATGGCATCCAGTTCGTACATGATGCCGGCAATGGGTTGAGCCGAGTTCAAGCGTGCGGTCAGGATTGCGGCAGCCAACCCGCTCAGCATTCCGCAAAGACCGTAGACCAGCATCTTGAGCTTCCTGACGTCGACGCCGGACAACAGGGCCGCCTCCTCGTTGCCGCCAATGGCGTAGACATGGCGGCCGAAGCCGGTTTTGCCCAGCAGGATTCCGGCGGCAAGATAGACCATGAGCATGATGAGGATGGGAATCGGTACGTAAAGGATCTCCCCGGAGGCCAGGTGGCGAAAGGATTCCGAGAAACCGGAAATGGGTCGTCCCCCGGTCACCAGCAGCGCGGCGCCCCGCGCGACACTCATCATGCCCAAGGTGGAAATAAAAGGCGGGAGCCGTCCCCGGGTAATCAGGACGCCGTTGAGCAGGCCGCAGAGGAATCCGCTGCCCAGGCCGGCGCTGACGGCCAGTGGCAGCGGGACGCCGGCCTGCAACAGACTGGCCATCACCACTCCGGAAAGGGCCAGGACCGAGCCCACCGAGAGATCGATTCCGGCGGTGATGATGACGAAGGTCATCCCGGCTGCCATGATGGCGATGACCGAGGACTGCTCCACAATGTTGACAAGATTCGAGAGGGTCAGAAAGTAGGGGGTTAAGACCCAGAGCACCAGGCACAGGATCAACAGGCCCAGCAGGGTCCCCCATTGCCGTCCCCGTAGGGACAGGAATGGACCGGGTTTCATGGCTGAGTCCCCACAATCGGCGCGCCGGACGGCACCTGCCAGCCGGCTGAGACATGCGGGCAACCGGCGACCCGGAGAGAACACCGGGGCAACCGGCTCAAGCCTATCATGGGGCTGAAGGCAGTGGCCAATGGTGAATGAGGGACACCCTCCCTGCACTCGCCTCCTACGGGTGCAGCATCTTTCGGGAAAGGCAGTGCGTTCCGGGACGTGGCTCAAACTCTCCTGGCTCACGCCCGGGGGCGACATGCTGCCGTGGCTACGCCGCTCAAAAAAGGGTTCCCCTGGCCTCGAAACCTCTGCATACTTGGCGTGGTCGGTGCCTTATGCCTAGCCTGCATTTCTCACCGCGGGGAGTGAAATGTCCGGAATGATCGTGGCCCCTCAACCGGAAGCTGTTGAGCAGGGCGCCAAAGTGCTGGCGGCAGGAGGCAACGCTTTCGATGCCGCCCTTGCCTGCGCCTGGATACAGTTTCTGGTGGATCCCCATTCCTGTGGAGTGGGGGGCTACCTGCTGCTCAACTGTTGGTTGGGCCGGGCGGCCGAGCCCCTCCCCATCCTGGACGCTCCCGCCCTGGCCGGCGCCAGGGTTCGACCCGAGATGTGGGAATCGCTGGTGATCGGCCCCAACCCGGGCGGTTGGGGATTCCAGCTTCAGAACCGAGTCAATGAAGACGGCTACCGGTCAATTTGCACCCCGGGAACCATCCGCGGCTTGGAGACCATCCACAACCGCTGGTGCAGCCGGTCCTGGACCGAATTGATGCAGCCCGCCATCGAGCTGGCAGAGGAGGGCTGGCAGGTCAGCGCCTCCATGGCCACCCGCTGGAGGGACAAGCCCCACTACTACGAAACCACCTCGCTGCAGGAAAAACTGGCAGTCACCCCCGAGGCCGGCAGGATCTACCTGAAGCCTGACGGCACCACCCGCGATGCCGGAGACCGCCTCCGCAACCCCGACTGCGGCCGCACCCTGCAACGGCTTGCCCGAGACGGACCCCAGGATTTCTACCTGGGTGAGATGGCCCGGGCCATGACCTCGGATCTGGAGGCTCACCAGAGCTGGATCACCTCGGAAGACCTGTCCCGGTACCGGATCCGGGATGAGGCTCCGGTGGTGGTGACTTACCGCGACCTCCTCATCCACACGGCGCCGGCGCCCCACGGCGGCACCACCCTGGCAGCCATCCTGAACATCCTGGAAGGCTACGATCTGGTCCGGCTGGGGCACAATTCACCGGCGTACATCCACCTGGTTTCGATGGCCATGAAGGCCGCTTTCGCCGATCGAAACCGCACCCTGGGGGATCCCCATTTCGTGGAGGTTCCGCAGGAGTGGCTGGTTTCCAAGGAGCGGGCCCGGCAGTGGCGGGAGGTCATCGACTCGGGAAAGGGAATCAACCCCTCCCGGGTCCAGACAGGTTCCGCCGACACCACCCACATCAGCGTCGTCGACCGCTGGGGAAACCGGGTTGCCCTGACTCATTCCCTGGGCACCTCGTCCGGGGTGATCACGCCCGGATTGGGCTTCATGTACAACAATTCCATGATCAACTTCCACCCCTATGCCGGCCACCCCAACAGCATTCTGGCCGGCAAAGGACGCACCACGGGCATGACGCCGACCATCGTCTCCAGGGAGGGGAAACCGGTCCTGGTGTTGGGGGCGCCCGGCGCCACTCGGATCATCACCGCCGTGCTCTCGGTGATCCTCAATCACATCCATTTCGGCATGTCCATCACCGAGGCGGTTCTGGCGCCCCGCTTCGACTGCCAGGTGGACACCATCGCCTGCCAGGCTCGCATTCCGGAAGGGGTCTGCGCAGAGGTCCGCAAGAAGCACCCCATCCAGCGAATGCCTGTCAGCCACGGCGGGTTCGCCCTGGTTCACGCCATTGGAATTGACCCGGAAAGCGGGGGCCTCAGCGGCGCAGCCGACAGCGGCGCCGACGGCATGGCCTTACGGGTGGAGGACGTCCGGCTATAGCCTGCCCTCATGGGGTTTTTCCCAATCCCCACTGAAAGCCTCCACGCCCTGAATACGGCAGAGCCCTTTGGAGAGATCGAACTCGGCGGTGACTCCGTTGTCGAACTGAACGCGCTGCAAGCTGCGTTCGGGGTTGAGGAACTGGTGAGAGATCATTTCGGCGTGGGCGGTTTTCCGGAAATAGGCGCTCCAGCGCTGCAGCCACTGGATGCGCCGCCGCATCCGGCCGGTCCCCCACTCCCGGATCGGAACGCCGTCTTCCAACCCGGTTCCGGGAAATTTGTCCCCGTAAGGCAGCATCCAGTTGTAACCCGGGGCCGCGGCAAAGAGCAGCTCATACAGGCGGGGATTCTTGTCCTCCGGCCAGTCGTACCGCCCGTATCCCCCACCGGAGAAGCAGGCGGCATAGCACTCGTGAAAGACGAGTTGGAACCAGGGGATCGGTTCTCCCACCTCAAGCCGGTCTCGAGACCAGTCGGTGAAGAAGAAGTAGTCGCACTCCGAGACGCACCAGAATCGGGCCAGCTCGGCACCCGGAATGATTCCCCGTTTACGTGTCTCCCGGAAGCACTCGATCTGCTTCTCGAGGGCCAGCTTGCGAGATACCGGGTGGTCCGGAGAAAAATCCTCCCGGTGGCCGCCGTGAAAGGCGTAACCATCGAAATAGAGGGCATCGGGCTTGAACCCCTGGGACTCGGCGTGGTCCAGCGCGCGCCGCAACGCCTCCGGTCCGAACTGGGGACTGAGCCCGTCACCCCAGAAGCTGGGCCTGGGATGCAGCTCTCCCGACTCGTCCCGTGAGGACCGGGCCGGATCGTAGCCGGGAGCCCCCTTCAGATTGGTATTGGGATTGATGAAGACCTTGATCAGGGCTCCGTGACGGCGAATCCGGTCGGCCAGGCGCTTGAGCCGCCTCCAGCCTCCCTCCACCGGACGCCGGCGCAGGAAGGCCTGCCAGGCACTGGCATCGTTTCGGGCAGCGGTGCCGGGGGACCATTTGGGAAAGAAGAAGTTGACGGGCAGGCCGTGACCCTTCCAGCGCCGCAGGTCTCTGAGCACTCGCCGCTCCTGGCTGGATTTCCAATAGACCCAGCGGAATTCGAAGCCCTGCAGGTATCGGTTGATCTTGGGCAGTTGCCTGGCCCTGTCCGCCAATGTCCGAAAGAACCCCTTCTCCCGGGCATAACGGCGGTAAGCCTTGGCGATGCCCAGGTGGTCCAGATCCTGGGCGAAGCGCATCAGGAACTGGCGACCGTAGCCGAGTTCCCCCAGCGAGGCCAGCCAGTTGAAGTCCACCACCGAAGCCTCTCCCGGCAGGTGGTCGACCTCCACGCTGCAGTCCCAGAACGTCTCCACGATCTGGTAGAGGGAGTGGCGTCCCTTGACCAGACCAAACAGCGGCAGGCTATAGCGCCCTCCCACCAGGTCGCCGCGAACCGGATCCCCCTTGGGCATCCTTTCGGTCATCTCCGCCGGAATCAAATAGCCGGAACCATGGGGGACCAGCATATAACCGCCGTCGCTGGTGGGTTTTTCGATGCGGTAGAAATGGTTCACCCGCCGGATTCGGTCCTTGCCACCGGTCTGCTCCAGGCGAACCAGCAACTCGTCGTTGCCGGAGTCCAGGGCATGCACCAGCTCAATTTCCACGTCCGTGCCGGGAAACGCCCCCAATCGAGTCCGGTAGCCCAGGTGGCGACCCTCCTCGAACGGCTGCCACTCTTTTGCGCCCGCGTCGCCGAAGCCCACGGTCCGTTCCTGGCCGGCGGCATCGGAGGCCAGGACCAATTGGGGTTTCAACCGGGGTGAAGTTTCCCAGATCACCGGGCCGCCGGCCCGAAAGACGCTGAGACCGCCCTCCAGATCGACGCGCACCGAATAGGTCTTTCCCGCAAGCTCCCGGGACTTCCCGCCACCCAAAGAGCAGCCGGCCAGGTCCAGCAGACCGGCCCCCAGGGCGGCCGAAGCCGCCAGGAACCCCCGGCGGTCCAGCAGCTTCATCTCGAGATCTGTTTTCTTTCCGCGGGCTGTTTTCATGTCAATGCGAGTTGGGATGGCCTGGCGACCGGAAACCGATCCGGACTGCCGCCGGGTCAAGCCTCGAGGTCGGAAAGGTCCAGCCGGTTTTCCCGGTGCAGGCGCCTGAAGATCTCCACCGTCTGCTCGATGCCCTGTTTCAATGGCGTGGCCGGGACCTGGCCGAGCTCCTCCTTCAACCCCTGTTGGCTGAAGTTGCTGGCAATGGCCAGGGGGTTCGACTTGCATCGAATCAGCCCCCGGGCGCTGGGGACCACCTCTTCGATGGCCTGAATCACCTCTTCCACCCTCACCAGCTCTCCACGAATATTGTAGGCCCGCGCCCCGGTCTTGGGGCTTTCGGCACACTCGATGAATATCTTGGCCGCGTCATCCACCAGCAGCATCGACACCGGTCCGCCAAATTGAATCTCGAAGGGCCGCCCCAGGGCCGCCGCCTTCATGGCCGTGGTGGGCCCGGAGGTGATCCCGAAATCCCGGCCCGGCCCGTAGACGGCGTGGGGGCGCAGGCCCACGCTGGAAATGCGATGGTCCAGGAAGAAGACCCGGGCGTTCCCCTCGTTGGCCTGCTTGAAAACCCCGTAGTGGGTCCGGGGAAGCAGAGGGACGCCTTCTCCCAGCGGAGCTTCCCCATAGTCCTCCTGAGGACCGAAAACTGCGGCTGAGCTGGCATACACCAACCCCTGGATCGGCTCCGGCAGCAACCGGGCGGCCTCGAACGCGTTGACGGTTCCCACCACGTTCACCATGGCCCCCAATCCGGGGTTGGCCCGGCAGACCGGCACCTGCAAGCCCGCCAGGTGAATGACGTGGGTCACCCCATGCCGCTGCATCTCGCCTTTCAGCCGATCGAAGTCCGTTATATCTCCCTGGATGAAGTGAATCCCGTCCAACTCCTCCGGGGAAAGCAGCATGGAGAGCCTTTTGGGCTCCAGGTCCAGGTCGTAGACGAAGACCTCGTTCCCCCGATCGATCAGATTGCGGACAATCCAGGTCCCGATACACCCCTGAGCACCAGTCAGAAAATAACGTGCCATTCCTCATTCCTCATTCATCACTCATCATTCATCACTCATCATTCCGATGATAGTCCTGCAAGGCACGGACGTCCCGCCGATTCCGTTGCAGCGCACTAATGCCGCTGGCCACGGCCGCTCCCCCCGAGAGCGTGGTGATGCAGGGCACGTTGTACTGAACGGCGGCACGTCTGATGGCGGATTCGTCAAAGAAAGAGTCCTTGCCCAGAGGCGTGTTAAGGACCAGATCCACCTGACCGCTCTTGATGAGGTCCACGATGTGGGGCCGTCCCTCGTTGACCTTGTAGACCGGCTCCACCGGGATGCCCCGCCCCGCCAGGGCCGCCCGGGTGCCGCCGGTGGCGATCAGGCGAAATCCGAGCTGATGCAACCGCTGAGCAATCTGGAGCACGTTGGGTTTGTCCTGATCGTTTACGCTGATGAATGCGGTGCCGGACCGGGGAAGCACCGTGCCGGCGCTGAGCTGAGCCTTGGCGTAGGCTTGACCGAAGTTGTCGGAAACGCCCATCACCTCTCCGGTAGACCTCATCTCGGGGCCCAGAATGGTATCAACTCCCGGGAACTTCACGAAAGGGAAAACCGGGGACTTCACGAAGAAGTGGTCTACCGGCAGCTCATCTCCCAAGCCGAACTCCTCCAGCCTGCGTCCGGTCATCAGCCGGACCGCCACCTTGGCCAGGGGGACGCCGGTGGCCTTGCTCACGAAGGGCACGGTGCGGGACGCCCTGGGATTGACCTCCAGCACGTAGACCACGTCTTCCTTGATGGCGTACTGCACATTCATCAATCCCACCACTTTCAACTCCAGGGCCAGGCGGCGGGTGTAGTTGCGCATCGTCTCCAGGTGCTCGGGCTTGACCATGTAGGTCGGCAGCACGCAGGAGCTGTCTCCCGAGTGTATTCCGGCTTCCTCGATATGCTCCATGATGCCCCCGATCACCACCCGCCGGCCGTCAGCCACGGCGTCCACGTCCACCTCGAAGGCGTCCTCCAGGAACTTGTCAATGAGAATGGGGCGATCCTGAGAGACGTCGACGGCCTCGCTGATGTACCGCTCCAGGGATGGGTCATCGTGCACGATCACCATGGCGCGCCCCCCAAGGACATAGGAAGGCCGGACCAGGACGGGGTAGCCGATGCGTTCGGCAATGGCCACGGCCTCCTCAAAAGAGGTGGCCGTGCCGGAAGGCGGTTGGGGGATCCCCATCCTGGAGAGCAGTCCGCCGAATCGCTTGCGGTCTTCGGCCAGGTCGATGGACTCGGGCGAGGTGCCGATGATGGGGACGCCGGCTCGCTGCAGGGGCAGGGCCAGGGTCAGGGGAGTCTGGCCGCCGAACTGGACGATCACCCCCTGCGGCTGCTCCCGTTCCACCACGTGCATGACGTCTTCGAAGGTCAGAGGCTCGAAATAGAGCCGATCGGAAGTATCGTAGTCGGTGGAGACGGTCTCGGGATTGCAGTTCACCATGATCGTCTCGAACCCGTCTTCCTTGAGGGCAAAGGAGGCATGGCAACAACAGTAGTCGAATTCGATGCCCTGACCGATCCGATTGGGTCCACTGCCCAGGATCACGATCTTCCTCTGCTGAGAGGGATCGGCCTCGCACTGCTGCTCGTAGGTCGAATAGAGGTAGGGCGTAAAGGACTCGAACTCGGCCGCGCAAGTGTCGACCCGCTTGTATACCGGTCGGATTTTGAGGTCTTGACGGCGTTGGTGAACCTCGTCAGCGCTGGAACCGGTCAACCAGGCCAAATACTGATCTGAGAATCCCATTCGTTTGGACTGCCTGAGCTGCAGTGGGGAGATCCCAGCCAGGTCGGTGTCCCGCAACCGGGCCGACAGTTGGGAGATCTCCCGAACCTGACGCAGAAACCAGGGATCGATCCGGGTGTACTGATGGGCCTCTTCCACCGAGAGACCCTTCTCGAAGGCGAAACGGAGATAGAGGAGGCGGTCGGGATTGGGAAGGAGCAGCTTTTCCCGAATCCGATCCGGGTCCAGCTTTTGCGATCCCACCTTGCGCCCGGTCTCCAGGGAGCGCAGGGCTTTCAGCAGCGACTCCTTGAAGGTTCTGCCAATGGCCATGACCTCCCCGACCGACTTCATCTGGGTTCCGAGCAGCGGCTCGGCTTCCGGAAACTTTTCAAAGGCCCACTTGGGAATCTTGGTGACCACATAGTCGATGGTGGGCTCAAAGCAGGCCGGGGTCTTCAGGGTGATGTCATTGGGAATCTCATCCAGCGTGAGGCCCACCGCCAGCCTGGCGGCGATCTTGGCGATGGGGAAGCCGGTGGCCTTGGAGGCCAGGGCCGAGCTGCGGGAGACCCGGGGATTCATTTCAATCACCACCAGCCGGCCATCCCGGGGATTGACGGCGAATTGAATGTTGGAGCCCCCGGTCTCCACTCCCACCTTGCGAATGATCCGCACGGCCGCGTTCCGCATGTGCTGATATTCCTTGTCGGTGAGGGTCTGGACCGGAGCCACGGTGATGGAATCCCCGGTGTGCACCCCCATGGGATCGAAGTTCTCAATGCTGCAGATCACCACCACGTTGTCCTTCAGGTCGCGCATCACCTCCAACTCGAACTCCTTCCAACCGATGACCGACTCCTCGATCAGAATCTCATGGGCCGGACTGAGGTCCAGCCCCCGCCTGGCCAGTTGCTCGAACTCCTCGGCGTTGTAGGCGATGCCGCCACCCGTGCCTCCCAGAGTGAAGGAGGGCCGGATAATGGCCGGGTACCCCACTTCCCTGACGATCCGCCGGGCCTCCTGGAAGTCGTAGGCCACCCCGCTGCGCGGCGTCTCCAGGCCGATCTCTCTCATGGCTTCCTTGAAGAGCAGCCGATCTTCCCCCACCTTGATCGATTTGATCTGAGCTCCGATCAACTCGACCCCCTGCTTGTCCAGAATTCCTTTTTCCGACAGCGCCACCGCCAGATTGAGCGCCGTCTGACCGCCCACGGTGGGCAGCAGAGCATCGGGCCTCTCCTTCAGGATAATGGCCTCCAGGTATTCGGGCGTCAGGGGCTCGATGTAGGTCCGGTCGGCCAACTCCGGGTCGGTCATGATGGTGGCCGGATTGGAATTCACCAGCACCACTTTGTAACCCTCGGCCCTGAGAACCTTGCAGGCCTGGGTCCCGGAGTAGTCGAACTCGCAGGCCTGACCGATCACGATCGGGCCGGAGCCGATGACCAGGATCTTCTTGATGTCCGATCTCTTGGGCATTCAGTCGCGCCAGGTGAAGGAGATTCCGCCACCCCTCCGGTGCTGGCGGATCACCCGCTTGAACTCTTCGAAAAGATAGCGGGAATCGTGCGGGCCCGGGGAGGATTCCGGGTGGTACTGGACGCAGAAAAGCGGCGCCTGCCTGTGACGGAATCCCTCCAGGGTTTGATCGTTGAGATTGACGTGGGTCACTTCGATGGATTCAGGTAAAGAGGAGATATCCACGGCAAATCCGTGGTTCTGAGCGGTGATCTCGACCTGCCCCGTCTGCATGCGCATCACCGGGTGGTTGCCGCCGTGGTGGCCGAACCTCAGTTTGTAGGTCTTGCCTCCCACGGCCAGGCCCAGTATCTGATGGCCCAGACAGATCCCCATAATCGGCTTCTTTCCGATCAGCTCGCGAGCCGTCCGGATCGCGTAGGCGACCGGTTCCGGGTCTCCCGGACCGTTGGAGAGGAAGACCCCGTCCGGATTCAAGGCCAGGATCTGGGCCGCGCTGGTCCTGGCCGGAACCACCGTCACCTCGAGCCCGCTGTCCACCATCAGCCTCAATATGTTGCGTTTGATTCCGAAGTCGAGGGCGACCACCCTCATGGGAGGTTCGGCTTCATCCTCCTTGGACGAACCGCTGGAGGAGTTCGCGGGAAAAATATCCACCGACGGCTCCTCCCAGCGGTAGGCTCTCCGGCAACTGACCCGGCTGGCCAGGTCTCGACCCACCATCTCAGGCGCCTGCCGCGCCTTTTCCACCAGAAGCTCTCGATCCAACTTCCCGCTGGCGATGACGGCGCGCATGGCCCCCTGTTGCCGGATGTGGCGTACCAGGGACCGGGTGTCGATCTCGGCGATGGCCACAATGCCGTGCGTCTCCAGATAGCCCGGCAGGGAGCCCTCCTGCCGCCAGTGGTCGCCGCTGTCGGTGGCCTCCCGCACCACCAAGCCCTCGGCAAAGGGCCGGTGGGACTCCTCGTCCTCCGCATTGACCCCGTAATTTCCGATCAGAGGGTAGGTCAACACCACAATCTGGCCGGCATAAGAGGGGTCGGTGAGAATTTCCTGATAGCCGGTCAGGGAGGTGTTGAAAACGATCTCGCCGGAAGTCTCGCCCCTGGCGCCGATGGACTCGCCTTCGAAAATCAAGCCGTCTTCCAGGGCCAGCACCGCTTCCATGGATGGTTCCAATCCGCTGCAGGAGTCGGATGCTACTGCCGGCGGAAAGTCCCTCTCTGCCGTCCGGACCCTGCTCCAAGTCGCCCGTTTATACCACATTTCGGAGCTGGCCCGCATTGCCCACCGGGGGGCGCCGTCCTGCACTCTTCTCCTGCCTGGCGCCGTTCGAGAAATGCGGGCCGGGATTGCGTATAATGCGGGCCTTTGCGGACCGGAAGAGCCGCTGTCATGCCAACCCCCCCAGCCGTCGTCATCATTCCCGCCTACAACGAGGAGCCGGGGATCGCCCGAGTCATTGCCGACATCCCCCGAGACCTGGTCTCCGAGACCATCGTGGTCGACAACGGAAGCACCGACCGGACCGCCATGAAGGCACGAGAGGCGGGCGCCCGGGTCATCTCCCAGCCCGACCGCGGCTATGGCGCCGCCTGTCTGGCCGGCATCGCTGGCCTGCCCCCGGGAACCGAGGTGGTCCTCTTTCTGGACGGCGATTACAGTGACGACCCCGCCCAGGCGAAAGACCTGCTCCAGGCCCTGCAGGAGCACCAGGCGGATCTGGTGCTGGGCTCTCGGACCCGGGGAGGTGCGGAACCGGGATCCCTGACGCCGCAGCAGCGGTTCGGCAACTGGTTGTCGACTTTCATCATTGGGCTGATTTACGGCCACGCCTACACCGACCTGGGGCCCTTTCGCGCCATTCGGCGGGAGGCGTTGTCCAAGCTCGACATGCAGGATCGAACCTACGGCTGGACGGTGGAAATGCAGGTCAAGGCCCTGCAGCAGGGACTCAAGGTGGTGGAGGTTCCCGTCAGCTACCGGCCTCGCCTGGGCAGGTCCAAGGTGTCGGGGACCCTCTCGGGGACCGTCAAGGCGGGATTCAAGATCCTGTGGACCATCGCCAGGCTGAGCCTCCGGCGCTAGCTGAGGTGAAACCAATTGAAGGGTTATCCACGAAGGCCCAAAATAGAAATCCACCAAGAGGATCCACCAAGGGCGCGAAGGGAAAAAGAGTTATCCACGAAGGGAATGATTAAGGCTGATGGGTCGTCGGGGGCGCCCAGTCATAACCGGTTTCGGTTATCGGATGGATAGCCTCTGGCTTGAAATCGTTCCCGCTCGGCAACCCTTATCGGCCATTCCTGTCGTCCCTTGGATTCTTGTCCTACATGGATGAACAGGATGGACAGGATAAACAGGACGAGAAGCTGCTGCGCAAAATGCTGACTCGCTCGACGTTCGCGTGTGCGATTGAGGTGATCCATAAGCCTGCGAGCGGGATACTGGAATCCTGGTTGAAGAGACAGTGATGGTCGAACTCAAGGAGTGAAAACTGTTCGTGTATTTCTTCGTGGCCCTTCACGGACCCCCTTTCTAGTCTATTCCAACCCCTTGGAGTCCCTTGGCGGATTCATCTTTTACCCCCTTAACAAATTCTTGCGCGCCCTTGATGGAAAGCTTTTCCCTTCCCGACCTTTGGCGGATCTCTGTTGAGCCTTCTCCAACCCCTTAGTGGCCCTTCGTCGTCCTTCGTGGCCCTTCGTGGATAACTCTTTTTCCCCGCTTGCCGGTCCGAGGCACGGCCTCGCTAGGCACGGAACACCGGAGATTCCAGGTCAGGATCCACCCGCTCGCTCGGTCTGAGCTGGACATCCACTTCAAAGCCGCTGACATGGGCCAGGATGAGGTGGAGTTGCCGCAGGCCCTCCGTCAGAGCCGCCGGCCCGGGCTGCAGGATGTAGGTCGATTTGATCTCGTAGATCTGCCCGCGGCGGACGGCCGCCATCTCCGACCAGCCGGCTCGTTGCCTGATCCGGTCCTTGTTGACCTTGACCCCGCACCAGGAAGCCACGATCACCTCCGGGTCGCGGGAGAGCACCGCCCCGGGATCCACAATCCGGTCCCGCCCCAGCCGCTTGTGGCGGAGCTCCGGAAAGATGGCCTCGCCCCCGGCCAGCTCCACAAGCTCTTCCACCCACCGAATGCCGCTGATCAAGGGGTCCTTCCACTCCTCGAAAAAGACCCGGGGGCGGCGCGGAAATCGGCGGGCCGAGGCCTCAATCGCCTCCAGGCCCCTCGACAGCTCCGAGACCAGGGCCCTGCCTTTTTCCGCGGCGCCCACCAGATCGGCCAGGGTCCGGATGGTCTGCAGGATCTCGCCCACGCTCCTCTGATTGAAGGCCAGGACGGTCAATCCTCGCCGGATCAACTCGGCGGCGATGTCCGCCTGCAGGTCGGAGAACGCCAGCACCAGGTCCGGGCTCAGTTGCTCGATCCTGTCCAGCCGGGCGCTGGTGAAGGCCGAGACCCTCGGCTTGGACCGGGCCTCCCTGGGCCGCACCGTGTATCCGGAGACGCCCACGATGCGGGCCTCTTCTCCCAGGAGATAGAGGGTTTCCGTGGTTTCCTCGGTCAGACAGACGATGCGGCGGGGATAGCCCGTCGCCCTGTGACGATTGAGTTCTCCGTTCATTGCCTGCCCTCCCCCTTCCATCCCACCGGCACGTCCCGGAAAGTCGGTCGAGACGGCTGAGGCGGCCGCTCCCCATTGCTCGGCCGGGCCTGCCCGGCTGCCGGCAGGCGCGTCGTTTTAAATGGCCGAGAAGCGCTGCTGTCGGCGGAGCAGCCACAGAAAAGTGATCCCTCCAACCACGGCCGTGACCGCGCCTACCGGCAACTCACCCGAGGTCAGGGCCGTTCGGGCCACGGCGTCGGCCAACATCAGGAACCCGGCGCCCACCAGAAAGGAACAGGGCAGGACCAGCCTTACATCCTGCCCCAACAGCAGGCGAACCGCATGGGGAATGATCAGTCCCACGAAGGCAATGGTTCCTCCCTCGGCCACCGCCACGCCCACGATCAGGGAGGAGGCGGCATAGACCAGACGTTCGCAGCGGCGCACGTTGACCCCCAGGCTGGCCGCCGACTCCTCTCCCATGGCCAGCAGGTGCAGATCGCGGGCAATGGCCATCAGGACCACCCAACCGGGTATCAGCAGAATCAACATGCGCCAGATGCGGTCGAATCCCACGGTGTCGATGGATCCAATGGTCCAGCGAAGGATCTGCAGAGCCCGGCTGTAGTCGGCAATGTACTGAATCAGGATCACTCCGGCGCTGGCAATCAGGTTCACCACCACTCCGGCCAGCAGCAGCGTGCCGGGCATGACCACGTCGCCGGTTCGCGACAGCCGGTAGACCACCAGGACGGCCCCGGCCGACCCCGCAAAGGCGGCCAGGAACACCATGGGCACCCCCGCCAAGTTGACGCCCCAACCGAGGGCAATGGCCAGGCTTGCCCCCAGGGTCCCGCCTCCTGAGACACCCAATGTGAATGGCTCCGCCAGCGGATTGCGAAAGAAGGCCTGCAGGCAGGCTCCGACCGCGCCCAGGGAGGCGCCCAGAATGCCTGCCATGACCACCCGGGGAAGGCGCAGCTGGAAAAAGAGGAAGCGCGCGGTCGCGTCTTCGCGCAACTGGCTCAGATCCAGCGGGCGATAGCCCACCCAGAGGCCAATCAGGGTGGAGGCGACCAGGAAGAGCAGCACCAGAATCAAGGGGCGGAACAGATTCCCGGGGGCGCCGGGGGACCTGCGCCCACCTCGGTTCCGGGGGGAGGGGCCGGATTCCCTGCTGGAGCGGGGGCCTTCCGGGGCCTGGGCTGAAGCCTCCATCGTCATTTCCCGTTTTGCGATTCACCTATTTTGGGTCAGGTGCCGGACCAGACAAAGGTGCGCCCTTCCAACCGGCGGGCCTGGACCTGGGGATCCTCGTAGACCCGGGAGAGCACCTCGTCCGTCAGGACCTGCCTGGGAGGGCCTTCGGCCAGGAGCGCCCCCTTGTGGATGGCAAAGACCCGATCGAAGGCAGGGTCCAGGAGCTGCAGGTCGTGGGTCACCATCAGCGCCGTCATTCCCTCCCGATCCCGAAGTTCCCGCAGGATGCGGATGAGCCCGGCCCGGTGCTTCAGGTCCAGGGCGGCCGCGGGTTCATCCAGAATCAAACATTCCGGCTCCTGAGCCAGGGCCCTGGCAACGGCCACCAACTGCCTTTCGCCTCCCGACAGTTCGGTCACCGGACGCGGGGCCAGATGCGCTCCGTCCACGGTGGCCAGGGCCTCCATTGCCTTTTCCACGTCGACTTGGTTCTCGAAGCGGAATCGAGGTGTATAGGGACTCCTCCCGGTAAGCACCACCTCGATCGCCGTAAAGGGGAAAATCATGGGATTGATCTGGGGAACATAGGCCAAGGACCGGGCCAGCCGTTTCCGTGAAATGCCTTTCAAGGGTTGCCCCCCGAACACGATTTCTCCGGAGCTCGGGGGACGAAGACCGGCCAACAAGCGGATCAGGGTCGACTTGCCGGAACCGTTGGCGCCGATGAGGGCCGCCAGGGTACCCCGCTCGAGTTGAAGAGAGACGTCATGGACCACCCACAGGTCGGCCCTGTAGGCAAAGTGGAGTCCCCGGGCTTCTATCAGGGAACCGGCATGGGTGGGAATGGGGCTGTTAGCGGGCGGCATCTGTCCCAAACACCTCCGGATGAATCAGCTTGGAGAAGAGTTCGGCCGTCTTTGCCACAAACTGGGAGGCGTGAAGGACAAACATTTCGCGAACGGGATGGACTCTCCGGCGGCGAACGGCCCGAATCTCTTTCAGTGCCGACCAGATACCGATCGGATCCTCGGCAAGGGCGCCCTGGGCTCCTTGCACCATGTCGATCACCACTTCGGGATTGAGGGTGACCACAGCCTCTTTGCCGATCCTGCCGTAGTTGGAGGTGGCCGGCGGGGCTATCGACCTCCCGCCGGCAATTTCGATCAACCGGGTCAGGTAGCTTCCCTGGCTTGCGGTATACAGACCTCGCAGGGTCCCAGGCACCCGGTCCACCACGCAGAGGACCGAGCGTTTGGGCAAGCCTTGGGTGTGACGGGCCACCCTGTCCAGGACGGCTCGAACCTCCGTCTGAAGGCGCAGGGCCTGCTGCTGCCGCCCCACTCCCCGCCCGATGGCATTGATGGCCGTGAAGACATCCTCCAGCGACTGACTCGGCACCACCAGGGTTTCGATCCCCAAGGCCCGAAGCTTGCTGTCGACGAAGGGGGCCTGAACCTCGGCCATGACCACCAGGTCGGGTCCGAGGCTGGTGACCTCCTCCAGGCTGGCGTTCTGCCACCCCCCCACCCGAGGCAGAGAGGCCACCCCCGGGGGATAGCTGCAGTAGTTTGAAACGGCGACGACCCGATCAAAGGCCCCCACCCCCTCCAATATGTCGGTGACGTTGGGGGAAAGCGAAATGATGCGGCGGGGATCTTCCGGTTCGATGGTCCCTTTCTCAGTTTCGGATGGACCCTGGGACGGACCGGACGGCAGGCGCTGGCAAGACCACAGCCAGGAGGCTCCCGCCAGTAGCAGCCCCAGCCCGGCCAGACGCCGGAGCCAGGCTCCGATGCACAGGCCTGCCGGCGAACCAACCCGAATTCCCTGCCGGTCCGGAGCCCCCGCCTCCCTCCTGGCACCCGAAGCTCGACTCACCCCTGCCCCGATTTGGCGCCCGCATGTCTCACCGGGTGGCTGGGCGCAGGATGGATTAATGCTTGTCTTTGGCATCTTCTTTTCCGCGCCCGCTTCATGCAGACCACCCCCTCACGGGGAGAATCCTGGAAACGCCGCTCGGAAATAAACCTGGAATTCGGTGAGAGAAGGCGGGAAGAGAGGAGCGGCACCATCGCCCTCATGCGAAGCGACACACCAGCGGCGCGCGGTTCCAGGCAGGTCTCCTGACTCACAGGTCACGGTGTCTCAGACGGCCTTCCCGTCATTGGAAAACAACAGTGGCCAATTGCAGTGCTGAAACACTCGCTGCTTACAGTGGCGCGACCGTGCGGGAATTGCACCCGCTTCCCTTTTCACTCGCATGACTGCCGCGAGCACCTGGCACTCACCGTCGCAGATGCTAGCAAATGGGAAAGCCGGGGTCAATTCTCCGAAGGGGAAACCGCGCGCTCCATGGGGCGTGTTTTTGGAGAGGCGCTGCCCGTACCGCTGGTAGTCATCTACGGGGCGCGGTGTTTGCCCCCCACCGGCTCGACTGCGGGCTCCGCCCTGGTCGACTCCCCCTCAAGGGGGGAGTGATCTTGCGGCCTGCGCAAGGCTCCTTGCCCGATTCCTTGGCATGATGTAAACCCTGTTTCCGGTTAATGGTGGAGCCTTTTGCAAAATTCGTTAGGAAGCGGGATTTATTGTCGGGAAGAGTTGTTGTCCCTGGGAGCGCGGGCGTCCCGCCCGCACTAGACCTGGCAGGGTTGTGGCGATTGGCTTCACAGGGTTGGTCGGTTCACCCGCCGACTGACGCTGGAGCAGCGCCTTGACAAGTATGCGGGCGGGACGCCCGCGCTCCCAGGGGGAAACCCATGGCTAGCCAGGTGCAGATCCCTTTCGAGGGCGTTATTTTGCAGGAGCATTCTGCCCCCATCTCATGCCCGACTCCGAATTTTGCAAAAGGCTCGGTGTAAAGAATGTTTGTAGTTTGCGCCCGGGTCCGGAGGCGGGGGTGGAATCATCGGCAGGTTCCGGATGCGGGCGGGACGCCCGCGCTCCCAGGAGATGCCGGATCACTCTCCCTTTGAGGAGAATCGCAGAAGCCGAGCCGAAAGGCGAAGGCTGATGCGGTGGGGGGGCGGGGCGTAAACCCAAGGGAAAGGGCACCTTACACCAGTCCACCCCGTATCCCTCTGCGGACACGACCGCGTTCCGGAGGTTGCGGGAGAAAAAACTTGACCCTTCGTTCGGACCGTTGCTACGATTTCGCCATTGGTCCCAGGGTGCTCGGAAGCGAGCCAAAAGGGAAGCGGGTGCAATTCCCGCACGGTCGCGCCACTGTGATCAGCGAGCTCGCCGGCGAAGCAGGCCACTGTTGCTTCAGGCAATGGGAAGGCAGCCGGTGGAGCGTCCTAAGCTGTCAGTCAGGAGACCTTCCTTGGGATCGACGAGGCACGCTGCGCACGAGAGCGGCTGGGTCGAACATGCACGCAAGTTTTCCGCACCACCCATCCTGGCATTTCTCTTCCATCCGCGTTTCAGTTGCAGTCTTGCCTGCCAATGAAGGCCTGAGATCCACGCTTGGCTTCTCAGGCGAGTGACGATTTTTCACTGGATGCGCCCTGAGCATCCCGGGAAGAGCGGTGAGAATCCGCCACTGCCCCAGCAACTGTAAGCGGCAACGAAATCCGTCTGAATGCCACTACCGCCAGGTGGAAAGGCACGGAGAGTAGGACCACACAGGCCGCAAGTCGGAAGACCGGCTCGGGGAAGCTTCCTGAACACCTCCTTGGGGGAGGAGAAAGGACCTGCCAGATGCCGGTCACGACCGGAAAGTTGATGGTGGCCTCATGCCTCGTCGCCTGCTGTGCCGCCCTGACCGCCGAGGCTGCTGAACCCGCCTCGATCAGCGGGACGATCACCGATCCCCAGCAAGCGCTTGTGCCCGACGCCCTGGTCACCCTCCATGACCGTGCCAGCGGCCTGCGCCTGAGAGTCACCACCGATACCTCGGGAGGTTTCCGTTTTCGGCCTCTGCGCCCGGGGAAATACCTCCTGGAGGTTGAGTCCCGGGGGTTTGCTGCCCTGTCCCTGAACGGTCTTCGGGTTGAGGCAGGTCAGGATCTGGTGCGGGACATTGTCCTCAAGCTGGCGGTTCGCCGGGAGGAAGTCGTGGTTACGGCCTCCGGAAAACCGCAGTCGGTAGAGGAGGTGTCGAAGGCCTTGACGGTCGTCAATCGGGCGGAAATGCAGGAGCGGGGCGAAACCAGCGTGGTCGAGGCCTTGAGGCCGGTTCCCGGCTTGCGCATTCAACAATTGGGCACTCCCGGCGCCCAGACGACCATTCGAACCCGGGGCCTGAGCTACGAGAACACCTCGGTTCTGATTGACGGCCTGCGCTTCCGGGACGCGGCGGCGCCCCAGGGAGACGCCACCTCCTTTCTGTCGCATCTTCTGCTTGCCGACACCCACCGGCTGGAGGTGTTGCGGGGTTCCGGGTCATCCCTGTACGGAAGTCATGCCATTGGAGGTGTGGTCAACGTCATAAGTGCGGAAGGCGGCGGCCGCACCCGAGGAAGCCTTCTGACCGAGGGGGGCTCCCTGGGCCATCTGCATGGTCGGGCCCGTCTGGCAGGAGGATTCCAGCAGGACCGGTTCACCTACAGTACGGGACTGGCCCATCGTAATCTCTCCAGAGGCGTCGACGGGGACGATGCCAGCCGCAATACCACTGCTCAGGGACGGCTGAATCTACACCTCTCTCCGACGTCCAACCTCTCGGCACGATTCTACGGGGCCGACACCTTCCTCCAGCTCAACAGATCGCCAAGCAGCGCTCCCGGCCTGGCGGCTACTGGAATCGTCCCGGCACGTCCGCTGGCTCCCGACCGGGTCGAGCTCCACCAGGCGGGCACACCCCTGTCTCAACTCGACCTCGGCTCGGCCAGCTTCATTCCGGCCCTCAACGATCCCGACGCGCGTGAGTCCACCGATTTCCTCTCTACCGCGGTCGTGCTCAACCAGCAGCCGACAGCCCGGACAGGATACAGTCTCTCCTATCAGAACCTGCGCACCGATCGGACCCATCACAACGGCCCCGGAGGCACAGGCTTTCAGCCTCTGGGGATGGCACGGTCCGACTATGGCGGTCGGGTGCAGACTTTCAACGCCCGCACCCACCTGCAACTGGGAGCCTACCACTCCATCGATGCGGGCTATGAGTTCGAGAATGAACGCTTCATCAACAGGACTTTTCCGGGGCAGCCCTCCCTCGATTCGTTGGCGGACGTCACTCAGCGCAGCAACGCCTTTCACCTTCAGGACCAGCTTCGACTGTTGCAAGGGCGACTGCACCTTTCGGCCGCCTTCAGAGTCCAGAGGTTCTCGCTTCAGAACCCTCTCCTGGAACCATCGGAAACGGCACCCTATCAGGGACTCACCTTCGACGCTCCACCAACTGCCTATACCGGGGACGGTTCGATCGCCTATTTCGTCGCCCGGACCGGGACCAAGATCCGTGCCCATGTCGGGAACGGCTATCGATCCCCGTCCCTCTACGAGCGCTTCGGGACGTTTTTCTCCAGCTTCGGCTACTCGACCTATGGAGATCCAAGGCTGCGGCCCGATCGATCCATCGCCTTTGACGCGGGCCTGGATCAGACCCTGCTCGGCAACCGGGTGCAAACCTCCGTGACCTGGTTCTACACCCGCATCCAGGAAAACATCCAGTTCGATTTCTCCGGCGACATCAGCCCCCTCACCGACCCCTTCGGGCGATTCGGCGGCTACCGCAACAGCCAGGGGGGTCTGGCCCGAGGCCTGGAGTTCACCACCACCCTCCGTCCTCTGACATCGCTGGATCTGCGATTTTCCTACACCTACACCAACGCGGACGAGCGGGTGCCGCGGATCGGCAACGTCCTGCAATCCTTTGTGATTCCCGACCACCAGTGGTCGCTGCTGCTGACCCAGTGGCTGGGGCGGAATCTGTTCGTCAACCTGGACTGGGTAACCTCCAGCAGCACCCTGGCGCCGCTCTATGATCCCAGCATCTTCGGCAGCCGGGCGTTCCGGTTCGATGCCATCACCAAGGTCGACCTGGGCGCAAGCTACAGGCTTCCTCTCTCCGAATTCCGCAGTCTCCGGTTTTTCGGCCGGGTCGACAACCTGCTGGACAGGCAATATTATGAGAACGGTTTTCTGAACCCCGGGGCGGCGGGGAAAGCCGGGCTGGAGTTTTCATTTTGAATCCCGTTGGCTGCTATACTTGTCTTCAGGCGATTTCCCTTGAGGCTCTTATTGATTCATGGAGGATCCTTGAGCCATCTGCGCCTGTCCAAGAGCAGAAATCCTGACGGGACAAACAGATTCTCACGTCCACGAGAGAGTCCCAGGCGCCGCCTGATCTTGCTTTTCCCTGCCTGGCTGATCGTCTGGCTCCTGGCTTCGCCGTCCGCGGCGGCCGACCAGGGGGTCTGCGACCGCACGCCGCAGGTGCGGGACAAACTGGTGGAGGCCGCCGGGGTCGCTTCCTGTGAGGATGTCACCCCCGAGCACCTGGCTGCGGTGACCCTGCTGGATCTGTCCGAGTCCGGCATCGGGACCCTTCAAGCCCACGACTTCAGGGATCTCGTCCGGCTCCAGCGCCTGCGCCTCTACGGAAACTCCCTCTCCACCCTGCCGCCATCCCTTTTCCACGGTCTGAGCCGCCTGGAACGGCTGGCGCTGAATTCCAACCAATTGAGGGAATTACCCCCGGGACTCTTCAGGGGTCTGGGCTCTCTGCAACGAATCTGGCTGTACCGAAACCAGCTCGGGACCTTGCCGGATGGCATCTTCAGCGGCCTGGCCGAGCTCGACTATCTGTCCCTCGCGGAAAACTCGCTGACGGATTTGCCGGCGGGCCTCTTCACCGGGTTGAGCAAGCTGGAGAGTCTGTCGTTGCTGCGAAACTCGCTGAGCAGCCTGCCCGACGGAGTCTTCGGCGACCTGAGTAGCCTTATTGGGCTCTGGTTGCAGGAGAACTCTCTGACGACTTTGCACGAGGACGTCTTCCGCGGTTCGATCGGCTTGCAAACGCTGAAGCTGGACCACAACCTGCTGACCGCTTTGCCCGAAGAGATCTTTCACGGGCTGGGCTCGCTGAGAAGCCTGTCATTGGATCACAACCTGCTGGGTACCCTGGGCGGCAGGTCCTTTCTCGGATTGAACCTCCTGCAACGGCTGACTCTGGATTCGAACTCGTTGAGGGAACTCCCCGAGGACGCCTTCGACGGGCTGAGCAGTCTGTTCGAGCTGCAACTCCGCCAGAACCGATTGCGGACCCTGCCCGTGGGAATCTTCAAGGACCTGCGTCTTCTGAACATCCTGACTCTGGACGAGAACTCGCTGAGAGAACTGCCGGAAGGAGTTTTTGACGGATTGAGCCGGTTGGTCCAATTGCCGCTTCAGGGGAACGATCTGAGGACCCTGCCCGAGGGGATCTTCAGCGGGCTGAGCGGTCTGAAACGCCTGACCCTGAATCGGAACTCGCTGAGGGAACTCCCCGCCGAGGTGTTCCACCCTTTGTGGCGCCTGCGGGACTTGGCGCTGGAGGACAACCACCTGGCCGCCTTGCCCGAGGGAGTCTTCGACCAGAACCTCGCCACTCTGGGCGCCGTTCAGGATAGCCCGGGACTCCGTCTGGACGCCGCCCTGAAGTCCGAGCCGGCCTTCGCCTTCCCTGCGGGAACCGCCGCCCCGGGCGCCGCCGCCACGGCCACGGTGACCCTGCACCGCCCGCTGCCGGTAGCCGTGCGGCTGCCCTACGCCGTCGGCGGCACCGCCACCGCCGCCGACTATGCCGACCTGTCGCCCGCGCCCGAGGAGGGGTTGCTGTTTCCGGCCGGAGAAACCCGCCGGCAAATCAGCCTGACCATTCTGGCGGGCGCCGACAAGCTGGGCAAAACCCTGGTGCTGACCCTGGGCGGGCTCTCCGAGATCGGTCTGCGCCGATCCGACGGAACGGGCCCCGATGCTCCCTTCCTGCCGGCCGAAACCCTGCTGTCGCTTTCTCCCGAGGGAGCCGCTCATACCTTGACCGTCGCCAACCCCGACCTCGGCTCCACCACCGGTGGGATCTGCGACCGCACGGCCCAGGTGAGGGACAAGCTGCTGGAGGCCATCGGGGTAACGGCCTGCGGGCAGGTCACCCCGGGGCAACTGTCCGCCGTGACCCTGCTCGACCTGCGACGAACCGGAATCCATGACCTGCAGGCCCAGGACTTCAACGGATTGAGCTCCCTCACGGGCTTGAGTCTGGGGGAAAACCGGCTGACGACCCTTCCCGAGGACATCTTCACCGGGTTGAGCAGCCTGGAACGCCTGGAGATGCCCGGGAACGCCCTGAGCAGTCTCCCCGAGGGGGTCTTCGTCGAATTGAGCAGCCTGACATGGCTGGACCTGGGCAGCAACGCTCTCACCGCCCTCCCCGAAGGGATCTTCAGCGGGCTCGCCAACCTGGAAACCCTGTGGATGAATGGGAATTCCCTGACCGAACTACCGGACGCGGTCTTCCAGGAGCTGAGCCGTCTGGTCGATTTGAACCTGGGCCTCAACTCGCTGACCGCTTTACCCGAGGGGGTCTTCGACGGACTGAGCGCATTGCAGGCCCTGCGATTGCACGAGAACTCCCTGATGGAATTACCCGGGGGGCTCTTTCTGGAGCTGAGCGACCCGGAAGCATTCATCCCGATCGACCTTCCCCGCCAAGCGGCCAGGCTGGAATCGCTCTGGCTTCAGGGAAACCGCCTGAGCGCATTGCCCGAGGACGCCTTCCTGGGACTGGGCAACCTGAGCGTTCTGCTGCTCGACCGCAACTCGCTCATGGCACTGCCCGAAGGGGTCTTCGGTGAGTTGAGTCATCTGCAGGCGCTGTTTCTCAGTGACAACTCCATCGCCTCCCTGCCGGAGGGGATCTTCCAGGGGCTGAGCAGGCTGGAACAGTTGGAACTGGATCGCAACCGTCTGACCCTCTTGCCCGAGGCCGTTTTCAGCGGGCTGATCCACCTGGAATGGCTGGACCTGAGCGCCAACTCCCTGTCCGCTTTACCTCCGGAGATCTTCCAGGGACTGAGGCAACTGGAAGAGCTGCGTCTGGACGGCAACCGCCTGGCTGCCCTACCGCCGGGGCTTCTCGACGATACTCTCTCAGAGTTGGGCATTGGCCCGGAGAACCAGGGACTCCATGTGGATGCCACCCTGAAGGCCCGGCTGGGCTTTGCTCTGGCCGCGCAGACAGCGGCCCCGGGAACCACGGTGACGGCGACCGTGACCTTGCACCGCGCGCTGCCGGTGTCCCTGCGGGTGCCCTACTCCGTTGGCGGCACCGCCTCCTCTACCGACTATTCCAACCTGTCGCCCGCCCCCGAGGAGGGGTTGCTGTTTCCGGCCGGAGAAACCCGCAAGGAAATCACTCTGTCGCTCCTCGAGGGCGCCGACAAGCTGGGCAAAACCCTGGTGCTGACCCTGGGCGGGCTCTCCGAAATCGACCTGCTCCGAGCCGACGGGACGGGACCCAAGGCCCCCTTCCTGAAGGCCGAAGCCCTTCTGTCGCTTTCTCCCGATGGAGCCGCTCACACCCTGACCGTCGCCAATCCCGACCCCGGCACCATCACGGGTGGGATCTGCGACCGCACGCCCCAGGTGAGGGACAAGCTGCTGGAGGCCACCGGGGGATCAGCCTGCGGGCAGGTCACCCCGGGGCAACTGGCTTCCGTAACCCTGCTCGATCTGACACGGACCGGAATTCATACCCTCCAAGCCCAGGACTTCAACGGATTGAGCTCCCTCACTGGCTTGAGCCTGGGAGAAAACCGGCTGACGACTCTCCCCGAGGGGATCTTCACCGGGTTGAGCAGCCTGGAACGCCTGGAGATGGCCGGGAACGCCCTGAGCAGTCTCCCCGAGGGGATTTTCGGCGAATTGAGCCGTCTGACATGGCTGGACCTGGGCAGCAACGCTCTCGCCGCCCTCCCCGAAGGGATCTTCAGCGGGCTCGCCAACCTGGAAATCCTGTGGATGAATGGGAATTCCCTGACCGAACTACCGGAGGCGGTATTCCAGGACCTGAGCCGTCTGGTCGATTTGAACTTGGGCTTCAACTCGTTGATCGCTTTGCCCGAGGGCGTCTTCGACGGATTGAGTGCATTGCAGACACTAAAATTGCACGAGAACTCCTTCATGGAATTACCCGGGGGGCTCTTTCTGGAGCTGAGTGATCCGGAAACACTCACCCCGATCGACACTCGCCGCCAACCAGCCAGGCTGGACGAGTTGTGGCTCCAGGGAAATCACCTGAGAGCACTGCCCCAGGACGCCTTCCAGGGACTGGGCAACCTGAAGGTTCTGCTGCTTGATCGGAACTCGCTCATCGTAGTACCCGATGGAGTCTTCGGTGAGTTAAGCCATCTGCAGATGCTGGGTCTCAGTGAAAATTCCATTGCCTCCCTGCCGGAGGGCATCTTCCAGGGGCTGAGCAGTCTGGAACGGTTACAACTGGATCACAACCGTCTGACCGGCTTGCCCGGGACCGTTTTCAGCGGACTGAGCTACCTGGAACAGTTGGACCTGAGCGCAAACTCGCTGGCCGCTTTGCCTGCGGAGATCTTCCAGGGGCTGAGCCGACTGGAAGAGCTGCGTCTGGATGGCAACCCTCTGGCGGTCTTACCCCCGGGCCTTCTCGACGACACCCTCACCACGCTGGGCATTGGCCCGGAAAACCAGGGACTCCATGTAGACGCCACCCTGAAGGCCCGGCTGGGCTTTGCTCCGGCCGCGCAGACAGCCGCCCCGGGAACCACGGTGACGGCGACCGTGACCTTGCACCGCGCGCTGCCGGTGTCCCTGCAGGTGCCCTACGCCGTCGGCGGCACCGCCACCGCCGCCGACTATGCCGACCTGTCGCCCGCCCCCGAGGAGGGATTGCTGTTTCCGGCCGGGGAAACCCGCAAGGAAATCGCCCTGGTCCTCATTGAGAGCGCCGGAGCGGGCAAGACTATCGTGTTTACCCTGGGCGGGCTCTCCGAGATCGGTCTGCTCCGATCCGACGGAACGGGCCCCGAGGCTCCCTTCCTGAAGGCCGAGACCCTGCTGTCCCTTTCCCCCGAGGGAGCCACCCATACCCTGACCGTCTCCAACCCCGACCCCGGCTCCACCCCCGGTGGGATCTGCGACCGCACTCCCCAGGTGAGGGACAAGCTGCTGGAGGCCGCCGGGGTAACGGCCTGCGGTCAGGTCTCCCCGGGGCAACTGGCCGCCGTGACCCTGCTCGACCTGCGACGAACCGGAATCCATGACCTGCAGGCCCAGGACTTCAACGGGTTGAGCTCCCTCACGGGATTGAGCCTGTCGGAAAACCAGCTGACGACTGTTCCCGAGGGAATCTTCACCGGGTTGAGCAGCCTGGAACGCCTGGAGATGGCCGGGAACGCCCTGAGCAGTCTCCCCGAGGGAGTCTTCGGCAAATTGAGCCGTCTGACTTGGCTGGACCTGGGCAGCAACGCTCTCACCGCTCTCCCCGAAGGGATCTTCAGCGGGCTCGCCAGCCTGGAAACCCTGTGGATGAATGGGAATTCCCTGACCGAACTACCGGAGGCGGTATTCCGCGGTCTCAGCCATCTGCAGGTGCTGCTTCTAAGTGACAATTCCATTGCCGCCTTGCCTCCGGAGATCTTCCAGGGGCTGAGCAGTCTGGAGGAGCTGCGTCTGGATGGCAACCCTCTGGCGGTCTTACCCCCGGGCCTTCTCGACGACACCCTCACCACGCTGGGCATTGGCCCGGAAAACCAGGGACTCCATGTAGACGCCAACCTGAAGGCTCGGCTGGGCTTCGCTACGGCCGCGCAGACCGCGGCCCCCGGGACCCGGGTGACGGCAACGGTAACCTTGCACCGGACGCTGCCGGTGGCCCTTCGGGTTCCTTACTCCGTCGGCGGCACCGCCTCCTCTGACGACTATGCCGACCTTTCCCCCTCCCCCGAGGAAGGCTTGCTGTTTCCAGCAGGAGAAACCCGCAAGGAACTCTCTCTGTCGCTCCTCGAGGACGCCGGCAACGCGGACAAGACCCTCGTGCTTGCCCTGGGTCAAACCTCGGAAATCAGTCTGTTCCGATCCGACGGAACGGGACCGGAGGCCCCCTTCCTGAAGGCCGAGACCTTGCTGTCAGGATCTCCCGACCCGGCCAGCCACACCATTACCCTGACCGGCCCTGCCGACATCGGCTTGAACCGCTCCTTTGTCCCGGTCATTTTGAGTGCGGCCGGCATGAACGATTCCTTTTTCACCTCCGAAATGACGCTCACCAACCGGGGACCGGAAGCGGCGTCCCTCGACTACACCTATACGGCCCACCTGGGAAGCGGCAGCGGGACGGCCTCGGAGGTGGTGGCCGCCGGGCGGCAGAAGATCGTGTCCGATGCCATCGAGCACCTGCGCGGCCTGGGCCTTCCCATTCCCGCCAGCGGGAATCGCATCGGGACACTGGCGGTAGAGTATGCGGCCGATTCCTCAGTGGGGGTGTCGGTGCGAACCACCACCCCGGTTCCCCAGGGACGCGCCGGCTTGGCCTATCCCGGTGTTCCGGAGCAGCGTGGGTTCCAGGAACCGGTCTATCTGGCCGGCTTGCGTCAGACCCCCCAGGATCGCTCCAACCTGGCCATCCAGAACATGGGCGCCCCGGAAGAAGGCCCCATCACCTTGAGAACGACCGTGTTCTCCGGAGACCCCAACGGCCCGGCGCCCCGGATCCTGGAGGATATGGAGCTGGGACCGGGCGGGTTCCACCAGTATTCGGGAGTGCTGGGCAGCCTGGCCAACGGATTCGTCAGAGTGGAAAAGACGTCGGGAGAGGCCCCCTTCTACGCCTACGGGGTCATCAACGACCAGGCCAATTCGGACGGGTCCTTCGTCCTTCCGGTGACGGCCGGCTCGCTAGCGGGGACCACGGGGCAGACCTTGCCGGTGATCGTGGAGAGTGGAGCCTTCACCAGCGAGCTGACGGCGACCAACTTCTCGGAGCAGGCCAGGGCGGTAAGCTTCGCCTTCGTCTCCGAAGGGGTGGACACCTCCGACCGGACGGCCCGATTCAGCATGAGCCTGGAAGCCGGGGAGCAGCGGATCACCCCCAACCTGGTCAACGAGATGAGACGGCAGGGTGTTTCCGGCATCGGTTCGGCAGGCGGCCTGGCCGGTGTCCTGTTCGCCCGGGTCGAGGGCGGGGACATGAGCGGGATCGTGATCGGAGCCCGGACGGTCTCGCAGGCCGTGGTTGCGGGAGGCCAGTACGGCGTCTCCTACAACGCCGTGCCCTACGGTTCGGCCTTCAGCCAGGTCGCCTGGGTCGAGGGCCTTCAGCAGAACCAGGAGAGCCGCAGCAACCTGGCCCTGGTCAATAGCGGAGAAGTCGACGACAGCGATAGTGTCTTCGCCATCGATATCTACGACGGGGATACGGGCCTGCTGGTCACGACGATAACGGGCAGGAGGGTCCCGGCCCGGGGATGGCGCCAGATCAACAGCATTCTGCGCGACTATACGGAGGACACCACCCAGGGATATGTCCGCATCCGCAAGATCTCCGGCAACAACCCCTTCCTGGCCTACGGGGTCATCAACGACGGCGGGGCTCCCGGAGAGCGAAGCGGCGACGGCGCCTATCTGGCGGCCCGGGAGTAGGACCTTCCTGATCCATCCCCTCCTCACGACCTATTCGGCACCGGCACGAAGCCTGTTCTCGGTTTCATTCCCCTCGACCGGGATTTTCAGGATCGGTTGGGAAGGCGCGAAATTTTCGCGGCGCTGGCACCCCAAAAACCCTGCAGAACACCATTCCTGCCGGCGGCCCGCCAAGGGCAGAGTCATTTGCCGCAACCCCGCTCCCCTGCTAAACTGATGCCATCGAGGACTTGGGGGGAACGGGTGGTCCGGTGAACAGGCTCGCACTGATCTGCTTTAACGCCTTCCTTCTGCTGGCCGTCAACGGGGCCTACCTGTGGCCCCATGCCGAGCCCAGCCTCTTCTACATGTCCAACCTGGCCCTGCATCTGGGCCTGGGGCTGGTCCTGACCGGAATCGCACTGGGAGTCCTGCTGACCAGCTTCAGAAGGATGCAACCGCTTGCCCGCGGGGCTCTGGCCTGCTTTCTGGCCAGCTCGATACCGGCCCTGGCGCTGCTGGTCGTGGGCAACACCCGGCCCCATGGCTGGATCCTCCACTTGCACATCGGCCTGGCCCTGTTGGCCTTTGTCCTGGCCGGCCTTGCCGTTCGGTCCTATTGGAGAGACAGCTATCGGCTGGGTCCTCTGGGCAGGGCGCGGAGGCGCTACGGCCTGGCCGCGGTGCTTCTGGTGCTGATCCCGGCAGGCCTGGCCGGCCACCAGCACTACTTCCCGGACGAGGCCGACCGCATCCGAAACCCAACCCGAACGCCGGTCTCCATGGAGGAGGAAGGGGACGGCCCCCAGAGCCCGTTCTTCCCTTCGTCGTCCACCACCACCAGCGGCGACCTGATTCCGTCCGATTTCTTCATGACCTCGCACACCTGCCAGCGGTGCCATCCGGATATCTACGAGCAGTGGTACTCCTCCATGCACCACTTCTCCTCCTTCAACAATCAGTGGTACCGCAAATCGATCGAGTACATGCAGGATGTGGTCGGCACCCGTCCTTCGAAGTGGTGCGCCGGCTGCCACGACCACGCCGTTTTCTTCAACGGGCGATTCGACACCCCCATGCGGGAACAGATCGACACCCCCCAAGCACAGGCCGGGCTGGCCTGCACTTCCTGCCACTCCATCGTTCGGATCACCAGCAGCATGGGAAACGGGGGGCTGGTCATCGAGTATCCTCCCCTGCATGACATGGCCACCAGCGACAATGCTTTTTTGCAGTGGGCTCACGATTTCCTGACCATGGCGGACCCTGGCCCTCACAAGAAGGTCTTCATGAAGCCCTTCCATCGAAAGGACACCGCCGAATTCTGTTCGAGCTGCCACAAGGTCCATCTGGATTCTCCGGTGAACCACTATCGCTGGCTGCGAGGATTCAACGACTACGACAACTGGCAGGCCAGCGGCGTTTCGGGCCAGGGAGCCCGGTCCTTCTACTACCCGCCCCAACCCCGCAAGTGCGTCGACTGCCACATGCCCCTGGTGGACTCCAACGACCTGGGGAACGTCGACGGCAAGGTCCACTCTCACCGGTTCCCGGGAGCCAATACGGCCGTGCCTCTGGTCAACCAGGACCAGGAGCAGCTGCAGACCACCATCGACTTCCTGCAGGACAACCAGGTCAGCGTCGACATTTTTGCCATGGCATTGGGCGATCCCGTCGAGCCGGCCGAAACTTCCGGCCGAACCGGAGCCAGCCTGCAACTTTCCAGCACCTTTGCGGTAGGCGAGGAGTCGGAATCCTTTGGCGCCCGCGGCATGGTCACCACCCCTCCTCTCAAGGTGGTGGCGCCCCTGGACAAGATTGGAGCTGTTATGCGCCGTGGGGACTCGGTGCGGGTGGACGTGGTGTTGAGGACCCTGGGAGTGGGCCATTTCTTCCCCGGCGGAACCGTGGACGCCTTCGATGTCTGGCTGGAGCTTCAGGCGGTCGACAACCACGGGAAGGTGATCTTCTGGAGCGGCCGGGTGGAGGACAACGGCGAGGGTCCGGTAGAGAAAAGCGCCCACATGTACCGCGCCTACCTGCTGGACGAGCACGGCAACCTCATCAACAAGCGGAATGCCTGGGCGGCCCGCTCCACCTTGTACGTCCGCCTGATCCCCCCCGGAGCCGCGGACACGGTGCGGTTCCGCCTCAATGTCCCCGAACGCAGCGGCGACAGGATCACCCTCATCGCCAAAGTGAACTATCGCAAGTTCAGTTGGTGGAATACCCAATGGGCCTTTGCCGGAATCCGGGACCCGACCCACCTGGATTTCGGGTTGGACAAGGGCTACGATGACGGGCGCTGGATCTTCCAGGGCGACCTGTCCCGGGTCTCGGGCAAGCTCAAGGAGATCCCCACACTGCCCATCGTGGTCATGGCCGAGGACCGAACTGAACTGAGGGTTCTGGACCGGGGCGCCGGCCCGCCCGAACTGGAATCCACCATGGACAAGGCCGACCTGATCCGTTGGAATGACTACGGGATCGGCCTCCTGCTGCAGGGAGACCTCAAAGCCGCCGAGCAGGCCTTCCTGACCGTCACCAGGCTGGATCCCGGCTTTGCCGACGGCTGGGTGAACGTGGCTCGGGCCCGGGTCCGAGAGGGCAACACCGAAGGGGCTCAGGAGGTCCTGCGGAAAGCGCTGGAACTGGATCCTGATCTGGCCAAGAGCCATTATTTCTACGGCTTGACGTTGAAAACCCAGGGGAAATACGACCAGGCCCTGGCCCATTTTCGACGGGCCCTGGCTCAATATCCCCGCGATCGAGTGGTCAGAAACCAGGCCGGCCGCATTCTCTTCCTCAAACGACAGTACGCCGAGGCGGTCACGGAGTTCCTCCAGGTCCTGGCGGTGGACCCGGAAGACCTGAAGGCCCACTACAATCTGATGCTCTGCTATCGAGGGCTGGGCCGGAAGGAGCTGGCCGACCGGGAGCGCCGGCTCTATTTGAGATTCAAGGCCGACGAATCTTCCCAATTCATCACCGGACCGGTACGGCGGCGTCACCCCGAGGCCAACAACGAACGCCAGCCCATCCATGAGCACGGGTCCGCCCCGCTGGAGGCCGGGCTTACCGCCGGCAAGACCACCTCCTCCGGCCAGGTCGGATCCCGCTCGACCCAAGCCGATTCATGATCCCTTCAATGCCTTGCATTAGCGCTGACCGCGGCCGAAGAGGGCGCCCTGCCCTGTTGGGCCTGTCCCTGGCGGTGCTGGGGCTGCTCTCCCGGCCAGGAGGGCTGCAGGCCGGCGATGACTCCAAACCCTTCCCGGTGCAGTTCGAGAACGTCACCCGCCAGGCCGGCCTGACCTTTCAACACAACAACGGCGCCTTCGGGAAAAAGTACCTCCCCGAGACCATGGGGTCGGGAGCCGCCTTCCTGGACTACAACAACGACGACTGGCAGGACATTCTCCTGATCAACGGGAAGAACTGGCCGGGACGCAAGGGACGCCGTTCCACCATGGCCCTCTACCGCAACAACCGGGACGGGACCTTTCGCGACGTGACCCGGCGGGCCGGGCTGACTCTCGAGATCTACGGAATGGGATGCGCTGCCGGCGACTACGACAACGACGGCCGGGTGGACCTGTATGTGAGCGCCCTGGGGCCGGACCGACTCCTTCGCAATCAGGGAGACGGCACCTTCCAGGACGTCACCCGCAAGGCCGGGCTGGGAAATCCCGAATTCGCCACCAGCGTGGCCTGGCTGGACTACGACCGGGACGGCAACCTGGATCTGATCGTCACCAACTACGTGGAGTGGTCGATCAAGACCGACATTCACTGCAGCCTGGACGGCGTCAACAAGTCCTACTGCACCCCCGAATCCTATCCCGGGGCCTCCTCCCGGCTCTACCGGAACCAGGGCGACGGCACCTTTGCCGATGTCACTCGCAAGGCCGGACTGCTGGATTCCACCAGCAAGGCCCTGGGGGTGGCCGTCTTCGACGCCCAGGATGACGGCTGGCCGGATCTGCTGCTGGCCAACGACACCCAACCCAACAAGCTCTACATCAACCAGAAAGACGGCACCTTCAGGGATGAGGGCATCTCGGCCGGGGTGGCCTTCAGTGAGGACGGCACCGTTCGGGGAGCCATGGGGGTGGACGCAGCCGACTACGACGGGTCGGGATTGGCCAGCCTGGTGATCGGCAACTTTTCCAACGAGATGCTCAACCTCTATCACAACGAAGGCCAGGGGCTCTTCGTGGACGACGCCCCCACCTCGGCGGTCGGACAGTCGAGCCTGCTGACGCTGGCCTTTGCCTGCTTCTTCTTCGACTTCGACCTGGACGGCAAGCTGGATATTTTCGTAGCCAACGGTCACGTGGAGAACGACATAAGCAAGGTCCAGCGGCGGGTGACCCACGCCCAGCCGCCTCACCTGTTCCACAATCAAGGCCGGGGATTCATCGAGGTCGCCCATCGGGTGGGATCCGACTTCCGGCAGTCCCGGGTGGGGCGCGGCGGCGCCTATGGGGATTATGACAACGATGGCGACCTGGACCTGCTGATGACCACCAACAGGGGCCCGGCCGTGCTCTGGGAAAATCAGAGGAACAGGGACAATGGAAACCGCTACTTGCGGGTCAAGACGGTGGGAACCTCCAGCAACCGCGACGGCATCGGGGCCAAGGTGACCGTCCAGCTTGCCAACGGCCGATTGTGGCGGCGGGTCAAGAGCGGCAGCAGCTACTGCTCCCAGAGCGAACTGCCGGTGACCTTCGGCCTGGGCCGTTCGGACAAGATCCTGTCCCTCGAGGTTCTTTGGCCCAGCGGCACGGTGGACAAGCTGTCCAATCTCGCCCCCGATCAGCGGATCGTGATCCGGGAGGGGCAGGGGCTGGCCAAGAAATAAGGAGCCTCCGGCATGACCCAACCTTTCCGCCTTTCTCCGCACCGGCGCCTCGACCTGCTCCTGCTCCTCGCCTTGGCCTGGGGGCCGGCTGCCTGCGACCTCCCGGGGCGGGCAGGCTCCCTTCTGTGCTGAAGTCCCGGAATCGGCCGTCGAAAGCCGATCGGCTGAAGCCCGCCTGATCTACCACAACAATATCGGCATCGCCCTGTTGGAGCAGTTCAACCACGAAAAGGCCCGGGAGGAATTTGCCCGATGCCTGGCCATCCGCCAGGATTTCCTGCCGGCCATTGTCAACAGCGGCCTGGCTCACTTCTACCTGCAGCAACTGGACCAGTCGGAAAAGCTCCTGAAGCAGGCCTTGAGCCTGAATGACCGGCAACCCACCGCCCTGTTTGCCATGGGCCTCATCCACAAGAACCAGGACCGCTTGGAACTCGCCCTGGAGGCCTTCAGGAAAATACTGCTGCAAGACCCTCAAGACCCTCCCACCCTCTATCAGGTCGGTCAGATTCACCTGAAAAGGCAGGAGTACGGCCAGGCGGAGCAAGTACTGAGACAGGTGGTTCAGCTCTCTCCCTACGACACGGCCGCCCACTACAGTCTGGCCATGAGCCTGCTGCGCAGCGGGAATAGAGTCGATGGCAGGAGTGTGATGGAAAAGTTCATGCGGCTGCGGGAAAGCGGCGGCATGAGCTCCACCGGCACTCAATACGGAGAGCAGGGCAAGTACATGCTGGCCACCGGCGAGTACCCCGACATCAAGGACCTGCTCCCTCAGCCGACCCCTGCCGGCGATCGGCCGCCCGTCCGATTCTCAGAGGTGGGCCGGCAAGCCGGCCTGACCCTTCAGCAGGCCGCCCCCAGGCCGGGCGATGACCTCGATCCGTCTCCTCCAGAGGAAAGCAACCCGGAGGAGCCGATCCGGCAGAGGGCCTCCCGCATGGGTTCGGGAGCTGCCTTCGGCGACTACGACGCGGACGGAGACCTGGATCTCTATCTGGCCCGCTGCGGCCCGGAAGCGGCTCAATCGGGCGGGTTGCTCTATCGCAACGACGGCCTGGGCCGTTTCGCCGAGGTGAGCCGGCAGGCCGGCATCGACCATCGGGACTGCGGCATGGGCGCCTACTGGGGCGACCTGGACAACGACGGCCACCCCGACCTGTTTCTGACCAATTACGGAGCCAACCGGCTCTATCGCAACCTCGGGAACGGGACCTTCTCGGACGTGACGGCAACCGCCGGCGTGGCCGGGGGAGACCACTGGCATCTGGCCGCGGCTCTGGCCGACTACGATCATGACGGTGACCTGGACATCTACGTGGGTCGATTCCGGGACGCCGGCCGTCCCGCCGGCGGGGCCTCCCGGACCCTTCCGGACGATGCCAAGGGAGGAGGAACCCACCTGTTCCGCAACGACGGCAAGGGAGTGTTTACCGACCTGGCCGAGGCGGCCCAGGTGCTTGCCCCCGGGGACAGTTTGATCTCGGTGGTGTTCACCGACTTCGACAACCGGCGGGACGTGGACTTCTGGACTGTCGCTCTCGGGGGGCCCAACCGGCTCTTCAGCAACCAGAGGGTGGGCACCTTCCTGGACCTGGGGACGCGCTTGAACCGCCTGGCCTCGCTGCCTGCCCACAGCGTCTCCACCGCCGACCTGGACAAGGACGGGCGCATGGACTTCCTGCTGGGTCCGGCAAGCGGCCCTCTCACCTGGGTCCGCAACCTGGGCCGGCAGGAATTTCAAGCCGCCGAGCTGGCCTTTCCGGGCATTTCCCCCGACGCCCGCAGCTGGACCAGCCATGCCTTCGACTATGACAACGACGGAGACCTGGATGTTCTGGAGGTGCGCGGCGGGCCTCCGGGCGCCTCCCCGAAAGGAGCCGGTCCGGAACTGTATCGGAACCGGGGCGATGGCAGTTTCCACCCCGTCACGGCAGAATCCGGGCTGGACCGATACCGGGACCGGGCCTTCCGCAGCGCCACCTTCGGCGACTATGACAACGACGGAGACACCGATTTCCTGTTGACGGTCAACGGTAGCCGGCCCCTGCTGTTCCGCAACGAGGGGGGGAACCGGAATCGCTGGGTGAAGATCCGTCTGCAAGGCACCAACAGCAACAAGTCGGGCATTGGAACCAAAGTGGAGGTAAAGTCGGGGACCCTCTGGCAGAAGGTCGAGGTCAACGGCGGCAGCGGCTATCTGTCCCAGAACCCCTCGGAAGTTATCTTCGGCCTGGGGCAGCGGGACTCAGTGGATGCCTTGCGACTGCTCTGGCCGGGGGGCGTACTGCAATCCGAGACCGATCTGCCGGTCAATCGAGTCCGCCTGGTGCACGAGCTGGATCGCAAGGGGACCTCCTGCCCGCTGCTCTACACCTGGAACGGCCGCCGCTACCAGTTCGTCACCGACTTCCTGGGCGGCTGCGCCATCGGCTATCTGCTGAGCCCCGGCCGCTACAACACCCCCGACACCGACGAGTACATCAGGATCGCTTCCTCCCAACTCAAGGTCAGGGACGGCCGCTACTCGCTGCGGATCAACAACCAGTTGGAGGAGGTGCTCTACATCGACCAGACCGAACTTCTGGTGCTGGACCACCCGCAGGAACTGGAGCTCTTCCCCAACGAACGGCTCATGCCCGGACCGCCCTACCCCCCATTCAAGATCCATGCCGCCCGGGGAGCCCGGCCGCCCGTCTCCGCCCGGGATCACCAGGGCCGGGACGTCCTGCCCCTGATCCGCCGGGTCGATCGAAAATACCCCGACCGGTTTCGGCTCCTGCCCTTCAAGGGGTATGCCGAAGAACACGCTCTGGTCCTGGACCTGGGCGACCTCTCCGGACAGACCCGGGTAACGTTGCTGATGACTGCCTGGATCGACTACGCCGATTCCACCGCCAACTATCAGGCCTCCCAGTCCCAGACCAGGCTGGTGCCTCCCTACCTGCAGGTCAAGGACCAACGAGGAGAATGGCGGACCGTCATTCCTCAAATGGGCTTCCCGGCCGGACTGCCCAAGACCATGGTGGTGGATTTGAGCGGCAAGTTCCTGACCGACGACTTCCGGGTCCGGATTGTCACCAGCATGCGAATCTACTGGGACCGGATCCTGGTCAACACCTATGCGGAGCAGCCGACCCTGCGCCAGCACCGCCTGTCGCCCCAGTCGGCCGACCTGCGCTTCCGCGGATTCCCCCGGGAGTACAGCCCCGACGGGGGCCGGCCCCTGATCTACGACTACGACTGGATCCACCCGACGGCGCCCTGGAAGAGCCATATCGGCCACTACACCCGGTTCGGCCCGGTGACCGACCTGCTCCGCAGCCGGGACGACCGCTACGTCATCATGAGAAACGGAGACGAAATTCAGCTTGACTACGACGCCGCCAGCCTGCCCCAACTCCCGCGGGGTTGGCAGCGGACCTTCCTGCTCTATGCCGACGGCTTCGGCAAGGACATGGACCCCCACTCGGCCGCCCCGCGACAGGTGACCCCGCTGCCCTTTCATGCCATGACCCGATATCCCTACGGCAGTGGCGAGCACTACCCCGACACCCCCAGCCATCGCCGCTATCTTCGCGAGTACAACACCCGCCGTGTTTCCTCGCCCTATACAAATCTCCGGCCGGTGCAGCTTTCGCGGTCCGAGTGACAGGAACAACGTCCCCCTTGTGTGACCTTCGGAACCTTGCAATCTTCAAGCCAAATGGCTCCTGTTGCCAAATTTGCGAAATCCGGCGAGGAATTGGCTGGAACGGGTGATGTGGCCGCGCTGGAGACATTGGCCCCCTCGTCGAGGGGTGGCATGGTCAGCCCAGCGCCTTCAGGAAGTCGGCTGGAGTTACAATCCGCACATCGCGAAACGGGTTCAGCACAAGCAGGTCGCTATCGCCGGTGATGATGAATGTTGCATTTCCGTTGATGGCCAGTTCCAAAACCCGGTTGTCTTCGGGATCTCGACACACGGAAATGGGATCCGTGATTTCGACCAACTCTGATTCACGAGTGAGAGCGTCAACAAACTCATCGCGCTCTTCGCGCGAAATATACCGGTCAAATCGCTCCCGGCTGAGCACATGGCTCAGCTCTCTCACCAATGATGCGGAAATCAGAACCGTCCCATAATTCAAAGCTTGAAGGAACGCTCTTGCTGGCACCGAGTCGTTTAAGAGTAACGCACTGACGATGACGTTGGTGTCAAAGACGAAGCGCGTCACTCTTTCTCCACGATGGACTGCAAGATCTCCGGAGTCAGACCGCGCCGTTGAGCCTTACAGCTGATTTCCAGGATAGTCTCCCGCAGGGATTTCCCATATTCCGTCGCATCACGCAAGCGCAAATTGACAAGCAAATCCAGTTTTCGACGATCATTATCCGAAGCCGAGCGATAGCGATGGGCCACATCGGAATCGACACATACCGTTATTTGATCTGCCATTTCTCGTCCTCCGATGTAAGCAATTCTAACGATACTCAAGCATGGCCGCTAGTTTTCCGCTCCACAACACAACATCTTTTGGGACCGATGTGAAGACAACAGGGGACGGTATTGAGTCAAAGGAAGAAGATGCGGGCGGGACGCCCGCGCTCCCAGGCGATGACGTCCCGTTGCGCGGCGGGGGTGTCTGGCAGGCGACTTCTAAAAAAACTGACGCACACCCCGAGTGATCCCTCCGGTTGTCCTGGTCCGTCTTTCAACCTATACTCAACGCATGCTCCCGATGTCGGTAAGCCCCAGAAAACCGGTGTCATAATGGTGACTCACGCATCCCATTGGTCCCGAGGCCTGGCCGGAGGCCTCCTGCTGGCGGCCCTGCTGGCGCAGGCCGCCCAGCGCCCCGAGGGAGACGGGACCGGGGCAAGCGGGGAGATGGCCGCCGAGCGGCTCGACAAGCAAGCCAAGCTGCCGAAAAAGGAGTTCACCTTTGCCCGCCTGGTATTCCGGGGCGGGTCGGGATGGCGCTTCGGAGCCTGGGCAACGGATGCACCCAAGGCGGATATCACCTTCATTGCCGGCATCAGGAGGCTGACCAACCTGGATGTTCGGGAATCCCACTACTACGTTCCCATCACTTCGCCGGAGCTGTTCCACTACCCCTTTCTGTACGCGGTGGAAGTCGGCTATCTGGAGCTTTCCAGCCAGGAGGCGGAGATTCTTCGGGAGTATTTCAAGCGGGGCGGATTCATGGTGGTGGACGATTTCCACGGCACTCTGGAGTGGTCCAACTTCCAAAGTCAAATGCACAAGGTCTTTCCCGGGGGCAGAATCGAGGATCTCCCGGCCTCCCACCCCCTGTTCCACTGCTTCTTCGACATCGAGGAGCTTTTTCAAATTCCCGGGGTCATCATGTTCTACAGTGGAACCACCTACGAAAAGGACGGCTACAACCCCCATTTCCGCGGTGTCTTCGACGAGGACGGACAGCTCAAGGTCATGATCAACTTCAACTCGGACCTTGGCGACGCCTGGGAGTGGGCCGACGTCCCCTTCTATCCCGAGAAGTACTCCTCGGCCGCCTACCGGCTTGGCATCAACTACATCATTTACTCGATGACCCATTAGCCCGCATTTCTCACCAGGCCATCGGCGGCAACCCAATGCCGTTCGGGAGTCAACGGCGCCACCGTGATGGACAGCTTGTTTCAGTCACTCTTCAAGTACCGGCTTTTTCTTTTCCGCGAGGGAGACCTCACCTTCGATAGCCCTGTTTCCGCCTGGTGGCTCCTGTTGGCGCTGGCGCTGGCCTGCGCCCTGGCCTGCTGGGTTTACCGCCGCCGGTCCTCCGGCCCCCAAGCCCGGTGGAGAAGGAGGCTGCTGATCGGACTGAGAGTCCTCTCGCTGCTCCTGTTGGCGACACTGCTGTTTCGCCCTTCCCTCCAGGTCTCCACCCACCTGCCCAGGAAAAGCAGAATCGCCCTCCTCATCGACGGCTCCCAGAGCATGACCCTCCCCCACGGTTCGCGTCAGACGCGCTGGGAGGCCCTGCTTCAGTGGCTCGACCCCCAGGCGGGAAGCGTTCTGGCCGATCTGGAAGAGCGTTTCCAGCTCCAGTTGTTTCAGTTCGACCGGGAGATTCGAGAAATCCAGCCCGGGCCGGACCTTCCGCCCACCGGCACCGGTACCAGTCTTGAGGCCGCTCTATCCGCGCTGAGGAAACATCGTGGAGAGGGTCAGCCTCTGGCTGCCGTGGTCATCCTCAGCGACGGCGCCGACAATCTCTCCGGGCAATTGCAGGAGGTCCTGGACACCTACCGAAGGGAAGGAGTTCCCGTCCATACGGTGGGAATCGGCCAGGAAAGCCTCGGCAGAGACATCCAGGTGTCTCAGGTTACCTTCACCCCTCGCATCCTGCCGGGATCTTCCACCCGAGGAGTGGTTTCCTTGAACAGCGTCGGCTATCCCGGCCGGAGAGTCTCGGTGGAGATCCGGGAGGCCGGCACGCTCATCGCCGCCCAGCCGGTCACCCTGAACGGGTCCGGCGCCAGCCAGATGGTGGAGTTGAGTCTGAAGCCGCAAGGGACGGGGCTCAAACACTACACGGTCTCGGTGGCGCCTCAGCCCGGAGAAGCCATCCAGCGCAACAACCGCCGGCACCTGTTGCTCCACGTGGAGGACTCCAGGCCCAGGATTCTCTACCTGGAAGGAACGCCTCGCTGGGAATTCAAGTTCATTCGACGCGCCGTCCAGGACGACCCCAACCTCCAACTGGTGACGCTTCTCCGAACCTCCGACAACAAGTTCTACCATCAGGGCCATGAAGGCGAGGACAGGCTGGCCTCAGGCTTTCCTCAGACCCCCGAGCAACTGTATCCCTACAAGGGATTGATCCTGGGCAGTATCGAAGCCGGCTTCTTCACCCCGTCCCAACGTGAGATGATTGTGAACTTCGTGGGAGAGCGCGGCGGGGGATTCATGATGTTGGGCGGGCGCAACTCCTTCGACGCCGGAGGATACGCGGCCACCGCCATCGCTGAAATGCTGCCGGTCCATCTCGGAGACCGGGACCCGGAGCGCTCTTTCGTCGTCGATTCACTTGGCTTCGATCTGACCGCTTATGGCAGACAACACCCGGCCCTTCAACTGGTTTCCGAACCTTCAGCCAGCCTCCGCCGCTGGCGGAACCTGCCGCCGATCTCCGCTTACAATCGGATCTCGCGCGCCAAGCCGGGTGCGGCGGTACTGGCCCGGGGCGGCCGCAGGGGCCGCCGCGCCATCCTGCTGGCCGCCCACCGCTTTGGAAGCGGGAGAGCCATCGCCTTTATGCCGGCGGCTTCCTGGCACTGGCAGATGGGAATGCCCTACACCGACCGGACCCACTCCACCTTCTGGCGTCAACTCCTGCGTTGGCTGGTGGCCTCCTCCTCCGGTCCCGTCCAGGTGACATTCGATCGGGAGATTTACCAGGAAGAGGATGGGGTAGGGATCCAAGTTGCGGTCAAGGACGCTTTCTTCGAGCCGGCCGGCAATCGGGAAGTCGAAGCCACCGTCACCTCGCCCGGGGCCACCACCAGCCGCCTGGCCCTGGGCGAGGCCGGCGGCCACTACTCCGGCCAGTTTCAACCCAGCCAACGAGGGATCCACCAGGTTGCGGTCAGGACTTCTAAGGGAACGGCGCAACCGGAATCGGCCGAGGCCTTTTTTCTGGTCGCCCGGGCTCATCGGGAGTTCTTCGATGCCGGGGCCAACCCCGGCCTCCTCCGGCGGGTCGCGCGGGAGACCGGCGGGCGCTACTACCCCCTGGAGAGGGCCGCCAGACTGCCGGAGGAAATCGGCTATTCGGACAGCCCCAACTCGGTGCTCCAGGTGCTTCCCCTGTGGGACATGCCCTTTCTTTTCCTGCTGCTGGGTATGCTCCTCTGCTCCGAGTGGTTCCTCCGCAAACGATGGGGATGGATCTGAAGAGATCTCGACGAAGGGGAACGACGAACCACAAATGGACACAAATGAACACCAATTGACGGATTGATGAGTTGTTAATTGGGGGGGGTGGCAACCGATATCGAGGAGGTTGTCTACGAAGGACACGAAGTGATACCAAAGCAACAACATTGCAGAAGCATTTTGGTGCCGCTTGTCGTTGAAAGAGGTCCATCCGTATTCGTGTCTATTTGTGTTCATTCGTGGTTCGTCTTCATTAACGAACGGCTTCTTTCCTCTGAATGACCCGCCTCGTCCTGGGAGCGGGGCCTGGACTTTCAAGAAGCGTTTTCCCAGGAAACCGGTGTCAACCTTGGCTTCGTTGCTCACCCCAAAACCCGACACTGCTCGGGACAGGATTATTCAAATATTTCAAGGGCGCCGGCTTGGTGTGACGCTCAGAAATGGGCAGTGCCTCACACGATGGAGATGCTGAAGAAAAACCGTTGTTCGCCATGTACCCCGCCACCCATCGGGAAATGCGGGCGGGCCGTGACGCTGCCGATCCTGCTGCTTGCTCTTGCCATCGCCTGCCAGGGGTGGACCCTGGCGGACGCGCCGCCCGCCCGCTTTGCCGTTGTGGTCAGCGGCGCTTCGGGTGGAGGAGAGTATGGCGAGCGCTTCTGGGATTGGTCGTCCAAGATGGTTCTGAGCTTGAAGGACCCCCTGAAATTGCCCGATGAGAACCTCTTCTTTCTGGCCGAGGACCCGGAACGGGACCCCTCGCTGGTCACGGCCCAGGCAGTGAAATCGGAGTTCATGCGGGTGATCGGCGAACTGGAATCCAGGGTTCGGCCCAACGACCTGCTGTTCCTTCTCCTGCTGGGACACGGAAACTTCGACGGCAGCGACTACCGCTACAACCTGAGAGGGCCGGACCTGACCGGTGCGGAGCTGAGCGCCATCCTGGACCGGTTCCCGACTCAGCGGATCGTACTGGTGTGCACCACGCCCGCCAGCGGCGCCCTCATCCCCAGGTTGAGTGGCGGGAACCGTGTCATCCTCACGGCCACCAAGAACGGGTACGAGGGGAACGAGACCGTCTTTGCCCGATTTTTCGTCCAGTCTTTCCAAAACCCCGAGGTAGATACCGACAAGAGCCGGCAGGTCTCTCTGCTGGAAGCCTACACCTTCACCCATCGCAAGGTGAAGGAGTGGTACGCGGAGAAAAACCGGCTGGCCACCGAGCACGCCCGCCTGGACGACAACGGCGACGGCGTGGGCTCGGCCCTGCCGGAAGTCGGAAGCGCTGAAGGCTCTCTCGCCGGCCGGCTCACCCTGGCGGCCCCGGCCGAGGCCGCTGCTCCGGCCGGCTCACCCTCGGCCCTTACCGAGTTGGAGGCGCTGCGGAAAAAGAAGCTCGACCTGGAGTCCTCCTTGCGGGAACTCAGGACCCGCAAGACCATTCTTCCGTCCGATCAGTACCGGGAACAACTGGAGGCCCTGCTGGTCGAGCTGGCCCGGACCACACGGGCCATCCGTGAGAGGACCGACCGCTGACCGGGGCTCGGCCTCACTTCGGCCCGCGGCCTGGGACCACCGGGTTCGATGAAAGGGTTAACCCGCATTTCTCACCGGGGGGCTGGGCATCGGCTGGGAAAGTGTTTGTCTTTAGCATCTTGCAGCGCTTTTTGGGGGAGCCCTCAGGATAGAGACTGCGCTGGGCGCGCCCGGGCTTGGTTGCGATCGAACACCAGGGATGATTGCTGCCGACGCCGCCACGGTCACATAAATTCCAGTGATGTTTATCTTCGTCCAGTAGAGTCTATAACCGTGTTATTTATGAGTGTCTTATCTAAGCTCTGCTGTGGCTTGACTTGCTACCAACATCCCTTGCAATCCACTACCATCCCTCATATAATGGGGGGATGGATGCTGTAAGGACCTTCGTACCTGTCCGACCTAAAACCAAGCCCACTGGCCGCCACCCCCAAAACGCCCTCTCGGCCGCCTTCCTCCGCTCCGCTCCCCCCGGAAGATACGCCGATGGAAACGGATTGTACCTCTTCGTCCAGTCCAGCGGAACCCGCAGTTGGATTCAGCGGCTCGTCGTCCGTGGCCGCCGCCGCGAGCTCGGTCTCGGCAGCCTCGCCCTGGTTCCGCTGGCAGAGGCTCGGGAGAAAGCGCTGGCAAACCGCAAGCTCGCCCGTGAGGGCGGAGATCCGCTTGCCGAGAAGCGCCGCGCCGAGGGCATCCCCACCTTCGCCGAAGCTGCCTCGCGTGTGCTGGAACAGAAGCGGGACGGCTGGCGCGGCCAGCGTCACCATCGCGAGTGGCTGTCGAGCCTGAGGCGGTTCGCCTTCCCCCGCATAGGCAAGATGCCGGTCTCCGAGGTCACGAGCGCCGACGTGCTTGAGATCCTCACCCCTATCTGGCACCGGAAGGCCTCCAGCGCCCGGCGGGTGCGCCAGCGCCTGCGGGCGGTCCTGGAATGGGCCGTAGCCATGGAGTTCAGGATCGACAACCCCTGCGACCGGATCGGTCCGGTCCTGGGTCCCCAGCAGGACGTGGTCGAGCACCTGCGGGCCTTGCCCCATGGGGAGGTGGCTGCGGCCATCGGGACGGTGCAGGCAGCGACGGCGCCGGAGGTGGCCAAGCTGGCGTTCGAGTTCCTGGTGTAGATCGTCTAGTATAACTAACTGATAACACAAGCTATATTCACAATTCGTCCGCTGCAATCCCCTTATTGAATCCCGCTTTGTGAACGGGAATCCATTGGACCATTCAGGACGTTGGCGGACGTAACTGTTCGGCCAAGCCGTGGGCTCGACCTCCTGCGGGTTTGTCGTCTATGCCGACCGAGCAACCGACGAAGCGTCCCCCTTCCACCTCCATCGGGACTGGGGGCAGAGTGCGGAGATGAGACCCGTGGTGTCGGAACGATATGGTCGGCTCGCCAGCCGTGTAGAGGGGTTTCGCGGCTGGCGAGCACCCTCGGCTGGCCTGTCTGGGGGGTGGTCCAGCCGCTGCGTTGGTGGCTCAGCGGCGACACCGATGCAATGTGGCTTGATCGCTGCGGGAAGGATGACGACCGACCGTTCTTCCACGGCTTGACCGAACAGTTACTGGCGGACGTAACTGTTCGGTCAAGCCGTGGAGTCCATCCGCCGTCCGGGGGAGGCGCAGCGAGCAGAACCGGCGGATCGCCTGCGATTGCAGGCACCTCCAACCTTGTCCGGGTCCAAGCCATCACGGCCTGACCGAACAGTTACATCGGGACAGTTGGCCCGGACCGAATTGCGACCACGCCCCAGAGCCCCACGGTCGAGCGGTTCACTTTCGGGGCCGGCAATTCCGGTCTCCCCACAGGCGGCGGGACCTGCGGTTCCTGAGAGGGGAATCGGTCCAGGAGGCGTTTCGGGGTGTTCTGGTATGCCAGGGAGTGAGAAAGTCCAGCCTGCCCCCGGCAAAGCTCGCGGATTCAGGGGTCAGGACACCGTCGAACGCCATGACGGCCTCAGTGTCGTCATGGAGAAGATCGACCAACGGGAGCAGGAAAACCCGGCCTCGAACGGCCGAGGAATGATCGACGATTTCCGCCTCCGAGGGTCAAGGACGTGGCGTCGTATGGGTGGACCACTTACAAAAGGGGGGTGGCGCACGTAGGTGGCGCACGTGGTGGCGCGTCCCTTCAACAACCCCAACGCTCCACTCTCAGAGGGCGAAGCCCTCGCCGTCGTGGTCCAGGATGTGCCCGGGAATCCGCATTGGACGCGGGTTGGCACGGATTGCCCGAGTCCTCTGGGGTAAAGCGTAGCGCGGCGCCGGCATCGCGTGTCCGCCCCCTCGCACGCCGCGTCGTGGCGCCACACGAGGGGGGAGGAAGTGGAGGGAGCGACCCCCTGTTTTTTGCCGCTGGTGCGGCACCAGGGAGGGGGAGGTGGTGCACGCCAAAATCCACCACCTCCCCTCCCCTTTTCGGGGGGTCGCTCCCTCCACCGTGATCCCTGGCGGGAAGGCCATCATCCTGGATGAGGACGGCTCTCGATGGCCCTGGCCGAGCCGGCCGAAGAGGGGATCGAAGTCTTGGTCCAGGCTCAGCCGCTGCAGCGGAACCCTGCGTCGCCTGCGGTTGCGAGGCCGAACAAGTTCCCTCCACACGTCGCTCCCGCCGCCAAAGCCTTCCGGAGCCCGCCTTTTCCGCCGCGTCTCCGGACGGGACTGTCAGGTGTAAGGGAGGTGCCCCGGGGCTCTGCCTCTTCTTGAGACTTTCGCTATGCCGATAACGATTTTTCTCCTGCTCTGACTCTTTCCCCTAGGCGCCGCGGCCCAGGAGGTCCCGCTTACTTACAAGGGAAGCGTCCGCCTGCCGTTGGAGCTTTAGACCCGGCAGGGTCAACGCCTGCAAAAGGGGAAAGTTGACCTGGAGGTACGACTCGATCAAAAGACCGGGCTGCTGTTCTCCCAAGGGGAGCAGGCCTTGGGCTGGGTGGAGGGAAAGGTTCTGGAAGGCGAAGCACAGGACCTGCCGGGTACGGTTTCCCTGTTGGGCACCGTATTTTTGCAGTCATCGGCCGTGCCGCTTCGTAGCGACTTCGATCGGCGCTACAGCAAGACCGGAAAGCCGCAGTACAGGGAAGAGAGCTACGACTGGAGAGGTCCCTCAGGGTGCAACGCCCGCTGAACCCGCCGAGCCGGGAGGTTTACTTCATCTTTCACGAGCGCGGCCAGGACGAAACGCACCGGCGCATTCAGTACGCCTTGATTCGAACGGAGAGGGGGGAGTGAGGGATGCGGGACAGAAGTGAGTATAGGTGCAGCAAGCGGCTAACTGCGTTCTTGAACCTCGAATACGAGAATTATTCCACGCTTGCCCTGCATGAATCCGACTCTAAGCGAATCAACCCGGCCGAGTGACCAGACCGCGCGAGAATCCTTCTTCAGGGCGTCAGGATCATACCTGTCTCCAGGCTTGGTTTCGATTTTCGAGCCAATTAGCTCCTGCAAAGGTTTGGGATCGCCGGCAAAGGTCCCGCAGATTTCGATACTCTCGATGACCATCTCGTCCAGCCGGGCCTCCAGCCCGAATTTTGGGTAAGACGAGCAAGGCTCCGATCCCGGTGCCGAAGCCCGGGGGCGCATTGGGACGGTCCCGGATAATCTTTCCCTTACCATTTGGAGAATCTCTTCAATCCGTGCCAGACCCTTTTTATCGGCCTCCCGCACCAGAAAGGACTTGAACGCCGCAACACGACGGCGATTGGCGGCCATTTTTCGCCACGATTCGCTCCGGCTAGGCCACACCTCGGCGTAATTTGGCCACCATTCGACACCAGGATTCCGCTCGCCTGGCGTTTCTACGAAATCCAACCTGACTTCGATGCGCTCAATTCCATCGGGTATCCCAAGGGTCGCTTCGCTGGGCACTTCTATGGAGGTTCCCGACAAATATGGCTTCCCTCCCATGGACTCTTCGTCTCCAAATGGAAGTGCATCCATGGTAACCGTTGCACTCATCTTTCCGCCTGACCGACCGTGAACCGTCCAACTTACCTTGATGGCAGTCACAGGTTCTTCCGAAATGTTCCAGAACACGCTCACCAGATCCGACACGGTCGAGGTCGATTCCTGATTAAAAGTCGTGGACACATATTCGACCGGCGCTGGAGTCGTCCCGTGAGACAGGAAATGGACTTCAGGTCGTTCGGCTGCCGCTGGTGAAGAAGGTGTCAGAAAGCTCATTCCAACCAGCACCAGAGAAACAGTCAATGCCAACCGATTCCTCATGCTCATGATCTCCCCCAAAGTTAGCTCTTAATCCATGGTTCCATCATTCCGCGCCCAAGTCAAACGCAACGAACTTTTCTCTGTTGCGCATGTAGAGGGTATTTCCCACCAGGGTGGGTGGCGCCCAGCAGTTGTGCTGCAGCGGCTGAGCCTGGACCAAGACTTCGATCCCCTCTTCGGCCGGCTCGGCCAGGGCCATCGAGCGCTTCCGAGGTTACGGCGGATCAACCAACCGGTACGGCCCTTGACTCTCGCCGGCCAGGTAGCCGGCCCAGTCATCCATGAGCCGGCGCCGACGCTCGAACAGGTCCGAGCGGGCGTAGGCCGCCTCGACCCGGTTTCGGACCACATGCGCCAGGGCCGCCTCAATGACTTCACGCGGGTGGTCCGTCTCCTCAGCCGCCCAATCCCGGAACGACGACCGGAAGCCGTGCGGCACGGCCGCGATGCGGTACTTCTCGAGCAACCGGCACATCCGCTTGTTGTTGAGCGGCTGCCCACGCTCGGTGACAAAGACGATCGGACTGCGACCTCCGCCCAGTGTCCGGGCGGCATCGAGAATCTCCAGCGCCCGGCCACACAGCGGCACCCGGTGCGGGCGGTTCGCCTTCATGCGGCTGGCGGGAATCGTCCACACACCGTCCTCCCGATCGATCTCCGTCCACAGCGCCCCGCGGACCTCGCCGCCCCGCGCCGCCGTCAGCACCAGAAACTCCAAGGCCAACCGATCCGCCGTGGCCGGTTCCGACACCCGTACCCTCGCCAGAGCCGCCGCCACCTCCCCGTGGGGCAAGGCCCGGCGGTGTTGGACGACATCGTGTTGGGGACCCAGCACCGGCAGCAGCCGATCGCAAGGATTGTCCCTTCTCCAACCCATGGCAATGCTCCATTCCAGCACCGCGCGCATGCGATGCCGCACGGCGCGGGCCGTCTCCGCCTTGAGGTGCCAGATGGGCGTGAGGACCTCCAGCACGTCAGCGCTGGTGACCTCCGAGACGCTGATCTTCCCGATGCGCGGGAACACATAGGCGTCCAGGCTGCGCAACCAGTTCGTCGCAGATTTGGGGTTGCGCCAGCCGGCCCGCTTCCGCTCCACCACCCGCCGGGCGGCTTCAGCGAAGGTGGGAATGCCCTCGGCGCGGCGCTTCTCCGCCAGCGGATCCCCGCCCGAGCGTGCCAGTTTGCGGTGGGTCAGGGCCTTCTCCCGGGCCTCGGCCAACGAGACCAGGGCGAGGCTGCCGAGTCCGAGCTCGCGCTTGCGGCCCCGGATGACCAGCCGCTGAATCCAGCTCCGCGTGCCGCTGGGCTGGACGAACAGGTACAGCCCGTTGCCGTCGCAGTGCCTTCCCGGCGGAGCCGAGCGCACGAAGGCGGCCGAGAGGGCCTTTTGGGGATGGCGGCCTTTGGGCTTGGTTATAGGGGACGTGCCGGGCGGATTGATTCCATAAGTCATGCCCCAATTATAATGGGGATGGCCATGGATTTCAAGGGACATCCTGGACAAACAAGGAGTGTTGGATAATGCATATAAGTACATGCTTATAGAGATAGTTATAATCCTTATTGGACGACTATGGAAGTCAATGGATTCTATGCATCCATACTAGTTCCTGGTGCTGACGGCGTGCCGGTCGGGGGAGATGCGCGGGGCGCGGTGGGAGGAGATTGACCTGGAGGCGGGGGTGTGGACAGTTCCGCCGGAACGGATGAAGCACAGGCGGGAGCACCGGGTGCCGTTGTCTGGGAGAGCGCGGGAGATCCTGTCCAAGGCGGGGCGGATCGAGAGCTCTTCCGGTCCGGTGTTTCCGTCTCCGGCCGGCGGCCTCCTGCCGGACCGGGACCTCAGCACCTTGCTGCGGGAATTGGGAATCGGGGCCGTGCCGCATGGGTTCCGCTCAAGCTTCCGGGACTGGGCGGCCGAGGAGACCGATGCGCCCCATGCGGTGATGGAGGCGGCGTTGTCGCACGTGATCCGCAACCAGGTGGAAGCGGCTTATGCCCGCTCGGACCTGTTCGAACGGCGGCGCGTCCTGATGGAGCAGTGGGCCCAGTTCCTCGCCGGCGGAAACCGCGAACCGAAGGCCGCGCCGATCCGCTGATGATTTGACCGGTTGACCTACTCCACCTTTGAAGGTCCCTGCCGCTCGAGCCTGGTGCCGAAGCCCCGGCCCTTGAGGATAGCGTCACTTCCGAACTTTTCCCGCACGGCGTCCAGTGCCTTTTCGACCTTGCTTTCGGTTAAACCAATGCCACCAAAGAGCTCGCTCTGGACAACCTTGCCGGACTCAACGAGGTCATGAACACCGATGCCGATCAGGCGGAAGGCGCGTCCGTCGGTTTCCCGAACCAGCAGGGGTTCGGCGGCCTGGAATAGCTCTTCGGCTGACCGGGTAGCGCTTTTCAGACGGCGGCTGCGGGTTATCATGCGAAAGTCAGCGGTCTTGAGTTTCAGCGTGACGCCCTTGCCGGTGATGCCGGCCTTTTTCATGCGCCGTGCCACCGTCTCGGCAAGCTGCCACAGGATCGGGCGCAGCCTGGCCAACTCGGCGGTGTTTCTGTCGAGTGTGGTTTCCGATGATATGCTCTTGGCCTTGCTCTCGGGGTCCACGCGGCGGTCGTCTTCGCCCCGTGCGCACAACGACAACCGCCGCCCGATCTTGCCGTAACGGGCGACGAACTCGGCCTCCTCGATGCGGGCCAGCTCGCCAATCAGCCTGATGCCGTCCTCACTGAGCCGCTGGCGCATCGCCTTGCCCACGCCCCACAAAAGGCTGACGGGCTTGCCGGAGAGAAAGGTCCTGGCCTCGGCTCGTCCGATTACGGCGAAACCGCGCGGCTTGTCCCGATCCGAGGCGATCTTGGCGAGAAACTTGTTGTAGCTGAGCCCGATGGAGGCCGTGATGGAAAGCTCCTCCTCCACGCGGCGCGCCAGCGCCGCCAGAGTCGTCGCCGGGCTGCCACGGTGCAGAGCCTCCGTGCCGGCGAGGTCCATGAAAGCCTCGTCGATGGAGAGCGGTTCCACCAGAGGGGTCAAGTCCCGCATCATCGCCCGGACCTGACGGCCCACCGCGGCATACTTTTTCATGTCCGGCTTGATGACGGTGGCGTCCGGGCAGGCTTTCAAGGCCTTGAACATCAGCATGGCCGAGTGTACGCCCCGGGCACGGGCGATGTAGCAGCACGCGGCCACGACGCCCCGGTGGTGCCCGCCGAGACCACCGGAAGGTCCCGCAACTCCGGCCGGTCCCGTTTCTCGATGGTGGCGTAGAAAGCGTCATAGTCGAGATGGGCAAGGGTGAGACTATGAAGCTCCTGGTGCCGCACGATGCGTGCCGATCCGCAGGCCGGGCAGGTTTCGGCTTCGGGGGGACGGTTGGTTGCCGCAGTCACGGCACAGGGTTTCCACGGCATGATTGGAGGAGTCGATATGCTCCACGGGAAGATGTCCGTTCATGGGCCGAGCGAGTAGAATAATCCGGAACCGCCTTGCGGCAGCACCCAAGTCATATCGATTGTTCGTCCAGAATTCTCGCCGCCGTCGAGGTTGTGGGCAAGGGCGAAATTCGGAGAATTTTCCAAGGTCGCGGAGCGGCCGTCTTTTCCACAGCCTGTTTTTCCCGCCAGGCTTGCTTTTCTCGGTCTGAGGGCCATCTGTGGTGTGCTGTTTTTCCGCCGTCGGCTTTCTGGCCGACTTGACCGCTTTCCCGCAAGGATCACTGTGGTGAGAGCGACCCTCCCCGAGGAGGGTTAAGTGGTGGACCGAAGGGTGAACCACTTAACCCCCTCCGATGGCGCATCAGCGCTTAAAAAGGGGGGGGCGCTCTCACCACCAGCACCCCTCTCGTGCGGCGCGCCGCCGCGCCGGGCGAGGGGGGGACACGCGAGGCGCAGCCTCGCTTCGCTGTGTCGCAACGGATGCGGAAAATGCTTGTTGTTCCGCGTCTGGTGCGCCGTTTCGGGAAAATCTCCAACCACAACGGCGAAGCGCCCTCTGAGAGAGAAGTGCTGTGGTTGCCCGACAAGTGGACCACCCCCCATTTATGAGTGGTCCACCTCTACGACGGCATCGGCGTGACCCCCAGAGACGAAAATTGTCGATCCAGCCTGCTCCGGCCGAGGCCGCCGTTTCCTACTCCGCTTGGTCGATCTTGTCCACGACGCCGTTATGAGGTCGAATACATCTAATCCGAAAGCCGCTTAGGATCTTCCAGTTGGGGATCTTCGGACACACGTTCGAGACAGCTCAGCAAACACAACCGGGCCAGCCTCTCCGAGAGCTGCCTGGTTTCGCTCCAGTCATGTCCCAAGCTATCACTGGTTCCGTGCACTGTTCTACTGCGCCCGTCACCGTAGATCCTGTCGAGGTCCTTCCTGAAACGGTCTTCATCCTTGACTACTAACCGCGATTTTACCAGATTCAAGATGCCGCGCTTTTTTCGACCACAGGACAGCGCCTCCATCGCCGCACAAAACTTTACGATCGCCATGGAATCCACTTGCTCCCGGCAACCTTCATGGAACCAAAGAAGCGCCTGAAACAATACGTTCAGGAGTTGGGGGCGAGAAACAGCATCCTGACCGGAGGTGACAAAAGTGATTACCTCTCCAGTACAATCGAAAATCGTTTCAAACTCCGTCACCAGATTTTCCCACTCTTCCCTCGTTAGCTCCGCTATACCGCCTGAGATTTGCGACCGCGAAGTCCGATAGCCGAAACGGTTATTAGGAAAGAGCACAAGGTTCGTTTGCCGGTGCGGTTCCCGATCGAAGGTGAGGCTCATCACGTCGAGAGCAGAAGATGGCATCTCCCATGCGAGGGATACCGCCGTCGTGGCCAGCCGGGCGGCCATTAACGCTTTCTGAAGTCCCGCCTCCGGCCCGGTTTTAGCAACAGAGACACTGCAAACGAAGTCGCACGCTCCGACCGTTTCGAGAATCCCTTCCTCTCTTAACCGGTCCTTAGAATCCCTTCTCTTGCGAAGTCGTTTCCCCTGCCATGCTCTAGCGATACGCGACGAGGATATTTTCGATATGTTCTCATCGGTATGCATTCTTTCGAGCCACACAAGTCTGGGTTCAAATAACACAGGCCCCATGGGCAATGGCTTCAGATCGGAAATGTTGCACAAGTGACAACCGAAAATGTATTCCCGCCCTTGAGGGTCGTCAACCCAACCACGCAGGTTTTTGGTTGTAGCCGCCAGGACTTCTCCCGCATCCTTCTCGACGACAATTTCATCGTCACGATTTACAAGAGCCTCTCCAAACGCACGCTTGACCATCCGGTGCCACTCGGGATTGGTGAAGTCAGCCTTTCGCGATTGGAAATACTCGTCGAAGATACACTTCGACAGAGAGTTAATCGTGGCGTCGATTTCAGGAGTGATGTAGATGTGCCGGCCTTTTCCTACATTCAATGTTACCGGGAAGGAATACCGTTTCTCCAAAACAACATCTCGGACCCAAAACGGACCGCTTGGCAGGTTATGGATCTCTCGGAGTACGTTCTCGACAAGTCGCTGGCAGGATTTCTGGCGGCTCATTAATGCTGACCGTTCCCCAAGCCTGTTGACAGGCTCGATTCCTACTGCTCGTGCGGACTATCGGTGCCGTCTTCCGATTCCAGTGGCAGACCCAGGGTCTTCAACGCTCGGGTCGCCGTGTTATTCACTTCTACGCGAGCCTGACTCGACAACTCGATCCATTGCCGACGCAGATTTTCCTCTTCCTCCCGGCCGGGTATTCCCGCGACGATGCGGATGCCTTCCCGTACCGTACCGACCGTCGAGTAGTGCTTGAATACGCGCTCGCCGCCGGGGCGATCGTTGCCAGCTCGAAACCGTGTCGTTCGAAGGCAACGGTCCCGAGTCTTGCGACCATATAGTGAGCATTGGAAGCGTCAGCGCTCCCCTGGCGGCGGAGCGGTTCCATTGCAACTCGCAGACGATCTCCCACGGGTCATTCAGGTTCCGCATCGCCTTGCCCTTGATCCAGCCCGGGATCACGATCGGGTTGTCGTCCACACGCGGGATCGCCGCCAGAACCCGCGCCGCCTCCGACGACAGCGAGATCGTCCGCGGCCTTGCCTTGGTGTCGGGGAGCCTGCCGGTGCCCCTACCGTGCCGATAGAGCAGTTTTGGTGGGACATGAGGGTCAAGAAACAGCATCGGGGCTTCACGGGTAACACCAGGGGTTTGACTGAACTCGTGTCACCTCAAGAGGTTGCAGGAAGGCTGCCTCTTCCGGTCCACCGATCGGCGGAGCGGGGGTTGGTGACGGTAACGCCACCCTGTTTGAGTCCCTGGTTAGGGTGCGGGGTGGTGGCTGTGGTAACAGCGCCGCCCCGCCCCCTTCGGGGTTCCCGTCTTCACCAACTCTAATGTAAATAGCTGATTCTAATGGATCAGATGATTGTAAACTTTTGAAGATACTCCCGAAGTTGTAACGCCACCCTATCAATGTGGCTATGACACAAACAAAGGCTTGCTATCAATCCTAATCACGCAGTGGCGTTGGGAACCTTGGTGCCTCCCATTTGCTCTTTGAGGCCTTAGCGAATCGGCCCTTCCTCCAGGATGATCCGTAGGCTTTGTTCTCCATGCGCGATGAGTTTTCTGTCGTCGGGACATCCTTCGGCGAATACGACGCCTCGTAGTTTCACAACCTTTTTCTCGTGGTCGTCTATTGGTAGGTCAATCGTCCACACTGCACTTCCACTTACACCCCCATGTGTCTGTGGAATCCGCTCGTCGTCGTTTTGAATGGCGTATTCTCCGTAATCCCATCCTTCTTTACCATTTGCCGTTCCCTTGGTTTTGCCCGCAAACATCGCATGCACGGCAATCATCTTATCGTCTGGGTTGCTCGCGGCATTTACAAATCCTACGATGAGGCTGACTTGCCTCACCTCACCGAACAAATCGTCTACCTTCTTTCCCCTGTTGTGGAACACTCCACCCCGGGCTTCTATGCTCTCCACTTCCACCGCGGATAGTGGTATCCAGCCAATATCCGGACCTTTTGACCTTTTGTTCGTCTCTCCAAAGCCATGTATACCCATCCCCTGAATTCTAATCCAATCGACTTCTTCTCGATTCTGAACAGGGAGCACCCAGATATTCTCCTTGTTTCTGATTGCCCCAACTACATGCCCAGCTGTTAGAATACCGCATTGTTTGTCCGTCCGTCTTAGAAGCGTTCCCGAACCAATCGGAGTCAACTTTCCCTCAGCTTTGTAGCCGATAGCAGTGCAGTATCGTTTGACACGATCGGCAAGGTTGTACAACTCCACATCTCGACTCACCTGTTCCTCCTCGGAGCCTCCGAATTTTTAGCAGCTACCCGTCCCCTCATACGATCCGTTCGTCACCATGTTCATCTTTCTCCTGCGTAGCTCATCGCAGTAATCGAATTCTTGAAACCGGCTGTCTGTGGCAGGCAGCAAACAGTATAACGCCTTTTGCAATATGGCTTTCTTTGGTCATGGCTCTTGCCAAGCTGGTGAGACGTTCCTACTCTTTGGCGGTGAGACGTAGCTCCCCGCTGAACCCTCTCTTTCCCCCAGTGGAGCCCCCTGCCTACCCTCAAGCCGGCATGTAGGTTCCGTCGCCGCTCCGTTCCCCCGAGCCCGTCCGTGGTTGACCACTCCGTGGGCCAGAAACGGGTTCTCCCCGTCATCGACGGCGCACCTGCCCGCCAGGCACAGTAAGATGCCCCTGCACGGCGCACTCCCAAACGAACGCCTGCCACTGCGGCGTGGCCCGGCCCAAGACCCCGAAATCCACGCCGCCAGCCAACGGCATCTCTTGGCACTGGGCGTCCACCCCCAACTCGAAGTTCAGAGACTCATCCTCCGAGGTGGCCCGCCAGGGTGAGAGCCAGGCTCGAAGTCCGGCAACAGTCAAGCCAGATTGAGCAGGACAACCCGGGTCCGGGCTTTCAGCATTTCAGCCTTCCCGCAGGGATCACTGTGGAGGGAGCGACCTCCCCGCAAGGGGGGAAAAGGGTGTCGTTTTCCCTGTCACCCTTTTCCCTCCCCCGTGCCGCACCAGCGGCCAAAAAGGGGGGGTCGCTCCCTCCACCATCTCCCCCTCTCGTGCGGTGCGCCGGCGCGCCGTGCGAGGCGGGGACAACGCGAGGCGGCGCCGCACTGCGCTTTACCCCAGAGGAAGCGGGGAATCCGTGCCAACCCACGTCCAATGCGGATTTCCAGGAATAGCCTCGACCACAACGGCGAGGGCTGCGCCCTCTGATAGTGCAGTTTTGTGATTGTCAAACGCGTGCACCACCTGCGTGCGCCACCCCACCCTTGTAAGGTGGCCACCCATACGACGGCACGGCCTTGACCCCCGGAGGCGGAAATCGTCGATCATTTCGCGGCCGTTGGAGGCCGGGTTTTCCTGCTCCCATTGAAGGACCTTCTCTACGGCGGCACTGAAACCGCCATGGCCTTCGACGGTGTCCCAATCGGCATCAGCGATGGCTTGCCGGAGCCCCGCCGCTTCTGTCTCGGCCGCTGCCGGGTCTCGGGTTGTCCAAGCCTGGAGAACGCGCTGGGTGCGGTTGAGAAGGTGCTGGTCACACTTCGACGACGACCTGTTCGCCCCTTGCAACGGTATGTTGACGAGTTCTCCGGCTGTCATGGCATCCGCACCATGAACACCCTTGACCAAATGGCCTACGTGGTTGCCCGCATGAGCGGACGGCGACTCACCTACGAAGCCTTGACTTCCTGACGGTCCAGGATCTCCAGTTCAGGGACTCTGTTGGACCTGGAGAAAAAGAGCATAGCTGAATCGCAGCCACTCACATGGTGTGCGCTTTCGCCTTGGGTCCTTTGGTCAACAGAAAGATTGTTGGCTCCCACCTTGACCTCCAGGGCAAGACGCTCGGAAATCACAAAATCAAGGTACCTCCGACCAAGGCAGTGTCCCTTGTAATAGACATTGTGCGCAGCCTCTTGGCGAAAAGGAACTTGTTTCGCCCTGAGCTCGACTGCCAAACCCTCTCGATACACCGATTCTTCGTACCCGGGACCGAGTTCGGCAAACAACTCCTTTGCCGCTTCGAACACGCTTTCAACCAACTTGCACAGTTCGGGGTCAGAAGCCTTCAAAGCTGCGATGTTTTTTGGCGACCACGGCAACCATGATGGCTTCTTTTCGTCCTCCATGTAACTTCTCCTCTTGAGCGCCAGCCCGAAGTGTCCGAAGAGAACATCTAACTTCTCTTCGACGAACTGTGGATACTCGAAGCGGCACTCGGTCGCTTCCACGGCTCCAGGACAAAATTGCATTCATGACCAAACATTCTATTTTCCCGTTCCGGGGATTGTCACTGTTGCTCTATAATCCCCAATTAATACCCTTGGGTGCCTCTCGTTTTCAGTCGATGAGCCGTACAGTCTAGCATTTTGCATTTCTGTCAGGTCTTTCCAGAGGAGCACAGTCCCGTATTGTTGTCGTCCCGCCAATCGGTCTTCTGATTCAACTCTACTGTTGGGGTCCGGAGGGAGTTCTCGCTTGGTTTTGTTGCTCTCTTTCGGTGCCTGTGGAAACAAACCGGTTCCCGTGCGCGTATAAGGGGGGAAAAATGGGAACCGGTTCTGAAGGAAGCGTCGGCGTAGCGTGGATGCCCTCGCTCAAGAGCTGCATGCCATCGGACAACGCTGCGCCCGCCTCCCGCACCACCGGTCTGCGGCCCCGCGCAGGCCGCGGCCCGGCCCAGCTGGGTTGTAGCGGCTGCCTGAAGCGTTCGCCGCAGAAACTCCCGCCGTTCAACGCTCCTTGTCCTCCCGTGCGTACCCATCAGCGCCATGCCATTGCTCCCAATTCACGATTCCGCCGGCTGGTAGCGGGATAACTCCCGACAAACGCTTACCGGAACTGAATGACCTTGACGATGCCCTCAGTCCCGAAATCGGGATCTTCGGAGGGCTGATACTCAACCGTAACCGGCCGGGGTTTCTGTTCGCCGCACCTCAGTTCAACCAGGCCGGTGTCCAGACCCGAGACTCTCACCGCGGACGCATCCAGAATCGCCAGCGCCGACGGCTCCCCCTCTACCAGGAGATGCAGCCGAGCCCGTTCACCCAGGCAGTCCAGTCTGGAGAATGATCCCTGCACTTTCAACCAACTCGGGGCGGTCCGTGAACCGGGCCTCTCCGGCCGGGAGTTCGACGGTCGACCGGATGCGTCCCGCTGAGGCGTGGAGACTGTCTTCCGGGGAGTTGCGACAGCCGCCGCCGGAGCCGGCGCTTCATCTGGGGCCTCCTCCCTCGCGGCCCGGAGCCACTCCATCAGTTCTTCTGCCGAATCCACTTCCTCGGGGGAGCGGGCATACTTGCGGCACAGGGCGGCCGCCTGGCGCGCGGACTCTTTTCTGCCCAACCGATGGTAGAGTTCGGCCACGGTCCGGTAGTGGGGAACGGCTTCCTGACGGCTGAGGTTCTTGACCCGCATCAATTGAGACAGGGCCATTCCGTACTTTCCTTCTTGTAGCAGGAGGGAGCCCAACCGTTGGTGTGCGTCGTCATAGTCAGGTTTGAGGACGATAGCCTTGCGCAAGGCCGCCTTGGCGGCTTCGGCATTCAGCAACAGCCGTGAATAATCGTAATAGACTTTCGGATTCGTGGCCTCCAATTCGATCGCCCTGGCGAAATGCCGCCGAGCCGCCTCCCCATCCCGCGAATAGCTGGCCAGATAGCCGAGCGCTTCCGGAATCCGCCAGTCGCCGGGGTGCCGCCGGGCCAAGTCGCGGTAGATTTCCAGGGCTTCCTCCCGCTTCTTCAGTCCAACCAGCAGGCCGGCCTTGGCCAGACTTACTTCCATTTCGGTGGCCGGCCGGACTTTCGGTTTTTCGACAGACTTGTTCAAGCGAATCTCATAGACCGCTGCTGGAAAGCTCTTCTGGATCACATACCTCCTGAAATCGCTCTCGACCTGATCGAGAGTCTTGCCGTAGACCCGTCGAAAAGCCTCCTAGCCCGTGTCTCCGTCGACCCCTCTGAGGAAGTCGGTAAACCGTTCCCGATACTGTTTCGAGAGGCAGAGCATGTGGGTGAGCACCCAGCTCTGGGTGTAGAATCGTCTTTTTTGGTCGAGTTCTGTGTAGTGAGAAGAGTGGTGGTCTACAGAGATCAATTCCGTGAGTGGCAACCACTGCCTGTCCCGGAGGACAGGAGCGGGTATTGCGCCGAACAACACCTGCTTTCTCCGAGGATCGAGCGTGGAAAAGAGCTCTGCCAGCCCCTCATTCAACCAAACGGGCAGTTCCGCTCCGGAGTGTTGTACCAACAGGTGAACGTACTCGTGAACCGCTGTACTTTTGGTCTGGTGGCCCGGGGTGCCCATCACAATCAAGTCTCGCTTTGGGCTGGATATGTAGTAGGCGGCGGTTGCTTTTGAGGGTTGGTAGGATTCAAATTCTTTGCGGGAACCAAATCGGATGATGCGGACAGGGAAAGAGGGTGCTTCGCCCACGTTGCCGGTCTTGAGGAAAAAGTCTCTGACCTGCTCGAAATAGAGAATGGTTCGGCGTCCACTTCTCTCCCCGGCAGTGGTGAACAACTCAAAATGCGGTGAATCGATGCGGACCCAGTTGGGAGCCGCAACCGCGGTTCCGGCCGCAACCGCCAGGATGGAAACAAGAAAAAGACCCTGGATTTTCATGGCGCCAAAGCCCCCGGAAACCCCTTTACAGAGTATATTAGGCGGCCAGGTCGAGTCGCGCAAGGAGGTCGCGAAGGTGATCTCTGGTGAACTTCCATTGGAAGGGGCGAACCAACCGTTGGTAATGACCTTCAAACTGTCGCAGGCGCCGGGAGAGCGCTGACGGGGAGGGAAAGTCATTGGGAGTAAGGACCTTGCGCTGGACGATGGAGAAATAGATTTCGACTTGGTTGAGCCCAATGGTGTGGATGGGAGCATGAATCAGGCGTTAGTTAGGATAGCGTTGCTGCAAGCGTTGAATCGAAACCGGACCCCGGCGGCAAGTCCCGCAGTCTCAGTGTCCCCTCAAGGTTCCGGACGTGATCGAACAGTCGCGGCCCGTCGAGGCAGTCAACCAACTTCTGATTCACTCCCGCGAGTTCAACGAGATCATGGCCCGGCTGGTCCGTATGGAGGCCTCAATCAAGGAGCGAGTGGGACACCTGGAGGCGGGCATGAAAACGGATTCCGGAACCGCATTGATTCGGGGTGACCTATGGGGGGACCATAAGCCGCTCTACGCGATATAAGTATAATCCAGTAAATACTTTAACTGAATTCTTCAGCCGTCGGACCATCCCCGGGAGGTGATCGAGGCGGCCCTGGCGCATGTGGTCCGCAACCGGGTGGACGTGGCCCATGCCCGCTCGGACCTGTTCGAGTGCCGGCGTGTCCTGATGGAGGACTGTGCGCGTTTCCTCGTCCGCTTGGTCGATCTTTTCCACGACTCCATCGAGGCCGCCATGGCGTTCAAGGGCCAGCTGGGGGCCTTGGCCGGTTCTCTCAGCGACCGCGGCCTTGATCCGCCCCTGTTCCAGATAGTGCCGCAACAACACCCGCCTCTCTCTCTCGATCGTCACGCCTCCTCTGTTCCATGGAGACGCGCTGGTAGCCAACCCGCTCTCGCTCCCTGACCAGCTTCAAGCCGTTACTGAGGCCTGTGCGCTGTTGGGAACCCCTTGAAGAGCAAGGGATTTCAAGGGGGGCAAAATAACTTTACCCCAAGGGCACCCAGGATTATCAAGGGTTTGGAAGAGCGTGGGAGGGGAAATGGCGGGATTTGACCCCAAGGGGCAGAGGGGCTTGTGCCCAAGGGAATGGAGGGGATGGGGAGGAGGCCAACAGAGGTCAAGCTGAGCCGCTGGGGGCGGAAAGGGCTGGCTTTTGGGGTCTCTATGTGATAGAATGCATGGAAGTTAACGTTGAGATCGGCGACCAGGAGGAAGCGACGTGGTGAACCGTAACCGTCCCTTGTTTTCGTGGAGCGATGTGGAACGCCGGCCGGAGTTGGAGCGTCTGGAGATGGTGCTGAAGGCCCTGCCGGACGAGGACCTGCTGAGGGCGTTGGAGCGGCGGCGGGGACGGGGACGGGACGACTATCCGATCCGGGCGATGTGGCGGGCGCTGGTGGCGGGGATCGTCTTCCAGCATGTCTCGGTGGAGTCGTTGCTGCGGGAACTGAGGCGCAATCCGGCGCTGTTGGATGTGTGCGGGTTTGATCCGATGGGACCGTGGCGTCGGGCGAAGGGGGGAGGCGTTTCGGGGTCGCGGGGAAAGAAGAGGGATGGAGTGCCGTCGGCCTGGAACTTCTCGCGGTTTCTCACTGCGGTGGTCAAGCTGGAGGAGAAGCAGGGAGGGATTGCAGCGATGATGCGGCAAGTGCGGGAGCAACTGATGGAGGAGGTGGAGGACTTCGGGGAGCATCTGGGCTACGACGGGAAGGCGATGGAGAGCCATTCGACGGGACAGGAGAACCGGAAGACGGGGAAGACCTCAGACCCGGAGGCGGACTGGGGGAAGCACGAGACGGGAGGGAAGGACCGCAGGACGGGGAAGCTGTGGAGGAAGGTCAAGACCTGGTTCGGCTATCGGGTGCACCTGATTGCCGACACCCGCTACGAGATCCCGGTGGCCTGCGAGGTGACGCGGGCCTCGCGGTCGGAGGTGAAGCAGCTGGAGGCGATGACGGAGGCCTTGTTCGAGGAGACGCCGGAGCTGGGGAAGCGGTGCCGGGACTTCAGCGCGGACCGCGGCCTCGACAGTGGACCCCTCAAGGAGCGTTTATGGGAGGACTACGGCATCCGTCCCTTGATCGAACCCCGGGAGTTGTGGAAGGAGGAGAAGAAGGAGGGGGGCTACGACCCCGGCAAGGCAATCACGCGGCCGCTCTATCCGGACCGGGCCGACACCATCGTGCACACCGAAAAGGGGCAGGTGTGCTGCCTCTGCCCTGAAACCGGCCGGCAGCGACGGATGGCGTTCCAAGGCTTTGAGGCGGCGCGGGGAACGCTGAAGTACCGCTGCCCGGCGGCGGCTTACGGGTATGGCTGTGCCGGCCGGCAACGCTGTTACCGGGCCGCGGGCTCGCAGGCGGGGGCGTTCGGCCGCATCGTGCGCATTCCCCTGGCCGAGCAGGACCGGCGCATTTTTACCCCGACCCCGCACGGGAGCCCGTCCTGGAAGCGGGGCTACCGGCGTCGCCCTGCGCTGGAGCGGATCTACAGCCGACTGGACAACGACTTCGGGTTCGAGCGGCACTTTCTGCGCGGGCACAGCCGGGTGAGGGCCCGGGTCTCCCTCGCCCTGACGGTGATGATGGCCCTCGCTCTGGCCCAGGCCCGGGCGGGACACCGGGAAAGAATGCGCTCGCTGGTGGATGCGATCCCTTTCGCCGATACCGGCTAGTGACGGCTCTGCTCGACTCGGGTCATCGCCCCTGAGGCAATCGAGACGGTTGGAGAAACCGGAGGGTTTCCTGACGCCGAACGGTGTCGGTTGGGCCCACCGAACCCGTTTGTCCACGCCACGGCGCCAAGGAAAAGCCTCCCTGGTCGCTCCAGTGGCCCGCTCGCAGCCGACAGGGCCACCTCCGGGTCTCTACCAGCAGCCGCAAAGCGCCACAGCGCACGTGCCTCGTTACTCTGTAACCATTGGTCATACTTCTGATAAGATCCCGAAGGCCTCTTAAATCCCAGGCATTACGGGTAATCAGACCCAAAGAAAACGCAGCACAGCGCAAATACGGGCCTGTTTTTCCGGGGATCGGTCGCGAAAATCCCGGATTGCCCACAGGCAGCGAGAACTTCGCCTCTGAGAGGAAAATCGGGGCTGGGGGAGCTTCCGGGGTGTTAGGTATGCCAGAGGCTGAGAAATCGCAACCTAGCCGGCCTAGCTTGAGGATTCAGGGGGTGTCTGATGGGAACGATGGTCAGAGAAGTCTATGAGGCGCTGATAGAAGCCGGTGCCTCTGAAGCCAAGGCCAGGGCAGCCGCCGAGGCCATTCCAGTCAGCGCAAAGTGGGCCACAAAACAGGACATTGCTGTCCTTAAGGTGAAATTCGCCGCCGAACAAGGTGGCGCGGAGGCTCAGTACAACCTGGGCGTCATGTACAACATTGGCGATGGAGTGCCAGAGGACAAACTGGAGGCCGTAAAGTGGTTTCGCAAGGCCGCTGAGCAGGGCCTCGCCGTAGCCCAGGCGGCGCTGGGCCTCCAGTTGTTGGCGAAGGACAAACCAGAAGCGGTGAAGTGGTTTCGCAAGGCCGCTGAGCAAGGAAGCTCTAGTGCTCAATTCCACCTGGGCCGGATGTACGGTGGTGGTATGGGAGTGCCCAAGGACTTTGTAAGGGCCTATGCTTGGTTTAGTCTTGCCGCCGGTCGAGGATCTGGTCGAGCTGCCAAGGGGCGAGACAGACTTGCGGAGATAATGTCCCCTGAGCAAGTGAGTGAGGCGCAAGAACTCGCTGGCGAACTCGACAGGCGTATCGAATCCTAAAAAACGGAGTATCTGCCCGTCCGACTTCCGGTAGGAGGGAAACGTGCGTAGGATTTGGAGAAACGCTGTCCGAGATGCGGTGAGACGGTCTGTGGTCAATAATGGCTCCGACCGTTTCACGCTCCGACAGTTGAAAGACCAAGAGCTTCACAAGGTCATTCAAGAGACAGCATCACGCGGGCGCACGCCTGGGAAGACTATGGAGCGGGTACTTCAAGAATTGAGAGATTTAGGTGAGATCGAGTTTTTGGAACGTGGAAGCTACAGGGTTACATTGAAATCCAGCGATGGGTAAATCAGGGAGGAAATGGAAAAATCGATTGAGGCCGGGCCGGAACCGGAGATAGCTGAACATGTCATTGGGGATGGGCCAGAATCTGTCTATGTGTATTACTATCCGGCCTACAAGAATCTCGCAAAGCTGCTAGGAAATTCTAGCTGGCCGTGCAAGATCGGCAGGACCGTAGGCAGGGTTTCTGAACGGGTGATCGGCCAAGGAACGGCCCTGCCCGAAAGGCCAAGGCTCACGATTGTCTGGAAAACGGATAGGTCGGAGGTATGGGAAAAAGTGCTGCACAACCTCCTCAAGTCTTATGGGCAAGACATACCAGAAGCACCGGGCAAAGAGTGGTTCATTACCACACCAGAAGAAATATTGGAGAAAATACGTTTTCTTCTCAATGCCTCCCCCACTCCCCGCTGACTTCCGATGACGTTTCATTAAGTTAACTTTCTGGACAGCAACACATTCCTTTTCAATGACGTAATGAAAGCGTAGACCCCTGTTGCGTAAGACGTGGCCAGTCTGGGTGACGGCGTCTTCATACCCCTTGGTATGCGAAGCAGCGAATGTTTTTGGTTTATTCAAAAGACAGCGGTCGAGCCGGTGGAGCCTGTGGGCGGGCCGTGCCCGTCCAAGGAGGTGTGGGAAATCCTTAGACGAGCGTCTAGCGGTCCGATCCGGTGTCATGGGGTTTTCCACATCTCCGGCAGAATCCACGGGCCTCTTTACTCTCAGAGCTCCCGGGCCTCCTCTATCCCTTGGGCCACGGCGTGCCACAGGGGGAGGGAAGCGAAAGCGATGGGGACACCGTTGAACGCTATGGCGGCCTTAATGCCGCCCTTAAGAAGATCAACCAGCTCGCGCAGGAAAGCCCGGTGTTAAATGACCCTGGAATGATCGACGATTTCCGCCTCTGGGGGTCAAGGCCGTGGCGTCGTATTCATGCGCCACTGAAAAAGGGGGGGTGGCTCATCCAGGTGGCGCACGCTTTTGACAACCCCAACGCTCCTCTCTCAGAGGGCGGAGTCCTCGCCGTTGTGGTGAAGTCTTTACCTGGAAAGCCTGATTGGACGCGGGTTGGAACGGATTGCCCGCATCCGCTGAGACAAGCGTGGCGGGGCGGCGCCCCGCGTGTCCCCGCCTCGCCCGGGGCGTCGCACGGGAGGGAAGAAGGTGGAGGGAGCGACCCCCCCTTTTTTGCCGCTGGTGCGGCACCGGGGAGGGGTAAATGGTCCACCCTTCGGTCCACCACTTACCCCTCCCCTTCGGGGGGTCGCTCCCTCCACAGTGATCCCTGCGGGAAGGCAGTCGAGTCGGCCAAGCAGCCGACGGCGAAAAACAGCGGACCACGAACGGCAAACAGGCCGAGAGGGGCAAGGCTGGAGGATGGTTGGGAGGCGACGGTAGAGGATTCTGAAACGGAGGAGGACGATGGGCACAATTGATAGTTTGCTAAAGCAAGCAGCGCAACATTTTAAGCTTAAAACCGGGGAGGAGTTCATCGCTACTGTAATGGGTGCTACCGGTTCACTCGGAGTCGGTGTCCTGATCGCAACCAACAAGCGGTTGGTGTACTTTTCCAGGAAGATAGCAGGTTTCGAATTTGAGATAATGCCTTATTCGAACGTCAGTTCCATTGAGTTGAGTAAAGGCATTAGGGGGCACAGTATTCAAGTTATTGCGTCTGGCAACACCATCTCGATGAAGTGGATAAAAGTCGGGCAAGTCTCTGATTTGGTGGAACATGTAAAGGCGATGATCGGCAAAAATGAGGAATTACTTTTGCCCTCAAGTGACGTACCGGATCAGATCAAAAAGCTTGCCGAACTCAAAGAGCAAGGCATTCTCACGGAGGATGAGTTTCAGACCAAGAAGCAGCAATTACTCTCGAAGGTGTAAGAACCGCCATAAATCGGACTGAGATAGGACATCGCTCAGTTGGAGCTGGTTCTCTTAGGGACCACAGGCGCGCCGTCTGCGGGAAGACTTTCAGCATGGACAGGCATTTTGTGGTCCTGGTTTCCGGGATCGTTAAGGGGGCCGTACACTTAAGGAGGCGTATGTTACTAAACGCTAATACGGGAACGTGTGCAGAGATTCCTCAAAGGCGCCAAGAAGAGTTGAGCACAATATCGAGCCGCATGCTGCCAAGCGAATGGGAGGCGATGCGCGAAAGGATCAAACAGTGGGCAAGCAACACAGGTTTTGAGAGGACGGATTTTTTCGCCTCTAATTGGAAGACCTCTAAGGATTGGCAGCAAGTCGAAAATGGAATTTTTCAGCCGCTATATTCCGCGTGTAACGAGAACTTTGAGTACGCGGGGCACATGTTCGGGTGGTTGGTACGTTCCGTGATGATAGAAGTCGCCAAAAGCGAAGAGTGGGTAATGTATAAAAACCCAGAAGCGGGATCTCCGGAACTATCAAGATCTTTTTGGGGAACGTTTTATTGGAGGAGTGCGCGCGCCTAATTTAACTTAATTGCAACCTGGCCCACCGCTAGGCTGACCTGTCCACCAGTAACTGTTCGGTCAGGCCGTGGAGTCCATCCGCCGTCCGGGGGAGGCGTAGCGAGCAGAACCGGCGGATCGCCTGCGATTGCAGGCACCTCCAACCTCGTCCGGGTCCAAGCCATCACGGCCTGACCGAACAGTTACGTCCGCCAACGTCCTGAATAGTCCAGTGGATTCCTTTTCAAAAAGAGGGATGTAATGAGGGGACTGCAGCAGGCTTATCCACAATAAGTCTTTTATAAATAGTGTGTTACAAATGATCTATTGTAGTCGCTGCCTACGCGGCTCGGGGGAGGGAGCTGCCCTTTTCCAATGGCTTGCGCCCGGCTTACGCCCACGGCTAAGTGCGGACGCCGCATTCGCGGCTTGCTGGAACCCCCGGGCTGGCGCCCGGGAATGATCTTTTGGAAAATCCTATATCCCGGCAGTGTTGTGGTTTAGCGGAGAGCGGTGTAGCCGCGGTTGACGCAGGTCAGTCGAGGAAACGTCTCCTACAGGTCTTCCGTATAGAGCGGCGCAGCCGCGGCAGTATTTTGCCCCGGGCGTGAGCCCGGGGTCCTGTGAACCCCGCGCTGCCGTAGCCTGCCCTGGGCACACAACTTTTTCCTTGACACACTCTCAAGCGCATGGCATAAGCAGTGCATGTACCAGCAGCACTGCATACGCGAGACCCTGACCTCGGAGGCGGGAGCGGCGCGGGTGGCGGCCTTGATGGCGGCGGAGAGCTTTCCCAGCCGCACGGCGGCGGGCCGCCGGGTGTGCGAGGCGTTCGGCTTTCGGGATGCGAGGGGTGGACTGCAGCAGGCAGGCTGCGTGAAAGCGTTGCGAGTGCTGGAGGCGGCGGGCCGGATTGCGTTGCCGGAACCGCTCAACAGGGGCGGGGGGAGGCCGCCTCGGGATCTGGGGGAAGCGATTCCGGCGGCTGAGGGAGTCCCGGATCGGGTGGAGGCGGTGGAGGGACTGAGGCTGGTTCTGGTGAGGGAGGAGGGGGAGCGGCATCGGTGGAATGGGCTGATGGCACGGGAGCATCCGCGAGGGGCGGTGCGGCATGCGGGGGCACAGTTACGCTATCTGATCGTCTCGGCGCATGGGACTCTGGGAGGGATGGGCTTTGCGGCCTCGGCGCTGGCGCTGGCGGCGCGGGACCAGTGGATGGGCTGGGACGAGGGGACTCGGAAGCGGCAGTTGCACCGGGTGGTGGGGATGAGCCGGTTTCTGATCCGGGAAGGGGTGGAGTGCCGCAACTTGGCCTCGAAGGCGCTGGGGATGGTGTTGGGTCGGTTGGGGGAGGACTTCCAGCAGCGCTACGGCTACCGGCCGGTGCTGGTGGAGACCTTCGTGGATGAGGGGGAGCACGCGGGCACGAGTTTGAAGGCGAGCAACTGGATACGGGTGGGGGAGACGGCGGGACGGGGCCGGTTTGGGGCCTCGGATGAGAAGGTCGCGGTGAAGGCGATCTACCTGTATCCTCTGGCAGAGGACTGGCGGGAGCAGTTGGGCCTGGTGGAGCGGGAGCCGATTGAGCCGCTGGCATGTGGGGAGGGGCTGGACCGGGAGGAATGGGCCAAGAACGAGTTGGGGGGAGCGCGGCTGGGGGATGAACGCTTGAGCCGGCGGCTGGTGCGGAGTGCTTCGGTGCAGGCGGAGGCGCCGATGGGGTCGTTTTCCTCGGCGGCGCAGTCGGACAAGGCGATGGTGATGGGCTACTACCGGATGATCGACCAGCCGGCGGACTCGGAGGTAAGGCCGGAGAATATCCTGGCGCCGCACCGGGCACGGACGCTGAGGCGGATGCAGGGCAAGGAGGTAGTGCTGTGCCTGCAGGACGGGACGGATCTGAACTTCGCCGAGCATGAGGGTTGCCGGGGGCTGGGACTGATCCGCAAGAACCAGAGCGGATCGGGAACGCTGGGGCTGCACATGCACTCGACGCTGGTGGTGGATGGGGAGGGGGTGCCGCTGGGGGTGCCTCAGATCCAGTACGAGGCGCCGGAGGCAGGGGGACCGAAGCGCAAGCCGGCGGGGGAGCGCAAGACCCGGCGCTGGGTCGAGGGGCTGCGGGAGTGCGCCAGGTTGGCCTCGGAACTGGAGGGGGTGCGACCGGTGTCGGTGATGGACCGGGAGGGGGACAGCTTCGAACTGTTTGTGGAGCAGCGGCGGTTGGGGACGGTGGATCTGCTGGTGCGGGCGCAGCACAACCGGCGGTTGGGCAGGCAACTGCCCAAGCTGTTCGAGCGGGTGCGGGCGGCGCGGGCGCAGGCGGGGATGGAGATCGAGGTGGGGCGCCGTTCGGGGAGGCGGGCGACCGGTCAGCAGAAGGCCGGCGAGAAGCGGGAGGCGCGCCTGGCCCGGGTGGGGTTGCGCTGGCGCACGGTGGAGTTGGCGCCGCCGAGGAACAGCGACTTCACAAAGGAGGCCCCGGTCCGTCTGAACCTGGTCCATGTGCGGGAGGACAATGCCCCCGAGGGAGTCCGGCCGTTGGAGTGGTTCTTGTTGACCAGTGTGGGGGTGAAGTCGAGCCGAGAGGCGAAACAGGTGCTGGAGTGGTATCGCCTGCGCTGGCGCATCGAGGACTGGCACCGGGTGCTGAAGACGGGCTGCAAGGTGGAATACCTGGGGCACCGGAGCGGGGATCGGATCGAACGGGCGGTGACCATCAAGGCGGTGATCGCTTGGCGTTTGATGGCGATGACCCTGCTGGGCCGGGAGAGGCCGGAGCTGGGGGCCGAGGTGCTGTTCTCCGACATGGAGATCCTGGCCCTGAAGGACTTCGCTCAAGACCGCAGGCTGTCCCTGCCCGACAATCTCGGAGCTACGGTGGTGACCCTGGCCATGCTGGGCGGATATCTCAACCGGAACAACGACCCGCCGCCCGGCCACCAGAAAATCTGGGAAGGGTACGTGCGCCTGGCGACCATGGCCGAAACTTACGAAAGACTCATCAAGCTGAACCGGACCAGCAATCTATATGAGAGGCTGCGTCCCGGTTGAACTTGTGGGTAAAGGGCAGGCCGTAGCCGCGTAGGCGGCGGATTAGTGGCGCCGTCGCGGAACGCACTGCCTCTCCAAAATGACGCTAAACACGACCCTCACTCCCTGCGCTCTTCTCAAGAGTTCAACCCGTGGTGAGAAATGCGGGTTAACCCTGTTCTCGACCCTCTGGCTGGCCGCCCTCCTGTGGCTGCCGGCGCCGCTGCCGGGCGGCACCCCGAGCCTGGAAGAAGCCGACCGCTCCCTCCTGGGCGGCGACTACCAGAGGGCCTTGCTGCTCTACCGAGAGCTGGCGGAATCGGCAACCCCTCCTTCCCTCGAAGCTCGCCTGGGTCTGTTGAAGACACTGCTGGCCACCGGTGGCTACCGGCCGGTGGAGCAACAGGCCCTCAGGTTCCTGGAGGACCACTCGGACGCCTGTCAGTTGCAGGTGTTGCTGGGGGAAGCCTATCGGCGGCGGGGGGAGCTCCGCCTGGCCCGCAAGTCCCTGCAGAAGGCCAGGCAAAAGGAGAGCTGCCGCAACCGGGCCGAACTGGGACTGGCCCGGCTTCTCGAGGATCAGGGTCAATTGCCGCAAAGCCGGCGGCTCTACCTCGAGCTCTACTCCCGCATCGAGAGGCAGGAGACAAGCGATCTCGGCCTGGCGGCGATCGCCCTGCAGCATTTGCAGCAATACCGGGATTCCAACCGGTTCTTTCGCAGGGCCACCCAGACCAACCCTCGTGACCTGGAGACCCAGATTGCCTGGGGGAATCTCTTCCTGGAGAAATACGATCCGGCCGGCGCCTCGGCCAGCTTCAGCGCCGCGCTCAAGATCAATCCCAATCTTCCGGAAGCCCTGTTGGGCCTGGCGCTGACCCATACCGGCAGCCTTTCCGGACAGGCGGAAGCTCTGCTGGGGAAAGCCCTGAAAGTCAATCCCAACCTGGAGCCGGCCCACGCCGCCCTGGCCGAGATTGCAATCGAGCGCGAGGATTTCCCGGCGGCCGAGGAGAAGATCAGACAGTGTCTGGAGATCAACCCCCGCTCGCTGAAGGCCCGCTCCCTCCAGGCTGTCATGCACTACGCCCATGGTCGGGAGCAAGCCCTGGAAGATGCCCTGCAAGCCCTGTTGAAGCTCAATCCGAGATACGGAGAGGTCTACCGGCACCTGGCCCGATATTGCGTCACCCAGCGACTGTACCGGCAGGCGGTGGACTTCTTCCGGCAGGCCATCCGGTTGAATCCCAATCTCTTCAGCGCCTACGCCGATCTGGGGGTCAATCTGCTGAGGATCGGAAGGGAAGCCGAGGCCAAGGAGATCCTGGAAAGAGCCTATCGGGTGGATCCTTTCAACCTCTGGACCGTCAACACCCTGCGCCTGCTGGACAGCTTGGTGGAATTCGAGAAGCTGACCACGCCCCACTTCACTCTCAAACTGCACCGGGAGGAAGCAGCCCTTCTGGGCCACTATGTGCCCCCGTTGCTGGAGAAGGCCCACGCGACCCTCTCTGCCAGATACGGATTCAGCCCTCCTGAACCGATCTATTTCGAGATGTACCCCAACCACGAGGACTTTGCCGTCCGTGCGCTGGGGGTCCCCGGCCTGGGGGCCCTGGGAGTCTGCTTCGGACCCGGCATCGTCATGGACTCTCCACGAGCCCGCCCCCGGGGGCAATTCAACTGGGGCAGCACCTTGTGGCACGAATACGCCCATGTCATCACTCTGGGGATGACCGGCCATCGGGTCCCCCGCTGGTTCAGCGAGGGGATCTCCGTCATGGAGGAGCACCGGGCCATGCCCGGTTGGGGCGACCATCTGGACCTGCAGACGTTGAAGTTCATTCAGCAGGAGAAGCTGCTGCCCATCCGCGAACTGAACGGCGGGTTTCTGCGCCCTCAGTTTCCCGGCCAGGTCGCCCTCTCCTACTTTCAGGCCGGCATGGCCTGCGAGTTCATCGAGGCGCGTTTCGGCTTTCCCAGGATCCTGTCCATGCTGGAAAGCTTCCGGCGGAACGCCTCCCTGGAGGATGCGCTCCGGCAGGTGCTGGATCTGTCTCCCGGGGACTTCGACCGCCAGTTCAAGGCCTATCTGGAATCAATCCTTGGAGGCGCCCTGAAGCATGTCGACTTCGAAATCCTGGGGCAGCGGGAGCTGATGAATTCTCCCGAGCGGTTGGAGGCGCTGCTGGCAAAGCAACCGAACAATTTTTTTGCCAACCTGAAGATGGCAGGATATCATCGGGAGCGCGGAGAAGAGGAGGCGGCCGTTGGCTTGCTGAGTCGCGCCAAGGCGGTGTTTCCCGCCTACGCGGGCTCGGACAGCCCTTACCGCCAACTCAGCCGGATCTACCGTCAACGGGGCCTGACCGAGGCAGCCATCGATGAACTTCGGCAGCTCACCGACATCCATGGCGCCGACCTGGAGTCGCTGACCACCCTGGCCGCCTGGCTGCAGGAAGCCGGGAGGGTGGAAGAGGCTGCAGCGATTCTGGAACGAGCGATCTATGTCTACCCCTTTGACCGGGAAACCCACAAACAGTTGGCCGGTCTCTTCATGCAGCAGGAAGAAGCAGCCATGGCGGCGCGAGAGTATCGCGCCCTGCTGGCCCTCCAGCCCCCTGACCGCGCGGCCGCTCATTACCATCTTGCCCGGGCCTTGCTTCGCCTCGGCCGGCGGGTCGAGGCCAAAGCCGAGGTTCTCTCCGCCCTGGAAATTGCCCCCGGCTACCAGCCGGCCCAGGACTTGCTGTTGACCCTGGTGGAATAGGCGTCTGAATCCGCCGGGGCCGGCCCCTCGGGCGGGGTTCGGCGGCCGGTGGACCAAGCCCGCATTTCTCACCGGCGGCCCTCTGTGTCCATAGGGCGGCAGCCAACGGATAACGGAACCTACCCCATGTTCACCAAGCCTGAAGCTCCGCAGGAAGCGGCCCTCGTCACTCCCGGGGAAGGTGCACCGGCCTCTTCCGAGGTGGAGTTGCTGGAAAAGATGCGCCGGGCCCACCGGGAGATCCTGCAGGAGATCCGAAAGGAAATCGTCGGACAGGACCGTGTGGTGGATCAGGTCCTGGTTTCTCTGTTCGTGGGGGGGCATTCCATCATTACCGGCGTGCCGGGCCTGGCCAAGACGCTGCTGATCAAGACCATCGCCAGGGTCCTGGACCTGAAGTTCAATCGGATCCAGTTCACACCCGACTTGATGCCGGCCGATATCACCGGAACCGACATCATCGAGGAAGACCACACCACCGGGCGGCGGACTCTGGTGTTCGTCAAGGGTCCGATCTTCGCCAACCTCATTTTGGCCGACGAGATCAATCGAACCCCTCCCAAAACCCAGTCGGCCCTGCTGGAAGCCATGCAGGAATACAGCGTGACGGTTCAGGGCGTTACCTACGACCTCCAGCCCCCCTTTTATGTGCTGGCCACCCAGAACCCGATTGAGCTTGAAGGCACCTATCCCCTGCCCGAGGCCCAGGTCGACCGCTTCATGTTCAACATTCTGATCGACTATCTCTCGGAGTCGGAAGAGATCCAGGTGGTGAAGGACACCACCTCCCTCCGAGACATTCGCTTCCGGCCCTTGATCGGGGGGGCGGAAATCGTCGAGTTCCAGCGCGTGGTCCGCCGCATTCCCGTCGCCGATTCGGTTGCCCGCTATGCGGTACGCCTGGTGCGAGCCTCCCGTCCCAGCGATCCCAGCGCTCCCGACTTTATCAAGTCCTGGGTCAACTACGGCGCCAGCTTGAGGGCCTCCCAATTCCTGATCCTGGGCGGCAAAGCCAGGGCGGTCCTGCAAGGTCGCTACAACGTGTCGGTTGACGACATTCGCGACCTGGCGCCGCCGGTCCTTCGCCACCGCATCCTTACCAACTTTCACGCCGAATCGGAGCAGGTGAATTCCGACGTGGTCATTCGCAAGCTGCTCGAAGCCGTACCGGCGCCGGCCTCGGGCTTGTAACCCCTCTCCGGGCCGGTTTCGTGAACGGCAAGGGAGTCAGTCCATGAATCCCCCAACGGGAACGATCTCCCAGCACTCCCCGTTGCGTTTCCTGGACCCCGCCGTCCTGTCCAGGATCGGCGACCTGGAGCTGGTGGCGCGAACGGTTGTGGAAGGATTCGTCTCCGGCCTGCATCGCTCCCCCTACATGGGTTTCAGTGTCGATTTCGCCCAGTACCGTCAATATATCGAGGGAGATGACATTCGCCAGATCGACTGGAAAGTGTACGCCAGATCCGACCGCCACTACGTCAAGCAGTACGAGGGCGAGACCAGCACCAACGTCTACCTGCTGCTGGATATCTCCGGCTCCATGGCCTACAGCTCGGGTTCCGTCAGCAAGATGGACTATGCCCGCTATCTCACGGCCTGCCTGGCCTATTTCGCCCAGCGACAACGAGACAGAGTGGGGCTGACGACCTTCGCCGCAGGCCTGGTGGACAAACGGGCGCCCCGCTGCCGGAGAGAGCACCTGCTGGACCTGCTGCATGTGATCGACAAGGTGAAGGCCGATGCCGGGACCTCCTTCGGAAAACCGTTGCAGGCCGTGGCGGAAACCATCCACCGGCGGGGTATCGTGGTTCTGGTTTCCGATTTGTATGCGCCGACTCAGGAGATTGTCGAAAGTGTTCGACAATTTCGTTTCAAAGGCAACGACGTCATCGTCATTCAGATTCTCGACCCCCAGGAGCAGCGGTTCGACTTTGCCGACGCCGTGCAATTGGTGGACATGGAAACCAGCCGCAAACTGATAATGGATCCGGTGCTGGTTCGAGCGGACTACCTGGCGCGACTCAAGAGCCATCAGCAGGAAATCGAGAACCTCTGCGGCGGCTTGGGAGTGGACTTTATGGTTCTGGAAACCTCCGACCCCCTGGACTTGGCCCTCTACCGCTACCTTTCCACCAGGCAAAAATCGATGTAGGGGCGAGGACCGGCAGTTCCCCTGGCGCGTCATGCAATTCCTCAACCCGCTATTCCTCATTGGCAGTCTTGCCCTCATTGGTCCGATCCTGGTCCACCTGGTTCGGAGGGAAACGTCTCGCCAGGTTCTCTTCAGCTCGTTGATGTTCATCCGCCGCACGCCCAAAGCCTCCCTCCGGAAGCAGCGGCTGAGACACCCTCTGCTGCTGCTGTTGCGCCTGGCCGCCCTGCTCCTGCTGGTGCTGGCCTTTGCCCGGCCGCTGCTCACCGACCCCGACGCCATCGGTCTTTCCGGTTCCGCCGCCCGATCCCTGATCCTTCTGCTGGATGACTCATTCAGCATGCGCTTCGGGGACCGGTTCGAGCGGGCTCAGGCGCAGGCCCGATCGATTCTGGAGGGCATGAGTCCCGGAGACCGGATCCAGACGGTCCTGTTTTCGGATTCCACACGACTCCTCAACCGGCCTGAGGCCAGTCCCAGGGAGGTCGGCAAGCTCATCGACGCCCTTGAGCCGGGGTTTGCCGGGACCGACCATGGGCCGGCACTGCGGTTGGCTGACCAACTCCTGGCAGGCGCTCCGGAAGGCTCTCCGGAAATCCATTGGATCAGCGACTTTCAGGAGTCGGGTTGGAGGCCCGGATCGCAAAACGTCTCCATCGGTGAGAGGGTTGACCTTCGCACCTACCCGGTGGTTCCGGCTTCCGGACCCAATGTCTCCATCGGCCAGGTCACCATTGAACCCGAAAATCGCTCCTCTTCCCGGGTAACCATCACAGCCGGGATTCGATCCCAGCACCTCCAGCGGACGCTGGACCTCAATCTGGCCCTGGAGATCAACGGACGGCCCGCCCGCAATCGGACGGTCCAACTGGGAGTCGACGATAGGAGACTGGCCCGATTCGAGTCGGTAGCCGTCCCCCCGGGCGAGTCCAACGCCAGGCTTCACCTGCAACACGAAGATGCCCTGCCCGAGGACAACTTCGCTTACAGCTCGCTCTCCCCTCCTCCCCGGGTAAAGACCCTGCTGCTGGGTGGCCGCCCCCGGGATGACTATTACCTGAGCCGGGCGCTGACGGCGAGTCCCGATTCTCCCTTCGACCTGGAGGTGGGCAAACCGGGTCAGATCCCACCGGCCAAGCTGGCTTCCTATGCCGCGGTGATCCTGAACAATTGCGGCCCCCTCCCCCCGGAGACAGCTTCCGCCCTGACCCGGTTCGTCCAATCGGGGGGCGGCCTGCTGCTGATTTCGGGACCCCGCACCGATGCCGAAAGCCTGGTCAACCTGGAAGAGATCCTGCCAGCCACTCTGCTGAAGCGATACCGTGCCGCCGGGCCCGGCGGGGACCAGCACATTGGCCGCCTGCAGAAGAGCCATCCGATCTTCAACCTTTTTGAAGACGTCCACTTCTCCTATTTCATGACCACCGCCTACAGCGACTACCACCTGGCCAAGCCCAGGGCAGGCAGCCAGGTCCTGGCCGCCCTGCAGGACGGAAGTCCGCTGCTGCTGGAGAAAACCTCCGGCAGGGGCCTGGTTCTGCTGTTTACGTCGTCCCTGGATCGAAGCTGGAACCAGCTCCCCCTGAAATCGGTCTTCTTGCCCTTCTGCCAGGAAATGGTCAAGCACGCGGCCCGTTTCCAATCCTCCCCGCGAGCCTACAGGGTCGGCGACCGGGTCACGCTTCAGTCCTTGAATCCCCAATGGGGCAAGGCCCTGGCCACACTCTCAGCCTCCAACCGGTCCTTCGCCCATACCTGGAGCGTGGTGGCGCCTTCCGGACGGGAGATTCCCCTGGACGATCTGGTCGGGGAAGACCGATCGTCGCTGAAACTGACCGAACCGGGCTTTTACCGCTCCAGAGTGCAGGAGGCAGAGCACCTGCTGGCCGCCAATCTGGACCCGCGGGAATCGGACTTGCGGGTCCGGGACCCGGAGCAGCTCGCGGCGCGGCTGCCTCGGAGACCCCACCAGGCGGGCGCCCCGCCGCGGCAGCCAACCGCCGTCGACCGGAGCCACACCCTGGAAAACCGGCAGCATCTCTGGTGGTATCTGGTTCTGATCGCCTGTCTGGCTTTGTCGGTTGAGAGTTTGCTGGCGAACCGCTATCCTAGCAGCGTACAGGACTGAAGAAAAACTGCTTTTCATCATGGTTCCAGCGACCCGGTGAGATATGCGGGCTATAGCCAAGTGGGCTCCATGACTCCGGAACAGCAACGCTTGCAGACCACCATCCGCCGGGTCCGCCGGCGTTTCCGGTGCATCGCTTCCGTTCGGGGCCTGGCCTGGTGGCTGACCCTCTCCCTGATTGCGGTTGCCGCCGCCGTCGCCAGCGTCGACTATTGGAACTACAGCCAAGGGATCCTCGGCCTGGCCCGCTGGACCTCCCTGCTGATCATCGGAATCTCCCTGGCCTGGCTGGTGGTGCGCCCCCTGGCTCGCCGGGTCAGCGACATTCAGATCGCCCGCACCATCGAGGAGCGCTACCCGCAACTTCAGGATCGCCTGGTCACAGCCACCGAACTGGCCTCCCGGGCGAGCCCCGGTGGCCAACGCCACCCTTTCCTGCCCCTCCTGCTGCGTGACGCCGCCCGCCAGAGCCGGAGGGTCAGTCCCCGAGAGCTCTTCAACCGCAAGGAACCCTTGCAGTCGGCCCTGGTCAGCACCGGCCTGATGTTGTTGTTTCTCCTGCTGCAGCTCCATGGCCCACGCTATTTCCAGTACGCGACTCTGAAGCTCTATGCCGATCAATGGTGGCCCCAGGCGGCAGCGCTCTATCGGATCGAGGTGTCGCCTGGCGACACCCGAATCCGAAAGGGGTCGGACCAGACCGTCACGGCCAGGCTCGAGGGTTTCGAGGCGGAACAGGTCCAACTGTTCTTCCGCTACCCCCGGAGTGGAAGCTGGAAATCCCGGCCGATGACCGCCGAGGCCGGCGCCAATCGGTACGGGTTTTCCTTTGTGGACATCGGTGAGGCCGTTCGCTACTACGTCCAGGCCGGCAACGTCCGGTCCGACTCCTATGAGCTCTCGGTCATGGAGACGGCTCGGGTCCGGCAGATCGATCTGACCTACCGCTTTCCGGACTACACCGGCCTGCCCCAACGCACCCAGAAAAACGGGGGCGACATTGCAGCCCTCCAGGGCACTCGGGTGCAAGTCAAGGCCCATCTCAACCTCGAACCGGTCTCAGCCCGCATTCTGCTGGGGGACGGGACTGCCGTGCCGATGCTAAAGGAGCCGGGACTTGCCGTCATCGGCGACATCAAGGTCTCCAGGGACTCGACCTATCGAATTCAGCTCACCGAGGGCTGGACCGGTAAGAGGATCGAATCCCACCCCTACTCCATTACCGCCCTCCAGGATCAACCTCCCCAGTTGGCCTGGACCAGGCCGGGGCGAGACCGCCAAGCCACCGCTCTGGAGGAGGTCCTGACCGAAGCCAAGGCCGACGATGACTTCGGTCTGAGGAACCTGGAGCTGCACTACGCCCTCAACGGCGCCCGGACGGCCAGGGTTGAGCTTTTCAAACCCAAGGGCGGACGGCTCCCCCGGTCGATCTCGGCGACCCATACGTTTTTCCTGGAGGAATTCGATCTCCAGCCGGGCGACTTCGTCAGTTATTTCGCCCGGGCCTCCGACGCCCGTTCGACCACCACCAGCGACATCTACTTCCTGGAAGTGCGTCCTTTCGGCAAGAAGTACCTGGAACGTCAGTCGGGAACCCGGCGCGGCAGGAAGGGCGCCGGCGTGGATTCGCTGCTCTCCCGGCGCCAGAAGGAGATCCTGGTAGCCACCTGGGGATTGATTCGCGATCGGGAGCGCTTGGAGAAGGAGGAGTACCGGAATTCCCTGCAACTGGTCGGGGAACTGCAACTCAAGCTGCAACAGCGCACCCAATCCCTGGCCGACCGAGTCCAGCGGAGAGCCCTGACCGGCCTCGACCAGGGCATCCAAAAGTTTTTCGAGAACCTCATCCAGGCCGTCCAGGCCATGGACCCGGCCCATCAATCGCTTTCCCGACGAGACCCGGAAGAGGCCGTCCCCCACCAGCAGAAGGCACTACAGTACCTGAGGCGGGCCGAAACCTTCTATAAGGAAGTCCAGGTGGCTCGCGGCGGAGCTCAAGGTCGGACGACCTGGGCCCAGGAACTGGAGAGCCTGTTCGAGCTGGAGCTGGACAGGCTGAAGAACCAATACGAGGTCCAGCGGCAGGCCCGTTCCTCCGATTCAGCCCGGCAGATGGACGAAGCCACTCGCAAGCTGCGTGAATTGGCGCGCCGGCAGCAGCAGATCAATGACAACCATCGCCGCCGGAGGCTGCAAGGCTCCCAGGGGCAGAGCCAGACAGCCGAAGGATCCCGCCAGGGCATGCTCCAGGCCGAGGCGGAGAAGTTGGCCAGACGGTTGGAACGATTGTCCAGGGAAATGGAAAGCCCGTCGCTGCGTGACGTAAGCCAACGCCTGAAGCAGGCGGCCCGGGAAATGCAACACCTCAGAGGCGTCCGGGGAAGCCAGGCCGAAAACCGGGGCCTGCAGGCATTGAGCCGGCTCCGGGATGCTCGCTCGGTGCTGGATCGCCAGCGACAGGCGGACCTGGATTCGGACTTGAGACAACTTCAGGACCAGGCCCGGGGGCTGGTGCAGCATCAGAGACACATCCGGTCGGAGCTGAAAGATCTGAAAGCCGGCATTGCCCGAGAGGAACGGATCGAGCCGCTGCTGCAACGAAAACGGCGGATTCTGGAGGATAAAACCAGCTTGCAGCAGTCGCTCAGGGAGATGGAGAGCCGCCTTTTCTCCACGGCCAAAGGGGCCGACCCCCAACAGCCCGAGGCTTCGCGAAGGCTGAGGGTTGCCGGCCAATCCATCCAGGACCGGGGACTGCATGAACAACTGGCTCGAAGCAGGCAGTTCCTCCAGTTGGGACTGCTCGACCTTGCCGGACGGGACGAGGAGCGCATCCAGACCGCCCTGTCGGACCTGCAGCAACAAGTCTCCGCCGCCGGTGAGGCCCTCCGTAAAGGCCCGGGAAAACCATCGGCCGAAGAGCGGCTAAGCCGGGCGCTGGTGCAGGCCGGAGACCTGTTGTCGAGCCTGGAGTCGCTGAAGCAACGGATTGCGGACCTGCAGGCTCATTCCGGCTCCAAACCTCCGGCCGGGCCTGCCGGGAACGACTCCCGGCAGCCTCCCCACCCGAGCCAGCCGGAAGGTGTCCGGCGGGAGTCGCAGTCGGGCAAGTCTGTGGCCGGCGAGACCCGGGAGCAGAATCGGACAAGCCGGGGCCGCGGCCAGGCTGCAGTCAATTTCGGCGACCGGCAGTTGCCTCCACCCTCGACCCTGACGCCCCGCCAGGCCCGCCAGTTCGAAAAGGAGTTCCAACATCGCCTGGGAGAAGCCCGGGACTTGAGCCGAAGCCTTGCCGGCGACACCGATCTGGCAGCCCAGGTCAGAAACATGGTGAAACGCATGGAACAGATGAAGTCGCTCCGCTTTCTCCACGATCCTCAGGAACTGGAGAGACTTCGCCAAAGCGTGATCGGGGACCTGCGGCAACTGGAATTCGACCTGAGCCGCAAGGTCCGGCAACTCGGCGGGAGCGACCCGATTCATCTGGTCAAGGACGAGGACGCTCCATCCCGCTACCGGAAACAGGTGGAGGACTACTACAAGGCGCTGGCCCGCTGAGAAATGTGGGATAGGAGACTTCTGTGCGCTGGGTGAGCCTGCCCGTTCAACATGCGCCCCGGAAGGGCCTGATCCTGTCGGTGGTGATTGCCGCCACGGCGGCGGCCGTCTATCTCGGAACCCAAAGTCCCGGCTGGGCGCTCCTGTCGGTGATCCTGCTGCTGATGGGTGTCCATGACTTCCTGCTGCCCACCACCTATCAGCTCAGCGATGAGGGTGTTTCCAGCCGGATCCTGTGCTACCGCCGGCACAAGCCCTGGTCGTTTTGCCGATCCTACTGGGTGGACGCCCATGGCGTGCTTCTGAGCCCCTTCCCCGGGCGCAGCCGCCTGGAATCCCACCGCGGACTCTACCTGCGGTTTGCAGGGGCCGACCGTCAGGCGGTGGTCCACTTCGTGCAAAGCAAGATCAACCCGCAAACGGCAGCCAATTCGAGGGGATGATGCAGCCATCCTGGCGTCGGAGATTGAAGCAGGCGTTCTCCCTGGAGCGGTACGAGGAACCGCTCACCGACCAGGAACGCCGCCTGCTAAAGAGAATTGCGGCGGCCATCGTGCGGCGGCGCATGCAGGCGCCGGCCCTTTTCGTCCTGGAGTCAGCCAAGCCGCTCAACTATCTTGGGAGTCAGGCCATGGCCTTTTTTGAACCGGTGGTTCGCGGACTGTTCGCAGCCACCGAATACGGCCGTGTCCGGCGCATCCTGGAGCGCAGCCAGAGCGTCGAATGCCTGCTGCAGGAGATCGAGGAACAGGCGGCGGAAAAGCCCCTGTCCTCCTCACCCGGCAATGACCTCAAGGGAGCCGCCGGTTGACCCCATTGGACGATATCCGAGTCATTCTCGCCACCGACTGCGGGAGCACCACCACCAAGGCGATCCTCATCCAGAAGATTGGGGAGGAGTACCGCCAGACCCATCGAGGCGAAGCTCCCACCACCGTGGAAGCCCCCTTCGAGGACGTGACTCTGGGCGTGCTCAACGCGGTGACCGAGTTGGGCGAACTCTCGGGCCGTAAGCTCCTGGACGCCGAGGGCCGGATCATACGCCCCGCCCGTGGCGAGGAGGGGTGCGATCTCTATATTTCCACCTCCAGCGCCGGGGGAGGATTGCAGATGATGGTGGCCGGAGTGGTCCGGTCGATGACGGCCGAAAGCGCCGAACGGGCCGCCTTGGGCGCCGGCTCTATCGTGATGGACGTCATCGCCCTCAACGACCGCCGGCTGCCCCACCAGCGCATCGAACGCATTCGGCAACTCCGTCCGGACATGATTCTGATCGCCGGCGAGGTTGACGGCGCCCGCACCGACAAGGTGGTCAAGATCACCGAAACCATTGCGGCCGCCGATCCCAAGCCTCGACTGGGGGCCGGTTATCGCCTGCCGGTCATCTATGCCGGCAACAGGTCCCGACGCGATGAGGTCACCCGGGTGCTGGGTCGAAAGACCAATCTCAGCATCGTCGACAACCTGCGCCCCACGCTGGAAGAAGAAGTCCTCCTGCCCGCCCGTGAGCGGATCCATGACCTGTTTCTGGAGCACGTCATGCAACAGGCGCCCGGCTACGCCAGACTGATGGAATGGGTCGACGCCGACATCCTGCCCACGCCGGCGGCGGTGGGCGCCATCCTCAAGCGGGTGGCCAATGAAGCCCGGATCAATGCCGTGGGGGTCGATATCGGAGGGGCCACCACCGATGTCTTCAGCGTGTTCGGGGAGGACTTCAACCGCACGGTATCGGCCAATCTGGGGATGAGCTATTCCATCTCCAACGTCCTGGCCGAAGCCGGGCTGGCCAACGTCATGCGGTGGATGCCCTTTACCATGGAGGAGCGGGATTTGCGCAACCGGATCAAGAACAAGATGATCCGGCCAACCACCATCCCCCAGACGGCCGAGGAGCTGGTCTTCGAACAGGCGGTCGCCAGAGAGGCGCTGCGCCTGGCCTTTCTCCAGCACCGGGCCTTCGCCACCCGACTCAAGGGGGTGCAGCAGCAACGCACCATCGCCGACTCCTTCGATCAGGATGCCGGGATCGAATCGCTGGTCAAGATGATGGACTTGGACCTGCTGGTGGCTTCGGGCGGCGTGCTCTCTCACGCGCCCCGCCTGGAGCAGACCGCCATGATGCTGATTGACTCCTTCCTTCCGGAGGGGGTCACCCGTTTGGCCAAGGACAGCATCTTCATGATGCCCCATCTCGGCGTCCTGTCCCAGGTGCATGCCCGGGCAGCCACCGAAGTCTTCGAAAAGGACTGCCTGGTCGCCCTGGGCACCTGCATTGCCCCCCGGGGCACTGCCAAGGCCGGCCGGCCGGCGCTGGCCTACAGGCTGGAGCTGCCCGGGGGAGAAGAGAGGCGCGAGACCCTCCGGGTAGGCCAGATGCGGCGCCACCGGTTGGAGACCGGGGCCGAGGCTCGGGTCCACCTGGACCCCGCCCGTGATTTCGACGTCGGACGCGGCAAGGGCGTCCCCATGGAAGCGACGGTCCAGGGAGGAAGGGTGGGGCTCATTGTCGATTGCCGGGGGCGGCCTCTGCGGTTCCCCTCCGAGCCGGCCGAGAGAATTGGCTCTCTGAAAGCCTGGATCGAGGAAATCGGAGTCTATTCCACGGAAACGCTCCCTCACTGAAGCCATGGCCCATGCCTACACTCCCGGTCTCAAGGTGACGGAAAACGAGTTGCTCCGGCGGCGGCGCATCCTGCCGATCCCCGGGGAGGTGGTGGTCGGGCAGGGGGCCCGGGTCGAGCCCACTGACGTGGTGGCCCGCACCTTCCTTCCGGGCAGGGTCGAAATCGTCAACGTCGCCAATAAAATGGGTGTCGACCAGAGTGACGTGCCAGGCGCCATGCTCAAGAAGGAGGGCGACCCGGTGCGGCAGGGCGAGGTCATTGCCCAAGCCAGCTCCCTGTTTGGTCTGCTCACCTCCCGAGCGGCGGCCACCATGGAGGGGACCATCGAAAGCATTTCCGGAGTCACCGGTCAGGTGGTGCTGCGGGGCCCGCCCCAACCCGTTGAAGTCGACGCCTACATCGAGGGCCGGGTCCTGGAGGTGGTGCCCGACCAGGGGGTGGTGGTCGAAAGCTGCGGCACCCTGATTCAGGGAATCTTTGGAATCGGAGGCGAGGCCGCCGGTGAGATTACGGTGGTCTCTTCCTCGCCCCGGGAGGTCCTGGATGAAGATTCGCTCTCGGCCGACCTGCGCGGCCGGGTGGTGGTGGGAGGATCCCTGGTCACCGGAGCCGCCCTCGAAAAGGCGGTTGAGCTCGGAATCCGCGGCGTGGTGGCGGGAGGATTCGACGACCAGGACCTGCGCCGATTCCTGGGCCACGACCTGGGCGTGGCCATCACCGGACACGAAAATCTGGGGGTCACCTTGATCGTCACCGAGGGATTTGGAAGAATTGACATGACGCCTCGGACGTTCAGGCTGTTGAAACGGCACCAGGGACAGCGAGCCTCCATCAACGGAGCCACCCAGATTCGAGCCGGGGTCATTCGCCCCGAGGTCATCATCCCCCTACGGGACGCCGCCTCGCAGTCCCTGGACCGGACCCGGGAGCAGGGCATGGATGTCGGAAGCACCGTCCGCATCATCCGTAATCCCTATTTCGGCAAGCTGGGCCGGGTGGCGGCCCTGCCTTCCGAGCCGGCACGGCTGGATTCGGGGTCCAGGGCCAGAGTGGTCTCGGTGCGGGTGGAGGGTCTCGAGGAGCCGGTTTCCGTGCCCCGGGCCAACGTCGAGATTATCGAGGGTCACGACTGATGAAAATCCTTGGCAGGCTGCCTCTGTGGTGTGCCACCCTGGCGCTCGTTCCGCTGCTGGAGGCGCAGGAGGCTCCCTCTGAGAGCCCGTCGCCGCCGACCCTGGTGGAAGCGTTGGATGTACCCAACGATTCGGGGCACGCCATTGAAGTCCGGTGGAAGGACTCCTCCGACCCCGGGGTGTTCTCCTATGAAGTCTTCCGATCACGCTTGCCCGGCGAAGCCGCGCCGCCGGGCGCCCAGGACCCCTGGCTGTCGCTGGGAACCGTGGGTCCCGCTGAGGAATCGCGGACCTTCTCCAGCGCCGAACGGGGAGTCCGCTACTCCTTCAAGGTGGTGGCCCGAACGGCCGACTCCAGCGCCGTCTCCGAAATCGTGACCGGAGAGTCCAGGGCTCAGTGGTTCGACCGGGATAAATATTGGATACTCGTCATCGGCGGCGCCATCTGTTTCTTTGTGATCCTGTTCATCCAGCTGGCCTCCCGAGGCCGTAAGCTGTTCGTGCGCAAGATCGCGGGCCTGGAAGCCGTCGACGAAGCCGTGGGCCGCGCCACCGAGATGGGGCGGCCGGTGGTCTTTGTGCCTGGGATCATGGACTTGGACAACGTCCAGACCCTGGCCGGCCTCACCCTGCTTGGATACGTCTCCCGCACCATTGCCGAGTATGACGCCAAACTGGACGTTCCGGTCAGCCGTTCGCTGGTCATGACCACCGGCAGAGAAGTCGTGAGGCAGGCTTACCTGGAAGCCGGCCGCCCGGAGAGCTACAACGAGGACATCGTCCACTATCTCACCGACGAGCAGTTCGGTTACGTGGCCGGGGTCAACGGCATGCTGCTTCGCGACCAGCCGGCTACCTGCCTCTACATGGGAGCCTTCTTTGCCGAATCGCTGCTGCTGGCCGAAACCGGCAACCGGATCGGCGCCATCCAGATCGCCGGCACCGCCATGCCTTCTCAGCTCCCATTCTTCGTGGCGGCCTGCGACTACACGCTGATGGGTGAGGAACTCTTCGCGGCCAGCGCCTATTTGAGCGGCGACCCCAAGCAACTGGGTAGTCTCAAGGGACAGGACCTGGGCAAGCTGATCGTGATGGCGGCCATTCTTCTGGGAAGCCTGGTGGCCACCCTGGCGCTGTGGACGGGTAGCGGGAGCCTTCAGTCGGTGGTGGATTTTCTCAAGCTGGAAATGTTTGTCTAGGACACCCGAATGCGTCGACAGATACCGCTGCTGATCACCTTTGTGGTGGGGATGGTCATGCTGCTTGAAGCTTTCATCCCCCACCCGCCCTTCGACCAACTGAACGAGAGCCTGTCCATCACCTTCGACGTCCTGGCCGCCTTTGCCTTCGTGCTGGGCGGCGGCAACCTGGCCAAGATCCACCTGGCCAAGATCTCCCGTTCGGAGTCGGGCTGGGGGTACAGCGCGGTCACCATAGGGGGCTTTTTCACCATGCTGGCGATCGGGCTCTTCAAGGTGGGAGGACCCTCAGGCGTCAAACACGCCCTGGAGGCGAAAGGGACCTGGTTTCAAGCCGCCTACGACTACTGCTTTCTACCTCTGTCGGCAACCACCTTTTCCCTGCTGGCCTTTTTTGTGGCCTCCGCTTCTTATCGGGCTTTCCGGGCCAAGAACCGGGAAGCCACCCTGCTGCTGATTGCGGCCCTGATCATCCTGCTGGGCCGCACCCTGGTGGGCGCGGCGCTCACCGAAACGCTGCCAGGCTCTCTCGAGCTGCTGTTCGCCGCGCTGCTGGCCGCCATCGCTTGGGGCCGATACCGTTCGAAGCGGTGGATTTCACTGGCCGGGATCGGCATCCTTGCCGCCTTCCTGGTGATACGAACGGTCTATGGCTACCTGGTCCTGGCCGCTGGAGAACCTTTCTACCACCTGACCGTTCCCGACCTGGTGAACTGGATTATGGTCGTGCCCCAGATGGCAGGGCAGAGGGCCATCATGATCGGTATCTGCCTCGGCATCATTTCGATGTCGCTCCGACTCATCCTCGGGGTGGAACGCTCTTATCTGGGAAGCGACAACGACTAGGACGTCCGCATGGCTCAAAAAGAAAAACCCTCGATGTTGGAACGCCTGCAAGTGATAGACCGGCGCTGGATCTTTTTGTTCATCGTCCTGTCGGTAGTGATCCCCATGGCGTTCGACCTGACGATTGACGAAGTCGCGACCCCGGAGGTTCAGGCAATCTATGAGCGCATCGAGGAGCTTCCCCCCCATTCCAACGTTCTGCTGCCCTTCGATTTCGGCCCCGAAAGCGAGCCTGAGCTCCAGCCCATGGCCGACGGCTATGTCCGTCACCTCTGCCGCCGGAAGCAGAAGCTGTACTTCATGTGCCTGTGGCCCACGGGTCAGGCACAGACGCTCAAGACTGTCAATGAGGTGCTGGAGCGGGAATTCTCCGACTACAGGTATGGCCGGGACTATGTCATGCTGGGCTTCAAGCCGGGCGGCCAGGGCGTCATTCAGGTGGTGGTGACGGACTTTCGCACTCTCTATCAGTCGGACGTCAAAGGCACACCCATCGATGAGATCCCCATGATGCAGAACGTCAGGGGACTCAAGGACATGGATCTCATCCTGAACGTCAGTGGGGGGTTTCCCGGCCTCAAGGAGTGGGTTCAGTTTGGCGCCGACCGTACCGGCGTGCCCATTGCCGGAGGTGTCACGGCGGTCATGGCCCCACTTCTCTATCCATACTACCCCGGACAACTCAGCGGGATCATGGGCGGCCTCAAGGCGGCTGCCGAGTACGAATCCCTCCTGATCGAGGGGTACCCTGAAGCCTACGGGACGGATACGCAAAGGTTTGCCGCCATTCGACGCATGGGTCCCCAAACGCTGGCCCACCTGGTCATCATCCTGTTCCTGGTGGTCGGAAACATCGCCTACTTTGCGACTCGCGGATCGTCGGGTGAACGGCTGAAGTCTCTGGAAAAGTAATTCAATGAACGAGCAGACGAAGCGTTTTCTGGTGGTCGGTGCGATAGGGCTGCTGGTGCTGTTTGTCCTGGTCTGGAGTGCGCTGGGGCGCATGGAAGGCTTCTGGGTCAGCGGAGCCGGCCTGGGCACTTGGTTCGCAGCCTTTCTGACCCTGTCCATCCTGAGTTTTCTCTATGACGACAACCCGTTCTACCGCTTCGCGGAATCGCTCTTCATCGGGGTGTCGGCCGGTTACTGGATGGTGCAGGGGATCTGGCAAACGCTCATTCCCAACATGCTGGGGAGACTGGCTCCCGGTTTCGTGAATGAGCACCTGGCCCAGGTCCCGCTGGAGGTGGACACCATCGACCGGAGCATGGCCCTGGTGCAACTGGTTCTGGGTTGCCTGCTGCTATGGCGGCTGGCGCCGAAAGGAACCTGGATTGCCCGCTGGCCGCTGGCGGTGATTGTGGGTTGGGCCGCCGGCACCAACCTGACCCGGTACCTGGTGAGCGACTTCACCAAACAGGTCTCCCCCGCCTTGATTCCCCTGGTGGAACCGAGCCAGACGGCTTTTCTGGGAATCGACTGGATCGGGACCCTGACAGCCCTGGTGACCGTGTTCGGGCTGCTGGCGGCCCTGATCTACTTCTTCTTCTCCGTCGAGCACAAGGGCTTCCTCGGGCAGGTGTCCAAGGGAGGGATCTGGATCCTCATGATCACCTTCGGCGCCGCCTTCGGTTACACCGTCATGGGCCGCATTGCCCTCCTGGTCGGCCGGATGGAATTCCTCTTCGTGGAGTGGCTGCAGTTGATCGGGCCCTGACCGCAAGCAGCGCCACCTGCCCATTAGACAACCCCATCTTTCTCACTGGTTAGCCGCGCCCCTACCCATATTCTGTCGGATGCAGAAGAGAGCCATACATGAAAACAACCAGCCTTATCGTATTGCTGATACTGGCTTGGTCTTGCAGCCGGGCTCCGGAGATTGCCGATGATTCCCTTGCCGAGCCCTCCGCCGCCCCCCAATTAACCACCGGTATGGTTGAGGCGGTGCGCATTGCCGCCGAACAGGGGGAGGCCCACGCCCAAACCAGTTTGGGGCTACTCTACTCCCAAGGCAAGGGAGTACCCCAGGACTCGCAAGAAGCCGCCAAGTGGTTCCGGAAGGCAGCCGAGCAGGGCGACGGCTTTGGCCAACTCATGCTCGGCCAGAAGTACGCGGAAGGAGAGGGAGTACCCAGGGACTTGGTTAAAGCTTTGGCTTGGTTCACTCTGGCAGCCGCTCAGGGGACTGAGCTCGACGAACCCCGGGACGATTTGGAGGAGATTAAACAAGGCATGCTCAAGGAAGGCATGACCTCCGGCCAAGCCGCCCAGGCGCAGAAACTGGCCGCCGAGCTTTACCAGCAGATCAGGGACCGCCGCGAGACCGACCAGCACAAGGCTCCCGACTTCTAAGTAGAAGCGATGTGAAAGTAGGGAGCCCCTTGGTGTTCATTCGGGGAGCCCGTCACGTGTCCATTCGTGGTTCGGGGGAGCCCGTCAATCCGTTTATTGGTGTTCATTCGTGTCCATTCGTGGTTCGTAGTTCCTTGACGGATATCGTTTTCCCTTCGTGTCTTTCTTGGTGGCCCTTCACGGGCCTCTTTCGAATCTCTTCTAACCCCTTGGAGTTCCTTGCAGATTAATTTTTTGCTTCCTTAACAGATACTTTAGCGCCCTTCGTGGAAGTCTTTTCTCCCTGCCCGACCTTTGGTGGATCCCTCTTGAGCCTTCTCCAACCTCTTAGGGGGGAAGTAGGGGACATTGTGGAATTACTGGAATAACTTTGCTCAACTTCCGGTCTTGCCTGACAAGACCCCGACAAGCGATGCCCCGCCAGCATCATGCCGCGGGGGTTCGAGCTTTCCCAATATGGAGGAACGTAGGGGACGTTGTTGAATTACTGGAATAACTTTGCTCAACTTCTGAGTCTCGCCTGACAAGACCTGATGTCAAGCGGACACGCAATGCCCCGCCAAATCCTTCTGGAGGCTCCAGGACGCCGCACGTATCATGCCGCGGGGGTTCGGCTTTCCCAAATTCGACACGTTATTGCAGGATGCGGGGCCAAGTAATTCCACTAATTCAACAACGTCCCCAAGGAGTCCCTAAGGTCGTTCAACAACGTCTGGTGTCGTCCAGGTGTCGACAGGAGTCCTGGCAACGAGGACTGAGTGGTTTGCGACCCCGACGATTCCGCCGTCTGGTCCGGTGGAGCCAAGAGCATATCTGCTTCAGGTTCTTCGGGATATCGTTCGACAGGATCAAGATGGCGCTCCCCCGTTATTCCGCGCCAATTTGGAGATGGAGTGTGAAAAGACTGATTAAGTCGAAGCTGGCACGGCGGATCATGCGGGGCAAAAGCAAGAGCCAGGTCCCCCAACCCAAGGGGACGAAGGACCTGGCGCGGGCGATCTTCGCAGTCGCGGATAAGAAGCTAGAGACGAAGCAAGCAGGGAAGGGAAAACGAAATCCTAAGAAATAGACCCCTGCTCGAGGACTCGCTGCAGGGCGTCATTCATGGCTACCTCCTTAGCGCCAACCGGAACAGCGGGATCCACAGGGCGAGGATGCCGGCCAGGATAAACCAGTTCCACCACGCCCCGGAGACCCCGTAGTGATTCAAGGTGAGGCCCGCAAGGGACCTCGTCAGGAACAACCCGTAGAAGCAGGCGAAGATCGAAACCAGGCGATCTGCCGTCCAGGGTCCGACGTCATGCCACTTCTGAATCCGGCCCACCAGGATGAACACCAGCGTCACGAGCACCGCTTGCTCCAAGGGGTTGTCAGACATGGTTTCCCCCTCCCCTGTCGTGACTATTGCGACGACCGTACCCGATCCCCTGGTCCGCACACGACTTGTTTTTCCGGGACAGGGTTCTGAAGGCACTGTTTTCGCGCCGCTTCACCTTGTTCCGGATGTAGGACTCGCACCGGGCTTGACCAACCTCGGCTCCGATCGCGCCCCCTATGCCACCTCCAATGGGGCCGCCTACGGTGCCGCCGATGACGATCCCTCCGGTGGTGTGGATAATTCTCCGAATGGCGCAGGCCGTCCGTGCGCCGCTCGATCTGCGGATCTTGGAGCTCGTACACTTTCGCATGGCACTGATGTAGGACCGAGTGGCGGCCCGGAAGCAGGAGCAGTTTGCATGGCTGGTGACGGGTGCCACAACATTCAGCAGCGAGAAGGCAAGTACTATTGAAACCAATCCTTTCCATAGAGTCATCGTAGTAGACTTCCGTTCTGTTTGGTTCTGCCTGTTCAGTCGCAGGTCACACAACCAACGGTCAGCCCAACCCTGCAAAGCGGCCTCCCGGTACTCGTCCGAAAGAACGCCACTCTCCACCAGTTTGAGAAGTTCCCTTGAGAAGATGGCCTTCTTCTCCTGTTCCATGCCGCCGGCGTCTGCGGCATTGTTGGCCAAGCCCACGGCCTTGATCTTCTCGTATCCCTGAGGGCGGTGATCGGAAGCATCCTCCAGAATCGACATGGCTCCCACGTCTCCAAACACTGCAGCCAGATGCACAGCGATTACGCTGTCCTGGTTCTGAATGGCAGCATCGCCCCCATGGAGTCCTCCCCCGCCTTGATTCCCCTGGTGGAACCGAGCCAGACGGCTTTTCTGGGAATCGACTGGATCGGGACCCTGACAGCCCTGGTGATCGTGTTCGGGCTGCTGGCGGCCCTGATCTACTTCTTCTTCTCCGTCGAGCACAAGGGCTTCCTCGGGCAGGTGTCCAAGGGAGGGATCTGGATCCTCATGATCACCTTCGGCTACACCGTCATGGGCCGCATTGCCCTGCTGGTCGGCCGAATGGAGTTCATCTTCGTGGACTGGCTGCAACTGATCGGACGCTGAGCCCGGGACTGCCGGAACCTCAAGCCGGGACTTCGACCCGGTGCTCCCGCACCTGATCCAGCCTGTCCGCAAGGCGGTCCTGTTCCTTTTCAAGATCGTACTGGTTCTGGAGTCCCATCCAGAACTCTGCAGAGTTTCCAAAGAAGCGCGAGAACAGCAGCGCAGTCTCCGCCGTAATGGACCTTTGGCCGTGAACGATGGCATGGATCCGGCGAGCGTCCACAGCTATCGCCTGGGCCAGTCGGTACTGAGTGATCTTCATGGGGCTAAGGAATTCCTTTTCGAGAATCTCACCGGGGTGAATGGGGGGTAGTTTCTTCGGGCCGGGCGCCATGGCTCTGCTCCTGTCTTGGGTTTCTTCCTGTTTTCAAGTCCCCGCTAACTCAATGGTAGTGTGACACACTAATAGTGTCAAGAGCTACTACTCCACGCTGATTATTGGCCGGATCGGAATCAAACCCTGCGTTTTAATTGGACTGGATTGTTCTGATCTTGGGTGGGACGATGCCGGAATAGTCAACGCAGGCTGGCCCTTCTTCCGAGTCAATCCGGCGAAGCGCTTCGCCGATCGCCCTTCGAAGGCCGACAACGTCCACGGAGAGGAACGTGTCCGGAAACAGCACCAGGCGCTCCTGGGCCCGGTGAAGGTGGATGAGGAAGCCCCGATAGATCTTTCGCCGCAACTGGTGGTAACCGGCCGCTACCTGGATGAGCCCCTGAACGAAGTAGCGCCCGTCTTCGGGATGGCGCAGCCACACCGCCTCCCAGGCTTCATGGGCTTCCCAGAACCTGGCCTGGTTGAAGAGACGGATTCCCCTGTGGAAATCTGTCCGGTCCTGCGGCGTCAGGACGAAGTCGGTGAGGGTCGCCAGGTCCAGTTCGTCCAGCGGTTTCTTGCGAATGCGTCGGGTAGCCACCGGTCACAGCTTGCCGGCAATGATGGCGGCCAGATCGGCGGTTCGGCAGGCATAGCCCCACTCGTTGTCGTACCAGGCGACCACCTTGACCAGATTGCCGACCACAATGGTATCCACCGCGCTGAAGACGGAAGAGAAGGCGCTGCCCTTCAGGTCGGTGGAAACCAAGGGCTCGTCGGTCACCTCCAGGATGCCCTGCATGGATCCTCGGGCGTAGTCGAGCATGGCCTGGCGGAGTTGGTCCCGGGTGGCTTCCCGATCCAGGACGGCAGTGAAGTCGATCACCGAAACGGTGGGCGTCGGCACCCGGAAGGCCATGCCTCCAAACCTGCCCTGAAGCTCGGGGATGACCAGACCGACCGCCTTGGCGGCGCCGGTGGCAGCGGGTACGATGTTCTGCCCGGCCGAGCGAGCATCCCTCATATCCTTGGCCGCCAGATCCTGCAGCCGCTGGGTGTTGGTGTAGGCGTGCACGGTGGTCAGGAGTCCTTTTTGGATGCCAAAACGGTCATAGAGGACCTTGGCTACCGGAGCCAGGCCGTTGGTGGTGCAGGAGGCGTTGGAGACCACCCGATGTTTCTCCGGGTCGTATCGGTCTCCGTTGACCCCGAGCACGATGGTGATGTCCTCGTTCTTGGCCGGGGCGGAGATGATCACCTTCCTGGCGCCGCCCGATTCGATGTGAGCCTTGGCCTTGTTGGCGTCGGTGAAAACCCCGGTGGACTCGATCACCACCTCCACCCCCAGATCGGCCCAGCCGATGGCTCCCGGGTCTCTCTCGGCCAGGATCCTGATCCTGCGACCGTCGACCACCAGCGAACCGTTGTCGGCCCGTACCGTGCCCTGAAAGGGCCCGTAGGTGGAATCGTACTTCAGCAGATGAGCATTGGTCTCGGCGGGAAACAGGTCATTGATGGCCGCCACCTCGATGGTATCCGGGTGCCTCTCCAGTATCGCGCGCAGGACCTGTCTTCCAATTCTGCCAAAACCGTTGATCCCGATCTTTTTCCTCATTTTTGCAGTCTCCCTAAGAAAAATTCCAAAAGGCTCGCAACAACCTCCCCATTCTAACAGCAGAATCCAAGCGCAAAGTCCAGCTTTTCCCAGCCTCCGAAAGAGAAACGGTTCCGGACAGAGTTAACAAAAGAATCATCCAAGAAGAACCACGAATTAACACGAATTAACACCAAGAACAACCTAAAGAAAATGGGCTGCTTCGCCGAGAAGCATTGTCGACCTAGCCCCAAAATTGCACTGGAGGCTCGCCTTGCTCCCGATAGGGCAAAAGGGGACAAGTCACCATGGCTGCCTCCTTCCTCCAAAGACCGTCAGGCCCCAGATCGCCTTCAAACCGTGTAGCAGGAACTTGTAACCTTGCAGGGTGACCCTGTAGATGGTAACCGTCAGCACCCATTGCCTTTGCCCATAGGTTCCCGACAGCACCCCTGAGTCCATAGCGGCAATCGACGAACAGAAAAGACGGGGTTGATCAACGCCCTTCGCTTTGGGCGTAGGCGGCTTCGATCCATTTGTGGCTCTTAATCCGTGCGGTCGCTTCGCTTACAGGGATTCCGTCTTGGGAAAGCAACCTCGATGTGCTGGGTCGGCTGTTCACATAGGCAGACACCTCACGAAGGCACCGGTGCTTTTTCAGTAGCTATGCGCGGGTGAACGTGGATCTGCACGTCTACGTGCTGGCCCAGTTTGTAGAGCACAGTCATCAGACGATCAATGGTGAAACGGTCAAGCTGCACGTTGCGAATACGGGTAAAGTCCGCGTGACTGACACCGGTGCGGCCCTCGGCCTTACGCGTCGAAAGCCCTTCATCGTCAAGAATACCGATGATGCGGGTGGCTAGAAGTGCCTTGGTCTGCTGTACGTCGGCGTCAGCGCGGCCGAAGTCACGAAAGACATTGCCGCTGCCGTGCACGAACTCAAGATCGTCGTCTGTTTTGCTCATTGCTGTAACTCCTTCTTCAAGCGGTTAAGCCGTTCGCGGATCAGATTGATATCCTGCTTTGGGGTCTTGATGCCCTGCCCTGCCTTGCCTTCTTTTGGAAGGCGTGTAGAACCCAAATCCGCTCCTTGAATTGCAGAGCGTAAACCGTCCGATACGCATCGGTACGGTACTTGAGAGCCACCTCAAATACGCCGGACCCGAGACCTTTCAGCGGTTTGGCGATGTCGGCCTTACGGCCTTCGGCCGCGACCGTCAGCACCCGCAAGATCTCATCCTGTGCCCCTTTGGGGAAGCCGTCGAAAGCCTTGCGGGCCGCCTTGATCCAAGAGATCGGCCGGGTATCTCTGCTTCGCATAGGATATGGTGGCAAATATATCACCAGAGATCAAGTCGATCTCTTTCTTATTTTCGGCGGGCCATGGCGTGGATTTAGCTGTGACGGCAATCAACAATTCATTAATCAGTCTCTTTATCCACCTTCGTGGATGTCGCTTTTGTCTCTTTACGGAAGAAAACGATTTTAGTTGTGCGCCGGGGTCCACTTGGAGGATGATCTCATTTGTCTCCGCGGTCAGCAGTTCCGGACCGGGAGACTGACCCACTTTTCTCACCTGGGGGCCGGCTCCGGTCGGCCCCGCACACCCTCTTGGGCTCGTCTGCTTGAATCCCATGAATGCCTCCGGCGCTCCAACCCGTCGCGTGGCCGTCTTCAGCGACTTCGACGGGACCATCGCCCACCCCGACACCATCAATCTGCTGGCGGAGACCTTTGGAGGCGTGGAGTTTCGGAGGGACGTCGGCCGCAAGATTGCCAGCGGAGAAATATCCCTTCGGGACGGGATCGCGGCCGAAGTGGCCGCCATCCGGGGAAATCTCGGTCAGGTCCTGGATTTTCTGAGGCAGCAGGTCGAAATAGACCCATCGTTTCCGCCCTTTGCCCATTGGTGCCGCCGCCGGGATATTCCGCTGACCATTTTGAGTGCCGGCATCAAGGACGTCATCGAGCAACTGCTGGCGCCCTTCGGGCTCGACCACCTGCACCTATTGGCCAATCCCCTGGAAATCGTCGACCACCGCTGGACCTTGCGTTTCCTGGACGACACCCCCTGGGGGCACGACAAGGCCGCGGCCCTGGTCCGAGCCCGGGCAGCGGGTTATGCCACGGCTTTCCTGGGAGACGGTTTGTCCGACCTGCGGGCCGCCAACCAGGCCGACCTGGTCTTTGCCCGGGGCAAGCTGGCCGACCTCTGCCGGCAGAAACAGTGGCCCTATGTCCCCCTGGAAGATTTTTCCGAGGTCGGCGCCACCATCACCCGGCGCCTGACCCAGGACAACGGCAATCGGACCGAGAGCCGTTGAATTCGCGCCATCGTGGGTGACTTGTCTGAAACAACCCTGTTTCACCCTCGGATGATCTGCCCGGCAGGGCAGGGGCCCCACTTGTCTGAAACAACCCTGTTTCACCCTCGGATGATCTGCCCGGCAGGGCAGGGGCCCCACTTGTCTGAAACAACCCTGTTTCACCCTCGGATGATCTGCCCGGCAGGGCAGGGGCCCCACTTGTCTGAAACAACCCTGTTTCACCCTCGGATGATCTGCCCGGCAGGGCAGGGGCCCCACTTGTCTGAAACAACCCTGTTTCACCCTCGGATGATCTGCCCGGCAGGGCAGGGGCCCCACTTGTCTGAAACAACCCTGTTTCACCCTCGGATGATCTGCCCGGCAGGGCAGGGGCCCCACTTGTCTGAAACAACCCTGTTTCACCCTCGGATGATCTGCCCGGCAGGGCAGGGGCCCCACTTGTCTGAAACAAACGAAAAAAGACAAAGGAAAAAGAGTTATCCACGAAGGGACACGAAGGCGCTGAGGTTAACCGCGACGGGGTACCAAGGTCGCGAGAGGATTGTCGATTTCTGATTGTTTCACCCTCGGATGATCTGCCCGGCAGGGCAGGGGGCCCACTTGTCTGAAACAACCCTGTTTCACCCTCGGATGATCTGCCCGGCAGGGCAGGGGCCCCACTTGTCTGAAACAAAAGAAAAAAGAGGCATCCACGAAGGACCGATAAGAGTCATCCACCAAGGAAAACGGCGAACCACGAATGGACACGAATGAACACCAATAGACGGATTGATGAGTTGTTGATTGGGGGGTGTGACCATCGACATCGAGGGGTTATCTACGAAGGACACGAAGTCATACCAAGGTAACAGCGTTGCAGAAGCATTTTGGTGCCGCTTCTCGTTCGAGTGAGTCCACCTGCATTCGTGTGAATTCGTGTTCATTCGTGGTTCGTCTTTAATGACGATTGGGTGTTTTTCCTCGAATGATCCGCACACCAGGGCGGGGGCCGGACTTGTCTGAAACAACCCCGCAGTTCAAGCGGCTGCGATTTGTGGAACCAGTTTGAAACCAAGAGACTTAGCAGCATCTGTGAGGCCCGCGAGGCGGCGTTGCCGGAACCGGTCTTCGTAGCAGGCTTCGCCGATGTCGATGTAGTCCTGGCCGTAGCGCAGCATCCGGTAGACGAGAACGGCCAGCCTGCGGGCCATGGAGAAGACGGCGACACTCCATCCCTTGTGGCGGGCCTTGCGACGGAAGGCGGCGCCGAGAGCGGTCTTGGAGTGCTTCAGAGAGACGGCCGCCATCCGCAGGACGCCGGCGACCCGGGTGGAGCCGGTGCCGTTGGGCTTCTTGTGGCGGAGCGGCTTGCCTGCGGAAAAGGCCGTTTTTGGAGCCAAGCGCAGCCAGGATACAAAGTGCTTCTCTGAGGGGAACGCCGTCAGGTCGAGGCCGGCCTCAGTCAGCAGGGTCAGAGCAGCTTCGGTGCCGATGCCGTCGATGCGCGTCAGGTCGACGCCGGCAAAGCGCCACAGTTCGGTGCGCAGCTTGTGCCCGCCGCGGCGGCGAATCGCCTTTTCCTTGATCGCATTGGGATGGGTGGGCACGGGTTGGTCGCGGTGCTCCACCGGTTGCAGCGCTTGGATTTCCTCCAGGATGCGTGCCTCATAGGCCGCGATCTCGCGTTGAGTCATGTCGTAGAGCTTCAGCGCCGACTTGAGGTTGAACAGATGCTCGTCGCGCCAGTTGCCTCTGAGGTGCTCGGCAAACTCCCGGCTGGACTTCTTGCACCGTCGGTCGCGCAGACCCGCCAGACGGACCGGGTCCCGTTCTCCGTCGACAATCGCCCGCACGATCGCCATCCCCGTCTGACCGGTCAGATCGGTGACCGCACGATGGATCTGGACGTTCATCTGATCCAGCGCCTTCTGCATCCACTGGACAAAACGGGTACTCTCGGCCCCCAGAGTGCTCAGTTGCCGGTGCAGGGTCCGAACCCGGACGATCACCTCGTGCGGACGGAAGGATCCCCGCAGCAAACCGCAGCTGTGCAGCAACTGAATCCACTGGGAGTCCTGCATGTCGGTCTTGCGGCCCGGAACGTAGCGCAGCTGCCGGGCGTTGACCAGCAGCACCTCGATGCCGCAGGACTCCAGCAGTTCGTAGAGGGGAATCCAATACACGTTGGTGCTCTCCATCGCCACCGACTCCACCCCTTGCTCCAGCAACCAGTCGGCCAGTTGCTGCAGTTGCTCCGTGGTGGTGCCGAAGGTGCGCACGTTCGGCTTCCTTGGGGTTATCTCCGGAGCGCACACCCAGTGCTCCCGACTCCCCAGGTCGATGCCTGCCACCTGGGGATGAATCCGCGACAAGGCCGTCGAACGGCTCCGCTTCCTCTTCGGGGTCTTCTTCGCCTTCGTGTTGACTTTCCTGCTCTTTTGCATGAGATTGGCCTCCTCGGCGGCGATCACTCCGGCCCGAGTTGGCGTGGTGGTTCGGATTCTTGTCTTGAGGAGAGCTTCCCGGGAAGCCTCACTAATGAATGATGGCCTGCTCGGACCCAGACTTGTCTTGGGGCACGGGGCACCAAAGTTCAAACGGGGCGTAGCTGCCGGAGTCTCGCCAGGTGCCTATTCTTTCACAATGATCCGTTGTTTCACCCTCGAATGATCCGCCCCGTCGTGGGGGGCGGGGGCCCGACTTGTCTGAAACAAACGCTTGCGCCTGGTGGCTGGAAACCGGTTCAAAGTCGAGCATGAGTCGATGGTTTATTGACATGGATGCACAGGATGCACAGGATTTTTCTGGAGACGGCTGGCTTGAGTTCCTGGACATCCGCAAATCCGCACGTGATCGTAGCCAGAGTCAGCCTCTCGTGCAGCAGCCTCCCGGTCTGATTATCCCGTGCATCCTGTGCATCCATGTTGAATGAAGGGTCCTTCTCGATGGATCTGCCCGGTCGCAGGCGGGACGCCCGCATCCTCTCCCCTGGGTTGGCGCTGAGTTTCCCTGCGATGCCGCGGCCGGCCACTCTGCCGGCGGGAACCGCATTGGTCTGACCGAAGGAGAGCCACGGGGCCGTTGCCGGTCGATCCCGGTGGAGGAGATGGGCGAGGCTGCGGGAGGCTTGGTGCGGGCGGGACGCCCGCGCTCCCGGGGGGTCTTCATCCCATGACATCGCGACACCCAGAGATCAAAATCGCAGAAGCATTCGGGCGTCGCTGGTCATTGAAGGAGGTCCTTCAGTTTTCGTGTCTATTCGTGTTCATTCGTGGTTCGTCTTTATTCTGGAGGCGCCGAAAGCGTTGATGCAACTGTGCATATTCCCATCCTGTAGAAGAAACACCAGGGGCCGCCAGTGTTCCGGACGAATTCTTTCGGTGGTCGGCCTCTGCGGGTTCTCCATCCTGTTGATTTGGTCGGGGCTGGCGCAGTCATCCGGGTCCGACTCCTCCTGGATTCCTCCGCGCGTCGATCGCGAATTTCCATCCCTGTTCGAGCTCTACAGGCACCTGCACGCCAATCCCGAGATCGCCTTTCAAGAGGTCCGGACCGCTCAGCGCCTGGCCCAGGAGCTGGAGGCATCGGGCTTCGAGGTCAGCCGCCAAATCGGGGGGCATGGCGTCGTCGGTCTTCTCAGGAACGGGGAGGGGCCGACCCTCATGCTCAGAACCGACCTGGACGGATTGCCCATCACCGAAGAGACCGGCTTGGAATATGCCAGCCGGGTTCGTATCCAGGACCCTGCCGGGCAATCCATCGGACTCATGCACGCCTGCGGCCACGACGTCCACATGACCTGCTTTGTGGGGGCTGCCCGAATCCTGAGTCTGGAGAAGAGTCGTTGGAAGGGCACCCTCCTGATGGTGGCCCAGCCCGCCGAAGAACGCGGGGCCGGGGCCAGGGCCATGCTGGCCGAGGGATTGTTCGAACGGTTTCCGGTCCCCGACTTTGCCATTGCGCTCCACAACGACGCCGGCATGCAGGCGGGCCGGGTGGGCGTGTGCAGCGGCTTTGCCCTGGCCGGGGTCGACTCCATCGATCTGGTGGTTCGGGGCGTATCGGGACACGGCGGTTATCCCTCCACTACCAAGGACCCCGTAGTCATGGCCGCCCAAACCGTGCTCTCGCTCCAGACCATCGTCAGTCGGGAAATTCCGGCCATTGACCCGGCGGTGGTCACGGTGGGATCCATCCACGGAGGCAGCAAGCACAGCATCATTCCCGAGGAGGTCCGACTTCAGCTCACCGTCCGCTACTACACCGACGCCACCCGGGACAGAATCCGGACCGGCATCGGGCGGATATCAGAGGGGATCGCCCGCGCCGCCGGGGTGCCCCCCGACCGCATGCCGCTGATGTCGGTGCTGGACAGCACCCCGCCCACCTACAACCATCCGGCCCTGGCCCGCCGGGCCAGCCGCGCCATGGCCCGGGTGCTGGGCGAGGAAAACGTGCTGGATCTGAGGCCGGTGATGGGAGGAGAGGACTTCGGACTCTACGGGAGGACCCCGCAAGAGGTGCCCCTTTGCCTGTTCTGGCTCGGCGCCATTTCCCCCGAGAAGATGGAAGCCAGCAGGAAACCGGGGGGACCTCCCCTGCCCTCCCTCCACTCCAGCCGCTACGCGCCCGACCCCGAGCCTACCCTCAAAACAGGCGTCAAGGCCCTGACGGCCATCGCCCTCGAGTTGCTGCAACCCTAGCTTTGATTGGTGATGAGGTCGTTTACATCGGCAAGGGGAGCATCCGGGACCGTTACCAGACAGATCCCAGACGGGCGTCCTGGGGAATCTCGAAAATCGAGTACTCAGTCATTAAGGACGACCAGAAAGCCCTTGAATGGGAGGACTGGTGGCTTAAGCGTTTTCGGAAGGAAAACAAGGGGCGCCCTGGCGAGGTACAACCAGACAGGCGCTGTTGGTGGCGTTCCGCGCTGATCAGTCCCATTGTAAGCCGTTACGTAACGGGGCTGTATTGGATGCGACGGCTAGAAAAGCTTGAGAGCGGCAAAGAGCAATCCGGCGACGGCAGGCTGTGCAAGTAGCATCCGATTGACTGCGGTGGCAAGTTCGGCCTTGAGGGCAACAATGTCCTGTTTGGTTGCCAGTTGCTCGCTGACTGGAATGGCTTCGGCGGCAGCTTTGGCCTTGGCTTCAGAGGCCCCGGCGTCAATCAGTGCCTCGTAGACTTCGCTGACCATGATTCCCATCAGACACCCTCAAAATCCTTGAGCTTTGCAGAGAGGGGTTCACGCGTACCTGGGAAAACGATCCGTTCCGGCGCGCTTCCCAGGCGTGAGCCTGGGGAAAGCCTAGACGAATTCCTCCACCAGGTCGTCGAACAGGTCCTTCTCCAGCCCCAGTTTCTGATGCGCCAGGGGGCCTTCCTTCAATGCCGGCTCGCTCTCCTCGTAAGTCGGCTGCTCCTCCCGGTAGAAGAGGCCCAGGGGAATGCGATCCCCCCATTCAAAGGCCCGAGTCAAGGCTCCCTGAAAGTCGGTCACATCGTAGTCCGGCTCGTCACCCAGCTTGTAGACGCGCTTCTTGAACCAGGGGTAGGTGTTGACCTTGTTGTAGGTCACGCAGGGGCTGAAGACGTCCACCAGAGCAAACCCCTTGTGGGCGATGCCACCTGCGATGATGTCGGCCATGTGCCTGGGCTCGCCCGAGAAGGCCCGGGAAACATAGGTGGCGCCGGAGACAATCGCCAGCGCGATGGGATTGATCGGCGTTTCGACGTTTCCCCGGGGGGTGGACTTGGTGCGCACGTCCTTCATGGTTGTGGGAGAGGCCTGGCCGGTCGTCAATCCGTAAATCTGATTGTTCATGACGATGTAGGTCAGATCCAGGTTGCGGCGCATGGCGTGCACGAAGTGACCCAGACCGATGCCATAACCGTCTCCATCCCCGCCGGTGATCACAACGTTAAGGTCCTGGTTGGCGAACTTGACCCCGGAAGCCACGGCCACGGCCCGGCCGTGCAGGCTGTGGACACCATAGGCGTGGATGTATCCCGGCAGGTTGGAGGAGCAACCGATCCCGGAGACCGTAAACAGCTCCTCGGGCTTGATGCCCAGTTTTCCGGCCGCCATCTTGAGGCCCCTGAGAACACCGAAATCGCCACAGCCCGGACACCAGTCGGGATCGATGATGCTCTCATAGGTGCTGATGGGTAGAGTAATCGTCATTTCCATATCGCTTTAAGGCTCTCCCTTCTTCCCGCGCCCTCTCAGCCGGCGCGGCAAATCACGTCTATAGCGAAAACAAACCCAATCCATAACTCGGTTCTGTAGAGGACTTCCTCCACTTGTCCTTCTCAATCCCGGGACACCGTCGAGACCGGCTTCCAGGCATAGGTGGATCCGGTCCTCTGACCGACATACAGGTCTCCGTTCTTTTGGCCGCCATCCCGGCTCACCAACTCGATGCACCAGGTAGGCTCCTCGGCCGGTACGCCGTTCCCCACCTGTATGGAGGCCGGCCGCACCGTGTTGCCCAAATGGGTTCGAATGTAGTGGTAGGCGATCTCCTGGGCTTCCTCCCGAGTGACTTCCAGCGACGGGGACTCGCCTTGCACGATCTCCTTGACCCGGTTCACGATGAAGGCCGGCTCGAAGGGCTCCCCGTCATATTTCAGGATCATGTCATCCAGAGAGACACCGGTCTCGGACCTCAAGTGCCGGGCAAACTGACCCGTGTAGTTCACCTCCACTCCCACGGTCTTCTTGCATCGATTCAGGATTTCCAGGGCCTCCCTGGTGTGAAACGGCAGCAGATATTTGAAGTGGAGCTGATTGGTGACAATGCCTTCCGATCTCAGGATCTCCGCGGCTTCCCGAATCACACCCTTGCAGGATCCCCAACCGACCAGGGTAACGTCGGCATCCTTCGGACCCTCAAGTTGTGGAGGCGGCAACTCCCTTAGAGCTCCCTCCAACTTCTTCATGCGCTTTTCCTGCACCTTGCGCCGCACCGGCGGACTGGTGTACTCGTCGCTGATCAGAATTCCTTCCTCGTCGTGGTCATCGGTGGGAGCGATGTAGAGCGTGTTTTTGGTTCCGGGCAGGGCCCGAGGCGATACCCCCGATTCGGTGAAGGCGTAGCGCTTGTAGGTGCCGTTGTCTTCCGGCCATTCGGTCACCAACTGGCCCCGGTCGATCAGGAGATCGGGCTTGAGGCCGTCCCGCTCAATGGTCTCGGGATGTTCCGAAACCAGCAGATCGGAGAGAATGATCACAGGGAGCTGGTACTTGTCCGCCAGGTTCAGGGCTTCCGCCGCGGTATAGTAGGCGTCGGTCACGTCGGCCGGAGCCATGATGATGCGTGGGAAATCGCCTTGGGAGGCCCCCAGGGCCTGGTTCAGATCAGCCTGTTCGGTCTTGGTGGGGATTCCGGTCGAGGGACCGCCGCGCTGGACTGTAATAAAGACGACCGGTGCTTCAATCATGCCGGCCTGACCGATGGCCTCGGTCATCAGGGCAAACCCTCCACCGGAAGTGGCGCACATGGAGCGGGCCCCGGCCAAGCCGGCGCCGACAGCCATGTTGGCGACCGCGATTTCGTCCTCACACTGCTTGACCACCACCCCGCAGCGGTCGGCATGAGCCACCATCCAATGCAGGATGGTGGAGGCGGGCGTCATGGGATATGCCGAGTAGAACTTGCAGCCGGCATTGACCGCACCCAGAGCCATGGCCTCGTTTCCGGTAATGAAGGGTCTTCGGATGCGGCTGAAGTTCCATTCATACCCCAGGGGCACGAATTTTTCCTTGGCGTAGTCGAAACCCGCCTTGGCTACCTGGACGTTCTGATTGACCATTTCCTGGCCCTTGTGCTGAAAGGTATCGGCCAGGACTTGGGCCATCATCTCGAATTCCAATCCCAGCAGGAAGATGGCGGCGCCCAGAGATACCGTGTTTTGCATGACCGGAAGAGTTCTCCCAAGCGGCTTCAGCAACTCCCGGACGGGCATCGGCACCGGCAGGACCTGACCTTCGAAAAGCGAGGAGCCGAGAGTCAACTTGTCGGAATTGAACAGGACAGCGCCACCGGGCTCCACTTCGCGGGCATGCCTCTCCAGGGTGTCCTGATTGAGCGCGATCAGCAGATTCAGATGGTCCCCGTGGGAGTAGACCTTCTCCTCGCCCACCCTCACCCGCAACCAGATATGGCCTCCGCGAATGATGGACTGATAACTGTTGTAGGCATACAGATAGAGCCCCAACCGAGAGGCGGTCTTGGCGAAGGTGTCGCCGGCCTTGTCCAAACCGTCCCCGGCGGCGCCCCCGATACCCAAGGTCACTTCTTTCATGATTCTCCTTTCAAAGGCTGCAACCGGCAGTGACCCTCACCATCGGCCTGGTTCTCCCATCCCCGGAGAGCTTCCCCGGCGGCACCGCGTGCCCGACGGAAAACTCCCTTCGCCGTCCAGGAGCCGGAAACACCCGCTACGAGATGTCAGAGAATTCCAGATATTGGATTCCGATGCGGCCGTCGACCGGGCGCGGCTGCTGCCGCCTGACGACTGCCGGAGCGCCGCCCGCCGAAATGGGTTGGGGGTCCTCAAACACCCTGCCCGTATCGGCTATCAGGATAGCAGAGATCCCGGTCAAGTCGCTAATAATTAATAACCCATGGAGGTAAGCGGCGGATCTTGAGCGAGGCTTCGCAATAGCCCGCATTTCTCACTAGGTCGCTGAATGCATAGTGAAAAGCGGTTTATCTTCAGCACCTTGATTGGCACCATTCAAGGGACTTGCGGCTACAGACTGCGCTGGGCGCCCCCTGGGTAGAGTCGAGGGGAGGCGCGCCTGCCTTAGATCGAGGGAGTCGCTGTTGCCGGCGGCTTTCGCCACTCGCCGGTGCCTCAATCTCGTTCCTAGCTGCGTTTCCTCACCCCCGCTCGTCAAACCGGACGTGCTGTTTTCCAGCATCCGGCTTTCAGTCGGGATCATGCCTTCGCCCACGGAAAGCTTCTTGTCCTCGACCCCAGGCAAGTGAGACCGTAGTCCTGCCGCAGCCTCTCGTCCGTGAAGCGCACTGTCCCCCCGGACCTCACCTTGTGCCGCCGACAAAGCCACTGACGCAGCCGCCGGACCGCGTGGCAGTCGATCGCTCGGTAGGCCGGACTGACCTGACCAAGGCCATAGTAGTTCGCCCACCCCGTCATGACACGGTTCAGGTGTTCCACCATCTGGCCCGGCAGCACCACCCCGTTCCTCGGCGCCGTCCACTCGCTGATCCTGCGGCAGATGCTCCCAACGCTCGCCTGGCTGGGGCGGGTCCCAATGTAGCTCCCCCTCCCCCTCCGGCGATAGTTGCGTCCAATGCGGTATCCTAAAAACTCCAACGCCTCCTCCGGACACCTCAAGCATCGGGTCTTCCGCTCATTGACCGGCAACTTCAGCTCCTCCATGATCCGCTTGACCGCCTCCAGCATCTCCATCGCCGTGGCCTTGCCGAGTACACAGAAGTCATCCGCATAGTTGACGATCTCCGCGCAGAAGCGCTGGGCATACCCCAGCACCTTCCAGCCCAGTATGAAGCGCCTCATGTAGAGATTGCTCAGCAGTGGTGAGATCGGGGCTCCTTGCGGCGTCCCCTTCCTCTGCTTGCGCCCACGGTTCCGGCGGCGCTTGCCACCCTCCCCGTCGTCCTCCTCCACCGGCATCTCCAGCCATGCCTTGATCAGCTTCAGCATCCTCCCGTCGCTCACCCGCCGGGCAATGCTTCTGATCAGCTCCGCATGCGGAATCTCACCGAAGTAGTTGGACAGATCTCCATCGACCACCTCGTGGCGCCCCCTCTGCAGGAGTTCGTGCACGCGGTGGACCGCTTCATTGGCACTCCGCCCCGGTCGATAACCATACTGCTCCGGTTGCAGGTCCGCTTCGAAGATCGGCTCCAACACCAGCATCGCCGAACTCTGCGCCACCCGGTCCCGTATGCAGGGTATGCCTAACGGCCGAAACTTCCCAGGCTGTTTCTTCGGGATCAGTACCTGCCTCACCGCCTTCGGTCGGTAGGTCCCTTCCCTCAGGTCCCGCCCCAGTTCCCCCAACCAGCCCTCCACTCCCTGCGCCTCGATGTCCTTGAAGCTCTCCCCGTCCACCCCGGCCGTTCCGCCATTACGACGAACCCGCTCCCAGGCTTCCCTTAGAAAATCCTCTCGCCACATCTTGTCGCACAGCGCATGGAACCGCCGCTTGGGTTCCTCCTTCGCTTTCGCATGTAGCATGGTCTGGAATTTCCGAACTCTTTCTGACCCTGTTAGACCCTTGTCAGTGGCCATGCCTTGCTCCCTTTCCACGCTGCTCCCCACTCAAGGCCCCTTCCCTCCACCGGCATTACCCGGCTTCTCCAGTACTACGAGCCTCTCCGCCACCCTGCCGGCCCAGCCTCCCCCTCACGGGGTCCCGGTTCGGTGCGTGCCTCACCACCCACAGGGCTTCCCATGTTGCTGCCTTCTTCCCCTTCCATGCGTGCCAGCGTCACTACCCCGGCGGGTCCAAAGGGGTGCCCGCGTCGCTCGCTTCCCCCTCCGTCTTCGGCCTTCCCCATTTCTCAGGTGAGTCGGCCCCCGCATTGCCCGTTTCGAGGCCTGCTCGACGTTCACTCGCGTTCCGGCCCGCATGTTCGCTGAACCGCCTTATGCGGCCCTTTGACACCAGGGTGCTTCAGACCATATCGTTGCCTCCATGATCCGCCCTGGCTGCTACCAACCGGAGCGACAGTTGTTGGACGGGTTTCGCACCCGTTAGAAGAAGGCGCCTTTCCATGGCGCACTGAGAAATGCGGGCTAGACCGACAGGCAGGGAAAAAAGATATCCACTCACTCCAGCAGAACCCCTCTCAACCGGTGGGCCGACTCGGCCAGCGAGGGCTGCAGATACCGTGCTGCTTCGTCCCGGCTGCGGGACAGCGGACCCTCGGAGCCGGGTTTGACCCGCGCGGCCACAAACACCGGACCGGGTTCCCCCAGAATCTTCGGAAGGGCGCGGGCATAGCGGTCCGGGTCGTCGAACGCGTAGGTCCTGGCAAAACCCGCCGCCCGGGCCAACCCGGCAAAGTCGACCCTGCCGGCGCCCGCAATGGCTTGATTGCCGGTGATTTCAAAGGTCCGATTCTCAACCGTGAAGAGGATCAGGTTGGGGGCTCCCGCCTCCACCACCGTTGCCAGGGAGCCCAGAGTCATCAACAGGCTGCCGTCACCGTTCAAGCAGATGACCTTGCGTCGGGGCTGGGCCAGGGCGATGCCCAGCGCCAGATCGGCAGCGTGTCCCATGGCACTGTCCGCCGAGGCGAAGTCCAGTGGGCTATCGGAACACGTCGACCAGGGGCGCACCACGCCCATGGTGGTCACCACCACCTCGTCCGTCCTCAGCGACGCCAGGGGTTGCAACAATTCCTGCTTGGTCAACACGATCAGGATCCGCAAAAACAGGATTCAGCGGGGGGCCGGTACTCCAGCGTCAGTTCCGGAGTCTCCAGAGCGAGGCCTCCCTTTTCCCTGGATTCCATCCAGCGATCCAGAATGCCGCTGGCAATCCAGGCCCGTTCCGGGGGAATCGGACTTCGGCCGGATTGAATCATGTCCTCAATCCTGGCCGCCAGACAGGCCGAGGCGGCGAGGTTGGGTTCCGGGGGGAGAAGGAACTGAGTCGATGGCACCCCGGAAACGTCGCGCAGATGGGCCGCAAACGTGAAGTCCCCCACGGCTCCGTTGAGCATCAGCACCGCGGCCCTCACTCCGTCGGAATAGTCCACCAGGCAGGCCTCCGGTTGCTCGACCAGCCGGGGCAATTCCCCGCTCTTGACCAGATCCCGGGGACGCCCGTCCTTCAAGGTCTCTCCCTGCAGGGAGTCGGATCGGGCCACGGCTGCTTCCAGCAGTTCGCGGGACCAACCACCGCTGTTGCCGGCCCGCCACACGGCCTGGCCCGCCACCGATTGCACCGACCGCACACCGGTTTCGCCGCCTCTGCGCCGCTCCACCATGGCCTGCAGGGTTTCCAGAGCCCGGTAGCGATCGGAGCGCCCGGAGCCGATGCCCACCATCAGGGCCTGCTCCACCCGGCAGCCGGTCGGCAACTCCAGAGGCGGCAGCCTCCAGGTCATTGGCAGGGAGGTCCCGGCCAGCACCGGGAACCCCAGTTGCCGGGAGGCTTCTACCATCTTGCGGGCCTGAGCCGGTCCGAGCGGTTCATCCCAATAGACCGGAACAGCCCGGCGATCCTCCTCGAAGACCTTAAGCATCGGCTCAAGCAAGTCGGAGCCCGAAGGACCGCTGCTCGAATCATCTCCCTGTCCGGCAAGCATCAACACCCCGTCCACGGCCAGCCGGTCCCTGCCGCAACGCAGGGTTTCGGCCACGGAAGGATAGATCCTGAAGCCGAACTCGCCGGCGCGCTCCCTGCTTTGGTCCGCTTCGGGAGTCTGGTCCACATAGAGAGAGACCACATCCATGGCGGGCCGGTGCCACCTGCCCTCTCGTGGGTATCCGATCAGGAACCGATCGGCAATCCGGCGGGCCGGGGAGCCGGGAGTCCAGCAGGAAGCCAGGATGGCCAACCTCCTGGCCCCTGGCCGGGTCCGGCTCGACAAGCCCGACCCTGGTTCAGCCGAAGCCGTTGTCAGAAAAGTGCGCCGGCCCGTCACGAGAATCTCCGATAGGTGGGTTCGGGAGTGGGTCGATAGCGAACCGCCAGATGGGGCGTTTCAAGGCGACGCTGCCCCCGCCACAGGGAATCCACGCCGGCTTCGGTCATTCCGCTGGTCAGCAGGGTCCGCTCCACCGGGTAGGTTGCCTTGCCGGTCAGAAACATCTTCTCGGCGCCGTTCACCAGAGGACTGAAGAAGTTGGCTTCGGCGCCCCCGCCCAACCCGCGCACCGGAAGGTAGAAGTGTGTGGAAACCAGTCGCTGCGGTTTCTTCAGACGGGCCGCAAAGGTCCAACCCATGGTCAGGCCTTCCAGCAGGAGCAGCGTGGCCTTCATCCCGTCGGCATATTCGCAGCGAAAAGCCAGGGGCTGATCCAGTTGAGGGCCGGAGTCGGTGACCCGGTCCTTGACCAGCCCGGGTATTTTCTCCAAGGGCGGGTAGCTGTGGTCGAAGCCCTCCCGGGTCGAGGTCAGGGCCAGGCTGCGGCAAAGGCAGGCCTCGAAAAGCTCCGGATCCCAGCCTCCCCGGTCCCAGGCTCCCGCCCGCAGCTTCTCCCACACCCTGGGACCGCGGACCGCTTGCAGCGCCGCCACCCCGGTTTCCCCTCCCCGCCGCCTCTCGACCATGCACTGCATTGCCTCGAACCCGTGAAAGCCGTAGCTGTCCGCCCCGCCGCCGGCGCCGATCACCATGGCCTCCTCCACTTCGGCCTCCAGGGGAATCTCCAGCGGGGGAAGGCGCCAAGCCACCGGAATGCTGGAACCGGCCATCAAGGCAAAGTCCAGCTCCCTGGCCGTTTCCACCATCTCCTCGGCCCATTCCCATTTCCAGGAAAGATGCTTGTCGTTGAACACCGGCGCGCCGCGGCCGCTGGCCCGGAAGACCTCCACAATCTGCCGGAAGAACTGGTAGCGCGGATACATGGTCTGCCCCTTCTCGTTCCGGGGGTAGCTTCCGTGCTCACCGATCAGCAGAACCCCGTCGACCGCCAGACTGTCTCCACCCAGCGTCAGGGCTTCGGCGATGGTGGGATAGATCTTCATGGAGGGATATTGACGGGCCCGGTCGCGACTGAGATCGCTCTCTCGGACCTGGTCCACGTAGAGCGACACCACATCCATGGGGGGCCGGTGAAATCGACCTCCCCAGCCGTAGCCGCCCAGGAAACGGTCCACGATATGCTGGCCGTGGGCCCGGCGGCGATATTCAGTGACAAGGGCGGCGATCTTGGGGCGTTCGGGCGTACCGGGACGGCAGCCCGCAAGCAGCAGCGCTGCGGGTATCCCCGCCACGACAGTCCTGCGGGAAATTAATGAGGGTTGAGAATTGGACATCAGCAAGGCTCTCCGAAAACTCGTTCCTCTTCAGGGTCCGGGGCCGGGGCAGCCGATTGGAGCCTGAACTCGATGCGGGACCACTGCCCGGGGGCCGGCTGGAACTGAAAGACGAAGTAGACCGTCCCACTGCGGGGGGCTATAGACTCATAGACCCTCATGGCCGCCTTCCAAGTCCGTTTCAGCTTGAACCAGTTGTCCCGCCGACCCCGGGCAGGGGAATCCGATTCCGGTAAACTCATGTGGAGGGTGCCGGTCAGTGGCTTGGTGGCGGTGGGTGGGACGGCTATGGGCCTGGCCCGGCCGCTCACCGATGCCGCCGTCCGGTCGTTTCTCCGAAAATCGAGAGATCCGTGTCCCTCTCCGACCCGGACCTGTAACTGAAACTTGCCTTTGCGCAACCGATCCCCTTGCTCGGTAACCAGGTCCACGGGCAGATCGATGGCGCCGGTGTAGGTAGCTTCATTCTCGGCCCAAAGCCCCGGGGCCCAGCCCATCATGAAGACCCAGACCAGCAGTACAGCCAGCGCCTTTCCGGGTAGGCCGGCAGTTTTTCCTTCAGCGCGTGCCCGTGACCGAAAAACAGCCTCGCGGGAAGAGGAGGCCTGTGCGCGCTGGGGCCGGTCTTGCCAGTTGTCGCCAATAGTCATGAAATTTGTCGGGCCGGACGGGTTTCCGGAAGAACTGCGATTCATCGGATCAAACGGATTCACATGATTAAACGGACTAGGCTCGGATCAGGCGTCGGGCCAGGTCGTTTTGGCCGCCGACATCCGTCAGACGCCGGTCGCGCCCCTGGAAGAAATAGGTCAGCCGTTGGTGGTCCAGGCCCAGCAGCGACAGCATGGTGGCATGGAGATCGTGGACATGAACCCTGTCCTCCACCGCCCGGTAACCCAACTCGTCGGTGGCTCCGATGACCTTGCCGCCTCGGATGCCGCCCCCGGCCATCCAGGTGGTGAATCCGTAGGGACTGTGGTCCCGCCCGTTTTTCCCCTCCATGGCCGGACTGCGCCCGAACTCGCCCGTGCAGACGATCAGGGTATTCTCCAGAAGTCCCCGTTGCTTGAGATCCCCAATCAGTCCAGCGATGGGCTTGTCGATCTTTTGCGCATTCTCCCGATGGTTCCTGTCACACTCGCCGTGGCCGTCCCAGTCGGTGCTGGTCAATTGAACGAAGCGAACCCCGCGCTCGATCATGCGTCTGGCCAGAAGACAGATTCGACCGAACTTCCCGGTGGTGGGATGGTCCATGCCGTACATCCGCCGGATGGATTGGGGCTCTCCAGAAATGTCAATCAGCTCGGGAGCCGCTGTCTGCATGCGAAAGGCCAGCTCGTAGTTGGCAATACGGGCCGCCAGACGACTGTCCTCGTCCCTCCCCTCCAAATGCCTGTGATTCCACCTCTGGACCTGGTCCAGCATGAGCCGCTGATCGCTTTCGCCGATTTGAGGCGGGGAGGTCAGGTTATTGATGGCAGCGCCTTCGGTGTAGACCCAGGTCCCCTGATAGAGGGCCGGCAGGTAACCGGAACCGAAGGACTTGTTGTTGGTCCTGAAGCTCCCATCGGTCATGACCATGAAGGCAGGCAGGACCTCGCTTTCACTCCCCATGCCATAGATGACCCAGGAACCGACGCTGGGATGGCCATCCAGGAAGGCGCCCGTATAAACCTGGTTCAGGGCCGGGCCGTGGAAAAAAGACTCGTGATAACAGGAGCGGATGACCGCCAGGTCGTCGGCATGTTGACCCACATTTTGAAACAGATCGGAGACTTCCAGCCCGGATTGCCCGTAACGCCGGTAAGGGAATCCTGAGGCCATCAGCTTGGCCTTGGAAGCCTTGATCCGGTCGAATTCCAGTCCCTTCACCAAAAAACTGGGCGGTGGAGTCTGACCATCCAGGCGCTTCAACAAGGGCTTCGGATCGAACATGTCGATGTGGGAGGGTCCACCCTGGAGGAAGATGAAAATAACACTTTTGGCCTTGGCCGGGAAATGGGCGGGTTTTGCCGCCAAGGGGCCGGGAGCCGAGCCCTTGCCGGCTTCCAGCACCGATGCCCAAGCCGAGTCTCTATCCAGCAGGTAGTTCAAGGCCACTGCCCCGAAACCCAGGCTGGACTTGGCCAGAAACTCGCGGCGAGAACCTGTTTTCAGGGAACGACCACAACCGGTCTGATTCATGGAGTCCTCCTCACCTCATCCGGAAGATCCTTTAGTCAATATAGAGGAACTCGTTCAGATTAAACAGCGTCACACAGAGTTTGGTCATGGCTTCCGCCCGGGCCGGAGGCAACTCGGCCAGAGCGTCGGGCATTTCGGAGGAGTCCCCGGTATCCACTCTCCGAGCGGCCAGCGATTCCAACAGAGACAGGGCGTCGATCTTCTCCTCTTCCGAAGGAGGACGGCCCAGGGCCAGATTCCAGGCCCGCTCCACCCATCCGGCCGGCTCGGCGGCCTCCTTCACGACACGGGCCGCCAGTTCTCGCGCCTGTCGGAAGACCACCCGATTGTTGAGAAACCACAAGGCCTGCGGAGAGACATTGGTCACATCTCTCTTGGAGCAGCTCATGGCGTTGTCCGGCTTGTCAAAGAGCTGGAACATGGGAAAGGGAAAGTTCCGCCGAACCAGAATGTAGACTCCGCGGCGACGGTGCTCTGAGGGATCGGCGGATACCGGCCAGGTCCAAAGCCAGTTCCCATCCATGGTGGGACGTCCGATCCTCAGGACGGTGAGCTCATCTTCCGCCAGAGGGGGGACCACCGGAGGACCTCCCATTTTCAAGTTCAGCCTCCCCGAAACCGCATGCATGCTGTCCCACAGGGCCTCGCCCTGCAGTCGCCTCCGGTTCATGCGCCACAAGTACCGGTTGTCGGGATCGACAGAGAGATTCTTCGCCCGGGGATAGCGGCAGCTCATTCGATAGGTGCTGGAGGCCATGATCAGGCGGTGCATGGCCTTGACGCTCCAACCCCGGGCCACGAACTCGGTGGCCAACCAATCCAGAAGCTGGGGATGGGTCGGCGGATCTCCTCTTCGGCCGAAGTCGTTGGGAGTCCTGACCAGGCCCTCCCCGAAATGCCACTGCCAAATGCGGTTGACCATGACCCGGGCAGTCAGGGGGTGGTCCGGCTGGCTGAGCCACAGCGCCAGCCGCTTGCGGGCGTAGGGGGAGGTGAAGTGCTCCAGGGCTACCTCCGAGCTCAGCACGGCCGGAGACACGGGCCGGGCTCTCTCCATCGGACTGCCGATTTCCCCTCGATCGAGGAGGTGGACCTCGGGAATCAGTTCCGGACGGCGGTGACCCAGAACCGATGCCGACGGCACCTCCAGGATCCCGTCGAAGCCGCGGTCCGGAACGGCCCGCAGCGCTTTCCCCATCCGTACCAGAAGCCTGGTCTGCTCCTCCCGCTCTTCCTCGGTCATATAGGCATAGGTTCGTCGATCGGTGGCCTCATCCTTCTCCTCGCCCATGAAGACCTCGAACTTCATGGAGCGAACAGCCTCCTCCAGCGGCTCGGCCAGTTTCTGCTGCTCCGGCGACCTCTCGGCTTCAGGAACTTCGAAGGCCGCCACCACGGCCTGGGAGAACGCCGACTTCCTGGCCGCGATCACTCGCTGCTTCACTCGATCCATGAAGAGGCGGTAGTCTTTCTTGGCCTCCACCACGCCGATGAGCTTGGGGTAGTTGTGCCTGAACATGCCCAGGGTCGGCTTGGTGACCACCGGAATTTCAACCTGCTCGCTTTCCGCAAAGACGGCCTGGAGCCCATAGTAGTCCCGCTGGGAGATGGGATCGTATTTGTGGTCGTGACAGCGGGCGCAGCCAAGCGTCAGCCCCATGAAGGCGGCTCCGGTGACATCGGCCCAATCGGTCAGCGCCTCGTGACGCAATCGGCTCTCGTTCTTGAACAGCTCACCCTTCACCGGAGCCAAGGTGTAGAGGCCGGTACCGATTCGGGCTTCCAGGTGCTCCAGCTTTTCCGGCAAGACATCCCACTTCCCTTCCAGGAGATCCAGGTTGTCGGGCCAGAACTGGTCGCCGGCGATCTGCTCCTGCAGGAAACGATCGTAGGGCTTGTCGTCATTGAAGGATTTGATCACATAGTCGCGATAGCGCCAGGCATTGGGATAATAGCTGTCTCCTTCGTACCCGGCGGTCTCGGCATAACGCACCACATCCAGCCAGTGGCGCCCCCACCGTTCGCCGTAGCGGTCGGATGCCAGCAATTGCTCGACCAGGTTCCGGTAGGCGTCGGGGGAGGAGTCGGCAACGAAACGCTCGACCTGTTCCGGAGTCGGCGGCAAGCCGATCAGATCGAAAGTGGCTCGCCGAATCAGGGTCTGCCGGTCGGCCGGGGGAGCTGGGGTGAGCCCTTTCTCCTCCAACCTGGCCAACACGAAGGCATCGATCGGATTTTGAACCCGCGCCTGCTGCCTGACTGGCGGAAGCAGTGGGCGCTGCGGCTTGCGAAAGGACCACCAGTCAGGGCCGGAGGCCGGTTGCGGGCCGGCCTCCCAGGGAACCCCCTGGTTGATCCATTGCCGCAGGACTTCCTGATCCCGCGCGGAAAGCGGCGGTTGATCCGGCGGCATGCGGAGCTTCCCGGCATGAGACACCGCCCGGTACAGCAGGCTGTCTCCGGCCTCCCCCGGGATGGCCGCGGGCCCTCGCTGGCCGCCCCGCAACAGGGTCCCTCTTTGCCGCAGGTCCAGACCCGAGACCTGCAGCTCCCCGTGACAGGTCAGGCAGTGCTGGCTCAGAATCGCCCGGGCCTGCCGGACCAATGGAGACGAGACTTGGGATGGCGAGGACTCCGAGGACGAGCCGAGCAGAGGCACAACGGGGGGACTGATCAGCGCCAACCCCAGCCAGGCAGCCAGAAGTCGGGAGGACGCCTGGAATTGTTCTTGCAAGGTCATGCCCCGCTCTCTTTTGAGGCGGTTTGGAAGGAACTTGGCTAGGGTCCGCCCAGGATTTCTCCGTGCGGCTTGCCCTCGGCGAGTTCCGCGTACCGCACTCGCACCTGCTCCGCAAACCGATCGCCGACCCAGTTGCTGACCTCGTCCGACAATTCCACGGTCGTGGCCACGCCGGCTCCGTCCTCCACCGTCACCAGGTCTTCCAGGGGCGTCTTGTCGTTGAAGGCCTTCTCGACGGCAGCGTTGATTTCCTGGAAGAACTGGAGCTGCCCTTCGGCAACCTCCCGCCCTCCCGAGGGTCCGTGGCCCGGAAGGATGGTTTCGAAGCCCAGCTCCAGGGCCTTGCCGACCACATCCGGCCAGTTGCCCGTGTTGCCGTCGCCCGTGTAGTTGTAGGGCCCGTTCACGATCGCGTCGCCCGTGCAAAGGACCTTCTGGTCCGGCAGATAGACCATGCCGTCCCCTCGCGTGTGGGCCCACCCGAAGTGATGGAACTCCACGCGACGGCTTGCGCCCTCCAGCAGGTGCGGGACCTCGCTGAAGGTCTGTTGCGGCGGCTGCACCGAATCCTCGCCCACCGCGGCGACATCCTCACGGGTCTGCGCCGCTTGCTGCCAGCGCATGGGCTCGTAGCGCTTCATCTCCTCGGCCACGCCGATGTATGCGAGCGTGGTGGCGCCAGCCCGCGTCCAGACCGCGTTCGCATAGGCATGGTCACCGTGATGGTGGGTGTCGAACACGTAGCGGACCGGCTTGGTGGTGACCTGCTTGATATCCTCCATGAGCGCCTGGGCGCCGCTTGGGAAGTTCGCATCGACGACAAGCAGGCCTTCCCCGACGTCAATGACGACGTTGTTGCAGTGTCCCTGCTCTCGCTCCCCAATCCGGAACCACACCCCGTCCGTGATCCGCTTGAGGGTGTCGGTCTCGGAAGGAAGAGGCGGATCGGACGCGCAGTTCCACGCCACGCAAAGGCCAATCACGGCGATAGTTATGAGGACGATTCGCATGATTCAATCTCCCTCCGACAGTCTGGTCGTGGTTGCTAGTGGCACCGATTGTACGCCCTAGACCGAAGTTCCTGACCCACCGACAAGATAACTCCTTTATCTTCAATCATCACTCCGGAATCTCAGGTCGTCTTGCCTGGGAACATTCTGATTAGCTCGATAGCCCGTTGCTGAAGTGGGGTCGGCTCGGTCAATCGCTGGACGCAAGGCGCGTCCCGTTCCGAGGGTAATCGGCATCGGTGGCGAGCCCGCGTCCCCAGGTGCGCCATCAGCGTCTCCAGGCTCTGCAGCGGCAATCCCTCCTCGGTGAGGCGTTTCGCCTTCTTCCGTTTGGCTGAGTCCGACGGTTGGGCTGCCAGCACCGGGTCTCGCCGTGCCCGCTCCGCTTCCAGTTCCTCGTCATCGAACAGCAACGGAGCCAGGGCCTGCCGTAGATGCCAATGGACGTAATAGGCCAGCAGGCACAGGAACAGATGAGCCCGGACCCGCGTCTCCACCCGATGACGGATGGGACGGATGTGCAGGTCGACCGTCTTCAGAGAACGGAAGGCCCGCTCCACCCGCGTCAGGTCCTTGTAGCGGCGCACCACCGCGGCCGCCGGCAGCCGATCGGCCCCTTCGCTGGTCCGCAGCATATAGAACCCATCCAGTTGCGCCTCCCGGGTGATGGCTTCGGTGCGCCGCTCATAGTGGAAGGATCCGTCTGCGATCTCTGTCCGGAAGTGTTTGGCCACCTGGAAGCGGTTCTTGACGCGGCCGACTTTCTCGGCGATCTCGGTGGCCGACAAGGGCGTGCGGGTCCGTCGCGCCACCTGGCGGGCGATCCGGGCCAGCGCCTCTTCGGTGGCCTCCAGCAACGCCTCCCGCTTCCGCCGCCGGTGGTCGGCCAACAGCGGGTTGTGGCAGACGATGAGCCGCTCGCCGGGATAGTCCGGGCTGCGGACTTCGGCCAGATGGCGCTCGTCGAAGAGGGAGAGCTGGACCGCCTCGCTCTCCACCAGACGGCGAATCTGGCGGTGGCGCAGGGCCGAGATCCAACCCAGTCCCGGATAACGCTTCAGATGGTTGATCTGGGTCTCGGTCAGCAGGCCGCGGTCCCCCACCAGCACCACTCGCTTCAAGCCGAACCGATCCCGCACCTTCTCCACCTGATCCGGTACCGTGGTCGGATCCCCCGTGTTGCCGGCATAGGCCTGAACGGCCAGGGGACGCCCCCTCGAGTCGGCCAGCACGCCGTAGACCACTATGGGCCGGTCCCGTTTACCGTCCCGATTGTGGCCGAACTGCATCAGGGGGCAGGTCTGGCCTTCGTAGTAACTGCTGCTGACGTCGTAGAGCACATGATCGCCTTCAGCCAGGTGCCGCTTGGCCAGCTTGCGCTCAATGCGGTCCTGGCGCTCCAGCAACCAGTCCATGGCCTCATAGAGATCGTCCTCGTCGGTGTCCTCCAGGGACAGTTCCTCGGCCAAGGTGGTGGTGTGCCACAGACGGGTGGTGGCCAGCTTGGAGGCCGGATGCAGCAGGCGCTGGAGGATCATGGCCAGGACCCGGTCCCGTTTGGGAGAGGGTCGGGGGTCGATCAGCGATGGGAGCTTGAGCTGCCGCACGACTTCCAGGAGGATCTCGACGTGGCCGTGAGGCAGGGAGCGTTCAATGACGAAGAGTTGGTCGGGATGGACCAGGGGTTCGTTTTTGAGCACGCGCCGGAGGCGCTCGATCTTGTCCTTGGGCCAATGGGTGAGATTGGCCAGGGTGCGTTTATGGACCTTTTTACCCTCACGGCGGCCTTCGCGCAGGAGGATGGCGGGGGGAGAGTTGCGGTTGGGGACGGTTTCGACGTACATGGGACTATGATATCACATACGGATAACATGTCAAGATAAATAACATTCACATACATGGGAACACAAAATCTCACACCGCAAACCCTTTCTGTAAGAAAACAAGTGGCTTAAGACGATTTTCCAGGTGTAAAATGGGGGGAACTTCGGCCTAGAGTAGCGCTGGCACAAGACACACTGAAACAACGCCTTGGGCGGGTGGCGGGGAACCGCTTCAATGTCAAGCAGGGGTAGTTGGTTTATTTACATGGATGGACAGGATGAACAGGATTATTTGGCGGGAGGTTTCGCCGTCTTGAGCGGGGCCATCGCCTATGTTCCAGCACAAATTTCCCAATACCCGCTCCCAGGCTCATGGATCACATCCAACACCCACCCGATCATCGAGCGGGTCTGCTTCCTGTGGCGCAGCGTCTCGTGCTGTTTATCCTGTGTATCCTGTGTATCCATGTTCAATAGGTAGGAAACCAATTTAACTCAACATGGTCCTTGTTGCCGATTGGCTGCGAAGATTCGTTGTTTCGCTCTCGAATGATCCGTGTGGCAGGGCGGGAGCACAGCTAATCACTGATCACTTGAATCGTCTGGCTCCGGCGGCATCGATTTCACGCCGGGAATCCCCGGACAACTCCAGCCGCAACTCTCAGGCCACCCAGATGTCTCGGCTGACGATCGACTCCGGGGTCAGGACTTCATGGCCGGTTTCCGTCACCAGCACCACGTCCTCCAGACCGTACTTGTTGCTCACCTCCCAGAGGGGATACCCGCCCCGGTGGTAGAAGAAGGGCTCAATGCACAACACCATGTTGGGCTCGATCCGGGTCCGGCTGCCAATGGAAATCCCGGGCATCTCGTGAATGTCCAGTCCCAGGCTGTGCCCGATGCCGGACCAGCCCATGGCCTGGCACCAGTCCACAAAGTCGGGATAGCCCGCCTCCCGAATGACCTGTTGGGACGCCTCATAGACCTCCCCCAGGCTGACCCCCGGCTCGACAGCCTCGATGGCCGCCTGCTCGCTGGCCTTGGCGATCTCAAAGCCGTGGCGCTGATCGGCGGTCGGCTCTCCCAGGCAGGCAAACCTCTTAAAATCGGCAAAGTAGCCGTCGTAGGTGCAGCCGCCGTCAAACTGAAGCAGACTGCCCTGACCGAGGACCATCTCCCGCCGAGGCGTCGAATCGGCCCACAGGGCCCTGGCGGGCCCGGCGTAGAGAGCCAGAAAGTGGATCTGGCTGCCGCCCTCGGCGTGCATCCGGGCCGACATGACGTTGGCGATGTCCCGTTCGGTCTTTCCCTCGCGCATGGCCTCGAAACCGGCCTTCACCCCCAGGCAGGAGATGCGGCAAGCTTCCCGCAACCGCCGCACTTCCTCCGAAGACTTGATACGGCGCACCGCCCACATGATATCCCCGCAATCGCCCCAGCGAACCCCGGGCAAAGCGGCCCGAATGCGATCGAAGCATTCCACCGACAGCCCCATGCGGAAGTGGGCGCTCAACTCGGTGGCGATATGGGCCTGGCTCAGGCCCAGCTTCCGCAACCAGGCTGCCGTCGCCTGCACCAGACTGTCGCCGACGCTGCCGGTATAGAATCCTACTGGAAAGTCCCATCGGATCACGGTCTCCACCCAGGCTGCCTGGGTCTGAATCTGGCCTCCCTCGGGGCAGAAAATGGCTGGAGGCAGGTCCTCCCTTCTGGGGATGAAGGCCAGGTAGAAGTAGGCGGGCACGATCCAGCCCACTTCATAAAATCCGGTGGCATAGCGTACGTTGGTCTGCTGGGTCAGCAGCAGTCCGTCGACTCCCGACCGCTCCATCTCTTCCCGGAGCCGTCCCAGGCGCCGTTCAAACTCCTGCCGGCTGCAGTCGGCAAAAAATCCGCTTCGCTTCTGGCGGGTGATCTTCAGGCTGTCGGGCATGGTTTGTCTAGTAATCCACAAAGGAGCACGAAGGACAAAAAATATCCACGAAGGGGCACGAAGGACCACGAAGGGACACGAAGAAAAACCAAAAGAAAAATGAGATTCTTCGCCATCAAGCGGCGGAGGCGCGAACAATGGCCCACAAACCCCAGCGGTTTACTGTTACACAGTGTGCGCATCGTTTCTGCTCCAAGAATGTCGTTAACTTCTATTTTAAGAATACGTTAACAGATTCCGAGAACCGATGTATCCTACCCTTGGTGAGAAATGCGGCCTCGGACCAGGCAAAATCGAGACCGGCTTCAAGGGAGGCCGCCGGAAGGGTCGGGATGCCGCGGGTGGGACGCCCGAGTCTCAGGTCATGTCCCGGGTCACCAGCAAGGCAACCGGCGTCGACAAGCGATGGGCCTTCTCGACCGAGGCGGCGACTTTGGACACATCCTGTTCGTCATGGAGGTAGTCGAAGGGCAGTCCCCAGGCCTGCAGGGTGGGTTCGGTGAGCAGAGCCACTGAGTCCAGGTCGGGGCGACTCAGCAAACGCCGGTCGGGCTTACCGGTGCGCGGTCCGATGCGGTCCAGCTTGGCATACCCCCGAAAGGTGATCAGACAGAGAAGGGGTATTCTCATGCGCAGTACCGTACCGCGATAGCTGTCCCCGCTCTCCAGCAAGCCGGTGTTCTGAATCAGCACGGCCGGCGCTCGGCCTCCCATCCAAAGCCCGGCGGCCATGGCGAAAGCCTCTCCTTCGCGGGTGACCAGGCGGATGAGGGGCTCCCCACCCTCCTTCAACAGGGCGAACAAGGCCGCCGAGCTGTTGTCGGGCAGCCCCACCACATCGGTGACTCCAGCCCTGCAAAGCGCCTCGACAATGGACCGGGCCTTGGCCATGACGCTATCTCGGAGCCAGATCGTAACAGGCCATCTCTTGGGAATTGCGAACCAGCAGCAGCCCGCGGGAGATGGCCGGATGGTTCCAGGTCTTGCCCCGGATCGCGGAAAAGCGGGCCAACTCGTGCAGTTGTTCGGGACCGGCCTTGACCAGCACCAGGTCGCCCGACTCGGTCAGGACAATCAAGTGACCCCCGGCCAGCAGAAGCTGTCCATGCCCGTAACGGCCCCCTTTCCACATGAGCTCGCCGGTTCCGGCCCGGATACAGGCCAGAATGCCTTCGTCCAGGCCATAGATGAATCCGTCCTTCACCACCGAGCTGGTGAATTTGTTCTTCATGCGGCGATTCTGCCACAGGGTGCGTGCCTGAAAACCTCCGGCAGTCGGGTCCACCTGAATCACGGCCGCGCCATGGCCATAGCCCGCCGAGATGAAGATCCGGTCCTTCCCCAGCAGGACCGGTTGGGCCACGTTGACGTCATAGTCGGTGATCCAGGGATAATCCCAGAGGAGAGACCCGTCCTCGGCGGAGAGCCCCATCATCCGCTTGGCGCTGACGATCAGGAGCTGGGGCCGGCCGGCCAGGGTGACCCACATGGGCGAGGTGTAGGCCTGCTTGTCGCTCAGCGATTTCCACAAGGCATTCCCCGTCCCCTTGTGGTAGGCCACCACCGATCTGCCTCGGGAACCTCCCGGCAGGACAATGACCTTCTCGTCCACGATCAGGGGAGAGGCCGACATACCCCAGGTCAGGTTCCGGGCCCGATTGTCCTGAAGAATGTTTCGAGCCCAGATCAAACGCCCCTCCGAGGCATCCAGGCAGCGCAACTCTCCGGCAGCTCCCAGGGCGTAGATCCGGCCCTGGTGCCAGGTGGGAGTGGCCCGGGGTCCGTCCCCGCCCAGGGACTCCTGAAAGACAGCCTCCCAGGAATGGGTCCAGATCTCATCCCCTGTCCGGACCTCATAAGCCGCCACCACTTCCCGAGGCCCCCGCTGGTCTATGGTGAAGGCGCGCCCCCCGGCCAGCACCAGGGAGGCGTAACCGGCGCCGACGGCTCGACGCCAGAGGGGCTTCAACCCCGTCTCAGGCCAACGGGTCAGGATGGGGGATTCCCGATAGCGGCCGTCGCGCCGCGGCCCCCTGAAATCGGTCCAGCCCTCGTCCGTGGAAGGGGCCGTGGATGCGGTCGCTGCAATGGCGGAAGGCAGAGCAGCCCCGGATGGCCTGGTTTCGCTCCCCTTCCAAAGCAGGAGTGCTCCCGAGGGGAGCAGGACAGCACACGCCAGACCCCGCATCAGCCTCGAATGTATCCAGATTCTCAGGATCATGTCGCCTCCCCGACTCCCCGCCACTGGTCAAGAGTGCCTTGAAGATATCCCAGAGTTTCCCTCAGGCCAACCGGAAAACGCCGGAAAACCCGGTGCCGTTTGGCGAGCACGCATTTCTCACCGGGGGATGTGAGCATGACAAGGGTGCAGAAAATGAGGTGCGGGTTTGCCGTCATTTTGGAGCGGATCCCTCTTGAGCTTTCTCCAATCCCTTAGTGGCCCTTCGTCGTTCTTAGTGGCCTTTCGTGGATAACTCTTTTTTCTTTTGTTTCAGGCAAGTGGGGCCCCTGCCCTGCCGGGCAGATCATCCGAGGGTGAAACAGGAGTGTTTCAGGTACGATGTCAATGACTCTCCAACCCCTTTTAGTTCAATCTCTTGAGACGATTTTGCGTCACGCCGGCCAAGATTTGTTTCAGGCAAGGCACGAGGACTGATGGACCTCCTTCAACGACAACTGGCGCCAAAATGCTTCTGCACTTTTGTCCCGTTGGTGTGACCCTGTCATGGGAGGAAGCCCCCCCGGGAGCGCGGGCGTCCCGCCCGCACAAATCCTCCCAGCTTCGGCCACCTCCTCCACCGGAATCAACCGGCAGCGGCGCCCTGCCTCTGCTTCGGCCGGGCCCATGTGGTTCCCGCCGGCAGGGCGGTCGGCTGCAACATCGCAGGGAAACTGAGCGGCAACCGAAGGGACAGCATGCGGGCGGGACGCCCGCGCTCCCGGGGGTGTCGTCCCGATGGTGAGGTGGGGGGTATCCGGCGGGCGACTTCTCTGAAAGCCGGCCTGTCCCCTTTGGGAAACTCCCGTTTGCCTGCGAGCCGGGCGCCCGCCCCCCGCGACTGGGCAGATCCATCGAGAAGGACTATAAATGGAACATCGATGCACAGGATGCACAGGATAATCAGGACGGGAGGCTGCTGCAGGAGACGCTGACTCGGGCAATGATCGTGTGCGGATTTGAGGATGTCCGGGAACACAAGCCAGCCGTCTCCGGGAAAAATCCTGTGCATCCTGTGCATCGATGTGAATCAAAAATCTACCCGTGCCTGACTATGAACCGGTTTCCAGCCACCAGGCGCAGGCGTTGGTTTCAGGTAAGTCGGGCCCCCGCCCTGGTGTGCGGATCATACAAGAGTGAAACAATCAGAAATCGATAATCCTTTCGTGACCTTGGTATCCCGTCGCGGCTAACCTCAACGCCTTAGTGGCCCTTCGTCGTTCTTAGTGGCCCTTCGTGGATAACTCTTTTTTCTTTTGTTTCAGACAAGTGGGGCCCCTGCCCTGCCGGGCAGATCATCCGAGGGTGAAACAGGGTTGTTTCAGACAAGTGGGGCCCCTGCCCTGCCGGGCAGATCATCCGAGGGTGAAACAGGAGTGTTTCAGGTACGATGTCAATGACTCTCCAACCCCTTTTAGTTCAATCTCTTGAGACGATTTTGCGTCACGCCGGCCAAGATTTGTTTCAGACAAGTGGGGCCCCTGCCCTGCCGGGCAGATCATCCGAGGGTGAAACAGGAGTGTTTCAGGTACGATGTCAATGACTCTCCAACCCCTTTTAGTTCAATCTCTTGAGACGATTTTGCGTCACGCCGGCCAAGGGTTGTTTCAGACAAGTCCGCGGTCTCGGCGGCCGCCAACCCGGCAAAAAGCGGCCGCTGTAGGAAACGGTTGTAATAAACTGGCCGAATTCCATCAGGATAGAAAAGAAAGGCTCGATCATGAACCCGGCACCCCGCATGTCTCCCCTCTTCCGGATGGTGCTGCTTGCCGCCGGAATCCTGGCTGCCGCGGGCTGTGCCCGCCAGCCTCAACCCCCGGATGCAGCTCGAAAAGCAGCGCCCCGCCCCAGCGGGACCTATCCTGCCGTCAGGCACGGCGGCGGCTACATGTTCAACTATTACTTGCCGCCGGCGCCTTCCGCGACCCCGTGGGCTCCCGCCTGGTCTCCGGACGGCAAGCAGATCGCCGTCGGCCTCCATGGCTCCGTCTGGCGGATTGACCTGGCCAGCTCCGAAGCCTTCGAACTGACCTATGATCGGCATTACCACTCGTCTCCCGACTGGTCCCCCGACGGCAGGTGGATCGTCTACACCGCCGACCACGGCGGCCGCACCATTCAGCTTCAAATTCTGAACCTGGAAACGGGGCAGTCCCATGCTTTGACCGACGACTCCAACCTCTACGCCGATCCTGCTTTTTCCCCGGACGGGAACCGGTTGGCCTACGTTTCCACCGAGCCCAACGGGTACTTCAACATCCATGTCCGTCCCATCCGGGAGGGGCGCTGGGCCGGACCGGCCATCGCCCTCACCCGGGACCATTCCTATGGAAAAAGCCGCCTCTATTTCGGGGAATGGGACATGCACATTCAACCCGCCTGGAGCCCGGACGGGAAAGAACTGCTCTTCCTCTCCAATCGGGGCGTCCCACTGGGATCGGGGCACGTGTGGCGCATGCCGGCCGAACGACCGGGCATGGGCAAGGCCGAATCCATCCTGAAGGAGCAGAGCCTCTATCGGACCCGCCCCCACTTCTCCCCCGACGGGAAGCGCTTCATTTACTCCTCCACCGGCGGCGCCGCCGACCAGTTCAACCACCTCTACGTGCTCCCCACCACCGGCGGGGCGCCCTACAAGTTGACCTTCGGCCGTTACGACCATTTCCATCCCCGCTGGTCGCCGGACGGAGAGCGGATCGCCTACATTGCAAACCAGCCCCTCTCTCCATCCGGTCCCGGCTTGCCCCGCTTGTGGCTGATGGAGACTTACGGAGGCCGGAAAGAGCGGGTGCAGCCTCGGAAATACCACTGGAAGCGGCCGATGGGAACCCTCCGGGCGGAGGTGCGGGACCGGAGCACCGGACGCAAAACGGCTGCACGGATCTACGGACGAGCGGCCGATGGGAAACTCTATCCCCCCGGAGACAGCTACGCTCGCGTCAGCGTCTCCGGAGAGCCTCTGTTCCACACCGGCGGGGAATTCGAGATGACCCTGCCTCCGGGGACAATGACCCTGGAGGCGGTCAAGGGGCTGGAGTACCAGCCCGCCCGGCAGGAGGTGGAGATCCGGGCCGGCGAGGTCTCCCGGGTCAGCCTGGTGCTGTCGCCCATGGTCGATATGGCAGCGCGGGGATGGTACGGCGGATCTACCCACGTGCATATGAACTACGGTGGAAACTTACGGAATACGCTGGAGAACCTGATGTTCCTGGCCAGAGCCGAGGATCAGGAGGTGGTCTGCGAGCTGATCGCCAACAAGGACAACCGCATTCTGGATTGGGATGCCTTCGTCCCCAACCGGATCGAACACCCTGTCTCCATGTCCGATCCCGACCTGGTGGTGATCGTGGGAGAGGAGTACCGTCCCCCCTTCCACGGCCACGTCTCGCTGCTGGGACTTCGAGACCATTTGATCTCGCCCTTCACCACCGGCTACGAAGGCACCGCCATCGAAAGCCTCTATCCCAGCAATACCGACATGTTTCGCAAGGCCAGGGCTCAAGGGGCCCTGGTGGGATACGTCCACGCCTACTCCGGCGAAACCGATCCCCTGGAAAAGGATCTGACCCACGCCAGGACTTTCCCGGTGGATGCGGCCCTGGGCACGGTGGATACCCTGGAGTGGTCCTCGGCCAGCGCGGCAACCCTGCGTGTCTGGCACCACAGCTTGAACAACGATCTGGGCATCACTCCGGTGGGGGGCGAAGACGCCATTACCGACCTGCACCGGTCCAGCTTGCCGGGCGCCGTCCGGACCTATGCCTATCTGGGAGGCAAGCTGACGGCGGAATCCTGGATCGAGTCGATCCGTCAGGGAAGGACCTTCTTCAGCAGCGGTCCGCTACTGGACTTTCGCATCGACGGCCGGAGGCCCGGGGATCGACTGCAGCTGCCCGAGGAAGGGGGAACCATACTTCTGGAGGCTAAAGTCTGGTCCATCGCCCCGCTGGCAAGGGTGACCCTCTATCACAACGGAAAGGTGCTCAAGGAGGTCCCGCTCACCGAGGGGCAATCCACGGTCTCCATTGGGGAGAGGCTCGATGTCGGGAAAAGCGGATGGTTCAGCCTGACGGCCACCGGACCCCGCCGTTCCCATCCCCTGGAGACCAGCTACCCCATGGCCTCGACCAACGCCATCCGGGTCTACGTCGGTGGCGGGAAGATTCGCAACCGCCGCTCGGCCGAGTATTTCATGCGATGGATCGACCGCCTGAAGCAGCTGGCGGCGGAGTGGCCGGATTGGAGATCATCCGGAGAGAAAGCGCACGTTCTGGGTCAGTTCGATCAGGCCAGGTGCGTCTACCAGCGGTTGGCCAGGGAAGCGGATTCGGAGTGAGGGGCGCGCCTGAAGGCTGCTTTCCCGCTTCCCTTCAATTCCCGCCGGAGGCAGTGGCGGCCGACCAGGCGGTGAGGTCTCCCACTCGGAAGGCATCGGCGAAGCTCTCGGCGGTCACCTGCGTCTTTCGGCTGGTCGCCTTGGACCCGAAAGCCATGACGGCGGCCTGGAAGTTGCTGGTCCCGGGAACCTCCAGGCACATTTCGATGATCCTGGGTTGATCGAATTCCCAAGGCTCCGAGGAATGCCGGGCCCCGGAAACAGCCAGGCTGGAGGGGCTGCCGATGAGCTTCCCCGCCACGTCGAAGGTCCGGAACCGGAGTGTGGTGCCGGCGGGGGCAGCGCTTCCCGGCTGGGTGGTGACCGAGGCCAGGCTGACATTGCGCCCGTTGCCGAAAACACCGGTCAGGACCCGGCAATCCCCGTCCCCCAGCCAGTCTTGCGGGGCCTGGCCGGCGATGGACAGCAGCTCCTCGATTTCACCATTGTTCCGGTTCTCAATCAGGGAACGTCCCTGGACATGCAAGGAGTCGGCCGTGCAGGGAGAGCGGGCGTACACGTAGACGGCCCCGGTCACCAGATCCCCCGCGTCGGGGGCGGTCAAGGTCACGATCTCGGCCCCTTCCCTGGGAATGGTGGCCTGGACAAGGTTCCGGTCCATGGGCTGGCCGTTGAACGACACCGCCGGACCCTCTGAAGTGCCTTGGTGAAACAGCAGGGCCACCTCGCAGGCACTGGGATTGGGATCGCTGTTGGCGATGACCACTTCGGTGGTGGCGGTGCTCGTCGCCGTGGGTCCCAGGTAGACCTGGGGCAGGTTGGCCACGGTGGCGCAGGGCAAGCCGTCCCACAGGGAGAGACAGAAGGGGTCCTCTACCGCCAGTTGGAACCGCCCCGTGCTGCTGATCCCCTGGTTGCACCAACCGGTGTAGGCGCCGGCGGTGGCCGAAGTGAAGATGAGGAGGGTGCTGCAGGTCTCCCGACCGGGATCAGCGGAGGTGGTGGTCAGCGTTGCCGTGTCGGGACCCGTCCTCCGGTAGGTATAGCGCCCGGAATCGTCCACGGGAGCCCTCTCCGCCATGGTCCTGGTTGCGTTGAACTCCAGCTCGTCCCGCAAAAGCAGCGTGAGGCCCTCGGGGATTCCTTCCGAGCTGATCCCGTCGAGGTTCAACTGCATCCTCTGCAGCTCCGCTGGAGCCAAACCCGGCTGCCGATCCTCGGCTTGGACGGAACCGGAGATACCCGCCGTGGCCAGGAGGAAGGCGCCCACCCAGGACAGCAGGACCGACTTCGCCCGGCTGGCGGCCGCCCGGGGCGACCTTGCCGCTGGACCCTTGGGACCGGGCCGCGGGATCAACGCATTGGGAGTGCTCCTGTCAATCATTGCCAAATTTCCCCAGCATTTGAAAAGCCGCTTCGAACCTGAACATCGCCATCGTCCTTGAAACGCTAGCATAACCGACGCGAACGCTGCCTCGCAAGGGCTGGTCGGAGGTTCCGGCGGTTGTGCTTTCTCTCCCGGGGGTTTGCGGGTACAATGGCACTCCCGTTGAAACAGGAGGTGCACCGCGATGCAAGAGTGTGTAGTTCAGGAACAGGCAATTCCTCCGGAGATCGTCGGCGAGCTGAGCGACAGCTCCTCCTGCCTGGACGATCCCGCCGAGTTGGGGCAGCGGCTCCGAAACGAGGGGTACCTGCTGTTGCGCCAGGCGCTGGATTACGAGCAGGTGATGGCGGCGCGCCAAGAGATCCTGGAAGCCCTGGTGGAGGTGGGAGAGATCCATCCTCCGGCCATCGAGGGCATCTTTACCGGGACCAGCCGGAGGCTCGAGCGGCCCGAGGGATTGGGCGCATTCTGGAAGTCTGTCAGCGAAGGTCCGGCGATTCGGCAAGTGACCCACGGCGGGCAGCTTCGCCGGGTCATGGACCGGGTGCTGGGAGCACCCAGCAGACCCCAGGACTACTCCTTCCTCCGGGTGGCCGTCCCCGGCCGCTCCACCGGCCTTCACTACGACCATCCCTTTTTTGCCAGGGGCTCCAAGCGGGTTCACACTGTGTGGCTGGCCCTGGGCGAAGTGACCATCGAGGAGGGTCCGCTGGTGGTGGTCGAGGGCTCCAACCGGTTCTCGGACCTGATCGAAAGGGCTCGCGCGATCGACTACAACTCCACGGCTTCACCCAAAGTGATGGTGGACCCCCACCCGGTGGAACTGGCCCGGCAGCGCCAGGTCAAGCTCCTGACCGCCGACTTTCGCCCGGGCGACCTGGTTGTCTTCGGCATGCATACCCTGCACGGCTCCCTGGACAATCGGTCGCAGGCCGGACGGGTGCGGCTCTCCTGTGACATTCGCTTCCAGCCGGCCGCCGATCCCCTGGACGAACGCTACTTCGGTCCCGACCCCAAGGGAACCACCGGCATCGGTTACGCCGAGCTGAACGGCGCCAAGCCCCTGACCCTGCCCTGGCACATGCGCTGAGGATTGCCCCCACGCCACCGGAAGCGGCGACTGGAAGTCACCATGAAAATTCCCTCCTCGATCCTCAGGTCCGGTTCCGCCCAGCTACTGCTGGCGACCTGGCTGGTCACTTCGAGCGTGGCCGTGGCCGCGGACTGGCCCGAATGGCGGGGCAAGGGGCGATCGGGCGTCTGGCGCGAAGACGGCATTCTGCAGCGATTTCCCCCATCGGGCCTGCAGGTGAAATGGCGGGAGACCCTGGGTAGCGGCTATGCCGGGCCCGCCGTGGCCGAGGGCCGCGTCTTCGTGCTGGATTTTCTGGCCGAAACCGCCCGCAAGGGAACCGAACGCGTGCTGGCCCTGGACGAGACCAGTGGCCGCCAACTCTGGAGCCGCTCCTGGAAAGCGGACTACACCGGGCTGTCCGGAAGCTATGCCATCGGCCCCCGGGCCACTCCCACCGTGGACGGCAGCCGAGTCTACCTCCTGGGAGCCAAGGGGGCGCTCTATTGCCTTCGTTCCGACAGCGGGGAGATCCTGTGGCAAAAGGACTTCGTGCGGGATTATGGAACCGAGGTCCCCGTCTGGGGCATGGTGGGAGCTCCCCTGGTTGACGGCCCCCGTCTGATCGCCCTGGTGGGCGGGCAGGAGGGAGCCAAGGTGGTGGCCTTCGACAAGCAGACCGGCCGGGAGCTCTGGCGAGCGCTGCCTTCGGACTCGGAACCCGGTTACGCCCCCCCGATCATCGTCTCGGCCGGCGGCCGCCGGCAACTGATCGTCTGGCACCCCAAGGCGGTGAGCGCGCTCGATCCCGAAACGGGCAAGGTCCTCTGGCAACAGCCTTTTCGGGCGGATAAGGGCCTGTCGGTGGCCACCCCCGTGTTCAGTGGCTCACGACTGCTGGTCAGCGCCTTCGTGAACGGATCCATGATGCTTGACCTGGACCGGCAGTCCCCGGCAGCCCGCCTGCTCTGGCGCGGCAAGAGCGACAGCGAGATCGACACCGACACGCTCCACTCCCTCATCAGCACGCCGGTGATCGACGGAGACACCCTTTATGGGGTTTGCAGCTATGGACACCTCAGGGGGCTGAGCGCCGCCACCGGCCAGCGGCTGTGGGAAACGCTGGCGGTGACCGGGGAAAAGGCGCGATGGGCCACGGCATTTCTGGTTCGCCACCGGGACCGATACTTCATCTCCAACGACCGGGGCGAGCTGATCATCGCCAGGCTGTCACCTTCAGGCTACGAGGAGATCGACCGGACCCATCTGATCGCTCCCACCTCCCGAATGGGGATCGGCCGGCGCCAGGCCGGCGCCGTCAATTGGTCCCACCCCGCCTACGCCAACCGTCACATTTTCGCCCGCAACGACAGGGAGATCATCCGCGCCTCCCTGGCCCGGAGCTCTGCTACGGCGCAGCGTGCGCCATGAGACCGGCCGGAAGCCGTCAAGCGGTCGAACGCCCCCGCCTTGGTGCCGCTGCCCATACAGCTGATAGTCACTCACGGAGCGCGGTGTTTGCCCCCCACCGGCTCCACTGCGGGCACTGCCCTGGTCTCGCCGACTCCCCCTCAAGGGGGGAGTGATCTTGAGGCCTGCAAACGGCTCCTTGCCCGATTCCCTGGCAAGGTGTAATCCATGTTCCCGGTTTATGGTGTGATCGAAGGCTTCCTGGGAGCGCGGGCGTCCCGCCCGCAAATGACTGGCACGGCCTCGGACATCCCCTCCACCTGGATCGACCGGCAGCGGCGCCCTGGTTCTCCTTCGTCCTGGCCGTTGCGGTTACTGCCAACGTAGTGGCTGCCTGCAAAGCCGCGCGGAAGCTCAGCGACCACCATAAGTAACAGGATGCGGGCGGGACGCCCGCGCTCCCAGGAGATGCCGTCACTCCCCCCTCGAGGGGGAGTCGCAGCCGTCAGGCGAAGGCTGATGCGGTGGGGGGGCGACGCCAGTCCTCCAAGCTGCGGCAGCGCGGCCACACCAGTGGCCCTTCGTGGATATTTTTTGTCCCTCGGACTGCCCTACCATTTCCAGGTTCCGCGGACGGCGGGATTGGCCACCGCCGAGGCCGGCCATCCCCCGCGATAGAGCTCCACGATGTTCCGGGCCGCCTCCACGGCCATGTCCTCCACCGAGCGGGTGTCGATGCCGGCCGTGTGATCGCTGACCAGGACGTTGTCGAGGTCCAGCAAGGGATGATCCCGGCGGATGGGCTCCTCCACAAAGACGTCCAGCCCGGCCCCGCCCAGCCGGCCGCTCTTCAATGCGGCCACCAGGTCTTCCTCGACCACCAGCCCGCCGCGGGAGGTGTTGACCAGAAGGGCCCCCTTTTTCATTCGGGATATCGTCCGGCGGTTGATCAAGCCACGGGTCTCCTCCGTCAGAGGGACATGCAGGCTGATGTAGTCGGAACCCCCCAGCAGGGTGTCCAGGTCGACCAGATCGATGCCGTGCTTTCGAGCGAAGTCCCGATCCGGAAAGGCTTCGTGGGCCAACAGGCGCATCCGGAAGGCTTCGGCTCGCACGGCCACGCTTCGGCCGATGCGTCCCAGCCCGATCAGGCCCAGCGTCTTCTCGCGAAGGGGCAGCGAAGACCTTCGCACCCACAGGCCCCGGTGGATTTCGTCGTTTCTCCGGACCAGAAAACGGCTCACTGCCAGCAGCAGCGCCACCGCATGCTCGGCCACCGCCTCGTGGTTGGCGGTGGGGGTGATGGTGACGACCACGTTGCGACGGGTCACGGCCTCCAGATCGATACGGTCGACCCCCACTCCCCAGCGGGAAATCACTCTCAGGTCCGGCAGGGCAGCCATCACCCGCCGGCTGTAAGGCTCTCCGCCGGCGAGGGTCGCCGAGACGCCTTGCAGCACCTGGATGGTTTCCTGCTCGTCGGTGAGATCCGGCTTGGGCGGGAAGCGGAGGGTCAGCCCGGCCTCCCGCAACAGGTCCAGATGGGGGCCGGTACGGTCTTGCAGGGCCTGGATGAAGATCACTACGGTAGGCACAGGGGAACCTCCTGAAATTGAAGCAACGGCCGGATTTCCGTATTATGGCACGGTGCGCTCGCCCGGGGACGGAAACCTGGCTTCCGAGACCATGCCGGCTCCGCTCCGTCCCGGATGCCGTCAGACCCCGGTCCGGTGCGGCCACTCACCCCAGACCGTTACGCCCTCGCTCAAGGTCTGGAGCATACCGAGCCGTCCAAAATCGAAGTGGAGGACCGTCACCCTTGAATACCGACCTCGAGATCGCCCGCCGAGCCAAGCTGAAAAAAGTGGTGGACCTGGCCAGAGAGAAATTCCAGATTCCAGAGGACCATCTGGAACCCTACGGCCACTACAAGGCCAAGTTGTCGCCGAACGCCTTGAGCTCGGAGAACCGCGGCCAAGGGAAACTCATCCTGGTGACGGCCATTTCTCCCACCCCGGCCGGAGAGGGCAAGACCACCACCGTGGTGGGGCTGGGAGACGCGCTCAACCGCCTGGGCAAAAAGGCCCTGATCTGCCTGCGCGAACCCTCCCTGGGACCCTGTTTCGGCATGAAAGGCGGCGCCGCCGGAGGAGGAATGGCCCAGGTGGTTCCCATGGAAGACATCAACCTGCACTTTACCGGCGACTTTCACGCCCTGGGCCTGGCGCACAATCTTCTGGCCGCCATGCTGGACAACCACATCCATCAGGGGAACCGCCTGGACCTGGATCTTCGCCGGGTGACCTGGAATCGAGTGGTGGACCTGAACGATCGCGCTCTGCGTCGAATCATCCTCGGTCTGGGGGGCGTGGGCAACAGCTATCCCAGGGAAGGTGGCTTTGAAATCGTGGCGGCTTCGGAAGTGATGGCCATTCTCTGCCTCTCCCGTTCACTGCAGGAGCTCAAGCAGCGGCTGGGCAACATCACCGTCGGCTACAGCCATTCCAGGGAACCCGTCCGGGCCAGCGACCTGGATGCCCATGGAGCCATGGCCGTGCTGCTCAAGGAGGCCGTCAAGCCCAACCTGGTCCAGACGCTGGAAAACAACCTGGCCCTGGTGCATGGAGGCCCCTTCGCCAATATCGCCCATGGTTGCAACTCCGTGATCGCCACCCTCACCGGATTGGGGCTGGCCGACTACCTGGTGACCGAAGCCGGATTCGGAGCCGATCTGGGCGCCGAGAAATTTGTCGACATCAAATGCCGCAAGGCCGGACTCAGCCCCGACCTGGTGGTGCTGGTGGCCACCCTGCGCGCTCTCAAGTATCACGGGGGAGCCGACAAGACCGCCTTGGACCGCGAAGACCTGGAGCGTCTGGAAAAAGGGATCCCCAACCTGGAACGGCACCTGAACAACATTCGCAACCACTACGGCCTTCCCTGCATTGTGGCCGTCAATCGATTCAGCCACGACACCCCGGCGGAGATCGCGCTCCTCAAAGACCGCATCGCCCACCACTCGGTCCCGGTGGTGGTTTGCGACCACTGGGCCCGGGGCAGCCAGGGAGCCCTGGACCTGGCTGAATCGGTGGTGGAAACCATCGCCACCACCCGAGCCAACTTCAAATTTGTGTACGATGAGCAGGACTCCCTGTGGGAAAAGATCACCAAGGTGGCCACCCGGATCTACGGCGCCTCCGAGGTGGTCGCCGACACCAGGATACGGGCCAGGATCCGACGCTACCAGAACGGAGGATTCGGGCACTATCCGGTCTGCATCGCCAAGACCCAGTACTCCTTCTCCACCGACCCGCTGCTGAGAGGCGCCCCCTCGGGGCACGTCCTGCCGGTCAAGGAGGTGCGGCTGGCCACCGGAGCCGAATTCCTGGTGGTGATTTGCGGTGATATTCTGACCATGCCGGGTCTCCCCAGACAGCCCGCCGCCAACCAGATCGATTTGGATGAAGCAGGAAGGGTGGTGGGACTCTTCTAGCCGGCGCTCCGGTGAGAAATGCGTGTTGAGCTCACAGCGCCTTGAGGCCGTCGATTCCCATATAGCGGGATCCGTAGAAGACCAGAGGGGGCCGGGAATCGTCCAGGTTCAGGGCAACCACTTCCCCCAGGAAAAGCGTGTGGGTTCCGCCGTCGTAAGCCCGGGTCACCCGGCAGTCCAGATACCCTGGGTCCCGCCCAGGATCGGAGCCCCGGTAACCGCCGTGGTCCACTCGATGCCCTCGAAGCGGTTGTCATCCTTGTCCCGGTGACGTCCGGCAAAGCGATCGGAGATGAAGGATTGATGTTCACTCAACACGTTGACGGCAAAGAGCCGACTGCGGTCAATGAGGGGCCAGGAGCGGGCGTCCTTGGCCACACTCACCATGACCGTGCAGGGGTTCAGCGAGATGGAGCAGAAGGCGTTGCAGGTCAGCCCGTGGATTTCCTGGCCCGACCGGGTGGTGACCACGGTGACACCGGTGGCGAAGCGCGACATGATCCTGCGAAACCGAGAGGCGTCGATTGGAGTGTGCATGGATTCCCCTTAGCTCTGAACGTCAAGGTTGACGAGCGATCCTGGCAAGCCCGCACTTCTCACCGGGTGCCCGAGGGCATGCCTCCATCACAGCGGTGTCTCGGCGCACAAGCCTCATGGCGGGGGTCACTTCCTCGAAAATGGCCAGCATGGATTCCACCAAGTCGGTTCCGGACATGCCTCGCACGGCATCCTCGTCCATGGGGAAATAGAGCAGAAATGCGGCCCAGCCGTCTCCAGGCGCCTGCTCCAGACCGGCGCGCAACCGGGACACCGGGGGAAGGGTCGATTTGGAGAAGCGAAACAGCTCGGAATGCCAACCGCCGGCCTGTATCCCGAAGCCCTCCCGCATCACCAGTCGCTTCAGCTCCCGTTCCATGGCCCCCTTGGGTTTGAGGGCCTGCAGCAGCCGGTGCCAGTCCCAGTCGTCCCTCAACTCGAAGCGCTCCTGCCCCGGGGGAGCCTTCAGCAGGCCGCGCTCCACCTGCAGCCCGCACTTGAAGCGTTGGTCATCGGTATCGATCATGAGGAAGAACTTGGCGCACCCGAAGCTGACCTTGGAGGAGAGGGGCTTGGCGGTCCGATTGGCTTTGGCCAGGTAGCCGATCCACTGCCAGTAGACCCCTCGACCCCAGCGTTCAGTGACAAAGGGCTGCCGGTACCTGGCCTCCAGGGCAACCTTCAGAATGCGGGTGATGCGTTCGTCGTCATTCAGATTTCCAACCCGAATTCCCCGGCGAAAGTCGAGGAACTCCGGACGGAATCGAGTGTGCTGAGGAGAGAACCCCTGCTCGGAAACGGATGGCCGCGGCATGTCTGTCTCACCCCTTCCCTCAGCCCATCCCCACGGTACGGCCAAAGCTGTCCTGGTAGATCCGAGGGTCCACCCTGGCGTCGATCAGCGTCCCGCAACCGGCGGTCATGGCAGCCCGCAACTCGCGTTCGAAATCCTCCGGGGTGTCCACGGTGGCGGCCTTCAGTCCGCAGGCCCTGGCCACATCGGCAAACTGTACCGGATGCAGATCCAGCCCGTAATCGGGCATGTTGCGCAGCTTCTGTCGGGCCTTCATGGTTCCCAGGGCTTGGTCATTCACAATCACCAGCGGCACCGTGCCCCCGGTGCGCGCCAGCACTTCCAGCTCACCCAGGCGCATCAGGAGACTGCCGTCGGCTCCCAGTCCGATCATGGGCCTTTCGGGATCGGCCAGGCGGGCCCCGCAAATGGCAGGCAGGGTCAGTCCCATGGTTCGCCCTCCTGAGGTTCCATAGTAGGTTCCCGGCTGATCCACCTGCCAGAGATGCTCCAGCATGCAGATGAAGACACCCGTCTCGGAAATGAGGATTCCATCCGAAGGCAGCACCTTCCGGCAGATCTCGATAATGTCCTGGGCAGCCAATTTGGCCTGGCCGGGCCGCTTGAAGGCGGGCAATACCTCCTGGCGCAACGCCTGGACCTCCTGGCTGTGGAAGCCGGAGCACTCCTGAGGCGCCAGGGCCGGCAGCACGCTCTTGAGGTTGCCGTTGACCCGGACCTTGGGTTGCCGGGAAAGGGGTCGATACTCGGGACGGCTGAGCACTTCCGCCGTGGGCAAATCGCATTTCCAGGGTGCGTGGGTCATGAGGGAATCGACACCCAGCAGCAACACTCCATCCGCTTTCTCAAAGACTCTGGACTCGATGATTCCTGGGGAGTAAATACCCGCGAAGACCCCGGCCCAGCGATCATGCGATTCAGGAAAGACGCCGCGCGCTTCCATGGTCACCAGGACCGCGGCTCCCAGCTTCTCCACCAGGGAGAGCAGTTCCCCGGTGGCTTCGTCCCGCACCACGTCGGCCCCGGCAATGACGACCGGCCTGCGCCACTTTGAAAGCAACTCCCTGCAGGCCGCAATTTCATGCTCCGGCGCCGGCGGCGCGGGGGCGTGTGCCCGCGGGGGGAGCGGCGAACCGCACTCCGCGCTGCCCAGGTCGGCGGGAAAGTTGAGCAGGGCCGGTCCCGGCCGACCCTCGGTGGCATGGTAGCTGGCCTCCTGAACCGCCAGCGGCGCATTCTCCGTCGAAAGCGTCTGCCGGTAGCGCTCAATGCCGCTGAAAAGGCTCAACTGGTCGCAGTGCTGGACCATCTCATAGCCGGCAATGGAGGGGGGACAGGTCTCGCAAACCGCTACCATCGGGGCCCGTTCGAAGTGAATGTTGGCGGCGCCGCCCACCAGGTTGGCAGCTCCCACCCCCCGAATGGTCAGGGCCAGCCCGGCCGTTTCCTTCATCAGGCCGTAATAGGCGGCCATGATGGCTGCCGAGGACTCGTGGTTCACGCTGACGAAGTCCACGCCCAGGCTGCGGCCGGCCTCCATCAGGTCCAACGGACTGCCACCCCCGGGAATCCCGAAGAAATGGCGCAGGTTGCGGGATCGTGCGTCCTCCATAATCAGTTCGGCAATCGTCATGGTCCAATCCTCGGTCGGTGAAGGGTTCGGCCCCATGCCGTTGGAGCATCCAGCAGGAGCCCGGGGTCAGGCATTTGTCTCATGTTTGGGGTTCTTTGTAAAGGGCCGCCGGCCCGCCACGGATCGGGAGGAATCCCCAGGGGATTGCCGCCTCCGGTCCCGCCCTTATCCCACCGCTGGATTCGGGTCGGGACGCATCGCCGGGGCCGGCCGGCCGGTCGCCCCTGCCCTGCCGGCGGTCGGCTTCGGACCAATGGCCGCGCCTCGCCCCGGCCCCCGGAACCTCTTGACCCCTCCCCGCCAAATGCCGTAGCATCCCCCCAATTCGAGTCCGGAAGGAATCCGAAAAAGGGTGAACCCATGAGACTTTTGCTGAGCGTTGCGATCCTGACCGGCCTCTGTTGGCCCGGCAGGGCATTGGGGGAAGAGGTCCACCAGGCCTGGCTGCACCATACCGACTTCGCGGACTTCGCCGGCGGCAAGCTCGGGGACGGGGGCGCCAACCTCTACGTCACCCGCTCGGGCTCGGTGCGCATGATCCACACCCTGGACCTGAACAACGATGGCTATCTCGACCTCTTCGTGGCCCAGGACCACAACCAGTTGGAGAACGAAGACCTCCTGATCTACTGGGGAACCCCCCAGGGGCCCCGGTCGATTCTGCCTCCCCTTCCCGACCAGCAGCCGCTGGGCAAGCTGTTGCGGGAAATTCGCTCCCGGGACGGCGGCGTCACCCGGCTCCCCTCCGATGGAGGGGGACCTTCGCTGCTGGCCGATCTCAACGGGGACGGCTACCTGGAGATTGTCTTCTGCAATTTCATCCACAACTACTCGGTCCACATGCAGGCCTTGATCTACTGGGGAAGCCCCGATGGATATGGGGCGGACAGGCGCACCGAGCTGCCGACTTTGATGGCGTCCGACGTGGAAGCCGCCGATTTCAACCGGGACGGCTACCTGGACCTGGCCTTTGCCAACAACGGCACCGAGGGCGGTGAGCGCCACGGTCACGCCCACCATCTGGAATCCTACATCTACTGGAACGGTCCCACCGGGTTCTCCACCGAGCGTCGCAGCTCCATCCCCAGCATCAGCGCCGTGGACTGCGAAGCCGGAGACTTGAACAACGACGGCTATCCGGAACTGCTTTTCCTCAACAACAACGCCAAGGAAAAGAGTCTCTATCTCTATTGGGGAGGCGCCGAAGGGTTTTCGGAGTCCCGCCGCCAGATCCACCACTGGGGAGATCTGCTGGGCGCCGAGCTGGCCGACCTGGACGGGGACGGCTCCCTCGATCTGGCAGTGACCCTCCGGGACAACCGGGCCGAGATCCGCCGGGGCAGCGCCGAGGGCTTCGAAGACAAGCCCTGGCGCCAGTACCCGACCCGGGGTGCAATCAGGCCCAGCGTGACCGACTTCAACCAGGATGGATTTGCCGACCTGGTCCTTCCCAACCGGAAGGGGGAGTTCTCCTATCTCTATTGGGGGAGTTCCAACGGCCCCTCAGCCCAGAAAATGCTGAAGCTTCCCACCCTGCATGCGGCGGCTGCCGCCTTCCGGGACTTCAACGGCGACGGCTGGGTCGACCTGGCCTTTGCCAACCAACAGGACGGCCGTACCTATGATGTCAACTCCTACATCTACTGGAACGGTCCCGAAGGATTCGACCCCAGCCATCGTCTGGAACTGCAGGGGTTCGGCGCGGTCAGCCTGCAAGCCGGCGACCTGAACCATGACGGCCATGCCGATCTGGTTCTGGTCAACCGCAACACCGGCAGCGAGACCTCCCTCCCATCCCTCATCTACTGGGGCAACCCCTACCACCACTATTCGCCGGCAGCCCTCTCCACGCTTCCCTTCTCCATGTCGGCGCCGGCCATCGCCGACCTGGACCAGGACGGTTGGGTGGACGTGGCCTTTCCCACCGGTCGGATCTATTGGGGGGGACAACAGGGTTACAGCCAGGGGCACAGCCAGGATCTGTCCGTCCCCTCGGGATACGGCGCAGCCACCGCCGACCTGAATCGGGACGGCTATCTGGACCTGGTGATTTCCGGAGGCACGGCCTACGGGGAAAAGCAGAAGCCGACCGGCTTTATCCTGTTGGGAAGCGAGACCGGCTACGACTGGTCACGGCGAAGCGAGCTGAAGCTTAGCACCCTGATCAGCCAGAGCCCTACCATCGCCGACCTGAACAAGGACGGCTTCCTGGATCTGGTTTTCTGCGACGTGGACAGCCCTCAGGTGGAGATCTTCTGGGGAACGGCCCAGGGAACCTTCAGCCGGCGCCATCATTCCTCGCTCCAGGTCCAGCCCTCCTCCACGGTGGAGGTCGCCGACCTGAATGCCGACGGCTGGTTGGACATGATCGTGGGCGGCGGCTGGGATTCCGAGCAATTCGGCCGGCCAACCCAACACATCTCGATCCTGTGGGGAAGCCGGCAGGGCTATTCCGAGGACCGGATCCTGCGCCTGGAGGGCTACGATCCCCTGGAACACGCGGTGGCCGACCTCAACCGGGACGGGTTCCTGGACATCGTCACCAGCAACTATCACGCCTATTTCACCCGCAGCATCCCCGCTTTCATCTACTGGGGCTCGGCGGAGGGAAGCTACAGCGAGTCCCGCCGAAGCCACCTACCCGCCGAATCCTCGGGAGCCTTGACGGTGGCCGACCTCAACCAGGACGGCTGGTATGACATTGTGGTCTTCAACCACCTGGACCGGGGAGACCACGGCGCCGGCGCCTACATCTACTGGGGCAGCCCCCAGGGGTATTCCGCCGACCGCCGCCATTGGATCCAGACCTTCGGGCCCCACTTCGGTTCCCGCAAGGATATCGGGAACATCTATGACCGCAAGCTCCGGGAAACCTACCGTTCGGCCCCCCTTCAACAGCCGGAGGGCAAGCAGGCCAGCCGTCTTCGCTGGGAGGCCGCCACTCCCCACGGAACCGGGGTCCAGTTGCAAGTGCGCAGCGCCGCATCCGAATCGGCGCTGGCGGAAGCCGCCTGGACCGGAACCAAGGGGAAAGGCGACCACTTCAAGGATTCCGGGGCCGCCCTGAATCTGCCAGGGAGCCACCGCTGGCTCCAATACCGCGCCACCCTCACCACCCCCAACGGAGGCAGCACCCCGGTGCTGGAAGCGGTGCATATCGACGTCCGCAAGGAATGATGTCAACCGGCGGGCTAGTGCTGATCGCGCCGCGGCAGGATGGGGGTGGCCCTCAACTCCCGGATCAGCTCGATCAGCCCTTCAACCGCCGCCTGCAGGAACTGTTCTCCCTTCTCGACCGTCGCCCTGGTCGCATCCCCCTTGACACCGCTGGCGCTCTGTGAGCTCCAGTAGGGCACCAGATGGGCCACCGACCCCTCGGGGTGGCTCCCGGCCAGCAGGTCGCTTTGGAAGCTGGGCGGGAGCGGCGACCGTTCGTCCACGGCCTTGTCCATGTCCACCAGCTCCGGTTTCAGGGCCAGATAGAGCGAGGTCTCGTATTCTCCGGCGTGGGAGGTGCCCCCGTAGTCGGACTCCCGCAGCCTGGCACCCGCTTCCCTCACCTTGCGAAGACCCCAGTGGTTCACGGTGGCGCAGAGAATCTTCCCCTGGTATTCGAGGTTGGAGAGGCGGGCCGACAAGTCCAGGGGGGAGGTGTTGCTCCCGTGGCCGTTGACCACCAGAATGCGTTTGAAGCCGTGGTGGGCCAGGCTGCAGCAGACGTCCTTCACATACCGGATGAAGGTGTCCCAGCCGATGGTGAGGGTTCCGTGGAAATCCATGTGGTGGGGGCTGTAGCCGTGGGCCACGGCCGGCACCAGGAGGGACTCGGAGGGAATGCGGGCCACGGCCCGCTCGCAGATCTCCGTGCAGAGCCTGACGTCCACATCCACCGGCAGGTGGGGCCCGTGGTCCTCGTAGGTGGCCACCGGCAGCACCGCCACCCGATCCTGTCCGGCGGCCTCCCGAATCTCAACCCAGATCATCTCGGCGAAGCGGTACTTTTGCATGGCCCCTCCTGTCAGGCGCGGGGGATGGCGTCTCTTGCCGGACCTCCGGCCTCCCCTCCCCGTTCAGTGGGAGCAGGGGGCGCGGATTGGCGGCACGGGATTTTTCTCGCAGATCCCGCTATCGCCAAGCCTCTCTGAATAAACGCAGGGCGTTGCCGCTCAGGATGCCCTCCGCGACCTCCTCCCCGTAACCGGCCCTGCCGAGCACGGCCGGAAACCCCTGCAGGTCGGCGATGGTATCCACGTCGGTGGGGGTGACCTCGGCTCCGAAGCCCCCGTCCATGTCGGTCCCGATGGCAATGTTTTCCAGCGAGCCGCCGGCCAGGTCGCCGATGTGCTCGATATGGGGGATCAGCCCCTCCATGCCGTACTTGGAGACATAGGTCGATCTGTCAGGTTTGTTTTCCCACACGACCTCGGGATCGATGAACATCTGGCAAAACACCATGCCGATGACGCCGCCCCGGCGCACCAGCTCTCGAATCATGTCGTCGGTCAGGTGGCGCTGCCCCCTCACGATGGACCGACAGACACAGTGGGAAGCCATCACCGGGCCATCCCAGATCTCCAGGGACTCCCAGACGGCCTGATCGGCCATGTGTGTGATGTCCAGAACCATCCCCGCCTCTCGCATGGCCCGGTAGAGGTCCCTGGCCGGAGGCTTCAGGCCGCCCACGGTATTGGTGCCGTGGATGTAGGTGTTGTGCCCGAAGTGGGCCGGTCCCACCACCCGAAGCCCTGCATCCCACCAGAACTCCACGTCGTCGGGATCGATGATGGGGTCGGCGCTCTCCATGGAGAGCACGTGGTAGATGGGCGTGTCAACAGCCGGGGTCTTCCAGGCCTCGACAGCCTCGTTCAGATCCTGAATGGACCTGACCGGCTTGATCTGCCCCCGTTTCACCATCACCTGATAGTAGGCCAGATGCCCGCGGCCCATGGCAATGGCCTGCTCCTGGGTTCTCATGCCGTCCCTCATGGTTCCCCGCCGTTCGTCAATCCGGGACATGATGGTGCTCAGCATGATGCCTACGCTGCCCCGGCGCATCTCCGGGAAAGTGACCGTGCACAGACCCACGTTGTAGTCGGAGGCCACCTGGGGAGGCTCGCCGGCCTCCTGTTGCCTCACCTGGTGCGCCGTCAAGGTGAGGTTGCGATTCCAGAAGAGGGCATCCCAGGCCAGGTCCAGGTGCAAATCGATGATCAAGGGTTGAGACATGAGTTCTCCAGGGAAAGGTCGGGGCGGAAGAGGAAGGGGGCTGGAAGGACCGGGCCTGGGACCCGTCCCGTCCGCCCCTCCACAGACTGGTTGGGAATTGTCACACAAGGGCGTTGTCGATGCAAATGGGGGCGCCCCATGGGTATACATCAAGATTTCTGAGAAGTCGCCCGCCTGACACTCCCCGCCTGCGGAGCCGGAAGGCAGCCCCTGGGGAGCGCGGGCATCCCGCCCGCATCCTGTTCCTGCCGACACCCCCTCCTCCGCGAGCCCCTGGCCGACCGCACCCAGCCCCCTTGAACGGGGTTCTCCGCCAGGGTGCGCCTGATTGCCCATAGAGCCTCTCCTCGCCGACCTGGCTTTCGACGCTACGGGCAGCCGGCAGCCTTCGCCGATTGGCGGCCGCTGAGCTTCAGTGCAATTCTGCAGGCAGCGACCCTACCCGCGGGCACCGCATCAGCCAGGCGAAAGGGGAGCAATGGCGCCGTTCGCGGTCGATCGAAGTCGCGGAAATAGGCCAAGCTGTGCCAGGCCTTGTGCGGGCGGGACGCCCGCGCTCCCAGGTGGTCGTCTTCCACCACTCTTCCCCCTCGAGGAGGAGTGATCGACCCTCGACGGCGACCATGCCGTCCTGGCTCCTGGTTGCGCCCTCCGCGGGAGGCTCTGTGGTAAGATTCCCCCCTGCAGGCGGCAGGACAAGTTATTCCAGTAATTCAACAACGTCCCCTTGGGAGAATCGCACTATGGACGTCGCAAAAACAGGCTATGGGTCCAGGTCCCGGTTGGGGGAAGCCCTGCAGCGCGCTTGCCTCTACAGCGGAGCCCTCCTGCTTGCCTTCTTGAGCTGGATGGAGGCGGCGCCGGCAGACGAGGTCCATCTGTTCCGGTCCCTCCAGGCCGATCGGACCCGGATCTACCAGGGGCCGCCGGGCAGCGGCGGCGGACATCCCCTGGTCTGCCGACTGGGAAACGGCGAGGTCCTGGCCGTCTTTCAGGCCTGGCAGGCGGATTCCGACTGGCGGATTCTATCGGCCCGGTCCGGTGATGGGGGGCTTCACTGGTCCGAGCCCCGGGTTCTGGTGGACAGCCCGGACAGCGAGGGGAACCTGGCCCTGGGTGTGCTCCGGGACGGCACCGTGCTGCTGGGCTATGAGACCTTCCGTATCTTTCGAGGCAAGGACGCCCCCCCGGCCCGCTATCTTGCCTACCAAGTCATGCGCTCCACCGACCACGGCAGGAGCTGGAGTTCTCCGGCAAAGATCCCGGACGACCCCGATCGGGCCCTGGCCTCCTATTCCTCCATCATCCAACTTCCCGACGGCACCGTTCTGATGCCTCTCTACGCTTACGTCGAGGGCGAGGAAGGCGAGGCCGGCCAGCTGTCCTCACCCAGGCACTTCAGCTACCTCTACCGCTCCCGCGACGGCGGTCGAAGCTGGGGAGACCGCAGCCTGATTGCCACCGGCTTCAACGAGACCAACCTGGTCCGCCTGGAATCGGGAAAGCTGTTGGCGGTGATGCGGGAAGAACGCAAGCCCCCCGGACGCAGCGCCCTGGCCGAATCGACCGACGGGGGCCGCCATTGGAGCCGGCCGCGCTTCGTCACCGCAGCCAGCCAGCATCCGGCCAGCCTTCTGCAGATGCCCGACGGCACCGTCGTTCTGAGCCACGGGGTGCGCCACCCTCCCTATGGCGCCCAGGCGCTGCTGAGCCGTGACGGCGGCCAAACCTGGGACCGGACCCGAAAGATCATGCTGGGGTACCACTCCTGGGGAGGCGGCGGTTATCCCTGCACCATCCGTCTGGACTCGGGCCATCTGCTGACCCTCTACTACGGCTCCTCTCCCCGAGGAGGGAGTAGCTTCCCCTTTGTGGAGGCCGTGCGCTGGAGCTTGCCGTGATCCACCAATTGTCTCGGCCAGTCAGTCAATCCGGGGAAAGGCAACCGTGAAAATCACCGACCTGAAAGTGTTCCACATGGCCGGAGGCCACGCCAACTGGATCTTCGTGAAGCTCTACACCGACGTGGGCCTGACCGGCGTGGGGGAGTCCTCCATGGAGCGCCACGACCCCATCGTCATCCGGGCGCTGGAGTCGTTCCGGGACTTTCTCGTTGGCAAAGACCCCCACCGGATCGAGCTGATCTGGAACTCCCTCTACAAGCAGACCTTCTGGTATGGCCAGCTCATCCAGTTGGCCGCCTTGAGCGGGGTGGAGCAGGCCCTGTGGGACATCAAGGGCAAGGCCCTGGGTGTTCCCGTCTACGAGTTGCTGGGCGGGCGCCTGAGGGACAGGGTTCGGGCCTACGCCAATGCCTGGGCCTTCCAGGACGTGGTGACCGAGACCAAGGCCGAGGACACCCCCGAATCGGTGGCCCGCCGGGCCCAGGCCATGGTGGAGCAGGGATTCACGGCCATGAAATGGGATCCCTTCCGCCAGGGCGGACAGGTCATCTCCAAGAGCGAGGAGAACTATGCCCTCGAGTCGGTCCAGGCGGTGCGGGAGGCGGTGGGTCCCGACATCGATCTGCTGATCGAATGCCACGGCCGTTTCAACATGTGGAGCGCCATTCGCATGGCCCACAAGCTCGAACCTTTGGATCCCTTCTTCTACGAGGAACCCATTCCGCCGGACAACATCGACGCCATGGCCGAGGTGCAGCGGGCCATTCGCATCCCTGTCGCCACCGGCGAGCGCCTCTACACCCGCTGGGACTTCAGGCCGCTGCTGGAAAAGCAGGCCGCCCGCATCATCCAACCCGACATCTGTCATGCCGGCGGCATCCTGGAACTGAAAAAGATTGCGGCCATGGCCGAAACCTACTACGTCAGCGTCCAGCCGCACAACTCCAACGGCCCCTTGTCAACCGTGGCCAGCCTGCACCTGGATGCCTGCATCCCCAACGTTCAGATCCAGGAATTCTTCTATCCCTATCTGGAGCGCTACAACCAGGTCCTCACCGAACCCATCGAGTACCGCAACGGATACCTCACCATCCCCCAGGGCCCGGGGCTGGGCACAGACATCAACGAAGAGGCCATCCGCAGGTACCCCCCTCTGAAGCTCCCCCAGGAAGCCACCTGGATCGGCTCCTACTGGTGAGGGGCGGGCGAGCGCAAGCGAAAAGACCCGGCTCCGGGCGCGGCGCCGATGACACCGTGGTGCCCGGCGTGCAAGAGTCATCCAACGGTAAATAGAGAGTAAGGCTTACGTCAGGAGCAAGCGGTGGGGAATTCGAACCGGCGGACCATGCGATCCGGAGCCGTTGCGGCGAATGAGCGGGTCAACCTCGACATCTTCTTAGGTCGTGCCGCCTCCAATCGGGTATGTGAGCCGTCATCAACGCCTTGAAGAGCTTGCCATGGTTGGGAACGCGCAGGTGCAGCAGCTCATGAGCGATGACGAAATTCTGGAAGTCGGAGTCCTGATCGGCCAAGTCGGCGGCCAGGGTGACGATTCCCGATGTCGAACACGAGCCCCACTTGCGTGTCATGCGCTGAACGCGAACCAGCCGGGGTTGCACACTCAAACGTTGTGCCCAGTACTCCACGCGGCCACGGATGATTTTGCGTGGGTTGTCATGCGTCGGCATCGGCGCTTGTTCCCAACAGAATCGTGAGAATGTCCTCTACCACACGGCTCCTCTTGTCTTTGTCCAGTCGTAGAAGCGGCTGATAGAGGGCAGCCCGCAGCCGCCTCTGCTCGTCCCCGTTGACCATGGCGTTGGGGAAGCGCTGGATGAGCGTATCAGCCAGCTCTCCCAGGTCCTCGGCATCGATCTCAGCGACCCGAAGCCCTTCGTCGTCCTTCAGCGCCCAGTAGACGCCGAACGCACGGGGCGAGAGCCCGCTGTTCCGCGCTGCCGCAAGGGCCGCTTCCTTCTCCTGAGCCAGTACAGCCAGCCGGTCCATCGCCTCGAGACCGGTGGTCTTGCGCTCCTCAAGGTCCTTCAGGATGCGCTCGGCGCGCTCCTTCAAGGGCAGCAGCACCGGCTCCAGGTCCGGCTCGCTGCTGATTTCCTGCCGGAGGCCGCGCACCAGGTTGAACACCTTGGCCTCGTCCGAGCCCGACTCCCGTCGTAGGGCTTCGAGAGTGCTCACGTCGAAGGTCACTGTTTTTGTCGAGTAGCCGAGGCCTTCCTGGGCCGCGCTTTCCTGCACCATCAGGCGCGTCTTGTTGGCCAGGTCCATCGCGTAGTTGACGCGGGTTGCGTAGGCGTTGCGGACGGCGGCATAAAGACGGGCGAGGCGTTTGAAGGTCGAGATTTGGTCGCGCAGCTCGGGCGAGGGCGACAGGATCTCCCAGAGCGCCTCGATCTCCTTGTAGGCCTCGAAGAACGCCGTGCGCGATTCCGGATCCAGGAAGCGTCCATAGACAATCCGCTCCAGGCGCTCGTCTTCGCCGCCGGCACCCTCATCTTCGAGATAGTCCGCCTTCGCTTTCGCCATCTTGTGGTGGAAGTCCCTCATCAGCAGATCCAGATCCTCGATCACCCCGCTGACGTCGGACGAATCGAACTGCAGTGCCTTTCTCAATTCCCGGAGCACACCCACGAAGTCGACCACCAAGCCGATGCGTTTGCGTCCGCCGGCGGCGTCCACGAATGGCCGATTCACTCGCGCAATCGCCTGGAGAAGCACATGGTCGCGCATCGGCTTGTCGAGGTACATGCAGTACAGCAGCGGCGCGTCGAACCCGGTCAGCAGCTTATCGGTGACGATGAGGATCTTCGGGTCCTGGTTCGCCTTCTTGAACATGAGGCGCACGTCAGCCTCCCGTTCTGGCGAGAGCTGAAGCTCGGCGACGAGCGGTCGGTCGAGGATGTCGGCAGGGTTTTCGGTATAGACCGGCGCGGTCCATTCGGGCGGGAGCCGTTTGTCGAGCGCGCGCTTGTACTTGGCGCAGGCCTCGCGGTTCACGCCAACCAGAAACGCCTTGTAGCCGAGCGGAAACACGTTCTCCCTGAAATGCTCGGCGACAAAAGCGGCGACCTTTTCGATCCGGTCATCGGCGGTGAGGAAGGTCCTGAGACCCACGGCTTTGTCGAGGACGCGGTTCAGTTCATCGACGTCGGTGACCCCTTCCATCTCGGCCAGAGCGAAGAACTCCTTGTCCAGACGCTCGGCCGGTACGGTCATTCGGCTCGGCGCCATGGTGTGGCGGATCGGCAAGGTGGTCTCGTCCTCGATCGACTCGGCAATGGTGTACTTGTCGAGATACCCCCGTTGGTCATCGGCGCCGAATATCTTGAAGGTTCCCTCTCCATGCTCCGTTCGCGCGATGGGCGTGCCGGTGAAGCCGATGATGGTCGCATTGGGTACGGCTGCCATCAGGTAGGTGCCCAGATCCTTGGCGACCGAGCGGTGCGCCTCGTCGATGAAGACGTAGATGTTGCCGCGCACATTGGCGTCTTTCTCCATGCCCTCGAACTTGTGGATCATCGAGAGGATCAAGCCCCGCTTGTCGGTTTGGAGCAGTTCTCGGAGATCGGCCCTGGAGTCGGCGCGCCAGACCGGAATGTCCTGCTGCTGCATCTCCCCCAGCAGCCGTTCGACCCAGCCTGCCAGCTGGCCCTCCAGCTCGGTGCGGTCCACCACCACAACCACCGTCGGCGTGTGGAACCTGTCCTTGGCTTCCAGCATCAAGAGCGCGGCCGTCAGCAGGGTGAAGGTCTTACCGGACCCTTGGGTGTGCCAGACCAGACCGCGCCGCTTCGCCGGCTCGGCGCAGCGTTCGACGATGCGCTCCACCGCCCGGCGCTGGTGCTGGCGCAGCACGGTTTTCCGCGTCTCGCCGTCCTCGACGTAAAAGAGGATCCAGTCGCGCAGCGTGCGCAGGAAATCGGTCGGCTCGAAGAAGGACTGGACGGCGAACCGATAGCTCTCCTCGGGCTGCCCCTTCCAGCGCGCCATGAAGCGGCGTGAGACGTTCCAGGTAACGCCGTACCAATAGTCGAGCAGATGGGTGACGTTGAAGAGCTGGGCCGCACCCATCAACTCGGGCGTCTCCTTTTCATAGCGCCGCAACTGGGCGAGGCCCTTCTCGATGGCGTCCGCGTCCTTCGGATTCTTGTGCTCGACGATGGCCACCGGCACACCGTTGACCACAAACATCACGTCCGCGCGGTTGCCGTTGCGCACCGGGGGTTTGAGCTTCCATTCCCAGGTGACGTGAAAGACGTTAGCCCCCGGACTCTCAAAATCGACGATTTGGACGGGCCGCTGACGTTGCTCGGCCTCGTCGTACCACTGCCGCTCCCCGCGCAGCCAGGCAAGCATCTCGCGGTTGCCCTCAATCGTCGGCGGGAGTGCTTCGAGTCGTTCGACGACCGCGCGGACGGCGCCGCTCGTCATCCAGGGGTTGAACTGGCGGAGCGCTCCTTCCAACTCGCTTGGAAACAACAGACCGGCTTCGCCACCTCTCATATCGAGGGCTTCCTTCGGCGGGATCGGCGTCCAGCCAATTCCCTGCGCGTGACGAACCATCGGGAACTGGACGGAGCCGGCTTCGGTGATATGGAGGGTGGTCACAAACGACTCTCCGCTTGACAAGTTATCGTGTTAGTCATATCTTTAGCTAATTACTTTCCCAAGGAGTTGGCGATGATCACCGTGAATGTCCATGAAGCGAAGACCAACCTGTCGCGCCTGCTCGCACAAGCCGAGGCAGGCGAGGACGTGGTCATTGCCCGCAACGGCAAGCCGGTGGCGCGGATAGTGTGTGTCCAACAGCACGGTAAACGGCAATTCGGCTCCATGAAGGGCCAGATAAAACTCGACGACAGCTTCTTCGACCCGCTACCGGAAGAGGAGTTGGCTGCTTGGGAAGGTAATTGAGCGTTGCAGCTACTGCTCGACACCCATGCGTTCTTTTGGTGGTTTTCCGGGAGCAGCCGCCTGTCGCTACCTGCTCGGCAGGCGATTGCGGATGACAGCAACAACGTAATGGTCAGCGCGGCCTCGGTCTGGGAGATCGCTACCAAACATCGGATCGGCAAACTCCCGGACGCCGAGGCGCTCGCCCTCGACATTACCGGGGCAATAGCCGGACAGAACTTCGAGGAACTTCCAATCACCGTTGAAGACGTTGCGCGCGCCGGCGCGTTGCCGGGTCCCCATCGCGACCCCTTCGACAGGATGCTCATCGCCCAAGCGCTGGCCCGCAACCTGGTTCTCATATCGAACGAGTCTCTTTTCGACCGCTACGGCGTTCGCCGACTTTGGTAACGCACGCCTTTTGGTGGACCTGCTTGTCGATCATCTATGAACGCCTAAGCGTGTTGTCGATCATTTTCTCGAAAAAGTGATCGACAAAAACCGTTGCCTGTCACCGATGATCGTCAAAACACTTCCCGGCCTTCCTCCTACCGCCCCGAAACGAGCGATCGCGTTCAATCCGCATTGAGTCAACGCTCCGCTTCCGACTCGTCCATTTCTCACAGCGCCTGCCCAGCTCCGCCCCGCTACTTCGAACGACGCTCAATTTCGTTCATCATTGCCTTGCAGAATCAAATTCCCCAGGTTCCTGGATCGATTCCCCTTTCGCCGCTCGAATCGCTAGCGCCAGCGACCACAGAATGTTCTCCAGTATGAACCAGGTGAGCGGCAACATTCGACCGACATCGGCGTTCTGGAGCCCCCCGATATAGCGGTCACGGACAGCACTGCAGTTTGGTCAAACGCCATGGGCGCGTTCTCCCACACGGCAGACGCCGCGCTGCAACTCCCCCGTGAATCCGTGGCGGCTCATCGCAGCTTGTCATAGCTCCATGTCACAGCTTGTCATAGCTCGGAACCCGGCTATCCCTCATTGAAAACGTATCGCTTGCCGGGATCGGTCGGACTGGTTGCTTCTTCTTCCACGATCCCTTGTTCGATCATGGCTCGAATGTCTCGCTGTAGCGACCGGCGATTAATGTCGGGACAAAGGCACTCGAAGTCTTGAATGGTCAAACTGCCGTGCTCGACAATGCGGCTCAGCGCCTTGGCCTGACGATCGGACAGGCCTCTCTCCTTGATGAGGACATCCCGTCGGATGGTTCTTTCTCCGCGTCTCCTGACCTCGACAAGCTGAGTCGCCAGGCCCTCTACGAAATACTCGAGCCAAGCGGTCAGGTCCATGCCGCGTTGGCGGACGCTTCGAATTGCCCGATAGAAGGCGGGCCGGTCCCGGTCATAGTATTCGCTGATGGTGAACAGGCGTTTGAAGTCATATTCGGCTCGATATAGGCACAGGGTGGAAAGCAGGCGGGAGGCTCGACCGTTGCCGTCCAGGAACGGATGGATATGTACGAGTTGGAACTGCGCAATTCCGCTCACCAGCACCGGATGGACCTGCTGATCCAGGCGGAGCCAGTCCATAAGGTCGGTCATCATGATCGGCACGTCATAAGCCGGAGGCGGCTCATAGATGATTTCCCCGGTGAGGGAGTTCACCACATAGTTCTGGATCTTTCGATACTCGCCGGGACCCGCAGCACCGCCGCGAACACCTTCGACCAGACGCCTGTGGATTTCTCGAATCAGCCCCTCGGTGATCGGGCCACCACCCGAAACATACTCGGATACGAAGTCGAACGCTTTCCGATAGTTGAGCAACTCCTTGGCATCTTCCGGGTCGGCGTCCGCTACCGAGCTTCCCTCCAGCAGCCGCCGGGACTGGTCCAGCGTGAGGCGCGTTCCCTCGATATGAGTGGTGTGGTGCGCTTCCAGAAGCAAGGCTCGCTGGCCCATCTCCCGCACCCACTGCTCCGACAGCACAGCCGCTTCCAGAAATCCCCGGGCGCGTTCGATGCGCGTCAGCCCGCCGGTAATAGGGTGAGTCGTCGTGAAGACCGGCCTGAAGCCGTTACTCATGCTCCTGCCCCTGCCTCTGTTCCACAGCCAGCGGCTGAGTCCGTCCTGCTCGGTGCTCCGACAGGGCCTCATCGGCCAAGCGTTCCAGCAAATCCTCCGATTCGGGATGGGCAAACAGTTCAGACCATTCCCGCTTCGATTTCAACTCGGCCGGCAGGAAGCGGGCGAATCTGTCCTGCTCCGCTTGTGGGAGCTTGGCAGCTCTTTCGAAGGCCTTCTGAAGAAGTTGGTTCATCTGCCTTCCTCCGCCGATAAGAATGCTACAGTGGCGTCCCTGTTGCTCCACTTGCCACTTGTCCACTTGTCGACATGTTGACTGCCAGCCATTGACATGTTACATTGCGATCAAAGGTTCCCCCCCGATGACAAGTGCTCCAGGTGAGCACTCTCCAGAAATGGAGTAGTCGGGGGGGTCGCTTTTTTGACCAGCCGTTCATCGGCTCTAACCTGCCATTCCACCGCTTCAAATCTCGAACTCGTTGCACACCGCCGGCTTGATGCGGTCGTACCAAGCGCTCTCCCCTCTCTGCCACTTCCGAAAAACCGCCCAGCAGCAGTAATCCGCCACCTGAAGTCCGTAGTGGGAACGGGACTGATGGTGCAGGACGCGATAGTTCATTCCGGGCGGCAGCATCCTGGCGAGTGTGGTCCGCACGGCTTTCTCGACAGCTCGCCGCTTCCTGTTTACGGGAATGGCATCGGTGATGATAATGACCTCACTGCTATCCGCATCCAGTTCTCTGGGTAGAACGACCTTGAGAAGGTATCCCAGCATCTCCGGGTAGAAGCGCACCGCCTCTTGTAACGGCGGATCGGTTCCGGATTTTTCGACCACCAGATAGTCAATGCGTATGCCGTCGAGATGAGCCGCAATCAGATCGAACAGGCCGTTGCGCACCTCTTCGCGGTCGTGGGAACAGTGGAAATGCTCCAGGTTCCGGCCGGCTTCGAGACAATCGTGCTTGTAGTTGTCCAGCGCGTCGAACGCCGGGAACGGTCGGCGCATGCTGACGCTGGCCAACGCGAAGTAGCGGGTTCCATTGACATTGAAGTCGAAGTTGCCTGCCTCGTCGAGAAAGATGTAGGCGCAACGGCTCATACAGTCAGGATCGAACTCAGGCGGCATGTGCCGCTTCAATCATGTGGTGTAGGCGGTTCTCACCATCCTTGAGCATACTGAACCTCCGCCGCGTGGCGGAGACCATGGGGAACTGTACCGTTCCTGCTTTGGTAAGTAGGGGACGTTGTTGAATTACCGGAATTCAGGATCCGCCGATCCAAGTTATTCCAGTTATTCAACAACGTCCCCTTGTTCCCTTCCTCGCCCAGGCGCTGGCCAGCAACCTGGTTCTCATATCGAATGAGTCTGTTTTCGACCGCGACGGTGTTCGCCGACTGTGGTAATGCAGGCCTCTTGGTGGTCCTGCTTGTCGATCATCTATTAGCACCTAAGCGTTTTGTCGATCATTTACTCGAAAAAGTGATCGACAAAAACCGTTGCCTGTAACAGATGATCGTCAAAATACTTCCTCACCTTCCGCGACGTTCAGGAGAGCCGGAAAAAGGAACATGCTGGCCCGTCGGCCAACGCCAGGTTTAGCCAGTTTGAGAATCTCCCCGTCTCGCAGCACTCGAAGAAACCGGCGAGCCGTGGGCTCCGGGATGCCTGCACCCTGCACAAAGTGGGTGCTGGTGAAAATCGGATACGCGAAAATCCAATCCAGAGCACGAAAGGCGTACTGCGAGCGGGTCAACTCCGCCACCCGCTGCTTCATACGGCCGAAGAGATCAATAATGCCTTGGGCCTTGGCCAGGTTCTCCTCAGCCTGGACCCATACCGCCTCAAGGAAAAACTGGCACCACCCTGTCCAGTCGTCGTCTCGGGAGACGGCAAGCAAACCGTCGTAATAGGCATCGCGGCGGGTTTCGAAGTAGGCGCTGATGTAGAACCGGGGGGCCCTGATGAGGCCGGCATGCCACAGGAAAAGAGGCACCAGCATGCGCCCGAGGCGGCCATTGCCATCCAGGAACGGATGCAGCGCCTCGAATTCAGCGTGGAGGATTGCGAGTTGTACCAAGGGGTCGGGCGCAGCGCGGTGGATATCGCGCTCCCACGCACCCATTGCCTCGGGAAGTTTGTCTGCCCGGATCGGCACAAACGTGGCTTGACTGACCGTGCAGCCGGGCGGTCCGATCCAGTTGGGGACCCGGCGAAACTCACCTGGCGACTTTCCCTCGCCCCGCACGCCGCTCATTAGTACCTTGTGGGCCTCGCGAATAACCCGCAGGGACAGTGGCAGATCTTTCAGCATTTTTTCCGCTTGCCGCATGGCCGAGCGATAGTTAATAACCTCGTGGATGTCTTCCCGACGTGCGGGAGAATCGGGTTCTTGTCCGGCCTCGTACTCGAGTACTTCACCCATGGTGGCCTGGGTGCCTTCGATGCGTGAGGAAAGTACAGCTTCGCGGGTGGTCAGCGGGGAGAGCAGAACATCGGGGTCAGGGGTGGCGCCGAGCATCCCGTCGTAGCGAGCCACCGCAGCACTGGCACGGCCGATGAGCGGGATCAGCTTGGACCAGTCGAGGCGCTCCTCGGGCGGGAATCTGCCCTCGTGATAATAAACGGGCGGCATCAATGCCCTCCAAAGCAGCGGGCGGGCACTCGAATTACATCATCCTTGAGCATTCCCACCTTGTTCCCTCCGGCAGACCCCGCGCCGCAACTGCCCCCGTGAATTCGTGGTGGCCTGTCCCAGGTTGTCATACAGATATTTCTTGGCTTCGAGCTTCATAAACGCATGTCCTCGTCTGCTCCACTGATTGCAAGAAGTAAGGATTTTTAATGGCAGCGCGAACGACAAGGTCCACAGGCCGTTCAAAAAGTTGTCGCAGCGCGGCTAGCAGGCCGAAGTAAGCGTCGGCGTAGTCGCTGAAAGGAAGCGGGTGGAAATCGACAAGGAAGTCGAGGTCGCTCCTTTCAGATTGAAACCGTCCGGCTGCGGCCGAACCGAACAGGTCGAGCCGCCAGACATGGTGGTCCCGGCAGAGTTGTTCCAGTTCAGCAGCCCGCTCGGCAACGTCCGGAATCATCATTTATTCTCTTGGGGTCGCGTTCGCTTCGACAATGACTTCGCGGTCGCCGTCCACGCGGACCCGTTCGTCCGTCGGGAAGTCCGGGGGGGTGCTTCGCCGACGCTCGGCGCTCAATTCCTTGATGGTCCGCCCGCTGACCCAACAGCTAACCACAACCGTGCGGCGTCACACCGAACAGCGCCTGCCCGCCGTGATTGTTCAAGAAGGGGAAACCCATCGTGGCTGCCTCTCGACTCGTCTGGGTCGTCGCCTTGAACTCCGGCGTGTCAGATTCGCCGGTTCGGGCCAACGCTCAGATTGCATCAAGGTTCATGGATACCCTCTACCCTCATTGCTTCCATGTGTCAAAAGCTCGTCGAACCTCTGGGAGAGGGTCTGATTTGTACGATTGCCTCAAACGAGAAATTCCCGGGGGTTCTGGTTGATTGGGAATTCTCTTCTTCAGCCAGATGCTGAGCGCAGAGGCCAACCTTCCGAGAAGAGCGCGAATTTCGGGTCTTTCCTCTTCAGGAAAATCGCCATTCCTTTCTTCGGAGAGCGGAAGACAGGTTGCCTGACTCCATGGTGTTATACTCGCAACAACGAGATTCACTTGTCCAGAATTGACGAAATCGGGTTTTTCGATTAGGAGAACTGCCAATTGATGCAAGCAAGTCTGGGTCCCTTCAGGTCGCCTGAATACGACCCGCCGTATCAATTCGTCAATCACTGTTTTCGGTGGAATGTCCAAAAACCCCGCGACGGCTAAATGAACCCAATGCCGAATAGCTCTTGCACTCGCTTGTACAGCCTTCTCATCATCTGAAGACAGGTCATCGAGAACCGTTTCAATAACTTTCTCTCTTTCGCTGGAACGATGGAGAAGGACGTACGGTAATACCGTGGTCAGATACACTCCGCGTTTCCGAGTCTCGGAAAAAAACGCAAGCACACTGTTCCATTCATCCTCACTTGCCGAGTCCATTTTTGGCAATACGGCTCGTGCCAAAAACGTACCCACCCTCTCAAGATTGTCTGATATATGCTCGGTCCCAAGAAAGGGTGAAGACTTCTCGATGGACAACGCGATTTTTTCGTTATCCCACCATTCTTTCGATCTTTCCCACAGTTTCTTCGCCTCGTCCCAACTCCATTCAATGATCCCCGTCGGTTCGTAGGGAATATTAACGGCGGCCTTTGAAGCAAATGCCGCATTAAAAATCATCGGATCTGCCGTTGCTTGTCTTGATATGGAGATCGTTCCCTTGGTGTCAATTGATACGGACCGAATTGGCGCGATGTTAAGTATGTGTGCATTAACTTTCGAGACGACATCAACTTTTTCAGGCGAGGGTAAATGCAAGTAGCTGAAACAGTTAAGATCCGGCAAATCAGGCAAACCGTATTCGCTGGTTTTCTCCCATAGCAATGCACCTAGACGATTTCTTTGTTCCTCCGTCATTAGTTTGGTGTCGAAAAGGTCAATGAGACGCATCATTGCTCTGCAACGTTCTTCGCCCAGTTCGCTCTTGGCACGCTCCAAGAGCCACTCAGTTGACTCATTAATTTCAGCTTCAAGTTCGGAAGACAAGTCATCGGCAATACGTAATCGTTCTATTGGAAAATGTGTCATCGGGTCAGGCCAAGGGTGAGGATACGGATTCGAGAGTCGATCACTTCCAACACCTCCAACACTTAGCGGAAACTGAATCAATTCGGGAAGCCATACGAGAAGTTGTCTGTCATCAGCGGCTTCAAACAATCGCTCAAACCAAGGTTTACACGATCGATGAAGGCTGATATTACTGGCGATACCAGGTTGCGCATGAAGCCCCAAGGCCACGGAAAACGCCTCTTGGAGATCAGACGATTCCAACTTGAACGCCAGTCTTGACAAGACTTCAGGCAGTACTTCCAGTAATGATTCTTGACCGGATGTCCGTGTAACGTTTCCGCTCAGAGACGAAATCTCGCGTTTCAATGCGCGCATCGCCCATTTGTTCAGGCTTCTCGCAAGATCCGGTTTCATCGCGGCAACTTGCACACGATTCATAATGTCATGCTTTGTCAGATCGTCTCTTTTACCGGCACGAATAAGAAGTGCCGGGCTCCAGAAGCCGGTGAAGGGAGCTACCCATTTACACGCGTTTCTCAGCGCGCTTCCTGAAAGGTTGAAGCAGCGCAAGTGTAAGGGGATGCCAACCTGTTCGTATAACCGGATGCAAGCAAATGCGGGCAGCCACGGTCCTATGGTACTTCCAATATGGTGAGTGATAGTCCTACGCCCGGGATCGAAGCTGCGGACGATTTGTTTTGGCTTTTGGGGGATGGGTGGAGTTTTCGACAGTATTGCGTCGAAGTACTGCTTAAGCGGCCAAGGGCTACAGTCCCATGCTTCCAATTCCTGCCATCGCTCTGAGAACTCTTCCTGGAGCTGCCGCCCTTCAGATCCTTCCAGCGAAAGCGTGCTTGTAAATAATAAGTACGCACACCATCCTTCAAGCGAGAGCAGATCAATATTGCGTCCTTGAGAGTTATGGAGAGATTTTCTGATTTCTCGCAGTGCGGTTCGTAGAAGAGAGCGCGCCTCGTTTAAATCGTCGAGTTCGGCCAGAAGCCCTGCCTTCCACATTACGGCGAGGGGCGAATGTGGTGAAGGCGACCATTTTGCAAGCACATCGTTGGCTTGGTTTCTCTCTATGTTCCATATCCTCCATAAAGCCTGCTCGTAATAATTCTTGTCGGTGAATTGCGGGTAATTGCCTACAACTTGACCAATCTTGTTATTGAACGCGTTCCAACGCTCCGAGTGATAGTCTTCTCGTGATTCGCGGAGTAGCGCAAAGGCGATTTCCAGCCACGCTTCAGGCACTTCCGTATTCGAAACATTTATGGGCCTCACTGCCTTGACCGATGGCTTTATGGGTATCCCATCTTTAAGGCTGGGAAATAGATCATCAACTGCTGACTCAAACGGAGTTATCCAGTCAGAAAAAAGCGGGATCATTGATACTTCAAGCCGCCAGTTAATCTCACGAAAAAGTAAAAGACGATCGGCCGGCGGCCAGTTTTCGGCAAATTTGATAAGGGGCGTTATCCAGTCTCCCGTTTCGTGCCAAAGCAAAGATCTTATCTCGTTCGTTGGAATCAACCATCCCGGATAACGATTCCTCTCAAAACGCCATCGCTTGATGACCTTTATTACGGTAGCTTCGTCCAGAGGACTCTGAGAACTGCCGGATAAATCAACTTTTTCCGGTTCGGTGAAGCCGCTGACAAGAATCGGAGGTTCAAACTCAGCGTTTCCCGCGGCACTCCTCTTGGTTTTAAGCCACGCATCCGGTCGTTGGGGCTTTGCTGCCAGTAAAGTGCGAAGAAACCATTCGACAGCGGATGCATGAATTCTTTCTGGTCGATTTTTGCTCGAAAATACGGGAGAGAGATCAATGGGTTTTACTCCCCGTTTTGCGAGAAGCGAACGTTGCACGTTGCTTAATGACAAAGGACTGACCAAATAGATAGGGGCATGGTTACTACCAAGCTCATCCCGAATCCAACCGGTCCATTGCAAAAAATTCGGATCATCGCCCGAAAAGCCGACTAAAACGAAGGTGTTTTCGATCAGTGACTGGCGAACGGTGTTGATAAACAGCACAAAGTCTTTCGGGTAAGACCGGTAGTCCTCTTCGGTGAGGATGAATTGCGTCAGGGAAGGAAACGAGCCATGTAGTTTTATGATCCTTGGAGAAATCGCGGTTGTCAGTTCGGGTACCGTTGTCACCGGTTGATATACCCTTCCCGGCACCTCCGTTCGCTCAAGAAGCGTGTCGTAATTTGTTGTAAAGACGTCTTTCCATGGGAGTTGGAGAAGCAGGTTGTGAATTTTGCCCGGCTGGTGATCGATATCAGGGATCCTTGTGCGGATTAAGGACTTAAGTCTCTGGCGATCAAATGTCGCCGCGTATTCACTGGCAAGTCTGAGCGCGTTACTGCGGTCGAATTGTTTTTCTCTGCTTCGCTTTTGTTCCGCTGTCTCGTTCGGCGATGCGGGGTAAATCTCATCGAACATGGCCTGGGCCAATTCAGGCCAAGTTGGGAAGCTCGTGCTCACGCCAGGCAAAGGCACTGAATTTCGGCTAAACCCGGCTCCGACCATGACCGTGGCACGAGAACTGGGCCATTGCCATAAGTCTTTCTGAAGCTGTCGCAGATGTGGGAGATCGGGAAAATCCATGAGCTATTCTTCCTGTAAACTCAAATCGTGAAGACGAGCTTAGCCGCTAAAAGTTTGTGAAGATAAGGCCGTTTCCCTTAGCGCTGACAGACCCAGATCTGCGACACGGATTTCACCCGTCATCAGCTTGTGAAGGAGTGCCTTGAACAGATCGTCGAGGACGGCACGTTTCCTGCGGTGCAGGTCGATCTTGCGGTCGATGGCGTCGAGAATGGCGACGATCTCGTTCTGTTCGTCCAATGTCGGAGGAATTGGTAACTGGATCTGTTCTATACGAACCAGTGCGAGCTTCGGCTGTGCGTTCGTAGCTGTAGATTGTGCGATCTGCGATTGGCAGGTATCTGAGGCAAGTGCGTACATCAAGAAACGTGTGTTTACGCTTTGATCGATCAACGAGATTTTCGCAGCGTTCTCGGTCAGATTCGCACCATCAAGAACCTGTGGAACTTGTCCGACTAGGCCAATGGTCCCGGCAATCGAGATGTACACGTCGTCGATGGAGATGATGTAGCGTGATATCGTCGACTCGTAACCCCTTGGTACAAACAGCAACTGATTAACATCCACTCCATGGTCCCTGAAATCCGTTACGCGGATGTAGGGCTTTCCGGTATCTTCATTTGTCAAAGCAACGCCTTTGGGCATTCGTTTTCCACCCTTCACCCTAGCGACTGAGGCTATTGGCGCAATATCCCAACTCTCCGGCACCGGGCCGATCTCGGTTTCTTTCTGAGCCTCGCCGCGCAGGCAGCGCGTGAACAGTGTTTGCATGGCGGCGCGCTTGAGGGCTTGGCCTTCGTCGACCAGCTTCTCTGACCGGCTGATTGCCCCATGCACAAGCCAAAGTAGGTCGGCAATTCGTTGCTGTTCAGTTAACGTGAGGGCAGGGAGCACGTACTCTCGAATGTGTGCCCATGACGTCCTTGGATGCTGGACACCCGTTGTTCCCGCAACCGCATACTCGAGGAATCCACGAGAATGAAGAAATACAGCGAGGAATCGAGGGTCTACGTTGGCCTTGGCCCGGAGTACGAGCAGTTCCGTCGTGCAGACACCCGGCTCGTCAGCCAATATGGCCTTGTCGAGATACGGACGGAGTTTTCCGTACAGCACGTCATCGGCTTGAAACGCGGATGTGGTGCTTCGCATCTCTGACGCCCGACCGCCGCCAATTCGAACAAGCCGCCCGGAAGCAAGATGCTCCAGACCGAGATAGAGTGCCTCCGGCCGAGTGCCGGGCCTTACCGGCTCCGCTGTCAGGTCGCACATGTCCGCAAGGCGGGTTGTCTCCCTTGTCGTCACACCAGCCCCTTGAGCCGCACGGCCGGCAGCCTCTTCAACCGCTGGCTCACCGGGTCCACCTCAATGCCCACGGATTCCAGCGCCGTTAAGCCCAGCAGCGGCTCCGCGTTGGACTCGCCATATATCACCGTCCCGCCGATGACCTCGCCCATGAACTCTATCTCCGCCACCGTGACGTCGACGGCGAGTTCACTGCCGTCGGCAAGCTCGTAAGTCCTTCGGCCCCTGGGCTGGAGGCCGATAGCCTCAAGATGCTGTCTGGGGACAAGGGAATCGGTGGCCCCGATATCCACCAGAAACAACCCCTCCCAAAACCTGTCCGGCTCCGCGGGGTTGGTGATTCTGACCGTTACCTGCGTCGCTCCCATGCTCTCCTACCTCCTTTGGTCCTGAGTATCCACGACTATTGCAGTCGTGCTAACATTTCCGCCAGGCGCGCATCGACCTCTCGGGCCTCATCATCGAGGCGCTGCATTTCGGCAATGATCTCCCTAATCGGTCGCTGAGCGACGGCCTCGGCCTGCCCCACCCAGCGGCTCGGGCTGAGGTTGTAGTCCGCCTGTTCCGCCTGCTCGCGCGTGATGACGGCGACCTCGCCCTGCAACGGCTCGCCTTTCGCAAAGGCCGCCGCCAGGGGACGGATGTCCTCCTCCGGGATGTAGTTCTTGGGGCGGCCCTTGCGCACGCGCCGGCTGGCGTTGAGGAGCACGATCCTGTCCTTCCGCGCGGCCGGTTTGCGCTTGGACAGCACCACGATGACGCCGGCGGCGCTGGTGTTGTAGAAGAGGTTGTCCGGCAGCAGGATGACGCCGTCGATGAGGTCGCGCTCGACGAACCACTTGCGGATGTTGCGCTCCCGGTCCTCATGCTTGCTGCCGGAGCCGCGGGTCATTGCGCCGGTGTCGAGCACCACCGCCGCCCGCCCGCGCTGGTTGAGGCAGGCCAGGGTGTGCTGGAGCCAGGCCCAGTCGCCTTTGCCGGTGGTGACGCCGCCCCGGGTGCGGAAGCGGTCGAAGGGGTCATTGGCGAAGAGGTCCGGGCTGAAGGGCTGGTTCCACATGGGATTGGCGACCACGATGTCGTGGTCGGCGATTTGGCCCGATGGGGTCTTGAACTTGGGGTTGATCATGGTGTCGCCGCGGGCGATTTCCACCTCCATGTCGTGGATGACGGCGTTCATGTGGGCGACGGCGTAGCTTTCGGCCTGCAGTTCCTGGCCGCAGAGCTTGAGCGGCACGCGGCTGGTGGGGTCGAGTTCGCGCGCGACCAGTTCGAGCTTGACCAGCAGACCGGCCGAGCCGCAGGCATAGTCGTGGCAGTCCTCGCCGGGCCTGGGGCGCATGAGGTGGGCCATGAGGAAGCCGACCTCGGTGGGGGTGAAGAACTCGCCCGCGCTCTGGCCGGAACCTTCGGCAAATTTGCGGAGCAGGTACTCGTAGGCGCGTCCCAGGAAGTCGGGCTGCACGTCGGCCAGGCCGAGCCGGTATCGGGAATCGGAGAAGGTCTCGACCACGTCGGCGAGCTTGGCCGGGTTGAGGTCGCGCTCGCCGTTGCGCTCGGAGGCGAAATCGACGAGGTCAATGACGCCCGAAAGCGAGGGATTCTGCCGCACGACCACCCGCACCGCCCGGGTCAGATGCTCGCCGATGTCGTGCGGCCGCGTGCTTCGCCCGTGGTCGTCGAGGGGCCACTGGTGAGTTTCGCGTCCGCTGATGACTCCCCAGCGGGCTTCCGGCGGCAGGTAGAAGCGCAGCAGATCGTGGTCATTCTCCGCGATCTCTTGCGCGACCTCGTGGTCTCCAAATTCCTCGGCCAGGCGATCGATCTCGTCGTCGAAGACGTCCGAAAGGCGTTTGAGGAAAAGAAGCGGCAACAGGTAGTCCTTGAACTTGGGCGCGTCTTTCTCCCCGCGGATGGAGCAGGCCGCGTCCCACAGCATCTGCTCCATGGGTTTGGTGGAAGGAGCAGCCGTCCGGCGCCGGCGGGACCGCCGGCGGGTCACGCGCGCCGCCGCTTCGGTGGGTTCCGCAACGGATTCCTGGGCGTCGACTCCGGCTTCGGCAGCCAGCGCGGCGATGGCCTCCCGAGCTGCCTTTTGGGGCGTTACCAATCCGCCTTCCCAGCGATTGACGGTGGCGAAAGAGACACCGAGCCGCTCGGCGAGCTGCTCCTGGGTGAGATCAAGGTTGGCGCGGATGGTGCGCAGCGTGGTCGAATTGGCGTGTGAACTGTCCATATATACTTTATAACAAACATAGCAGACTGATTCAATAGTTTTTTGAGAGTCGGATTGATCCTTGATTTCAAGCGTCCCCAGCTTGAATGGGAGTGGCCGGTTCTATGACATCATTGGAGTCCGTTGGTGTGAATTTGTGGTTCTTTTCCCCCTCCCTGCTTGTCGGTCTGAGGCACGGCCTCGCCAGATCTTTGATTTACATCGATAGACAGGATGAACCGGATGGTTTTCCGTCTCCATTGTCCTGTCCATCCTGTTCATCCATGTTCCATTTCATCCATCCATGATCTTCCAAGGGTCAAGCGGCAAGCGCAGGGTCCTTCCGGAGACATCGATCGGCAATCAACCATTCATCAATCAGTCTCTTCGTCTCCCTTCGTGGATATCTTTTTTCCCTGGCTTATCGGTCTGAGGCACGGCCTCGCCAGACTGTAACAGGAATCCCTTGGAGTTCGAAGGCTTCCGGCCGCTCATTCCCACCGGCATTGATAATCGCGGCCATTACTGCCATAATGGCGCCGTTGCAAATGTGCTTTGGATAGTTGCTCAGGGAGGTTTCGCAATGGCGGGTCCGTCGATCGATGTGGTGGAGGAAATCGTTGCCAACGCCGGTTACGAGGTGGTCGAGGTTGAAGGCGACACGCTACGGATCAGAGACCTGGAGAGCGGTATTTCGGTCTCGTGCGTGCTGGAGCAGGAGATTCTCTACAACGCAGTCTCTTGCCAGGTGGTGGATTCCGGTTCGGTCAGCGGGGCCTTGATGGCCAGGATGCTGGATGCCCAAAACGGCATCTCCACCTCCAGCTTCCAGCTTTACGACCTGGGGAACGGCAAGACGGCCATCACCCTGAACAACTTTGCCAAGCTGCAGAGCCTGGGCGAGGATGATCGGGACGACATCCTCTCCTGCATCAGCTTCCTGGTCGGAGATGTCTGCGAGGCCAGGGACCTGCTGGAAGAGCCTCAGAGCACCTGACCCGCATTTCTTAGCGAAGGAGTCGATAACCATGGGGATCCTGGACAGATTGTTTCGAGTCAGCAAGGGCAAGCTCAACCAAGGCGTCGACAAATTGGAGGATGCCACTTTCGAGTCGACCCTGCGGCAGAGCATTCGGGACATGGAGGACCAGCTTCACCGGGTGATCCGGTCCGCCGCCGATGCCATGAGCAACTGCAATCGCCTCGAAGCCGAGTACGGCAAATTTCTGGAACAGTCCAAGGACTGGGAAGGCAAGGCCAGGAAAGCCCTGCTGGCCGGCAACGAGGATCTGGCGCGGAAGGCTCTGGCCAAAAAGACCGAATGCGAACAGCAGGCGGCAACCCTCAAGGATGCGGTGGATCAAGGCGTGGCCGCTCGTGACAAGCTCAAGAACCAGGTGGAGCAGCTCCGCCGCAAGATCGACGAGTCCAAGCGCAAGGCCAGCACTCTCATTGCCAGGAAGAACGCCGCCAACGCCCAGAAGAAGATGGCCCAGGTGATGAGCGGTCTGGGGACCGACGACAACGCCTTTGCGTCCATTGCGCGCTTCGAGGAGGCCGTCAACCGGGAAGAAGCCACCGCCAAGGCCTATGAGAACATGTCGGCCGGCGCCGACCCCGATCTGGAGAAGGAGTTTGCCGCCCTGGACGTCTCCACCACCGACAGCGAGCTGGACAGGCTGAAGGCCGAGGTGAAGTCCTCCAAGGCTCCCTAAGCCGGCGGCGACGGCACCTCACCATGACCGAAGTCCTCATCCTGATCCTTCTGGGCCTGGCAGGTTACCTCCTCTACAAAGCGCTTCGCAAAAAGCCCAAGGCGCAGGCCTTGCCCCAGAGAACCGATCTGGCCAACCTCACCATCAAGGATGCGTCCCGGGGGGACAACCTCATCCTTTCCGGAGCCGGCCAATCCTACGAAGACCTGTCCTTTACCGTGGACCGACTGAACCGCTACGAGTCCAACGGCGAGGAGTGGTTCGAGTTGAGCGGCCTCAGTGCCGGCAAGAGGGTCTTCCTGGAGTGGTCCGAAGACGACGAATTGGAAGTCACCATTCAGAGGCAGGGCGGGCTGCACCTGGAAGCCATCGGCGCCAGCGAAGAGGATCTGGCCCGCATGGATGAGGAGAAATCGCGGTCCCGCTTCATCGAGTATCAGGGGAAGCGATGGGTCTACCGGGAAAGCGCCGAGGCCGACTATTTCAAGGACGACGGCCCGCAGGGCGAGGGGTTCTATTATTGGAAGTTCGAATGCGACGACCTTCAGCTCTTCATCGAGAAATATGAGGGCGACCCCTTCGAGGTCGGCATCTCGGAAAAGATCAGCCCCAGCCGGGTCAGGATCTTTCCAGCTTAGCCCGCAATGCTCGCTCGGGGGAGCGCCTGGCGCGGTCTCTGTCCGGCAGCATTCACCGCGGGGCCGGAAAGACGCCGCGGCAAGAATCATCTTCACCATGCACCCAGCCACTGGCTGAGAACTGCCGGCCGAGGTTCGCCATACAATACCAGGACACCTCACACCGGAACCTGCGACTCCGCCTTTTCCGGGAAGCCATCGACCCCTCCCGGTTCAAGGTCGTAACCTCGGCCGGCCTGCGTCACCTCGACCTGGACTTCCAGGTTCACGTGATCGCAGCCAGTCACCTGATACGGTGCAGGCGTTGGTCGGAACTGCTCTCCTGCGCCGGCGGCAGCGAGATGGCGCCGGTCTTCTGCCTGGGGTCGGACTTCTCCGGCCGGCAACCCTTCCAGTACCGGGACGGGGACCTCCGCTTCGAGTTCGAGATCCGGCGGATCTCAACCGGAGGAGCCTCGGGACTGGAATGGCTGGATCGAGCGCGAACCCGGATTGCCCGCTATCCGGTCCACCTGGCTTCGGAGTTTGCCCCCGGGAAGGTCGGCCACTGCCCGCCGATGACCTGCCTGGGAGTGGACCCCCTGGAGCGTGGGCTGGAGGTGAGTTCCCTGCACTACTATCCCCAGGAGTCCACGGCGGTTTTGAGCCGATCGGTGACGGTGGTTCAGTAGGAGGAGAACGATGGACAGAAAATCCTTGATCTACGCCTCGGCCGGAGTAGCCGTCTTGGCTCTCCTGGTGGGGGTTCTCACCTACTCGGGCGGGGGGTTGAATCCGCAGACCCAAGCCGGCCTGGCTACCGCCGAGCAGCTCCTCAACTCGTCACGGGCCAATTTCCGCGAGCTGAGCCGGGAGGCCCGATCCCTGATCGACTCCATGACCGGGCTGCCTCAGCCCAGGCGGGAGCAGTGGCTGTCCCGACTGTCCCGTTCCGAAAAGGACCTGGACTCGGCCTCCAGCGAACTGGACCAGGCCCAGGAACTGGCCGCGCAAGACGATGACAAACTGCGGGTGGAGATCGAAAGCCGCATCGGCCAGGCCAGGCAGAAGCGGACCCAGACCTTGCAGGCGGCCAGCGAGATACTGGATCTGGCCAGGACCGTCAGCGAGGTGGACAAGAATCGCAGCCGGTACATCGGGGAGGTGCAAGCCAGCGTTCGCCAACTCTCCGCCTATCGCCCTGCCAGCGTTGCCGGCGCTCAGAGAGCCATGATCGACTGGCCCGAGAAAAAAGCCGACTTGAGTCAGGCCATCCAGCGAATGGCTGAAGTCAAGGCCCGGTCAGCATCCCTGTGGAAGGAGCGCTCCCGGGCCATCGCCGCCCCCGACGCCGATGCCCTGCTGATTCTGGAGACTCACCAGAGCCTGCAGGCCGACGGGCTGCAACTGGCGCGGCTCGACAGTCAGCTCGGCCAGCGGGTGGGTGAGCTCTACCTCTCCTGGGACAGGGTCCTGGTGGACATGGAAATCAGGGAGGGGGAGGCCCTGACCCTCTACCACAAGTACAAGACGGTGACCGTACAAATCCAGGATCCCCAGAAGAAACAGGGCGCCCACTCCGAAAGGGAGGCCTGGGTTCAGGTTTCCAAAGCCACCTTCGATGCCCTGGAAGGCAAGCTGGGGATGTCGGTGGCCCGCAAGCCGGCGGGGAAATACGAGGAAGAAGCCGAAACCCTGGTCCAGCCGGCCGGCTATTCCTACCTGGCCCCCCCCGGGCAGAGCAACCAGTACGGGCATTGGCGCCGGGACAGCCACGGCGGTTCCTTCTGGGCCTTTTACGGCCAGTACATGTTCATGCGCTCCATGTTCTGGGGATCCGCTTACCGGCCTATCCTTCCCAATGACTACAGCGGCTATCGCCGATCCCACACCTCGGGCAGAACCTACTACGGCCGGACCGCCGCCGGCCGGCCTCGCTACGGCACCAACAGCCGGATGGCCGCCTCCAGATATCGATCCTCCCGCTACGTCCGAAGCGGCGGCTATCGAAACTCCTATTACAAGCAGAGCGGCGGCAACCTCAGGGGGTATCGATCCTCTCGATACCGAACCGCCGGCGCCAGCGGACGAGGCGGATCCTATCGTTCTCGCGGGAGCCGCTCCTTTGGAGGCAAGTGACCATGGAATGGATCGATCTCGGAGTCAGCTTGTGCTATGTGGTCCTTGGCGCAGTCATGCTGATGATTGCCAAGTTCGTCAACGACCTGCTCACGCCCTATTCCCTCGACGAGGAGTTGACGGTCCGGGACAACCCGGCCATCGGTCTGAGCTTGAGCGGCTATTACGCCGGCGTCATGATTGTCTTCCTGGGCGCCTCCACCGGAACCGAGGGCGACCTGCTGAACCTCGACCGGCTTCTGCCGGAACTGGGGGTGGTGGCCGCCTACGCCCTCGGCGGAATCATCCTGCTCAATCTGGGCAGAAAACTCCTGGACAAGCTGGTGCTGCGCCAATTCAGCATCTACAAGGAACTGGTCCAGGACAGAAACGTGGGGACCGGAGCCGTGCTGTGCGGAGCCTATATCGCCACGGCTCTCATCCTGGCGGGGGGGATTTACGGCGAAATCCCCCCCGAATCCGCCTTCGCCGGAGCCTGGACCGGCCCCATCACCGCCGTGTGCTATTTCCTTGCGGGCCAAGTGACGCTGGTCCTCTTTTCCATCTTCTATCAGTGGATCACCCGCTACGACATCCACGCCGAGATTGAGAAGGACAACCCGGCGGCAGGGGTGGCATTCGGCGGCAACATGGTCGCCCTGGGCATTCTGTTGCTGAAGGCAAGCGCCCACCACTTCGAATCCTTCAGGGCCAGCCTCACCGAATATGCCAGCCTGGCGGTCGTCGGCTTTGTGGCCCTCTTCCTGTTGCGTGAACTGGTCGATCACGCGCTGCTGCCCCGGACCCGCATCGCCCACGAAATTGCGGTCGACAGAAACCTGGGAGCCGCCTGGATCGAGTCGGTGGTGGCCATCGGCATGGCGTCCATCCTATTTTTCATGATTTAACCCGCATTTCTCCCCATGAATCGATTCGGACATGCCCGAAAGGTGCTGGCGGCGTCCATGTTCGTCATGGGAGCTTGCGGGATTGCCTACGAGTACACCCTGGGGGCTCTGGGCAACAACCTGATGGGGTCCTCCCACGAGCAGATCTTCGTGGTCATCGGGTTGATGATGTTCGCCATGGGCCTGGGGGCCACCCTGCAGAAGAACATCAGCGGCGATCTGGTCGACAAGTTCCTGCTGGTCGAGATCCTGCTGGGGCTGACGGGAGGAGTCAGCGCCCTGGCCATCTACCTGGCCTACGTCTATTCCTCCAGCTACATGCTGCTGCTGTGGGGATTCTCCCTGGGGATCGGCATCCTCATCGGGCTCGAAATCCCCCTGCTGATCCGCATCAACCGCGAGTATTCCGCCAGCCTCAAGACCAACCTCTCCGAGATCCTGAGCATGGATTACGTGGGTTCGCTGGCGGGTGCCCTGCTGTTCACCTTCGTCCTCTTCGCCAACCTCTCCATCAACCAGATCGCCGTGGCCCTGGGATGCGCCAACCTCCTGCTGGCCTTGCTGGGACTGGCCTATTTCCGTCCCCTGCTGCGACACTTCAGGAAGCTTCTGCTGCTCTCCTGCGCCGGAATGGCAATCCTGGGCTGCCTGCTGGTGCTGTCGGAGGATTGGCGAGTTTCGCTGGAACAGAGAACCTACGGCGACCCCATCATCTACAGCCACAGCTCCAGGTACCAGCACATCGTCATGACCCGCAGGAACGACCGGCTCAGCCTCTTCATCAACGGCCAACTTCAGTTCAATTCCCAGGATGAGCGGATCTACCACGAGATGCTGGTCCACGTTCCCTTTTCGGTGGCTTCCTCCCGCTCCAGAGTCCTGATTCTCGGGGGAGGCGACGGCCTGGCCGTCCGGGAAGTGCTGAAATACGATGAGGTGCGGCGAGTGGACCTGGTGGACATCGATCCCGCCATGACCGATCTGGCCGCCACCCATCCCGACCTGGTTCGACTCAACCGGGGAGCCCTGCTGGACGGACGTGTCACCCTGCGGCAGGCGGAGGGCGTCTCCGACGGGGAAGCTCAGACCATCTCCCGACCCAGCAAGCTGGCCTCCTCCTTCCTGAGCGACACCCTTTACCCCCAGGCCAGGGTCCGGGTCTTCAACCTGGATGCCGACCTGTTCGTCCAAAGCTTGCGGGGCCCCTACGATCTGGTGGTCATCGACTTTCCCGATCCGCGATCGGTGGGCACCGCCAAGCTCTATTCCCTGGATTTCTATCGCAGGCTGGCCCGCCAGCTCGGTCCCACCGGCCTGGTGGCGGTGCAATCCACTTCGCCCTACCACTCCAGGGAGATGTTTCTGTGCATTGGGAAAACGCTGCGGTCCGCCGGCTTCCGCGCCCTGCCCTACCGCCAGAACGTCCCCAGCTTTGGGGAGTGGGGATGGCACCTGGCCTGGCTGGACGGCCTCAGTGAAACAGCCATGAAGGCCAGGCTGGAAGGACTGAAGTCCATCGGGGTCCCTACCGGCTATCTCACCGCAGCCCTGGTGTCCAACGCCACCGCCTTCGGCAAGCGCTGGCTCGATGACGCTCACATCGAAATCAACACCAAGTTTCGGCCCACCATTCTCCAGTACCACCGGCAGTCCTGGAGGAATTGAGATCCGCTGAGACACGTGAGCGTTATCCGCCAAGGCCAAAAATAGATCGACGAAAGGAAAAAGAGTTATCCACGAAGGGACACGAAGAATGACCAAGGGCCACTAAGGGGTTGGAGGAAGCGCAAGGGGGGTCTGCCAAAGTTTGGGAAGGACGAGGAGGTCCCTGACCCGCGGGGTTTCAGTCGATCGGCGCACTGACTTATGGGGATTATTGGCATCGATGCACACCACATACAGGATTGCCTTTGCCAGTCCGGAGCCCCGTAATCCTGTGCAACATTGGAATGAATAATTAACATCGATGCACAGGATGCACAGGATTTTTCAGGAAACGGCTCGCTTGCAATCCTGAGCATCCGCAATCCCGCAACCGATCATCACTGGAGTCAGCATTCCCTTCAGCAGCGTCTCGTCCCGGTTATCCTGTCTATCCTGTTAATCCATGTTTGTTTATTTTTTTAATTAACATGGATGCACAGGATGCACAGGATTACTGTCATCGACCGCCTTGCCCCAATAGCGGGCATCGAGCCTGTCGTATCGCGCGAGCCGCTTTCCCCTCCAGCAACCTGACCTCCTGCTTATCCTGTGCATCGATGTTATTTGTGAAAAAAAATCAATCCTCGACGCCGGGCCGGTTCCCCCCCACCGCATCAGCCTTCGCCTCCTGCCCGAACCTTCCGGGACGGTGACAAGCGGAAAAGGAATCTTTATACTTTGCCCTGTTTTTCATCTATGTTCCTCAGCTCACGGGGAGGGAGGCCAGCATGCGGACCACATGGAGTTTTCATACTGCCGGGGCCATTCACTTTGGCCGGGGGGCCACCGATCAACTGGGTGAGATTGCTCGGGAGCTGGGAGCCGGCCACGCCCTGGTGGTGACCGACAAGGCTCTGGTGAAAGCCGGTTTGGCCGACCAGGTGCAATCCCGGCTGGCTTCCGGAGGTGTGCGGGTCACCCTCTTTGACGGCGGCGAGCCGGAGCCGTCCATTGCCGTCCTGCTCCGCTGCCACGACTTCGCCTCCCGGCAAAAACCGGACCTGCTGGTGGGCCTGGGAGGCGGCAGCAACATGGACCTGGCCAAGACCGCCGGTGTCCTGCTCACCCACGGAGGCGAGCCCCGGGACTACATGGGTGAAGGCAGGGTTCCGGGCCCCATCCTGCCGCTGATCGCCGTGCCCACGACGGCCGGGACAGGTTCCGAGGTCACCCATGCGGGAATCCTGACCGACACCGAGAACAACATCAAGGTGGCCATCGCCAGCAACTACCTGAGACCCCGGGCGGCGGTGGTGGACCCGCTCATGACCGTAACCTGCCCTCCCAAGGCCACGGCGGACAGCGGGATCGACGCCCTCACCCACGCCGTGGAAGCCTTCATGGCCACCGACAGCTCCCATCTTGAAATCCCGGAAGGCGAGGTTTCCATCTATCAGGGCCGCAATCCCCTGGGGAACGCCCTGGTGGAGCCGGCCGTCGGGTTGATCGCGCGCCACCTCGCGGACGCCGTCAGGGACGGCCAGAACCTGGACGCCCGGGAGGGCATGCATCTGGCGGCGCTCATCGCGGGAATGGGCTTCAGCAACGTGGGCGTGGGAGCGGTCCACGCGCTCGAGTATCCCATCGGCGGAGCGGTTCACTGCTCCCACGGCTGCGGCAACGGCCTGCTGCTGCCCTATGTGATGGAATTCAACAAGCCGGCCCGGGTGGAGCCTCTGGCCCGCCTGGCCGAACTGATGGGCCTCCAGGTGGAGGGCCTGTCCTCCGAGGCTGCCGCCGACGCCGCCATCGACCGGGTGCGGACCTTGAGAAAGGAAATCGGCATCCCCGACAGGCTCCGGGAAATCGGAGTGCAGGAACACCAGCTCCGGTCGTTCGCCGAGATGGCCTTCGGGATCAAGCGGCTCATGCGCAGCAATCCACGGCCGGCCACGGTGGATGACCTGGAGCGAATCCTGCAGGCTGCCTTTTAGGGGAAAAGGAAGGAACTACCGGCCAGTTACACCAGTTCGTGGAGCGGCTGCCCCATGACGTCGTCGATGGAGTTGGCGATATAGAGAGGACGGCCCCCGGGGTTGACGTACTCCTTGGTCCAATCGATGCCCATGGCCTTGTAGATGGTGGCAAAGAGGTCGCCCATGGTGACCCTCCGTTCAGCCACCTGGGCGCCCTGCTCGTCGCTGGCGCCCACCACTCGCCCGCCCTGAATGCCTCCACCCCCCAATATCAACGACCAGCAGTCCGGATAGTGATCCCGCCCATTGTTGGCATTCAGGTGGGGGGTGCGGCCGAACTCGCCCATGGCCAGCACCACGGTGGAGTCCAGCAGCCCGCGCTGCTGCAGGTCCTCCAGCAAGGCGGAAAGGGTCTGGTCCAGGGTGGGAGCCAGATTGTCCCGCAGCCTCTGGTCGTTGTCCTTGTGGGTGTCCCAGGCCCCGTGAGCGTATCCGGAGGTGGTCACAAAGCGACAGCCGGCTTCCACCAGGCGGCGAGCCAGCAGCACGCTTTGACCGACTCGGGTGCGTCCGTAGGCCTCCTTGGTCCGGTCCGACTCCTGGGACAGATCGAAGGCCTGCTTGACGCTGGGCGACAGCAGCATGGTCAGGGCCTGGTTGGTGAAGCGGTCCATCTTGCCGAATTCGGCATGTTTCTCCTTCCGGCGGAACCCAAGGTCCACCGCCTGCAGAAACGACCGGCGGTCGGCAATATCGGCAGCCGTCAGCGTATCGGGCAAGGACAGGTCCGGAATCTGAAAGGACTCCTTGCTGGGATCGGGCAGAATGATGGGATCGTATTCCGAGCCCAAAAAGGCCGAGGTGTAGGCATCCATGTAGGAAAAGAAATCGGTCTCCTGGTGCTCCGGGACCATCATGTAGGGCGGAAGGTTGTTCCTCGGCCCCAACTCCTTGGAGATGATCGAACCCAGGCTGGGAAACTTCAAGGCCGGATTGGGCCGGTGGCCGGTCAGGGCGTAGTGGGTGCCCTGAGGGTGGTTGTTCTCCTCGGTGTGCATGGAGCGGACAATGGCCAACTTGTCCATGTGGCCGGCGACCCGGGGAAAGAGCTCCGAGATCTGAACGCCGTCGGCCCGGGTGGAAATGGCTTTGAATGGGCTGTGGGGCTTGGGGTCCCAGGTGTCGATCTGGGAGGGCCCACCCTCCAGCCACAGCAGTATGCAGGCCTGGGCTTTTTTCCGCGAACGGGCAGCAGGCGAGGTGGCAGCTTCCAGGGCCAAGTACTGCCGCAGGCTCAGACCCAGCAGGCTGAGAGCGCCGACTCTGAGGAATTCCCGGCGGGGCCGGCAGCAGCCAAGCTGATCGATTGACAGGTCCATAGGCGCATCCCTCAGTGATTATAGGTGAACTGCCGCGAGGCGAGCAACCCCCAGGCCAGGTTTTCGACACCCTTCCGGCGCGATGGAGATCCCTCGATCAGGGCTTGGAGCCGGGCTTCCTCTTCCGCCGTGGGATAGCGGGACAGGGCGGCCAGATAGAGTTCCCGAACGATCTCCCGGTCGGAGGCGCCGTCCGACAGGAGTCGATCGACCCGGCCTCCCTCGGCCCCGATCTTGGTGGTGTAGGTGGAGCCAACCAGCAGGTGGAGGGCCTGCCTGAGCGTGGAACGGTAGTCGCGCCAGGGCATGCTGTCCCGGCTGACGGGTCTCCCGTAGACTTCCAGAAACTGGGAGGGAGTGACTTCGGGTACCAGCTCAATGGCTCGCGTCCCCTTGGGCTCGGTGCCCCCACGCACATAATTGTGGACGGCAAAGGCCTCCTCGATGCCGGTCACTTGTGAAATGGCATCCAGCAGGATCTCGGCGTCCAATCGGCGAGGCAGGGCCCGGGAGTGGTTGATCTCATCCTCCCGGTTGGTCGGGTTGAAGTCTCCGGAAAGCTGATAGGTTCCGGATCGGGCGATGGTGCGCATCAGATGCTTGAGATCGAAGCCGCTGCGCCGAAAATCCTCGGCCAGGGCCTCCAGCAGCTCGGGGTGGCTGGGAGGGTTGCCGGGCCTGAAATCGTCCACCGGCTCGACCAGTCCTTTTCCGAAAAAGTTGGCCCACACCCGGTTGACGATGGCCCGGCTGAAATAGGGGTTCTCCGGCGCCGTCATCCAGTCGGCCAACAGCTCCCGCGGGTTAACGCCCGTGGCGGATGCCGGCGAACCGTCCAGGAAGCTGGGCACCACTTCCTGCCGGCGGCGAGGGTGAATCACCTTGGGTCCCTCGGGCTGCTCCTCGTTCCCGGAAATGTCGTCCATGAAGACCGAGGGGGTGCGGATTCGGGTCAGCTGACCATAGAAGGCCGTAATTCCCCAGAACTGATCCTGGGTCCAGGTCTCATAGGGGTGGTCGTGGCACTGAGCACAGTCCAGGCGTATGCCCAGGAACACCCGCACGTCCTCTCCCATCTTCTCGTGGGGACGCATGACCTCCCCGCTGACCGACTTGATGAAATGCCGGGTGGGCCCGCCGTTGCCCTGGGACGCCACCCGTTCCCGGGCCATCTGGTCGTAGGGTTTGTTGCGGGCCAGGCTTTCCCGGATCCAGCTCTTGTAGCTGTAGGCATTGCGATAGACCACCCGGAAGAAGTCGGCGAAGCGGAACGTCCAGTAGTCGACAAATTCGGGCGAGTTCAGCAGCCGCTCGATCAGACGCTCCCGCTTCCGAGGATCCCGGTCGGACAGGAATTCGCGCACGCGCTCCGGGGGCGGCAGGGTCCCCGTCAGGTCCAGACAAACCCGCCGCAGGAAGGCGGAGTCGCTTGACAGACCCGCCGGAAGGATGTGCAGCTCTCGCAGCCGATCGAAGACCTGGTCATCGATGACATTGCGTCTGGCCACTTCCGGATAGTGGTCCAGAGGTTGTCGAATCACCCCGCAGCGGACCTGAACCAGCTTCCCGGCCGCCCGTACCGAGACTCTGGCCTGCCCCGGCTTGAGGGCGCGCACCACACCCGCCGGGCTGACCTCGACCACAGCCGGATCGCTGCTCTCGTAAAGCACCTCGGGACTCAGGTCTTCACTGCGGCCGTCCTCAAGAAAAGCGGTCACCAGCAGTCGCCGCCGAGCCCCGGGCTCCATGATCGCTTCACGCGGAGAGGCCTCCAGCCGCTCGATCCGCGCCCCCGCCTGGCTGCCGGCACCGTAGGGAGCTCCCTGGAGAATCCATTCCAGCAGCCTCCGGTAGTCGGCCGAGTCCCGCTCGAAGCGCTGCCCTCCCCCGTGGGGCAACCCCATTGTGGGCTTCAGCAGCAATCGGCTCTGTTCCGGATCCTTCAGGTCGACCCGGGGGGCAAAGGGCTCGGCAGCTTTGGGCGACAACACCTGATAGACCCCGCCCGTGACGGTCCAGCGGTAGTCCTCCCGGGGATTGATACCATGCAGGGACAGCTTGAAGCCGCCGCGGCCTTTCACTCCGCCGTGGCATTCACTCCCGTTGCAACCGTTGCGGGTAAAGACCCCGACCACATCGCGAGCGAAGCCGAAGGGTCTGGCCCGTGCGGTCCCTTCGATATGAACCGCTGCCTCCAGTCTCCGCCCGGCGACCTCGGCCCGCAGTCTGACCTCTCCGTCCCGGCGCGCTCTCAGCAGCCCCTCGGGTCCGACCTCTGCCAACCGGTCATCCGACAGGCTGAACCGCGACTCGGAGGTAAGATCGACTTCCAGCCCCCGAGCGTCGGTGGCCACCACCAGGAAGGATTGCGAGGCCCCTTCCCCTTGCAGCCTCACCTGAGAGGGAACCAGGCGAACGTCCCGCAGACTCTCGGGGGAACGGAATTGGCCGGAGCCTGCCGAGCCGTTCGGGCTCGCTGCCGCTTCTGCGGACTGGGGTCGGCTATCTTTCTCCGCTTCCAGCTGTACGGGCGCCAGGATCGGCAGGAGGCTCAGCACCAACCCCCGGACAAGTCTCTTCCAATCAGGTTTCCCCATGAAACACCTCCGGACCCTGCCGATTCCACCCGAGGGTCCCTCTGGCTCACGAACCGGACGCCTGTTCCCGCGCATCAATCACCATGAGTGGAAACTCGCCCACCGGCAGCCGGGCTCCCAGCTCATTGTCGAGAGCCGGCCGCGCCCACACCTTGACCCGCACCGGTATGTCCGTCAACGGCGCCTGCTCATCGGCCCGCAACAGGATGACGGCCTTCTCGCTGAACCCCAGAAAGCTTTTTCGGCTCTCGGTGGTGGGCCCGATGGGGCTGGGGAGCTCCACTTCCGTGCCGGTCAAGGGCGCCACCCCGGGAGGCAGGCCTTCCAGGCTCAGGGCCACCTGGCCCGAATAACCCTCTTCCAGGCCGGTGGTCACTTTCAGCGTTCTGACCTGGCCCCGTGTGAGATTGATTCGATCCCCTTCGAGCTCAAGCTCCCCCACGTGCGGAATGGCGGGGCGAATCAGAACCCGGTAGGCATGGACCGAATGGCCCTGCTCGGAGGTCAGATCGCCAATCTGCAGCGTGTACTCTCCGGCAACGCCGAACTCGGCCACCATCTTGGCCTCCAGCGACTCGAAAAAGGCAAGAGATCCGATGCTGCAGCTTCCCCGGTCAGGGAGATGGAGCTTGAGCAGCTCCACCAGAAAAATGGGGTCCTGCCGGGTCAGGGCAATCTTGCGGTGCTTGTTGTCGAACAACTGGTGGCCGGCGGAATCCAACACCTTGAGGCTGGGACTGAAGGCCGGCGGAGACACCCGCGGGGTTTCCACCTCAAAGACCAGCGTCTGCCCGGCCGAAAGTTGAAATCGAAAGAAATCCACGTCCCCAGGGGCTTCGATGCTGCCGCTGATCAGAGCCGGCAGCGAAACCGCCAGGGCTTGGTCGCGGCCTCCGTTGGGCTCTTTTTCCTCGAAGACCGTGGGGTCCGGGTTTGTCCCCTCCGAGGAGGGATCGGGCGAGCCTGATTTGCCCGTGCGCCCCCGCGACGGCTTCTCCGTCCCCGGGTCGCCCTCGGACCGGATTGGAATGCCGGCATCCTTGACGGTACGCGCCCAGAGCTGGCGCAGCCTGTTCGGGGTCAACTCCCTGAGGTATTGGCGCTCGCTCCACTTGGCCGGCCCTTCGGAACCGGGCCATTCGTCGTATCCCGGCCCCTGGGCAGCCGGTACGATGCGAAACTGATAGACAAACTCGGGTTCGGCCCTGCCGTAGACCGACCCCACTCCGACCAGGTAGCGGCCGGCACGGTTGAAGCGATGGCGCCAGCGCTTGGCCTGCGAGGCCCTGTAACTTCCCTTGTAGCTGAACTCCAGCTCCGCCGGTTTGTCTTCCTGCAACCAGCTTCCCTCTTCCCTGTACAGCTGGAGGATCGGCCGATAGGTCTCAGCCGGGCTGAAGAGCTGGAAAGAGAGGTCCTCCCCGGCGGCGACCTCGACCGCGTAGGTGTCCACTTCCGCGTTACGGGAAATCCTGCCGTTGAGGATCACCGGGGGACGGACCGCCTGGGGCTCGGAGGCACCCCGACCGCCATCCCCGGACTCCTCCACCACGGGATCGGAACTGACCAGGAAGCTCAGAGGATTGGACATCCCCCGTCCGGAAACCAGGTGGAGGGAGTGGACCCCGCTCGGGACATCGGGACCTATCTCCAGCTCGAGGGTCACCCGTTGAGTGGGCGCCTTGCCCTTGTCTCCATAACCGCTTTTCTCGGCTTCCTTCGTCTGTCCCGAAACCGGGCGGACTTCCAGGATGGCGCCCCTCAGGCCCGGCTCCGGCGACCAGACGGCGTGCACTTCTTGCAGCAACCGGCCATCGACCTCGGCCTCGACGCGGGCGCCCTGGCGGCCTCCCAGAGGATAGATCCAGTGGGCCTCCGGCTCGGTGGGCATTGGAGCCGGCATTTCCTGGGCCACGGCATGGGATACCAGTAGCAGGACCAGCAGCGCCGGTCCCGAGCAGACCGCCCGCATGCCGCTCCCGATCCTTTTTCCGGAGTTAAGGTAGTGCCGGTTCACGAATCTCGTCCCTTGCATGATTTCCGGATCAGGTGGGGATGGCCTCCACTCCCGGAGCAACCGCCGGCGTTCAATCCTCGGCATGCTCGCGGGCGATGGCGGCGATCCTGGGCCGGTCCTCGGGAAGCACGGCCCTCCCCGGGGGCCTGACCGGACCGCCGGCCCGACCCAAGGCCTCCAGGGCCACCTTGATCCCGCTTACGTGGTACCCGGGACTGAGGGATCTCACCCGAGCTATGGGCTGGATCCGCGTCCGAAGGACCTCCTGCATGCTCTCAACCTTTCCCATGCGCCCCTGACGGCAAAACTCGCGGCAGGCTTTGGGAACAAAGGTGGCCACCGCCGAGGTATTGCCACGGGCTCCGGCCGGCAAGGCCTTGACGGCGTGCCCTTCACCGCGGGCGATCCAGACCAGCCGGTCGGAGACCAAAGTTCCCAGCTCCTGTCCCATGGCGATGTCGCCGCTGGAATCCTCGAACCCGAGGACATTGGGAAGCTCGGAGAGACGTCTCAAGACCTTGGGCCAATACTTCTCCTTGCCGGTGGGAAAATTGTGGCCCGACACCGTGGCCAGAACCACCCCGATGTCGATCGATCGGGCCACCTCGGTGAAGTACCGAATGGTGCCCTCGTCGTATCCGGGAATCCAGTTCCAGTATGGAGGGGCGAACAGGAGGATGGCGTCGGCTCCGGCTTCCTGGGCGGTACGGGCCATGATCCCGGCCATGCGGTAGCCGCCGCAGGCCCCCACCACCACCGGCAGCTTGCCCTGGGCGCCCCTGGCCGCGGCTTCCGCCATGGCCCGGTGCTCCTGCAGGTCCAGGGAGAAGATCTCCCCCATGCCGCCCCCGACCACGATGGTCATGTCCTGGATACCGGCATCGGCATGGCGGGCGATGTTGCGGCGAAGGCCCTCGGCGTTAAGGCTGCCGTCGGGATGAAAGGGAGTCACCATGAAGCAGTGAACGCCCTGGATACGCTCCCGCAAGCGGTCCATGTCGGGGCGGCTCGGGGACCCTGGTCCGGCCAATCCGGCGACCGGGGCATTCAACGCGGCGGCCCCGGCCATCAGGCCCATCTTTCTGAGAAGTGCTCTGCGGCTGGAGCCGGGCATCGTCAGGTTTCCTCCATCTTTCAGATCAACTCTGTGGTCGACCGAATGTTACCACCGCGGGGCGAGGCGCACAATGCCGTGCCGGGACTGCGGCAGGGTCCTTTCATGCTGTTCTTCTAACGTCGACTCCCTTATGAGACCGTATTGGGCCAAGAATGGGTGAGACTGGTAGAGTTTCGGGGGGATGACAGGCTGATTGGAGTGGTTTGGAGGTGCCTGGACCCAGGTCCGGGCCTTGCAGGCCCAGTGGAGCGCGGGCATCGGGCCTGCCGGCCCGGCTCGGTCCCTCTCGCCGGGCTCAGTCGGCGAGGATCGTCGCCAGCGCGGCCTCCCGGTGCTGCTGATAGTGGTCGATCGATTCCGGCACGTTGGCGAATCCGGCGTGGAGGACGATCGCCAGCGCGGCGTTGGAGATGGTGGCGTTGTTGGCCGGCCCATGATGGGTATGAATCCGGCTCTGGTCTTCTCCGTAAACCGTGTCGCGGCGGTAGTGGTTGCGGTTCTCGATGCTCCAGTGGCCGCGGTTCCACTCCAGCAACTGGGCGGCGTCGGCCTGCTGCGGGCCTGCCGAGGTGATGCCGTAGGCGAAGCTGACGGTCTCGACGCCCTCCTTGATGAGGTAGCGTTTCCGGGTCACTCGGAAGGCTTGTTTCGCATGGGAGAAGGGCAACAGGCCCGGCGGCGGACAGAAGGTGTCGATCCTGCGCGTCTCGATTCGTCCGTGCCCCTTCTCCGGGCCTTGGGTCGCCTGAGGCCGTGAGCGACTCTCCCAGTCCACCGTCTCCAGCATCCGGCAGGTCTCCGGGCAGTTGTTCTTCACCGTCAGCAGGTAGTGGGCTCCATGCTGCTCGACCAGGGCCCGCTCGGTGTCGCGGCAGGTGTGCAGGGCGTCGAGGGTGACCGTGCGCCCGCGCAGGTCGACCTCCTCCAGCAGCGCCCGCACCGCGGCAACCTCCCCGCCCTCCTCGCCGAAACTGTGGCTCGCTACCGGAAGCCCCGAACCGTGTTCCACCAGCGTCACCGTCTCCCAGCGCCGCTTCCCCTGCGCGTGACGGTTCGCCCCGCAAATCCGCTTGCCGTCCCCGGCAAAGGCCGTCCCCTCCCGGCAGCGTGGAGCCGTCCAGCGCTGCACCTGCCGCGCCAGAGAATCCGGGCCCGTGTGTGCCAGGACCCGGTGGATGGTCGCCAGCGATGGCGGAACCCAGCAGTTCGCCTTGGGGTCGAACCATGTGCCCAGTACCCGCAACTCTTCTTGCGTCAATGACTTCGCAAACCGTGCCGTCTCCGTCGGTCCCACCTTCCCGGCCAGCCGCGCCAGCACGCAGATCGACACCACCGCCGCCATCCGGTGCTTGCGCCCCTGCGCCCGCCGGAAGTCCTCTACCCCTTCCAACTGCCTCCGCAACGACTGCAACTCCCCCTTCCCGTAGTCCACTGCCACCCCCCGGCAGCCCCACTCCCGCCGGTCCTCCGGATCCCGCAACCGCTCTCGCGCATCCTCCCGCAACGGATACAGCAGCATTTCCTTCCGCTCCCCGTGCCGCTCGGTCCAGCTCCCGTTCGAGCGCCCATACCCCCGCGTCCGTCCCACCCGCTTCCAGTTCGAGGCCAGGTACACCGTCCCTTGGTACCGCTTCGGATCCACGAAGGTCTCGGCCAGCTCCAACCGGTGCCCCCAGGTCTGCTCCCAGTCCTCGCTCAGCCGCCGTAGATTGCGGCCCAATACGTGCGAGCCCAGGTTCTTGACTCCCTGCCCCTCCGGTAGAATCAGAAAACGCGTGTTGTTTCCGATTAAGTGCAGCCGGCGAAACTGCACCCCCTTGTGCCAACCCAGCCACCGGTCCCGCGGACCGCACTTGAAGGCTCCCCCCTGCCAGCCCACCAGCGCCACCCACCGGCCGTCCCACTCCGCTACGTAGCGCAGTCCCCGCCCTGCGAATTGCTTGAACCCCAGATAATGATGCTCCTCCATCAGTGCGTCCCAGCGCCGCCGCTCCTTCGGCCACGCCAACCGTACCTTTACTTCTTTCACCACCGGTCGGAACTCTCCACACTCTTTCGCCATGCCTCCATATATACAGAACTCTCCTCGAAAAAGCCAGCCCTTTTTTCTAACCTTGTACCTGCGTCACTTAGAACTCAGCATGAAATGGCCCTGGGGACTGCGGTTGCCATGATTCCGGGGAAGGAACGTGCCGGGACTCGGGACCCGGTATCGCAGGTCGTTGCCGGATGATGCGCGTCTGAGGGCTTGGCCCGTACGAGTTCACGTAACGGAGCCGTTGCAATCAAGGCAGGAGTTTCAAGATTCCGACGATGGCAAGGATGGTTGCCCCCTGCATGAGCCACATGTGCTTGTACAGATCGGCCTTCAGCCCAACAATGTCCTGCTTCAGCTCGGACCGAAGTTCGGCAATGTCCTGCTTCAGCTCGGACCGAAGTTCGGCAATGTCCTGCTTCAGCTCGGACCGAAGTTCGGCGATGTCCTGATTCAGCTCGGCCCGAAGATCAGCGATATCCTGCTTCAACTCGGACCGAAGTTCGGCTACGTCATTTTTTTTCGCTAGATCCGACATGTCGGGAATCGCTTCTGCCGCCGCTCGGGCTTTTTCCTCTGACGCTCCCGCATCGACAAGCGCCTGATAAACCTCCGTGACCATGATGCTCATGGGAGTTCCCTCTCCTTTCTTTGGCTCCAACGGATCTCACTTGGTGTTCCAGCTGCTCACCGTTCAATCCTGCTGCCGGTTGGAAGCGGAGCGCCGGTCCCCAATTGTCTGCAGGGCTTGCAACGGTCGCAGGGAAAGGAGCAGCCCACAAACGGTCCATGTGGAGAGGGAGTCTTCGAGGACGGAGCCAGTATAATTGCGTGATCCGGTTGTTGCAAGGCTTACCGCCCTCCCGACGCTCCTCCCGAGGCCGGCAAAACGCCTGTTGGTGATCCCGATCTCCCCGCATCGGGTATGATGGCTGCCACAGGAGTCCACGGCTCCTGTGGGAAATTCGACAGCCAGCGGAATCAGCCCAATCCGGGAGAAGCCCGTGCAGCCATCCGAAATCAACAGGTTGCCCGACCTCTGCTGCCTGACCCTCGGCTTGCTGCTGCTCGCATGGCCTCTGTACGGGGCCGAATCCGGAGAGCCGCCGACCCTCCGGGTCAATGCGGAACGCCTCCAGGAACGCATCGACCGGCTGGCCCGCATCGGAGGGACTCCCCAGGGAGTGACCCGGCTGGCTTTCACCGAGGCCGACCTCCGCGGCCGGGAGTATGTGACCCGGATAATGCAGGAGGCTGGCTTGCAAGTTCGGGTCGACCACGCCGGCAACCTGTCGGGCCGCCGGCCGGGACGCCAACCCGTGCGCCCCGCCATAGTGCTGGGGTCCCACATCGACACCGTGCCTCTGGCCGGCCACTATGACGGAGTGCTGGGAGTGATGGCGGCCATCGAGTGTGTCCAGGTGCTGGAGGGGCATGGAATCCGGACCCGACATCCGCTGGAAGTCATTGTCTTTGCCAACGAAGAAGGAGGAATGACCGGCAGCCGCGCCCTGTCGGGCCGGCTCAACGCCCAGGCCCTGGACGAATCCAGCCGCAGCGGAATGTCCATACGGCAGGGGATTGCAGCCCTGGGAGGGAATGCCGACCGAGTCTCCCGGGCCGTCCGCCGCCCTGGAGAGGTGAAGGCCTACCTGGAGCTGCACATCGAGCAGGGCGGCAGCCTGGAGTCGGAGGGGACCGACATCGGCATTGCGGAGGGATTCGTGGGCATCCGCTGGTGGGACGTGACCGTTAAGGGTTTTGCCAACCACGCGGGAACCACACCCATGAACGCCCGCCGGGATGCCCTGCTGGCGGCGGCCAAGCTGGTGATCGGGGTGAACCAGGCCGCCACAAGCCTGCCCGGAAGGCAGGTGGCCACGGTGGGGCGCATCACGGCCGAGCCGGGAGCTCCCAACGTCATCCCCGGACGGGTGGAGCTGAGCCTGGAGCTGCGCGATCTCGCAGGACCCAAGCTGGATCAGGTCTTCGAGGAAATTCGGCGCCAGGCGCGACTCATCGAACAGGAAACAAACACCGGGATCGAGTTCAAGGAAATCGACATCGGGGTGGAGCCGACCCTGACCGACCCGAAGTTGCAGGAGGTGATCCGGGAAGCGGCCGAAGCCATGGGGCTGAGCTACGCCCGGCTGCCCAGCGGGGCCGCCCACGACGCCCAGAATATGGCCCGCATCGCTCCTTCGGCCCTGATCTTCGTTCCCAGCGTGGGAGGAATCAGCCACTCGCCGCAAGAATACACCCGCCCGCGGGACGTCGCCAACGGAGCCAACCTGCTGCTGCAGACGCTGATCCGGCTGGACCGGCAGGCGAAGCCCTGACCGGCCGAGGGAACCTTTCCCAAATCGTGCCTGAAACAACGGAAAAAAGAGTTATCCACGAAGGGCCACGAAGGACGACGAAGGGCCACTAAGGGGTTGGAGAAGACTCAAAGGGATCCGCCAATGGTCGGGAAGGGAAAAGATTTCCATCAAGGGCGCCAAAGGATCTGTCAAGGGGACAAAAAGATGAATCCGCCAAGGGACTCCAAGGGGTTGGAAAAGACTCGAAAGGGATCCGTAAAGGGCCACGAAGAAAGACACTAGGGGGAAAAGAAATCCACCAAGGGACACGAAACGAAGACGTTACCGGTTTAGGCCCGGGCGGAGCCGGTCCTTACCCGGGGGTTTCCGTGTGCAGATCCCATCCCCCCAGCTCCCAAACCCTTAGGGCGGTGGGTCGGAAGGGAGGCTGACCCGAAGCCATCCAGTCAGACACCTCTTCCCGGTGTCCCAACCGCAGAACATTGCGCACTCTGTGGGTCCCGTCCCAGAAGAAGAGGTTCTCCACCCCGGCCTCGTAGAGCTGGTGTGCCTTGCGGTATTGAGCCTCCTTCGTCAGGAACCGCGGCATCATGTTCAGGGCCACCCGGGTTCGGGTGCCCTTGACCAGAGAGACAAACCACTCCACATCCTCGGGGTCCTCCCAGCTGGGTTCGCCGTCCCATGTGTTTGGGCCAACTTTATTTCCATAGGCTCCTATCCGCTCGACCGAGGAATAGGGGATGATCAAATCCACCAGACCTTCCTCAACCCAGGTGGCCAGGTCCATCCCTAACAACAGGTTTTCTTCGCCATTGGAAACAACAGCTGTGATCTCGAAGGGCGTCTCCCTCTTCAGCTCTCGAGCTATCTGGTCCAGCTCGGCCCGCAGCTCTCTCATGAACTGGGTCAGGAACTGTGAACGGTGGCGCATGAAGCGAGGATCATTCTCCGGAAGCTGGCGCGGGTCCAGGCCGTACTCTTTCTGAAACCCTTCAACCACCGGCGCCTCGTAGGCCACCAGCGGTGGGCGGCGATTGTAGAGAACCGCCACTCCGTCGATAGGATTTTCTGTGGCCACTTCACGATAGAGCGACAACACATAGCGCCGAGTCTCGGGGAAGGCATAGGAGATACGGGGCATGGGTTTGCCCTCGCGAGTCATACAAACCAATTCCGGGTGCTGTTCATAAAAGCTGACGCCAGGAAGCGCCGGACCATAGTTAGCCGGGTAGATGAAGCCCCCGGGACGGTAGGAGGCATGGAACTCTACTCCCAACTGGCGGGCGTACTCGGCAGCCACCAGAAAGGGGTCCACCCCGTTCTGGTGGTAGGCCTTCCAGCTCTCGGCCCACCAGCGGCCGCCGGGGCTGGTAAAGAAGGGACGGCCCCCTGCCGCTCGGGTCAAATCCAGCGAGTGGTCCCGGGCGATCTTGGAGAAACGCTTGGCGCGGTCGCCGGTACCGAACTCCCAGTAGACCCGGGCCACGTCGGAATGGCGCAACGGTTCCAGTTGATCCCGGATTTCCTGCTCGGTTCCGCTGCGATTGATCACTCCGGCGTCGTTATGGATGAACAGTCTCTTAGTGTCCTTACGACGACGGTCAGTCTGGATGGATCGCACCTGCTTCTCAGTGAGGGGCACTAGCTTGATGTAAGCTACCCAGGCGTGCACCGCCATGGGCTCGATGATCTGCTTAAAAACGATGTCCCTACCGGTGAGGTCGGCTTCCTTCCAGAAGATATCATCGATAAAATGCTCCTGATGGTCCTTGGCCCCCTCGAGCCCCGTCAGGGTGGCGAAGGCCTGGTCGTGGCTCAGGCGGACCCGAACCCGTCTGGGGCCGGTGAACGGTTCGCGGTAGATGCCGATGTAGATCCGGTGCCATCCTTCCCGCTGCAGCGGATAGGTGATTTCAGGTGGCTGGTTGTCCTCGGCGGCCAACAGCAGGTTGCCACTGAAGGAATCGGTGGCGTAGGAGAGCAGCCGCCAGGTGCCATGTTTCCATTCACTGGCCAGGGCGGAAGCCGGCTGGCACTTCTCCAGGTCGGTCAGATAGATGGCGTTGGCCTCCGAATCCGCGTCGGAAATACCGGCCGCGGGTTGCTCTCCGGGAGGAGGCGCCACTGAACAACCGCTCCAGAGAATGGCGGCTGAAAGGAGCAGTACTGCCAGCCACCCGAACGGCACCTGATTTCTCATCCGTATCTTCTTCATGTTCATGAACCTTAAGCCTCCGGGGCCTTCATTCCGGCCAGCATTTCGTCGGTGATGTTCTTTCCAAGGACAAACTGCTTGCGGTCGGCGTACCAGAAGGTGCGCTGGCCGCCCCGCTCGGTCAGGCTGGCATACATGGCCAGCCACCAGAGCCGGGTTACTCCGCAAGTGACCTTCTGGGTGTCGAAGAGAAACTTGGGCTCGCTGAACCACAGAGGCTGTTCCGCCTGGGGGCGAAATTCTCCCACCGTGATGTAGACAGGCCGGCGGGCGTCCATGTCCCAGGGACCGGTGGCCCCGTCCCGGTAGCCGGAGTGGTTGTGGAAGAAGAACAGGTAACGGCCGTCTGCCAGGCGGTAGAGGGGCTCGGGCGACTTGGGGTGCTCGACCTTGGCGCCGTTGTCTCGAAAGCGCATGGGTTGGGTGGGGCGCCAGCTGTGGCCGTGGTCATCGGAAACGGTGTACCAGATGTAGCCGGTCACGGTCCTCATGGTGGTAAACAATCGCCCGTCCGGCAGAAGCACCAGCCCCGGCTCCTGAGCCAGGCTGTAGCCGCGGGAGTGCTCGGGCTCGATGTTGGGCGAGACCCGAACGGTTCCTGCCTCGTCCGGCAGCCAGGTGATTTTCAGGTCCCTGGGGTGGGGGCCCTCATCCACGTTTTCGAAACGCATGAACTCGATGCCGCTGTCAGAATGGTTTCGATTCCCCCCAATGGGACGGGGATAAGCCATCCGACTGCTCCAGCGGGTGAATCCCACCATCACCCGGTCCTTGGCGTCCCGGATGGGCTGCTGCCAGATGATCCCACTGGGATGGACCTTGGGGTCGGGGTGGTCGAAACGGGTCCGCCGCCAGGGGAGATCCACCCCACTGGCGACCCAGGTGTGACCGTCGTCATCGGAATATTTCACCCGCAGGGGCCCGGAGTAAAGTCCCCCGTCGCCGTAACCCAGGTGCTGGTTGTAGAGACAGTACATCCGGCCCGTGCGGCTGATCAGGGGGAATCCCAGGGCCGGCACCATGTTCTTGTACTTGGGCTCGTCAATGGCAAGAATCGGGGACCAGGTCTTCCCACCATCCCGGCTGCGCGAACAAACCACCCGCAGGTCGGGGGAACTCTCATGGGAGCCCTGAGTCCACATGCACATGAGATCGCCCCCAGGCGTGTAAAAGACGTGAATGTGGTCGGAATACTCGTCGCGTTCCCCCGGAGCCTCCTGCAGATAGACCGCATAGTCGGGGTTGGTCCGTTTCCAGTCGTCGGTGTAGCAGTTCCCGTTGGGCATCTTCGATTCTTCTCCCTTCGATGTCGGCGTTCCCGGGTCTGGCGGAGGCCCGGCCTCATGGATGCGGATCAGCCACCTAATTTAGTCGAAGTCTCAGGACAACACCAAGAGAAAACCGCGGCGCTGGGAGAACTGTCCGGACCGGTGATTCCCGGGATTCGACCGAACGACGCGATTGTGTCCGGTCCGTAAACACAGCCTGTCCCCAAGAATCATGCCAATCGACATCCCTTTTTGAGATTGACTCTATCCGGGGTTGAATATATGTTTCCGGTCTTGCAGCAGGGGAATCCGAGTCCCCTTCACCAACGGCCTTTGACATACGGCAAGCACCCCGCAAGCACGCCTTCGGGAACCTCCTCAGTCCAATCGGAGCGCGGATGTCGCAGGGGTTCGAACGCCTTTGCAGCCATTCTCGGACCTGGAGTTTCAGCATCCTTTCAATCACCATCACTCCGGTTGCCACGATCGTGAACACCCTGCCCGGGTGACGTTCCGGAGGGCCCGGCGGAGCCTGTGACGCCGGGGGCCGCGACCGTTTCCATCCAGTGAGGAATCCACCATGAGTCCCGATCAATCCCTGAAATACGGCATGTTCCTGATGCCCATCCACAACCCGGCCAAGCCCAAGGCCCAGTGCTACGACGAGGATCTGGAGCTGATCGGCCGCTGCGAGGAGTGGGGATTCGAGGAGTTCTGGGTGGGCGAGCACCACACATCCAGCTACGAAAACATCGTCATGCCGGAGATCTTTCTGGCCAAAGCCTTTACCCTGACCGAAAGGATCCGCTTGGGACCGGCGCCCATTTGCCTTCAGTACCACCACCCGGCCCAGGTTGCCGGGCGTCTGGCTTTCCTGGACCACCTCTGCAAGGGACGGCTCAACCTCTGCTTCGGGCCGGGTGCGGTTCCCTCCGACCTGGAAGTCCACAACGTCGACCCCAAGCGCAGCGGGGCCATGGTCGCCGAATCCATCGACATGATCCTGAAACTCTGGGGGGAGAGGCCGCCTCGGGAGATGACGGGGGCATTCTGGGACTACAGTCTGAAGGAGAGTGTTTCGGCAGAGCTGGGTACCGGAGTGGTTCACCGGCCCTTCCAGCTCCCCCATCCCCCCATCGCGGTGCCCTGCATGAGCCGCGGTTCGGGAACGGTCAAAATGGCCGGCGCCCGGGGCTTTCAGCCCTTCAGCCACCATATGCTCCATCGCGAGGTGCTGAAGGATCACTGGATCACCTACAGCCAAGCGGCTCAACAGGCCGGGCGGGAACCCCAACCTCAGAACTGGAAGGTTGCGGCCAACATCTTCGTGGCCGACTCGACGTCGGAAGCCCGACGCCTGGCGCGCGCAAATACGCTGGGCTGGACCATCGAATACATCCTGACCTTTACCCGGAAGTTCGCGGGCGAACTGAAGCTGTTTCGGCGAAACCCGGAGATGGACGACGCCGATTGCAACCTCGACTACTTCATGAACGAGGTCGTCATTGCCGGCGATCCCGAAGAGGTGACCCGTCAGATCGTTGAGCTGCGCCAGGAGGTGGGACCCTTCGGCACGCTGGTGCTGGTGGCTCACGATTGGGACGACAAAGCGCGGCACCTCCACAGCCTGGAGTTGTTCGCCTCGGAGGTCATGCCCGCCCTTCACCGCCAGTTCTCTCCAAAGCCAGCGGCCAGCAGCTAGTTGGCTGAAACCGCCTCCTCATTCATTCCCTCCTTTCCGAAACCCAGGGACCGGTTTCTTCGTCAATGCAAGCGAGCGCCAACCCGCGGCCGCTGAAGAAAGGGTGGCAGCACCAGGCCCCCTGGCGTATAATTCAAAGGTGCTTGAACTCCTATCGTTGGCGCAATTTTCCAGACCGACGTCCCGGTTCCGTAACGGCAACCGCGCCCCATCCCCTGAGGAGATGACCCTGGAGGTTCCCATGAGGAAACATTGGAAATATTTTCTGGCCTGTGGCCTGGTACTGACCTTTGCCGCTCTGGCTGAGCCGCCGGAAGCCCTGGCTCAAAGAGGCACCGTTGAAGGGGCCGTCTCTCTGGACGGCAAACCCGTTCACAAGGCCGTCATCAGATTCGAGAACTTAACGAGGGCCGGAAAACCCATTGAGGCCAAAACGAACAAGAAGGGGCGTTTCAATCGCTACTTTATTCCGATCGGACGATACAAGGTCTCGGTGCTCATCGATGACAGGAAAGTTTGGGAAAACACGATCGACGTCTGCAGTCCAAAGTCCGATTGCCTGGGTGGAAAGGAATCCCGCATCCTGCCCCCCATCGCTCTGCGCACCTCCAAAGGAGGAGAGGGAGGGGGCAATCAGGCCGCCTACGCCAAGCTGAATCAGGAGTTTCAGCGGGGCCGGGACATGTTCAAGAAAAAGAACTTCACCATGGCCGCCCAGGCCTTCCAGAAGGCTGCCGCGATGGACCCCGATCAGCATGTGATCCACGCTTTTCTGGGCGACACCTACCGGCAGATGAGAAAATATGACCAGGCTGCCGGCAGCTACCAGATGGCTCTCACCGCTCTGGCAAAGAAGAAGCCCAACCCCAACTCGGAAGTCGCTTACAGAACCAGCCTGGCCGTAGCTCTTGCCATGGGAGGAAAGGAAAAGGAAGCCTACGCCGCTGTCGAGAAAATCTCCGAAGTGGCGCCCAAACAGCTATCCCGGACCTATTTCAGAATTGCGGCGGCGTACGTGCAAACGGGCAGACTAAAAGAGGCGGTAGAGGCCTTCAGGAAATCCCTCAAGGCCGATCCCCAGAACGCCGAGTCCCAGTACCAGTTGGCTGTCACCCTGGTCAGCATGGCCACGGTGACCGACGATGGTCAGACCATCCCCGCTCCGGGCACCGTCGAGGCCTATCAGAGATATCTGGAGATCGAGCCCATGGGGTCGCACGCTGCAGAGGCCAAGACCATGATCACGGCCCTCTCCAGCAAAGTGAAAACCACCTTCTCGGCACAAGAGGAGAAAAAGAAGAACTAGCCCGCCCGGCCAGACCAGGCGGGGAGCCGGATCGGCGCCGATCCCTATCGGGGGTCCGGCGCAGCCAGACACCACTTGACGGCGTTCCGCATCAGGCGCTGGAACATCGGGTGGTCCAGGGATTCTCGAGTATGGCCGTTGGCCAGGTGACAAAGGCGTCCCTTGCCGGCCTGATACGCCCAACCGGCGGCACCCACCGTGCCTTGATCGGAGCGATTCCTCAGCAGCAACTCCACCTTCTGCGAGTCGTAGGAAGGCGTGTGCTGCTCGTCGGCCACGAAGAAGTTGCTCACGCCCCGGGTAACGGGATGGTCCCCATCCACGACCTCCACCCCAAATCTCTCCAGAGGTCCGTGCCCCTTGTAACGCCCTCCCACCAGGTCGAGATAAGGGCCCTCGGGGTAGAGTCCCATGGAGTTGTGCAGGTTCAGAAATCCCCCTCCGGCTTCCACAAATTCAACCACCGCCTTCTGCTGCTCCATGGTCATCCACTGGCGGTAGGGACGTTCATTCCCCTCCGGCCACAGCATGCCGTCCTTCAGGACCACCAACAGTTGCACCTGGGCCAGGTTTCCGGCTGACAGCGCTCGGACGTCTACGGCAAAGTGGGGGGTCACCCCGGTCGCCTCGAAGACCGGTTTCAAGCCCTCCCGGATGTGCTCCGGCTCATGAAACCGGTCACCGATCAGGACCAGGGCCTGAGGACCCTTGTCCTGTCCAGAGGGCTCCTCTCGCCCGAAGGGAGCCGCGGGGACCGTCTGTTCCCGGAACAGGTGCTCGATGTCTTCGGCGGTGGGCTCTCCGTAAGCCGTCCAGGCATAGTAGGAAGCGGGCAGCAGGATCCCTTTGCGGATCTCTTCCAGCGGGAGGCCCAGGCAGATCCCGTAAGCCACCTGGCGGCGCAACTCGGCCAGATAACGCATCTGGCGGCCCAGAAGATCTTCCCCCTCCCAGCTTCCGTAGCCCGGAACCACCCGCTTGGCCCCAAGCCGCTTCAGTTTTCGAAGCGTAGCCATCCAGGCCAGGGTGTCCCGGCCCGACAGCTCCGCCCGCGGACCGTGGATGACCATCCGGCCCGCAAACAGGATCCGCTCCCGCGGCAGGTAGATGGCTGTCGCCCCGGTCTCCAGGCCGTCATCGCAGGGGATCGTTTCAATGGATCTTGGCCCCTTCCCCACCGGGATTTTTCTTCCCGCCCCGGAAACCTCCACCACCTCAACGCCCCTCGCCTTGAGCGCCCGCAGCGTCTCGTTTTCCGGGTCCGGTTCACTGGTGAGCAACAACGAGCGGACCGGCTTCGAGCTGGTTCGGGCAACCGCCGCCAGGAAGGCCTCGGCCCCGATCCCCGGCGGCAGGTCAATCAGCACCGTCCGATCCTCCAACTCGATCCAACCGCAGTTGGCGGAGCCGTAACGGTCGGCGAAGCCGGCCAGGTGGACACCGGGAGCGATCTGCTGCACGAAATCCAGGGCTCGAGCCGAGCCACCGCTCGCGGCCACAAAGAGACATCCGATCAGCGGGACCGAACCTAACCATGTATCACTCGTCTCCTTCCCGAGCCCGCACGCCCCGTTTCGATTCCCAACCCCAGCCGGGAGGAATCACTCCGAGTTCCAGCCCATGATATGCTACAAGCCACCAACGTCGACCGATTCCCCAAGGAGACAACCCATGGCACCGGATACCGGAGACAGGCTGAAATGGCCGCTGATCGTCGCCGCAACCCTGGTCGTGCTGCGAATCATCCTGGAACAACTGGGTGCGCCCGATTCGATCAACAATCTGCTGGGGGTCGCCTGGCTGCACTTTCTGGTACCCTTCTACCTTGCTTACCGGATCCAGGAGTCTCAGAGCGACCGGCCCTACAGAGCACTATTCAAGGAGCTTTTCCTCTATACCCTCTGCACCCGATTGATGGTCATGGTGACCTACTGGCTGGCCTACCTGTGGCAGTGGCAGTCCCCCCGCTTCCTCGTCACTCAGGGAGGCAACGTGGGCGAGGGTATCGGCCCCCTGCAAGGCTACCTGGTGATTCCGGGGCGCAACGCGGTGGTCTGGATCGTGATGGCCATGGTCATCGGCCTGGCCCTGGGCTCCATCCTGCTCCTCATCAGTGGCCGCGGAAACAAGACCGCGGGCGCGGATTCAAGCTGATAAGGCCGCGGGTGCCCCCCGGTGTGTGGGTCGCGAAAGCTGCGCTGGTGGGAAAGGCCATCACCTTCAGGTCAGGTGGGCTCCCTGGGTCTCCACGTAGACCGCGTACAGGGACTGACTCCCGGTCATGAACAGCCGGTTGCGCTTGGTTCCCCCAAAGCAGACGTTGGAGCAGATCTCCGGAAGCCTGATCAAGCCGATGCGGTCGCCGTTGGGGGCAAAGATGTGTACCCCGTCGTAACCGTCCCCCACCCAACCGGCGCTGGCCCAGATATTGCCGTCGGTATCGGCCCGGATCCCGTCGGCGAAACCGGTCTTGCCCTCGAGCTCCATCGAAGCGAACTCTCTCCCGTTTCGCAGGTGCCTCTGGTCCACCAGGTCCCAGACTTTGATGTTTCTGGGTGCTTCCGGATAGTGTGAGGCGCCGGTGTCGGCCACGTAGAGTTTCTTGTAGTCGGGAGAAAAACAGAGCCCGTTGGGCTTGTAGATGTCGTCCGCCACTTTTTCAATGGTACCCTGCCGGAGGTCGATCCGATAGATGGCTTCCTTCTGAAAGGGCTGGAGCGATCCCGTGTCGGCCCGGTGCCCCTCGTAGTTCATCAGGCTGCCGTAGCCGGGATCGGTAAACCAGACGGCACCGTCATCGGGATGGACCACGGCGTCGTTGGGAGCATTGAGCGGCTTGCCCCCGTGGGAGTCTGCCAGCACCGTGACTCCACCGTTGAACTCGTAGCGCACCACCCTGCGGTTGCCGTGCTCACAAGCGATCTGCCGGCCCTGAAAGTCAAAGGTGTTCCCGTTGGAGTTCCCGGAGGGAAAGCGAAATCGCCGTGCCACGTGGCCGTCTTCCTCCAGCCAGCGAAGCTGCTCGTTGTTGGGGATATCGCTCCACAACAGGTAGCGGCCGACGCCGCTCCAGGCCGGTCCTTCAGCCCACAGGGTCCCGCGGTGCAGGCGCAGGATGGGTGAGTTGCCCAGCTTGTACTTGAAGCGCTTGTCGAGGGCAATCACGTCCGGCTCCGGATAGCGCACCGGCTCCGCCTCAGGGCCGAAATTGCGGCCGAAGGCCTCGGAGGTCATGGCGGTGACCGCGGCGATCTTTCCTGCCGCCCGCAAAAATTCCCGGCGCTCCATGGGCCTGTTTTTTGCTACATTGGATTCCTGTTGCATGACCAAGGGGACCTCCTTTGCCCGTTGAGTGAACCGGCTTCCGCCGCCGGCTCGCTCCCGCCGGGGGATTATCCAGCCGTCCGGCTCCCGCTTCCTGAAGCTCGCCGGCCCGACTGCAGCACCGGCCTGAATCGTGCCGAGAGTTTACGGAGTAACTTCCCAAACCACAAAACAAAAAGAATGCCCCACATTCCGACTCCTGTCCCAAAGGACTGCCCGGCGAGATTGCTTCGAGAACTGAAACCGATGGTATCCCTGTCGGTCCCGGTGGTCATGACCGAGCTGGGCTGGATGACCATGAGCCTGGTGGATACCATGATGGTGGGACGCCTGAGTGCCGAAGCCATCGGGGCCGTGAGCATCGGAACGGCGGTATTTCTGGCGGCAACTATCCTGGGGATGGGCTTGTCTTTGGGCTTGGACACCCTGGTGTCGCAAGCCCACGGAGCCAATCAATGGGAGGACTGCCAGGGATGGCTGGTGCACGGCATTCATCTCAGCCTTCTGCTCAGCCCCTTTATGATGTTCATCCTCTGGGGCAGCTTGCCCTACCTGCAGTTCTGGGGCTTCCACCCGGAGGTGCTGGCGCTCACGCCACCTTACCTGAAAGCGGTGAGTTGGAGCATATTCCCGCTGATGCTCTACAACACCTTTCGCCGCTATCTGCAAGGAATCGGGCGAGTCAAGGGGATCATGGTCGTGCTGGTCACCGCCAACCTGGTGAATGTCTGCGCCAACTGGGTCTTCATATTCGGCAAACTGGGGTTCCCCGCCATGGGAGTCGAGGGCGCGGGCTGGGCGACCTGCATCTCGCGCCTGTACATGGCTCTCGGCCTGGGGATGCTCATCTTCCGATACCACCGCCGCCAGCGGACACCCCTGCTGAGGATCTCTTTCAAGCCTGACCTGGACAGAATGCGCCGGATGGTGAACCTGGGCCTTCCGGCATCCCTGCAGACCACCCTGGAGGTGGGCGTCTTCGCCGCCGTGACCTCGCTGGCGGGCAAGCTGGAGCCTGCGGCGGTGGCCGCCCACCAGATCGCCCTGAACGCGGCCGGCTTCGTGTTCATGGTTCCGCTGGGCATCTCCTCGGCCGGAGCGGTGCGGGTGGGTCGGGAAATCGGCCGAGGAGAGCCCCAGCGGGCGGCGGACTCCGGGTGGATGGCCCTGCTGCTGGGAAGCGGATTCATGCTGGTGTCGGGCCTGCTTTTTGTCCTGCTGCCTCAGGGGATCATGCGCTTGTTTACCGGAGACCCGCGGGTGATCGGCATCGGAACGCCCCTGCTGCTGATCGCCGCGGCTTTCATGTTTTTCGACGGTGTTCAGGTGGTGGCCACCGGCAACCTGAGAGGCGCCGCCGATACCAGGACGCCCATGGTGGTCAACCTGATCGGACATTGGCCGGTCGGGATGGTGCTGGGCTATTTTCTCTGTTTTCATTTCAATTGGGGGGTTCAAGGCCTGTGGGTCGGACTGTCGGCCGGGCTGATCGCCATCGGCACGGTGCTGCTGGCGGTCTGGATCCGCAAGTCCAGAGAGCTCAGTGAGGGCCGGGCGGCTGCACTTCAGGGGAACCGCGACGCTACGGGCAGCGTCTTCAAACCCGGTAGCGGCCGCCGTTCGGCAGGCTGTACACTACAAGAAGAGGAAGACCGGTGATGAGAGCAACCGCATGGTTTGGATTGGGCCTGCTTGCCTTGACGCCCATGACAATGGAACGGGCTCAGGCGGCCGAGCTGCAGACGGAGCTGAAGCTCGGCCGGCCCAACCCAAACATTCCCTCCGGCATCGTTCCCGGGATCCGGCGGCCCTCCGCAATGGTCCCGCTGAAAATCGTGCCGGGCAAGCAGAAAAGACCCATCCCCTTCTACGCCACGCTTCGGGCCGCGGTGGACCCACCCTTCCTGACCCGGGGAGAGGGCAAGCTCTATATCGGGTTTCATCTGGACCCACTTTACGCCGTCCACTGGAACAACCGGGTCAAGCCACTGGAATTCAGGCTGGAGACTCCCGAGGGAGTCCGGGTCACCCCCAACCGCGGGACCGGCCCCAAGGTCGAGCAACCCGCCGACAAGGATCCCCGGGAGTTCCTGCTGGACATCGCCGTCACCGGCCACAGCCGGCCTCTGCATCTTACTGTTCGCTACTTCGCCTGCGATGACGCCGACACCTTCTGCATTCCGGTAGCCCAGAGCTATGCGGTGCATCTGGAGCCGGACCTCGAAGGCGAGAGCGCCGGTCGAGGCTCCGACGGGGACTCATCAACTGCAGGCGCATCGGATTCTACTGATTGAGCTTGCCTGAAACACTTGAGCGTTATCCGCAAAGGACAAAAAAAGATATCCACGAAGGGGCACGAAGGACCACGAAGGGCCACTAAGGGGTTGGAGAAGGCTCAAGAGGGTTCCGCCAAAGGTCGGGAAGGGGGAATAGATTTCCACGAAGGGCGCCAAAGTATCTGTACAGGGGGCAAGAGATTAATCCGCGAAGGGACTCTAAGGGGTTGGAAAATAGTCGAAAGGGGTCCGTGAAGGGCCAAGAAGAAAGACACGAAGGGGAAAAAGTTATCCACCAAGGGCACGAAGTGACGCCAAGATCACGAAATTAAGTTCCCGGCCCTTCGTCTCGGCGTCGGGCATGAGCAGATCCCTGATTTACATGGATGGACAGGATAAACAGGATGTGTTGTCGCCAACCGGCTTCTCCCGAAAGCAGACCTTGGCGGGCTTGTGAGACTGAATGGCAAGTCCTGCCTTAGAGACGGCCATCATCATCGCCTTCTCCTAATACCGATTCCAAAAACCCGCTCCCAAGCTCATGGATCACTTCAAACCACACCCGATCATCGAGCCAGTCACCTTCCTGTGCAGCAGCTTCTCGTCCTGTTTATCCTGTCTATCCTGTCTATCGATGTTCCCTAATACAACAAACCGGTTTAACGGGACATGTCCCTACTCCCAAAAAGCCATAAGGGTCCGTTGTTTCACTCTCGAATGATCCGCCCGGCACGGCGGGGGCCCGGCTAATCACTAATCACTCGTTCTGAAACACCCCTGTTTCACCCCGTATGAGCCGCCCCGTCATGCCGGGCGGGGGCGTGGCTAACCAATTTCTCGTACGGCTGTTTTGGATTGTAGATTGCGGATTTTAGGCAAAATCGGTTTTTACACCCCCCCCAATTAACCATTCATCAATCAGTCTCTTCGTGCTCCTTCGTGTCCATTTGTGTCCATTTGTGGTTCTTCGTGCCCCTTCGTGGTCCTTCGTGGATATCTTTTTTTGTCCCTTCGTGTTACTTCGTGGATATCTCTTTTCCCTTGCTTGTCGGTCTGAGGCACGGCCTCGCTGGTTTCTCCCCTGAATCCCGGTTCTCATGGGGCGGCCCTCCCGATAGCAATTACCGGGATTTGATTGCCATCCTGGAAAGAAACGAATAGCATCCTGCCTGCGAGACCCTCCAACGCCAAAGCGGTCCTCGCCATCAGCCACTCGCAGCTCAAGCGGCCGCTACCCTGCAACCTGCGCTCGACCCCTTGGAACAAGCCTTTCAATCCCTTTTGTCCGAGATCCATTGGAGCCTGCTGGCAGGAGTCATCCTGGGCAGCCTGCTCATTTTGGGAAAGGCGGCCGACTGGCTGATCTCTGCAGCCATCAGCCTGTCGCAACGCTCGAACATTCCCGAGGTGGTGATCGGCGCCACCATTGTGAGCCTGGGGACCACTACGCCGGAGGTGGCCGTCTCGGTTCTGGCCGCTTTCCGAGGCCAATCGGGTCTGGCTTTGGGAAACGCAGTCGGCTCCATCATCTGCAACACCGGTCTGATTCTGGGACTGGCCTGTATCCTGGATCCGCCCAGGATCAACCGGAAGATCGTCATGCGGCAGAATGCCATCCAGTTGGCCGCGGTCATTCTGCTGGTTCTGGCCTGTATCCCCTGGCCATCGGCGGGGGATGCCCTCACCGGCGGCGGTCGAGTCACCCAATTCGTGGCCGTCGCCTTTCTGCTGGCCCTTGCCGGTTATGTCTGGCAATCGATCCGCTGGGCCCGGGAAAGAAACCCGGCGTCGTCAGAGGGACAGGAGAGCGAAACGGACTCGACCGGGGTGATTGCCGCCAAGTTGGTGGGAGCCATTGCCCTGGTGGTCGTCTCTGCCCGCATTCTCCTCCCGGCAGTCACCGAGTGCGCCGTCCGACTGCAGGTTCCGGAAAGCGTGATCGCGGCAACTCTGGTGGCTTTCGGCACTTCCCTGCCAGAGCTGTTCATCGCCGTCACAGCGGCCCTGCGGAGTCACGGGGAGTTAGCGCTGGGCAACGTGATCGGCGCCAATATCCTCAACGTCCTGTTCGTGGTCGGCGCTTCGGGGGCGGTCACGCGCGGAGGACTGATCGCCGATCCCCACTTCTTTACCCTCCTTTTCCCAACCATGCTGCTGCTGCTGCTGACCTTGAGGATCGGCCTCCTCCCGGGCAGAGAGCGGCTGAGCCGCTCTCAGGGAGTGGCCATGCTGGCAATGTACGCCCTGTATACGGTGGTCAGCTATAGTTTGGGAAGTGGCGAGTAGGCAGGGCAGGGCGGCAAGCCCGATCGGACCCGTGGCGTCGATCGGGAGGGCAGGTCCGGCAGGTCGCCGCCAGCGGCAGGTTCGATCTCAGCCCACCGGTTTCTACCGCTTGGCGATATCCCTTTCCTCACAGGTGATGAACTCCAGCAGGGCCGGTTGTCCCTCCCGAGTTGCGGCTATTCCCCGTTGCAAGGCGGCCTGTACCGCCTCCGGACGGTCTATCCGCTCGGCGTAGGCCCCCAGCCCCCGAGCCACCTGGCTGTAGTTCCCGGACAGGAATTTAACGCGACCCTCAATGGCAGCCTTGGGGATGTACTGCTCGTAGCCGCCCATGGCCGAATTGTTTACCAGAAGAATCAGGATGGGGATGTGTTCCCGCACCGCGGTCTCCAGATCCATGCCGACCATCCCAAAGGCCGCATCTCCCATGAAGGTCACCACCAACTTGTCCGGAGCCGCCAGCTTGGCCCCCATGGCGGCGCCCAGGGAAAATCCCAATTGGGTCGAATTTCCCCACCCCAGGTAACCGCGCGGAGTGACCGCCTCATAAAATGGAGCGATTTGATCTCGGGGGGAGCCGGAATCGTGGGTGACCATGGCTGAGGCCGGGTCCACCGCTTTCATCAGCTCCCCGATGACTCGATAGGGGTTGATGGGGACCTGGGAGGATCGGAGCTTGCCAGCCCAGCGGGCCCGCCAAGCCTTCCGTAGGCTCGCTATGCCGGCCTGGACCGATTGGCGCCGAGCCTCCCTTTCCCCATTCCCCGAATGGCGGCCAATCTCCTCCAGCACCTGTTGCAGCACCAGTTTGGCATCCCCCAGGATGGGCACATCGGCCCGATAGCCCTTGTTCAGATCCTTCCAGTCCAGGGTGGCGTGAATCAGAACCCTTCCGTCGTTGGGAATGGTGGGGGCGAACAGGGAACGGGTCAGGCTGGCCCCGACGACCAACAGGGCATCGCTGGCCGCCAGATGCTCGCCCACCATGGCGGTTTGGCTGTATCCGGTCGTCCCCAGGGCCAGGGGGTGCGTCTCGTTGAAGGCGCTCTTACCCTGGAGCGAGGTCATCACCGGCGCCGCCAACTGCTCCGCCACCTGCTCCAGCTCACTGGAGGCCTTGGCATAGAAAACCCCCTGCCCTGCCCAGATGAGCGGCCGCTTGGCGGCCAGCAGCAACCGAACGGCCTCCCTGACAGCCGCGGGGTCTCCACCGGTCCTTATTTTCGGCACCGGCTGGTACTCCAGGGGACCCGGAAACTCCTCCTCGGCCACGTCCACCGGAATCTCCAGCAGGACCGGTCCGGGGCGCCCCGAACGCAAGGCGGTAAAAGCCCGAGCCATCCGTCCGGGGATGGCTGCTGCCGCCGGCACCCGGTCGGCCCACTTGGTGGTGGCCCGGTAGTTCTCCAGTGCGCCGAAGGTGGGTGGGACCCCAACCTGGTTTCGCCCGGGATGACCCGGAAGGAAGAGGATGGGGCTCGAATCGGTATAGGCGTGGGCGATCCCGGCGAAGGCGTTCTCGGCTCCCGGACCCTGCTGCACTGTCACCACCCCGATTCGGTCCCCGCAAGTGGTTCGCGAGAAACCGTCCGCCATGTTGCCCGCCACCCGTTCCTGACGGGCCACGATCAGCCGGATGCCGGCCTCGGTCAAGGCGTCGAGGATCGGAGTCAGTGGAAAGCAGAACACCTGCTCCACTCCTTCCCGTTTCAAGAGTTGGGCGATCACCTGGCTGCCCAGCATTTTTTCTCCTTCCCGCGGGCAAATCCCGCCCAGCCGGTTCGCACGGCACTCCCGGCTAATCTGGAACCCGGTGAGGAATCCCATCTAGGGGTCTCTCACAAACAGGGTCCTCAAATCATAGGACACGTTGAGCGGATAGCGCACCCGCATCCCAATGGCGTAGTAGAAACACCAGGCATGGTCGGCCCCGGCCCGGGTGCCGCTCCAAACCCAGGCTCCTGTCAATTCAAAGGGCTTTCGAATGGTGCGGCGGGGCGGATCCCACAGCCCATGGAGCTCCTCGAGAGTGGGCAAGCGCCAATCGTGAAAGCCACCCAAATCCAGATTCTGCGCGCAGCCGGCGGCATCATGCCAGTTGAGGCGCCTTCCATTGTCTCGCCGGCTCCAGACCAGGCCGGTCCGGCTGTCGACGACCACATCGGTTGAAGCCCCTGAGGATTTCATGGCCTGTCGCGCCCGATGCGGGGTGTCCGCTGAAATGCTAAAGGTTGACTGAGACCTGAACCCGATTCTGTTCCACCCAATGCCTCAACTTTCGCCAAAGCATCGCTTTCAGAAATTGCCGGAACGCCGGAATCAGGCACAAAAAGCCCAGGATGTCGGTCAGGACTCCCGGAGTCAGCAGAACGGTGCCCGCCAGCAGGATGATCACCCCGTCAACCAGCGGGTCCGCCGGGAGTCGTCCGGCTGCCGTTTCCACCCGCAACTGTCGCAGAACCTCCAGCCCCTGGCTGCGTGCGAGAAAGGCGCCCAAGGCCCCGGTGGCGAGGATCAGCCCCACGGTGGCCAGTGTGCCGATGTGGCTGCCGATCTCGATCAGCAGGGCCAACTCTATCAAGGGAAGGAGGAGGAAGAGGGCGAGAATTTTGAACATGAAACCATTATGTCACAAGCTGAGGGGCTGGGCTCCAACTCCCCGGGCCGGAGGATGCAGTTCCACAAAATGAGACAGGGGGGGGGCAAGGAACTGCCTTGGAGGAAACTACGGCCCCCGTCGCACCCCTGGCGCAACGGGGACTCAGCCGGTCAGCGACCTGCAGAAGTGAAAGGGGGCAAGGCCGAATCGCCTACCCCGGAAGATTGCCGTCGGGTGCAACCCTTAAGGGGCCAGGTGCTTCACCGACTTGATGGTCAGGGTTCCGTCCATCACCTTGCCGGTGACCTCCACCTTGTGGCCGAGATGGGCCATCACCTTGTCGGCATTGGCGATCTGGAGGACTTTCTTGTCTCCCGTGACGAACACGGGCTTCTCACCGCCATTTACACACCCCGTGACGCAACCGATCGACTTGGCGGAATGGTCGGCGTGGGCAGCGCCGCACTTGGCATCGGAGATGTGTCCCGTCAAGGCCTCACCCGCCATGAGATGGCCGCCTGTCAGCGCAACCGCCAGCAAGAAAATCAGGACTCCGTTTCTCATAATTCCTCCCGCTTCCCGAGAATTGTCATTGCTCCTGAGACTGCAGAGGCAAGGCTACTCCAACCACTGTTCCCTGTCAACCAAGGAACACCGCGAGAATGATTCACATAACTTCGAAAAAGGACTGCATGGGCGAAGCGGAACGCTGGGTCCCAGTCCGGCACCAGCATCCAAAGGATTGTTCCGGTAGACTGTGATCCCCGCCTACCTCAAAAATCATAAGGAAGATCCCGTGATTCCCACGGTTCCGCTCCCGGCAGGCTCACCCGACAATCACCTTCACGAAGCCGCGCTTCCCCACCTTCAGGACCCAGGAGGAGGGCCGGGAACAATCCATCTCCGCCTTGACGTCGGTGACCTTCTGATGGTTCAGGGATACCGCCTGCTGGGTGATCAAGCGAACGGCCTGGCCCACCGAGGGGGCCAGCCCCACCCGTACCATCAATTTCGAAAGCCGCAGCCCTTCCGTAGAAACCGGCAGCCTTTTCTCCTCCATTCGATTGGGGAGCAGCCTCTGAGAATGGATGCGATGGAACTCCTCCTCGGCCCGGTCGGCGGCCTGGCGCGAATGAAACTCTCGCACGATGCTCTTGGCCAGGTCCACCTTGGCAGCCTTGGGATGCAGGCTGCCTTCTGCCACCTGTTTTCGGATTCGGTCGATCTCGGACGAGCTCAGGTCGGTACAGAGTTCGTAGTAGCGATACATGAGGGCATCCGAAATCGACATCACCTTCCCGAAGATCTCCGAAGCCGGTTCCTGGATCCCAATGGCGTTTCCCAAGGACTTGGACATCTTCTGCACCCCGTCCAATCCCTCCAGTAGCGGCAGCATCAGCAGCACTTGGGGTTCCTGTCCATATTCCCTCTGCAGCTCCCGCCCCACCAGCAGATTGAACTTTTGATCGGTGCCGCCCATTTCCACGTCGGCTTCCAACACCACCGAATCGTACCCTTGAACCAGGGGATAAATGAGCTCGTGAATGGCGACAGGCTGTGACTTCTTCAATCGCTTGCTGAAGTCGTCTCTCTCCAGCATGCGGGCCACGGTGTAGCGGGAGGCCAACTTGAGAAATTGCTCGCTGCTAAAGGGCGTCATCCAACGACTGTTGAAGTCGATGGTAGTTTTTTCCGGATCCAGGATCTTGAACACTTGCTGCTTGTAGGTCTCGGCATTCTCCGCCACCTGCTCCCGGCTCAAAGGCTTGCGGGTGGCGCTGCGCCCGGAGGGGTCCCCGATCAAACCGGTGAAGTCGCCGATCAGGAAGATGACCGTGTGGCCCAGGTCCTGAAAACGCCTCATGCTGCGCAGCATGACCGTGTGGCCCAGATGCAGGTCCGGCGCCGTCGGATCGAAACCGGCTTTGATCCGCAACCGCCTTCCGGTTTCAGCCGAGCGGGCCAGCCGGGCTCGAAGCTCCTCCGGTCGAATCAGCTCGGCGACTCCCTGTTGCAGGAAGGCCAGTTGTTCCTCAACAGTCACGGTTACGCGATTCCCTCTCTACTTGTCCGAAACAAAAGAAAAAAGAGTTATCCACGAAGGGCCACGAAGAACGACGAAGGGCCACTAAGGCGTTGAGGTTAACCGCGACGGGATACCAAGGTCACGAAAGGATTGTCGATTTCCGATTGTTTCACTCTCGGATGATCCGCCCCGTCGTGGGGGCGGGGGCCCAACTTGTCCGAAACAACGCCCCGCGCCGGATGGCGCGAAACCGGTTCACAGTCAAGTATGAGTATTTGGTTTATTTACATGGATGGACAGGATATACAGGATTAATTGGCGGGCGGTTGCACCGTCTTGAATTCAACCATCGCCTATGTTCCTACATGGATTACCCAAAACCCGCTCCCACGCTCATGGGTCAATCGGAATACGTACCCGATCATCGAGCGAGTCCACTTCCTGTGCCGCGTCATCTCGTCCCGTTTTATCCTGTGCATCCTGTGCATCCATGTTCATATTCCAGAGCCTTTTGCAAAGTTCGCAATCGGGAACGACATTGAGGCGGCAAAGGTGATGTGCTACAGGCTCCGACATTCACCACAAAAAGCATAAAAGTCACAAAACGAGTTTCTTGATTTCGAGTCTTGCCGATCCGATGGTTCTTTTTGTGTTTTTGTGCCTTTTGTGGCCATTGAGCTTCAGACGGCAAACGGGTTCAGTGTCACCTGATCCTTGACGGACTCGGGAGGAAAAACCCTCGATCTGAATAGCGCTCCGCGATCCGGCAGTCAGGACCTGCGGACCACCCTGCGCCCTTTCAGACGCACTTCATCCCGAACCACCATCCCAATTGCCCGGGGATAAAGCCGGTGCTCTTCTGCAAGAATCCTCGCGGCCAGGGACTCTTCGTCATCGCTCTCCAGCACCGGCACCACGGCCTGCAACAGAATGGGACCCGAATCCACCCCTTCATCCACGAAGTGGACGGTGCAGCCCGCGAATCGGACCCCGGACTCCAGCGCCTGACGCTGGGGATGCAGTCCGGGAAAGGCCGGAAGCAGGGAGGGATGGATGTTCAGGATTCGGTTGGGAAAGGACCGGACGAAGAAGGGACTGAGGATCCGCATGAAGCCAGCCAGGCAAACCAGCTCCACCCGGTGCCGCTTCAACTCCTCGACCAGGCGCCGGTCATAGTCCTCCCGAGCCACACCTGCGGAGGGGATGACGACCGTTTTCAAACCCCGCCGCCGCGCTTTTTCCAGTCCGGCGGCCGAGGCCAGGTTGCTGACCACCAACTCGATGCGGGCCGGCAAACGGCCCTCCTGGACACTGTCGGCGATGGCCTCGAAGTTGGAGCCGCGCCCGGACAACAAGATCGCAAGACGTTTCACCTGATGCCCACCCATCCGGCAGGCCCACCTCCCGGCAACCAACACCGCGACCCGCCGCTGCCCCTACCGGCTGTAGCAAACCCGATGTTTCCCCGAGCGGATCTCACCGATTCGGTATAACGGCTCCCGGCTCCCAGCAAGATGTTCTTCCACATTGGCCACTTCCGCGGGCGGAACGATCAGCGCCATGCCGATACCCATATTGAAGGTACGCAGCATCTCGGCCTCATCGATCTGCCCCAGCTTCTGAAGCACGCCAAAAATGGGTGGCTCGGGCCAGGATTCCAGTTGAATGTGAGCCGAGCAGCCGCCGGGGAGAATGCGCGGGAGATTGTCAGTCAATCCGCCACCGGTGATGTGGGCCAGCCCGCTGAGCCATCCCCGGTCCAGCAGCGGCTTCAGCAAGGACAGATAGCTTCGATGGGGCTGCAGCAGTGCTTCTCCCAGGGGAAGCGTCAACCGGGGAAGCCGTGTACTCACCTCATAACCGCCGACCTCGAACAACAACTTCCGTGCCAGGGAGTAACCGTTGGTGTGCAACCCCGTCGATGCCAGTCCCAGGATGGCATCTCCCGGCCGGATGCGTTGTCCGTCCAGCAGGTGCGACTGATCGACCAGTCCCACGATGAAACCGGCCAGATCGTACTCCCCGCTGGAGTAGAACCCCGGCATCTGGGCCGTTTCTCCGCCCAGCAGAGCACATCCCGCCTCCCGGCAGCCGGCGGCTATCCCCTCCACCACCTTGGCGATGATCTCCGGTTCCATCCGATCGGTTGCGATGTAGTCCATGAAGAAGAGAGGCACCGCTCCCTGAACCAGGATGTCGTTGACACAGTGAGCCACCAGATCCCTGCCCACGGTGTGATGGATCCCGGTGGCAAAGGCAATCTTGAGCTTGGTCCCGACACCATCCACACTGGACACCAGGATGGGCCGGGTCGAACGCCCTCTCTCCAGACGAAAGAGTCCGCCAAAGGCGCCGATCTCGCTGACCACCTCAGGCGTAAAGGTCTGGCGGGCCAGGGCCTTGATGCGTTTCTTGGCGGCATCGGCCCGGTCGATATCCACACCGGCGTCCCGGTAGGCAAAGACGGTCTTGGCAGTCATGGGTTAGAAAAAGCTTCGCTCCCGCGGACAAGGGGCGGTGCCCACCGGCGGCAGCCTTGTTGCCTGGACAGGCTCAGGCAGTCCCGACCGCAGGCATCTGAGGAAAAGGCACCGGATAGTTGCCGGTATAGCAAGCCGAGCAGAAGTGGCCTTGGCCCTGGTCCACACCACAGGCGCGGAGCATGCCTTCGTGGCTCAAATATCCCAAGGTGTCCGCCTTGATGTGCTTGCGAATTTCGTCCACCGAATGGCTGGAAGCTATCAACTCCCTCTTGGTAGGCGTGTCCACCCCGTAAAAGCAGGGGGAGATCGTCGGCGGGCAACTGACCCGCACATGGACTTCCTCGGCGCCGACATCCCGGACCATCTTGACAATCTTGCGGCTGGTTGTGCCCCTCACGATGGAATCGTCCACCAGAACGACTCGCTTCCCCCGGATCAACTCCGCCACCGGATTCAACTTGATCTTGACCCCGAAATGGCGAATGGACTGCTTGGGCTCGATAAAGGTCCTGCCGACATAGTGGTTGCGGATGAGTCCGAATTCGAACTGGATCCCCGATTCATGGGAGAAGCCGATGGCCGCAGCCACTCCGGAATCCGGCACAGGTACGACGATGTCGGCCTCCACCGGCTGCTCCTGCGCCAAGTATCGCCCCAGGAGGTGGCGGCTCTCGTAAACGGACCGGCCAAAGATCCGGCTGTCGGGCCTGGAAAAGTAGACGTGCTCGAAGACGCAAAAGGAGGGAGACAGCGGTGGCGAGATCTGGCGAGACCGGATCCCGCCCTTGAAAAGCGTCAGCATCTCCCCGGGGGCGACTTCCCGGTCATACCGGGCCTCGATGAGGTCAAAGGCACAGGTCTCCGACGCCAGCACCGGAGAGCCGTCCAGCCAGCCCAGGCTCAGGGGACGAAACCCCCGCGGATCCCGAGCGGCAATGACTTTTTCGTGGGTCAGGAAAATCAGAGAGTAGGCCCCTGTCATTTGCGACAGCGCTTCCTGGATGGCCTCCTCGATGGTCCCCTGGCGGGATCGGGCAATGAGGTGAAGAATGACCTCGCTATCGGTGGTGGACTGAAAGATCGAGCCGGCCTTCTCGAGCTGGCTCCTCACCTGCAAGGCATTGATAAGGTTCCCATTATGACAGAGCGCCAACTCGCCCTGGCTGCAGGAAACCACCAGGGGCTGGGCATTTTTCGCCGCGCTCTCACCCGCCGTCGAGTAGCGGGTATGGCCAATGGCCGCCTCCCCCTTCAGATTCTCCAGGCGAGACTGGGTAAAGATATCGGCCACGTGGCCCATCCCCGTCTCGCTGTGGAGTTCGTTGGCATCGGTCGAGACGATTCCCGCGCTCTCCTGGCCCCGATGCTGAAGGGCGTACAGGCCCAGATAGGTGATCCGGGACGCCTCTCGATGTCCAAATACCCCAAAGACTCCGCACTCTTCCCGAAACTTGTCAAGCATCGGTTCCCCGGGGACACCTCATTTTGTCCGGAACGCAGCCTGTGCTATGGGAGGGACTGATCACAAGGATGACGGGCGGCGCGACCGTAAAATTATAATGGATCGGCGAACAAACCTCCCAGACAATTCCTCCAGGTCTCCTCCAGGGAGACCATCGATTTCTCGATCACGGCCGAATCCGGGCTGCGCAGGCTCAACACTTCCGGAACCACCTGTCCCAAAGAAGTCACCGGCACGCCCTGGAGCGCCGCAATCCTCTGCAGGGCTGCCAGGTTTTCCGCCTCAACAGTGACCAGAATCCTGGAGGGATATTCTGCGAACAACACCTCTCCCACCTCTTCGGCCGGAGGCAACCGGATCTCGGCCCCCAGAGTCCTGCCGCCAAAGCGGGAAAAGCCCATCTCCGCCAGGGCCACGGCCAATCCCCCCTCCGAACAGTCGTGAGCGGAGAGAATCACGCCGCTCTCGATGCCCTCCCGGCAGGTCCTTTGAACGCGAACCTCCAGGTCCAGGTCCAGGGGCGGACAGGGAAGCGCACCGACCCACCGGGTATAGACATCTCCGCCCGTTTCCTGCAAGCGCCGCAGCTTCGCCAGGTTACGGCGGACAGCGCTCGAATAGCTCGTCGGCTGGCCAACCAGCGGACCCAGCAAGACGATCCGATGGCCCTCCTCGACAAACCAGGAGCCCCGAAGGCGAGAAAGCGGTTCGATCAACCCCACCATTCCAATGACGGGAGTGGGGTCGATGCCCTCCCCCAGCGTCTCGTTGTACAAGCTGACGTTTCCGCCGGTGATGGGAGTTTCCAGGGCGCGGCAGGCTTCGGCGATCCCTTCAACCACCTGGGTCACCTGCCACATGATTTCGGGCTTTTCCGGATTGCCCAGATTCAGGCAGTTGGTGGCCGCCAGGGGACGGGCTCCGGCACAGACGAGGTTGCGGCAGCTCTCGGCCACCGACAACTGGGCTCCCACCCGAGGGTCCTGACGGCAGTAACGGCCGTTGCCATCCAGGCTCATGGCCAGGGCCTTCCCGGTGTTCTTGACCCGAACCACGGCCGCGTCGGCGCCGGGAGCCTGAACCGTGTTGGTCCGAACCATGTGGTCGTATTGGCGATAGACCCACTCCCGCGAGCTCAGGTTGGGAGAAGCCAGAAAGCATTCCAGGACCTTGCCCCAATCCAGGGACAGAGACCCGGGCGGCGGCGCTGGCTCCGGCGAGGGCTTTGCGGGGGCCGCCACCGGTCGCCGGTAAACGGGGGCCTCATCGGTCAAGGCTCGATTGGGTATCTCGGCCACTTTCTTTCCCCGGTCCAGGATTCGGAGCATCCCGTCCCGGGTGACCTTTCCAATCGTGACGGCGTCGATCTCCCACTTTCGGAAGATCCGGAGAATCTCCTCTTCCCTACCCCGTTCCGCCACCAGAAGCATTCTCTCCTGGGATTCGCTCAGCATGATCTCATAGGGAGTCATTCCCTGCTCGCGCTGAGGCACCTTCGCCAGATCGATCTCGATCCCGGTGTCCGCCCGCCCCCCCATCTCACAGGTGGAACAGGTCAGTCCGGCGGCCCCCATGTCCTGGATACCCACCACGGCGCCCGTCCTCATGGACTCCAGACAGGCTTCCAACAACAGTTTCTCCAGGAAGGGATCGCCGACCTGCACGTTGGGGCGCTTGCTCTCCGAGGCTTCATCGAACTCGGCCGAAGCCATGGTGGCCCCATGAATCCCGTCCCTACCGGTCTTGGAACCGACGTAGATCACCGGATTCCCGATTCCCGCGGCTTTCCCGTAAAAGATCCGGTCCTTCCGGAACAGCCCCAGGGCGAAGGCATTGACCAGGGGGTTCTGGGAATAACACTCCCCGAACACCACTTCCCCACCCACGGTAGGCACCCCGAAACAGTTGCCGTATCCGGCGATTCCGGCCACGACGCCCTCCATGATGCGCCGGTTTCGGGGCTGGTCGGGCGGCCCGAAGCGCAAGGAGTTCATGGCGGCAATGGGACGGGCGCCCATGGTAAAAATGTCGCGCAAAATCCCCCCGACGCCAGTGGCCGCTCCCTGGTAGGGTTCTACGAAGCTGGGGTGGTTGTGGGACTCTATCTTGAAGGCCACCGCGTAGCCGTCCCCGATATCGACGATGCCGGCGTTCTCGCCGGGTCCCTGCAGCACCTGGGGGCCCTGAGTCGGCAACCGCTTCAAATGGAGCTTGGAACTCTTGTAACTGCAGTGTTCGCTCCACATGACACTGAAGATCCCCAGTTCCGTCAGGTTGGGCGGCCGGCCCAGGATCGACAGAATGCGGTCGTATTCGGCTTCGGTCAGGTTGTGCTGTTCCAGGACCTCAGGTGTCATCGACGGATTGGCTCGCATGGATCATCGACTGAAAAAGCAGCACCCCGTCCTCGCTTCCCAGCAGCGGTTCGCTGGCTCTTTCGGGGTGAGGCATCATTCCCAGCACATTGCCACGGGGATTGCAGATCCCGGCCACATTGGCCACCGAGCCGTTGGGATTGGAGCCAGGGGCAATCTCACCGTCCGGGGAGCAGTAGCGAAATACCACCTGCCGGTTTTTCTCCAGGCTCTGGAGAGCTTCGGAGTCAAGGGTGTAGTTGCCCTCCATGTGCCCGATGGGGATGGTCCAGACATCGCCTTCCCTGGCCAGGCCGGTAAAGGGAGTCCGCGCGTTCTCCACCCGAATCGAGACCTGTTGACACACATACTTCAACCCCCGGTTTCTCAGCATGGCTCCCGGCAGCAGCCCCGACTCCAGCAGAATCTGGAAGCCGTTGCAGATGCCCAGGACCAATCCGCCCCCGTCGGCGAAACGCCGAACCGCCCCCATCACCGGAGAGAAGCGGGCAATGGCCCCGGTGCGCAGGTAATCTCCGTAGGAGAATCCCCCGGGAACGATGATGGCCTGGCAATCCTTGAGGTCGGTGGACTGATGCCAGATGAACTCCGCCGGCTGCTGCAGCACCTTGCGAACGGCGTGATAGGCATCGTGCTCGCAATTGCTGCCAGGGAAGATCAGGACCCCGAATTTCATCTTCAACCATCCGCTGGAAACCGGCCGCAAGGGGTGGCCATGGCCGATGGGACTTCCTTTTGCCACGACCGCCTCCCTCCATGCCGGACGTAACTACTCGATCTGGTAGCTGAATTCCTCAATGACCGGGTTGGTCAAAACGTCCTTGGCTATTTTTTCGACTTCAGTCCGAACTTCTTCCCGAGTCAGCTCGGAGGCAAAGTCGATTTCGAAAAATTTCCCCTGTCGCACCTCGGTAATCTTTCGAAAGCCGATATTCTGCAGACTGTGGTGAATGGTCTTGCCCTGGGGGTCCAGAACGCTTTTCTTGAGACTGACGTAAACTCTAGCCCGCATTTCTCACCGGGTCGCTAAGTACTTCCTGTAAAGGCAGTTGATCTTCAACACCCTATTGGCACTGTTTAAAAAGGCTTGCAGGTACAGATGGTGCTGGGCTCGCCCGCATTTCTCACCCACCGAAAACACGCTCGAATACGGCATCCACGTGGCGCAACTGGTGCTCCAGATCGAAGCTGGTTTCGATCTCGGAGGGAGACAGATGTTGGAGAATCTCCTCGTCCTGCAGGACCAGGCTCTTGAATTCCGCCCTCTCCGACCAGACGCGCATGGCGTCTCGCTGCACCCATCGATAGGCCTCCTCTCGACTGACGCCCTTGCGAGTGAGGTCGAGGAGAAGCTGGCCGGAAAAGATCAATCCCTTCATCAGATTCAGGTTCTCCACCATGCGCTCCGGATAGACCAGCAGTCTTTCCAGCAGTCGCGTGGTCTTGGCCAACAGATAGTCGACCAGAATGGTTGAATCCGGCAGAATCACACGCTCCACCGACGAGTGGGAAATATCCCGCTCGTGCCAAAGCGTGATGTTTTCCAGGCCTGCCAGCAGATTGGAGCGCACCACCCGGGCCAGGCCGGATATCTGTTCGGAGGTTACGGGATTCCTTTTGTGCGGCATCGCCGAAGAGCCCTTCTGCCCGGCTGAGAAGTACTCCTCGACCTCACGAACCTCGGTGCGCTGCAGCCCCCGGACCTCGGTAGCGATCTTCTCCAGGCTGGCCGCAATCAGAGCCAGCGCCGACAGATATTCGGCATGCCGGTCGCGCTGCACGATCTGGGTTGAAACCGGGTCGGGCTGCAGTCCCAGGATGCGGCAAACGGATTCCTCCACCGTGGGATCGAGGTGGGCAAAGGTCCCGACGGCTCCGGACAACTTTCCCACACGAACGCATTCAGCCGCGGCCTGGAGCCGCCTCTGATTGCGGCGGGCTTCTTCGTACCACACGGCCAGCTTGAGGCCCAGCGTGGTCGGTTCGGCATGAATGCCGTGAGTCCGGCCCACCATGACCGTTCTCTTGAACTCATGGGCACGCCTTCCCAGTACCTTCAGGAACTCGGCCAGCCCTTCGGTCAGAATCTCCGAAGCTTCCTTGAGTTGCAGAGCCAGGGCCGTATCCACCACGTCGGAGGAGGTCAGACCGTAGTGAACATAGCGGGACTCCGGCCCCACGTGCTCGGCCACCGAGGTGGTGAAGGCAACCACGTCATGTTTGACCTCGCGCTCAATTTCATCGATCCTGGACACGTCGAAGTCGGCCTTTTCCCGAATCACCCGAGCCGCATCCCCGGGGATCACGCCCCGCTGAGCCAGGACCTCCACACAGGCCAGCTCCACTTCCAACCATTTCCGGAACTTGTTTTCCGGAGTCCAGATCTGCCCCATGCGGGGACGGGTGTAACGCTCAATCACGGTGGAGGATCCTCCTGAAAAGCGACCACGGCCCCGGAGGCCCGGCCAGGCTGACCTGCAGGCAATCCAGCCTTCGAGAGACCTAAAGGTGGATGACCCGGCTCGGACCGGACCGAGAGGCCAAGAGCAGATTATCCAAGTCAAACCCTCTCTTTTCCAAGGCTTTGCGGGCGACCATGCGTGCGATATCGGGGTGGTTGTTGTTCTCGCTCAGGTGAGCCAGCAGGATGTATGCGGCTTTGCCGTCAAAGTCCTCCTCAAAGAATTTCCCGACGCTTTCGTTGGAAAGATGGCCATGACGACTCATGATTCGTTGCTTCACCGCCCAGGGGTAGGGACTGAGACGCAACATTTCCAGGTCGTGGTTGGATTCCAGGACCAGCAGGTCACTTCCCGCCATTCGGCGGCGCACCAATTCGGTGAGGACGCCCAGGTCCATCACATGAGAGATTTTGATTCCCTCGGCTTCCAGGTTGAATGCCAGGGGGTCGGCAGCGTCGTGGGGAACGGAAAACGGGGAAATCGTCACGTCGCCAAGCTGAAACGACTCTCCGGCCCTGAGGCATTCCCTCCTCTTCAGCACAGGCTTGAGTGAAAGCGCCTCGTAAGTCGCCTCTCCGACGAAGGTGAGAATATCACAGGTCTTCAGGAGCCCCGCCAAGCCCTTGACGTGGTCGGAGTGCTCGTGTGAAATGACCAGGGCATCGATGTCTTCCAGCGATTCTCCGATGGCCAACAGCCTCCTGGCCGTCTGGGCCCGACTGAATCCGGCATCCAGAAGCAGCTTGACTCTTCCGGTGGCAATGAAGGTACAGTTGCCGGAACTCCCGCTGCCCAGTATTGAAACGGTAACCGCCACCATTGCCCCGTCCGGCTTCACCGCGGAAAACTTGCATGCATCGCCTGAGGACCGTCCGCCAGCGCCGCGGCCTTTCCTTCAACGTTACCTGAAATCCCTGACCGGCCTTGACCTTGCCTCGGCTGACCGCTCATCCGCAATCCAGGTCGGCACGGGTAAACCGGACTCCATCCAGGTTGCCCAGCACGGTGAGAGCCACCTGAGGAGTGTCAAAAACCGAATGGGCCAAGGCCTGAATTTCATCTGCGGAAACTCGATCGATATCCAGTATCGTCTCCTGCAGCGGTTTGTAATCCCCGAAACAGAGTTCCTGCCGCGCCAGGTTGGACATGCGGCTGGAACTGGATTCCAGGCTCAGCAAAAGGCTCCCCTTCATGTGATCCTTGGCTCGCCGCAGTTCCTCGGTTCCCACTTGACGCTCTTTAAGATCACGCAACTCCCGCACAATGGAACTCACCACCCTTCCGACGTTTTTCAGAGAGGTTCCCGCATAGACCAACAGACAGCCGGTGTCCCGGAATGAACTCAACCCCGAGAAGATGGCATAGGCCAAGCCCTGTTTTTCCCTGATGTTCTGAAAGAGCCGGGAACTCATGCCGGCACCCAGGATCGTGCTCAAGAGGTAGAACGCGAACCGGTTTTGGTCGGCGAGGGCGCAGCCGGGAACACCCAGGCAAACGTGGGCTTGTTCCAGCTCTTTCTTGGTGCGCAATGAGATGGGATTGCAAGGTTTGGCCGGAGCCAGGGCTCGTCCGTTCGACCGGCGTTCCAGGTGGCCGAAATGCCGCAAGGCCAGGTCCAGGATGTTGCGGTGGTCCAGGTGGCCCGCGGCCGAGATCACCAGTTGGTCCGGAGTGTAGTGCTCGCGGAAAAAATCGGCCACCCTGTCTCGGTCCAGGCGGCTGACTGTCTGGCTGGTTCCCAGGATCGGCCGTCCCAGAGGTTGATTCTTCCAGAAGTTCTGAGTGAAGATCTCGCAAACCAGATCGTCCGGAATGTCCTCCTCCATCTTGATCTCCTCCAGAACCACCGAGCGTTCCCGCTCCATCTCGTCGGGATCGAACCGGGGATTGAGCACGAGATCGGACAGAATATCGAAGGCCAGGGGAAGGTGGTCATCCAGGACTTTGGCGCTGTAACAGACGGTTTCCTTGCCCGTAAAGGCATCCAGGTGGCCGCCGATGGAGTCCACCTCCTTGGCAATCTCTTCGGCCGTGCGCCGCCGGGTACCCTTGAACAGCAGGTGCTCGACGAAATGAGCCACACCGTTCAACTCAGGGGTTTCGCTGCGGGAGCCCGTCTTCACCCAGACCCCCATGGAAACGGAACGGACGTGAGGCATGCGCTCGGTGAGAACCGTGAGCCCATTGTCCAACACGTCCTTTTTGACATTCTCCATGGGGTCCGTGTCCTGGAGGTGCGAGTTGGATTGTTCCGGAAGACTCGACTGTGGCTGCGGCAGTGAGAGAATCCGTGGGGCCGCGTAGGTGCAGGCTCAAGCTAACATAAGCCCGGTGGGGTTTCAACGGAAAACTGCGATCATATCTTAGCGGGCCCTGAGGATTAAACGTTTAATAATCAGTACCTTATATCTTGTTCCCGTCCAGACCCCAAGGGGCGTTGGCGAACCTCCGTCAAGTCCGGCCAGAACTCGGAGTCGGGACCTTCCCTGGAGTTGCGACAGAAAGGTAAACCCAAATCCTTCAACCAGGGCCTGACCGGAAAACCTAGATGGAAAGAGCACAGAATACCAATCCAACCTCGAATCGTATCCAGCGATAGGCGAACCTCCTTTGCAAGCTCGCCGGAGACGAGTTGAGGTAGGTGTGGGGGTGACGACGTCACTAGTGGGTTCCGCCACTGTTCGCGGACCGCTGACGAACACGATCTGTCGGTCGCTATCAGAGCGTTCAGCCAACAAAGAGCCCTAGACTTTTCACAACCGTCTTACGATCGATTGTCAAATGGGTCGAGCGAATCCAGGGGATTTTCGTAGCGTTGGTATACGCGTTGACGATCCGGTACAAGGCTTCAAGGCAACGATTCTCCTTGCGTCGGTTTAAGTATCACCGCGATGCGATCGAGCTTTTGATGCACCTCCGGATGAATTTCCTCTTTAGTCATCAGGTTTGCCAGCAGGTACAGGTCTTTTTTGGGAGTATTTCTACCGACATCGTCAAGTAGAGGAACCAGAAACTCGGTGCTGGCCTTGACCCGCACCAACGAGACATGTTTTCCGAAAAGATCAGTGCCCGGTGGTACCTGTTTCCAAAAGGCCTCATCGACTTGTGGCTCCATTAACGGCGGCAATTCCACGAATCGCTTTATGGCTCCCGGCTGTAAGAGATAGTTCTCAATCTCGTAGCGCGTCCATCGCAGGACGACCAGACCCGCGACTGTTGTCTCCGTATCCGGTTGGTCACGATTGTCTCCATCAAGAAGGCAAAGCGCACGCAAATTGGGGAACGCCGCCCTCATGGCAAAGAAGTGTTCCTTTGCCTCGCGAAGGCTTCGCCCACCAAGCCAGTGCACCACGGCCTGTTTGAGAACTTCCTGCACTGGATGATTGAGTTTCCGTGCCCACTCAGCCAAGATTCTCTCGTCCGTCTCACCCTCGATATATAGCACCGCCTCTGCCACCCGACCCAGAAGGAGATCCGTGGTGGTGACACGCTTGAGCGCTTCACGCACTCGGTCGCGCTCAGTCTGGCTGGCCAGAGGTCGCGGGGCCGCACCGAAAAACCCGAGCACTCGGGTCGGCTCGGTTGCGTCGAGGACCACTTCGGAATGAGTAGCGACAATCATTTGTCCGCGGCGCTCGTGAGCGACCTTGCGAATCAGGTCATAAACCTGCTTTTGCAGAATGACGTGCTGGTGGGCGTCGGGTTCATCAAGGAGGATTACGGTTGCCGGACGCGCATACAAAAACGCCAATAGGAGAAGCACTTGAAGGGTTCCACTGCCGACATTGGACAGATCAAGCTGTCGTGAGTGTCCCGGTTCCAGGTATTCGCACACGATGTAGGGTTGAGCCGGCGAATAGGAAGGTCTCTGCAGTTCAAGTTCGAACAGGTCACGAATATGTGCGCCTAATTCCTTCCACTCCTCCTTCTCCCCGTTTTTCTCAATTTCCCAAAGGAGATTGCGCAGTATTTCGCCGGGACGGCCTTGACCGACAAGCAAATCCTGCATGCCCCTGTCGCGGCGAGGCTCATCGCGCTCGATACCCGATAGTGGCGGCACATAGACGACGCCAAGGTTCTCGGCAGCCTGTGGAGGGAAGGCAACCATGGCAGACTGGTCAAGCTTTTTCGCATTACGCGGCCGCACATAGACTAATTCGGGATTGGCGTATTGAAACTCCAGTCCACATTCCCAAGGTTTCCCATCGTTGTGTCCTTCAACGATTATCTCGATTAAACGAGGTTCTCCCGATCCGCCCGAAACGCGGCGATCTTCCCACAGGAGGTTCATCTCGCGGAGTGGGACCGGGGTGAAGTCAGCGCGGGTGATAGAGACCCCTGACCGCCTGACCGCCCTGCTCTTCTTGTTTCCCTTACGTTGGGCGATCCATCGGTCGAGTCCCAGCTTCCAGGTGGCGATGGCCTGTAGTAGTGTGGACTTCCCCGAGTTGTTGGGACCGGCAAGCACGACGGAATCAGCCAACTCGAATCGGTGCTCTGGAAACCGCTTGAAATTCTTGATGGTTAGGCGTCGGATCATGGCCACCTCGGTTTGGCCATCAGCATAACATCTTGCATCCGCCATGATTCATTGGTAAGCGGATATTGGACGGAATGCAGGTCGGCAAGCCCCGTCAACCCCCTTCACCCCTCCCCGAACAAAGGGCGTTGACCCGAGTGCTCAAACCGGTCCCTGGAAATCAGGCCATCGAGAAGGGAGAACCCGCTTTCCAGCAACTCGCGGGCTTTGCCGTTCGACTCCAGGGGAATCGCCTGGGAGCCTTCGGCCCCTGGAACGACGACCAGCGTCTGCTGGGGACCAATTTCCTTGTCGCGCAGCAACTCCGGAGAGTGGGTGCTCAGAAGGGTCTGTCTCCCGGTTCCGCGCTGGACCCGGGCCAGCATCCGCGGCAGCGCCCGGACAATGCCGGGGTGGAGTGAGAGTTCGGGTTCCTCAAGCAACAGCGGCCCCTCCTTCTCCATGGCAGACCAGAGCAGGCCGATGAGCCTCAGGGTGCCGTCGGAGAACTGCTCTTCGGTTTGCCAGGCCCCCTGGGGGCGCCAGTGCCGGTATTTGCCGCGAAGATGAGGCATCCCCCTGGAATCGTGCCATAGATCGATGGCTTCCAGTTGGGGTACGGCCATCTGAAGGACCTTCCCGATCCGTCGGAGACGCGCATTGCGGGTGCGCTCCCGGGCCCCGGCGACCTGCTCCAGGAAATCGCCGCCGAACGGATCGTTCAAGGCTCCCCCCGAACGGTCGGGGTCGCGGATGAGTTGGGGCACGATGTGCAGGTAGCGAATGGATGCGAAGAAGGCAGCCAACTCGCGGAAGGGCCGGTTGACGCTCACCTGCTCCAGGCAGGTTTGGGTGAGACGCTCGGGATCGGCGTAGTCTTCCTCATTGGGACGTTTGACCAGTTCCACGCAATCGCGCAAGACACGCTCCTTGCAGACCAGAGGCCGTCTTTGTTGGTCCTGGTGGAAGCCCAACTCGTAGTTCCACTGACTCCCTCCCTTTCCCTCGGTCAATTCAACCCCAATTTCGACATCGGACTGCCTGCGGGCCGCCAGGCAGCGGATGGTGCTCACCCCGCCCCGTCGGGCGACCGCCTCTTGAAAGCCGCCGCCTGACGCAGCCAGATCCCGCAGAAAGCGGAAAACATCCAGGAAGTTGGATTTTCCCGACGCGTTAGGGCCTATGAGAAACAGACGGTCCTGGATGGCGACCTCCACGCCGGTGAAGTTTCTCCAATTCCGCAACCGTAGACGCCGAAAATGCAGCTTCCCGATCATGATACCTCTGACGCACCGGGCCCACCTTCAGGTCAGGTTGCCTCGCCCCCCGCCCAAAAACCTGAGCACTTCACGCTGTGGGCCAAACTTTTGAAATCAGGTGGAAATATAGCACCGAACACCACCGGCGCCAAATGGCGGCTCTGAGCCTCCGGCGGCGATTGCGCGGTCTCCAATCCCTCTGCTATGATCACAATCCCGGCTTGAACCGGTTGAAAACAGGAGACTTCTGCCAATGGATGCTTCCAGGGGCGAACTATTGGGGTTGACCGCCGCTGAACTGGCTGGCCTGATGGTCGATTGGGGTGAGAATCCCTATCACGGGCGCCAGCTCTTTGAGGCCCTCTACCGCCGGCGCCAACTGAACCCGGGATCGATGACCGAACTCTCCAAATCCCTGAGGCGGAAGCTTGCGAGCTGCACCATTTCCCTGCCCCGGCTCCAAAGGCGTCAGCGAGCCACCGACGGTACCGAGAAATACCTGCTCGAACTCCGGGACGGGGAGAAGATCGAGTGCGTCCTGATCCCCGAGCGGAAACGCAATACCCTGTGTATTTCGACTCAGGCGGGCTGCCCTCTCGATTGCCGTTTCTGTTTGACGGCCATGCTGGGATTCAGGCGCAATCTCAACCCGGCCGAGATCCTGGGTCAAATTCTCTACGTGCTTTGTGACAAGAACCTTGGAATGAAATCCGCGGGGGACGGTGGCGGCTCGGCCCTCACCAACCTGGTGCTGATGGGCATGGGCGAGCCCCTGCTAAATCTCGAAAATGTCCTCAAGTCCCTGATCATTGTGGCCGATCCTGGGGGATTGGCTCTTTCTCCCCGCAGGATCACGCTGTCGACGGTGGGGCTGGTTCCCCAGATCAGGAAACTGGCTCAGGCTCCGGTAGTGCCCAACCTGGCCGTCTCGCTATCGGCCACCACAGATGAGGTTCGTGACCGGCTGATGCCCATCAACCGCAAGTATCCCATTCACCGGATCCTGCAAGCCTGCGCCGACTTTCCTCTGAAACGAAACCAACGCGTGACCTTCGAGTACGTCCTCATGGAGGGGGTCAATGACAGCGACGACGATGCCCGCCGTCTGACCAAACTACTGGCCCGCATCCGGTCGAAAGTCAATCTCCTTCCGCTGAACCCCGGCAATGCCAACGGTTTGAGACCCTCATCCCCCCCTCGGGTGAACCGCTTTCGGGAGATCCTCACCGGCAAGGGCCTGCCGGCGTATGTCCGGAGACCCAGAGGAATGGACATCTATGCCGCCTGCGGCCAACTGCACCTGGCGGCAGGTCAACCATCCCGCACCACCCGCACTTCACGGCTGGACGCCATCTCGTAGCGCACCTGGCGCCACACGATGGTGGAGGTGAACAGAGAGACCGCAAGGTTGCAGGCGGTCAGCGTCGCCGCCAGGGGTCCCAGAAGCAGGTACCCCCAACAGTCCCGTTTAAGCCTCTCCTGCTGCTCAGGGCGGATCCTGTAGATCATTCTCCAGCGGAAGAGACCTCGAACAGCGCCCAGGAACCAGACCACCCCCAGCAGGAGCAGTAGCGGCACGCCCTGCAGCCAATGCGTCTGGATCGTTGACCCCGCCCCAAGGGCCGACCCGATCAACTCGCCCACCGCCCACCACCAGAACAGTACGAAAGGCCACTCCGAAAGCAGCGCCAGCCTCCAGAGGCTTCTGGAGTAGACCTTGGTAATGATGATTTGCCGTGTGGACCATTCCAGAAGCTCTCTCCAGCTACAGTCCCCGTGGGTGCCCACCAGGCATCGAGGTTGATAGTGGATCCGAAGCCCCGCCGCATTCACAGCCTCCGTCAGGGAGTAGTCGTCACTGACGGAATGTTCCCAATAAGCCAGTACGTCGACCGCCGCAAAGGTCGACCGCCGGATCGCCATCGAGCCTCCCCAGACGAAGTTGCGACCGTGACCGCCCAGCAGCGTGGCGACGGAACCATTCCAGGTCGCCCGCAGGAGGCTGGCCAGGTTCCCGCTGCCGGGGAAAAACCACCGGTAACCGGTGGAGGCTCCTGTTTCGGGGTCCCTCAAGGGTGACAGGAGATCCCGCAGCCAACGCCGGTGCGGTCGCCCGTCCGAGTCGGCGAAGACCAGAACCTGCGAGCCGGGGTCCACCCTTCCCAGGGCCTGGATGAGGTTATGCACCTTCTCACCTCGCTGGCTCGAGAATCCCGACACGACGAACTTGACTCGCCGGCGGGGAAATTTCCGAGCTTGCCTGGCGGAGGGTGACCAGCGAGGGATCGGCCTCCGTGGCGGTCACAAAGATGACTTCGTAGTCCTCAAACTCCTGATCCAGGATGGCCTCCATGTTCTCCTTCAACTCGAAATCGCTCCCCTTGCAGGGAACAATCACGGAAGCCGGAGGCATCCAGGCAGGCGGTGTTCGGGACAACTGACGGTCGAGATAACGCTGGTAGCCAAGGCTGTGCAGCACACCAGCCAGGCCTTTGAGGAGAACGACACCGGCAAGAAGGAGGAAAAGCAAGTCCATGAAGGGGGATGTCCCGGGGAATCCGGCTCTACTCCCATCGGAAAACCTTCACCGCCACCCAAACCGAGATCATGCTCCACAATCCCAGGCCCGCCAGTTGGAGCCAAAGGGCCGGGAGCGTTGAACCTTCCAGCACGATGCTTCGCATGCCGTCGGCCAGATAGGTGAGGGGGAAGAACTCCGTGACCAGCCGAACCGGCTCCGGCAGATTGGAGCGGCTGAAGAAGACCCCCGAGAGGAGCATCATGGGCAGCGAAACCACGTTGGCCAGGGGCACGACCTGATCTTCCGTCCTGGCGATTCCGGCCAGGGTGAAGCCGATGGCCAGGAACACGACCCCGCCCAGCAAACCCATGACAAAGAGATCCAGCAGCCTCCCCATGAACTGCAGGTCGAAGAAGAGAATCCCCACACCGACCAGGACCACGATCTGTGCCAGGAGGACAATCAGCCGCATGGCCACCTGGGCCGCAATGAAGTCCTGGGGTCTCATGGGAGTGACCGACAGGCGTCGAAGCACTCCCCTCTTACGGAGCGAAACGAATCCGAAGGCCACTCCAAAAATGCCGCTCTGCATGATGGCCAGAGAAAGCACCCCGGGAAGCAGGAAGTCGATATAGCTGGAGCGACGACTGGCCACCGACTGGATGGTCATTGGAATTCGATCCGGCGCCGGATGCATCCTGAATGTCGTATCGTCCAACACCTTCCGCAGAATCAGCAGGCCTAGTTGGGTTTCCTGGAGTTTGCCGTCATTGACCAGGACCTTGAGCCCATGCCCCTTGGCCGGATCGAAGGCTTCGGGAAGGACAAGAACCAGGTGACGTTTGCCGGCCTTGAGTTGCTCCAGCTCGGAGCCTTCCGCGCCCCGCGTGATCTGCAACGTCTGAACCTGCTGAAGCCTCCCGACCAGCCGGCCGGCCGGTTCATCCTCTCCGCCCGCCACTCCGAATTGAATCTTCCCCAATCCCTCAAAGGAGACGAATCCGAACAAAACGACCATGAAGAGCGGCAGCAACATGGTCCAGATGATGGCTTCCTTCTGTCGGGTGAACATCTTCAGAGAAGCCACCGTCAATTTCCACCACAGCCGCATGTCTGTTCACCGTCCGTTCTGGAGTCCGGCCGATTCTCCGGCATTGCCAGGCTCCGCCTCCAATTTTCAATCGGTCCGGGTGGGGACCAAGGAAGAATTCCGGCCTAATCCTCTTGCAAGGCGTGTCCGGTGAGGTTGAGAAACACATCTTCCAAGTTGGCCAGGCGCTCCACACGCGCCTTCCTGAATCCGGATGCCACAAGTTTGCCGATGAGCTCCTGGGGGGGTGCGTCGGCAACAATTCTGCCCCGGTCCATGATGGCCACTCGATCGCACAACTCCTCGGCCTCCTCCATATAGTGGGTCGTCAAGACCACCGTCTTCCCTTCAGAGCGGATCCTGCGGATCACTCCCCAAAGGTGTCTTCGAGCCTGAGGGTCCAGTCCGGTGGTCGGCTCGTCCAGAAAAACCAGCAGCGGATCGTTCACCAGCGCCGCGGCTATGGAGAAACGCTGCTGCTGCCCTCCCGAAAGCTCCCCCACCTGCGCCTTGGCGCGATCCTGCAAATCCACCTCGCCCAGCAGCTTCATCGGATCGACCACCCACCCGTAAAGCTCCCCGAGCAACAGGAGCAACTCCTTCAGATTGAGTTTCTCGAAAAAGGAGGCCGATTGGAGTTGAACGCCAATGCGCTGCTGAACCTGCCGGGAGTTTGTCCGGATGTCCAGTCCATCCACAATGACCGAACCGACATCGATGGGCCGCAGCGTTTCAATCATTTCCAGAGTGGAGGTTTTCCCGGCGCCGTTGGGACCGAGGATGCCGAAGATTTCCTGGCGATGGACCGAAAAGCTGACCCGATCGACGGCCACCAGTTCTCCATACTTCTTGGACAGGTTGCTGACAGCCAGAATCACCGATGACACTGAAACCCCTCATCCAATAGGCGTCCACCGGGCCGGCCCTGCCCCCATTCAGGGCAGGAACGCCCCTTGTCTGTCAATCCTCTGTCCAAGAGGTTGTTCTCGAAAGCTTTAGGGATTTCAGCAGCCATTGCCCTCTGCGGAACCTTGTTGTATTTTAGTTGGAAGTTGTGGCGCCTGCGCCCGAGTGGCCGGCCCAGGCCAAACCGCTTCCTGAGCCCAAGATTGCCAATGAAATGCACGTTACCCCTTTTGGTTGTGTTGACGGCAGCGCTGTCCCTGGGAGGATTGGTGGCGACCATCAAGCAAACCCGTGCCGATGCCTCCCGCCCCTCTCCCGAACATCGCCCCCTCGCCTACCCCAAAGCCAGGAAAGCCGATCAGCTCGACCGCTACCATGGCATCGATGTCCCGGACCCCTATCGCTGGCTCGAAAAGGCCGATTCAGAAGAAACACGTTCCTGGGTTCAGGCCGAAAATTCGCTGACCTTCCGATACCTGGGCGCAATATCCGAACGGGCGCCTATCCAGAGAAGGCTGGAGCGGCTGTGGAACTACGAACGCTACAGCGTGCCTCACAAAGAAGGCGACCGCTACTTCTACCGAAAGAACGATGGCCTCCAGAACCAAAGCCTGCTTTATACGGTGACCAGTCTGACCGGAACGCCTCAAGTGCTCCTCGACCCCAATCGGCTCTCCGATCAAGGGACCGTTGCCCTGGCCGATTATTCCATCAGTCCTGATGGCAGTCTCATGGCCTACGGTCTCTCAACCTCCGGTTCGGATTGGATGGAATGGAAGATTCGAGAGGTATCAACGGGCAAAGACTTGAAGGAGAGACTGCGTTGGATCAAGTTTTCCGGAGCCTCATGGAGCCACGACAACCGGGGATTCTACTACAGCCGCTACGACGAACCCAAGGGAACTCCCGGCCTGGCGGACACCCACTACCATCAGAAGCTCTATTACCATCGGATCGGCACCCCTCAGTCGGAGGATGTGCTGGCGTATGAGCGGCCCGACCGGAAGGACTGGGGCTTCAGCCCCCTGGTCACCGAGGACGGGAGTTATCTGGTCATCCACGTATGGAAAGGGACCGACAGGCGGAACCGTGTCTATGTCCAGTCCCTTGAAAGCGCGGCCTCGGAGGTCGTTCCCCTGTTGGACGACTTCGATGCTTCCTACCGCTTCATCGGCAAGGACGGTCCCGTTTTCTGGTTCCACACCGACCTCGAGGCCCCACTCGGGCGGGTCATCGCGGTGGATATCCAAAGGCCGAGCCGGTCCAACTGGCGGGAAGTCATCCCCGAGTCGGCCGAAACGTTGGAACAGGTGAGCCTGGTCAACCACCGGTTCATCGCCACCTACCTCAAGGACGCCACCTCCTTGGTGCGGCTCTATGGACTCGAGGGGCACTCCACCGGCGCCATCGACCTTCCCGGCCTCGGCACCGTCACCGGCTTCGAGGGCAAGAAGGAAGACACGGAAACCTTTTTTGGCTTTGCCGGCTTCACCACTCCTCTGACCATATTCCACCAGGACCTCGAATCGGGAGGACGCCGGCTGTTTCGGGAGCCAAGCGTCGACTTCGAGGCCCGTGCCTATGAGACTCGACAGGTCTTTTACCGGAGCAAAGACGGGACCCGCATCCCGATGTTTTTGACTCACCGCAAAAACCTGTCACGGGAGCAGCCGCACCCAACCTACCTGTACGGCTACGGGGGGTTCAATATCTCCCTGACCCCCTTCTTCTCCGTCGCCAACCTGGTCTGGCTGGAGATGGGTGGCTTGTTGGCGGTCCCCAATCTGCGGGGAGGAGGCGAGTACGGAGAGGAGTGGCACCAGGCCGGGACCAAGGAAAACAAGCAAAACGTTTTCGATGACTTCATTGCGGCTGCCGAATGGTTGATCCGGCAGGGATACACCCGTCCGGCCCAATTGGCCATCGGCGGGCGCAGCAACGGGGGACTGCTGGTGGGAGCCGCCATGACCCAGCGGCCGGAATTGTTCGGCGCCGCTCTGCCGGCGGTCGGGGTCTTGGACATGCTTCGTTTCCAAAAATTCACCATTGGATGGGCCTGGGTATCGGACTACGGCTCCTCGGAGGATCCCCGACAATTCAAGGCGCTGCTGGCCTACTCCCCGCTTCACAATCTTCGAGCCGGCACCCGTTACCCGGCGACGCTCATCACCACCGCCGATCACGATGACCGGGTGGTGCCGGCCCACAGCTACAAATTCGCCGCCGCCCTGCAGGCCGCCCAGTCGGGTACCGCGCCGGTGCTCATCCGGATCGAGACCCAGGCGGGCCACGGAGCCGGCAAACCCACCCGCAAGATCATCGAGGAAGTGGCCGATCGGTGGGGCTTCCTGGTCCACACCATGAAGATGGACCTGTCCGATTTTGAGGCGGTGAATTCCTCCCGGACCGGAAAGCATTGATGGCGACCTCCCACCACACCCTCTCCTTCCTCTGGCCGCTCCTGAAAGGCCTGTTGGTGATCTATGCCGTCCTGGTCGGAACCGTCTATCTTCTCCAGAGGAAACTCCAGTATTTCCCCGACGCCGATCCGGTCCCCCTGCCCCGGGGCCAGGAATTTCGGGGACTCCAAACGGTCGAGCTGGTATCGGAGGACGGCAACCGGTCGCTGAGCTGGTACTGGCCGGGAGAAAAGCCGCTCACCCTGGTCTATTTTGGTGGCAACGGCGGCAATCGCGCAGATCGCCTCGACTGGGCCCGAGACTTTCACCGTTTGGGCTACGGCCTCTTACTCCTGGATTACCGTGGATACGGAGGCAACCCGGGAACTCCCACCGAGACGGGTCTTTACCGGGACGCTCAGGCGGCCTTGGACTGGCTCGGCAGAGAGTCGGGTCGGACACTGGCGTACTTTGGAGAATCGCTGGGGTCCGGCGTCGCGGTGGAGATGGCGACTCGAGTCACGCCGGCCGGGCTCATCATTCAATCGGGTTTTTCTTCGGCGCTGGATGTGGGTAAATCCAGGTATCCCTTTCTGCCTGTGGGTCTTTTGATGAAAGACCGCTTCGATTCTCTGCTCAAGATCAGGGGCGTCGGCTGCCCCCTGCTGGCCATTCACGGCGACAAGGACAGGACCGTCCCACTCCGCTTGGGCTGGGCGCTCTTCGAGGCGGCCCCGGAACCCAAAGATTGGCTGCTGGTTCCGGGCGCTGCCCATAACGATGTGTCCGGTGTGGGGGGGCAATCCTACTGGAAGAAGATCGACGCCTTCCTGCAGGAAGTCTCCGGCAGCGGGCTGGAGTCGGGAGGATTGCTTAGATGAACATGACGACCCAAAAGACTCTGCATCTGGCCAATCCCTACGGCTTCTCGGCGCGGCAGCGCCAGGGGCCGCTGCAGGAACTGGTTGCGGCCCTGGAATCGATGTGCGCCCAGGTGTGGGAGCCCTTCGCCCGCAACAACCAGATCGACCGGCCCAGTCCGAACTGGGCCTACCGGATCGGTCAGGCTGACCTTCGTGACGTGCGGGAGGCGGATGGGTTGTTTGCAGTCGTCAACGGCTGTCCCCCGGACGAGGGCGTGATGGTGGAGTTGGGTATGGCAATCGCCTGAGAAAAGCCGGTGTTTCTGTTCCGGGACGATTTCCGGCGTTGCACCGACAGAGAAGGCTATCGCCTCAACCTGATGGTGTTCACCGGTCTTCCGGAAAACGGTTGGGAAGCCAGTTGGTATACCTCGATTGAGGAACCGGCGGATCCCGACAAGGCGCTGGCCCAATGGTTGAGCCAGGGCTAGCGTTGCGTTTTCAAATTGGGCTGACTGGTTACGCAGACAAGGGATTTCCCCACCACAGAGCAACCTGTTGGAATCTGCTTCGTTGCAACGCTTTTTTGAAACAAACCCCTGCGCCTGGTGGCTGGAAACCGGTTCAAAGTCAAGCATGGGTAGATTTTTGATTCACATGGATGCACAGGATGCACAGGATTTTTTCTGGAGACGGCTGGCTTGCAGTCCTGGGCATCCGCAAATCCGCACGCGATCATCGCCGGAGTTAGCGTCTCATGCAGCAGCCTCCCGTCCTGATTATCCTGTGCATCCTGTGCATCCATGTTCAATTTTTAGTCCTTCTCGATTGATCTTCCCCGTGGCGGGCGTCGGCTGTGCCCAACGCCCCGATTCCCAGTCAGCGTCCCGTGCAGCGGCCTCTGGTCCTATTAATCCTGTCCCTTTGGTTGCCGCTCAGTTTCCCTGCGATGTTGCAGCCGGTCGACCCGGGTGGAGGAGAGGGCCGAGACTGCGAGAGGTTTTGTGCGGGCGGGACGCCCGCGCTCCCAGGGGGCCTTCATCCCACGACATCGTTAGACCAACGGGACAATATTGCGGAAGCATTGGGGCGCCGCTTGTCGTTGAAGGAAGTCCATCTGTATTCGTGCTTATTCGTGTCCATTCGTGGTTCGTCTTCACTAAACGATCGGCCGTTTTTCCTCGAATGATCCGCACGGCAGGGCGGGGAGACGGCTAACCACTAACCACTGCTGTTCTTCCCACTCCCCAAATCCTCTCTTGATTCTGCTGGAGGGGTTAAGGTAATCTCTCGATAGTTGTCCCTGGCTGGTGCGTCCTGCGACGTCCCAACCTTCCTGCCAAGCCCTCACACAATCCGCTTCAGACCGAGGTGACTCCTTTGACAGAAATGCCTTCCCATGACGTGCTGTTGGTGGGTGGTGGAGGAGCCGGCCTGAGAGCCGCCATTGCCGTTTCCGAGGTCGACCCCGATCTGAGCGTGGCGGTGGTCTCCAAGGTTTATCCCATGAGGAGCCACACGGTGTCGGCGGAAGGCGGTAGTGCGGCCGTGATCAAGGAGGGCGACAGTCTGGACGAGCACGCCTACGACACCATCTCGGGCGGAGACTGGATGTGTGACCAGGATGCCGTGGAGGTCTTCGTCAGGGAGGCCCCCAGGGAGATGCTGCAACTGGAGCATTGGGGTTGCCCCTGGAGCCGGGAACCCGACGGGCGGGTGGCCGTTCGCCCCTTCGGCGGAATGAAGAAGGAACGCACCTGGTTCGCCGCCGACAAGACCGGCTTTCACATGCTCCACGCCCTCTTTCAAACCTCTCTGAAATACAGATCCATCACTCGCTACGACGAATGGTTCGTCACCAGGCTTCTGGTGGACGACGGCCGGGTGCAAGGGGTGGTGGCCATTGAGCTGATGACGGGAAAGGTCCAGGCCATCACCGCCAAGGCCGTCATCATCTGTACCGGCGGTTGCGGGAAGGTGTTCCCCTTCACCACCAATGCCAACATCAAGAATGGCGACGGCATGGCCCTGGCCTACCGCGCGGGAGTGCCTCTGAAGGACATGGAGTTCGTGCAATACCATCCCACGGGTCTCCCCTTCACGGGGATTCTGATTACCGAAGCCTCCCGGGCCGAAGGCGGGTTCCTGGTCAACAAGGACGGATACCGCTACCTGCAGGACTACGATCTGGGGACACCTCAGCCCAAGCCGGTGCTGCGCTCCATGGAGCTGGGTCCGCGGGACCGCTTGTCGCAGGCTTTCATGAAAGAGCTGGAAAAGGGTCGCACGTTCGAGGGGCCCTATGGACCCTACGTCCATCTCGACCTCACCCACCTGGGGAAAACGATCATCGACACCAAGTTGCCCTTTGTTCGTGAACTTTGTCTCAAGTACGAGAACATCGACCCGGTGAGCGAGCTGATTCCGGTCCGGCCGGTGGTTCACTACATGATGGGCGGCGTCCACACCGACATCCTGGGAGCCACCCCCCTGGCGGGTCTGTTCGCTGCCGGTGAAGCGGCTTGTGTCAGCATCAACGGAGCCAACCGTCTGGGCTCCAATTCCTTGACCGAGCTTTTGGTCTTCGGCGACCGGGCGGGACGGGCGGCCGCCGAATACGCTTTGCAGGAAAGGCCTCTCAGCCCCAGCATTCAGGCCCAGGCGGCCGATGAGAAGAAGCGCCTGGATCGGGAGTTTCTCCGCAAGACCGGCGGCAAGGAACCCATTGCGGCCCTGCGCTCGGAAATGCAACAAACCATGGAGATGAGCGCCGGAATTTACCGGACAGGGACTCTGTTGGAAGAGGCCCAAGCCAATGTGGCCGAACTGAAGGAACGTTTCCGCCAGGTAGCCATCCAGGACCGCAGTCACACCTTCAACACCGAATTGACGGCCGCCTTGGAGCTTTCATACATGTTGGACGTAGCCGAGGCCGTGGTCGAGTGCGCCCTGCATCGAACCGAATCTCGAGGAGCCCATCAGCGGACCGATTTTCCTCAACGGGACGATGAAAGGTTTCTGGCCCACTCCCTGGTCTCGCACCGCCCCGATGATCGACCCAAGGTCGAGTACCTGCCGGTCACCATCACCCGTTGGCCTCCGGGCGAACGGGTTTACGGCCGGCCGGCGGCTGAGGCGCCGCGGGGGTAATGGCGGACAGGCTGAAAAGTCCAGCCTGCCCGTTTCGTTTCTCAAGGGAGCCGGACTGTTGCTGAACCAATGGACTATAGGGAATCAACCACGCTAGAGGAAACATGGCTGAAACGATAACCATCGAAGTAACTCGATACCGACCCGAGCAGGAGGACGAGCCCACCTTCCAAGCCTATGAGGTCCCTTTCAGCAAGGACTGGGTGGTGCTGGACGCCTTGAACTACATCAAGGACCACCTGGACGGCTCCCTTTCCTTTCGCTGGTCCTGCCGCATGGGGGTTTGCGGGAGCTGCGGTATGAACGTCAATGGCGAACCCAAGCTGACCTGCGCCACCTTTCTGTCCCAATACCTCCCTGGACCCATCCGGGTGGAGCCGCTCCCGAATTTTCCGGTCGTTCGGGATCTGGTCATCGAAATGAGTGATTTTCTGGAAAAACTGCAATCGGTGAAACCCTGGATCGTCCGAAAGGATGCCCCTCCCCCCGCGGAGGGAGAGTATCTGCAAACCCCGGAACAGTTGGACACATACAAGCAATTCAGCATGTGCATCAACTGCATGCTCTGCTACGCCGCCTGTCCGGTTTACGCGATCGACCCACAATTCATCGGCCCGGCAGCCATTGCCCTGGCGCAGCGATACAACCTGGATTCTCGCGATCAGGGCGAGCAAGAGCGTCTGGACGCCCTTTCCCAACATGAGGGAATTTGGGGGTGTACCTTCGTGGGCGAGTGCACCGAGGTCTGCCCCAAGAACGTGGACCCGGCGGGAGCCATCCAGCAATACAAGCTCGCCGCCACCAAGGATTGGTTCAAGTCCTTCCTGATGCCCTGGAGCAAGCAATGAAGCCATCAACGGCTTACCGCCAATACCATCCCAAATGGTACCGAACCCGGGTCCCGACCCTTTGGTGGAGCCGGAAGTGGCCCTATCTGAAGTTCATGCTCAGGGAACTCAGCAGCGTCTTTGTGGCTTTCTATGTGGTGATTCTTCTGTTGCAGCTTCATGCCTTAAGGGGAGGGCCTGCAACCTACCTGGAGTTCCAGCACTGGCTCACGAACCCTTTGCTGGTGGTACTCAATGGCATCAGCTTTCTTTTCGTTCTTTTTCACGCCGTTACCTGGTTTAACCTGACTCCCAAGGCAATGGTGGTCCGCTGGCGAGGCAAACGCCTCCCCGATCTGCTGGTGGCCGCTCCCAGCTACGTGGCCTGGCTGGCGATTTCCGGGCTGGTCATTCTTCTCCTCATGCGACAAGGACAAGGTTGATCCATGGCCAATCGATCCAACGAACCCCTTCTCTGGGCCCTCTTCAGCGCGGGAGGTGTAGCAGCCGCCTTTCTGGTGCCCGTTCTCCTCTTTCTTTACGGGTTGGCCTTCCCGCTGGGATGGCTGCAGCCACCCGGCTATGAAAAAACGCTGGGGCTGGTTCAACATCCGGTGGTCCGCCTGGGCCTGTTTCTGCTCTGTTTTCTGTCGCTCTTTCACTGGGCTCATCGATTTCGCTTCGCCCTCTACGACGGCCTGCAAATCAAGCATCTCAACCCGGCCATCACTCTTTTCTGTTACGGAGGAGCCGTGGCGGGAACGGTGGTTGCCGGCTACCTGTTGTGGAATTTCCCCTAACGCGACCGAACGTCATTGTCGGGCAGGGGGGGGCGACAATAGGTCGTAGTTCTCAAACCCACGCTGTCTTGTGTTCTTCAGTCGCGCCACGCGCTTCACTCCCCCCGCAGCCACTGCCAGCAGTCTCGGGGATTCAGTATCGGTACGGGGGACGCCTCCGCCACGTCGAGCAAATCCCTGTCTCCTGTAACCAGAACGTCAGACTGGCCGTGAACCGCCGAGGCAAGCACCCATGTATCGTCGGAGTCCCGAATGCCCAGGTCAAGTGAAGCGTCTGGCTTTGGAATGATCGTGTGATCGCGAAGCTCCCGCTCAGCCTGTGCCAACGCGGATTCCGGAACGTTGAACCGATGCCCAAGGACCCGTCTGAACTCCAGCAGGTTGACCTCACCTGTCAGCAGTTCATGTTCGGTTAGGACTAATCGAAACAGGTCAGCGCTCAGGCCGCGCGCCGTGTAGGCACTGACCAGGACATTCGTGTCGAAGAAGACTTTCACGAGACGTCAAGAAAAACGTCCTCATCGGTCAGATACCCTCTGGCTTCGGCAAACGGGATGATGCGGCGGCGGGTACGTTCGAAACGCATCAAACTGAGCTGTCTCCGCAGTGCGTCTCGCACAACCTCACTCCGTGTCCTCCCAAGCTGTTCGCATAGGTCGTCGAGTTCGATCTGCAACTCGGCTCCGAGACGAATTGTGATCACTTCTTTCATGTAATACAATGTATCATAACCAACACAGGCTGACTAACCCGTTTCTTCGTGGCTACCCCCTCATTGTGAGTACCCACGTTTCCTGTCATTGGTGGCAAGAGCCGGGTCAGGGCAGCACGATCTCCACTGCCGAGGATTCACGGGATATCTGGGAGGTGAGTATGGCCACGGCCTCGTAGGCCCCCAGCCTGATGTCATTGCGTTCATTGTCCTTCAAGTTCCAAACCTCCTTGAACTTCCATTCTTTCTGAGGCAGCAGGGCATGGCTGCGGATCACGGGCGTAAAGAAGTAGCCCTTGGACCAACGCCAGACTTCAAATCCCGTTTGCTTTTCTCTGACGACAAAGTCGTAGGTCTGGCTTGAGTTGAAGTTGAAGCTCAGAAAGTAGTCGGTCGGGTTCTTGACGACAAACAACAGATCGACCGCCTGGGGCTTCTTCTGGAGCTCCAGGCTCAGCACGGGGTCGGCCCGGCTGAACACGACCTCGGACCTCGGTCGGTCGGGTTCGGTCTCCGGCTGCATGGGTTCGCCGAAATTGCGGCCGTTGACCGACGCCGATTTCAGCCTGTAGCTCTCCGATCCCCAGTCGGAAAAGATGCCGACCTCTACAATGCCCAGACCGCGGTCGAAGATCATCTCCAGGCCTGAAGCCTCACAATCGGGACAGGTCAGGTAACTCAAACGGTTGGCCACCGGAAGCCCGTCGTCACCCGGAGACTGGTCGATGATGGCATCGGCCGATTCCCCTACGGGAAACAGGGGAATTTCTTCCTGGTCCTGATCCTGCGCAATCAAGCGGAGAAACTGGCGAGTGTCTTGTTCGTAGCGAACCACCAGGTTGTGCTCGCCTTCCAGACCCGGCACAAAGGGAAGTTGATTGAAGACGTAGTAGGTCGTCCACGTCAGGATAGGTCTGGCAATGATCTCAATCTTGACTTGGGTCGTCCTCTGAAATCGGCTGTCCTCCCGCTCGTAGATCCAGCGGTTGCCAAGCTGCAGGGGGAGATAGTCGGGACCGAAAAACAGGTCCTGCCGGACTTCGGTCTCACTGGAGAGGGGAACCGGGCCTGCCGGGGCAGCCGGTCCGATTCCCCGCGCGGTCGAAACCCACCACAGAGCCCACAAGACTCCACAGGCTGCGGCGACATTGGCAATGGGACTGAACCGTGCCATGAGGCTCACACAGGCTGGATTGACCAGGCCACGACTCGCGCAATGGTCACGACATCGACTCGATGTGCCCCCTGTTTCCTTAGAATCCTAGCACATTCATTCAATGTGGCACCGGTAGTGAACACATCGTCGACCAGCAGGAGCGCCCGCCCGCGGATGGCCGCCCGATCCGCCACTCTGAATGCGCCTTGGATGTTCCGGCGGCGCTGTTTGCGGGAGAGCCCCGCCTGCGCTGCGGTGGACCGATGTCTGACGAGAACCCGGTCCATGAGAGGCATTTGTGTCCAGCGACTCAGGTGCCGGGCCAGCAGCCAGGCTTGGTTGAAGCCTCGTTCCCTCTGCCGGGCCTTGTGAAGAGGTACCGGCAGGATCATATCCGGAGCCCGATCCTGACAGTCCTGGACCCAAAGCGCGTGGAGCAGGCGGGCCAGAGGCCGGGCCAGGCTGGGATGAGAGCCATACTTGAACTGGTGGATGATCTCCTGGAGCGGATCCTCCAGCCTGCCGTAGGATCTGGCGAAATCAAAGCTGAAGAACCCTCTGCGGCAAGCCGCGCACAGCATCTTCCCGGCCGGCAAATTCCGGGAAGCAAAGGCGTAGCCACACAGGTCGCACAGAATTCCGTCCATCTGACCAATGCGCTGCCAGCAAGGCCGGCAAACGACCCCGCAGCCCAAGGCTTCCACGGGGCACTGGCAGACCACGCAAGTGGCGGGAAACAGAACCGAAACCAGGGAATCGAATAGAGGGCGCAACCGCCCGGAGATGGGCTTCAAACCATGGATCGAACGGAGAGGGAGAGGTTAATGGGTTAGTGGAAGTGGGATTCCTCCAGAAGACCTTCTTCCTGTTTTTCCTGGCAGCTAATGCAGTATCGCGTCCAAGGAACAGCCTCCAGCCTTCTGGCTTGAATGCTGTTCTCGCAGGCGACACACACGCCGAATGTGCCATCGTCAACCCTGGCCAGGGCCTCGTCCACCAGTTGCATGATGGAGCGCTCACTGCTGCTATGGCTGAACAAAAATTCCTTTGTGTAGGAACTGGCCGCCTTGTCAGCAACGTCCTGGGAGGTGTCTTCATCGGCCTCCCTGCCATATAGTTCCGTCTTGGAGACCATCCGGTCCAAATCTTCTTTCTTTTTCAGCAGCTTCTTTCTGAACTGGCCGCGTCTTCTGGTATCCATGATGATGAAATTCGAAGGCAAGGTCGAGGCGATGAGCCCCCCACCAATCCGCCAGGAACGGCGTTAACGAAACCGGGAATACTACCCCAAAAAGGCGGCAAACCCCAAATTATTTGTGATAGGGAATGCGGTGGACCAAGGTGAAGGCCCGGTATATCTGCTCCAGGAGTACCAGGCGCGCGATCTCGTGGCTGAAGGTCATGGAAGACAAGGAAATGACTCGATGGCTGCGATTCCGGACCGCCTGTGACAACCCGTTGGGTCCCCCCAGGACGAATACCATCCTCTTCAGGGAGTGTTCCCGCCGATCGGCGATGACCTGGGCAAAGCTCTCCGAATTCAACGGCTGACCTTGCGGATCCATGGCAATCAGGAAGTCATCCCGGCCGAGCCCTCTGAGCAACTGCCGGCCCTCGGCGGCCACCGTCCGGGCCGCATCCTGAAACTCAACGGCCTTGACCTCAGACAGTGTCAGATCCGCCAAGCCACCAATGCGAGCCAGGTAGTCGCCAATCAGTGCCGCCAGGTGGGGATTTCTGGTCTTCCCGATCCACCGCAACATCAGTTTCATGGGGCGAAGAAGCTCCCGAGAGGGGGCTCAGCGGTCAGGACGGTTCCGATACCGAATCAGGGAGTGCTGTCACAGAAGGGTTGGGACCGTCAATTCTGCTGGCGCCGCGCCACAAGCGTTCCAGGTTGTAATAGGACCGCCTGTCTGGAGAAAAAATGTGGACTACGAACTCCGAGTAGTCCATCAGGATCCACTGTGCCTGCCGGTAACCCTCGATATGGTCGGGTGATTTCCCCATTCTCTTCAGTCTGATTTCGATCTCGTTGGAGATCGCCTGGATCTGGGGGGCCGAACTGCCCGAGCAAATGATGAAGTGATCGGTAAAGGCGGCCATCTCCTTGAGATCGAGAACCATGAGATCGAGCGCCTTCTTGTCCCGGGCGGCCTCAAATGCGCACCTGAGTAGGGGATCGTCTGTGTTCAACTAGGGCCTCTAGCCTCCGTAAAGGTGGTTTTTTTCGATGTATTCCAGCACTGCAGGTGGAAGCATGTCCTCCACCGGTTGCCCGCGCCGAATCCGCTCCCGAATCTCCGAAGAGGAAATTTCGATCGAGAACTCGCGGTACAGGTAACAGCGACGATGCGGGTCGAGAGAAATGGGGTTCCGGTCGTCAATCACACAGACCGACTTCAGAAATCCCTCAGGGATTCTCAGAGCCAGTTGGTTCTCATCAAAGCCGGGACGGGCAAACACAAGAAACCGACAGAGCTGAGGCAAACGCTCGAAGTCTTTCCAACTCGATATATCCAGAAAGGTATCGATGCCCAGGATGAAGAAAACTTCCGAGGCAGTTCCCCGCCATTGCTTGAACTGCCGAATGGTATCCACCGAGTAGGACTTTCCCTCCCGGCCATGCTCCAGGCTGGAGGGAACCAACCGAGGGTGATCCATTGCGGCCAGGGCCACCATGGCGTGGCGGTCAAGAAAATTGGCCTCGGTCCTACGGGTCTTGTGGGGGGGACGCACCGACGTCACCAGATAGACCTGCTCCAGTCCCGCCACCCGGAGGGCGGCTTGCGCGAGTTGGAGGTGACCCCGGTGAATGGGATCGAAGGTTCCTCCCAGCAAGCCGATTCGAACCATCCGGTCATTCATGGGATCCATTGCCGCCTGCGGCGGTGACTCTTTCCCCAGCCAGGGTCTCCAACATACCCCAGATCTTGAGCTTGAGATCCTGAAGGCCCTGACCGGTAACCGCGGAAATGGAGTGACATTCCAGGCCGCGGCTCCTCGCCAGCCTGCTCAGTATTCCCAGTTGGGTCGAGTCCCCTATGGCATCGATTTTTGAGGCTACCACCAGGGTGGGCTTTTGGAGCATTGCCGGATTGAAGGCAGCCAATTCCCGATTGACGGTCTCGTAGTCGACCACCGGATCGCGACCATGGTCTCCCGCCAGGTCCACCAGGTGCAAGAGCACCTTGGTCCGTTCGATATGGCGCAGGAACTGGATCCCAAGGCCCTGCCCGAGGTGAGCCCCGGCAATCAAACCCGGAATATCGGCGACCACAAAGCTCCGGTAGTCCTCCAGCTCGACCACTCCCAGGTTCGGCTGCAGGGTGGTGAAGGGGTAGCTGGCGATTTTGGGCCGGGCGGCCGAAAGACGCGAAATCAGGGTGGACTTCCCCACATTGGGAAAGCCGACCAGTCCCACGTCGGCCAGGAGCTTCAGTTCCAGCTTCAGCTCGCGACTCTCTCCGGGAATACCATACTCGAAGCGGCGCGGAGCCTGGTTCACCGAGCTGGCGAACTGGGCATTGCCCCTGCCCCCGCGCCCGCCCCGGCACAGGAGAATTTTTTCATCGGCGACCAGGAAGTCATGAACCAGATCGCCACTGCTCGCGTCGCGGGCAACAGTGCCGACCGGCACGGTCAGGGTCAGATCCGCAGCATCCCTGCCATGGCACTTGCTTCCAAGACCGTGGGTTCCCCGCCGGGCCCGAAATACTCTCTTGTATCGATACTGGATCAGCGTGTTGTGGCGCATGGAGGCCTGCATATGGATATGCCCGCCACGTCCGCCGTCGCCACCGCTCGGTCCTCCCCGGGGAACAAACTTTTCCCGGCGGAAGGCGACACAGCCGGACCCGCCGTCGCCGGCCCTGACGCTGATGGAAGCCTCATCCAGAAACATCCCGACTCCAAAAGCAAAATCCCCTGCCATGGACCGCCAGAGTCCACTACAGGGGATTCATTCAGATCAAGTTTTCCTACTCAGCCGCGGGATAGATGCTGACAAACCGCCCTTTTCTTCCTTTGTTTTCAAACTTCACCAGTCCACCGATTCGGGCATAGAGAGTGTCGTCCTTCCCAAGCCCCACGTTGGTCCCGGGCTTGATTCTGGTCCCCCGCTGGCGGACCAGTATGGAACCTCCCGTGACCTGCTGCCCATCGAATCGCTTGACACCGAGCCGCTGAGCGTTGGAATCGCGGCCATTTCGGGAACTGCCCACACCTTTTTTGTGAGCCATGGGGTATCCTCCTTCAACCCGTCTGCGGTTCGGCCTGGATGGCGTCGATCTTGACTGCGGTGAACGCCTGACGGTGTCCCCTCAGGATGCGATACTGTTTTCTGCGCTTGAACTTGAGGACGCGGATCTTCTTGGCCCTGCCGGTTTCGACCACCGTCCCCAGGACCTTGGCGTTGTCAATTGTGGGGCGGCCGATGGTGAACTGCTCCTTGTCCTGAATGGCCAGGACGTTGTCGAATTCCACCCGGTCCCCCACCTGCTGCTCCATCCTGTCAAGGCGGACCACTTCTCCGGGGGCCACCTTGAACTGCTTGCCGGCGGTTTTTATCACTGCGTACATGAAACCTCGCTTCGTGGCCCGAGATTATAAGAGGAGCTCTCTGATCCTGTCAATGTTCGGACGCCCGTGCAGCGGCCCGATTCAATCCTGCCCGCCCGACAAATCCCGTTCCGCGAATTCCACCTGGACCCGGCGATCGATAATCCCCTTCTGGTATCCCCGGTCCAACAGCAGTTGAACGGCACGGCGCTCCGGCGCTCCATAGCCCAGCGTTCTTTCATTCACGTACATGCCCACGAATCGGTCCGCCAGGCGCGGGTCCAAGTCTCCGGCAAAGCCCATGGCATAAGCCAGGGCCTGCTCCCGATGATCCAGCCCGTATTGAATGCTCTGCTTGAGGATCCGAGCAATCCGGCCATTGGCTGTCGATCCGAGGTCCTTGCGGATGGCATTGCCACCCAGGGGCAGCGGCAGGCCGGTGTCCCGGTGCCACCACTCCCCCAGATCGATCACGGCGTGCAGCCCCAGACTGGCATAGGTCAACTGACCCTCGTGGATCACCAACCCGCCATCGGCACGATCGTCGGCAACCGCCTGAAATACCTGGTCGAAGGGGACCACCACTGGCGTAAAGTCGGGCTCGAAGAGCTTCAGAATCAGAAAGGCGGAGGTCATGGTACCGGGGATGGCAATCACCTTGCCTTTGAGATCCCCGGGCTTCATGGCTCTCTTGGAGACCACCAGAGGACCATAGCGATCCCCCATGCTGGCTCCACTGTCCAGCAGGCTGTATCGATCACACAAAAAGGCATAGGCATGAAAGGAGATGGCTGTGACCTCGTAGCGGCCCTCCAGGGCGTTTCGGTTCAGAGTCTCGATATCCTTCAAGACGTGCCGGAACTCGAACTCGCCGCTGTCGATTCGGTTCTCAGCCAAGGCATAGAACATGAAGGCGTCGTCTGAATCCGGACTGTGGGCTACGGTGATCAATCGACCCGCCATCAGAAAATCCGCTCCGGCAGCTTCGACAATACTCGGTCCATGAAAGCTCCCCACGGAATCCTGGTTGCAGTGCCGCCAACCTCCGGAGGAGCCTGGTATCTTAGTCTCAAATCTCGGATTGGCGCAAATTCAAACCGGGTTTGGGCTGCAGCCAGCATTTCTCACTGTGGGGTTGTACTCTTGAGAAGAGGTACCTGTTTAGCCGGGCCCCCGCCCTGCCCTGCGGATCATTCGAGGAAAAACGGTTGATCATTAATAAAAACGAACCACGAATGGACACGAATAAACACAAACATCGATAGACAGGACGGACAGGAATAACAGGACGAGAAGCTGCGCACAGCCTGCAATCTCAAAGTTGTAACCCATTAACTATAATAAACTTACTACGGATCAGCCGGTTGCAGTTCCCTCATTATTCCCCTCTTTTTAAAAAGGAATCCACTGGACCATCCAGGACGTTGGCGGACAGGTCAGCCGAGAATCGATCCTGAGTCCGGGTGTCCGGGTCCGTCGAGTGGAGTGGCAAGCTGGCCGTGCTGCGGATCGGAGATTCTGGGTTGTGTGCATCCCCCATGCGGCGTTTCAGAAAAGCGCCGACCACAACGGGGAGGCCTCCGCCCTCTGAGAGAGAAGCGTTGTGGTTGTCGAAAACGTGAAACGGCGGGGTGAATATCGCTACGTTGCAGCCGTTTCACCCATACGACGCCATTTGCTTGCCACCCCATAGGCCTTTGGATCGAGTTTCCTCGCAAGGGGCGTCCCCCTGTGGGTCCGGCACTTCCAGTCGATACCGGAACTGGTGCGGGCTCTGGAAGAATTTCACGCTCTCTACAACCGGCATTGGTTGATTGAGCCTCTCGGCTTCGAGCCTCCGGTTCAGGCGCGACAACGCCTTGCCTTGCAACCGGCCGCTTGAGTTTGGTGGGTGTTATCTGTCCAAGAAATCGGGGGCGGTACACGGAGTTCTCCCGGGTCTTTTCCCGGAACACTTACTCTCGAAGTGGACCGTTTTATCGAGTGGAAGTCAAATCTCAAGATCTTCGCTTCTGTCGTGTTCCTAGCCGTAAGTAACACTCCTGAACGACCAAACGAAGTCGAGAATTACGAAAGAGCTTTACTGTTCCGGTTGGTAAGAATATATTACTATATGTAAGGAGGACGAGAATGCCAACCGAAGTGGATTCGATTCGAAACACCGTCCTGGAATGCATTCGCGATTTCGTACCGGATGACCAGACACGCGAAATAGATGACACAACGAGTCCGATACGTGACCTTGGTCTGAAGAGTGAAGACGGTGTTGATTATGCCTGTTCGCTTTCTGAGAGATTGGGTTTCGAAATTCCTTATGAATTGAACCCATTCGTTGACGACAAGGCGCAACGACCGAGAACAATGGGCGATATCGTTTCAGTCGTTTCGGCTCTTGTACGTACTGGAGGTTCAAGCGATGCCAGAGACTGATCCAATGCGGTCAGCGATAGCAGTGCGATTACGTGCAGCACGCGAACAGGCCGGACTCTCCCAAGGGCAGGTTGCGAAGTTGTTCGACTTTAAACGCCCTACCATTTCAGAAATCGAAGCCGGCCGTCGAAGGGTCTCTGCGGAGGAGCTTGTTCGTTTTTCGGACCTCTACGCTGTGAGTGTGTCCTGGTTAACGATGGAGATTCCGGAGGTCGACGATCCTGCCGTTGAACTTGCTGCGCGTGAACTTGCCAAGCTGAAGCGAGAGGACCTTGATAACGTCATGCGACTCTTGCGCACCTTGCGTAAGACTGAAAGAAATTTGGGATGAAAACCAATCGATCAGAACTAGGCGTGCGGGGTCTTCGAGGAGCCCTGGAAGTTCGGCGCAGGGCTGCCAAACGCCGGGGCGATCCGATCTGTGTGTTCGATCTCGCCGAGAAGCTCAACGTAGAAGTTCGCTTCGGCGGAGGTAGCAGTTTCGGTGGGATATATAGCAGGTCTTCACAGACGATCGTTGTGCCGTCCATGCGTCCGCCAGGCCGTCAGGCGTCTACCTGTGCCCATGAGTTGGCGCACTGGTTTTTCAATCATGGTTCTCGAATCGACGATTTGACCGAAGACCCACGTCTGACGGATCAGTCACCGGAGGAACGTTTGGCGTCGCTTTTTGCCAACTATCTCCTAATGCCTCCATGGGCTGTGGAGATGGCATATTCGGCCAGACATTGGCGGATCGATCAGAGTACTCCCGTGCAGTCATTCATCGTGGCGGGCCAACTCGGAGTGGGGTATGAGACTCTCGTCTATCACCTTTGGTTGTCTATGAACGCGATCACCCGATCGCACGCCACCAAGCTCATGAAGGTCACACCGAAGGCCATCAGGGCTTCGATTCTCGGGACAGAATGCTCCTCCCACTTGATCGTCGCGGACGAATCGTGGAACGCAGTCGCAGTTGACTTAAGAGTGGGCGATCTAGCGATCGTCCCCACCGATGGAGTCATCGAAGGTTCCTCTGTGTCTTCTACTGAGATAAATGCAGTTGGGCAAGTTGTGAAAGCACAACATCCGGGTATAAGCCGCGTCGTTGCCGGACGCGGAACATGGTCAAGCTTCGTGCGAGTTCGCCGAAAAGAATTTGAAGGTCGTAGCATCTATCGTCACTTGGAAGATCCTGATGTCTACACGTGCACCTGAGACGATTGTTGCAAGCAATCTTTCGTTGGCATGGGGTCAGGCGTTTTCTCTCGCTATGAACCACGGTGTCTTGCCGCCCCTTATGATTTCGGTCGACGAATTTATCGACTGCCAACCTGCCGAACGACTCGATATCCGAACGGAGTTAGATGCCACTCTGAAGAAGGACGGCAAGTACCTATGTGATGAGTCTGCGCTGACGATTTTTCCCTATCGTCACTGGATTCGAGAAGGGAAACCACCGAGAGAAGAACTGTTTGACTGGTATCTGAGGAAATTTCTGCCACGGCTGAAGGCCAGGGACCAGCGAAATCGTTACGGGACGTATTTCGAGCGGATGATTGATTTTCACGGTAGCAAGAAGAAAGGAGCCTCTTACGAATTGCACTCGAAGAATCAACTCGATCAGATTATCTACGATTGGACACGAGATCGAGACCGGCCACGTCGACCTCGCCAGTCAGCCCTACAAGCAGCCTGTCTAGATCCTACAAAGGACCTAACCCATCTTTAACAAGGCTTCCAATCACACGCTTATTATCAACAGGTTACAAAGGCAGAAACGCGCAAGTGGCACTACAAACGCGTTGAAACTGGCGATTGGGGGGGAGTCAGACGATCATCTTGCGGACCCCTCCGGGAGAGGGATCGATGCCCAAGGCGTCGTAGATGGCCTTCTGATCCGTCTCTGCCCGAGTGGCCTTGCGTACGTGCAAGGTCCGCCCGTCCCCACGCCGGAAAGTCACCGTGACCCGCTGCTGTCCTTCCAGGATGCGCCGCAGCGTGGTCCAACTGGAGGGGTCGCCCCGCTGCTTGAGGCGTTTGCGGATGACCTGCACCAGTTGATAGGCGATGACCGTCAGGAACAGGTGGCCTTCCGACCGCACCGGCTTGTGATGGTAGATGGGGCGCAGACCCAGTTCGGATTTCAGGGAGCGAAACACCGCTTCCACGTCGGTGAGAGTGGTGTAGGTGCGCCACAGGCTCTCCTCATCCCAGTCGGTCTGGTTGCTGCGCAGGCAGTAGACCCCCGGATGGGTGGCCATCGAGCCCTGGCGGGGGTGGTGCTTCCAGGTCAGGGCCGTCGCCTTCTGGCCGCTCTCGTCGGTGAGGACCTCGATGGTGTAGTGTTGAGCCACCCCGCGGCTCTTCTCCTTCAACCGCCCGATCCTCTCCCGGACCTTCTCGATGCCTTTGTGAGACCGCGGCCGTGAGAGTCCCTGGGAGAGTCGGGTCAGCCCCTGCTCGAAACGCCGGCTGAAGCGCTCGAGGATGCCTCGCTCCTTCTGAGCCCGCTGCTGGGAGCAGCAGTAGAGACGCACTTCCCGGCCGTCGTCGGAGACCTTCTTGTGGAGCTGTAAGGTGGCTTTGGAAGCCGTCTCCACCGTCACGGCCGCCTCAGGGTCGAACTGCCGGTGGCCTTGGCGGCTGGCCACCAGGTAGCGGTACCCTTCCTCCCTCAACCACTGGATGCGATCCTCGGTCGCCACCCCCCGATCCATCACCACCAGCGCCCCCCGGGGCGCCTCGAGCGCCTCCAGCATCCCGGCCAGCGTCTTGTGCTCATCCACCCGGCCGGCAAAGACCTTCGAGCGGCGCACAAACCCGGCCCCGTCCAGCACCAACCCCAGCGTCAGCAGCCGACAGTCGCTGCGCTTATCCTTCGAGTGCCCCCGCTGGGCCTTGGGTTGACGGCTGGCCGCCCCTTCAAAGAAGGTGTTGGTCAGATCGAACAGGGTGACGGTCGGCTGCAGATCGAACAGGCCCATGGCCCGGGTGAACAGGCGGGTCTCGATGGCCTGGCGGTGTCTCATCAGCGCGTCTGAGGCGCGATACATCTGCATCAGACTCAGGGTCTGAAAGTCGAAGTCCAGCAACTCGCCCAAGCCGCTGCGGCGGCCGAGCCAGCCCCAGGTGGCCCGTTCCGAGCCGGGACGGGCCAGACGGCCCACAATAGCCCCCACCGCCGCCGCCCGCATCGGTCCATTCAGCCCCAACTCACCCAGCAGGTCCCCCAACCCCAACTGCTCCAGCGCCCAGCAGCCCACCTGCTCCACCCCCACACTGCGCGGACGGGTCAACTCCACCGAATCCACCTCGACCGTCTGCAGATCCTCTGACGAGGCCTCCCCACCGGCGCCGGTCACGTCGGCTTCGCCCTCAAGCAAGCGCTCGGCCATGCGTTGGGCTTCCTCCTCCAACTGGGCCGACCCTTCCGGCCACAGGGGCAACTGACCGCTGAGGATCTGATCCAGGCGGCGGCACAGCAGGGGCCAGTCGTCACGGGGGATGGCGAAGTGGCGTCCGAGGTTGAGGAGGGTCTGCTGGCGGACCTTGCCTGAGACGCGATGGGAGCGGACGAGGCGATGGGTGAAGTAGGTCTGGCCGGAGGAAGTGGAGCGGGTCTGGGTACGTCGGATGAACATGGGAGGGACCCTACCAGAGGGGGTCGAGGGGGTCAAGTCCCTCCCATACGATTATGGCACTACATTCAGTCCTCCAACCAAGAATCAACAACTTACAGGTGATTTTGGGCCAAAATGAGGGTAAAATACCCCAAACTGCCCGTTCCTATGTTAAAGATGGGCTAACTGGACAGGCGCTTCGCGGTTTTCCGTGTCTGCAACAAGTGAGTTTCAATTACGACGACGATTCCGGCTTGGCAGTCAACGCCTATTATCCGAGTCAATACATATTCGACCGTGCATACGGCAACTATCTAGGGCTTTGCCAGCTAGGCCATTTCATGGCGCATGAGTTGGGACTCCGGCTCGATAGGTTGAATTGCTTTATCGCTCATCCTGAACTTGGAGCGGTGAAATCAAAGGCTGCGCTAAGTCCACTTCTTGAACTCGTCGAACGAGCGCTCTACCAACCGTACTCTCACATGAGCGAAGTCGCTACTGCTACATCAGGACAGGGGGTGTGATGGCATTCTGGCGAACTGAAACACTGAGGCACCGCTTAGCTGCGGAACATCTGATAGAGCCTTACGACGAGGCGAACGTAAAGCATGCCGCATATGAACTCGGACTCGGGAATGAAGCGTTCGCAACTTCTAACAGCGAACGGACCAAGACGCAGGTGTCAGAGGTGCAGCAGTTCGTAATCCCCCCAGGACAGTTCGCGTTACTACTGACAAGTGAACGGGTCAGCGTTCCAAAGGATGCCATCGCTTTCATATCTATTAAGGCTGGTATCAAGTTTCGCGGATTAGTGAATGTCTCCGGATTCCATGTCGATCCTGGTTTTAGTGGTCGACTGAAGTTTGCTGTCTACAACGCTGGGAGTCAGGACATCGTACTCGATCATTCACAACGAGTGTTTCTCGTTTGGTTCGCCAACCTCGATGATTCTACTGAAGATGTTTACACTGGCCGCAATCTGAACCAGCTGTCCATAAGCGGAGACGACATTATGAGGATTCAAGGCGACGTTGCTTCTCCGGCTGCTTTAAAGAAAACAGTCGATGAACTCCGTGGTGACTATGACAAACGGATCTCGGCGGTCGAAACCTCGGTCACTGTATGGCGAGGAATCACGATTGCGTTTCTGATCGCGATCACCATCCTCGTATTACGTGGGCTAGCAGAAGGTGCAGAGGCACCCGAAGACGAAGCGGCCTATCTCGCAACGCCCAGAGTTGCTTTGGAGATGACCCTAGGGCACGGCCTGGCCACTGATCTACGGGATCTCGCTCCATAACATACAGAGCGAAGGGGTTACGGCAAAATGAAGGACCTTGCAGCAGGACGAACTCCCAAGCTGTTCGTTTTCGAGGGGCCCGACGGTGCTGGTAAGACCACATTGTCCCAGGCGTTTGCCGAAAAGTTGTCATCAGAAGGCGTCGATTGTGAATATTTTTCGTTTCCTGGTCGGGAAGAGGGGAGCTTGGGAAGGCATGTGTACGAGCTGCACCATGGTGCGCACGTAGAAAGGATTTCGACAGTCGCACCAGCCAGCCTTCAGGTCTTACATGTCGCCGCGCATATCGACGCGATCGAATCGCAGATTCGCCCAGCGCTGGCGGCAGGTCGAGTCGTTGTGTTGGACCGATTCTGGTGGTCTACATGGGTTTACGGGATGATTGCGGGAATCGCTGAGCGATCATTGCGCGCAATGATCGCTCTAGAAAGCGTGCATTGGAACGAGATCCTACCGTCGGCTGTGTTCTTGTTGCGTCGCGATGGCCCGCTGCATCCAGTCCCCGTAGAGCGTTGGGACGAACTGAGTAGAGAGTATATGTGCTTGGCCGACCGTGAAAGTGGTCGTCACCCTGTATTTCAGATCACGAATCAACTAGGACTCTCAGACGCGCTTCAAGAGATCTGCTTTCAAGCGAATGAGATCCTTCCGAGCAATTGTGTTCCTCGCGGTCATGGCAGAGCATTTCAGGCTGACCTGCCCTTCGAAAGGAAGCGAGCGATCGGACCTATTACGCGCACTCAGATGTTCTCAAAGATGTCGCCCGCAAATCCTACGATCGTATATGAGACTTACTGGCGTTTCGCGACGGAACGGCAGAATATTTTCTTCCGTCGGTTGAGAGGGCAAGAGTCACCGTGGACAGACGACGCGATTCTTCAGCAGTACAAGTTTACGAATGTATATCGTGCGTCAGATCGTGTGAGTCAGTACTTGATCAAGAACGTCATCTACAAGGGAGAACAGACGCCAGAAGAACTATTCTTTCGAACGATTCTTTTCAAGATTTTCAATAGGATCGAAACGTGGGCGCTGTTGGAATCGAGATTCGGGGAGGTGTCGTACAAGGGATATTCGCGGAAGCACTACGACGATACGCTGACGGAGGCGATAGAACGGAACCAGAGGATCTATTCGGCAGCTTATATAATGCCGTCTGGAGGCCGATCTTCTGCATCTTTGGGCCGGAAGCACCGAATGCATCTCGGGCTGGTCGAAAGCATGATGCGTGATGATCTTCCTCAGCAACTCTGTGACGCCAAAACGATGGCGGTGGCGTTTGAACTGCTTCGTTCCTATCCGACGCTAGGCGACTTCTTGGCTTATCAGTATGTGACGGACCTAAACTATAGTGTGCTAACCGAGTTTAGCGAAACGGAATTCGTGGTTCCGGGGCCGGGAGCGAGGTCGGGTCTACAGAAATGCTTTCGCGATCTTGGTGGTCTCAACGAAGCAGAGACCATCAAGATGGTCCGAGATCGGCAGGAAGGTGAGTTCGAGGCACTTGGCTTGTCTTTTCAGTCGCTTTGGGGGCGTCCGTTACAGTTGATAGATTGTCAGAATCTATTCTGCGAGGTCGACAAGTATTCAAGGATCAAACATCCAGAATTCTCATCTGCGTCAGGCAGGACGCGAATAAAGCAGAGGTACCGGGCGCAGGATGGCCCAATTGAATACTGGTATCCCCCAAAGTGGGGATTGAACGATCAGATAGGCAGCAACGATGTTCCGCTTATTTGAAGGCACAACAGCAGACCAAGTCTGGCGCGATATTGCGGGACACTTCAACAGAGATTGTGAGAGTGTTCAGGCGAGCCGTGCAGGACTTACCCATGAGATTCTTCACGCTGCGATTTCCATCTGTGATCCCATCCAGCGCTGGGTGCTATCCCGCAACCCACCCATCAATCTGGCGTTTGCCATCGCCGAAGTTATCTGGCTGGTAAACGGACACAATGACTCCCGGTTTCTGAGCTTTTGGAACACTCGACTGCCACGTTTCGCAGGGGAAGGACCTACGTTTCACGGAGCTTACGGATATCGGCTTCGATCTCATCTTGGGCTAGACCAATTAGACAGGGCGTTTCATGCGCTTCGCAACAACCCGGATGGACGGCAAGTGGTTCTCCAGATCTGGGATTCTGTGGTTGATTTCCCAGATCGGAACGGCGCCGCTGTAGCGCCAGACGTTCCGTGCAATATCGTTTCGCTGTTGAAAGTTCGTGACAACCGGTTGGAATGGACCCAAGTTATGCGCAGCAACGATGCCTTTCTGGGGTTGCCATATAACTTCGTTCAATTCACGTATCTGCAAGAGATTCTAGCCGGTTGGCTGGGGCTACGGATAGGCAGCTATAACCATGTCAGCGACAGTCTGCATGTGTATTCAAATGACATCGATAAGCTGAGAAGTCTCGATCTCGTTGAAGCCGCTGCGAACGGCGATCGGTTAAGCCTGGGTTGGGCGGAATCGAAGGAAGTATTTGAACGATTAAACGTTTCCGCTCGTGAAATGACCTCGGAATCTCTAACTGAAGACCGTTTGAGGACGATGATAACGTCATCGATAGGCCCTGAAGCGTACCAGAATATGTTGTTGCTGCTGGCTGCCGAAGCAGCTCGCCGACGCAGCTGGGAGTCAGTTAGGGACGAGGCAGCTGATCTTTGTACGAATTCGGCCATGACGCAGATGTGGGAACGTTGGTTAATCCGGATGGCTCACCGTACACGTGCTGCTTCTGCCTAAGGCTGCTATCGTTTGAATCCTGTGCGGATAACGCATGCCTGCTGACCTTCCCCCAAAATTAGGTCCAAGTCGAAAGTGAGGAATTTGGGGAATTATCCCCGCCGAAGGCGCGTTCTCGATACAAGACGATTCCTGCGTGGGTTTGTACCGCCCCTGATTTCTTGGACAGATAAGACGCACCATACTCAAGCGGCCGGTTTCAGCGCAAGGCATTGTCTTGCCTGAACCGGAGGCTCGAAGCCGAGACGCTCAATCAACCAGTGCTGGTTGTAGAGAGCACGAAATTCTTCCAGAGCCCGCACCAGTTCCGGTATCGACTGAAAGTGCCGGACCCACAGCAGTTGCTCCTTGAGCGTCCTGAAGAAGCGTTCGATACAACCATTGCCTTCCGGCTCGCGAACGAATGCCGGCGAAGACTCGATTCCCAGAAAGGCGAGTTCGTTCTGGAAGTCATCGCTCATGAACTGCGAACCGTGATCGTGACGGAGTCGGAGCCCTTCGGCGGCGCTGCCCCGGAAGCCGCCGAAGTGTTGACGGACGCCTTGGCGGAGGGGTTCGAGAGCCTCGAAGCGCGTGGCACGCTTAACGGCATGAATGCCCACACACTCGGCCGTGCAATGGTCCACGGCGGCGAAGACCGTGACCTGGCCGTCGTCGAGGGTGACGGTTGCCGTGGCATCGATGCCTCACATCCGGTTGGGACGATCGGTGGTGATGGTTCCACTATGGGTCTTCTCCACCACGGGTAGGGCTTGGCGCTGGGGCGCCAGCAGCTGGGCCTGCCGCATCAGGCGCAGCACCCGGGCCTTGGAGCTTCGGACACCCGCCACCCGCAGGCGTGCCCACACCTTGCGGTGACCTTCTCCACGAAAGGGTGAGGCCGTGATCTGTTCTCGGATCCGCTCGGTCAGCGCCTCATCGCTCCACGCCGTCTGCGGTCCGCGCTTGCGGGATTCGAACGGGTGAGTCCGTCGATGACGCCGGGCATAATAGGTCGAGCGGGGCAGGCCCCACACCGCCGTGACACGGGCCAGACCATAGGGCTTTGCCGTGGAGGGCGACTCGGTCCGGCTCATGGCTTCGACCTCCACCGTAGAAAAGGCTTTTCCTGCACAGGAAGCTGACTGGCTCGATAATCGGGTCCGCGTTTGAAGCGATCCAAAATCTACATTATTTTCGCAACGTTGGTGCAACTTCGTGTCCTTCGTGGATTTCCTTTTTTCCTTGGTGTCTTTCTTGGTGGCCCTTCACGGACCCCTTTAGGGTCTTTTCCAACCCCTTGGATTCCCTTCGCGAATTCATCTTTTGCCCGCTTAACAGATCCTTTAGCGCCCTTGGTGGAAATCTCTTCTCCCTTCCCGACCTTTGGCGGGTCCCTCTTGAGCTTTCTCCAACCCCTTAGTGGCCCTTCGTCGTCCTTCGTGGCCCTTCGTGGATTTCTTTTCTTGTCCCGCGGGATCAGTCCATCGGGTGGGGCCGCCGGAGCGGAGCCCTGTGGTAACATGTCGGATTTCAGGGGAAACAGCACCCACAACCATGCCCTTTCTGAATCTCCCCACCGGGGTCCGTGTCCACTATGAACGCCAAGGAGAGGGGCCGCCTCTGATCCTCATCATGGGCACAGGGCTGGACTGCTCTTGCTGGAACCCCCAGGTGGAAACCTACCAAAACGAATTTGACTGTATCCGCTTCGATAACCGCGGCACGGGAAAAACGAAGGCCCCTCCCGTCCCGCTGAGTGTTCCTCTGATGGCTGAGGATACGGCCGCCCTGCTGGCGTCCCTGGAAGTGGGTCCGGCCCATGTCTCGGGGTTGTCATTGGGTTCCTGCATTGCCCAGGAATTGACCTTGAACCACCCCGAGCTGGTCTTGACCCTTCAACTTCATGGGACCTGGGGCCGAGCGCACGGATACGCCGCCAGAAAATTCAGGGCTCAGCTCAAGCTGCTGGAGCAGTTCGATCTTGCCTCCTTTTATGCCATCAACGTGTTGTGGTTCATCACCCCGGAAACCATGCACCGCCATCCCGATCGTGTGGAGCAACAAATTCGGCATATCGTCCGCAACGCCCCGGAAAGAGAGATGCTCAGGCAACAGTACCAGGCGGATCTGGATCATGACGCCCTTGATCGTCTGCACCGGATCGAGGCGCCAACCCTGGTCACGGTGGGAAGCTTTGATCTCGCCCTTCCCCCGATGTATGCTCGAGAAGCCGCTGCCGCCATCCCCAACAGCGAGTTGGTGATTTTTCGGAATGGCGGCCATCTGCACAACTTCGAGCGGCCGGAAGAATTCAATCGAGTGACCCTCGACTTCCTCCATCGCCATCGGACCCCGCTGCCCGTCTGAAACCAGGCCATGTCGGAACGGAAGCGATCTACTCCGACAGCTGCCGATCGCGGGTCGAACCGGACCGGCAGGTTTCTGTGACCGGTCCGGAGACCCGGCTTACCAAACGGGACTTCCGAAGTTCGGTGTGAATATTGCGTCGCCGCTGGCAAACCGGCTAATCTTGAAGCCAGGAGTTCTCGCTGCCTCCCATGAAAATGCAACCCCTGACCCAATTGACGGATGAGGAGGAACTGTTCCGCGATGCCGTCCGCGACTTCGCCGAATCCGAGATCGGTCCCCGTGTCAAGGAAATGGACGACCAGCAGCAGTTCGACCCCGATCTCCTGCGCCAATTTTTCGAATTGAACCTGATGGGCATTCAAATTCCCCAGCATTGGGGGGGGGCCGAGGGCAGCTTCTTCATGTCGGTTCTGGCGGTGGAAGAGCTGTCCCGGGTGGATCCCTCTGCCGCTGTGATCGTGGATGTCCAGAATACTCTGGTTAACAATGCCTTGCTGAATTGGGGCAGCCAGAAGCAAAAATCCCGTTATCTTCCCCGGTTGGCCACTGGCTCGGTGGGGGCCTACGCGCTGTCGGAGGCGGCGGCCGGCAGCGATGCCTTCGCACTCCAGACCCGGGCGGTAGAAAAAGACGGCACCTATTTTCTGAGCGGCCAGAAGCTCTGGACCACCAATGCGCTGGAGGCCGACCTGTTCATCCTTTTTGCAACCCTTGACCGCAGCCTGGGATATCGGGGGATTACCGCCTTCCTCATCGAGAAGGACTTTCCCGGATTTTCGGTGGGCAAGAAGGAGGAAAAGCTGGGCATCCGCGCCAGCAGCACCTGCGAGCTGGTGCTGGACCATTGTCGGGTTCCCGGCGAGAATGTCCTGGGAGAGCGCGGCAAGGGTTACAAGGTCTCCATTGAAACGCTCAATGAAGGCAGAATCGGAATCGCCGCTCAGATGATCGGGTTGGCGGCCGGAGCGCTCGAACAGGCGCGCCGCTACGTGAAAGAGCGGCGCCAGTTCGGCCAGCCCCTGTCCAAATTTCAAGCCATCCGCTTCCAGATCGCCGAGTTGTCCACCGAACTTGAGGCCGCTCGCCTGTTGACCTACAACGCGGCCCGGATGAAGGACGCCGGGATGGGGTTCCTCAAGGAGGCGGCCATGGCCAAATACTATGCTTCCAAGGTGGCTGAGCGGATCGCCTCGGAGGTGATCGAGATCTTTGGCGGCTACGGCTATACCAGAGACTACCCGGTCGAGAAATTCTACCGAGATGCGAAAATCGGCAAGATCTACGAAGGAACCTCGTTCATGCAGCTCGAGACCATCGCTCGAGCGTTGTTGAAGGAACGGTCCTGAAATGGCTGAAAAAACCGGTCTTCTGATTATCGATCACGGAAGCCGCCGGCAGGACGCCAATCGAGTGGTGCGCCGGGTTGCCGAAATGGTGCGGGAGAAGTCGCATTTCCTGATTGTTCAGCATGCGCATATGGAATTGGCTGAGCCCACCATTCGACAGGGATTCGAAACTTGCGTGGCGGCCGGAGTGGATGAGATCGTGGTCCAACCCTATTTCCTGGGTCCGGGACGGCATTCCACCACCGACATCCCCAGGATGGTCGAGGAGGTGGCCCAAAAACATCCCCGGGTAGGCATCCGCCTCGGCGCCCCTCTGGGTCCCCATCCCAAAATGGGAGAGCTGATTCTGGAGCGAATCAGACAGGCGGAGATCCTCCGCCACTCCACCGATGCAGAGAGCTAAGGCAATTCAACCCGGGGACACCGTCGGCATTGCAGCCCCGGCGGGGTGCGTCCAGCGACCGGACTTGCTGAGCGGGATCTCCGAGATCCGGAGACTGGGCTACCGGGTCCACTACAACGACTCCCTGTTTTCCAGACACCAGTATTTTGCGGGCTCCCACCGGCAACGGGCGGAATCACTCATGAATCTGTTCACCGACCCCGGCGTGAAAGCGATTTTTTGCGCCCGGGGCGGTTACGGCTGCCAACACTTGCTGGACCTGCTGGATCCGGAGACCCTGCAGGCGCATCCCAAGATTTTTCTGGGTTACAGCGATGTCACTGTTCTGCTGCAATTCCTGGAAAATCAGTGCGGCCTGGTCTGTTTCCACGGTCCCATGGTAGCCAAGGAGTTCGCCCAGGGAGAGCCCTACTACGTCCGCAAAAACCTGCTGCACTGCCTGACGGAAACTCGGCCCGGCCGGAGGCTCCACTCCCCCGGCAGCCTGACCCTCCAATCCGGAACCGCTCGCGGACGATTGACCGGGGGATGCTTGTCGCTTCTGGTTGCCTCCCTCGGTACGCCCTATGAATTGCAGTCTCAGGACAGGATCCTCTTTCTGGAGGACATCAACGCCAAACCCTACCAGGTGGACCGGATGTTGATGCAGCTCAAGCTGGCAGGGAAACTGCAGGGGGTGCGTGCCTTCATTTTCGGCGAAATGCTCGACTGCAGCCAGGCCGGGCAAGCACCGGCCATACCGGAGATTGTCTTGAGCCTGTTGAAGGAATTTCAGGTCCCCATCTGGTACGGCCTGCCTTCGGGACACACCAGCACCGGGAACCTGACCCTCCCCTTTGGCGTGGAGGTACGATTGGATGCCGGGCAGCGGTGGCTCCAGTTCGAGGAAGCTGCCGTGGCGGCAGGATGAGTCCCGGCGGCTCCGTTCTCAGCCAGGCGGAATACCCCCCCCGATTGGCCTCCGCAATTGAAAGATCTGCCGATGGTTGATTGTCTTCACGGCGTCAGACACATCCACCTGGTCGGAATCTGCGGCACGGGGATGGCCTCGCTGGCGGGCATGCTCCAGCAGAAGGGGCTTCGTGTCACCGGCTCCGACCGGAATGTCTATCCTCCCATGTCCACCTTCCTGCAGGATCGGGGCATCGCGATCCTCCAGGGGTTTTCCGAATCCCATCTCAGGCCCCGCCCCGATCTGGTGGTGATCGGCAACGCCGTCTCCCGAGGCAATCCGGAAGTGGAGGTGACGCTCGACGATAAAATACCCTATCGTTCCCTGCCGGAGATCCTCAAGGAAGTCTTCATTCGCGGGAAAACCTCGGTGGTGGTGGCGGGGACTCACGGAAAGACAACCACCACAGCCCTGCTGACCTGGCTGCTCGAGTCCGCCGGACTGCGGCCATCTTTTCTGATTGGAGGCATCGCCCGCAATTTCAACAGCAGCTTCCGGGTGGCCGATGGAGAGCACTTTGTGATCGAAGGAGACGAGTACGACACCGCCTTCTTTGACAAGGGCCCCAAATTCCTGCACTACCTGCCCGACGTGGTCGTTTTCAACAACTGCGAGTACGACCATGCCGACATCTATCCCGATTTTTCGGCGGTAAAACAGAGTTTCCGACGACTGCTGAACATTATCCCTTCCAAAGGGGCACTGGTCGCGGGTTGGGATGATGCGGTGGTGCGAAAGCTGAGCGCTGATTCGCCCACCACGGTCATTTCCTTCGGAATCGACCCGGCTGCCCAATGGACCGCGTCCGCCATCCGGTTTCTGGAACAGTCCACCCGCTTTCAGGCGTTGCGAGGCGGCGAGGATTGGGGCCAATTCGAGATCCCGCTGGCCGGATGCTTCAACGTCAGAAACGCACTGGCGGCCCTGGTATGCGCCCACCGACTGGGCCTTTCCCGGGAAACCATTGCCCGGGGATTTCGCTCCTTCAAGAGCGTGAAGCGACGCCTGGAGAACCGCGGTGAAGTGGCAGGGATCACCGTTTTCGACGATTTCGCCCACCATCCCACGGCCATTGCCGCCACCCTGGCCGCCATCAGGAACCGCTTTCCCAAGAACCGGGTGTGGGCGATTTTCGAACCCCGGTCCGCCACCTCCCGCCGCCGGGTATTTCAGAAGGCATTTTCCCGTTGTTTCGCCGATGCCGACCACGTAAGATTGTGCTCGATCTTCGCTCCCGAGAAGCTGGCTCCCGAACTTCGGCTTGACCTGGATCAGTTGGTGGGAGACCTGAGGAACCAGGGCTGCGACGCCCACTGTCTCCCCTCCGCCGGCGAGATCGTCGAACAGATCGCGCCCCGCCTTCGAACGGGCGACAAGGTGGTGATCATGTCGAACGGCGGCTTCGACGGCATTCATGCCAGACTCCTGGCCCGGCTCAGTCGGGATTGAGGAGTCAGCAACCGGAGCAGAGTCGCAACGGCGCTCGTGCGCGGGAACCATGGCCTTCCTCCCAACCCGGACAGCAACCCTCCCATCATGAATTTTGCACCCTCAGTCGGGCACGTTCACCTGTCTTACTCGCTTCTCTGCGACGACGTCCGCCTGGAAGCCGGGAACAAGCTCAGTATCATGGGGATCTTTCAGGACATCTACCTGCCGTCGCTGCCCTCCACGGTGCTCCGGTTCGCCCTGGTGAACCACTGGGTGGGCCAGGGGCGGCACCAGACACAGATTCAACTGCTGTCTCCCGGCCGCGGCAAGACCCTCATGAAGACCAATCCCTCCAAATTCTCCCTGGATCCCCGGAGCTTCGCCGACAACGTAACCCTCTTCAACAACCTGGGCTTTGCGGAATATGGAACCCATATTCTGCAGGTCTACCTCGACGGCTTCATGGTGAAGGAACTGCCGGTGAACGTTCTGAAGCCCCCAACCTCCAGCACCAGGGTCAATTAGCCCCAAATCCTGTGGGTTACGGAACGCCCTTGCCTTGTTTGAAACAACAGAAAAAAAGAGTTATCCACGAAGGGACACGAAGGACCACGAAGACACACGAAGAAAGACGGTGAGGGAACCGGAACCTGCCCCTGCCCCGATACGCCATCAATGTCCCCGGTTTCACCCTCGAACGATCCGCCCCATCGTGAGGGGGCGGGTACCCGACTTGCCTGTACCAACGCCCTGCGCCGGGTGGTGGGAAACGGGTTCACAGTCAAGCCTGGGCAGAAAATTAATTTACATGGATACACAGGATAAACAGGATTTTTTGGCGGGCGGTCTCACCGCCTTGAATTCAACCATCGCCTATGTTGCAACACAGGTTCCCCCAGTCCCGCTCCCCGGCTCATGGATCATTGCGAACACTCATCCGATCATCGAGCGAGTCCGGTTCCTGTGCCGCAGCGTCTCGTCCTGATTATCCTGTCCATCCTGTGTATCCATGTTTAATAGTCAGAAAACCGGTTCAGCGGGACATGGTCCTCGTTCCCGATAGGCCATGAAGATTTGTTGTTTCGCTCTCATATGATCTGTCCCGTCGTGGGGAACGGAGGCGGGGCTCTCCACTCTCCACTCTTCACTCTCCGCTTATTTTAATTGGCCGCCTCTTCCGATATACTTGGGCGCTTCCGAGGGCGGCTCGGCAATCCCGTTCGACACCGGTCCCAGGACATTCCACCATGAAGATTCACGAGTTCCAGGCCAAGGCGATCCTTAGCGCCCACGGAGTCCCCGTGCCCCGGGGCAAGGTGGCCGACAGCAAGGAGAAAGCCCGGGAAATCGCCAGCGAGCTGGGCGGGCTGGTGGTGGTCAAGGCTCAAATTCACGCCGGTGGACGCGGTAAAGGAGGAGGGGTCCGTCTGGCTCGCTCCCCGGAAGAGGCTCAGGAGGTCGCCGATTCGATACTGGGGATGCAACTGGTCACTCATCAGACCGGACCGGAGGGGCAACCCGTAAAGCTGGTTCTGGTCGAGGAGGGCCTCAAGATCCAACGGGAGTACTACCTCGGGATCGCCATCGACCGGGATGCCGCCCAAGTGGTCGTCATGGCGAGCCGGGAAGGGGGAGTCGACATCGAAAAAGTGGCGGCGGAAAAGCCCGAGCTGATCCTCAAGGAGGCTCTGGAGCCGGGACTGGGGCTCGCGGCCTTCCAGGCCCGGAAGTTGGCTTTCGCACTGGACCTCCCTGCGAAACTGGTCCCTGCCGCGGTCCGGTTCATGCACTCTCTGTACCAGGCATTCGATGCCACCGACGCCTCCCTGGCCGAAATCAACCCCTTGCTCCTCACCGAAGACGGCCGCTTTTATGCCCTGGATGCCAAGATCAACTTCGACGACAATGCACTCTACCGGCATCCCCGGATCCGAGAGCTCCGGGATACCGACGAAGAAGACCCCTTGGAGGTTGAAGCCGGCAAGCATGGACTGAGCTACATCAAGTTGGATGGCAACGTGGGTTGCATGGTCAACGGAGCCGGGCTGGCCATGGCCACCATGGACATCATCAAATTGGCGGGGGGGGCTCCCGCCAATTTCCTGGATGTCGGCGGTGGAGCCACTGCGGACCAGGTCCGAAAGGCCTTTGGCATCATTCTCTCCGATTCCAATGTCAAGGCCGTTCTGATCAACATCTTCGGCGGTATCATGCGGTGCGACATTGTGGCCCGCGGTGTGGTCGAAGCCGCCAAATCCATGCGGTTGGAAGTTCCCATCGTGGTCCGGTTGGAAGGCACCAACCTGGAACAGGGTCAGGAAATCCTCCAGGCCTCGGGACTGAGCCTGACGGTGGCCTCGGGAATGCAGGATGCGGCCGAGAAGGTGGTTCGCCTGGCCTCGAGGTCATTGGCGTGAGTATTCTGGTCGACCAAGACACAAGGCTGATCGTGCAGGGCATCACCGGCCGCGAGGGAACCTTCCACACCCTCCAGTGCGTCCAGTACGGGACCAGGGTCGTTGCCGGGGTCACTCCCGGAAAGGGAGGCTCCATTCACCAGGGGATTCCCGTTTTTGACAGCATGGGACAGGCCTGTCGGGAGACCGGCGGCAACGCGTCGGTGATTTTCGTCCCTCCCGCCGTGGCGGCCGATGCCATCATGGAGGCGGCGGATGCCGGCGTCGATCTGGTGGTGTGCATCACCGAAGGGATCCCGACCCTCGACATGATCCAAGTCAGGCGGTTCATGAACGGCAAGAAATCCCGGCTGATCGGACCCAACTGCCCGGGGATCATTTCGCCGGGCAAATGCAAAATCGGGATCATGCCCGGAGCCATCCATCGGGAGGGCCCGGTCGGGGTGATCTCCCGAAGCGGTACCCTGACCTACGAAGCCGTGCAGCAGTTGAGCTCCCGAGGCATCGGTCAATCGACCTGCATTGGCATCGGAGGGGATCCGATCATCGGGACCTCCTTCGTGGACGCGCTCCAACTCTTCAAGGATGACCCACAGACGGACGCCGTCGTGCTGATTGGGGAGATAGGGGGAACAGCCGAGGAAGCGGCCGCACGCTACGTGCACTCCCACCTGTCGAAGCCGGTGGTGGGGTTCATCGCAGGCCAGACGGCTCCTCCGGGAAGGCGCATGGGCCATGCGGGGGCCATCATCAGCGGGGGTCAGGGCACGGCGGAAGAGAAGATCCGCCTGATGAGGGAGTGCGGACTTCAGGTGGCCCGCAGTCCCGCCGATATCGGCGAAACGGCGGCCCGTATTCTGCCGGGGCAAGAGGCTTGACCGGACACCCCCTGCCTTCGGCCGACTCCGCCGCCACGGTTTCGGCGGTCAAACTGATCGGCACCGAAACTCTTTCACTTCTAACGGAGACTTTCAGTTGAGTCTGCAACGCACCCTGTCGATCATAAAACCGGACGGCGTGGCCCAGGGCAACCTCGGGGATATTCTGAAACGGTTCGAGGAGAATGCATTTCAAATCAAGGCCCTTAAAATGCTGCACTTGAGCCCGCAGCAGGCCGGGGCTTTCTACGCTGTTCACCGGGAACGCGGCTTCTACCGGGAACTGGTCAGCTACATGAGCTCCGGAGTCGTGGTGGTGGTGGTCCTCGAAGCCCCCAACGTGGTGGCGCGCCTGCGGGAGTTGATGGGAGCCACCGACCCCAGGCAGGCAGCGGAAGGAACCCTGCGCAAGCTCTATGCCACCTCCATCGAAAAGAACGTCGTCCACGGTTCCGACAGCGTCGAGAGTGCCCGGACGGAAATCCAGTACTTCTTCAGCGAGTCGGAGTTGCCGGAATAGGTGACGGGAGTCCGGCGATCCTGGCTGCGGGCTCCGGTTTATTACACGAGCCTTTTGCAAAATTCCGCAGGCAACGGGCTTATGGAGGCTCGGAACAGGTTTTGATTAACATGGATGCACAGGATGCACAGGATTTTTTCAGGAAACGGCTAGCTTGTAATCCTGAGCTTCCGCAAATCCGCACACGATCATTGCCGGAGCCGGCTTCTCGTGCAGCAGCGTCCCGTCCTGGTTATCCTGTGCATCCTGTGCATCCATGTTTATTATGAGCCTTTTGCAAAATTCGCAATCGGGTAATGATATGGAGGCGGCAAAGGTGATGTGCTGCAGGCTCCGGCATTCACCACAAAAAGCACAAAACGAGTTTCTTGATTTCGCGTCTTGCCGATCCGATGGTCCTTTTTGTGTTTTTGTGCCTTTTGTGGCCATTCAGTTTCAGACGGCCAACGGGTTCAGTGACCGGTCATCTTTGACCTGCTCGGGAAGGAAAAGCCTGGATCCGAAAAAGGATCGGGCATCTCCATGATTCAACAGAGCGCGTGGCTTGTCCCTTGATGGACCGGGCCCCCTGTCTTTTGCGGCAAAAAATCCCGCTACCTGTCGAATTTTGCAAAAGGCTCAGGATGCAGGATAAACAGGACGAGACGCCGCTGGACAGGAAGCGGACTCACTTGATGATCGAGTGCGCGTTTGAAGGGATCCATCGACTTGGGAGCGGGGTTTTGGAATCCTTGTTGAAGAAAAGGCGGTGGTCGAACTCCAGTCGCTGAGACCTCTCGCCAAAAATCCTGTTAATCCTGTCCATCGATGTAAATTAATCGACTCCTGCTTGACGCCGAGACCCAACGCCGGGAATTGTAGGGTGTCACTTCGTGTCCTTTGTGGATAATCCCTCAACCGGTTTCCCTTCACCCGAACCCAGGTGTTGTTTCAGGCAGGTAAAAGGGTAGTTTTCCAAAGGTAGAATGGCCAAAGTCTTCATTATTCTGGGTCTGGTCTTTCTGGCGGTTGGCCTGATCCTGAATTTTGCCGGCCATTTTTCATTTTTCAAGTTGGGCCGGCTTCCGGGTGACCTTGTCTTCAAGCGAGATCAGTTCACCTTATATCTTCCCCTGGCCACCTCCATCGTGCTCAGCATTCTCCTGACCCTGATCCTGTCTTTCTTCTTGCGGCGGTAACTCCCGGTCTCCCCACCTGCCGGGGCGGCCCCAGAACTCATGCATTCCCTTCCATCTCAAAAAATCTACGGGGTCTGGGAGATCACGGCCGAGGTGAGATCACTCCTGGAGGGGGAATTTCAGCGGGTGCTGGTCGAGGGGGAGATCTCCAACTGGACCATCTCCGCCGCCGGGCACATCTATTTCGCACTGAAAGACGCTCGAGCTCAGTTGAAATGCGTGTGCTTCCGCAGCAAAGCCCGCCAGCTTCGCCATCCATTCGAGGATGGAAACCTGGTTCTGGTCCGAGGAAACCTGGGGGTCTATGAACTCCGAGGCGAGTACTCCCTCTATGCCGACTCCATTGAACCCAGGGGGATCGGCTCCCTGCAGATCGCCTTCGATCGACTGAAGGCCAAGCTGGCGGCCGAGGGCCTGTTTGAAGAAGCCCGCAAGAAACCCTTGCCGCTCCTCCCTCGAACCGTCGGTATCGTCACCTCACAGACCGGAGCGGCCATTCACGACATCCTGAGAACGTTGAGCCGAAGTCGCCAGCCGATCCCCGCGCTGTTGTTTCCGGCCAAAGTGCAAGGCGAGGGAGCCGCCGAGGAAATTGCCGCTGGCATCCAAACCCTCAACGGAATTCCCGAGGTAGACCTCATCATTGTCGGGCGCGGCGGAGGATCGATGGAAGACCTGTGGGCCTTCAACCAGGAGCAGGTCGCCAGAGCCATCCACGTCTCCCGGGTTCCCGTAGTCTCGGCGGTGGGCCACCAGGTCGATTTTACGATTGCTGATTTCGTTGCCGATGTTCGGGCCTCGACTCCGGCTAGCGCGGCCGAGATGGTCGCTGCACAAGGGGAAGAACTGATCACCCGCTTGAGCCACTTCCGAGGTCGGCTGCAGCGGACTCTGCAGCTCCGGCTCAGTCAATGCCGCAACCGGGTGCTCGAGTTGTCGGCCAACCGTGCCTTCGAGTCGGCCCAGGGCCGCATCCGGTCGCAGCGTCAGCGGTTGGACGAGTTGGGCTTTCGCCTCATTGGGTGGCCTCAGAACTACTTGGGGTCTCGGCGGGATTACTGGCGCCTGACGACCGAGCGTCTGGAACGCTTCAACCCGCAGCGACTGGTGGACGTCAAACGGAAAGCCCTGAACGTGTCCTGGGAGCGAGCCACCGCCCAAATCCGCTTCGCCCTCCAAGCCTTTCAAGCGCGCCTTTCGGCCCAATCCGGGACTCTGCGCACCCTTGGCCCGGCAGCCGTGCTCAACCGGGGCTATTCCATCTGCCGGGAAGCCGATGGGACCATCCTCAGAGACGCGGCCCGGCTGCGAACAGGAGATCCGTTTTCTGTTACCCTTTCCAAAGGAAGAATCGAAGCACGGGCAGCGCGCATCCAAGCCTCCCGGGACTTCGGCAAGACAAATGAGCAGGACGGTTCATGACCCAATACAAAGATTTTGAATCAGCCATGAAACGGCTCGAGGAGATCGTCAAGACCTTGGAGAGCGGCGATCTGCCGCTGGCATCCCTGCTGGAGATGTACGAGGAGGGGGTCAAGCTGCAGAATTTCTGCCAGGGAAAGCTTGATGAAGCCGAACGCAAGGTCGAAATCCTCGTCCGGAAGAGCGAGGGGCTCCTGGAGCGGGAGTCCTTTTCCGGAGAGGCGCAAGACTGAGCCAGGCTGCCGGTCCCTCCTCGCCAGCAGGACAATTCAGTTGGTTTCCGAGTTGTCTTGACACTAGAATGAGAGTTAATGGGAGTCAGGCACGGCTGGGCGCCCCACGGCCCATTGAAGGTTGAAAGGACACACAACCATGAGCCAAGACCCCGAATTCCCCCTGCTTTCTCGCATCGACAACCCCAAACAAATCCGACGGCTCAGGCCGCCGCAACTAAAGCAGTTGGCCGACGAACTTCGGAGTTTCATGATCTACATGATTTCCAAGACGGGAGGACATCTGGCCTCCAGTCTGGGTACCGTGGAATTGACCGTCGCCCTCCACTACATTTTCAATACTCCCCGAGACTTGCTGGTTTGGGACGTGGGACACCAGGCTTACGGCCACAAAATCCTCACGGGGCGTCGAGACCAGTTTGCCACGTTGCGTCAATACGACGGCATCTCCGGCTTCCCGAGACGGGAGGAAAGCATTTACGACGTCTACAACGTGGCTCACGCCTCCACCTCGATTTCGGCCGCGCTGGGCATGGCGGTGGCGCGAGACCTGGAGGGTAAGGGTCAGCATGTGGTGGCTATCATTGGCGACGGCGGTCTGACAGGAGGAATGGCTCTGGAAGGCATCAACCAGGCGGGACATCTGCAAAAGAAGCTGTTGATCATTCTGAATGACAACGAAATGTCCATATCCCCGAACGTGGGAGCCATCGCCGGCTACCTCAACCGAATCGTCACCGGACAAGTCTTCAACCGCTTCAAGAAAGAAGTGGAAAGCATGCTCCTTTCCGTGCCGCGCGTGGGTTCCCGATTGGTGAAGCTGGCTCGCGACATGGTGGATGCCATGAAGACGTTCATGGTGCCGGGTCTCGTCTTTTACGAACTCGGTTTCGACTATGTCGGCCCCATCAACGGGCACAACCTGGATACGCTGGTCGAGACTTTGAAGCGGGTGAAAGAGAACGAAGCGCCGACCATTCTCCACATCGTGACCAAAAAGGGAAAGGGCTGGTCGGTCTCTGAATCAGCGCCGATCAAGTACCACGGGCCTTCGGGTTATGATCCCAAAACCGGAGTCTTTCGCCCGAAGCCGGCTGCACCTCCGTCTTACACTTCGATTTTCACCAAATCAATGATCCGTCTCGCCAAAGAGGATCCCAAAATCGTGGCCATTACTGCCGCCATGTTGGAAGGAACGGGCCTGGTCAAGTTCAACCAGGAGATCCCCGACCGTTGCTTCGACGTCGGTATCGCCGAACAACATGCGGTCACTTTCGCGGGGGGATTGGCCACTCAGGGCATGAAGCCGGTCGCCGCAATCTACTCGACCTTTCTGCAACGCGCTTACGACCAGGTGGTCCATGACATCTGCCTGATGGACCTGCCGGTCACCTTCGCCATCGATCGAGCCGGGATCGTCGGAGCCGATGGCCCGACCCACCACGGACTCTACGATGTGGCCTATCTGCGGGCCTTGCCCAACATGGTCGTCATGGCGCCGAAGGATGAAAACGAACTGCAGCACATGCTCTACACCGCAATCAATACACCGCACCCTACCGCCCTCAGGTACCCCAGGGGCAGCGGCTACGGCGTGCCCTTGGACGATCAGTTCGCAATGATGGAAATCGGCAAAGCGGAGATACTGCAGGAAGGTCGGGACTGTTGCATTCTGGCCCTCGGAAACATGGTGATTCCTGCGCTCAAGGCAGCCGAACAACTCGCCAAGGAAGGCATTTCGACTTCTGTCGTAAACGCCCGCTTCGTTAAACCGTTGGACGAAGCGCTGATCGCATCCCTGGCTTCGGAAACGCCCACCCTGGTCACCATCGAAGAGGCTGCCCTGATGGGAGGATTCGGCAGCGCCGTCATTGAATTGCTGGAAGCAAGAGGCCTCCGGGATTGCAAGGTTCTCCGCATCGGAGTTCCCGACCGCATCATTCCGCACGGCAATCCCAAGTTGCTCCACGCCAAGTATGGCCTGGACTCGGATGGAATCTACCAACGCGTTCACTCATTCATTACCGAGAACCGGTTCCCCAAACCCCGCCGGCCCCTCACGACCGCCATTAAAGCTGCGTTCACCAGAAAGTCCTGAGAAGATTCCGCTTCCGCAGAGCCTTCTCCCTCCAATGAAAGAACGGATCGACAAGCTGCTTCTGGACCGAGGTCTGGCCCGGAGCCGTCACCAGGCCCAGGCCTTGATCCTGATGGGATCGGTGCTGGCTGACGAGCAACGGATCGACAAGCCCGGGACCAGGGTGGATTTGAAATCGCGGCTTCGCCTCAAGTCCGAGGACAAAGTCTATGTGTCCCGCGGGGGCCGCAAGCTGGAACACGCTTTGCAGCATTTCGCGTTCAAGGTCGGGGGACAGATCTGCCTGGACATCGGGGCTTCGACGGGTGGGTTTACCGATTGCCTGCTCCGGCACGGGGCCGCCAGGGTCCATGCGCTCGACGTGGGACGCAATCAACTGGACTGGAAGCTGCGAAAAGACGGCCGGGTCCACTGCCTGGAGGGATTCAATGCCCGCTATCTGAGATTTGAAACCATTGGCGAGACCATTGACCTGATCACTCTGGACCTGTCCTTCATCTCGCTCTGCCTGGTTTTGCCCGTGCTCGAAGTGTTCGAAAAGCCCACCACCAGGATCCTCTGCCTGGTCAAGCCGCAGTTCGAATTGGGCAAGGGCCAGGTAGGAAAGGGGGGCATCGTCAGGGACCCCCACAAGCACTGCTTGGCTATCCAAAAGGTCAGTGCCTGCGCCAAGGATCTGGGATATCGACTCCTGGGAACGGTTCCGTCTGCGATCCTGGGGGCAGAGGGAAACCGGGAGTTCTTCCTGGCCTGCATTTCTCGCCGGGGGGCGTGATCATGGCGCAGGATTCATTGTGGGAAGCCATCCGGCTCACATATAATCCGACCGTCTCCCCCTGGGACTTCCGCAATGCCCTCTTCCCACGATTGTGTTCTCATTCTGGACTTCGGCTCGCAATACACTCAGCTCATCGCCCGCAGGGTTCGGGAAGCCAACGTTTATTGCGAAATCGTTCCCTTCGATGCACCGCTGGAGCGGGTTCGGCAGCGCCGACCCAAGGGCGTCATCCTGTCCGGGGGGCCCGATTCGGTCTATGGAGACCAAGCTCCCCGTACCGGCGCCGAACTTTGGAAGCTGGCCACTCCCATCCTGGGGATCTGTTACGGATTCCAGCTCCTGGCGCTGGAGCTGGGGGGCAAGGTCGAGCCGGCCGGCAGGCGGGAATATGGTCTGGCGGAGTTGAGCCTGGAATCGGAAAGTCCGCTGTTCCAGGGAGTCAAACCCCGATCCAACGTATGGATGAGCCATGGCGATCATATCGTCCAGCTCCCTCCCGGATTTCATCCGACCGGCCTTTCCGCCAATGCCCTGGCCGCGGCCGAGAGTCAGGACCGCTCCATCTTCGGACTGCAGTTCCATCCTGAAGTGGCCCATACCCAAGAGGGCAAGAGGATACTGGAGAACTTTCTCTTCAGGATTTGCGGGTGCCGGGGGGACTGGACACCCTCCCAATTCATCGAGGAGTCCGTCGATCGCATTCGAAGGCAAGTGGGCCGGGGAAAAGCGATTTGCGGCCTCAGCGGCGGTGTCGACTCCACCGTGGCCGCCGTTCTGGTGGATCGGGCCATCGACGGGAATCTGACCTGCATCTTCGTCAACAACGGTGTGCTGCGGAGGAATGAGTACGCCCGGGTGCTTTCCCGGATGCAGGACCAACTGAAGCTGCGCGTGCGGGGAGTCGACGCCAGCGACCAGTTCCTGAAGCACTTGTCCGGAGTGACCGACCCCGAGCGAAAACGAAAGATTATCGGCCGGGAATTTATCACCGTCTTTGACCGCGAAGCCCGCCGGATGGGGCGGGTGGACTTCCTGGTCCAAGGGACCCTGTACCCCGACGTCATCGAATCGGTCTCGGTCAAGGGCCCCTCGGCGACCATCAAGTCCCACCACAACGTCGGAGGGCTACCCCGGACCATGAAGTTGAAGCTGGTGGAACCCCTGCGCGATCTGTTCAAGGACGAAGTCCGCAAGGTCGGCAGGCAGTTGGGCCTGACCGAGGAAGTGGTCGGGCGGCAACCCTTCCCGGGGCCGGGACTGGCTGTCCGCATCCTGGGCGAGGTGACCCCATCCAGGGTCGATCTGCTTCAGGAGGCCGACGAGATCGTCGTCAGCGAGGTGAGGCGGGCCGGGCTCTACCAGGACATCTGGCAGGCCTTCGCCGTGCTGCTGCCCGTTAAGAGCGTGGGAGTCATGGGCGATGAACGCTCCTACGAGTACACCTGCGCGGTGAGGGCCGTCCACTCCAGAGACGGGATGACTGCCGATTGGGTCAAGCTGCCCTATTCCGTTCTGGAGAGAATCTCGACCCGTATCGTCAACGAAGTTCAAGGAATCAACCGGGTGGTCTACGACATCAGCTCCAAGCCCCCGGCCACCATAGAGTGGGAGTGAGCCCCAATCCGTGCATCCACCCCGTCACATCGTTTCTCAGGCGGTGACCCGATAAACGTCCATGACCCACTTCAACCATAGATCCCGATGAATTCAGAAAACTTCGTTCACCTGCACCTGCATACCGATTACAGCCTGCTGGACGGCGCCTGCAAAGTCGAGACCCTGATGCAGCGTCTGTCGGAACTCGACATGCCGGCGGCGGCCATCACCGATCACGGCAACCTGTTCGGAGCCATGAGCTTCTACAAGGCGGCTCACAAGCACGGGATCAAGCCCATCATCGGCTGCGAGGTCTACGTGGCGCGAGGAGCGGCCGGCGAACGCACGGGGGGTGACAAGTCCAACCACCACCTGGTCCTGCTCTGCGAAAACTCCACCGGATACCATAACCTGGTCAAGCTGGTCTCCCACGGCTTCCTGCAGGGTTTCTACTACAAACCGCGCATCGACAAGGAACTCTTGTCCCGGCACCATGAGGGGCTGATCTGCCTTTCCGCCTGCCTCAGCGGAGAGGTCTGCTCGAACCTGGCCGAGGGACACTATGACCAGGCCCGCCAAGTCGCCGGCGAATTCCAGGACATTTTTGGAAAAGACCGCTATTTCATCGAACTTCAGGATCAGGGCCTGGAGGTGGAACAGCGCATCAACCCCGAGCTGGTTCGTCTGGCCAGGTCCCTGGACATTCCCATCGTGGCCACCAACGACTGCCACTACGTCACCCAACAGGACTCCCTGGCTCACGAGGTGCTGCTCTGCATCCAGACCGGCAAGACCATGAGCGACCGCAACCGCATGCGTTTCGCCACCGACCAGTTCTACGTGAAGAGCGCCCGGGAGATGGCGGACCTCTTCCGGGACCACCCCGAGGCCATCCGGCAAACTCTGGACATCGCGGAACGCTGTCAATTCCAGTTCGAAGAGGCCAGCCAGACCTTTCCCCACTTCGAGGTGCCGGGAGAGAAAAGCCCGGACGAGTATTTCGAGCAGGCTTGCTGGGAGGGCTTCGAGTCCCGGACCCCCTATTGGAATTCGCTGCAGGCTCGCGGAGAGCTGAAGCTCCCCCTGGAGTCTTACGAGGAGCAGCTCAAGCATGAAATCGGAATCATCAAGCAGATGCGCTACCCGGGTTACTTCCTGATTGTCTGGGATTTCATGCGCTACGCCCGGCAGCAGCAGATCCCTGTCGGGCCCGGCAGGGGATCGGCGGCGGGAAGCCTGGTCTCCTACTGCCTGAAGATCACCGATATCGATCCCCTGCAGTACGGCTTGCTGTTCGAGCGATTCCTCAACCCGGAACGGATCTCCATGCCGGACATCGACATCGATTTCTGCACCAACCGGCGTCAGGAAGTCATCAACTATGTGACCCAAAAATACGGCCGCGACAACGTCTGTCAGATCATCACCTTCGGGACCATGGCGGCCAAGGCCGCGGTCAAGGATGTGGGCCGCGGCATGGACATGCCTTACGCGGAGGTGGACCGCATCGCCAAGCTGATTCCAGCGGAGATCGGCATCAATCTGACCAAGGCCCTGGCGGCGACACCGTCCCTGGGCGCCATGATTGCCAAGGACGAGCGGGTGCGCGACCTCTTCGGCATTGCCAGGCGACTGGAGGGAATGGCGCGTCACGCTTCCACGCATGCCGCCGGCGTGGTGATCTCCCCCGTGCCCCTGACGGAGATCGTGCCCCTCTACAAGAGCAACAAGGACGAAATCACCACCCAGTACGCCATGGACCATCTGGAGGAGATCGGGCTGCTCAAGATGGATTTTCTGGCCTTGACCACCCTGACCGTCCTCGACCATGCCGTCAAGCTCATCCGCCAGACCACCGGAGAAGAAGTCAACCTGGCGACTCTGCCGATGAACGACCCCAAGACCTACGAGATTTTCACCCGGGGGTTGTCCAACGGCATTTTTCAGTTTGAAAGCGGCGGCATGAAAGACATCCTGCGGCGCTTCAAGCCGGAAAAGCTGGAAGACCTCACTGCTCTCAACGCCCTCTACCGCCCCGGCCCCCTCGGAGGCGGAATGATCGACGACTTCATCAAGAGAAAACACGGCCGGACAAACGTGACCTACGACCTGCCCGAATTGAGAGAGATCCTCGAGGAAACGCTGGGGGTCATCCTCTACCAGGAACAGGTGCAGCAGATCGCCAACAAGCTGGCGGGCTATTCGCTGGCCGAAGGAGATCTCCTCCGGCGCGCCATGGGAAAGAAAAAGCAGGAGGAGATGGAAGCCCAGCGTGAAAAATTCATCGCCGGCGCCCGAGCCCGGAAATTCGATGCGCGCAAGACCGCGCGCATTTTCGACCTGATGGTGAAGTTTGCCGGCTACGGGTTCAACAAGGCGCACTCTGCCGCCTACGCGATCCTGGCCTACCAGACCGGATATCTGAAGGCCAACTATCCGGTCTGCTTCATGTCGGCGCTGCTGACCAGCGAAATCAACAACAGCGACAAGATGGTGAAGTACATCAACGAGTGCCGGGACCTGGGCATCAAGATCCTGCCCCCCGACATCAACGTCAGCGACCTGAACTTTACGCCATCCGGGCCGGAGATTCGATTCGGCCTGGCGGCCATCAAGAACGTGGGGACCAATGCCATCTCCTCCATCCTGCAGGCCAGGAAGAGGGTCTCCCGGTTCGGCTCCCTTTTCGAAATCTGCGAGGAGATCGACCTGCGGACGGTGAACAAGCGGGTCATCGAGAGCTTGATCAAGGCCGGCGCCCTGGATTCCCTGGGAGGACATCGCTCCCAGTTGCTGGCCTCGGTCGATCGAGCCATCGACTCGGCCCAGCAAATCCAGCGGGACCGGGAATCGGGCCAGCAGGGACTTTTTTCGGCCCTGAACGGCGATCCGGCAGGCGGCGACCGGTCCCTCCACCTGCCCCAGGATCTGCCCGACACCCCGGAGTGGCCACAGTCGCTGATCCTTTCCAGCGAAAAAGAAACCCTGGGGTTTTATATCACGGGACATCCGCTGGAAAAGTTCATGGAACAGATCGAGCAGACCACCACCACCAAGGTAGAGGACGTCAGCGAACTGGAGGCCAGTCAGGAAGTCCAGATCGGGGCCATGATCAGTTCCCTGCGGCCATTGAGAACCCGGAAGGGAGATCGAATGGCGACCCTGTCTCTGGAGGACCTCAGCGGCTCGGTTGATGCCGTGGTGTTCCCGGAAGTCTTCAAACGTTGCGAGTCGCTGCTGGAATCCGAGGCCGCGGTTCTGGTCCGGGGCATGCTTGAGATTGAGGACTCCGGAAATCGCAAGATCGTCGTTCGAGAGATCCGGACACTCGATGGCCCACACTCGGCCCCGCCGGTGACCATCTACGTCAAACTGGAAGCCATGGCTCAGGATCTGCCCGTCAAGTTACGGTCAATCATGGAAGAAAATCCGGGGGGAAGCCGGGTCACCTTTCAACTTGAACACCCTCAATCCTATCTGATAACCTTGCAGCCAAGGCACTTAGGTCGGGTAAAGGCCGACGGGCGGTTCATCCGCCAGGTAGAAACCCTTTGTGGGGCGGGTTCGGTTCGCCGCTAGCTTCCGGGAGAACCGGAGTCCACCATGGCCAATGACACCGCAAACCAGCGCAATGAGGTCGAGTCCCTCGAACAACAGATCCAGGAACTCTCTCGCCAGCTTCCGTCCGAAAACACCGCCAACGATCTGGAGACTCTTCGCCGGCGCCTCCACCGCTTGCGCCGCGAGGTCTCGGCAAAACTGACCTCCTGGCATCGCGTCCAACTTTCCCGTCATCCCCGGCGGCCCCACGTCCAGGATTTCATCGAACTCATTTTTAGCGATTTCTCCCCACTGCACGGGGATCGGCGCTTTGCCGACGATCCCGCCATGATTGGCGGCATGGCGCGTTTTCACGGGGAATCCTGCATGGTTCTCGGGACCCAGAAGGGACGGGACACCGAGCAGAAGTTGTTCCGCAACTTCGGAATGCCCAAGCCCGAAGGTTACCGCAAGGCTTTGCGCCTGATGCAATTGGCGCAGAAGTTCGGCCGCCCCATATTCATCTTCATCGACACGGCGGGAGCTTATCCTGGCATTGGAGCCGAAGAGCGCGGGCAGGCCGAAGCAATCGCTCAAAATCTGCGGGAAATGGCTCGTATGACGGTGCCGATTCTGGTCACCATTACCGGGGAGGGGGGCAGCGGGGGAGCCCTGGGAATCGGGATCGGAGATCGCGTCTACATGCTGGAGCACGCCTACTACTCGGTGATCTCTCCCGAGGGCTGCGCCGCCATTCTCTGGAAGGATCAGTCTCAGGTTGAAGAGGCTGCCAATGCACTGAAGATCACCTCGAGCTACCTGAAATACCTGGGCATTGTGGACGAGGTGATCCCGGAACCTGAGGGCGGTGCCCACAACGACCCCGAATCGACAGCCACTTCGGTAGATCTCCAGTTGAACAAAGGCCTGAAGGCGTTGAAGTCGCTCTCTGCCGAGCAACTGGTGCTTGAACGAATCCGCCGCTTCCGTGTCCTGGGAGAAGCCTCCGGCTCCTCCGGCCAGGCCCCGGATTTCCATAGCCAACCATGAAAGCCGGCCTCAAAAAACTTCGAACTTGCGCCTTTTCCAAGGCGAGAGCTTCCAGGGAATTCTTCAGCACCCAAACGCAATACAACCGCAGACTGGTGTGCGACCACCCGGAAATGAAGGAGCACTGGAGCGAGGAAACCTGCGTGAACTGCTCCAGCTACCGCAACCGCAATCAGGAGGACAACTCGTCCTTGGAGGAACAAAAAAAAGAAATCCACGAAGGGGCACGAAGGACCACGAAGGGGCACGAAGAAAATCTAAAAGAAAAATGAGTTTCTTCGCCACCAAGCGGCGGCGGCCCTCAAACTCCAGCGGTTTACTGCTACACTGCGTCCGCATCGTTTTCTGCTCCAGGAGTCTCGTTAACTTCTTTTTTAAGAAGTTGTTAACTGATTCCGAGAACCGATGTGTCCTACCCTTGGCGAGAAATGCGGCTTGGTGCTCCAGGGGAATGTCAAAAGGAGAGGGACTCCTTGGAGATCCGGAACTGGCTGACGAGCGACGCCGAGCAGCCCAGCACTTCTCCCAGAAAGTCCTTGGCTCTCATCACGGAGCCGGTGTCGGGATCCAGGGAGAGTGTGAAACTCAACCCAAGCGGTTTTTCACGGATCACCGCCAGATCCGCAATTCTCTCATGCTCGGGCGAATTGCAGTAGAAGGCGTTGCCGCGATCGGGATCGGCCAGATGGTTGATCAGGTCGTGAATGCGGCCAGTGAGTTCGGCGACCTCGGCTGGGTCAATCGAAGCGGTCCGGCCGGGCAGCCACGCCCGATAGCTGGCCTGCAGGGGCCGCGTCATTTTGACCTTTTGGCCGGCCTCCACAGCCTCGACCGTCTGAACCTCCAGACCTTCGATCAAGCAGTCATTGAGCTGAGCCGCCAGCGATTCGGATAACTCCCCGAAGGCTTCAAACTGGAGATACTCCGACCGGCTGGACATCCCGAGCGGGATCGCGGGGGAGGCCGTGAATTTCGGCCGGGGATTGAACCCTTGGGTGAACTTCAGCCGCACATCGCAGCGAATCAAGGCACGCTCCAGCAGCTTGAGAACGTTGAGGTGCGACAGCAACCTTGCCGGCCCCTCCTTCCGGTAGTGAACCAGGTAGGATCGGGACGGCATGTTATCCCGGGAAGGAGCCAGCGCAGCCACTCTTGACGTTTTATCCTTCTCTCCGGAGTCTGGAGATTCGACCGCTGGAGGAAGCGCTATCTGAACCAGCGGTCCTTGAGCCAGGGCATCCCTATTGGGGGGCAGGTCAGAGGTTGCCGGGTCAAGGCCGGGGCTGTTGGCCGCATCCGCCTGGGGCCAGTGGACATCCACTCGCTTCTCCTCTTCCACGGGAATACTGGCCAGCTTGATGTCCTCATAGTTTCCCGGGATGCCACACCCGCGGCAGTCTCCCCACTTACATCAGATCCACGGTCTCCCGGATATCCGCCTCGGTCTCGCTGGGCAACCCGATCATGAAGTAGAGCTTGATCAGGTTCCAGCCTTGGCGATAGGCGGTTTCGATGGCCTGGAACAGCTCTTCATTGCTGATATTCTTGTTGACAAACTGCCTTAAGCGAATGCTTCCGGGGCAAAGGATCCGGGACAAAAGTGAACCCGTTTTTTCTGACTTCCCCGACATTCTCGGCCAGTGAGACGGAGAAGGCGTCCGCTCTCAGGGAGGGAAGCGAGATGGAAACCTTGTCCCGGGAGAAGGAACGCGACATTTCCCGAGTCAGGCACTCCACCTGGCTATAGTCGGCCGTCGAAAGGGAGAGCAAGCCAACCTCACGGTTCCCGGTGTTTTTCAGCATCTCGGAAGTCAGTCGCATGACGTCGGTGACTTCCAACTCCCGAGTGGGGCGGTACCAGTAACCCGCCTGACAAAAGCGGCATCCCTGGGTACACCCCCGCATGACCTCGACGCTCACGCGATCCTGAATGGCATCGATCACCGGCACCACCGGTCTGGTTGGGTAAAAGTCGGGGGACAAAGCCTCCACCCAGCGTCTCTTCACCAGGGTGTGGGGTTTGGCCGGGTTCGGTTCTACAGTCCACGGCGTTTCGGGGTGGTGCACCTGAGGCACATAGACGCCCCTAAGGGTTGCCAGCGCCTCCAGGATCTGCAGGCGTCGCAGCCCGTTCCGCTTGGCTTCCCGGCAGACATCCACCAACTCGATGACAACCTCCTCGCCATCCCCGATGACGAAGAAGTCCACCAGGTCCGCCAGGGGTTCCGGATTGGCCGTACAGGGTCCACCGGCACAGATCAGAGGGTCCCGGTCGCCTCTGTCTTCCGCAAGCAGGGGCACGCCGGCGAGATCCAGCATGTAGGGAACGTTGATATAGGTCAACTCGGACTGCAGAGAAAAACCCACCAGGTCGAATTCACCGATCGGGGTTCTGGTTTCGAGACTCAAAAGGGGCAAACCTTCAGCTTGCATCAGGTCGGCCATGTCGACCCAGGGCGCAAACACGCGCTCGGCGTAGACATCCTCGATGCCATTCAGCAGGTGGTACAACATCCGCAAGCCGTTGTGAGACATGCCGATTTCATACACATCCGGAAAGGCAAGGGCGAAACGGACCTCGATGGTCCCCAGGTCCTTGCGGATCATGTTGGGCTCCCCACCGATATAGCGGCCCGGCTTGGAAGCTCGTTCCAGAATAGAGAGGTACTGCTCCTCAAAGGTCGCCGATGCAATCGCCATTGCAACACCCTCGCCAGGACTGGTTTCGACTCACGGTCATTTTACGCCAGACCCCGACGATTCGCCTTGGACCGGTCCGGAGAATCCCTTTGTTCCGGATTCCCCGCCAAGCTGATGGCCGCCGGTCCGCTAGTCCAAAAGAGATGTCTATCGGAATCCAGGATTGCTACAATGTTGGCAACGTCTGCACACTTATCTCTGGCGAGGGAGCCTCATGAAAGCAATCAATCGGCGCTATTTTCTGATGACGTCCCTGGCGGCGGCAGGTTCCGGGCTGGCCAAAACTTCCGCTCCCCTGGGAGCCAACAGTCGAATTCGGGTGGCGGTGGTGGGCCTGCGCGGCCGAGGGGGGGGGCACATGCAGGCTTTCGCCCAGCTCAGGCACCACAACCTGGAGGTGGCGGCCCTGTGTGACGTGGACGAGAACATTTTGAACCAGCGAGTCGCCGAAGCCGAGAAGCTGACCGGCAAAAAGCCTCAATCCTTCGTCGATCTGCGTCGACTCCTGGAGGAGAAAGAGATCGACGTGGTCTCGTTTGCGACTCCCAACCACTGGCACGCCTTGAATACCATCTGGGCCTGTCAGGCCGGCAAGGATGTCTATGTGGAAAAACCCAGCTCTCACGGGATTTGGGAGGGGCGCAAGATGGTGGAGGCGGCTCGCAAGTACGGCCGGGTGGTCCAGGTCGGCTTTCAAAACCGCAGCAGCCCGGCGCTTCAGGAAGCCATGGAGAAAATCCGTCAGGGCCTGATCGGAGAGGTCTACATGGCCCGAGGACTCTGCTTCAAGTGGCGAAAGACCATCGGCAAGGCCAAGGTGGAGGCCGTTCCTCCGGGGGTCCATTACGACTTATGGATCGGGCCGGCGCCCAGTCGCCCCTTTACGCGAAACCGCTTCCACTACGAGTGGCATTGGCAGTGGGACTACGGCAATGGAGATATTGGAAACCAGGGTCCTCACCAACTGGACCTGGCCCGCTGGGGGCTGGGTGTGGGCCTTCCCCGGAAGGTTCAGTGCATGGGGGGACACTTTCTCTTCGAGGATGACCAGGAGACTCCCAACGTCCAGACGGCCAGCTTCGAGTATCCCGACCAGAAGAAGTTGTTGACTTTCGAGGTTCGACACTGGATCAGCAACTCGGAAGGCGACAGCCAGGTCGGGGTTTTTATCTACGGTTCCGAGGGGTACGTCGAGATTTCCAAGTACAACGCCTATCGGACCTTCCTGGGAAGAAAGCGTGAGCCCGGACCGGGCCGGGAGGAGGGTGGGAACCACTACGTGAATTTCATTGATGCGGTGAGATCTCGCAAGTCCCAACATCTGAACTCGGAGATCGAGGAGGGACACATCTCATCATCATTGGCACATCTGGCCAACATCGCCTATCGCACCGGCCGCAGCTTGACATTCGATCCCCAACAGGAGCAATTTCCCCAAGACCAGGAAGCCAATCAATACCTGAAACGCCGCTATCGTCCGCCGTTCGTCGTCCCGGAAAAAGTCTGAATCCACGCTAGCCGCCACAGCGGACCGTGTTCCCGGAGATTACCTCCAGCGCGTGGGGCAGCACGGCTTGCAAGGCATCCAAGGACTCCCGGACTCCTTTGACGCTGCCGGGCAGGTTGATGATGAGGGTCTTGCCGCGCACGCCGACCAGGGCACGAGAGAGAGCCGCTCTGGGAGTCTTCCTGATCCCCTCAGACCGCATCAACTGGGCCAGTCCGGGAACTTCCCTCTCGATGACGCAGGCCGTGGCCTCGGGAGTAACATCCCTGGGGGCCAGGCCGGTGCCACCGGTCGTCACCACCAGCTCGGCTTTGTGAGCCTCACAGCCCTTCAACAGGCACTCCCTGATGATCTCCAGCTCATCCGGGACCACGGCCTGGTCCAAGACCTCACATCCCAGCGCCTCCAAGGCTTGACAGGCAGCGGGACCGGAAAGATCCTCCCGCTCTCCGCGCGAGGCGGAGTCGCTGACCGTCACTACCAGTGCCCGAGGTTTGGCTGGCGGTTTCATTCTCAAGTGGTTCTTTCAACCTAACCTTGTCCGGTGTTTCTCAAGGGGCCTGGGCTAGAGTTCTTGAATCGAAACAACAGTGACGAATGAGTCAAGTTTGGTGAATTTCAACGTGTAGACTTTGGACTTAGGGCACGATCAGCGGGCCTGCGCACCCCAGTCAAATTTCAGCTATTGACAGTTCGAGGCGTTTGCAAAATGCGGCAGCGGGACCTTTGCCGAGAATGGCCACAAAAGGCACAAAAACACAAAAAGAGCCGAACATAGTCAAGACTCGAAATCAAAAAAATCGTTTTGTGACTTTTGTGCTTTTTGTGGTGAACCCGCATTTCTCACCAAGTCGCACCTGATATTGAAAAAGGCAGAACATCAGGTGTGCCGTCAAAATGACCTGCCCCGCTGCGAATTTTGCAAAAAGCTCGATTCTATTTGTTTTTCTTCGTGTCCCTTCGTCTTCCTTCGTGCCCCTTCGTGGATATCTTTTTCCCCTGGCTTGCCGGTCACAGGCACAGCCTGCCTCAAAACTTTTCCAGGTCGGCGAGTGCTGAGAGACCGTTTCTTTTCAGGAATTTGATGATGCCGCCTTCCTGATAGAGCCGGAGCATCATGCTGGGAATCTCAATCGGGATGGTCTGATCCCTGGTGGCGTTGCGAAGCACCTGCGACTGCAGGTTCAATTCCAGACGGTCGCTCTCCTGGATGGAGTCCGTATCGGCAATGATGCACAGCAACCCCAAATTGATGGCGTTGCGAAAAAAGATCCGGGCAAAGGACTTGGCAATAACGGCTCGGAGGTTGGAGTGCTTGAGCGCCACGGCCGCCGTCTCCCGCGAACTGCCGCAGCCAAAATTGTGACCGGCCACCACGAAGTCGCCGGACTGAACCCGCTGGCGGAATTCCGGCCGATACTCGATGAAGCAGGCCCTGGCCAACTCCTCGGGGTCGGTGGTGATGTTGTAGCGGCCGGGAGTAATCAGGTCCGTATTGATGTTGTCCCCGAACTTCCAGTTCATCGGATCAGAAACTCTGTTCAGGCAACGTACCGTCTTGGGTCGGTAATGATGCCGGTCAAGGCCGTCGCGGCAGCGGTTGCGGGGCTGGCCAGGAAAATCCTGGCTGTGGGGCTGCCCATTCGGCCTTCGAAGTTGCGGTTGCTGGTGGAAACGCAGACCTCGTTGTCGTAGAGCACGCCACCCGATCGGCCCAGGCAGGGCCCGCAACCGGGACTGGAGACCACCGCGCCGAAGTTGACGAACTCCTCAATGTATCCCCGCTGGAGCGCCTGCAGGTAGACCCGGCGCGAGGCCGGAGTGACAATGACCCGCAATCCCTCCTTCAACCGCTTCCCCTTCCACATTCGGTGAACGACCTCGAGGTCTTCAATGCGGCAATTGGTGCAGGATCCGATAAAGACCTGATCGACCGCAACTTTCTCGCATTCGACCTGCTCCACCGGCACGTCGTTGTCGATATCCGGAGGACAGGCAATCATGGGTTTCAGGTCCGAAACATCGAAGCGAAGCTCCCGTTCGAAGGAAGCCCCCGCATCGCTGCGCAGGGGTTCGAAGTCCACCAGTCGATCATTTTCCTCAAGATAGGCTCTCGTCTGGTCGTCAGGGGCCACTACGGCTGCCTTGGCACCCATTTCGGCACTCATGTTGGTCAGAGTCAACCGGGCGGGCACGTTGAAGCCTTCCACCGTGGATCCCGCGTATTCGATGACCCGGTAGTTGGCTCCATCGGGACCCATCTCCTTGGCTACCGCCAACACCACGTCTTTGGAGTAGCAACCCTTCGGCAGATCACCGCTGATGGTGACCCGGATAGTCTGGGGAACCCGAAACCAGCTCTTGCCGGTGGCCATGGCGATGGCCGCGTCGGTAGAACCCACCCCGATGGTAAGAGCTCCAAGACCGCCGCCGGTGGGGCTGTGCGAATCCGCACCCAGGATGAGGTTGCCTGGATTGATCAGCCGCTCCGACATGACCTGGTGGCAAACGCCGTCATATACCACTGGAATGCCCTGTTCATCGGCAAACTTCCTGATTTGACTTTGCAACTTGGACATGGCCACGCTGGGGCTCGGAAAGGCGTGGTCAAAAGGAATGAAAATTTTTCGGGGATCGAAAACCCGTTCGGCGATCTGGTAAAAGGGCTCCAGCGCCCAGGCGCATGTCGTGTCATGGGCCATTACCAGGTCCAACTCCGCCAGGATGAAATCCCCGGCCCGCACCGCTCTTCCGCAGTGGTTGGAGAAGATTTTTTCCGCCAGTGTTTGAGGCATTTCCATTCTGTGCCGGCCGCCACTGATGAAACCATTCCCGGCCGGCCAATGGCGCTCTTTCCAATCCCAAACAAACTTGCCCATTATAGGGAAAGGATCGGGACGAAGGCAATCCAACCGCATGGCTCGCGGGCTCAGGCTTTCAAGTGGTCGGCTCAGGGGTAAGAAAATGTCAGGATGCACCGGCGACCCGATTGGAAATGCGGGCTACGGCCGGGCAACCCGATGCGACAAGAGCCAGGGGAAGAACTCGGGTTCTTCATAGGCCTGGTCCCAGGAATCGTGGCCAACGCCAACATATTCGCTGAAGCGCACCCGCTTCCCCAATGCCTGCAATGCCTCGGCCATTTTCCGAGATTCCGAAACGGGCACCCGAGGGTCATCGGTTCCGTGAAATATCCAGACCGGTGTCGGGCCGATCCTGGCGGCCATGCTGCGATAGGGAGTTGGGGAGAATTCCACCGGTGGATGATCCTCGGGCACTTCGATGCCCGCCGGTGGCACCACTCCGCCGCAGATCGGAGCCAGTGCGGCAAACTTCCCCGGATATTTGGCCGCCAGACTCCAGGTCCCGTACCCTCCCATGGAAATCCCGGTCAGGAACACCCTGGTGGGATCACCGCCAAATTCCTGAATGGCGGCCTCCAAGGCGGCCAGCGCCAGCCTCTCCATTGGCGCGTGGGTCCACCACATTCCCCTGCGGCACTGGGGCAGGACAACGACCGCCGGAACACGCTCGGGGTCCCGGCGAATTGCGGGGCCGATTCCTACGCGAGTCTGACGCCACCCGTCATCGCCCCGTTCGCCGTTGCCGTGGAGAAAAAGCACCACGGGCCAGGTTTTCTGTGGTTGCCACCCGAACGGAAGGAAAACCTGGTAGTGGTAGACCTCCACACCGATGGCGATGGTCCGCTTCAGGAACCCCCGTTGCCGTGGAGGCGACGACGACTCGCCCGAGACAAGCAGCAGGGCACAGACCGTACCGGCTGCAAAGATGAGATCCTTCATCAGGGGAAGCTCCGTTAACCCCCGACATTGTAGGAATAGAAGTCCACTTTCATCAAGTCACCTCCCTGACGGGCTGGCCGGCTCCAAACGGGAAGCAACTCGCCGGCGGATGAAGCCATCTTTTCATGGGAAATTGGACTGAACATTGCTAAGCTACCTGACTTGACAGCGCAAGGGTGATCAGCCGATCTCCAGCACGTTTGAGTCAGAAAGGAGAGACCAACCATGAACAGCTTCACGGACGGCAAGCCCCTCGACCGGTCCAAGCCAAAGCAGCCAGCCACGGCACCCCTGGCGGGTCGGTCCACGCCCCGTTGGGGATTGTTCGGCTTCATCATTTTGCTGGGATTGCAGATCTTTCTGATCTACCAGGTTCTCGATAACAAGGACCAGATCCTCGAATCCCAGGACCAGGTGGCCGCCCTGGATGAAGAGATGATGGAAGCTGTGAGCGAGCAGGAGGAGCAGGAGGAGCAGGACCAAAAGTTCGAACAAAAATTGGGCGCATTGACCGCCGATTTCTCGGTAGTGCAAAACCGATTGGGCGTCACCCAAAAGGAATTGAACCGGGCACGGGCCGCGGCCCAGCGGCTAAGGGAGGAGCAGCAGCGGTCGGTGCAGCAGCTCAATGTGGAAATCGCCCGAAAAGCCGATTCCCAACAGCTTTCCGCTTTGAAGAGTGCCGCCGACAGTCGCTTTGGCGCCGTCGATGCCGACGTCAGCCAGGTCAAGACCGACGTGGAGGCCACACAAAAGGCCCTGGAAGGCGCCCGCCGCGAGATCGTTGACGTTCGCACCGCTCTGACCCAGCAGATCGCCAGGAACAAGGATGAGCTCAAGCAACTTCGTCTGAAGGGAGAGCGGAACTTTTATGAGTTCGACATCCAGAAGAAGAAAGGCTTCGCCTTGGTCGGAGACATCCGTATCGGGGTGACCAAGACCAATCGCAGGAGGCAACGCTACAACGTCCGTATTGTGGTAGACGACAATACCCTGGAGAAGAAGCGGCGCACCATCAATGAGCCGGTGCAATTTCTTGTGGGCCCCACCAAGTTACGTTACGAACTGGTGGTCAATGAAGTCCGACGAAACCGCATCATCGGTTATTTGAGCGTCCCCAAGGACAAGGGCTTGTCAGCCGAGCGCAAGTTGTAATCCAGGCCTGCTCCCCCTGATACTCCGCTTCTCCGCCACCAGACGCGACTGAGAAGCCATGAAGGCCGCTCCGACCACGCCCGCCGGAACGACGCCCCCGCGATCGTGGGTGTGGGGGTTCGGCCGGCTCGCTGTGTACGCCTACTACAAGGTCGAGCGCATCGGTGGCTCGCTACCGGACGGCGCGCTGCTGCTGGTCGCCAACCACCCCAACACCCTCATCGACCCGGCGGTCATTCAGACCACGGCCGGACGCCGCATCCGGTTCCTCGCCAAGTCCACGCTCTTCGCGTGGCACCCGCTCAGCCCGCTGATCCGCCGCTCGGGGGCGATTCCCGTGTACCGCAAGATGGATCCCGGCGTCGATTCCTCCCGCAACCTGGAGATGTTTTCGGCGGTAGCGGCGTCGCTCGCGGCCGGCGAGGCCATCTGCCTTTTCCCGGAAGGCACCAGTCACGCCCGCGGCCGACTCGAGCCGCTGCGGACCGGCGCCGCCCGCATGGTGCTTAACAGTTGCACCGCAGGGCATCCGGTGACCATCGTACCGGTCGGGCTCAACTTCGACGCCCTGGCCCGCTTCCGCTCCCGGGTGACGGCGGTCTTCGGGCGCACGGTGGACTACGCGGACCTGGCCGCAGGGTATGCGGAGGACGAAGCGACCGCCGTACGGGCTCTCACAGACCGAATCGAGCACCGCCTGAAGCACCTGATGGTCGAGGCGGAGCCGCGGCACGACCTGCCCATCGTCGAGCGTATCGACCGCCTCTACGCCGCCGCCCGCGGAGCGTCGCTCGACGCCCGGGAGCGGCTGGGCCGCCGCCGCCTGATTGCCACGGGGATGGCGAAACTGCGCGAGAGCGACCCGGCGCGGCTGGCCGAGATCATGGCGCAAGTGGAGGAATACCTGACGAGTCTGGCCCGGTTCGGGCTCCGCGAACGCGACCTCGACCAACGCATCCCGGCCGCCGAGGTCATCCGCTTCACACTGCGGGAAGGGTTCCTCGCGCTACTGCTCGGCCCGCTGGCGATCGCAAGCGTCGTCGTCTTCGCCGTTCCTTACTGGCTCACCGACCGGATCGGCCGGTGGGCGTTGAACCTCGAGAGCCGCGCGGTATGGCAGATCATCGGCGGCGGCCTGATCCACGGCGCCTGGATCGCTGCCATAGCCGCCTCGGCCGGCACCCGAACCGGGACGGCGACCGGCGTTGCGATTGGACTCGCACTGGTGGCTCTGGCCGTCCTGGGAACACCGACGGTCGAGCGGGAATCCGCCGTCTGGCGCACCGTGCGTGCCTTCTTCGCGTTGCGCCAGATGCCGCTCCGGACTCGCAGCGCCCTGCGGCGCAGGCGCAGGGTGCTCGCCGACGCGCTCGACGACGTGCGCGCGTGGATCGAGAGCAAGACCGACTACTGATTGGGTCGGGCCGCCGCGCCCCTAGCCCGCATTTCTCAGTGCGCCATGGAAAGGCGCCTTCTTCCAACGGGTGCGAAACCCGTCCAACAACTGTCGCTCCGGTTGGTAGCAGCCAGGGCGGATCATGGAGGCAACGATATGGTCTGAAGCACCCTGGTGTCAAAGGGCCGCATAAGGCGGTTCAGCGAACATGCGGGCCGGAACGCGAGTAAACGTCGAGCAGGCCTCGAAACGGGCAATGCGGGGGCCGACCCACCTGAGAAATGGGGAAGGCCGAAGACGGAGGGGGAAGCGAGCGACGCGGGCACCCCTTTGGACCCGCCGGGGTAGTGACGCTGGCACGCATGGAAGGGGAAGGAGGCAGCAACATGGGAAGCCCTGTGGGTGGTGAGGCACGCACCGAACCGGGACCCCGTGAGGGGGAGGCTGGGCCGGCAGGGTGGCGGAGAGGCTCGTAGTACTGGAGAAGCCGGGTAATGCCGGTGGAGGGAAGGAGCCTCAGGTGAGGAGCGGTGACCGAAGGGGGAAGGGTCCCGGGAGTGGCGAAAGCCTGAAACCCCGGTAAAAGGACCGGAGACTCCGGAAGCATCACATGCAAAAGTGAAGGGGTCGTCTGATGAGGACGGCGTCGTCAGGGCGTCAACAGGCCTGGCGGCACTCCGGGAGCGGACGTGGATGGAGTAGGGGACGGGTGCCAAACCCATGGGAGTCGTCCACGGACGCGAGCGGGGACCTGTGTGCGAGACGCATGATCCCACTGGAGAGCCGAGATGCGGGAAAACCGCACGTCCGGTTCGGAGAGCGGGGACTGGAAACGTGATAAGGGAGCCGGACTGAGGCCCGAAGCGAAAGCGACGGAACAGCCACCGGACCCTATAGTCAACGCGCCAGTCCTCGACTCTACCCGGGTCGCTGGATGCATGATGAAAGACATTTATTTTCAAACCCTTATTGGCCTTGTTTTAAGGGCATGCGAGTACAGACTGCGCTGGGCGCGCCCTGGCTTGTCCTTTTTCCCTCAGCGCGCACATGCTCGCTCGAATGGTGTCCCCGCTACGCTCTTCGCTCGCGAGCACGCGCTGAGGGAAAAATTCCTGCGCCATGATCACACCCCCCGGTGAGAAATGCGCCCCGAGCGGTCCGTTCCAACGCGCGGATCAGAGCCCGAGCTGGCTCGCCATGTCGGCCCCTCAAGATTCTTGAAATGCAGGGGGACTTTCACTATACTTCCCAGGCTTTGGCGCAAGCGGTGCCAGCGCTGAAGCCGGGGGATGCCCAGGTAGCTCAGTCGGTAGAGCGCAGCCCTGAAAAGGCTGGCGTCGGCGGTTCAATTCCGTCCCTGGGCACCATCGACCTTCCCGTAGGGCAACCCTCCTCCCCGCCCATTTATCCAGCCAATCCATGAAACCTAGTGTGGTATAGTGCCTTAAATCCACCATCGTTTGGCATTTCACAACGGCTTCAGGTGCAAGGAGGAGTCATGAGGAATCGAACTGAAGCAACATCGGCCAAGTTCTCAATCGGAGAGCGACGGACGTTTCTGAAGACAGCCGTGCTGGGAGGAGTCGGACTGGCGGCCCAGGCGACCTTTCCTGCCGGGAGGCTGGCCGGGGCCTCTGCTGAAGCCCGGCGCAACTCGGAGACTCTTGTGGCCACCCTCAGCAAGAGCCTGTCAGAAGAACAAAGAAAGGTAGTGACGTTCCCCTTCGATCACCCCCTTCGTTCCAAGGTGGACAACAACTGGGCCATCACTCCTTACAAGATCAACCAATTCTACACGGCCGACCAGCAGGCAATGATCAAAGAGATCTTTCGGGGAGTTCACAATCCGGACTATGTGGACAAGGTCATGGAACACATGAACGAAGACGGGGGCAGCCTGGGCAACTACTCCATCGCCATCTTCGGACGCCCGGCTACGGGAAAGTTCGAGTTTGTTCTCACCGGACGACATTGCACCATGCGCTGTGATGGAGATTCGGTGGAAGGAGCCGCTTTCGGCGGACCGATCTTCTATGGCCATGCGGCCCGGGACTTTAATGAGGCTCCGGACCATCCCGGAAATGTCTACTGGTACCAGGCCAAGTCGGCAAACCGGGTTTTCCAGGCCCTGGACGGCAAACAACGCCAACTGGCGCTGCTCACCGAGCCCCGCCAGGAGCAGCAGACTCGAACCGTGAGACTCGATGACGAGCTCGCCGGCCTACCCGTCTCGGAAATGAGCCGCGACCAGGTGGAGTTGGTGGAGCAGGTTCTGGCCGACCTGTTGTTGCCGTTTCGCCGGCAGGACACGGAGGAAGCCATGCGCTACATTAAGAAGGAGGGGAAACTCGATGGACTGACCCTGTCGTTTTACAAGAGTGGCGATTTGGGCAACGACGGCATCTGGGACAATTGGCAGTTGCAAAGCAGGAACATGGTCTGGTATTTCCGCGGCAGTCCCCATGTGCATGTCTGGGTCAACATCAAGGCTTGACCCGAAAAAGAAAGAATGCCGACTCGCCTTCACCGTTTGAGTTCATTCCAGAGCGCTTCGTAGTACCGCATCAGACGAATGGCATCGGTACTGGTTGGAACCTCGGCCAGTGTATATCGACGGTAACCCGCCTGCGTCAGCAGGTCGAAAAGCTCCCTCCAGGGGTAATCTTTCCTCCAAAGCTCCGTGATATGAACATTTTTCAACCAGGGCTTCAACAATTCGAAGCTCTTGGCCACCGAACCCTCCTCGATATCTTCCAGGTTGGAATTCCAGCAGATCCCGACCATGGGATGATCCGCCAACTCCATGATTCTCCGTATCCGAGCCGGATTGCTTGACTTGGACCCATGGACTTCCAGCCAGATTTCCACGCCGTAACCCTGCGCATGGCGGCCGCATTCCCCCAGGGCCTCCGCGATCTGATTCAAGGTTTGACTCTCCGGAACCTCGTCGGGAATTCCGTTGGGGCGCACCTTTACTCCAAGGGCCCCCACATCGTGGGCCAGTTCCACAAATCGCTTGGTCTCTTCTATATTCCTGCTGACCACGCTCCGATCGGTGGAGTGGAATTCGCAGGCAGTCCCCAGGCTCAGCAGGCGAACGGGAGAGTATCCAAAGCGGCTCGCAATCGCAACGCGCTCTTCCCTGCCCAGATGGGGTTCCACCCCATGCCCATGGGTCGTGCGAAGCTCGACCGAACGGAAGCCCGTCTGCTCACAGGAGTCGATCAGGGTCGGCAGGTCCCAGTCCTTTCCCAAATTGTAGGTGACCATGCCCAGTGCATAGTCGCCACCACCCAGAGCAGGATTGTTCCGACTCAATGCCATGACACACCTCCCTCATACGACTCAAAGAGCTACGGCAGTCCGATATTTCAGAGCACGCCGGGCAGCTTCGACAACTTCAACAGCTCTTAATCCATCCATGCCCCCGGCCGCAATCCTCGTCCGGCCTTGGACAGCTTCCACAAAATTGGCCAGCATCCGCCAGATCGGCGATTCTTTGGGCCTGTCGCACCCAGGGTCGAACCCAACCGAATCCGCGCCCGGAAACAACTCCAAATTCAGCCGTCCTCGGGCGCCGGAGATCTCCAGGCACACCGCTGCCGGCATCTTGACGCCCACCAGCGGACCCATCAGGCTGCTTTCCATGGTGACCACGACCCCATGATTCATCTCCAAACGCAACCACCCGGAGCGGTTGTCGGATCCATCCCCGGGGTCCATGACCGTTACCAGCGTGAATTCCCCACCCAACAGCCAGCGCAGTGAATCGACCAAGCTGGCGCCCGGATTTGTCCAGAGGCCGCCGGCCCCGCCAAACACTTCTCTTGACGAGAAACCGGCACATCCGTCCGACTTACGGACGTGTACGGTCAGAAGACGTCCCAGACCGCCCTCCAGGATGCGTTGCCGAACCTGACTGCAAGCCGAGCTCAAGCGAATCGGGAAACAAACCCCAAACAGCACATCATGGGCCTGCGAAATGGCCCACATTTCCCGGGCTTCCACTAATGTTTCGGAGATCGGGCTTTCACACAGGATCGATTTGCCGGCGCGGGCGCAATCCACCACAGTGTCCTTGCGGCCGCCACTGGATTCGCAGATGACCACCCCATCGACTGGCAACTGCTTCAACAGGTTTCGATGGTGCGGGAAAGTGGCCACTCCTTGCAGCCCTTCGCCCTGCTCCGCCGGCAGACGGGACCGGGGTTCGACCACGGCGGCAACTAGAACCTGGGGCATTTGCCTGAGGCATCGCAGATAGGTTTCGGCGGTTGGCTCGCCGAGGCCGACAAGAGCAATTCGAGTGGTCATTCCCGGGAAGCAGCAAAGTCGGAGCGTCCGACCAAAGCGATCCTGAAGCGTCCGCCTCCAGGTCGAGGAGGCGATCAGGGGTAAATAGCCGGTCTCGGCATCCGGATCGAGGGGTGGGCAACCTGCACCGCCCCATTTCCTATCCCAGCCCTGACAGCTTCAACCGCCCCAGACGCCTGGCGACCTTGCCGCTGCTCATCTGTTTCATCATCTTGCGTGCCTGCACGTAGCGCTTGAGCAACTGGTTCACCTTCTGGACCGAGGTGCCGCTGCCGCGAGCGATGCGTTTGCGCCGGCTCCCGTTGATGATCTGATGGTGGGCTCGCTCCCTGGGAGTCATGGAATTGATGATGGCTTCGATGTGCAGGAGTTCCTTCTCTTCCACCTTGACCTTGTTCAATTCCTTGAACACACCCACCTGAGGAAGCATGGAAAGAATCTGTTCCATCGATCCCAGCTTGCGCATCTGCCTCATTTGATCCCGGAAGTCTTCCAGGGTAAAGGAATCGCTTCGGACCTTCCTCTCCAGCTCCAACGCCTTTTCACGATCAATGGTCTGCTCGGCCTTCTCGATCAGAGACAGCACATCCCCCATGCCCAGAATCCGAGAGGCCATTCGATCCGGATGAAAAAGCTCCAGGGCATCGTACTTCTCACCCACACCTATGAACTTGACTGGCTGTCCGGTGACCGATCTTATGGACAGGGCCGCCCCGCCTCTGGCGTCGCCGTCCATTTTAGTCAGGATGATGCCACTCAACGACAAGCGCCCGTGAAACTCCCGGGCACTCTTGACGGCGTCCTGACCGGTCATGGCGTCAGCCACCAACAAGGTCTCCGTGGGAGCCATCAGATCTTTGACTTGTTGAAGCTCCTCCATGAGAGGTTCGTCGATATGGAGTCGGCCCGCGGTATCGATCAAAAGGACATCGCAACCGCTGGTTCCAGCCTCAAGCAGGGCCGAGCGGCAGAGCTGTAACGGATCGTCGATACCCTCTCCCCGGTAACAGGGGAGATCAAGGTCACGAGCAATGATGGAAAGTTGCACCCTCGCAGCCGGCCGGTAGACATCGATGGAAAGCAGCAGGGGCCGATGACCGTTGCGGTCCAGCCAACGTGCCAGTTTTCCGGCAGAGGTGGTCTTTCCGGATCCTTGCAGACCCACGATCAAGTAGACCGAAGGCGGCTTATTGGCAAAGGCAAGAGCGGAGGATTCCCCCCCCAATAGCTCAACCAACCCGCCCCTGACAATCTTGATGACCTGCTGGGTCGGTGTCAGCGACTGCAGAACCTCCTGACCCGTGGCCTTGGCTCTGATGGCCTCCACGAAGTCCTTGACCACCCGAAAATTGACGTCTGCTTCCAGGAGAGCCAGGCGTATCTCTCGCAAGGCGCCGGTGACGTGAGCTTCAGACAGCTTGCCTTCGCCGCGAAGGGTCTTGAACACGCGTTGCAGGCGCTCGGTCAGCTGATCAAACATTCTGCATTCCAATCATCAATTGCCGCCACCACCCGCGTCCAGGTTGAGCCCCTTCCCGACCTTTGGCGGATCCCTTTTGAGCCTTCTCCAACCCCTTAGTGGCCCTTCGTAGTCCTTCGTGGCCATTCGTGGATAACTCTTTTTCTTTTTTCTTTTTTCGTTTGTTTCAAAAAAGTTCCGCCCCCGCCCCCGACGACGGGGCGGATCATTCGAGGAAGAAACTACCGATCATTTTTGAAGACGAACCACCAATGGACACGAATGAACACGAATGAACACGAATAGGGATGGACCACCTTCAATGACCAACCGCGCCCGAATGCATCTGCGATATCGTGACCTTGATATCACGACGTCATGGGAGGAAGCCCACCCGGGAGCGCGGGCGTCCCGCCCGCACAACACTGGCAAAGCCTCGCCCATCTCCTCGACCCGGATCGACCGGCAAAGACGCCTGGGCTTTGCTTCGGCCGGGCCCATGCGGTTCCCACCGGCACGGTGGACGGGTGCGCCATCGCAGGGAAACTGAGCGACAACCCAAGGGAGAGGATGCGGGCGGGACGCCCGCGCTCCCGGGTGGGCCGCTTTCGTCACGATTGCCCTTCAAGGGAGAGTCGGCGCAAACGAACTGGCTGGATGGGTCGCCTTAAATCCCGATTTGACAATCCCTTGGTGGCCCTTCGTGGATAACTCCTTTTTCTTCTGTTTCAGGCTAGTCCCGCCCCCGCCCTGGTGTGCGGATCATTCAAGAGTGAAACAATCGAAAATCGATAATCCTTTCGCGACCTTGGCATCCCGTCGCGGTTAACCTCAACGCCTTAGTGGCCCTTCGTCGTTCTTCGTGGCCCTTCGTGGATAAGTCTTTTTCTTTTGTCTTTTTTCGTTTGTTTCAAAAAAGACATCCGCGATCAAGAGGACTCCGCCTTTACCGAGAGTCGCTCGATCCCCTGGGCCCGGCCGGTCTCCGGATCGATATCGACTGTGACCGCGCTAATCCTGACGTTCCGCTTGGCCGGCCCAAATCGTGCCGGCATCTGGTTGACGAACTTGGCCTGAATGATGTCGGTCTCGACACCGATGATCGAGTCGTGGGCTCCCGTCATGCCAACGTCGGTCATGTATGCCGTCCCCTTCGGCAACATGCGCTCGTCGGCGGTGGCCACATGGGTATGGGTTCCCAATACGGCCGAGACCTTTCCGTCCAGAAACCAACCCAACGCCTGCTTCTCCGCAGTAGCCTCGGCGTGAAAATCGACCAGGATCACCTTGATTTCCGGGGCTAGGCTGTCGAGGAGTTGTTCACCCACGCGGAAGGGGCAATCGGTCAGGGGCATAAACAGGCGACCCTGCAGATTGATCACCGCAAAGGGAACCCGCTGCAGCGTCTCACCCACAAACAAGCCCTTGCCTGGAGTTGTCGGCGGATAATTGGCGGGACGCAGCAGTCTTGGCTCCTGGTCCAGAAAATCCAGTATCTCTTTCCGGTCCCAGACGTGATTTCCGGAGGTCAACACCTGTATTCCCATATCAAGGAACTGGTGGGCCAACGGCGGAGTAATCCCGTTTCCCGCAGCCGAGTTCTCGACGTTGACCACACACAGGTCGATCCGTCTTTCTTCCAGAATCTGGGGAAGGTGATCCCGAACCGCCTCACGCCCCGGTCTTCCGAAGACATCGCCGACAAAAAGGATCCGCAGACTCTTGACGGGCATATCCCACCCAACAGGCAGCGATTCAATCAATGGCTTGGCGGGAATGGCTGGGAATTGCTCAAAACAGCCAAGTGCTTCAGGAGGTTGTTGGCCTCCGGCAATGATAGACGACGGAGTTGGCGATTACAATTGAAGGGAGTGGATAGTTGGCTGGCTCAGGCAGGCATAGAAAAACCCCGCTTTGCCGTGAGACACCTCATTTGGACCTGGAAACCAGGTGGGCGCCACTCTTTGGACATTAGGAGGCTTCACATGGTGAAGCTTACACACCGTACAAAGATTCAGGCTCCCGTCAAATAGGTGTTGGTTCAAATAATACATGCCTACACGTACATTGCAGGGTGATAGGATTCTAGTGAAAGCTGAATCCCCGGGTCAAGCCTCTATCTTGAGTAGTGGCCTCAGAGTGAAACCCATCTTCCCGGCGATCAATTTCTCATTCCGGAAGCACCGCGTCCAGCATGTCGGAACAGCGCCTGCTCTTGTCCGCGATGACGGCTTCCACCTGCTCGACCTGACCCCGCTGCTGGAACAACTCATCGGCTATATTCAGTGCCGCCATGACAGCCACCTTGATGGTATCAACGGCTCGACTGGATTCATGGATTTCCCGCATCTTGCCGTCGACAAAAGCCGACAGTCGCTCGAGGTATTCCTCATCGATGGCCCCGGTGACATCGTAAATCCGACCGAAAATCTCAACCCGCGTGACCCCGTTTCCCCTTCGCATCATCCACTCTCCAAACGCCGACCACTCAAATTTCCCATTGGTCCAAACTGCCCAGGATCCGCTCGACTTTCTCCTTAATGAGTTCCCGATCCTTTTTGAACTCTGAGACTTCGGATTTCAGCCGATCGTTCTCCGACGACAACTGCTCGATTTCAGACTTGAATCTCAGGACTTCACTTTCCAGGGCCTCGTTCTGAACCTTGGCAGCCTTGAACAGCTCAACCAGCCGATAGACCCTGCTCTCGAGTTCGGCGAATTTCTCCAATCCGTCCCCCACCGTTACCCCCTTAGCTGAGCACCGAACCGGTCTCTCAAACGGGCCAGCACCACCTGGTCGAACCGATTGGCGTCTTCTTCCAGCAGTGTCCGATCCAGCCTTTGATATACGAGCCTGATGGATATCCCCTTTTTGTCCCGGGGCAATTGACCTCCGCGGTAGAGGTCAAATGGGAAAATCTGGAACAGTTCCTCGATATGCGTGTCCCAGACGGCCGATTCAATATCCCCATAGGTAACCTCATGATCCACGATAATCGAGAGGTCCCTCTGGATGGAAGGGAAACGCGCAATTGGCGTGGCTTTCGGTTCGGAACGCCACAGTGGATGGAGCAGGCTCAACTCGATTTCGGCCGCGAACACCGGCTGACCGATTTTATGTTCCGCACAAATGGCGGGATGCAGTTGCCCGAAACAACCCAGCTTTGTCTCCCCGAGCCAGATCTGCCCGGCCGCAGCCGTGCTCCAGTGGGAACCCACCCTTTCACAGGCTTTGAACCGGACACCCTTGCCGTCAACAGTCGACGGCTCCAACAGAGTCTCGATATCCCCTTTGAGGTCAAAGAGCGAATAACCCTTGGCGGCGCCATGAACCGTTTTTTCTTCCAGGTTGCCTGTCACCAGCAGACCCACTCTTGATTCCTCCCTGGACTGTTGCGGCTGGACCCAACCATACACTCTACCGATCTCACAGACCTTGAGACTTCGGAGGCCTCGATTGTAGTTCCACGACAGTGAAGCCATTAGCCCCGGCAAGAGCGAGGTTCTCATCACTCCTGTCTCTGAGGAAAGAGGGTTCAGCAACGAAATCCGGGGTGCGGCGCTGAACTTCCGGTCCTCCCTCATATCCACCAGGGGATAGGTCAGTGTTTGAAAATACCCCAGATGCAGCAACCTTTCGGTGACGATTTTCTCGACCCGGTATTCCTTTCGCCGCTGGGCGCCACCCTGCCAGGCAGGTTGTGTGGAGGACACGTTTTCGTAGCCATGGTGGCGGGCAATCTCCTCAATCAAGTCGATCTCCCGCTCCACATCCATCCGTGCGGTCGGGAGGGCAACGGTCCATCCCTCGGCTGTACTGCTGAGGACCCTGAATTGCAGAGAGTTCAGGGTCCGCTCAACCTCTTCGGCTTCTAACTCCAGACCCATGAGTCTCGCCAGACGCGACCGGCGAAGAAGCACCGGAAGCCTCTTCAACACCCGAGGGTAATTGTCAAGCGGTCCCTGCAGAATTTGCCCCCCGGCGAGTTGTTGAATCAGTTGAGCGGCTCGATTGACGGCCGGCAGGGTGGCTTCCAGGTCTGCTCCCCGTTCGAACCGATGAGAGGCTTCCGTATGGATTCCCAGGGACTTGGAGGTCTTTCGAACGGAAATGGGATCGAACCAGGCACTTTCGACCAATACATCTCTGGTACCCGAGTCGATCTCGCTGTGCTGGCCTCCCATGACTCCGGCCAGCGCGACAGGCTTGACCGGGTCCGCGATGAGCAGCATTCCCTCCTTCAGACTTCGTTGTACCCCGTCGAGAGTCAGCAGTCGCTCACCGCTGCGCGCCTTTCGCACCAGGATCTGCGCCCCGTGAATCTTCGACAGATCGAAAGCGTGAGTCGGATGGCCGCCCTCCATCAGGACGTAGTTGGTGGCATCGACGATATTGTTGATCGGACGAATACCCAGGGAGCCAAGCCGTTGGCACAGCCAATCCGGGGAGGGCCCGACCCGAATTCCACGAATCAGCCGCGCCGAGTAGCGGCGACACAGCTCCGGGGACTCGATCTGGACCGAGACCTGGCTGGAAGTTGGCGGCTCGGACTCGGATAGCTCAACCTGCCTCGTTCGAAGGGTCTTGCCATAGAGAGTGGCGATCTCTCTGGCGACTCCCCGGTGGCTCAGACAATCTGGACGATTGGTGGTCAGCTCGAGCTCCAGGATAGCGTCCGAGGACCCGGATTCGACGATCTCGGCCAACACCCCGCAGTCGGTCAAATCCGCCGCCAGCCGATCGGGTTCGGCGTCGAATGCCACCATTTCTCCAAGCCAGCGATAACTGACAATCATCGTTCAAACGCACGGGTGAGACTAAAACTGGGCCAAAAACCTCAAATCATTCTGGTAGAAGTGCTGAATGTTATCGACCCCATACTTCATCATGGCAAAACGTTCAATGCCGATGCCGAAGGCGAATCCGGTATATCGTTCAGGGTCGATCCCCACCTGGCCGAACACTTCAGGATCTACCATGCCTGCTCCGAATACCTCGATCCAACCGCTTTGCTTGCAGACGCGGCAACCGCCGCCCGAGCAGAAGGTGCAGGAGATATCCAGCTCCGCGCTGGGCTCGGTAAAGCCAAAGTAACTGGGGCGAAAGCGCACCTTGGTTTCTTCACTGAAAAATGCCTTCAGAAAATACTCCATCGTTCCCTTGAAATCCCGGAAGGTGAGGTGCTCATCCACGGCCAGACCCTCGACCTGCTGAAAGACCGGGGAATGGGTGGCATCCGGATTGTCCCGCCGATAGACGGTACCCGGACAGATGATGCGGAGCGGGGGACGGCGCCGTTCCATGGTTCGAATCTGTACGGGGGAGGTATGGGTCCTCAACAACAGGCTCTCCGAAACGTAGAAGGTGTCTCCCTGGTCTCTGGCCGGGTGGTCCTCGGGAATATTCAAAGCCTCGAAGTTGTAATAGGTGGTTTCCAGCTCCGGTCCGTCCTCAACCGAATAGCCTATGGAATGAAAAATCTCCTCGATGTCCCGCCGCACCCGGGTCAGCGGGTGCAGATGGCCAAGTGCGTTTCGCTTGCCCGGAAGGGTCACGTCGACGGAGTCCGTGGCCAACTCGTCCTCAACCGACTCCGACTCAATCCTCTCCCGGGCAGCCCCCAGGCCTGCCTCGATCCCGGACTTGAGCTGGTTCAGATTGCGGCCGACTTCTTTCCGATCCGCCGCAGCAATAGATTTGAGTCCCTTCATCAGGAGGGTCAACCGCCCTCCCTTTCGACCCAGGTATCGGTCTCGCAGCAACGAAAGGTGCTGGCTGGATTTGGCTTCAGCCAACTCGGCGTCGAAGGACTGCTTCAACTCGGCCAGTTTGTCCAACATTCACGCCTTCCTTGTCGGCTTCGGGCGCCAAAACAGAAAAAAAGGGGCTCAAGGCCCCAGTTGTCGCTACACCCAACCCTCACTCGCCTGACGGCGCCGGCGGTGGCAATGTTTGACGACGCTCCACCAACCCGTTCCCACCGGAATTTTTCGCAGAATGTTTTCCTTCAGCGCGGGGTCGCGACCGAATGGGTCGCAGGAACTAGGTTGGAGGGAGGCCGCGCGCGCTGAAGGCAACAACACCTGCAAGAGCACGCCCAGCCTTGCTCGTTTCCGGGAAATCTCGCAATAGCACTGCTAAGCGACTGAAAGCACCGCTCGCCGCATGCACCGAGCCACCCGGTGAAACGTTCGGGCCAAGTCCCGACTGGCGACGGGGAACCGGTTGCATTCCAGGCCTATCGCAGCCGCCGAGCCAGCTCTATGCGGCCACTGCCTGCTTGGCGGTCTCGGCCAGCCTGGCAAACATTTCCGGTTCATTCACCGCCATTTCGGCCAGAACTTTACGATCCAGCTCTATGCTCGACTGCTTCAAACCATGAATCAGCTTGCTGTAGGACAGCCCATTGAGCTTGGCTGCCGCCGATATTCGCACGATCCACAAAGCCCTGAAATCCCGCTTCCGCACCCTTCTATCCCGGGCGGCGAATCTCAAAGCTCGATCAACCGCCTCCTTGGCGGAACGATAGAGCTTGCTCTTGGTACCCCGGAAGCCTGAGGAGGCTTTGAGGAGTTTACGCCTTCGGTCTCTCCGGCTCGCACCACGCGTGACTCTTGCCAAAACTGCTTCACCTCCATCCCATCGAATACTTTTTCCAGGCAGCCCGACTCGGCCATCCCCCGATCAGGAGGCGTAGGGCAACATCTTTTTGACCCTCGACATATCGCTTGCGCTTACCAGATCCGACTTGTCGAGCTTGCGTTTCCTTTTGGTTGTCTTCTTGGTCAAGATGTGGCGAGCGTGGGAGTGTCCCCGCTTGATTTTGCCACTGGCGGTAAAACTGAACCGCTTCTTGGCCCCGCGATGAGTTTTGATCTTGGGCACGTCTTGTCTCCCGCATCCGGCAGCGGCACCGGCTCCGATCGGCCGGCCCTCTGGCCTATTTTTTGCTCGCAAAGATGACGAACATGTGGTTGCCTTCCATCTTTGGATTTCCCTCAACCGAACCCTGTTCGCCGACATCCTCAATCAGGCGGAGAATCAACTGGCGGCCAATGCTCTTGTGCGCCATCTCCCGACCTCGGAAATTGACCGTAGCCTTCACCTTATCTCCGTCCTCCAAAAAGCGAAGAATGTTCTTCTTCTTGAACTCGTAGTCGTGGTCGTCGGTCTTGGGGCGAAACTTGATCTCCTTGACCTGGATCGTCTTCTGGTGTTTCTTGGCCTCGTGCGCCTTTTTCTTGAGCTGGTAGAGGTACTTGCCGTAATTCATGATACGGCAGACCGGAGGACTGGCTGTGGCCGAAATCTCAACCAGATCCAACTCTTTACCCTTGGCCACCCTCAGTGCATCCGCCGGAGGCATGACGCCGAGCTGCTGGCCGTCCACATCAATCACCCGAATTTCCCTGGCGCGAATGCGATCGTTGATGTTGACGCGGATCCGCTGACGACTAAACGTGGGCTTGCGACGAATACATCCACCTCCGTGATTTTGCCAATGCCAGCAAGAGCGGGCTAGGGCCGCACCGCCTTTTTGTCCTTTAGATCCTGAATCAAATCCAGAAATTTTTCAAAGGAAAAAGACCCGAGATCACCATCAAACCGGTTCCTGACCGCCAGAGTCCCCTTTTCCAGCTCCTTGTCACCCAAAATGACCATGAAGGGAACTTTCTCAACTTGGGCTCTTCGGATCTTGGCGTTCACTTTCTCGTTCCTCAGGTCGGTCTTGACGCGAAACTGCTCTCGAACCAGTTTGGATTCCAAGGCCGAGGCCGCCTCAGCATGGCGCTGGCTGATGGGCAGGATGGCCACCTGGACCGGCGCCAACCAGAGAGGAAATGCGCCGGCGTAGTGTTCGATCAATATCCCGAAGAAACGTTCCAAAGACCCCAGCAAGGCCCGGTGAACCATATAGGGACGGTGCGCCTTCCCGTCTGCTCCCACGTAGGCCAGATCGAAGCGCTCCGGAAGGTTGAAATCGAACTGAATGGTAGTGCACTGCCAGGAGCGACCGATGGCATCCTTGATCTTGATGTCGATCTTCGGCCCGTAAAATGCGCCCCCTCCTTCGTCGGTGCTGTACTCCAACCCGCGTGCATCCACGGCCCTGCGCAGGGCCTCGGTGGAAAGCTCCCAGTCTTCAACCGACCCGACGTACTTTTCAGGCCTCGTCGACAGGAAGACCTCAAAGTCGCTGAAGCCAAAACTTCGCAGCAACGAGAGGGTAAAGTCCAGCACACCCAGGATCTCCTCTTCGATCTTCTCGGACTGGCAAAAGATGTGGGCGTCGTCCTGAGTGAATCCACGCACCCGCAGCAATCCCTGCAGTACTCCCGATCGCTCGTACCGGTACACGGTTCCCATTTCAGCCCACCGCAAGGGAAGCTCGCGATAGCTCCGCAATTGATTCTTGTAAATGAGGATATGGAAAGGACAATTCATGGGCTTGAGCTGATAGTCCACCTCGTCCACCTCCATCGCCGAATACATGCTTTGTCGATAGAAGTCGACGTGCCCACTGGTGCGCCACAAATCCTTCTTGGCGATATGGGGTGTGTACACGAATTGGTAGCCGCCGCTGAGATGCCGCTGGCGCCAGAAATCTTCAATCTGGTTACGAATCAAGGCCCCCTTGGGGTGCCAGAAGACCAGGCCCGGACCCGCATCCTCCTGCAGGCTGAAAAGATCCAACTCCTTGCCAATGCGGCGGTGATCGCGCTTCCTGGCTTCCTCCAGTTGATGGAGATAGGCGGCAAGCTGCTTCTTGTCGAAGAACGAGGTCCCATAGATCCTCTGGAGCTGCCGGTTGGTCTCCTCACCCTTCCAATAGGCCCCGGCCACGGACAGCAGCTTCAACGCCTTGATCCTGCCCAGGGATGGAATGTGAGGCCCTCTGCAAAAATCGATGAGGCTTCCGACCTTGTAGCAGGAAAAGCGCTCCCCGGCCCTTTCCTGGATCAACTCGCATTTGAGGTCGGCTCCCTGCTTCCTGAACCATTCCAAGCCTTCCACCTTGTCCATCCACAAGAGTTCAAAGGGATAGTCGGCTTTCACCAACTTCAGCATCCGTTGCTCGATACCTTCCAGTTCCTCCGCGGAAAAGGGAGATTCCCGCTGGAAATCGTAGTAGAAACCGTTTTCGATGGGCGGCCCGATACCCAACTGGGTCTCCGGAAACAGTTCAATAACCGCGAGCGCCAGCAGGTGGGCGCTGCTGTGACGGTATACCTGCAGAGCTTCCGGGTCCCGCTCGGTCAGGATGGCGACCGAGGCATCACTCTCCAGTCTGGCGGTCAAATCCACCAGGCGACCATCCACCTTGGCCACTACTGCCGCTTGGGCCAATCGCGGCCCGATGGAACGGGCCACGTCCAAAACCGTCACTCCGGATTCAAAATCCTTCTGGCTGCCGTCCGGCAGTGTCACTTTAATCTGGCTCATCTCTTGCTCGCTGGCTGCACCGTCCTCAACCGGCAAAGTACCAAATAAACCCAGCTTGGTCAATTTCCTGGCCCCTGCATTCCTGAGGCCTCCCTTCCACTCGACGTCAGGCGACCCATCGAGTTAGAGACGCCCGGCGATTCAACCCCTACCGGAAAACAGGCCTCTCGCGTACTATTGTGGCTCAGGAGAAGATCGAGTTCCACCCGCAATTCTCCCCCGGTCGATCGGTGTCCCATGATTGTTCCACTCACCCCACTGATGTTCCTGCGCCGTTCGGTGAAGCTCTACCCCAACAAGACCGCGGTGGTTTGCGGAGCCAAGCGCTTCACTTACCGCCAATTCAGCCAGCGTATCCACCGATTGTCTCGAGCCCTGGTGTCTCTGGGCGTCAAACCCGGGACAGTGGTGGCCTATCTCAGCCGCAATTGCCACCGCCTGCTGGAAGCCTATTACGGGGTGGTACAGACCGGCGCCATCTTTCTGCCCCTCAATGTACGCCTCACCGCCAGGGATTTTCACTACATCCTCAACCATTCCGAAGCCCGCCTGCTGCTGCTGGAAGAAGAGTTTGTTCCCCTCATCGCGGAAATTCGTGGAGAGTTGCCCCACCTCCACCGCTATCTTCTTCTGGATGACGAGCCCGCCCTTTCCTGGCTTCACCCCCTCGGCTACGAGCAGGCTATTGAGGAGTGCCGTCCGGAACCCTTCTCCAAGGCGATTCAAGAGGAGGACTCGGTGGCCGAGCTGTTCTACACCAGTGGCACCACAGCTCGGCCCAAGGGAGTGATGCTGACCCACCGTAATCTCTACTTGCACGCCCTGAGCGTAGTCTTCGCTCTGCAGAACCGCGAAACCGACGTACAACTGCACACCATTCCCCTGTTCCACGCCAACGGGTGGGGCGCCACTCACAGCATTACCTGCGTCGGCGGCACCCACGTCATCCTGCGCCACTTCCGTCCCAGGACCGTACTGGAGCTGATTGAAAGAGAAGCGGTGACTTCCCTCAACCTGGTCCCGACCATGGCCACCCTGCTGCTCAATTCCCAAGCCATCCCCAACTATCATCTTGAGAGTCTCCGATTGATTCATATGGGAGGATCTTCCGTACCCCCGGGATTGGTCCGTCAACTGGAGGCTGCCTTCGGATGCGAATGCAGTTGCGGCTACGGGCTGACTGAAACCTCTCCCGTCCTGACGGTATCCCTGCTCAAATCACACCTGCGGGAGGACGGGGAAGCCCGCTTCCGTCGGGCAGCCATGACCGGGCTGGAATTGCCGGGCAGCGAAGTCCGGGTGGTCGACCAGCAGGGACTGGATGTGGCCGCCGACGGACAGACGGTGGGTGAGATTGTGGCCAGAAGCAACGTGGTCATGAAGGGGTATTGGAAGCAGCCCCGGGAAACGGCCAGGGTGTTGAAGCAGGGATGGTTTCACACCGGCGATCTGGCCACGGTGGATGCGGAAGGCTATATCATGATCGTGGACCGCAAGAAGGACATCATCGTGCGAGGGGGCGAGAATATCTCCTCCATCGAGATCGAGAGGGTGCTCTTTGACCACCCGGCCGTGCTCGAGTGTGCCGTCATTGCCGCGCCTGACCCCAAATGGGGAGAGTCACCCAAGGCCCTGGTGGTCCCCAAGGACGGGGCCAACCTCTCCGAACAGGCACTGAAACAGTATTGCCGGCAAAAGCTGGCTGCCTACAAGGTGCCGTCCAGCGTTGAGTTTCTGGACAGCCTGCCCAAAGGCGGGACGGGCAAAATTCAAAAAAAGACCCTGCGGGAACGCTATCTGCGGGAAAATCGAAAGGTTGTCCCATAAGGGGTATTTTGTCATGAGAATACTGGTGACCGGCGGCGCCGGCCTGATCGGATCTCACCTGTGCGAGTCCTTGCTTGCCCGCGGCCATGAAGTCGTGTGCCTGGACAACTACTTCACCGGTTCCAAGCGGAACGTTTTTCACCTGCTGGACTCCAAAAACTTTGAAATTCTGCGCCACGACATCATCAACCCCATCGATATCGAGGTCGAGCAGATCTACAACCTGGCTTGTCCCGCCTCTCCGGTCTTTTACCAGTTCAATCCCGTCCGGACCATTCAGGCCAACGTGCTGGGAGTCACCAACATGCTGGAGTTGGCCAAGCGGACCCGGGCGAGAATCCTGCAGGCGTCGACCTCCGAAGTCTATGGCGATCCTCAGGTTCATCCTCAGACTGAGGACTACTGGGGCAACGTGAACCCCATAGGAGTCCGCGCCTGCTATGACGAAGGAAAGCGAGTGGCCGAAACCCTGATGTTCGACTATATGCGTCAGGATCGGGTCGACATCCGTATCGTCAGAATCTTCAATACCTACGGCCCCCGGATGGCGGTCAACGACGGAAGGGTGGTGGGTAACTTCATCGTCCAGGCGCTGAAGGGAGACGACCTGCGGATTTATGGCGACGGACTGCAGACACGGTCCTTCTGCTATGTCTCGGATCTGGTTCGGGGCCTGATCTCCATGATGGACCAGGATGACTTCAGCGGCCCGGTCAACTTGGGAAACCCCAGGGAGCTGACCATCCTCGGCCTGGCTCGAACCATTATTCAATTGACCGGATCCTCCGCCAAAATCGCCCACGGGGAGGCGGTTTCGGACGATCCCGTCCGCCGGCAGCCCGATATCACTTTAGCCAAGGAAAAACTGTATTGGCAGCCGGACATAGACATCGATCAGGGGTTGCGGCTCACCATTCCCTATTTCCAGCAGCAGGTGGCTTCCTCCTGATCTTAGCCTGCATATCTCACTGGAGTGGACCGGGGCGTCCCGTGCCAAAGTAATTGAACCCCAGGGCACGCACTTTCACGGGATCGAAGACGTTGCGGGAATCGAAGAGGACGGGAGCCTGCATCACCGATTTGATCCTGGCCAAGTCGATGTTGCGGAACTCGTTCCATTCGGTAGCAATCCAGAGGGCATCCACGCCGGCCGCAGCAGCATAGGCGTCCCGGCAGAAAACGACGTTCGTGCCGTCGAGGACTCTTCGGCTGTTTTGCATGGCCGCAGGATCGTAGGCTTGGATTGCGGCTCCGGCCTCCAGGAACTTCCGGCAGATGTCGATGGCCGGCGCCTCGCGAATGTCATCGGTGTTGGGTTTGAATGCCAGTCCCAGCACGCCGATGGTCTTGCGCTTCAAGCCGCCCAGCTCTCTCTGTATTCTGCTGAAGACGAGCTCCTTTTGACGTCGATTGATTTCAATGACGGCTTCCGCCAGTCTTTGAGGGGCTTCCAACTGGCGGCCGGTCCTGGCCAATGCCACCAGATCCTTGGGGAAACAGGAGCCCCCGAAACCGGGGCCCGGGTGTAGAAACTTTGGGCCGATTCGCTTGTCCAGCCCCATGGCTCGGGCCACGTGATGGATGTCCGCTCCGACTTTCTCGCACAGGTTGGCCATCTCGTTGATAAAAGAGATCTTGGTGGCCAGAAAGGCATTACAGGCATATTTGATGAGTTCGGCCGTCTCCAGGCTGGTGATCACAAATGGCGTTTCATTCAGATAGAGGGAGCGATAGATGTCCTTGACAATGGCTGCCGCCTGCTCACTATCCGCCCCGATCACCACCCGATTGGGCCGCATGAAGTCTTCCACCGCAGACCCCTCCCGCAGAAACTCGGGATTGGAAACAACGTCGAACTTGACCGGCCTGCGCTGTTTACTCGCCAACAAGCTTTGAATCCGCCGTGCCGTGCCCACCGGTACCGTGCTCTTGGTGACGATGACCTTGTAATCGTCCATGCACTCGGCCAAGGCGGCCACCACCGATTCGACTTGCCTCAGGTCGGGCGTCCCATCCGGCAGGTCCGGGGTTCCTACGGCGATAAATACACTGAGGGAAGCGCGGACAGCCGCCTCCAGATCGGTTGAAAAGGTCAGCCGGTGGTTCCTCAGGTTGCGGTTGACCAGCTCCTCCAGGCCGATCTCGTAAAACGGCAACCTTCCGGAAGCCAACGCTTCAATTTTTTGAGCATCGCTATCGACACAGCTCACATTCAGTCCGAAATCGGCCAGGGCCGCTCCAGTCACCAAACCCACATATCCCGTGCCTATCACTGTGATGTGCATGTCAAGCGTTCCCCGATCTGTCCGCCGGCAATCGACGGTCGCGCCGGCTGTCGGTTGCCGGGCGCCTCTGCTTGCCCGCCGCGTAGCCGCGCCAGCGGCCACCTGGCAGGAAGTCTGGTTTCAGACGATTCTCGTGGAAAGACCCATCGGAAGGAGGTGCCGCAAATTCAGAGGTTTCTCAGGGCCTCGTCGGAGTCCCCGAACCGTTCCAGCTTGACGCCGAACTTTGAAGCCAGGGCCAGGTAGAGGCTGGACATCCTGCGGTTGGGGCCGTCGAGGTAATCCAGGACGCGGCCGGTCTCGATATGGCCGCCGGCTCGGCCCAGCAGCACCACCGGCAACTGGGAGGCATCGTGGTTTCCGGTCAGCATGCTGGAGCAGAAGAGAATGGCCGAATTGTCCAGCAGCGTCCGCTCGCCCTCCTGGATCTGGTCCATTCGCCCGGCCAGGTAGGCCACCTGCTCGACGAAGTACCGGTTCACCTTCAGCCAGTCGTCGGAATCTCCGTGGGAGAGCATGTGGTGAATGGTGTGATCGATGCCCAGATGGGGGAAGCGAAGCTGGGAGAGATCGTTGTTGAGCTTGAGCGTGCAGAAACGGGTGGTGTCGGTCTGGAAGGCCAGTATGAGGATATCGCACATCAACCGCATGTGCTCGTGGATGTCCTGAGGCAATCCGTCGGCCGGCCGCTCCCGGTCCGGCTTCTCCAGTGTGGGCCGCCAACCTTGCAGCATTCGGTCCTTGCCCGCCCGCTCGATTCGCCGTTCCACCTCCCTGACCGAGTTGAGATACTCATCGAACTTGTATCGGTCCAGGGTGCTGATGCGCCGCCGCAGATCCCGCGCTTCCTCCAGAACGGCATCCAGGACACTGGCATCGCTTCCGTCGGCGCCGTCGTCCCGAAAGAGCCGGTCAAAGGCCAGGGCCGGATAGATCTCCAGCGGAGTGGGGGTGGTGGGAGAGCTCCAGGAGATGTGGGAGCTGTAGAGCATGGAGTAGTTCTTGTGCACGCTGGCGATCGATTTTTCACATCCCAGGGCCAGACTGGACACCTTGGTCCGAGTCCCGAGACGCTGGGCCAGCACCTGGTCGATGCTGGTGCCGGAACGGATCTTTCCACCGGGCGCCAGCAGCGCTCCGGAGAGGATATTGCCGGTCTGTGAGCTGTGGATGTTCCCCTTCAGGGCTTCGGCGTTGTAGAGTCCGCGCAGAAAATTCAACTTGTGCCGGCAGGGCGCCAACGGCTCCAGCACCTTGCCGAACTTCATGGATCGCCCTTCGGTCCGAACCCACCATTCCCCCTCGTAAAAACCGTTGCCGGCAAAAAGGCAAGCGAATCGAATCGGCGGTTGCACACCCGAATGGGGCCGCGGGGAGACACTGCCCCAGGCCGGGATGGACTCGAGCCAGGGAAGCGCCAGGCTCACACCCAGACCGCGCAACAGGGAGCGCCGGGTGAGGCCGCCCTCCTGCTTCCGTTGGAACGATTCAAGGGGATTCATGGGTGTTGGGGACTCCCGGCATCCCGTCCGCGCTGGTGTAGAAACTGCGGGCTTCGCACAATGGTAGCAACTGCCGCCGAGAAACGGAAGTCCGCTCTTTCCAAGGCCTGAAGCACCTCAGCCAGCAGCTTTTCGTCCGACACCTCCACCGATCGGCCCAGGGCATACCCCAAGAGCTTGCGGCAGAAATTTGCCAGGAACTCTTCTCTCCGCTGTTCCAGCAGGTAGGTTCGCAGACCGGACAGATCCTGAAACTCGATTCCCGGCTGAAGGCGGACCCCGGCATCGACGGGTCTTCCGGCCAGATCCCGGGTGCGACGCCGCCCGATGGGATCAAAGTTTTCCAGGGCCAAACCCAGCGGATCGATCTTGTCGTGGCAGGAGGCGCATCCGGGCAGGCTGCGGTGCCTTTCCACCATCTGGCGCACCGTCAAGCCCTGGGTATGCCTTTCGTCCTCGGGAAGCTCAGGCACGTTGGGTGGAGGCTTGGGCAGATGGTTTCCCAACAGGGTCTCGAAAATCCAGTTTCCGCGCAGAACCGGGCTGGTTCTGGAAACACCTGACTGCTTGCTGAGCATGCTGCCCATCCCCAACAGGCCGCCTCGCTGATACCGCTTGATTCCCTGGACCCGCCGCCACCCGCTCCCGGACACATCGGGAATCCCGTAGTGGTCCGCCAGTTCCTGGTTGAGGTAGGTGTAGTCGGCATCCAGCATATCGATCACCGATCCATCGCGGCGAAAGAGTTCCTCGAAGAACCGGACCGATTCTTCATACATATCGGAACGCCGCCGGGCGAAGGTCGGGAACAGGCGCTCGTTCTTTCCCTGGTCCTGGTCGAATTCCCGGAACCCCAACCACTGGGCGGCAAACTCCACCGCCAGGGCACGGGTGCGGTCATCCCTGAGCATTCTCCCAGCCTGCCGGACCAGCACCTCCGGGTCCCGGATGGAGCCGGTGGCGGCTACTCGAAACAACTCGTCGTCGGGCGTGGAGGACCAGAGGAAATAGCTGAGCCGGCTGGCCAGTTCCCAACCGGAAACCGGTTGCGGCTTCACCCCTGCCGCCGGTTGCTCGATGCGATAGAGAAAGTTGGGAGACACCAGCACCCGACCCAGCAGGCTGCGCAACGCGGGATCATGCTCCTGCCCCCCCGCCCTCAGCGACCGGTACAGGTTCAGCAGACCAACCTTTTCCTGCACCTCCAGAGGCCGGCGATGGGCGCGCTCGGCAAACCGAAGCAAGGCATCCAGGTGCCGGGATTCCGAGGAGCGCAGCGCTTCCCGGAACTGCTGGGCCCGGCGGCGGATCGGCTCCTCCCGCGATTTGCGGGTGAATTTCCGGTAGTGGGCACCGAAATTCCACCACTCGTCAAAGGAATCGTAGATGGTGAGGGCGTCCTGACTGACGTAGCGCAGCTCGTGCCAGAGTCGGTCCAGCTCTTTCTTCTCCCCATCCTCCAGGACGAGCCGGCTGAGCGCCGCATCTTCCCGGTGGAACAGCGAGATGGTGATGCCCTCGTCCACGGGGACGATCTGTGTGTAACACATGGCTGGCGGGAACCACTGGCGGAAGGCGGAAAAGGCCTCCTGGAACCGCTTTGTGGTGGCGTCGTTCCCCAAAATCACGGGGAACCTGGCCGGCTCCGGGTTGGCATTGGCTTCGGGATGGGCGTCGTTGGCGCCCACCGGGGGAATGAGACCCCGCGCCTCTTGCGGCGCCTCCAGGCCCGCATGCACCTGGACGCTCCCCGCCCGGCCCCAACTGGAATCCAGGGCCGCCTCGGCCAGGAAGTCGTAGGCCTGGGCAATTCTCCGGGGCACCTCCACTCGGAGGACCGCCGGGGCCTGCACCAGGAAACTGGCCTGGTCGAGCGGCTCCCCGGCGGGGTGCCCGCCGAATTCGATCCCTTCCAGCCCGGTGGAAAGGCCTGGCCCGGGGCCGGGGGGTCTGTCGCTTCTCGAGGATTCGGCCTGCCGTCCGGCAGCCGTCAGATCCCTGTCTCTGAGGAAGGGTCCATCCAGGGCCGTGAGCCGGGAGTAAAGGATGGCGTCGGGATGGTCTTTGGCGGCAGGTGGGCCCGAGTCCAGCAGTGTCGCCGCTTGCCGGGCAACGGCCTCCAACCGATGGCGCAGGGAGGGGTCGGAGAGGCAGTCCAGCCAGCGGTAGAGAACCGAACCGGGGGCAATGACATGCAACGGGTCGATTGGGCTCCCCTCCAGGGTGAAAAAGTGCCAGACGCCCGGGTTTCCCGAGGCGTCGGCGTGCGGGTTGCCCTCCAGCACCGAGTCGATGACGTCGTCCGCCAGATCCCATTGGCGTTGGCCGCCCGCCCGTTCCCGAATGGTCAAGTCGACCCGGGTCAGATCGCAGCGGGCGTTTTGCTTCAGGGATCCGACCAGCAGCGAGATCTCATCCCCCCGGCGCAACCAGAACTCCTGTCCGGGGCGGAGGGTCCTGGTTTCGTTTTCCAGGCCGCCCGAGGCCAGGACCCGCTCCAGCCCGGGCTGGCGGAGCTTCAGGACCCATTCGATACCGTTGCCGCAGTTCAGGTGGGAATCTTCCACCCGCGCTTCCACTCCCACCACCAGATCCTCCGGCGAGCGCCAGCCGACCCCCACCCACTGCTGCCGGGAAGGATTCACCACTACCGACCTGGGCGGAACCCTGCCCGGGACCTGCCAGATTCGATCCCCGGAGTTCGCCACCAGATAGGCGGCTTCCTGATAGGGAGGCGACGACGCCTCCGAAAAAGGCGTGCGCCAGCCGTTGAGGTGGGCTGTTTTCTGGAGGTTTTCCATGGCCTGGGACAGGGGCCTGTCCAGAGCCGCTCTCCGCGGCCCGATTCCCAGATAGCCGGTCCAACGCCGCAGCAGATCCGGGTTCAATCCTTCCTCACCAGCCAGGGCATCCAGAGCCGGCAGCGGTCCCGGGCCAACCAGCCGCGCCGCCGCCCCAAGGTAGTTGTGGCTGCCGGAAAAGGTTTTTCGCAGGGTCTCTTCCAGAGTCCGGGCCACCAGCGGCAGGTCTCGCAGCAGGATCGGAGGCAGGTCGCTCGGCCGGGGCTTATCGCCGTGGACGGGTATGGGCTTGCCCTCGAAGCGGGGGCGCTTCCACACCAGATAGTCACCGTCGCCGCCGTCTCCGGCGTTGCCGGCCCAGAGGTAGAGCGCGGCCGCTTCACCCTCCTCAGGAACCTCCAGGGAAATGGAGAAGCGCTGCTCCCTGACCAGGGGCGTTACCGGCTCCAGCCACCGATTCAGATGGCCGACACTGTTGAATTTCCACAGGGGCTCGTACCAGCGTTCGATCTCCGCCACCAGCTTTCCCGAGTCCTGCGGAGAGAGCGAGCGCCAGCGTGAGCGCAGGTTTTCCAACAGAAAGGAGCTTCCCCCGACCTCCCCGTTGAGCACCTTCCACAGAATCCCCAGGTATTTCCCGGACAGCCCCCGGCTGGCCGCTATCTCATCCAGTCCCACCCTGCCCTGACGCAATTCCATGGCGGCCCGGAGGTATTTTTCGAGGGGAACCTGTCCATAGTCGATGGCCAGGGGGATATCCCCGTACATCCACTCCCGGCGCCTCACCTCTGTATGGCGCCCATAAAAGGAGCGGATGCGCCCCAGGATCTCGTCGGTCCAGTCGCGGCGGGTCCTGTGCCTGGAAAACCGAAACCCGTCGGGAAGGAGCACCGCATGCGGGACGATCCCCTTGGCCCCGTCCAGGTACTTTCCGAGCAAGGCCGGCGACATGACCAGAGCCTCGCCGGTGTTGGTGAATCCCTCTCCGGCGGCTCCGTCGATGGGAAACTCCCGGGCGGGCTGGAGATCGACCCCCAGAAGGTCCCGCAAGGTGTATTGGTATTGAGCGTTGCTCAGGCGGCGCAGCACCACCCGGCCGGGATCTCCCGATCTGGATCGCGCCTCCGCCTCCAGCAGGCCCCGGGCCCATTCGAGGATCCGGAGGCGTTCGGCAGCGCTCGGCTGAAGCGAGGCCCGGGGGGGCATCTGGCCGGATTCGACCATGCGAACGACCCGGCTCCACACCTCCAGATCCCGCCGCACCGCCACTGCATCGGAGAAACGCTCCAGGTCCAGCTCACCGATTTTCCGTGAGGTCGAGTGGCAGGTCAGACAATACTGCTGGAGCAGTGGCCGGATGGCTTGGGAAAATTCCCCCTGGGCCCCTGCCGGCGCCGAACCGGCCAGCAGCAGGCCCACAGCCATAACGCCGTTCCGAAGCATCGGATGACCTCATTGGGCGGGAGAGACTATTTGCCAACTTTGAGTGATTGTAGGAAAAGTCCTTGCCAAAGACCAGCCCCCAATGGCTTGCGATCGGCTTACACCCACGGCAAAGTGCTGCCGCCGCTTTGCGGCTCCACCAAGGCCCAAAAAAAATCCACGAAGGGCACGCAGGGGAAAAGAGTTATCCACGAAGGGCCACGAAGGATGACGAAGGGACCCTAAGGGGTTGGAGAAGGCTCGAGAGGGGCCTGCCAAGGATCGCCAAGCGGAGAAAGAATTTCCACGACAAGGCAAAAAGATATCCACGAAGGGCCACTAAGAACGGCGAAGGGCCACGAAGGGGTTGGAGGAGGCTCGAGAGGGGCCTGCCAAGGATCGCCAAGCGGAGAAAGAATTTCCACGAAAAGGCAAAAAGATATCCACGAAGGGCCACGAAGAACGGCGAAGGGCCACTAAGGGGTTGGAGGAGGCCCGAGAGGGGTCTGCCAAGGATCGCCAAGCGGGGAAAGAATTTCCACGACAAGGCAAAAAGATATCCACGAAGGGCCACGAAGAACGGCGAAGGGCCACGAAGGGGTTGGAGGAGGCCTGAGAGGAATCCGCCAAAGGTCGGAAAGGGGGTCCACGAAGGGACTCCAAGGGGTTGGAAAAGACTCGAAAGGGGTCCGTGAGGGGCCACGAAGAAAGACACGCAGTCAAGCCGGTGAGGGGGCAGACGCAGCGCCTCGTGATTTACAGGAATTATTAACATCGATGCACAGGATGCACAGGATTTTTCAGGAAACGGCTAGCTTGTAATCCTGAGTATCCGCAATTCCGCACACGATCATTGCCGGAGCCGGCTTCTCGTGCAGCAAGCTCTCGTCCTGTTCATCCTGTGCATCCTGTGCATCGATGTTCAATTATAAAAAAATGTCGATCCCCGGCGCCGGCCCGGTTCCCCCCCACCGCATAAGCCTTCGCCTTCCGGCTCGGCTTCTGCGACTCCCCCTCCAGGGGGAAATGATCTGGATCTGCCTGGGAGCGCGGGCGTCCCGCCCGCATCCGGTCCCCGACGACGCTTCCGCCCCCGACTCCGGGCCAGGGAGCAAACCGGGAACATCCTTTACACCATAAACCGGAAACAAGGATCCGTTGTTTCGCTCTTGAATGATCCACCCGGCAGGTCGGGAACCCGGCTAAACATATACCTCGCGAGTTCAGCTCCCGGTGAAATACGTGGGTTCACCGGAGAACGGGTAAATCGCTTAACGATATTCCGGCGAGGGAGTGTATATTTTGAGGATGTCCGAGTTGCCTCCTGGACCGCGGGTCCCACGCCTTTTTCAGATGTCCCAATGGATCTTCCGACCCATCCCGTTCATGCGTTCCTGTGCCCAAACCTACGGGAACGCCTTCACCATCCGTTTGCTTGGCATGCCGCCAATGGCCTTTATTAGTGAGCCAGCAGCCATCAAGCAGGTTTTTACCGGCGACCCCGAACGCCTGCAGGCTGGGCGGGCCAACAGGTTACTCAAACCGATCGTGGGCTCCAACTCGATACTCATGCTCGACGGCGCTCGCCATAAGCGTGAACGCAAGCTGCTTATGCCGCCCTTGCACGGCGAGCGTATGCGGCTGTACAGCCGCATGATGTGTGAGATTATCGATCAATCGATCGATAGCTGGCCGGTTGAAGCGTCTTTCCCGATTCACTCGCGAATGCAGGAAATCACCCTGGACATTATCCTGCGTACGGTATTCGGGGTGGCCAAGGGTGTGCGGCTGTCGCTCCTGCGTGCGCAGATGATCAAGGGGTCCCGATTGGCCGGCAGAAACCCGCTGCTGTTGATCACCGCCTGGAAGCGCCTGATTCAGATCCGTCACGACATCAACCGGTTGTTGTACGACGAAATCGCCCGCCGAAGGGTAGCGACTCAAGAAGAACGCATCGACATTATGACCCTGCTGGTGGCCGCACGCGACGAAGATGGCCAGTCCATGAGCGATGAGGAAATCCGAGATGAAATGGTCACCTTGTTGGTGGCCGGCCATGAGACCACGGCCACCTCGTTGGCGTGGGCGATTCATTGCCTTTTACACAACCCTGCGGTGCTGGCGGCTGCCCGCGCCGAGGTGGCTCAGGTGATGGGGGAGGGACCGCAACCGCCCAGTCCGTCGGCAGAGCAGATCGCCGCGCTTGAATATCTGGACGCCGTCATCAAAGAGACGGCGCGCCTCAACCCGGTCGTGCCCATCGTCGTCCGCCAGCTTGAAGCGGATACGCGCATCGGTGACTATGAGCTTCCGGCCGGCAATGTCGTGGCGCCCTGCATCTACCTTACCCACCGGCGGCCCGACCTATGGCCCGAGCCCGAGGCGTTCAATCCCGATCGATTTGTGGGGCGTCGGATCGCTCCTTACACCTTTTTTCCATTTGGTGGAGGCACTCGCCACTGCCTGGGTGCGGCGTTCGCTACCTACGAGATGAAGATCGTGTTGGCGCGCCTTTTGTCGCGTGTGAGCCTGCGGCCTGACCCGGGTCACAGGGTTCGTGTGGTGCGTCGGGGCATAACGTTCGCACCTTCCGGCGGCGTACCGGTGATAGGCTCCATGAGCTGATTCGGATTCAAGCTAATGCAGCACCTGTCAGGCCCGAAACTGCAACACGCAGGCCTACTCGGTCCAAATGCAACAGTGGGCAAAACAAGGGTCAGTCGTACCTGCTCCAAGAGCCAACGAGCCACCAGTAATCCAGGTTGATCAGCCCATGTACTGGCGCGCAGACACTGACAGAAAATCACCTTGTTCAGGGACAGGTCGAGGGCTAATCCCGGTGCTTCTTCTGCTGACAGCCGGCCTGGGGTCCTCCTGCGTCCCGCGCCCCGGCCAGCAGTTTCGCCATTTCTCCGCGCCCGGGCCGATGGAGCAGGGTCACACCCTGGTTCTGGGTTTTATGGGCGGCCGCGACTCTTGGCGCAACACCGAGGTGGGCGTGGGCCGTACGGCCCAATGGCTCCGCCAGCAGGGTATTCCCGGAGTGCATGTCGAGACCGTGGAGAACCTCAAGCGGGACCTGGCGCTTCGACTGGTGCGGGCCAGCCTGGACAGCAACCGTGACGGCCGCCTCCAGCCGGACGAACGGCTTCGGGCCCGCATCATTGTCTACGGACAGAGCTTCGGAGGCGCCGCCGTGGTGAAGTTCGCCCGCCAGTTGGAACGGCTGGGCATCCCGGTGCTGTTGACCATCCAGGTGGACAGCGTGGGTCGGGGCGACGGCGTGATTCCCCCCAACGTCCGCGCCGCAGCCAACCTCTACCAGGACAACGGGCGCCTGATCCGCGGCGAGGCGCCGATCCGGGCGGCCGATTCCAGCCGCACCGAGATTCTTGGCAATTTCCGCTTCGATTACGAGAACCGGGACATCGACCTGTCCCACCTGCGCTGGCACAAGAAGATCGGCCGCGCGGCTCACGCCAAAATGGACCGCGACCCGGCTGTCTGGCGAAAGGTGGAGGAGTTGATTTTCAAGGCCCTGTAACCGGCCAGGTCCACAAACCGCCCGAACGGAACCGGGGAGCGCCTGCCGTGGATCTTCCGATCCGGCCCGGCCAGCCGGGTTCAGATCCGCAAGGCCGCGAGAGCAACCGCGACACGGGCCGGCAGCGCACCCGAATGAAAGATCTCCTCTCCCGCGGGCTGTGCACCCAAGAATTCCTCGTTGAATGTGTAAGAAATATATATTATATTTCTGACAAATTTTGAACGATGGAGATGGAAAGGAATGTGGTGCAATGATTTCCCTGGCCGACAAGATGATGGAGCGGGTCTCCGCACGCGGAAGAGGTATATGGGTTTGCACCCCCAAGGACTTTCTGGACCTTGGCAGCCGCGAGGCTGTCGACCAGGCGCTGTCGCGTCTCGTCAAGGCCGAGCAACTGCGCCGCGTCGGTCACGGACTGTATGACCTGCCCCGCAAGAGTAAGCTGTTGAAGCGGATGGCGCCGGTCGATCTCGATGCCGCCATCGCTGCAATCGCGAGGCGGGATGGCCTGCGGATCATGCCCGATGGCCTGGTGGCTGCGAACCGCTTGGGTCTGACGCACGCGGTCCCGGCCAAGGCCGCTTACCTCACGGACGGTCACTCCAGGACACTCAAGATCGGCGGTCGGTCGGTCCGGTTACGGCATGCGCAGCCCAGCGTCATGCGGTGGGCAGGGAAACCCTCAGCCCCGGTAGTGCAGGCGTTGCGGTGGCTCGGCCCGGATGCTGCTGCCGACAGGCAAGTCGTACTGACGTTGAGCCGGCTACTCCCCGACGTGGTGAAAACCGACCTGTATAACAACAGCCGAGATCTGCCCGGCTGGGCGTTGCCGCTGGCCCGCCTTATCACGGCTGACCAGTCTTGTGCCGTATGAGTGGAGCCTTCGAAACCTTTCTGGCGCTTCCCGAGCAAGACAAGCGGGACCTGTTCGACGCGGTGGCGGACCGGCTCGATACGTTGCCAAGCTACGCAGAAAAGGACTTCTGGGTCTGTCTGGTTCTGGATGCGCTCTACAACCGGCTGCCGGAAGGACATCCCAGGCTTCTTTTCAAGGGCGGGACTTCACTGTCCAAGGCGTTCAATCTGATTCAGCGGTTTTCCAAAGACTATTGATCTCGTCGTCTATCGTGACGACTTGGGCTTCGAAGGGCAGCGCGACCCGAAGAACATAGCGGGCACTACGTGCGAGGGTGCCTGGCGCGCTGAACGGAAAAAGACAAGCCAGAGCGCACCCAGCGCAGTCTGTACCCGCATGCCCTCAAGACAGAGCCAATAAGGTACTGGAAATAAACGGTCTTTCATCAGGTGGAAAACCGGAAAATTTCTGTCAATCCTTGCAACTTTCTCCCGACTCCCGGGTTATTGAGAGAGTGATATGGAGAGCCTTGGAGGGTGATGACCGACGCCACTGCATTTGAGGCGTTCGTTCGCAAGCACCAGGACATGGTATTCGGTATCGCGGTCCGGTTGCTGGGAGACGAAAGCGAGGCCCAGGACGTGTCCCAGACCGTGTTCCTGAAGGCATTTGAGCGGTTCGACCGCCTGGGGGAAAACCCCTCGGCCGGAGGGTGGCTCAGAACCGTGACTACCAACCTCTGTCTGAACCACCTGTCCCGTATTCGAGCTCGCTGGCGCTTGTTCAGTCAGAGGCGCCCCGGCGAGTCCGGGAGGGAGCCGAGCTATGAAGAACGGCTGGTGGCGCGGGGCTCGCAGGAAGCAGACCTGGAGCGAGCCGAAGAGCATGCCCGGCTGGAGAGAGCCATCCGCCGCCTGCCGCGGCATCAGCGGGTGCCCCTGGTGCTGTTTCATTTCGAGCAGCAAAGTTACGCTGAAATCGCCCAACTGCTGGGAGTCTCGCTGGGCAAGATCAAGACCGACATTCACCGAGGCCGAGAGACCCTCAGGAAACTGATGGTGGCGGATGATGAATTTCTCTGATCTGGAATCCTTCATTCATCGCAAGCTGGCGGAGCTCCCGGCCCCGAGAGCCCCCAGGGCGCTGCTGCCCCGAATCATGGCCGAGGTGCGCCGAACCGTTCGGAGCCCCTGGCGCGAATGGCCCTGGTTTGGCTGGCCCCGCCCCCGCCCGGCGGTCGGGCTGGTTGCATTGACCGCACTGATCCTGACGGGAGGGCTTGCTCTGGACTGGAGCTCGGGCGGCACGGTTGGGAACGCCTGGGGCGGGTTCGTGGCGACTGCGGAGGAGGCGGCCATCGGCGTCGGGGCGACGGTGCGTGAGGCCCAGGTCCTCTGGCGGGTGTTTCTGGAGCCCATTGCCGGTTATCTGATCCCGTGGGTCAGCGGCATGTGGGTGGTTTTTGCACTGCTCTGGGAGGCCCTCCGGAGCATGCTCTGGGAAGGGAGCGTCGGACAATGAAGACGAATTGGCAAATATTGGGAGTATTGGGAGTCACACTGGGGCTGGCAACCAGCGGCGGAGCGGTTCAGCAAACGCCGGCTCCATCCCCGCCCAAGGACGTGGTCGAGACCCGTATGGACGCCGGAGAGGTCGTTCGAATCGGAGGAGACTATTTCCTGCCCGCCGGACAGCGGGTTGAGAGTGTGGTCATTCTCTCAGGAACCGCCCGGATCGAAGGTGAGGTGGGGCAGGAACTGGTGGTGGTCGCCGGCACGGCGATCCTTGCCGGCACCGCCCGCGTGGGAGAGGACGTGGTGGTGGCCGCCGGAGCGGTCGAGGTCCAGCCCGGAGCCGTCGTCGGCGGAGACCTGGTGGTCGTGGGCGGGGGGCTGAAGGTGCCGCCCGGGTTCGCCCCGGGAGGCGATCAGGTGTCGGTCGGCGCCTTTCCGTCGGCGGACCGAGTCGCGACCGCCGTTCCCTGGCTCGCGCGCGGATTACTCTGGGGCCGGCCGATCGTACCCGACCTCCCCTGGGTGTGGGCCGGGGTCGCGGTTTTCGCGCTCTTGTGCCTACTCATCAACCTGGTGTTCGACGGGCCCGTGCGAGCCTGCACCCGCACCCTCAGCCGGAAGCCCCTGACCACGGGACTGGCCGGATTTCTGATACTTCTCCTGATCGCGCCGGTGTCGCTGATACTGACCGTGTCGGTGGTTGGACTGGCGCTGGTGCCGTTCCTGTGGTTCGCTCTCCTGATCGCCGGCCTCATCGGCAACGTGGCGGTGGCTCGCTGGATCGGAAGCCGGGTCCTGTCCGAGGAGTCGCCGCACAACCGGCTGCAGGCGGCCCGGTCGCTGGGGATCGGTCTGGCGGCCATCATCCTGGTCTGCATGGTACCGGTCGCCGGTCTCACCGCCTGGGCCCTGGTGGGCCTTCTGGGTCTGGGAGCGGCCGCAACCACGCTGGTCGCCGGCTTGAAGCAGGAGAATCCACCCTCCCCCAAGCCGACGCCATCGCCCCTGACTGACGACTTGGGGAGCGATACCTCGGCCGGCGGAGCTGCCGGGGCCTCCACCAGAGAAATGGAACCGCCGGCCTCCCGCGCGTCCAGCGGGGACCTCTCATCCTTTCCGCGGGCCACCTTTCTCCTTCGGCTGGGAGCCCTGCTGCTCGACCTCTTCCTGGTGACGGCCATCACCCTGGCATTCTCCGAGGTACACCTGGGCAGATCCTTTGTCCTGCTATTGGTCTATCGGGTGGCGCTCTGGAGCTGGAAAGGGACCACCGTGGGCGGCATCATCTGCCGGCTGCGGGTGGTTCGGATGGATGGGAAACCCCTCGCCTTTACCGATTCGCTGGTGCGGGGGCTGGCCAGCATCTTGTCGGCGGCGGCCGCGGGACTGGGTTGGCTCTGGATCCTTTGGGATCCGGAGCGGCAAGCCTGGCACGACAAGATTGCCGGAACCCTGGTGGTTCGGGTCCCGACCGGCTGGCCGCTATAACCGGCCGGATCTCAGCGTACGACTCAGTACGTGACCAAGAGGATTTCGGCTTCAGGAGCCTTCCGCCTGACGCCCGAGGCGTCTTGCCGCGAACCCCATCAGCCATCAGGGGACCTGTTGGAGGTCAGTCTGAAGAGACCTCGTTCAGACGGCCGGTGGAGCAGTCGTAAACGAAGCCGCGCACCTGGTCCTTGTGAGGAATGAAGGGACTGGCCTGGATACGGGAGATGGATTGGCGGACGTCTTTTTCGAGGTTTCCGAAGGCCTCCATTGAAAAGGCCGGACGCAGCCCGGTATCGGCCTCGATGGCGTCCTTGACGGCGTCGTCCCGAAAGGTCAGCATGCCGCAATCCGTATGGTGAATCAGCACGATTGCCCGAGTGCCCAGCAGGCGTTGGGAAATCACCAGGGAACGGATGGCGTCGTCACTGACCACACCGCCCGCATTGCGAATCACGTGCGCGTCCCCCTCATCCAGACCGAGGATCTTGTGTACATCCAGGCGGGCATCCATGCAGGCCACGACCGCCAGATTGCGTGCCGGAGGCAACGGCAGTTCACCCTTGTCAAAGCCGTCGGCGTAGCGGGAATTGTTTTGCAGAAGCTGATCGATCACTGTCATTTGGCGTTCCTCTTTCCTAAGGGGAGCTCGAAACCTGGAGACGCGATTCTAGCACGAACCGACGGCGACTCGGAAGCGCACGGCCGGCGAAGAGGGGCGCAGTTCGTGTGTTCCAGGGATTGACCCCCGCGGCCGGATGCTGTCCCGGCCCGCGCTGCCGTGAGCACTGCGATGTCTCTGAGGATCCACGCACCGACGACCGGCTGTGGCCAATGCTGGCCACAGCCGGCCGTAGGCGCCATCATCCTTGGCGCCTGAGGCCAGACCGAATTCTCCCCTGGACATAAACTCGACGATCTGCCGGCGAAGGATCGTTTCGGGGTCGAGGACGATCAGCGCCAGGCGCGGCGAGTCCTGCACCGCGGCGCTGTCCTCCGGGAAAAGGACAACGGGCAGGGTTGCGCCAGGGAAACCGGAAGCCTCCGCAGCGTGTTGGCTTGTAGCAGCATGGCCGCGTGCACGCGATCCAGCCTTGTGGCGTTTATGGTCTGAAGTTCGGCATCGCCGCCGAGGATGCTCTTCTTTCCCCGACGACGGCTTATCAACAAATTCGCGTTGCCACTGAAAAGAATGGTTGGCGAGCCGGAAAGCCCCTCGGGTCGACCCAGCGGTAAAGGGATTCCTTGGTCGCCTGTGGATGGGTGGCAACCTCCCAGACTCCGACGCAGCCTACTTCGGTAGCCCTCTTCAACAGACCTCGTTCAAGCAAAACAACCAGTGACAACAGAAGTATATGAAAAGGGGCTTCCGTGGCTAATGGAAAACGCCTTACGCTTCCGGAATGAGCCCGACGACAAGATGAGCCGACCTCGGTGCTACCGGCAAGTGAGCGGGTCTCTACTACGGCCAGCGGCCGGACGCGATCCGGTGGCGCCCGATGCCGAGGTTTTCGACCGTGTAGACCCAGGCTGGCTGGCGGGCGCCGTCCACGGCGGCGGGGACGAGCACGCGCCGATAGAGGCTACGGCCAGCCGGGCGGAACCCCTCCAGGCGGTCAATGGGGGGAAGGCGGGTCTGGGGGTCGTCAAAGGTGAGCAGTTCCCCGTAGACGGCGCCCCAGGCATCCCCTGTGGCGCCTTCCGAGAACTGCCGGTGCTCGGGCTGCACCTGATCGGACAGTCGCGCCTGGGTGGCCGCGTCGGCCAGGGGATGGGTGGTCCCTTGGGCGAGGATGTCCTCTTCGGGCACCTCCAGAATGGGATACCTGGGGCCCTGGTAGAGGCGGCCCCGAACGGACGCCTCCCGGATCTCCACAAACCCGCGGCAAAAGGCGTGATGATTCCGACATCCGCGCTTGAGCGTGCCGTAGGCGAAGAGCCTCAACAGGGGCGTCGGGTTCTCTCTGGAAGATTTGCCGCGTTCTGCCGGCTTCTCTTTCGCCCTCATGGAGATCCCTGCCCCGATGCGCTCATCCGCCCTCCGGCCTGCGCCTCCAACTCGAACGGATTCGCCGGCGCGCCCCTTTTTCCGGAAGATGAAGATTGGCGCATCACCCAAAAGGGTTTGCTTACTTCATTGCTCTAAGTAAGGCAATTATGTATATTACAAGGCAAATGGAGGAATTGCCATGATTGAATCGTCGATTACCAAGAAGGGACAGACGACACTCCCCAAGCCCGTACGGGAGACGCTTGGCCTGCAGTCTGGAGACCGGGTGCGCTACTTCATTGCCGGCGGCGAGGTGCGCATTCTGCCCGTGCGCCCTGTCAGTCGTCTGTTCGGCGCGCTGAAGCATGATGGCCCGGCCGTCACTGTACAGGAAATGGAACAGGCTGTGGCCGACGGGGCAGTGCAGCAATGATTGCACTCGATACCAACGTTCTCGTCCGCTATCTGGTACGCGACGACGTGCAACAAGCCGAGTCCGCGCGCGCGCTGCTGGAGTCACTCACGGCGGAACGCCCTGCGTATGTCTGCCGCGAGGTTGCCGTCGAGCTGGTGTGGGTGTTGGAACGGGCCTACGGTTTTCCCCGTGAGCGGATTGCGACCCTGTTGGAAGAACTGGTGGCGACCGAGGGTCTCGTCATCGAGGCCGCCGAGGACGTGGCCCGGGCGGCGTTCGACTATCGGGCCGCCCGCGCGGGGTTTTCCGACCTGATGATCCTGGCTGCGGCCGAACGATCCGGAGCCCTCCCCCTGTACACGTTCGATCAGAAGGCTGGACGGGTTAAGGGTGTGTCCCTGCTGTAGATCCAGGACGCAAGGCAGCAGGACCTGCCCAAAGGCCACGCGGCGACCTCGCTTGAGATGGCGATTCCGCCGGATTAGCCAGGTCGGGCTAAGGAAAATAAACAGCCTGCCAATGCCCTCTTTGCGGTTCGCGTCAACCACGGACCAGCGCCGTCGCAAGCCGCATCATCCCCAGCTTGGGAAGCGACGCCACTGACACTGCACCCATATTCGCCGAAAGCAGCCAGCGGAACAGCTCCGGCTGCCTGCCAAGACCCTTGATCGCCCGCTCGGCCAACCTCGGGTTCCGGCTGAGGAAAAGAACCAGACGGGTGATCAGTTGGTGTTGGCGAACCATTCCGGAGATGCGTCGCGAGTAGCCTTGAAGTTCCTGAGCCGTAGGTACGCCATCGTGGGAGAGCATCCAGGGCCCGATCGAGTCGTAAAGTGCCTGGACCTGTGCGAAAGCCAGGCTGATGCCCTCCCCGGTGATTGCGTCGAGGTATCCGGAGGCATCGCCCACCAACCCGACCCCATCGGAAACAGGCGACTGCGCGACCTGGTGCATCGGCCCGATTGCCCGCGCGCCGGCAGAAGGCTCGGCGCTCTTGAGTGATGCGCTCAACCGAGGGAAACGCGTAAGCATCGACTCCATCAAGCGTTGTCCGCCGCCTGTCTTCTTTTCTTCCGCCGCCCACAGCACAGCCACGCCCACTTCCTCCGGCCCGCACGGCGTCACATAAGCTTCACCACCGCCCGCCCAGTGCACCTCGACGTATTCCGACCAGGGTTCACAGCGGAAATGCTGCTGGACGGCGAACCGCCGCCTTCGATGCGACACGCCCTGAAGTCCGGCCCAGCGCCGGACCTCGGATCGGATGCCGTCCGCGCCTACGATCAATCGCGCCGTCACTTTCCGCCCATCCAGCCAGGCTTGCGTGCCATTGAGCCCGCGCAACCCCAGGGTCACAGGCGTCCGGGGACGCACCTCCAGAGCGTCGATTTTTTGGGCTCGTTCACAGAACGCACGCGAGAGCTCGGTGCGGCGAATACCCTGTCCCGGCCCTTCGGCAAACCGGACGGATGCACCCACCCCGGCGGTTGACAGATAGTGGATGCCGCTAAACGGCCGCGTGTGGTCATGGTCCAGATAGGCCGACACGCCAAGGTGCTCCAGGTACCCGAGGCCCGTCGGCATCACGCCCTCCCCGCAGGGCTTGTCGGCCGGCAGCGAGCCGCGCTCGCAGACCAGGGTTCGCAAACCCGCCCGGCCGAACGAGATTCCCGCAGCCATACCTGCCGGGCCGCCGCCGACCACCAGCACATCGATCGCGCCTGAGCTCATGTCCCTACCGCTTGTCTTGTCATTCACCTGCCCCCGGTGAGAGAGGCGGGCTAACCATTGGCTCTCGCCTCGATGTCAGCACAGCGCGCGGCCACATCTTCGAATGTCTCTTCGTCGTTGAGGAGCATGCCGTCGCTCAACATTCTGCGGTAGTCGTCGGCAAGCACCTGGTAAGCGTCTCCAGTCGGAACCAGCTGCAACGCTCTCGTAACCGCCGCTTCATAGTCGATCCAATGTCCCGCGGCGTCCTTCTCAGCAAAGAACGCCGACTTGTGCCGAGCGACCGATAGCGCCAGGGCACGGTCGGTCAGTGCGGCGTTGGCATACCCGGCATCGTCCAATCGAACCAGGTCGTGCCAGTGCCTTGAGAGCCTCGCGCCGCGCCGACGCTTCTGCCGACAGAATACGTGCGCTGCCGTGGCCTTTTCCCAGAACGTGCGCTCGGCCAACATGACGGATGGGGACGCGGTCGGAAACGCCAGGTCCGTCAGGTAGGGAGCCGCGTCACATTCAACCATGCGCTGGTGATACGGCTCACCCGTCGAGCGCGCACCGAACTCCACCGTCACTTCCGGTTTGACGAAGCCGTAGTCTTCAAACACGGGTAGGTAACCGATGTAAACCCGCCCAGCTTCCGCGCGCGCCGCGGCAGCGAAACCGGTTCGGGTCAGACCCGCTTCAATCGCAGGCAGAGCACGCTCCCGAGTCCATGCCGCCAAGCGGGTGTGTATCGCCCGCGTCCAGCGTTGTTCCTGGCCGCGTGTGGCCGGCAGTGGATCTTCACTGTCACCCGTGAAGTCGGGCACCAAGGCTCGAATATTGTAGGAGATGTCAATGTCCTCGGAAAAACGCCGGATCACTCGATAGGCTTTCGACAGTGACGTGCCTCCCTTGAACACCAGGTGCCGGCCGAAGGGCGCCGAATACAAAACGTTCAGAGTCTGAACCACCCAGATGTCCTTTTCCAGCAAATGTGGTCGATGCCCGCTCAGGCTGGCGGCGACTCCCAAGGCGTCGCGTTTGTCGTTGTCCGACAGGGATTGGAACAAAACCTCAGCCATGCCTGACCAGCCCGCTAATGGGTTCCGCAAGCCATGCCGGCAGGACGGCACGCGCTTCGGAGAGTTCCTGAAGATCTGCTGCCCCAATCCGCGGCATGCGCCTTAGTCCGTCTTCGACCTCTCGGGAACCCAGCCAGGCCAGGGCGCGAACGATGTCGCCGGCAGGCCGATGCGGTGCAACCAGTTGCCAGCGCGGCGCATGACGCAAATAGACGGTCTGGGCGCCGAGTCGCAGCCGACGGTCGGGCCCGGAGGTCAGGTAGACCGGCCGCACCGGTACCTGGGTGGTGAGGCCGAGGACGTTTGCCGCCGCGCCGCCGCAGGGAACAATGACCTCTCCCCACAGCGCCGAGAGCGATGCGATCACTTTCTCGACCGCGGGAGGCCTCACGCCAAAGCGCGTCTCGATTGGCCGCATATAGACGCCCTGGCAGACCCGCAGAAGCTGACCGTGGCGGGCCAGACGCGACAAGGCCTGATCAACCGCCGCACGGGTGCCGAGATGCAATAAGGCGCTCGGGCACAGCGGTGCGCCCTCAGGCAGCGTGGCTGCAAATTGTTCGATACTGCGGGACACACCGGGTATGATTGCACCTTCCTGTTTCTGTCAGAAATATATCATATATTCTGACGTCAAGCGCAAAGGAGTCGTATGTGACCGGTGAAGCCGTGATTGAGATCGTACGGCAACCGCAACGGGCTCCGCTTTCACGGCCACGCCCGCTTTCTCGTGATAGGCCGGGTGTGATCATGGTCCAGATAGGCCGATACGCCAAGGCGCTCCAGGTAGGCGAGGCCCGTCGGCATCACGCCCTCCCCGCAGGGCTTGTCGGCCGGCAGCCAGCCGCGCTCGCAGACCACGGTTCGCAAGCCCGGCCGGCCGAACGAGATTCCCGCGGCCATGCCTGCCGGGCCACCGCCGACCACCAGCACATCGACCGCGCCTGAACTCATGTCCCCACCGCTTGCAACCCCCCTCGGAATCACCCGGCGGTCCACCCGAAAGATGGAACACAGTGGCTGATCGGACGGACCAGGGCGGCGATCCGAGGCCCTCAGGTGCTGGTGTCTCCTCGGATCTTGTGTAACCGTTTTTGCAGGGCCGCTCCGACCACCGCGAGCACGATTCCGGCGGGAAGAAGCCCGGACGGGGTATCTTGGCCCTGGACCGCACCGTAGATGAGGATGGCGAAACAGGCGCCTGCCCCCGCACCGGCGAGGAAGGTGACGACTTTGGACAGGACCAGACTTGATTTGGACATGGTCTCGAAAGCTCCAAGTAAAAAGTTGCGAAAAGGGACGGAGCCGTGTAACCGATTGAAAACAGGCCACAAACCGAACGGCTGGCTTTCTTGAGCGCTACCGGATCGACGTCAGCGATGAAACCTGTATCGAGTTCGGCGTGCCGGCTGAGAGGCCTATGCCTGCAGGAGGCGTCGCTGTAGCAGCGTCTGCATGTCACGCCGCCCATCTGCGATGACGAGCACGTAGACGGTATCCTCGACCACCCGGTAGATGATGCGGTAGGACTTGAAAGAAACCTCCCGGTACTCTCGAATCCCGATGTCCAGCAGTTCCCTCGGATGATTCCCACGCTGCGGATGCTCGGACAGGCCCTGGAGTGCCCTTTCGATCCGTTCCAGCACGAATTCCCCTCGGGCGGGAGAATCGTGTCGGTCGATATAGTCGCAGATCTCTTCCAGGTCGCGGGCCGCGTCATCGGCCAACTGAACGTGAAAGGACATCAGCGATCCCGTTTCCGCTCCCGGAGCCGCGCGATCACGTCCGCCGCGGGTTCAACCTGGCCGGCCTTGATCTGCCGGTTCCCCAGCGCCAGAATCTTGAGCAGCGCCATCGTCTCCTGCGTCGTCTCGAAGCTATCGATGTCCTGAAGCACCACCTTGGCTTCGCCATTCTGAGTGATGATCAGCGGTTCTCGCCGGTCGCCGAGCGTGCGTACGATCTCCGAGGCGTGGGCCTTGAGGTAGCTGATCGGTTTGATCTGACTGGAGAGCTTCATAGGCACCTCCTTTCCAGTCCAAATTTAGCCCATAAACCGGTCCGCAGTCAAAAAAGACTTCGCCGGTCGGCAACGGCGAAGGGACATCGGAGGCGGAAGCGATGTCAAGCCCACTTTCGAACGCATTGTCTGTCACGATGGGGCGCCCTCTCCGGCAGCGCTCCTCCGGGCGTGGCCGGGCTGACCCGGAACTCCCGCCGGAAGACGATATGCCTGGATTTCCGTTTGACAAATCCTGCGGCACTGCCGCATATTAGGTTAGTGCGTGTCTTCTTCACCAAGACGTATGAGCGAGTTGTGCGCAAGCTCATGTCGGAAGCCAATCGACAATCCATGGAGGCAGCCATCGTCGCCGACCCAGGGGCTGCGCCAGTGATTCGGGGAACCGGAGGGATACGGAAGCTACGTTGGGCGGGGTCGGGACGGGGCAAGCGGGGTGGAATCCGCACGATCTACTTCCATCACGCAGGACCCGAAGCGGTCTATCTGCTGACCGCGTATGCGAAAGCGGATCGGGACGACCTGAGTGCGGCAGATAAGAAGGTGCTTAGGCGGCTTGTGGCCGCGATCAAGAACGAGGAGGAAAACCGATGACGACTCAGCGGACCCAAGTGGGACTCGAGGTGGAAGAAGCATTGGAAGAGGTGCTTGCCCACGTACGTGGTGAAACGCTGCTTCCTTGCCGAATCGTCGACGATCCGGCTGCGGAGCGCATTGTTGCGCTGCGCAAACGCATGAAACTCAGCCGCCAGAAGTTCGCGGACCGATTTGGATTGGACACCCGTGCCGTGCAGGACTGGGAACAGGGCCGACGGGTCCCCGACCGCGCGGCCCGAGTCCTGCTGACAGTGATCGACCGCGACCCGGAGGCGGTCGTGCGCGCCCTTGAGGGGTGAGGGGAACGGGTAATGACCGAACGCGGCGGCGGCAACGTGTTCGCCGACCTGCGACTCCCGGACGCCGACGTGCACTTCATTGACGTCCCCTATTTCCCGTCGCTCTCTGTATCACCCCAACGGCGTTCTGGAGCGGTATCCGTTGACTGATGCCTTGCAGTCTGCAGCTACGTGTCTTCTCCTCGGATGCAAAGGAGACAACCCATTCGAGCACAAAGCTGAAATTAGGCCAGGTCGAAGCGATCAAGATTCATCACCTTGTCCCACGCGTCCACGAAGTCGCGCACGAACGTCTCCTGCCCGTCGTCGCATCCGTAGACTTCCGCGATGGCCCGGAGTTCGGAGTTCGAACCGAAGACCAGGTCCACCCTGGTGCCGGTCCACTTGAGATCACTGGTCTGACGATCGCGTCCCTCGAACAGGTGCTGAGATGTGGAGGACGCCTGCCACTCGGTGTGCATGTCGAGCAGATTCACAAAGAAGTCGTTGGTCAACGTCCCCGGCCGATTGGTGAAAACGCCGTGTTCAGACTGCCCAGTGTTCGCATTCAAGACGCGCATGCCGCCAACGAGCACCGTCATCTCGGGAGCGGTTAGCGCTAGCATGCATGCCCGCTCTACCAGCAGGTCCTCCGCTCTACCTTCCTGCCCTGCCTGGAGGTAGTTGCGGAAACCGTCTGCGGTGGGTTCGAGCACGGCAAACGACTCCTCGTCGGTCCACTCCTGCGACGCGTCCATGCGCCCCGGTGTAAAGGGGACCTGCACGTCATGACCAGCGTTCTTGGCAGCCTGCTCGACGCCTGCGCACCCGGCCAGGACGATCAGGTCAGCTAAGGAGACCCTCTTCCCACCAGTCTGCGAGCTGTTGAAATCCGTTTGAATCTGCTCCAGCGTCTGCAGCACCTCGTTGAGCTCGGCCGGGTTGTTTACTTCCCAGTCCTTTTGCGGCGCGAGGCGGATGCGCGCCCCGTTCGCTCCGCCGCGTTTGTCGGTACCGCGGAACGATGCCGCCGACGCCCAGGCGGTCGAGACCAGTTGGGCAACGGACAATCCCGAGGCGAGGACCTTCGCTTTGAGGTCGGCGACATCCTGCTCCCCGACCAATGCGTGATCGACCTCGGGGACAGGGTCTTGCCACAACTGCGGCTCTGTGGGAACCAGGGGCCCGATATACCGACTAAGGGGCCCCATGTCGCGGTGGAGCAGCTTGAACCACGCCTTGGCAAAGGCGTCTTCAAGATCCGCTGGGCTCTCAAGGAAGCGCTTCGCAATCGGCGCGTAGTCCGGGTCCATCCTCAGTGAAAGATCCGTGGTGAGCATCATGGGAGCGTGCTTCTTCGACGGATCGTGCGCGTCCGGCACGGTGGCTACTTCGTCGGCATTCTTGGGAGCATATTGACATTTGCCAGCCGGACTCTTCGTCAGCTCCCACTCGTGGGCGTGCAGGTTTTCCATGAAGTTGTTGTCCCACTTCACCGGGTTATTGGTCCAGGCGCCTTCCAAGCCGCTGGTGAACGTATCGCTGCCTTTGCCGCTGCCGTAGCTGTTCTTCCAGCCAAAACCTTGCTCCTCCATGCCAGCCCCCTCAGGTTCGGGACAGACATTATCCTCAGCGGCGGCACCATGTGCTTTGCCGAACGTGTGGCCGCCGGCAATCAGCGCAACCGTTTCCTCGTCATTCATCGCCATGCGTTTGAACGTCTGGCGAATGTACCTTGCTGCAGCGAGCGGGTCCGGGTTGCCGTTCGGCCCTTCCGGGTTCACGTAAATCAGGCCCATGTGGTCGGCACCGAGCGGTCCCTGAAGCTCACCGCCGGCGTCGTGGCGTTGATCGTCGAGCCACGTCGTCTCGGAGCCCCAGTCCGTCTCGTCAGCCTCCCAGACGTCCGGGCGTCCGAAGGCGAAACCAAAGGTCTTGAACCCCATCGACTCCAGCGCGCAGTTGCCGGCAAAGATGAGCAGGTCGGCCCACGAGAGTTTCCGGCCGTACTTCTGCTTGATCGGCCAGAGCAAGCGGCGCGCCTTGTCGAGGCTGGCGTTGTCGGGCCAACTGTTGAGAGGCGCAAAGCGTTGGTGGCCGGAGCCTCCACCGCCGCGGCCGTCGCTGATGCGGTAGGTGCCGGCGGCGTGCCACGTCATGCGGATGAAGAGCGGCCCATAGTGGCCGTAGTCGGCTGGCCACCAGTCCTGCGAGGTCGTCATCACCTCTTCGATGTCCTTTTTCAGCGCATCGACGTCAAGGGTCTTAAGCGCCTCAGCGTAGTTGAAATCCTTGTCCATTGGATCGGACAGGGGAGAATTCTGGCGGAGAACCTTCAGGTTCAGTTGATCTGGCCACCAATATTGGTTGGAAGTCATTTCGTCTCTCCTTTCAAAAACCCAATATTACATTGATTTTGGCACCGTCGCCAACCTGGGGAAGCCCTATTCGTGGAATCCGAATCCCTCACCGACGCAGTTCGTGGTTAGCCGGGACCCCGTCCCCAACGACGGGACGGATCATTCGGAGGAGAAACAGCCAGCCGCTTTCGTTTTGGAAATGAAGACGAACCACGAATGAACACGAATAGGCACGAATAGGGATGGAGCTCCTTCAATGACGAGCGGCGCCCGAATGCTTCTGCAATATTGTGACATTGGTGTCACCACGTCAGGGGAGAACCGACCCGGGAGCGCGGGCGTCCCGCCCGCACAAATCTTGGCATAGCCTCACCCATCTCCTCGACCCGGATCCAACGGCAACGGCGCCAGGGCTCTGCTTCGGCCGGGCTCATGCGGTTCCTGCTGGCAGTGTGGCCGGGTGCCACATCGCAGGGAAACTGAGCGATAACCCAAGGGAGAGGATGCGGGCGGGACGCCCGCGCTCCCGGGTGGTGCTGTCCCGATGGTGCGCTGGTAGAAAGTAGGGGACGTTGTTGAATTACCGGAATAACTTTGCTCTCACGAGTCCGAACTGGGCTCAGACTTCGGCCCTCCGCCAGAAAGGTGTCTCCAGTTCCGCCATCGCCAATCGTTTACAGAAACGTCAGTCCCAGTAATTCCAGTTATTCAACAACGTCCCCTATTTCCTACCTCGTCTCCTGCGTCGTCTCGAAGCTGTAGATGTCCTGAAGCACCACCTTGGCTTCGCCATTCTGAGTGATGACCAGCGGTTCTCGCCGGTCGCCGAGCGTGCGTACGATCTCGGAGGCGTGGGCCTTGAGGTCGCTGATCGGCTTGATCTGGCTGGACAGCTTCATAGGCATTTCCTTTCCAGTCCAGATTTAGTCCATAAACCGCTCCGCAGTCAAGAGAGGACTTCGCCGTTCGGCAACTGGAGGCCAAATCGCAGGGTCCGCTCCCGCAACCTCGTGGTTGCACGCTGGGTGCCGCGCCGAAACCACGAACCTGAGAATCGGGGAGAATGTCGGGCGGGACGCAACTCTCTGGAAAAGCATCAGAGTAGTCGAGAGGACCCACCACAGCTCAGCCTGTCCGAGGTAGCGGGCGGCGAGCAGGTCCACGCGGTTGCCGGCCACTACGGTATGGAACCGGTCCTCCGGTCTGGAGGTCATGTCCAGCGGCGGGCTTGGTGCGTCCTGCACATCGGCGACAGACACTGCCATGTCAGGTCGGCGGATCAAAAACGGCTTGTGCGTATATGGTGAAACCACTATAGTGAGATATGGCCGGTGGCGCGCTCAAGCCTGTCGAATGGATCGGTTCCACCAAGGCGGATCTCAAGCGCTTTCCGGAGACCGTACAGGACGTGGTCGGCTATGCGCTCTATCAGGCCCAGGTCGGACTGAGACACCGAGGCGTCAAGCCGCTCAGGGGCTTGGGTAGCAACGTCCTGGAGGTGGTCTCGCGCCACGACGGCGATACGTTTCGGGCGGTTTACACGGTCCGATTCAGAGCCGCCGTCTACGTGCTGCATGCCTTCCAGAAGAAGGCCAAGCGGGGTATCGCAACCCCGAAGCCGGAAATCGACCCGATCAGGCGGAGGCTCCGAGCGGCGGAGAAACACTACCGAGAGAACTATGGCGGAGGGTTGATCGATGAAGACTGACAACGTGAAGATCGAAAGGGGCAGTGAAAACGTATTCGTTGACTTGGGAATCCTGGATGCCGACGCACACCTGCTCAAAGCCGAGCTCGTCACGCGAATCGACAAGATCATTCGCCGACGCGGCCTCAAGCAGGTAGAGGCCGCGAAGCTACTCGGGCTGTCTCAACCCGATGTGTCGCGCCTGCTGCGAGGGAACTTCAGGCAGTACTCCATGGAGCGGCTCCTGCGCCTTCTGACGGCGCTGGGGCGCGATGTGGATATCGTCATCCGCGAGCCCCGTTCGGAGCGGCCGGGACGACTCAGCGTCAAAGCATAGTGTAAGTCCCGAATCTGGACGCCGGTGAGACACTAAAGCCGCGCCGGCGAAACTTCTCGGGCTGTCCCAATCCGAGATGTCGCGCCGGTTGTCCGGCAAACTTCCAGGAGCACTCGAAGCACAGGCTCCTACACTTGGCTGACAAGAATCGCGCGAAAATCAAGAATGCCAAACGGGAGTGGCAACTAATGGACATTACGGAAGAACCTATCGTCTTGGTCAATGGGAATCGCCGGCGCGGCATGGTCTCTTGGAACAGGAGATTCAATTGGAAAAGCATCACTTTCTCGATCTTGTACTCGGAGTCGAGAGAGACGCCGCGCTTCTTCTGGTGGGGTAGGCATCCTTGCGCCAGGATCGAGGCGATCTTCGCGACCGCGTCTTCGAGAGTGTCGGGAGGCGGCAGGTTGGTTGGCATCCGGTCCTCCTTCACCGCACGCTGTGGACCGGGAAACATCGTGGATACCAGAGAACCCCAGCTGCCATCCGGAGGGGCTGGAGTCCGGCCAACACCGCACGAGGGCGATGTCGCCGGCACTGACAACGGGCTCCCTTCTCACGTCCACGGCCGTTGTCTGGTGAGCCGCCGGACCCCGGTGTTCCGGCTTCCGGTGGAAGCCTACCGGCACCGGTTAGGAATCGCCGAAATGCGGGCGCCCGAGACCAACCGGGGGAAAGTAGGGGACGTTGTTGAATTACCGGAATTACTTTGCTCTCACGAGTCCGAACTGGGCTCAGACTTCGGCCCTCCGCCAGAAGCGTGCCTCCAGTCCCGCCATAGCCAATCGTTTACAGAACGGCCAGTCCCAGTAATTCCAGTTATTCAACAACGTCCCCTACTTCCTACTCCGTAGAAGAAGCGGAGTTGGCGCCGATTACCTAGAACTCCAATGACTCAGATCACCTGAATGCAGCGAGCCCCACGATCCTCTCAGGCGTCATGGGCAGATCCCCGTCGCGGTGTTTAAGCCACTTAACCCCCTCAAACAGGGCAGGTTTGGGCGGCACCCTTAGCCGACTCGATTCATTCCCAATGACCCGATACGGCGTTCCTTCAATCCTTGAGTTGAAACTTGAGTCCCAACTGCCTCGCCGCCTCTTTCATCACCTTGAGAGCCGGGGCATCTTCGCTTATCGCGCTGTCGTCTGGAAGGGTCATCTCGAACTGCACGCCGAGTCCAAGCGTCTTCAAGTTCATCCGCGCGGCGGGACCCACGAAGCAGCGGAAGAGCTCACCCCAACTCTCGACGGGAACCTCACCCTGAACGACAAAGCGCCGAACCGTGCGCTTTGTGGCGGTTTCCTTGTCTAAAGTGGTACCGCCGCTGTTTTGGCCCGTGCCGGTGCCCGTTACCGAACCAGTTCCAGAGACATAGTCCGGCCCTCCGTCACGGACGCTAGTGCGACTTGTCGTTCCGTCTCCGGACCCAGTTGGAGGTTTCGGATCGAACGGTGGGATGATCCAGACACCGTCTTCGGTCGGGTCGAGGGAAACCGGCTGCCGACAGTGCCGGGTCAGAAGCGACGAGAGTCCACCGCCGCGACCGATGCCCAATAGCCCGTCCTCACACGCCCGCGCCAATCCGGCGGTCACAGCGTCCTTGGTCGCGACCATCGGCTTGTCGGTGAACCGCAAGAACGCCTCGACGGCGTCCTTGAGTCGGAGTCCTCCCTCCTTTGGGATCATGCCTGTGTTCTCCAAGGTCACTGAGCCGACGCGACGCAGAATCCACTCCTCGTCTTCCACCAGCGTCGTCCAGACGTATCCGAGGTGGTCCTGGAGGCCGTGACGCGCGTCCGACAAGGAACAAACTTCCACTTCCTGTCTGTGCATGCGAAGGGCGACCGTGTAGGCTGGACCCAATGCATCGAAGGCGACGCGCCGTGCGGCGTCGAGGCGTTTTTTGAGGTCTGCGCGCTGCTCATCGTCGAGCTGGTCCCCGTAATCCGCACGAACCCCTTCGAGCGCGACTTGCTGCTGATGGGCTTGGCGCAGCTTGCCGAGACCGCGCGCGGTTCCTGCGAGAAAGATCAGGGTATTGCGGTACAGGCGATCCTTGCCTCCGCAATTGGCACTGATGGACTTCACCCGTTCACGAATGGCGGCCTTTGCGTCCGCGTTTTCCTCCCAGGGAATCGACGGCGGGAGGATCAGCAGCGTCAGCGATCTCTGCTCCGGCAGGTCCTCTGCAGGATTGACGAGCACACGCCAGGTCACGCCGGCCGAAACGCCTTTCTGCGCCTCCGTCCGGGTGCTTTCGATAATCGCTTGGCCGAAATCCCGGCTCGCGGTCTGCTGTCGGTACTGGACGACCAACTTGTTGAGCGTCGGTTTGATGCCGAACCAATATCGCTTCCCGACGCTCCCCCCCGTCGCCGTGTGGAGGTAGAAGCATCGGTTCTCCAGTTCCAGCAACGCGCCGTCGCTATAGTTCCAGTTCAGGCCCTGCCGCGAGCAGGCCAGCTTCAGGTCCTTTGAACTGAATCCACTACGTCCTCCCTGCCCGCCGAACGAACCGAGCAAGATGGCGGACGCCAGCCCTCTTCCGATTGCCTCGCTCCGGTAGTCGCCTCCGCGTTCTTCGTCGAAAACCCCGGAATTGGATCTTTCGCCGATGACGTCGGCGGCGGCCACGGACTCGTACGCCGGTCCCCACAGGCGCGTCAGCGCGGCCTGCACGGCGTCAATCGACCAACGGACGTCGCAGGGCTGGATCATGTGCTGCGTTCGCGTATTCCCCTGCCGGACTTTCCAGAGGTCGCCCACAATGCTCGCCAGCAGACGCAGCACGCCTCGCGTGCGCTGGAAGTCGGGGTGGCTGCCCCAACGCGTGTAGAGGGCATCGATGAGCAGCGGGTGGAAGGGATAGGCGCGCTGGATCTGTTCGCGATAGGTGCTCTTGGCGGCTTCCGAGGACACTTCATTGGCATGCGACCCATACATGGCCTGATAGGCCTGCGCAACCTTCGCCGAATAGTTGGGTTCGTGCTCCGGCGTGATGGATTCGAACAACCGGGCGCGCACGACTTCGTAGATCTCTTGGTCCGCGACGGGTTTGACGTCGGCACCGAGACGCTGGAAGCGCTTCTCCAGCGTCACGAATGCCTCCTGCCCCTTCTCGCTCTGAGCTACTTCGTACTTGCTCGCCGGGAGGGTCGCGACCACAACCGCGCCGGGCACCTGCTGTGCCGATTCGGTCAGTTGCTGGATGAAGGAGACGGTCTGATCGGCGAGGCTCGTATCGCCGACCGGCACCGCCGCGGCCCCCACACAGTAGTCGGCCAGCTCATCCAGGAGAATCAGACACGGCGATGCCGCATTGAGAATGTCGAAAAAGAGTCCCTGGGGAACGCGCTGGCTCTCGTCGTTCGCCTGTACGTGTTCGTAGAGGGCCTGTCCTCCAAGCTGGTACGCCAGTTCACCCCACAAGGTACGCAGATGAACGCCATCGGCGACCTTGCGCCCCTGGGTCGCATCGCAAGTCTGATTGGTGAACACGGCAACGCCCGTTGTTTCCTCTGGGAGTCGTCCACCAACGGTCTTCCGAAGGTCTGCCGCGTGGGGCGAATCCTTGAGCCGGGCCGCGTGCCGCGCCAGATGCCAAAGCGCCACCAGGGTGTGCGTCTTGCCGCCACCGAACGTCGTCTGCAGACTGATGATGCGGTCCCCGGTTTCGCCCCCGCCTCCCAACGCACCAGCGACCCGCTGGATCACGGTCGACAATCCAGCCGTCAGGTAGGTCTTGCGGAAGAATTGCTCGGCGTCCAGGTAGACCTCGGGCGCCGTGCTCTGGACCACCGCCCAGATGTCTGCGGCGAATATGGCTTCGGCAAGACGCCCTTCCCGAATATCCTCGTGCGGAGTGGCAACGGCATACCAGGGCTTGAGAATCTCACTCGTCACGAAACGTCACCCCCCTCAGCGAACAGCCTCCCTTGCGCTTCTCTGAATTCCGTGCTCTTGCCCTCAACGCGCAGTGTCCGGCGCTCGCCGAGCAGGGCGTTCACCAGCTTCCAGTCCTCCAGGTCTCGGGGAAGCACCTCGAAAAGCGCTTGGGCCAACTTCCAGAACGGTCCATCCTCCAGCAGATCCCGACGGGCGAGGTATGCGACTAAGTTCTTGCGCTGCTCTTCCTTCCACAGGAGCATGCATCGATGCAGGGCATCGATGTGCGGCGGACTCTGATCGATTCCAAGTCCGCGGCGGCCAGCGCGGTCAGCGAGAACCGCTAGCCGGCATCTGGCGCCGTCCAATACGAAGATGCCGTATCCCCGCGCGACTTCCATGGCGTTGTCCTCGTCGCCGCCAATCTGCACCACCAGCCGGGCATCGTCCCAGGCCTGCTCGGCGGCGCCGTAGAGGTTGGCCCACACGTAGTAGAGCGTGGACAGGCTGTCCCCGCGAAACTCGCCAGCGATGGCATCCCGGGCCTCCTGCCTGGCCAGATCGAGGAGTTCGGGAATGCCGACGGGCGTTCCGTCCGCTCTCTCCACACGCTCGTACTTGCCGAACACGCCGACGGCCGGGCCATAGCACGCGACGATCAGGTCTGCGCCGCGAAAGCCGTAGGACCAGAAGCGCCGCACGGCCTGTCTCACGATATCCTGAATCTCTGAGCGAATTTGCTGGAAGGAAACAGCGCTTCCCGCGACGCGCGGACGACAGGCGACGGTGACCGACGTTTCCAGGGAGGCCGTGCCCAGTGCGAGCGCGGTTTTCGGCATCTCCGTCGCAATGGGCCACGTCGCGTTCGGAGAGAGTCCGGCCTCGAACAACGCGGAGATCAACGCGGTCCAAGCATCGGTGGATTGGTGCGCGAACATGACCGTAACGAGAGATGGTTCTCGCACTACGCGCTTGCCTTCCGCGAAGCTTTCGCGCAAGAGCCCCCGATAGAAGGAATTCGCTCGCTGTTGCGAACCATTGTGACGATGTTTGTGGCTTGTGGCCTCAGCATCTTTCGGTGTCTGGGGAGTTCCAAATACGCTAGGGAATTCCTCCCCCAAGCTCCGCTTCAGCCACACATAAAAGAAATCTGACAGGTCGGCGTATGCGATCGAATTACCGTACGGCGGATCTGTAACGACGCAATGCACGGTTTTTGCGTCCAGCGGGAGTGACGTCGCTGTTCCGAGAAGAATGGTCGGGTCTTCGGTCGTCGACGTCTTGGCCGTGCGTTCGTGATTGATCACTTTCAGCATATATTGAAGTTGCGTTGACGCGGTGCCGGAGCTGTTGGCAAGGGGATTGACCTCCGGGAAATCCCACACCATTGGGATCGACTGTCCTCCGAACGGGGTCTTGATGATCTGGCTCCCAGCCGCCCACCGGCAGACGTTCGTCGAAAATGACGCTATTCGATCTATCCACAATCCAAGGTAGAGCCCGAGCGCAAGGCGATAGTTCTCGTCGGTAATCGCATGTTCCATCGCCTCCGAGGCTTCGCGGAGAGAGGCGACAAATGCCTGCATAGCCACAAGTTGGCGATGACTAAAGAGCTGACCCCAACGGGCTATTCCATACAGCTCCAGACTGATACTGCGGTGGGCGCCGGCGTCGGGTGACGCTCCTGGGCCATTGATCTCCGGAACGATGTATTCGGTGGGAGCTTCCACATCTATCGCCTGTGCATCCGTTACCACCCGCAGGTCACCTTCCTCGACTTGCCGGTAGTCCTTCGCTCCCTTTCCTTCCACTACGACGCACACCATCTGCTCACTCATCCGACCCGCCTGGGCGGCGGTGCGAATCTCGGCTTCAGACGTAGGCTGTTGGCAGAAGGGGCAGATCGCCGGCCCCCGTGCGCGCTTTGTCCCCTCCGTTCTCTTGATCGCCGGGCCCTTAGCGATACCGAAAGAGACCTTCTTCCTCTGCTTATCGATATCCAGCTTGAGAGCGACCTTTGCTCCCCTGCTGCACACGACAAGGCTGCGCAGCAACGGAATCTGACCCTGACACGAAGGATTGGAACACGGAGTCGTCCGCGCCCACATGTAGGCGAGCACTGGACGACCGTCCTTCCCCGTTGGGTACAGATGTCCAATCTTCTTCCGCACCCGCTCCAGGACCCGGTTCGCCCATTTCTCGAGGTCATGGACGAGAACGTTGGTAACCTGGATGTCTCGCTGAACCTTTCTGCCGAACTCCTTGGCGATCACCGTTCTCGTGCCGGGCTTACCGTACTTCTGTGGCCATTCGCAGGTCGCTCGGAGAATCAGGTGCGCGACCGGGTTGTAATCATTTGCGATGGCGCGGCAGCCGAGCCGGCCCGCTTCGAGCGGGATCGCGCCGCCCCCGGCGAATGGGTCGAGCACCGTTGGCACATCCCCGTCATGGGCAACCCTCACGAGTTCCCGGGCAATGCGAAGAACCTCCCGCCCCTGGGCGTTCTCCGGGTCAGAAGTCTCCCACCTCACCAGGGAGCGGGCGTCGAGCAGTTCCTTTGGCGCGGCCGGGCTCTGGCGCTTTCCGGCGTCGAACGCCAGCGACTCGGGTGACCACTTGGCGATGAACATAAGCAGCCGATTACGTAGCGTGTCAGGTATGCCTTCATAGGGACGATAGGGGGCGTCATCACGGCGATGCTCTCGGCCGCGATGGTAGTGCTTGAGTTGTTCCGGCACATGGGTTTCGAGATATCGTTTTACTGCAGCCCGGAAGTCGGTAGGGCAGCACGGGTCGTCGGGGTCGGGGACGAGTGAGGCAAACACCACCGCGCGGGATGCCGCCAAAGGCCGGCGAGCCCACCAGATATGCAGGTGGCTGATGTGGGCATGGTGAATGTTCTTGTCGCGCACGCTCTCGGCGGATATTTCCCGCACCGGTAGCGCGACCTCGATCAGCCGCGGGCAATCTTTTGGATTACTGCGTGTTCCGCTCACTTTGCTATTCCCCGGAGATAATTCACCCCCAATATTGCCGCGGGCCGTGTGGGGCCAAGCTCATGGACGAATCTCGATGCGACGGTGGCGGACTGGGCCGGATTCCCTCCTCTGATTTGCGCTCCCATGCGATAGGCAAGATCTCGCGGCAACCGGGTCACGCTCGACAGAATGAGAACTCGCGTCGTTCGGGTCACGGCGACGTAGAAAAGGCGTCGTTGCTCCTCCAGCAAGTCGGCCCGTTCCGCAGGAGTGCCCTCTCTCAGCGTCGGGACGAGACCTTCAATGCAGCCGACCACGGCCACCAGGTCGGCTGTCAGTCCCTTTGACTTGTGGAGGCTCATCACGCGGACATAGTCCACGTCGGTCGGCAGCTCGGGTTGAGTGATACCGGCGCGCAGACCGTCTCGAAACTGCTCCGCGTCGAAGTCGTCGCCCTCGATAGAGGATGCGAGGAAGCGGATGGAGCCCGCCCACTCGTCATCTTTCGGAAAGACAGCGTCCACAAGCGCTTGGCCCCGGAGAGGCTCCAGTGTTGCAAAGCGTTCCTGCAACTCTCGAAATCGCTCGACGATTTGTCCCGTATAGGGGATGGTCAGATTGCCGGACGCAAGACGCTCCAAGGCAACCCAGGGCGACTCGCCGCTCCCCTCGCAATGCTCTCGCAGGCGTGCCCAGGCATTGCTTCGCAGGGAGGGGCTTCCAAACCCGCACCAGCAGCGAAGCGCGACGCGATCCTCCAGGTTCGCCAGCAGGATGAGCAAGGTGAATGCCTCCTGAGCATCGTCTTTATCGAGCGCCTGTTCGTGGAAAAAACTGTGGGCGTAAACACCGAGAGCATTCAGTGCGTCGCGGACTGCATAACCGAACTGACGGCGCGGCGCCAGAACGAGGACTCGCCCGGACTCAACCTCCTCATTCTGGATGCGCTCTTGAATGATCTCGGCGATCCCCCGTGCTTCTTCTTCCATGCTCCGCCACTGGAGCACGAGCACCTCGCCTTCCGGATTCTCCGGTCTCGGCACGAGCACGCGAGGAGTTCTCTCTGGATTGTTTGCTATCAAGGCGCCCGCCAACTCGACTACGCGACGTGGGCACCGCCGACATTCGTCGAGTTCCTCGTCGTGGGTTTCTGGATGGGTCGCATCAAAACTGGCGATACCGTCGGGATGCGCATGCTTGAAGGAGTAGATTGACTGATCCTCGTCGCCGATAACGATGAGGTGTCCCGCTTCGGCCAGCAGGTCCAAAAGAACCTGTTCCGCCCGGTTGAGGTCCTGATACTCGTCAACCAGGACATGCTCGAACGTGGCGCGATGGGGCGACGCCGGGTTCTCCCGCAGATAACGGAGGGACTCCGATACGAGTTCGCCGATGAGCATAGCCTCGTGGAACCGAAGCCACCCTGAGAGCTCCCCTTCGAAGACTTGGTCGATGGGATCTATGGGCCAGCCGGGTGTTTCAGACTGGAGACGCGCCCACGCCGCGTTGAAGGCTTGAAGACGGCGTCGCCGCTCGTGGATTGTTCCGAACGCCACTCCGTTCAGATCCTTGAGCAGAAACCGTTCCTCGAAGGCCAGGAGCGGCCGTGGAACGCGCCCGGTGGCTTCCAGAACCTCCTCTTGGCCCAACAGACCGAAGCAGAAAGCGTGCAGGGTTCCGGACCGGACGGCATTCGCGCCGTCAACGCCGAGGCCCGCCAGTTCTTCTTCGAGGTCCCTCGCGGCCGTGCGGGTGAACGTGCAAACCAGTATCCGGTTTGCCCTGGCACCGCCTTGCAGAAGACGCGCAACCCGCCGCATGAGCGCGAAGGTCTTGCCCGTTCCGGGACCGGCCAGGACGCGTATTGGCGTGTGGTCCAGCCCTGCGATGTTTCGCGCAGGGCCGGCAAGACCGTCGTCCCACCTGAATGCGGTACCGTAGTTCATCCGTCTCTGTCCCCGGCTTCCCCTGTCGTCGCAACTTCCCGCGCTTGGCGCGCTGCGGACTGGCGGCCCACCTCGTTCAGCCTTGAGCAGCCGCAGGAGTTGCCTCGCTGCCTGCTCATGCGCGTTGCGGCTCCTTCCAGAGCCGGACAACGAAGCGGTCATCTTCCTCGACGAGACCCGGATCCGTCCCATTATGGCGCCGCATTGCCTCGATGATCCGGTTGCGGACCCCCATTCCGTAATGCTCAATGTAGCCGTAGTCGCGGAGGATCTCCTTAAGCAGCTCGTTGCGGGCCACCCGAACGACGCCCTCTCTCATCTTCTCGACCGTCACGCCGTTCGGAAGCCGGCCCGGCGAGATGACTTCCAGTCGATCGATGTAGAGCGAAACCTCGATGTCGGTACCTTCGCGCGCGTAGTCACGATGCGCCACTGCGTTCACTACCGCTTCTCGCACCGCCTCAGAGGGGAAAGCCCTCTTGCGACGACGGCGGGCGCCTTCGAGCCACGCGACGCTTCCCATGTTGCGCCTGACGAAGTCCACCGTGCGGTCGATCACGCCCTTTTCCAGCGCTGCACCGCGCTTCGAGATTCTCGAAGTCAGTGGTCCCCGAATCCGCTCCTCATCGATCGTGTTGTATTCCTTCTCAGGACCGGGAAATGCCACCGCGGTCACGCCAGCCTGGGGCAAACGACGGTTCGGGTTCTCGCCGAACAGCAGGAGACCGGAGACCGATGCGCCAACGGCATCTCCCGCCGCAACCAGCAGGTCCGAATTGAGCAGGAGTCGCTGCCAGCTCTCCACGTCTGTCCGAGCCGGCACTGATCGCTTCAGAACCTCGCGGTAGTAGTTCTCGATTCGGTCCATGTCGAGACCCTCCGGGCCGACGTCCGGCACGGCCTTAATCTCGTATCGGACTAGCCGGGCAGCCTGGTAGAGTCTGGCTTCTTCCTCCCGTGTGGCCTCACGCGTAGTACTTCCGACACGAGTGAACGTGATCCACGCTCTTCCCCGCCTTGCCTTGTGCGGTTTGCCCGGACTGTCCGCAGGGAGTTCTACCGTCCCCACCACCGAGCCGTCCGGCATGGCGACGGTGCTCCACACGGGAACGACCCCAGGCTGAAGGTTTTCCTGGGCGATGTTCATCACCCACTCCTCGGCCTCTTCGCGGCTTCTTGTCAGTCCAGTAACTCGCTGGTCCTTCTCAACACCCAGCAGAATGACACCTCCCTCGAGATTCAGCAGCGCGGACATCTCCTTCGCCAGGGAGTCGGGATGGGAGTCGTCGCGCTTGAATTCGACGCGCGAGTTCTCCCGGTTGGCGATGAGTTCGAGGAGTTCCGTTCTGTTCATCGCTCAGAATCCGTACTTCCGCCGCCGCGTCTCGAACGCTTCGCGGCCGCCCTCGAGAATCTCTTCCACGAGTTCGCGCACGGATCGGGAGTCGATCGATCCCGTGTGCTCGGGCGCGATACGCGCCCGCCCGCTGTCTGCCTCACCAGCGGCTGACAGCCCGACGATTAACTCGGCGTCGCCGAGCACGGGAATGTTCGCATTGTGGGTCGAGAAGATGAACTGCCTGCGCTGTTTCTCCTCACGCATGCGCGGCACAATGCCCTCGGTGATGAAGCGATTGTCCAGGTCGTCCTCCGGCTGGTCGACAATCAGCGGAGCGCCCGACTCGAGGAGCAGAAGCAGGAGTACCGCCGTTGCCTTCTGTCCCGTTGAGAGGTCTTCCAGGGGTTGCCACACAGGCGGTTCCCCTGCTGCCGCTATGTTGAGACGGATCGCCGTCGTCGGCGCGAGTTCGAGCTCCTCGATCCGCATCAAAACTTCGGCCTCGCCGCCCCCTAGCCGTTCCGCCTGACCGGGCGTGATGCCGTACGTCTTGCGCAGCACATCGGCCCCCGACCGGCACGCGTCGACGAACTGCGTAAGAGACAACTCGGGGACGTTTCGCAGGCTCTCGACGGCCTCCGACATGCGGCCGCCGATCTCCTCACGCAGCAGCTTGAAGAGCGGCTCACGATCCCCCGCGCCCGTGACTTTCACCTGTACGCGACTGCGAAGCTGCTTGCTAACCTTCGTTGCCGCTTTATCCAAGGAGCGGAACTCGGCGGCCTTGAGATCTTCCCACTCAGCAAGCAGCGTGCGACGCTGATTGGCATGCTCCGTCTCCAATCGCCGCAGAAGTGCAAGGCGCTCTTGAAGCGGCCGCAGTTCCTCGATTTGGTGGCGAAGGTGGATGAATTCCTCCCCGTCCACGCGCGATTTCTGCAGCTCGCGTAGAATCCTTTCGTACTCAGCCTGAACCTGCTGCTTGCGCACGCTCCACGCGGTCCGAACTTGTTCGACGCCTTTATCAGCTCCCACTAACGCCTGCTCCAGACTGTCTGCAATTTGCTCAATCTCCTGTCCCAAGGAGGTGAGCACCTTGTTCGCTTGGGAAAGGGTGTCCCGGCCAGGCAGTTCCTCAAGCGCCCGACTTGACAAGAATGCGAGGTCAATCGGCAGCTCTCTTCGCAGAGTGTCCAGCGCCTCTCGGAACGGCGCCAAACGCTGAGGAACCGAATCAAGCACCCGTTCCTCCCGCACGAGCAGACTCTGCTCCCGCAGGCGCTCCTCAAGGCCCGCTTCCTGGAATCGCTCAAGCGTTTCTTCGAGCCCTGGAAGTGCGGCGAGGCGTTCTTGGATCGACTCGATTTCGGTACGGGCGTCGCACAAAGCGCGGCGGTTTTTGGCGAGGTCTCGGCTCACCGACGTCTTCCGACGGGCGAGCGACTCGTCGCGTGCGACGAAGCGGTCGAGCAAGCGGGTGAGCTTGTCGGGGCTTCTCGCAAGTTCTGAGATTTCGTGCTGTCCGTAGGCTTCGACTCTGGGAAGAATGTCGGTTGGCGTGCGATGCAGCACCTCGCCGTGCGCCTCCCGGACCAACGGCGGGTTGGGAATGGTCCGCTCGATGCGATACTCGTGAACCGCCGGACGCTGCACACGGACGAGCAGGGAGATTTTGGTGCCGTTGCGCAGCACCTGGCGGATAATCCCGTCATGTGCCTTGCGCGCCTCGGCGCCGATCGGGTCGAGTCCGAGCGCGCTGCGGATACTTTCGACGACGGTCGACTTGCCGGCACCACGCCCGCCGATCAGCACATTCAGATTGGGATTGAGGTTTACTGTGACGCCGTCGAGGAATCCGCCTTCCCAACCTACAGTAACTATCTCCATGTGTTCGTCGGGCGCGAACTTCCCTTCCTTGGGATTCAGACGAATGCGCGAACCCGGGTCCAGGAAGGCTTGGCGCAGTCCGTCAATGGAAACTTCCTGCATCTTGATCCAGCAGGTCGCCGACGGAACGTCGAGTTGCCCCGGCTTCACAATGTCCTTCGCATTGACGACAGCGATTGCGAGGCCGTTCTCGGGTGCGTGAGCACGACGGTAGTCAATGTTCTGGTCCCTAACGATTTGGAGAATGTCCTGCGGCAGATCCTCGACGACGCCAGGAATCTGGATCGCGAGAAGATTCTCGTCACGCCATGCACGGATTCTTGCCTTTCCCGATAGGACCTCAAAAAGGCCACTGTCGTTGGTCACATGCGCCGCGATAGCTATCCCCCCCTGACTGCGAACAGCCTCCAGAATCTCTGCAAATGTCTTGGTGGCGAGTTCAGTGGACGGACTTGTCTCCCGTATACCAAATTCTCCAAGGTAGCGACCGAGTTGGTCATCGCCCGTGTCCGGCGGGTACAGGCACAATAGATGTACACCCTCGGATGAGGACAACTCGAAACCTGGAAAGATGTGAACCGGACGGTTGAGCGACGCGGATCGAAACGCCGCGACACCGTCCACGTTGTTGTGGTCCGTGATGGCGAGCACCTCGATGCCCACTTCTACGGCCTTGTCAACGATCTGCTGTGCGTGGCTGAGCGCGTCTCCTTGAGCAGTCTGTCCCTGATAGGTCTGCGCGTAGTGATGCGGGTTCACCTGAAGTGCACACCGATAGAAACGTGCACCACCACGGGCCTGACGGTTCATGCCACGAGAGTTCTCTGCCGTCATGTTTGTCGCTCCCCGGATTCGCCTGTCGTCTCGACCTGCCGGCCCTGGCGGGTCCAGTCCTCTTCCTCGACGAAGTACTGAACCTGCCGGTACAGCATCTCAGGAGTCAGCTTCGAAAACGGGTCCTGGATGATTCGCAAACGCGACTGCTCGCCTTTACAGTAAGTGACGACGTAGAGCCAAGCCCGTTCGCCGAGTTGTTGCAGCTTGTCCCTCTCGGGACCGGTGACGATGATGCCTCCGGACTGCGCGCGGCCCTTGACCTCGATGAATCGCTTCTCGCCGCTTGGTCCCTCGGACCGAACGTCATAGTGCTCTCCGTCATCGCTCACGTCCGTGGGTGTCCATCCACGGCTGCTCTCGTAGCGCATGGCCACATCCATCGCGATAGCCTCGACTTCGTCGTCTCGGTGCATGGGAAAGCCTCTCGACGATGAGTCTCCTTCAACGGCGGCAACTGGAACAGGGGCGATCAGAGCCTCCGTCAAGAGATCGGGGAGGTTGGCGGACAGATTCAGCATGAGCACAAGTTCATTGAGCCGCTCCTTTTTGCGCGCCCCGAGTTCCTCGATACGCCTACGAAGACGCTCCCGCTCTTCCGCGTTCTCGTCCCCGAACAGGTGCGCCTGCTGCAAGTCGTTCAGCTCGTGCTGCAGCTCCAGGATGAGGTCTGTGAAGGCAGTGTTCAGATACTGACGACGCAACTCGCATTCCTCGGACCGAGTGAGCTTTAGCTGGTCGAGCTGGGGTTCGGTGACCTGCTCATACGCCCATGCCTGTATCTCTTCGGCGTCTCGCGCTGCGATCTCGGGTATGGGTATGACCGACTCGGGCGCGGCGCAGTTCAGCAGATAGGACGGCGAGGTCGTGCGGAGTCCAAGATGGTCCTGCACGACGACGGCCAACCGTTCGTGGGCCGGCGGTTTGCGGCCTTCGCGCCGCCACTGCCGGCGACCGTCATCGATAGTGGAGCGAACCAGCCAGATCCGCTGAGGTCTGGCAATGTTGGGGTCCACGAGAATTGCGCCTCTCGCAAATGCCTGACGCCCCTCTGAAATGGTCCACTCGATCAGGGTGTCGAACAGCGGATGCCCCGGCCCCAAGAGTTTCGTGCGCTCCGGAATGCGCATTCTGCTGGCGACGCTGACGAGCTGCTTGTCGAAGACGAAGGGTGTCGGGTGGTTGTCGGACAACGGCTGCAGCCGCTCCCTCGCGCAATCGAGAAGGGCGGTTGGGGTGGCGCCGATGTGCCAAACCGGAAAGTGGTCATCCTTTCGGATGGTTCCGCCGCAGGCCGTCCACGCGCGTTCGAAGAACCGCTGAATGAACAACGGCTGCAGCCGTCGCTCATCCGATGCGTCGCGCAAGTCCCGGGCCGAACGCAGGTCGAGTCGCGAAGCCAGAGATGTTTTCTTCTGCAAAGCCAAGAGCCTCTCGGCCCGTTCCCTCGACGCCGTGGACAGAGCGTCGTCGGTCGCCTGGGAAGCCTCCGTTTCGTCGTCCGTGTCGATGGCTCTCTCTATAAGCCGTACCAGCGGTACATCCTCCAGCCAATCGTCGATCACGTCGTAGACCCGATCCGATCCCATCTGCTCGCGCATGACGTCCATCTTCGAGAGGACCTTTTCCAGGACTGCCCCCTCTCGAGTGTTCTGGGCCACCAAGTTGTAGACCCACACGTCGTCGGCCTGGCCGTAGCGATGGATGCGCCCCATCCGCTGTTCGAGCCGGTTGGGATTCCACGGGATGTCCCAGTTGATCAGATAACGGCAGAACTGAAGGTTGATTCCTTCCCCGGCGGCATCCGTCGCCACCATGATCTTGGCCCGCGTTCGAAATTGGCGCTGGGCTTGCTTGCGCGAATCGACATCCATGCCGCCGTGAATCGTGGCGACCGTGTAGCCCTTCGCTTCGAGTCGGGTCGCGAGGCTATCGAGGGTGTCCCGGTGTTCCGTGAAGATCAGCAGCTTCTCGTCGTCTGCGCGGATCACGTCGGAGGAGTCCAGAACGGCGAGCAGCTCCGAGAACTTTGCCTCTCGGTGCTGCTTTAGGCTGTCTGCGAGCCGAAAGAGCCGTTCGACTTCGTCGCGCTCCTCCTCAACCTTGGCCGGATCATCCGTCAACACTTGACGGAAGATTCGTTGATCGGTGCGCTCACGTTCCTCCTCGGTCAGTTCCTCGTATTCGGCGATATCGCGCGGGTTGCCAGCGGTCGAATCTCCCCGAAGAAGACGCTTTTTCTCCGCTTCCGACCTCGTGGGATCTCGGAGTATAGCGAGCACGTCTTCGAGAGCGGACAGCCTATTCCCCAAGGTCCTCGTGATGGCAAAGAGGCTGCTGGCCAAGCGTCGCTGCATGACCATGAGCGTCAGCTCTACGTTGCGATTCCTTTTGGCCTTGGCCTCCTTGCGCTTGGAGCGTACGTAGCTGGTCACCGAGTCGTAGAGCGACTTTTCCTCCGGCGTAAGTTCGTAACCCGTGGTCTTGGTGTGTCGGTTCTTGAACAGAGCCTGATTGTCCCAATCAACCATCTCCTCCTTCAGCCGGCGGAGAAAGAACCGATTCCTCGCACTGCTGATCGGCCGCTCGGCCTCGAAGTCCTCCACAACGGACAGTTGGGGAGTCGCCGCCTGCCGCCGTACGTGGTCGGCAACGTGCTCATCCTTTTGAAACAGATCTTCGTCGAGCAGCAAGAGAAGGCGGCGGAAGGTGTCCTTTCTTCCCCGGTGCGGAGTTGCGGTGAGGAAAAGCAGATGATCGGTCTTGTTGGTGAGCGCCTTGACAGCCTTGTACCGCCCACTTTCCTCCAGCTTCGAGCCGTATTCGTAGGCTGACAGCTTGTGTGCCTCGTCGACGACGACGAGGTCCCACTGTGTGGCGGAAACTGCGTTGAGGCAGCCTTCGTTTCGGGCCAGGAAGTCAATGGACGTGACGAAGGTGCCCTCCTCATAGCGTGCGAACTGCCCCGGCTCGGCTTCAAACGTGGCACGGTTCACCAGCCGCGCATGGAGGCCGAATTTCTCTTGGAGTTCTTCCTCCGCCCACTGCTTGGTCAAACCACCCGGCGTGATGATGAGGACCTTCCGAATCACCCCCCTGAAGAGGAGCTCCTTCATCAGGAGTCCGGCCATGATCGTCTTGCCGGCGCCCGTATCGTCGGCCAGCAGGAAGCGAATTCTCGGCAGGGGTAGGAGATAGCGGTAGACCGCCTCGACCTGATGGGGCAGCGGGTCGACGATACTGGAGTTGACTGCAAAGAGCGGATCGAATTGGTGGGCAATGCGAATGCGTTCCGCCTCCGTCCCGAGCAAGAAGAGCTGTGGGTCCCCGTCGAACGAGTGTTGCTGGCCGCGCACCCTGTCGAGGCCAGCGAGCTCCTCGGTAGTCAGGGGACGCTTCACCAATCGTCTCGAATCCAGGCCCACTCCCTCGACGAGGGTCTTGCCGCCAAACGGAACGACACGCTGAATCTCGACGAGTTCGCTCGCTTCGAGGCCGGCGACCACATCGCCGACGGAAAGGGAGACTTCGCCTTGTTGCATCGCTGACTGCTGCTCACTCATCGCGGTGCCATAGCCCCCAGGAGACGGGGCACGTCGAAGTGGCCGGTGAGGGACACCCGGCTCCCAATCTGCGCTGCCAGGGGAGGTTCAAACATTCTCTTGATCGCTTCTCGCGTTCTTGGCCGCGATGCCCGATGAACGGCGTTTCGGCTCATCGGCGCCGCTCTTCTGTACCCATTCGTCCACCTGCGAGAGCCTGAACCGAAACAGTCCGCCTACCCGATGCGCTGGCAGCCCTTGCGTGTCGATCCATCGGTAAATCGTGTCCTTGCCTACTCCCAAGTGGGCGGCTACAGCGGCGATACCCACCCAAGGTTCTTCAGTAGCCATAGTCCACTGAGCTCTCCTCGTGAGAAGTCATATCAAAACTAAGAAATACCCACAAATCCTATCACATCCTGTCAAATCCATTCAAATCCGTGATAGGACCAGCACCGTATTTGTCGTCTCCTATGTGAGCGTTGGGCGGCTACTCTGGCCAATGACCGACCACGACAGGATTTCGGCGATCTGCGCGACCGTTTTCGAGCGGCGGCAGGCTGGTGAGCATCCGGTCCTCCTGCGTGGCAGACTGCGGAAAAGGAGGCATCGTGGATGCCGTTGGTCCAGAGGCCGTCAGGCACCGCTGGAGTCCGCCCGACACCAAGCTAAGACGATGTCGCCGACAGCCGCAACGCACTGCGCTCTAACGGCCACGGCCATTGTCTGGTGAGCCGCCGAACCCCGGTGGTCGGCCTTCCGGTGGATATCTACCGGCGGCGATTCCTATTTCTGCAACCGGCCAAGCTGCGGGGCGGGTGATCAGGCTGGCCTAGACCGAAGTTCCTGACCCACCGACAAGATAACTCCTTTATCTTCAATCATCACTCCGGAATCTCAGGTCGTCTTGCCTGGGAACATTCTGATTAGCTCGATAGCCCGTTGCTGAAGTGGGGTCGGCTCGGTCAATCGCTGGACGCAAGGCGCGTCCCGTTCCGAGGGTAATCGGCATCGGTGGCGAGCCCGCGTCCCCAGGTGCGCCATCAGCGTCTCCAGGCTCTGCAGCGGCAATCCCTCCTCGGTGAGGCGTTTCGCCTTCTTCCGTTTGGCTGAGTCCGACGGTTGGGCTGCCAGCACCGGGTCTCGCCGTGCCCGCTCCGCTTCCAGTTCCTCGTCATCGAACAGCAACGGAGCCAGGGCCTGCCGTAGATGCCAATGGACGTAATAGGCCAGCAGGCACAGGAACAGATGAGCCCGGACCCGCGTCTCCACCCGATGACGGATGGGACGGATGTGCAGGTCGACCGTCTTCAGAGAACGGAAGGCCCGCTCCACCCGCGTCAGGTCCTTGTAGCGGCGCACCACCGCGGCCGCCGGCAGCCGATCGGCCCCTTCGCTGGTCCGCAGCATATAGAACCCATCCAGTTGCGCCTCCCGGGTGATGGCTTCGGTGCGCCGCTCATAGTGGAAGGATCCGTCTGCGATCTCTGTCCGGAAGTGTTTGGCCACCTGGAAGCGGTTCTTGACGCGGCCGACTTTCTCGGCGATCTCGGTGGCCGACAAGGGCGTGCGGGTCCGTCGCGCCACCTGGCGGGCGATCCGGGCCAGCGCCTCTTCGGTGGCCTCCAGCAACGCCTCCCGCTTCCGCCGCCGGTGGTCGGCCAACAGCGGGTTGTGGCAGACGATGAGCCGCTCGCCGGGATAGTCCGGGCTGCGGACTTCGGCCAGATGGCGCTCGTCGAAGAGGGAGAGCTGGACCGCCTCGCTCTCCACCAGACGGCGAATCTGGCGGTGGCGCAGGGCCGAGATCCAACCCAGTCCCGGATAACGCTTCAGATGGTTGATCTGGGTCTCGGTCAGCAGGCCGCGGTCCCCCACCAGCACCACTCGCTTCAAGCCGAACCGATCCCGCACCTTCTCCACCTGATCCGGTACCGTGGTCGGATCCCCCGTGTTGCCGGCATAGGCCTGAACGGCCAGGGGACGCCCCCTCGAGTCGGCCAGCACGCCGTAGACCACTATGGGCCGGTCCCGTTTACCGTCCCGATTGTGGCCGAACTGCATCAGGGGGCAGGTCTGGCCTTCGTAGTAACTGCTGCTGACGTCGTAGAGCACATGATCGCCTTCAGCCAGGTGCCGCTTGGCCAGCTTGCGCTCAATGCGGTCCTGGCGCTCCAGCAACCAGTCCATGGCCTCATAGAGATCGTCCTCGTCGGTGTCCTCCAGGGACAGTTCCTCGGCCAAGGTGGTGGTGTGCCACAGACGGGTGGTGGCCAGCTTGGAGGCCGGATGCAGCAGGCGCTGGAGGATCATGGCCAGGACCCGGTCCCGTTTGGGAGAGGGTCGGGGGTCGATCAGCGATGGGAGCTTGAGCTGCCGCACGACTTCCAGGAGGATCTCGACGTGGCCGTGAGGCAGGGAGCGTTCAATGACGAAGAGTTGGTCGGGATGGACCAGGGGTTCGTTTTTGAGCACGCGCCGGAGGCGCTCGATCTTGTCCTTGGGCCAATGGGTGAGATTGGCCAGGGTGCGTTTATGGACCTTTTTACCCTCACGGCGGCCTTCGCGCAGGAGGATGGCGGGGGGAGAGTTGCGGTTGGGGACGGTTTCGACGTACATGGGACTATGATATCACATACGGATAACATGTCAAGATAAATAACATTCACATACATGGGAACACAAAATCTCACACCGCAAACCCTTTCTGTAAGAAAACAAGTGGCTTAAGACGATTTTCCAGGTGTAAAATGGGGGGAACTTCGGCCTAGTGCGGGCGTTTCAGTCGATGGTCGGGGCCGGGATGAACCTTGCCAAGGCGGCTGGATTGGCCGGTTTGATGGAGGTGAAAATTTGAGGACGAAGACTATTCCTAATCCCCTGCAGCCTCTGCCAAAAATACGATTGCGGATGCGGTCAGATGCAGTGCGTATGCAGCCAGGTTTGCGGGTACTTTGCGGGGCGCGGTACCTCTCCCATGACCACTGTCTCGGTTCCGCATGGTTGGAACCCCGCTCACCAAGAGGGATTGAAGGCTGTTAAACTGGCACTGTAGATACTTTGGGATTAGGCCGTGATTGAAGACGATATCGATCAACTTTCTGGCCGTATCTTCTTCACTGAATGACCACTCCTTTCGCTTGCAGATCACCTTCAGTGTGCTTTCCAATGCTTTGAGGCTTTCGCTAATGGTGTCTTCGAACTCCTGCTCACGATAGCGTTTGTGGGCTTTAAGGAATTCCTTCTCCGCACCTGCGAAGTGTGGTGCTTGGAGAAGGTGTAGAGCCGACTTCACGGTCTCCTGGTGAATAAACTCTGAGTCAATCCTCAACACTTGGCCCGACTCGAACCGATAGCCAATGTTGTGCTCGCGGAAGCGACTATTCAGTTTTTTGACGGCCGCGTCTAGGTCCTTCACGGCTTCCGGGACTATCCTCCGTCTCTCACCGTCCGATTCAAGCGCGTAGGCCAATCGAAACGAGGCTTCAATCACGTCGAACACCTTCTTTACGTCGGTGCTCAAAAGGAAGTTGAAGACGATCGCCTGAGGGGTGTCACCTTGTTCGTGAAGCTGATACTCACCGTACTCTTCCGCCAAGAAATTGTGAATTGCAGTAAACCAATTCTCTATTGGACCCGGCATCCCTGCCATTCTACTATCCGTGCCTAACACACTCCTCAGGATGTACACAACTTGCACGCGGAACGGCCTCGGGAGAGTGTGGTACTGGTACACATCGGGATGCTTTCCGCTGAGGTGCTTCTGGCGCTTTGAGAAAATGTCAGCCATCGAAATAGATGTTGCGGGTGATGCGGCGGGACTGGCGACTTCCGGATTGCTGGATGTCGGGTAGGTTTCCCTATGTGATTTTCTTAGTGATAACTGCTTTCGGTTTCTACCTACAACCCTTTATAAATCAATAATTTAAAATGATAAATTGGCTCCTCAGGTAGGACTCGAACCTACAACCCTCCGGTTAACAGCCGGATGCTCTGCCAATTGAGCTACTGAGGAGTAACCGGCAGTACACAAAGGGCGACATTATAGATCATTGGAAGGAGTTGTCAACGCGGTTCCGGGCGCGCTCAAGGCGCTCCCGGGCCGCCGCGGCCGCGCCACTGCTGGAAGTCATCGAACCAGCACCTGAGGATGGCGCAACCAACGAGCCAGGATGGCATTAGCGCCGTCGACGGTCCTGTGCAAGCCGAACATGGTTTACACCTTGCCAGGGTATCGGGCAAGTAGGCTTGTGCAGGCCTCAAGATCACTCCCCCCTTGAGGGGGAGTCCGCGAGACCAGGGCGGAGCCCGCAGTCGAGCCGGAGGGGGGCAAGCTCCGCGCCCCGTGAGTGACTATCAGCAGCACGGGCAGCGGCGTCTTGGCGGCGCGTTCAGACATTCCCTTCGTGCCCCTTCGTGGATATCTTTTTTCCCTGGCTTGTCGGTCTGAGGCGAAGCTTCGCCAGGTTCTATCGCCGCGGTGTCGGCGGAAAGGGGCCGCCGGGACGATTGCCGGGGTTGGGGCCGGGACGGTTGCCGGGGTTGACGCCGGGAGGCCGCCGGGATTGGCCGGGACGGCCAAACAGGGGGTTTTGTCCCCCTGGCCTGCCTCGCTCCTGACCCGCCTGTCCGGGTTGTCTGGACTGTCCGGGTTGTCCGGACTGACCGGGTCTGCGGCCGGGCTGCCCCCGCTGGGCCCGGGCGGCCAGTGCGGCATAGTCGGTGAAGAACTCCCACTCGTTGTGCTTGTTGCGGCCGTTATAGGTCTTGAGAGACTCCTTCTCGCTGGTGCTGGCGACTCCGGCGATGCCTCCGATCGTCGGAGAATTCAGGGGTTGAGTCTTGAGGGTCTGCCCATAAGCCGTCTGCCCGGTGGCGGCAGGCGCCTGCGGGCCCGATCCCCGGGACTGGCCCGACCCGCCGGATCCGTAAGGGTTTCGACTCCCTCCGGGAGCAGCCGCGGCGGTCCCCGGCAAGACCGTCAACAGGGGCCGGTTGTTGGGACCCACCTTGATGAAACGCCACTCCTCATCGGTGATGGGATCGGTCCACTCCTTGCGAAGAAAACGCTTGTTGTTGGTATTCAGCAAGGCTTCGACCGTGCTGGGATAAGCCACCTGAGGCGTCCCCAGGGTTCGGCTCCAGTGGGCATACCAGAGCACCAGGGCTCTCTGGTACTGCTTGCCCCGGAAAATCAACTCTTCTTCCCGCTCCCGCTTGACGGCCGTCTGCCAGTTGAGCACGGCCTCCGAAAGGGTCACCAGCAGCACGCTGGCCATCACCACCACCAGGGCCAGGGTGTAACCCGCCTCGCCGCCCTTCCTTTGCCGTTTCCAACCCATGAGCACAATCCCAATCGGTGAACCTGCCTATTCCGGGGGCATCTCCAGATTCAGCCGCTTCCTGGTCCTGGAGGCGACTTCTTCGACTTCAGCCGTGGTGTCGGTAATGCGATGGATTCGATAGCGGTTGGCGACCACATCCCCCTCCCAGGCCAAATAGAGGTCGTCTCCATCGGCAAAGAAGGCTTGGCGCTGCTTCCCCAGCGGGTCCTTTCTGAAGCCGTAAAACTTCAAGGGGATGTCCGCGGCCTTTGGGCCCGTCGCGGAGGTCCGGCCCGGGACGAAGGGCCGGCCCCGCCCACCGGCAGGATCTGCAGGTTTGGGAGGTTCCCGGGACGCCCCCCCAGGGGGCCTACCGGATGGGGGCGGGGTATGGAAGGCGAACATGTTTCGCGCCAGCGAGGGCTGGATCTTCTCCATCTGACCCAGCTTCTCGAAATGGATGCTGGAGTTGATCTGGTCCGCCGGAATCTCCCTTCCGGTCCTTCGGTCCCCCGGCTTGCCGGTCTTGAGCACGAACGACTCCAGGCCGCTCCAAGCGGCAGGCATCCCACCCGAGGCCGAGGAAGCCGGCGAGGAGCCTCCGCCCCAGGTCCAATAGAGCACCAGCAGCAGCACCACCAGCAGGGCGCCCAGCAGCTTCAGTTGTTTCTTCTGCTTGGGGTCACTCATGAGCAGCCCCGATGAGAGTGGACAACTGCAGGTCCATGCGAATGACCCCCGACCCTTCCCGCGTATCTTCCAGGTTCAGGGAATCGACGATGATGAACTTGGAGTGATTTTCCAGAGCGTTCAGGAGCCTGCGGATATTGCCGTAACTCCCCTCGATCGGCAACACCACGCTGAGCTTCCGGGTGCCGAAACGAGTATCTCGGTCGTATTGAAAGACCCCCCGGGTCTTGACCAGTCCGGCGTTGCGGCAGGCCGATTCCAGCTCCTTGAGCAGTTCCGAGTTTCCCCTCTCCCTGGAGAAGAGGTTCCGCTGCTTGAACTCCTGGAACCTCAACTGGCTCTCCCGCATCCGGGTTTCGATCTGATGGAGCTTGTCGCGAACGCTCCTTCTCTGCCTGAGCTGCCATTGGACCTCCCGGGCTCGAGCCGTGACAATCTGGTCGGCCAGGATCACCGGACGCACCAGTAGAATGTAGACGGGCAGGTTCAGCAGGCACAGCCCCAGCAACGTCAACAGGATCAGCCGCTGCTTCCTGGGATCGGGTCTCCGAATTCTGGCGGCGCTGCCCGGCATTTAAGGAACGCTCCCTGACATCACTTCCAACAGCGGGCCCCGGGCTCCGGCCTGGTCCTGCGGCAGTTGGACCCGGTACTTCACTTGCAGCCCGTAATGCTTCCCGAAAAAGTTGGGGCTCTTCGACACGTCCTCGGTCATCAGGTTGACCGCGTAGAAATCGGAAGCCGTCTCAAGCCGCGAGATGAACTCGATATAGTCTGCACCCGACCGGGCGTTGCAGAAAATTTCCACCACGATTTCGCTGTCCACGATCCGAGGGGTGATGGCCACGATCTGAACCTGGTGGGGGAGCAGGTTCTCCAATTGGTTGAGGAATCGGGTCCAGGAGAAAGTCCTCTGGGCGATCAGAGGATTGAGATAATCCACCAGATTCAGAAAATCCTCGGTTTCCGGCTGTTGCAGCCGCGCCCAGATGTCCTGCTGCTCTTTCTCCAGTCTCGTGGCCTCGGCGGTCTGATTGGCCAGTTCCCGGTTCAGTCGCAGGCTCTGGGACCGATGGGCCAGATAGAAAAAGAGGTTGGCGGCCGAGAGGACCACCAAGGCCAGACCCAGCAGCAGCGATGCCGCATAGAACTTGCGGTTGTTGAAGAAGGGCCTGGAAGCCAGATTGAGCGGGACTCTCAGCATCTCAGAATTTCCCCGAGGCCAGTCCCAGTGCGGGAGCCAGGGCCCCCTGGAGTGCTTTGGACGGCGCGGCCATCTTCCAGTGAAAATCCCGGCAGGGGTCGAAGTTGGAGACCGAGGCTCCTGAACGCTCGGTCAACGACAGCAGGGCCTCACTCGGCAAGGCCTCCGGATAGGTCAGATAGACCCGGTCCACTGCGGTGGCCCCCAGCTTGTCCTGGGCGTACATGAGGCAGGGATGCACCTCGTCGTAGGGATCCACCGGGCCGGTCAGGTCCCCGTCCTGCTTCCGGGGGTCGAAACCGGCGTGGCGATAGAAGACGACGGTTCCTTGCTGAACGATCAGGGAAGAGACGCCGGAGGGACTCATCCTCAGAAACAGGGCCGATTCCCGCATCTCTTCCTGGTGCCGGCGGGCCAGCAACTCAAAGACAGCCAAGGTGGACAGGGTGATGAACCCCACGTGAATTCCCAAGGATTCAAAGACCTCTTCGAACTGGGCCAGGATGTCTTTTTGAATGTTGACAGTGATGACAAAGACCCCGTCCAATTCCGTCGATTGCTCCATAAATCGCAGGTGGGATTCCTCGATATCGTAGGGCAGAGTCTTCTTGAGCTTCCACTTCAAAAGCTCGGTCTTCTCCTCCTGCTTCGAGGAAAGGGTTTCAAAGGCGTGAATGCCGACCCGGGCACAGACGTCGGGAATCGCCAGGGAGATCCGGTGGCTGTGGATCCCGGCTCGGAACAGAGCCGCCTTGATGACTTTTCCCAGCTCCTGGATGGAGCTCACACCGGGTTGGGTCAGGGAGGGCGCGAACAGCCCCGCGGGAAGGGTCTCCACGGCAAAGCTGTCGACCCAACGGGCGCGCCGCGGCTCCAACTGCACCGCGGAGAAGGCGTGGGGGGAGATCTCACAGGCGGTGCCCGGCAAACGAGGCTCAAAGTACCGGCGCAGGCGGGAACGGGACCTTTGCGGGCCTGGTGCCCTTCCCCGACGACGCGTCAACCCCAACCAATCCATCTCTGGTCCCCGACTTTCGGGTCACGGATAGTGTTCCGGACCCCTTCAGCCCTCGATAAAGGTGACCTTGTTGATTTCCCTCAAGCTGGTTTCCCCGGCAATGGCCTTTTGCAGAGCACAATCCCGGAGCGACGTCATTCCGTCTTCCAGAGCCGCCTTCTTGATCTCCGAAGCCGGCCTGCGCTCCAGGATCATCTCCCGGATTCGGTCCGAAAGATCCAGCAACTCGTGAATGGCCGTTCGACCCCGGTAGCCGGTGCCTCCGCATTCCAGGCATCCCGCCCCCTCGTAGAAGATCTGCTGCCCGGCGTCACCGGCCGACAGCCCCGATTCGGCCAGCAGATCCGCGTCCGCCCGAAAGGGCCGCTTGCAGTGTTCGCAAATCACCCGCACCAGGCGCTGCGCCAGGATGCAGTTCAAGGCGGAGACGAAGTTGTAGGGCTCCACCCCCATATTCATGAATCGACCCAGCACGTCCACCACGTTGTTGGCATGCACCGTGGTGAACACCAGATGGCCGGTGAGGGCCGACTGGATGGCGATCTGGGCCGTCTCCGAATCCCGGATCTCCCCGACCATGATCTTGTCCGGATCGTGACGCAGGATGGAGCGCAGTCCGCGGGCGAAGGTCAGCCCCTTCTTCTCATTCACCGGAATCTGTGTGATCCCCTTGAGCTGGTATTCGACAGGATCTTCAATGGTAATGATCTTGTCTTCCTCGGACTTGATCTCCGAAATGGCCGCATACAGGGTGGTCGTCTTGCCGCTTCCGGTGGGACCGGTGACCAGCACCATCCCGTAGGGCTCACGGATGTAGCGGCGAAATTTTCGCAGGTCGGCCTGGTTGAATCCCACCACATCCAGGCTGAGCTGACTGAACTTCTCACTCATCGACTCCTTGTCCAGGACGCGCAGGACCGCATCCTCGCCATGGATCGAAGGCATGATGGACACGCGAAAGTCGATGCGGCGGCCCTTGTAACGGACCCGGAAGCGCCCGTCCTGAGGGATGCGCCGTTCCGCGATGTCGAGTTCCGACATGACCTTGATCCGGGAGATGATGGTGGAGTGGTGCTCCTTGGCAATGGGCGCCATCGCCTGCTGGAGGACGCCGTCGATCCGGTACTTGATGTTGACGTCGTTCTCTTCGGTATGAATATGGATGTCGCTGGCCCGGCGCTCCAGGGCGTTGAAGATGGTGGAGTCCACCAACCGGATGATGGGGCTTTCCGCCTCATCGGTCAGTTTCTCGATGGAAATCTCCTCACCGGTCTCATCCTCCTTGATCAGGGTCAAGCCCTCGGTGGCTTCCTCCAAAACCCGCTGGGAAGATTCACTCTTCTTGAGTATGTCGCCGATCTGGGAGGCCCGGGCGACCCTCACCACCAATCGCTTCCCCAACAGCGTGCCCAGCTCATCCTGCAGCATCAACTCGCTCGGGTCCGCAATGGCCACCATCAAGGCGCCATTGACCATCTTGAGCGGGACGAAGTTGTAGCGGAACATCCACTCCGCCGGGATGTTGCGGAAGAGTTCCGGATCCATGGGGAAGTTCTTCAGGTCGACGAACTCACAACGGTACCGCTGTGCCAGACGCCGCGCCAGGACCTCTTCTTCCCCGGCGCCCAGACGCTGGTCCGCCGCCGCCGGGTCCTGCAGGGACTGATTTTGGAAATTCATGCGGTCTCACCCCTTCAAGCCACCAATCGGGACGACAGACTGAAAATGGGAAGGTAGAGAGCAATCAGCACAAAGGCCACGATAATGGCCAGGACCATGAGAAGAATCGGCTCGATATAGGTAAAGAGTTGATTCAGACGAGTGTTGACTTCCTCATCGTAGAAATCGGCCACGTGCCCCAGCATTTCGCTCAGGTTGCCGCTGGATTCACCCACTTCAATCATCTCGATGGCCACTTCCGGCACCACGCCGGTGGGTTCCAGACTCCTGGAGAGGGACTGACCCTCCCTGACGGCGACCACGGCGCGGTTGAGGGCCTGGGTCACCACCCGGTTGCCGGTCGAATCGGCCACAATCTCCAGGGAACCCACCAGAGGCGTGCCCCCGGAAAGCAGGGTGGACAGCGTCCGGCTGAGCTGGGCAAAGAGAAACTTGGTCCAGACTTCCCCGATGACAGGCAGCCGCAGCTTGAGCCGGTCGATATGGGACCGCCCCTGGATGCTGCGAGCCCACATCGTCAGGACCACCAGCAACGCTCCGGCGACCAGCATGCCGGCGATGAGATGGCCCCGAATGGCCTGCGAGATGTCGACCAGCAGGAGGGTCATGGCCGGGAGAGAGGCATCCATCCCTGCATAGAATTGGGCAAATCGGGGAACCACCTCGGCCAGCAAGAAGGATACCAGGACCACCAGCAGCACTGCCAATATCGACGGATAGGTCAGCGCGGTCTTGATCTTGTTCCGAGTTGCGTTGACCGTCTTCTGATATTGAATGAAACGGCCGAGGACCTCCTCCAGTCCCCCGCTCTTCTCCCCGGCGAACAGGGAGGCGGTATAGACCTTGGGGAAGATTCCCTGGGCTTCAAAGGCCTCGGAAAGCAGGGCGCCGCCCTTGACCCGCTCGTTGATATCCAGGAGTATGGTCCGAAACTGTTCGTCCTTTTCCCGTTGGGTCAGCAGCTCCAGCGACTTCAAGATCGGCAATCCCGCCTGGATCAAGGCCAGGAACTGCTGGTTGAATATGACGAATTCCCGCGATTTGATCTTCCGGCGGCCGGCCGACAGAGGGAGCAGGGTGGACAGGCTCTTGCCCTTTTCCCGCACCGAGTAGACAAAAAAACCCTGGTCTTCCAGGCGCCGCCTCAGTTCCGATTCGGAGACGGAGTTGTAGCTGGCGTTCACGACCCTTCCGTTGGGATCGGCCAGGCGACAGAGAAACTCGGCCAAATGGGTTCACCTCGATGTCTGGGGTTGGATAACCCTGAGCCGGAACTCCAAAACCGGGAGCATTTCCCCGATCGGGGACGCCTGCCAAGGGGATCGACTCCATCGGGAGGCGAACCCGCCGCCTCAAGGAAGGCCGATCGCCTCGACATCCGCAGGCGCCTGAAACTCGAACAAGCCCTTGCCGAGGCCTGTATTCTCGCGAATCTCGGTGAAGATGAAGTCGTTCCTGGCGCCGCCCCGTTCGATCAGGGCTACCCGCTGCAACTGCATCCGACCTGGATCGTACTCCATCAGGACCTCCACTAGGGGACCGGCACGCTTTCCGGGGGTGGCGGCGAGGACCTTGTTGCCGGCAAAAAAAGGCTTCTCCCGAGCCCATTCGATCCTGGAAAAATCTCTCTTCAGGTCTCCCCGTCCGAGCAGAAACAGGAATGGGAGGCGCCGGTCCCGGCTGCGGCCGACACGGCTCTTCTGAACCTGCTTCCGGTCGGGAAGATAAAAGTAGATGAACTCACCATCAGACAGGAACAACTTTTCCGCAGGTTCCTGATATTCCCAACGCATCAAACCGGGCCGCTGCAGATAGACCTGCCCCGATTCCGTCCTGGGGTGGCGTCCGGGCCAACCGTAACTCTGCACAAAGTTCATTCGGAGATCCCGCATCCCGGAGTACTTCCGCTGCAGGGCGGCGACGGCAGTCTCGAGTTGCCGGTCCTTGGCCTGGAGCAGGCTCGGGAGGCAGACCAGCAGAAGCCCGGGCAGAATCAGAGTTCTCATCTGCAGGAACATTCGGGTGCGATCTCCTTTGTAAAGTATACAATCAAATGAGACTTCCGGATTCCATTGTTGCCCGGGGGCGGGCGGGCGCGGGGGGTTGCGCCCTTGCCTGCATGCTCAGGCGGCAGGTCCGTTTCACGAGAAAGACAGGGAAATCGGAATCATTCCGCCTGGGTTCGGAAGCAATAGCCGATGCCTCGGACCGTATGAATGAGATCCCGGTGCTTTCCCAGCTTTTTGCGAACGGCCCGCACGTGCACATCGATGTTGCGGTCGACCACCGAGGCGTTCTCTCCAATGATCCGGCTCAGGAGCTGGTCGCGAGTGAACACTCTGCCGGCCTGGGTCGCCAGGAAATGGAGCAGCCGAAACTCGGTGGCCGTAAGAACCACCGGCCTCCGATCGAGCTGAACCTGGTGGCGCTCCGAGTCGATGAGCATGGGGCCCCGCACCAATCGTTGGGCGGATGCCTGCTCCTCCTGAAGGGGGCCCCGGCGCAGCACCGCCCGGATTCTACCCAGCAACTCCTTGGGGCTAAAGGGTTTGGACAGGTAGTCGTCGGCCCCCAGGTCGAGTCCCATCAGAATGTCCCTTTCCTCTCCCTTGGCCGTCACCATGATGATCCGGATGTGCCGGGTCGCCGAATCGGACTTGAGTCGTTGACAGACTTCGAGTCCATCCAGTCCGGGCAGCATCAGATCCAGCAGGACAAGATCGGGGAGGGTATCGCGGATCAACTGAAGCGCCTGTTCCCCATCGGCAACCGAAGAGGTTCGATACCCCTCCCGCCTCAGGTTATACTCGATGACCTCGCGGATGTCGGCTTCGTCCTCAACGATGACGACCTTGTGTGATTTCACCGGCGGTCTCCGCTAGCTAGCCATCAAGTCAAGATGCCGGGGCCCTCCACTAACCCGCTATTATAGGTCACTTCCCGGGCGTTGGGCGGTGTTGCGATTTTCCGGACCGCCGATTCCCCTGCAAAGGGGCTTCCCGAACCCATCGATTTTCGTTAGAGTGCAGGCGGCCCAACCCAAAAGGAGACAGTCTGCTGAAGGGCGCCCCACCATCAGGGTCGGATGTGAAGCGGGTTCTCTTCGTGTGTATCGAGAACTCCAACCGCAGCCAGATGGCCGAGGCCTTCGCCCGCATCCACGGCCAGGGCAGGATCGAGGCCTACAGCGCCGGGTCGCGACCCTCAGGCAGAGTCAATCCTGCGGCAATCCAATCCATGGCGGAGTTGGGGTACGACCTCACCGGCCACCACTCCCAACCCCTGGATGAAATCCCCCGAATTGAATTCGCCGCGGTGGTGACCATGGGTTGCGGCGATTCCTGCCCGGCGGTAGCCGCCAGGCAGAGGGAAGACTGGGACATTCCGGACCCGAAATCGGCACCCCCCGAAAAGTTCCGGGAGATTCGAGATCTCATTGAAACCAGGGTGAGACACCTGTTGACCCGACTGTAGTCCGTTTTCCACCAATGCCGGCTCTCAATCCACGAACGGGCACGAACGAAAAAATATCCACGAAGGGGCACGAAGGACACTGAGGTTATCCACGAAGGTCACGAAATTATTGTGGATTGTGGATTGTAGATTGTGGATTTGAGGCGAAATCAGTGGTTGAGACTCCCCAATCAACGATCAGAAATCTACCATCTGCAATTCCCGGCGTTTGGTCTCGGCGTCGAGCATGAGTAGATCCCTGATTAACATCGATGGACAGGATGAAATACCCGGCGATCCTGTTTATCCTGTCTATCGATGTTCCCTTTCGGTCCGATGGTGGATGAAATCCCCAACTCCGCGCCCTCTCCTCCGGAATCGGCTCCCCCGCCTGATGCTCCCGGAAGGAAAGGCTCGTGGCTGCCTCCGGCTCTCTTCGTTCTGACCCTGATCACCACCTCGGCGGTGGGCGCTCTGGAATACGGTCTGGCAGGAGGGATCCTTTACTCCACCAGCCTGATTCTGATCCTGCTCTGCCATGAGATGGGTCACTATCTCACAGCCCGCCACTACGCGGTTCCGGCCTCGCTTCCCTACTTCATTCCCTCTCCGCTGCCGCCCTTTGGAACCTTCGGAGCCGTCATCAAGATGGGAGGACGCATTCCCCACCGCAAGGCTCTGTTTGACATCGCCATCATGGGACCCGCCATGGGTCTGGTTCTGGCGCTGCCTTTGGCTGTGCTGGGCATTGCCTGGTCCACCGTTACTTCTCTCGATTCCATGCCTGCCGGAGAAACCTTTCTGGGCCCTTCGATCCTTTTTTCACGTCTGATTGAATGGATTCACGGACCGCTCGCTCCGGGCAGCGGCCTCCAGCTTCATCCCCTTGCCACGGCCGGATGGGCCGGATTGTTCGTCACCGCTCTCAACCTTCTGCCCATGGGTCAACTGGATGGAGGGCACATCATCTATGCCCTGTTTCACCGCAGAAGCGTCCTGATCTACCACCTGGTCTTTTTCGCCTTCACCCTTTTCGCCGTATTGGTCCAACCTCCGTGGCTTCTCTTTCTGGTTCTCGTCTACCTGCTCACCCGGCTCCGCCATCCGCCTCCGCTGGATGAGCAACTTCCCATTGGATCTCGGCGCTTTGTGCTCGGTCTGCTGGCCATCCTCTTCCTGATCCTCTCCTTTCCTCCCATCCCCATTTCCATGCTGGCGCCACCCCCCTGAAGGCCCGGGGCAATCCATACAGCTCGTTGTTTCATGAGACACCTCCTAAATCCGTGAACTTTGCGGGGCAGGCTGCGTTTTCTCGCCTGCCGGCGCACCTCGGCGATTCCGGATCTCTCAGATGGCGGAGGCTTCCCCGCCTGTCGTTTCCGCGTTTCCCACAGGCAGACTTGACTTCAGAAGTAGACGGAGGCATAACTACGAAAACGCGCTACTTCATAAAATCCGGAGAAAGACAATGGCAACGGTTGCCGGAATTCCCGATACTCAGCAATCCACTGAGCAAGAGGATCTCTACTATCGGGATTACTACACTTGGGCCAGACAACAGGCCGGTGCCTTGAGGCGGAGAGATTTTAGCGCTGTCGATTGGGAGAATATTACGGAGGAGATTGAAGCCTTGGTCAGAGGAGAAGAAAGCAGATTGAGAAGCCAGTACTCCAGGATCATGGAACATCTTCTGAAACTCCAATACTGCGACCCTGGGGAAACCTATCCTATCTCCGGCTGGCTTAGGACCGTGCACAATGCTCGCGGACAAGCCGACATCGTTCTTCACCATAATCCCGGACTTGAAGGCCGCCGCGATCAGCTTTGCGCTGAGGCTTGGCCATCCGCTCGAAAAAATGCCATCAACGCCTTTGTCCATCGCGCGACCGAAAGGATGCAAAACCTTTCGGCCTTGTTACGCGAACAAAAGCGTCTGACTCGCGAGTGGAATCGTTTATTGCCCCAGGACAATCCCTACACTCGTCAACAGCTCGAAGCTGACGGCTGGTTCCCGGACCACGTTCGCTCGGCCCAGCGGCCGCAGGGCCGCCAGTAGCCTGCCACCAAGATCGATTGGGAGTAGAGACTTTTAATCCTCCGCTGCTTGAACTAGAGCTCCTGCTTAACCGCATTACAGATTTGATACAGCGGATCCTGAAGGTAGATGAAGCGCACGAAACATGGATCAACAGCGCATAGTCTCATGCTGGACACACCGGACCCGGAGGGCGCGGCCTCGCTAATCCTTGAAGGTGAAGGAGTAGAGCTTGGCCTGGTCCAGGGCAAACTTCAATACCACAGACCGGCCCTCCAGATCGGCCATGCCGCCGGGAGTCTCAGCCATGACTTCCCCGTCCGTCACCTCTCCTCCAAGGGGCCGCGCTACCGCCAGGACCTTTCCCTGACCGTCCAAGACGGTCACCTGAACCGAACCGCCGGCAGCGTCCGCGGTCAGGTGCAAGCGTCCCCGCCAGGTCAGCGGGCGAGTGACCAGGATGCCCTTGCGGCTCGGGTCAACGGGCTCGTAGCCGGCCCAGCCGTCCGGACGCAGCGTCGCCAGGCAGAGAAAACCGTCGCGCCAATAGCGATGATGTCCGTTGGAGCCGGCATAGTAGATGCGGATTCGGTCTTTCATCACCACGGGAGCGTCCGCGGCATAGACGCACCCCCAGTCGTAGTGGCCCTTCACCGAAGCATTGGCAATGAAGGGGGTTCCCGGGCTGATCCGCTCCCAACGAATGGTGTCCGGGCTCCAGGCCAGCTCACAATGGACCCGCTCCTCGCTCAAGCGAATAATCATGAGCAAGCCCAGATAGACATCCCCATAGCGAAAGAAGGGCATGGCGTAGACCTGATTTTCAGGATCGCCGCGCAGGACTTCCACCGCCTTGCTCCAGCGCAGAAAATCGGAACTCTCGGTTCGGCCCACCACCCGCTGGCCGGCGGGATGGCGGAAAAAGGGCTTGCCGCGGTGAATGCGGGTCATGGTGACGTACTTCTTCAGCTCGGGGACCCAACGGGTGCTGTTGTGGGTGTCGGCATGGGCCTCCACCTCGGGGACGGGAAAGGACTCGCTCCAGCGCAGGCCGTCCGGGGAAAACCGCACCCCCGGGCTCGATTGCCACTCCTTGATCCACATTCCTCCTTCGAACAACTTGTAGCGGCGCTCCGGCCGCGGATCTTGCGGGTCGATCAGGATGCCGGCGCCGTGCGATCCGCGCAGCAACAGGTTGTTGGCCTTGCTGCCCTGGAACTCCACCAGGTTCAACTCGGGCCTGGTCCATTTCAGCCCGTCCTTGCTGGTGGCGTAACAGAGGCCGAACTCCCGGTCGTAGGGACGGTAGGGCACCTTGTCCTGCCGGTCCGGGGAATCCTTGGGGCCCAGCGGGTCCAGGTCCCGTCGGTCACGGGGGGTCCGGGAGGCTAGCGGATCGGAGATGAAGGGGTTGTACCAGCAGCGGTAGAGCTTGCGGTCCCGGTCATAGACGATGTTGGGGTAGAGGTTATCGAAGCGGGGTTCCCAAGGCTTGTCTTCCTTCATCAGCGGGTTGGCTTCATGCTTGCTGACGGCTCCGATCTCCAGGCGGACGTTCTGCTTCTGCGCCACCACGCGGTCGTCGAGGAGCAGGTGACGGGAATGGTCTTCGGCGTCTTTTGCTCCCAGGGAGGCAAAAAGCTGGGCCAGCAATCCGTAACTGAGCAGTAGCCCGGCGGCAATGGGAACCCGGTTTCGGAGAATAGCTGAATTCATTCTGGACTCCATTGTGGGGAAGTTTCGGGGGAGTTCAAAAGGCGACTCTTCCTGCAGGGCTCACTGCTGCTTCCTGCAGGACCGGGCGGGGCCGCAGCATAAGGGTAGACTCGGTTGGAGGCCAACTCTTTCCCTGCGGAATGATAGGGGGACTGCGCCCGGAAAAAGCGCGGAAGGCCGGAGCCCTTGGGGGAATCCTCACTCGGGCGCTGGCACTCGCACCGATCGGGATTCCGAAAGACCCGGCACAAAGCCTATGGAGGATAGGCGGTCAACTCCGGCCCGGCGTCGATCTCGAGGGTGTCCTAGCGGAAGCAACGGAGTGGGCGTCCCTGGTTGAGGAGGCCGCGGGGATATTCAGTGCCTGGCGGAGCGCATCTTCAAGCTGTGTTCGGATATCGCCGTTGTCCTGCAGGAACTGGCGGGCATTGTCGCGGCCCTGGCCCATGCGCTCCCCCTTGATCGAGTACCAGGCGCCGCTTTTTTCGATGAGACCCTTGTTCACGCCCAGGTCCAGCAAGTCCCCTTCCTTGGAAATGCCAAGCCCGTAGATGATGTCGAACTCGGCTTCCCTGAAGGGAGCAGCCACCTTGTTCTTGACCACCTTGACCTTGGTCCGGTTGCCCTTGAAGGTGTCGCCATCCCGGATGGCGCCAATCCGTCGCACATCCACCCGTACCGAGGCATAAAACTTCAAGGCTCTGCCCCCGGTGGTGGTTTCAGGGTTGCCGAACATGACCCCGATCTTCTCCCGTATCTGGTTGATAAAAATCAGGCAGGTGTTGGATTTGGAAACAATGCCGGTCAACTTGCGCAGCGCCTGGGACATGAGCCTGGCCTGCAGCCCCATATGGGAGTCTCCCATTTCACCGGACAACTCGGCCTTGGGAACCAGGGCGGCCACCGAATCGATCACGCAAACATCCAGCCCTCCACTGCGCACCAGCATTTCGGCGATCTCGAGCGCCTGTTCTCCGGTATCCGGCTGGGAAACCAGCAGGTTGTCCACATCCACGCCGAGCTTGCGAGAATAGGCGGCATCCAGGGCATGCTCAGCATCCACAAAAGCAGCCATGCCGCCATTTTTCTGGGCCTCGGCAATCACGTGAAGAGCCAGCGTGGTCTTGCCGCTGGATTCTGGACCGAAAATCTCAACCACCCGCCCTCGCGGCACGCCGCCAACACCCAGGGCGGCGTCAAAGGAGAAAGACCCGGTCGGGATCACACCGATGCCGGCAACGGTCTCGCGGCTGCCCAGGCGCATGATCGACCCCTTGCCGAATTGTTTCTCGATCTGAGACAGCGCCAAATCAATGGCCTTGCTCCGCTCTCCGCTTGCTTCCCCCATGGATTCCCCCCTTGATTTCTATTCGTTTACTCCGTCATATCAACGATTTACGTCCCGAAATGGCCGGGAGGGCTCACGAATCCCCTTGGATTCGCCGGCCATAGCGATAGAACCCCCGTCCCGTCTTGCGCCCCAGGTGTCCAGCCGTCACCATGCTCTTAAGCAATGGACAGGGTCGATACTTGGTGTCCCTGAAGCCGTCGTAGAGAGTTTCCATGATATCCAAACAAACATCAAGCCCAATCAGGTCGGCCAGAGCCAGCGGACCCAGAGGATGGTTCATCCCCAAGCGCATGATCGCATCCACGCTCTCCGCAGGTCCCACACCCTCATGAACACAGAAAACGGCTTCGTTGATCATGGGCATCAGGACGCGATTGGAAACGAATCCCGGAGAATCGTTCACCTCTACCGGCGTCTTCCCCAGACCCTTGACGATCTCGTGGGTGGCTGCAAGCGTCTCCTTGGAGGTCTCCGGCCCGCGCACAACCTCGACCAGTTCCATCACCGGCACGGGGTTCATGAAGTGCATCCCCACCGTTTGTCCAGGGCGCCCGGCCGCGGCCGCCAAACGGGCGATGGAGATGGAAGAGGTGTTGGAGGCCAGGATGGCCCCGGGCCGGCAAACCTTGTTCAGGCAGCCAAACACCTCCTGCTTGACCTGGAGGCTCTCGCTGACGGCTTCCACCACCAGCTCCGCCGAAGCCATCGGGCTCAGTTCCAAGGCCGGCTCTACCCTGCCGAGGACCTTATCCTTTTCGGCGTCATTCAGCCGGCCCTTCCTGACTTCTCGATCCAGCCCCCAGCCGATGGCATCCATGGCGGCGGACAACTGGGCCTGGGCGGGGTCGCTCAGCACCACCTGCCATCCCCGTTGGGCGAAGACCTGGGCGATTCCCCGCCCCATGGTTCCGGCTCCCGCAATTCCTACCCGGCGAAGAGTCTGCTTTCCCATGGACGATCTCCTGGAAAATGAAAAGCGGCAGGATGGCCGCGCGGCACGGAAAGCGGCCCGCCCCCGGGTGGCCGCTTTCCGGGAGCGCCGGCGAACCGGGGCCGTTCATTCCAGTCGCCCCGGTTGCCAAGTTTACGCGGGACCTGCTCTTCCCTATAATTCTAGCCTGCAGGCACGTTTTGAAACCGGCAAAACAATGAAAATACGCTCCAATCCGTATGCGATGGCAACCGTCCTGGGACTGCTATTCCTCTGGGCACCGGCCCTTTCCAACCCGGCGCCCAAACCGCAGCAAGGACAAACCACGCTGCGAGTCGACGTGAACCTGGTCAACGTGCTGTGCACCGTTCAATCCAGGCAGGGTCAATTCGTCACCGATCTGAACCGGCAGGATTTCAGGATCGAAGAAGATGGCGCGCATCAGTCCATCACCCACTTTGCCAAAGAGGTCACGCTGCCCCTCACCTTGGGCATCCTCATCGACACCAGTCCCAGCGTCCAGGACATTCTGACTCTGGAGCAGCAAGCGGGAATCGTATTCCTGCGGACGGTCTTGAAAAAGAACGATCTGGCCATGATCATCAACTTTGACCGCAGCGTGTCTCTCCTTCAGGACTTTACCAACAGCATGAGCTTGCTGGAGAAGGCAGTCTACTCGCTGGCCATCGGCGGGGGCACCTCCCTGCACGATGCCGTCTTTCTGGCCTGCGATGAAAAGCTGAGGCACGAGGCGGGACGAAAGGCGATCGTGCTGATCAGCGACGGAGGAGACACCACCAGCAAGCTGAAAATCGGTGCAGCCATTGAGTCCGCCCAGCGAGCCGATACGGTGATCTACGCCATCTCCAATCGGGTCGGCGGATTCTACGGGAGGGCCTACGGAGGAAACTCGGGGGCTCTGAAGAGGTATGCCCGCGCGACCGGTGGGACGGCATTCTTCCCCAACAGGCCACAGAAATTCAAAAGGGCCTTCGAGGCCATTGAGAGAGAGCTGCGCAGCCAGTACCTGTTGAGCTACCAATCCTCCAACGGAAGCCGCGATGGAAGCTATCGTGCCATCAAGGTGAGACTCCCGAACAGAAAGGGCTTAAAGGTCAAGGCCAGAAAGGGTTACTATGCGCGGTCCAGCTAGTCCCGCTCCCGCCCGGCGTGCCGGCGGCTTGCCTGAAACCAATCGAGGGGGTTATCAGCGAAGGGCCCAAAAAGAAATCCACGAAGGGGCACTAAGGACCACGAAGGGGCACTAAGGGGTTGGAGAAGGCTCAAGAGGGATCCGCCAAAGGTCGGGAAGGGGGAAAAGATTTCCAGGAAGGAGCTGAAGTATCTGTCAAGGGGGTAAAAGATTAATCCGCGAAGGGACTCCAAGGGGTTTGAAAAGACTCGAAAGGGGTCTGTGAAGGAGCACGAAGAAAGACACTAAGGGGAGCCTTTTGCAAAATTCGCTAGGAAGCGGGATTTATTGTCGGGAAGAGTTGTTGTCCCTGGGAGCGCGGGCGTCCCGCCCGCACAAGACCTGGCAGGGTCGTGGCGATTGGCTTCACAGGGTTGGTCGGTTCACCCGCCGACTGACGCTGGAGCAGCGCCTTGACAAGTATGCGGGCGGGACGCCCGCGCTCCCAGGGGGAAACCCATGGCTAGCCAGGTGCAGATCCCTTTCGAGGGCGTTATTTTGCAGGAGCATTCTGCCCCCATCTCATGCCCGACTCCGAATTTTGCAAAAGGCTCAGGGGAAAAAGAAATCCACGAAGGACACGAAGTTGCACCAACGTTGCGAAAATAATGTAGATTTTGGATCGCTTCAAACGCGGACCCGATCATCGAGCCAGTCAGCTTCCTGTGCAGCAGCTTCTCGTCCTGTCTATCCTGTCTATCGATGTTCACTAATGCAACAAACCGGTTTAACGGCATGTGGTCCTTGTTCCCGATAGGCCATGGAGGTTCGTTGTTTCACCCTCGAATGATCCGCACGAAAGGGCGGGGGCCGGACTTGCATGGAGCGGCCCGCTGCCTTCCGCTGCTGGCGCTCCTGGCCGGCTTGAGTCTCTTCGCCATCTCCCCCGTTCAGCCAACAGTCCTCTCAGCCGACCCCGGCGACGGGACGACGGCAGCAGCCAGACCGGGCCGAGCCCTGGTCGAAAGATCCCTCCGGGCCTACGGCGGTGAAGCCAAGATCCTTGCTCTCAGTTCTTTCCTATTCGAGTACCAGGTTCAGTCCCGCTCCCAGCCGGATTCCAAACCCCTCTCCGCCAAAGTCTATTTCAACGATACCGGCCAGTTCCGATCCGAAGTCCGGGACGGTGACCTGAAGGTGGTCACGGTCCTCAGCGGAAACCGCGGTTGGGTCGAAGTGGCCGGAACCCTGCTGGCTCGCCCTGTCAAGGAGTTGTCGCCTCTGAGAAATGAGACCCTCTCGCTGCTGCGCCCCGATCTGCTGCTGTTGATCTTTTCAAGGTACCGCCAGAGTGGCCGTATCACAGAGGACGGAAGATCGCTGGACCAACTCGAGGTCTCGGGATTCGTGGATGGCGAATACATTCGGGGCAGGCTCTCGATCAGCGTTGAAACCTCGTTGATCGAAAAGTACCAATACGAGATTGAGCGGGCAACCGGGAGCGGTACCGGGATCTTCCGGGGGGAAACACGCTATCTCGAATACGGGGAGATCCAGGGATTCCGTTCTCCCACCAAGATCCTTTCCCGAAAGACGGGAGTCACCTCACAAATCACGGTTACGGCCGCCACCCTGGGTCAGCCGATCGACCCGGACCTGTTCCGCAAGACCGAGGCCCCTTCCGGGAAGGGCAAGCGGCCCACCACTGAGGGCAGGGATCGTTCACCATGACAGGTCCGGAGCAGTTTGCGGGCTAGGGGCGCGGGAAGCTTCCGGGTCCACTCGGAAGTGCGGATCTCGACGGTCGCCACTGGGCCGGCCACTTCCGCACTCGCCCTGATCCTCGCGGGCGGGCGCCTCTACTGAGCTGTCGGGGGAGCCGGCTCCAATCGGGGCGGTTTCGCTAGTGGATCAAGAGGGTCGGCATGGCAATCCGGTCGGCAGTAGCCAGGCGATTGCAATCGGCTCCCCCCGGGGTGCGCGTCGGTCTGGTGTTCCTGTGGGTATTGGCGGCTTCGGCCTGGCTGGCTCCCCGGGTGGCTTCCGATGTTGGCCGCGCTCAGGCGGCAGCCTTGCAGGTGCTGATCGTGGCCGGGACGCCGCTGCTGATGGGAAGACTGGCCGGTTTCCGCTGGGACGCCCTTTTCAAGCTGAGACCAATCTCCCTTGTCCAGGCTGGACTTGCCATTCTGTTGGGACTGTGCCTGGTGCCATGGCTGGAAGCGGTTCACCATTTCCAGGGGCAACTGAGCGGCGAGGCGGAACTACTTCAGCATCGGGCTCAAAGCTGGCTGCAGGGTCCCCACCTGGCCTGGATCCTGCTGACCATGGCCCTGTTTCCGGCAGTTTGCGAGGAACTGCTCTTTCGCGGCTTCGTTCTCAATCAACTGCTCGGACCCGGAACCCGCGCTCAGGCGATTCTGGTTTCGGCCGTCTTATTCGGAGTCTTTCACCGGCATCTACTGCTGGTCTTGCCGGCCAGCCTGGCGGGCATCCTGTTTGCCCTCATGGTCCACCGCAGCCGGAGCCTGACGCCGGCCATCCTGGCCCATTTCACCGTCAACGGCTGCTCCGTCGTGCTTTCCAACTGGCAAGCCGCCGCCTCGGTGGCCTGGCTGAGCGGGACAGCACCCGTTCCGGTCGCGGTGCTGGTGGCCTCGGGGATTGGATTGGTTGTCTTTGGGAGCCTACTGAGAATACGGCAGGGGTAACTCGAGCGTCAGCGCAGGGAAAAATTGACCTCGATATTCAAGGCCACGTCAACCGGCTTTCCACCCCTCATCCCGGGGCGAAACCTCCAGCTCTTGAGAGCCCGGATGGCATTCTCGTCCAGGCCCAGGCCCAGACTGCGGACCACCTTCAGGATCTCAATGGTTCCATCCTTGCGCACAATGGCCGACAGAACCACCACCCCCTGGTACTTGGCCTTTCTGGCTTCTTCAGAGTAAACCGGCTCGATGCGGCTCAGCACGGTGGGAGGAGTCACACCGCCGCCGACGCGGAAGACGCCGCCGCCTATACCGCCGCCCTTGCCCGGTCCCACACCGGCCCCCTCTCCCGAGCCGACACCCGTCCCGGTACCGGTACCGATGCCGCCACCGCTCCCCTGTCCCGGCGAAGGCGGCCCCGGAATTCCCAGCGGATCTCCGTAGTCGGGCAGGTTGATGGCCGGCAGTTGGGCCAGTTGAGGAACAATCACGGTCGGTTCTACCGGCAACAGCGGCCTCGGGTTTCGAATCCTGGGCACCGGCGGCGTCAACTGCTTGTTGGAAGGCTTGGGAAGCCGTCCCTTGGAAGGAGGCTTGGGGGCCTTCAATCCGCCCCCGCCGCCGCCCCCGGAGGGTCCGAGCTTGGGGGCAATCAGCCTGATCCTGGACATGAAATAAATCTCGGTCTCGTTGGCCGTCAGCGGGGCATCCTTGATCAGCAGGAGCGGCACGAAAATAATGGCCGCCACGAAGAGACATTGCACCACAACCGAAAGGACGAACGAACTCGAACGGATCCTGTAGTCTCGAAAGATCTCTTGGACCTCGACCGGCTGGGCGGTTACCTCGATCTCCCGCAGTTCTTCCTTGACAAAGATCCCCTTGATTGCCGAGAAAATGGCACGGTACCAGGGGATTTCCTCCACCAGAAGGTGGGTGGCCACCGGCTGCGCGGTGATACGGTAGTCTTTTTTCTCTTGCCTGAAAAAGGATTTGAGGTTGGACCAAAAACCGGAAAGCCAGGCTTGGTCCTCGACCATCAGGTTGGCTTCCACCGGCTGGGCGGTGATGTCATAATGTTTTTCCTCCCGCAGAAACACTGAAGCCAGGTTGCCGAAGAAGGTCCGGTACCAAGGCTGCAAGGTCGTCGCCACCTTGAAGGGGACCGTCGAGGCAGCATCCCGCTCCGGAGGCTTGCTCCCCGGACTGTCGCTCCTGGAGACCCCGGAAGACAGGCGCGACAAATCGCTTCGGGCCTGGTCCAATTCCGCCTCCAGGCGCTGAATTTGCTGCAGGTCAAGGGGAGATTGACCCCTGGCCTCGTTCAAGGCGGCTTCCAGAAACTCGACCAAGCCTTTCTGTTCCTCGAGTGGATTCATGACTACTCTTCCATCCCTGGCCGGTGGATCCCCACCACCCCTTGTTTCCGGACCCGGAGATCCGCATTTGGCGGACCTGATTCCCTTGTGCCGGCCCAATGCCGGCCCATGGGCCATCTCCGATGAAACTCGCTCATGAAAATAGTACCATAAACCCTCTTTCAGTCACGGCAAATTTGACTGAAGGCCGGCGGTTGGCGCCGCTTCTCCCCCGCGGCGGCACCGGGCCCGGGTCCATGGACAAAAGCACGGCTCTTCCTCTATAATCCCCCTTTTTTGTTGGCCTTCCGGAATCCCGCAGCAGGTGTCCCCCTCCGGACTCATTGCCATGAAACTGAAGGAAACCATCAATCTGCCTCGAACCGGCTTTCCGATGAAGGCCCGCCTTCCGACCCTGGAGCCCCGCATCCTGCAACGCTGGGACCAACTCCAGCTGTACCAAAAAATCCGCGACCTCAGGGCCGGGAGCCCGGTGTTCCTCTTGCACGACGGGCCTCCTTACGCCAACGGCAACATCCATATCGGCCACGCTGAGAACAAGATTCTCAAGGACTTCATCGTCAAGTCGCGGACCATGGCAGGGTTCAACGCACCCTACATTCCCGGATGGGACTGCCATGGACTGCCGATCGAGATCAAGGTCGACCAGGTCCTTGGCAGGAAAAAGGCCGGCATGACGCGCGTCCAGGTCCGCCGGGAATGCCGGGAATACGCTGGAAAGTTTGTCAACCTGCAGAAACAGGAGTTCATTCGGCTGGGCATTCTCGGAGATTGGAATGCACCCTATCTCACCATGAGCCATCGGTACGAGGCCGCCATCGCTCGCACCTTCGGCCGACTCGTAAAAGGGGGCTACGTCTACAAGGGATTGAAACCCGTCCACTGGTGCTTTTCCTGCCGGACGGCTCTGGCGGAAGCCGAGGTCGAATACGAGGACCACACCAGTCCGTCCATCTATGTCAAGTTCCCCTTGAAGTCGGATCCCTCCCTGCTGGATCCGGCTCTGAGGGGCAGGAAAGTGGCGGTGGTGATCTGGACGACCACCCCGTGGACACTGCCGGCCAACCTGGGCATCGCCTTCAACCCCAATCTGGAGTATTCGGCCGTGGAGGTCGGAGACGAGGTCTTCCTGATCGCCTCCGAGCTGACGGCATCCACTGCTGAAGGCTGCGGATTCAAGCCCGGGCGGACCCTGGCCACCCTGCCGGGAAGTCGGCTGGCCGGCCTCGAGGCCCGCCATCCCTTTCTGGACCGCCTCTCCCCGGGTCTGCTGGGCGATCACGTCACCCTGGATCAAGGAACCGGCTGCGTGCACACGGCTCCCGGTCACGGCCATGAAGACTATGCCCTGGGCAAAGCCTCCGGTCTGGATATCTACTGCCCGGTAGACGGCCGCGGGAGGTTTGTGGCCGGCACTCCCCACGTCGAGGGCATGCGCGTCTTCGAGGCCAACCGGACGGTCCTGCAACTGCTGCGCGACCGAGAGGCACTGCTGGCTGCCACAAATATCTCTCACTCCTATCCCCACTGCTGGCGCTGTCACAAGCCCGTCATCTTTCGAGCCACACCCCAGTGGTTCATCTCCATGGAGCACCGCAACCTCAGAGGAAAATCCCTCGAGGCCATCCAGGGCGTCCGCTGGCTGCCGGAATGGGGGCGGGAGCGCATCTCCGGCATGATTGCCAACCGTCCCGACTGGTGCGTCTCCCGGCAACGGGTCTGGGGGGTGCCCATTGCCGCCTTCTATTGCGAGGCCTGCCAGGAGCCGCTGCTGGAGCCCGAAACCATTGACCGCGTGGTCGACATTTTCGAGAAGGAAGGGTCGGACGCCTGGTTCAGCCTGCCCGTCGATTCCCTGTTGGCTCCCGGCACCCGCTGCCCTAAATGCGGGGCGGACAGGTTTCGCAAGGAATCCGATATTCTGGACGTCTGGTTCGATTCCGGCGCCAGCCATGCCGCGGTGTTGGGTCATCGCCCCGATGTCCCCTGGCCCGCCGATATCTACCTGGAAGGAAGCGACCAGTACCGGGGCTGGTTCCACAGTTCCCTGCTGATCGGAGTCGGCACCAGCCGGGGAGCTCCCTACCGCCAGGTCCTGACCCACGGATGGACGCTGGATGCCGAGGGGCACGCCATGTCCAAGTCCCGGGGCAACGTGATCGAGCCGCAAACGATCGTCGGGAAAGACGGGGCCGAGATTCTGCGGCTTTGGGTGGCGGCCAGCGATTTCAGAGAGGACATTCGGATCTCTCCCGATCTGATTCGCCGCCTTTCCGACGGTTATCGCAAGTTCCGCAACACGGCTCGATTCATGCTGGGCAATCTCTCGGATTTCTCGCCCCGGGAGCACTCGGTGGCCACCTCGGATCTGGACGAACTGGACCAGTGGGCCCTGATGCGGACCAGTCGACTCCTGGAGCAGATTTACGGTTGGTACGAAACCTATGAATTCCATCGGATCTATCACCGGGTCTACGACTTCGTGACCGTCGACCTGAGCTCCTTTTACTTCGACGTCCTCAAGGATCGACTCTATACGGCTTCACCCGGTGCACCTCTGCGGCGGTCGTCCCAAACCGTCCTCTACATCATCCTGGAGGCGTTGACCCGGGCGCTGGCTCCAATCTACAGCTTTACCTGCGAGGAAATCTGGGAGCAGCTTTCCTCCAAGGCTGACCGGCCGGCAAGCGTCCACATGGCCCGTTTTGTTCCCGCCGGCAGCCTGATCGAAGGACTGCCCCCCCAATCGCTGCAGCGATTGGACAATTGGGATCTGCTCATCCGGGTCCGTTCCACCGTGCTGAAGGTCCTGGAGGAGGCTCGCCAGGCCAGGTTCATCGGGAATTCCCTGGAAGCCAAGGTCGCTCTGGCCGGGGAAACCCCCTACGCTCCGGTCCTCAAGCGGTACCAAGGGATGCTGCCGGCCCTGCTGATCGTGTCACAGGTGGAGCTGGGTACTCCATCCGGAGAGACGCCGTTTGTCGGGGAAGCGGAGGGACTCCAGGCTTGGGTGAGCCGGGCTGACGGGGAAAAGTGTGAGCGCTGCTGGATCTACTCCACCGGAGTCGGAAGCAATCCGGATTTCCCGGAGGTGTGCCGCAAGTGTTCCTCCACACTCAAGGAACTCGGGGTGAAGCCGAACCAGATCGACCGTGGCGTTGCGACCTCCTGACAGGCCGGTGCCCGCACGTCGCGTCAACCCATCTCAAGAACAGCTCATTCGGTGACCCTGCCCCATGCGACGGCTCCCTTTCTTCCTGATTGCTCTCGGCGTGTTTCTGAGCGACCGCCTGACCAAGCGGCTGATTGAAGACGGTCTGGGGCTCTACGAGTTCAAGACCGTCATCCCCGGCTTTCTGGAGCTCACCCACACCCGAAACACAGGCATGGCCTTTGGCTTCCTCAGCGGCTCGGTGTCGCCCTGGGTGCCCTTTGCGCTCTCGGCGGTCTCCGCCTTGGCATTTCTCCTCATCCTGGGCTTCGCCTTGCGCAACCCGGTCAGCCGCTGCCGGCTGCAATGGGGCTTGATGCTGATTCTGGGCGGCGCGGCCGGTAATCTCCACGACCGTCTCAAGAACGGCTACGTGACCGACTTCATCGATGTGTTCTACAAAAGCTATCATTGGCCGACCTTCAATGTGGCCGACTCCGCCATCACCATCGGAATCGGTCTGTTCCTGATTGAGACATTGACCCAGGAATCCGACCCGGCCGCGAGCACTTCCGGGACAGGTTCCTGAGAGGACTCCATTGTTTCCCAAACTGCTGGACTTCGGCTACTTTCCGCTCCACACCTATGGATTCCTGCTGGCTTCGGCTTTTCTGGCGGCCCTTTGGTTCAGCGCGCAAGCCGCTCGGCGGGAAGGCATCGATAAAGCAGCCGTCTACGATCTGGGAGTCACCATCGCCATCTCGGCGCTGCTTGGGGCCAAGCTCCTCTTCCTGCTGACTGAATTTCGTTACTATGCCGCCCATCCGGGAGAAATCCTCTCCCTGACCACCCTTCGCTCCGGAGGAGTGTACTACGGGGGATTCATCCTTGCGGCCATCGCGGGCATTTGGATGAGTTGGCGGAAGGGGCTTCCGGTCTGGAAGGTCGCCGACCTCTGCGCTCCCGGCATCGCCTTGGGCCAAGCCATCGGAAGACTCGGTTGTTTCGCGGCAGGATGCTGTTACGGCAAACCTACCTCCCAGCCCTGGGGGGTTGTTTTCAGCGACCCCTACAGCCACCAGGTGGTTGGGGTTCCCTTGGGAGTTCCGCTGCATCCCGCCCAACTGTATCAGGCCGCCGCCAACCTGGCGCTGTTCGGACTGCTTTGGTTGAGCTTGAGCAGAAAGCGATTCGACGGCCAGGTGTTCATTTTCTATCTGGTGGGATATGCGGCGTCCCGCTTTCTGATCGAGTTTTTCAGGGGAGACGCCAGCCGCGGTTTTGTGTTGGGCGGGGCGTTATCCACCTCTCAGTTCATCGGTCTGATTCTGTTCCCGGCCGCGGCTGTGCTTTTCCTGATCCTGCGGCGGCGCCAGCGCGCAGCCTCGGGTTAACCGCAACAGCCGGTGAGGCAAACAGGATGAACTGCCCGCCCCATTCCACCCCGGAGCTGAACTTTCTCCCCCAACCCGTTGACCGCGGAAACCGCCTGGATCGCTTCCTGCAGGGCCATCTGTCCGACCGGAGCCGGGCCCAGATTCAGGGACTGATCGAAGCCGGCCATGTCCTGATCGACCGCAGAACCTGCAAGCCCAGTTACCGAATCAAGGGTGGAGAGGACATCCGCATCCGTCTGGCTGGCCCCGGGCCGATCGGATTGGAAGCAGAACCCATCCCCCTGGAGATCGTCTACGAGGACGATGACTTGGCCGTGGTCAACAAAGGGGCCGGAATGGTCGTCCATCAGGGAGCCGGCGTACGGACCGGCACGCTGGTGAACGCGCTGCTCCACCGGTTTCGGACCCTCTCCGAGGCTGGAGGCGGGGAGCGCCCCGGAATCGTGCATCGCCTCGACAAGCAGACCTCGGGGCTGATAGTAATCGCCAGGAACGACTTCAGCCACCACCGGCTGGCCCGACAGTTCCAGGCCCGGCAGGTGATCAAGAAATACATCGCCCTGGTGCACGGCGCGGTTCAAAGGGAAGCGGGCGATATCCGAAGCGCCATCGGCCGGGACCGGGTCCGCCGCACCAGGATGTCTACCCGGACCAGAATCGGCCGGCCGGCCCACACGGCCTATCGAGTCCTGGAGAGATTTCCGAAGCTCACCCTGCTGGAGTTGAACCTCAAGACCGGCCGCACCCACCAGATCCGGGTCCATCTCAGCTCGGAAAAGCACCCCGTGGTCGGGGACACGCTCTACGGAGCCCCGGCCCAAGTGCCAGCCGGTGAATCGGGGCGCCCTCTGCCACGGTTGGGGCGGAACTTTCTACACGCCGCCTTCCTGAAATTTCACCACCCCCGGCACCTGACTCCACTGGAGTTTACTTCGCCTCTGCCTGAGGAACTGCAAGGGTTCCTGGAGAATGTGCGGGCCGGGTAGAAGGCGAGGCCGTGGCTCAGACCGACAAGCCAGGGAAAGAAGATATCCATTTAGAGGCACGAAGAACCACGAATGGACACGAATTCACACGAAGAGACTGATTGATGAATTGTTGATTGGGGGTTAGCCCGCATTTGGTAGTCACTCACGGGGGGTGGTGTTTGCCCCCCACCGGTTCGACTGCGGGCTCCGCCGAGCCACCAGGCGAAGGCTGATGCGGTGGGGGGGGCCAACCAATGCCTGATGCCCAGCCTACAGCACATCGATACAGTCCAAGCGGTAAGCCCCCTTGGGGAGTGGACCCACCGGGCCGGTTGACGGCGGCATACCTCCTCCTTATAATTTGCCCATGAACTGTCCGCAAAATGAGCGCCCAAGATTCTTCTGGAGGGCAGTCCTGGCCGGCTTGATCCTGCCCGCCGGCTTGGCAGCCGTCTGCTCTCAGACCCTGGCCCAAAGTGGGAGCAATGCAGGCGCGACAGCCTCCGAAAGCTCCAAGGAAAGGATTCTGGTTGACGTTCATCTGGTCAACCTCCTCTTCACCGCCAGGGACAAGGAAGGGAATCTGGTAGCAGACCTGACTCGAGACCGGGTCAAGATCTTCGAGGACGGCCGGCTGCAAACCATCACCAACTTTTCCCAGGAGTCGGATCAACCGCTGGGGATCGTCCTGCTGATGGATACCAGCTCCAGCGCCAGGGCCAGCCTCAAAGTGCAGCAGGAGGCAGCCATCGACTTCTTGCACAACACCATTCAGCGCAAACGGGACAAAGGGCTGCTGATGACCTTTGACTCGACTATCGATGTGCTGCAGGACTTCGTGGACGATCCCGACAGGCTGTCCAAGGCCGTCAAGTCGCTGAGAATCGGCGGCGGGACCAAGATGTACGACGCCATTCAGGTCGCCTGCCAGGAGAAACTGGTGGGGCTGACCGGCCTGAGACGAATCCTGGTCCTCATGGGCGACGGCGACGACAACATGAGCTATGAAACGTTGGAATCGTCCATCGCCATCGCTCAGCGGTCCGAAGTGTCCATCTACACCATCAGCACCAACAACAGCGGATTCTTCGGGATGGCGCAACCCAAGCAGGACAAGATCCTGAAGCGTCTGGCCGAAAACACCGGGGGGAGAGCCTACTTCCCACCCAAGATCGACGATCTGGCCATGAGCTTCTTCCGCATTTCGGAGGAGCTGCGCAGCCAGTACTCGGTGGCCTACCGCTCCACCAATTCCAGTCGAGATGGGGCCTTCCGTCGAATCAAGATCAATGTAAGTCCGGCCCCCGCCCCCCACGACGGGGCGGATCATTCGAGAGTGAAAAAGGTTTTGTTTCAGATAAGAGGGAAAAAGGTCAAGCTGCAATACCGGAAGGGATACTACGCGCCCACCGGTTAGGGCAATTGCTTCATGTCGAAGCCGGAAACCAAACCGCCAGGCACCGTCATCCTCATCGGGCTGATCGCCATCTGCCTGTCCACGGGCCTGCGACTGCGTGCCCAGCCCCCCCCGGGCGGTCCGGAAGAGCAGGACTCCTTCACCCTGAAAATTCCGGTCAACCTGGTGCTGGTTCCGGTTTCCGTCAGGGACAGCCTGGATCAACCGCTCTACGGATTGGAGAAGGAAGACTTTAGAGTCTTTGAGGAGGACGTGCTTCAGAGGCTCACCTATTTCTCCTCGGATCCCCTTCCCCTGTCATGCGTGCTGCTCATCGACCGCACCCTGAACTCCCAGGCCCAGTCGAAGCTGGAAGCCACCCTGCTGGCCCTGATCGAGTCCTTCAGCGCCTTCGACGAACTGGCCGTTTTCAAGTTCGACCACACCCCGGACAAACTGCTGGACTTCACCCTGGACAAGAACAAGGTTCTGGAAGCCTTGAGAAACAGGATCAGCTGGGCGCCCCTTTCACCGGGCGTGACCAGCGGACCCTTCTCCCGGAAAACGACCCTGGGGGGCATCGAACTGGACAACGCTCGGGGCACGGTCCAACCGCCCAAGACCTGGAACACCCATATCCACGACGCCATGTTCGCTGCAGTCCAAGCCTTGCGACGCCGGCGCTCGCGTGAACGCCGAAAAATGATCCTCGTCATTTCGGAGGGCCGGAACGCCCCCGGCAACCGCAACTCCTACGAGGATACCCTGGAGGCCCTTCTGAGGGCCGAAATCATGGTCTACGGAATTACTCCGGTGAGATCCGTTCTCACCGGAGGCGCTATGGCCAAGTACGCCAACGCCACCGGCGGCGAGGTCCTGTCTCCCCTGAAGTCCGACCGCCTGGCCAGGGCCTATCCCATCATCACCCGGTCCGCCAGGAACCAGTACGTGTTGGGCTATATTCCCAACACCTCGCCCGAAAGGGTCTCTTTCCGCAGGTTCAGAGTCTACGTGGAGAGCAACCGGATCAGAAATCTGAAGGTGAGAAGCCGCAAGGGCTACTTCGCCGTCCCTTCCTTTTAGACCCCTCTGACCTCGGGGCCCCAGATGTACTTGTGCATCTGTAGCTGCAGGCGCACCCTCAGTTTGTCCTCCAGGAGCCATTCCGCCAGTTGTCGAGGGGGCAGTTTCTCGAACACGGTCGAGAAGAGGACCGAACAGCGGTCGGTCAGGCGATACTCCGTCAAAGCCTGCCTGGCCCACAGGTAGTCGGCTCGATCGCCGATCACGAACTTCACTTCGTCCCGAGATTGGAGCTTGGCCAGGTTGGCGTAAAGGTTGCGCCGGGATTCACCACTGCCGGGGCACTTCAAATCCAGAATCTTGATGACCCTGGAATTGACCCGGGCGACATCCAGGCTGCCGCCGGTCTCCAGCAGGACCGTGTAGCCTCTGGCAACCAGCTCGTCCATGAGCGGAAAGACCTCTTCCTGCAGCAAGGGTTCTCCGCCGGTGAGCTCGACCAGGGGGCAGTCGAAGGACTCAACCTCCCGCAAGACCTGCTCGACGGTGCAGTCCCCGCCTTCATAAAAGGCGTACTCGGTGTCGCAATAGGAACACCTCAGGTTGCAGTAGGTCAACCTCACAAAAACGCAGGGAAGCCCCGCGTAGGATGACTCTCCCTGGATGCTGCGATAGATCTCGTTGACTTTCATTCCGGACGGATCATGAATGGCATGAATGGATGGAGGTTCACCCGCCGGCGAGAGGCGAAAAGCGCGGAAGGATCGACGGGGGTCATGGGGTCAACGAGCCTCCAACAACCCGTCCAGAAACCGGGGATCGTCACGCCATTTGGGTCTTACCTTTACGAACAGATCCAAATAGACCGGTTTGCCCAGCAGGCGTTCAATGTCTCTGCGGGCTGCGACGCCGATGGCTTTCAGTTTCTGTCCCTGACTTCCAATGACGATTTTCCTTTGGGACTCCCTCTCCACACAGATGTCGCAATAAATCCGAACCATGGACGCCTCCTCGTCCTCTTCGAAGCCCTTCAGCACGACAATCGTCGAATAGGGTAGTTCCTGTTCGGTATGCCTGACCACCTTCTCCCGGACCATCTCGGCCGCCAGAAAGCGCTCGGGGGAGTCCGTATATTGGGATTCGGGGAAATAGGGGGGGCCCGGCGGCAGATACTTCAGGATCTGTTCCAGCAGCAGGTCCAGGTTGTCCCCCTTCAAGGCGGAAACGGGGATAATTTCGGCAAATTGGAATTGTTTGGCATAGAAATCCATGAGGGGAAGCAACCTGGTCTTGGGGAGCAGGTCGATCTTGTTGAGCAGGAGCAGTGTAGGCAGGCCGCGTTGCCGGATCAATTCCAGAACAAAGCGATCACCGGAACCATAAGCGGCGGTGACGTCCACCATGGCCAGCAGCAAATCGATGCCCTCCAGGGCATCGTAGACGGCCCGCATCATTCGCCGGTTCAACTCATACCCGGGCTTGTGAATTCCCGGAGTATCGGCAAAGACGATCTGTCCTGCCGCCTGGGTGTGAATGCCCAGAATTTTGTGCCGGGTTGTCTGGGGCTTGTCCGAGACGATGGACACCTTCTCCCCCAACAAGTGGTTGAGCAAGGTGGATTTTCCGGAATTGGGACGGCCGATCAGGGTGACGAATCCCGACTTGAAGCCGGCGCCCCCCGCCTCCGGGAGGGGCTCCCCGGGCGAAGGCACTGGAACCGAGCGGTCTTCCCTGGCCGTCATGGGCGTCGTCACCATTGAAGCTGAGCACTCCTCACCGACTGAGCCGCGGCGGGGCGGTCTGCCGGGCGAGCAACTTGCTGATTCTGCGTTGGTCGGCTTCCTGCACCTCGAACCGAATTCCCTGGGTGTCGTATTTCTCCCCTTTGCCCGGGACCCTGCCAAACATCGAAGTGAGGAAACCGGCCACGGTGGTGGTCTCTTCGCTGTGCAGCCTGATGCGGAACAGGTCCTCGACCTCCTGGATGGCCGTATTCCCCGGAATGAGATAGGAACCGTTGGCGTCCTTGGCGAGCGGCGTATTCTCCGCCACTTCATCTTCGTCGTGAATCTCGCCCGCGATCTCTTCCAGGATATCTTCGATGGTCACCAGGCCGGCGACTCCTCCGTGCTCGTCCACCACGATTGCCATATGGGAGGATTGGCGTTGCAACTCCGCCAGCAACTCGGCAACCCGCTTGGTCTCGGGAACGAATTGGATGGGCCGCACCAGGCCCTCCAGGTTGTCGATGGTCACCGGGCTGTCCCAGATATCGATCAGGTCCTTCAGATAGACAAACCCCTCGATGTTTTCGACGTGGTCCCGGTAGACCGGAACCCGGGAGTGTTTGGTAGAGGTGATCAGTTGCTTGAGCATCTCGGGGGTGGCTTTGACGTTGATGGTCACCATTTCGGTTCGGGGAACCATGATGTCCCCGGCCGCCGTCTCGCCGAATTCGACCACCGACTGTATGAGCTCCTCCTCCCCCTTCTTCAGGATTCCTTCTTCCTGGCCTACATCGATAAAGGCCTGAATTTCTTCTTCGATGTGCTGCTCCGTTTTTTCCTCCGCGGCCTCGGAAGCATTGAAGTGCCGAAACAGGCGCAAGCTCGAAGAAAGCGGGTAGGCCAGAATTCTCAGGACCGGCCGCAGCAGCCGATAGCTTGGAAGCAGGGTGAGGACCACCCTTTCGGGCTTGTGATAGGTGAAGATCCTCGGGATCAACTGCCGAAATATGACCACTATCAGGAACATGAGCCCGAAGGCCGCCGGCAGCGTGGTGAGGTAGCTGTTGAATTGGGAGTGAAGGTATCCCGTCAGGATGATGGCAATGGAAACGCTGCAGACCTGGATCCCCACATAGACGTCTACCAATCTCTCCAGACGGCCGTCCATCAACTGCTTGATCTGCCCCGCCGACTCCGGGGAGAGCGTCTCGGTCATTCGCCGGATGGCCACTTTGTTGGTGCGGCCCAGGCTCATTTCAAAGATCGACAGCAGCGTCAAAACCAGCAGGAAGAGGAAGGCTGCCAGCAGCACTCCAGCCGTGATCATAAGAGTTCTCTCTGTAGCCTCAGTTCCTTGCGGCGCATCTGCCCCTGATCGAGCTCATGGTCGAAGCCCAGGAGGTGGAGCCAGCCATGAATCATGAGCGTGTAGATCTCCCGCTCCAGGGAGTGATTGCGCTTGAGGGCTTGTCGATAGGCGGTTTCAATGGAAATCATCATATCACCCAGGTAAGGTTTGTCAACGCCGGCCGGGAGCGAATCCTCCGCCGGAAACGACAAGACGTCGGTGGGTTCGTCCAGCCCTCTGAAGAGCGCATTGTAGCGGCGGACGGTCCGGTCGGTGGTCAGTAGCACGCTGAAATCACTGGCCCCCGCCTTGGCGCGACCGGCAAGTCCAAGAGCAAATCGGCGAAGCCGTTCCACCGGAACCGCATGCCGGCGCTGGCGGTTGAGAACAAGGACCTCGGGCATCAATGACGACCTGGCTCAATCATCGGCATGGCGCCGTCTATTCCTGGTTGAGATCTCCCTCGGGGGTCGGGTCGGAGCCGGGGAGGTCGACCGGCGCGTGGGGGGTGTCCGGCTTCTCCGACTGGTAGGCATCGTAGGCCCGAACGATCCGTTGCACCAGAGGATGGCGGACGACATCGCCTTCGTGAAAGTAGACGAAATCGATCCCCTTGACCTTGGAGACGATGCGGCTGGCCTCCACCAGCCCGGAGACCTTGCCGGGCGGCAGATCGATCTGGGTGATGTCTCCCGTGATCACCGCTTTGGAATGAAAGCCGATGCGCGTGAGAAACATCTTCATCTGTTCTGACGTCGTATTCTGGGCTTCGTCGAGAATCACAAAGGAATCGTTCAGGGTTCGGCCCCGCATGAACGCGATCGGCGCAATCTCGATGGTACTCCGTTCCAGATAGCGATCCACCTTGTCGATGTCCAACATCTCGTAGAGTGCGTCGTAGAGGGGACGCAAATAGGGATCCACCTTCTCCTGCAAGCTGCCCGGCAAAAAGCCCAACCGCTCGCCTGCCTCCACGGCAGGACGGGCCAGGATGATCCGGTTGACCTGTCGAGCCAACAAGGCAGCCACGGCCATGGCTACTGCCAGGTAGGTCTTCCCGGTACCGGCCGGACCGATACCGAAAACCATGTCAAACTTTTCGATGGACTGGAGGTAGAGATGTTGGTTGAGGCTGCGGGGTGTGATCTGTTTTCTCCCCGACAGGCGCATCCGGGGAACAAAAATGCAGTCTTTCAGGCGAACCTTGGGGTCTTCCGAAATGATCTTCAGGATAGACTTGAAGTCTCCGTTGTTGAATTGAAATCCTTGCTCCCGGACTTGATTGAAGTCGCGCACCGCCCGTTCGACGGTTTCAACATCCCCTGTCTTTCCTTCAATAACGAGGGTTTCAGACGCCAGGGAGAGTCTGACATCAAAAGCGTTTTCGAGAAAAGAGAGGTTCTCGTCGAGGGTTCCGAAGATCGCCTCCGCCCCCTGGCCGAGGGCGACACTCTTCTTCATCATACCGGGTGGTTTCGTCTCCTCCTACGGTGACAGGATCCCGAAAAGTGTGTCACAGCCGAACCCCGACGGTCAAGGTGGGGAAACCAAAGGGGTGTACGACAAATTTGTGAGGTAAGGAGTTGTGGGGCATACTGGAAGCGTGGTAGCATGGATATCTGTATACGTATTCTATTTCAGATATGGAGAACCCCCATGCCCATCCCCCAACTCCTTGCTCAGCTCAAGCAGCGCCGCGATCAGATCCGACGCGACCTGACCGCGGTCGGTGACTTCCGTCCGGGCTCCTTGCAGCGAGTCTACCGCAAGTGCGGCAAACCCAACTGTCATTGCGCCCAACCCCACTCCCGGGGGCATGGGCCCCAATGGAACCTGGTGCGGGCGGTCAAGGGCAAGACGATCTGTCGCAGCGTGCCTCGGGAGATGGTGGAGGAAACCCTTCAGCAGGTTGCCGAGTACCAGCGGTTTCGGCTGCTGCTGAAGGACTGGGTCGAGGTCAGCGACGCGATTGGCCAGCAGAAGGTGGCGGCGAGGAGGGAAACGGCGCGGGCCGAGGCTAAAAAAAAACCGCTGCCGCCGTCGAGCCGGCGTTCCGACAGGCGTTTGCCGCCGAAGTCAAACAGTTATTGACCCCGGATGCGGCGGGAGCGCTCGACTTCGAGGCCGTGGAGATGGCTTTGCGGGCGAGGGTCCTCGGCTTGGCGGCGCGGGCGGTAGAGCAGTGTCTCAACTCGGACCCATCCGACGGGCAGGATCCGGTTTGGCCCTGCCACTGCGGGCAGACGGCGCGGCGGGCGGGCCGTCGGGCGAAGACGGTTGTCACCGCGCTGGGTCCACTGAGGCTGGAGCGTGCCTATTACCATTGCTCGGCTTGCGCGTCGGGATTTTTCCCGCGCGACCGCCTGTTGGGTCTGGAGGCGGACTCGCTGTCTCCGGCAGTGCACCGCATGAATGGGGTGGCGGCGGCCCACAGCAGCTTCGGCGAGGCCAGCGACCTGCTGCACGAACTTGCGGGTCTCTCCCTCAACCCCAAGCGGTCCGAACGCGCCGCCAAAGCCTTGGGGCTGGAGATCCGGCAGGATGAGCAGGAGGTTGTGGACCCGCCGCAGGAGGCGGCCCCGACGCTCTATCTCGGCATGGACGGGACCGGCGTGCCGGTGCGCGCTTCGGAGCGAGAGGGCCGCCGGGGGAAACAGCCCGACGGTTCCGCCCGAACACGGGAAGCGAAACTGGTGACCGTCTGGTCGGCCGAGACCCGCACCCCGGACCAGCCGCCTGAGCGCGACCCGGACTCGGTCAGTGTGACCGCTGCCATCGAGACCGCCGCCAGCCGCGACACCGACCCCCAGTTGTCCCCCTTTGCCCAGCGCGTGGTCCGGGAAGCGACCCGTCGTGGCTTCGACCAGGCAGGGCGACGCGTCATCCTCGGCGACGGGGCCGCCTGGATCTGGAACCTGGCCGGGGAGTGCTTTCCCGATGCCATCGAGATTGTCGACCTCTTCCATGCCAAGCAACATCTGTGGGAGGTGGCCCGGTCCATTTACGGTCCCGGCACCGATCTGGCCGCTGAGTGGGCCACCCGACGCTGCCAGGACCTGGATGCCGGTCGGATCCAGGCTCTGCTCACCGCCCTCGACGCCCAGGCCTCCCATTGCGATCCGGCCCGACGGTGTCTCAACTATATCTCCACCAACCGGGAACGCATGCGCTACGACCGGTTTCGTGCCATGGGGCTGTGCATCACCTCGGGCGTGGTGGAAGCGTCCTGCCGGACCACCGTCGGTCTGCGCCTGAAACGGAGCGGAATGCACTGGACCGTGGAAGGCGCCAATGCCATCCTGGCCCTGCGTTGCGCCATCCTCAGCAACCGGTTCGATGACTTCTGGGAGCGGCGCCCCCTGGCGGGGTAGGGATTTTAACTTTTTTGTCGTACACCCAAACCAAAGGGGGTGCACGTCACAAAAGTGATGTCATGGGATGACGGCTTCCTGGGAGCGCGGGCGTCCCGCCCGCACAAAGCCTGGCACGGCCTCGGCCATCTCCCCCACTTGGATCAACCGGGAATGGCGCCATGGCTCTCCTTCGGCCTGGCCGATGCTGTTCCCGCCCACAGGGTGGCTGCCTGCAGCATCGCACTGAAGCTCAGCCGCGGCCAAAGGGACAGGATGCGGGCGGGACGCCCGCGCTCCCAGGCGATGCCGTCCCGGCGGTGCCGTGGGGGGTGTGGCGGGCGACTTCTCAGAAAGCCGACGTGCACCCAAACCGAAGCTGCCACCCCGCGGGCGCCGAAAACCGGCCCCGGTGGGGGCGATCTCACTGCCTTGGCAGGAACCGGCGGCGAAAATCCGTTTCGTCCATCACGGGAACATCCAGTTGGCGGGCCCTCACCAGCTTGCCGCCAGCGTCCTCTCCGGCGACCACGAAAGAGGTTTTCTTGCTGACCGCCGCGGTCACCCGGCCGCCTCTCAGGGTGATCATCCGGCTGGCTTCCTCCCGGGTGAGCGTGGCCAGTCTGCCTGTAACCACCACCTGTTGCCCCTGGAGGTCGGTGGGGGCGGATTCCGCACGCCTTTCCTCCAAATTCAGACCGGCCAGACGGAGCTTCTCCACGATCCCCTCGTTGCCGGGCTGGGCAAAGAACTGCCGGACCGACTCGGCAACCACCGGCCCCACTTCGAACACGGACTCCAGGCTCTCCAGGGTAGCCCGGGACAAATTTCCCAGGGTGCCGAAGTGCCGGGCCAGAACCATGGCCGTGCGTTCCCCGACGTGGCGAATGCCCAAGCCAAAAATAACCTGTGACAAGCCTCTCCGCTTGCTGGCTTCGATCTGGGCCAGAAGGTTGGCGGCGGATTGGGGGCCCATGCGCTCCAGCCCGACCAGATCTTCCAGCTTGAGGGCATAAAGATCGGACGGGGCCCGGACCAGGCCCTTTTCCAGGAGCTGGCCGACCAGCGCCTCTCCCAGACCCTCGATGCGAAGGGCCCTGCGGGAAGAGAAGTGCAGCAACGTCTCCCGGGTCTTTGCCGGACAGGTCAGATTGATGCAGCGCAGGACGGCTTCGTCTTCGGCCCGAAACACTTCCCCCTGACAGACGGGGCACTGGTGAGGCATGGCGAAATCCCGCGCCTCCGGGGGCCGCAGGTGCTCGACCACCTTGACCACCTTGGGAATGACGTCCCCCCCTTTTTCAACCCAAACCGTGTCTCCGATCTTTATCCCCAGACGGGCGATTTCGTCCAGGTTATGCAGGGTGGCGCGGCTGATGGTGGAACCGGCCAATTGAACCGGTTCCAGCAGGGCCACCGGTGTCAACGCCCCTGTCCTTCCTACCTGAACCTGAATGTCGTTCACCACCGTAGTGGCCTGTCGTGCCGGAAACTTGTAGGCCACCGCCCAGCGGGGAAACTTGGAGGTCTCTCCCATATCCTGCTGGAGCAGGATGGAATCCACCTTGACCACCACGCCGTCAATCTCGTACTTGAGGTCCTCCCGCCCGGTCTCCCACAGTTGGCAGAAGTCGATGACCTCTTGCACCGAGGCGCACCGCTTCCAGTGGGGATTGACTTTGAATCCCGCCTCCTCGAGCCATTTCAGGACCTCGGAATGGTTTCGGCGCGGAACGCGCCCGTCCACCACGGCCTGATAGACGAAAAAATCCAGGTTCCGCCCGGCGACGATGCCGGGATCCAGTGTTCTCAGGGTTCCGGCGGCGGCGTTGCGCGGATTGGCAAACAGCGACTCCCCATGGAGTTCACGCTCCCGATTCAGCTTCTGAAAAGACGCCAGAGGGAGGAACACCTCCCCTCGCACCTCGACTCTCCCCTGCCCCTCCCGGCGCAGAGCCGGCACATAAAGCGGCACCGACCGTATGGTGCGGACGTTGGAGGTGACGTCTTCGCCCTGCAGTCCATCGCCGCGGGTGACTCCCCGAACCAGTGATCCATCCTCGAAGGTCAGGGCCAGACTGAGGCCGTCGATCTTGAGTTCACAGACAAAGCCGGCCTGCCGGCCCGCTACCGACTCCTGAACACGCCGGTCAAAGTCCAATAGCTCGCTTTCCGCGTAGGCATTGTCCAGGCTGAGCATCGGGAGGCTGTGCTCCACCGCGATCAGTCCCTGACCGGGCTTCCCTCCGACCCGCTGGGTGGGAGAATCGGAAGTCACCAACTCCGGATGGCCCGCCTCCAGTTGCCGGAGTTGTCTGACCAGCTCGTCAAAATCCCGGTCGGTGATTTCAGGGTCGTCCAGCACAAAATAACGGTGCTCGTGGTATCGAATCCGATCCCGCAATTGGTCTATCTGCTCAACCGGTGCGGCCTTGATCGACATGACACCCGTCTCCGCTTATCTGAAACAAAAGAAAAAAGAGTTATCCACGAAGGGCCACTAAGAACGACGAAGGGCCACTAAGGCGTTGAGGTTAACCGCGACGGGATGCCAAGGTCGCGAAGGGATGATCGATTTCTGATTGTTTCACTCTTGTATGATCCGCACACCAGGGCGGGGGTGGGACTTATCTGAAACAAACCTGGGTTCGCGTGACGCAAAACCGGTTCAAGAGATTGAAACAACAGGGGTTGGAGAGGAATTGACAACGTGCCTGAATCACCCCTGTTTCACCCTCGAATGATCCGCCCTGTCGTGGGGGCGGGGGCCTGGCTTATAAGGGAACAATCCCCGGGCGCCAGCCCAGGGGGTTCGAGTAGAGCCGCGCAGCGGCGGCAGCACTTAGCCGTGGGGGTAAGCCCATGGAAAAGTTCAGCGTAAGAGTCGAGCCGCGTAGGCGGCGACAGCACCTAACCCCGAAGCGCCGCCCCGGGGAGGGCCGCTCTCCCCAAGAGCACGTCACTGCGTAGGGGCGGGCTTACCTTGCCTGAAACAAAACCTGTTTCACTCTCGTATGGTCCGCCCCGTGGTGGGGGCGGGAGGCCCCCATTCAAATGGCGGCCGCGCCCAGCTCCAATCCCTGCTTTACGGCCAAAATCACCTGGCGATAGTACTCTTCGTAGAGCGGGATGATCTTGGTGGAACAAAATTTCTCCATGGCAAAGTCGCGGGCGTTGCGGCCCATGGTCTGGTGTCTTCGAGGATCCGTCAATAGCTCGACAGCCCTGGACGCCATGGTGGCCACATCTCCGGGAGTCACCAGAAAACCGTCCCGCCCATCCCGGACCACTTCGGGAAGCCCCCCCACCCTGGAGGCAATCACCGGCACCTGGCAGGCCATGGCCTCCAGCGCCACCAGGCCGAAGGACTCGTTCTCGCTCGGAAGCAGCAACAGGTCCGCAACCGACAACAACTCGGCGATGGAGTCCTGCTTGCCCAGAAAGAGGGCTCGATCCTCCAGAGCCTTGTTGTGCGACAACCACTCGGCGTTGGAACGCTCCGGTCCATCCCCCACCATCAAGAGTCTTGCCGGGATTTGGCGCTGAACCCGGTCAAAAATCTCGATGACGTCGTTGACCCTTTTGACCGGGCGAAAGTTGGAAATGTGGACCAGGATCTTCTCTCCGGGGAGGGAGTATTTCCCCCTGAGGGTCTCATCCTGGGAGGGCTGGAAGACATCGCAGTTGACGAAATTGGGGATGACGGCGATCGGCCCCTCCAGTTCGAATTCCCGCAGAGTCAGCTCTCGCAGAGATTCGGAAACCGCCGTCACCCCGTCGCTCTTTTCGATCGAGAGGCGGGTGATGGGCAGGTAGGATCGATCATTGCCCACCAGGGTAATGTCGGTCCCATGCAAGGTGGTGATCACGGGAAGCCGCTTGGGCTTGAGCATCTCCTTGGCCAGGAAGGCGCTCACCGAATGGGGAATGGCGTAATGGACATGCAGCAGGTCCAGGTCCTGATGGATGGCGACATCGGCCATCTTGGTGGCTAAAGCCAGGGCGTAGGGAGGATGCTCGAACAGCGGGTAATTCATCATTTCCACTTCATGAAAATGGATCCGGTCGCTGGTGGCATCCAGCTTGATCGGGATGGCATAACTGATGAAATGGATCTCATGGCCCCGTTCGGCCAGTTCCTTGCCGATTTCGGTGGCCACCACACCGCTGCCACCGTAGCTGGGGTAACAGGTAATTCCAATCCTCACTGCGGCGCCTCCTTTCGAGGCCCGACGAAAAACGCCACCGGGTCCCCCACGGCCAAGGCCTCCCGGGTATGGAAGCCTTCGGCGTAGCTGCATTGGATGAGGGAGCCGTAATGCCGGTTGAGCGCCCTGAGCGCCGGAAGAAACTCGGGAACACTCAGATAGGTTTGCGGTTCATCCGAGCCGGGGTCGTGCAGTTGGGAAGCAAAACAGCCGATGGCCCGCATCTTTTGCTCAAAGAAGCCACTGATGTCCACCAGGAATGAGGGTGGCAGAAAACTCGACTGCCGGAAATAGAGGATTCGATCGGGCCGAAACCGCTGCTGACCCGTCGGGATTTTCTTCAGGCCGGAAAGGTAGCAGGCCGAGGTGACGATCCGGCTGGTGGCCACGTGATCGGGATGGGGATCGTCCCAGTGGTGAGCGAATACCAAGCCCGGCCGGCACTCCCGCAGTTGCTCAATGACCTTGAGGCGCGCTGCCGAGGTGTCCTGAAGGTGGCCGTCCCGAAGCCCCAGGTTGACTCTTGTCTTCAATTCCAGAACCTCGGCCGCGGCCGCGGCTTCTCGGGCCCGGATTCGGGAGGTTCCCCGAGTCCCCAACTCGCCCCGAGTCATGTCCGCGATCCCGGTCCGATGACCCAGATTGGCCAACTTGGCCAGAGTTCCGCCCACCGACAACTCAACGTCATCCGGATGGGCCCCGAAGGCCAACACATCCAGCTTCATGAAACCATCCACTTCCCTGCCCGATCGGCTGTTCCCACTTCAATGCGGCGGCGCTCCCCGCCCAGATCCACGAACCCTACCCGAGTGGCGCCCTCACGGTCCTGTTCTCTCAGCTTTTCCGGCCACTCCACCAGGATCACCGCCTCACGGTCCAGGATCTCCTCCAGGCCCAAAGTCTCCAGGTCAGGCCCCGGCTCGACGCGATACAAATCCAGGTGAAATACGGGCAGCCGCGCCGCGTACTCGTTGATCAGCGTGAAGGACGGGCTGGTGACCTCGTCAGGATCCTCCAGGCCCAGTCCACAGACCATCCCCTTGCAAAACACGGTCTTACCGACTCCCAGGGGACCGTCCAGCAGAAACATCCGGGGCCGCTCCACCGTTTGCCCCATGGCAAAGGCTGCCTGGAAGGTTTGCCGAGCGGAATGGCTGAAGATATTCAGAATCATCGGGTTTGGGCCGTCAAGCCCTCATTTCTCACCGGGGGGCGTGACAATGGCGCAGGATTTTTTCCTTCAGCGCGTGCTCGCGACCGAAGAGCGTAGCGGGCACTACGCGCGAGGGAGCATGTGCGCGCTGAAGGGAAAAAGACAAGCCAGAGCGCGCCCAGCGCAGTCTGTAGCTACATGCCCTCAAAACAGGGCCAATAAGGTACTGAAAATAAACGATCTCTCATTATGTATCCAGCGGCCCGGTGAGAAATGCGGGCTATGCTTCCTGGCTGCAGGCGGGGCGGCTCGTCCCAAACCCCGGGGCAGCCTCTCCGGTCTGCCGCAGGGCTTTTCCGGTAAAGGCGATAAGATCGGAGGCCATCACCGATTGGTCCCCACGGATTTCTCGCGCCAGATCTCCGGCCAGACCGTGAATGAAAACGGCCAGGGCGATGACCGGCTCCAGATCGCCGGTCCCGCAGCGGTTTCTGGTGGCCGGCATTGAAACCCATTGGGCCATCAGTCCGGCCACGACTCCGGTCAGGACATCTCCCGAACCGCCCTTGGCCATGGAGGGATTTCCGCTTGAATTCAGGTAGACCTGACCGGAGGGCGAGGCCAACAGCGTCTGCTGTCCCTTCAAGACCAGGTACAGGCCCCGCTCCACGGCGAAGTTCCTGGCCAACTCGATTCGATCCTCCAGCAGGTCCCTGGTCGAGATTCCGAGCAGCCGCGCGAATTCCCCGGGATGGGGCGTCAACACCAACACCCCATGCTTGCGCTCCAACCGTTCCAAAGCGCCCTGGCAGGCGTTGATGCCGTCGGCGTCAAGGACCACCGGCAGCCGGCATTCCCCAAGAAAGCGCCTGACAAACTCGACGGTGTCACTCTCGCGTCCCAATCCCGGCCCCAGGGCAACCACCGCCTTGCCCTGCAACAAGTCCTCGACCCTTGAGTAATCGAAAGCCCTGGTAGAGAGCGCCCCTCCGGGGGTAGCTGCCAGCGGCTCCGTCATGACCTCCAGGAGTTGACCGGCCACAACAGGCTGGCAAGGGGCGGGAACCGCCAGGGTAACCAGGCCGGCGCCGCAGGCAAGAGCCGCCTGGGCCGTCATGGCGGCGGCACCGGTCTTGCCCGTCGAACCGGCAACCGCCAGGACGTGGCCGAAGTGTCCCTTGTGGGCGTCGGGTTCTCTCGCGAATGGCTGCAGGGCGGTTGCGGCCTCGGCCCGGGTGAACTGATGGAGCCGGGACCCGGACTCCTGCACCAGCTCGGGAGGGGTGCCGATGGGCACAACCACCCATTTCCCGCAAAATCGAGCCGGCGGCGTGAAAATATGGGCCGGTTTGGGCGCGGTGAAGGTCACCGTCAGTTCCGCCACCGGGGCCGCCATTTCGCCTGCCGGGCTCCCCCGGCAATCGCAGTCCAGGCCGGAGGGAAGGTCAATGGCAACCACACGGGGAAAACGCCTCAGGCACTTGGCGACCTCTGCCATGAAACCCGTCAACGGCAGTCGGACTCCCGTTCCCAGCAGACCGTCCACCAGGATGTCGGTCCGGGTCGGATCGAGATGGGACCGGAGTCTTTCGGCCCAGTCGTCTTCATCGGCGATCCACTCAAAGGGAACCCCCATCTTTCGGGCCATCTCCAGGTTGGTCCGGGCGTCACCCCTCACGGACTCCGGCCGGGCCACCAGCACCACTTGCGTGGCCACGTTTCTCAGGTGGAGGTGCCGGGCCACCACCAGGCCGTCTCCTCCGTTGTTTCCCTTGCCGCAGACCACCAGCACCCTCAGGCCCCGGAGCTCGCCAAAGTGCCCCTCCATCTCACGCACCACACCGCTGCCGGCGTTCTCCATGAGCAGCAGGCTGGGGACACCGTACCGCGCCGTGGTCTCCCGGTCCACCCAGCCCATCTGATCGCTCGTCAGTATCCTCATCTCACCTCTGCTCGCAGGTCCGGCGGGGCATTGCCCTTGGGCCCAATCTAAGCGGTTCAGAAAGTTCAAGTCAAGATCAAAACCGGTGGTTCCGGATGGGTGGATGCGTTGGAAAGCGACCCATTCCCCGTGTAGCGGCTGCGGGGTGGGGGGATTCGACATCTTCGCCGCTCTCCCCAAAACCTCGATACTGCGGGGGACGGGATTCCCCTCCTGGGAGGGGTGCACGAGCGAAGCGAGCGCGGGGTGGACTGTTCCGGTTCTGCGACAACGATCCGTCCCGATGCGCTCCCCGGGGCGCCAGAGCCCGGTGAGCAATGTGGGTTTCAACTGGCTGGGGCCCGGTTGACAATCTCCGGGGTGGGGCCTAAAGTTGTGGTTTCAGGCACCGGTTGCCCCCCGCCGGACCAATGGGCAGACAGCTCGCCTGGAGCCTTTCGGCGGGCTAAAGGTCATGACCCACTTCTATCTTTACCTGTCAATCATACTGTTGGCCAAAGCACTCACTCTGGCCATGGTGGCGCTGGTTCGACAGCGGCGGAGGCCGGAGGGCCTGCACCGCGGTGTCCCCGAGACCGTCACGGACCTGGAGCCCTTCACCTGTCTCAAAGCCGACCTGAAACAGGTCAACGACGGGGTGTTCCTGTGTCACATGCGGTTTGCCAACCAAGGGGGGCGCAGCCTGCTGGCGCCGGAGGAAGCCGGCCGGCCGATTCCAGGTTAACCCGCATTTCTCACCAAAAAAGGCTATCGACCAGGAGGGTCTCAAGAAATCGACCACTTCCTGATCGATAGCCTTTTTGAATTCTGGAGCGGGAAACGGGATTTGAACCCGCGACTTCAACCTTGGCAAGGTTGCACTCTACCGCTGATCCGTTTTTGCCGCCGGATTCCCGCCAATGCCCGGAACCTTAAGAGTCTTCTCCGCAAAAGTCAATCCGTTTTTGCCGCCGGAATCTCCCCGCTCAACCTGGCTAGTGTTGCTCATCCCGATAACCGAGCCTTCCGGCTTCGCTCGTGAACGGCATCGACCAGTCTCAGCACTTGATCGACGGGGGTCTGAGGCAAAATGCCGTGGCCCAGATTGAATATGTGGCCCGGCCGTCCTCCAACCCGGTCCAGGATATGTCCGGCTTTCCCCGCGATTGCCGCGGGGTCCCCCAGCAGCACCAGCGGATCCAGGTTGCCCTGCACCGCTTGGCGATCGCCGATCTTTGCCCAGGCTTGGGCCAGATCAATGCGCCAATCCACCCCAATGACGTCTGCTCCCGTCGAGCCGACCAGATCCAGGTATCCGCCGGTGCCCGTGGAGAAGTAGATCACCGGGACGCGGGGCCTGATGTTTTCGATCACCTGGACAGTGTAGGGCAGCACCGAACGCCGGTAGTCCTCCGGACTGAGACAACCGGCCCAACTGTCGAAGAGTTGAACGGCCTGAGCCCCGGCCAGAATCTGACCATTGAGGTACTTGACCACGCTTCGGGAAATCAACTGCATCATGGCGTCCCAGGCTTCGGGATGGCAGTACATCAGTTCCTTGGTGTGGACGTAATTTTTGGACCCTCCCCCCTCGGTGATGTAGGAGGCCAGCGTAAAGGGGGCGCCGGAAAAACCAATGAGCGGCAGGTCGGACCTCAGGCCGGCCCGGGCCTTGCGAACGGCGTCAAACACGAAGGCCAGGGATTCCTCCGGGTTGACCTCCGACAGCCGGTCCACGTCCGCCCGTGAACGGATCACCCCCTGGATGCTCGGCCCATCCCCGCCCTCGAAGGTGAGGCCCAAGCCCATGGGTTCGACGATCAGCAGGATATCGGCAAAGATGATGGCGGCATCCACCCCGAGACGATGGGCCGCGGTCACGGTCACTTCGGCCGCCAGGTCGGAGTTCTTGCACAAGCCGAGAAAAGAAGTCCTGGAGCGTATCTCCCGGTACTCCGCCATGTAGCGCCCGGCCTGGCGCATGAGCCAAACGGGCGTGTAGTCGGTGGTCTGGCGGCGGCAGGCTCTCATGAAGACACTGCTGTCCAACTGGCTGTAGGTCTGCGGGGCAAGAGTTCCCGACTCCACCTCCACCGGAAGGGCCACCCGGGAAGATGGTGAGGCTCCCTTGTCCTCCAGCATCCCGGCTGCTTTCCCGGAGGCCTCCTCGACCAACCGGGCCATGTTGGGCTGGCCGGCTTCCACGTCCACCTGCACCAGCTCGCGGCGCAGCGCCTGGCTGCAATTGGGCCCGATGGAAGCGGTAACGGTGGTGGAGAGCGCGCGGCGCAGGGCATCGGCCTTTTGCTGCTGGCCCGCCAACTGGAAGAGGTGAGACACTTGCATGGAATTGGTAAACAGGGCGACCCGGCAGGTTCCGGCGATCAGGGCATCGATGGCCCGGCAAAGGGGACCGGTGTCGGAGGGAAGGGTCCACCGATAGACGGGCACCTGGAGCACCTGGGCTCCCCGTTTCTTGAGTTCTTCCAGAAAGGGTCGATTGGGCGTCCCATACTCTTGAACGGCCACGGTCAATCCGGAGAGATTGGGGCAGCGTTCGCTGGTATCCATGACCTCCAGAAGTTCCCGCCAGGTATTGGGCTCGGGCACGGGAATGACCGTGGACAGCCCCACCGCCCTCAGGGCTGCGATCGGCTTGGGACCGCGAGCGATCAGCGTGGTTCCGGCCAGAGCTCCAAGCAGGTCCCGTTGCCGATAACGCGTCTGCAGCACCTCCATCAGGGTACGGGTGCCTACCCCGGTCATGAAGACGGCCACCGCGACCTCGCCCTGGAGGAGCCTTTCTCCAAACCGGATGGCGCCAACGTTCTGTTCCAGCGGGGCCTCCGCCATGGCTGGAGCCAACTGGGGCAGTCCATGATGTTTGGAGATCAACTCGGCCATTTCCCCGGCGAAGCGGCTTTCGAAGGCAACCACCCGATGCCCCTGGAACCCTGCTCGCAATGGATCGACAGCACTCATGGACCGAATCGTTCGCGGAAGGAACCGCCTTTTACCGTGCCCCCGGCCCCCAATTCTCATCGGGGCACCAAGCGGAAAGGATAACCGGCGACTATGGTATCATGTGCCCTTCCGTTCGACTTGGCGCCGCGGCAGCCAACGACAATTCTCAGTGCGCCATTCAAGCATGGGTAACGGTCAGGAGTCCAAGAAGGCAGGGTTGGCGGGCACGCCGGGAGACTGGCGGTGGAACAGTGCTTTCAGGAGCAGTAGGGCGAGAGGCCCACGCTCCCAGGGAGAACGGCCTCATTCCTCATTCCACACTCCAGGAGGCCAATCTTGAACCAGCCGCTTACAAGCAGTCGACCGACAAGGTCCCGGGTGGGTGCCTGGGGATTGATCCCATTCACCCTTTTTTTGCTCGGTTGCGAGCCCCGGAAGACATCCCTTCCCCACTCCGACTCCGGACCGGAAACCGGGTCCTCACCCAACACGCTCTCTCCCCAGGAGGTTCGCCAGGGCTGGATTCTTCTGTGGGACGGTGAGACCACCTTCGGCTGGGAGGCATTGGGAGAGGCTGAATGGCAGACCGGAAACGGGATCCTCTCTGCCGCCTCCGGCAACTCCGGGTGGTTGGCCACCAATGGGCAATTCGCCGACTATCTTCTGAAATTGGAATATCGCACGGCTGCCGACGGCAACAGCGGAGTCTTTCTGCGCTCCCTCAAGGAGGGGGAACCCCACGAAACCGGATATGAGCTCCAGATTTGCGATTCCCACCCCAGCTACACCACCGGCAGCCTTGTCAACCACCTCAAAGCCAAACCGGTGGCCACCGACCCTGACCGCTGGCAAAGCTATGAAATCTCGGTTCAAGGCGACCATTTCGTGGTGCGGCTCAATGGCGAGCAGATCCTGGATGCCCGAAGCGAGGCCCACCGGACGGGACACATCGGCCTGCAGTACAACCAGGGCAAAAGCATTGAATTTCGGAACATCAAGCTGAAACCCCTGGGCCTGGAACCGATATTCGACGGCGAGAGCCTGCAGGGTTGGCGGAAGGTGGACCGGCCAGACAAGCCGATGCCGCACCAATGGTCGGTCAGAGAGGGACGGATTCACGTAGAAAAGGGAGCCGGGCAACTCGAAACGGAACGGACCTTCAAGGACTTCGTGTTCCAGCTCGACATCCGGACCAATGCCCCGGACGCCGATACCCATCCCAATAGTGGAGTCTTCTTTCGGGGGGACCCGGGGGGGTTCTGGACAGGCTACGAATCCCAGATTCGCAACCAGTTCGAAAAGGGCGACCGCACCAAGCCGGTGGATTTTGGCACGGGCGGTCTCTATTTCTACCATCCCGCCCGGCGAGTCGTTCCAAGCGACGGTGAATTCTTTACCAAGACGATCACCGCCAAGGGCCGCCACATCGCGGTTTGGGTGAATGGTTACCCGGTCACCGACTTCGTGGACCGCCGCGCCGAAGGCGACAATGCCAGGCGGGAAGCCCGCCTGCAGGGAGGCACCTTCAGCCTGCAAGCCCACGATCCCACAACCAACCTGGACTTTCGGAACCTCAAAGCGGTGGAGCTACCCCAGCGTTAACCGCTTGCCTTGCCTTGTCTGAAACAACCCTGTTTCACCCTCGGATGATCTGCCCGGCAGGGCAGGGGCCCCACTTGTCTGAAACAACCCTGTTTCACCCTCGGATGATCTGCCCCGTCGTGGGGGGCGGGGGCCCTACTTGTCTGAAACAAACGAAAAAAGAGTTATCCACGAAGGGCCACTAAGAACGACGAAGGGCCACTAAGGCGTTGAGGTTAACCGCGACGGGATGCCAAGGTCACGACAGGATTGTCGATTTCCAATTGTTTCACTCTCGAATGATCTGCCCGGCAGGGCGGGGGCGGCCCTTGCCTGAAACAACGCCTTGTGCCGCGTGGCGGGAAACCCGTTCAAAGTCAAGCATAGTTAGACGGCTAATTGACATGGATGCACAGGATGCACAGGATTATTTGGCGAGAGTTTCCACCGTCATGAGTTCAACCATCGCCTCTGTTCCAAACCGGATTTCCCCAAACCCGCTCCCGGGCTCTTGGATCACTTCCAACACCCACCCGATCATCGAGCGGGTCTGCTTCCTGTGGCGCAGCCTCTCCTGCTGTTTATCCTGTCTATCCTGTGTATCCATGTTCAATAAGTAGAAAACCGGTTTAGCACGACTTGGCCCTTGTTCCCGACAGGCCATGAAGATTCGTTGTTTCACTCTCGCATGATCCGCACGGCAGGGCAGGGGCCGGACTCATTTTTTCTTGAAGGTGATTCCCGGCTTGATCATCTCGGCCGCGGTCATCCCCACCAGGCCCGATATGGGCTCATCCACCATCACCCCGAATGACTGTGCGTGAACCGGATTCAGCCAGAGCTTCCAGGGTGGATTGAGGGTAGGGGGGATGGATTCGTCCGAATCGGCACTCAAGTAGAACCAGGCCAACAGGGTGGCGACACTGGTGGTGACCCTCTTTTCGGATGCTTCGCCCCACAATCCCTGCTCGCTTCGGATGCGCAGCAGCCAGCGGATGGTGAGATCCAACTCCACCAGCATCCAACCGGTCAGATCCCGATCGTTCAACAGGTAGTAGGCGGCTTGAAAAGCCTCGGCCCAATAGGGGATGACGCCCAGGGACTGGCTCAGGGAAACGTTTCCGTCCAGGATGGACGGGATCTGCCCATTGGGCCTCCGGCTCCTGAGCAACCAACGCACCCCATCCGCCGCCAGGCGCCGGTATTCCGGCTTCTCGGTGAGCGTGTAGAGCTGAGCAAAAAACAGGCTGCCGGCTGCGGTGGAAGCTGTGGAAGGCCGGACGGCCACCTGGCCGTTGAGAACTCCCATCCCGATGGCGCCTTGATCATCGCCTCGGGTAATGACCCAGCCTTTCGATCCTTCCCAACCCTTCCTCGACGCATCCTTTTGGCAGCCTTCGACCAGCACCCGGGCGTACCGCTCCAAGGCTTCGCGATAGGTTCGCTGCCGGGCCTTGTCCGCATAGGCATGGCTCCGGGCCAGGGCTGCAGCCGCCATACAGGAATCCGCCGAGTTCAAGGGCAGCCCGTCATTCCGGCCGAGCCATAAAGCCCCCGGGTTGCCGGCAGCCGTCTCGACCGGCTGCAGTTGCGAAATCAGTCGATCGCCCCAGCGCAGGGCCGCATCCAGGTAACGCTTCTCCTTCCCCGCCAGATCGTAGGCGGCCAGCAGAGCCCGAACCGAGGCGCCTGAAGTCAATCCGCCGGACTCAGACTCCACCGTGGCTTGGGACTCGATCCAATCACAAACCTCCACCAGGTAGTGCTTCAACTGCCGTTTGGCGGCTTTTCGGAAGAGCTTCTTGGCCTGAAGCTGACCCGGCATCAATACGGCCAACAGCATGACCAGCAGAAGCGCCATCCTCCCGGAGGAGCGTTTCATGGGACTCTCCGACTGCCCGCTGTCATTTTTCGTTTCGGCAGGAGGTTGGTGGCCCGGGGCGGCCCCCGGCAGGTGTTTAGCGTGTTTGGAAAAGGCAGTGCGTTCCGGTAGGGCCCGACTCATCCGCCGCCTACGCGGCTGCGGGCGGCGCCGGATACAACCACCCCGGGCTCACGCCCGGGCCTCGAGTTTACCCGCCAACCCGGTCCTTCGGAGAGCAACGGCAACCGAAGGTTCTCCCCGCCGGCTCACTTTTCCAGAATGAACTTGGTCATCAGGTACTTGAATCGACCCTGCTGGTCCGAACCGATCTCCGCATCAACCATCCGGGACGTCGCCACATCCCCCCGAACGACCACCTGCTCCTTGCGATAGACGTCCGAAGTGACGGACTTGCCTTCCGGCACATAGCCCAGGTCGCCAAAACCGCTCTTGGTGATGTGTTCGATGACGGCTCCCGAGGGCGATTTGGTGTCGATGTTGATCTGCCGGTTCCAGTAGTCCTTGTTGGAAATGGACCAGTTGTAATAGGTAATGACCACCTCCACATTCTGGCTCACCTGGTCGATTTCAAACTGGTCCTTGAAGCTGGCCGTCTCCAGTTTGGCCTCGTCCATCTTCTTGTAAACCTGAACGGTAAAGTCGTCCTTGGGCGGCTTGGGGTCTTTGGCCATCTCCACCGCCGCCGGAGGCGGAGCCTCTTCCACCGGTTGCCCCTTTTTCTTGCCCTTCTTCTTGGACTTGCCCGCCGACTGCTTTTGGTTGGCGGAAAGCAGCCAGTGGGTCCCATCCACCAAGCTGGCCAGCAGCAGGCACAGACCGGCTGCCAAAACCAAGCGGCCGCTGAACCGACAGAGGCCCGAGAGTGAACGTCTCATGGCTTCCTCCTCGAAAATCCCGGCGCGAGTTCACGCCGTATCGGTCAGGATTCTTCTGGGAAACGTCCTCCATTATAGTCCTGACGCCGGCCAGCGCAAGAAAAATGGCCTCGGTCTGCTGGTGGGCGAGGGAGGCTTCATTGCAGATCGCGCCCCGAAGAAGAGCACGGGGCACCCCGCGAGCCGGGTTAGCCCCCATTTCTCACCGGGGGGCTGCACTCTTGAGAAGAGTGCAGGATGGTGCAGGCAGTTTCCCCTTCAGCGCGTGCTCACGACCGAAGAGCGTAGCCGGATACGACGTTCGTGGGAACACCTGCGTGCTGAAGAAGAAACTGCTTGCGCCATGATCGCGCCCCCCCGTGGGAAATGGGGGCTCGCATCTTGCGGCGCTTGGTTGGGAGCCTTCAGGCCCGGACAGGGCTGGGCGCATCCCCCCCGGTGAGAAACAGGGGCCGGGGACACGGCGCCCTCAAACGGGCTACATCTTGTATTTGCCCAGGTCCTCGTCATTCAGATTCTCCAGCCAGCGCTTCAGTTCCTCGTCGCCCGACTTCTCCTTGTCGGCCGAGGCTGCTTTGGAGGTATTGATCACCTCTTCCTCCACGAAAATCGGAGAATCCGTGCGCAGCGCCAGAGCCAGCGCGTCGCTGGGACGGGAGTCAATCGAGATCAGGCTGCCTTCCCGTTCCAGCCAGATGATGGCGTAAAAGGTATCGTCCTTGAGCTGGTTCACCACTACCTTCATCACCGAACAGCTCAACCCGTTGAGCATGTTTCTCAGCAGATCGTGGGTCATAGGGCGCGGGGTGGAGACTTTTTCGATCTCCAGAGCGATGGCGTTGGCCTCATAAACCCCCACCCAAATGGGCAACAAGGCATTGCCTTCAGCCCCCTTCAGGATAACGATGGGTACATTGGTGACCGGATCCATCATCAAGCCCCGAATCTTCATTTCAATCTGCATTGTCGAGCTCCTTGGTCACCCGGCTCCGACTCCACCCAGCGGCTCCAGTCTAGCACCGAACCAATTCCCCCTGCAAACTGTTGGGGGCATAGCCAGTCACTCTCACCGGCACCAACCGGCCCAGCAAATCGGGCGGGCCGCTGAAGTTAACGACCTTGTTTTGAGTCGTTCGTCCCGCCAATACCTGGCTGTCCCTCCGACTCCTTCCATCGACCAGGACTTCGAATTCCTTTCCCACCAGACGGGCATGTTTTTCGAGCTGAATCTTGCGTTGAAATTGCTGCAGAACCTGAAGCCGGCGGCTCTTCTCCGCCTCGGGAATCCCATCCTGGAACGAGAAGGCCTCGGTCCCCGGCCGGGGGGAGAATTTAAAGGAAAACATGGAGTCGTACCCGACGACCTCCAGCATGGAGAGCGTCTCCTCGAACTGCTGCTGGGTCTCCCCGGGGAATCCCACGATGATGTCGGTTGAGAGGGCGATCTCCCTTTTGGAGCGTTTCAGAAAGTCGACCTTTCCCAGGTATTGCTCGCGGGTGTAGTCCCGCTTCATCCGCTGCAGGACGGGGGTTGAACCCGATTGCAAGGGCAAATGAATCTGGTTGCAGACCTCTGGGACCGTCTCGATTACCTCGACGATGTCGGGCTGAAAGTCGCTTGGATGCGGAGAGGTGAAGCGGATACGTCTGATTCCCTCAATCTCCGAAACCCGACGCAGCAGGTCGGTGAAGGAGGCGATCTCACCCAGAGGGTCCCGCCAAGAGTTGACCGTCTGTCCAAGCAGGGTGACTTCCCGAAACCCCTGGGAGGATAGACGCTCCGCCTCGGCCAGAATGTGCCGGCTGGCGCGGCTGCGCTCGGGTCCCCGGGTGTAGGGAACGACGCAGAAGGAACAGAAGCGATTGCACCCCTCCATAATGGTGACGAAGGCCTTGTAGGGACTCTCCCGGGTGCCGGCCTCGGATTCAAACAGGCGATCGCTGTCCTGGGAAACGTCGATCACCCGCCGGTCTCCCTGCTCCAGCCTGGCAACCAGCTCGGGCAGGAAGGCATAACTGCTCGATCCGACCACCAGGTCTACCCTGGGAGCTTTCTTGAAGATCGCGCTCCCCTCCATCTGCGCCATACAACCCAACAGCCCGATTTTGGCGGTGGGCTTGGCCCCATAGGTTTGACGGACAGCTCCCAGACGGGAGAACACTTTCTGGTTGGCCTTTTCCCGGATATTGCAGGTATTGAGGAGCAGCAGATCGGCTTCAGCGGCATTGGAGGTGGGAGCGTAGCCCATCTTCACCAGGGTCCCGGCCACCTTTTCGGAGTCGTGATGATTCATCTGACAACCGAAAGTCTCGATAAAGAATTTTTTTCCTGGGGCCATGGTTGCCTGTAAATGGGGTGAGGGTTGTTCCCACCGGACGGATCCGAAAAACCGATGGGAGCGGAACCGGTCAGCTCACGCGGGGGCCGCCTCAGCCCTCGTAAAGAATGCAGGAAGCTGCCCGCAAAGTCGAGCCCTAATCAGGGAGGACGCAAGCAGGGGTTGGGCGGCGGCAGGGGGCGACTCGCACTGTGGAAGCGGCGACATTCGCCGGGGCGACGGGCCCGCAGGTCCTGCCCGGCGGGGAAGGCCGGGCTGCGGGACCGATCCCGCCGATCCGTCATCTCAATTGGAAGCACTCTTCAAGAGTTCGGCGGCATGCTTCAAGACGGTGTCGGTCACCCGTTCCCCGCTGATCATGCGAGCGATTTCGCGAATGCGGCTCTCCCGGTCGAGGGGGACGACCCGGGTCACCGTCCGGTTTTGCTCCACTCTTTTCTCGATATGAAAATGGTTGTCGGCATAGGAAGCAATCTGTGGGAGGTGGGTCACGCACAATACCTGATTGGCCTTGGAAAGAGTCTTGAGTTTCCGCCCGACCACGTCGGCTGCCCGACCGCCGATGCCGCTATCGACCTCGTCAAAAACCAGAGTCTTACCCCGATCATCAATGGTGCGAATGGTTTTCAGGGCCAGCATGATCCGTGAGATTTCTCCGCCGGAGGCGATCTTGGCCAGCGCCTTCAGATCTTCGCCCGGGTTGGGGCTGATCATGAAGTCGATGACGTCGGTCCCGTGCGCGGTGCCGGGAATTCTCGGTTCGGCCGAGCCCTCCCGGCCCCGGCCGGGAGCCGAAGAGAAGGCCACCCGGAACCGGGTTCTTTCCATGGCCAGTTGTCCCAACTCTTTGCCCATCGAACTTTCGAGCCTCCCGGCGGCCTTTTTTCGCTGGCGGCTGAGTGACTGGGCCCGACTCAGATAGTCGCTCTCCAGATCCTGCAACTCCTTCTCGATCGCCTCGACCCTGCGATCGGCTTCCCGCACCTCCGACAGTTCCCGCTCGATCCTTTGCCCATAGGCCATGACCGCCTCGACCGATGCCCCGTACTTTCGCTGGAGTCGGTCGATCTCAGCCAGGCGCCCCTCGACCCAGTCCAGCCGCGCGGGGTTCACCTCGATCCTGGAGGCATACTCCCGCAAGGCCAGCGAGACATCCTCGATGCTGATGCGGGCGGATTGAAACTGCTCCTGAAGGTCCTGGCAACGGGCGTCCAGAGATCCCAACTCCTCCAGCAGGCGGCCGGTCTGTTTCAGCCGGGCGCCAATCGAATCATCCGATTCGTAGAGGTGGCCATAGGCCTGATGAGAGGCCTGGAAAAGACGATCCGCGTTGGAAAGCAGCCGGCGCTCCTCCAGGAGCTGAGATTCCTCATCGGGGGAGGACAAGCCCGCCTTCCGAATGTCATTGACCTGAAACGACAGCAGATCGATGGCCCGCAGCCTCTCCTGCTCGCTCAATTTCAAGCGCCGAACCTGCTCCCAGCCTCGCTCCAGCTCGGCGTAGAGGACTTCAACCTCGGCCACGGGCCCCCGATGGCCGCCGAACAGATCGAGCAATCGCAACTGGGAATCCCGACTGAAGAGGGACTGCTGGTCGCTCTGCCCGTGAATGTCGACAAAATGGGTCCCCAGCTTCCTCAGGAAGGCAACCGGCACCATCTGATTGTTCACGAAAGCCCGTCCCCTGCCATCCTGAACGACTTCTCTCCTGACGATCAGCCCCTCCGGATCGAACTCAAGCCCACTCGCTTCCAGAAGGCCGCGCAACCGCTCCGCCTCCATCCCCTCGAAGCAGCCCGAAACAGTGGCCTTGCCAAATCCGGTGCGAACCATTTCCGCCCGGGCTTTGGCGCCCACCAGCAGCCCCAGGGCATCGACGATGATCGACTTGCCCGAACCCGTTTCTCCCGTCAACAGGTTCAATCCCTCCCGGAACTGCAGGGAAAGATGGTCAACCAGGGCGAAATCGCGAATTTCGAGGAACTTCAGCATCGGTCGGACGGGAGCCGGTCTGAAATCGTGGGATCTGCTGCGGGCCAACGCCGGTCAGGCCCCCCGGTTGTGTGCCGGCAGTCCCACCCGGGGGCTGGAACCTGCTCTCAAGGCGGGCTGAGTGTACCATAGAAGTCCCCGGGCGGGGACCGATCCGGCAACCCCGTCTTCACACCCGTGAAATCACCGGGCTGCCGGGCCGCTGCCCGGAACCGGAGCACGGTTGACGACCCTGAGAGGTCTATGGTAACGTCCGGTCACGATTGGGGTGGGGTTCATTCTAGCCTGTCCAGGAAAACGCTGGGGGGACCTGTTTGACCACAGATCCGGGCCATCTGCTCCCTTTGCTCGCGCAGGGAGCCGAGATGGACTTGTTCAAGTTGATCCTTCATTCGGGTCCCTTGGCCAAGGGCGTCCTGCTTGTCCTTGTCTTCTTCTCTATCTTTTCCTGGGCAATCACCTTCAAGAAATACTTTTTTCTGAGGAAGCTGCGTGCCGATTCGGAAGCGTTTCTGCGTATCTTTCGGAAGAGCAAGCGCTTTTCGGAAATCAGCGGAGCTTCCGAAACCCTGCGGCACACTCCCCTGGTCGAGGTTTTTCTGGCCGGTTACGAGGAACTGGAAGTCCAGTTGATGAGCCAACCCTCCGGTGACCGACCCTCCCCTTCTCCAACGCTCAAGACCATCAACATCATTCAACGGGCCCTTTCCCGAGCCTCCTCGGTGCAACTGACCAAGCTGGAGCGCAATATGAGCTGGTTGGCCACGACGGCGTCGGTGGCACCCTTCATCGGGTTGTTCGGGACGGTCCTGGGCGTGATCGACGCCTTCGCCGGCTTGGGAATGGAGGGAGCGGCCACTATCCGAGCCGTCGCCCCTGGCATATCGGAGGCTCTCATCGCCACCGCGGCCGGACTCTTTGCGGCCATTCCGGCGGTGATCGCCTACAATTATTTCGTCCATCATCTCAAGGAGTTCGCCTCCGCCATGGATGACTTCTCTCTGGAGTTCCTGAACCTGATGGAGCGGACGTTCCTTTAAGGACCCGGCAACCCGGCCCTTCCGGCAAACCCGATCCCGAGGCATGGCCTCTGAGCGCGGAAGAAGGTTGAACCGATGGCATTCATCAACACGCAAGGGAGAGCCCAGACGTCGCTCTCTGAAATCAACGTCGTCCCCCTGGTGGATGTGGTGCTGGTCCTGCTCATCATCTTCATGCTGACCGCGCCCATCATTCAATCCGGGATCGAGGTCAGCGTCCCCAAGACCAAGACCGTCACCGAGTTGACCAAGGAGTTGCTGGTCGTCAGCATCAACCGGGATCAGCGGCTTTTCGTGGGCTCCGATCCCATCAACATCAACGATCTGGGGCCCGCCTCCAGGCCCGGATCAAGGATCCGGAAACCGCCATGATCTATTTGCGCGCCGATGAGGAAGTGCCCTTCGGGACCATCGCTCGGGTCATGGATCGGGCCCGGCTGGCAGGCGTGAAGAATATCAACGTGGTCACCCAGCCGGAAAAATAGCCGGGCCGCCGCTGTCCCGGGCGACCGGCGAGGACCGGAAAACCCGTCCCGTCCCAACCTGCCCTAGTGTTCTGTCTCAGAAATAGGGTTGCCAGATTTCGGAGCGCAACGGCGCCGGATTCAAGGAGCGACGACGAGGCAATGCTCATTCATTGTGAGGAGGAGCGACGCCGAAGACGGCGCCGTTCCGCCCGAACCCCTTGGGCCGATGGAGGTTCCGGGGAAGGGGAGCAGAACGGTGCCTGTTGGCTGAAACGCAAAGGGCCTCTCGAACCGACCGTTTCCCTGTCGAACCTCCATTCGGAGATGGTAATCGTATTTCTGAGACAGGACACTGAAGTCTGATGCCGGTCCACCGACACTCCATTTTTGAAATTCAGAAGGAGAAACTGGGCGGATACGTCTACCTTTCGGTCTTCAGCCATCTGCTGATAGGGGCGATTTTCTTCCTCCTCCCCTCCTACCTCAACCCAAGCGCCGATCCCTGGGGAGACAGTCAGGGCGGTGGCGGCTCCATTTCGGTCGGCCTGGTGCAGCAGTCCGCCATTCGAGGACTGAACCTGCCCCGTCCCAAGCAGACCACGGCCAGCAACATCGCCACCGAATCCAAGGGGCTCGGGCAAGCCAAAGAGGCCAAGGCGGCCAGAATCGAGGAGGAGGTCCCCGACCCCAAAGCCTTCGAGGTCAAGAAAAAGACCCGGGTCAGGAAACGGAAGCGCTCCCAGCGGCGGGCTCCCAAGCAGGTTGCCCAGGCGCCTCCTTCCGAAAGAGTTCCCTTTGGCGAGGGCGGTGCCCCCAACCTCTCCTATTTCCAGTTTCGAACCGGCAGGGGATCGGGGGGCATCGGGTTGGGCGACGGGTTTTTCGGCAAGAAGTATGGCTGGTATGTAAGACAGATTCGCGACATTGTCAGCAGCAACTGGCAGCGGAACCTGGTCAGTCCCAACGTGCGTACGGCAGAGCGGGTGGTGATTCAGTTTACCATCCGCCGGAACGGGTCCATTGCCAACGAATCCGTCAAGCAATCCAGTGGAATCCCATCGCTGGACCGTTCCGGCCTGAGGGCCATCAAGGCCTCCCGATTCCCTCCCCTTCCGGGGGGAGAAACCCGGTTGGTGGCTGAATTCTGGTTCGAGTACTCCAGGTAATCGCGGATAACGGAAAACCCATGACCAATATCCTTTCCCTTACCTGCCTGTTGTCGGTGGCATTTCTCGGCGTACTATCGCCTGCCGCCGCCCAGGAAACCGACAGCCAGGTCCGAGTGGTGGTCACCGAGGGCGTCAGGGCCCGGGTGGCCGTGGCCGATTTTCAGCAACGCGGCTCCGAGATGGCATTGGAGGGGCATACGCGGCTCTTCAACGACATTCTGTGGAACGACCTGCGGCGGGCGGGCGTGTTCGAGCTGGTGCCCAAGAGCTTTTATCCTCTGCAACTACCCTCGCAACCCTACGAAGTCAACTACGAGGAGTGGGCCGCCGAAGACGTGCGGGCTCAAAACCTGGTCTATGGCAATTCCTATCTGCAGCGCGGTCAGTTTGTGGTTGAGGCCCGCTTGATTGATGTGAACACCCGGGAATCCATCATCGGGAACCGCTATCGGGTCGACCCGGACGAAGAAGGCGTCAGATCCCTGGCCCACCGCTTCTCCGACGAAATCGTGCTCCGCATCGGTGGAGGGGTTCGAGGAATCGCTTCGACCCGGATTGCCTTTGTCTCCGACCGCAACGGCCACAAGGAAATCTACACCATGGACTACGACGGCCATGGGCAAACGGCGCTCACCAATCACCGTTCCATCAGCCTGACCCCCCGTTGGTCGCTGGACAACTCACGCATCGCCTACACCTCCTACCACCGGGGCAACCCCGATTTGTACTTTCGAACCGTCTACGATCAAAGGATCATTCCCTTTCCCCTTCGCGGCGGGTTGACCACCACTCCGGCCTTTGCTCCCGACGGAGAAAGGATCGCCTTCAGCTCCAGCAAGAGCCGCGATCCCGAAATCTACGTTTCCGATCTCCGCGGACGCCATCTCAGGCGGCTGACCCGGGCCCGCGGCGTGGACATCTCGCCCGTATGGAATCCCAAGACGGGCAGGCAAATCGCCTTTGTCTCCGGACGCAGCGGTTCCCCCCAGATCTGGATCATGGATGACGACGGCTCCAACCTGAGCCGGTTGATTACCGACGGCGGCGAAGCCGTCAGCCCCTCCTGGAGCCCGGACGGTGTGCACATCGCCTTCTCCTGGAGGAGGCGATTGACGGGAAGATTCGACATCTACCTGCTCGACGTGGCCAGCGGTCAATTCACCCAGCTTACCCGAGACGGCGCCAACAACGAGCATCCGGTCTGGTCGCCCGACAGCCGCCACATTGCCTACGAGTCCAACCGTTTCGGGAACCGGCAGGTCTTCCTCATGCTGGCCGACGGCACCCAGAAGGAGCAACTCACCCGCCGGGGACAAAACACGGCTCCCACCTGGTCCAATTATATTCAGGAGTGATTTTTTTGTTTTACAGTAGACTTATTTTTTATAGACTAGGGCTCGCTATTAAAGGTTCTGGGTACTGTTACACTTCCACACCCATCTTCGAACGGAGGAAGTAAATCATGAAAACAAGGAAGTCCTTGAACTTGGCTGCGCTGTGCCTGTTCGCGCTGCTCATCGCAATTTCGGGTGGTTGCAAGAAGAAGGTACCCGTTGCACCTCCGGAAGAGCCTCCCCCGCCTCCCGCGCCTGCCAAGCCGACGGCAACCCTCTCGGCCGACCCCGCCACCATCCAGAAAGGAAAGTCCTCGACCCTGACCTGGAGCACCACCAATGCCACCAACGTCTCCATCAACCAGGGGATTGGCGACGTGAGCACCAGCGGGTCGCGCTCGGTATCTCCGAGTTCATCCACGACCTATACGCTGACCGCCAAGGGCGAGGGCGGCACAGCTTCCGCAAGCGCCAGGGTGACGGTAACCACACCTCCTCCGCCGCCTCCGCCGCCTAAAAAGAGGCAGCCGACGGTTCAGGAGTTGTTCACCAAAAACGTCAAGGATGTCTATTTCGACTACGACAAGTCCGAAATCAGGGGTGATGCCCGCGCAACCCTGTCGGCGACCGCTCAGTTCCTCAAGAAACACCCGCAAGTCCGCTTCACCATTGAAGGTCATTGCGACGAGCGGGGCAGCGAGGAGTACAACCTGGGTCTGGGCGACCGCAGAGCCAACTCCGCCCTCAGTCATCTCTCCTCCATGGGAATCTCCAGCTCTCGAGTCAAGACCATCACCTATGGCAAGGAGAGGCCCCAGTGCAGGGAGTCCAACGAGGCCTGCTGGCAGAAAAACCGCCGAGGCCATTTCGTTCTGAGTCGCTGAGGCAAGCAGTCACCGCGGCGTGGCCACCCCTTGATCTTCCAAGGGGTGGCCCGCCGCAACCATTTTGTTCTCCCTCCAGTCTTTGACTCCCGCCTTCCACAGGGCGGTTCTCCCCACAAGTCAACCCAAGACCTGACGCTTTACTGATGCGACCGGGGGCCGGCCTCTATCAGGGCGTATTCAGCCCCCATTTCCCGGGCGGTTTCTCCAATTGGCCGCGTCCCAACCCGAACTTGCCCTGCCGATCGGCCACCTGTTATGATTCCTGGAATGACAGCTTTGGACCCCCAGAATCGAGGTGACCAAATTGCTTAGAAACACCGTGCTTCCCTGCCTTGGGATCCTTTTGATGGCGGCGCTTCCGGCCTCGGCTCAAAAAAGGGAGATCATACGGCTGCAAGCCGACGTTTCCATCATGCAGCAGCAACTCCGGGAACTGCAGAAGAGCTTCGACTCCGACATCGCTGTTATGAAAGACCTGGTTGAGAAGCTCTTCGACCAGTCAGCCAGGACGCAGGTCGTCCTTGAAGGCATGAAGTCATCCAATAATCGGACGGAAACGGCCGTTGGGTCCAAGATCGATTCCATGGAAAACCAGTTCTCGGTAGTCAACACCGGAATCGACATGGTGATGGAGAGAATCAACAAACTTTCCATGCAGTTGGCGGAGACGAAAACCCGGGTCGAGTCCCTGGACAACCCCCGCCGGGGGGTTGGTTCCGTGTCTCCGGAGGCGCTCTACAATTCCGCCCACGGCGATTATCTCAAGGGCAACTACGACCTGGCTCGGGAGGGCTTTCAGGAATACGTCAACAACTATCCGGAAACCGAGCTCTCAGACAACGCTCTCTATTGGATCGGGGAAACCTACTACAAGGGTCGCCAGTTCGCCGAGGCCGTGGATGCGTTTGACCGGGTGATACAGGTCTATCCCAAGGGAAACAAGGTCCCGGCGGCGATCCTGAAAAAGGGGTTCAGCTACCTGGAGCTGAACAACCAGCAAGCCGGGGTCAAGGAGCTTCGTTGGGTCATTCAAAAGCACCCTTCCTCCAACGAGGCAAAGATCGCCAGGAATCGTTTGAAAACCCTGGGCGTATCGGCTCGCGCCACTCGCCGGAAGGCGTCGCGCCGCTGAAGCAATTCTCCCACCGACCCTTACAAGGAGGCATGGTATGGCAGGCTCAGTCAACAAGGTGATTCTTGTCGGCAGGCTGGGACAGGACCCCGAAGTCAGATTCACCCAAGGAGGCGCGGCTGTTGCAAACCTTCGCATCGCAACCGACGAGACCTGGAAGGACCAGAGCGGCGAACGACAGCAGCGAACCGAGTGGCACACGGTCGTCGCCTGGCGCAGGCTGGCGGAGATCTGCGGCCAGTATCTCAGCAAGGGCAGGCTGGTCTACATCGAGGGGAAATTGCAGACCCGGAGCTGGCAGGACAGGGAGGGGAACAAACGCTACTCCACCGAGATTCAGGCCGACAACATGGTCATGCTCGGCGGAGGCAGATCCGAGGAAGGACAAGCGGCGCCGGCAGCCCAACCCGCCGCAGCAGCCCAACCCGCCGCAGCAGCCCAACCCGCCCCCGCAGCCGGCTCCGACTCCGGGACGAGCGATGACGATATCCCATTTTAGCTAGCCCGGTACCGTGCTCATCGGCAAGCAGATCGGCCCTTACCGAATTCTTTCCAGAGACCGCCTGGCGGACACCCGGTTCTTCTATAAGGCGACCCACATCGAGCGGCGGGAAACCGTCGCCCTCCTGTTCCTGAAGCGCCCGCTCCAGGAGGAAGATCCCGGCGAGTCGCAGTTCCTGCAGAAGCTCTCTCTCTTTGCCGCCCTGGACCACTCCAACTTGGCCCGGCTTTTCCCCATTGAGACCCATGAAGGTCATCCGCTTCTTCCCATGGAATTTACGCATGGGAAGACGCTGGCCGAAATGATCGGCGCCGGGCCTTGCGACTTCGACCTGGCCCTTCAGACAGCCATTCAAGCCACGCGGGCGCTGCTGGAGGTGCACGAAAGCGGCCTCATCCACGGGCGCCTCACCTCGCGCAGCCTGCTCCTGCAGGAAGGCAATCAGCTCAAGCTGCTCGACGTCGTCTTGCCCTATCTGCCGCGGGACCTGGTCCTGCACGATCCGGAGGAACCGGAGTCGCAAGGGCCGGACCTTCCGGGGGGTCAGCCGCCCCTGCTGCACCTCAGCTACCGGGCCCCGGAGCAGGTGCGGAGAGAACCGGCCGATGCCAGAACCGACCTGTTCTCCCTGGGGGCCGTGCTTTATGAACTCTCCCTGGGGGAGTTTCTCTTTGCGGGCAGGGATGCCGTAGCGCTGGACCGGCAGATTCAGGACCGGGAGCTTCCCAAGCTGATTTCCGTACGTCCCCAGGCCTCTCCGGGGTGGAGCCGCCTGCTGCGAGCCCTTCTGCAAAAGGAACCCGCCGACCGGTATCCCTCCGCCTATGAGCTGTTGAGTGACCTGGAGAAGCTCAACTACGGATTCAGCCTGGACACATTGTCCTTCCGTCCGACCAACCCCCGACTTAGCCGCCGGGGATTCTTCAAGAGCTTTACAGGAGACCCCGAGGAATGATCGCGCCGGGCCCCGCCCTGACGGACGGATCATTGGAGGGGAAATAGCTGATTGTTCAATAAAGACGAACCACCAATGGACACGAATACGGAGGGACCTCCTTCCACCACAGCCGGCACCGGAATGCTCCTGCAATTTTGCCCCCTTGGTGTGACCCTGTCATGGAATGAAGCCCACCCGGGAGCGCGGGCGTCCCGCCCGCACCATAGCCCGGCACAGCCTGACCATCTCCGCCACTTGGATCGAACGGCAACGGCGCCGGGGAATCGACCGTTTTTATGAACATCGATGCACAGGATAAACAGGACGAGAGGTTATGCCGCCGGAAGTCGGCTGGGGCGATGATCCGGTGCAGCCTTGCCGATGCCCGGGATTGCAAGCCGGCTCTTTCCTGAAAAAATCCTGTGCATCGATGCAGCCTGGATTCGGGTCGAGCGGCGAAGCCGCGGCAGCACTTAGCCGTGGGCGTAAGCCCATGGACAGGGTTGGCTTAAGAGTCGAGCCGCGTAGGCGGCGACAGCACCTGCCCTCGGGTGCAAGCCCGAAGGCGGCGGCGGAAGCATGGGACGGAAGAGGATGCGGGCGGGACGCCCGCGCTCCCGGGGGGCACGACCCTTCCCGGAAACTAATCCCGCACCCTCCCCATTTTTGCAAAGGCTCTGTTGTTTCAGGCAAATCAAAGGACCATGCCTTCGCGACCTTGCTGTCCCGTCGCGGTCAACCTCAACCCCTTGGTGGCGCTTCGTGGTCCTTCGTGTGTCTTCGTGGATCACTCTTTTGTCGTTGTTCCTTGGCCGCAATCCGATTGGCGCTGAGACCGTAGTAGTCCAGCAACTCATCGGGTTTGCCGGAGCGGGGGACCTCTCGAACAGCCATCTTGTGGACGCCGATTTTGTGGTTGGCCACGGCGTTCAGCACGGCATCCCCCAATCCCCCCTCGCTGTAGTGCTCTTCCACCACAATGACGGTCCTCCGGCTGGCGGAGGCTGCCTCGACCAGACCGGCCTCATCCACCGGCTTGACGCAATAGGCATCCATCACCCTGATCGGGATTTCCTCGGACAGGAGCAGGTCGTGGGCCTTCAGCGCTTCACGGACCGTCACCCCGGCAGCCACCACCAGCAATCGGTCCTCCTGAGAGGAACGCAACACCTTGCTGCCGCCCACGCGAAAGACTTCCCGGTTGTCGTAGATGACAGCCGTCTTGGGCCGGCTGGTGCGGATATAGACCAGGCCGCGGTGCTCGGCAGCCAGAGCCACCACCCGCTCGGTTGAAACGGCGTCGCAAGGATAGAAGACCACTGAACCCGGCAGCGAGCGGAACAGGGCCAAATCCTCCAGACCCATCTGAGACGGCCCGTCCTCACCGATGGAGATGCCGCAGTGAGACCCCACACACTTGATGTTGGCCCGCGAAATGACCCCCATTCGCAATTGATCCATGCCTCTTCCGAAAAAAGCGGCAAAAGTGGAGGCAAAGGGGATCTTGTTCTTCTTGGAGAGGCCAATGGCGGCGCCGATCATGTTCTGTTCGGCAATAAAGCATTCGAAGAAGCGATCGGGGAAAACCTTCATGAACTTTTCCGAGAAGGTCGAGTTTTTGGTATCGCCATCCAAAGCCACCACGTTGTCGTAGCATTCTCCGAGCTTGACCAGTGCGCTCCCATAGGCCTCCCGGGTGGCGACCAGATCGCCCCTCCGGAACTCGGGTTCCCTCAAGCGGACCCCGGGAAGCGTCGAGACCTTGGCTTCCCCGGAACCGCGAAAAGGCTCAGAATCTGAATTCAGGGGGAGTTCCTGCAGGGCCCGGTCGAGTTGTTCTCCCTTCTTCAAGGCCTTGCCGTGCCATCCCTCCCGGTTTGCCAGAAGCGACACTCCGTGGCCCTTTTCGGTTCTGGCCAGGAGGGCCGTGGGCCGGCCCTCCACCCCTTCCGCTTCTTCAAAGGCCGCTATGATCTGGCCGAAGTCGTGTCCGTCGATGGAGATGGCATGCCAGCCAAACCCGGCGAACTTCCGTGCGTAGGCCTCCACGTCCCAACCATGCATGGTCTCCTGGCTCTGTCCCAGGCGATTGATATCGACGACGGTCACCAGGTTGTCCAACCGGTAGTGACTGGCCATGGCCGCGGCCTCCCACACCGACCCTTCGGCGCTTTCGCCGTCTCCCATCAGCACAAAGGTCCGGCTGCCGGACCGATCCAGGTATTTGGCGCTCAAGGCCATCCCTACCCCCACCGATAGTCCCTGCCCCAGAGAGCCGGTGGCCACGTCCACCCACTTCAACCGCGGCGTGGGGTGGCCCTCCAAATCACTCCCGAAGCGGCGCAGGGCCAGCAGCCGGCTGGCTTCGATCAGGCCTGCTTCCACCCAGGCGGCGTAAAGGAGAGGCGCCGCGTGTCCCTTGGAGAGAATGAAACGGTCGCTGTCAAGGCTGAGCGGATTCTCGAAGTCGACCCGCATGACGTGAAAAAACAGGACCGCCGCCAGGTCGGCGGCCGACAAACAGGTGGTGGGGTGCCCCGAGCCGGCTTCCGCGGTAGCCCGCAACGAATGGATTCTCAACCGCGTGGCTTTTTCCTTCAAGTGGTTGCGAAGTTGGTGGTTGTTCATAGATTTGATCTTTTCACCGTCAGGCGCCGAGCTCAACCAGGACCGGAGCGTGGTCCGAGGCAGTCAGCCCCTCTTTCTTTTTGCGATATTCCCGGTCTATGCGAGCCGCGTTGACCCCCTTCCTCAAAAATGGCGTGACCAACAGAAAGTCGATGCGCAATCCCTGATTCTTGTAGAAGGCCCCGGCCCGATAGTCCCACCAGGAGAAGGCCTGCTCATGGGGAAACTGCTCACGGTAGACATCCAGCCAGCCCCACTCCAGCAACCGCCGAAACCGGACCCTCTCCTCCCGGGTGTGGAAAATCTGGCCGCTGAATTCCTCTTCGTTCCAGGTGTCCAGGGGGGTGGGACAAATATTGAAATCCCCGCACAGAACGGCGGGCTCCGCCGGATTCCATCCCTCCTCCAGGTGTTTCGCCAAAGAATCCAACCACTTCAGCTTGCGAGGGAAATCGGCATGACTCACGCTCTTGCCGTTGGGGCAGTAGAGGGTGGTGAACCTCAACCCGCCCACTTCGGCCGAGATCAGGCGCGCGCCCATCTCCTCCTCGCCGGGCAGCCCCCTTTCCTGGATGCGGGGAGGGTCCCGGCTCAAGATGGCCACCCCGTTCCAGGCCTTCTGACCATGGACCAGGGCATGGTACCCCCGGGCCTTCAATGCCTCGTAGGGGAATTTCTCCTCAGCCATCTTCAACTCCTGCAGGCCGACCAGGTCGGGCTGACGGGCTTGCAGCCAGTGCAGGAGAAATTCGAATCGCGCACGCAGCCCATTGATATTCCAGGTGGCAATTTTCATGGCAGAGGATGGACCCGGACTTGGCGGAAGTGACCCACCCTTGCACCCGCCTCGCGAGTGCAAGCCTTCTGGCGAGTGCAGCCCCGGATGAGAAAGTGGGTTAGGCCTTGGCCTCGAACAGCTCGACCGGAAGCTCGTCGATCTTGGCGGCCAGGATCAGGTCCTTGACGGAGATACCGTCCACCGAATGGGTCCAGGACTCGATCCTCACCTGCCGGTAGCCCACCAGATGCAGATCCGGATGGTGGTCCTCGGCTTCAGCCAGCTCGGCCACACGCTTGAAGAACTCGATGCCGGCAACAAAATGCTTCACCTTCCAGCAGCGCGCGATGCGTTTGCCATCCGAGCTGATTTTCCAACCCGGCAGTCGGGTCAGAGCCGAGTCGACTTCCGCGGACGGCATCGCCGACACCTCACCGACGGATTGGCAGCTTTGGGTTTTCCAGTCGGACATGAACTATCAGCTCCCTTGCTCGATCTGTTGTATGAGCGATTGGATCTTGCCGAAATTGATTCTCATGGCATCCAGGTTGGTGCCTCCGGAAGGACGGAAATGGCTGGCGACCATCAGAACAGCCTGACTCCGGTGGCGGCGGAGATTCCTGAGCACCGTAGCATAGCCCACCGACCCCTCCCCAAGAGGTCGCCACTCGAATTCTCCCTCGATCCCGTCAAAGACGTGAACGTCCTTCAAGTGCAGCCCGTGCAGATAGGGCTTCAGATTGGTAAAGCCGGCGGTGGCGGCATCCCACTCACCGATCAGCACATTGTCCGCCGGAGACCACTGAACCTTCAACCGGTCGGAACCCAGGCTTTCTGCCAGGCGCCGGAAGTTGCCGGTCGAACTCATGTAATGGAAAGGCCGCATCCCCAGCACCACATCCACGCCATACTTGTCGGCCTGCTCCAGAATCAGGGTGAAGGCGGCCACCAGCTTGCGCAGGTCGACCTCGGCGATGACGCCGCCGCGGGTCAGCCACTTCATGGGCCAAGTCGGCGCCTTCGTCCAGCTCCCCTGACCTGCAGACCATTCCCCGGGCCAGCAGAAACCGTAGCAATGCACGGCTCCCACCCCCAATCGGGCGGCAATTTGCATGGAGCGAACCAACCCATCGAACTGGCCGCGGAAAGCAGCGTCGTCGAGCAGTTTCTCGGGGGTCAGCCCCACCAGTCGGGTGTTGTGGAAGGGACGGTAGGCGCAAATCTGATAGAGCTTGAGGCCGCGGCGGGCAACGCTTTCGCCCATGGCATCGGCCTCGGCGTCACTCATGGTGGCAATGCAGGGCTCGCCCCCGGGTATGTCTGACTCCACACCCGGCCTGGCGCCTTCAAACCAGACGTATTCCGCACCCAGTTCCCTGGCGGCGTCCAGCTCCTGTGCAAAGGGCAACTTCAGTTCGCTGAGCCAGATTCCGAGCCTGAAGCGAAAACCGCTCTGCCCGGCCGGACCGGAAGCGACAGCCGCCGCCTTTCTCTCCGGAAGCGCAGAGGCGGACAAACTCCCGGCGCCGCCGACCATAAATTCTCTTCTGTTCATCCCTGACGCTCCCGATTCAATACCTGCGATGGCCCCGTCTTTACTGTCAGCACCCTGATCCCCGTCCGGTACCGATGGGGCGGTGCCGAGTCATGGCCCGGCCCGGACCCAGGCCTCGTCAAACCTGGCAACCGTCAGACGCCCGGGGCGGTAGTTGTTCTTGCCATCGGTGCTGCCCCGTTCATAAAAGCAGAGCAACTGCCCATCGGGCAATGCCGCCAGATCGCTGTAGCCGCTGAAACCCTGTTCCAGGATGCGATGAGCCGACCAGGTTCGGGCCTCGTCGTCACTCAGCTTGATCGACATCCTCACCCGGTCACGAGGACGGCCGGCGATTTCCCTCCCCTGGCGGCGGGACAGGTTGTGCGGGTTGGAAAACGCAACAAGCCCCGGTTGTGTTCCCCGGGGTCGGCGGACGCGCACGATGGCAGCCATGCAGATGGGTTCGAGCAAGGCGTCATCGAACCGCGTCCTGGACCAACCGGTGGCCCCGTCTGGACCGACTGTCACCAGGCGTCGGTGCTGCTTCGACTCGCTGCGCGTATTCAGCATCACCCGGCCGTCGCTCAACTGCACAACGATGGTTTCACTGGGATGGATGGAGTCGGGGGTGTCGGGCACCGCGATCTCGCCCCGCTGCCAGGTCTTGCCATGATCGTCACTGACGATGGTCGAAGCCACCGAGGGACGATGAGCGTGCTCTCCGGTGCCCAGTGAAAGCCAGATTGGAACCACCAGCCTTCCCTTGTAGGGGCCTCGCCGCAGTTGAATGCCATGGCCGGGTCCCACGGCGATGACCTTCCAGGCGTACTCGGACCGAAAGGCCTCAAAGGTGGAAGTGATTTCCACGGCATCGGTCCAGGTGGCCCCCTCGTCCCGGCTGCGCATGTAGAAACAGCGCATATATTCCAGACAGTAGAGAAAATGCAGGCTGCCGTCTTCGTAATCAACGATGGCCACGGGATTGTTGACGGTATTCTCTCCAGGCCTGTCGAGGTTCTGGGCCGCCGCCACCGGATTGAGGGGCAGATCGCCCTCCACATGCACCAACCGCTGGCGGGGAAGCCAGGTCTTCCCTCCGTCGGTGCTGCGGCGCAGCATCACGTCGATGGTCCCCCAGTCGCCGGAATCCCCCTTGCGAGCTTCACAATAGGCCAGGACGGTGCCGCCTGCGGTGACGACGATTCCGGGAATGCGGTACAGCTTGTACCCGCCTTCACCGGCAACAAACAGATCGGTCTTCAGCACCTGGCCGGCCCGCGCCACCGAACCGGCAGGCGGTAGCAACAGTCCCCAGAGGAGCAGTCCGATTGGCAGCCAGGCGTGTCTCATCGACTCTTCAGTGGCACCCGATGCAAGATGGAAAGCGCAGGATCCCGGCGCCCCCTCAGACTTCCGCGATCCGTTCCCTGGAATCGCCCAAGGATTGGAGGCGAACTCCATACTTGTCCATCAGGGATCGATAGCGGAGCATGCGGCGGCGGCTGATTTTGCCGGCTCTGCTCGTCGCCGACCGGCCGCCTTCAGAGCCCGACCGCGGCGAAAGCGGAAGGGCCTGCTCTGGACAACCGCCCCGGCCGGACTGGAGAAGCGATCGTCCGTCGCCGGAAACTCGGCCAGCATTTTATCAATAAGGGGCTGGTCCCACAACACCGGCGGCCTCCCGGGAGCCTACCCCGGCAACATCTTGGGCAGGTTTCGAGGGAACCGCTCCCGCCGGGAGGCCAGCCATAGAGGTCCAGGATTCCTGGCGCTCGCCTTGGATGAGCTAGCCCCCGGTTGAAAAAAGCAGCGGTTGCCACAATAATGAGCCGGACGGCCGCCTTGGCGCCGTCCCGATGCAGGCAACCTCCTCCTGCCACCCCGAGCCCGCGGAACTCCCCCGGGCCGACCCGGGCGCCGATGCGGGAACACCTGTAAGCAGGCAACCAGGAATGATCCTATGGAGCGCCGAGATTGGCTCACCCATGCCGGCATGACCCTGCTGGCCAGCCGCCTGGCCCGGGCGGCCGGACCGCCGGGAAGCGGCGGTGAGAGCCGGGCGAGGCTCAACCCCTGGCGTCTCAAAGACGCCGACCTGCGTTCCTACATGCTGCTGGGAGTGCGGCACATCTACCGGAGCGCCATCAACCGAAGTCGTGGATGCCTCCCCTACGTCCGGTTCAACCTCACCGAGGAACCCACCTGGGCCCGGCACGAATACTGGGGTTCACCCCACATGGTCGGACGCTTCCTGGATGCGCTGGCCGTCTGTTCCCCGATCCTGGATCTGCCGGCCGACCGCGAGGCCGTGGAGGGATTGCAGCGCTTGCTGCACGAATCGATCGCCAATCCCTCCGGGTTGGCCTTTGACACCCTCCCCGGCCCGGACGGCAAGCGGACGGCTGCCCTGCACCACTCCCGAGAGGTCTTGCTGGGGTTGCTGGGGCTCCGGAATTGGCAGGGGTCGGAGTCCTCCATCCAACTGGCCCGGCGTTTCGTGCGAACCCTGGAGGGCGTGACCCGGTCCACCGGTGCCTTTCCTTCGGACAAATATTCGGAGGAGGGTTGGATACCGTCGCCGACCCGGAAACTCAATCAGACCTCGGGACGGCTGATCGGCGCCCTGGTGAAGTACTTTCGAGCCACCGGCGATTCCCTGGCCGTCGAATTGGCCACCCGTTTCGCCGAGGCCAACATCCAGGCCTGCTTTACCTCCGAGGGTGAGCTGACACCGGTTGCGGGCGAGCACCTGCACTCTTCCGAAGGAACCATGACCTCCCTGATCGATCTCGGACTGCTCACGGGTGAGCAGCGGTACCTGAAAATGGGCCGTCTGCTTTATGACGTCGGCCTGCGGCGCTGGCGGACCTCCTGGGGTTGGGCCAAGGAGAGCAGAACCGACAAGCCGGGACGCGGGGAGGCCAACAACACCGGTGACTTCGTGGAAGCCGCCTTGCTCCTGGGCCGCAGCGGGCGCCCCCAATATTTCCAGGACGCCGAGCGGATCATTCGCAACGGCTTGCTGGCCGCCCAGGTGGTGACCACCGACTGGATCCCGCAATCCTCGCTGGCCGACACCGGGGATTACGCCTATAGCCGAATCCGGGAACGTGCCAGGGGCGCGTTCGCCTTCACGCTGCCCAACGCCTACCACTCCTACAATACCGATCTGATGGGCGGGGCGCTTCAGTCTCTGGCCGAAGCCTATCGGGCAAGCGTGGTGAAGGAGGAATCGGGAGTCCGGGTGAACCTCCTGTTCAGCACCGACACCCCCTGGCTCCGGGTCCGTTCGGAGGTGCCTCAGGCAGGCCGGCTGCGGTTGGAGATGCTGCAGGAGGAGCGGGTGAGGGTTCGACTGCCGGATTGGGTCCCGCCGGAAACAGTGCAGGTCGACGGAGCCGGCGGTCCCGGCAAACCCCGCCAGCGGGGAAACACCCTTGACCTGGGCCCTTTGGCCAAGGGCGCCAGGATTACGGTCAGCTTCGACCAGCCCAGACGCAAGACCCGGGAGCAGGCTCCAGGATTCCCCGACCCCTTCGAGGTGGAATGGAGAGGCGACACCATCGTGGCCATGGAGCCCAGGCCCTCCCACCCCATCGCTCTCTATTGACCCGCATTTCTCACCGGTAGAACTGGTCGGGGCGAGAGGATTTGAACCTCCGACCCCCTGCGCCCAAGGCAGGTGCGCTACCAGGCTGCGCTACGCCCCGTCCGGTTTGCCAAGCCCCTCAAGCTACTGGATGGACACCCGGCTGTCAAGAGTTGGAGGTTTGGCACCGCCAACGCGGCGAAGCCCGTGCCAATGATGTTCCCTCAGGAGGCGGGGAGTGTGCCCTCCACCGGCTCGACTGCGAGCTTCGCCCTTGTCTTGCCGACTCCCCCTTGAGGGGGGAGTGATGTTGAACGGCGGACAAGGCTGAGAACGCCCCCATCAGGTGATCGCGCCGCCAATCCACAAGAGCTACTTCAAGAAACTCAGGTGTCACTCCCCCCTTGAGGGGGAGTCGCAGAAGCCGAGCCATCAGGCGAAGGCTGATGCGGTGGGGGGAGACGCCGGCCATCAGGTCCCGAACAGCGCCTGGCGCATTTTTCGCAGGGCCTGGCCCCGGTGGCTGATGCGCAGCTTCTCCTCGGGAGTCAACTCTGCCAGGGAGCAGCCCAGCTCGGGAACCTGGAAGATGGGGTCGTAGCCGAATCCGTTGTCCCCCCTGGCCTCTCGTCCGATCACGCCCCGCAGGGTCCCTCGGAAAACCTCCAGCACCACTCCTCCCCGAGCCAGCGCGATCCAGCACTCGAATCCGGCCGTCCGCCGCGAATCCGCCACTTGGCGCAATTCCTCCAGGATTTTCCGGCAGCGTTCTTCATCGCTGGCCTGCGCACTGAGGTAGCGGGCGGAATAGACCCCCGGCCGGCCGGCCAGGGCATCCACCAGCAGCCCCGAGTCGTCGGCCATGGTCGGGAGCTGGCTGAATCGGCTGTAGTGGATGGCCTTCTGGCGGGCGTTGGCCTCGAAGGTGGTTCCCTCTTCCGCAGCCGGGGTCACGCCCGGAATCGCCTTGAGAGAAACCAGCTCGACCGGCGTTGCCGCCAGAAACGACTCCATTTCCCTGAGCTTGCCCGGGTTGAAGGTGGCTACCAGAAGGCGGGGACCCAGGGGAGATTTCAACGCCTGGCCGGTTGGTTTGCTGTGGAGGGACACACTCTGGATCTCTTGAGTCGAAACGACATTGACAGATGAGTCAAAGTCCAGCCCCCGCCCTGGCGGGCGGATCATTCGAGGGTGAAACAACGGGTCCTTATGCCTATCAGGAGCAGGGGCCATGTCCCGTTTATGCGGTTTGCTGCATAATTGAACATCGATACACAGGATAGACAGGATAAACAGGACGAGAAGCTGCTGCACAAGAAGCTGACTGGCTCGATTATCGAGTGCGCGTTTGTGGAAAACCTCAGTGTCCTTCGTGGCCCTTCATGGACCCCTTTCGAGTCTTTTCCAACCCCTTGGGATCCCTTCGCGGATTCATCATTTTGCCCCCTTTACAGATACTCTAGCACCCTTGGTGGAAATCTTTTCTCCCCTCCCGACCTTTGGCGGATCCCTCTTGAGCTTTCTCCAACCCCTTAGTGGCCCTTCGTCGTCCTTCGTGGCCCTTCGTGGATTTCTTTTTTTGGCCTTTGTGGATAACCCTCAATTGTTTCAGGTAAGGGCTAAAGCCGGATCACGGTCTTTTGGATCTCGACCAGCCGGGATATGCCGTCGGCAGCCAGGTCCATGAGGGCGCTCAGGGTTTGACGGGGAAAAGGATCTCCTTCGGCTGTCCCTTGCACCTCTACCAGGGAGCCGTCACCTGTCTGAACCACGTTCATGTCGACCTGGGCCCGGGAGTCCTCCTCGTAGTTGAGGTCCAGCAGGGGAGTCCCGTCCACGACGCCCACGCTGGTGGCTGCCACGTAGTCCTTGATCGGCAGGGCCGGCAGGACTCCTCGATCCACCAGTCGCCGCAGAGCCAACGCCAGAGCCACAAAGGCCCCCGTGATGGAAGCGGTTCGGGTCCCGCCATCCGCCTGGATCACATCGCAATCCACCCAGACGGTCCGTTCTCCCAGGTCCCGGCGGCGGGTGACACTCCGGAGCGAGCGGCCGATCAGGCGCTGAATCTCATGAGTCCGACCCGAAACCCTGCCTCGACTGGATTCCCGAGGGGTCCGTGTCTCGGTGGCCCTGGGGAGCATGGCGTATTCGCTGGTGACCCATCCCCGATTCTGTCCCCGCAAGAAGGGCGGCACTGAATCTTCGATGCTGGCCGTGCAAATGACCCGGGTCTTTCCCACCGCGATCAGCACCGAGCCCTCGGCTCCGGCAATGAAGTCGGGTTGGATGGTTACCGGACGAAGTTGCTGGCGTTCCCGCCCATCCGTGCGCATAGGGTTCCCTTCAATTCTCCTGCAATCCGCTCATTCCCGACTCACCGTCCCCATTTTGAACCACTGCCGTCATGCTCAGGTCCTGAGGCAGCGGCCTCCTGAGGTCTATGTGACCTGCCAGGGTATCGGCCTCGGCTCCATCGATCAAGATCTGTACCTCCCCCACCGCCGGCAGGTTAAAGGTCAGGGAATTCACCACCGAGTAAATCGAGGAGGCTTCTCCTGTAATCCCTCCCGGATGACGGAGGCTCGCCTCTCGGGTGAAGTCCACTACCATCAAGCCTGCTTCGGCCCAATAGACCTCCCGCAGCCGAGTTTCCGGTGGCAGCGTCGGCGCATGGCCGGAAAGGGACCCCTTGATCAGAGCCACCACGATCTGCTTCGCTTCCAGGGTGATCTCTTCGGAAGCATAGATGTCGCGCTCCTCCGGCTCGAGGCGGCCGTCAACCTCGGTAGAGGCAAAAAAGAGGACGACCGTTTTCCGGGGGGCTGTCTCCTCGAAAACCGGCTCTTCCATGAGGGAGGGTGTCCGGGCCTCGGGAGGAAGGTCGGCCAGTCGCTGAACCTGACGTTGCAGATTGATGAAGTAAACGGCCCCTCCGGCCAATAGCAGCGCCAGAACCATCATACCGAACTTGATGTGCCGAGGCATAGCCGGTCTCCCCTTCTCAATGAGAATTCACCGGCGGGGTTCCGTTTCCATGGACGCGGCCGGGGTGCGGACCGGATGCGTCAAGGAGTCGCCTGGCGAGCCATGGCCGCCTCATCGATGGGGCGAAACTGTTGCAGGGCCGCCAGGACGGCGATGGCCACGCTGCTTTGAAACGGCTCGGCCAGCACCGCTTCCCTGGACTCGGCCTGCTTCACGTTCCCAAGCTCCAGCAGAACAGCCGGCATCGCCAAGGAGGACAGCAGCCTCAGGGGCGCATGCCGAAAGCTCAGCAGGTCGCCGCCATTGATCCGCTCGTTGGTTACCCTTTGCAGGATTTCGGCCAGGCGGTAACTTCGATGAAGCACGGTCGACTGGGCTCGATCCCAGCGCACCAGTTCGAAAGAGGCTCCCTGGCGCCGATCCTGTGCAAGATCCTCCGCGGGGAGCAGCTTCGCCAGATAGACGTAGCTCCTTGAAGGAGTTGGCGAGTTGCCGTTCCCCAGGTGAATACTGAGAAACAGATCGGAGCGGCCGCCATTGGCCGCCAGCACCCGATCTTCCAGCGACAGCGTCTGACCCTGGCTGCGAGACAACACCGTCTCCACCCCCAGCTTGCTTTCCAGTTCCGAACGCACCTTGCGAGCGATGGACAGGGTCACATCCTTTTCGAAGACACCTTCCCCGACCACCACGCCCCTGTCGGCGCCCCCGTGTCCGGGATCGATGGTGATTCGCCTCCAACGGTAGGCCTCGGGCCGGCGTGCCAATCGGAAGGACCGCTTCAAACCCTGAGCGGTTGACGGGTCCTCCGCGGTTGGCCGGTAGGCGTCCAACAGGTAGGCATTTTGAGTGGACACCCGGGTCACGCGGGACTGGACGGACTCGTCCGCCAGTGAAACGACCAACCGGCTGGACTCGGCCGTCTCTTCAAACGAGACACCCCCGATCCGTTCATCCTGAAAAGAGGTGACCTCGGCGCCGGGAGGATCGACAGGATGCCTGCCGAGCAGAAACAGGATCCGGCCCTCCTCCCCGCGGACCTGGATTTCGCCCGCGTTTACCAGGGCGATGACCAATTGGCTGGCATCCTCAGTGGTGCGGGTGGTGAGATTGATTCGGACGAAATCCCGGCCTCCGGTCAACCATCGATTCCCGGAGGGAGAAACCCTGATGGCGGGTTTGAGCACTCGATTCAGCACATCGGGAACAAAGCCCCGCGGGGTCAGCCAGCGGCCTTGCCGGAACCGGACCGGGGCCGCAAGGCCGATGGAGCTCTGATTCAATCGGACCCGCACCCGGTTGCGATTCAACTCCACCACGTTCCTGCCGGCGAAGATTCGGAGGTAACCCGCCGAGCCGCTCTCGGAATAGGCCAGGTCCAGAAGCTGCAGGACGTCCAGGATGGGGACATAGCTGTGACCGTCGATGGAGACCAGTGGCAGCCGGATCCGTCGTTGCTCATGGAAAATCAGTAACTCATCGGGCGAAACGGCCGTTTGGTTGAGGCCGGTGGATTCAAAGGCGATGAGCAGCCAAATCAAAAGGCCTCCCACCCGCCGCGCTACCAGGCCGGGGAGTGGACCCTGGCCGGCGCGGCTCTGGCGGACCGACCCATCAGGGGACGGGTCCCGCCTGACGACGCCGTGACCGCACCCCTCCCGGGAAGATGATCGCCGGGTGGAGGATCGGCAGCTCTCCCCAAGACCGTTTCCCCCAAGATTGACTTGATCAATTCCCATCGATTGAAAACGCCATGACCACTTCCCGCCCCTGTTCAGCCGGGCCCCCGCCCTGCCGTGCGGATCGTTCGAGAAAAAACGGCCGATCGTTAATGAAGACGAACCACGAATGGACACGAATAAACACGAATAGACCCGAAGACAGATGGACCTCCCTCAACCACAAGCGGTACCAAAATGCTTAACGGACCCAATGTTCCACCGGCCTTGACAGAAACTGTTCGAGCCGAATCCCATCCCCGCCGACAAGCAATTTCCGCCCGGGTTGGAAAGCCGCATCGAAGGCAGCCATCCCCGGCAAGCTGTCGCGCATCTTCCCGCTCTTCACTTCAATCGCCGTCAACCCCCGGCCTGCTCGCACCACGAAGTCCACTTCCCGACTCCGGTGGCGCCAGTAATAGACCTCTATCCTGCCGGCGGCAGTGGCGTTGGCCAAGTGAGCGCCCACGGCCGATTCCGCCAGGCGCCCCCAAAACTGCCGATCCGCACGCGCCTCCTTCAGGGCAAGGCCGGAAGTGGCCGTCATCAAAGCGGTGTTGAGAACCTGGAGCTTTGGACTTGAACCCCTCCGGCGGACCGGGGCGTTGGAATACTTCTGCAGGCCGACGAGCATTCCCACGCCTGCCAGCAGGTCGAGATAGTGAGCCAAGGTAGTCGTGTTCCCAACATCCTGGAGTTGGCCCAACATTCCGGTATAGGACAGGATCTGCCCTGAGTAGGTGCAACCCAATTGGAACAGCCGGCGCAGCAGCGCCGGTTTGTCCACCCGAGCGAGCAGCAGCACGTCTCGGGAAATCGTCGGCTCAACCAGACTGTCAAGGATGTATCTCGTCCATCGGTCCGGTTGGTTGATGAGAGACGCCGCCCCGGGGTAGGCCCCGTAGAACAGATATTGCTCCAGGGACCAGCCGAAAGCCTCCTGCATTTCCGGAAAACTCCAATGGGGCAGGTGCAGGACCTCAAAGCGGCCCGTCAAGCTTTCCCCAAGGCCGCGCTGAACCAGAAGCGGCGCCGAGCCCAGCAGAACGACTCTCAGCGGCATGCCGGTTCGGGTGTCGGAGTCCCAAAGACGCTTTACGGTCTCGGACCAGCCGCCGACCTTTTGAACCTCATCCAGCACCAGTAGCGCGCCCTTGCTTGCTGCCCTGCCTGTCCGGCGGCTCCCGCCCGGAGAGGGCGGATCCGCCAGGAATCGTGCCGCTTCCCACTGTGCCTCGATCCATTCCGGACCCTGCAACATGGGACCGTCGGCACTCGCGAAGCGGGTGGGCAGCCCCGATTGCCGCGCTATCTGCCCAACCATTGTCGTCTTGCCCACCTGCCGCGCTCCTGCGATGACTTGCAGGAACCGTCTGGGCTCCTTCAGGCGACGGAGCAATTCCGCTCCCTGAGGGCGAATAACGATCTGATTGCTCATTTTATTAAGTAATTTTACTCAATATAATGAGTAAATGGAAGTGATGTCTTGCAGAAGATGAATACGGAATGAGGAACGTGCCGTAAGGCTTGACTGTATCGGGTCTTCGGCGGAACGAACGGCTCGATCGACACAATCAATCCAGGAGAATCGCCTTGCAGAAGTCGCCTCTCATTTTGCCCTCCTGCTTCTTCCTCACTCCCCCCTCAGGCGCTGACGAAGACTTCCACTTCATCGATCAGGATGTCCTGGGTCTGGGCCGGATCGCTGTGGGTCAGGCTCACTTCCAGCCAGTTGTCGCCAAACTGCGCCGGGGGCTCGGTCAGGTCGAACCAGAAGGTGGAGAAGGGGCCGGGAAGCTCGGGCACCGGCGGCAAGCCGGAACTGCTGGTGGAGTTGGGGTCCACAATGGCCTTCAGGTCCGAGCGTCGTTCATCGCTGCGTCTTCGCAACCGTGAATCGGGAACCGGCGTTCCGTTGACCCGGACCTGCAACCGGTCTCCGGCGACGGCGTGATAGGCTCGAAACAGCAGAGAGGCCCCGCGGGAGCGGCCGAGGTGCTCACAGACCCGGAATCGATATTTCCCCTCAACCCCCGGAGTTCCCCGTTTCAGCACCATTCGGTCCGCCTTGACCGCTCCGGTGGAGGTCCGGTCGGCGCCAAACCCCAGACACCCCGCCCAAACCGGCTCGAAAACATAGTGGCGGTTGCCTCGGGTCAGGTCCCGCGGCTCCCGGGTCTGGGCCAGGCCCCGAAGCATATGAGGGTAGAAAGGCGCCCAGGAGAGAGGCACGAAGTGGTTGTAGAAGAAGATGCCGTCGGCGCCGGCGCCGTACATGTTCATGGCCAGGGCTCTCTGCTGGTCCGAGGTGATGGGCTGCCCCCCCAGGCGGCGCCTCATGCGGAGGCTGCTCCAGGGAAGCAGCCCCGGGTACAGGAAACACGGGGTGGAGCGTGTCAGGCGGGAAAACGCTTCCAGGGGAACATTGGGTTCGCAGTACATGGTGTCGGCGGGAGAGACGTAGTCGATGAGACCCTCTGCGATCCAGTCCGGCACGTCCAGCCCCATGGAGTCGCACTCCTCCAGGGTCTGAAAGACCCGCGCCCCCAGCAGCAGCTTCCTGTTCCTCTCCCGTCCCTTGTCATCCAGCATGCGGCGGATGCGGCCCAACAGCCCGGTCATCAGGCCCTTTCGCTCCGGCCCCTTGCCCGGAGGGAAATAGTAGTGATCCCGGAAGCATAGCTCCAGGCCGTCCACGTCGAAACGATTGACCAGCTCGGAGGTTGCCGAAAAGAGATACTCCCGCACCTGCTCGAAGGTGAAATCAAAGGGAGTGCTCAAGGCGTAGTAGGGACCGGGCGGCCGTTCTTGGATCTGCCATTGGGGATTGTTCACCAGGAAGGCGGCGCCCGCTCCCACACCCTGGCGGATGGAGACGTGGCCGTGATTGTCATTCACGCGGATGCCTGCCAGAAACGTCATGCGGCGACGGCGGCATTGATCCAGCAGGATTCCCAGGGGCTGCTTCCCTTGATCCAGCAGGGGCAGGAAGCGTCGGTGCTGGGGTCTGGCGTCATAGTCGAACCGGGGGCTGCGCCAGTAGGTGGTCCACCCCTGGGTGTAGGCCTCCTGAATGAAAAGATCCACCCGGGCCGCGGCCAGGGTGTCTACCCACTTCCGGAGGTCCTGCTCGGCAACCGGATCGGGCAGGTAGCGCCGGGCGATGCTGGAAGGGTCGCTCACATAGAGGATGCGCCGCGTGCCCTGGGGAGAGAGACCGCCGAGCCTGACCGGGGGAGCGGTCCCAGGGCGGGATTGAGAGACGCCCCCGTGGGACCAGGCGGCGGTGGCAACCGCGGCTTCGAGGAATCTTCTGCGTGAAAGATGGCTGTTCATGGCCTATACCATCTCCTTGATGATTTTGCCGCCAAGGTCGGTGAGGCGCTTGAATCTGCCTGCGTGGTAGTAGGTGAGGCGCATGTCGTCCAAGCCCATCAGGTGGAGGAAGGTGGCGTGCAGATCGTGGAGGTGATAGGGGTTCTCAACCGCCTTCTCGCCCAGCTCATCGGTGGCCCCCACAACCGTGCCTCCCTTCACGCCGCCTCCGGCGAACCACATGGGCATGGCCGTCTTGTTGTGTTCGCGCCCCGGCGCCTTCCAGTTGTGGGGCAGGCTCTGGGGAGTGCGCCCGAATTCTCCTCCCCAGGCCACCAGGGTCTGATCCAGCAGGCCCCGCTGCTTGAGATCCTTCAACAAGGCCGCCATGGGCCGGTCGGTCTCCAAGCCCCGACGCCGGTGCTGGCCGGCGATATCCTGGTGGGAATCCCAGCCCCGGGAGTAGATCTGCACGAAGCGCACGCCCCGCTCCACCAGGCGGCGGGCCATCAGGCATCGTCTGCCCATGGGCTCGGTGATTTTGTTGTCCAGTCCGTACAACTCCCGGATGGCCGGCGGCTCCTTGTCCACATCCAGGGCTTCCGGAACCGTCATCTGCATGCGAAACGCCAATTCGTAGTTCTTCATCCGGGCCCAAAGATCGCTCTTCAGCGGATGTCCTTCCAGATACGGCCGGTTGAAGTGGTTCAGCAGTTGAATATTGGCTTCCTGCCGTTCGGCCGTGGTTCCGGCAGGGGGCTGCAGATCCACGATGGGAACGCCGTCCGACTTGAGAGGCGTCCCCTGGTAGATGGCCGGCAGGTACCCGTTGGACCAGTTCTGGGGGCCCCCGAAGCCCCCGGTCCCACTGATCGGAAACACCACGAAGGCCGGCAAGTTTTCGTTCTCGGTTCCCAGCCCGTAGACCGTCCAGGAACCCAGCGAAGGACTGCCGGGTAGAGCGCGCCCGGTATTCATCAGGAAGGTGGCCAGAGAGTGGGCGTCGGAGTCGGTGTGTATCGACCGCACCACGGCCATGTCGTCCACGCAAGTGCCCAAATGGGGAAACATGTCGGACACTTCGGTGCCGCACCGGCCATACTTCCTGAAGCGGAAGGGACTCCCCACGTAAAGCAGTTTTCTGCCCGAGGTGCGTAGCTGGGCGCCATCAAACGCCGGGGTGCCGTGATACTTGTTCAGCAACGGTTTGGGATCGAAGGTGTCCATCTGGCTGGGGCCGCCCGCCATAAACAGAAAAATGCATGACCTGGCCTGAGCCGGGCGGTGGCTCTTTTTGGCCGCCAGCGGATTCCCGGTTGCCCCGGCGCCCAGCAGGCCCTCCTGAAAAAGCATCGACGAAAGGGCCACGCCTCCGACACCGCGTCCCAGGCGAAAGAGGAAATCCCGGCGTCCCAGCTCACCCAGGGAAGGGTCGGGTGCTTCGAATCGGCCGCAATAATCGTGGTTGGGTTTCTTCATGGGATGTCTTCCAAGTTTGAATTCCGCCGCCCTTTCCTTACAGGATCTCCGGGGGAAACCGGGAAAAGGACAGGCGACTGCGGGCGCTGACCCTCACTCCCGAAAGATGAACTCGTTCATGTTCAAAAGGACCAAGCAGAGATCGGCCAGACGGTCCTGGTCTCCGGCAGGGGGCGGCAGCGAGGGTGAGGCGTCCGAGCCCACGCCCTTCCCGGTTGCAGGCCCTCTGGCCAACTCGACGGGAGGCTGCCGGGCCGTCAGGGTCCGAGTGAGAAAGTTCAGGCTTCGGGACCGCTCCCCGGACGTCGGATCGCGCTGCAGGGCCAACTGGAAGGCCCGCTTCAGTTGGGATTCCGGGTCGGACCCCGCCTCGCGGACGATCCGCCGGGCCATGCTACGACTCTGCTCGTGCACGAACTGGTTGTTGAACAGGGCGAACACCTGGGGGGCTACGGTGGTCACCTGCCGCGTCCAGCAGCTCTCGTTCAGGTTGGCTCCGTCAAAGACATTCATCATGGGCAGTTGAAAGGACCGGCCTTGCCACATGTAGACGGTACGCCGGTTCCTCTCCTCCCGGCTGGAGGGTTTCCACCAGGTCCCTCCCTCCCACAGCAGGTCTTCCTTGACCTCGGGGAAGAACCCCGGTCCTCCCATCCTGGGATTCAACTCTCCGCTCACGGCCAGGATGCTGTCCCGAATGGCCTCGGCTTCCAATCGAAGCGGATTGCTCCGCCAGAAGTAGCGGTTGTCGGGGTCCAGGGAGCGGAACTGCTCGGCGCGGGGATTCCGAATCGACTGCCGGTAGACGTTGGACTGCAGGATCAACCGGTGCACGGCCTTGACGCTCCAACGGTTCCGGACAAAATAGGACGCCAGAAAATCGATCAGCTCGGGATGGAGGGTCCCCGACCCATTCCGCCCGAAATCGCTGGCGGTCCGCACCAGCCCCTCGCCGAAATGGTGCTGCCAGATTCGGTTCACCATGACTCGGGCCGTCAAGGGATTGTCGGGGTGGGCAATCCACTCGGCCAGAGTCTGCCGGGGGTTCTGTCTGGGATTCTCGCTCTCGAACGGGAACTGGTCCCCGACCGCGCTCAGAAAACCCGGCTGCACCGCCTCGCCTTTGGCCTCGAGGCTGCCGCCCTGCAGGATGTAGGTGGTGGGCATGGCCGGGTGGGGCCGGCGGCCCCCATAGCGGCTTTGGATTTCCGAGGCGGTGTGCACCTTGGGCTTGAAGTAATCGCGATGACTCACATTGCCGTAGCTGGTGTTCTGCCTTTCAATCAGGCGATAGAGCTCCCGCTCCTCCCGGGAGAACAGAACCCCTCGACGGAGAGCAGCCTTCAGTTCGCCGGCCTCGTTCAAGGGCACCACCCCGTCCTTCAGGTCCTGCCCCCCAACCAGGTGGAATGGCTTTCCCAGACGCTTCAGAAAATCCGCCGTGGTCTTCTTTTTCAACTCCTGGCGCTGGTCCAGCTCCCGCTGCCAGGCTTCGGCACGCTGCTTCCATGCCTGGGGATAGAGGCTCGGACCCTCATACTGAGTAAACGGAAGGTCGGTCTCACCCAGGGTGAGGGAGGAAAAGAAGGCCTCGTTCCGGTAATAGTCTCGAGTGGGGATGGGATCGTACTTGTGGTCGTGACAGCGAGCGCACTCCAGGGTGAGCCCCAGAAAGACCGATCCGGTGGTGGTGACCAGGTCGATCAGCAGATTCTGCCGCCCGGAGTCCTCTCCGACGACCCCCAGATTGAGGAAGCCGAGTCCGAGCTTGCCCTCGGCGCCGTAAACCGCATACAGATCGCCGGCAAGCTGCTCCTTGACAAAGCGGTCGTAGGGACGATCCTGATTGAAGGCGCGAATGACATAATCGCGGTAGCGCCAGATGTGGGGGCGAGGAAAGTCGGGGCCGCCCCCTTCGGTATCGGCGTAGCGAACCAGATCCAGCCAGTGCCGGCCCCAACGCTCCCCGTAGTGAGGACTGCGCAAGAGTTTCTCGACTTCCTGCTCATAGGCGTCCTCGGCCGGGTTGCCGAGAAACCGGAGCATCGCCTCGGGAGTGGGTGGCATGCCGATCAGATCGAAATAGACCCGGCGCAGCAAGGATCTCCCGGAAGCGGGCGGCGCCGGTTGCATCCCCTGCTTCTCCAACTTGGCCAGGACCAGGGCGTCGATGGGGTTTCGCACCCACCCTTGGTTTCGGACGGCCGGGATGGCCGGCGGCTTCAGCCTGGTGAAGGGCCAGGACGCACCCTTGCCCTGAGAAGCATCGGCCGGGGACGGCAGTTGGTCGATCCAGGCCGCAATCAGACCGATCTCCTCCTCCGGCAGAGGCGGTTCTGCCAGGGGCATGGCCGGCTGTTTTTCACCCCGAAGGTAGTGGATCAGGGGACTGGCCTCGGCCTTGCCGGCAAGGACGGCGGGACCATTCAGGGCGCCTCCCCGGAGAATGCCCTCCGGGGTCTCCAGCACCAGGCCGCTGCTGTGGGTCCGGGCGTTGTGGCAGGAAAAACAGCGGGCCTCCAGGATGGGTTTGATCTGGGTACGGAACTGGACGGGGGGGTCTTGAGCCGCGCCGGCGGAACCCGCCAACCCGGCCAAAAGAGCCACCCCGATCGAAATCGGTCCCAACACGCGCGCACCCCATCCGGAAAATCGGTCCTTATAGTTTAATGCCATCGCTATCGACAGAACAAGCCAACCTTCATAGAATGACGGCATTCGATCAGGGGACCTTGACCAAGTGCCGGCGCGCTCCCGATGCCCTGTCCTTCCATTCCGGGGGGAGCCGGCCAGGATCCGGTTCCGGCATCCATAGCCCGCCGGCCGGAAGGGAGAAGGCCATGCAGAGACGACACTTTCTTCAAACGGCTTTGGCTACGGGGCTTACGGTGGGAGCGCCTCCTACCGTCGCAACTCCCGGACCGGGCAGACCCAGACCCGGAAAGGCCAGGTATCGGGCCGGGGTGATCGGCCTGGGCTGGATGGGACTGCTCTACGACCTGGCGGAGCGCATCCCCGATCGCTTCGATGTGGATGACGCCGACCGGCCCACGCCCGAGTTGAACATCCACCGGCGCTTCCACCACCATGACCACCCGGGAAATGAAGGACTCCCCACCTCCTATGCCGAAGCGCTGTGGGATCGCCCGGAAGTGCAATTGGTGGCCGGCGCCGACCGCGACAGGAAACGGCTCAAGGCCTTTGGCGAACGCTACGGCATCCAGGCCCTCTATACCGACGGCGTCGAGATGATGGAGAAGGAGAAGCTCGATATCGTGGCCGTGGCCACCAATACCAAGGGCCGGGCCTTTCTCACCACCAAGGCCGCCGAACTGGGCGCCAAGGGGATCTTCACCGAGAAACCCATGTGCCACACCCTGGAGGAAGCCGACCGCATGGTCCAGACCTGCGCCGATCGCGGCACTGCTCTCAATTGCGGCGCCATCACCACCACCCACCCCTCCTTTGCCAGGGCCAGGGAGTTGGTGCAACAGGGGGCGATCGGCGAGTTGGTTTCCATCGAGGCCTCAGGCCCCGGGGCTCAACATCAGAACTGGTCCTACTTTCTGGACAGCCCGCCTGCCTGGGTGTGCGGGACCGGGGACCAGCCCAGAAGAGAGTCGGGAAGCGACGAGTTCAGGGGTCAGGGCATGATGGTCACCGGCAATGGCCGGGTGGTGCACTTCCGCAGGGGCGCTCCCGGGGTCCGCCTCTGCGGCAGTAAAGGGGAAATGACCTTTTCCTTTGTCCCCGGCTGGCAGCTCTGGCAGGAGGCCGAGACGCCGGCGGGAACCGGACGGGTCCCCATGCCCTGGCCCGACCCCCAGTTCGTCCCTCCTTACGGCGCCGTCTACAGCCTGGCCGACGTGGTGGACTGCATGGAAGGCCGGCTGGACGAGCCCAAAAACTCGGGACGCCGAGTGGCCGTGGCTCTGGAAGTGGAGATCGCCCTCAAGCTGTCTTCCAGGCAGGGCGGCGCCCGAATCGACCTCCCCCTGGCCGACCGTTCTCTGGGGCTCAACTATGACTGGTTCCGGTAAGTCCTCATCCGGCCCGAACGGCCCCTCGACCGGCCGGCGCCGCTTCCTCCTGCTGGGAGCCGGAGGGCTGGCCTGCCTGGCCGATCCCGGCGGGTCCGACGGCCGCGACTCCAGGCCGGGCAGGCTCCTGTTCAACTGCGACGGATCCATGATCCACTGCTGGGGGCGCGCCGCCTTGCCTCAAAACGGCGGGCCCTTGAGCCGGCAGGAATTTGCCGCCCTGGTCTTCACCCCCCTCGAGAACAGCGGCGTCGACACGCTGCTGTTCAGCTTTGGCAGCGGCAACGTGGCCGAGTACCAGAGCAACGTCCTGGAATGGCCCGGTGAAGCCGACCGATTCCAATTCCCCGAAAGCAGGACCTGGCACGGAGGCGTCGAGGTCGATCCCAAGGACCAGTACCTGAACCCCAAGAGTCTGGCCGACTCCGGCCACAACCCGCCCCAGGTCATCGTGGACGAATGCCGCCGGAGAGGGTTGAAGGCCTTCGTGTCCCTCCGGATGAACGATATCCACGATGGACAGCATCCCCGGGGCACCCTTCCCAACCCGGAGCTGCCCACCTTCAAGAGAATCAATCCCGAATGGCTGGTGCCCGATCTGGATTGGTGGAGCGCCCTGAATTTCGAGGTGGAGCCGGTCCGCGAGCTGAAGCTGAGAGTCATCGAGGAATTCTTCGATCGCTGGGATTTCGACGGCATCGAGCTCGACTGGCTGCGGCACACCTTCTATTTTCCCCGAGGCCTGGAGCGGGAAAAGGGCAAATATCTGACCGAATTCATGCGAGCCGTGAGGCAGAGTCTGCGGCGCAGGGCGGTCCGGCGGGGTCGTCCCATCGAGATCGCGGTGCGTGTGCCCGAGCGGGTGGAATGGTGCCTGGAAGGAGGATTCGACGTTCCGACCTGGATCCGGGAGGGGCTGGCCGACTTCCTGATTCTGGGGCAGGGATTGACCGAATGCCGGGGCCTGTCCGGGTTCAGAGAGCTCATGGGCAGCCGGCGGCTGCCGATCTATCCCAGCCTCTACCCCTTTGGCAACGGTTACCCCATCTACCCCGACGAGGTGATTCGAGGCAGCGCCGCCAACCTCTGGCGAGACGGCGCCGACGGGCTCTACACCTTCAACTGGTTTTTCTACGGGACCTGGCGCAGCCGCCTGCTGCGGGAGATTGCCGATCCGGCCCTGCTTCGGGACAAGGACAAGCGCTACACCCTGGTGCAGCGATTCGAATCCCACCGGACCGGACGCTCCCCCCGTTCCGATTCGGTCCGCTTCAACACCATGATCAAGGCGGCCCCGCTTCCCTTCACCCTGGGCAGGTCGGGAGCCACCCAGACCTTGACCCTCCCCATCGCCGACGAGGTCTCCTCGACGTCCAACCCGCCCCGTCGGGCGGAATTGCTGGTAGCCCTGGACGGATTATCCGGCGACGTTCTGGAGTTTTCGCTCAATGGCCGGCCCCTGGAGCCAAGGGAATTGGACGCGGTGGAGGACCTGGCGCCGGTGGATTGTCACCTGGCCATCCCCCCCGGACAGGGGATTCTGGGCTTCCCTCCGCGGGCGCGCCTGGACATGGACTTCAGCGGGTTGCGACTGCAGGTGCCGGTCCCACGGTTGACCCGCGGCCACAACCAGCTCCGGCTGCGGCTCAAGCGGCGACCCTCGGGCGCCGATCGACCGGTGCGGGTGAGAAGAATCGAGCTGTCAGTCGGTTACGCCAGGGGTTAGGATTTGGCCGGGAAGATGGACTCGTCGATCCAGCCGGGCCTGAAGTGGCGGGGGGACCAGTCCACCGGCACCTGATCCACCGGAAAGAGACTGCCCTCTCGCTCGAGATAGGAGTAGTAGCCGGCCAGAAACACCTGGGTCTTCTTGCGAATGACGTCGAAAGGCTGGTAGCTGTCCCCCTGGAAGGTTCGCTGCATGTCCATGAGCTGGGGGGCAAAGTAGTGGTAGAGGGTTTCTCGCTGATCCGGGCTGCGGTCCATGGTGACGGTCTCGCTTCCCTTGTCCCCGGTGACCTTCAGATAGAGGTGGTGGGTGTCGGAAACTCCGTGCAGCGCGGCCAGGAAGGGGGGCTGTCCTTCTTTTCCCTTGAACAGCATGGTGTCCTGCAGGTAGGAAGCCTTGCGTTCGTCGTCGGTGAACAGGGAGACCCTCTCCACCTCGTAACCCAGCGCCCGCAGGATGAACCACTGAATGTGGAAATGGGCCGGATATTCGTCGGTGTAACAGAGGCCGTGAACTCCCTTGATGACCCCCACGTTGCCCAACCGGCCCTTGAGGTAGGAGGCCTGGTAATAGTGTTCCTGGACGCTGGTAGCCATCAGAGGCGTGCCGTGCCTGGCAGCCAGGTCCAGGATCGCGTCGATATCGCGCAAGCGGTAGCTGAAAGGCCGGCTCAGGTAGGTGGGGACCCCCGCCTCCACGTAGGGCCAGGCCAGGCGGTGCTGCCAGGGAACCTCGTAGAGTCCGCCGAAGCCGATGGCATCCACCTTGCCCAGCATCCCGTCGTAGCGGTCCACCGCCGTGCAGCCGTACTTGGCGGCAAACTCGCGGGACAGCTTGGGGTTCACATCCCAGCAGTGGGTGATCTCCATGTTCAGCAGACCGCCGCCGAACAGCCCTTCAGCAGCCAGGATGTCGGCCCAAATCCCCCAGAAGGTATACTCGCCCACATTCAACGCCCCCACACGAATCTTTCGGGACGGCGGCCCGGCGGTTTCGGCCCGCGCCGGGGAAACCGCGGCGGTCAGCCAAGCCCCTGCCGCCATCGAGGCCAGAAACGAACGGCGATCGGTCATGAGTCGCTCCTTTGATTGGGTTTCGGCTTACCTGAAACAAAAGAAAAAAGAGTTATCCACGAAGGGCCACGAAGAACGACGAAGGGCCACTAAGGCGTTGAGGTTAACCGCGACGGGATACCAAGGTCACGAAAGGATTATCGATTTCCGATTGTTTCACTCTCGGATGATCCGCCCCGTCGTGGGGGGCGGGGGCCCGGCTTACCTGAAACAAAAGAAAAAAGAGTTATCCACGAAGGGCCACGAAGAACGACGAAGGGCCACTAAGGGATTGTCAAATCGGGATTTAAGGCGACCATCCAGCCTGTTCGTTTGCGCCGACTCTCCCTTGAAGGGCAATCGTGACGAAAGCGGCCCCCCCGGGAGCGCGGGCGTCCCGCCCGCATCCTCTCCCTTGAGTTATCGCTCCGTTTCCCTGCGATGGCGCACCCGTCCACCCTGCCGGTGGGAACCGCATGGGCTCGGTTGAAGCAGGGTCCTGGCGCCGTTACCGGTCGAGCCGGGTGGAGGAGATGCCCGAGGCTGTGCCAAGAATTGTGCGGGCGGGACGCCCGCGCTCCCGGGGGGGGCTTTATTCCATGACATCGTCGAACCAAAGGAGGTCTATCCCTCTTCGTGTCTATTCGTGTTCATTCGTGGTTCGTCTTCACTTAATAATCCTGTGCATCCTGTGCATCCATGTTCAATAAGTAGAAAACCGGCTTAGCACGACAGGGTCCTCGTTCCCGACAGGACATGAAGGTTCGATGTTTCACTCTCGTATGAACCGCACTGTAGGGCGGAGAAACGGCTAACCGGAAACTTCTCTTTCATTTTTCCAGACTGGCCCCGTGTCGGTCTCTCCCCAGAGACGCTCAAATGCCCGGGATCCATCCTCATCCCAAAAATCGGTCACCACTGGGTTGCCGTAGCCGGAGGTTCCCCGTTGCAGCCGTGGTCCGGGAACGTCGGGAGGGTTCAGAAAGCGAAGGTTCGACCCGGGGGCGTCGGGGTCGAAGCGGAAATAGACCCTGAAGCCGTTGCGGTAACGCATCCTCACCAGGAAGCGCTCTTGCCGGGGCCGCGGCGCCTGACTCAGCCGGCTCAGCTGTTGACGATCGAGGGTCACACCCAGTCCCGGTTTCTCGAGAACCTGCACGCTGCCGTTCACCACCGGCATGGTTTCGACCGTCACGTCTTCCTTCCAGAGATGACAGAGGCTCACGTGATCCAGGATGGCCATCTTGAACACCGCCGCCTCGTGCGCCAGGAAAGCCTGGTTGATGGTTCCCCCGCACTGCTGCAGCATGAAGGGGGTATTGGCGGCCTCGGCCATGCCCGCCAGCTTCGTTGCGAGTCCCACCGGAGCGTGGCCGGCCATGAAGCCGTCGCACAGACCGTGACGCATGAAGGTGTCGGCGGGACCGTGGTGGATGAGGATGGGGATGGAGCACCTTTCGCGGAGAATCCGGTACCCTTCATGGTCAATGGCCCGAAGGGGATCCTCTATGCGGCCGGCCACGCTGAACTTCTCCAGCTCCTTGAGGACCGGCCCCACCGCCTCCAGATTGGAGTCCGCATTGAAATCGTAGTGGACCTTGAAACCTGGAGGAGCCACTTTCTGGATGGCTTCGGTCTGGTCCACCACATTTTGAATGACGTCCACGTGATATTTGAGCCAGTGAAACCCCCGCCCGGCCACGTTGACCGCCTCTTCGGCCATACCCTCGGGGGGTTGGGAGGCCGTCCAGGCCGCCACCGGCACCCAGGAGCGGACCCGCGGCCCGATCAGCTTCCAGCAGGGCAAGCTCAGATACTTGCCCATCAGGTCGTAGACGGCCATGTTGATGGCCAGGTTCCTGGTGTCGCCGATCCAGTCGAAGGCGCTGGAGCCGACGTAGCGGGAGGAAGGATCGTTCTCGGGAAGCCGGCCCCAGCTCTCTCCGATGCCTTCCAGGCCGCCTTGGGTCTTCACCACATAGATGGTGCGCAGTTGGACTCCCAGTCCGTGATAACGGAAAATCCAGCGCGCATTGTAGTCGTGATAGGGAGGACAAATTTCGTGCGCCTCGATGTCGGTGATCTTCAGTTTCTCGCGGGCTTTCCCGGGCAGCGCGGCCCGCAGCCACTCGGGAACGGCCAGCGCGGCCAGACCCAGGGCCCCCGAGACCAGGAATTCACGGCGAACCAAGGATGGCATGGGCGACTCCTCTCGGATCCGGGACACCCGACTGCCTGCGGTCAGGCGCGGGTGGGTTTCACGGGGCGTTTCCCCGAAATGCTATCACAATGCCGCGGCTTTGGGGCCACCAGGGTCACTGCCGGCGCCCGGCCCGCACATAAAGCCCGTGAAGTTGAGGATGCTCTCCTCCCCGGGTCATCCTCAACCGCACCCGAAGCGGCTTGGGCGTTTCCGGAAGTTGCGCGCCCCCGGGTTTCCAGCGCAAGGAGACCTCATAACCGTCCTGCTCCACGGGGACCGAGTGCGCCAGGGTAAAGCCTTCCAAGGGAACCTGGCGCACCCCATCCAGCAGTTCGGCCTGCAGGCGCCCGCCCCCCGAGAGCCCGCTGACATTCACGGTGAGCCGCTGACGGCGCCATCCCCGCCGCGGCGGGCTCAGCACCAACGAAGTGATCTCCCCCGCCTCACGGCCGGCTTCCAGCTCAAGACCGAAAAGACGGTGGCGCCCCACCCTGGCCAACCCAATGCTGCCTCCTGCACTGTAATAGACCCACCACTCGTTTCCTACTTCCAGAAAACTCGATACGCGGGGTTCTCCTTGCTCCCAGGCCTGACCGTTGGGTTCGAGCTGGATTCTCCGGGAAGTCCACAACCCGAATCCGATATTCTCCGTCTCCTCCGGCTCGCTTGCCCACCCGGTGAACCGCATGCGATAGCCTCCTCCATCGGCCTCGTGGTGTCCCACGAAGGCCCACCAGTTACTGTTCTCTTTCAGGACCACGGCCGCGCCGTGGAGGGTGCTGTTGCGAGGAACCTCATCGAAGGCGTAGTGGCGGGCATTGTGGGGCGCACGCACGAACCTGCGGCCGTCGGGCGAAGTGGCCACGTCCACAATGAAGCCGTGAGGGCCCTGGGTGTGCAGAAACATCAGGTAGCGCCGCTCCGGAGGCGCGGCTTCGTCGCGGATCACCTCCACCGGCAACTCGTACTCGTTGGAGTTGAGGCCGGGTTGGAGCGAAAAGCAGATATTGGTCTGCCGACCCCCGAACCGCACCAGACCCAATTCCGGCTTGTTCCAACGGACCCCGTCGGCAGACTCGGCGTAGCCGGCTCTTCCCTGCTGCAAACGGTCCACGTATCCGCCGTACCACATCCTGAACCGATTGCCGTCCTTGAGCACACCGGCCTGGCCCAGGCTGCCGGCGTCCCAGGAGCCGGGAACTCCCGGACTCAGCACCGGTTTGGCCGGCGTCACTTTCCAGTCGGTGCCGTTCCTTGAGAAGGCGTGGTAAAGACCGAAAGTGACACGTCCGATGGCCCGGCTCATACGGTTCACACCGTTGAAGTACATGTGAAAACCGTCGCCGTCCCGGATCACCTCGGCATTAAACCCTCCGGAGCCCCGACCCGAGGGATCGGGGATGTCGGCCTTGTCCAGAATTGGATTGCCTGCATAGCGGGTAAGGGTGTTTTCCACCATGCGGGTTCCCTGAAGCTCCCAGTCCAGGTCCAGCAGCACCGGGAGCGAGGTGCGACCGGTAGCCGGCGCCCGGGTCGACACCTCGAACCGATCGATGTCAAGCTCCTGGCCGGGATGGCGGCTCTCCAGGAAGACATAATCCGCCTCTCCCCGGGTTTCCGGGACCAACTGCTGTACGGACCCATGGCGCCCATTCTGTTCCCGGGCGACCTTGTCCCTCTGGGCGCCGGTGATGGGCTGCTTCAAGTCCATCAGGTAGCGCCCGTCGCAGTAGATCCGGGCCGGACCGGCGGCATCGGGAATGATCAGGACCCAAGTGTGCCAGTCCCGGTGGTCCAGCCCGCGCACGGGGGTTCTTTCCCGCCAGGGATCGGCCGCGTTGACCAGGATCTGCCAACCCTCGATTCCGAACGAGATCCCATGGGTTGGGCAGGCCCCCAGGCTGAAAGCCCAGTTCCCCAAGGCGTGGCTCTTCAACCCCAAGGTAAACAGCGTGCGGCCGGCTTCCCCCGTGCACAGCAGTTTCAGGCGCAGGAAGAGCGGCCCTGCCTGCAACCTGGGAATGGACTGCCGGCAACGAGAATAGCGGGTGTCCAGATCGGTCCGGAGCCGATGAAAGTGCGAAAAGTCCCGATGCCCAAAGGGATGGATTCCCGAGTCGGTCCAGTTGTTTCTGAAGGACCGGCGTCCGCCGCCCGTCCCATAGTGCTGCGGCTCGGCCCAAGCAGTGGAACGACTCTCCCGCACACCGGCCGGTCCACACCTGGCGGCCAACGCCGGCAAAACCACAGCCGCCGCCAGGAAGGACCTGCGACCCCAAATTGCCATGAAACCCTCCTTGTCGTGAATTTCTGACTTGAGCCTTCTGCAAAAATCGGAGTCGGGCGATCCTTATTCAGATCGAGGGTTTTTCCTCCCCAGTCGGTCAAGGATGAGGTGACACTGAACCCGTTTGCCGTCTGAAGCTTAATGGCCACAAAAGGCACAAAAACACAAAAAGGACCATCGGATCGGCAAGACGCGAAATCAAGAAACTCGTTTTGTGCTTTTTGTGGTTTCTGTTGTCTCTTGTGCTTTTTGTGGTGAATGCCGGAGCCTGCAGCACATCACCTTTGCCGCCTCCATATCATTCCCGATTGCGAATTTTGCAAAAGGCTCATTTGATTGTAGATTTTGGACTTGCGGCAGAATCAGTGGTTACAACTCCCCAATCAACGATTAGAAATCAGCAATCAACAATTCAACAATCAGTCTCTTCGTGCTCCTTGGTGGATATCTTTTTTTGTCCCTTCGTGGATAATCCGGCAAGAGAATGATCTCCTCGGCCAGCAAGCGACGCCACAATCCTTCGGCAAACCTACGCCCGTTTGGAATTGACCCGTCAGGAGGCCTGTTATATAGTCCCAGCGTAAATTTGCAAGTAATAACTTTCTGGAAAATCTCACACCATTTGTCATTTGCGGGCAGTTGGCCCCCGGGGGGATGCAATGAGCCACTTATTCAGCCATCTCTGCCTCGCCGCGGCTTTGATCCTGTCAGCCCAGCCCCTGATCCCTGTCGCCCGCGGCGCCGGTGACGAGATCAGTTTCGGCCAGGACATCCAGCCGATTCTGGAGGAGCACTGCCAGAGTTGCCACGATGTCCAAACCCATCAGAGCGGGCTGGTGGTCGAAACCCTGGAGTCGCTGTTGGAAGGCGGTGGACTGGATGGGCCGGCGGTGATTGCCGGCAACAGCGCCGCCAGCCCTTTGGTCTTGAGACTCAAGGGAGAGACCGAGCCCGCAATGCCGATGGGTGCCTCTCGCTTGACAGCCGGGGAGATCGGCCTGATCGCCTCATGGATCGACCAGTTGAAGCCGGCCGATGTGGCGGCGGACCGGGGCACCGGCCGCTCGAAAGGCTGGCCCTGGACCCGGCTGGCGCCGCCCGAGGTTCCAACCGTTAAGCAGCCGCAGTGGGCCAGGAATCCGATTGACGCCTTCGTCCTGGCCACGCTGGAGGAGAAAGGCATGGAACCGGCTCCACCGGCCTCCCGTCGCGCCTTGCTGCGGCGGATCTCCTTCGGACTGACCGGTCTGCCTCCCTCTCCCGAAGCCATGGCCGCCTTTCTCGAGGCCCCCTCGGAGGATGCCTACCGCAACGCCATCGAGAGGCTGCTGGACAATCCGGCCTACGGAGAGCGTTGGGGCAGGCATTGGCTGGACCTGGTGCGCTACTCGGACACGGTGGGCGAATCCGTCGACTATCCCCGGCCCCACATGTGGCGATACCGGGACTACGTGATCCGCGCCTTCAACCAGGACATGCCCTATGACCGCTTCATCCGGCAGCAACTCGCCGGTGACGCCTACAGGAAATATGGGGCGGAAGGCAAGATCGCCACCGGGTTCCTGCACCAGTGGGTGTTCGTGCAGAGAGTCGATTCCCCCCAAACCCGACGGGACTATCTGAATGACGTGGTCGGCACCACGGGTTCGGTGTTTCTGGGAGTGACCCTGGGCTGCGCCCGCTGCCATGACCACAAGTACGATCCCATCCCCACGCGGGACTATTATCGGATGGAAGCCTTCTTTGCCCCGGTGGCGGTCGGCCCCGAAGCGGTGCCCTTCACCCCTTACGAGTTGCCGGAGTTGGAGCCCGAGGGCTGGAAGAAGAAAGCCGAGGGCTGGAAGAACCTGCTGGACCGCCGGAAAGAGGAGGCCGCCAAGTTCAGAACCGAGCTGGCGGAACGGGTGGCCCCTCATTACCAGCTCATGGCGCCCCAGGATCTCAAGGACTGGGTGGTCTCCGATCTGAAACGCACCCCCTTCCCCAAGAGCTCCCTCTATTCCCGGGAGGAAATGGAACGGCTGCGCCTGATTTCACGACAAGGTCAGCGTTTCGCCAACCCCAACAGCCCCGACTACTACAAAGCCATGGCCTTTGTAGCCACCGAAGGCTTCAGAGCCCACACCGCCGGCCCCCCCACCACCTATCTGCTGAAAGGGGGCAACTACAAGCTTGCGGGCGAGGCAGTCGAACCGGGAGTGCTGAGCGCCGTCACCGGTCATTCCCAGCCGGTGGACTACAAGGGCCTGGATATTCGTTCTTCGGGAGGCAGTTCTCGCAGGCTGCTGGCCGAATGGATCGCCAGTCCCGACAACCCCCTGACGGCCCGGGTGATGGTGAACCGGATCTGGCAGTACCATTTCGGCCGCGGCCTGGTGTCCACTCCCAGCGACCTGGGCAAGAATGGCGGGGGTACCGTCCACCGGGAGTTGCTGGACTGGCTGGCCTGGCAGTTCATCGAGAGCGGGTGGAGCATCAAGGAGATGCACCGGCTCATTCTGCAGTCCAACGTCTACCGGCAATCCCTGCGGACCCCCAATCTGGAGGCCTACCGGAAATTGGACAGCGACAACCGCTATCTGTGGCGGCGAAACCCGATCCGATTGGAAGCCGAGGTCATGCGGGACAGCGTGTTGGCTGTCAGCGGACAACTCAACCCCTCCATGGGAGGCCCGCCCTTCTTCCCCGACATCGACGATCAGGTACAGCGGCGCGCCGGGGTGTGGTGGGAGCCTTCGCCGCAGCAGGAGCGAAGCCGGCGCAGCCTTTACGTGCTGCAGTGCCGATCCTTGCAGTTGCCCATGGTGGCGGTGTTTGACGGTCCCAATACCAACGAGAGCTGTCCCGTCAGGGACGTCACCACCGTGACACCCCAGGTCTTCGCGCTGCTCAACAGCAGATTCTCCCACCAGCAGGCCCGCTTCATGGCGGACCGCATCCGGCGGGAGGCGGGCGACGATCCCGGACGCCAGGTGGAGCACGCCTTTCAACTGGCCTTTCAGCGGCCGCCTTCGGCTCTGGAGCGCAACGAGTGCCTGGCCTTTCTGAGGCAGCACCCGGTGGACCCGGACCCTCCCCCCAAGGTGACGCTGCGAGCCATCCGTTTCGGAAACGACCTGGGCGAGTCGCTGGCGCAGCAAAAGGACCCCAACGGTGATCTCCTGTCGCGTCTCTGTCTGGTTCTCATCAATATGAACGAGTTTATCTTCCTGGAGTGAGCCCTGCTTGAATAGGGGAGTCCAGTAGCACAAAAAGCAAGAGGAGTGATCATGGCCAAGAGTGAGTTCGAGGTTTGCTCGCGGGTGGAACGACCGGACCCGCACCTGGGAGAGATGGGTCGCCGGGATTTCCTCTATGGATTCGGCAGAGGCGTGGGCAGCCTGGCGCTGTCGTCGCTGCTCTGCCGGGACGGCTGGCTTCAGGCCGCCGAAACGGCCCAGGACCCGCTGGCTCCCAAGCAGCCCCATTTTGCGGCCAAGGCCAAGGCCTGCATCTTTCTCTTCATGGGGGGGGCTCCCGGCCAGATGGACACCTTCGATCCCAAACCGGCGTTGGCCAAGTATCACGGGACCCCGGTCACCCGCATCTACGGCAGCCTGGAGAAGCGGATTTACGTGGGCAGCCCCTTCAAGTTCGCCAGACACGGGCAGTGCGGCATGGAGGTGTCTGAGATCTTTCCCCACCTGGCCACCTGCGTGGACGACATCGCGGTGGTCCGCTCGCTCCACACCGACTCGGAGGCCCATCCCGGGGCCTGCTTCATGATGAACACCGGCGTCTCCATTCCCGGCAGTCCTTCGGTCGGTTCCTGGACGGTCTACGGGCTCGGCAGCGAGAGCCAGAACCTGCCCGCCTTCGTGGTTCTACCCGACCATCGGGGACGCATCTCCGGCGGGGCGGTCAACTACTCCAACGGATATCTGCCGGCCGCCTGCCACGGCACCCTGCTGAACTCGGTGGGGGTGCCCATCTTCGATCTTCAGCCCCAGGAGGGAGTCACACGGGAGCAGCAGCAGACAGACATCGCGCTGCTCAATCGACTGAACCGGCCCTACCTGAAGTCCGACCCCGGCAACGACAACCTGCTGGCCCGCATGAAGAACTACGAGCTGGCCTTTCGGATGCAGTTCGCCGTGCCCGAGGCGGTGGACATCGACAGCGAGCCCGACAAGATCAAGGAGATGTACGGGCTCAACGACAAGATCAAGGAGCCCATGGCTCGGAGGTGCCTGATGGCCCGCCGACTGGTGGAGCGGGGAGTCCGCTACGTCCAGGTCTACTGCAGCGGCTGGGACTCCCACGAGAACATCGCCCAAGAGCACCGCAAGCGAGGCTACGAGACCGATCAGCCGGTCACGGCGCTGCTGAAGGACCTGAAGCAGCGGGGGCTGCTGGATGAGACCCTGGTGGTGTGGGCCGGGGAATTCGGACGCACCGCCGACAACTCCATGGACTTCTTCCGCTCGCATCCCGGCCGAGACCACAACAAGGAGGCCATGGTGGCTTGGCTGGCCGGCGGCGGCATCAAGGGAGGAACGGTGGTGGGCAACACCGACGAGCTGGGCATCAAGGCGGCCGAGAACGTCTATCACCTGCACGACCTTCACGGCACCATACTGCACAGCCTGGGTCTGGATGACATGCGGCTCACCTACTATCACGCGGGACGTTTCAAGCGCCTGACCGACCTGGGCGGCCGCCTGATCAAGGAGATCGTGGCCTAATTGACGAAGACTGCCGGTGTTCTATAATGGAATGGATTCCCAATCGAACAAGAAACGCCTGTCTACCGATGGCTGAGATCAAGCAAGGGTGCCTCATGAGAATCCCACGCAAATGGAACCGCTTCCTGGCCTGCGGCCTGGCCCTCCTTTTCGTTCTCTCCGGATCGCTGCTGTTGGCCGACCGGAAGAAGGACCGGGGCCGCGAAAAATCGCTGCGCACGGAAACCTCGGACCGGTACCTCAAGAAGTGGATGAAGCAGGACGTCGCCTACATCATCAGCGACGAAGAAAAGGAAGCCTTCAGGCAACTGAGCACCGACGACGAGCGCTATCAGTTTATCGAGCAGTTCTGGCTTCGGCGGGACCCTACTCCGGACACTCCCGACAACGAGGGCAAGCAGGAGCACTACCGTCGCATCGCCTTTACCAACGAACGCTACGCCTCGGGAAGGCCGGGGTGGGAAACGGACCGGGGGCGGGTCTACATCACCTTCGGCCCTCCGGACGAGATCGAGAGGCATTCCGCCGGCGGCACCTACGAACGCCCCCCCGAGGAGGGAGGCGGAACCACGGTGACCTTTCCCTTTGAAGTGTGGCGGTACCGCTATATCGAAGGCAGGGCCCTGGGAGAGGAGGTCCGGATCGAATTCGTCGACCCCAGCTTCACCGGGGAATACCGCATGGCCTTGAGATCCAAGGACAAGGATGCCATTTACTATACCCCGCAGATCGGCTTGACCACCGCCGAAATGATGGGTATGGCCCGCAAGGAAGACCGCGACATTCAAGGGGGCACGGGGTTTGGCATGGGTGGAAACCTGCGCCCCTACCAGCAATTTGACCGGCTGAGGCAGTTTGCGGCCCTGACCCGGGCCCCCAAGGTCCGCTTCAAGGACCTGGAAACGGTTATCAACACCAAGCTCTCATACAACCTGCTCCCCTTTCACTTCACCACCGACTTCTTCAAGATCACCGAGGACATGGTGCTGACACCCATCACCATCCGCCTCCGCCACCAGGACTTGACCTTCCAGAACCAGGACGGGGTCCAGCGCGCCCGGGTGAACATCTTCGGCCGAATCTCCACCGTTACCGGCCGGGTGGTGGAGGTTTTTGAGGACGTCATCTCGCAGGACGTCCCCGCGTCTCTGATGAAACAGGCGCTGGAGCGTGATTCCTTATATCAGAAATCCGTGAACCTGCGTTCCGGGAGGTACAAGCTGGAGTTGGTGCTGAAGGACATTCACAGCGGCAACATCGGGACTCAGTACTATGGAATGGTGATCCCCCGCTTCCCGACGACAGCCTGGCCAGCAGTTCCATCATCCTGGCGGACACCATCCAGCCCCTCCCCCCGGAACAGGTGGGGGGCGGGATGTTCGTCATTGGGACCAAGAAGGTCCACCCCAACGTGGCAGACCGCTTCGACCGAAAAGAGACCATGGGAATCTACTTCCAGGTCTACAACCTGACCGTGGACGATCAGACCCACAAGCCGTCGGCCTCGGTTCAATTTGTGCTGAAGAAGGGGGACACCGAGATCACCCGCCTCACCAAGACCCAGGAGGAGCTGGCGGGGGCAGCCCAGCAGATGACCCTGGAACAGCATCTGGCCTTGAGCGCGCTTGACCCCGGCAGCTACCAACTGGTGGTGAACGTCACCGACAATCTGTCCAATCGATCTCTCAGCCAAGTGGCCAAGTTCGAAGTCCGCTGAGGGTTATGGTTACACCCTCGGGCTGGTCGGATAGGATCCGTATTCGACCTGGATTTCGATCGACTCTACTGAAATTCCCCCTGCCAATCCCGCCGGTCGCTGATCCAGGGAGATCTCCAGCAGGTTGTCACCCTGGCGCGGCCGCACTTTCCGCAACTGATACTCCAGCCACTGCCCCAGCCAGGGATCGATGCGATTGGCGTAGTCCCGCCGGCAGATCTCCTGGGCCAGGGATTGGCCGTTCAACAGCAGGGTGAGGCGATCGCCCGTCACCAGATTGTCGACGTAGAGCTTGAGAACAACCTGCCGGATCCGTTCCGCACTGCCTTCGATGTCGTCTGAAATGGTAAAGGGAATGGAATAGCGCTTTCCGGCATCGCCAGCAGGCATCCTCAGGGGCAGACTGGCCCGGTAGCCCGAATCAACCGCCCCCTTGGAGCGGCGGTGCAGCACGTAGTGCTTGTCGGCTTCCCGGATCAGATCCGGGTCCCCCAACTCGGTCAGGACCCGCCGTTCCGTGTCCCCCAGCGGCCATTGGAAAAACCAGGCGTACAGCCCGTCCACGCCGCGCCTCCGATAATTGGCGGCGGCGGCGCGAAAATTTTCGGGCGTGGGAAAGAGGATCTTGAGCGCCGCCGGGTCGGTTCCGCTGGCTTCGTCTGCGAGGTAGGGCGCCAGGACGCCGTAGACGGCGACATCCCGGGCGTGGGCCGCTTCGATGACCCAGTCGACAGGCATGTCCACGTCCAGGGTGAAATCGATATAGAGCATGGGCGCCAGGTAGTCGACCAGCCCCTCCCGGATCCAGGTCCGCACGTCCAGGCCCTGTTTGAGACACATCTCCTCGGTGGGATAGATCCGGGCGCCGACCTGACCCGGGGCGCCGGATCGACCGCGGACCATCCGGGAGATCTTGGCCACCCACTCGGTCAGCAAAGGGGTCATGGCGGGAACATCTTCCGGTCTCAGGAACAGCGGCATCCCGCCCGGCGCCGCCGCGAAGTCCAGCTCCACTCCCTCGGTGGCGTATTCGGTGGCCAGCTCCTTCAGCACCGCGTACTGATGGTCGCGGACGAACTCGTGGGCCAGGCCCCGGCCTCCCTCGGGGACCTTGTACTTCCCTTCCAGCCCCCCGTAGGAGGCCATGCGCACGCTGGCGAAGAAATCCATCCCTTTCTGATGGGCGCGGTCGATGAGCACGGTGAGCGGATCCAGACCCCGGTCGATCAGGCTTTGCATGTTCTCCCAGGTGCGCCAGTAGGCAGTGATCGGGAAGGGACGCATGTCGGCGCCAAAACGCTGGCCCACCCGGGAGGGATAGAAGAGACCGTCCCCCCGCTCCACCCCGTAGACAAAGGTGTCCACCGCCGTTCCGGCCACCTCGTCAATGGGCACCCAGGCGTCCTCCATGGTCATGGGAGGCTCGAACACGTAGAGGTAGTAGTGCCGGGCGTCGTTGTAATAGAGGGTCCGTTTCTTGCGCCCAGAGTGCTTGTCAGGATGTGGCTCGGCCAGGAGGCCGGCAGAGGAGCCGGCCACTCCTGCTCCCCCGGCAACGGTGAGGGCCTGCATGAATTTGCGACGGGTCACGCTCATGGAGATCTCCGGGAAGGGCTAGCCAGATGAGCCTCTTGCAAAATTACGCGGATAGCAAGTTTTCGGGGAGTAGGGGACGTCGTTGAATAAAAGCAATTCAGGAGCGGCCGATCCAAGTTATTCCAGTAATTCAACAACGTCCCCAGCGCTGCACGACGAATCTTGCAAAAGGCTCCAGATGCCAAAGGGTTACGCTTTCGGCGTGGTCGGATAAAACCCGTAGTCGACCTGGACTTCCACCCACTCCACCGAAATACCCACTCCCAATTGAGGCGGCCGCTGATCCAGGGATATTTCCAGCAGGTTCTGACCCTTGCGGGGGCGCACTTTCCGCAGCTGGAACTCCAACCACTGCCCCTGGTAGGGAACGATATGATCGGCGTAGTTGCGCAGGCAGATCTCCTCTGCCAGCGACTGGCCGTTCAGCAGAACCGTAAGCCGGTCGGCGGTCACCAGATTGTCGATATGCAGCTTCAGAATGACCTGCCGGATCCGGTCCGCCTTACCCTCGATGTCGTCTGAAATCGAGAAGGAAATGGGGTAGCGCTTGCCGGGATCGGGGCCGGGAATCTTAAGGGGCAAACTGGCCTGGTAGCCCATCTTCACCGCCTCCTCGGAACGCCCGCGAAGCACGTAGTGCTTGTCTGCTTCCCTGATCAGCTCCGGGTCCCCCAGCTCGGTCAGAATGCGCCGTTGGGTGTCTCCCAACGGCCACTGCATGAACCAGGCATAAAGGCCGTCGACGCCGCGCCTCCAGTAATTGGCGGCCGCCGCCCGCACGTGCTGGGGAGCGGGATAGATCCTCTTGGGGGCTGCCGCCGCCGAACCGGTGGCTTCGTCCCTGAGGTAGGGCTGGAGGGTGCCGTAGACGGCGATATCCTTGGCGTGGGCCGCTTCGATGACCCAGTCGATGGGCATGTCCACGTCCAGGGTGAAATCGATATAGAGAATGGGCGCCAGGTAGTCGACCAGTCCCTCCCGGATCCAGGTGCGCACGTCCAGACCCTGCTCGAGACACATCTCTTCGGTGGGATAGACCCGGGCCCCGACCTGGCCCGGCTTGCCGGACCGATTGCGGACGGCTTTGGAGATCTTGGCCACCCACTCGGTCAATACCGGGGTCATGGCCGGCACCTCCTCCGGCCTCAGATAACGGGGCATTCCCCCCGGAGCCGCCGCGAAGTCCAACTCCACTCCGTCGGTGGCGTATTCGGTGGCCAGTTCCTTCAGCACCGCGTACTGATGGTCGCGGACAAACTCGTGGGCCAGGCCCCTGCCGCCTTCGGGGACCTTGTACTTCCCCTCCAGCCCGCCATAGGAGGCCATGCGCACACTGGCAAAGAAATCCATGCCTTTCTGATGGGCGCGGTCGATCAGCACAGTCAGCGGGTCCAGGCCCCGGTCGATCAGGCTCTGCATGTTCTCCCAGGTGCGCCAGTAGGCCGTGAGCTCGAAGGGACGCATGTCGGCGCCGAAGCGCTGACCCACCCGGGAGGGATAGAAAAGCCCGTCCCCTCTTTCCACCCCGTAGACAAAGGTGTCCACGGCCGTTCCCGCCACCTCGTCAATGGGCACCCAGGCGTCCTCCATGGTCATGGGAGGCTCGAACACGTAGAGGTAGTAGTGCCGGGCGTCATTGAAATAGAGGGTCCTTTTCTTGCGCCCCGGCTGTTTGCCGGGGCGCGGCTCCGCCAGCAGGTTGGCAGAGGAGCCGGCCGCTCCCGCTCCACCGGCAACGGTGAGAGCCTGCATGAATTTCCGACGTGTCACACTCATGGTCACCTCCGAGGATCCCCTGGGCCGCCCCCTCGAGCTGGCGGGCTCTGGCCCGCATTTCTCACCGGGTCGCTGCCCACATCATGAAAAACAGTTTATCTTCAACACTTTATCGGTCCTATTCTGACGTCTTGCGGTTACACACCGTGATGGGCGGGCTCTGGCCCGTCAAGGACCGGGAAGCCAACCGTTCCCATGGGCCCCTTGGTCAAAAGGGCCGAAGCGGCGGGACTTCCTCAACACCCCCACGGCCGCTTGCAGCGGCAGCCCCGAACGATTTCCCTTATTTCGAAACAGGGCAGAGTTTTTAGCACCCATATCTTATACAATTCTCAGGCATCCGGTTACAGATTTAGGGACAGGAAAGGGACAAGACCATGAAAGGCCCAAGAAATTTCACTCGGTGGCTGTTGCCAGCGGTTCTGGCCTGGCTGGCGGGCTGCGGGGCGGCGCCGCAACAGGATCCAGGAACACCAACGGATGGAACCGCCCATTCGCCGGCGGGCCAGCGCCGCATCATCGTCAACGACGACGGAGAAGCGGACCCCATCGCAAAGGGCCGGCCGCTGGAAGCCTACCTGGCCCAGCGCTTTCAGGATGCGGTGGATTCCCAGGTCGACGCCTACTTCATCTGCGTGGGCAGCACCGACCGCGGACCCGCCACCGGGAAGAAACCGAGGCTTCAGGACACCCAGAACCGGTGGTACCCGGCCATGAAGGCGCCGCCGGAAATTGACCGGATGACCCGAGCCTACCTGGACGCCGCCAAAGAAGCCGGAATGGAGATCTTCGCTTCCATCCGGATGAACGACATTCACGACGCCTGGGCGCCTCGGCTCACTTATCCCTTGAAAATGGCTCGGCCCGATCTGCTGTTGGGCGCCAGAAGGGATCACGCCCCCGACGCCGTCATGCGCGCCTTCTGGTCGGGATTCGACTATGCCAAGGAAGAGGTCCGCCGCCACTTCCTGGATTTCATTCGCACCTATTGCCGCCAATACGATTACGACGGGCTTGAGCTGGATTACTTTCGCCACCCCCTGTTCTTCAAGCTGGGCGAAGAGCGCCAGCATCTGGACACCATGACCGCCTTCGTGCGAAGGGTCCACCGCATCCTGCGCGAGATCGGCCAGGAACGGGACAGGCCCTATCTGCTGGCAGTGCGCGTCCCCGACACGCCGGCAATGGCCCTCAGGACCGGTCTGGACGTGGAGCAGTGGATGAAGGAAGGGCTGCTGGATATGCTGATCGTGGGAGGCGGCTACATGCCCTATGCCGGCCGCTTGCAGTCATTCATCGATCTGGCCCATCGGTACGGGATCCCGGCCTATCCCTGCATCAACCACTTCCGGGAACCCGTGGCCATGCGCAGCCTGGCCTCCAACTTCTGGGCCCTGGGCGCCGACGGGATCTACCTGTTCAACTACTTCGGGGTCCGCTCGGGCATGGAAGGGGGGCGGCTGCGGCCGGAAGTCAGCGACAGTGCCGAACGGCTCAAGGTCTTGAGCCAGATCGGCGATCCTGCATCGATCACCGGACTGGAGAAGCGGTTTGTCGCCGACAACGGAGCCTCCATCTTCTACTGCGGCTTCACCAACCCTCGGGGGCAGTTCCCGGTGAGGCTGGTGGAAGCCAGGCCGATCAAGTTGGTGGTGGGCGACGATGTCGGGGGAGCGGACCGGCCGCCGTGCGAACTGCTTCTGAAAATCGGTGTCGCGGATGTGGCGGCCGGCGAGGGCATCGCCGTCGAGGTGAACGGCGCCCCTGTTCCCTCAGCCAGCCTGGAGCGCACCGGGGAAACCTCGTTTACGGCCCGGCTGCAGCAGGAATCCCTCAAACGGGGGCTCAACACCATGGTCGTCCTGCCGGGACCGAATTCGACGGGGCGGCTCTCTTCCAGAGTGACGGGACTGGAGCTGCGGGTGAGCTACTGATTTTTTAGTGGATAGTGGTTAGTGGTTAGTGGATAGTTTTTTGCTCGACACGTATAGCGTCATTTCGGTCTCGGCGCGTTCCTTAAAAAAGGCTCCACTAAATCACCAAGCGCTTGCCTCTTCCCGAAACCCACCGCTGACCACTCTCCACTCTCCACTCTTCACTCTCCACTGTTTAATACAGTCCGGCGGTGGCGCCGCCGTCGGCCACCAGCACCTGGCCCGTGATGTCGTCGGCGGCCTGGCTGCACAGGAACACCACCAGCGAGGCCAGTTCAGAGGCCTCGCCCAATCGACCCACGGCCGTCTGTTCCGCCCATTGGGATTCGATGCGGGCGACGGTTTCCCCCTGCTTTTCGGCCTCCCGGGCCAACAGGTCGCCCACCAGGGGGGTCTTGAAGACTCCGGGGCAAACGGTATTGACCCGCAGGCCGTCCCGGCCGAATTCCTGGGACAACAACTTGCTCAGAGCCGCCACCCCTGCCCGGTAGACCGACGAAAGATAGTAGGGAGGATGGGGCTCCTTGACGGCCACGCTGGTGATATGGACAATGCGGCCCCACTTGCTCTTGACCATATGCGGCATTACCCGGCGGCACAGCCGCACCACCGGCAGGAGCACCCCCTCGAACCCGTCCCTCCAGGAGGCGTCATCGTGGGAGAAGAAGTCGCCCATGTGGGGATGGCCCACGTTGGTGATCAGGATATCGATGGTTCCAAACCGTTCCAGGGCCTGATCCACCAGGCGCTCCACCTCTTCCCCGCGGGCCAGATCGCACACCGCCGGCAACACCCGGGCTCGGGTCTCATCGGCAATCATTCGAGCCGTCTTCAACAGCGGCTCCCGGTTGCGGGCGCAGATGACCAGGCTGGCCTGCTCCCTGGCCAGCCCCAGCGCACAGGCTTCTCCCAACCCCTGACTGGCCCCGCAGACCAGGGCGACTTTGCCTTTCAATCCATAATCCATTGTCCCCCTCCTCCTCTCAAAATTGAAGCTCCCGGCGTTTCTCCCGAATAGGCCGGAAACAGTACTCGTTCATCAGCGCCACCGCACCCAGATCCCCATGATCCTTGGCCACGCTGGCGTAGGCCTGCAGGGCTTCCCGAATGGCCCGGTAAGCCAGCTCGATCTGGCGCCCGGCCTCCTCTTTCCGCCCCTCTTGCAACGCCCGGCCGGTGGCCCCGAAGGCATCCGCGGCCTCCAGATAACGCACCGCGAAACGGAGCCGCTCCGCAAAATATCGGGTGTAGTCCTGTCCCTGCGGCCGGCTGCGCCGGTGGGCCTCTTCCATCTGCCGGAGGGCCTCGGCGTAATGCTGCCTGTCCTGTCTGATGGCCTCCGAGAGCCCTCCCCGCTCATAGTGCTTGGTCATCATCCCCGGCACGGGGAACCCGAACCCCAGGCCATGCTGATCCAGGCCCAGGGTGATTTTTTCGATGAGGGCGAAGGCCTTGAGCGCCGGCTCCACCGCCTCCGGCCCGCAGACATGCCGGACCTGGTCGGCATAGGCCTTCTCCGGCGTCATGGCGGCATCCCAACTGGCCCGGCTCAGATAGTGCACGGTCGGGTCGAGATCGCCGACGGTCCAATAGCGGGTGTAGAAGCCCGCCCAGCCGTTCTCGCGGAGCTGTTGCGTCAACTGGTGCAGAGAGCCGGTCGCCAACTGCGGCAACACTCCCACGTTGTCGTCGGCCAGGGTATAGATGAGCGTTGAGGGGACCCCACCGGGGGGGACCTGCCTCAGCAGCTCCGGCTGGCGCAGTTGGCGGCTGGCGGTGTAGTCGATGAAGTTCAGCATCTCGCCGCCCGGCGGCAGCATCCGGGCCACCAGCGGGAAGAGCTCCGCCACCACCCCGTTGTAGACGATTCTGATGTCCTCTCCCCCTCCGGGCCGTTTCAGAAGCTGCTTCTCCCGCAGCAGTGAATCGAAGAACCAGAGGCTCGACAGGTCCCCCCGCAGCATGGTCTCCACCCGCTCGCCGCCGCCGGGGAAGGAGACCCGGCCGCGTGCCCGCCGCCGGAGTTGATTGTAGCTGTCCAGGTCCGGCGCCGGATAGCGGGCCGTCAAACGCCGGTAGGCCCTGGCCGCCTGTCCGACCCAGCTCCGGTGCTCCGGCATGCCCACGTGGATGTAGTCGATGTCGGGATAGGTATCGACATAGGCGCGAAAGATGGTGGTGACCATCTCCCGCAGCCCCCGGTCCTCCATGGCCTGGCCAACTCCCGGACCTGCCGTCAGGTCCCCCAGTTGTCGCTCCATCTCAGAGCCCGGCAGAACCTTCATGAACTCCTTGGGCCACTGGAAGGGCTGGATGGAAAGCCCGGTTTCCATCCCCAGCCTGCCTGCTTCCTGCAGGATGCCGCCAACCAGGCCGATGGCCCGCCGCCTGACTTCTTCCGCCGATTCCGCGCCCACCAACTCGGGATTGGTGAAGACTTCCATGGAGCCAAACCGCTCCCGGCCGATGGTCTCCGGACCGATGGGATGGCGGTGGCCGAAATAGAGGACGCCGGGGGGTTTTTCCATCCCGCGGAAGCTGTAGTGCACAAAGGGCTGGGCCGGCCAGAGGAAGCAGTGGATACGATTGTATTTCATCTTGGCGATCTGCCGCAAAAAGCGAAGGTTCTCCTCCAGGCTCCAGGAGACAGGTCCGTGAGGCAAGTCATTGACCAGGCGCCAGCAACGGATGCGCAGGTTGGGCTCCAGGACCAGATCCAGTTCGGGCAAGCCCGACCAACGCCGACGGGCAGGGTAGACGTCCCGGTCCAGCAGATATCTCACCCCCAGTCGCTCGCCCAGATCGTAGGCGGCCCACAACACCGCCACCGGACTGCCCCCGCCCACCAACAGCGTCGGGACCGAGTCCTCGACGCTTCTGAGAAGCAGCCCCTGTCGGCTCAGCTCGGGCCAGCTCTCTCCGGCGGCCCTGGCCAGCAGCGGATTGCTCTGGGGACGACCCACCAGAATCACCGCCTGGGCTTTTTCCCCTGCGGCCGGGCCCACGGAGGCGGCCACCTGGAACAGCCTTTCCAGCATGGAGGCCAGTTCCGATCCAGCCAGGCGCTCCAGTTCGGTTGCCTCACCACCCACCACAATGGCTACCCGCGGCCGTTCCTCATTGAGCGAACAAGCCGGCGCCGCCAGCACCGCTGCAAGACAGAGCAGGTGAATCCCCGATGGTTTCCTCATGACGGCTCCTTTGGATGTGGCGCGAAGCGGATAACATTCTATGACAAATGCTCCTGTCCGCAATGAACATGAGCCGGGCGGCGGCCAAGTGCTTCGGCAATTTTGTGCCCATGGTGTCACGACGTCATGGGAGGAAGACCTCCTGGGAGCGCGGGCGTCCCGCCCGCCACAAAGCCTCTCGCAGTCTCGGCCCTCTCCTTCACCCGGGTCGACCGGCTGCAACATCGCAGGGAAACTGAGCGGCAACCAAAGGGACAGGATTAATAGGACCAGAGGCCGCTGCACGGGACGCTGACTGGGAATCGGGGCGTTGGGCACAGCCGAGGCCCGCCACGGGGAAGATCAATCGAGAAGGACTATAAATTGAACATGGATGCACAGGATAATTAGGACCAGAGGCTGCTGCACGAAACGCTGACTCCGGCGATGATCGCGTGCGGATTTGCGGATGTCCAGGAATACAAGCCAGCCGTCTCCGCAAAAAATCCTGTGCATCCTGTGCATCCAAGTGAATCAAAAATCTACCCGTGCTTGACTTTGAACCGGTTTCCAGCCACCAGGCGCAGGGGGTTGTTTCAGGCAAGCCGGGCCCCCGCCCTGCCGGGCGGATCATACGAGGGTGAAACAAGTGGATAACTCTTTTTGCCTCCGGGCTTTTGGTGTTACAGTGTGCGGGCACTTGCACCCCGTGTCTATGGTTCCGGAATGATTTTGGCCGATTTCGCCATCCCGGTGAGCGGTCACATTCAAGAGGAGGAGTCCCCAATATGGAATACAACCGACGAACCTTCCTGGAAACGGGAGCGTTGGGCATGGCTGCCTGGGGAGGGTCCATGGCCAAATTTCCCCTGCGGGGGAAAGCCGCGAGCGGCTCTTCCCAAGGGTCCCCCAAGGACAGGCCGCCGGCCTATCCCGTCATCTACAACTGGGACGGAGCCCCTCACGATTACTCCGAGTACCCGCAATCGGTGGAGCAGTTCGTGGAAAAGGCCTACGCCCCCATGAAGGACACCCAGGTGGGGGCCCACTTCTGGTGTACCGGAGAGCACGAAGCCAAGTGGCCGTCCAAATCGATGGAAATGGCGGGCGACTCCCAGGGCCGCCTCTACGACACGGTGCGGTCCATGCGGCACAACGAAGGCATCCGGGAACTGCTGCGCAAGGGCGAGAATCCCTATGCCGCCCTGGTGAAGCGAGGTCATGAGCTGGGAATGCATGTCTACGCTTCCATCCGAATGAACGACAACCACTTCAGCGGCCTGCAGCTCGAGGACATGGCCGAGGCCAGCATCGAAGGTCTGACTCCCTTGCGCAAGCAGCACCCGGAGTGGTGCCTGGGACCCCGCCAGGCGCCCAAGTGGTTCGCGGCCTCCTGGAACTTCGCCATCCCCCAGATCCGGGAGCACCGCCTGCAGAGCGTCACCGAGGTCTGCAAGCTGGCCGACTGGGACGGAGTCGAGCTGGACTGGCAGCGCCACGCCTTCCACCTGCCCCTGGAAGACGCCTCCCGCCTCAGCTATATCCTGACCGACCTGCAACGCGCCTTGCGCTCCATGACCCGACGCCTGGGCCGGGAGAGGGGCAGGCCCTTCTACGTGTCGGTGAGAGTGGCCACCACCTTGGAGGCATGCCGGCGCATCGGCTACGACCTGAAGACCTGGGTCCGGGAAGATCTCTGCGACATGATGGCTGCCGGGGGTGGAGCCGGAACCGACTACGGCGTGGAGGTGGAAGCTTTCCTGGACCTGCTGAAGGGTAGCGGGATTCGGTTTTATCCCGGCTTCGACAGCGGCTTCTGGGGCTCCCACCAGGGGCTGAAACCCCACAAGCAATGGCATGAGGCCATGGTGCGGGCCGCCGCCACCGGCTACTGGGAACGCGGGGCCGATGGCATCTACTGCTTCAACTGGCACGCCAACGCGAGAATCCGCCGCCCGCTGCTGACCACGGTGGGATCACCCCGGACCCTCAAGGGTACCGACAAGGTCTACGCCGCCCTGCACCGCTACATCGGCGGCTGGCCCTTCAGTGAACCCAAGGAAGGCGCCTGGGCCGGCGCCGACCTTCACGATCGCCTCTATGGAGAGACCCCGGTGGCGCTCTACCCGACACTGACCGAGGAAGGACCCCGCTTCCACGTCGGAGTCTACGACGACACGGTTCAGGAAGCCCGCGAAGGCAACCTCAAAACCGCCGAGTTGCAGGTGGAACTGAAACACCGATCGGGGGGGGACAAGGTTGAAGTCAGCCTGGATGGCGCCGCACTCCCCGAGCCGCGGGTACGAAACGTGGCAGCAGAAGACCCTGACAACCCTGCCGACGTGGCTGAAGACAGCTGGCTGGTATGGAAGCTGCAGCCGGATCAAGCTGCCCGGGGAACCCATGTCGTCCAGGTGCGCCTGCTGGAACGGGATGCACGGCTGCGGCCGCCGCTGGTGGTGCAGAGCGTCGAAATCCACTTGAATTATCGGGGATAGGGAGCGGTTATCTTTCTTATCGGAAGTGTGAGGGCGGTTACTTCGATTCTCACCAGGACGCTGAGCATAAGGTCGAAAAGTGCTTGTCTTTCTTTCTTCGTGTGTCTTCGTGGTCCTTCGTGCCCCTTCGTGGATATTTTTTGTCCTTCCTGCCCCTTCGTGGAATGAGAGCCGACGTTTCCTACCATTGGTGAGAAATGCAGCCTAAGGCGACTCTCCCGCTTCTTTCCCGCGCATGCGCTCCGCCAGCGCCCTGGCCCGCTCCGGGTCCAATTCCTTGAGGACCTCATGCTGCTCCAGCGCCGAGACCCTCTCCCCCGCACTCAGGTAGAACAGGCCCAGGTGTAACCGGATCTCGGGATTACGGGGGGAAAGGCTCGCGCTTCGCGACAGGGCCTCAATGGCCTCCCGCGAGCGGCCCAGGCGGGCCTGGGTCAGGCCCAGGTTGAAGTAAGCCCTGGCTGAATCGGGCCGGAGGCGCACCGCCTGCCGGAAGGCCTCCTCGGCAGCCTCCAGCCGGCCCAGTTGGCTAAAGGCCATCCCCAGGTTGGAATGGGCTTCAGCGTCCTCAGGCTTCAGGCGAACCGCTTGGCGGAAGGCTTGCAGAGCCTCCTGGCTGCGGCCCTGCCGGGCCAGAGCCACCCCCAGGTTGTAGTGGGCTTCCGGGGAAGCGGGGTCGAGGGCGGCGGCTTGGCGAAAGGCTGCCAATGCCTCCGCCTGAAGCCCCCGCCGCGCTTGGGCCAACCCCAGGTTCAGGTGGGCCTCGGGGCTGTCCGGGTCGACCCGGAGGGCCTGGAGAAAATGCTGTCCGGCCTGGTCCGCCTGGCCCCGCCCCAGATATTCCCGTCCCAGACCGAGATGGGCCTCGGACAGTAGCGGATCGCTCCGCAGGGCCCGCCGGAACGATGCGATGGCTGGTCGACCCTGCTGCCGCCTGACCAGCCCCAGCCCATGGTGCGCCTTGGCATAGTTGGGATCGACCGCCAGCGCCCGTTGATACTGCTCGGCAGCGGCGGCGTGCCGGCCCTGCCGCCGCATCACCTCGGCCAGGTTGAAACGGGCCATGGCGCTGTCGGGATCGATGTCCAGGGCGCGTTCCAGGCTGATGCGGGCCCCCTCATAGGCTCCGGTCCTGGCCTGGGCCATGGCCAACTTGACGTAGGGCTCGGAGAAAGGAGCGCTCTTTCGCTCCAGGGCCGCCGAGAGCCGGACCAGGCCTTGCCGCAGACTTCCCGGGGTCTGCACCTGAGCCATCCCCAGATAGAGATCTCGCTCCCAACCGGATAACGACTGGGGAAAGTACAACAGCGGCTGCTCTTTCGTGGGCGAATGGTCTTCCTGCAGGGGAGCCAGCAGATCCCGGTCTGGAGGACGCCTCTGAATGAGATGATCGGTCATGACCGCGTGCACCACGTCCTGGGTCCGCCGATTGGGCATGTGGCAAACGGTGCAATCGCTGGGAGGTGTTTCTCCGTGGACGGCGATCGAGGGCCGGTTGTGGCAACTCAGGCAGCGTTCCCGGTAATGCCTGACCGCCTCCTCCCCACGCAGCTTGCGGTGGGGGTCATGGCAGGTGGTGCAGGTCATGGCGCCCCGGCTCAGGCGGAAGCAGGGCGACTGCCGCAGCCGGTAGCCGGCGCTGTCGATCTCGAAACGATCGGCCGGATCCTCCGAAGCAGGGTCTCCAAGGTCGAAATGGACGATGTAATCCGCCAGGGACTCCCCCGGCTGAAAGGAATAGACCCGCCGGCCTGACCGCCTGAACCGCGGTGCCGCCGAAGCCGCTTCCAGATGACACTGCAGGCAGACATCCAGCCGCCGCTCGGGGCTCAGCCTGGCTGGATTGACGATGGATTGGCGGATCCGGTCGGCCTCGGCCTTTCCCGTCAATGCCAGCCTCACGTGGTCAGCGCCCGGGCCGTGGCAACGGTGGCAACCGATGCCGGACGGCAGCTCGGTCCTGAAGACGCTCCTTTGACCGTAGCGGTCCGAGGGTTCCGGCAGTTGAGGATAGCCATTGTGGCAGAACAGGCAGGAGTGGGTGATCTGGCGGCCGAAGTCTTCGTGGCGCGGATGGTCATAGCCGGGACTCATCCCCCAGCGCTGTATCTGCGGGTACCAGGTCACCGGCAACTGCCGCAGGACACCCCCCTTATCCAGGCTCAGATAGCTGCGGGCGTGCTCGCCCGAACCGATGATGTGGGTCACCTCCCGCTCCAGGACGTTTTTCTCTCTTCCTCCGGCGTCCAGTTGGTAGCGTCTCTGGAAAAAGCGCCCCTCCCGCTGAACCATCCGGTAGTGACGCTTCGAAGGGGTGTGGTAGAAGTGGTTCTCCCGGCTGTAGTCCTCGATCAGGTTATCCGGAGAGGGCCGGTAGAAGGAGCGGGCCATGGCCACTTCTCCATAGCTCCGGTAGATCTCGGCATGGCAGGATTGGCAGACCTGGGAGTCGGGAGACGAGCCGGCGGGGGTCTCACCGGAGCGGGTGTGGCCGGCCGAGGGCCAGAGCCAGACCAGACAAACCAAGGCCAAGCCCAGCCAAGGCGTTTGGCGGGAGAATTCCGGAGTCGTCATTTCCAGGAAGGGCACTTGGGACCATCCCGGGCGGACGCGGTCACCCTCAACGGAGGCGGGTGGGAAGAACTGCTCGGCGAATCTACTTGTCCTTCTTGGCGTCGAAGGTGGTCTTCACTTGAGCCGACAGAGCCAGGATCATGCTGTTGGCCTCAGCGGCGTAGGGACCCGACGGCTCCAACTCCACGTATTTCTTGAAAGCATCAATGGTTCCTGGCGGTGGAATGGACCTTCCGTCCTCGTTTACCGTGGCCATCCCCAGCAGGCAGACCCCCAGTTGATATTGGGAATTGGCGTGGTCGGGATCGGCTTCGATGGCTTTCCTGAAGGCGGTGATGGCCCCCTCGTTACGCCCGCTGTTCACCAGGGTGGCCCCCAGGTTGAAATAGGCCAGGGCCGCGTTTCCGGGATTCAATTCCAAGGCCTGGTTGATAGCCGCCAGCGCTTTGTCGGTCTCGTCCATCAGACCGTAAAGCAGACCCAGATTCATCTGATATTTGGCTCCCACCTTGGAGTCCGGGTTCTGAGCCAGAATGGTCAGAGCTTTCTGGTAGCTTTCAATGGCGGCGTCGTATTTGCGCAAGGCCCGGTGCGCCTCCCCCATCTCGGCAAAAATGATATGTTGCCGCGGGTCCATCTCGGCTGCCCGGACATAAGCCTGCAGGGCCTGCCGGTATCGCCTGGCATGAAAATGGGTCCGGCCCTTCCTGAACTCTTCGTTCATGTGGCCGAACTTGCGCTCCTCTTCCTTGGCGCGGTCCGCGGCGACTTCGGCTGCCGAGCGTTTGGCCAGGGTCTGCTGACGCCTCTTTTGCAACTTGGCGATTGCCTCAAGATCGAAGTCCACGCGCACCGGCTCGGCGTCATAGGCAAAGGTGTCGCCCGGCCGCTTGGTTCGGAAAATCCTCACCCGGGGCACCGCGTGCATTTCCGTGCCGTTCACCTGCACACTCACCCGGTAGTAACCCAGAGGGATGGCTCCGTGAAAGTAGCGGCCCTTCTTGTTGGTCTTGACCGTGAACTTTCGCACGGTCTGGGTATCATCGATGTGAATCACGGCGCCCTTCAGAGGCTTGCCGTCCACCCCCTTGACCTGCCCCATGACCTGCGCCCTCTGAGCCTCGCAAACCTCTGGGGCAAACAGGCCGAAGAGCGCCACCGCCAGAAGCGGCAACCCTGAAGACTTGACCAGTCGTGACATACAGCCTCCTGTTCCCGGCATGCCCGCGGCACCCGGACATCTTGATGGCACTATCGGGATCAGCGGCAACGACCCCAATCGGCAGCCTCCCGGCCCAGCTTCCCGGGGTGGCCAAGGGCTCCCGGGCCCGCTTGCCCGCATTGCCTCGGGAAAACCACGTTGATTGATATGGAAAGCCCCCTCCGACCGCTGCCGTTTCCTCTGTTGTCGTTTTCCGATCATAGCATCATGGGCGGGTTTAGGGAAGAGAGGTGTCCAGCACGATCCTCACCGTATCCGCTGCCTGCGGGTGGCATCGATTTCGGCGTTGATGTCCTGCAGCGACAGTCGATCGGTACCGGCTTTCACCGAGGCTTGCTGCATGGCTGTTGCGGTGACATGGGCGCGGGCCCGGCGCAGGGCGCTCAGCGATTCTTCCCGGCTCTCATCCGACGTCGCGGAAAGCAACGCAATAGGCTTGCCGTTGGAGGTCACGATCAGGTCTTTTTCTTTGGCCAGCGCCTTCCAGACAGCCGCCGATTGCCCACGCAATTCGCGAACGCTCACAAATCGCACTGGGGGCCCCCTTCCATGTGTACACGACATGGGGAGTCTGCTACTGGAGAACCGTGACCGTGGTCCGGGAGCTCACCGATTGGCCGCCGGCGGCCGGCGCCCGGGTCATCACCGTCAGCTTGTACTTGCCGGGCGGTACGTTCCCGAAAGACAGCTTGAAGGCCACCGTGACTTCTCCCTGACCCCAGGGCTGGGTCATGCCCTCCCCCAGCGAAACCAGGGGAAACCGGCTCACCCGGCCGCTTTCATCGGTGAGCTGGACCCTGGCCGTCATCCCCTGGCTCTCCCGGGGATGCTGCAGGTTGTGGAGCCGGTAACAGAAGGTGACCGGCTGCTGGCGGTCGATCCGATCAACCGCCAGAGGATGGATCCGGACGTCCCTGAAGATGAGCGGCTCGCTGCTCGCCAGCAGGCTCTGCTGCTGGCTGGCGCTCAGATCGGCCAGGGGGGTGAGCTGCTGGCTCAGCAACAGCGGACCGCTCTCCAGACCGCCCAGAGGAACCGGGCGGGCGGGCGCTGCTTCCGCCAGACCCCTGTCTTGGGCGCCGGCCTCCGGAACGGGAATCCTGACCGCCCGCTGCAGCGATCCCATCCTGGACTGGTTGCTCTCTCTCGCCACCGCCTTGACCGTGTACCGGCCGGAAGGAACCTCCACCTCCGTCCTGGCGACGAATCCACGCTGGAGCATGGTGCGGTAGCTGGATTCGCTCAGATTGAGTTGGATGGTTTGCTCCGAAACCTCCACCTGCTCATCGTGCTCATCGTATACCGTAACGACCAGATGAACGACGTTCTGTCGGCGTTCCCGTTGACGATGAAAGGGCATTCCATAGATCTTGACGTGAGTGAAGAAACTCACGCGACAGCGGTCCTTTTTGGCTTTAGAAGACTCATAGGTCAGTTCCAGCGGAATCTGGTCGAATTCGTTCGGTGCCGCCAGTGCGATCTGGATGTCTTCATTCTTGCGATCCTCAAGCGACAGCTTCTCCCGGGGCGCGAAGTAACCCCGGCGGTAGCTGAGCTCCAGTCCGGCGCGGTCCACTTCCACCAGGATCTTGTGGAATTTGCCGTTGGCCTTCTGATCGGGGGAAGCATAAGAGAGGACATAGTAGAAGGACTGAGCGTCTCTGATCTGCCGGAAACCCGCCACAAGATCATTGCTGTCACGAAAATAGGTCCCCCCGGTTTCCTCGGTCACTTTCTCCAGCGGGCGACTCTGATAGGTTTGATCCAGATACTGGGCCGAGAGCTCCCGGCCGACACTACGACCGCCAACAAATCCCGGGACCACCGGGGGCTCATCGCTACTTGAATTAAATCCAACGGTATACAAACCACGAATGTCTACGACGTTGAACGATACTCTTGATTTCAGGGCGCGGTTAACCACCTGGTCCAGCCTCCACCGCATTCTTCGTCCCAGGACAAACCCTTCGGACAACAGCACCAACGCCTTGCTGGCCTTGAAGTGCTGCAGGTAGCGAAGATGTATAGCCAGACCTGCCAGCAGCCGGTGGACTGCAGCCTGGGTTTCCTCGTACTGTCGCTGGGCTTTGGCGCGGATTCTCAAGTCAACCTCACCGACATGCCCACCCTCGACGATCCTGATCGCTTGCAAATCGGTCAGGCTCACCTCATTCGGGTCCGGCCCTTTCAGCCGCTCACCTCGATAGGGATGGGCCAAGTCCAGCTTCCCTACATTCAATTCCTGAATCTCACCGCGCAAGAACTTCCGGTTGCCGCTAAAGGGAATGCGGACCCCCCCGGAGGCCGAGAAGATGCCTACCCGATCCTTCGGGCCCATCTCTTCCGCCACAAACTCTTTCAGGGCAGAAATGGCCCAGCCAAAGAACTCAGGTGAGCGCTCGGTCAGGTCGTCGATAAAAAAACTGATGAGTTTGCCGGGCTCTCCTTCCGAGCTTTGCAGCGGCTGCAGGCCGGGCCTCTCGGTTGCGTCCGTTCCGGCCGGATCCTCCGGCTCCGGGCTGACGGCGGGCCGACTGGACTCGACCTCGAAGCTTTGAATGCGCTGGTGCTTGCCGTCTTCAAAGAGCTTGAAGTCGGCGGCGGTCAGGTCCTTGACGGGCCGGCCGGCCTTGTCGGTGACGGTGACGTTGACCAGCACCACGTTCACCGGCACCTTGACCGTAAATTCCGGCCCGGACTGCGATTCCCCGGCGGCATCGGGTTGGCTCACCCGCTCCTGGGCCGCACTGGTGGCAGCGGCCGGAGCCGAAAAGGCCAGTAGGAGGCAAAGGGCTGCAGGGAGGGCAAAAGCAGGATGGCAGGACCAAAGCGGCATCGTCTCTACCGAAGCGGGTGATGAAGTGAAAGGCTACTCTTCCATTGTGCAGTGCCCCCCGCACGAGGTCAAGAAGTCAGAGGGGTGCACGTCAAAAGAGGGATGTAATGGGATGACGACTTCCCGGGAGCGCGGGCGTCCCGCCCGCACAAGCCCTGGCGATGGGAAGCCTGCTACTGCAGAACCGTCACCGTGGTCCGGGCGCCGACCGACTGCCCGCTGGCCCCCGGCGCCCGGGTCATCAGCGTCAGCTTGTATTGGCCGGGCTGCACGTTCTTGAAAGACAGGTTGAAGGCCACGTTCACGATTCCCTCTCCCAGGGGCTCGATCCTGCCTTCACCCAAGGGTATCAGGGGAAACCGGCTGACCTTGCCCCACCGGTCGGTCAGTTGAATCTTAGCCGTCATCCCCTGGCTCTCCTGGGGATACATCAGGTTGTAGAGGGTATAGAAAAAGGTGACGGGGTATTGGCGGTCGATCTGGTCGTCCACCGGAGGATGAATCTGGAGGTCTCCGAAGATCATGGCCTCCCCGCTCTCCAGCAGATTGGCCTGCAGCTCGGCGCTCAAATCGGCCAGCGGCGTGAGCTGCTGGCTCAGCATCAACTGGCTGCTCTCCAGGCCGCCCGCGGGAAGGGAGGGGTCCTGATCTTCGTCCGCGGGTATGGGTTCGACGGTTTCCGTGGGTGCGGGGTCCTCGGGAAGGGATGGGCGCGCCGCTTCCACAACCCCGAGGTCGGCCGGGGATAGCGGGGCGGCCGGGTCGCTCTCGGGAATGGGCAGGGTGACCGTCTGGTGGAGGGACCCCATGCGGGTCTGGTGGCTTTCTCTGACCACCGCCTTGACATTGTAGAGGCCGGCAGGCACCTCCATCTCCGTCCTGGTGGTGAAGCCGCGCTGGAGCATGGTGCGGTAGCTGGTTTCGCTCAGGTTGAGCTCGATGGTCTTTTGGGAACCGTCCACCCTCTGGCCGTCCTGGCCGTAGACCATCACCAGCAGATGAAGAAGATTCCGGCGCCGTTCCCCCTCCTGCTGAAAGGGCACTCCCTCGATCCCGACGTTGGTGAAGACGCTCAGGCGGTGGCGTTCATCCTGGGTTGGGGATGAGCGATAGGCCAGTTGCAGCGGAATCTGGTCGAAATTTCCCGGGGCGGCCAGGGCCAGTTGAATGTCTTCGTCCTTGCGATCCTCCAGTGAGAGTATTTTTCGGGGCGCAAAGTATCCCCGGCGGTAGCTGAGCTCCAGGGCGGACCGGTCCACTTCCACCCGGATCTTGTGGTATTTGCCGTTGGCCTTCTGATCGGGGGAAGCGTAGGAGAGCACATAGTAATAGGACTGGGTATTGCTGATTTGGCCAAGGCCCGCTACCAGGTCGTTGTTGTCGGTGAACAGGACGCCCCCGGTCTCCTCGGTCAGCTTTTCCAGGGGGCGGCGCTGATAGGTCTGGTCCCGGAAGAGACTGGAAAATTCCCTGCTCGGGTCCAGGCCCGCATTGAAGTCCTCCTGGCTGATTGGCTCACCGGTCAGGTTTCTGGACTGTTCATTGTTGGCGGCCTCGAAGCCGACGGTGTGAAGTCCTCGAATGTCGACCACATTGACGGCCACCCGGGAGCGCAGAGCCCGGCTCACCACCTGGTCCAGCCTCCAGCGCATGGACCGCGCCGGGACGAATCCGTCGGAAAACAGCACCAGGGACTTGCTGGCCGTAAAATGCTGCAGCGTCTGGAGATGGTGGCGCAGGGCCGCCACCAGCCTCTGGATGGCCGCCTGGGATCCCGAGTACTGGTGAAAGGCTTCCGCCCGCACGTGCTGTTCGATGTCTCCCGGGTCCAGGTCCCGTACTTCGATGCAGCGGGTGGCCTCCCTGAACGCCCGGGTGAAATCGATTCCTCGGTGTCCGTCCACGATCCGGACCGCCTGCACGTCGGTCATAACCGGGCAGCGGCTGCGGTAGGGGCGGGACAGGTAGAACTTCCCGATGTGGAGGTCCTCGATCCGCTCCCGAAGCAGCTTGCGCTCGCCGGTGAATGGGATTCGGACTCGTCCCGAGGCCGAAAAGACGCCCACCTGGTCCTGCGGACCCATCTCCTCGGCAATAAACTTCTGCAGCGCGGATACGACCCAGAAAAAGTATCTGGGGGAACGGGCCGTCAGGTCGTCGATGAAGTAACTGATCAGCCGGGTGCGGTCGCCTGACTCTTCGGCTGCAACCTGTGCACCTGGGGTGGGCGGCCCCGTCCGTTTGGCGGCTGCATTCGCCCCATTCGTCCCGGCCTCCATTTGGCTGGATTCCACTTCAAAGCTTTGAATCCGTTGGCGCTTGCCGTCCTCATAGAGCTTGAAGTCCTCGACGGTCAGGTCCTTGACCGGCCTACCGGCCTTGTCGGCGACGGTGACGTTCACCAGCACCACGTTCACCGGGACCCTGAAGGTAAAGCCCGGCGATGACTGCGCTGCCTCGGCGGAATCCGGCTCCGTTTCCTGCTTGCCCGAAGCAGCGGGGACAGCAGCCGGCACCCAAAGCGCCGCCATCAGCCCGATGGCCGGCAACCACACACAAATGCGAAGCCAGGTCCGAAAAAGCATCGTAATCCAACCCATGACTGAAGAAGAGGAATGTAGCTATTTATTTTACACCATCGGCCTGACGATTATAACTGTATTGGCGCGGACGAGCCTCCCCCTCAACTCAAGCACTCCGAACGCACCGCCAGAGGCACGCTTGATCATCACCAATCACTCCCTCCTTGACCTGTGCATCCCGTGCATCGATGTTAATTGTGAAATAAATATCGATTCCCCTGCCTGACGGCCCACCACGCCGGCCATAATTGGGGCTGGTTTTCATCCTCGAAATGTGCAATATGAGAATATCCCATCGCTCCGGAGCAAGCATGTCGGTAAGAACTCTCACTTCGGCACTGTTGGCTGTCCTGCTCGGTCTGCACTTGGCCGGGGCCTCCGCGACCCCGCCCCAGGGGACTGAGCGTCAGAAGCAGGTGGTGCAGCACCTGTTCGACTTCCTGGACCAGAAGGAAGGAGCCCTGGAAGCCTTCGAGGCCGAGTGGGAGATGAGCCTGGCGCCAATGGTGGTGGAAACGCTGCGTTTTTTCGCCCCGCGCCAGGAGCTCCTGTTCGACGACGAGACTCCGGCAGGCAAGTTGTGGGACCTGTTGGAGAGGAAGACCGGCCAGGATGTGGATCGGGACCTCTACCCCATGATGGAATGGCTGTGGGAGCAGGATTTCGAAGTGCATCCCTTCTATCCGGCCTTCAAGGCCGAAATCCACGCCCCCATCGACGAGCGGTTTCACTGGTGGTTCTATCCGGGCATGAAGCACACCATCCGCCTGGACGAAATCGTGTGGGGTGGGGTGAAGGTGGATGGGATCCCCCCTCTGGAACATCCCAGGTTCATCGAGGCCGGCGAGGCCGCCTATCTGGACGGGGCCGACGTGATTTTCGGGGTATACCTCAACGGAGAAGCCAAGGCCTATCCCAAGCGCATCCTGGCCTGGCACGAGCTGTTCAATGACACCGTGGGCGGCATGGATGTGACCTGCGCCTACTGTACCCTGTGCGGGTCAGCCGTCCTCTACGACCAGCAGGTCGGCAAGCGGCAGTTCGATTTCGGGACCAGTGGCTTTCTTTTCCGCTCCAACAAGCTCATGTACGACCGCCAGACCCGCTCGCTCTGGTCGGCCCTGGAAGGGGTTCCTGTCGCCGGCAAGCTGGTGGGGTCGGAACTGAAGCTGAAACGGCTTCCAATCGTGACCACGACCTGGAGCGCCTGGAGAAAAAGCCACCCCCGAACCCGGGTGCTCTCCCTGGAAACCGGCCACCGGCGGGACTATGGCGAAGGTGTGGCCTACCGCGCCTATTTCGGGACTCAGTCCCTGATGTTTCCGGTCCGCTACCGGGACCAGCGCCTTCCCAACAAACAGGAGGTGGTGGCCCTGCTGCTGGAGGGGGAGGCGGTGGCCTTTGACACCGACTTCCTGGGCACGAACCCGCTCTACCACGATCGGGTCGGCTCTCAGTCGGTGGTCATCCTGACCGACCGTTCGGGCGCCAACCGAGTCTACGACGCCACCGGAGTGACCTTCACCCGCTGGAACCGAAAAGCCAAACTGACCGACGGCCGCGGGCAATCTTGGAAGGTCAGCGAAGAGGCCCTCACCAACAGGGCCGGGGAAAGGCGGTTGAGGCTTCCCGCCCATCGTGCCTTCTGGTTCGGCTGGCACAACCAGTTCCCCAAATCCCGGCTGGTGCGTTGATCGCCGTTTCCCACCCCTGCTGCAACCGGCGTGGAGATAGGGCTTGGCTGCGCCAAGCCTTGTGCGGGCGGGACGCCCGCGCTCCCGGGTGGTGTTGTCTCGATGGTGCAGTGGGGGGTATCCGGTGGACAAATTCTCTGAAAGCCGACGGGCGCCCTTTGGGAAACTCTCGTTTGTCCGCGAGCCCTGCCCCCGCCGTACCGGGCGGATCATACAAGAGTGAAACAATCAGTAATCGACCATCCGTTCGCGACCTTGGTATCCCGTCGCGGTTAACCTCAACGCCTTAGTGGCCCTTCGTCGTTCTTCGTGGCCCTTCGTGGATAACTCTTTTTCTTTTGTCTTTTTTCTGTTGTTTCAGACAAGTGGGGCCCCTGCCCTGCCGGGCAGATCATCCGAGGGTGAAACAGGAGTGTTTCAGGTACGATGTCAATGACTCTCCAACCCCTTTTAGTTCAATCTCTTGAGACGATTTTGCGTCACGCCGGCCAAGAGTTGTTTCAGACAAGTTCGCCCTCCCGAGCATGGCTTCAGCGAGCCGGCTGCCGGTTGATCCGCTCCATCAACTGCCCGGCCCTGGCCTCATCCAGATCTTTCAGCTTCCGGTACTGCTCCAGAGCCGAGGCCCTTTCTCCAACCGCCAGATAGGCCAGCGCCAGATGAAAGCGCGCCTCGACGTCTCCAGGCTGGAAACGGAGAACCTGCCTGAAGGCGGGGATCGCCTGCCGCGGCTGTCCCAAGCGGGTGTAGGCTTCCCCAATGAACTGGTGCAATCGGATCAGGTCGGGCTTGATGCGTGTGGCCTCTTGAAAGGCCCGGATGGCCTCCGGCAGGCGCCCCATTTGCACGTAGGCCGTTCCAAGATGGAGGTGAGCCTGCAATGAATCGGGCCGCAGGCGCACGGCTTCCCGGAAGGCCTGACCGGCTTCCTGGTGCCGGCCGAGTTGGCCGAAGGCCGCCCCCAGGTTGGAGTAGGCTTCGGCAAAGTCGGGCTTGATCTCGATGGCCTGCTGAAAGGACTCCACCGCTTGCTGGAATTGCCTGGCCTGGCCGTAAGCAAGACCCAGTTTGAGGCAGGTCTCGGCATCCTCCGGATCGATGCGGACCACTTGAGCCAGGGCCGCGGCGGCCTCCCTCCATTGCCCCAGTTGGCCCAGAACCAGACCCAGGTTGGAATAGGCCTCGCCGTAGTCGGGATCGATCTTGACCGCCTGCCGAAAGGCCTCCGCCGCCTCCGGCAGGCGCTCCGCCTGGCCATAGGCCACTCCCAAACTGGAATGGGCTTCAGTATGGTCGCTTCTGAGGTCGATGGCTTTTTGAAAGGCGCGAATGGCTTCCCCGTGCCGGCCCAGTTCGTTTTGGGACAGACCCAGGTTGTAATGGGCTTCAGCGTCCTCCGGCTTTAGCGAGATGGCCTGCTGAAAGTCGCTGACGGCTTGCGGGTGTCGGCCCAGCCCCGCCCGAGCCACCCCCAGCGAGCGGTATACCCCCGGTTTATTGGGTTCGATCTGCAAAGCGCGAAAAAACTCCCGGGTGGCCTCTTCTACCTGACCCTGCTGCAGAAAAATGGTTCCTGAATTGGCATGGGCGTCCGCCAGCAGAGGATCGCTGCGCACAGCCAGTCGAAAGTGTTCCTGCGCCGCCTCGATCTGTTGCCGCTCCTTCAGGATCAGTCCCAGGCCGTTGTGGGCAGCGGCGTGGCCGGGATTGAGGCGAAGGGCGCGCCGGTACTGCTCGGCCGCCTCGTCCGGACGGCCCTGCTTCCTCAGCACCTCCCCCAACCGGAAGCGGGCGGGCGTCAGCTCCGGATCGGCCTCCAGGGCCCGTCTCAGATGGATTCCGGCTTGATCCAGGTCTCCCGACTCCACCTGCACCAGGGCCAACTGAAGGTAGGGCTCAGGACTGCTCCCTTGCCATTGGGGAAGGGCCAGTTCCAGCCGATCCACCCCCCGGGCTAAATGGACCGGAGACCGAATCTGTCCCAATCCCCGGTAAATTTCCCGTTCCGAATCGGGCAACGCATCCGGCTGGTGCAACACCACCTCGTCGGGCTTGGGGGAGTGGTCTTCCTTGAGGGGCGCCAGCAGGTCCCTTTGGGGAGGGTAGCGCTGGATGAAGTGATCGGTCATCACCACGTGAACCGCGTCCTGAGTGCGGCGCTGGGGCATATGGCAGCTCGCGCAATCGCTCTCCCCCGGCTGGGGATGGGCCTGCGGCGACACCTCGGCGTGACAGTCCATACAGCGCTCCCGATAGTGCCGCACCGCTTCCTCCCCGCGGGGAGCGTGATGGGGATCATGACAGGTGGTGCAGGTCATCCTTCCCCGGCTGCCGATGAAGCAGGGCGACCGGCGCAGGCGATAGCTGCTGCTGTCCACCTCGAATCGCTCGCTCAACTTCCGGGTCTCGGGATCGACCAGATCGAATCGGACGGCGTAGTCCGCCAGGGGCTCGCCCGGCCGGTAGGAGTAGATCGAGCGCCCGAAGCGCTGGATGTGCGGGCCGGCGGTGGCCACCGGCAGGTGGCACTGCATGCAGACCTCCATTTCGCGCTCGGGTCCCAGACGGACCGGATTCACAATGGCCCGGCCGATGTCGGCCGCATCCGCCGTGCCGCTGGAAACCAGCTCCAGGTGCCGGGCCCCGGGACCGTGGCAGCGCTGGCAGTCGATCCCCGACGGCAGTTCCCTGGGGAAACGGCTGTCGAGCCCAAGCCGGTCCGAGGGTTCCGGAAGGGGCGGATAGGCGTTGTGGCAGAACATGCAGGCATGGGTCACCTGCCGGCTGAAATCCTCATGGTCGGACCGGTCGTAGCCGGGACTCATGGCCCAGCGCTGCTCCTGGGTATACCAGCTCGCCGGCAGCTGCCTCAGCACGCCGGCGGCGTCCAGATGGAGATAGCTGCGGGCGTGGTTTCCCGAGCCGATGATGTGGGTGGCCTCCATCTCGAAGGCATTCTGCTCGCGGCCCTGGGCATCCAGTTGGTAGCGCCTCTGGTAGAACCGCCCGTCGCGCTGAATCATCCGATAGTGGCGGTTGGAGAGCTCGTGGAAGAAGTGGTTGTTGACCTTGTAGTCCTCGATGACGTTCCCAGGGGAAGGCCGGTAGAAGGAGCGGCCCATGGCCACTTTCCGGTAGCTGTCGTGGATGTCGGAGTGGCAGGGCTGGCAGAGTTGCGGGTCGACATACTGGGCGGTGGCACCCGGCTTCGAAGCCTGGTAGACGGTCTCTTGCCCTACCAGGACAGCGCAGGCAACCACCGGGGCGACAGTCAAGAATAATCCGGCAACTGGATACCGCCGCAACCAGTTGCGAGTCTCGAAATCAGCCATTCTCAAACCAACTTTCCTCAACAGTGGCTGGCGCCCGGTGACCACGGAGAGATGGACGCTAATCCCGGGGCGGATCGCCGGGGCTTTTCCGGTCCATCTGGTCCTTCAGCATCCCTGCCCTTGGGTGTGCGCCCAGGCGTTTCAACGTCTCGTATTCCTTCATTGCCGCCTTCCGGTTCCCCAGCATGAGATGAGCCATTCCCAAAAAGAATCGGGCTTCCGGATCCTCGGGCCGGATGGCCGCCGTCTTTTGAAAAGCCTTGAGGGCCTCGGGCAGCCGGCCCAGTTGAGCATAGGCCAGGCCGAGACTGGAAAGGCCGTCAGCGTCGTCCGGCCTCAGCCGGACCGCCTGCCGGAAGGCCTGCACGGCTTCTTCCAACTGCCCCAGCTCGTTGTGGGCCACCCCAAGATTGTAGTGAAAGTCGGCGTCCTCGGGCTTGAGTTGGACGGCTTGGCGGAAGGCCTCGATCGCCTGCCTTGGTCGGCCCGCCCGGGCCCGAGCCAGGCCCAGACTGTAGTGGGCTTCTGGGAGGTCCGGTTTGAGACGAACCGCCTCGGCAAAGGTCTCCAGGGCCTCAGGCAGCCGGCCCGCCCTGGACAGGGCCGTTCCCAGATTGAGGTGGACCTGGGGATTGGCCGGCTCGACGCTCAAGGCCTTCTCAAGCCCCTGAACAGCCTGGACCCATCTTCCCTGCTGAAGAAAGGCCGTCCCCAGGTTGGCAAAGCCTTCCGCCAAAAAGGGGTTGTGTTGCACTGCCTGGCGAAAGTGGCCGATGGCCGCATCGGGCCGCTCCTGTCCTTTGGCAATGAGTCCCAGGCCAATTTCGGCTTCTCCATAGGTGGGATCGACCGCCAGGGCCAGCCGGTAGTGGCGGGCGGCTTCGTTCAGTTTGCCCTGCTCCCTCAGGACCTCCCCCAGCTTGGTGCGGGCAATGACCATGCTGGAATCCAACTGCAGGGCCTGGCGCAAACGAACCTCGGCTGTGTCCCGTTCGCCCGCCTCCAATAGGGCCTTGCCCCATTCGGCAAAAACTTCCGGCTGAGCGGAGGGCTCCCGGCTCAAGCGAGCCTTCAGCCGGCCCAGGCCCTGCTTGAGGTTGGAGGGCGACTGGATCTGGGCCAAACCCCAATAGATGTCCCGTTCCGATGCCGGGAGGGACTCCGGGTCGTGCAGAACCACGGCCCCTTCATGGGGCGAATGGTCTTCCTGAAGGGGAGCCAGCAGGTCCCGGCCCGGGAGACGGCGCTGAATCCAATGATCGGTCATCACCACGTGGACGGCATCCTCCGTCCGCCGCCTGGGCATATGGCAACGCACGCAATTGCTTTGAGCCGGTTGGGGATGGACCTCCCCCGACGGGCCGGGGTGGCAGCTCATGCAGCGCTGGCGGAAATGTCGAACGGCTTCCGGACCGCGGGGCGTCCGATGGGGATCGTGGCAGGTGGTGCAGGTCATGGTCCCCCGGCTCTCCAGGAAACAGCTTGACTGGAACAGCCGATAGGCGGTGCTGTCGATCTCGAACCGGTCCGCCGGCTTGCCGGGATCGGGTTCCACCAGATCGAAGTGGACGATGTAGTCATCCAGCGACTCCCCGGGACGGAAGGAATAGACCGAACGTCCGGCCCGCCGCACCCGGTCCCCCAGGTTGCCCAGGGTGGACTGCACGTGACACTGCATACAGACGTCCATCTGCCGCTCCGGACTCAAACGGACCGGATTGAGGATGGCCGCGCGGACCGCCTCCATGGCCGCCTCTCCACCCGACAGAAGATCCACATGCCTGGAACCCGGACCGTGGCAGCGCTGGCAGTCGATGCCCGAGGGCAGGTCCGGCGGGAAGCGGTTCTGGTGCCCGTAGCGGTCGCTGGGCTCGGGAAGCCGTGGATAGCCATTATGGCAGAACATGCAGGAATGACCGACCCGGCGGCGAAAATCGTCGTGGCGGGCATGGTCGTACCCCGGACTCATCCCCCAACCCTTCCCCTGGGAATACCAGCTCACCGGCAATTGCCGCAACACTCCGTTCCCGTCCAGGTTCAGATAGGTCCGCGCATGATTGCCGGAACCCATGATGTGGGTCACCTCCAGTTCGAAGACGTTCTTTTCCCTTCCCTGAGCGTTCAGTTGGTAGCGTCTCTGGTAGAACTTGCCGTTGCGCTGAACCATCCGGTAGTGGCGATTGGAAGGTGCGTGAAAGAGGTGGTTGTCGGCGGTGTAGTCCTCGATGACGTTCCCGGCGGAGGGCCTGTAAAAGGAACGCCCCATGGCCACCTCCCGATAGCTCCGATTGATTTCGGCGTGACAGGGCTGACACGTCTGCGGGTCAAGGTATTGGGGAGCGGCATCCTCCCTCGAAGCCTGGTAAACGGCGTCTTGCCCAACCAGGATGATGCAGGCAGCCAGCAGCGCCACAATCCCCAGAAGAGTGGAGAGTGGAGAGTGGTTAGTGAAGAGTTTTTTGATCGATGCGTTAAGCATATTATCGATGGACAGGATTAACAGGATTGTTTGGCGACAGGTTTCAGCCGCTTGAGTTCCATCATCACCTTTTCTTCAACTAGGATTCCAAAAACCCGCTCCCAAGTTCATGGATCACTTCACACGCACACGATCATCGAGCGAGTCAGCATCCGGTGCAAAAACGTCTCGTCCTGTTAATCCTGTCTATCCTGTCTATCGATGTTCCCTAATGCAACAAACCGGTCAAACGGAAAATGTCCCTACTCCCGAAAGGCTATGAAGCTCCTTTGTTTCACTCTCATATGATCCGCACGGCGGCGCGGGGGCGTTGCTAACCACTATCCACTATCCTCACAGATCCAGCTTTCCGCCGGTCATCATCTTTTTCAGCTTGAATGAAGTCTTCACCTTCAGAGGACCCTGCTGGCTGATGAAACGGGCCTCCCCGTCGCTCGGTTCCAGGGACCGCCCCGCCTCGGTGACTCGGGGGAAAAGGAAGAGAGCCATGGGGAAGCGAAGGGTCTCGGGACCTACGAACTGCACCGGATCGATTTTCTTGGGCTTGCGTTTTCCTGACAAGAGGAAAGTCTTCCCCTGGATCTCCTCCAGGGTGGCCCGGCGGTAGAACCTGGAAACCGAGCCGGCCACGGCAATGATGTGATGATGGCGGGACTGCCCGTAGAGCGCCTGCATCTGTTCCTTCAGATCCAGACCCCGGAGCTGGCGCAGTCGGCCGATGGCTTGACGGACCCTGAGGGAAGAGTACCAGAAGACCCGATAGCGTTCGGCCGGTCGCCAGAGGTTGCCGCTTCGCCCGTCACCACGAGACTCTCCCAGATTGATGGAGTTACGCGGGTCGTCCAGGGGATTGTCGGAACGGGAGGCCTGGCGCTGTTCCACGTCGCCGGATCGGGTCTGGTCGGGGGGGCCTTGGGGATCGAGACCCGGCCACGCCGCCCGTTCACTGCGCAGGTCCCTGTCATAGCCATCTCTTGCGGGGATGACGAAGAGGTGGGATTTTCCCCAGGGGGATTTTCTCAGAATCTTGCGGGCCTCGTCCCGGGTCCACTCCTGAAAGGGCTTCTTCCGCCATTGACCGCCCACCGGCAGGCCCATCCACAAAACCAGGGCCATCAGGGTCAAGGTCCTTGCAGCTCCAGCACGGCTTTTGCTTACAACCGACATCCGCCACCTCCGCCTCCGACGGCATTGCCGCGGTGGCCTGTTCCCGGCCGGAGACGATCCTCTAACCATCACCGTATCAGCACTTAACCTGTTGAGTCGAAACAACGATGACAGATGAGTCAAGATTTGTGAATTTCCTATTTGGCCGGCCCCCGCCCTGCCGTGCGAATCATTCGAGGAAAAACGGCTGATCATTAATGAAGACGAACCACGAATTGACACGAATCAACACGAAACTTTTTGATGTTCCTGTACCTGGGTCCCCTTTGTGGGTAGCCCCAGTGTCCTTCGTGGTCCTTCGTGGATATCGTTTTTCCCTTAGTGTCTTTCTTCGTGGCCCTTCAGGGACCCCTTTCGAGTCTTTTCCAACCCCTTGGAGTCCCTTCGCGGATTAATCTTTTACCCGCGAGCCTTTTGCAAAATTCGGATCTGCACTTGGCCAGCCATGGGTTTCCCAGGGATCACAACCCTTCCCGGCAATAAATCCCACCTACTGGCGAATTTTGCAAAAGGCTCCCCCTTGACAGCTCCTTCGTGGAAATCTTTTCTCCCTTCCCGACCCTTGGCGGATCCCTCTTGAGCTTTCTCCAACCCCTTAGTGGCCCTTCGTGGTCCTTCGTGCCCCTTCGTGGATAACTCTTTTTCCCTTCGTGCTCTTCGTGGATCCCCTTCGTGGATATCTTTTTCCCCTTCATTGCTTGTCGGTCTGAGGCGAAGCCTCGCTAAGGTTCGACGTCCCCTGCCGGCCGCGAAGCCCGGATGACCTCCACCCTCCCCGCTCCTTCCCTGATGGAAAGAATCCGGTTGGCGCCAAGGTCTCGATACACCTCTTCGGCTCCCCCCGGCCACCGGATCCGCAGGGATTGGATCCTGTCGGCGGCGCCCAGACCGAAGTGAGCCCGCAGGTCACTGGCCGCCAGATACCCCCCGCCTCCCATCACCTGGTCGGTTTGCCGGCCGCCGGCAGTCGTCACCACGATCCTGGCTCCCACCCCGTCCCGGTTGCTCCGGGAACCGATCAGGTTCAGCAGAATCCAGTTCCGCCTGCTCCCCACCTGGTTCAGGAGAAGATGGGGCCGCCCGCCGCAGTTGTTGACCAGGATATCCAGGTCGCCGTCGTTGTCCAGGTCTCCAAAGCAGGAACCGCGGCCGACCCGCGGCTCCAGGCCTGCCTCCCGGGAGAAGCCCGCGTGCTCCCTGAACTTCCCCTGCCGGTTCTCCAGCAGCATGTCGGGTTGGGCGTAACGGAAGCCGAACTGGACCCGCTCGACGTTGTCGAGGACGTGTCCGTTGACCACCAGCAGATCCTGATCCCCGTCGTTGTCAAAATCGAAAAAGCCGGTGCCGAACCCCAGCAGGAACTGATCTCCCCGGGTGACTCCGGACGAGGCCCTTTCGTCGGTGAACAGCCAGTCCTGGTGGTTCCGGTAGAGGGCGTTGGTCTCCATATCGTAATTGGTCACCACGATATCCATCAGACCGTCCCCGTCGTAGTCGGCTGCATCGGTGCCCATTCCCGCCTCAGGATTGGCTTCTTCGTTGTAGCCGGTTCCCGAAAGGAGGGTCATGTCTTCGAAACCGCCCTGCCGGTCGTTCCGGTAGTGGAAATTCCTGACCGTGTCATTGGCGACGTAAAGGTCCGTCCAGCCGTCGTCGTCGAAATCGGCCGCCACCACCCCCAGACCCTTGCCCTCGGCATTGAGGATCCCGCTGGCCGCGGACACGTCCCGGAAACGGCCGCCGCCCAGGTTCTGGTAGAGTCTGTCGGCGACGCCGTCGTAATTGCCCGGATAACAATAGGTCCGAATGTTCTTGAGCTCGCAGAGGGGATTGGTCTCAAAACTGGTGTCCACGTAGTTGGTCACGTAGAGATCCAGGTCGCCGTCGTTCTCCATGTCGAAGAAGGCGGCGCTGGTGCTCCAATCGGAACACCCGACGCCGGCTTTGCCCGTGACGTCGCTGAAGGTCCCGTCCCCGTTGTTGCGATAGAGCCCATTGGGTCCGAAGTTGGTGACGTAGACGTCCCGGTCGCCGTCATTGTCGTAGTCGCCCACGGCAACGCCCATGCCGAAGGCGCCGTTTCCCCCCAACCCCGCCCGGGCGGTCACCTCCTGGAAACGGCCGTTGGCCAGGTTGCGATAGAGCCCGTGGCGAACCGGCCCGGCGGCGTTGGAGTCAGGGGTGAGACCCCCGTTGATCATAAAGATATCCAACCAGCCGTCGTTGTCGTAGTCGAACAGGGCGCATCCGGAGCCCACCGTCTCCACCAGATGCTTCTGGTCGGAAGCGCCTCGCTGGTGCCGGAATTCGATGGCGGCGGCAGCCGTCCCATCCGTAAAGGGTGAACGGAGATTCTGCGATGACAGGAATTGAGGGGACACCCAGCCGAGAGCAACCATTGCCGGAGTAACGATGGTCAGAACCGCACCCCAATGCCGGCGCCTATTGGAAGAAGGGAGCCACTTCATCAGACTTGCACTACCACACGGAAAACCCACTGCTGCCCCTTGAAGATGTGAAGGAACGGTCAAAACCCCTTCTCGACTTGACAAAGTGTCTCCAATTGGATACAAATAATCTCGTCACCTATCAAGTGGTCAAGAGCGGTATCTTTCTTCGCTGGCTGAAGGGATTGCGCGACAGGCGCGCCCAAGCGCGAATCGCCATTCGCATTGACCGCATTGAGGAGGGCAACCTTGGTGACTACAAACCCGTGGGTCAGGGCGTCAGCGAAATGCGCGTGCCCGTTGGCAAAGGCTACCGCGTCTACTACACGATTCGAGACAACAGGCTGGTGATCCTGCTCTGCGGCGGCGACAAGTCGAGCCAGCAGCAAGACATAAAACACGCCCAACAAATGGTGAGTGAACTTTAGGGAGGCACCATGAGCAAAGAAACCTATACCCCTTGGGATAGTGCCGAGTTTCTCAACAACGATGAGACGGTCATTGAATACTTGAGGGCCGCACTTGAAGAAAACGATCCGGAGTTTTTCGTGAAAGCCGTCGGCAACGTCGCTCGCGCCACGGGCATGACCTCGATCGCTCAGGAAACTCAACTGAGTCGTCAAAGCCTGTACAAGGCATTGTCCGGTGAACGCAACCCTCGGATCGGCACACTGATGAAGGTCCTTAGCGCGCTTGGTGTTCAACTCACTGTCGCGCCAAGGGTAGCTTGACGCTTGCCTGCTGGGAGCTATCATCGGGGCGCATCCTCGAACAAATCACCTATTTCCAGCCTCGCCAACCTGGGACACAAGCCTGTGTTGTCAACCGTCGTTCCTTTTGCAACTCCTGACAGTCCTTCATAAGTTCCTTTGGGCCAATCCCCGCACGCTCTGGCTGAGTCGCAAAGCTCCCCTCCTGATTTAAAGTCAATTTAAAGGAGGCGCTGCGCTCGTGAGGCACGTGCAGGGGGTAACCCCTGAAGACGTAACAAATCATTGCCCACCTCACGACCAGGGACCTGACAACCTAATTTACCGATTGCTATCGCAACGAGCGAGCCTGCTTCTTTTCCTTGGCCCCCCCGCCCAGGACGAACTTCGGCAGCGAGAGCCGGCGATACCGGCTGTTGCCCTCCACGATCCGGATGAACCGATCCGCGGGAACATCCCGAAAGACCTGGGTCTCGCCGGTGGTGGGCCAGAAGACCTCCAGGCGCCGGATCTTCGGCGCACGGCCCAACCCGATGGTCTGGCGCAAGGGGTTGGCGCCGAAGGTGCCGCCGCTGTTGACCGTCTTGAAGATGGTGCGGGCCCGGCCCTGCTCCTCCACCTCCAGCCGAAGGCGGGCGCCAATGGCCGACCGGTTGGAGCGCACGCCCACGAGCTGGATGGCGATCCAGTGGTTGCCGAACCCCGGATTCTCATAGAGGGCGTCGGCGTACTTGTCGCCCGCGTAAGAGCCGCCCATCTGTTCGAAGATATCCTGGTCCCCGTCGTGGTCGAAGTCGGCGAAGACCACCCCGTGCCCTTTCTGCAGGTGGGCAAAGCCGCCGTCGATGGAGATGTCTGCAAACCGTTTTCCACCCAGGCTGCGGTACATCAGATTGGGCATCAGATCGTGGTAGTCGGGGGTGCCCGTGCCCAGGTAAAAATCGAGATAGCCGTCGTTGTCGAGATCTCCGAAGTTGGACCCCATGGGCGCGGAAGGCCGGTCCAGTTCGAGCTGACGGCTCACCTCTTCAAATCCCCCTTCCCCGTCACCGCGATACAGCAGGGGCAGCTCGGTTTCAAAGGGCAGGTCCAGGCTGGCGGCGGCCAGGTCGGCCACTTCGGTCATATAGGCCGAGACGTAGAGGTCCTGGTTCCCGTCGTTGTCGAAATCCCAAAACCAGGCCGGGAAGCTGGCCATGGGGCCAGTGACGTCCAGCCTGCCGGCCACGTCGGTGAAGGTCCCGTCCCGGTTGTTGCGGTAGAGGCGATTGTGCTCCCAAAAATTGGAGACGTACAGGTCAGGATAGCGGTCCCCGTCATAGTCCGCCCAGATCACCGCCTTGGTCCAGCGGTCGTTGGTGACCCCGGCTTGCCGGGCCACGTCCGAAAAGGATCCATCGCCGTTGTTGCGGAAAAGTTGGCAGGGAAAATGCAGCCGGTCGTCTTCGACCTCGCCCAGGGGCTGGGGAAGAAAAATGCCTTTGCGGGTGGATTCGTTGCCGATATAGAGGTCCAGGTCGCCGTCGTTGTCGTAATCCGCCCAGGAGGCCGTCTGAGTGGGGTAGTGTACCTCTCCGAGGCCCGCCAGGAAGGTCACGTCGGTAAAAGTCCCGTCGCCGTTGTTTCTGAGGAGGGAGTTGGGATGCCGGTCGCTGTCCCCCAGCCATCCCCCGCGCAGGACCAGCAAGTCCAGGTGCCCATCGTTGTCATAATCGGCCTGCAGCAGATTGATGCCTCCGAACAGCCCGCTCAGCCCGGCTTCCCGGGTCCGATCCACAAAGGAGCCGTCCCCTGCGTTCACAAAGAAGCGCATCTGCTCCGCCGGGTCCCAGGTGGAAACGACCAGGTCCAGATAACCGTCGTTGTTGAAGTCGTCGGCGCAGGCGCCGCCGGCCAGATTGAAAGTGTCGAGCCCCAGATCGCCCGCGATGTTGGGGAACCTGGGGAAGGACTCATCGGACTGAAAGACCCTGGGCGGAATGAGGTAGGCCCGGGGCACGCCCTCGGGATAGCTCCCCAGGGTCATATGGGCGATGTTCAGCAGCCAGCGGGACTCCAGGTAGGCAATGGAGTCCGAAGCGGACTGTTCCAGCACCTGAGTGAAATAGCGGATGGCCTGCCGGGACCCCTCCGGCTCGGTGTGGATGCCGCCCTCTCGGATGGGCAGGATGCAGCTATCGGGGTTTGCCCGCAGGCAGCAGTTCCGGGTCTCCCCAACCCGCAGGTGAGACACCCCAAGCTGGAAGCGCAGCCGGATGGGCAGATCCGCGCGCAACAGGTTCTCGACTTGAGGCAGCAGTCTGAAAGCGGCGTCGGAATGCTCCAGGGAGCGTTGCTCGTTGCCCAGTTGGAGCTCCTCCCGGCCCAGGTCGAAATGGAGCCGCCAGCGGGTCACCTGGGGAAAGAACCCGGCCTTTTTGCGGCCGGCCTCCACCGCTTCCAGTTCCGCCCGCAGGTGGCGTGCCCGGAAGTCGCCCAGTACCGGGTCGCGATCGGGAACGCGCTCCCTGAGTTCCTTCAAGACCTGCAACATTTTCCGGTGGCTGGCCCGAGCCTCCTTGCTGACAGGCTCGGCACTGCGACCTTGAACGGTTGCCGCAACAGCCAGCAGGAGCACCAGGACCGCGCCGGCGGCAGTAGGCGGACCGCTACGCCGCCGCGCCCACCGGGCAACGGACTCCACTCGCGACCGCCGTCCGGGAGCGGATTTCGCTGGTCTCACCGAGAGGAACGCCTCCTGAAGGTTCCAGGTCTGAATCGAAATTGAATTATGGAAAGAATCACCGGATGGCGTCAAGGTTGGGGGCGGTCCGAGGCCGGCAGGGTGAGCCCCGGGGCCGACCGGTGAATGGAAAGACCACACGATTCGGGACCAATACTCAGTCCGGTGAAGCACCGATTGGTTTTCGATCTGGCCAAAAGTACGAATATTTACTACTATGGCAGACGCTAAGGAGGGGGTTAACTGCTATGCCTAATGTGGAAAAAATCAGCATCGCCTTGACGGCGGAGATGGCTGCCACGGTGCGGGATGCCGTGAATAGCGGTGAGTATGTCAGCACCAGCGAAGTGGTCCGGGAAGCCTTGCGGGAGTGGAAGCTGCGTCACAAGTTCCGCCGGGAGGAAATCGAGGAACTGCGTAAGGCTTGGCAGGATGGCCTCCACAGTGGTCCCGGCCGGTTTGCGGACATAGATGCCGTCAAGGCTGAGGCCAGGTGCCGAGCGACAGAAAATGCCCGCGCCAAGTAGGCGCAGCCACCGAACCGGGATGGAATGCCAACGATCCAATGAACCGCTCTAGCTGAAGCGGATCTCATAGACATCTGGCTTTATATCTCCCAAGACAATCCTGAGGCGGCAGACCGCTTGCTCGATGACATCGAGGCAACCTGTACCCTTTTAGCCCAAAATCCACAGCTTGGAGTTGCCCGACCGGAGATCGGAAAAGAATGCCGACTCTTTCCCATCGGTCGTTATCTGATCCTGTATCGGATCATCCCTCACGGAATTGAAGTGGTCCGTGTCAGCCACGGCGCCCGGCGCCTCGATACTCTTATCCCGTAGAAAGATTCAACTCCAATCTCTTGCTCCGGATAAGCCACAATAATCCGTTGTTTCACTCTGGAGTGATCCGCCCGGTCCGGGGGCAGGATCACGGCTCGCGGGCAAACGGGAGTTTCCCCAAGGGGTGCAGGTCGACTTTCTGAGAAGTCGCCCGCCAGACATCCCCCACTGCGCCGCCGGGACGGCATCGCCCGGGAGCGCGGGCGTCCCGCCCGCATCCTGTGCCTTTGGCCGCGGCTGTGCCAGGCTTTGTGCGGGCGGGACGCCCGCGCTCCCAGGAAGTCATCATCCCATGACAGGTCACGAATTTGCAGAAGCATTTTGGCGCCGCTTGTCGCTGAAGGAGGTCCATCTGTATTCGTATGTATTCGTGTTCATTCGTGGTTCATCTTCCTTAAATGATCGGCCGTTTTTCCTGGAATGATCCGCACGGAAGGGCGGGGGCCCGGCCAAACAGGTACCAAGGGGGGAGTCGCAGAAGCCGAACCGCCAGGCTACGGCAGCGCGGGATTCAAACGATCCCGGGCTCCACTGCCGGCAGATCAGTTCAATAACTCGAAATGATCGAAACTATCGATCCGGAATATCGTATTCGGATCGGTCGAATCTTAAGTGACTCATATCATGAGACTTGTTGCTTGTCTTGGCAACGTTTTGCCACGGAGACAGCACTCCACTTCAATTTCTCGTATATTCAAGGAGGAAGCCGGTGCGGGCGCCACGCACCGGATGGACTCTAAATGTCTTCAAATGAATTACTTGCATTTTTATTGACTTCATTGTCAATTTGGCAAGGAAATTGCAGCTACCTCAGCGGCTAAGGTATCAAAATACTCAATAAGGCACCTAAATGAGACAGATCCGAGGCCCATTCCAGGCCCAAACAGTTTCAGGAGACACCATGCTAACCAAGTGCATCAAGGGTTTCGTTCTCGCTTCTCTGCTGGCGGCCCTTTCCATGAGCGGCAGCCTTTACGGGCAGATCCTCAACGGCAACATCATCGGCAACGTGACCGACCCCGACGGGGCGGTGGTGGTAGGAGCCTCCGTCGTTCTCCGCTCCGAGCTGACCGCGGTCGAGCGGACCCTCGCCACCGAGAGCGACGGGAACTACCTGTTCTCCACCCTTCCTCCGACAAGCTACACGGTCGAAGTCGAGATGGCGGGCTTCAACCGTTACGTGAATACCGGCGTGGTGGTGGGCGCGGGACGCACGGTCCGCGTGGATGTCCAACTCGAAGTGGGCGACATCGCCACAGAGATCAGCGTCACCGCCGAGTCGGCCGTGATCGTCACCGAGACCGCGGACGTGTCCACGGTCCGGGCCGGCAAGTACTGGACCCGGAATCCGAGCGCCCAGAATACCGGGGTCACCTTCGGGCAGCCCACCGTCTCTCAGGCCGGCGGCTACTTCGGCTACCACGGGACCCGCGAAGGCTCGGCCCACATGTCCATGGACGGAGCGGAACTGGACGCCTATCGTCAATATCTGTCTTCCTATGCGGTGGATGAAGTCAAGGTCACCCACACGGTGGCCCCGGCCAACTTTCAGACCCCGGTCAACATCCAGATCGTCAGCAAGCGCGGCACCAACAGTTATCACGGGCGTATCGAGGGGATGATGAGGAATAATGTCCTCAACGCCAACAACCCGCGCAACCACACACGCCCGGTGGGTACGGGAACATGGGAAGCCGGCTTTGTGCTCAACGGTCCGCTCTGGGTCCCCAAGATCTATGACGGCCGCAACAGCTCCTACTGGATGTTCACCTTTATCACCTTCAAAAACAATGCCGGCGACCGCCAGGTGAGTCAACTCCACCCCGAGGCGGCCTGGCGCACCGGCGACCTGTCCTCTTTCGGCAGCCAGATCACCGACCCGGTGACCGGGATGGATTTTCCGGGAAACATCATTCCCGCCGATCGCATCCATCCCATCGCCCTCAAGCTCAACACCTATCTGCGCGACCCCATCCCCGGTACGAACAGAGTGCCGGGCATCTGGACCTACTTGGCTGCGGGGGGGCGCAGAATCAACTACCGCTTCGATCACAAGGTGACCGAAACCTTCGAGGTCCTGACCTCTTACGCCGAGCACTCCCAACAGTGGGATGGCGCCGGAGGCTTCAACGATCGCTCTATGTACGACTGGGCCGGGCCCTTCCACCAGAGCTGCTGCGCCAAGACCTTTGCCCTGGGCACCACCAGCACCCTCTCGCCCACCCTGGTCAACGAGTTCCGCATCGGCTTCTACAACTGTGCCTCCTGCAACGTCTACCGGAACTACACACGGGGCGGCAACCCTCAAGACACCGTCGACTGGGCAGCGGCAAGGCTCAAGGAACTGGGTCTGACCGGTATCGAGCCGCCTGTCTCCAGTGAGGCAAGTTCGGGACCCAATTTCCGGATCGCCGGATTCACTCCCTTTAACGGCTGGGGGACCAACCTGACCCGAACCTATCAGTGGACGGTGAGCGATTCCCTCTCCTGGTACAAGGGCAAGCACAGCATCCAGGCGGGGTTCGAGATCCGGCGCCCCACGGACGAATCCAACAGGGTCTGGAGCACCAACTGGGGGACTCAAAGCTTTAGCGGCGCCTTTACCGGCAATCCCTATGCCGACTTTCTGCTGGGCATGCCGACGAGCATGGGCAAAGGCAACCTCCGGCCCATCATCGTGAAGCAGGCCCATTCACTGGGGTTCTTCATCACCGACACCTTCCGGGCCCTGCCCAACCTGACCCTATCCTTCGGCGTGCGCTACGATGTATCCTCTCCCACCACGGATGAACTGGGGCTCCACTACACCTACGATCCCGAACGAAACGCGATCGTGGTTCCGGATGATTTCGCCATGGGCTTTATCGATCCGCTCTGGGTGCTGGACCGCAATCCCGTCATCACCGCCGATCAGGCCGGGCTGCCCAGCGGCCTGTGGAACACCGACAAGAACAACATCCAGCCCCGTTTCGGTCTGGCTTGGCGGCCCAACTTCGACGACAAGCTGGTCATCCGGGCCGGATACGGCATCTACACCATCATGCAGCGGCTGACCCGGCTGGATTTTGTTGAAACCGGAGGACCCTTCGCCCTTTCCTACACCTACAACAACGTGGACTCCAGCAGCGGCAGAGCCCAGCCCAACTTCACCTGGCCGGTGGGACTTCCGGATCCCGCGGTGCTGGGCGCCCCTCCCATCCCCAACCTCAGCTTCGTGAACCCCGAGGCCGTCTGGCCCTACACCCAGCAGGCGAACATCAGCATCGAAAACGAAGTGGGAGGGCAGCGGGCCCGCGTCTCTTACATCTGGAGCAAGGAGACCCAGATGTTCTACCGGAGGGACATCAATGTGCCCTTGCCGCAGGTGGGGGTGGCCTGGAGCGACGACCGCCGCCTGGTTCGCAACTACAACTCCATCTCCGAGACCCACAACGGGGGCGGGGCCACCTACCACGCCTTTGAGGCGGTCATCTATCCCCGCAACGTGCTCGGCTTCTCCGGGGAGATCGGTTTCGCCTGGTCCAAGCAGATGACCGACGTGGTGGAGGTGCGCTTCAACAGCAACCGCGGCAATGCCAACGAGAATCCCCACTGCCGCCGTTGCGACCGGGCCGAAAGCAGCGCCGTGTCTCCCTTCCGCACGGTGAACTACGTCCACTGGCAAGTCCCCTACGGGAGAGGCCAGCGGTTCGGCTCCTCCATATCCGGGATCATGAACCAGATTTTGGGAGGATGGGAGGTCTCGACCCAGACCAACATCCTCTCCGGCCAGGGGGTCAGCACTCGTTTCACAGGCCCCGACCCCTCCGGGCTGGGGAAAAGGGGGGGACGTCCCGATCTGATCGGAACCTGGAAGAGCTGGGAGAAAGCGGACGGCAATGACGACGACTGGTACAACGCCGGCGCCTTTGCCGTGCCTGGCAACAACATCGGACGCTACGGCAACTCGGGAAGAAACATCCTGCGGGCCCCCAACGTGTTCTCGATGGCGCTGGGACTCTTCAAGAACTTCCCCATCGGGGAGAACGTGAACATCCTCTTCTCCTCGCAGATCAATAACCCCTTCAACTACGCCAGTTGGGGATACTCTCCCAACCAACCGACCTTCAACATCAACTCCCCCACCGCCACCCGGCTGCCCGGGTTGCGAGCGGGCATGCGATCGGCGCGCTTCAACCTCGCATTGGAGTTTTGATCGAAGGCTAGCTGTTTCACCAGCCCCGGCTCGTTCAGAGCCGGGGCTTTTTTTTGGCTGCTGGAGAATACACGAGTGGCGCCTGAGTTGAGACCGGGACCGGCAGGGACTGTGCCCCTGCTACACGACTCGGCAGCATTGGTACCGGTCAGGATTTCCCCGGAATGCCGGCTTCCTGTACAATCGTTTCTCCCGAGCCGACAAGGCCAAACACGTACAGGGGGAATGCTAGGGTGAGCTACCGGCTCAGCCGAAGTTGCCAGGGGGGCACGTTGCTTCTGGTCACCCTCCTGGCCGCGGCCTGCAACCTTTCCGATTACCGCCGTCCAACCCACAACCGGGCGCCGCGGAATCGGCCCATCCAGGTCCGGGAAGACGGCTACACCTCCTCGCAAGCCTGCCAGTCCTGCCACCCCCACAATTACAGCACCTGGTACGGTTCCTTCCACCGAACCATGACACAGGTGGCCACCGCCGATACGGTGGCAGGACCGATCCACAAGCCCTTCTCCTTTCTGGGCCAGAGCTATCGCCTGCAGCGCCGCGGCCGGGAGGTGTGGTTCCAAATGGACAACTCCAACCAGACCGGCCCTCCCCGGCGTCTACGGCTGGCAATGATCACCGGCTCCCACCACATGCAGGTCTACTGGTACGCGACCGGGCACAGCCGCAAGCTGGGACAGATTCCCTTCATCTACCTGATCGAGGAGCGGCAGTGGATTCCCCGCAACGCCACCTTCCTCACGCCGCCCGCGCCCCAGATCCAGTCTGCTTTGCCCGGAGCCTGGAACATGGCCTGCATCAAGTGCCACACCACCCAGGGGAAAACCCGTTCACCTGATTGGGGACGGTCCCAGGCGGCCTTGACCGAGTTGAGCTTCGATACCCGGGTGGCCGAGTTCGGCATTGCCTGCGAGGCCTGTCACGGGCCCGGTGAGACTCACGTGCTGCTCAACCGCAATCCGCTGCGTCGCTACCGCTTTCACCTGAAGGGGGGTCCCGACCCCTCCATCGTTCAACCGGCTCGCCTCTCCCATCAGCTCTCCTCCCAGGTCTGCGGCCAGTGTCATGGAATCCTGGAATTTTACGAGAAGGACGACTTCCAACACTGGATGAACCATGGCTATCCCTACCGGCCCGGCCAGGTCCTTTCGGAAACCAAGCTGGTGGTCCGGTTCCAGGACAGGCAGCAGCCGCGGCAGCGGCAACTGGCAAAGCGCAAGCACTCCTACTGGGAGGAGAAGTTCTGGTCGGACGGGATGATTCGGGTGTCGGGGAGGGAGTACAACGGCCTGATCGAAACCCCCTGTTATCAGAGGGGAGAGTTGTCCTGTCTCTCCTGCCACGCCATGCATCAATCACCGGACGATCCCCGACCGCTGAGGCTGTGGGCCATCGACCAGCTCAAGCCCGGCATGCGGGGCAACCAGGCCTGCCTGCAGTGCCATGACTCCACCCGCTTCGACACTCCGGCCCACACCCGGCATGCGCCGGCCTCCAGCGGCAGTCAGTGCTACAACTGTCATATGCCTTACACCACCTACGGACTTCTCAAGGCCATCCGCAGCCACCAGGTCGACACCCCCACGGTACAGGCCAGCCTGCAGACCGGACGCCCCAACGCCTGCAACCAGTGTCACCTGGACAAGACTCTGGCCTGGGCGGCGTCTCACCTGGAGAGGTGGTACGATGTAGCCACTCCCAAGCTGACCCGGGAGGAGCAATCGGTGGCGGCCTCGCTGTTGTGGCTGCTGCGCGGCGATGCGGGCCAGCGGGCTCTGATGGCCTGGAGTCTGGGTTGGGAATCGGCCCGTCAGGTTTCGGGAACGGACTGGATGCCGCCCTTCCTGGGGCAGCTCCTGGAGGACCCTTACGATGCCGTGCGCTTCATTGCCGCACGCTCCCTGAGGCGGTCGGAGGCCTTCGCCGAATGGGAGTACCAATTCTTCGGCCCCCCCCAGGAGAGGGCGGCGGCCCATCGACAGGTCCTGGAACGCTGGCAGGGCCTTCCCCACGGCTCGGACAAACCGGAGGTCCTCATCGATTCCAACGGCACCCTGCGCCGGGACCTGCGAGAGGGCCTGCTGCGCCAGCGGGATGATCGGGTCGTCAGCCTGGCCGAATAGCGCACCCCATCCGGAGAAAACAAAACGGGAGGCATTCAGCAGTGGAACCCGACCCAATCCCGACAGCGGCCGATACCGCCACGGCCACCTACCTCCGCCGCCATCTGCGCTTCGGCTGGTGGTCCCTGCTCTGCTTTCTGACCCTGGGAATCGTGCTTGAATCCCTGCATGGATTCAAGGTGGGTTGGTACCTGGACGCGGCTCACGCCACCCGGCGCCTCATGTGGACCTTGGCCCACGCCCACGGGGTCTTGCTTTCGCTGGTTCACCTGGCCTTTGCGGCGACATTGCCCCATTTGGCGGCAGACACGCTGCGACTGGCCCGTCTGGCTTCGCCCAGTCTGATGGGCGCCAGTTTCCTCCTGCCGGGAGGATTTTTCCTGGGTGGAGTGATGATCCACGGAGGCGATCCGGGTCTGGGGATCCTGCTCGTCCCCATTGGCGCCCTTTTCCTGTTTATCGGGGTCCTGCTGACCGCCTGCCGGGCCACGGCGCTGAAGAAACCGGCATCACCCCAGGAGACGGAAGCAGCATCGCCCGCCCCCCGCAGGCGGGAAGGCCGGCGACGGCGGCGCTGATCCTGCTGTTGGGCTGATCGTCCTTGCCGGATACCCTAGCAAGGTGTAAACCATGTTCCCGGTTTATTGTGTAAAGGATGTTACCGGTTTGTACCCCCCCGATCACTCCCTCCTTGAGGGGGAAAAGTGATGCCATGGGATGACGACTTCCTGGGAGCGCGGGCGTCCCGCCCGCACAGGGCCTGGCACGGCTTCGCCTATCTCCCCCACTTCGATCAACCGGGAACGACACCATTGCTCTCCTTCCGCCTGGCTGATGCGGTGCCTGCCGACAGGATGGCTGCCTTCAGCGTTGATGGCCAGGTTGGCGCGGTCGGCCAGGGACTGGCGTGGGAATATGCCTTGGCGGGAACAGGGTGCGGGCGGGACGCCCGCGCTCCCAGGAAATGCCGAATCACTCGCCCTTGAGGTGGAGTCGCAGAAGCCGTGCCGGAAGGGGATCAAATATCCTTTCCATGACTAGGAACATGGACAAACAAGATTAACAGGAAGAGAAGCCGCTGCAGACCAAGCTCAATCGAGCGATGATCCGATGCTGGTTTGCGGGTGCCCAAGAATACAGGACACCGGACTCCCAGAAACAATCCTGTATATCCTGTGCATCCATGTTAATTTCCCTGTAAATCACGAGGCTGGAGGGTGTCTGGCCGGCGACTTCGCTAAAATCCGATGTGCGCCCGGGCTGCCTCCTCCTGTAGGCGGAGGCTTCAGCCCATGGTAGAATTTGACGGTAATCCCGTGACTCCAGGTCCCAACCTCTGACCCGGCTCCTGTGAATTTTCCCCACACAAAAATAGCCATCGGGCTCATCTGCCTGTTTGGATTTCCACTGGTCCAAACCTCTCCAGGTGCTCAAGGTACGGACCCGCGCTTCCGCCAGGCGGTGGAGCAGGCCCAGGCCGGCAAGCTGGCCGAGGCGGAAGAGCTGGTCCGCTCCCTGCTGACCGATCAACCCTCCCCCGACGGCTATCGTCTGTTGGGTTTCGTCTGTGAAAACCAGGGCAAGCTGGACCAGGCCGAGCAGGCCTACCGGGAGTCGCTGACCCTCAGCCCCGGGCTTGAATTCTCCAGGATCAGGCTGGGCATCGTCTATTGCAAGGGCAAGAAATACACTCCGTGCATCCAGTCGCTGCAGCCCCTTCAACCGAGGATCGATGCCATTCCGGAGGCCCTCTACTACCTGTGCCAAGCCCTGCTTGAAACCGGCCAGACCACCCAGGCTCTGCAAATCGCCGCCAAAATGGGACGTTCGGCGCAGGTCGACCCACAAGCCCTTCTGTCCGTTTGCCGGCTTCTCATCGAGAGGAATCTCTACCGGGAGTCGGTGCCCCTTTTAACCCGGAGCGTGGAACACCTTCCCCGATCGACCGAAGCCCACTACCTGCTTGCCCTGGCTCTATCTCGAACCGATCGGATCGACCGCATGGGGCCACTGCTCGACAGGGCCCTCCTGCTCCAGCCGGACTTTGTCCCGGCCCTGCTGCTTCAAGCCATGAGGCTTCTGGAAGTAAAGAAGCTCGCCGAAGCCAAACGGGCCCTCGGCAAGGTTTTGGAGCTACAGCCGGAGGAGCCCAAGGCCGTCTTCCTGTTGAGCAAGGTGATGATTGACGGGGGGGAGTATTCGGAAGCCATCCGGAGCCTCAAGGGATTGATTGACCGGTTCCCCGACGATCCTGATGTGCATCTGCTCCTGCTGAGCGCCTATCGGAAAGACGAAAACTATCAGAAGGCGTTTGAAACTTCGCTTCAACTGCTGGAGCGGTTTCCCAACTACCCCCTGGTCCTGTACAACGGCGGCCTGGATCTGGAGATCCTGGGCCGCTTCCAGGAAGCGGAGACCCACCTCAGAAAACTCCTCCCCATGATCCAAGGCGACCCGGAGCTAATGTCCGGCGCTAGGCTGGGGCTGGCAAGGGTCCTGGCTCATCAGGAGAAGACCGTGGAGGCGACCGCCCTGTTCGAGGAGGCGATCCGCCTCAACCAGGGTGGGGTGCCGGCACTGCAGGATTTAAGCGATATCTATTTGAAGGCTGGAGAATTCGAGAAGGCCCTGAAGCTGCTCAGGCAAGTGGTGGCCCTGGAGCCCAAGAGAAAGCAGGCCTACATCCAACTGGCGAAGGTGCTGAGAAGGCTGGGGAAAAACGAGGAAGCCAGCGAGCAGGTCCGCATCTTTCAGCAACTGGACAAGGCCGAGAAGGCAACGCCCAAGGGGCCGCAAGCCCAGCAGGTTGTGCGGCCTTCGGCAGGAACGGACCAATAGGTTAATTGCTGAGGACCACTTTCCGGGACGGAAAGACCCACCCCGGAAAACAGTGCTTCTTCAGATCTGAATCCAAGGCGCAGTTGATGGCGCCGCTGCGCTGCTCGGCGGCCAGTGGCGTTGCTGCGCGGCTGGGAGGCGTGGGAGGTGCAGCGATCTGCTGCATCGTGCACTCATCGACCCGGTGAGACCTCCGGGTTCACCCCCCACCGCATCAGCCGTCGCCTGGCGGCTCGGCTTCTGCGACTCCCCCTCAAGGGGGGAGTGATGGGTAGAGCGGGAGGCTAGGCCACGATCTCCTTCATGACCCGGCCGCCCAGGTCGGTGAGGCGCTTGAAACGGCCCGCGTGGTAGTAGGTGAGCCGCATGTCGTCCAACCCCATCAGGTGCAGGATGGTGGCGTGAAGGTCATGCAGATGGTAGACGTTCTCAGCGGCCTCGATTCCCATTTCGTCGGTGTTGCCAACCACCGTTCCTCCCTTGATCCCACCGCCGGCAAACCAGGTCACCATGGCTTTCTCGTTGTGGTCGCGCCCGGGATGGGCCCGGAAGAAGGACATGTGATTGTCGGCGGTCCGCCCGAACTCGCCGCCCCAAACCACCAGGGTCTCGTCCAGCAAGCCTCTCTGCTTCAGGTCCTTCAATAAACCTGCTACAGGCTGATCGCTTTTGAGACCACAGCGCCGATGTCCCCCATCGATATCGGAATGGGAGTCCCAGCCTCCGCAATAGATCTGCACGAACCGCACACCTCTTTCCACCATTCGCCGCGCCATCAGACATCGGCGGGCCATGGGCTCGGCAATCTTGTCGTTCAACCCGTACAACTCCTTGACCTTCTCGGGCTCCCGGTCGACGTCCAGGGCTTCCGGAACGGCCATTTGCATGCGGAAGGCCAACTCGTAACTCTTCATCCGGCCCAGCAGAGCGCTGTTGCCGGGGTCCGAGTCGATATAGTCCCGGTTGTAGTCGTTGATCAATCCCAGCGTCTGACTCTGTTGCTTCACGGTCACGCCGCCGGGCGGCTTCAGATCTACGATGGGAACCCCCTGAGGGTTGATCAGCGTGCCCTGATAGGCTGTGGGCAGATAGGAATTGGAGTAGTTGGCGATCCCGCCCTGGATCCCTCCGTCGGGCAGGACGACAAAGCCAGGCATGTTCCGGTTCTCGGTTCCGAGGCCATAAACCAGCCAGGATCCCATGGAAGGGCTGGCGCCGGGCTCCTGCACCCCGGTGTTCATCAGGATAAACCCGGTGGGATGGCTGTTGGAGTCGGTATGCATGGAACGCACCACGGCGATGTCATCCACGCAGCTGGAAAGGTGAGGAAAAATTTCCGAGACTTCCATCCCGCACTGCCCGTGCCTGGCAAACTTGAAGGGGCTGCCCACGTACATCCGCTTCTCCAGGCTTCCATAAATGCGGGTGATGGGAGTGCCGTGGTACTTGGCCAGAATCGGCTTGGGGTCGAAGGTGTCCATCTGGCTGGGAGCGCCGGCCATGAAGAGGAAGATGCAGGCCTTGGCCTTGGGAGCGAAATGGGGAGCCTTGGCAGCCAGAGGGTTCCCCGCCGGGATCCCCTTGGCCAGCAGGCCGTCCCGGGCCAGCATGTAGGACAGGGCGGTCCCTCCGATCCCTCGGCCCATACGGAACAGGAAGTCCCTGCGCCCCACGTCCCCTGACCTGGGATCCTGGACCTCGACGTCCCCACATTGATTGAATTGCGGTTTGATTAGCATCGGTGACCCACTCTTTCGCAGGCTGCGAATGGACTCCTTCGCCTACTGCAGGAAAATAAACTCATTGAGATTAAACATGGCCAGGCAAAAGTCGGACAGAGACCTGCCGGTCTTGCCATTGGATGGCAGGCTCTCGGCGCTCTCCGGGGAATAGGCCACCTGCTTCAGACTCAGCTCGGTCCCCGGCAGACCCGATTCAACCCCCAGGAACTTCATACCCCGGACTTTTTCCGCCGCCGTCGGCTGCCGCTGCAAGGTCAACTGGAAGGCGCGCTCCACCTGCCGGGCCGGGTCCGTCCCCACCTCCCGCAGGATCCGCTCAGCCATGGCGTGGCTTTTCTGGTGGGCAAACTTGCTGTTGAACAGCGCAAACACCTGAGGGGTTACGGTGGTGACCTCCCTGACATCGCAGCTTTCGCTGATGTTGGGCCCGTCGAAAACCGAGATCAGGGGCGAGACCAGCACCCGCTGCTGCAGCATGTAGACGCTTCGCCGGTTTCGCTCCTCCTGGGGATCGGGCTCCCACCAGGTCCGGGCGCGCTTCATCATCTCGTCGTCCAGGTCGGGGAAGAAGCTGGGGCCGCCGGCCAGCGGGTTCAGGTCGCCGCTCACCGCCAGGATGCTGTCGCGAATGACCTCGGCCTCCAGCCGGAGGGGCGGCATCCGCCACAGGTAGCGATTGGCGCTATCGATGGTTTCGTATTCCCTGGCGCGAGGATTGTTCAGGGATTGGCGGTAGAGGTTGGACTGCAACATCAGGCGGTGCACGTCCTTGATGCTCCAGCTCCTTTCGATGAACTCGGCCGCCAGCCAGTCGATCAACTCCGGATGGAGGGCGCCTCCGCCGTTCTTGCCGAAGTCGCTGGGGGTGGCCACCAACCCTCTACCGAAGTGGTGTTGCCAGATCCGGTTCACCATGACGCGGGGTGTCAGTGGATTCTCCGGGCTTGCCAGCCAACTGGCCAGCTTCTTGCGCCGGCTGCCGCTCCAGCCCTTCAGATCCACCGGTTCGGGATCCCCGCTGGCCGCCACCACAAACCCGGGCTCCACCACTTCCTGCTTGAGCTCGGGGTCGCCTCCCTTGAGCAGGAAGGTGGTTGGCGCATACCCGACGCTTCCCAGCGGCTCGCTGGGCACGTAGGCCATGGGTTTGTAGCGGTTGGGGTCGTTGGGGTTGGCAAAGCGGGCGCTCTGTCGCCCGATCAGGGAGAACTGCTTGCTGATCTCCTCGGGCACCAGCTTGCTGGTGGGGAAGGGTACCCGCCTCAGGTCGGCCACCACCCAATCCTTGAGGTCCAGCGGCGACATGAGAACCCGGTGCGGATCGGTCAATTCCCTGACCTGCTTGCGCAGCCCGGCGGCCCACTCCTTGCGTTTCTTGAGCCGAGCCTCCCATTCCTTGGCCTTAAGCTCCCAGAGCTCGGGATTTCGCCTGGGAAGTTCATACTGGATGAAAGCCACCGGCTGGGGCTCAGGCTTGGGCATGGGGGCGAAAAAGGCCTCGATGCGGTAGTAGTCCTTGTGGGTGATGGGGTCGTACTTGTGGTCATGACAGCGGGCGCATCCCAGGGTGACGCCCAGAAACACCGACCCTGTGGTGTTCACCACGTCCGTCAGAAAATCGCGCCGCTGATCGCCCGATCCCTCCACCTGCACTTGCAGGTTCATGAAGGCGGTGGCAATTCTCCCATCTTCCCCGTAAAATCTGAAGGAGTCCCCCGCAATCTGCTCCTTGACGAAGCGGTCGTAAGGCTTGTCCTGGTTGAAAGCCCGGATGATGTAGTCCCGGTAGCGCCACATGTGGGGCAAGGGATAGTCCAACCCGCCTCCCACCGAATCGCCGTAACGCACCACGTCCATCCAGTGCCGGGCCCAGCGCTCGCCGTAGCGGGAGTCGGCCAGCAGCTTTTCCACGGCATTGTGATAGGCGTCGGGCGAGTCATCCTCGAGAAAAGCCTCCATCTCTCCGGGTGTCGGAGGCAACCCGATCAGACCGAAATAGAGCCGCCGCAGCAACTGCCGCTTGCTAACAGGGGGGGCCGGCTGCATGCCCTTTTCTTCCAGCTTGGCCAACACAAAGGCATCGATCGGGTTCTTGACCCAACTCTTTTGGCTGACTTGGGGAACGGCAGGCTTTTGCAACGGGGTCCAGGGCCAGCCGGGCTTTTCAGCCGCAGCCCTTTCCTGGGCGGGCGTCACCTCCAACTCGTCCACCCATCGAGCAATCAACCCGACCTGCTCTTCCGACAGGGGTTCCCCGTTCAGGGGCATCTGGGGAGCCTTCTCGCCGCGCAACCGCTGGATGAGCGAGCTGGAGCTGCTCTTCCCCGGGATGACTCCCGGACCGCCCAGGGATCCTCCTTTCAACAGGGAGGCCACGGTTTCCAGCACCAATCCACTCTGGTGGTTCTGGATGGAATGGCAGGTAAAGCAGTGCTGCTTCAGGAGAGGCTTGATGGCTGTCTCGAATTGATGGGCGGAGGCAGCGGCGCCGGCCATCGCAGTGGCCGTGGGGTCCGAGTCCGCGGGCCCGGGGGGAAGCTGGTCGACCCATGCGGCAATCAGGTCGATCTGTTCTTGTGGAAGAGGATCTCCACCCATAGGCATCTGAGGCTGGCGCTCGCCCCTCAGATAGAGCAGAAGAGAACTCTCGGCGCTCTTGCCCGGAACGACCGACGGGCCTTCCTTGTCGCCTCCGGCCAGCAGGGCCTCAACCGTCTCCATCACCAGCCCGCTTTGGGCCGATTCCGCCTCGTGGCAGGAGAGGCAATGGGTCTCGAAAATAGGCCGAATGTCGGATTCGAAACTGGGCCTCCGTTCCTCCCCATGGAGAGACACAGCCATGAGGTGAGCGGCAATAGCGATGAAAACCGCCAGATAGGTCATGCAACCCCCAAACCACTTGCCGCGGCAAGCGACCAGCAACTCTTCGGAATTTACTCTTAAACGCTTTCGCATTCTATACCCGCCGGCACCAGCAGTCAAATGTTGTCGCGGTATTTTGTCGACGTTTATGCTTCTTTTTATTTTTTATTTTTTTTGAGAATTGTCCTGCGATGCACTCCGCCATACTTGATTCTCCTGCCTTACTTAGGATACGATTTTTGTAAGGAGGAACGGCATGATCGTCAAGATTACGTCAAAGTGGCAGGTCACCTTCCCGGCACGGGTGCTGGATGCGCTGGGCGTGGGCCCCGGTGACCGGCTCGAACTGCAGGAAAGTCCCGAGGGCTTCATTTTGCGGCCGCGTCGGATCGACTATTCGAAACTGGCCCCCCTCAGAGACAAGATTCAACCCGGACATCCGCCCTTCGACATCCAGAAATTCCGACGTGAACCCTATGACCCGTCGTTACGGGATTGATACGTCCGTGCTGGTGCGGCTGTTGGAGCTGGCGCCTGCTACCTCAGCTATTGAACCGCGGGCTTGGCAGCCACAAAGGCCATCCCGATCCTGGTGGTGCCTGGCGAATCGGGAACCTCCATGGTGGCGCGGGTTGGAGGATTGTCAGGGAAATAGCGCCGATAGGCGGCGTTCATTCCGGCATAGTCCTCCCAGTCCTTGAGGTAGACCCTGGCCTCCACCACGTCGCTCATGGCGAACCCGCCGGCCTCGTAGATCCGCTTCACCCGATCCAGGCAGTCGCTCACTCGCTCTTCCACCGTCTCCTTGGCGCTGAATACCCCGGCGATGTACATGGTGTTGCCCACCTTGAGGCCGCGGCTGTAAGCGCCGCTCGGGCCCATACCTTCCGGCAGCGCCGGCGTTTTTGCCTCCCGGCTGGCGATCATGGTGATTTCGACCGGAGAGTTGAGGGGAATGGCAGAGACCAGAATGGGGACCCGGGCCGGCTTGGGATCGGGGACCATGGAAACGTAGACCTCGCTCATGGGTCCAAAATAGTCGCCGCTGGTCATGAAGACCTCGGTCGAGACCACGTTCGAGAAATCCATGTCCGCCGCCTTCAGCACCGTCTCGATATTCTTGAGGGTTTGGGTCACATGCGCCTTGATATCGCCCTCGACCAGTTTCAGCGTCCCAGGAATGACCCCGGCCTGGCCCGACACGAAGAGGCGATCGCCGGCCAGCACGCCGGGACTGTAGGGCGCCTTGCCGGGCTCGGTCCCTTCAGGATAGACGTACTGCTTCTCTCCCCGCACGGCAACCATGGCGATTTCCACGGTGGCTCCCAGCGCCAGCTTCGAGATTGCGACGGTGGTGCGGCTGGGCAGCTTGTCCCCTTCGAAGAAGGAGCGATAGATCTCGCTCATCTGGCCGATCTGGCTGATATCGGTCATCCACACGTGGCTGGCCACCACGTCGGAAAAGCCATAACCCTTGGCCTCCAGTTCCCGCTTCAGGTTCTCCATGGTGACCTTGGTCTCCGCCTGGATTCCCGAGGCCATCTCCCGGGTCTCCGGGTCCAGGCCCACCTGGCCGGACAGATAGAGAGTGTCATCCACTTCGATGGAGGGGCTGAAGGGCGGCCCCGCCGCAGGCGGCTCTTCCACCGGCGCCTGTTGACAGGCGGCCAGGCACACAACGCCAAAGGCACACAAGACCGTCAGCCCGAGCAAATTTCTGTTGGTCATCTGCAACGCTCCTCCCTGATCGCTTCCTCGCTGAATCCAGTGACAACAACCAGGCCGCCCCCGGCAGCCGGATGCTGTCGAGCGCCTCCCTGCGGTCAGTGCAGAATCTATCACAGCCCGGCCCCCTCTTGGGGGTTATCTGACGGTCCAACCGGTCAATCCCCATTGGCCTCCGGTGCACAATCCAGTAGTATGGGGTTCCTCGGGTCAGCCAACCCATGCCTAGGGTCTTCTCAACCGATCCGAGGCGGAATCCACAGAATTGATCCAGGTTTTTTAAATTTCTCCAGGAGCCAATCGATATGGGAAAGGATGCATCTTCTGTTGCCGTCACCGACCGCTCCGCAGGCGATTTTGAGGTCCTCCCGGAAGATACCGAGCTGTTCCAGAGCCATCTCAGGAGCTTTGTCCCGCCGGAGGCCTTTGACGCTCACGCCCACTTCTACGAGCGATCCCACATCGGCCCGACCTATGCGAGCAGCTATCTCAAGAGTGCCCCCGACCCCGGCGGCTGGGCCGGCTACCGGCGGCAGGTCTCAAAATGGATGGGGGACCGGACGGCCAAGGGCGGACTGTTTTTCGCCATGCCGCGCCGGGATGTGGACATGGCCGGCGCCAACCGATTCCTGGCGGCGGAGACCAGCCGGGAGGATCGGTTGAAAGCCCTGATGCTGATCCGTCCCGAGGACGATCCGGACCGGGTGGAGGAACAGATCGCCTCCCAGGGATTCGTGGGCTTTAAGGTCTATCTGGTCTACGCCGACCGGGAGGATCCCTACAACGCCGAGATCGAGGAGTTTCTCCCGGAATGGGCCTGGCAAATCGCCCACAAACGCGGCCTGGCCATCATGCTGCACCTGGTCAAACCGCGGGCCATGGCCGATCCCGCAAATCAGAGCACCATCCAGCGGCACTGCCTGCGCTATCCGGGCGCCAATCTCATCCTGGCCCACTGCGCCCGCAGCTTCAATGCCGGACACGGTCTGGAAGGCCTGGAATCGCTGCGCGGACTGGACAACGTCTTTTTCGACAACTCGGCCATCTGCGAGCCGCAGCCCGTGGAAGAGATCCTGAGAATCTTCGGACCCAGCCGGCTGATGTTCGGAACCGACTTCCCGGTCTCCGAACTGCGGGGGCGGGCGGTGAGCAGCGGCGACGGCTTTGTCTGGATGAGTCCCACCAACCTGGACTGGTCGACGGCTGCTTTTGGATCCCACACGGTGCTGGGGTTGGAGAGCCTGCTGGCCCTCAAGCAGGGTTGCCGGAACAGGCACATGACCGACGCCGACATCGAGCAGATCTTCTACCGCAACGCCTACCAGCTCTTCAAGATCGGAGAACAGAAGCTCGGCCGGGGCCAGGAGCTCTACCGGGAGGCCAAAAAGCTGATTCCCGGAGGAACCAACCTTCTGAGCAAGCGCCCCGAACTGTTCGCTCCCGGCCAGTGGCCGGCCTACTACAAGGAAGCCCGCGGCTGCACCATCGTGGACATGGATGGGCGCCACTACACCGACATGAGCTTCAACGGCATCGGTTCCTGCCTGTTGGGCTATGCCGACCCCGATGTCACCGAGGCCGTGCTGCGCAGGGTCCAGCTCGGGTCCATGTGCACCTTGAACGTACCCGAGGAGGTAGAGGTGGCCCGCCTCATGCTGCAGCTGCACCCCTGGGCGCAAAATGCCCGGTTCACCCGGGCCGGAGGAGAGTCCCTGACGGTGGCCGTGCGCATCGCCCGGGCGGCTACCCAGCGCCAGAGGGTCGCCATTTGCGGCTACCATGGCTGGCACGACTGGTACATGGCCACCAACGTGGGCACAGACCAGGACCGACTGGGAGACCACCTGCTGAAGGGCCTGGATGCGGCCGGCGTGCCCTTCAATCTGGGCGGCACCACCCTTCCCTTCCAATTCGGGCGGCTGGATCAACTGGAGCGGATCTTCGAGACCGCCAGCGAGCCCCTGGCCGCGGTGGTCATGGAAGCCACCCGAGGCGACCATCCCCCTCCCGGATTCCTGCAGGGGGTGAAGGATCTCTGCAGCAAACACGGCGCCAAGCTGATCTTCGACGAGGTTTCCAGTGGATGGAAGCACGCCGTTGGAGGAGCTCACCTCCTGTATGGCGTCTACCCCGATATGGCGGTATTCGCCAAATCGACGGCCAACGGGCATCCCATGGGAGCGGTGATCGGCAACGAGGCCACCATGCAGGCGGCCCAGGGATCCTTCATCTCCAGCTCCTTCTGGACCGAGGGGGTGGGCCCGGCGGCCGCTCTGGCAGCCATTCGCAAGATGATGCGCATTGACGTGGTCGGCCACGTGGACCGAATCGGCGGGAAAATCAAGCAGGTCTGGCTGTCGCTGGGCGCCAGGTATGGCCTGCCGCTTTCCGTAAACGGCCACAACGTGAACGCCGGCTTCGTTCTGGACCATCCCAAGGTCCAGGCCCTGGAAACGCTGTTCACGGTGCGCATGCTGAAGGCCGGCTACATGGCGGCGCCGAGGGTCCAGCTGACCCTGGCTCACCAGCCCCACCACGTGGAGGCCTACGCCGCTGCCGTGGAACCGGTGTTCAAGGAGTTGGCCGAGGCCATTGAGAGCGGAGACATCGAGCGGCGAATCGGAGGTCCCGTCAAGCAATCAGGCTTTCAGCGCCTGACCTGACCCGCCAGCGACCCGGCTCCTATCGAGGAGTTCCCATGCAACGCGTCGGCATCGCCGGATTTCTTCATGAGTCCAACAGTTTTTCCCCCATTCCCACGCCTTACCAGCACTTCAAGGACACCAGCCTGACTCGAGGGGAAGCGCTGCTGGAACGCTGGCAGGGCACCCACCACCAGCTCGGCGGATTCCTCGAGGGCGCCCGGGAATTTCAGTTCGAGCCGGTCCCGCTACTGGCCACCTACGGCGTGCCCTCGGCCCCCCTTCCCAGCGACTCCTTCGAGGAGCTGGCTGCCGATCTGACCCGATCCCTGCGTGCGGCGCTGCCTCTGGACGGGCTGCTGGTAGCCCTGCACGGGGCTGCGGTGGCCGAGAACTATCCCGACGCCGACGGAGAGCTCGCCGCCCGCTTCCGCCAAGTCCTGGGGACCCGGGCTCCCATCCTGGCCGTGATCGACCTGCATGCCAACATCTCCGACAAGATGGCCCGCAACACCAACGGCATCGTGGTCTACCGGTCCAACCCCCACCTGGACCAGAGAGAGCGCGGCCGGGAGGCAGCCGGCTTGATGGCGCGAACCCTGCGGGGAGACATTGTCCCGGTCCAGGCCCTAGAGCGTCCTCCTCTCCTGCTCAACATCACCCGGCAATACACAGAGGAGGCGCCGGCCAAAGAGCTCTACCGGGATGTCGAGTCGGTGCTGAGCTGGCCGGGGATTCTCTCGGCCAGCACCGCCATGGGTTTTTACTATTCCGACGTGGAAGAGATGGGAGCCTCCTTTCTGGCCATCGCCGACGGAGACAGGGAGTTGGCCCGAAAGGCGGCCCGCTGGTTGGCGGAAAGGGCCTGGCGGCGGCGGAGGGAATTTCTCAGCCCCCTTCCCGGTCCCGCCGAGGCCGTCCGTAGCGCGACCCAGGAACCCCACGGACCCGTTGTCCTGCTGGATGTGGGGGACAACGTCGGTGGAGGCAGCCCGGGCGACTCCACCATCCTGCTGGAGGAGATCGTGCGCCAGCAGGCCTCGGGGGCCCTGGTGGTGCTGTACGATCCCGAGGCCGTATCCGCCTGCGTGCAAAGAGGGGTTCGACAGTCGATCGAGTTGCCGGTGGGAGCCAAGAGCGATGCCATCCACGGCCGCCCCCTGCGGGTCAGCGGCCGTATCCGGTCCATCGCCGACGGGCGGTCCTCCGAAAGCCGGCCGCGGCACGGGGGTCAGGGGTTTTTCGACCAGGGCGTGACGGCGGTGCTGGAAACCCCGCAGCAAAACACCCTGGTGCTGACCAGTATTCGCATGGCTCCCCGAAGCCTGGAGCAGCTCTGGACCCTGGGGCTCAGGCCCGAACAGAAGAAAATCCTGGTGGTCAAAGGAGTGGTCGCCCCCCGGGCTGCCTATGAACCCATTGCCCGCCGAACCATTCTGGTGGACACGCCCGGGGCCACCAGCGCCAACCCAGCCCACTTCAGCTACCGTAATCTGCAGCGGTCCCTCTATCCCCTGCAGGAAAACCTGACCTATCCGGAGTGAGGAGCCCCTTCAGGCTTCCACTTCACCGGCTTTTCTGGTCCAGACGGTCAGATCGGTCAGGTCCCGATCCGGCTTCCGGTGGGCCCCGTAGCTCAGCAGGACTCCCAGCACAAACAGGAAGGTGTTGGCCAGCACAATGATCCAGAACTTGTCGGGAAGCAGGGCGGCAAGGGACGGAAACAGTTCGGCGCCGAACCGGCTGTCGATGAACAGCCACAGGGCGACCCCCGCCAGGGTGGTCATGGTGGCCCGCAGCGCCGAGCGGCCGTCCACGCGCCGAGTCAAGAGGCCAAGCAGGAACAGGCCCAGGAGCCCCCCGCTCATGATGGAGATCAGGGTGGCCTGCAGGTCCTGCAAGGTCTGGGTGCGGGTGAAGTGGATGATCAGGGCGATGGCGATCATGACCACTCCGAAAAACCCCGACACCCACCGTCCGAAGGTGACGTAGTGGCGCTCCAGCCGGGCGGGGGCCAGCAACCGTCGATAGAAATCGGTGGTGACCGTGGCCGCCGAGGCATTGATGCTGGAATCGAGGGTGGACATGGCCGCCGCCAGCAGTCCCGAGATCACGAAGCCGGCCACTCCCGCCGGGACGTGGCTGAGGATGAAAAAGGGATAGACCTCCTCCGGCAGCAACTTGCTCACTTCCGGAGCCGGATTGTACTTGTAGAGGACGTAGAGCGCCGTCCCGATAAAGCTGAAAAACACCCAGACGGCCACGGTCGCAACCGCGCTCAGGACGATCCCCTTGCGGGCCTCGACGGTGGTCTTTATGGCCTGGTACCGCTGAATGGTCATCTGATTGACGCACATGTACTGGGTGAAGTGGAACAGGTGCATCAGCGCCGTCACCCACACCGTCTTTTCGGAGAAGTTCAGGGCGGTGCTGCCCACCGAGAGCTTGCCGTCGGCCAGCGCCACTCCCATCACCTGGCCGAAGCCGCCCGGCACCATCCCGAAGATGATGGGCAGGCAGATGAGTCCGCCCAGGATCAAGGCGAAACCCTGGATCAAGTCGGTCCAGATGACTGCCTCCAGACCCCCGGCAATGGTATAGGTGGCAACCAGGATTCCGAAGATCAGGATGACCCAAGGCAGCGAAAACCCCGTCATGGCCTTGATGGGCAGACAGACCGCATAGAGAATCACGCCCAGCCGGAACATCTGGAACAGAATGAAGGCCCCTGCGGCATAGAGCCGCGCCCAGGTGCCGAAGCGTTTTTCCAGGTATTCGTAGGCGGACCGGAACCCGCCCCGCCTGAAGAGCGGCATGAACAGAAAGAGCCCGGGGATGGCGGCCAGCAGGTAGGTGAAGTTGGCCGGCATGTAGAGCCAGTTTTCGGCATAGGTAAAGCCCGGAGTGGCCAGGAAGGTCATGGAGCTGACGATGGTGGCCATCATCGACATCCCCACCACCCATCCGGCCATGTTGCGGCCGGCCAGGAAATAGGCGTCCGAGGACTTGCTCTTGCGCGCACAATAGACGCCGATCCAGACCATCACCGCCAGATTCAGTCCGATCACCGCCAGGTCTGCTCCTCGCCACATGAAGATCCACCTCCCGTGAGTTTTGGCTGATGGCTCCGGTTGCCCCGAGGAGAGCCGGCGCGGCGCCCCCGAATCCAGCGCGATGCGCACCGCTCAGGGAATCTTGACCACCACGCATTGCTGCCGGACCGATACCGGATAGGTTTCCGCCTGAAAGGGTCCCGGCCGGGGGCCGGCTTCCTCCCCGCCCCCGCTGCATTCGGATTCCCGGGACTCCACCCGCACCCGATAGCTGCGAACCCGGGTCCGAACCGGATCCAACCAGGACCGCCCCGTCTTGAGATCGAACTCCCAACCGTGCCAGGGGCAGCGAACGATTTCTCCGATGCGCGTATAGCGGTATTCGCCCGGGACGCGGGCCTGCAGCAAGCCGGACTGCTGGCCCAGGCAGAGGGGGCCTCCCTGGTGGGGACACCGATTCAAGAGGGCAAAGAACTGGCCATTCAGGTTGAAGACGCCGATCGATCGGCCTTCGACCTCGGCAATTTTGCGGCCGCCGGGCGGTATCTCGCCCAGGGTGGCCACCACGTGTTCAGCCATTGGGCCCATCCGGTTTCTTTAAGGGGAGCGTCCCAAGAGCTCCGGTCCTGGCTGCGGCAGGCGGGTCGGAGGGGAATCTAATGCAGACCATAGAGCCTGCGAGCGTTCTCCGACATGATATTCCTTCTCAGCTCAGGGGCGAGGCCCGCCGGCAGAGCGCTCTCCGGGGAATCGAAGTCCCAGTGCGGATAGTCGGTGGCAAACATCAACCGGTCATCGGCGTCGATCTGTTCCAGCAACTGCCGGAAGTAACGCGGGTGGGGAGGCTCTTCCATGGGCTGGGTGCTTAGCCAGAAGTGTTTTCGAATATAGGTGGAGGGAGGGTGCCGGAGCGCCGGGACCTCCTCGGACAGCTTGCGCCAACAGTGGTCCAACCGCCACATGAGCGGAGCCAGCCAGGCGAAGCCTCCCTCGATGAGGGCCACTTTCAATGACGGCAACTGCTCGAACACTCCTTCACAAACGAAGCTGATGACCTGGGCCTGAAAGGCCTGGGGCATGCCTCCATGGTCCTCGATGTAGTGGGAGGGCCAGCCGGCCCCGGTAATGGGACCGGCTCCGGCGCCGCCGAAATGAATGCCCACCGGCAGCTGGTGGCGCACTGCGGCCTGGTAGATCTTCCGATACTTGGGCCGGCCCAGGGGCTCGTTGGTCCGAACCAGCAAAAGGACCTGAACGAACCCGGGATGGCCCCCTACCCGATCGATCTCCTCCGCCGCCAGGTCCCCATCCTCGTAGGGAATGACCATGGAGGCCCGCAGCCTGGGTTCCGGATCCAGCCATTCGGCAATCTGCCAGTCATTGATCGCCCGGGCCAGCGCGGCTCCGTAGTCCAGGTTGAGCTGCCCCCCGGCTCCGTAAAGGCAGTTGAGGATGCCGTATTGGATATCGTAGGCATCCAGCAACTGCTCCCGCATGAACCCCAGATCCGAACCCGCCGGTAATCCCGAAGGAGGCCAGGCGTCGTGCCGGGCGGCATTCATCAACGCCCGTGGATAGTATCCCCCCAGATGGCCGCGCAGTCCGAACGTTTGATGGTGCCGGCGCCACCGCTCCGGCAGGTACTTGTAGAGGGTCTCATTGGAAGGAATGATGTTGTGGATGTCGCAGTCGATGACTTCCAGCCGCGCCTTTTTGCTGCTGGTGAGGGCCTGTCTTGACGTCACCGACGTTGCCATCTCTGTGAACTCCCCTCGCTCCCGGCCGCAACCCCCGCCCAAAGATGCCGGAGGCCGCCGCCCGGGAGCGATTCTGACCTGTCCAGCGCCCCGCTTGGCTTGTCCCCAAGTCTTCTCATCTTAACACGGGCGCCGCGGGGAAATCATGGCGAGGCTTCGCCTCAGACCGTCCAGCAGGGAAAAAGAGTTATCCACGAAGGGATCCACGAAGAACCGCGAACAGAGAGAAAAGATTTATCCACGAAGGGCCACGAAGAACGGCAAAGGGCCACGAAGGGGTTGGCGGAGGCTCGAGAGGGATCCGCCAAGGGTCGCCAAGGGGAGAGAAAGGATTTCCAGGAAAAGGGAAAAAGATTTCCACGAAGGACCACGAAGAACGGCGAAGGGCCACGAAGGGGTTGGAGAAGGCTCAAGAGGGATCCGCCAAGGGTCGCCAAGGGGAGAGAAAGGATTTCCAGGAAAAGGCAAAAAGATTTCCACGAAGGACCACGAAGAACGGCGAAGGGCCACGAAGGGGTTGGAGAAGGCCCGAGAGGGATCCGCCAAAGGTCGCCAAGGGGGTCCGCGAAGGGACTCCAAGGGGTTGGAAAAGACTCGAAAGGGGTCCGTGAAGGGCCACGAAGAAAGACACGAAGAAAAAAAAGATATCCACGAAGGACACTGGGGCTATCCGCAAAGGGGACCCGGATAAGAGAGCTCACGAGATCTAAAGCCGATAAAAGGAGCGGGCGTTTTCGGCCAGCACCCGGCGGATCAAAGACTCGGACAAGCCCCCGGGAAGGGCCTCTTGCAGTCGATCGAAGTGCCAGTGGGGATGATCGGTGGCGAACATCAACATCTCCTCGGAATCCAGTTGGCCGATGACCTCCAGGAGTTGTTTGGGGGACGGCGGACCGTCCATGGGTTGCAGCGTGAGCCGGATGTGCTGGCGGATGTAGTCGGAGGGTGGACGCTTGACCCAGGCGATGTCTCTACGCAGGCCCCGCCACTCCTTGTCGAGCCGCCACATGAGCGAAGGCATCCAGCTGCAGCCGGCCTCGATCAGGGCCACTCTCAGGTCGGGAAACCGATCGAACACTCCTTCCACGATCAGGCTGGTCACCTGGGATTGAAAGACCTGGGCCATGGCCGCGTACTCCTCCAGATAGGTGGAAAGCCAGCCACTGGGCGTGGGGGGATGGCCGGGGGCTCCTCCGAACTGAATCCCCACCACCAGACCGTGCCGATCGGCCGCCTCATAGATAGGGTCGTACATCCGATTCCCGTAGGGGACCAGCGACCTGACCGGCATGACCACCTGGACAAACCGCGGGTCGTCGCCCCAGCCATCGATTTCCCTCGCCGCCAGCACAGGGTTCTGGGTGGGGGCCACAATGGAGGCCCGCAGTCTGGGGTCCCGGTCCAACCAGTGCTCGGCCTGCCACCCATTGATGGCCGAGGCCAGGGCTGCGGCCAGGTCGGGGTTGTGCACCCCCTGAACCCGATAAGCGCAGTCCAGCACGCCATAATCAACCTGGAGAAGATCGAGCACCTGCTCCCGCATGAGCGAAAGCTGACTTGCCACCTCCCCGTCCCATTCCAGTCCGGGCCGAACGGTGGTCGGCGCCGCTTTGGGATAGTCGTCCGCATCCGGCCCCCGAAAGGCGGACTCCTCGATATAGGCGCACCAGTGGTCGGCCAGATAGGGTTTCAGCACCTCCAACGAGGGAACTTGGTTGTGCAAGTCGCAGTCGATGACCCGGCGCCCCGACCAGAAGGGCCGCCGCGCCTCATCTCCGGATTCCAGGTTCACTCTCCCCTCCCCTCCCCTCCCGAGACCCTCTCGCCTCCGAGAGAGACTATCCAGACCGAAAGCGCCTTGTCAATGGGATCGAGAGCGGCCCGGGACTATCCCGGGCCCCCCGGCCGTAGGGGCAACCCTTGTGGTTGCCCGTTGTTCGCGTTCGCTCGGTTATCCCTGGATTGGGCGCCCACAAGGGACGCCCCTACGGTCCATAGGGAATCCAGGCGTGATTCGGGCGCCTTGACGTACAGGTCCCCCGAATTTGTTAGCCTGGGATCACCCTCGAAGGCAGCCGCAGATGGGGGTTGCTGGCCATCGGTCAACAAAGTATGATGGCGCCCAGGCTGGGGGGGCCGGATGAAGGTCAGCCGGGCCTGACGGGAGGATGCAGTCGTCGCAAAAGACCGGAGACGCCCTATGAGCAAACGCAGCAGAAGAGGATTCGTTCAAGACCTTGGGCTGGCCGCCGGTATCCTGGCCTTGGGTCCCGTGGCCTCCTGCCAGGCCGCTCCGCGGTCAGGAACAACCCGAAACCGCCGGGATCTGATCCAGGCCTTGCAGGGCGTGCACAACTTCATGGTCACCACCTTTCACCCCGACTTCGAGCTGGATTCGGAGGGGCTCCGGCGCAACGTGGCCGATCACGCCCGCGGTTACCACCAGCAGATGACCATCGTGGTTGCCGGGGGCCTGGGCGAGCTCTACAGCCTGGACATCGAAGAGCATCGGGCTCTGGTGACGGCAGCGGTGGCCGGGGCCGACGGCAAAATGCCGGTGGTGGCCGGGGTGGGCGGCGGTTACCGCAACGCTTTGAGCATGGCGCGCAATGCGGAACAGTCGGGGGCCGATGCGGTGCTGCTCTTTCCACCGGGCTCCCGCTGGGGTCTGGAAGAGGGAACCTACCGCTGCTGCCTGGACGTGGCCAAGGCGGTCGATATCGGAGTGCTCATCTATCCCCGGGCCGAGGAGTACTGGCCCCGTCTGCTGAAGCGACTGTCCCGGATCGAGAACATCATCGGCTTCAAGGACCCCAGCGGGGACACCCAGGTGGGTCTGGCCCTGGGCGACCTGGTTCCGGAAGACTTTCTTTGGGTGGCCGAAGGCGAGGGCCACGCCGCCAAGACGCTGACGGTCGGCGGCCGCGCCTACACCACCGCGGTGGCCACCTTCGTTCCCCAGGCCAGCCACGCTTTCTGGAAGCACGGCGTGGCCGGGGAGAAGGAACCGATGAACCGGGTGCTCAAGGACAAGATCGAGCCGGTGGTCAAGCTGCGCGGGGTTCAGCCCGGGTACGGCGTGAGCGCCATCAAGGTGGCCCTGGAATCGCTGGGTCGGGCCGGCGGGCCGGTCAGGCCCCCGGGAACCCAGGTTGCGGAGAAAGACAGGCCAGTCATCGCGGAAATTGCCCGCTCCCTTTCCGAGGTGAGACGGGAGGGTTGAAGGAGGTCAGTCATGAACAGTTTGAGCCGGCGCGAATGGCTGCTGGCCGCCGGAGGAGCCGGACTGGTGGCGGCGGCCTGCGGCAGCAAGAGCCCCACCCAGCCGAAGGCTGCCGAACACCGCATCGTGGATGCCCACGTTCACATCTGGAGCTCCGACACCAAGCGCTTTCCGCTGGCCGACGGCTTCAGGCCGGAAGACCTTTGGGTGCCGAGCTTTTCGGCGGAGAGGCTCCTTGAAGAGGCCCATCGGTCCGGCGTAGGCAGGATCAATCTGATCCAGATGACCTGGTACGGCCTGGACCACTCTTACATCCTGGACGTCATCGCCAACGACCCCGAACACTTCGTGGGCACCGGCATCATTCCGGCGGTCACCGACGTGTCCCTGGCCGGTCCCGACCGGACCATGGTGGCCCTTTCCAAGAAGGGCATCTATGCCTTTCGCGTGCGCGGCGGCAGCACCCGTCCTCCTCTGGGCGGAGGCCCGCAGTGGATGGACCACCCCGGATTCGACAAGATGTTCCAGGCGGGGACCGACCATAACCTGGCCCTGAGCTTCCTGATGGGCCCCCGGGATCTCCCCGAAATCGATCGCATGTGCGGCCGCTACCCGGAGACTCCCGTCATACTGGACCACCTGGCCGGGGTTTACGAGGGCTCCCCGGAGGAGGAAGTCACCGCCCTGCTGCGCATGGCCGAACACAAGCGGGTCATGATGAAAGTGGGAGCCTTCTACGGCAGAGGCAGAACCCCGCCCTATCGCAGCCTGCTGCCCTTGATCCAGCGGGTGGTGGCGGCCTTCGGTCCGGAACGATGCATGTGGGAGAGCGACGCCCCCTTCCCGCCCGACCGCCCCTCCAGGCATCCCTTGCCCGACCCGCCGCACGGGATCGAACCGGGTGTGGCCCTCATCCGGGACCATGCCGACTTTCTCAGCCCGGCGGACAAGGAACAGATCCTGATCAAGACCGCCGAGGACTTCTTTTTCAAGCGGTAGGCTTGTCTGAAACAAAAGAAAAAAGACAAAAGAAAAAGAGTTATCCACGAAGGGCCACGAAGAACGACGAAGGGCCACTAAGGCGTTGAGGGTAACCGCGACGGGATACCAAGGTCACGAAAGGATTGTCGATTTCCGATTGTTTCACTCTCGAATGATCCGCCCCGTCGTGGGGGGCGGGGGCGGCCCTTGCCTGAATCATCCTTCTTCCGGTTTCCCCGGAGCCAAGTCCTCCAGGATCCACTGACGATTTGGGAAGAGAAAGGAGCTTGTCCGATGCAATCCGGGTTCTCTCGTCGAAGGTTTCTGCAATCTCTGGGCGCCGCCGGGGCTGCCGGGTCCATCCTGGGATCCTCCACCTCCTCACCGGCCGCAGCTTCCGATTCCCGTTCCGTTCCCCTGATCGCCTCCTCCATGGCCGGCTCTTCCTCGGGCTTTGTCCATCCCCAGAAGGTTCTGCTGTGGGAACGAACCCGCAAGGAGGTTCGGGAAGCCCTCCAGAGCGGGGAGCTCAAGGCCGCCATTGTTCCCACCGGCTCCACCGAGCAGCACAACGAACATCTGGCGCTGATCACCGACGCCGCCTGCGCCACCCTGTTCGCTCAACAGGTCGCCCTCCAGCTTTACCCTCAGGTGACGGTTTCCACCCCCTGCCCGGTCGGATACTCTCCCTATCACATGGCCCGCAAGGGAACCCTCACCCTGCGCAAGGAAACCTTTCTGGCTTACGTCTTCGACGTGATCGAAAGCCTCACCGCTCACGGCATCGGCACCATCCTGGTGGTCAACGGCCACGGGGGGAACCATGGCCTGCTGCAACGGGCGGTCCCCGAGTGGCGCCAAAAACTGGGCATCACCCTGGACGCCGTCTCCTACGGGGAAGGTTACAAGGAGGAGGAACTGGCGAAATTTCTGATTTCCTACAAACAAAAGTTGGAAGGAAAGCTGGACACGCTGGCCCGGCAGACGGGCCACAGCCACGCCTCCGAAAACGAAACCTCGATCGTCATGGCCGCCTACCCGGACCGGGTCCGTTTCGTCGCCCTGGAGGAGTACGACCAGGCCGGTCTGAACTATGAATCGGACATGCCGCCCAAGGTCTGGGAGTATCTGGAACCCTTCGATTCCCAACGGACCACCAATCCCGAAAACCCCAGAGACCGGGCTCGCCAGGAGCAGGCCTTGCTGGCGACCGCGGAAAAGGGGGAGAGGCTGATTGCCATCGGCACCCGCTATATCGCCGACAGGCTGCAGCGGATGATCCAGGCCACCGATGCCGGACGCCCCTGGCCATAGCCGACATGTCTAACCGGGTCGCTGGATACATCCTGCAAAGACAGTCTGTCTCAAACACCCGATCGCCTGAAACAAAGAAAAAAGAGTTATCCACGAAGGGCCACGAAGAACGACGAAGGGCCACTAAGGCGTTGAGGTCAGCCGCGACGGGATGCCAAGGTCGCGAAGGGATGATCGATTTCTGATTGTTTCACCCTCGGATGATCCGCCCCGTCGTGGGGGGCGGGGGCCCAACTTACCTGAAACAAATCTGGGTTCTCGTGACGCAAAACCAGTTCAAGAGATTGAAAAAACAGGGGTTGGAGAGGAATTGACAACGTGCCTGAATCACCCCTGTTTCACCCTCGGATGATCCGCACGGCAGGGCGGGGGCCCTACTTGCCTGAAACATCACCTTGCGCCGGGTGGCGGGCAACCGGCTCAAAGTCAAGCATGGGTAGTTGGTTTATTGACATGGATGCACAGGATGCACAGGATTATTTGGCGAGAGATTCCACCGTCATGAGTTCAACCATCGCCTCTGTCCCAACACAGATTTCCCGAAAACCGCTCCCAGGCTCATGGATCACTTCCAACACACACCCGATCATCGAGCGGATCTGCTTCCTGTGGCGCAGCGTCTCGTGCTGTTTATCCTGTCTATCCTGTGCATCCATGTTCAACAAGTAGAAAACCGGTTTAGCACGACATGGCCCTTGTTCCCGACAGGCCATGAAGAATTGTTGTTTCACTCTCGTATGATCCGCCCGGCAGGGCGGGGGCCGGACTTATTCGAGTCTTAAAGAAAAATCGCTAGGGGGGCCGCCCAGGTGACAGGTAGAGGGCCAGTGTTGCCGCTGAGGTGCACTACCGCTATCATGGAGGAAGAAGCGGGTACTTCGGGGCGGGTGAACCGTCACGAAATTCACCTCTGGAATGCAATACCGATCTTGCTTGCCTGCACATGCCGGAGGTGCAAAAAAGGGCAGCTTGCCGCCTATCTGCCGGATGGCAACTGAATTGCAGGTATTGGGGCACCCTGTCCTAAAGGGAACCTGTTTCGGCAATAAATACAAGTTCCAGGAGTTTTGATCCGAGTATTCGTAAGGGGGCCGAGCGATGCTCACAACAACTCACTACCCCGTCTTGTTCACCTATCGCGATGTGATCATTGGAGCCGGATATGTCGCCCACGTTGAGGCGAGTGGCCGATTCCTGATAGAGGACAAAGGAACAGACGAAGATGTTTGGATTTACGGAGTGAACCCGGGGGGGCTTGCGGCAAAGGGCGTCGGTCAAAAAGAGGCGGCTGAAGAATTCCGTGCGTCCTATCGCACCGTTTTAATCGACCTGGCAGAGGAAAGCACCGACTTCAATACGTTCAAGAACCAGGTTGAGATTTTCTATCGGAGCACTTGTGAAGCCACCGATAAGGATTGGCAAGAAGCAGTGGCCCGGGTCAGGAATGGGGAAATCGATTCCGATTGGTTGGTGAAAAAGCCTGCAGAGCACGAATGTAATGTCAAGGTCACCTGCATTGCTTCAGACCGACCCCGACTGCAAGTAGATGCCAATCCTTCCATGAACTCCTTGTCGGACTCGGAAGCCGTCAAGGCGTTGGCAGCTTGATGGTTTCAAGCGGTCAGGTTTCTTCCCGGAAGATTTCGGAAATACTCGACCGCTGTGCACCAGATTACACAACAAAGAATACTACCCATAAGCGGCTCGTCTATTTTGACGGAAAAATGGCCGTTCTACCTCGCGGTCCACACGGACGACGCAAGATATATAACATCGAATCGGTCACGTGAAGCAACTGATAAGATTGTTCAATATCAGTGACTGTGTGAGGGAATATTTCCCCGGCGACAACATCGTGTAACCGTTTTTTCAACGGCTGCTGCCGATCCACAATCAAGTGTCTACTGTCGGTTCTCCTGTCCCTTCTGGCGCTCGCCATCCCTGGCGACGGCGGGACCCGGCCGGTGTGCCTGGAAGTCGCTCCCAGATTCGGCAGGCTCCACCAGCCGGTCGACTCCCCAGGCGCCAGTCTGACGGCCGCCACTCTGAACCTGGCTACGGAGACTTCCTTCAGGAAAATTCTGCGGGACCTGGACCGGCGCCAGCTCCTCCAATCCGATCTGTTCTTCTTCCAGGAAGTGGAGCACTATCCGGACCGGGGGTCCCTATTGATCGTCCGATTAGCCGAGCACCTCGGCTACGACTATATCTTTGCCCCGGCCCAGCGAGTCGGCAAGAACGGGGCTCAAGGGCTGGCGATTCTCAGTCGCTATCCCCTGCAGAACCCCAAAGTCGTCTATCTGCCCCGGTTTACCCTCAAGGTCAACAACCGCTGCCGCATCGCCTTGACCGCCACCGCTGCCACACCCCTGGGCGCCATCGGCGTCGTCAATCTCCATCTGGACACCCGCATCAACCTGAGGCAGCGCTGGCAGCAGCTTCAGCCCGTGCTCGAGGCCGTCTCAAAACTCCCCGAAGCCTCTCTGATAGCCGGCGACTTCAACACCCAGGACTTTCTCTGGGTTGAAAACCTGCTTCCCCTGCCCTTCCTCCATCGCCAGGTCCGACCCGTGTTGGCCAGGTTGAAGGCTTGCGGATACTCGACACCCTTCACCCAAACCGGACGCACCCATGCCTGGGCTCCGCTGAAACTGGACTGGATCTTCCTCAGGAAGCTGAGGGCGCAGGCCCGGCGGGTCCAAAAGATCGGATTCTCGGATCACCGTGCCCTCTGGGTGCAGGTTGTTTCCGCCCGGTAGCCCGTCCTTCTCAGGGGTCCGGGGACGGGCGTCGAATGGGTATGACCCGCCCGGGAAAGGGTGGGAACTCGGGCGCCGAGGGGTGGTCCGGATCGGGAAGGACCCGGCCGCTGGCAGGGTCGAGCCTTCCGATGGCGTCCATCAGGGTGGGAGCGATGTCCAGGGTGAGGAAGGCGCCGGAAAGTTTCCGGCCCCGCTGGAGGCGCAGCTCGTCTCCTCCCCAGACCATGAAGACGGTCTGAGTCTCCAAGGGCAGGAAGCCGCCGTGGCTGCCCGCCGGCTGCTGGCCCATGGTGTTGACGTTCCAACCGTGCCGCATCCAGACGCGGAAGTCGGGGGTGGCCTGTTTGAAGCGGAACCGGAGTGCTCTCGTCAGGTCTTCCTTCCGGCCGGGCCCATGCAGCGGCATCAGAACGCCGGCACGACTCCCGCCCCTCAAATAATCCTGGAAGTTCGGCCGAAACAGGTCGGCCAGGATCACCGGCACCTGGCTGGTTTCCAGCCTGGCAGTCTCCGAAACCCACCGGCGCGGGTCGAGCCAGCGCGCCCACAACCCGGCAGGGTATCCCAGAGGATCCCTGGACCCCGGAGCTCCTAGCCGATCAAGCCTCCCCAGCTCCTCGCGATTCTTGAGGGGCGCATACCGGAGGGTCCCATCTCTCGCTTCCAGGAGGGCTGCCTGTCCGCGATTTTCCGAGGCCAGCAGCCACAGCGCCTGTCTGAGCGGCGGGCCCTTCCAGCCGGTCAAATCCTCCAGCGGTATCCGGGCAACAAACAGGTTGAAGGGGTAGCGATTCCCATAGGCATCCGGATTGAGTGCCTGATAGCCGGCCATATGTTGCGGGTAGTCGAGGGTGCGAAAGGGCGCCTCACCGGACTGCAACCAGCGCTCGGCGGCCGGTTTGGCCCAGCCGACGGTGTAGCGGCCAAGTTGTTCCAGGCTGTTGGGCGGGCCGAAATATCCTCTGGGGATCACCCCATCCACTTCAAGACCCGACCGAACGAAACGGCGCCATTCCCTTTCTTCGAGCGGCAGGGCCAGCAATCGCCGCAGGATGGCGGCCTGACTGCGATAGAGCCTTGACTCGGAAGCCAGTCGTGCGCCCGCATCTCTGGCCGACGGCATCCCGGCCGCAAGATGACGCTGCGACCACTCCTCAAAAACGACCGCGGCCTGCCGCAGGGAGTCCGCATCCGCTTCAAGCCAGGGGCGAGCCCTCTGGAAAACCGGCCGAAAGACCTCAAACACTCGACCCAGCTTCCCGGAATCGTTTCGCCAGCGTAGCGACTCCAGCAGGAGCAGGTGGAGTCGGTTCAAATCGGAATGGCGCAGAAACAGATCGAATCTCGGATTCCCCATATTGGCGGCAAAGGCGGTGAAGTACCCCTTGGAGCCGAAGGGCACGGCCTCGCCGTAGGGGGATGCCGGGCTTTCGTAGACCCTGGCGAAGTCCACCCCCGGGATCGGTCGAGTCAAGGCATGATCGGAATCCTCCACTTCCGGAGACAACACGGTATGGCCGCCAAACTCCGGCCTGCGCAGCCAGGGGTTGATGGGGAACCCGTAGTTGACGTGGACAGGATAGAGGTTCATCCCGTGGTCGGAGACCATGGCGACCAGGGTTTGGTCCCGGCGAGCCGTCCGCTCGACCGCCCCCATGACCTCTCCAAACCAGTCATCCAGCTTCACCAGCAGGTGCAGGACCGACCGGTAGGAGCTGTCCAGATGAAAACGGTGATCGAGCGTGACGAACAGCGCGGTGATGAAGTCGAGAGTCTCGGAGGGGTCTCCCTCGGCCCGCCATTTGAGCCACTTGGCCAGGGTTTGCGACAAGCTTTCGTCCAGGCGCTCGACGTGGTCGGGATAGGCCACCAAATGGGAGAGATGCTGGTGGATCACCGCCCCCGGCCTGAACTCCCGCTCGCCCGCCCGGACCAGGAATTTGCCCATGGCCCCCAGTTGTATGGCCGACCGTTTGCGGCTCAAGGTCTGCAGGGAGCTCCAGACCCTTTCCGCTGGAAACGCGTCAGGCAGAATGGGAATCCCCAGCAGATCCAGCTCCCAAAGTGCGTGGGTCCGACCGGTACCCCTGATCAGCTTGCCCGCCGAATCGAGTAGGCCGTTCAGGTAAACCTTGGAGACGCCGCTGGCGCGATTGAAGCAATAGTTGCTCTTGATGATGCTGGGCTGTCCCGAATCGATCTGAGCCCAGACCGGGGCCGAAAGCGGCAACGTCCCGGTGAAGATGGTCCCGGCACGTACTCCCTGCCGGACAAAGTACTCCTTCATGTTGGGCAGCAGCTCTTCCCGGTCCAGCAGGATCTGCGTCGCCCGGTAATCTTCCCGGAAGCGCCCCGGATAGGGCAGCCGCAGAACGGCGTCCGATTGCGGGGCCAGAGCCGCCTCGATCAGGAGACCCGGCAGCCCGTCGACCTTGAGCAGGATGACTCTGCCGCGTGGCTCTCGGGAGCCTGGCTCGGCCACGGCTCGCTTGCAAAGCACGCAGGCAGTCAAGCCGATGGCGGCCAGCAGGCAGAAACTTCTTCGCAAGAAGGACTTCGCCATGGTTCCGAAAGTTGAAACTGAGTCGCTAATCAAGGAGTTGTTTTGGCGGGGAAGGCCGAGGATTGAGCCGCGGGCCCGGAGGGGAAAATCCAGCCCGCCACCTGACTCCGATATCCTTCCGGCACCGAGCGAGGATAAAGCCGTTTCAGATTCTGCAGGAACCGGCGGGACTCGGGCCGGTCCCTGTGCGGATCGTCGGCGGAAAGCCGGTCCCAGGCCTGGAACAGGCGGGACCAGGTCACCCCGTTCAAGTGGGGCTGCCGATTGAACCGGCGAATCACCTCCAGGGCTCGGTCCAGCGCCCGTTGCTGCCGGAAGCGGGCGATGTCTTCGGAGGAGATCGACCGTCGGCCCAGATCCAGCCTGTCCCGAATCCCGTACTCGTAGATCCTTCGAATGAAGAGGCGCAGCCGTTCGGAAGCGTTTCGGGTGATCACCTCATGCCGGGCCTTGGCATTCTCATCCTGGCGGGCGAACGAATCGGCCAGAGGATTGGAGGTGCGCCGATCCAGCATCCTGAGCAGGAGCCGATTGGTATCCTCGTCGAAATGCCAACCCATGCGGGCGAATAGCTTGGCCGACTCGATCCCCGAGGAGACCGATCGGGTACTGAAAAAGGTCAGGTCCTTCCTGTTGAGGCTCCAACTGCCGATGTAGCGAAGGGCTTGAAGGGGCAGGGGCAGGCCGTAGACGGAAAGCAGATTCTCAGCCGCATTGCGGAGGACGGCCGTGTCCTGCCTGCGGCCGGGGTTGCCGGGGTTGAAGAAGTCCAGCACGATCACCGGACGCAACCTGAAATCGCTGATGAGAACATAGTAGGCCAGCGGGATCTCGTCGTCGGGATTTTCGTCCATTCGCGCCCGGATGCGAGGATGCTCGAAGGGATTGTAGCCCAGGTCGAACGGATTGTTTTTGGGCCAGGGCCGCGGCTGGGCAGGCAGATCCGCCTTGCAAATCGACAGGACCGCGGTCCGATAGAGCGGCCAACGGCCATCCAGCCCGAAGTGAATCTCCTGGAAACGCAGGTTGTGGAGCGTGGCCCGGCTGTGAAGATAGGCGGCCGCCTTGCCCATTTTTTCCCGCATGCGGCTCTCGAAGTTGTCCACCACCCAGTAGTCGGAGCGATTGCTGGCCACGATGCCCAGTGCCTCGCGGTTGATCAGGGCCGTATATTTCAAGTCCATGATGGCTCGCAGCCCCAGATTCCGGGCGGAAGGATTCAGGGCCGCCGCCTCTTCATAGAGCAATAGTAGAGCGTAGAGTTGATGGAATTGTCGTTCATCCAGATCGTTGCGATGGTCGCGGTAGGTCTCCAGCGCAAAACGGCCCGGACTGAAGAAGCTGACGAAGTCCGACACCGTCCTGGCGGCCGCCCAGGCAAAGCGGCCCTTGGCCCCGGACTTGCGGCCGTGGGCCGTCAGGACCGGCTTGGGCAGTCTTCGGATCGGCTCTACGGCTCTTCCCGAGCCGCCCCGAGGAGACCACCAGGGGAACGCCAGCGCCGCCTTCACTCGCTGGGGAATGCCGGGAGAGCTACTGCTCAAGTTCCAGACCGCAATCCACTGGTGAGGGGTGGAGTCCTCGGGATCCAGAACGACGGCCAGCAGGGGAACGAACTCTGCTCGATGTACTCCCAGGAGGGAAAGCACAAACCGGTAAGGGTGGTCGGTGTTGTTTTGAATCTCCAGGGGATGGTTCCGTATTTCCAGGGGTTGCGGCTGGAACCGCTGGAAATCGGTCTCCGCCGACAACCACCCGGCCGGCAAACAACCCGCCAAACACCCGCTTAGCAACCACCGCAGCAACATGAAAGGAACCTGCCTGACAGATCGATTTCCCCTAGTATGACGCATCCTGCCGGGCACGGGTTTCCGGAAAACCCGTCCCTTTTTCGGCTGGAAGATTGCTGACCATGAGTCCGCGCCGCCAGCCGGCCAGCCCTTCCCGGCCGGGTCGTCGGGACGGAACCCAGACCCCGCCCGCTATCAACCCATACAGGCCTGTCAACCCTGACGGTCAAAGAACCGAATGGCGCCGTGCAAGGCCTCGGCCTGGCGCTGGGCGCGCTCCTCGTCGAAATAATTGGTCTTGAACTGAAACAGCCGGGGCTGCACGCTTTCGGCCACCGGACAGAGGGATTGGCAGTAGTCCTGCCGTTGGTCGGAGGAGAACTTCCGCAGGAGGAAGGCCGGCTCCAGATAGGTCACCTGCCAGCACCCGTACATGGGATCTCCACCCAGCTCCAGGTACTTCTTGCGAAAGGCTTCCCAGGTAAAGGCATCGCCGTTATCCAGGCTCAGGACGTAGCTCCAATAGGCGTGCTTGAACCCTGGCGGGACTGTCTGGGGCGTCAGCCAGCCACAACCATCCAGGGCCTGCCGGTAGAGCTCGGCCACCCGAATCCTGCGATCCACCAGCTCCTCCAGGCGCTCCACCTGGGCCAGGGCCACGGCCGCGCACAGCTCTGACATGCGGTAGTTCCAGCCCACCTGTTGATGCCGCAGGTAAGCGGGGTTTTGTATCACTTCCTTGGAGATCACCCCGGCGCCCGGCTTGGCCCCCACGGTGCCATACCCCAGGTTGCTGAAACGGCGAATCCGCTCCGCCAACCCCTCGTCGTCGGTGGTGACCATGCCCCCCTCGCCGCAGGTCACATGCTTGGTGCTCTGAAAGCTGAAGCTGCTGGCGTGGGCGATACCGCCCACCAGCTTTCCATGGATGGACCCCAGAAAACACTGGGCATCGTCCTCCAGCACCTGGAGTCCGTGCCGTTCGGCAGTCTGCATGAGGGCTGGCATATCGGGCGGAAGCCCGTAGAGGGCGACCGGCAGGATGGCCTTGGTCCTGGGACCGATGCAGGCTTCGACCGACCGGGGATCGATGTTCCAGGTTTCGGAATCCACGTCGGCAAAGACCGGGGAGGCCTGGCAGTGAACCACCGCCATGGAGGTGGAGGCCATGGTCAACGGGGGGACGATGACCTCATCCCCCGGTCCGACCCCCATGGCCGCCAGCGCACTGTGCATGGTGGCGGTCCCGTTGACGAAGCCGATGGCAAAACGCACGCCGATGGTATCGGCGAAAACCTGCTCCAGGCGAGTGCCGGCCGCGCTGTCCGACTTCCGAAACTGACCCTGCAGAACTTCCAGAACGTACTTCCTTTCCCGTTCCCCGATGCGCTGCTGCAAACTCATCCGGCCTTCTCCCTTCTAGCCTTCGACTCTGTCCCGTCGCTCCCGGCGCGGCGACCGGCGGCCCCGCGGCTGCTCTGCTTGTCCTGGGGGTCGTTACGACAGGTATTTCCCAAACGTCTCCCGGACCCGCCGCCACATCTTCTCCGACAAGACGTGGCCGGCGCCGGTCTCGATGAACCAGGTGAACCGGCCGGCGGCCCCGGCCCGGGCGTAGGCCTGGCCGATGCGCTCCATACCGCGCCGCACCTCCCCGATGGGCGAGCTGGCGTCCTTCTCGCCAAAGTTCAAATGCAGCGCCCTGGGAGCAATCAGGCCGGCGATATCGGGCGTATCTCCATGGCGGTGAAAGCCAGGGATGAAGTTGGGAAAACAGTGGAGCAGCTTGTGGCGTTGAATCGCCCGGTAGGTCGGCAGGCAACAGTTGCCGACCAGACATTTCAAACGGGGCTCCCAGGGCCCCACCAGCCAGGTGTGGGTCGACCCCATCGAGTGGCCGTAACACCCCAGGTGCCCGGCGTCGACCTCTGGACGGCCGCTCAGGTAATCGACGGCGCGCCGCATATCCAGAATATTTTTCCAGGCCATGCAGCGCCCCTGCACGACCTGGCGCAGGAACTCGAACCGCTCGTAGTCGCCGCCCTTCAACCTGCCCTCCGGATCCCGGCGCTGTTCGAAGCAAAGAGCGTCGGGGCAGAGCACGACGTATCCCAACCGAACCAGGGCCACTCCGGTATGGTGCATCGGATCGCCGGCCAGCCCGGCGGGCTCGGTCTTTCCCAGATGCCACTTTCCCGCATGCTGGTGCCAGAGGGCCACCCCGGCCGCCGGCGAGGCAGGAGTGACTCCGTCCGGGATCAGCAGGATGGCCGGCACCCGATCCCCGGGTTCCACCGCGTAATCGACCCAGAGCAAGCGGTAACCCTTCCGCTGCTCTTCCCGTGTCACCCTGGGCTCCAGCTCACAGGGCTCGGGCCAGTCTCCCCCCAGGCATTCCAGCAGCCTGGCTCTCAGCTCGGCCGCGGCCGCGGGCTCGGCAGGGCGTTCCAGGGACATGGCCATTGGGCCGGAGGGCACCGCCGAAGCTCCCGCAATCAGGGCCGAGGATTTCAGGAAGGCACGGCGATCGGTGGGAAGTGTCACAACTGGCACCGGTGGTTTCGGGACTTGGCAGACGAGACTGTCCGCGCCCCAATCATAAACTCCATGGATGGCCGGACGCAACGAGCAGCGGATTTCCACCGCTCTGCGCGAACCGGGCCGCGCGGCGAAAAACAGCGAACCACAAATGGACACAAATGAACACAAATTACTTTTGAAAAAAGAAGTGTTCCAAGTCGTGGGTTGTGCGATGGAAGTGCTGAACACGCTAGGGCATGGCTTACTGGAAAAGCCGTGATCATTCCCTTAGTGCCCCTTCGTGGATATCTTTTTTCCATGCTTGTCGGTCTGAGGCACGGCCGCTGCTAGAGGAGGCCCTTGTCGGCCAGGAACTGCCGCAGTTGTTTCTTCTGCTCGGGTCCGTGGGAGGGGACGGGCGGCCTCCACAGATTGGTGTGGAAGAGCCCCTTGATCTGCAGAATGCTCTTGATGGTCTGGGACCAGCCGAGGGCCCTGGCCACTTTCATGAGCGGATCTTCATATTCGAACATGACCTGGCGGGCTTCATCCAAATCGTTGCGTTCCAGAGCCCGATAGAAACGGAAGGCGATTGCCGGGGCAAAGGGAGCATAGGCGCAGAGGTAACCTTGAGAGCCGATCAGGTATCCATAGAGGAAATTACGCATCTGTCCCCCGCCAATGACCACAAATTTCTTATCCTTAACCGCCCGGATGAAGTCGTGATAGCGGTAGAGGGCGTCATGGCTCTTCAGCCCGCACACCCTGGGGATGGTGGACAGGCGGGCCACCAGATCGGGAGAATAATTCTCATCGTAACCCAGCAGGGGCAGCCGGGTCCGGCTGGAAACTTCGGAAAAAGCGGCGTAGACCTCCTCCGGCTTCTTGGTGAAGAGGTGCAGGTTGATCCCATCCACCCCGGAGTCCTCCAGCCGCCGGATGAAGTCGATGCTCTTGCCGGTCCACCACTTCCCGGTTCCCCCGATCACCAGGGCACGCCCGCGAGCCTGCTCGGCCGCGGTCCGGCACAGTTTCTCGATCTCATGCTCGCTCATGCTCTTGAACTCGCTGCTGCCGTGGGTGAAGAAGATGACCGGCGCCTGGTTCTCGCAGAGAAAGTCCACGTAGGACCTGAGATTGCCGTAATCCACCGAGTAGTCCTTGGCCAGGGGGATGTTGATGGGCACCACCGGCCCCCGGAGCTTGCGGTAGACCCGGTCGACGCCGGTCCGGGAGTCGGGCCCCATAGGTAAAGGGGCAGCGGCTGCCCGATTCCGCCCCTGAAGCGCCAGGACGGTGGCCGCCATCGGTCCCGCCAGAAAGCTGCGCCGGCTCAATCTGGCGGTGGGAAATCGTGTGGATGCCATCGAATGACTCCTTGAGCGACGTCAACATTGACAGATGAGTCAAGTTTCGTGCCCCTTCGTGGATAACTCTTTTTCCTGCTTGCCGGTCTGAGGCGCGGCCTCGCTATGCCCTGGGGACGGCCATGTCGGCCAGCATCTCGTCGGTGATGGTGCGCCCCAGCACGAATATCTTTCGGTCGGCGTACCAGAGGATGCGCTTGCCCCGGTGCTCGGTAAAGCTGGCGTACATGGACAACCACTTCCAGTATTTGGGGAAAACACCGGTGGCGTGGGTATCGAAGATCATCTTGGGCTGGCTGAACCAGACGGGTTGATGGGCCTGGGGGCGATACTCGCCCACCACGAAAAACTGGGGGCGGCGAGCATTGAGATCCAGCGGTCCCTTGCCTCCGTAACCGGTGCCGTCGTGGTTCTGCATGAAGAGAAGAAAGCGTCCGTCGGAAAGCCGGAACATGGGGGTGGGCGAGACCGGGTTCTCCATCGGCTTTCCGCCGTCCCGGTACCTCAGCATCTCGGCCTGCCGCCAAGTCCGGGCCTCGGCGTCCTCCGACACCGTGTACCACACCTGTCCGTTGGCGGTTCGCATGGCCGCGAACAGGCGTCCGTCCGGCAGGAGCACGGTCCCGGGTTCCTGACAGAAGGTGTATCCCTGGGATTTTTCGGGCTCGAAGGTGCAGGGGACCCAGATCAAGTCCTCGTCCTCGGGAAGATAGGTCAGCTTGAGATCCCTGGGATGGGGGCCTTCGTCGATGTTCTCGTAACGGATGAATTCACAGCGGCATTCCCCCAGATTCTTGTCCTTGGAGAAGGGCCGGAGGTAGGCCGCCGTGGACCGGGTCAGGGGAACCACCGGACGGTCCTTGGCATCCCGGATGGGCTTCTGCCAGACGATGCAGCGGCTGAGCACGTCCGGACCGGGATGATCGTACTTGGGGTTCCTCTTGTAGGGCATGTCGATCCCGGCGTCCTGCCAGGTGTAGCCGTCATCGTCTGAAAACTTGCAGCGCATGAGGGCGTTGATAAACCCCTCGCCAATGCCCGGGGCAAAGTTGTAGAAGATATAGATGCGGCCCGACCGGCTGACCACCGGCCAGCCGAAGTTGCAGTAGGTTCCCAGTTTCTCCGGGGCGGCAATGGGCTGGGGCCGGGTCCAGGTCACCCCGTTGTCCTTGCTGCGCGCGTACACCACCGAATTGTCGTGGGCCCCTTCCTTGGTGGCCAGGGTCCAGATGGCCAGCAGGTCTCCTCCGGGAGTAACCTCGACCAGAACGTGGTCATTGGCCTCGGAGGAGTAGGGGGGCTCCTCAGGCAGGTAGAGCACCAGGTCCGGCTGGGTCCGCTTCCAGTCGGAGCTGTAACAGACCGGTTCGGCGGAACCGGCGCCGCCCGTGGATCCCACCGGGCCGCCCGGTTGATCCCGGCAGGCCGCCACCGTGGCCGTCAACCCGGAGGCGACGGAAAGGCTCTGCAGAAGCTGTCTTCGATTCATGGGACACCCTCGATTTAGTGGAGAGTGATTAGTGGCTAGTGGTCAGCCGGCCCCCCGTCCCTCCCGACGGGGCGGATCATTCAGAGGAGAAACAGCCAGCCGTTATCGTTTTGGAAATGAAGACGAACCACGAATGAACGCGAATAGGCACGAATACGGATGGAGCTCCTTCTAATGATGAGCGGCGCCCGAATGCTTCTGCAATATTGTGACGTTGGTGTCACGGCGTCATGGGAGAAAGCCACCCGGGAGCGCGGGCGTCCCGCCCGCACAAATCTTGGCTTAGCCTCGCCCATCTCCTCGACCCGGATCGAACGGCAACGGCGCCGTGGCTCTGCTTCGGCCGGGCCCATGCGATTTCCGCCGGCAGGAGGGGCGGGGTGCCGCATCGCAGGGAAACTGAGCGGCAACCCAAGGGATAGCATGCGGGCGAGACGCCCGCGCTCCCGGGGGGTGCTGTCCCGATGGTGCGCTGGGGGGTATCCGGCGGGCGACCTCTCTGAGAGCCGACCGGCGCCCTTTGGGAAACTCCCGTTTGTCCGCGAGCCCTGCCCCCACCGTACCGTGCGGGTCAGACAAGTGAAGCGTTTCGCGAGCAGGCAAGCACCTTATGACCTGGTTGCACTTTGTGAAGGACTGCGCCGAGATCAACAAGATCCTTAACGTATCGATTGAATGACCAAGCACTATCCACTATCCACTATTCACTGACCACTATTCACCTATCCACCGGATCCCGGGCTACGTCCACGTCGGGATAGAAATAGGCGATCACCATGGGCTGCTGGCTCTGGTTGCGAAAGCAGTGAGGCACCAGCGGCGGCACGATGGTGGCGTCATACTTGCCGAGCTGAAAGATCTTGCCGTCGACCTCAGCCGTCGCCCTGCCCTCCAGAATGATGACTGTCTCTTCGCAGGGGTGGGTATGCAGGAAAACCGCCGAGCCGGGGGAAAAAGTCGCCACCCCGGCGGTCATGTGCCGGGCCCCTTTCCCGCGGTTGACCAGCCGCAGGGCCTCCAGCCCGGGGTCGCTGCGATCGATGGGTTCTTCCCTGGAGTAGACGATTCTCATGCCGGACCCTGCCCGAGCAGGTCCTGCCAGCTCACTTCACTGATGGATTGCGATTTGATCTCGCCCAGCTTGGCCAGATCCTTCAACAACTGCTCGGCGTTGGGACGTTCAAAGCAGCCGACCTTCCATTTCTCGACGCCCCCCTGCTGGATTTCCATGCCAATGCGGAAGCCCTGGTTTTTGGCGACCACCTCCGAGCAGTACCCCTGCCCCGGGCTGGCCGAAGTCAGGATGCGAACGAAGGCCTTGCCTCCCGATCGTTCCAGCAGACTGCACTCGGCGATTCCGGAATCCTGCTCCAGGTGGTCCAGCACGGCCTGAAGCTCCCGGTCGCTGGGATTGTCCAGAACCAGGATCTCTTCCGCCGAGGTGGGCCCCAGAATGAAACCGCCCGGGCAGATGAATCTCACGCTGGGAACCGCCCGAGACAACTGGTTCACCAGGCACCCGCGGTGCACAACCCCGAACTCTACCTTGAACATGGATGAATCCTCCTGATGGATGACTTCTGAACGCAATCGGTCCAGGCGGTCGATCAAGGCGGGACCGGCGGCGGCTTCAAGCCTGGCAATGCACCACCTTCAAGCTGCGTGGCGGGATCTGAAGCGAGAACGCTCCGTCGGTCACACTCAATTGGCTTTTTTGGAGAAGGTCCTCGGCCCTGCCCGGCTTATCCGCCAGCGTCAGGCGCACCCGGGCCGCCGAGGCTTCCAGGTTGAGGACGAACACCAGGCTGCCGCCGGCCGGCGACTCCCGGGTCAGGGCGATCACCTTGCTTCCCTGGGTCGAGAGGGGCCGTCGCACCCCGGCCGCCTCCAGAAAGGGTTCCAGCAAGGCCATGGGGGCGACGCCGTCCAGGGCATGCCCGGCAGGCAGGTCCTTGAGAACGGCTTCGGGAAGCCCCCCGAAGGCGGCTCCGATGGGGACCGTCAGATAGGTGAAGCGCCCGTCGGCCGTCTGAACCCCGACCACTTCCCTGCCGAAGGTGGCGACGGCACGGGTGTTTCCCTGAGGATCCATGCTGGCGTAATTGCAGGCCTGCTTGAGGGTGAACTCCCCGAAATCGGTGCGGATCCGGTTCCGCCCCTCGCGCAGGTCCAGGGCGTCGATGCGGGAGTAGTCCAGCACCTGGACCCCCAGCAAATCGGTCAGACCTTCGGGAGGATCGTAGCTGAACCTTCCGGTGGGCGCGTTGGTCCCCAGGATCCCGTCGGCAAACAGGTGGATCTCCGGATGGTCCCGCCGGACCCGCCGGATCTTGTCGATTGTCGACTCGGTCAGCAACATCAGGCTGGGCAGGAACACCAGCTTGTATCCTGACCAGTCCATTCGGGTGGTCACCAGGTCCACCGGAATGTTGTTCTCCCACAGACTGCGGTGAATGCCTCGGATGAAGCGCAACTGCTGCCCCTTGGCATTCTCCATCTCCATGACGATGGCGTTGTCGCTGTCGTAGGCTATGGCTACCTCGGCCCGCGGGATCTTCAGCGGCAGGTGGGACTCGATGGATCGAATGGACCCAATGGCCTTTTCGATGGCCTTGAGCTGCGGCAGGGGCTTGCCGCTCATGGTCACCAGGTTGAGACCCGGCGCCTCGTGGGTGCCGTATTCGGGACGGTACTGCCAGAAGATGGCTCCCTTGGCGCCATAGATCAGGCCCATCCACAGACACATGGCCAAATCCTCGGGCAGTGTCTGCTTTCGATAGGTCATGCCGCCGTGGTAGAACCCCGAATAGATCTCGGTGTACCACCACTGGCGGTTCTTCCCCACCGCCCGCGACCACTGGCTGGCATAGGCGATGTTGCTGTACTGATAGGGATCCTCGCTGGCGAACAGGTTGGTGCTGTGGGACGCAAAGCCCCAACTGTCGCACTCCTGGGCGCAGCGCTCGTCGAGCGGGTTGGGGTAGCGGAAGCCGTGGCTGTGGAGCTCGTGCTTGGGATCCAGGCTACGCACAATCTCCACCTGCCATTTCAGGATCTGGGCCACGTTCTCATAGAGAAACTGCCGGAACAGCAGCATGGCCATGAGCAGGTTCTTGGACTGGGGGGCCGCCACATCCTCCCAGGTCCGGTATCGCATCCCCAGGCGCTGGCTCAACTGCTCCAGGGTGAAGCGCTGCTTCAGCCACTGTTGGTACTTGGCCCGAGTGTGGACGCAGTAACAACTCCAGCCGGGCCGGTTCACGTCGCTGCCCATCCCCGGAAGTCCGGGACCGTCCCAGACCACCCACATCCCCATGGCCGGCGAATCCTTATAGCGGTTAACCACCGCACGCAGCACCTCTTCCGCATAGACCTTCCACATGGGATGGTCGTAACAGTGTCGATTGCCTCCCTGCACGCCGGCGGAGTTGGCAAAGGGTTCGGCCACCTCTCCCGTGTGGTAGACCACACGCATGTCCGGGTGCTTGCGCATCATCCAGTCCGGACAGGCCATGTGGGTCGACAGCGTGAAGTCGAAGATGACCTTCAAGCCGTGCTTGGCAGCCAGCTCGAACATGCGGTCGAAGTCACCGAGCTCGATCTTGCCCGGTTCCGGAGACATCCAGTTCCAGGAACTGAACGTTCGTACCGAGTCGAAGCCGGCCCGCCGGATGGCGGCAAAATCCTCGTCCCACATCTCCATGGGAGGCATGGGAGCCCGATAGTATTCGACACCCACCTCGTAGCTGAAGGTCTTGTCCGATTTCAGCGGCAGGTAGGCCGCGGGCGACGCCAGCGCCAGCCCACCCGAGGCGGTCACGGCCCCCGAAACCTCCAAGAACTTTCTGCGGTTCACACCAGACCTCCCGAGAGCTCGAAGCATTCAGGGCCTGCAAGGCCATCCATGCTATGGGTACCGCCTGAGAATGTCAATCCTTGGGCGCCCTGGCGCCACGGCAGCCATTTTGAGGCTGCTCCCCCGGTGGTTTTAGTTGTAGAATGAGTGGGTTCAGTTGAATCCATCTCACCCTGTTCCCTGGAGCATTCATGAAAATCAGGCAATGGTTCTACTTCCTCATTCTCGGTTTCGCCCTGGCCCTTCTCCCCCCGGCGGCATTCGACCGACTCTCGGCATCCTCCAAGGGCTGGCGGACGCTGGTCGACGGCCGGAGCCTGGAGGGTTGGCAGGCCCAGGACCCCTCCAAGCCTCACGAATGGCACACGGCCAAGTCGGTGGGCCTGACTGGAAAGGAAAACCGCTTCTTTGCGGCCGAGCCCGGCAAGGGGATCTTCGTCAACGGCAAGACCGGCAGAACCCAGAACCTGGTCACGCTGGAAAAATTCGGCGACGTGGAAGTCCACGTCGAGTTCAACGTGTCCTACAAGTCCAACTCGGGAGTCTTTTTGATGGGGCTCTATGAAGTGCAGGTGCAGGACGACTACGGCAGAGAGGACATCGTCTTCTCCATGTCCGGCGGCTTCTACGCGCGAAAAATCAACGACCAGTGGATCGGAGGCACCCCTCCCCGAATGAACGCTTGCAAGCCCCCGGGGGAGTGGCAGGCCTTCGACATCAAGTTCCGCGCGCCCCGCTTCGATTCGAGCGGAAAGAAAATCGAAAATGCCAAGTTCCTGGAAGTCCGGTACAACGGGCACCTCATCCACGAAAACGTCGAGATGGAAGGCCCCAACAGCGCCCACATGCCCATCCCGGAGGCCGCTAGGGGCCCCTTGATGCTCCAGGGAGACCATGGCCCGGTGTCCTATCGCAACGTGCGCATCCGTCCCCTGAAGTAACCTTCCGCCCCACCGGGGGACGGGTCCGGGACCAAAACCCGCTTTCCGCGGTCTGCAGAAAATGAGCCCGGCTGAGACCCGGAAGCGGAAAGTCAGGTCGTGCCGCAAATGGAGACACTCCCGGTCAGAAAGTGCTGGAACCGGAACACGAAGCGCCGGACCAACTCCGCTGCAGCCGTGCGGCTGGCAACCAGCCTGGCAACGCTCCTGCTGATCTTCCCCGGCCTGACGCCGCAGGCAGCCACCCAGGAAGAAACTTCGGAACCGGTCTCCCCTGCCCCTCCCCCCGAGTTTCAATCCGACCTGTTTCCCATCCTGCAGACCCATTGCCTGCGCTGCCACAACTCCGAAGCCCGGCTGGCGGGACTGGACTTGAGTACCGAAGCCTCCCTATTCCAGGGAAGCGCCTCGGGCAGCGTGCTGGTTCCGGGCCGGCCCCAGGAGAGTCCGCTCTACCGGATGGTCCACGAGGGTCTGATGCCGCCCGACGAACAGACGGCGCCCTCTCCATCGGAGGTGGCCATCCTCCGGGCCTGGATCGCCTCGCTGCCCGCCCCCGGTTCGACGGATCACCCACATGCCTCCCAAGCCCAACTGCCAACGGTCAGCCAGCGGGACGTCATTCCCCTGATGCTGCTGCACTGCACCGCCTGTCACGGGCAGCGCATTCAGGAGGCGGGCCTGGACCTTCGCGGCAAGGCTTCCATGCTGAAGGGTGGCAAATCGGGTCCGGCCATCGTGCCCGGCAAGCCCGAAGAGAGCCTGATCGTTCAACGGATCCGGGCCCGGGAAATGCCTCCCAGCGAACGAGAGGTGGAGGCCAGCCTGCGGCCCATGAGTGCCCGGGGGTTGGAGCAGCTGGTCCGCTGGATCGCCCTGGGCGCCCCGGAAGTGAATGGGGACGATCGGCATGAGGAAAACGGGCCCGATCCGCTGGTGAGCGAAGAGGACCGCCGCTTCTGGTCCTTCCAACCGCCGAGAGCGACCCCACCGCCCATGCCCGGCTCGGTTGATCCATCTCGGCTGCGCAACCCGGTGGATGCCTTCATTGCCGCCAACCTCCAGGAAAAGGGACTCCGCCTCTCGCCCGAGGCCGACCGCCTGACGCTGATCCGGCGCGCCAGCTTCGACCTGACCGGACTGCCGCCGGAACCCGAGGAGGTTCGGCGGTTCCTGGCCGACCCCGACCCCGCCGCCTACGAGGCCCTCATCGAGCGGCTGCTGGATTCTCCTCGCTACGGCGAGCGCTGGGGCCGGCACTGGCTGGACTTGGTGGGCTATTCCGACCGCCGCCACGCTTGGCGCTACCGGGACTACGTCATTCGCTCCTTCAATGCCGGCAAGCCCTACGACCGCTTCCTGCTGGAGCAACTGGCCGGTGACGAGCTGGCTGACCTGACCGACCAGGCCGTCCTCACTCGGGAAGCCATGGACAACCTGATCGCCACCGGTTTCCTGAGAATGGTGAACGATGTGACCGGCAACCGCTTGACCAACTTCGTGTCCCATCGCATTCAGGTCGTCAGCGAGCAGATCCAGATCTTCAGCTCCAGTCTGCTGGGTCTGACCATGGGCTGCGCCCGTTGCCACAACCACAAGTTCGACCCCATCCCGCAAAGGGACTACTACCGGCTGGCCGCCCTCTTCAAGGGGGCCTTCGACGAACACGACTGGCTGCCGCCGGCCATTACCGACGATCCCAACCGTCCCATGCTGGCCAAGGAAACACGGGTGCTGCCCTTCTTCACCCCGATGGCCAACCCTTTCCGGCTCCACGAAGAGAGTGCCCGGCGCGAAGCCCACAACGGCAAAATCAACGGCGAAATCGAGTCCTTGCAAGCCGCGCTCAAACAGAAGGCCAAGCCCGTGGAGGAGAGGTTCATCAACCTGAGGCTGGCCGAGTTGCCTGAGGAGCTTAGGCCGGACCTGCGTGAAATGCTGGATACCCCGCCGGAGGATCGAACCCCGGCCCAAAAGGAGTTGGCCGGCAAGTATGAACAGGGTTTGAAGATTCGATTCAGCGACCTGGAAGACATCGATCCGGACTACCGCAAGGCATCGCAGGAAACCGCCGGGAAGGTCAAGCTGCTCAGGGCCAAGCTCCGACCCGAACCCCTGATTCGGGCTCTGTGGGATCGCGGCAGCCCTTCGCCCACCTACATCCTGAGGCGGGGCGAGCCCATGAGCCCCGGCCGCTGGGTGGAACCAGGGGTCCCGGCGGTTCTGACGCCGGGACATTCACCCTTGGAAATCACTCCCCCCTGGGAGGGAGCGCAAAAGACCGGCCGCCGCTTGGCTCTGGCCCGCTGGCTGGTGGGCCCCGACCATCCCCTTACGGCCCGGGTCATGGTCAACCGCATCTGGAAGCACCACTTCGGGCGGGGAATTGTCAGCACGCTGGGAAATTTCGGCCGAACCGGCGCCCGGCCTACCCACCCGGAACTGCTGGATTGGCTGGCTCTGGAGTTCATCCGGCAGGACTGGAGTCCCAAGTCTCTGCATCGCCTGATCATGACCTCGGCAACCTACCGGCAGAGCTCGAGAGTGACGCCGCTGCATGAACGGCTGGATCCAGAGAATCTCCGGCTCTCCCGGATGCCCTTGCGCCGCATGGACGCCGAGGTCCTGCGGGACACCCTATTCCTGATTTCGGACCGCCTGGACCAGACGCCGGGCGGCCTGCCCAACCCGGTCCTGCAGCGGAAGGACGGCCTGGCCACCGCGGTACCGACCCCCGGGGGATGGCGACGGAGCATCTACGTCGCCCAACGGACCAGCCACCGCATGGGTGCCAGCAACCCCACCATCCTGGACACCTTCGACTTTCCCGAGATGACACCCAACTGCCTGGAGCGGGTCGAATCCACGGTAGTGCCCCAGGCCCTGCACCTGCTGAACGACCCGACCGTGCGCCAACTGGCGGGCTCTCTGGCCGAGAGGGTGCGAAGAGAGGCGGGCAGCGACCCGGCCCGACGGATCGAACAGGCCTACTGGATGGTGCTCAACCGGCCGCCGACATCCGAGGAGCAATCCGTCAGCCGGCAAGCGCTGGAGACGTTGGGAAAAAGCGTGGACAACACCGATGGAAAGGAAGTTGCCGACCAGGCACTTGCCAAGTTCTGTCACACTCTTTTAAACTCGGCTGGGTTTCTCTATATCGACTGACCCGACCGAGCCTCGGAGGTGCGCCCTCAGGCGGCGCGGCCCCCGACACGGTAGATCCTATGGATCCTCATTCCCTCAGGAAATCACCAATGGGACAGCTGCTGTCTCGCCGCGGTTTCTTCTCCAATATGACCGACGGAATCGCGGGTGCGGCCCTGGCCTACCTGTTCAACCGGGAGCTTTTTGCAGAAGTCTCCCCGCCCGATGGCCGGAAAACGCCCTCCACCGGTCGGGTGTTCGACCTCAAGCCCCGCCGCCCCCATTTCGAGCCCAAGGCCAAGGCCGTCATTCACTTCTTCATGAACGGCGGCCCCAGCCAGATGGACCTGTTCGACCCCAAGCCTCTGCTGGACAAGCATCACGGACAGCCCTACCTGGACAAGATGGCCGCCGCCGACGTGCAGGACCTCGAAGACGCCGGGGCCTTGATGCGCAGTCCCTTCAAGTTCGCCCGCCACGGGCAGTCGGGCATCTGGCTGTCGGAAGTCCTGCCCCATCTGGCCGGCCAGGTGGACGAGCTGGCCTTTATCCGCTCCATGGTCACGACCACGCCCGATCATGGGGGCGCCTGCTTCATGGCCAACTCGGGACAGATGTTCCCGGGCCACCCCAGCCTGGGCTCCTGGGTGACCTTCGGACTGGGAAGCGAAAGTCAGAACCTTCCCGCCTACGTGGTGCTGGAAGACCCCATGGGGGAGCCGGTGAACGGCTCACAGGGCTGGCAGGCCGGATATTTGCCTCCGCTCTATCAGGGGACTCCGGTGCGTTCCGTCGGGTCTCCCCTGCTGAATCTGCGTTCCGAGGTCGAGGAGCCCCGCCCGTTCGTCAAGGCCAGCCAAGATCTGTTGCGTCGACTGGACCACATCCACAAGCGCGGCCGCCCGGGGCAGCCTCGGCTGGATGCCCGCATCGCCAGCTACGAGCTGGCGGCCCGCATGCAGTTGGCGGCCACCGATGCGCTGGACCTCTCCCGGGAAAGCCGGCAGACCCTGGACATGTACGGCGTGGGGGTCAGGTCCAGGTACCGGGGGCGGACCCATCCCATCGGCGGACCCGACTCCTATGCCCGGCGCTGCATCATGGCCCGCCGCCTGGTGGAGCGAGGAGTGCGCTTCGTGCAAATCTATATCAACAACCAGATCTGGGACATGCACAACCACATCGAGAACGACATTAAAGCAGCCTGCAAGAAGACCGACCAACCCGTCGCCGCCCTGATCCATGACCTGAAGCAGCGTGGCCTGCTGGACAGCACCCTGCTGATCTGGAACGGTGAGTTCGGACGCCTTCCCATCGCCCAGCATGCCGACGGCAAGGACGCCGGCCGGGATCACAATCCCTACGCCTTCACGGTCTGGATGGCCGGCGGAGGAATCAAGAGAGGAACGGTCTACGGCTCGACCGACGACTTCGGCTACCGGGCCGTGGAGAACCCCGTCACTGTCGCCGACTGGCACGCCACCATCCTGCACCTGCTGGGCCTGCACCACGAGGAGCTCTTCTTCGAACGCAGCGGGCTGACCGAGAAGCTCACTTCCACCCACGAACCCAGGATCGTCAAGGAAATTTTGGCTTGAAGGGAAAAGAGTTATCCACGAAGAGACACGAAGGACCACGAAGAGCCACTAAGGGGTTGGAGAAGGCTCGAAAGGGATGCGCCAAAGGTTGGAAAGGGGAAAAAGATTTCCACCAATGACGCCAGAATATCCGTCAAGTGGGTAACACATAAATTCGCCAAGGGCCTCCAAGGGGTCGGAAAAGCCTCGAAAGGGGTCCTTGAAGGGCCACCAAGAAAGACATCGAGAGAAACGGATATCCACCAGGGCGGAGTGATTGGTCCTCCTGGGAGCGCGGGCGTCCCGCCCGCATGCTGAAATTGCCCATGCTTCCGCCGCCGCCTCCGGGCCCGGCCGCAAACCATAAACATCCTTTACACCATAAACCGGAAACAGGGTTTACATCCTGCCAAGCAATGGGGCGAGGAGCCTTGTGCAGGCCTCAAGAATCACTCCCCCCTTGATGGGAGTCGGCAAGACAAGGGCGCAGCCCGCAGTCGAGCCGGTGGGGGGCCAGCCTCGTGATTTGCGGGGATTATCAACATGGATGGACAGGAAATACAGGATTGGGTTTCAGGAGTCCGGCGGTCTGTAATCCTGCGTATCGTTTAAACGGATTATTAACATGGATGCACAGGATGCACAGGATTTTTTCAGGAAACGGCTGGCTCGTATTCCTGAGTATCCGCAATCCCGCACACGATCATTGCCGGAGCCGGCTTCTCGTGCAGTAGCGTCCCGTCCTGGTTATCCTGTGCATCCTGTGCATCCATGTTAATTGTGAAAAAAATGTCGATCCCCGGCCGCCAGCCTGGGGTTCCCCTACGGCATCAGCCTTCGCCTGGCGGCTTCCTCCTCAAGGGGGGAGTGATTGGCCCTCCCGGGCTGCCCTTTACCCACAAGTTCAACCGGGACGCAGCCTCTCATATAGATTGCTGGTCCGGTTCAGCTTGATGAGTCTTTCGTAAGTTTCGGCCATGGTCGCCAGGCGCACGTACCCTTCCCAGATTTTCTGGTGGCCGGGCGGCGGGTCGTTGTTCCGGTTGAGATATCCGCCCAGCATGGCCAGGGTCACCACCGTAGCTCCGAGATTGTCGGGCAGGGACAGCCTGCGGTCTTGAGCGAAGTCCTTCAGGGCCAGGATCTCCATGTCGGAGAACAGCACCTCGGCCCCCAGCTCCGGCCTCTCCCGGCCCAGCAGGGTCATCGCCATCAAACGCCAAGCGATCACCGCCTTGATGGTCACCGCCCGTTCGATCCGATCCCCGCTCCGGTGCCCCAGGTATTCCACCTTGCAGCCCGTCTTCAGCACCCGGTGCCAGTCCTCGATGCGCCAGCGCAGGCGATACCACTCCAGCACCTGTTTCGCCTCTCGGCTCGACTTCACCCCCACACTGGTCAACAAGAACCACTCCAACGGCCGGACTCCCTCGGGGGCATTGTCCTCCCGCACATGGACCAGGTTCAGACGGACCGGGGCCTCCTTTGTGAAGTCGCTGTTCCTCGGCGGCGCCAACTCCACCGTGCGCCAGCGCAACCCCACCCGGGCCAGGCGCGCCTCCCGCTTCTCGCCGGCCTTCTGCTGACCGGTCGCCCGCCTCCCCGAACGGCGCCCCACCTCGATCTTCATCCCCGCCTGCGCCCGCGCCGCCCGCACCCGCTCGAACAGCTTGGGCAGTTGCCTGCCCAACCGCCGGTTGTGCTGCGCCCGCACCAGCAGATCCACCGTCCCCAACCGCCGCTGCTCCACAAACAGTTCGAAGCTGTCCCCCTCCCGGTCCATCACCGACACCGGTCGCACCCCCTCCAGTTCCGAGGCCAACCTGGCGCACTCCCGCAGCCCTTCGACCCAGCGCCGGGTCTTGCGCTCCCCCGCCGGCTTGCGCTTCGGTCCCCCTGCCTCCGGCGCCTCGTACTGGATCTGAGGCACCCCCAGCGGCACCCCCTCCCCATCCACCACCAGCGTCGAGTGCATGTGCAGCCCCAGCGTTCCCGATCCGCTCTGGTTCTTGCGGATCAGTCCCAGCCCCCGGCAACCCTCATGCTCGGCGAAGTTCAGATCCGTCCCGTCCTGCAGGCACAGCACTACCTCCTGGCCCTGCATCCGCCTCAGCGTCCGCGCCCGGTGCGGCGCCAGGATATTCTCCGGCCTTACCTGTGAGTCCGCCGGCTGGTCGATCATCCGGTAGTAGCCCATCACCATCGCCTTGTCCGACTGCGCCGCCGAGGAAAACGACCCCAGCGGCGCCTCCGCCTGCACCGATGCACTCCGCACCAGCCGCCGGCTCAAGCGTTCATCCCCCAGCCGCGCTCCCCCCAACTCGTTGTTGGCCCATTCCTCCCGGTCCAGCCCCTCCCCGCATCCCAGCGGCTCAATCGGCTCCCGCTCCACCATGCCCAACTGCTCCCGCCAGTCCTCTGCCAGAGGATACAGGTAGATCGCCTTCACCGCGACCTTCTCATCCGAGGCCCCAAACCGGCCCCGTCCCGCCGTCTCCCCCACCCGTATCCAGTTGCTCGCCTTCAAACTCGTGCCCGCGTGCTCCCCCTCATCCACGAAGGTCTCCACCAGCACCGGCCGGTAGCCGTAGCGCTGTTGGAAGTCCTCCCCCAACCGACCCAACACCATCCCCAGCGCCTTCGAGGCCAGGTTGCGGCACTCCACCCCTTCCCGGATCAGGAACCGGCTCATTCCCACCACCCGGTGCAACTGCCGCTTCCGAGTCCTCTCCTCCCAGCCCATCCACCGGTCCCGCGCTGCCAGCGCCAGCGCCGAGGCCGCAAAGCCCATCCCTCCCAGAGTCCCATGCGCCGAGACGATCAGATAGCGTAACTGTGCCCCCGCATGCCGCACCGCCCCTCGCGGATGCTCCCGTGCCATCAGCCCATTCCACCGACGCCGCTCCCCCTCCTCCCTCACCAGAACCAGCCTCAGTCCCTCCACCGCCTCCACCCGCGCCGGTACCCCCTCCGCCGCCGGGACCGCTTCCCCCAGATCCCGAGGCCCCCTCCCCCCGCCCCTGTTGAGCGGTTCCGGCAACGCAATCCGGCCCGCCGCCTCCAGCACTCGCAACGCTTTCACGCAGCCTGCCTGCTGCAGCCCACCCCTTGCATCCCGAAAGCCGAACGTCTCGCACACCCGGCGGCCCGCCGCCGTGCGGCTGGGAAAGCTCTCCGCCGCCATCAAGGCCGCCACCCGCGCCGCTCCCGCCTCCGAGGTCAGGGTCTCGCGTATGCAGTGCTGCTGGTACATGCACTGCTTATGCCATGCGCTTGAGAGTGTGTCAAGGAAAAAGTTGTGTGCCCAGGGCAGCTCCCGGGAGCGCGGGCGTCCCGCCCGCATGCTGAAACTGCCCATGTTTCCGCCGCCGCCTCCGGGCCCGGCCGCAAACCACAAACATCCTTTACACCACAAACCGGAAACAGGGTTTACATCCTGCCAAGCAATGGGGCAAGGAGCCTGGTGCAGGCCTCAAGATCACTCCCCCCTGGAGGGGGAGTCGGCGAGGCCAGGGCGAAGCCCGCAGTCGAGCCGGTGGGGGGCAAACACCACGTCCCGTGAGTGACTACCAGAGGTAGGACCAGCGGAGGGTTCGCGGCGGCCGGTCGCGGTCGGCGTGAGCCCATGCGGCCCGCGTCAAGCCAGGACTTCCCGAACGACCCTGGGCTCGAAGTTGAAGGTGATCTTTTCCCTGAGCCTGCTGCGTTCGAAGAAGAGCTCTTCGTGGTGCAGGCCCAGCAGGTGCAGGATGGTGGCGTGCAGGTCTTCGATGCTCACCGGGTTTTCGACCGCCCGGTAACCGAACTCATCGGTCGATCCATAGACGGTTCCGGCTTTCACTCCCCCACCGGCCATCCAGAGGCTGAAGCCCCGGGGGTTGTGGTCCCGGCCGGCCACACCCTGCTTGGGCATGATCCGGGCGATGGGATGGCGCCCGAACTCGCCGGCCCAGATCACCAGGGTGCTGTCCAGCAGGCCCCGCTCTTTCAAGTCCGCCAGCAGGGCCGCCACCGGTTGATCGGTTCGGTCGCAACAGGACCTCAGGTCGGCCTCCAGGTGGGAATGGGAGTCCCAGATCTGGCCGTTCACGCATACCTGGACGTAGCGGACGCCGCGCTCCACCAGACGCCGGGCCATGATGCAACGGCGACCGTAGTTGTCGGGACCCGGGTTGACGTGGGTCTTCCCCACCACCGCGGGTTTTCTGCCAACGCCATACATTTCCAGGGTCCTGGGCTTTCCCGGGACAGGTCCAGGGCATCGGTGGCTTCCAACTGCAGGCGCGCGGCCAGCGTAGATGTGTTTCGGGAGTAGCTTGGGGTCGATGCGGAGCTACTGGAAGCAGGCGACTTTCTCCTGCGGCGTCTAGTCCCGAGCCGGCAGGTACGCCCCGTCCCCGCTCCGCTGCCCAGGAGCCCCGCCGTCGTTGATGACTCCGTAGGCCAGGAAGGGATTGTTGCCGGATATCTTCATGATCCGCACATAGCCCTGCCTGGTACCCGGTGCGTAGTCCCCCAGAATGCCGTTAATCTGGCGCCACCCTCCGGCCGCGACCCTCAGGCCGGTCACCGTGTTGGCCAACATCCCCGTTGCCCCGTCGTAGATGTCCAGTTGAAAAACACTCGGACTGTCATCGACTTCACTGGTGTTGACCAGGGCCAGGTTGCTTCGGTTCTCTGCGTTCTGCTGGAGAGCCTCCACCCAGGCGCTTTCCAGGAAACCATCACCGTCGGGCACCGCGTTGTAGAACACCCCGTACTGCCCCCCGCGGCCGTCAGACGAGCCCGTCCGGGCTCCAATCACGATCCCGCTCATGTCCCCCTCGGCCACCGTGGCAAACAACGCCCCCGTAAGAGTCTGTCCCGACCGACCGATCCCGGCCACTCCCAACTTGCGCAACATGTCCACCACGTTGGGAACGATCACCTGCTGGCCGGGCTGGAAGCTCCATTTCACCGTGGCTGTCTTGTCGGGAGTCTGGATCGCTTCAGCCCTGAAGCGGAACATCACCGTCTTGGGCGCCTCGGAAAAGTTGGTCATCATCAACTCGCTGGTGAACTCTCCCGTCTCCACAATCACCGGCAGGGTCTGCCCGGTCTTCCCCTCGAGCGAACTGGCCGCTACCGGAAAGACGAACGATCCGTCCGAGTTGGCCTGGTCGTTGATGACTCCGTAGGCATAGAAGGGCGCCGTCCCCTCTACCCGTTCCACCTTGACGTAGCCCTGGCGGTTGCCGCCCACATTGTCCAATACCCCTAACAACGCCGAATACTGGTAGAACCCCCCCGGTTCCAACTCCACATCCTCAAGGACGCGGGGACGAGCATCCTCCGGTTCCCCGGAAAACACCGTGGTCCTCACGGTAATGGGACCCTCCTCCGCCGTTCCGATGTTCTGGAAGGCGACGTTGGACCGGTCCTGTGCGTTCTGGCGCAGACCGCACAAATACACGGCTTCATCGAAACCGGCCTCTGTGGAAACCCCGGGGTAGGCCAGACCGGCGCGGCCCTCGGGGACCGTCGTGGTGGTCCGCACCGTGACCCCCACCTGGGACGATGAAAACGGTCCGAGGGTTATCCGTAACGTCCCAACCCGATTGCCGGTGTCGGGGATGGGAATGTTCCGGGCTCTGAGGAGGTCGATGGCGTTGGGAACGATCAGTTGCTGCCCGGGACGTATACCGATACCGACAAAAGCAACGCCGCTTCCCCCTCCCCTATGGGCCGTGTAGGTGAAGTCCAGCCTCGCCACCGCGGTTCCTCGATTGGTCAGGGTCAGCTCCGAGGTGAAAAACGAATCGTTTCTCCCGGCAGCGCTGAGGATTACCGGCACAAACGGTGTAGAGGGGGAGTAATCCAGGCCCCGGAGTTCCTTGATGCTGTCCAGCCACTCGAGGAGGGCAACATCATCCGGCACGCTCAGACCGGCGTTTCCATGGAAGTAGAAATGCTCCAGCGTCAGGGTGGTGAAACTCTGAGGAATGACTCCCGTCAGTTGGTTGTTGGAGAGACTCAGTGCCTGGAGGCTGGAAAGGTTGCCCAACTGCGGCGGAATGGGGCCTGTCAGTTGGTTGCCGGCGAGAGCTAGCCGCCAGAGATTGGAGAGGTCGCCCAACTCCGGCGGAATAGGGCCTGTCAGTTCGTTGTCGGCGAGAGCTAGCCGCCAGAGATTGGAGAGGTCGCCCAACTCCGGCGGAATAGGGCCTGTCAGTTCGTTGTCGGCGAGACCCAGCCACCAGAGATTGGAGAGGTTAGCCAACTCCGTAGGAATGGGGCCTGTCAGTTGGTTGTGGCCGAGAACCAGGACACTGAGATTGGCGAGGTTGCCCAACTCCGTGGGAATGGGGCCTGTCAGTCGGTTGACGGGGAGGTACAGTGTCTGCAGGCTGGCGAGGTTGCCCAACTCCGTAGGAATGGGGCCTGTCAGTTGGTTGCGGGCGAGATTCAGCGCCGTGAGGTTGGAGAGGTTAGCCAACTCCGTAGGAATGGGATCTGTTAGTTGGTTGGCATCGAGATCCAGGCCCGTAAGGCTGGCGAGGTTGCCCAACTCCGTAGGAATGGGGCCTGTCAGTCCTCCTTCAAAGGTTCCCGTTTCAAGCGAGTATCGTATATTAACGCCGAGATAGAGCTTGGTGAGGTTAGAGAGGTTGCCCAACTCGGCGGGGATGGCCCCCGTCAGTTGATTGAAGCCAAGATCCAGCTCCCCGAGTCTGGAGAGGTCGCCCAACTCCGGCGGAATGGGGCCTGTCAGTCGGTTGCCGGAGAGATCCAGCGACCAGAGATAGGAGAGGCTAGCCAACTCCGTGGGAATAAGACCTGTCAGTTGGTTGCCGGAGAGACGCAGCTCCCCGAGTCTGGAGAGGTCGCCCAACTCCGGCGGAATAGGGCCTGTCAGTTCGTTGTCGGCGAGAGCTAGCCGCCAGAGATTGGAGAGGTTAGCCAACTCCGTAGGAATGGGGCCTGTCAGTCGGTTGTGGCCGAGAACCAGCCGCGTGAAGCTGGAGAGGTTGCCCAACTCGGCGGGAATGGCCCCCTTCAGTTGATTGAAGCCAAGATCCAGCAACTCGAGGCTGGAGAGGTTGCCCAACTCGGCGGGAATGGCTCCCGTCAGTCGGTTGTAGTGGAGATCCAGCCGCCTGAGGCTGGCGAGGTTGCCCAACTCGGCGGGAATCGATCCCGTCAGTCGGTTGCTGTGGAGATCCAGCAACTCGAGGTTGGAGAGGTTGCCCAACTCGGCGGGAATCGATCCCGTCAGAGTCGCTTCAAATTGTCTCGTTTCGAACGAGTATTCTTGGTTGTCGGAGAGATCCAGCCACCTGAGGCTGGCGAGGTTCCCCAGCTCGGGGGGGATGGTCCCTGTCAGTTGGTTGGACCTGAGAACCAATTTTGTGACACGTCCATCCTCGACAGTGACGCCGTACCAGTCCTCGAGCGGCTCCTCACTCAACCAGTTCTCGTTGTTGTCCCAATTCTCGCCATCAGTGGCGTTGTAGAGCGCCACAAGAGCCTCCCGGTCCGCCGTCACGCTCTCCTGCGCAGAAGCCCGGCCGGCCAGCAGGCACAGGATTGCGGCTGCCAGCCAGGTCATCACCCGGTTGGCCCTGCCCCGTGGTTGTAGCTTCATGGAATCCTCCTGACTTGATCCTCTTGCAGTCGACGCTTGGTCAAAAGCGAGACGCCCATGGAAATTTTCCTCTCCCTGATCTTCTGAACCTTTTCCATCCATCCGAGAAGACACTCGTGTGCTCGCTCAGCGGTCGGACCAAGGTTGCAGTCACGCCCGACTCATCCCCAAAAACACTCTACGGTATGGAAGACGCTTCAGAACCGGGAACCGAACGGTCGCCGTAAAATAATCTCGCCGGATTGGGGTTGAAACCTGCCACGACTGGCCAGAAAAGACTTACGGGGAACTGCCTCTCCACAATACTGCGGGAAACATAGTGCCTGCGGCGGCATCACTTGGCCGTGGGCGTGAGCCAGGCGCGAGCCGTTGGATAGGGTTGGTGTAAGGGTTGAGCCGCATAGGCGGCGACAGCAAGCTAATTGGAGGGAACGCCCGCGTCAAGCCAGGACTTCGCGGACGATCCTGGGTTCGAAATTGAAGGTGATCTTTTCCTTGAGCCCGCTGCGCTCGAAGAAGAGCTCTTCGTGGTGCAGACCCAGCTGGTGCAGGATGGTGGCGTGCAGGTCCTCGATGCTCACCGGGTTCTCCACGGCCCGGTAGCCGAATTCATCGGTGGCTCCGTAGACGGTTCCGGCTTTCACTCCCCCACCGGCCATCCAGAGGCTGAAGCCCCGGGGATTGTGGTCCCGGCCGGCCACTCCCTCCTTGGGCATGATCTGGGCGATGGGATGGCGCCCGAACTCACCCGCCCAGATCACCAGGGTGCTTTCCAGCAATCCCCGCTCTTTCAGGTCCGCCAGCAGGGCCGCCACCGGTTGATCGGTTCGGTCGCAACAGGACCTCAGGTCATCCTCCAGGTGGGAATGGGAGTCCCAGATCTGGCCGTTCACACACACCTGAACGTAGCGGACGCCGCGCTCCACCAGCCGCCGGGCCATGATGCAGCGACGGCCATAGTTGTCCGGGCCGGGATTGACGTGGGTCCGCCCCACCACCGCCGGCTTTCTGCCGACGCCGTACATCTCCAGGGTCCTGGGACTCTCCCGGGACAGGTCCAGGGCATCGGTGGCTTCCAACTGCAGGCGGGCGGCCAGCTCATAGCTGGCGATACGGGCGTCCAGCTCGGGCAGGCCGGGGCGATCCCTTCGATGGATCCGGTCGAGCTGCTGGCGGAGACGGCTTCCCATCTGCGCCAGGGCGGTCGGCTCCTCGACCTCGGGACGGAGGTTCAGCAAGGGATCTCCCACCGAGCGCAAGCGCGTCCCCTGGTAGATGGGAGGCAGAAACCCCGACTGCCAGTTGGCAATGCCGTTAATGGGCAGGCCCTGGGGATCGTCCAGCACCACGAAGGCAGGCAGGTTCCGGTTCTCGGTTCCCAATCCGTAGACCACCCAGGCCCCCAGAGTCGGCAGGCCCGGCAGCATGCGCCCCCCCTGAAACTTGTAGAGTGCCGCCGGATGGGCCGGACTGGTGGTGTGCATGGACCGGATGACCGCGATGTCGTCCACCCGCCGGGCCAGATGGGGCATGACCTCGGAGACCCAGGTACCCGATTGACCGTGCTGGGCGAACTTGAAGGGACTGCGCAGCAACCCTCCAGCCTGCTGAGGCGAAGGCACATCCACGGCGACCTGGTCAAAGTAGGGCTCTCCATGATGCTTGTCCAGCATCGGCTTGGGATCCAGCAGGTCCATGGGGCTGGGGCCGCCATTCATGAACAGCAGGATGACCGACTTGGCCTTGGGCTCGAAGTGGGGCTTTCTGGGAGCGACATCATAGACACCGTCGCGACCGAGACCGAGAGGCCCGGATTTATCCGCCAGACTGGACACGCCGAACAGGTCCCGCGTCAGCATGTGGGCCAGAGCCACCCCGTAGATGCCGTCGGAGATCCGCCCGAAAAAATGGCGGCGGGTCATGGACTGAGGTAAGCGGTCGGAGGGTGCTCGATTCATGGCTGGATGGGTTCAGTCGATATAGACGAAGGCTGCCGAATTATAGAGGGTGTGGGCGAACTTGGCCAACACCCGTTGCCGGTCCTGGCTCCGGTTCCCCAGACCCTTCCAGGCGCTCCGGAAGGACTGCAAGCTCAACCGCCGCTCTTCAGCCGTGGGCGGCCGGCTCAACGCAATCCAGTAGATGCGCTCCACCTGGGCCTGCAGGCTGTCCCCCGCCTCCTTTTCGACCCGCTGCGCCAGGGCGGCCGCCAGCCGGCGAATGGTGGCGTCGTTGAGCAGGTGAAGGGCCTGGGGGGCTACGGTGGACTGGGCCCGCTCGGTGCAATTCGGATTCATCGGGGGGTAGTCGAACAGGTCCAGGGTGGTTGGAGTGTTCATGCGCAGTTGCCGAAGGTAGATGCTTCGCCGCCACCCCCTCTTGCCTTCATAGGCGGTGGAGAGCCCATCGGCTCGGACGGAAACCGGATCGGGGGGGCCGTAGGGGGTCTCATCCAGGCGGCCGCTGACCCGAAGCAGGCTGTCGCGGAGGGATTCTCCGTCCATTCTCTTCAGAGGCCACCGGGACAGGAGGCGGTTTTCGGGGTCCAGCCGTTGCCGCTCGGGACCGACTCTGGAGGACTGACGGTAGGTCCTGGAGGTCATCATCAATCGGTGGAGGGCCTTCATGCTCCAGCCACGATTCATGAACTCCACCGCCAGCCAGTCCAGCAGCTCCGGATGGCTGGGGCGTGCACCCGACCGGCCGAAATTCCCCAGGGTTTCAACGATTCCCCGGCCAAAGTGGTAGCGCCAGATCCGATTGACCATCACCCGGGCCGTCAAGGGATGGTTCCGGTCCACCAGCCATTTGGCCAGGGCCAGACGTCTTCCGGTCTTTTGGGATCCCGGCCAGGGGGGCTCCACCCGGAAAGGGGTTCTGCCGTCGGTCAGCACCGAAGGCACCCCCGGCCCCACCAGCCGGCCCGGACTCAAATAGTCTCCCCGCTGGAGCAGATAGGTGGGGGAGGGGGCTCCGCGGTCCCAGAGGGCCCGAATACCCGGCTCCGTCTCCTGCTCATATTGCAGCCAGGCGATTTCCCGTCCCACCTTCTCCGCCTCCCGGCGGTAGACGGGGTCCCGCTCCTTCAACTCGTTGGAAGTGACGGTCAACAGTTGGGCATACTCTTTGGCCAGGGATTTCTGCCTGCTGTCCCGGCCCTCCTCCGGAGTCTTCAGCAATTGCCTCAGGTCTCGGGCCAGGGCGGGGGCAAGCTGATCCAACCGCTCCTCCAGGACGCTGCCCTTTAAATCCTTGCCCTTTCCCTCCAACACCTGCTGCAGCTTCTCGACCTTCTCTTCCAGGGCCTGGTTTCGAGCCTTCCGCTCCTTTTCCTGCTCCAGCAGGCGCATGGGATTGGTCAGTGGAGACACGTAGGGCAGGACTCGCTGCTCGAACTTCACCACCTCGCTGATGGGAGTCCCCGCCAACCAGTCGAACTCGTCCAGAGCCCCCTTCAGGAGATCGGCAAGCCGGAAGTAGTCCCGCTGGGGAATGGGGTCGAACTTGTGGCTGTGACAGCGTGCGCATTGGAGCGTCATTCCCAGAATGCCGGTCCCCAGGATCTCGATTTCGTCGGCGATGACGTCGAACCGGTCTTCCACGAAGCTGAGCTCGAAGCCGGTGCTGTCGGGACCCATGCGCAGGAAGCCGGTGGCGATCAGGTTGTCGATCATCTCCCGGGTAATCACCGGGGCCGTCTCGTAATCGACCAGCTCATCTCCGGCGATCTGCTCCATGAGAAAACGGTCGTAGGGTTTGTCGGCGTTCAAGGATCGGATCACATAGTCCCGGTACCGCCAGGCATGCTTTCTGGCGGGTCCATTGGCGTTGACCTTCCCCCCCTCGTGGTCGGAATAGCCGGCCACGTCCAGCCAAAATCGGCCCCAGCGTTCCCCATGGCGGGGAGACTCCAACAAGCGCTCGACCAGCCTCTGGTAGGCCCGCGGCTCCCGGTCCTCCAGGAATTGCCGGACATCGGCCGGTTCCGGAGGGAGGCCGGTGAGATCGAAGGAGGCTCGCCGGATCAAGGTCAGCCGATCGGCTTCGGCCGACAGCGACAATCCCCGGGCTTCCAGTTTGTGTAATACGAAGGCATCGATCGGATTGGCCACCTGATCCCCATGTTTCACGGGAGGGGGCGCAACCCGCCTGGGCGGCTGGAAGGCCCAGAACTGGCGGTCCCGGTCGCTGACCAGAGGGTCCGGCTCCGTGCCTGCAACATCGGGTTGGATGTCCTCTTCCGGAGCGCCCTGCAAAATCCACTGCCGGAGCTTTTGCAGATCGGAATCCGAAACGGGAGTTACCCCGACCTCGAAGAGCCGCTTCTTGGGCGGCATCTTTCCGGAATGGATCATCTGCACCATCAGGCTCTGATCCGGCTTTCCCGGAATCAAGGCCGGCCCCGATTTGCCGCCCCGGATCATGGAGGCTCTGCTCCTCAGATCGAGGCCGTTACCCTGACGGCGCAGACCGTGACAGGTGGTGCAATGGCGCAGCAGGACCGGAATCACGTTGTGCTGATTGAGGGCCCGGCTGGCGGCTGCTTCTACCTGCCCGCTCGCCAGACCGGTTTCGATCCAGGCTCTGATGGCCGCCTTTTGCGCCTCCGAAACGCCCCCTTCCCGATCGGGAGGCATCGAACCGCTTTCGATCAACCGGTAGAGCTTGCTCTCCGCCGGCCGTCCAGGCACCACCACCGGACCCGATTCGCTCCCTTTCAGCAGGCTGGAGAGGCGGCTGAGATCCAGCTCCTTCACCATCAGCTCCTCCCCGTGGCAGCGCAGGCAGTGTTCCTCGAAGACGGGAAGGGCCTCCCCCCGGAAAACCTCTTCCGGGGTCGGGTCGGGCAGTCCTTCGCCGCCGGTCTGGGCGGAAGCGGCCCCAGGCAGAAAGGCCCAGCAGAACAGACCCAGGCCCAGCAGCAGACCCGCGGCCCTTGTCGGACGGTTTCTTGTTGCCTGGGGAGAAAAAAGCTTCATGGATGAGCCTTCAGGGGGGCGAACCCTGGCTTACCTGAAACAAAAGAAAAAAGAGTTATCCACGAAGGGCCACTAAGGCGTTGAGTTTAACCGCTACGGGATACCAAGGTCACGACAGGATTGTCGATTTCCGATTGTTTCACTCTCGAATGATCCGCCCGGCAGGGCGGGCGCGACACTTATTTGAAACAATGCCGGGTGTCGGGAAACCGGTTCAACGTCAAGCACGGGTAGATTTTTTATTCACATCGATGCACAGGATGCACAGGATTTTTCCTGGAGACGGCTGGCTTGTAGTCCTGGACATCCGTGTTGCTTCGGGTCAAGCGTTTGCATTCGAGAGTCGGTTTGCCGAAATGGATGAGCCGTCCCACCGGCATGCCAGTCGCGTTACGGGAGCTTCCCCAAAGGGTGCAGTCCGGCTCTCAGAGAAGTCGCCCGCCAGACATCCCCCCACCGCACCATCGGGGCGTCCCGCCCGCATGCTATCCCGTTGCGTGCCGCTCAGTTTCCCTGCGATGCGGCACCCGGCCACCCTGCCGGCGGGAACGGCATGGGCCCGGCCGAAGCAGAGTCCTGGCGCCGTTGCCGGTCGACCCGGGTGGAGGAGATGACCGAGGCTGTGCCAAGACTTGTGCGGGCGGGACGCCCGCGCTCCCGGGTGGGCTTCATCCCATGACGTCGTCGCATCAAAGGAGGTTCATCGGTCTTCGTGTCCATTTGTGTTCATTCGTGGTTCGCCTTTATTAGCGGTCGACTGTTTCACCCTCGTTTGATCCGCCCCGTCGTGGAGGGGCGGGAGCCGGTTCAACGTCAAGCATGAGTAGATGGTTCATTTACAGAAAACCCGTCTAACGATTATTTTAAAGAACTCCACCCGCTTCCGCCAGAAAACCAAGCCAACCTCCTGCTCGCCCTGGTCCTGGTGGCAATGTGCTGGAGCACGTGGAAAGGGCTTCGCGCCAGCGCCGCATGACCGGCGCGGGGCTGGCAGCGCTAGTCGGCCGCGTCTTCGCCGCGGGCGTGCGCCCGCTCGCGGGCGCTCGGGTTGACGGATGGACGGAAAGGGACCTCGCACACCCAGGCGGGGTCCGGCCGTCCCGGTTCACTCGCGTAATCGTCGGGCAGCCAGACCCGCAGCTCGGTCCCGACCGCGGACTTGCTGAGCGGCACGTAGCCGAGGGCGATGTTGCAGCCGATCTCGGGGGCGTGCCAGGGCGAAGTCAGGTACCCGATCGGGTCGCCGCCGCCGGCGTCCGAGACCGGCCAGAAGTCCGGCGCATAGTCGTCGATCGGCTTGCCGCCCAGCTTCATGCCCACCATGACCATCTTGAACGGCGGTCTGCCGGCCTCGAACTCGGCGCGCATCCGTTCGAGGGCCGCCCGCCCGATGTAGTCGCCCCTTTTCTTGCGCGGCACCTGATAGGCCAGGTTGCACTGGAACGGCACCGTCTCATGGTCCATGTCCTGGCCCCAGGACAGGATGCCGGCCTGGATGCGGCGCTGATGGCCGGGGGCGATGACCATCAGTCGGTGGGGTTCCCCCGCCTCAAGCACCGCGCTCCACAGCCTTTCGGCGTGCAGGGTCGCGTCCCGCAGATAGATTTTGATCGGTACGATGCGGTCGGATTGGTCGACGCCGCGCGGCTGACCGCTCATGGCTCCTCCCGTCGCGTCCTTGCCAACCAGCATCCGGCAGACGTTTGCAGGAGCGGGACGGACTGCATTATCATGCACAATTCCGGCTGCGGTCAACCGTTCAGGGGCGCTATCCAGGGACGGCACGCGACCCGGTATCGTCGCGCACAACCGGGAGATGAGAATGACGGGGATCAACAAGAGTAGCACGGTCCGGAGCCCGGCGCCGACCCGGGCAAGCATCGCAGTGATCGGCGCCGGCATCGTCGGCAACTGCCTGGTCGCTCATCTGGCGGAGCTCGGTTGGCGCGACCTGCTGCTCATCGACAAGGGGCCGCTGCCCAAGCCCGGGGGCTCGACCGGCCACGCTTCGAACTTTATCTTTCCGACCGACCACAACCGCGAGATCGCGATGCTGACCCTGGACAGCCAACGCCAGTACGAGGCGCTCGGCGTCAACACCACCTGCGGCGGCATCGAGGTGGCGCGCACCGAGGCCCGCATGGAGGAATTGCGCCGGCGCATGACCTCGGCGCGGGCCTGGGGCATCGAGGCCGAGCTGCTGTCGTCGGCCGAGGTCGTCGCCAAGGCCCCATTCGTGAACGGCGACGTGATCCGGGGCGGCTTCTACACGCCCAGCGCGTCGGTGGTCGACTCGGTCCGGGGAGGTACGATCATGCGCGAGCGGGCGCAGGCCAAGGGCGTGCTAACGGTGCTGGACAACACCGAGGTCACCGGTCTCGAGGTGACCCGCCCGCCCATCGGCCGCCCGCGCATCCGCGCCGTGGTTACAGCGGACGGGACGATCGAGGTCGAGCAGGTGGTGATCGCCTGCGGGGTCTGGAGTCCACGCCTCGCCGCCATGGCCGGCGCCACCATTCCCCTGACGCCGGCCGTGCACCAAATGGCCAACTTCGGCCCGATCGACCTTCTGCACCGGACCGGCAACGAGATCGGCTTTCCCATCGTGCGCGACATGGACACGTTCATGTATGAGCGCCAGAGTCAGGACGTAATGCAGGTCGGCTCCTACGCCCATCGGCCCATTCTGGTGCATCCCGACGACATTCCGTCGCTGGCAGAGGCCGAGCGTTCGCCCACCGAGTTGCCGTTCACCTCCGGCGACTTCGCGCCGCAGCTCGAAGGCGCCCGCGAGATCATGGGCGCGCTGCTGGCCGGGTCCGAGATGCCATACGCGGTCAACGGCCTGCTCTCCCTGACCCCCGACGCGCAGCAGGTGCTGGGGGAGACGGCCGAGGTGGAGAAGCTCTGGTCGGCCGCGGCCGTCTGGGTCAAGGAAGGCCCGGGCACGGCGCGGCTCGTCGCGGAGTGGATCACCTACGGCTACCCGCGCCTGTGCGATCCGCACGGGTCCGACGTCACCCGATTCTATCCCCACGAGCGGACGGTGCAGCACATTCGCCAGCGCTCCCGCGAGCACTTCAACAAGACCTACGGCATCGTGCATCCGCGCGAGCAGTGGGCGTCGGGGCGCGGCATGAAACGAGCGCCCTTCCATGACCGTACCGCCGCCCTCGGCGCCGAGTTCCACGAGGCGCGCGGCTGGGAACGCCCCCAGTGGTACGCCAGCAACGCCGATCTGGTTTCGCGCTACGCGGTCGCGGACCGACCCCACCAATGGGACCGTCGCTGGTGGTCGCCCATCATCGAGGCGGAACACCTCCACCTGCGGGAGAAGGTGGGCATCGTCGATCTGAGTGGGTTCCAGATCTTCGACGCGTCCGGACCCGGTGTTACGCCCTACCTTGAAGGGCTGACGGTGAACCGCTGCGATCGTCCCGTGGGCCGCTGTATCTACACGCCGCTGCTCACGCCGGAGGGTGGCATCCGAGCCGATCTCACCATCCAGCGGCTCGCCGAAGATCGGTTCCGCATCGTTACCGGCGCCTTCGACGGCGCGCGCGACGAGGTGTGGTTCCGCCGGCATCTGCCCACTGACGGCTCCGTGCAGTTCGAGAACCTGTCGTCTGCGCTTTGCACGCTCGGCGTGTGGGGTCCGGACTCCGGCGCACTGCTTTCCACCATCACCGACACGCCGCTCTCCCAGGCGGCCTTCCCATACGGCACGCTGCAGGAGGCGATCGTCGGCGGCGTGCCGGTAACGATGCTGCGCATCTCGTACGTGGGCGAGAACGGTTGGGAGATCTATGCCGGCATGCCGCACGGCCTGCATCTGTGGGACGCGGTGCTGGAGGCTGGCCGCGCCTTCGACGCCCGGCCGGTGGGCATGGGGGTGTACGGCGGCACTGGCCGGCTGGAGAAGGGCTACGCGCTCATGGGCGCCGATCTCGGCTCGGAGCACTCACCGGTCGAGGCCGGTCTGGGGCCGGCCCGCGTAAAAGACGCGGACTTCATTGGTAGAAACGCCTATCTGCAGGCGCGCTCGGCGCGACCCGTGGCGAAGCTGTGCACGCTGACCATGGACACCCAGGCCGACGCGTCGGGGCTGAGGCGCTTTCCCACCGGGGGCAACGAGCCGATCCTCACTGCAGACGGCGCGCGCATCGTCGATGCCTGCGACCGGGAGTCGCGGGTAACCTCCGCCGGCATGGGACCTTCCGTCGGCAAGTACCTCCTGCTCGCCTATCTGCCGACCGAGCACGCGGTGCCCGGCACCAAGCTGCAGGTGCTGTACATGGACAGAGCCTATCCGGTGACGGTGGCCACCGCGCCCGTATACGATCCCGGGAACACCCGGATGAAAGCGTAACAGCCCCACGCCAGGGAACCGGCATCGCGCAACACAGTCCACCTGAATACCTTGTAACCCCCACCTCCAATAAGTCAAGCCCCCGCCCCCGACGACGGGGCGGATCATCCGAGGAAGAAACTGCCGATCATTTTTGAAGACCAACCACCAATGGACACGAATGAACACGAATAGGGATGGACCACCTTCAATAACCAACCGCGCCCGAATGCATCTGCGATATCGTGACCTTGATATCACGACGTCATGGGAGGAAGCCCACCCGGGAGCGCGGGCGTCCCGCCCGCACAACACTGGCAAAGCCTCGCCCATCTCCTCGACCCGGATCGACCGGCAAAGACGCCTGGGCTTTGCTTCGGCCGGGCCCATGCGGTTCCCACCGGCACGGTGGACGGGTGCGCCATCGCAGGGAAACTGAGCGACAACCCAAGGGAGAGGATGCGGGCGGGACGCCCGCGCTCCCGGGTGGGCCGCTTTCGTCACGATTGCCCTTCAAGGGAGAGTCGGCGCAAACGAACTGGCTGGATGGGTCGCCTTAAATCCCGATTTGACAATCCCTTAGTGGCCCTTCGTCGTTCTTCGTGGCCCTTCGTGGATAACTCTTTTTTCTTTTTTTCTTTTGTTTCAGACAAGCCGGGCTAGGCTGTGGCCGAGGGCCGGTCGAGCAGCTCCCGCACCACCCCGGCTCCGGTCACCGGATAGTCGGTCGGGGTCTCGTCCCGGCCGTGGTGGAGATAGCTCAGCTTCTGGTGGTCCACTCCCAGTTGGTGCAGCACGGTGGCCTGCAGATCGGGCACGCTGACGCGATCCTCTACGGCCTTGTAGCCGAACTCGTCGGTGGCCCCGTGGGCGTAACCGGCCTTGAACCCGCCACCTCCAAGCCAAAGGGTAAAGGCATTTCGATTGTGGTCTCGCCCCATCCCGTTCTGGGAGACCGGCAGCCGTCCGAATTCCCCACACCACATCACAATGACGCTGTCCAGCAATCCCCGGCTCTTGAGGTCCCTCACCAGGCCCTCGACCGGCAACTCCGTCCTGGCGGCAATGGCTTCGATCTCGTTCCGGGTATTGGAGTGGCTGTCCCAGGGCTGGGTGGAGGGCTTGGCGGGCGGGAAGACCTGAACGAACCGCACGCCGGCCTCGACCAGGCGCCTGGCCATCAGCAGGCGGGTCCCGTAGCTGGAGGTTTCCGGGATATCCAGCCCGTAGAGCTGCTTGGTGGCCGCCGACTCGCTCGAGTGGTCCAGGACTTCCCCGGCTGCCAACTGCATCCGGGCCGCCAGTTCATAGTTGCGAATACGGGTTTCCAGATCGGAGTTGTGGGGATGCCCGGTCCGATGCCGCTGGTTGAGCTTCTCCAGAAAGTCCAGTTGATCCCTTCGCGACTGGCCGGCCACCGGACGGGCGGGATGCAGATCCAGCACGGCGGAACCCCGGGAACTGAATTCGGTGCCGCGATAGAGGGATGGCAACCAGCCGTTCTCCCACAACAGGGCTGCGCTGGTGCCGTAGCCTTCGGGATCGCGCAAGACGATGTAGGCCGGGAGATTCTGATTCTCGGTTCCGAGGGCGTAGCTGATCCAGGCCCCCAGGGTGGGCCTGCCCGGGAAGATCTTGCAGGTCTGCAGCATGACCAGGGCTTCGGTGTGGTTGTTGTGCTCGGTGTGCATGGAGCGCACGAAGCAGAGGTCGTCCACCATGGAAGCCGTGTGGGGGATAGCGTTGGAAAGCTCAATCCCGGACTGTCCGCGGGGAGCGAACTCGAAGGGGCTGCCCAACAGCAGGTTGGCTTCGCTGCCCGGTTGAAAGGTCTCCACCTTCTCGGCATGGCGCTTTCCGGACCGCTTCTGCAGCTCCGGCTTGGGATCGAACAGATCCATCTGGCTGGGCCCGCCGTTTTGCATGAGCTGAATCACGGCGCGGGCCTGCGGCTGGGAATGGGGCTGCCTGGGCCGAAGATGGGGACCGCTGGAGGAAGAAGGGTTCCCGGCGGCCAGCTCCCCTTGCAGCAGATGGGCCAAGGCCATGCTGCCGAACCCCAACCCGGACCTGTGCAGGAACTCCCGCCGCGACCAGGTGCCTTCCTGCCAGGGTGAAGCGTCTGTTTTCTTATCCCACATGGAGAAACTCGTTGCTGTTCAGGATCATCTGGCACAAGCTGGCCAGAGCCTCCAGATCGGCAGCCTCAGGGCCGTCCACCGTCGCCAGGCGGCGCCCGGCCTCCCGCTCCAGCAGCTCCCGGCTCCAGGAAATCTCTTCCCGGCTGGGCTTTCTGTTCAAAGCCAACCGAAAGGCCAGCTCGATTCTCTTGTCCGGATCCCGGGCCAAGCGGGCCACGCGACCGGCAAAGGTCCGGGCCTGTTCCAGCAGGAAGGCATCGTTCAACATGACCAGGGTCTGCAGCACCGCGGCCGACGTCGCCCGCCGGGCACAGTTCATCGACATCTTGGGCTGGTCGAAGACACTCAACAGGGTCAGGTTGTAGTTCCTGCGGCCCACCAGATAGAGACTCCTCCTCCAGCGGTCGCCCGGATGGGCCAGGTCCGGTTCCGACACCGTCACCATGCCGTCGGCCCGCCCGTCCAGGCGGATGCCCGGCCCCCCCATGGTGCGACTCAGCTTGCCGCTGACGGTCATGATGGAGTCCCGGATGACCTCCGATTCCAGGCGGCGCAAGGGCATCCTCCACAGCAGGCGGTTGCCCGGATCGAGGTTCATGGCCATTCGGACGCGCTGCCTGTCACCCGCCGATTCCTTGGGCCCCGGCAAGCGTGACCGCTGTCGATAGGCGGTCGAGGTCACCAGTAGCCGGACCAGGGGCTTGACCTGCCAGCCGCCCCTCACAAAGCCATCCGCCAGCCATTCCAGCAGCTCGGGATGGGTGGGACGGGCCCCGTTGCGGCCCAGATTGTCGGAAGTGGCCACGATGCCCTCTCCAAACAAGCGCTGCCAGACACGATTGACCCGGACGCGAGCCACCAGGCCGGCTGCCCTGGAATCGGGCACAGTCAAGCGCTGAGCCAACGCCAGCCGTCTCCCGCTACTCTCGCCTGTCGCCCGACCTCCCGCCAGCAACGGCTCTCCACCAGGCTCGGTGAGCACTGCCGGCATCCCGGGCTCCACCTCCGGTCCGGGAGTCAGGTAATTGCCCCGGACCAGAAAGTAGGTCGGCGCCGACGGTCCGGCGTCCACCGTCGCCTGCAGGGTGCCATAGGTCCGGCGGTGTCGTTCCAGGGCGGCAATCCGGTTCTTGAGCCGCGAGGCCCTCGCCAGCTCCTCCGTGTTCAAGAGGGCCTGGATCTGTTCTTCAGACGGCATGACCACCGGCTCGAACTTCTCCTTGAGGTAGCGCTGCGCCGGCCGCAACTCGTTTTCGAAGGATTTCAGCGCGATCCTCAAATCCTCCCGAATCACCTCGGGAACCTGGGCCAGCCTCTCGTTCATCAGGCGTTGCCTGTAAGGATGATAGAGGGCATTGAGCTTGCGGCGGAAAGGTTTGATCCGAAGGTCCAGTCGGCGGTTGGCCCGATCGATCAGCTCCTTCTCCACAGGCGAGGCCTCGGGCAGAGCCCGCTCATCGGGTTTCAGCCACTGCTGGGGGTTGTAGGCGGGCGTGAAGACGGCCGTCAACCGGTAGTAGTCCAACTGGGAAATGGGGTCGTACTTGTGGTCGTGGCATTGGGCGCAGCCGACGGTGAGCCCCATCACGTTGCTGGCAAAGGTCTGAACGGTCCTCTGCAGGACCCCGTAACGAATGTCGGGCGTGTTGAGCACGTCCTGGTCGGTGTCGTCGGCGGCTACCCTGAGAAAGCCGGTGGCCTGCAGCAGGCGGCTCATTTCGGGGCTGAGCTCCGGAGCCGCTCGCCAGTCCACCAGCTCGTCTCCGGCCAACTGCTCGGTAAGAAAACGGTCATAGGGCTTGTCCCGGTTGACCGCCTCGATGACGTAGTCCCGGTACTTCCACTTTCCGGGAACCCCAAGCGGCTGCTTGCCGGCCACAAAATCGTTATCGCCGCCCAGGGTGTCGGTATAGCCGGCCTCATCCAGCCAATGGCGGCCCCAGCGCTCCCCGAAATGAGGGGAAGCCAGCAACCGCTCCACCAGCCGCTCATAGGCCGCCGTAGAAGCATCGGCCAGGAAGGCGTCCACCTCCTCAGGCCCCGGGGGCAACCCGATCAGGTCCAGATAGAGGCGCCGCATCAGGGAGAGGCGGTCGCCATCGGCTGAAAAACCGATCCCTTTTTCCTCCAGCTTCTGCAACAGAAAGGCATCGACCGCGGTGCGCACCCGCTCCGCCTGGCGAACCCGCGGCGGTTGGGTCTCCGCCAACTTGCGAAAGGCCCAGAAATCCCGGTCTGCCCGGGAAAGGGGCGGCGGCTGGATCTTCACCTGGCGGCGCCGGGCGGCCGCCCGGTCCGGAGCCTGGTAGAACTTGAGGGTGGGCGCTCCGGCTCCGACCCAGCGGCGAATGGTCTCGAGGTCCTCAGAGGAGGGCTTCTTCTGTCCGGCCGGGGGCATGGATCCCTCCACCAGGCGCTTGTAGATCAGACTGGCCTCGGGGGAATGCTTCACCAGCCCGGCTCCGCTGACCCCACCTTTCTCGATGAGCAGCGGGTTGGTCAGGTCCAGTCCTCCCATGGGCTCCAGAGACCCGTGACAGTGGACGCAGTAACGCGACAGGATCGGCAGGACTTCCGATTCGAACTGAGGGATGGATTGAGCCGGTGCCAGCCCGGGAACTAACAGCAGAAGAACCGGCAGCCACAGCCGTGAACGCATGGTGAAACCCTGGAAATCGTTGTCGTCTGAAGTCCTATTATCCGAAGGATTCAGCAGCCGGTCAAGAGCACGGATTCGTGCCGACGCGACCGGAATCCATTGCTTCCCAATTTCAGTTCCTGAACGGGCGTGACAGGGAAGGCCGCTAGCTATCCAGCATCGCCGGCGTGATGTCCTTGCCCAGCAGGAAATGCTTGCGGTCCGGATACCAGAGGATCTGCCTGCCTCCGGCATAACTCATGGCCCCGTAGAAGGACAGCCAGGTTCTGCCGCCCTCCGCCCCCCCGTTTCCGGGTCCCACCGCAACGTTTTCGGCATCGCAAAACACCTTGGGCTGGCTGAACCAGATGGGCTGATGGGCCTTGGGCTGGAACTCCCCGATGGCATAGAACATGGGAGCCCGCCGGGCCCCCATGTCGCCCGGTCCCTTAGCGCCATAGCCGGTCCCGTCATGGTTCTGGAACAAGAGGATGTAGCGGCCGTCCAGGAGCCGGTAAAGAGGGGCCGTATTCTTGGGATGGGACATGAAGCGGCCCTGGTCGCGGGTGCGCAGGGCCTCCGACTGCCGCCAGACCCGTCCGTCGGGATCTTCCGAAACGGAATACCAAACGCTGCCGGTGATGGTCCGCATGGCGGCAAACAGCCGTCCATCGGGCAAAAGGACGACCGCAGGCTCTTCGCCCAGACTGTAGCCGCGGCTCCTGTGGGGCTCGAAGGGACAGGGCACTGAAACGGAATCCCCCTCCGGGAGCCAGGTGAGCTTGAGGTCCCTGGGATGAGGGCCGTCGTCGATGTTGTCGAATCGAACCAATTCCGACCGGGAGTCCGGATACCATCCGGCGGGGCCGTTGGCCATGGGAAAGCGGCTCAAGCTGCTCCAGCGCGTAAACCCGAGCAGCATGCGGTCCTTGGCGTCACGAATGGCTTGCTGCCAGAAGATCAGGTTCTTCTGCATCTTGGGATCGGGGTGGTCGTACCGCGGACGGCGGCGAACTTCCAGGTCGGCCCCCTCCTTCCAGGTGTGACCGTCATCGTCCGAATAAATGCAGCGCTGCAGCGCGGTGACGGTGTAGGACATGTCGGTGACGCCCACGTGCTTGTTGAACAACAGGTAGATGCGCCCGCTGCGGCTCACCAGCGGAACGGCAAAGGCGGCCGTAAATCCCGGGTGGTCGGTGGGGCCGACGACGGTTTCAGGCGGAGTCCAGGTCACCCCGCCGTCCCGGCTCCGTGAGGCCACGGTACGATAGTCGCGGGACATCTCGTAGGCTCCCTGGCTCCAGGTCGCCAGCAGGTCCCCCTTGGGGGTCTCCACCACGATGAGATGCTCGTTGTCCCCGTCGTCTCCGAGCGGTTCAGGAGGCAGGTAGAGCACATGGTCAGGCTTGGTACGCTTCCACTCCTCGGTGTAGCAGCGTTGCGACGCGACCGCGGACCCCGAGCCGGATCCTTTGCTCCAGGAGACCCCCGGACTTGCGGCGCCCCCGGCCATCACCGGCACCGCGGCCAACGACTTGATGAGTTCTCGTCGATTCATCCTCTTCCTCCCACCGGTTCCCCAAGAGTTGTCACTGGTATGAATGCCTCATCCACCGTTTCGGCCGGCCGTTCCGGCCACCGGCCTTCAGGAAGTATAGTCCAATCGCGGGGCTCCCTGCACTGGTTTGATTCCCAATGCATCACCCCATCATATACAAGGTCAGATTGGATGTCATGGGACGACGACTTCCTGGGAGCGCGCTGCGGGACTGTCTGGCGGGCGACTTCTTGCCTGAAACACCCCCCTGTGCCTGGCGGCTGGAAGCCGATTCAAAGTCAAGCATGAGTAGATGATTTATTCACATCGATGCACAGGATGCACAGGATTTTTTCCGGAGTCGGCTGGCTTGTATTCCTGGACATCCGCAAATACACACGCGATCATCGCCCGAGTCAGCGTCTCGTGCAGCAGCCTCCCCTCCTGATTATCCTGTGCATCCTGTGCATCGATGTTCCCTCATGCAACATACCGGTCTGACGGAACCTGTCCCTACTCCGGATAGGCCATGAACTTCCCTTGTTTCACTCTCGAAGGTCCGCCCCGTCATGGGAGGGCAGGGGCATCGCACGCAGGCGAACGGGAGTTTCCCCAAGGGGTGCAGGTCGGCTTTCAGAGAAGTCGCCCGCCGGATACCCTCCACCGCACCATCGGGACGACACCCCCGGGAGCGCGGGCGTCCCGCCCGCATCCTCTCCCGTTGCGTGCCGCTCAGTTTTCTTGCGATGCGGCAGCCAACCACCCTGCCGGCGGGAACCGCATCGGCCCGGTCGAAGCAAAGCCATGGCGCCGCTTCCCGTTGATCCAGTTGGAGGAGATGGGCGAGGCTGCGGGAGGCTTGGTGCGGGCGGGACGCCCGCGCTCCGGGGGGGGCCTTCATCCCATGACGTCGTTACACCAAGGGGACAAAATTGCAGAAGCCTTTGGGCGCCGCTCGTCATTGAACCAGGTCCATCTGTCTTCGTGTCTATTCGTGTTCATTCGTGGTTCGTCTTCATGAACGATCGGCTGTTTTTCCTCTGAATGATCCGCACGGCACGGCACGGGCGGGACTTGTCGGGTCCGGCTTGCTCGGCAGGGCCGTCACATGCTCAGCTGTTTTTCCGTCCGAAGTCCATGATCCACTCACCATCCAAAAGCCGGTTGAGCCCCGCAGATCGAGGCGGTAAACTATCAGCCTCGAACAAGGTTCGGGGGAGCGCCACCCGGGACGGTTGGGGAAGCGGCTCATAACCCGCATTATCTCGCTGAAAGGAACTCTTTATGGGATCTCGAATGCTGTTGGCTCTGTCCGCATGCCTGCTCCTGACGTGCGCCGCCGCCTGCCGAAGTCCGCAGGCTCCCCCGGAACGGTCCTTCGGCCTCATCGGAGATCTGCCCTACGCACCGGTGGAGGAGCCGCAGTTCGAGGGCCTCATCGATGCCATGAACCGTGAGGACTTGGCCTTTGTGGTGCACGTGGGCGACTTCAAGAGCCAGAACGATCCCTGCGGTGACGAGGTCTACCGGCGCCGCCTGGAGCAGTTCAACCGCTTCAGGCATCCCCTTATCTTCGTCCCCGGCGACAACGAATGGACCGACTGCCACAAGCCCGACCCGCCTTCGGATCCCCTGGAGCGGTTGGCCTTCCTCCGCAAGGTGCTCTATCCCAATAACCGGACGTTGGGACAAACCAGCTTCGAACTGGAACGTCAAAGCAGCTCGCCCGCCTTTGCCAGCTTCAGGGAGAACAGCCGCTGGAGCCTGTCGGGCGTCCTGTTCGTCACCCTGCACGTGGTGGGAAGCAACAACGGATTCGGCCGCTGGCCCGAGGGAGACCGGGAGCATGGGGAGCGCCGAACGGCCAACCAGGCCTGGATGGAAGCCGCCTTCCGCCTGGCCGCCGGAGACCGCTATCGGGCGCTGATGCTCTTCATCCACGGAAACCCCCGCTTCGACCTGCCCAAGGGGGACTCGGGGCGCTCGGGCTTCGAAGCATTTCTGGGCTCCCTGGAGGCTGAAATGCTGGCCTTTTCCAAACCGGTGGTTGTGGTGCACGGAGACACCCACTACTTCAGGATCGACAAACCCTTGCTGAACTCCGAGACCCGGCGCCGAATCGTCCATCTCACCCGCCTGGAAACCTTCGGGGTCCCCGATATCCATTGGCTGCGGGCAACCGTTGAGGAGACCAACCCCAACGTCTTCGCCTTCGAGCCGGTGCTGCTTTCGACCGATCGGGAGGAGCCATGACCCAGGCGGACATCGGTTACGCCAGTCTGACCCGTCAGGCGGAGTGGATCCGCACCAAGGCGCTTTCGCCGGTGGAGATTCTGGATGCCCACCTGCAACGCATCCGATCCCTCAATCCCTCGCTGAATGCCATCGTCACCCTGGCGGCTGGAAGCCGGGAGCGCGCGCGCGAGGCCGAGGCCGCCGTGATGAGGGGCGAGTTGTGGGGGCCCCTGCATGGAGTTCCCTTTACCGCCAAAGACTGTTTCGACACTGCCGGAGTCCGGACCACCCGCGGATCGAAACTGTTCGAGCGCCGCGTTCCCGCTGAGGATGCCACCGCGGTTCGCCGCCTCAAGCAGGCCGGAGCCATCCTGCTGGGAAAGACCAACCTCCCCGAATTCGCTCTGTGGTCCGAGACCTCCAACGAGGTATTCGGCCAAACCGTGAATCCGTGGAACGCCGACAAGACGGCCGGAGGCTCCAGCGGCGGAGAGGCTGCGGCGGTTGCCGCCGGATTGTCGCCGCTCGGCATCGGCACCGACCTGGGAGGCTCCAACCGGCTGCCTTCCCACTACTGCGGCATCGTGGGCTTCAAGCCCACTCAGGGCCGAATTCCCCTCACCGGCCAATTCCCCGAAGTGATGTCCCACCATCTGCACGTGGGACCGTTGACCCGCGGGGTCCGGGACGCCGCCCTGGCTCTGTCGGTGCTGTTGGGACCCGATGGGCGAGACCCCTATGCCGTTCCGGTTCCGGCGCCCTACCTGGCGCCCTGGAATGCACCGCTGCCGCCGCTGAAGGTCGGGTTCTTCTCCGAAGGACCCTTCGCGCCGGTGGCCAGGATCATTCAGGAGACCGTCACCCGGGCCGCCGCCAGGCTGGAGGAGATGGGGTGCCGGGTGCAGCCGGTGGCCCTGGAGGGCTGGAAGCGGTCCAAGCCGATTCAGATGGTGATGAGCCTGCTGGTGGCCGAGGCAGCTCACTATTTCGAGCCGGTCGTGGCCGGCAGGAAGGACCAGTTGGCCCCCTCGGTGCAACGGCTGCTGGATACTCCCCCGCCCGGTCTTCCCGAGTACGTGGCGGCCCTGGCCGGTTGCGAACAGCTTCGGGTCGACCTGATGCAACACTTTTCCACCCATGACCTGCTGCTGCTGCCGACGGCTCCGGTCACGGCCCACCCCCACGACGCCGTCAGCCTGGATGTGGACGGCCAGACGGTCCCGGCCGTCCACGCGGCCGCGATTACCCCGGCCTTCGGGGTGACCGGCTCACCGGCAATCTCGGTCCCCTTCGGACTGAGCCCGGACGGGCTCCCCATCGGGGTCCAACTGGTGGCACGCCATTTCGAGGAAGCGACGCTGCTGCGCGCCGCGGCGGCCCTGGAATCGGCCGCTTCCCTGAAGACCCGCCGGCCTCCACTCTGACGAGACATCCGGATGAAACCCATCCTCGTGATCGGCAGCCTGAACATGGACTTTGTCGTTCAAACCGACAAGCTTCCCCTGCCCGGAGAAACCATCAAGGGCCGGGATTTCAGGATGATCCCCGGCGGCAAGGGAGCCAACCAGGCCGTGGCGGCAGCCAGACTGGGCGGCCGCACCCGGATGGTGGGACGAGTCGGCCAGGATGGGTCTGGCGCCACCCTGAAGGACGAACTTTGCTCCGCCGGCGTCGACGCCAGCCAGGTCCGGCCCACTGCCGGGGTGGCCACCGGCGTGGCCCTCATTCTGGTGGAGAGCCAGGGACAGAACCAGATTACGATTGCCGCCGGCGCCAATGACCGGCTGGAAGCCGCCGACCTGGAACCGGCCTTCCAGGACTTCAGTCAGGGATTCCTTCTGCTGCAACTGGAGTCGCCGCTGCGGACGGTGGAGGCAGGCGCCCGTCTGGCCCGGCGGCATGAGGTGACAACCATTCTGGATCCCGCCCCGGCAGCCGCCCTGCCCCCAACCCTGTTGCGAAATCTGGATTTCCTGACGCCCAATGAAACCGAGGCGCTGCTGCTGCTCGGACACCCTCCCGGACAGATCCGCCTGGAAGAGGCGCCGGCCCTGGGCCGCCGCCTGCTGGAGCTGGGACCGGGCACCGTGGTTCTCAAGCTGGGAGACAAGGGAGCCTGGGTGGTCAATCGCCGGCTGAGCCGCCATTTCCCCGCCTATCCCGTGAAGGCCGCCGACACCACCGCCGCCGGAGATACCTTCAACGGAGCCCTGGCCGTCAGTCTGGCCGAGGGACGTTCGCTGCCCCAGGCCATTGACTTCGCCAACGCCGCCGCTGCCCTTTCGGTGACCCGGCCGGGAGCGCAAGCCTCCATCCCCTCACGCAGCCAGGTCGATTGCTTCATTAGCGAGCATCGAGGCTGACGCTTGCCTGAAACAAAAGAAAAAAGAGTTATCCACGAAGGGCCACTAAGAACGACGAAGGGCCACTAAGGCGTTGAGGTTAACCGCGACGGGATGCCAAGGTTGCGAAGGGATGGTCGATTTCCGCTTGTTTTGCTCTTGTATGATCCGCCCGGCAGGGCGGGGGCCGAACTTGTCTGAAACAAACGCCTGCGCCTGGTGGCTGGAAACCGGTTCATAGTCAAGCATGGGTAGATTTTTGATTCACATCGATGCACAGGATGCACAGGATTTTTCCGGAGACGGCTGGCTTGTGTTCCCGGACATCCTCAAATCCGCACGCGATCATTGCCCGAGTCAGCGTCTCCTGCAGCAGCCTCCCGTCCTGATTATCCTGTGCATCCTGTGCATCGATGTTCCATTTATAGTCCTTCTCGATGGATCTGCCCAGTCGCGGGGGGCGGGCGCCCGGCTCGCAGGCAAACGGGAGTTTCCCAAAGGGGACAGGCCGGCTTTCAGAGAAGTCGCCCGCCGGATACCCCCCACCTCACCATCGGGACGACACCCCCGGGAGCGCGGGCGTCCCGCCCGCATGCTGTCCCTTCGGTTGCCGCTCAGTTTCCCTGCGATGTTGCAGCCGACCGCCCTGCCGGCGGGAACCGCATGGGCCCGGCCGAAGCAGAGGCAGGGCGCCGCTGCCGGTTGATTCCGGTGGAGGAGATGGCCGAAGCTGCGGGAGGATTTGTGCGGGCGGGACGCCCGCGCTCCCGGGTGGGCTTCCTCCCATGACAGGGTCACACCAACGGGACAAAAGTGCAGAAGTATTTTGGCGCCAGTTGTCGTTGAGGGAGGTCCATCAGTCCTCGTGACTGAAACAAAACCTGTTTCACTCTCGAATGATCCGCCCGGCAGGGCGGGGGCTGGACTTGTCTGAAACAACCCTGTTTCACTCTCGAATGATCCGCCCGGCAGGGCGGGGGCTGGACTTGTCTGAAACAACCCTGTTTCACTCTCGGATGATCCGCACCGTCGTGGGGGGCGGGGGCCCTACTTGCCTGAAACAATTGAGGGTTATCCACAAAGGCCAAAAAAAGAAATCCACGAAGGGGCACGAAGGACTACGAAGGGCCACGAAGAACACTGAGGTAATCCACAACGGGCATCCAGGTACAGGAAGATCAAGAGATTATGTTCCCGGCGTCGGAATTCGACACTGCTGGCGGGCAAGAATTTCCCTACTCTGGAAGCGCGGCTCCGGCGCGGCTGGAGGTAGCAGGCCACCGGACGGAAATGCGCGCTATACTAGCACTACCGGACATTGGAAACGCGCTGCCGGGGCCGCCCCCTCATGAGCCATCTTCCCCGTCTTTTCCCTGTCGTTGCCGGATTCCTGCTGGCTCTGGGCGCAATATCCTCTCCGGCCCAGACCCTTCCCGAATACGAACAGCAGGTGGAGCAACTGCGCCTATACCACCGGGGCGAGGAGGCCATCGAGTTGCTCCGGGGCGGCCTGGAGAAGCACCCCGGAGAACCCCGGCTACTCCTTCCCCTGAGCCTGCTCCTGGTTGAATCCGGAAGAACGGAGGAAGCCGAGGAGCATCTCCAACGGGTTCTGTCACTGCAGCCACTGGACCCTGAAGCCCATCGCAGCCTGGGCGAGGCCTATCTGCGACAGGGCCGGCTCCCCCAGGCAGTCCGCCACTTTCAAAAATCCAACCGGCTCAGAGACGGCGATGAAAGGGTCCACTACCGCCTGGCGTTCCTTTTCCTGATTCAGGAACATCTGGATCCGGCATTGGAACATGCGCGCCGCGCCATCGAGATCGACCCCGGCGAGCCCCGTTTTCGCCAACTCTATTCCCTGCTGCTGGGAATCCAGGGACGCGAGGGGGATTCCTACCAACAACTCAAAATTGCCCGGGAGCTGGCCCCTGCGGATGCCTCCATCCTCTTCCGAATGAGTGAGAAGGAGCGCGCCTCCGGTCGCATGGCCACCGCCCTGGAATCGCTGAAGCTGGCCTCCAGGACGGACCCCGAGAACCCCCTCTATCACTCCGAGCTGGCCCAACTGTACGGCGAGCTGGGACGGGATCGGCAGGCGGCCGAAGCCGCCCGCAAGGCCCGGCAGTTCTACCGGGCGTTCGAGGACTACATCGAAGCCCTGAGTCTGATCGGCCAGGGGGAGACTCTCCAGGCCCTGCCTCTTCTGGAGCCGGCCGTGCGACGCCACCCGGAATTCACCAGCGGCCGGCTTTTGCTGGCAGATGCCTATCAACGGCTGAAACGGCCGCAACAGGCCTTGCAGCTCTATCTCCAAACCCTGGAACGGGATCCTTCCAACACCAAGGCCATGCAGGAGGCCACCTGGATCCTGGCCGGGCGCTCCGACTTCGGCTCGGCCCTGCGCATCCTCGCCAGGGTTCCTCGAGCCCATCTCGACCAATCGCTGATCGAAGCCTACTGGAAACAGGATCAGCAACAGCCCGCGGCTGCCCTGGAGAGGTTTCGCCAGGTGCAAAGCAGAAATCCGTTGAACCCGGGCTTGCTGCAATGGATCAGCTTCTGTCTCTACACCCAGGGCCAAAAACAGGAGGCCCTGAGAGTTCTGAGGAAGGTTGCCGACCTTCGGCCGGAAGACGCCAGTATCCAGCGGAGAATCCGGGAGATCGGGCTGGAAGCCCGCCGCGAGGCGGCGTTCCGCCACATGGAGGGCAAGAAATGGCAGGCGGCGCTGGCAGCCTTCAGCGATCTGGCCAGGGACTCCGAGCCCGGGGACCGCCAGGCCTCCTACCAGCTCCACATCGCCTACTGCCACCAACAACTGGGCCATCTGGACCAGGCCCTCACGGCATACACCAGCGGGCTGCGGACCGACCCGGGAGCGCATTGGGCCCGGCTGAACCTGGCCTCCACGCTCTACCGGCTTTCCCGCTACCGGGAGGCGGCCGAACAGTGGGAACAACTTCCCGGCCCATCCAAAACCGCACCGGTCTATTTCCAGTTGGGGGTCTGCTATCTCCACCTGGCCCGCTACGACCGGGCCGAGGCGGCCTTCCGCCAGTCGCTGGAGGGAGGCAACCGCTCCCCGCAGTTGCTCTACAACCTGGGAAGCACCTTGCTGCGAAGGTTCAAGACTGCCGAGGGCTGGGCCCTGATACGGCGTTCGGCGGCAGCCAACTATCCGCCGGCCCATCGCCTTCTCAGGCGGGCCGGTCTGACCGGGCGCTAGCGAGTCCTTGATTCAGACCGACAAGCAATGAAGGAAAAAGATATCCACGAAGGGGCACGTTTGAATCAGGGATCTAGTCAGGGTCGTCGCCTAAACCAAAGGCCGCATCGGAGGTTTGGGCACAGCGGGCGCCCGCGACGGGGAAGATTGATCGAGAAGGACCATGAATTGAACATGGATGCACAGGATGCACAGGATAACCGGGACGGGACGCTGGTGCCCGAGAAGCCGACTCCGGCGATGATCCGGTGCGGACTTGCGGATGCCCATGAGTGCAAGCCAGCCGATTTCTGAAAAAAATCCTGTGCATCCATGTTAATCAAATATCAAAAAACATCGAAACTTTTGCAAATTTCGGAATCGGGACGGAATAGCATGGATCTGAATGTGGAGATACGCACCACCCAAACCATTCTGTCTCTGGATGCCGAGGGCCGAGACCGGGCCGCCCTCTGGTTTCCGGAATTGGTCGAGATCGGGGCCACCGCAGAACGACCGGTATTCTTCGACGGTCCCTCCCCCTGCCCCGTCTGGCAACCCCGGGGCGACTCCACGCTGGGTTACAGCGTCGAGATCCCGGGGAGTCTGGCCATTGACGCCAGCATCACCTCGAGCGGGCTCGGATTCGATCTCAGCCTCGAGCTCACCAACGCCAGCCCGCGGGACTGGAAGCAGGTGATCTCCGCTGTTTGCCTGCAACTGACGCCGGCAGCCTCCTTTCTGGACCTTACCAGGGAACGGACCGGCTGCGTGTGCGGCGGACAGGTGCGGCCCTTCGCCCAAATGGAGACCATCGGAGGGCGACCCGTATACCTGTTTTCATTCGTCCGCGACCACACTCCCCAGAAGCTGCACGGGGACCCCACCCGACCGGGAGCCAAGTGGAGCCACACCGTCGAGCGCCCCGACGACGGGTTCCTGTGGGTGCGCGCCGCCGGTTCCAACCGGACGCTCTGGATGGGATGGGACGACAGCCAGTTCCTCCAGAGCAACATCACCCCGGCATACGGATGTGTCCACTCCAATCCCTTCTTTGGCGATATGCCGTCCGGAAAACGCGTCCGAAGGCGCGGCCGGATCGGTATCTTGGAAGGTGGTCCGGAAGAAGCCCACCGAGCTTTTTCGAGAGAATTCGGCAGGTAGCCAACCAAAGTCTCCCTTGCCGCTCTGGGCTCAAAGAGACTAGAATGTCTGGTCGATCCCGCCGGTTCGGAGGGTCTCTGGCAGGTAGGGAGCCGGCCTCGATCCCGGATGCGGGCCGGCCAGAATTTTGCATTTCAAGGAGAAATCGTGCACTTCACCCAGGAACAAATTGAATTCTTCCACACCAATGGATACCTGCTGGGACCCCGGGTGCTGTCGGACGGTCAGATCGCGGTGTTGAAGCAGCGCATCCAGGGCATCCTGGACGGCAGCGTCTCCTTTCCCGAGCTCTATAAGGGAGAAACGGTGGAAAGATCCGGAGCCAAGGGCCAACTGCCATCGGTGAAGGTCGTCAACCTTTCCCGCCAGGATCCGGTGTTTCGCAAGGTTCTGAGCAACGTTGCCGTCAGCACTCTGGCCCTCGACCTCATGGAAGGCCCGGTTCGGCTCTGGGAAGACCAGATGATCTACAAACCGCCCTTCGACAGCAAGACGGCGCTGGGGTGGCATCAGGATTACACCTACTGGGACCATGTCTCCCCACCGGACCTGGCCACCTGCTGGATCGCCATCGACGATGCCACCGTAGACAATGGCTGCATGTACGTGGTTCCGGGAAGCCACCGCTGGGAGCTGGACTACTCCCGCGAGGAGGTGGATGTGAACGACCCGGAGTGGCTCCTGAAGCGTTCCGATCTACCCGCCAAGGTGGAACCGGTGGCCTGCGAGGTGCCGGCCGGCCATTGCCATTTCCACCACTGCAGAACCTTTCACGGTTCCTACGGGAACAAGACCGACAACCCGCGGAGGAGCTACGTCATGCACCTGATGCCGGGACATATCCGCCGCTGCGGCGATAACTGGAACGACCGCATGGCCTCGGTGGAAGATGTGGCTGTGGGGGAAGTCGTTCAGGGCCCCAGCTACCCGGAATTGCCGGTCTCTGCCTAGCCGCGCCCCCCGCCCCATACGAGGCAACGGATCATTCGGAGTGAAACAACGAACCTTCATGGCCTATCAGTAACAAGGACCATGTCCCGCTAAACCGGTTTTCTACCTATTGAACATGGATACACAGGATAGACAGGATAAACAGGAAGAGAAGCTGCTGCTCAGGAAGCTTACTGCCTCGATGATCGGGTGCGCGTTTGTGGGAAACCTCAGGGTCCTTCGTGGCCCTTGACGGACCCCTTTCGAGTCTTTTCCAACCCCTTGGAATCCCTTCGTGGATTCATCTTTGCCCCGGTAGCAGATCCTTTAGCGCCATTGGTGGAAATCTCTTCTCCCTTCCCGACCTTTGGCGGATCCCTCTTGAGCTTTCTCCAACCCCTTAGTGGCCCTTCGTCGTCCTTCGTGGCCCTTCGTGGATAACTCTTTTTGGCCTTTGTGGATAAATCTCAATTGTTTTAAACAGGCTAGTCCTCGATGTTCCTCCACTCCAACTGCAGAAACTTGAAGGGCTTGTCCCCCAGCACCTTGTATCCGTGCTTGACGAATCGGGGAGTGAAGATGACATCCCCGGGGCCGACTTCGCGCTCAAACTCGCCCACCTCCCACAGCGCTTTCCCCTCCAGCACGATTTCGATCTGCTCCATATTCGGATGGTAATGGACAGGAGTGTTTCCCCCCGGAGCGTACTGGACCAGAGCGATGATGGAGGCTTCCGAGTTGCTTTCGGGTCCGAGAAACATTACCTGCGAAATACCGTAGTGTCCACCGGCCGCCTCGGCGCCTAATTGCTGGATCGGGTGGGTCTTCTCGGAGATCACATATCCGACCGGCTCCGCCACCGCCACATCCAGGGCTCCGCTCCCGTCGAGATCCAATCCTTTCTTGGCCCGCGGCCACCAATGGGTAAAGCCGCCCAGATTGAACTTGAGTCGGGATACGGCGTGAGGGTTGGCCATGCCGTTGGCAACGAACAGTTCCCCGGAAGCGGTGAAATCAAGACCGCTGGGAGATTTCAGCGTCGGGTTCTTGACGGGGTTTTCCGCCACCAGTTCCCCCTCCCTCAGAAAAACACGGTGAAGTTGATTCTTGGCGGCATCGGCAATGAAAGCCTCACCCCAGGGGCTTTCGGCAGCGGCCGTAAGATCACCTCCCGACAGCACCAGGGCGGTTCGGGGACCGTCCATCAAGGACTCTCCCTTCTTGTCGGTGAGCTGGTAAACGTGATCGCCCGAGATCCCGAAGACCCGGCCCTGCAACACGAAAACATCCCGGTAGGTGCTCCCCGTCATCTTCCCGAACTTGTCCCGCAAGGGTTCTCGACGGGGTGCGCTGTTCCAGTCCTTGAAGTACATGTGACTCCGTTGGCGGAATGGCTCGTCAAGGTTCGGGGCTTCCAGGAGTCGCCCACTCAGACCGGCTCGGTCCCCGGGATTGCCGTCGTAGAGTTTCAGACGATCCGCGTCCGGATCGTAGACCAGTCGACCTTTTAAATGCCGCGCCTGATCATAGACCGAGAGGATATTGCCCCGCTTCATGGCGATCGAGGAGGCGGGGAAGATACCGGGGAAATCCTGGGCGCTGTAGGAGGCGACCCGTTTGACCTCGTCCTGTTTGTCCCGGATCTTGTACTGGACGATCTCCCCCTCGTTCTTGAGGATAAAGACCCTTTCAGTTGCCAGACAGGGAAACAGGGTAAAGAGCAGCAGTGGCAACCCCAAGAGCGGGATCCTTCCGTAGCGAATTCGCATCAGTTCCTCCATTCCATTAATTTTCCGATCTTCCCGAGCCAAATTTCATCGTCTCCAACTTCCATCCCATCAGGAACAAACAAGGCAATGGGTCAGTCCGAGTCCAACTAACGGAACTCCAGACCGGCCCACTCCCCGGCGCTTTGCACCACGCTACCGGGATTGCTCCGGCTGCGGGCGATGTGTCCCTGGTCCCTGCGCAGGGTCGGCTGACGGGCATCCTGATAACGCCAGTCCAGGTTCCAGCGAACCGTCGGGCTGCGATTGGGCAAACCCTGGTGGAACAGCAGATTGCTGAACAGCGCCACGTCCCCCGGGTTCAGCTCGATGGAGACGGCTTTTTCGAAGAGGGGCGTATACCTGGGGTCGACGATCTCCAGGTAATAGCGGCGGCTGACGTGGGGCACCACCCCCAGCTTGTGGCTGCCCGCAACGAACTGCATGCAGCCGTTCTCCTCCCGTGCCGGCACCAGCGGCGACCAGACGTTGAGCATTCGCAGCTCCTCGACGGCATCCTCCCGCACGCTCTCATCGGTATGCACGAAGTGGGTGTATCCCCCATCCTGGTGCCACCAGATCCGAGTGCCCTCCCAGTCGGGGAGCTTGGGCCGCACGGTATAGTTGGGATAGAGACGAATCTCACCGCCCAGCACCGATTCCACCAGGTCGAGGAGCCCCGGATGAAAAAAATAGCCGAATATGCCGCGCAGGTGCAGTTCCCGACGGAAGCTCTGGGGCGCCCGGTCCAGGCAGTTCCGATACAGCCGGTAGATCCGGGTCTCAAAGGGCTCTTCCGAAAAGGAGGACTGGACCTGTCCCTCCCGAATCAACCCGGCGGCCAGTTCGTCGACCAGCCCGCCGATATCGGCCCGCGCCTCGGCCACCACTTGCGGTTCCACCAGACCCCGCAGGATGACATAACCCTGCTCGTCGAGTTGATTTCTTAAACCGGATTGCATGAGGTCAACAAAACTGGCCGGGCTCAGTGGCACACTCCCCAGACCAAGCAGGGATCATAGAGTAAACCAGTGGATAAATAAAGGAGGCCTCGGCGGATGCGCGAGGGGCTATCCCAGGCTGAACCGACCAGCGTAGGGGCAACCCTTGTGGTTGCCCGGTTGTTCTCCTTTGCCTGGTCAGCGCCGCGTAGGGGGCGCCCACAAGGGACGCCCCTACCATCCCACATGGAATGTGGGCGAGATTCGGGTGCCCTAACGTATCTGTCACCCTGAATCAGATAGCGTGGGATGGCCCGGGGAGGACCGCTGCAGTCGGTCGGGACAAATAAAGATAGAAACATGGATGGACAGGATGAACAGGATAGATAGGAAGAAGAACCAAGCGCAAATCAGTCCCTTCGTGGCCCTTCGTGGTCCTTCGTGTAACTTGGTGGATATCTCTTTTCCCCTTCGCACCCTTCGTGGATCCCCTTCGTGGATATCTCTTTTTGTTTCTAAGCAAAGCGACCACCCACTGCGGCCATGCCTGGAGACGCATCGTGATATGGTAGGAGCGGACGGGGTCTGCCGACCATCACCTCCACCATCGTTTCCAGCCGGTCACACCCAAAACCCCAGGAGCCACACCAGTGAGAAAAAGCAAAGTCTTGAAGAAATTCCGCAGCGGAGGGTTCGCCCGAATCTGTGGAATGGGACATTTCCTTCCCTTTTTTATCCGCCACGCCGCCCACTCTCGATACGACGGGATCTGGTTCGACCTGGAACACCGGGCCATGAACGACAGAGAAGTGCAGTCCATCCTGGCCCTGTGTCAGCTCCACGATATCGATTGCATGATCCGTCCCTCCACCCGGGAACCCGCCCGCTTGTACCGGTACCTGGAAGACGGGGCCGCCGGCTTCATGTTCCCCTTTGTCAACAACGCCCAAGCCGCCAGGCAACTGGTCCGGGCGGTCAAATTCCCACCCCTGGGGGACCGGGGGGTCGATGGGGCGGGAATGGACGGAGACTACACCTTGGGGGCCTGGGCCCCGGAGAGCGACTACTTTGGGGAAGCCAACCGCCAGACCTTCATCCTGGCCCAGATCGAGACACCCGAGGCCCTGGAAAAGGTGGGCGAAATCGCCGCCGTGGAAGGGGTTGACTGTCTCTTTGTGGGTCCCGCCGATCTCACCTGCCGCATGTCCAGCTTGCCCCGGGCCAAGCCCTTCGTTCTGGACGAAGCCGTCCAGCGGGTGGCCGGCGCCGCCAGCCAGGCCGGCAAATCCTGGGGGATCACGGTACCCTCGCTGGAGGCTCTGGCGAAATACCGCGGGATGGGAGCCCAGGTGATGCCCTGGGGAGGAGACTATTTCCTGGTGGGGGTCCTGGACCAATGCCGCCGGGAGCTGGATGGAGTCCTGAACCCGGAGTGACAAGACTCATCGCCGGCGCAACACCGATTCGTCTCGCCAAGGCTCGAAGGTTTTCCTCAACTCGACGGCACTTTGGGCAAGGGCGCTGCAGTTCTGGGCCAAGACCTCGAAGACCCGGTTGGCGATCACCCGGTGCCCCAGGTTGTTGGCATGAACGCCGTCCGGGTCAACCATCCAGGGAGCCATTCCCTGGGCCTCGAAGACATCGGCGTAGAGCACGTCACATTCCAGCGCCAAGTGCCGCATGGCGGCATTAAACCCTATGAACGACTCCAAACTGCCTCGATCGAATGGCGAGTATTGATCGAAGGCCGTCATGTAGTAGGCATTGATCAACACCATCAAAGCGCCGCTGCGCTCCTTGATGTCAAGCACGATATGCCCGAGGTCCTGAAGAAACGGCTCAAGAGGCGTTCCTCCTCTGGCATCATTCAGTCCATAGGAAATCAAGACCAGGTCCGGCCGACGCGCCAGCACGTGCTTGGCGTAACGCTCCATGGCGCTGGGCTTCCCGGAATAATCATAGGCAGGGCTTCTTAGGGAAATAAGGTTCGCTCCCAATCCGCTGTTGATCATCTCGATCGGCTCCAGTTGTGCCTCGTCGATCAACTGGCCTAGCCGGTGGACCCAGGTGAGCTCGCGCCGAGTAGCCGTTCCCCCGGCCGTGGTGCTTTCCCCCAGGGCTACGGCTACTTTGAAGGGCGTCTTGCGGAAATCTCGCTTGTTCAAAAACGTCGAGGAATCGTACATTGGAAAGATCGGATGGAAGGTCCCTGCATCTGGCGGAATCCGTCAACTGAGTCGCCCAACCCGTCTGGGTCTTCAACCGCCTGATTGGCCTGCAAGGCTTCAGCCCTCGCCACCGCTGGTCGGACCGGCCGCGGCCGTCACTGCGGCAGGGCGCCTTCTTCAGCGCACGAACCAGCGTACCGCACAGCGGACTTGGCTCTTGTGAAACTTGAGAGTGTAGGGATCCACCAGCCAGCGGGCCAGGAATCCGTCGGTGCGGGCCAGCAGCCAGCCGAAATCCCAGCCCTTGCTCTGGTATCGGATCGGAATGGAAGGCTTGACCCGAACCACCGGCTGGGTGCCTGCCCACAGCCGCTTCTGCTCGGTATAGTAGTAGTTGGGACCCACGTGAACGAAAACCTCGTGGTCCATGGCCTTTGCCGGGTCATCGGCCAGGTCGGCGCACAGGCCCCGGAGCGCCACCTTGACGTCCCGGCCGCGGGCGCATTCCCTGGCCAGTTCCTCTACGGAACCGGACACTACCGTGCCGTCCTCGGTGTGAGAGAGAACCTCTTCCCAAACGTCCAGCACATGGAAACCATAGGACTCGAAGTCGTAGGCAAAGTTTTGGCTGGGAGCGTTGGTGCCTGCATCCCACTCGTCGAAGCGATGGGTATTGGGATCGGAACCCCGATCGTACGGAGGTGAGGATCCCGGCAGGCCCTCGTCCGGCTTGCCGTCCAGGTAGGGCCGGGCGATGGCCTGCAGGCCGTTCTGGTTGTACATGAAGAAGGACATGGAGGCCCTGGGTCCAAAGCCGTCCTCCACCAGTCCCACCGGCTGCCTGAGATTCATGATTCCGGCCGTCCAGCGATCTTCCAGCAGATAGGTCACCCGAAAATCTGAGACTTCCTGAACCAGTTCGGGATTGTCTGAGTCCCGGTCCACGTGCTCGTTGTGCCGGAACTCGGTATAGATTCTGAGATCGGCGCCCCGCCGGATGGCGTCAGCCAGGGCTTTCTGGCTGCCCGCCACCGGCTGGCGCTGCTTGTCCAGGGAGAGAGCCAGGCTCCAGCGGTTGCCTTCCGAGGGCGACTGCTCCCTTGAATCGGTTTTCTCGACCATGGGTCTTGACCTTTCCTGTCTTGAAGAATGGTTGGTGTCGATGACGGCCAGTCACAGGGAGTGACCTCCCCGCCCTGAACTCACTCCCGGTGCTTCAGGGGACGACCGGGATACCGGTCCAGCAGCTTTCCCTCCCGCAGCGCCCACTCTCCGTTCACCAGAAGGTGGTGAATGCCCCGGGGAGCATGGCGAGGCTCCATGTAGTCGGCGCGGGTGCCGATCCGCTCCGCATCGAAAACCGTCACGTCTGCCCAGTACCCGGGGGCCAGCAGCCCTCGCCTGTCCAGCTTGAATCGGCGGGCCGGCAGCGCCGTCGATTTGCGCACCGCCTCTTCGACCGTGAACCAGCCTTTCTCTCGAACGAATTCTCCGAACAGGGTGGGGTAGGTTCCAAAGGTCCGAGGATGGGGATTCCCCTCGGTGTAGACCCCGTCGGTGATGATGGAGGTCAGCGGGTGGTTCAACACCTTGCGTAGATTCTCTTCCGACTGGTTGAAGGAAACAATCATCAGGGAAGCCCGGGTCTCACGCAGCAGATCCAGGGCTGTTTCCACTCCGGAACGGACGCGTTCCTCAGCCACCTGTTGAATGGTCCTGCCGACCAGGGCCTGGTGGGTCCTCGCCCGTGCCGATGCGATCCATTGGTGGCCGCCCTCTCGAATCGATGCAATCAACAGGTTCTCCCAACCGTTGCCCAGGTTGGCCTCGGTCTCATCCGCGATCCTGGCCCGGGTGTCCCTGTCGGACAACCGCTCCAGCAAGCGCTCGGTTCCCCCTTCCAGAGCCCAGCTCGGCAGAACCTGAGTCAAATGGCAGGATCCCGCCAGATAGGGATAGGCGTCGATCCCCACGTCCACACCATCCCGCTGGGCCTGATCCACCAGGTGCAACACCGCATCCATCTTTTCCCAGTTCTTTCGGCCCACCGTCTGCAGGTGGGAAAGCTGAACCGAGACCCCGGTCTCCCTTCCCAGGTTGAGGGCCTCCTCCACGGCCTCCAGGATGTGAAACTTGTAGTCCCTCAGGTGGGTGGTGTAAAAGGCGCCGTATCCGTGGACGACCTTGCAGAGACGGACCAATTCGGCGAAATCCCCGTAGCTGCTGGGGGCTTCGTTCAAGCCGGTGGAGAACCCGATCGATCCCTGCTCCAGGCAGGTGGACAACCTCCGCTCCATCCGGCGCCACTCCGCGGAATCCAGCCGGGCCGCCTTGATCCCGCAGACGTTGGCCCTGAGCGTGGCGTGTCCGGTGAGAGCCGCAACGTTGGTACGGCTGCCGACCTCCTGAAGGTCATCGAAGTAGGCCGCCGCATCGGTCCAGGCCCGCGAGCCCCGCCTGTCGAACAGGTCGAAACTGGGAACCAGCTTCTCCGACGGCAACTTGGGGAAGAGGGAGAACCCGCAGTTGCCGACGACCTCCGTAGTGACCCCTTGCAGGACCTTCTCGGGGCGGTGTTCCAGCACCTCCAGGTCGCTGTGGCTGTGCACGTCGATGAAACCGGGCGTGACCGTAAGCCCGGAGCAGTCGACCACCTCCATGTCCGGGGCGGCGGCGACCGCACCCACCTCCCGGATTCGGCCGTCATGGATCAGGACCGACGCCTCCCTGCCGGGGCTGCCGCCGCCATCCACCACCCTTCCGTTGGACAAGAGAATCACCGGGGTTCCCTCCTCAGCGCTTGAAGAAGAAATTCTCGGCCGTCTTCACCAGGATCCGGTCCTTGTCGCTTTCGCTCAGGAAGTCGGCGTGATCCTGAATCAAGGCCACCGCGGCTTCAAAGGTGTTGGGGGGCTCGAGGGCCTGAAGGGGACAGTCGCTTTCCCACATGCAGCGTTCGGGACCGAAGGCCTCCACCACCCGGCGGATGAGCGGAAGCTGTTCCAGGTAAGGCGGCTTCTTGGCGCCCAGCGCATAGAAAGCTCCGACCTTGACCATGACGGCAGGGTGTTTGGCCATGGCGCACAGGGCCGCAATCTGCTCTTCGGGGAAAGTCCCCAGTCTTCCGATCAGACAGAGATGATCGATGATGACCGGGGTCTGAGGATAGCGCCGGCACATGCGGTCCAATTCGGGCAGGTCGGGCGGCGACATCAGGAAGCTGAGGGCCAGGCGGTGGTCGGCGGCGGCCTGGAACATCCTCTCGTACCCCTCGTGGTCGAGCCAGCGGGGCCCGTCGCCCAAACGCGGCCGGGTGCTTTTTCCCCGAATGCGGAAGGCCAGGATGCCTCCTCGAGCCAGATCCACCATGGTCCTGTCGGGGCGGGCCAGACTGACGTCGGTCACCGCCGGGACGATTCCCGTCCCCACGAAGTTGTCGGGCTGGGCGGCGATGATGTCCAGAATATAGCTGTGGTCGAGGCCGTACCAGGTCATCTGGATCAAGTTGGTGCGGCGGACCCCCTGGGGACGGCTATGGCGGGCCAGGTCCTCGGGAGTGAAGCTGGGAAACCAGAATTCTTTCTTGCTGAAGCCCGGCGCCAGGGGATACTTCTCGGTATCCGGAGTCCATACGTGGACGTGGGCGTCCACGATATCGGTCCGCTTCCCTGGAGCGGCAGCCGCGGGCTTCGGCTTTCGGGCAGCCATCAAGCCCAGGCCGACCCCCGTTGCCAGCACTTCTCTGCGGGTGATTTCCTTCATGGTTACCTCATGAGTATGGATGGGCTTTGTCTGCCTCGACCCAAGGGCCAGGAGACCGGGGCGGGGCGGGCCGGATTCCTTGGGCAAAGACAACGGCGAATGGTCCTGGCGCCCCCGCCGTTGAAGCGGATCCATCTCGCTTCGTTCCCCTTCGTGGTCCTTCGTGGATATCTTTTTCCCATGCTTGTCGGTCTGAGGCGCGGCCGGCTACCCTTTCCTTGCCGCCTCTGTCACGGCCTCGGTGTAGGCAGCGGAGGCTGCATTCAGGCTCTGAAGAGCTTCTTCCGGCAGGGTGATCCGGGTTCCCGCGAAATTGTCGGAAACGTGCTCCGGCTTCTCGGCTCCGGCCAGCACGCTGGTAACCTCCGGATGGCTCAGGACCCAGGCCACGCAAACCTGGGGCCGGGTGACTCCCAATTCATTGGCGACCGCGTCCAGCGCCTCAACGGGACCCTGCAACGGGGATCCTTCCGGGATTTCCCGCCCCGGCGCCAAGCGCCCTTCCCCCAGGGGGCTGAAGGCCAACAGACCCAGGTTGCCCTGGCGAATCAGGGGAAACAGCTCCTGCACCATGAAGTCCTTTCGATCGGCGGCCACCAGGTTGTAGTAGTCCTCCAGCCCGGCAATGGGGCTCTTGCCCTCCCGCCGCCCCAGTTCCACCAACTCTCCCACCTGGCGCCCCAGGTGGTTGGAAACTCCCCAATAGCGGATCTTGCCGGCCTTGACCAGTTCGTCCAGGCTGTCTGCCAACTGCTCCATGTGCTCCCGTGTCGGGACATCAGGCGGCGGGGAATTCGCATCCGTGCTCGGAGTTCGTTCATCAGGAGAGTGCAGCAGGTAGAGATCGATATAGTCCGTCCCCAGGCGCTTGAGGCTTCCTTCCGCTTTTCGGAACAAATTCTCGCGAGTAAAGACCAGCCTTCCCGATTCCGGACCGTCCACGGGCGCTGCTTTGGTGCAAACCACAACCTGATCTCGACGTCCCGCCATGGCTTTACCCAGGACCGTTTCGGAACCGCCCCAGCCGTAGCCCTCGGAGGAATCGAAGAAATTGACGCCGATGTCGATGCAATGGCTCAGGATGCGCAGCCCTTCCGGATCGTCGCCCCTTCGGCTTACCTTTCGAAAGGCGGTGCCCTGGCACAATCTGGACACATAGAGATCGGTGTGTCCGAACCTGACCAGGTGAGACGGCCGCTCAACGGCCGGCTCTTGGGGCGGCGCCGACTCGCACCCGGACAGATTGCCCAGCAACACCCCTCCGGCGGCCGTTCCGCAGGTCTTCAGAAAGCCTCGGCGATCCAGGAAAGAGGAGGCAGAAGGGGACAACCGGGAAATGACCGGCATGGCATGATCCTTTCGTCCTTTGGCCCCTGTTGCCCGGGAAGGCAGGCTTGCGGGCGGGGGGCCGCGGTTGGCTGTAAGTCGCTGCTCCTGAGGGAAGACACTCAAGAGAGAGCGCTATTCTCTACCGGCGTCTCCGGAGGGTCAAGTGAGAAGCGCCGGAGTGGAGTCAGGAATGGGGGCGAAGCTGCGAAACAACAAAAGGCAAAAAGAGTTATCCACGAAGGGGTTGGAGAAGAGTGGAAAGGGATCCGCCAAAGGTCGGAAAGGGGTCATACAGTTATCCGCGTAGGGATTCCAAGGGATTGGAAAGGACTCGAAAGGGGTCCGTGAAGGGCCACCAAGAAAGACACCGAGGGGAAACGATAACCTCCGATAGGGAGTCAGCGGAGCTAAGCCCGAGGTCGAGCCGGTGGGGGCAACCCTTCCGCCTAGCGATTTACGAAAATAATTAACATCGATGCACAGGATGCACAGGATTTTTTCAGGAAATGGCTAGCTTGTAATCCTGAGCATCCGCAAATCCGCACGCGATCATTGCCGGAGCCGGCTTCTGGTGCAGGAAGCCCTCGTCCTGTTAATCCTGTGCATCCATGTTCATAAAACAAAAAAAGGCAGTCAGAGCGTTGGCTCTGACTGCCTTGGGTCCTTCGAAAACGGCAGGGATCTAGAAGCCGATGCGAGCGCGTAAAGTGATCGAGCGGCTCCCTCCTCCGCTGCGAACGATGCCAAAGTTCGGATCGGCGACATTGGTATTGGCCCCGCTGGAATTGGCGTGGTTCAACAGGTTGCCGATGTAGCCTTCGAGCTTGAAGTAGGGACTCTGCTCCAGGGAGGGAACGAGCTTCCACTCCTTGAAGACGTTGAGGTTGAAGTTCCACCGGTTGGGATGCCTGAGGGCTCCCCGAGGAGCGGTCCCGTAGCGGCTCTCGGGCGGTAGCGCAAAGCAACCCCGATTCCAGAGCTGCCCTCTCCCCTCGAAGCCGGTGTCGTTGGGATCGCAGCCTCCCACCAGGTCGGGCCGGGCGCCGTCCCCACGGAGCTTGAGGGCGGGATGGTTTCCGCCGCTGAAGGTTGGAATAAACCTGCCGCGTCCACCGGTTGTAAATACAGGGACAAGTGTCCAGTCGCCAATCAGGTGATGGAGCCAGGTCGACGCGCCGGAAGCGAACTTCTGTCCCTTTCCAAACGGCATCGGCACCACCGCCACCCAGCGGGAGGCAAGATCAGGAACGCCCGCCTGCCACCCGTAGTCGTTGTGGCGCTGCCCGGCGCTGGACTGGAAGAACCCGGAAGAGGAGCCGAACAGGCCTCCCTGGACATCGTTCAAGCTCTTGGACCAGTTGAACCAGCCTCGGAAGTAGATCCCGCTGGAGAACTGCCTGGTCAACTCCAGCTCCAGGGCGTTGTACTTGGAGTTGCCCCCCAGTTGCAAGGCGTGGACGTTGGCGAACTTGGAGGTGTCGAAGGGCTGATAGCTGCTGCCCGGACGGATGGCCTGCAGGTCTTCGATGTAGGGCCAGGACACCCCCCTGGACCCCACCCATGAGGCGCGCCCCGACCAGCCGGCGCCGAACTCCTTCTCCAGGGTGAGGTTCCACTGCTGATCGTAGGGCCAGTTGTTCTTGCGCAGGTCAACATCGGCCGAGGTAAGGCTGGTGGGGCCCACGGTTCCCTCCGGGAAGGGACGCTCCCAGGTAAAGTTGGGAACCCCGTTGACGATCTCGTTGTCCTGGAACAACTCGCTGAACTGATAGGGGCCCCAGACGTGACCGGCCAGAATTCCGGCGCGGTCGAACTCCCCGAAGACGTTGGCGATGGCCCAAGCCGTGGACTTCACGAAGGGCACGTGGAAGACGCCGTAGCCGCCCCGAATGACGAAGGAATCGGTAACGCGGAAGGCCACACCTAGCCGCGGGTCGACCAGGACGCTCTTGAAATTCCTCAAGCCGGACGGATAGTTGGCCTCCCTGGCAGTAACCACTTCAACGGGAAAGCCCGGAGCGATATGTTGGAGCGCCCTGTCGCTGGGCACTACCACTCTCTGGGTAGCCTGGTCGAAGTTGTAAATCGTATCGCTCAGGACCTCGGAGGGAACCCCGTAGTGCTGGAAGCGAATTCCCGGCGTGATGGTGACCCTGGGCGTCACCTTCCAGTCATCCTGGAAGTAGAAGCCGAACTCGTTGTGGCGGGCCTCGGCTCTGGGACGGACACCGTCAATCTGGGTCGTGAAGGGCAGTCCCAGCAAGAGATCTCCATAATCGTAGCCGCTAAACTTTCCGTTGAAGTCGAAGATCCCGAACGGCGCCGGGATGCTGATGGTGCTGAACATGTGCGGGGACTGGTGGCGAAACTCGATCCCGGTCTTGAAGAGGTGGGTCCCGTGGTTGATGGAGACATTGTTTCTCCACTGCTGGACCTCGCCGTCCTCGTAGTCTGTCTCACCGGAAAAGAGCGACCCGATGAGGGTGGAGGGCAATGGGTTGAAGGATCCCAGATGCGAGCTTAGTTGCCGCCCCAAGGTGCGCACCTTGATGTGAGGCGTTCCGATCCCTTCCCGCAGGGTGCGGCCGCCCAATTCGGTGATTCCCAGGATGTTGTTCAGATAATCCCGACCCTGGACGTCTCCGATGGCCCAGACCGACTGCTGACGGTTCCAGGCGTACTGAAACTCGTTGACCACGTTGGCGCCAAAGGTGTGGCTGTTGGAAATGCTGATGGCCCGGGTATTCCCGGTTTCCACGAAGCTGGCGTTGGGAAATGGGTCGCCCCGGCCTTCGGGAGAGACATTGTTGTAGCGGTAGTGGGCAATGGTCAGCGTGTTGGTATCGGTGATGGCGTGGTCGAAGGTGTACTTCTGCCAGTTGTTGTCGGATGCATTGTAGGAAATATAGCGGAAGTTATCGAACAACGCCCCCGGTGGTCCATAGTTGGGCAGAGGCAGAACGCCGGTGTTGTCCAAGACTCTTCGGGCAATGGGGCTGATCATGCTCTCGGGAACGATGTTGTTCGGGAAGGGCTGCTGAATCCCATTGACCACATGGAAGGGGTTGGTCGGACAGGGCACGGTGGGGTTGAGATTGGCGGCGCTGGGGAACACACAGTTGGAGAAACCAACGAACTCGTTGAGGTCACCGGCGCGCATCCTGGCGGTGGGAACCACGCGTCCCTGATTGAAGACCGGGTTCTCCCTGGAGGCCGGCTGGTAGAGAAAGTGAAAAAAGGTCTTGTTGCGGCCGTCGTACAGCTTCGGGATCCAGACGGGACCGCTGGCCTCGTAAGACCATCGCTTGTTCGTCTTGGAGGGCGGCCTGGGACTTGAAACGCCGGAACGCAGGGCATTGAGAGCCGGATTCGAGAACTCCCCGAAGATCTCGCCGTGAAATTGGTTGGTTCCCTGCTTGCCGATGCCGAAAACGTTGGTCGGCACCCGATACTCGGCGGCGGCGTTGAAGTCGACCTGATGGACTTCCTGCAGGGTCTCCTGGGTCGCCCGGAAAGAGCCGTAGGCGTTGGTGGGGATTCCGTCCTGCTCCTCGCTCAGGTTGTTGGCGAAGCCGCCGTGCACCTGGGCGCGAGCCTCGGTTCCGGGGTTCTGGTAGATATTGTAAATGAGTGCGGCCCCGATATTGGCTCCATAGACCTCCTGATTTCCGAGGCGGTGCTTGATGACCGACGTGTCGGTGTCGATGGTGGCCCCCTCCTCCGACACGGTAATCACGGTAGCCTGCTCGCCGATTTCCAGCTCGACGTCCACGCGACGGACGTCGCCGGCATAGACCACCACGCCGGTATTGGTGTATTTCTTGAAGCCCGGCAGCGTCACCGCGATGGTATAGGTGCCGTTGTCGAGTCCTCTCAATTCATAGTCGCCGACCTCGGTGGTCACGGTGGAACGAGAGATACCACTCCCCTCGTTGGTGGCCGTGACTTCGGCGTTGACAATGGCGGCGCCGCTGGGATCGGTAACGGTCCCGCGGAATCCCGACAACTGGACCTGAGCTTCCAGCAGGGCCGGGTTGAAGACCAGACCAGCCACGAGAGCCGGAACCAGGGTCAAGATCAGAAAAGTCCTGTTGGACAGTAAAGACCTCATGGGGTTCGATTCCTCCAATTAGGTGTTGTAATGAGTCTTGAAGTTATAGGGCATCAAGCTAATGGTTGGTTCGATTCGGTTTCAGGTTCGATACCGCTCTATGACCACCTTCACGGCATTAAGGTGCAATTCGCCTGCCATAGAAAAGCTGACGAAAAATTTGTCTGAGAATACCACGTTCAACGAAGAAAAGAAAAGACATTAGGCCGTTGGTCCACCTCTACAAGTGCGCTCAGCCTTGCCAGAAAATACAGGTTTATGGATCGTTCTCCACAAATTCGTAGAACTTCTCCGCCGGTGGCGGATATGGCCTGCCGAAAGCGTGGCCGCGATAGGTAGTTGGCGGCGTTTTGGAGAGGCATTGCGTGTTGGGACGATGCTGCTATTTCGCCGCCTGCGCTCCGCTGCCCGTGCCGCTGACATTCACTCACGGGACGTGGAGTTTGCCCCCCTCCGGCTCGACTGCGGGCTCCGCCCTTGTCTTGCCGACTCCCCCCCAAGGGGGGAGTGATTCTTGAGCGGCGAACCAGGCTCCTTGCCCGATACCCCGGGCAAGGTGTAAACCATGTACCCAGTCTAAAGTGTATAACGATGTCCCCGGTTAGCACCGCGGGTATCACTCCCCCCTTGAGGGGGAGTCGCAGAAGTCGAGCCGTCAGGCGAAGGCTGATGCGGTGGGGGGGCCAACCAATACCCGCCACCTTGCCACCCAGCAAATCTATACAGGCCCTGCGGTTGCCCCCCTTGAGGGGGAGTCGCAGAAGCCGAGCCGAATGGCGAAGGCTGATGCGGTGGGGGGCGGACGCCAGGCCGTCAAAATGCGGCGTCCGCAGGTAGCCATTGGAACACTCTACGGTCCGGAAGGGGCTTTTTCCTCCACGACGGTGTGGTAGCGATTGGTATTCAGTCCGGACAGGCGCTGCCGGTGGCCGCTGGGCCATTGGATGGTTGCTCCCACTCGGTCGGGGCCGGCTTCCCCCAGCCCAAAGATCAGACGCTTGTCATGCGAAGCCAGGAAGCTTCCCCCGCCGGTCAGCCAGCGGACGCGGCTTTGTTCCCCCCAATCGATCTCCACCCTGGCGCCTATGGCGTCGCGGTTGCTTCGGGTTCCCTCCAGCCGGAAACCGATCCAGGAGGAGTCCTGGCCCCGGTTGTTGCGCAGCAACAGCGGCCGCCGGTTGAGTCGGACCAGCAGCGCGTCGGCATCGCCGTCGTTGTCGAAGTCTCCGGTGGCCAGGCCTCGAGCGGGGTGACGGGTTCTGAAGACCGGTCCGGCGCGCTCTCGGAGATCCTGCAGCTTCCCCTGGCCGTCATTGTCCAACAGCAGGGGCGGCTGCAGGTAGGTGATGTCCCTGCGGGCAAACTCGATGGTTCGGGTGACGTGACCGTTGACGATGATCAGGTCCTGGTCGCTGTCGTTGTCGTAGTCGATGAAGCGCACCCCCCAACCCACATAGGGAACAGTGAATCGGGTGAGCCCGGAATTCCGTGACACCTCCTGGTAGGGGAATCCGCCGCCGTTGCGGTAGAGGGCGTGAAACTCATCGTGAAAATTCGTGACCACGAAATCTGGAGACCCGTCCCCATCGAAGTCCCCGGCGTCGATGCCCATGCCGGACCGGGCCACGCCTTCCGAGTTGAAGGCCATGTCCGCCTCGAAACCCGCGTCTTCGAAGGTTCCATCCGTTTGGTTGAGCAGGAGGAGATTGGGTGTGGCGTCGGCGGCCACCAGCAGATCCTGCCAGCCGTCGGCATCGGCATCGATGCTCACCACGCCGAAGGCGCGGCTCTCAAGCCGGCCAATGCCAGTGGCCTCGCTGACGTCGTCAAAGGCGCCACCGCCCTTGTTGCGGTACAGCCTGGACCGGCTGGGAGCGTAGGACTTCTGATCGCAATAGGCGGGTATCCCCTTGTGATCGCAGGTGACGGGCTTGGAGAATGACAGCTTAGCGTAGTTGCACACGAACAGGTCCAGCAGGCCATCGCGGTCATAGTCGATCCAGGCCGCGCTAGCCCCCCAGCGCTGCCCATTGCGGACCCCGGCGGGCCCGGTGACATTCTCGAAGGTCCCGTCACCGTTATTGCGAAACAGGGCCGATTCGGGGAAACCGGTGACGTAGAGATCCTGATCGCCGTCATTGTCGTAATCGGCGACCGCCGCCCCCATGCCGTAAAACCCGACCTCCGCCACCCCGGCCCCTTCCGCCGTCTCCGCAAATCGGCCTCCGCCCAAATTGCGATAGAGGCTGTTGCGTACCGGAACCTCGCTCTTGCCTCGCGGGGTTTCACCGCCGTTCACCAGGTAGATGTCCAGCAGTCCGTCGCCGTCGAAATCCAGGAAGGCCGCTCCCCCGCAGGAGGTTTCGATCAGGAAGCGGTCCGGGGATTCCCCGTTGAAGTGCTTCCAGGAAATGCCGGCCGGGCCGGTCACGTCGGTGAAGATATCGCTCTCGCCGGCCTCGGCAGCCTGGCCGCCTTGTCCGGCCTGACCGGGCGGAATCATCATTGCAAAGGCCCCCAGGGTCCCCAGCAGCAGCCCCATCCAAGGGAGCCGGGACCTGGTCCCGATGCGATGATGGCAAGGAAGGGTCAAGGGGCAGGCAAGGGGGCGGGACTCACAGGAACCGCCTGCCGGTCCCGCTCCCGGCGGACTTCCGCTTCCAGCCAGGAAAGGACACGACTCAACTTCTCCACACCGTCCCGGATCTGTTCGGCAGTGACAATCAGAGGCGGGGCGATCATCAACAGATTGGCGCGAGCCAGCAGGTGCAGCCCCTCCGCCCAGACCCGGCGGCGAATGCGGTTGGGCAGCAGTGCATCCACAACGGGCGGACTGAGCGGTTGCCGAGAAGCCCGGTCGTTCACCAGCTCGAGGCAGGCCAGCAGACCCTTGCCCCGGACGTCGCCGATACAGGCGTGCTTTTCCTTGAGGCCCTGCAATTCCCCCATCAGCAATCGGCCCATCCTTTGGGCGTTGTCCACGCAGCCTTCCTCCCGATAGGCGATCAGACAGGCCCGGGCCGCGGCCGTGGCCAGCGGACTGGCCGCATAGGTACTGCCAATCGGCAGCATCCGGCTCTCGAAATGGCGGCTGATGTGGCGGCGAACCACCACCGCACCCATGGGAACATAGCCGGAGGTGATCCCCTTGGCCAGGACCATCAGATCGGGAACCACCGAGTCGTGGTTGACGCCGAACCAGGCGCCGGTGCGCCCGAAGCCGGTGATGACCTCGTCTGCAATCAGCAGGATCCCGTGGCGGTCACAGAGGTCCCGCAGGCCGGGCAGATAGCCCTCCGGCAGGGGGAAACCGCCGGCAGCCCCGGTGAACGGCTCCACCACCACCGCGGCCACCGTCTCGGGGTTCTCCAGTTCGATCTGCCGCTCCAGGGCCTTCAGGCAGTGAATGCCGCAGTCGGGGTAGGTGAGGCCGAAATCACAGCGGTAACAGTAGGGGTCGAAAAAGCGCACGGCCCCTGGCGGTCCGGGCTCGACCGCTATCCGACGGGGATCCCCGGCGGTGCCCAGGGTGTTGAAGGTCGTCCCGTGGTAGCTGCGATATTTGGCAAAGATCTTGGGCCTGCCGGTCACCATGCGAGCCATGATGAAGGCCAGCTCGTTGGCCTCGCTGCCGCTGTTGACGAACATGCATTTGTCGAGGTCGCCCGGAACCAGACCAGTCAGTTCCTCGGACAGCAGGGATCTCTCGGCGGTCAGAAGCTGGGGGGAGATGCAGCAAGCCTCTTGGGCCTGCCTCTTGATGGCCTCGACGACCCGGCGGTTTCCGTGGCCGAGGTTGCAGTTGAACAACTGCGAGAGGAAGTCCAGATAGCGCCGGCCCTGCCGGTCGTGGAAGTAGACGCCCTCGGCCCCGGCAAACTCCAACACCGGGTCCTCGCGCTCCTGGACGGTCCAGGGAATGAAGATGTGTTGGCGGTCGGCTGGCATCTCGAAACTCGCCAATACTCTACCCAAGGTCCGGTCAAGGTGTCAAAAGATTCCTGGCACGCGGCATGCGAACGGAAATGCCTGTTTATGCGTTCTGAGTGACCTGTGATAGGATATACTTAGGCTATACATACAGTCTATTCGGGAGGCGGTTCATGTTGACCAGGGTTCAGAAATGGGGAAACAGCCAGGGGCTTCGATTCAGCAAGGCTATTTTGAACGAAGCCCGGATCGAGGTGGGCGACACAGTGAATGTCTCAGCCCGCAAGGGGCGGATCGTGGTTGAGCCTGCGACCCGAGTGCGAGGGAGATACGAACTGCAGGCGCTGCTAGCCAGAATGCCGAAAGACTATTTGGCGGAAGAGGTGGAGTGGGGACCGCCCCCTGGAAAGGAAGTCTGGTAGGTGCCGGGTTACGTGCCACAAAAAGGGGATTTCGTGATCCTGACCTTTGATCCGCAGGCAGGGCACGAGCAAAAAGGCCGCCGCCCGGCTCTAGTCGTCAGCAATACGCCGTTCAACCGCCATACCGGGCTGGCCATGGTCTGCCCCATCACCAACACCTTCAGGAACATTCCCTTTCACGTTTCAGTTCCCGAAGAGTCGTCTCTCTCGGGATATATCATGGCAGAACAGATCAAGTCCGTTGACTACGCGAGCCGAAAGGTGAAGTTCGTCGAGAAGGCGCCGGGGCCGGTGCTCAATGAAGTCCTGAGCCTTTTGGATGCTTGCCTCTATGACCCGGGGTGACTCCGTTGTCGGCCCCTCGCGGCCGACCTGTGCCGACCCAATCCCGAAGCCGGAATTCAGTCCGCCAGTCGGTTCGAACTCCTTCCCTTAAGCCATCAGACCTCCAGGTTGTACCCCTGCTCCTCGTGCAGAGAGATATCCAACCCTTCGGTCTCATCCTTTTCGGAGACTCGCAGACCGATGATCCCATCTACCACCTTCAGGAGGATAAAGGAGACCACGCCACTGTAGACCAGGGTGACCACGACGCCGATGCACTGGACTCCGAACTGGGAGCCAATGGTCATGCCGTCAGCCAGACCTTGCCCGCCCAAACTTTCGGCGACGAAGATTCCGGTCAACAGGGCTCCCACGATTCCGCCGACGCCGTGGACGCCGAAGACGTCCAGGGAGTCATCGTATCCGCACTTGTACTTGAGGATGGTGGACGCCCAGAAACAGCAGGCCCCGGCGGCAACACCGATGACGATGGCCCCGAGAGGCCCCACGCTGCCGGAGGCGGGGGTGATCGCCACCAGGCCGGCCACGGCGGCGGTAACGATTCCCAGCACGCTGGGTTTGCCGTTCCTGACCCATTCGATCCCCATCCAGGTCAGGGACGCGGCTCCGGTGGCCACCTGGGTAACCAGCATGGCCATGCCGGCGGCGCCATCGGCGGCCAGGGCGCTGCCGGCATTGAAGCCGAACCAACCCACCCACAGCATGGAGGCGCCGACCACCGTCAAGGTCATGCTGTGTGGAGGCGTGGGAGCCGTCGGATAACCGCGCCGCTTACCGATCAGGATGGCCGCAACCAGGGCCGCAATGCCGGCATTGATATGGACCACGGTGCCGCCGGCGAAATCGAGGACACCCAAATCGCCGAAGAAGGAACCGTCTCCGGCCCAGGTCATGTGGCAGATGGGGGCATAGACCAGCAGAGACCATGCCGCCATGAAGACCACCATCGCCGAAAACTTCATGCGTTCGGCAAAGGCCCCCACCATCAGGGCCGGCGTGATGATGGCAAAGGTCATCTGAAAGGTGAGAAACACACTTTCCGGAATGGTGCCGCTCAGGCTGTCAGCGGTAATGCCGCTGGCAAAGGCCTTGGACAGACCTCCAATGAAAGAATGGATGTTGGTCACTCCCGCCTGCATGCCGGTGGTGTCGAAAGCCAGGCTGTAGCCGAACAGGACCCAGAGTATGGTGATCAAGCCGGTCATGGCAAAGCACTGCATCAGCACTGAGAGGACGTTCTTGGCCCGGACCAGACCGCCGTAGAACAAGGCCAGTCCGGGAATATTCATGAACAGCACCAAAGCGGTCGCAGTCAGCAGCCAGGCCGTGTCTCCGGAGTTGAGTTGTTCGTGGGCGTCGGCAAGCGCCAGGGTGGGCATTCCGAAAACCAGCGCCAGCACCAACGCCAACGTAAACCGGAGCCGCCGCAGGCCTGGCCTGCTGCAAATCGATGATCTCTGAATCGGTAACATGGTAGGTCTTACTCCTCGGTGGATTAGTTTAAAACCAAACTCTCGGCCCGTTGGGCTTTGAATTCGGAAACTTTTAAGGATGGATGGGAAGGCCGCTTTCAGGCGGTGAGTTCTTGTGAGTGGCCAGACGGATGTATACTACAGAAACGGTCCTGCTTCAAACGAATTGTTACCGAAATTTCCCGATTCGGCCAAGTGAACCGGTCACAGCCCGACTCTGCGGTTGGCCGGCTTCGAACCGACCCGGATGTCACTCCCGGCCTACCTGCTCCGCATCTTGCTCCGAGGGTGCCGACCCTGCCGGTCCACGCTTCCCCTAGCCCATCTGGAAGGCCCGGGCCCGAAACAGGAAGTCGACGATATTGCCTTCATGGGGCTGATGCCAGTTGAGGCGAATCGTCGGAACCGGACCCAGATTGAGACGGTCGATGTTGCGGGCATCCACCAGGTCCCGCCGAAAGGACTCGTCACCGGTGATCCCGGTGGCCACCAGTGTGGAACCGATGGAGTCGATCATTTTGGCCTGAGGACACCGCACCACCGAAACGAACGGGTACATGTACTCCGTGTGGGCCAGGGTGGCTTCGGGGGACTGGCAGTGCACCACCGTGGGCCGGAGGTAATCGCACCGCTGCCTGCGGACCAGACGGTCGCCCTCCCTGAACCGGCCGGTCACTTCCTCGACCCCCTCCTGCTGCAGTCCGGCATCGATGTCGTTAGAGATCGCTTCCGCCTGCCCGGGCACCGTAAAGGCCGCCAGCGCCGCCTTGGCATCCTGAGGCGGCAGCGGCTCGATGGGACCCAGCCGGCGAGCCAGGGCCTCGGCAATTTCCTGCGTATTGCGGGAAGCCCAGATGCCCGAGCAGTTGATACAGCTCCGGCCGCTGTTGACCAGGACGCTGTCCACCATCAGGTCCAGGACGTCTTCCCAATGATCCACCTGATCGTCGCCGATCAGGATCTTGCTGAATCCGGGGCCGTGAACCTGAATCGCCGGATTGGTCTTGTATCGTTCCACCGTGGGGGTCCCGCCGAAGATCAGACTTCTGGGGCAGTGGCTGACCACGGCGGCTCCCACCTCCCCGCCGCCGGGATAGAGCGCAATGGCCTGCTTGGGGATCCCGGCCTCAAAGAAGGCCTGGGCCATGCGCCAGGGCGTCCAGGGCTCCTGGGGACCGGGCTTCAGAACCAGTCCGATCTGCAGCGGGATGATCGGGAGCCAAAGGCTGTGGACGCCGGGGGAATTGGAAGGCAGCACCATGCCCAGCACCGGAGTGTTGGCCTGGTAGCTGCGCATCAGTCCCTTCTCCTCTCCGTAGCCCCGACCCAGCAGAGCCAAATCCAGACCTCGCGTCAGCGAGCCGAGAATATTGGCGATTTCATCCAGGACATACCTGAGCTTGTCCATGTTCATCCGGCACATGTGCTCCGGCAGGCCTGTGGTCGCCGACTGCTGCCGAACGAACGCCTCGGGAGTTTGAGTTCCCTCTCCCAGCGGCAATTCGGCCGATGAGAAGAGACTGCCGGCCTTCTGGATCCTGGCCAGAAGCTCCTCGGAAGGGATCTCGCGCAGCACCCGGCGGGCCCGCTCCGCCTGGCGCATGTCCCTGGCCACCAGACCGGGATTGGCCTGGCTGACCTCGGCAACGGGCTCTCCCGTGGCGAAGTGAACCACCTTCTCAACTTCGAGGCTCTTGTAAGGTTCTCCCCAACGCAGGACCGGAAAGTGAATCACGCCATCCTCCATTCCATCCCCGGGCCGCCCCGCCCTACCGTCCGGCGGTCCGGCGCCTGCCTCAATAAACCCCTACCGTGGTGGCGGCAGCGAATCGGCTGTAGGGGCGCAGCCCGCTCACCCCATCCCAGGGGTAGGCTTGACTGGGCGGCTCCCGTTCTGCCTCGTCCCGTTCCAGAAACCGGGGCAGGAAGAACTCTCTGGTGAGCGTGGTGAGCATGACGCGGCCGGTCTCACCGTAGTCCACCACCCGCGAGTTGTCGTCAAAATCCACCAACTGGATCACCGCCCTGGGTTGGGGCGCGTAATAGGTGATCTTGTAGCCGTTCTCAGGCCCGCTGGGACCGCTGGCCGCCAGCCCCATCAGCGTGTTGCCGTAGGTGGGAGTCAGGTAAACGCTTCCCAGGAACTCCTCTCTGGCAAAGCGGTGCCATTGGGGGGTGAACTCGGTGCCTCCCGAGAAGATCCCCTTGATCCCGGCCTGCTCCAGACTGGAATCCTCCTCCTCCAGGCGGTTGGCCAGGGCCTCCAGCAGCTTGGGGGTGGTGAACAGGCACTGGATATCGTGGCCGGCGCCCAGGAGATTGATGGCCTGGTCGATGACATGGTCCTGATAGGCCTTGAGATGATCCATCCAGCCTTTTTTGATCAGCTTGATCACCCAGCGCGGGTCCAGATCCACGCAAAAACAGATGCCTCCCCGGTGGTGGGCCAGATGCTCGACGGCCAACCTCAGGCGGCGAGGGCCGCTGGGACCCAGCATCAGCCAGTTGGCGCCTATGGGGAAATATTCGTCGGGAAGGGTTTCAGAGAAAAGCTGGTAGTCGGTGCGAAAATCTTCGATGTTGATCCGGCTCTTGGGAATGCCGGTGGTGCCGCCCGTTTCGAAAACATAGACCGGGCGGTGGGCCAGGGCCTTGGGGACCCAGCGGCGCACCGGACCCCCTCGCAGCCACTCGTCCCGGAAATGGCCGAACCGGGCCAGGTCGGCAAAGCCGCGCACCTCCCGTCGGGGATCCCAACCGGCTGAGGCGACCCACTCCAACCAGAAAGGACAGCCGCTGGCAGGATCGAAGTGCCATTGGACCATCTCCACCACCTGGGCATCCAGGCGCTTCTTGTGCTCCTCGATTGTTTCCCGGTTGGATTCACCGGTGGCGGTGCTCATCAGCGCGGTTGGGAGTTAACGGGGCTGTTTCGGGCCTTGGCAGCTCAGCCAATGGAAGTCATCCCTTGCGGGCGCCGTCCCTGTACCGATGCGGACGGGATGACGGATTATAGCTTAACTTGGCTGAAAACGGCATCTTTATGGCCGGCGAGGATTCGGCTACGATCTTGATATTGTGGATTGATGATTTTGGATTGATGATTAAATACGCATTGGCGGGATGATGCCGGTCAGCGTTTCAATTTTCTGTGAGTTTTTCAGGCCACCAGCCAGGAAACAGCGAACCGCGGGTTGGCGATGACATCACTGGCCCGGCCCAGACCCCCTCGTCCGGGGATCCGCGCATGCGGCCGTTCCAAGGAGGAGCTCAATGACCTCGTTCCCTTTGCCTCAGCCCGACACCGTCAAGCCCATCCGGGTGTTCACTCTCGAACACTACTCGGAAGGCCCGGTGATCGACCGGGAGGGCAACCTCTATATATCCCACGGGACTTCGATTTCCAGGGTGGCGCCCGGCGGCGAACCCACCGTCTGGGCCACCTCCGCGGCTCCCAACGGCCACAAGATCCTGGCCAATGGAGAACACCTGGTCTGTGACGGCACGCAACACGGCGTGCTGCGGTTCGATCCGGAGGGACGGCCCCTCGGCCGGGCTGCCGGGGGGCGCTGCCAGGATCTGGAGATCGTCGCCCCCAACGATATCTGCCTGCACCCGGGGCAGGGATTTTATTTCACCGACTGCCTGCCCAAGAAGGGCGCCGTCATCTTCGTGGACCAGGAGGGAAGACAGACCGTGGTGGCCAGGGACCTGGACACTCCCAACGGCATTGTCCTGTCGGCCGACGGCCGGAGCCTGTTTGTCTCCGAAAGCTCCCCCAACCGGGTGACCCTCATTCGCCTGGCCGGGCCGGGCCGGGCCGCGGAGCCTCCCCGGGTCTTCGCCGACCTTCCCCGACATCCCGGGGGCGATGCCGGCTCCCGGAACCTGCCGGACGGCATGGCCCTGGACCGGGCCAACCGCCTCTGGGTCGCCCACTACGGAATGGCGGCGGTGCAGGTGCTGTCCCCCGAGGGCCGGCTGTTGGCCAGCTACGACACCGGAATGCGCTGCACCAGCAACATCTGCTTTGCCGGCGACAACCTGGCCACGGCCTTCGTCACCGGGGGCGACGGGGAACCCAGCCCCGGCGGCCTGGTTCGTCTGGATGTGGGCGTTCCGGGATTGCCTATTCTGCCGACCGCAGGGTAGAGGAATTCAGTCGAAACAACATTGACAGATGAGTCAAAATTCGTGAGATCGGAATTTTAGATTGTTGAGGCGTTTGCAAAATGCGGATCTGCAGGGCCGCCCAAAGGGATCCCCCCGGGAGCGCGGGCGTCCCGCCCGCATCCTTATGCCTGATTCCTTTGGCTGGCGCTGAGCTTTCGTCCGGTGCTGAAGGCAGCCAGCCTGTCGGCGGCAACCTCAACGGTCAAACCGAAGCAGACCCACGGCGCAGTTCCGGATCAATCCGAGTGGCGGAAAGGGCCAAGCCTGTGCCGGACATTGTGCGGGCGGGACGCCCGCGCTCCCGGGGGGGCATCCTCCACACCATATACCGGGAACAAGGTTTACTTCATGCCCGGGAATCGGGCAAGGCGCCTGGTTCAGCGCTGAAGTGTGCAAGCCGAACATGGTTTATCACTCCCCCTTGAGGGGGAGTCGGCAAGACCAGGGCGGAGCCCGTAGTCGAGCCGGAGGGGGGCCAACGCCACCTCCCGGGGATCACAACCCTTCCCGGCAATAAATCCCGCTTACTGAAGAATTTTGCAAGGAAGCGAATAGGGGACGTTGTTGAATTACTGGAATAACTGGTAGAGAGCATGTAGGAGATGTTATTGAATCAAAGCAATTTAGGAGCGGCTGATCGAAGTTATTCCAGTAATTCAACAACGTCCCCAGCGCTATACCAGTGCTGCACGACGAATTTTGCAAAAGGCTCTCTTGATTGCAGATTTTTGATTTGAGGCAAAATCAGTTGTCCTTGCTCCCCGATCAGCAATCAGAAATCATCAATCAACAATTTCTTGCGTGTCCGTCCGAGGCAAAGCCTCTCTAGCGATCCCGTCCGGAGCGCACCTCGATTTCATGTCTTCCCAGGAAACCCCGGGCAGGAGAGGCGCCGGGGTGACCTCCATCCCGGCGGCGAGCCGTTCGAGTTGCTTTATCCGGTCTTCGCCCCTCGGATGGGTGGAAAGATAGGTCAGACCCTCGGGAAGATCCATTTTTTCCAGGGACTTGAAAAAGGCGACCATCCCCCCGGGAGCGATGGCGGCCGCCTGAAGCATCTTCAGGCCATCGAGATCGGCCTCGGTTTCGGCCTGCCGGCTGAAACGTAGCTTCCCCAGGGTCCCCGCCGTCTCCAGCGCAACTTCCAGGCCGCCCAAATCGCCCGTCCAGGCCGCGACCAGGACCTGGATGGAAAGATCCCGGAACAATGCCGCCGTGGTATGGCGTTTCAGGATGTGCTGCATCTCATGGGCCAGCACACCGGCCAACTCCTCGGAGGACCCGGTCTTGCTCACCAGCGCGGTGTGCACCACCACGAAGCCGCCCGGCGCCGCAAAGGCGTTGATCGAGGGGTCTCTCTTCAGAACATAGCGGAAGCGGTAGGCATTGGTTGGAACGGCTTCCAGCAGGCGGTCGCCGATGCCTTCCAGGACCTCGGTGCAGACCGGGTCTTCAAGGCGGGCCTCCGGCGGGGCCAGCAGACCCACGACCGACCGGCCCAGCTGCTCCTCCCAGGAGACCGGAACCCGGCCGGCCAAGGCCTCGGCCACCGCCGGAATTCCCCACAGGTAGAGGGCGCCGCCCAGAAGTGGGAGGCAAAGGGCGGCCAGCAGGGTGAGCTTGAGGCGGAGGGGACGCCTGGCGGGATTGTGAAATGCGGTCCGCTCGGGCGCAATGGCGTGGATCGCCGCCAGGAAACCGGCGTCATCGACCAGCAAGGCTTCGGCAACAGGAGACCCTCTTTCCAGTCGAACCTGTTCCCCGGCGTAGGCTCCTTGAGTCTGGCGCACCTGACCGTAGTCCCACCAGAGGGTGCTGCGGTCGGTCTTGGCGATGTGAAGACCCCGGGACCCGATGGTGACGCGAACCGGCTGGGCCAGGGCGGTCCGACCGTCGAAATAGCGCCCCCGCCACTCCATTCGGGAAGGTGTTCCAGTCAAAATGTCACAGGATCCCCAGATCCATGTCCAGCAGCTCGGTGTCCAGCAGGTCCGCGATGCCCTCGCCGGTGGCTCCGGCCTCCCGGGCCTCCTGCTCGATGGCCGCCAGGTCGAGAGAGCCGTGGAGGGAGATCCTCTCGAACATGAACCTCACCGTGCGCACCAGCACCCAGGGTTGGGCGAAGCCCAGGGTGACCACCAACAGGATTCCATTAACGAACTCCAACCAAAACAGACTTCCGCCTGTGATTTCACAGCGGCAGTTCGCCCCTCCAAACCGGGTATGGCTCCAGTGGTAGCGGTGCCGGCGGGCCGCATACCAGAACATCGGAAGCCGCCCCAGGGGGGTTAGGGTGAGGATTAGGATTATGATAACCACCTCGGCAACTCCCATAGTAGCTCCAGCAAGACCAAGCAAGCAGCCTACTAGGGAAAGCGCGGTTAGGATGGTAAGCAGCACAGCTTTCACATAAGGCCAGAACAGGTCCTTCCCCTCTCCGTCGTATGTGAAAGGGGTTGTTCCGAACCAGGTTCGATCCAACAGGAATTTTCGTATCTTGCAGGCGAAAATGGGACTGTAGAATCCCAGCGTGATTATGGTGAGCAGCAGGCCGGGCGCATAGAGTTTCATGAATTCCCGGGTGTGCCCCCGAAAGGAGAATCGAATATTGCGCCAGGAGGAACGGCTCAATCGGTAGCGCCAGGCGCCGGCAATGGCTATGGGAACCAGTCCGAACAGCAGGGGCGGCAGAAGGAACAGCAAAAAAAGCACCTGACCCCGCACCGATCGCTCACCCGAGAGATACAGGAAGGCGAAGCTGACCCCATAGATGGCTGCCAGGATCACCATTCCCTTGAGCCAACCGATGAGGAGTTCCTTCCCGGTACCGTGGTAGGCAAAGCGGTCGCCTTCGAATTCGGACTGGCTGAAGACGTAGTTTCGAACCTTGACCTTGCCCCAGAAATAGTAGATCCCCAGGGTCAATCCGGTCAGCAGCATGTTGACGATGTGGATGCCAAACAGGCTTCCTCCCGTTCCATGAAAGCGAAGCTTCCTGACCGGGTCGGGCTGTGAGTCCGTTTCGGCAGGGGGAGCGGTGACGCCCCGGTCTCCACCGGGTGGGTTCTGTTCCATGGGGTTCCTCCATTGCGGCAATGCGGCCTGAACGACCGATCTGGATCGAAGGAGTATACAGCTAATGGACCCCTACCTGTTCATTGGGGGGGTTAGGACAACCGATTGAGCCCCAGATTCACAATCTACGATTGACGGCTTCCTGGGAGCGCGGGCGTCCCGCCCGCACAAAGCCCGGCACAGCCTCGGCCATCTCCCCCACTTGGATGAACCGGGAACGGCGCGATGGCTTTCCTTCGGCCTGGCCGATGGGGTTTCCGCCGACCGGATGGCTGCCTGCAGCATCGCACTGAAGCCCAGCCGCGGCCAAAGAAACAGGATGCGGGCGGGACGCCCGCGCTCCCAGGCGATACCGTCCCGGCGGTGCCGTGGGGTTGTCTGGCGGGCGACTTCTCCCGGGCTTTTCCCGGCTTGCCCCGCAGGCGAAGTGCCGGCGCGGCTGCGCCGCTCAATAAGGAAGCCCCGTAGGCAGCGTTTCGCCGGATCGCCCACTCCAACCGCGGCTCCGCCCCTCTCCCCTAAACCACGACTTTGCCGGGGGATAAGACTTCCCAACGGATTTTCCCCGTGGGCCACCCCGGCGCAGGCATCTCTCCCCCTCGTCCCCGGCGCCAGGCGGGGTCGGACGAATCGGCATTGACACAACCGGAGGCGGTGGTAGTCTGTTAACCGATGAGAGACAACGAACTGGGGAAGGCATGTCGAGAGGGCACGATGCGCAAGGGATTTTCTTTGATCGAGTTGCTGATTGTGGTGGCGATTATCCTGATCATTGCCGCCATAGCGGTCCCGAACCTGCTTCGGGCGAGACGGTCGGCCAACGAAGCCTCCGCCACCGCTTCCATGAGGACGATCGGCACCGGCCAACTCATGTACCGCTCCACTCACGGCGACTATGCCGATCTGGCCGGCCTGGCCGCGGACGGGGTGATTCCTTCCGATCTGGGATCGGGGACCAAGAGCGGTTATAAATTCGCCAGCGAACCGGGGGACAACCCGGCTCGGCAGTTTACTGTAACCGGGGTTCCCGAAATCCCCGACGGGGCTACCGCAACCGGAACCAGGACCTTCTTTACCGACGAGACGCAAGTGATCCGGTTTGCCATCGGGTCCGAGGCCAACGCCACCAGCAAACCGGTCGGCAATTAGCGGAGTGTGGGCGCCCCCCCACCGCATCAGCCTTCGCCTGGCGGCTCGGCTTCTGCGACTCCCCCTCAAGGGGGGAGTGATGGGCGGGTCTGTAAGCCGAATTCTGTTCCCTCGAAGAGGGCAACGGTCATTCCTCTAGCCCGGGAGTTGCCTCCCGGATCCAGCATTCTACCCGGATGTCAAGCGGCGCGGGTCACGCCTCCATCCCTATTTGAACTTGCTCCATGTGGGGTTTGCCAGGCATGCTCGTTGCCGAGCACCCGGTGCGCTCTTACCGCACCATTTCACCCTTACCCCTTGCGGGGCGGTATATTTTCTGTTGCACTTTCCGTACCCATGGAGAATGTCCATGAGCCCCCCGCGTTACGGGGCACACTGCCCTGTGGAGTTCGGACTTTCCTCCCGCCCAATGCACAAGCAATGGGCCGGCGACCGTTCGACCCGCCCGACGGCATTCTAAGTCCGGCCCAAGAAAGGCGTCAAGGCGCAAGCAGGATCAACCGGGCGGCGCCTTGGGCTGCGGCGGGAGAGGCGGAGCGGCCCCATCCGGACCTCCAGGATCGCTCCAACCCAGCGGCAGCACGGTTTGCCGCCACAACCCGGGCTCCAGCAGCGGCCCTCCCAACGGAGGCTTTCTCCCGAGCTCGTGCCTGTCGCACAACTGGCGGATGAGGTCGGCCAACCGGCGGCTATACCTTTCCAGTTTCGCCCGAGGGGGCTGGTACAGACCCCGGTAGACCGGCGCCAGCGCCGGAAACCGCTCCCGCAGAAAGGGCGCCCAGACCTTCTCGATGGAGCCGGTGACAAACAGGACTCTGGAGGCCAGATAGCTCGCACCCCGGCGCTTGACGGTGCGCACCAGCGCCTCCAGGTCGCCGGGGCCGTCAGTGATCCAGGGAAGCACCGGCATGACCAGCACCCCCACGCTCAGACCTGCCTGCGACAGCGCCTTCAGGGCGAACAGCCTCCGCCCGGGAGTGGACGCCCGCGGTTCCAAGGCTCTGGCCAATTCGAAGGACAGGGTGGTCAGAGTGATGTTGAGGTAAACCTCATTGCGTGAGGCGATCTCCCTCCACAACTCCAGGTCCCGCAGGATCAGGTCCGACTTGGTGGTCAGTGAAATCCGGAGTCCGCGCCATTCGGCCAACCTCACCAGAATCGCCCGCGTCAGCTTGAAGCGCCTCTCCGCCGGCTGATAGGGGTCGGTGGCGGTGCCGATGGCGATGGGCCGGTCTCGCAGCCTGGCCGACAGCAGATCCTTTTCCAGAACGGCATCCCCATTTCGCTTGGCAAAGATCTCGGACTCGAACTGGCCCGCCTCCGCCCGGCCCATGTATTCGTGGGTATAGCGGGCATAACAATACTTGCAGCCGAACTCGCAGCCCCGATAGGGGTTGATGGTCCAGTAAAACGGCATTTCCGGGTTCGAGCAGCGGTTCAGCACCGATTTGACCTCGATGGAAAAATACCGGGTCCGGCGCTTGCGCAGCAGCGGCGTGCTCTCCGCCGCCAGCCGTGCGATGCCCACCAGCTTGTCCGACTCTCTGACCATGAATGTATATTCGCTTTTTATTCGCCACTTGTCAAGCTTTTCCGGACCCTGCAGTCAAGGGGCAAAGAGTTGTCCACGAAAGAACACGAAGGGCTACGAAGAGCCATTAAGGGATTGGTGAAGGCTCGTGAGGGGATCCGCCAAGGGTTGGGAAGGGGGAAAAGATTTCCACCAAGGGGCAGGAAGGACCAGGAGGAGCCACCTTACCAGCAGGATTTCAGTCGATCAGCAGGGCGCTAACCGGGAACATCCTTTACACCATAAACCGGGAACATGGTTTACATCCTGCCTAGCAATGGGGCAAGGAGCCTTGTGCTGGCCTCAAGAATCACTCCCCCCTGGAGGGGGAGTCGGCGAGACCATGGCGAAGCCAGCAGTCGAACCAGGGGGCCTCCCCCTCGCCTCGTGATTTGCGGGGAAAATTCACATGGATGCACAGGATGCACAGGATGCACAGGATTTTTTCGGGAAACGGCTAGCTTGTATTCCTGAGCAGCCGCTAACCCGCACCCGATCATCGTCCGAGCCAGCTTCCCGTGCGTCAAGCTCTGGTCCCGTTCATCCTGTTCACCCTGTCCATCCATGTAAATCACTCCTGATGGCATTGATCTCCTTGCGGAGGCGACAGCCATGTGGCGGCTCCGGCTTTATCCAAGTAGGAGAGATGGCCGAGGCTGTGCCAAGCTTTGTGCGGGCGGGACGCCCGCGCTCCCAGCAAGCCTTCATCTCATGACAGCGTCACACCCAGGGCACAATATTGCAGTAGCATTTGGGTGCCGCGTGTCGTTGAAGGGAGTCCAACTGTCTTCTGGTCTATTTGTGTTTATTCGTGTCCATTCGTGGTTCGTCTTTACTAGCGATCGGCCGTTCTTCCTCGAATGATCCGCACGGCAGGACGGGGGCCCGGCTATCCACGCACCCGAAATAGCCTGGGCCCAGCCCGGTTTACAGGTTCGGCGATCTGGGCTAATCTGTCCCGGCCATGCCCTTCCTGAAAGCCTTGACCATTGCCGGCTCGGACTCGAGTGCCGGGGCCGGGATCCAGGCGGACCTGAAGACCTTTGCCGCCCTGGGCATTTACGGCACTTCGGCCGTTACCGCGGTGACGGCTCAGAACGCCCGCCGGATCGATGCCCTGACTTGTCTCCCGGTGAGTCTGGTGGTCTCGCAAATCCTGTCGGTTCTTTCCGACATCGGAGCCCAGGCCGTCAAGACCGGAATGCTGGGAAGCCCCGAAATCATCCGGGGCGTGGCCTCGGCTCTCAGCCGCTACCCCGGCATCCCGCTGGTGGTGGACCCGGTCATGACAGCCACCAGCGGCGCCGCCCTGCTTCAAGAGGGCTCGCTGCAGGTGCTGCGCCGCCGGCTGTTGCCCCTGGCTCGAATCGTCACCCCCAACCTGCCCGAAGCCGCCGCGCTGGTTGGAAGGCCACTGCAGGATGAATCCGACTGCATCCGCGCCACCCGGGAAATCCATGCCATGGGCCCCCGGTGGGTCGTCCTGAAAGGCGGCCATCGTCCTGCAATCGAGTCCGGTCCGGCGGGCGCCAGGGAAGTGATCGACCTGGTCTACGACGGCAGGAAGCTGCACAGGGTCAGCGGACCCTATCTGCAGGGAGGTCCCAAACAGGGCACCGGGTGTACCTTTTCGGCGGCCATTGCGGCCTTCCTGGCCAAGGGGCGCTCGGAGCTGGAGGCGGTGCGGGCGGCCCGGGAGTATTTGAGCCGGGCTTGGCGGCACTCCGGCGGGCCGGGCCAAACCGCCGGTCCGCTTCACCATTTCCATGAATTCTGGCCGAAATCCGACGAGCGGTGACCTGGGACCCCTTGGGGCCGCGGGCGGGCTAGGAGTGAGAGATGTAAGGGGCGGGTTGAAGAGGGTTGGAGCAGGACCGACTCAGCCTTTGACCGCTTCCATGGTCCGTCCCAGACCGACCAGCAGTTGATCCAGAACCGAGCCGATGGTGCCGGCGGCATTCACCCTCAAGAGGATTCCCTGTCCGCGGTAGTGACTGACGATGGGTTCAACCTCCGCAAGATAACCCTGAAAACGCTCATGGACGACCTGGGGGCGGTCGTCGTCCCGGCGCCTGGTTTCGACTCCCGCGGGAGGTCGATTGCTGTCCAGGTTGTAGGACCGTCCCTGGGCATCGACTACCCGGCCCGCAACGCGTGACCGCACGCCTTCCTCGGTGATCTCGAAGAGAACCACGGCCGACAGGTTCAGAAGGCTGTCCAATGCCTCGGCCTGAACCAGGGTGCGGGGATAGCCGTCCAGGATGTGCCCTTGATCGCCGTTTCTGCTGACGTATGCCTTGAACAGGTCCAGGACGATGGGCTCGGGGACCAGCTTGCCCTCTCTCAGATAGGCGGCGGTCCTCTTCCCCAATTCCGTTCCCTTGCCCACTTCCATTCTCAGCGTTTCTCCGAGAGAGAAATGCTTGAGACCGAAATGGGCGGCCAGGAGCTTGGCCTGGGTTCCCTTGCCGCACCCCGGTGGACCGAGAACTGCAACATTCATCGTCTTGACCCTCTTCTGTCCAGCCCTGAGGCTGAATGAACGCGGCATGCTGAAGACCGGAACGGCCGTCGGGCCGCTCAGTCTACCCCAAGAAGCCTGGTTTCCGGAACCCCTTTTCCCGACCCGCACTGCTCATCGGGGGAGATGCCCTTCTGCGAAGAGTTGCATTCCCGAGGCGAGCGCAGAGACGGCCCGGCCGCCATTCCGGGAATGAACTTGACAGTCGAACCGGCGGCAGCCACAATCGCCTCGGTTTCAGTCGGGACCGCCCGGCCCGCAGTGCTCACCGGGCGCCTGGCGGCGACTCCCCCGTATAAGTCCGCTTAAACCCGTGAAGATTCTCTCGATCACCGCCGGCGCGGCCGGCATGTACTGCGGCAGTTGCCTGCGAGACAATTCCCTGGCCGCGGAGTTGACGCAACTGGGCCACCAGGTCACCCTCCTGCCCGTTTATACCCCTACCCTGACCGACGAACCCAATGTGAGTCAGCGGCGGGTGTTTTTCGGCGGCCTGAGCGTCTATCTCCAGCAGCTCCACCCCCTGTTTCGCAATACTCCCTGGCTGCTCGACAGGGTTTGGGACTCCCGAGCCGTGTTGAAGCTCTTCTCGGGGCTGGGGGTCAAGACCGACCCCCGTCAACTGGGAGCCCTGACCCTGTCCATGCTGCAGGGGGAATCCGGCCATCAGAAAAAAGAGCTGCTCAAGCTGATCTCCTGGCTGAAGCAACAGCCTGCGCCCGATGTCATCGTTCTGCCCAACTCCCTGCTGATCGGACTGGCCCAGCCGCTTCGAGCCGCGCTTCAACGACCCGTTTGCTGCACCCTCCAGGGGGAAGACCTGTTCCTCAACGGACTGCCGGAGCCCTACCGAGGCAAGGCTCTGGAATCGATGCGCCGGCAGGTCCGATGGGTGGACGGATTCGCTCCCGTGAGCCGGCACTGCGCCACCTATATGCAGGAGCTCTTGGGGATCGACCCGGACCGAATGCACCTGATCCCCCTGGGCGTGCGGGCCGGGGACTACGGAAACCGGCGATCGCCGCGGTCAGAAACCTTCCGCGTCGGGTTTCTCTCCCGAATCGCTCCGGAAAAAGGCCTCCACCAGCTGTGCCGGGCCTACCGGCATCTGAAGCAACGGAAGGACATCGGCCCAACCCGGCTCGAGGTGGCCGGCTACCTGGGACCGGAACACCGTGCCTATATGCAACGGGTCCGCAAGCAGATCCGCCAGTGGGGCCTGGACGGAGAATTCTGCTATCATGGCTCCCTGGATCGCCCGGCCAAAATACGCTTCCTGGAGAACCTGGATGTGCTCTCGGTGCCAGCCACCCACGACGAGCACAAGGGGATACCCATTCTGGAAGCCATGGCCAGCGGCATTCCCGTGGTGCAACCCCGCCGCGGCTCCTTCACCGAGATGATCGAGAAGACTTCGGGGGGCCTGCTTACCGATCCGGACCGGGAAAACAGCCTGGAGGAAGGGCTCCATGCGATCTACCGGGATCCGGGTCTGGCCGATCGATTGGCCCGAAACGGCCGCCAGGGAGTGAAGGATCACTACAGCCTGTCCCGCATGGCCGCAGTGGCCGTAGAGGCCTATCGCGCCATCGTGCAGCGATCTTCCTCGAACCCACCGGCGCCAATGGTTGAAACCCTTGCCCGATAGTCTCTTCAGGCCACCGGTCTGCGGTCTCCCGCGCCCTGTTTGCCCATGTTAGAAATCAGCCGGCTCTCCAAGGACTATCCGACACCGCGGGGTCCTCTCCATCTGCTGGAGGACGTTTCGCTCTCCCTGGGCCGGGGCGACGCCGCCGCCATCATGGGACCCTCCGGCAGCGGCAAGAGCACCCTGCTCTACATCCTGGGCACACTGGAGCCGCCGACGGCTGGTGACGTGGTTCTGGACGGATGCCATCCCTTCCAACTGGCCGAGCGGGACCTGGCCAGGTTCAGGAACCGGCACATCGGCTTCGTTTTCCAGGACCACTGCCTGCTGCCGCAGTGTTCCGTACTGGAAAACGTGCTGGCCCCGACCCTGATCGAGAAAGCAGCCGAAAACTACCGGCAGCGGGCGCTGGATCTGCTGGACCAGGTGGGACTCAAAGATCGGATGGACCACCGCCCCGCCGAGCTGTCGGGAGGCGAAAAACAGCGGGTGGCCATGGCTCGCGCCATGATTCGAAACCCTTCGCTGCTGCTGTGTGACGAGCCTACCGGTAATCTGGACAGCCGCTCGGCAGCATCGGTGGCCGACCTGCTGGTGGAGCAGCACCGGCAGCACGGCTCCATTCTGGTGGTGGTCACTCACAGTTCGACTCTGGCTGCCAGGTTCCCGGTGCAGTACCGGTTGATGGATAGGCAGCTGAAGAGAGTGGATAGTGATTAGTGATTAGTGATTAGTGGAAAGTGGTTAGCCGTTCCCCCGCTCCATACGACGGGGCGGCTCATACGGAAGGAAAGACGTCATGGGATGAAGGCTTCCCGGGAGCGCGGGCGTCCCGCCCGCACAAAGCCTGCCACAGCCTCGGCCATCTTCCCCACTTGGATCAACCGGGAACGGCGCCATGGCTCTCCTTCGGCTTGGCCGATGCTGTTCCCGCAGACAGGGTGGCTGCCTGCAGCACCGCACTGAAGCTCAGCGACAGCCAAAAGGACAGGATGCGGGCGGGACGCCCGCGCTCCCAGGCGATGCCGTCCCGGTGGTGCAGTGGCGGGTGCCTGGCGGCCGACTTCTCAGAATGCCGACGTGCACCCTTTGGGAAACTCCTGTTTGCCCGCGAGCCGGGCCCCGCCCCCCACGACGGGGCGGATCATTCGAGAGTGAAACAGGTTTTGTTTCAGACAAGCAGAGCACCCGCCCCACGCGACGGTACGGATCATACAGGGCGAAACAGGGGTGTTTCAGACAGGACAAGTGGAGGGTTCCGGGAGCAGGCAAGCGCCTGATGACCTCGGTGCACTTATTGAACGACTGCCCCGAGATCAACAAGATGCTTAACGTGTCGTTCAAATCACTATCCACTAGCCACTATTCACTATCCACTTAGCCGCGCCCCCGTTCCCCCTCGCGGCCAAAGCCCGACCGGGGTCGGCCCCCGACAATCGCAACATGGCCTCCATCCCCTTGACTCGACGCAGTCTGGCCCATTACTGGCGCACCAATCTGGCGGTGGTGGCCGGCGTTGCCGTAGCCGTGGCTGTCCTGACCGGATCGCTGCTGGTCGGAGATTCCGTGCGCGGCAGCCTCAAGAGGCTGGCCCTGCAGAGACTGGGCGCCGCCCATTGGGTGCTCACCTCCACCGTTTATTTCAGGGAGGTCCTGGCCGGGGAGATGGCTGCCCATCCGGGTTTCTCCCGTTCCTTCGGCGCCGTGTGCCCCATTCTGGTTCAGGAGGGCTGGCTCACCCAGCCCGGGACCGGGCGCCGCGCCGGCGGCGTTTCCGTCTATGGGGTGGATGAACGATTCTGGCGATTTCAGGGTGTCGAGCTCGATCGGGCCTTCGGTTCCGACTCTCGATCCGGCCGCCAGGTCCTGCTCAGCCCGGAGGCCGCCAGAGACCTGATGGCCGAGGCCGGCAGCTCGGTTCTCTTGCGGCTGGAGGAACCGTCCAACGTGCCGCGCGATTCCCTGCACGGCCGCCGGGACCGGGTGGGGCGAACCCTGCGCCTTTCGGTCAGCGGCATCCTCCAACCCTCGCGGATGGGCGAGTTTTCGCTGAGTCCCCGGCAGGGGCCGGTGCGCGCCGCCTTCGTCCCCTTGCGCCGCCTGCAACGGGATCTGGGGGTCCCGAACCGAATCAACACCCTGCTGGTCAGCCGAGCCGGCGCCAGCCGGCAGCAGACCTCCGATCCGGCACAGACGGGCGAGTTGGCTGGGATCCTGCGGGATGTCTATTCGCTGGAAGATACCGACCTGAAGCTGCGGGTCCTGGACCGGCAGCAGTGCCTGTCGGTTGAAACCGAGGGCACGCTGATCGGCGAAGGACTGGCTGCTCGAGTTCAAGAGGCAGCCGACACCCTGGGCCTGCGCACAAGCCTCCTGTTTACCTATCTGGCCAACAGCATCCGAAGCGGCGGCCGCCAGATCCCCTATTCGCTGGTGACCGCCCTCGACTTCTCCTCCTTTGGCCTGCCGCCGCCAAGCCCCGGCGGGGAGATGCCGCCGCTTGTCTTGAACCGGTGGGCCGCCCGGGACCTGGAGGCCCGGCCGGGAGACCTGCTGGAGATGGACTACTACCTCTGGGCCGAACAGGGCCGGCTGTTGACCCGTTCCGCCAAGTTTCGCCTGAGCGGCGTGGTCCCCATGGAGGGCCCCCTGGCCGACAGAGACCTGGCGCCCGCCTACCCCGGGATTACCGAATCCAGGACCCTGGTGGATTGGGACCCTCCCTTTCCCATGGAGCTGGGGCGCATTCGTCCCCGGGACGAAAGCTACTGGGAGGAATACCGCACCACTCCCAAGGCCTTCGTTCCCCTGCAGGTCGGGCAGGAGTTGTGGCGGTCCCGCCACGGCCAACTGTCCTCGATCCGGGTCTATCCCGCCGCCGCGGCTCCGGCCGTTGCCCCCGAGACACTCCGCGACCTTCGCTCCCGCCTGGAATCCGAGATCAAGCGCACCACCGACCCCGGCCACTTCGGCTTCTCGCTGCGGGCGGCCGGCGCTCAAGCCGAGCAGGCCTCCCGGGGGGTCACCGACTTCGGGCAGTATTTCGTCTACTTCAGCTTCTTCCTGGTGGTCTCGGCTCTGCTGCTCACCAGCCTTTTTTTCAAGCTGGGTCTGGAGCAGCGGGTCCAGGAGATTGGACTGCTTCGAGCCCTGGGCTTCGATCCTGCCGGAATCCGCCGGCTGTTCCTCAAGGAGGGAGTCCTGTTGGCGGGGCTGGGCACGCTGGTGGGCCTGGCGGGAGCCGTGGGCTACACCGCCCTCATCATGCTGGGACTGCGCACCTGGTGGGTGGAGGCCGTGGGCACCACCCTGCTGGGGCTTCACCTCTCGGCCTTTTCCCTGATCGCGGGCGGTCTGGGGGGAATCCTGACCGCCCTGATCTGCATCGCCTGGAGCCTGAGGCGGATGGTGTCCTTCAGCCCGCGCGCTCTCCTGACCGGCTCCTGGCTCTACCAGGAGGCCGGGCCGCCAACTGCCGCCCCCACTGGCAGCCGGAAGAGCGGAAAACGCGGCGGTGGGGCGCCGGCAATGAGCCGGCCCTGGAGCCGGCGGACCAGGCCGGGCCGCACTCGAACCGCCCTCCTGCTGGGGGCGACGGCCCTGGGGCTCCTGCTGGCCAGCCTGGCCGGCGGACTCAGCCAGGAACTGGGCTTCTTTGCCTCCGGCACCCTCTGCCTGCTGGCCCTGCTTGCCTGGCAGTCGGGATGGCTGAGACGGACCCGGCGTCCGATCCTGCAGCCTCAGGGCGGCTGGGCGGTTTCCCGGCTTGGGTTCCGCAATGCCACCGTCCGTCCGGGCCGCAGCCTTCTCTGCATCGCCCTGATCGCCTCGGCCACCTTCATCATCGTCACGGTTGAAGCCTTTCGTCGAGCCGACCGCACCAACCCCTACGACCGCCAGTCGGGGACAGGGGGATTTCCCCTGGTGGCGGAATCCCTGCTCCCCATTCAGGTCGACCCCAACTCCCCTTCCGGCCGGGAGTCCCTGAACCTGTCTCCGGCCGACAATCCCGCCCTGGCCAACCTGGGCGTCAGCGCCTTCCGGCTGCGACCCGGCGACGATGTCAGTTGTCTCAATCTGTATCGACCGGCCAGCCCCAGAATCCTGGGGGCTCCCGATTCCTTTCTCTCCCAATCCCGATTCCGGTTCGGGGCCACCCTGTCCGGTTCCCCTCAGCCCCAAAACCCCTGGCAGCTCCTGCAGCAGGAGTTGCCCGGCGGAGTCATCCCCGTCATCGCCGATGCCAACTCGATGCAGTACGTCCTGCACCTGCAACTGGGGGAAGAACTGGTGCTCGATCCTCAGGGAGAAGCGCCCGTGCGCCTTCGCCTGGTGGGAGCCCTGAGGGACAGCCTGTTCCAGTCCGAGCTGATCATGTCGGAAAAGCACTTCCTGCGAGCCTTTCCGCGAATCGAGGGCTTCCGCTTCTTTCTGATGGAAACGCCCCCCGGGGCCGCTGAAGAGGTGACGGCAGCGCTGGAAGACCGTCTCTCCGACTACGGGTTCGACGTGGTGCCCACGGCCGTGAGGCTGGCCGCCTTTCACCGGGTGGAAAACACCTATCTCTCCACCTTCCAGGCCCTGGGCGGCATGGGACTCCTGCTGGGCACCTTCGGCCTGGGCGTGGTGCTGTTGAGAAACGTCCTGGAGCGCCGCAAGGAAATCGCGCTGATGACGGCCGTGGGTTACCACTCCGGCCACCTGGCCCGGCTGGTGATCTCTGAAAATTTTCTCCTGCTCGGTTGGGGCCTGCTGATTGGGGTCTTCTCGGCGGTGGTTGCCATCATCCCGGCCTGTCCACCGGAGGACACCTCAACCTGGCGGCCCTGGGGTTGCTGCTGCTGGCGGTCCTGGCCACCGGCCTGCTCTCCTCACTGGCCGCCGTCCGGGCGGTGACCCGCTCTCCACTGGTGCCGGCCCTGCGGGCCTGACCCCGACCGCACCGGGACTACGGAGCGCTGCCGCCGCTTATTTGAAACAAACGAAAAAAGACAAAGAAAGAGTTATCCACGAAGGGACACGAAGAACGACGAAGGGCCACTAAGGCGTTGAGGTTAACCGCGACGGGATTCCATGGTTGGGAAGGGATGATCGATTTCTGATTGTTTCACTCTCGTATGATCCGCACACCAGGGCGGGGCGGGACTTTCCTGAAACAAACGAAAAAAGAGCCTTTTGCAAAATTCGCTGGAGCATGACATTTTGCTGGCTAACGTGATGTTCCGCTTGTGATTACCCGACAGCAAGGACACTTTCAAGCGGAAATGCCCGGATCTGAGGGCCGGATCGCAGGCGGTCGCCGTGCGCGGGCACAGCTTGCCCTCTCCCTGCCCTACGGCGGGCAAACCTGCTGTCCTGTTCGGGGTGGCGGCCAAGTCTTCAGAGCGTCAGGCGCATCAACTGTTCCACCGTCAGCGCGAGGATGCCGAACATCAGGTGGCACCACACCTTGCCCGGGCCGCGAACCCTCAGGTACCGCCCGCCAAACTCGTCCTTGAGCCGTCCGTTCACCCGCTCCACAGTCGAGCGCTCCCGGTAGCGCCTCACCTCGGGAGGCACTTGGCCGATGCGGCGCTGAGCCAGCGCCTCCCGCTTCCGCTCGGCTTTCAACTGCGGCCGCCTGCGGGGATTGAGGTCGATGATCGGCACATGGCCCAGCTGCTCACTGAAGGCCCGGATCTCAGGCGCGTCATAGGCGCTGTCCATCAGGTCGTAGAGGCTGTCGACCCGACTCGCGGTCAGCCTCGCCAGCGGGATCGCCGCCTGACTGTCATGCACCGAGGCTGACGTCAGCAGGCAACTGACCGGAATGCCGCCGTCGATGGCGTCGATGTGCAGCTTGTAGCCGGTCCAACTCTCCTGATGCCCTTTGGCGTTGCGCTTGACGCCGATGTCGCAGACCTTCGGCAGGTCCTCCAGCATCTCCTCCAGCGTCATCGACGCCTGCCGCTGCAGGCGGCGCGGCTCCTTCGCCCGTAGCTCGTCCTTGCGCGGCCGACCCCGTCGGCGCTTCGGCCTGGCCGTCGCTGCGGGCTTGGGCGCCGGCGATTCTCGTCCCGGGATGGCGGTCGAGTCCCTCGAGACGTGGCCCGCCAAGTGGCCCTTCAGCGTTCTGTCGAGCAGCGCCTCATGCAGGCGCCCCGGCAGGTCGCTGGCGGCGAATTCCGCAAACGCGCGAGAGAAGGTTGCCTCGCTCGGCACCCCACCCGCCGCCTCCCAGCCGCACAGGCGGCGCAGGGTAGGTTCCGTCCTCAGCCGCTCCACCAGCCCCCGGGTGGTGGGCACGTCCAGCACCGCCTTCGCCAGAAAGGCCCGCGCCAGCGCGGCACGATCCTTCAGCGGCCGGCCCCGCCAGCCCCTGTTGTAGGGCAGCCACTCCTCCACTCGCACCAGTTCCAGCACCCGGACGAGCCGCTCGTAGCGCTCGCCCAGGGGACCCAGGGTCTCCTCCAGCCACGGAAACAGCTCCCGTTGAAACCTGAACCAGTGTCGTGATAGGGTTTGTTTAAGGGACAAGCGTTCATCATGTCGATTGCTCATCTCCATGATACAACAGAGATCGGACTTGTCCCGCGACTGACCTGTCCCCTTACCTTTCCTGGTAAAAAATCCCGCTACCTGACGAATTTTGCAAAAGGCTCAAAAGATAAAAGAGTTATCCACGAAGGGACACGAAGGCCACCAAGGGATTGTCAAATCGGGATTTAAGGCGACCATCCAGCCAGTTCGTTTGCGCCGACTCTTCCTTGAAGGGCAACCGTGACGAAAGCGGCCCACCCGGGAGCGCGGGCGTCCCGCCCGCATCCTCTGCCTTGGGTTGTCGCTCAGTTTCCCTTCGATGGAGCACCCGTCCACCGTGCCGGCGGGAACCGCATGGGCACGGCCCAAGCAGAGCCAGGGCGTCTTTGCCGGTCGATCCGGGTAGAGGAAATGGGCGAGGCTCTGCCAGTGTTGTGCGGGCGGGACGCCCGCGCTCCCGGGTGGGCTTCCTCCCATGACGCCGGGATTTCAAGGTCACGATATCGCAGATGCATTCGGGCGCGGTTGGTCATTGAAGGTGGTCCATCCCTATTCGTGTTCATTCGTGCTCATTCGTGTCCATTGGTGGTTCGTCTTCAAAAATGATCGGCTGTTTCTTCCTCGAATGATTCGCCCCGTCGTCGGGGGCGGGGGCCCGGCTTGTCTGAAACAACGCCTTGTGCCGGGTGGCGGGAAACCGGTTCAAAGTCAAACATGGGTTGTTGGTTTATTTACATGGATGCATAGGATGCACAGGATTATTGGGCGAGAGTTTCCACCGTCATGAGTTCAACCATCGCCTCTGTTCCAACACGGATCTCCCAAAACCCGCTCCCAGGCTCTTGGATCACTACCGACACCCACCCGATCATCGAGCGGGTCTGCTTCCTGTGGCGCAACGTCTCGTGCCGTTTATCCTGTCTATCCTGTGCATCCATGTTCAATAAGTAGAAAACCGGTTTTGCACGACATGGCCCTTGTTCCCGACAGGCCATGAAGATGCGTTGTTTCACGCTCGAATGATTCGCCCGGCAGGGCGGGGGCCGGACTTGCCTGTGATACCATGCGGGCGGCAAACGGTGCGGCCGCGGCAGTCGGACCAAACAAGCAACGGAAAGGAACAAAGCATGAGCAATCAGTCGTTGTTCGACCTTTCGGGGAGGGTGGCCCTGGTGACCGGGGGCAGCAAGGGCCTGGGGAAGGCCATGGCGCGAGGATTCGCCCAAGCCGGCGCCGATGTGGTCATCAGCAGCCGTCACCAGGACGAGCTTGACAGAGCCCTGGTCGAGATCCTGGAGGGAACCGGCAGCAAGGGCTTGGCCCTGGTGGCGGACCTGGCCCGACGGGAGGAGGCCGAGAGCCTGGCCCGGCGCACCCTGGAAAAAATGGGCCGGGTGGATGTCCTGGTCAACAATGCCGGGTCCAACATTCCCGCGGTCATCGACGAGATCCGGGACGCGGACTGGGACCGGATCGTGGAATTGAACCTCAGCTCCTGCATGGTGTTGACCCGCGCCCTGGTTCCTCAGATGAAGGAACGCCGCTGGGGTCGGGTCATTCACATCTCCTCCATCATGGGCCTGGGAGGCAAGTCCAGCCGCAACGTCTACAATGCCACCAAGCACGGACTGATCGGGCTGTCCAAGGCCAATGCGCTGGATTTGGGCTCCCACAACATTACCGTCAACTGCATCGCACCGGGTCCCTTCTGGACGGATTTGCCTGCGTCGCTGCTGAACCAGGACCAGAAGGCCGTGTTTGCCCGGCGGACGGCGCTGGGGCGCTGGGGAGAGTCCGAGGAGCTCATCGGCCCGGCCCTGTTGCTGGCCACCGAGGCCGGCAGCTATATCACCGGGGAAACCCTGGTGGTTGACGGCGGCGTGATGGTCAATACGCTGTGACCCAACTGAATGGAGGATGACCCTTTGGAGCCGGCAGACTGGATAACCCACCAAAGCCGTGGCATTCGCCAGCTGAATCCTGGTTTCATCCTTCGCCAAGAGTGATCGGCTCCATCCCAGGGTGAACCAATCATGACTGATTTGTCTCGACGCTCGGTCCTGCGCAGGCTGGCCCAGGGAGCCGCACTCCTGTCGGCCAGCCTGCCCTCCCTTTCCGCTCTGTCCTCCAGGCTGGGCGCCGCTTCCAACGATGAAGCCTATTGGGAGATGGTGCGACAACAGTTTCCCTTTCGAGAAGCCAAGATCCCCATGAATGCAGCCAACCTTTGCCCGGCCCCACGGGTGGTTGCAGAAGCGGTGGTGGATCTCACCCAGGACATTGACGTCGACTGCTCCTTCAACAATCGGGAGAAATTCAGAACCATGCTGGAACTCTCCCGCAAGCAGGTAGCCGATCAACTGGGGGTAGACGGTGACGAGGTGGCCCTGGTTCGCAACACCAGCGAGGCAAACAACATCATCAACAATGGCCTTCCGCTCAAGGCGGGAGATGAGGTCCTCCTGTGGGACCAGAACCATCCCACCAACAATGTCGCCTGGCAGGTGCGCGCCGCCCGCTTCAATTCAAGCGTCAAGCGAGTCGACACCCCCAAAGAGCCCACCCGGATGGATCAACTGATTGCACCCTTTGCGGAGGCTCTGGGGGCCCAAACCAGAGTTCTGGCCTTGACTCATGTTTCCAACGTCAGCGGCGTCCGGCTTCCCATCCGTGAACTCTGTGAACTGGCCCATCGACGTAATATTCATGTTCATGTCGACGGTGCTCAGACCTGGGGCGCCTTCAACCTCAACCTGCGGGAGCTTCAGTGTGACTCCTATGCAGCCAGCAGCCACAAATGGTTTTGCGGCCCCAAAGAAGTCGGGCTGCTCTACGTCAAGCGGAACCGCATTGCCGAGATCTGGCCCAACCTGGTCTCTCCCGGCTGGGGGAGCGATGTCGATCCGGACGTGAAGGGAGCCAGGAAGTTCGAGTCTTTCGGCCAGAGGGACGACGCTCGACTGGCCGCAATTGCCACGACCGTCGATTTTCACCGCCTGATCGGCTTCGGTCGAGTCGAGGCCCGGATCTTCCAGCTTGCCGGGGCGCTGAAGACGGGAGTGAAGGCCGAGGGCCTCCGATTGGTAACCCCTGAAGACTCAAGACTTAGTGGAGGTGTCTGTATCATCCAGGTGCCGCCGCAAAAGCGCCAGGAAGTATTCAACCGTCTTTACACTCAGTATGGCATTGCCGGAGCCCCGGTGCAGGGCTTGCGCTTGTGTCCCCACATCTACAACACCATGACCCACATCGACCGGGCCATTGGCGCCGTTCGGGACATGCGCTCGATAATCGGTTAACCGCGTTTCTCACCAATGTCGGCTCTCAATCCACGAAGGGGCACGAAGAAAAACCAAAAGAAAATGAGTTTCTTCGCCACCAAGCGGCGGCGGCAGATAACCATTGGTGCAAGCCACAATCCAATTCGCCAGGCATGAAGAGTCCAGCGACAATCGTTCTGCCGTTGATTTTGCTCCTGGGTCTGAGTGGTTGTAAAGGCCCGCCTCCGGTCGGCCAGCCCAGCTTCATCGACCTGACCCACCCCTTTGACGAACAAACCATCTTCTGGCCCACCGAAGAGGGATTTGCCCTGGAGCGGGCCTTCCACGGCATCACCCCGGGCGGATACTTTTATGCGGCCAATCGCTTCCGCATGGCCGAACATGGCGGCACCCACCTGGACGCTCCCATCCATTTCTTCAAGGACGGGGAGACGGTGGACGAGATCCCCCTGGAGCGGCTGATCGGTCCCGGAGTCGTCGTCGGCGTCCGCGCCCAGTGCCGGCAGAACCCGGATTACCAGATTGGAATCGACGATTTTCGAGAGTGGGAGGACCGATTCCGTTCCCGCCTGGATGACTTGATCCTCCTGCTGGAAACCGGCTTTGGCGACTACTGGCCCGATCGGGCACGCTATCTGGGAACCGAGGAGACCGGACCCTCGGCGTTACCCAAGCTTCACTTCCCGGGCCTCCATCCCGAGGCTGCACAATGGCTGGTCGACCACCGCTCGGTCAAGGCGATCGGGCTGGATACCGCCAGCATCGACTATGGTCAGTCCAAAGACTTCAAGGCCCACATCACCCTGGCGGAACAAGGCATCCCCATCTTCGAGAACGTGGCCCGAATCGGCGAGCTACCTCCCAAAGGTTTCACCATCTTGGCCCTGCCCATGAAGATCAGGGGAGGCAGCGGAGGCCCCCTCCGCATCCTGGCCCGACTCGATCCCTGACGGAGCGTTTTCGGGCCACCATCAGGTAGAGCTTGGGGTCGTCCCGGTAGGCAATCACCTCCAGACCCAAAGGCTGGAGCAGCGATTGGAATTGGGTTCGCTGGGGAAGCGATTCGATGGGGAGGGGGCTGGTGCGGCGAAGCTCCTCCACGAATGCCCGGCCTTCGGGATGGCTCACCACCATGCGGCCTCCCTGCCGCAGCATGCGGCTCAGGTTCCGGCACGCCCTGGGCTTGTCGGCGATATTGCCGAACATGGCGTTCAGAAAGGCGATATCCACCGAGGCGTCCTCCAACGGGAGATCGGCCACGTCCGAGTGAAAGGTTTGAACCTGGGGATGTTTCTGCTGCAGCCGCTGCAACATTTTCTCGGCGATGTCGCAGGCGATGATACGGGAAGGCTTGAAGGACTGGATCAGGGGAATCAGAACCCCCACACCGGTTCCGATATCCAGCACCACTTCGCCGGGGCGCAACCCGGCCGCGCCGACCACCTCCGTCAGGCGTTCGATCACGGGCCGCGGCTGGGGGACATCGAAGTCGCCCACGCGCTCATTGAAGTATTGACGCTGAGACAGGGCGGCCATCGCTCGGGAGCATTTCTCACCGGGGGGTTGCATTCTTGAGAAGAGTGCAGACTTGAGAAGAGCTTCGTTTCTTGGGTTGTTTTGGAAAGGCAGTCGGTTCCGGGATCCGGTTATTCACTCGCCCCCTACGCGGCTACGGAAGGCGGGGGCTCAGGCAACCTTGGGCTCACGGCTGGGGCGGCAGTTCGATCACCTGCTCCTTGCCGTCCCGGCGCACCCGCAGCCGGACGGATTGCCCCTTCAGACCGGACAGTATGGATTGAAAACCGCCGACGCCGGTGACCGGTTCCGAACCGACGGCCAGGATGACATCCCCTCTCTTCAGACCGGCATTCCCGCTCCCGCCGACGTTGGAAACCAGCACCCCCTCCTTGCTGTCAAGCCCCAGGGATGCCGCCAATCCCTGGCTGATCTCCTGCACCGTGATTCCCCGAACGCTCTCAACCACCGGCTCGCTCCGGTCCTGCAGGTCCAGGGCCGTGCCCCCCTCCATCAGCGACCGGGCCACCAGGATGGGTTTGCGGAAGCGAAGGGCCAAGGCAATGGCGTCACTGGGGCGGCTGTCCACTTCGAAGTCCTTGCCGGCGGAGGTCAGAAAAATGCGGGCGTAGTAGGTGCCCTCCTTGAGCTCGCTGACCAGCACTTTCTCGAAGACGACCCCGGCGCCCTGCAGGATGGACTTCAACAGGTCATGGGTTAGGGGGCGGGGAGCAGCCGCGCCCTCGAGCTCCATGGCGATGGCCCGCGCCTCGAAGGCCCCGATCCAGATGGGAATCGCCCGCGTTTCGCCCTTGTCCCGCAGGATGACCACCGGCATGTCGGTGGTGCGGTCGAAGCCCACCCTCATGACCTCCACGGCCACCGGCTCCTGGCCCGCCTCTTCGGCCTGGCAGCCCATGATGGTCTGGCTCAACAGCACCAGCAGGAGAACGACCCGCCAGGCTCCCTGCTTCCCCGGCCATCCTTTGCCCCTGCCATTGACAATCCCATTCATGTTCAACCCCTGTTTGGCTGCCGATATCCACCGTGGCGGCATACGGAGGAGCCCGGCGAAACCGGCTTCGATCAGATCGCCGTCCAACCGCCGTCCACCAGCAACGTATGCCCCGTGATCAGGTCCGCTGCCGGACTGGACAGAAAGACCACGGCGCCGGCAACGTCTTCCGGCTTCCCCAGACGGCCCAGCGGTATGCGGCTCAGGACCTCCCGTTTGAAGCTCTCCTCCTGAAACAGCTTTTCGGTCAACGGCGTCCGCACGAAAGTGGGTCCGATGGCGTTGACATTGATGTTCCGGCTGGCCCATTCAATGGCCAACACGCGGGTGAGATTCACCACCCCGGCCTTGCTGGAGCAGTAAGCCGCGCGGTTGTAGTAGCCGATGACCCCGTTCTGCGAGGCGACGTTGACGATCTTGCCTGACTTTTGCTGAATCATCCCACGAGCCACCGCCTGGGAGCAAAAGAAAACTCCCTTCAGGTTGACGTCCAGCACCCGGTCCCAGTCCTGCTCCGTCACCTCCAGGGCGGGCTTGGAGATATTGATGCCCGCGTTGTTGACCAGAATATCGATCCTGCCGAACCGGTCGACGGCCTTCTCGACCATGCGTTCGATACTCTTGAGCGAGGTCACGTTCAGAGAGACCGCCAGCGACTCCCTGCCAAATTTTCGGATGCCCCTTTGGGTCTGGCGGGCATTCCCCATCCTGGCCGGCAGATCGGTCACCACCAGGCTGGCTCCGGCTTGAGCCAGGGCCAAAGCGATGCTGCGTCCCAGGCCCGATCCCGCGCCGGTCACCAGGGCAACCCGGCCGTCGACCCGCATCGAGGGCAGTGGTGCGTCCTGAGTCAGTTGCATATTTCGCCCTTTCGACAGCCGTTCAAGCGCGCATCGCTCAAACCGTTAAGGTTGTCTGGCTTGGGCCTGGGAATGGACCTGCTGAATCTGGCGAACCAGCTCTCGGGAGCGGTGCCGGACCATCCCCGCGATCTCCGAGCAGATCAGGAAGGAAAACCCCCGATCGATCCAGAATCCGGCCTGCTCCAGCGTTCCCACCACCATGCCGCAGTTCTTGCCCATGTCCCGGGCCTGGCGCCACACCCGCTCGATGGCCGCCACCACCTCGGGGTGATCGGTATGGCTCCAGCGGTCCATGTTCAGGGAAAGATCGTAGGGACCCAGCATGGCCGCGTCGATCCAGTCGTGGGGGATCAGCGAAGCCATGTTCTCGATCCCGGCCGGGCTTTCGAACTGGGTCATGATGAACAGGCTGGACTCCACTTCATCCCAACCCTGGCGGTCCAGACCGCGATTGGCCAGAATGGAGGGTCCGCCAGGTCCTCTTCGTCCCTTGGGGGGAATGAAGGCCCCCTCGCGAATGGCCTGAATCTGGTCCTGACGTTCCGTCCAGGGAACCATCAGGCCGGCCGCCCCCATGTCCATGTATTTCCGGATGAGATGATAGAGGGCGGCTTCCGGGCGAATCAAAAGTGGGAAGTCGAGCAGTCGCGCGGTGCGGCAAAGCTCCTCGGCGGTGCGCAGGTCGGCCGAGCTGTGCTCCATGTCCAGGACGGCGAAATCCAGGCCTTCGGACTTGAAGATCTCCAGGTATCCGGCCCAGTGGTCGAAGGTCAACAGCATTCCCAGGGTCAGTTCTCTATTGTGGACTTTGGATTTCAAACGGGTGGCCAGCAAGGGTCCTCCTTGGTTTTCGGGATTTTCGGGCAGGCTGCGGTGAGGTGGCCCGGGGTGATTCAAACGGCCCCCGGCAGGAACGATCCGCTCCCGGATTCTACCCAGTTTGCCCGGCGACATTCCAGTGAAATAGAATGTTGGGAACGGTTGAGAGATCTTGTACACTGAGAAGCCCTTCGGAGAGGCAACCATGGCCGTGCTGGAACAATTTTCCCTCAAGGGCCGGATCGCTCTGGTGACCGCCGGAGCCGGGCCCCAATTCGGCAGCAGCCTGTCGGAAGGTCTGGCCGAAGCCGGAGCGACGGTAATCGTGGCCTCCCGCTCCCTGCAGCGGAACCTGGACTTCGCCCGCGGGTTGAAGGACCGGGGCCATGACGCCCACGGCATGCAGGTCGACATCTGCGAGACCGACTCCATTCACCGCCTGCATGACCGGATTCTGGAGCAATTCGGCCGCCTCGACATTCTGGTCAACAGCGCCCTTGCCCAGGTGGGCGGCGGTTTCGAAACCCAGACCTCCGAAGATTGGCTGGCCAGCGCCAAGGGGGACATGGTGGGCCTGTTCACCATCTGCAAGGCCTTCGTTCCCGACATGGTCCGGCAAAAGCGGGGATCGATCATCAACATCTCCAGCATCTACGGAGTGGTGGCCAACGACCCGTCCCTCTACGAAGGCACCGACATGCTGCAGGCGCCGACCTACAACTTCGTCAAGGCGGGCATGATCAACTTCACCCGGCATATCGCCAACTACTACGGGAAGCAGGGCGTGCGGGCCAACTGCATCTCCCCCGGAGGCTACTTCAACCAACAGCCCAAGCCCTTTCTGGACAACTACTGCAAGCGGGTTCCCATCGGACGCCTGCTCGACAACGAGGACATCAAGGGGGCGGTGGTTTTCCTGGCCTCCGACGCTTCGGCCTACGTCACCGGCATCAACCTCATGCTGGACGGAGGCTGGACCACCCTGTAGGCAACCCGCCAATCTCCACGGAAATCCTCATGACCCTGGAAACATCCGCCCGCTGGTTTGAAGAGAACAAGACGGTTCTGGCCGGAGGCGTGAGCAGCGACGTGCGCAAGGCCGAACTCCCCCATCCCCTCTACTTCGAGTCGGGCTCGGGGAGCCGGATTCGGGACGTGGACGGCAACCAGTACATCGACTACGTCCTGGGACAGGGACCGCTGCTGCTGGGCCACAATCCCCGCCCGGTGCTGGAGGCCGTCCACCGGCAGTTGGACCGGGGGCTGATCTTCGCCGGTCAACACCAGGCCGAGGCCCAACTGGCCCGGCTGTTGACCCAGGTCATCCCCTGCGCCGAGAGAGTCCGGTTCAACAGCACCGGCTCCGAGGCCGTGATTACGGCCCTTCGGGCGGCCCGCGCCTACCGGGGGCGCAACCTGGTGGTCAAGTTCGAGGGGCAGTGGCACGGCTGGTACGACAGCCTCTTCGTCTCGACGGCTCCGGGTCCCGAGCAGCAGGGCGACCGGAGCAACCCCAACCCGGTGCTGCCCAGCCAGGGCCAGGTGGCCAACGCCGCCGACAATCTGATCATCATGCCCTGGAACGATCTGGGGCTGCTGGAAGACCTGTTCGCCCGGCGCGGCCACGAGATCGCAGCCATCCTGACCGAGCCGGTGATGTGCAACTCGGGAAGCATCCTGCCCCGGCCCGGCTTCCTGGATGGGTTGCGCAACCTCTGCGACCGCTACCAGTCCGTCCTGATCTTCGACGAAGTGATTACCGGCTTCCGCCTGGCCCTGGGAGGCGCCCAGGAAGTCTTCGGCGTCACCCCCGATCTGGCCACCTACGCCAAGGGCATTGCCAGCGGGTTCACCTTGAGCGCCGTGGTGGGAAAAGCCGAAGTCATGGACTTGATTTCCAGCGGTCAAGTGGTGCATGCCGGCACCTACAACAGCAATCCGGTGGTCATCGCCGCCGGTCTGGCCACCCTTCAAACCCTCAGCCGTGATCGGGATGCCGTTTACTCCCACCTCAACCGCCTCGGAGGCCGCTTGCGCCAAGGGCTGAGTCAACAACTCAAGGATGCAGGAATCTCTGCCTTGGTCGGCGGGCTGGGACCGGTTGTGCAGGTCAGCCTCACCGATCGGGATGCCCTCAACGACTACCGTGAATGGGCCACCCGGGATGACCGGACCTACCAGCGCCTGGCCACCAACCTGGTCTTCAAGGGGGTCCGCACCACCGGCCGCGGCACCTGGTACGTCTCCACCGCCCACTCCGACGCCGACGTGGACCAGACCCTGACCGCTTTCGAGCAGGTCCTGGAGGGGCCATCCGCGGGGATGGCCTTTTGATTCGCCGCATGGCGGAATGAGTGGCGTCGTTTTGGAGAGGCAGTGCGTTCCGGGACGGCGCCAACGATCCACCGCCTACGCGGTTGCGGGCGCTGGTAGTCACTTACGGAGCGTGGTGTTTGCCCCCCACCGGCTCGACTGCGGGCTCCGCCCTCTCGCCGAAGCCGAGCCGACAGGCGAAGGCTGATGCGGTGGGGGGCGACGCCGGGCAGGCAAAAAATCCCCCCCGTTCAGAAACGCCCCTGGAGCCTCAGGAAATCGATGGGCCGGTCGGTCTTTCCCTCCAGGGCCAGATCCGCCAGGACTTCCCCCACCAGGGGTGCGAACTTGAACCCGTGGCCGGAGAAACCGGCCCCCAAAAGCACCTGCTCGAATTGGGGATGGCGGTCGATGATGAAGTGGCCGTCGGGGGTCAGGGTGTAGAGACAGGTCTTTGCGGCCAGCATCTGGTCCAGCGGGGGGCGGTCAGGGTCCAGCAGTCCAGGCACAAATCGGGCGATATCCCGTACCAGGGGGTCGAAGTCGGCTTCCGACGCCGGAGGCACTTGGACGGGGAATTTCGGCAGGGGGTCCCCCCGCTCGTGGTAGGCGATCTTGACGCCGGCGCCTCCGATCTCGGGAAAGCCGTAGAAGGCGCCGGGGGCGAAGACGAAGATCGGCGCCGCGCCGGGCTGAAACCATTCCGGCCGGTGGGGTCTGAACCAGGTCAGCACCTGGCGCCGCACCACCAGCCGCAGCTTCAAGGCCCTCAGGATGGCGCCGCTCCAGGCCCCGGCAGTGATCACCAGCCGCCGGGCCCGGACCCGTTCCTTGCGGGTGGTCACCCAGACCTCCCGCCCCTCAACCGACCATCCCAGGACCTCCCGGTCGAGCCTCAGGTCGGCCCCCAGACGGCGGGCCTCCTGCAGAGCGCAGCCCAGGGCGGCCTCCACGTCGATCAACCCGGCCCGGGTGTCCAGCAACCCCGTAAAGTTCCCGGGGGGACTCAAGGCGGGGAAACGCCGCCGGACCTCATCCCCCGACAGGGCCTGAACCGGCAACCCGTGAACACTGGCGCTCTGCTGGACTCCTTCAATCAGAGGGCTGCCGGGCTCGCCCAGGCTCAGCACCCCGGTCCAGGTCAACAGGTCGCGGCGGCACTCCCCGGCCAGGCGCTCCCAGAGCTCCAGGGACCGCTTCATCAACGGCACGTAGTCGGGGTGCTCGGTATAGAGGGTGCGAAAGGCCCGGGTCTCGCCTCCGTGGCTCCCCTCCTGGTGGGGCGGAGACCAGCGGTCGAAACCGACCACCGAGGCTCCCCGGCCCGCCAGCTCCAGGGCCGTGAAGCTTCCCATGGCCCCCAGGCCGATAATGGCCACGTCGAAACCTGGCATGCTTGCTGTCTTTTCGCCTCCCAGCTTCCCCTGCGCTAGATCTCTTGAGTCGAAACAAGGTTGACGGATGAGTCAGGAATTGTGAATTTTGGATTGTAGATTGGATTGGGGGCACCATAAGTAGTCCTACCCCCCCCCCAATCGACAATCAGAAATCAACAATCAGCAATTTATCAATCCGTCTCTTCGTGGCCCTTCGTAGTTCTTCGTGCCCCTTCGTGGATTTCTTTTTTTTCTGCCTGTCGGTCCGAGGCACGGCCTCGCTAGCTGAACACCACCCTCTGGCCCAACCCCTTGGCCAGCGCCTGCTCATAGATGCTGGCGGCCACGGTGGTGTCCTGAACCCCCAGCCCGATCCCGTCAAAGAGGGTGATCTCGTCCTCCCGGCGGCGTCCCTTCACCTGGCCCAGAATGACCTGGCCCAGGCTGCCGGCGTAGCAGTCCTTTCCCAGGATGCCCCGCTCCACCGCCTGGCTGGCCTCGCCCCGCTGCAGGCAATGCTCCACCTTATCGGCAAACAGCCGGCAGCGCGGCAGCAACTCCGGCTGGCACTCGATCTTGGTATGCAGGTCGGCTCCCATGCAGGAAAGGTGGGTCCCCTCCTTCACCCATTCGCTCCGAACGATAGGCTCGGTGCTGTTGGTGGCGGTGCAGATCACGTCGGCCTGCCGGCAGGCTCCTTCGGCATCGGTCACCCGGATGGGCGCCGGCGTTTCCCCGGCCAGGTCCGAGGCCAGCCGCTCGGCCTGCTCTCGCCGGATATCGAAAAGCAGAATGCTCCGGAAGGGCCGCACCCGGCTGAGGGCCCGAACGCACTGCCGCCCCAGTTGGCCCGACCCGATGACGGCCAGCACGGCCGCCTCCCGGCGAGCCAGATGGCCGGCCGCCACGGCTGCAGCCGCCGCCGTCCGGTACATGGTCGCCAGCACCGATTCCACGATCAGCAGCAGCTCGCCGGTATCCGGATCGTAGAGATTCATGGTGCTGAAGATGGTGGGCAGCCCCCGCTCGAGGTTGCCCTTGCGCTCCTGTCCCATCTTCATGGAGAACTTGTGGGTCGCCTTGGTGTAACCGGTCAGACAGGCGGCAATGCCTCCGGGCAGTTCGACGATGCACTTGGGGGGAAGCAGATCCTCTCCCTTTTCGAACTCGGCCAGGCACTTCTCGATGGCCGGAACGATTTCCTGCAGGTCGATCTGCGCCGCCACTTCCCTGCGAGTCAGAACGATTGTTTCTCTAGCCATGGAATCATCCTTTCAAAGGCGGCCTCGATCCGGTCCAGCGAGGTGGCGTAGCTCAGCCGCAGGGCGTTGCGGCAGGATTCCCCGAAGGTGTCCCCCGGGATGGCGCAGACCCGGGTCTCCTGCAGCATCCTGAGCACGAACCGGGACCCGTCTTCCCCGGCGGGCAGCGAAGGCATGATGTAGAAGGCCCCCTGAGGCCGGTAGCCCTGCAGGTGGCGGCAGTCCTCCAGCAGCTCCACGATGCGGTCTCGACGCTTCCGGTACTCCCCGGCCATCCGATCGACACAGCCCTGGTCACCCTGCAGGGCCGCCACCGAGGCCCACTGTCCCGGGGTGTTCCCCACCGTGGTGGTGTAGGTGTGATAGCGCCTCAAGGTCTGGAGGTTCTTGCGGCTGGAGATCAGCCAGCCCACCCGCATGCCCGGCATGCTGTAGGTCTTGGAAACACTGCTGGCCACGATCAGGTGGTCCAGATCCAGGTCGCAGTTCAGGACGCTGGGCGACTCCATCTCATCCAGGACCAGGCGGTCGTAGACCTCGTCGCTGATGACCGTAATGCCCCGCCGGGCGGCGGCCTGACAGATGGCCTGCACGGTCGAGGCGGGATAGACGGCGCCGGTGGGATTGCCGGGGGAGTTGAGGATGACGGCGCAGGTCCTGGGGCCCATGGCGTCGATCACTTCCTGGGGATCCACCTGATAACCCTTCTCGGCAGTGGTGACGATGCGCCGGACGCTGCCGCCGGCCAGTCCGACCAGAGGCTGGAAGAGCACGAAGCTGGGCTCGATGACAATCACTTCCCGCCCCGGCGCGGCCAGGCTGGTCACCGCCAGGAAGATGGCCTCCCCGGCTCCGGTGGTCTCCAGCAGGTTCTCCTCCACCAGTCTGCGGCCGCTGAATTTCCCGTAGTACCGGACCAGGGCCGAAAGCAGCTCCGGCAGACCGGCATCCAGGGTGTAGTGGGTCTTGTCCTGGCGCAGGGCCTCCACGTGGGCCTCGATGATGTGCGGGGGCGTGGGAAAATCGGGCTGCCCGATGGAGAGGTGGATGACGTCCTCCATGGTGGCCGCCAGATTGAACATCCGGCGAATCCCCGAAACCGGCAGCGCCGACAGCGCGGGATTCCATTGAAAGGATGGAGTCATGGATGGAATGAAGAGTCCCGGAAATGTGTGGGCTGGCGGGCCGACTTTTGCGGCTCTCCCCGTGGCTGGGCGTTTGCCCCCCTCCGCATCAGCCTTCGCCTCCGGCTCGGCTTCTGCGACTCCCCCTCAAGGGGGGAGTGATTCTTGAGCCGCCTGAAGGGGCTTGGCGAATCAGCCTGCCCCAGAATGCCCCAAGCCGTCCCTCAAGTCGAGGGTTTTTGGGCAAGGGGGCCGGCTCTCTATTCGGGAAGAGGCGCCCCAGGCAAGTCCGGCCCCCACCCTGCCGGGCGGATCATACGAGAGTGAAACAACGGATCTTCATGGCCTATCGGGAACAAGGACCATGTCCCGTTTAACCGGTTTTCTACAGATTGAACATGGATACACAGGATAGACAGGATAAACAGGACGAGAGGTTGCGACACAGGAAGCGGACTAGCTGGATTATCGAGTGCGCGTTTGTGGGAAACCTCAGGGTCCTTCGTGGACCTTCACGGACCCCTTTCGAATCTTTTCCAACCCCTTGGAGTCCCTTGGCGAATTCATCTCTTGCCCCCTTAACAGATCCTAAAGCGCCCTTGGTGGAAATCTCTTTTGCCTTCCCGACCTTTGGCGGATCCCACTTGAGCTTACTCCAACCCCTTAGTGGCCCTTCGTCGTCCTTCGTGCCCCTTCGTGGATATCTTTTTTTGGCCTTTGTGGACAACCCTCAATTGTTCCAGATAAGTCCAGTCGCCGCCGCCGGGCGCCAGCAGTCATTCCGAGTCCGGAGGGCTCATGGGGATGCGCTCCATGACCAGGTCGTCGATTTGGACCGTCCTGGACAACACACCAAGCTGGGTGGTCTCGATGCGCACCAGTTCGGCTGCCTGAAACCAGGTCTCAGGTAGTGACGGACTGCCCTCGGGGAGACGGAAATGCAGTTCGGAGGTGAGGAAATGCAGACTTGGGGGAATCCAGGCCGGGTAAAGGCCCGCAAGCACTAAGGCCTCCTGGTTCGAAACGGAAGAGCCGTCGCCGACGCCCAACCACACCTCCCGGGTGGAAGGGTTCCTCAGGACATGGGTCGTCATCGCCCAGCCGTCCGCAGCCACACGATTCACCGTTTCCTTCAGTTCGACTGTCAGGCCGCGACCCGATCTCTCAATCCACAGGATCTCGGTCCGGTCCGATCCCGAACGACGCACTGCCCCCCTCTTCAGCGGCAGCACGGCGGTAGCTTCCGCCTGGAGCAGCAGGAAGTCCACCCGGGCCGAGTAGGCGATTCCAACGCCCCCATAGCGCTCATGGAGATCCTGGCTGACACCGAACAGATCCACCCACGGATGGACGGAACCGTGGCCCCGTGCGTTCAGGAACCGGACCTCACCCAAGGCTTGCCCGAGCACGTCGAGCTCCTCGCCGCTTGGGATGGAGAAATGCGCCCAGGGCAGTAGGGAATCCATCATCTGAGCGTACCAGTGGGCGGTTGGATTCTCCTGGGCGGCCAGGGTCTCTCCCGACGGCAGGGCCAGCCTTGCCGACACCAGCCCCGGAAGCGCGCAAAGGTCCGGGGGGAGATTCTCCAGCACGATCCTTCCCTTGAGGAATATCCGCCTTTCCTGCTCCGGTTCCGAATCATCCTGTGACAGACCCAAGGCCTGATCCGAAACCGACACTCGTTCGAAGGCCAGGCTCCCTATCTCGACCCGCGCCGAGACCTGGCCGGAAACCTGATTCTCCCGGTCGAGTCCGCGCTTCACCCACCCAAGAACCCCCGGAGAGAACTGCACCACCAGAAGCGTCAGAAACATCACCGAGAAGGCAAGCCTCCCGCTGGCCGCCCTCCCCCGAGCCAGATACTGGCGGCAGACAACCGCGCTGGCAACGGCAAGCGGCAGGAGGAACGGCGCCATCCAGCCTGAACCCGCACCAGGGGGGATCCATACCAGGGTGGAAACCACCGGCAGGAGCTCCGTCAGCGCGGAACTCGCCAGAAACAACGCAACCATTGCAAGGACGCCCAGGAACATCATTCGAGGAAGGTCGGAAGTCAACGACGCCAGCATCATGAGCAACAGGGTCGCCAAGAGCGCCGGCAAGGCGATTTGTGGAATGGAGCGGAAGATATCGTAGAGAGTGACGCCGTGGACGCCGAGCCTCCCGCTCTCAAGCAGGAGATCGGGCGAGATGACCGTCAGCCCCAGGAATAGGGACTTGCTCAGGAGCAGGCGGCCTCCGGAGACGGGACGGCTCAACCAGAAGGCGGTGCTGCCTGCGGTGGAGTCCTGCTGAACCAGTCGCGACACGATCACTGCCAGCCAGCAGACTTTCAGGATACCGACCAGCAAGGAGAGCAGGGTCAGGGCACCTGCCAATAGAAATGATTCCCCGTAACCGGGAGAAGGACTGAGGACCGACCTGGCTTGAATCAGCACGGCATGGAACATCAACAGACCCCAGAACGGGATCAGGAAGCGCCAAAGGCAACGGAAGTCCTTCTCCATGATGTGGAGCGTCAGGTTCATGGCTGCTCTCCGCTTCCGCCGTTCCCTCTGGTGCATTCCAGCCGGAAACGGAAACTTGGCGCCCGACCGGGGGAAACGACCATCCAGTCGCCAGGACCCGGCTGGAGGCCGGGCCATGGGCATCAGTCATCCAACTCGAAGGGTGGCGCCGGAGGTAATGCACCGACCTGATCCAGAACCAGGCCCTCCATACGGATCCACTTGGAGAAACGGCCCAGGTCGCTGGTCTCCAACCGGACCAGCTCGGCTCCTTCGATCCAGGCGGCATCCATCTCGACGCCGTCCCGAGGAGGACGGAACCTGAGTCTTGAACGCCGCGCCTCCAGCATGGGAAGGATCCTCGACAACAGAGGCGGGCTGGATATGGCGGTGCTGTCCAACGAGCCGCCCGGCAGGGCTTCCCCCCGTGATCGGTTCACCAGGAACCATTGAGTCTCGGTCTCGTCCTCGCCTCTCAGCCTGTGGCGGGTCTCACTGAGCCGGACCGTCAAGGAGCCTCGGTGCCTGCCAATTCCAAGGATGCGGGTATGGTCCGATCCCCTGTCGAGCCGAGTTCCCTCGACCAGCGGCAACGCGGCGACTGCGGGCCGTTGGACGAGAAATGTGACCCTGCCCGAATAGACCAGCGGGACGCCGCGATAGCGCTCATAGTCACTCTCACTGAGTCGAAACAGCCAGACCGCATCTCGCGGAAGCCGTGCCAGCAATGCAGCCTCCCCGTGATCGATGGGAGGTTTCAGGGGATTCGACGGCACAGGCTCCCACTCACGCCTGAATGAGAGGAAGGGGGTGGAAACGGAGGCTCTGAAACGCGAACGCAGCCGGGCACTGATTTGCACCGGGGTCGCCAGGGCGCCCGGCGGAAGCGGGTCCAGGGCGATGGTTCCCTTGAGCAGGATCGACCCGGCTTCGGTCGCCCCGAAGGGCGGTCCGAACCGGCGCTCCACAACCCTCGGCCGAGCCAATGAGAGGCTGTGCCTCTCGATGCTGGCGCCGATCCTGGCCGCATCCGGGATTCCCGAATAGTCTGCAGGGACCGCGCCCTTGGTCATGGTGTGGAGACTCCAGGATGCAAGAAACCAGGAAGCCAGGGCAACCCCTGAAAAGAGCAGGACCCTGCTTCCCACCGTCCTTCGGGTCAGATACTGGTGTGCAATGACGATCAGGGCTGTGGCCACAAGAACCAGAGACGCCCCCGGCAGGCCGATACCGAAATCGGAAACGACATCGGAAACAAGAACGCGCCGGATAGCTCGCCAGGCAAGCAACAGGGTCACCAGCACCGCAAGTCCCAGAAAGACCAGGACCCCCAGCAGGCTGGTTCTTACCAGGTTGGTCGTCACCGCTGCCAGCATCGTCAGGGGCGCCACCGCCAGCAGCGTCAGCAACAGGATCTGCGGAACCGAGCGGAGGGTGTCTTGGGGGGTCACGCCGCAGATCAGAAGCAGGACCGCCTCCACCAGCAGCGACGGCAGGATCACGGCCAGCAGCAGGAAGAGGGACTTGCCGGCCAGCAGCCGGACTCGCGACAGCGGCCGGCTCAACCAGAAGGCGGTGTTGCCGACGGTGGGGTCCTTGTGCACCAACCGGGCAACCAGCACGGCCAGCAGGCAGATCTTGAGGACCGCCACCAGCCAGGTGAACAGGGCCAGGAGAACTTCCCGAGCCTCCGAAGAGAAAACGGCGTCGGGTGGGAAAAAATGGCTGGGAAGTCCAATGTAAGACACGATCAGTGCCGCCTGCAGGACCACCAGGCCCAGCCACAGGCCCAGATAGGGGCGCAGACAGCGAAGGTCCCAAGCCACCAGGCGCAGCGTCAGGTTCATTCCGCCCTCCCAGGTCCTCCTGGCCATCCAGCCGAAAGGTCGGGTCCTACCACCCAATGCCCCAATCTCCCGCCCCGACTGGAGTTTCCTGGCGCTGGGTGATGCCGGAACTCTCCGGGCTCATGGGGATGCGCTCCAAGACGAAGTCCTCGATGCGGATTGTCTTGGAGAACACACCCAGGTGGGTGGTCTCGACGCGTACCAGCTCGGCTCCCTCCAGCCAGTTCTCGGGTAGCGCCGCGCTTCCCTCGGGAAGCCGGAACTCCATAGACGGCCGATTGACCCGAAGCATGGAGAAGATACCCGACCAGGGGTGGGGACTGGCCAGCGTGGAGGGAACGAAAAAGTTTCTCCTTCCCAGGAGCGCCTCCCGCCGAGTTGGATTGACCACCAGGTAACGGACAGGCTTTGCGGCATCCAGGGTGAGCCGGTGGTCGGACTCACTGAACTGGATGTTGAACCCCTGGTCCGATGGCCGGTACAGAAGACTGGTCACCGCCAGGATGCGGCCGTGATCGGAGCCGTGGTCATAGCCCACTCCCGGTACCGGCCGCATACTGTCTATCCGGTTCCGGTACACCACGAATTCCACCTGGGCCTCGTAGACTGTCCGGGCGCCGGCATGGCCGTCGTAGTGTTCCCGGTGGATCGCAAACAAATCCAATGGGCGTTGCCAGGGTGGAGCATCCAGGTTGAGAAACCTCACTCCGCCCAGCGATTGTGCCAGCGATGTTGCCCGCTCCTCGTCCAAATTCTCGTCGAAGTAGGACCGATGTCGTGGGGACAAGTCGGGATACAAATGGCGACTCCGGCCGCGATGGTGGGCCAGGACCTGGCCGGATGATGAGAACTGCTTCGCGGACAGGCCCGCGGGGATGGTTACCAGACCTGTGCGCGAGGAGTCCACGGCAAGGTCTCCCCTAAGGGTCAGCCATTCTTCGCCTTTCGGGTTCGTCCATCGATGAAACTTGAGGCTGTCGACCTCGACCCGGGCCGCGACCTGTTCCGGGTCCAGGATGTCTCGGGCCACGGGGGAATCCGTCGGCCAGAAATCCCACGGCCAAAGAGTCATGAAGAGAATCATTCCGGGAAAAACCGAAGTGGCCAGGATCAGGCTTCGCTTGGTCCGCCGGGCCAGATACTGATGGCAGACTACCACCAAGGCTACCGCCAGAAGAAACAGGGAAAATCCAATGGCAGCCGAATCGTCCAGGGATCTGTCCCAACGATTTCGGAGGAGAGGCAGACGGAGCGTGTACTGCACGATGGCTAATCCGACAGCCGCGATGACTCCCAGGAACAGCATGCGGCTCAGATTCGAGGTCAAGCACGCCAGCATCATGAGCGCGGAGAGAACCAGCACCTGGAGGACGAAAATCTGCGGAGCCGAGCGAACGGCGTCGTAGAGGGTCACACCGTTGAAAAGCAGCATCAGGAACTGTACCACCACGGTCGGCAGGATCACCGCCAGCAGCAGGAAGAGGGACTTGCCGGCCAGCAGGCGGGCCCCGGAAATCGGACGACTCAGCCAGAAGGCGGTTGTGCCGACAGTGGAGTCCCTCTGTGCCAGTTGCGAGACGATCAGCACCAGCAGACCCAAATCGAGAGCCGCCAACAGCCAGGCCAATCCGCCAAGGAAGCCCCCCGACATCATTTCGATCGCCGGCGGAGAGCTCGGAAGCCGTGGGGAAACCGATATGAGAAGAGGCTGCAGGACAGAAACGGTCCACCACCCGGCGAGAGGGAGAAGCAGACGCAGGTCCCGAATGTCCTTGCCGATGATGTGGAACGTCTGTTTCATTCCCGCTCCCGACTCCCGTTCTCGCCGATGCCGGCCCCTGGCCGCCAGGAGAATCTTCCCCCAGGTTGAATTCGCCGCCCACTCCCCGGGACCGGGCTTAACGCGCCGGGTCCCCGGATCAGCCGTCGACGCCGGGCGCCGGGGCCTCCGGGGAAGATGGGGCGATACGTTCCATCACCAGGTCCTCCAACCGGACCGACTTGGAGAACCAACCCAGGTCCCGAGTCTCGACCCGGATCAGCTCGGCCCCGTCATACCAATCGGGACCGATCGGAGGGCCGCTACGAGGCGGACTGAAATTGAGCCTCAACCGCCTGACCTTCAGCATGGGGAAGAAAGGGGACATCATGGGCGGAACCGACAGGGTGTCCCTTACCAGGACCCATCCAGCCAGCGCCTGCCGCCTGGAACGGTTGATCAGGAGATAGGTAGTCTGCTTACGACCGTCCTGCATGAGCCGATGGCCGATCTCATTGAGGTCGACGATCAAGCGGCCGCGATGGCGAAAGGATGGGTCAACCTTGACGATCGCCACCCAGTCCGAGCCCCTTTGGTAGCGCGCTCCCTTCTCCAATCGCAAGGCGCTGATTGCGTTCCTCAGGACCAGGAAATCCACCTGGGCCGAATAGACCACCCCGATCCCCCGATGACGGTCATGGAGATCCTTGTTGAGGACCAACAGCTCGGAACGGTGTGGCCCAATGGGACCGTCGACACTCAGGAGTGTCGTCCCCCTCAAGGCCTGTCGGAGAATGGCGGCTCTGTCACTATCCAAATGCAATGGACCATCCCGTCGGGAAAAATCGAACGCATAGCTGTTCCTACTGACGTGGTTGGCAAGAGATTCTCCGGAAGGAAGTGCCAGACTGGCGGAAATCTGCGCCGGCAAGGCGGCTACATCGGGCGGCAGCGGGGCCGGCGCAATGCTCCCCTTGAGAAACAGCTTCTTGCCTCGCCGGAGGCCAAAGAGAACCAAAGGGTCCGGCGATGAATCGAACACCAGGCTCTCCTCTTCGATACGGACTCCGACGTGCGCAGGGTCCGGAATTTCCGTGTCGAGCCCCGGCGAGGTCGTCCCCAATACTCCCTCCCAATACCCCATGGACAGGAGAGCCAGGCAGACTCCCGCCACCAGAATAACCCTGCTCCCTGTCGTCCTTCGAGTCAGATACTGATAGCCAACTACGGCCACGGCTGTCACAAGCAGGACCAGTGCAATACCGACACCGTAGGTGCTCAAGCTTGGAGGCGGAACGGGCTGCGCCACCGGCACGTCGACGTCCACAACGGTCCCAGGCTCCAACAGGTAAAGCACCCAGGCTCCCCCAACAAGGAACCACAGTAGAGGCAGACCGACCAGAGCCACCCCGCCCGCAAAGATCATTCTGGCCAGGCTGGAGGTTACTGCCGCCAGCATCATCAGGGTTGCCACCGCCAGCAGCGCCAGAAAGACAGTCTGGGGAACCGAGCGCAGGGTGTCGTGGGGGGTGACTCCAGAGAAGAAGAGGAGGCCGACTTCGACCAGGAGCGAGGGCAGGATGATGGCCAGCACCAGAAAGAGGACCTTGCCGGACAGCAGGCGGGCTCTCGACACGGGTCGGCTCAACCAGAAGGCAGTGCTACCGATGGTGGAGTCCTTCTGCACCAGTTGGGTAACGATCACCGCCAGCAGGCAGATCTTGAGGACTGCCACCAGCCAGGCAAAGGAAGAGAGAGAGAAGAAATGTCCTCTATCACCTGGATAATCGGGAGAAAGATGGGGAGCGTAACCGACCAAGACCGCCTGCAGGATCACCAGGCCCAGCCACAGGCCCAGATAGTGGCGCAGATAGCGAAGGTCCCAAGCCGCCAGGTGCAACGTCAGTGTCATTTCACGCCCTCCTGAGCCCTGCTATTCGTAGAGCCGAAACGTCCGGGCCAGCGCCAGGAAGATTGCCTTCAGGGACATGGGACGCACCGTCAGATCCTTGAGCCCCGGCAGAGAACTCCGAATGCCCGGGTCACCGGCTTCCGCCCGGTAGCGGCTGTCCACAAACCGAACCACCTGCCCAGCTTTCTCCGCCAGCAGCCAGGAATCGGGGAGTGTCTCCGGCAGCTCCCGGCCAGGCTCCAGGGTGGCCTCGCATTGACGAAAGCGGGCCTGCAGCGAGACGGTGGGCTCGGCCAGCCGCTTCTCGCCCTTGTCGATCACACCCACCCAGTCGGCCAGGCGCTCCACTTCGTCGATGTCGTGGGAGGCCACCAGAATGGTCCATTGGCTGCGGCCGCTCAACTCCAGCAGGCCGCGAATGAACTCGTCCCGGACCAGCGCGTCCAGGCCGGTAAAGGGCTCGTCCAGAATGACCAGCTCCGGCCGGTAGGAAAGCGAGGAAAGCAGCGAGGCCTTGACCTTCATGCCCCGGGAAAAGGTCTTGATCTTCCGGTCCAGCGGAAGCTCGAACTGGCGGATCAACTGCCGGCACAAGTCCTGGTCCCAGGTGGGATACATGGGGCGGCAGAAGTCGATCAACTGCCTGACGGTCATCCACTCCAGCATTTCCTGGTTCTCGGAGACATAGCCGATCCGAGCCAGCTCCGCCGGACCCAGCCGGAGCGAATCGGTTCCGAGCATCCGGGCCCTGCCGCTGGTGGGGCGGATCATGTTCATCAGCATCTTGATCACGGTGGTCTTGCCGGCTCCGTTGGGGCCCAGAAAGGCGAAGACGCTTCCCTCCGGGACCTGCAGGGACAGGTTCCGAACGGCCGTCATCTTGCCGAATCGCCGTGTCAGCTCTTGGGTCTCAATGATGGCGTTCATTTCGTGCCTTCCTTGCCGGGGTTCTCCCGGGCGGTGTTTGAAACATCCGACAGGCCATTCCAGTGGTCTTGAACGGCATCCAGAACCTGTTCCAGCGTCAGCGACAGCCTCCTGGCCTCCACCACCAGCGCTTCCGCTTCATGGCCCAGCAGCGCCGAGCGCTCCCTCGGGGAGGCTTCCGGCAGCCGGGCCACCCTGGTGCCGACTCCCGGCTTGACCTCCAGCAGGCCCTGGTCCACCAGCCGCGTCACCACCTTCTGAGCTGTATTGGGATTGATCCGCAGCTCCTGGCTCAGCTTGCGGACCGAAGGGAAGCGGTCCCCCGGCAGCAGTTGGCCCGAGATGATGGCCTTCTGGACGGCGTAGACCAGTTGCCGGTGAAGCGACAGGCCCGTTCGGAACTCTACGGTGAATGGCAACATATGTGTACTATGCATACTAGTACACATAATGTCAAGGAATATTTTGGCGCCGCTTGTCCTTGAAGGAGATCCATCTGTCTCCTTGTCTACTGGTGTTCATTCGTGTCCATTCGTGGTTCGCCTTTATGAAATGATCAGCCGTTTTCCCTCGCCTGCTCTCGCTCGCCCGGCTTCGATTTTTCCCAGAGGCAGATTTTTCGGCGTCGTCTATTTGTCGGCTATAATTGACAAAGAGAATGTCCTCATCCTGAAGATCACAGACGGTTCGGACAGTGGCAAGCCACCAGGCGCCGGAGATCCGGAAAGCCAAAAGGGCTCGGATCAGCGGCGCTAGGCCACCTGGAGGCGTAATGAAACCAATGGCGATCATTATTCGGCAGGTCGCTTTGCTCCTCATCGTGGCGGTGGGCGGACTTGCGGCGCCGGCATCGCCGGCCGTCTGGGCGGCCGGGGACGAAGAGGGCACAAGCTGCGACCAATGGAACACCAAGGAGTTTTTCCAGGCCGCCGCCGTCGAGGATGTGACCACCTGTATGAAGCAGGGCTCAGACCCCCGGGGAGTCAACCAGTACGGCCAGACTCTCCTGCACACAGCCGCCGGTCACAGCCCCCACCCAGGCGTCATTACGGCTCTGGTGGCTGCCGGCGCCGACCCCAAGGCGCTGGACAAGCGGGGATGGGCTCCCTTGGCAGTGGCGGCGGGCATCAACGTCAATCCTGAAATCATTGCCGCCCTGGTGGAAGCCGGAGCCGATCCTACGGCCAGGGGCGGCGGTCCCTACGGCCGAACGTCCTTGGAAAGTGCGGCCATGAGCAACACCAATCCCGACATCATCTCCGCTCTGTTCGACGCGGGCGCCGACCCCAATCAGGCGGACAACCACGGCCTCACTCCCCTGCATTGGGCCGCCCAGCGCAATCCCAACCTCAAAGTCCTGACCCTGTTGCTGAAGGCCGGGGCCGACCCCAACGCCCGGGATGAAGGCGGCCGCACCCCCCTTTACATGGTGGGCAGTTACGGAGGCAACTATTCCCAGGTCATTGCCACCCTGGTAAAGGCGGGAGCCGATCCCAACGCTCGGGATGAAGACGGCGAGAGCCCCCTGCACCAGGTCTCCCCCACCCTCACTCATCCTGAAACGGTGGCGGCCCTGATCAAGGCGGGAGCCGATCCCAATGCACGGGACGAAGATGGCGAAACTCCGCTGCACACGGCCGCTTTAAGCAGCGCCAACCCCGGAATCCTGACAGCCCTGCTGGAAGGAGGAGCTGATCCCAACGCTCGGGACGAAGATGGCTCGACTCCCCTGCACACGGCGGCCGGATACAACGAGGATCCCGCCATCATCTCTGTTCTGCTCGAGGCGGGCGCTGACCCAAAGGCCAGGGATGAGTGGGGCCAGACACCCCTGCACGAGGCAGCCCAATCCAACGGAAATCCCGATGTGATAACCGTGTTGCTGGAGGCAGGCGCCGATCCGCGGGCGCAAGATGAAATGGGCCGTACACCAGGGCGCCTTTTGGAAGAAAACGACCAGCTCAAGGACACCGACATCGACCGCCGTTTGAACCAAGGACAGTGATGGTTGCCCGAATTCGCCTTCGAGTCAGGAGGAACCATGAAATGTAGAGGGGATAGGCCTGGGTGGGTTGCCCTGTTGCTCATTGGCATCGTGGGAGGGGTAACGGGCGTACCGGCAATTCCTGGAGGGGCCTTAGATGAAGACACCGGTCAAGACTGCAACCACTGGAATACGCCGAAATTCTTCAAGACGGCCTCGGTCGAGGACGTTACCGCCTGTCTCAAGGGGGGCGCCGATCCCAATGCACGGGATGAAGACGCTCGGACGCCGTTGCACCATATCGCCCAGGGAATCGGCAGTTCCCCCATGGTCTCCGCGCTGGTCCAGGCAGGCGCCGACCCCAATGCTCGGGCAAAACGCGGTTGGACTCCCTTGCATGGAGCCTCCTTGTCCGCCGCCAGCAACATGGAAATCACCAGCCCAGACATCATCTCGGCATTGATCAAAGCAGGCGCCGATCCCAACGCTCGAGATGCAGGTGGAGAAACTCCCCTGTTCAAGGCAGCCTGGTTCGGCGCCAAGAATCCCGCTATCATCGCCGCACTGGTGGAGGCCGGCGCCGATCCCAAGCTTCGGGATGAAGACGGGCAGACGCCCCTGCACACGGCGGCCTCGGCCGCCGGCAAGGTTGATATCGTCAAAGCCCTCTTGAAGGCCGGGGTAGACCCCAAGGCCCAAGATGAGGACGGGGCGACTCCCCTGCACAGGGCAGCCATGCTCAACGAAAATGCCGATTTCATCGCCGTCCTGGCAAAGGCGGGCGCCAACCCCAATGCGCGGGATGAAACCGGCGCAGCTCCCCTGCACCGAGCGGCCGGACACACCAACAATCCGCAGGTCATCGCCAGACTGATCCGGACCGGCGCCGATCCCAATGCCCGGGACCAGTACGGCGGAACCCCCCTGCACCAAGCAGCAGAGGCTTCTTTCAACAGACCCGACATGATCGAAGATTCCACCAGGATGTTGGCCGAACACATGCTGCGCGAATTCGGGGACCATCCGGAAAGGATCGCGGCAACCATAGAGATGTTGAAGGATCCCTCCGCCCTCCCCCGTGTCGTGCTCCCCTCCTACTTTTTCGCGCTGGCCAAGGTGTTTTCCGACCCGGCCATTGCCGCATCCACCGACGATCCTCAGATCGTCTCCAAGTTGAGCCGAGCGGGTAGGGACGAGCTGGCGGCCAAGGCTGCCGTCAATCTTGCCAACATCGCCGAGCTGCTCAAAGGGGACGCTGACCCCAACGCCAGGACAGAAGGCGGCGGGACTCCACTCCATACGGCAGCCCATTCCAATACCAATTCCGCCGTGATTGCGGTCCTCGTCAAGCAAGGCGCCGACCTAAATCTTCAGGACGAATTCGGTTGGACTCCCCTGCATCGGGCGGCCGAATCCAACAGCAATCCAGAGGTCATCGATTCTTTGATCGAGCGGGGCGCAGATCCGAAAGCTCAGGACAAACAGGGCTACACGCCCTTCCACAAGGCGGCCAGAAGGAACGATAACCCAGAGGTCATTGCCGCACTGCTGAAAGCGGGTGCCGACCTCAACGCACCGGATCCGGCTCGCGGCTGGACCCCCCTGCACCTGGCAGCTTACTTCAATAACAATCCGGCAGTTGTGGCCTTTCTTCTGGAGGCGGGGGCGGACACGAAGGTTCAGGACAACGAAGGCAGGACGCCGTTGGACCTGGCCGAGGACAACCCCGGCCTCAAGGGGACTGCGGCCTACCGGAAATTGAAGGAGGCGCGGTGAACGTTGACTCGTTTCACCGATGATTCGGGAGTAACCATGAAACGCGAATCGGCTGGCATGCACCAGGTCATTTGGATCCTGGTTGTCGTCGTGGGAGGCTACTCAGGCCTTCCGCTCAGCGCCGCTCAAGAAGAGGGAGGTGCAAACTGCGAAGATTGGAACACGAAGACATTCTTTACAACCGCCTCGATCGAGAAGGTGACCGCCTGCCTGGAAGCGGGGGCCGACCCCAATGCGAAGGATAAACGCGGGGAGACACCGCTGCACAACGCGGCCATATTTGCCGACAACCCCGCCATTATCGAAACGTTGGTCAAGGCCGGTGCCGATCTCAAGGTGGGCAACCGCTGGGGCGACACTCCACTCCACGCCGCGGCCATGCGTACCGACAACCCCCAGATCATCGCTGCCCTGATCGCGGGCGGCGCCGACCCGACAGCGCGGGACCACTACGGCAGTACTCCCCGAAACCTTGCCGGGGAGAACCGAAAGCTCGAGATATCTGTGATTTACCACCAGTTGAACGACAGAAAATGACCATAGACGCAATCCTGCCCGCATCCAGGGAGCAACCATGAGACGCAATCCGAAGAGGCATCAATGCACCAGCTTGGCGATTATTGCCATCATCGCAGGATGTGCGGCCATGCCGGCCCGCTCGCCGGCATCCGAAAGCGGCCCAAGCTGCGACGATTGGAACAGGAGGACGTTCTTTACGACCACGCCGGTCGAGAAGCTGACCGCCTGCCTGAAAGCGGGAGCCGATCCCAATGCGAAGATCAAGGGCGGTGACACTCCGCTGCACTTTGCAGCCATGTATTCAGCGGATCCGGCGATCATTGCGAAGCTGGTCGAGGCAGGGGCCAACCTCGAGGCCCGGGGTCGATTTGGCGACACTCCCCTGCATGAAGCGGCCAGTATCAACGAAATTCCCGCCATAATCGCCGCCCTGGTCGAGGCGGGCGCCAACCTTAAAGCCAGGGACCAAAGGGGCCAGACCCCGCTGCATGACGCGGCCGAGCGGTTCCAAACCAATCCCGCCATGGTCGCCGCCCTACTCAAGGCTGGCGCCGATCCCAACGCACGAGATCAGTCTGGCGAAAATCCATTACACACAGCCGCCCGGACCAGCATGAACACTCAAACCATCGCAAAGATGCTAACACCGCAGCTCATCGCGGAGAGCATCAAACAGGCCCAGGCTGCCGCCGACGTCGACCCGGAACTCGCGCCCGAGATGCCGGATGCCGAAACCATTGCCAAGATGACTACACCCGAGGCGATGGCTGAATCCATGAAGGAATTAGAAAAGGTCGCTACGGGCAAGCCGGAGGTTATCGGCGAGCTTATACAGGCCGGCGCCGATCCCAACGCCCGCGACGAGAGTCTCCGGACTCCTTTGCACACGGCCGCTCAATACAACGCCATGCCATCAGTCATAGCCGAGTTGGTCAAAAGGGGCGCCGATCCGAATTTAGCAGACAATCATGGCTGGACTCCGCTGCATGGAGCCGTCATGTCTCTTTCAGCCAGTCTCGCAACCACCGACGCTTTGCTGCGGGCCGGTGCCAACCCCAATGCGCAGGATGAGATGGGAGAGACCCCCCTACACCGGGCAATCAGGTCCAGCAGACCCTCCCCAATCTTGACCGAAATGGCCCTTTCGGAGAGCCCCGACGGACTATTCGAACCGGTGGCCATGGCCAAGATGTTGGAGACAACCACCGATACCCTTCGCGAGGTCATCACCGCTCTTCTGCAGGCCGGTGCCGACCCCAATGCACGGGACGATGACGGTCGGACTCCTTTGCACCTGGCCGCCAAGCGCACCACCGATTCCGGCATCGTGACCGCTCTCGTCCAGGCCAAAGCCGATCCCAATGTAACCGACGACAACGGCCAGACCCCGCTGCACGTGGCCGCCCGCTCCACGACCAATCCGGAAATTATCGCGGTTCTGATCCAGGCCGGGGGCAATCTCAAAGCCAAAGACAGGAACGGCAGCCTTCCGCGAGACTTTGCCGAGGGGAATCCCAAGCTCAAGGACACCGCGGTCTACCGCCAGCTGATAGACGGGCAATGACGATCGGTTGACGGTTCAAACACTCAGCCCAAAGAAGGAGCAACCATCATGCAGCCCAAACCGAACCGCCTTCGGCCACTCTGGTTGGTGGTGATTGTGATCGTTGCGGGGTCCACCGCTCTACCGGCCAGTGCGAGCGAAGGCGGGGACGCGGTCTGCGGTCACTGGAACGGGTTCAAATTTTTCGAAAGAGTATCACTGAGGGTCGTGAAGGCCTGTCTGCAAGCCGGAGCGGATCCCATGGACCGGGACCGAAACGGCTGGACTCCCCTGCACCATGTCGCTTGGCATGGCAGGAATCCCGATACCGTCACCGCTCTGGTCGAGGCTGGAGCCGACCCCAATGCAGTGGGAGGTCGTGGTCGGAGACCGATATATTTTGCCGCCGAGGACAACCCCCGTCCCGCTGTCTTGGCCGCATTGGTCCAGGCCGGCGCCAACCCCCAAGTGCGGGACAGAAACGGCGAGACTCCCCTGCACGTGGCAGGCATGCGCAACCTGAATCCCGACGTCGTAGCCGTGCTCCTCAAGGCCGGGGCCGACGCCAACGCGCAAAACAAGCAGGGCCGGACTCCTCTGCACGACGCCGCCTCCAACAACACCAATCCGGCCGTCATCGCCGCTTTGAGCGAGGGAGGCGCTGACCCCAACGCTCGGGACGAAAAGGGCCGGACTCCCATGAATCTGGCGGCTCGGCAGAACGTCAATCCCACCGTAATCGACGCGCTGGCCAAGGCGGGCGCCGACCTCAATGCCAGGGACAACGAAGGGCAGACTCCTCTTTTCGGTGCCGCCGAGTCCAACCTCAATCCCGAGGTTGTCACCAGCCTGGCTACGGCGGGAGCCGACCCCAGGATTCCGGATAAGGAAGGTCGGACACCCTTGCACGCAGCAATCAAGTTCAACGCCAATTCAGAAATCATCGCCGCTCTGGTGGAGGCGGGGGCCGACACCGAAGCCCGAGACAAGCAGGGCTCGAATCTCCTGCACATCGCGGCCGGGCACAATTCCGATCCGGCGGTCATCGACGGGCTGGCACGATCCGGCGTCAACCCTGAGGCTCAGGATAAAGACAAGTGGACGCCCCTGCATACAGTGGCCCGATACAATCCCAATCCCGACGTCCTGGCCGCCCTGGTCGCAGCCGGCGCCGCCCCCGGAGCCCAGGACGAGAAATTCCGCACTCCGCTGCACATTGCGGCCCAACACAACCCCAATCCCGCCGTCATTTCTTCCCTGGCCAAGGCAGGATCCGATCCCAATGCCAGGGATGGCGACGGCCAGACTCCCTTGCACACCGCCGCCCGGCACACCGACAATCCCGGGGTCATCGCGGCTCTGATCGAGGCGGGAGCGGATCACGAGGCGGTGGTTCAGCGTGGTCGGACGATTCTGCATACGGCGGCCGCGTTCAACACCAACGCCCACGTCCTCACTGCCCTGATCACGATGGGGGCCGACATTCAAGCCAAAGACCGGGACGGATTGACGCCACTGTACGCCGCAGCCACGGAAAACTCCAATCCCGCTATCATCGCCGCCCTGGTCACTGCCGGCGCAGACCCCCGTCAGCGGGATCGAAACGGCTGGACGCCTCTGCACCAGGCGGCTCGAAACAACCCCAATCCCTCCATCATCGCCGCTTTGGTCGATGCTGGGGCCGACACGGAGGCCCGTGATGAGCGTGGCCAGACACCCCTGCACGCACAAACCTGGTATGGGTCCAGCCCCGCCATCATCGCCGCGCTGGCCAGAGCCGGCGCCGACCTCAATGCCCGTAACGAACAGGGCGAAACTCCCCTGCACTCCGCGGTGACCAGCAGGGCCAATCCCAGAATCATCGCCCTGCTGGTCAAGGAAGGCGCCAATATCAACGCACCGGACGAAGACGGCGATACTCCCCTGCACAAGGCAGTCTGGTACAACCGCAATCCCGGCCTCGTCGCCGAACTGCTCAAGCAGGGCGCCGATCCCGCGGCTCGCAACAATCACGGGAGTACCCCCCTGCATAGAGCAGCGAGCCACAAAGCCAATCTCGGCATCATCGCCGCCTTGCTCAAGGGCGGCGCCGATCCCAGGGCGCGAGATGACTTCGGACAAACACCCCTGCACCAGGCGGCCGAGTCCAGGAGCAATCCTGCCATCATCTCGGCCTTGCTGGATGCGGGCACCGACCCCAACAGACCGGACGAACTTCGCGCCCAGACCCCTTTGCATCTGGCGGCCAAGTCCAACCCTCATCCGGCTGTTGTCGAGGCATTGCTCCATGGAGGAGCGGATGCAACCTTGCAGGACGACAAAGGCAGGACGCCCGGCGACCTTGCCGAAAGCAACCCCTCGCTCAAGGGGACCGTGGCCTACCGGCGGTTGAAGGAGGCGCGGTGAACGTTGGCGCTGTTCACCGTGGCAAGGTGTAAACCATGTTCCCGGTTTGCACCCTGGGCCCGGAGGCGGGCCGAAAGCGTTGGCAGGGACAGGATGCGGGCGGGACGCCCGCGCTCCCAGGAGATGCCATGTGCAATCCATACATGGTTTACACAATAAACCGCAAACATGGTTTACACGGTTAGTTTTCTTTAAGTGGGGCTAAGCATACCTCCAAGGGGGTCGATGGGCAATGAGCGGGCGTTGTCCGGAGGGAGGGCGGAGCCCGACCGAAGGACAACGCCCAGGTTCATTCTCGCTGATGCCACTGCTGAGCAGGGATGATTTTCTGGGTACGCTGGTCGAACACGCCCAGAGGATGAGAGCTGTAGCGAATCTCCCAACGGTCATTGTCACAGGGAACCAGAGCAATCGTCTCCTTGGCCAGCACGGTGGAGAGATAGATCAGACGGCCCCGCCACTTGAACTCGCCGGTGCGACGGACCCGCCGCACGGTGACACCGCTCGGGTATTCCACCTCCGGCAAGCGGTCCGGATAGGGACGCGGCGAGGGCTGGTGCACGCTTGCGGGTGTCAGACGCCCCAGGGCTTCATGGGAACGCTGCCAGTTGAACTCTTCCACGAAGGCATCGAAGCGCCGCTGCTGGGCTGAAAGCGTGCGGGCAGGCGGACGCATCACGGCCTCTTTCAACGAGCGATGCATGCGTTCATGGCGACCGTTTTCACTGGGCTTGGCCGGGCGGATGCGCTCGGGGCGAATGCCCAGGCGAATCCACCACTTCGACAACTGGCTCAGGCCGCCGGCAGCCACCGAGGCAAAGGGCGGGCCGTTGTCGGTGCGTAGCGTCTCAGGCAGGCCGTATTCCCGAAACACCCACTCAAACCAAGGCTTGACGGCATCGGTGGTGGGGTGGCTCAGGGCCCGGCACTGCAGGATGAAGCGGCTGTGGTTGTCGGTGAGGGTCAGCGGGTAGCAGCGCTTCCCGTTGGCCAGGGGTACGTCGCCCTTGAAGTCGGCGCTCCAGCTCTGTGCCGGAGCGTTGCAGTGGACCAAGGCCCGCGGATCCGGGGGAACGCGCCGACGCTGGCGTCTTTCCCGCACCAGATGGTTTCGCTTGAGGATCTTCCCGGCCGTGCTATCAGCCGGCCAGACCTCGTCCGGTTCCAGGGCACGAAGTCGATCCATCACCTTCTTGGGTCCAAAGCTCTGGTGCGCCAGCTTCGTCTCGATGATCCGCTCAACCATCTCCGGTGCCGTCGTGTCGGGATGGCAACCGGGTCTTCGCGAGAGATCATCGAGTCCCTCCGGTCCGTGGATCCGATAGCGGTCGATCCACTTGTCGCCGGTGGGCCGGCTGATTCCGTAGTGTCTGCACAGGCCTTTCTTGGTGTAGCGACCACTGAGATAGTCGACAATAAACAGCATGCGTTGGTCCATGGTACACGTCTCTTTCCAGGGCATCGGCTTGTCCTCCTCGGCCCATACCCTATCAATGTGTAAACCATGTTTGCGGTTTATTATGTAAAGGATGTTTGCGGTCTGTACCGGAATCACTCCCCCCTTGAGGGGGAGTCGCCGCGAAGGTTGATGCGGTGGGGGGCGGACGCCGGGCCGCCAGGCTGCGGCGCACGGCCCGTCCAACCCCTTCAGGCCAGGAACCGGTCCAGCCCGTCTGAGCAGCGCTTCATCCGTTTGAAGGCCTCGATCATTTTGGCAGACGAAGAATGGGCGCAGGACTTATCTCGATAGATCGCAGCACCCGAACCGGACCTGTAGGTTCCTGTCTTTCTGCTACACTTTTGAAATGGGAGGTAACATCATGAGACCGATACCGACTTGGCTTGGACGGATCGTTTTGACGGTTCTAGTCTGCATGGGGGGACATGCGCCCCTGTCTGGCTTTGCCGCTGCCTCAGATGCAGTCGCGAGCTGTGACGATTGGAACACCGAAGAATTTTTCGAGATCGCCTCGGCCGGAGAGGTCAGCGCCTGCCTGGAAGCGGGGGCAGACCCCAACGCCCGGGACGAGAAGGGGCGCATTCCGCTGCACCTGGCCGCCGCGTTCACCCAACATCCCGGCGTCATCGTCGCCCTGATCCAAGCCGGCGCAGACTTCAAGGCAATAGGCCGAAATGGGGAGAATCCGCTGCATACGGCGGCCACCTACAACGAAAACCCCGGTGTGGTCACCGCCCTGCTCGAGGCTGGCGCCAACCCGAGGGCCCGGGCCCATGGTAAACACGGCAGGACACCCCTTGAAATGGCGGCGCGTTCCAACACCAATCCCAGTGTCCTCAACATCCTGATCCAGGCGGGGAGCGACCCGAATTCCAAAGGAGAGTTCGGCGAGACTCCTCTGCATCTGGCGGCACAGCATAATCCCAATCCTGCAATCATCACCGCTCTGGTGAAAGCCGGCGCCAAAACCAACTCGCGTGCCACGGAATGGCTGGGCGGGAAGACCCCTTTGTACTACGCAATCGAATGGAGTGCCCATCCTGAAATCGTCACGGCTTTGGTGGAGGCCGGGGCAGACCCTAACGCACGGACGGGTATCCCTCGGGTGGGCAAAACGCCGCTGACTCAGGCAATCAAGTCCAACGCCCATCCCCAAGTCATTGACACCCTGATAAAGGCGGGCGGGGACCCGAAGAAACGGGATTGGTCACCTGTGCTGAACCCATTCACTTTGTCCATAGTGGTCCCGGCTGTCCTGCATATCGTCGTAAACTAATCGCAAAGGGATTGTGGCAAGCCGCAGCCAATCGCATCTCGTCACGCCAGGAACCGGTCCAGCCCGTCTGAGCAGCGCTTCATCCGCTTGAAGGCCTCGATCATGTCGGTGATGTCGTGGCCGGGGCAGACCATTCGGAATCCCTCGGCGGCCCGTTCTTCCGCTTCGGAGGGGCTGTTGGTGACGTAACCCGCGGCCACCCCGGTCTCCCTGGAAGCCTTCAACACCTCCTGCACCAGCTCCTCGGCCGCCGCCGAGGGCCGGAAGGCCCGGGTCGGTTGTTGGCCCAGGGCTTCGGCCCCCACCGCCCGCTCCAGGTCGTAGGGGCCGATCAGCACGCAATCCACGTCGGGCACCGCCATCATCTCCCTCACGTTCCGGACCCCGCGGGGCGTCTCCACCATCACCACCGTCAGGATCTGATCGTTGGCATTCTCGGTGTAGTCGAAATAGCTGTGGCCGGCGTGGTAGGCCGTCCGGAGCCCGGTGGCCGAGCGGTTGCCTCTGGGCGGGAACTTGGCCGCCCGCACAATGCTCTCGCACTGCTCGGCCGTCTCCACCATGGGAATGATGACCCCCAGCGCTCCCAGATCCAACACCCTCCCGATCCAGGCCGGATCCGGCCCCAGCGGCCGCACCAGGGGAACGGTGTCCCGATGGACGAAGGGCGCCATGGAGGCGTTGATGCTCGACTCCGACCAGGCCCCGTGCTGCCAGTCGATCCAGACGAAGTCGAACCCGTGCTGGACCGCTTCCTCGGCGATTTCGGGTGACGGATAGTAGAGAGAAGGACCGGAAATGATCCCGCCTTCAAGCAGCTTCTTGCGAGCCAGATTGACTTTCATCGACATTGCCTTTCTTTGAAATCTCTTTTCCCTTGGTGTCTTTCTTCGTGGCCCTTCACGGACCCCTTTCGAGTCTTTTCCAAACCCTTGGAGCCCCTCGCGGATTAATCTGTTACGCCCTTGAGCCTTTTGCAAAATTCGGAGTCGGGCATGAGATGGGGGCAGAATGCTCCTGCAAAATAACGCCCTCGAAAGGGATCTGCACCTGGCTAGCCATGGGTTTCCCAGGGACAACAACTCTTCCCGACAATAAATCCCGCTTCCTAGCGAATGTTGCAAAAGGCTCCCCTTCCCGACCTTTGGCGGATCCCTCTTGAGCCTTCTCCAACCCCTTAGTGGCCCTTCGTGGTCCTTCGTGCCCCTTCGTGGATAACTCTTTTTCCCTTCGTGTCCCTTCGTGGATTACTCTTTTGATCATTCCGCGATAGCCCCAACAGCTCAGCAGCTCACACCCTTGCCCTCCGCGCCAAACACGGCCAATCGATCCTCGTCTCTGGTTTCCCGGCTTTCCGGCGACACGAAGTGATACTGCACGGCCCAGCGCTGCCGGTCGGTCCGGTTGGCAGGGGTTCCGTGGGGCAAGAGAGCATCGAACAACAGGCATCCGCCGGCCCTCATGGGAATGGCCACCCGAGGGAGCCGCGCCACCTCGCTGTCGCAGATCTGCCAGTCCCGCCTCAGGAAGTGAAGCCGAGGCCCCTGCCGGTGGCCTCCTTCCACCACCTGCATGCAGCCGTTCTCGGGGGTGGCCTCATCCAGGGCGATCCAGACGCCCATGATCGGAGTCGTCTGGGTGAGATTGAAGTAAGCACGGTCCTGATGCCACGGTTTCTCCCGTCCGCCGGGAGGCTTGATCAGCGCCATGTCCTGGTAGAGCGTGGGCTTGGCTCCCAGAAGCCGGCTCACCACCCGGATGAGAGCCGGATCCTCTGCCAAGTCCTTGAGGGCCGGGTTCTCCTCCCGGGTGAAGCCCATGAACTTGCGGATGAAACGCATCCGGGTTGCCGGCTCAATCGAAGGCAAGCGTTTCCCGGTGTGCCCCAGGGCCAGATCCACGAATCGCCTACCGCTGGACGCGGAAACGGGCTTCCCCTGCAACGCCGGCAACTGCTGCCTGACCGCACCCTCGAAATAGACCGACTCGCAATCCGGCTGCGGGCTGGTCCCCAATCGATACAGCTCCTGCCTGGCCGCTTCCACCTGGGCCATCGTAAAAGCCTCTTGAACCACCAGGTATCCGTGTTGCCGAAAGCGGTCCAACTCCTCGTCATTGACGGCTCCAAAGCCCGTAACTCCCTCCGCCACTTTCTGGTATCGGTACAGTTCAGGATCGTAGCCGGGTATTTCGGGCTCGAAGACCACTCTCAGTTCAGGTCTGTTCATGAAACCATCCATCCATTCGCCTGGCCTGACCCTCAGGCCAACCGGTGTGACTCCACCACCAACCTCTCCAACTGGGCCTGGTCGGGGACGCAGCCGATCCCGGGCCCCGGCAGGGCCCGGATCCGCCCGGGACCGCAAAGCTCGATTTCCGGCACGGAAAGGTCCTTCCGATAAAAACGGCTGGTGGGAAAGATATCCGCAGGGTAGCCGATGTTGGAAAGGGTGGCCAAGGCAATACAGTGAGAGGCCCCCACCGCCGACTCCAGCATCCCCCCCACCCAGCACGGAATCCCGCGCTTCTCGGCTTCCCGCAGGATCTCAACCGCCGGGGTTAATCCACCCACGCGCGCGGGTTTCAAGTTGATCCAGCCGCAGGCGCCGAGATCGATGGCCTGGCGGGTGCGTTCCAGGGAGGTGATGCTCTCGTCCAGACACACCGGGGTCTTGAGGCGCCGCTGCAGCTCGGCATGGTCCAGCAGGTCGTCGTGGCGCAGCGGCTGCTCGATCATGGCCAGACCCAGAGAGTCCAGGGCCTGAAAAACGGTCAGGTCCTGCAGGCGGTAGCCGCTGTTGCAGTCCACGTGCATCACCAGCTCGGGGAAGGTCCTGCGCACGCTGCGAACCATCTCGACATCCCAGCCGGGCCTGAACTTGAGCTTGACCCTGGGAAAGCCGGCTTCGACCGCGCCTCCAATGGTGTCCAGCAGCTCGGGGATGGTGTCCATCACCCCGAAATCGGCTCCCACCTCGATGGTGTCGCCCTCCCCGCCCAGCAGTCGCCACAGCGGCTTGTCCCGCCTTTTGGCTTCCAGGTCCCACCAGGCCAGATCCAGGCCGGCCTTGGCGAAGGGGTTGCCCTTGAAGGGGGCCAGTTGCTGCTGCAAAGCCTCTCCCGAGTCGATCTCCCGCCCCAGCAGCCGGGGCCCCAGCCAGTCCCGAATCAGGGCGAAGACCCCTCCGGCCCACTCCGGGGAATAGAGGGGGGATTCCCAGGCCGTCGACTCCCCCCAACCGTCCAACCCACCGGCCGACATCCTGACCAGCACGCTCTCGATCACGTGCCCGTCGCCATAGGCCGTGCGGAAGGGGTAAATCACCGGCATGGCTACCCGGTAGAGTTCGATGGCCTCGATTTTCATGGCGCTCCTGGTAAGTCCGGCCCCCGCCCTGCCGGGCGGATCATCCGAGAGTGAAACAACGCATCTTCATGGCCTGTCGGGAACAAGGGCCATGTCGTGCAAAACCGGTTTTCTATTTATTGAACATGGATGCACAGGATAAACAGGATAAACAGCACGAGAGGCTGTGCCACAGAAACAGACCCGCTTGATGATCGGGTGGGTGTTGGAAGTGATCCAAGAGCCTGGGAGCGGGTTTTGGGAAATCTGTGTTGGAACAGAGGCGATGGTTGAACTCAAGACGGTGGAAACTCTCGCCCAATAATCCTGTGCATCCTGTGCATCCATGTAAATTAGCCGTCTAACTATGCTTGACTTTGAACGGATTTTCCGCCACCCGGCACAAGGCGTTGTTTCAAATAAACATCATTCCGTCGGCTTGTGCTTCACTTTGGCTCACCGGCATTTGCTGCCGCCGCCTACGCGGCTCGACACCCATACGCGACGTTTCCCATGGGCTGACGCCCACGGCTAAGTGCTGCCGCGGCTTCGCCGCTCTCAAGGAAGCCGGCTAAAGCAGCATATTCTCAGGTAAGTCCGGCCCCTGCCCTGGTGTGCGGATCATACGAGAGTGAAACAATCGGAAATCGACCAATCCCTTCGCGACCTTGGTATCCCGTTACGGTTAACCTCAACGCCTTAGTGGCCCTTCGTCGTCCTTCGTGTCCCTTCGTGGATAACTCTTTTTCTTTTGTCTTTTTTCGTTTGTTTCAGACAAGTTGGACCCCCGCCCCCCACGACGGGGCGGATCATCCGAGGGTGAAACAGGTTTTGTTTCAGGCAAGTGGGGCCCCTGCCCTGCCGGGCAGATCATCCGAGGGTGAAACAGGGTTGTTTCAGACAAGTGAAACAATCAGAAATCGATCATACTTTCGCGACCTTGGCATCCCGTCGCGGTTAACCTCAACGCCTTAGTGGCCCTTCGTCGTTCTTCGTGGCCCTTCGTGGATAACTCTTTTTTCTTTTGTCTTTTTTCGTTTGTTTCAGACAAGTAGGGCCCCCGCCCCCCACGACGGGGTGGATCATTCGAGAGTGAAACAGGGGTGTTTCAGACAAGTCCGGCCCCTGCCCTGGTGTGCGGATCATACGAGAGTGAAACAATCGGAAATCGACCAATCCCTTCGCGACCTTGGTATCCCGTTACGGTTAACCTCAACGCCTTAGTGGCCCTTCGTCGTCCTTCGTGTCCCTTCGTGGATAACTCTTTTTCTTTTGTCTTTTTTCGTTTGTTTCAGACAAGAAGGCGCTGAAAGAGGTCTTCGGCCGGGCCGGAAATCCTCCTCGGGAAAAGGGGTAAACCGCTTGACTCGGGGTCAAAATACAGTATTCTGTGCGCGATTTACAACCTGCATCTGACCCGCATTCGATCCTCCCGACGGGAATCCGTGCGACGGCCCCGCCGGAAAGTCCCGGCTGCCGCTCTTGAAGGGCGATGCCCTCTGGTGCAGCCCATTACACTCGAGGAGCAGGACCCATGAGATTTGCCATCCGAGCCTCCGCGGCAGCCGTCATTCTGACTCTGGCCCTCTTTTCGACCGCCCTGCCGGCTGCAGAACCCATCCTCTGGGTGGAGGATTCCTTCGAGGACTTTGCCGACGGACAGTTGGACGCGGCGGGACAGAACCTCTACGTCAGCCGAGACGGCGCCGTCCGCACCATTCACCGCTTCGATCTCAACCGGGACGGTCATCTGGACCTCATCTTCAACAGCACCCACGACAACTTCACCTACATTCCGGCCACGCTGGGCCTGATGGAACCCTCACGCCGGGTTCGCCGGGCCGAGTTGGCGGTGGAGGGCAGCCTCGGGGTGATCCTGGAGGACCTGAACCGGGACGGCCACCTGGACGCCGTTTTCTGCCCCAACCGCAGCGGCCTTCAGAACCCGAGGCGATTGCTCACCATTCTGTGGGGAGCCCAGGACGGCTGGTCCAATCGGAGAAGTCATGGCCAACTGCCGGTCTACGGCGCCCTGGCCGTGGCCGCGGCCGACCTGAACCGGGACCAATGGCCGGACATCGTCACCCTCAACCAGACCGCCTGGCTTCCCGGCCAGCCCCAAGGAAACATCCTGAGAATCTTCTGGGGGAGCCCGGAGGGGTTTCTCCTGACGGACACGACGGAACTCGGCATCCCGCAAGCCCTGGACCTGGCTGCCGCCGACTTCGACGGCGACGGATTCAAGGAAGCGGCCCTGTTGAGCGGCCGCGGAGTGGTGGAGGTGGTCCGAGGCCAGGCCACGCCGGGGTCTCCCCGGGACCTGACCCGTCAGGAGGTGATGCTCCCCGGCAATGACGGCTTGTGCCTCACGGCCGCCGATGCCGACGGCGACTCCCGCATCGACCTGCTGGTGGGCACCGATCAGGGCAAAGTCTACTTCGTCGGCGGAAAAACCGGGGAGAGCTGGGGAGAACCCAGGACCTGGGCCGCTCCCAACGCCTCCCACATTGGCGCCGGCGACCTCAACGCCGACGGGCATCCCGATCTGGTGCTGACCGACTTCACGCTGGCCAGAGCCGGAGGGGGAGAAGCGGCCGGGGCCTCCGAAAGCGTCAACCAGCCCGTCCGCATTCTGTGGGGCTCGGCGGAAGGATTCGACGCCGGCCGCGCCACCGGCCTGGCCATTGGCTATGCCAGGTCGAGCGCGGTGGGAGACCTGGACGGAGACGGCTACCAGGACCTTTCGGTGGCGGTTCACCAGAGCTCGAAACAATTCGAAACCGATTCACTGGTCTTCTTTGGAACCGGCAGCAAGGTACTGAACCAGCATCCGCTGACCCTGCGTACCATCGGCGCCACCGATACGGCCATTGTTCCACCCGGCGGCTCGCTGCCGGGCCGGGTCCTCTTCTGCAACAGCCTGGGCGGTACCGTGGCCGAACGGGTGCCCCTGCACGTCTACTGGGGAAGCCCCGGGGGTTTTTCCGCTTCCAACCGTTGGGAGATCCCCTTCCAGAGCGGTTATGAAGCCAGCGCCGCCGACCTCAACCGGGACGGCTACCCGGACCTGATCGCCTTGAACTCCCAGCACGCGGGCGAAGCCGCCGAAATGGATCCTACCGCCGGGGCCAATATCTTCTGGGGCGGCGCCGGCGGCTTCGATCTGGACCGCCGGCGAACGGTCCTGCGTGAGCGCAACCTGGGCTCCAGCAACGTGGCCGACCTCAACCGCGACGGCTACCTGGACCTGGTCCTGGGCGCCTTCGAAGCCAAAGAGGGCAAGAATTATCTGGTGATCCGCTATGGATCCAAGGAAGGGTTTCTGCCGTCCGGCCGGCTGGCGCTGCCCTTCGACTTTCGCACCATCGGCAGCTTGATCGCCGATCTGAATGGGGACGACTGGTTGGACACCGCCTTCGTCTCCTCCCAACAGAACCGCCTTCACATCCTCTGGGGCGGCCCGGAAAAGTTCTCCCCGGAGCGACGCAGCCAACTCCGAATCCCCTTCCCCATCAGCCTGGAAGCCGCCGATTTCAACGGGGATGGACGGCTCGATCTGGCGGTGGGCAGCTACAGGGACCCGGTGTCCCACCACCACGACATGGGACTCTCCATTTTCTGGGGCGACAGCGGGGGATTCCGATCCTCCAATGCCCAATGGCTTCCCGGATTCACCCCCATCGGCATGGCCGTGGCCGACTTCGACGGGGACGGCTACCTGGACCTGTTCTCACCCCACTATCTGGGGGATCTGACCCGCGAGGCGGTGGCCTCCTATCTCTATTGGGGAGGCCCCCAGGGGTTCGCCACCCGCAACCGGACCATCCTCATCACCGACTCGGCCCACGACGCCATGGCCGGCGACTTCGATCAGGACGGTCGGCTGGACCTGGCCGTTTCCTGCCACACCCGGGACGGGAACCACCACACCGACTCCAAGGTCTTCTACAATGACGGGAACCGGTTCCGCAATCCCAGGGTGGAACACCTGCCCACCATCGGCACTCACTGGATGTGGATCCAGGACGTGGGACACATCCATCACCGCCAGTGGAAGCAGGTCTACCGCTCCTCGGTTTTCGGTTGGGACCGGGAGGTCTCGGCGGGCCGGCTGAGCTTCCAGGCGGAGCAGCCCCACCGAACCCGGTTGAGCTTCCAGGTCCGCTCCTCGTCCGGCCCAAAAGGATTGGCCGACCAGGCCTGGCGCCCGCTGAGGGAGGGAGCCTTCGATCTGAGTCCCGGGGACCGGCGCCTGCAGTACCGGGCCGTGCTGGAATCGGGCAACGGAGACCTCTATCCGGTGCTGGACCGGGTTGAGATCCAACTGAAGTAACCGCGGCTGAGCGGCTGAAAGGAAGCCACCATGAACGGCAGCAGACTGTTGGGCGGGGCGACTCTGTTTCTACTTGGATTGGCGGGCCTCTGCGCCATTCCGGGGTGCTCCCCGGCCTCGGACCCATCGGCCCCCGGGACCAAGCTCCAGTGGAGGAAATCCACGCCCCTTCCGGAGCCGCGCGCCGGCCATGCCGCCGGCCTGCTGGACGGCAAGTTCGTGATTGCGGGCGGCACCTGGTGGGAGGGGGAAAAAGGCAACTGGACCCAAAAAATATTCTCGGCCAGCACCCACGCCTTCGATCCCGACACCGAGAAATGGGAGCGGCTGCCGGATGCACCCTTTCCCTTCGGCTACGCCGCCTATACCGTGGTGGAGAACCGGCTTTACGTTCTGGGCGGCTTCGATGGCCGGCAGGAGAGCCGCAAGATCCTGAGGTTGTCCCGAAAGGGGGATGGCTACCTGTGGGAGGTCTTCGGCGAGCTGCCCGAGACCCGCCTGTTCGGATGGGCGGGCAGCTCCGGGTCTTCCCTGTTCCTGCTGGGCGGGGTGGAGCGCTTCGAACCCACCGACGAGGCGGGCACCTGCTGCACCTCCAAGACGGCCACCAACAGCTTGAGCGTTCTGGACACGGCCGCGCCCGAAAAGGGCTGGCGGGAGCTGTCGCCCTATCCCGGAGGCAAACGGTGGTTGTTCGCGGCCGAGGGCGACGGAGAGAACCTCTGGTTGTTCGGCGGGATCGACACGCCGGAGGCCGGGGCGCCGCCCACCCGGTTCAGTCAGGCCCTGCACTACGACCTCAAGCAGGACCTCTGGGAGGAACTCCCCTCCCTGCCTCCCGACACCCTCGAGGCCACTCCGCTGGTTCCCCTCCACATTCCGGGAAGAATCCTCTTCATGAGCTTTGCCAAAACGGTGTGGCAGCTCGATCTGCAAACCTTGGAGTACAGCCGGCTCACACCCCTGCCCGAAGAGGCCTTTGTGGATCGCTTCGCCTGGCTCGACGGCCGCATCATCGGAGCCGGGGGAGAGAACAAGATCGAGTCTCCCCGGCGGCGGTCGGAATGGACCTTCATCGGGGAGTTCCGGCCAGAATAGCCGCTGCCGTCTCCTTCACGGAGCCTAAGACGCATTTCTCACTAATGGTAGGAAACGTCGGCTCTCAATCCACGAAGGGACAGGAAGGACAAAAAGATATCCACGAAGGGGCACGAAGGACTACGAAGGGCCACGAAGAAAAGAAAATGAGTCTCTGCGACACCGAGCGGCGGCGGTGGCCCTCAAACTCCAGCGGTTTACTGTTACACTGCATGCGCATCGTTTTTGCTGCAAGAATCTCTTTAACTTCTCTTTTAAGAGTATGTTAAGAGATTCCGGGAACCGGTGCGTCCTACCCTTGGTGAGAGACCTGCGCCCAAGCCCCTGGAATCCGGGAGGAAAAAATGGTCGATAACAGCCTGCCTTCTTCAATCGCCGAGAAACTGCTGGCGGCCGTCAAGCCCGAGCGCTTGCTGAAAACGGCCACGGCCCTGGTGGAAGTTCCCAGTCCCACCCGAAGCGCCGGAGCGGCCGCCGACCGGCTGGCCGCCATTCTCCGGGAAGACGGATTCAGGGTGGAACGCCCGGAGGCCGACTGGGCCGAGTCCCCGGCGGTGGTGACCCGCCTGGACAGCGGCAGGCCCGGACGCACCCTGCAGTTCGACGGGCACCTGGACACGGTCCACCTGCCCTTTGCGCCTCCCCGTTTCGAGCAGGGCGTGCTGCACGGCTCGGGCGCTTCGGATATGAAAGGGGGAATTGCCGCCTTCGTGGAGGCCCTGCGGGTGCTCCAGGAAACCGGAGCCCTGTCGGGAGGAGGTATTCTGCTGACGGCCCACGACCATCACGAGGGTCCCTGGGGGGACGGCCGCCAGTTGAGGGCCCTGATCGATGCCGGCTACACGGGAGACGGGGTGTTGCTTCCGGAGTACCTGGGGGATCGGCTGGCCCTGGCCGGGCGGGGGTCGGGCATCTTCGAAATCACCATCAGCCGGGAGGAGCCGCCGGTCCACGAGGTGTTGCGTCCCGAGGGGCTGCCCGAGGTGCTGGGCACCGGCGTGGAGCTGGCCGCCCGCTTCGCCCGCTGGCAGCAGGAACTCGAGCAACAGCGGGACCCTTACGCCGGCCACGACTCGGTATTCATCGGAAAATTCCAGGCGGGCGAGATCTACAACCAGTCCCCCCGGGAATGCCGCCTCAACGGCACCCGCCGCTGGGTGACGCCGGGCGCGGGGAAGCAGGTAGAGGCCGATTTTCGCCAGCGTCTGCAAGATCTGGCCCAGGAGAGTCGGACCCGAATCTCGGCCGACTACCACTTCATGGCCGAAGCCTTTCGCATCGATCCCGCCGAGCCCCTGGTCTCGGCGCTTCAGTCGGCGCACACGGCCGCCGCCGGCAAGCCGCTGCCGCTTGGAGGCAAGCCCTTTGTGGACGACGGCAACGTCTTCTGCAACCGGGCCGGGATTCCCGCCTTGACCCACGGCCCCCTGGCCCAGGGCGCCCACACCACCAGCGAGACGGTCACGCTGGACGAACTGGTCCGGGTGGCCCGGGTCTACGCCCTGACCGCCGTGGCGTACTGTTAGTGGCTAGCCCGGCCCCGCCCTGCGGATCATTCCAGGAAAAACAGACGATCATCAATAAAGACGAACCACCAATGAACACGAATAGACACAAATGCAGATGGAACTAATTCAATGAACAGCGGTGCCGAAATGCTTCTGCAATATCGTGGCCTCGGTGGAAGGATCTCATGGGATGAAGGCCCCCTGGGAGCGCGGGCGTCCCGCCCGCACAAATCCTGGCACAGCCTCGGTCATCTCCACGACCTGGATCAACCGGGAACGGCGCCCTGGCTCTCCTTCGGCCTGGCCGCTGCTGTTCCCGCCCACAGGGTGGCTGCCTGCAGCATCGCACGGAAGCTCAGCGGCGGCCAAAGGGACAGGATGCGGGCGGGACGCCCGCGCTCCCAGGCGATGCCGTCCCGGTGGTGCGGTGGGGGGTGTCTGGCGGGCGACTTCTCAGAATGCCGACCTGCACCCTTTGGGAAACTCCCGTTTGCCCGCGAGCCGGGCGCCCGGCTTGGCGGGCGGATCATTCCAGGAAAAACGGCCGATCGTTATTGAAGACGAACCACCAATCAACACGAATCAACACGAATAGACCAGAATACGGATGGACCTCCTTCCACCACAAGCGGTGCCGAAATGCTTCTGTAATTTCGGGCGCTAGGTGTGACGATGTCATGGGATGATGGCTTCCTGGGAGCGCGGTCGTCCCGCCCGCACCAAGCCTGGCACAGCCTCGGTCATCTCCACGACCTGGATCAACCGGGAACGGCGCCCTGGCTCGATGCTGTTCCCTCCAACAGGGTGGAGCATCGCATTGAAGCTTAGCGCCGGCCAAGCGGCGAACGCTGCCGGCTGCCAGGACCGTCGATGGCCAGGTTTGCGCGGTCGGCCAGGAACGGGCGCGGGAACATGCCTTGGCAGGAACAAGGTGCGGGCGGGACGCCCGCGCTCCCGGGGGATCACTCTCCTCTTGAGGGAGAGTCGCAGAAGGGCGAAGGCTGATGCGGTGGGGAGGTGGCGCCGGGCCGGCAGGCCGGGGAATCGATTTTTTTCACAATTAACAGGGATGCACAAGATTAACAGGACGGGAAGCTGGTGCAGGCGGAGCGAGCTCGGGCGATGATCGGGTCCGCGTTTGAAGCGATCCAAAATCTACATTATTTTCATAACGTTGGTGCAACTTCGTGTCCTTCGTGGATTTCTTTTTTCCATTGGTGTCTTTCTTGGTGGCCCTTCACCGACCCCTTCCGAGTCTTTTCCAACCCCTTGGGATCCCTTCGCGGATTCATCATTTTGCCCTCTTGACAGATCCTTTATCGCCCTTGGTGAAATCTTTTCTCCCTTCCCAACCTTTGGCGGATCCCTCTTGAGTTTTCTCCAACCCCTTCGTGGCCCTTCGTCGTCCTTCGTGGATTTCTTTTTCTTTTGTCTTTTTTCGTTTGTTTCAGATAAGCGGCCGCCCATCAGGCGCTGACTTTCAGGCGGTGGGCGCGGACCCTGCCCTGTCCCTCTTCAATGGTCCAGTAGGCGGCCAGGATGGTGCCGTCCTGCAAGGGCAACAGCGAGGCCTGCCCGAACCGGAGGGACTGGAACATCTCGTGGATGACCTGGCCGGAGTCCGTCGCCAGAGACTGGCCGGCATTCCAGATGAACTTCTCCTGCAGAGTCCTCCAGCGATCTCCCGCCAGGTCGACGATCCGGACGCAGACGCCGAGGTCCCCCTCCCTGTGGCAATGGATGGTCAACAGCAGGTCGTCACCCAGCCACATCAGATTGGAAGCCTGGGCCAGATGGCCGGTGTCGATCGGGTCCGACCAGGTGGTGCCGTTATCCCGGGAAATAGCCGCGTAGTTGTGCAGGTGCCTGGCGGCCGGAAAGTCGTAGGCCCAGGTAATGGCCACCACCCGTCCGGGCTGCATCTCGCAGATCCGGGACTCCCAGGCCGTCACTTCCCTGCCGGGGAGGTCGAAAAAGCGGCCTCCATCATCCCAGGTTTCCCCTGCATCCCGGCTCCTGAGCAAAACGCCGTACTGGCCGGAAGGGTTGGAGCCGTCGGGCATCTTGAAAATCCCCGCCACGGCCAGCAAGTCACCGTCCGCAGTCTGAATGCACGGACCCGAGATCTCCAGCAGCTCCGGGTGGCTCCGGGGAATGACCCGGGGGACGGTCCAGGTCCTGCCCTCGTCCTCGGAGAAAGAGACGACGTCGTCTCCCGGCAAAATACCTCCCGTTTCCTCCAGGCTGATGCCTTGCTCCAGGTCGTGGCGGTAGAAGCGGTAGCCGACGGCGATCAGACGACCGTCCCGCAGCCGGGTGGCCTTCATGCCATCGCTGGACACCACCGGGTCCACCGACTTGTCGTAGAGCGGCCCCTGCAAGGTCCAGCTTCGCCCGCCGTCCTGGGACCGCGAGACAACCGTGGTGGAGTTGGGCGACTCGAAGGCTTCCCCAAGGACAAACAGAGCCAGCAACTCCCCGCCGGGCAACTCCAGCAAGTCGGGAAAAATCCCGTGGCGACTGTGGACTTGAGGCCTGGGATTGTCGTAAATGGTGATGTCTTCTATGACCTCGATCATGGATGGGGCCTCTTGAAAGGGTGTGGGAGGGGGACTTCCGCTCCGGGCAATCCGGCGGAACCGGCAGGCCGCAAACCGGGCGGCGGCCGCGGTTTGCCATCGGGACAGCCATCGTGTATGGTTTTGCCTTGAGTGTCAATTGAAGTTTATGACTTCGATGGACTTCGAGGGCAGCAGCGCGGGATGGGCCCGCGGCAGGGAGCGTCCAACTTCATCGCACGGAGGAAACTGCCAGTCATGAATCCCTTGTCACAGTATCACCAGGAATTTTCCAGAAACGGTTTCGTCAGGCTCGAAGGTTATCTGACGCCGGAGGAAGTGCAAAACCTGGAAGAGAATCTCCGGCGCTATATTGGCGAGGTCGCTCCCGGTTTGCCGCCAACGGACGTCTTCTATGAAGTCGAGGGACGTGCCGAGACCCTCAAGCAGATGCAGCAAATGGAGCAGCACGACCCCTTCTTCCAGTCCATTACCAGTCTCCCCAAGTTCGCCAAGCTGGCGGAAGCCCTGCTGGGCACGCCGGTGGTTCTCAGAGGAGTGGAGCTGTTCAACAAGCCGGCTGGTATCGGGAAGCCCACACCGCCCCACCAGGACGGATACTATTTCTGCCTGGTTCCCAGCCAGGCCGTCACCCTCTGGTTTCCCCTGGATCCGGTGAGTGAGGAAAACGGGTGCATCCGCTATGTCCGGGGCTCTCACCGGAAGGGCATCCGTCCTCATCGGATATCGAACATCCTGGGGTTTTCCCAAGGGCTGATGGACTGGGGCCCCGAGGATGAAGCAGCCGAAGTCAAGGCACTGGCTTCCCCGGGAGACCTGTTGGCCCATCACTGCGACATGATTCACCGTGCCGATGCCAACCCCAGCCGGATTTCCCGAAGGGCTCTGGCCATCGTCTACGATGCCGCTTCCTCCGCCATCGACGAGGCGGCGAGAATCCGCTACAGACAGTCCTCGACGGAGCAGCGAGTCCAGTTGCAGTCACGGTGAGGCTTCCCCAAGCCCATGACCGGCAGTCCCGATCAGCAAGACCACCAGTCCTGGCGCGCCCGTCTCTTCACCATCATCTTTGAAGCCGACACGCCGGGCGGCAAGGTCTTCGATGTCGTCCTGCTCTGGTCCATCCTCCTCAGCGTGGTGGTGGTCAGCCTGGAGAGTGTGGCCGCCATTCGTGCGGAGCACGGACGTCTCCTCCTGGCCCTGGAATGGTTCTTCACCCTCCTCTTTACAGCCGAGTACGTGGTCCGTCTGCTCTGTGTCAGAAAACCCGCCAGGTATGCCTCCAGCTTCTACGGGATCGTGGATCTGCTGGCCATTATCCCGACCTATCTGAGCGTCATCTTTCAGGGAAGCCAGTCCCTGCTGGTGATCCGCTCCCTCAGGCTCCTGCGAATCTTTCGGGTGCTCAAGCTGACCCAATACCTGGGTGAGGCTCATGTTCTGATGACGGCTCTCCGGGCCAGCCGCCGCAAGGTCACGGTTTTTCTGGGAACCGTCCTCACCGTGGTCCTGATCATGGGCTCCCTGATGTATCTCATCGAGGGCGAAGCCCACGGATTCACCAACATCCCCGTGAGCGTCTACTGGGCCATCGTGACCATGACCACGGTGGGCTATGGTGACATTGCTCCGCAGTCGGCTTTGGGACAGATGCTGGCAGCCGCCTTGATGATTACCGGATACGCCATCATCGCCGTCCCCACGGGTATCGTATCGATAGAGCTGGCGCAGGCCTCCCGCCGAAGCACCAATACCCAGAGCTGCCCGTCCTGTTCGGCCGAGGGGCACGACAACGACGCCAGATGCTGCAAGTACTGCGGGGCGCGCTTGTAGTGTTGCAGGGAATGGGGGGTGGAGCGACCCGGGACGGCTCCCGGGGATGAAGGGCGCCGCCCTACTCGACCCTCAGACGGGCAAAGCGGATCTGGGTGACGGACACCTCGGTGCACCAGAAGGTGGCCAGGATATCGCCGTCCGCCAACCGGATCGCCATGGGAGCTCCGAAGGCAATGGTGTCGTGGGACCGCGGGTAGGATTCGGAAGCATCGGTTCCGATCTTGTCGCGGCCGGTGGCGTCCCAGACCTGGATCTGGTTGTCGAGGTCCCAGGTAAGGCCCCCGTCTTGGGAGCAGGCGGCAAAAAATCCGGGGGGATGGGTCTCCCGAACCGTATAGACCACCGCCATGCAGCCCCCGCCCAGATCCACGGCCCAGTTGGTCTGGCCGGGGATGTTGGTCGGGACCGGCTCCGACCATTGGCGTCCGTCCGGAGTGCCGGTAGAAGCGTGCAGCGTCAGGTTTTCCCCCGACTTGAGATCGGCCGTCCAGAACAGGGCGAACAGACTGTCGTCGCGCTGCCGGATGACTCTGCCGTGCCAGTGGCCCTTGCCGGTCCCTGATCCGACCCCGAAGGTCACCGGATCCACCCAGCTTCGGCCTTCATCCGAGGAAAAAAGACCGACCGTGCGCGGCTTGTAGGGGCCGGGATCGTGGTAGGCATGCCATTGATCGAAGGCCTGAAACCACTGGCCGTTCGACAGCACCACGATGGAACAACTGGGGGTGATCACCATGCCTTCGGGAACCTGGAGAACCTGCGGGCCCGACCAGCTCGCTCCCCCGTCGGTCGATCGGTAGAGGAGCGTGTCGGCCGGGAGAATGCCGCCGGTCTGTTCGTTGAAGACCGGATGGGTCGGATCGGACCGGTCCCAGCGCTGGGCCGTCATCACCAGGGAGCCGTCGGGCAGGCGGCACGAGACCGGGGCGTGATAGGAATAGGCCCGATCGTCGCCGGTCGAGTCATGGATCAACCCCTCGCTCTGCCAGGTCCGCCCTCCGTCGGTGGAGCGCGCCTGCATCATCACCGAGTCCAGGCTGTAGAGGGCCTGGCCGCGCTGAAAGGTGCAGAGCAGCTCCTGCGGCGTCAACTGGACCAGTTGGCTGTGGCAGGCGAAGTGGAACTCATAGCCTGGATTGGGGTTGCGGTAGATGACGCCTTGGTCGACGAGACGGATCCTGGTCATTATTCTGGCTCCTGGGGCTACGCCATTGACCGAACGGAAGGACTCATGAGTTTGGCGCCGGTCCACAGGCCGACAGCTAACGGAGGCGGCAAGCAAGGCTGGTGCCGGAAATCCGCCCGCCGACTTCCGGCCACCTGACGGAAGCCCTCATCCATCCATCCGCAGGGCACGGTTGCAATTCTGCTTGACGTCCGGCCCGCCTTTCTCCCGACAAGGACGGAGCCGCCAAGCGCGACAACCGCCGAACCTCCAACGGCCAGCAATGGCGGATGATAACTTCACAACCGTCCCGAATCCATTGAAAAGTGGTGGCTTCCCCGGATCCGCCTCCTCGGGGCCCGACGAATTCCTTCGGGAGGAATCAGGCTGGCTACGGTACGGGGACAGGCAAACATCGCCTATAGTTGCTGACCCTTGCTCTCGAGCCTGGCGGCCCGGTTTCCACTCCCCACGGCACCGCCGGGACGGCAACGCCTGGGAGCGAGTACGTCCCGCCCGCATCCTGTCCCTTTGGCCGCCGCCGAGCTTCAGTGCGATGCTGCAAGCAGCCACCCTGTCTGCGGGAACCGCATCGGCCAGGCCGCAGGAGAGCCATGGCGCCGTTCCCGGTTGATCCAAGTGGGGGAGACAACCGAGGCTGTGCCAGGCTTTGTGCGGGCGGGACGCCCGCGCTCCCGGGAAGCCATCATCGTGCGGGCGGGACGCCCGCGCTCCCAGGAAGCCATCATCCCATGACATCGTCACACCAAGGGCACAAGTTTGCAGAAGCATTTTGGTGCCGCTTGTCGTTGAAGAAGGTCCATGTGTCTTCGTGTCTATTCGTGTGCATTCGTGGTTCATCTTCATTAACGATCGGCCGTTTTTCCTCGAATGATCCGCACGGCAGGGCGGGGGCCCGGCTCGCCGGCAAACGGGAGTTTCCCCAAAGGTGCACGTCGGCTTTCTGAGAAGTCGCCCGCCAGACACTCCCCACCGCACCGCCGGGACGGCATCGCCTGGGAGCGCGGGCGTCCCGCCCGCATCCTGTCCCTTTGGCCGCCGCCGAGCTTCAGTGCGATGCTGCAGGCAGCCACCCTGTGGGTGGGAACAGCATCGGCCGGGCCGAAGGAGAGCCATGGCGCCGTTCCCGGTTGATCCAAGTGGGGGAGACAACCGAGGCTGTGCCAGGCTTTGTGCGGGCGGGACGCCCGCGCTCCCAGGAAGCCATCATTGTGCGGGCGGGACACCCGCGCTCCCAGCAAGCCCTCAGCCCATGACATCGTCACACCAAGGGCATAATATTGCAGAAGCATCTTGGTGCCGCTTGTCGTTGAAGAAGGTCCATCTGTCTTCGTGTCTCTTCGTGTTCATTCGTCGTTCATCTTCATGAACGATCGGCCGTTTTTCCTCGAATGATCCGCACGGCAGGGCGGGGGCCTGGCTAACCACCTACCAAGGGCGGCGTGATCCGCAGTCCAGGTGGCTACGGTTCGCTCGGCCTCGCCATGCGGTAGCCGACCCGGCGTACGGTGAAGATATAGGAGGAGTTGTCCGCGTCATCGCCGATCTTGCGGCGGAGCCTCTTTACGTAGGTGCGAACCAGCTGAGGGTCGCCTCGTTCTCGGCTGCCCCACACCTGTCGCAGCAGCGAATCGTAGGTGATGACCCGTCCCGCGTTGACCGAAAGGGCTTTGAGCAGATCGAATTCAGTAGCCGTCAGCTCCAGCGGACTCCCGGCAACCGTCACCCGGCGTCCCTCATAGTCGATCGCCAGGTCCCCCAGCCTGAAGGGTTCGGAAGGCTCGACAAATCTGCGCAAGACCGCCTGGACTCTCGCTACCAGCTCTGTCTGCGAGAAGGGCTTGACGATGTAATCGGCGGCCCCCTTCCGTAGCGCCTTGGCGACGGTCTCGTCCCTTCCATAGCCTGAGATGAAGATGACCGGCAGACCCGTCATCTCCGGAAGCCGTTCCATCAACTCGATGCCATCGGTGCCGGGCAGCATCAGGTCCAGCAGGACCAGTTGGGGCTTCTTCGTATTGATCAGATGGGGCACCTCCTGAGGGTCCCCCGTCACAAGCGGCGAGTAGCCCGCGGCCGACAGAGCGTCCCGAACGAAGCGGAGCGTCAGCGGGTCGTCGTCCACCACCAGGATGCGCGTCCCCTCCTTTCCTTCCCGAGGCGAGCGCAAGGCACTCGGGGCGAAGCCGGCAATGGCACGGTTGCCGGTCTCCTCGGCTACCGGAATCGTGAAAGTGAACCGTGCGCCCAGGCCGGCTCCGCCGCTTTCGGCCCGGATGCGGCCGCCGTGGGCTTCCACCAGCCCCTTGCAGATGGCCAGCCCCAGGCCCGACCCCCGGACCCCGCCATCGCTGTCTCCCACACGCGCGTACTTATGGAAAAGGTGCGGCAACTGCTCCGGCCGTATGCCCCGGCCTTCATCGGAGACCGAGATGGCCACGTGAAGCCCATCCCGGGCGGCTGAGACCCGGATGGGGAAAGTCTCGGGAGAGTGCCGCGACGCGTTGGAGAAGAGGTTGTTGAGAACCTGGACGATGCGATCCCGATCGGCCAACACCCGGGGCAGGTCCGGCGGCAGGTCGATCAGGAGGGTGTGCCGGCCGCCTCCACTCAGGAAGGTGTTCCTGGCCTGGTCCACCAGGTCGGCCACCTCCTCCCGCTCCGGTGCGACCGACAGAGTGCCCGCCTCGATTCCCCCCGCATCCATCAGGTCGCTGATCAGGCCCCGCATGTGATCGGCCTGTTCTTCGATGATGCGGAAAAACTGCAGTATCTCGGCCAGGTTCGGGGCCGGAGAGGCGTCCAGCACGGTGGTGGCCGAGCCCTTGATAGCGGCCAGCGGCGCCCGCAGTTCGTGACTCACCAAGCTAAGAAACTCGGCCCGCGACCGCTCCAGCTCCTCCAGCGGCGCCATGTCCTGCAGGGTGACCACCACCGACTCGATCACGCCATCCTCGGAATGGATCGGCGTGGCGTTGATCAACGTGGTGACGCTCCGACCGCCGGGGACCTCGAGCACGATCTCCTCGGCGCGCACCGTCGTGGCGCTGCTCAGCACCTGCGCCAGGGGAAACTCTTCCAACGAGATCTCCCGTCCGTCGGCCCGCCGGCACTTCACGACCTCCAGCAACTGCTCCGCCGAGTGGTCTGCCAGGCTCAGGCCCTCGACAATTCGCCTCGCCTCCCGATTGATCAACACCGGCTGGCCGGTCCTTGCATCGAAGACCGCCACGCCTACCGGCGAGGTGTTGACCAGGGCCTCCAGGTCGGCACGGGCCCGATGCTCGTCACGGTAGGTGCGTGCGTTGGCGATCGCTGAAGCCGCCTGCGCGGCGAACAACACCAGAACTTCCTCGTCCTCGCTGGTGAACTCCCGTCCGCCGGACTTCCCGGCGAGAAAGAAGTTGCCGACATTCACGCCACGATGACGCATCGGCGTTCCCTGGACGGTCTTGGGCAGGATCGGGTGCGGGGAAAGGCCAAGCGACCGGACGTAACTGGGAATGTCCGACACTCTCAACGCGCCCTCAAGGTCTCGGAAGTGTTCGAACAACCGCGGCCCGTCGGCCCATTCCCGTATCTGGCGGTGCTCGTCCGGAGTGAAGCCGGAAGAGACGAAGTCCTCGGGCTGCCCCGAGTCGCCGATGGTCGTGATCACACCATAGCGGGCGCCGGTCAGCACGCGGGCGCTCTCAACGACCTCGGACAAGACGGTGTCGAGGTCGAGGCTTGCGCTGATGCGCAGGCTGGCCGCTGTCAGTTTGGAGATGCGGTCCCGCAGCACCTCGATCTCCTGCATCAGTTCGTCGGGACTCTTCAATTCCCCACCCTCCTCGCACTCCGGAACCAAACCCGGTCCCAGGCCGCCAAGCCCTGTCTCAACGGAAGAGCCGGGATCGAGACGCGCCGAGCTCCACCGGCGCCAATGTCACCATCCTGGCCAATGAATTCATGATAATAACACTAGAGGGACCACATTATTCACACTATTGACATGGATATCTCCAGTACTATTTAGAGTCGATTCTGGGTTCCAGGTAAACAGTTTGATCTGGTTGGAAGTTTCGATCCGATCTTGATGTTCCGTGCAAGGCAAGCCAGAGAGAGTGATAGCGTCGGATGGTCCCTTGGGGAGAGGCGCTTGCTGGGGTAGGACAGAAGCTGTTGGGCCGATGAACTAAAGGTAGGTGGCGTTGTCCGGAACACCAGCGGTTCCACTCATAGCTCGCATATGTTGGCGCAGACCACTGTCCAACGATCCGTATATCGACAAATAGAAACGCGAATAATGAGGAAGTATTTGATGGAAGCCAAGCGGAACACCATGCTGGGAGTGATCGCAAAGGTTTGGGTTACCCTCTGCTTGGGATACATCACTGTTTTCGCTGCCCAACTACCACCGGAGGTGCTGGTAGACAAGTATCTGCTGCAAGCCAAAATGCTGAGCGAAGAGAAGAAACACGAGGGCGCTCTGGAGGCGATGGACCGGATCGTGGTGTTGCAGAAAGCACACGATCTCACGCTGCCGGGGGAATTCCCTTTTCACTACGCCCAGACGGCTCTGGCCGCAGGTGCAGTGCAGGCCGCGATTGACTCGGCGAACCGGTATCTGTCGGCGACCGGCAGGGAGGGCAAGTACTATCGGCAGGCCTTGGAGCTGCTGGTGAAGGCCGAGCGGAGGCTCCAGGAGCCTGCTGCAGACCGGGTTGGTTCCACGCCGGTGAAGCCGGATCACGAACCACAACCCCAGGCAGTGCTGCCGGCCTCGACGCAGACACAAAAGACAACTGCGGCGCAACCGATGGTGGATTGCAGGAAATGGAACACGAAAAAGTTCTTTCGGAAAGCAACGGTTGAAGACGTAACTGCATGTGTAACCGCAGGAGCTGACTTAGATGCTCGGGATGGTGGCTTTTGGTCGGATTGCAGTAAGTGCACGCCCCTGCACCGGGCGGTCATGCACAACGAGAATGTGGAAGTAGTCCAGGCCCTGATCGATGCCGGCGCCAACCTGGAGGCCGGCGCCAACCTGGAGGCGCGGCACCAATTCGGCAACACACCCCTGCATACGGCGGTCCTGTACAACGAGAATGTGGAAGTGGTCAAGGCTCTGCTTAAGGGCGGGGCGGACCCGAATGCGCGGGGTACGTGGAAATACACGCCCCTGCATCAGGCGGCCGTGTACAACGAGAATCCGGCCGTGATCAAGGCTTTGATCGACGCCGGAGCCGCCCTGGACGTGCAGACCCGAGACTCCGAATCGACGCCCCTGCATAAGGCCGCCGAATCCAACGACAATCCAGAGGTAGTCAAAGCCCTGATCGATGCCGGCGCCGCCCTAACGGCTTGGGATAAAAAGGGTAAAACGCTCCTCAAGGTGGCACGCAGGCGACACAGGAAGGTATTGCGCAATGCGTGGGCCAGACTGCCCGAAAGTCAGAAGGCGACCGCAAGGGCACGCAGGAAATCACAATCCGACGGTGGTGCATTGGCAGCGTTGGTCGCAGGCGTCGCGGGCGGTGCAATTGCCTCGGCCTCGGGCCTGGATGCGGCCACTGCCACGGAGATAGGGACGACTATTGGGGGAAGCGTGCTTGCTGATGAGACCCTTGGCAGCACGGGGACCGGCGCCTCTTCGGGAGAAACCTCGGGCAACGCGGGGGACACGCCTGGCGGGGGCGGGTGCCAGGTGCCGGGCTATCCGAGTCCTCCCGGGGGTGTGGCGAACCTTGGTTTTGCCTGGTGTCCGGCAAGTGTCGGCCTGCAGGTTCGGTCGTTTGCCCTGCAGGCAGCAGGGGCCGCGTGCGCGATCGCGACGGGCAGTTCCTCGACGCCCGAGCAGATCGAGGCGAGGAGGCGGGAGATCAGGGCGGCCTGCGACCGGCTGGCGGCCCTGGGCCAGGGCAACTGCCAGTGTCCGGCGGGCCTCAGGTAATCAGGTGCAAGCACCTCCTGTTTCGATAAGCACCAGGAAAACAGGGACGTTGTCGAATAACGGGGGAATACAGGGGACGTTGTTGAATTACGGGAAATACCCGGCGGGGCGATTCTGAAATACCTTGGATATGGCCGGAAGGGGTCGATACCCCGTTGTGTGACTGGGTGTGCTGCGAACCAGCGCCGTTCAGTCGGACTTAACGGACCGTCGGCTGCTCGTTTTCTGCCAGCCAAGGCTCAGAAGCCGGAACTAAGTTATTCCAGTAAATCAACAACGTCCCCGTGTTGTCCCCTTGATGCCTGCGCACCAGAATGGCAGGTACAGCATTAGCGTTCACCAGTGACGACATGATGAAAGGCAACGGTTCAAAATCTTTCGATTCTGCCGTCTACACAATACTGACAACCAACTGTGAGGTCCCAAAGGAGGGTGTTTATGTCGTGGAAGGAGACTTTAGAGTTCTTGGAGAGCGTTCCAGGCCGGATTTTGAGCGTCGCAGTGGTGGGAATAGTAGCGCTCGTGGCGATCCAGATGTGGCGAGGAGATGCACTTATTTGTGCGGATGGGTCATTCTTCGCCAAGAGCTGTGGTCCGGCCACGTCAATCGATCTAACAGCCGGTGCGGTTGTAGCGTTTGATAGGGAACGAGGATGTCCCGATGGTTGGGAAGTGGATACAGGTGCAGCTGGTAGGTTCATTGTGGGTGCGGGCAATGCCACCGAGTCTAATGATGATGGAACTCGAGTGGACCCAATTAAGTTTGGCACGAAGGGAGGACTAAACAAGGTAAAGCTGGAAATTCCGCATCTGCCGAAGCATTCACACGAGAATCCAACGAGAGGGAGCGACACGGAAGGGATCGTAGGGGCATTGCATGCTGTGGATGACGGGCGAGATGACAAAGAACATAAACATAGGAGGCCGACTCTTCCCACAGGAGAAGGCCAGGCGCACGACAATATGCCCCCGTATGTTGCTTTGTTTTATTGCAAAAAGAAGTAGAGAGAGTTTGCCTACCACCAACATTGTGAAGCTCGGGTTGCCAAGTTTGTCTTGAGCTTCGACGAGTCCCTGCTTGAAGGCCTTCAGGAACCACTTCACCGCTTGCCGTTTTTCCTGTGCCGCACATTTGCCAGGCACAGGGGTCTTTGATGAAATCGAAGGAAGGAGAGAAAGCATGCGAGGAGTGATCGCAAGAGTCTGGTTTGGCGTCTGGCTGGGATGCGTCACAGTTGCGGCTGCACAGCTTCCGCCGGAGATCCAGGTGGACCGGTTTCTGCTGCGGGCGGAGCGGCTAATAGAAGCCAAAGATCCCAAGGGGGCGCTCGAAACGATGGGCAAGATCGTCGCCCTACAGAAAGAGCACGGTTTGATCTTGCCCGAAGCGTTCCACTTCACGTATGCGAAGGCGGCGTTGTCGGCAGGATTGGTGCAGGATGCCATTGATGCCGTGAACAAGTATTTGCTGGGGGCAGGAAGAGAAGGCGAGTTCTACAGAGACGCGCTGGAGTTGTTGGACGAGGCGGAACGTCTCCAAGCCAAGACTGAAAAGATTCGTGCGACGGCAGACAAGTATCTGTCGACGATGGATCGGATGATGGAAGAAAAAAACTATGAGGCTGCTCTCGAAGCAATGCGCATGATCCTCTATTTACACCGGGAGCACGATTTCGCGTTGCCGGATGGGTTCCAGTCCAAGTATGCGCAGGTGTCTCGGTTCACCCAAGACTCCTGCACGGGAAAGGAAGTGAAAGCCAAGTGCTGGAAGGCGTTGACAAACCAGTCGGAATGTCACCTTTGGAATCCCCATGTCGTCTCGCAGAACGAAACCGTGACATGGTCTGCAGAATGTTCCGGGGGCTTGGCCCAGGGGACGGGAACGCTTGCCTGGAACTGGAGTTGGGGCCGGCCTGGTGATGGACGATATGATGGACGATCAATTACTCACGAGTCAACAGGTCAACTCCTGGATGGCAAGAAGCACGGCAAATGGATTGAGCGCTACCCGGACGAAGTTGTCGGTGAAGGAGCCTATGCGGAGGGCAAGCGACAGGGACCTTGGGTTTTTCGCGCCAAGGATGGGACCGTGACAGAAGGAGCCTACTTGAATGGAAAGCAGCACGGTGAGTGGGTCGAGTACCATGGTACCGGGCGCATATGGGAGCAGCATTTACAGGGCGAGCGGGATGGAGGGGTAACGGGCGGTGGCCGAACGTGCATATATGAAGGGGTATATGTGAGCGACAAGCGGGTTGGGAACTGGGTCAGGCGGTGTAAGTATTCGGACGGCTGGGGCCGCGATGAACTACCGTATGTCGAGGGGAGGTGGCACGGCCAGGTGGTATTTCGGATGTCGGACGGTGATGTAAACGAAGTCCAATATGTGGAGGGCAAGCGCCACGGCCCCTACGTCTGGCGCGGAGCAGACGGAACCGTGACGGAAGGCACTTATGTGGCTGGAGAGAAGCATGGCAGATGGGTCTGGCGCTACAAGGATGGGAGAGTAGAATCGCGCGCCTACGAGAATGACCGCTGTCTCGACTGCGATTAGTGATTGTCCACCGGCGGTTTCCGACGTAGAGGTAAAAATTGGGGACGTTGTTGAATAAGTGGAATTTCCGAGCAGGGCGTTCCGCAATGCCCTGGGTCTGGCCGGAAAGGCTCGATGCCCCATGGCATGAAAGGAAATGCCGCGAACCAGAACTGTTCAGCTGGTCCTGACGTAGCTCCGGCTACTCATTTTCCTCCGGCCAAGACCCAGAAGACGATACAAGGTTATTCCAGTCAGTCAACAACGTCCCCTTACTTTCTCGGCGCCGTCAGTGTAAACGCCGAATCCCGAGCACACGACTGGCCGGAAAACGCTTCACGTTGACCGGGAAAAACAGGTGACGTTGTTGAATAACGAGAAATACCGGGCGGTGTGATTCGGAAATACCTTGGATTTGGCCACAAGGGCTTGATTCCCCGTAATTTGACAGGGCGTGATGCGAACCTGGGGCGTTCAGCCGGGCTTGACGGAGCGGCCTTCTGGGTTTCTCCGTTGGAGTCTTTGGGTAGTCCGTCAAGGAGAGTCCCCCAGCAGAGGAGAAGCGCATGAGGATCTTGATGGGACCGGTTTTGAGCCTGCGCGGCGCCGATGCGAAGCACTGGCACGTTTCAGCATTGGTCGTGACAGCGAAGACAGCGAAGAAAGACGACCTAAGAGTGCTCGAAGTCAAGTGCATAGGGCCCGGTGCTTGCGTAGCGATGACGGCGCCGGGAAAGGAATTGTGGGTGCATGGGAGTAGGGCTGTCTATCGCTATGACATGAATATCTCGCGCGACACCAATGGCGCAACTCGGGTCGAGTACGGGTTCGACGAGACGCAAACGTGGTCGTTCCACGTACCGGCAGCGGCTGGCAAGCCTAGGATGGCGTTCGCGTCGTGCAACGGGTTCTCGTCAGCAGGTGCCATCAAGAAGGTCAAGGACAAGAATCATCTGTGGAGCCACATGGCCGTGTTGCACGCGGAGCATCCGTACAACATCCTCCTCATGGGCGGCGACCAAATCTACGCCGACGAGATCTGGGAGAAGTGTCCAGCAATCAAGAGATGGGTCGAGACCCCCTTCAACACGCGAAAGCGCCGGAAGTTCAGCACGGCGATGGACGCCCAAGTCGATCGGTTCTACTTCAACCTCTACTGCGACCGTTGGCATCAGCCTGAGGTCGAGGGTATGTTGTCGTCGGTACCTACGGTGATGATGTGGGACGACCACGAAATCTTCGATGGTTGGGGCTCGTACAATCAGGAGATTCAAACTTGTCCTGTCTACCAGGGTATCTTCAGGATCGCGCGGAGCCATTTCGCGGTGTTTCAGCAGCAGATCGATCCCAGAGTCTCGGAACACCATCCGAGCAAGCTGGCAGCGCAGAACGGGTTCACGCTCAGCTTCCATCTAGGCGACTACGCAACCATCTCCATCGACGCCCGGTCGGAGCGTACGCAGGCGCAGGTGCTGGCCAGCAATACCTGGGATGCCATCTGGGCATGGACGGATCAGTTGCGCCCGGCGGACTGCGGCGGCCCGAAACACCTGCTTCTGGTGATCGCCATTCCGGTGCTGCATGTGGACTTTGGCTCGTTGGAACGGATCATGGACTGGATTCCCGGGCAGCAGGAGCTGGAAGACGATGTCCGTGACCATTGGCAGAGTCCCGGCCACCGCAAGGAGCGGTTGCGCCTGATTCACCGGCTGCTGGACCTTATGGCCAGCAAAAAGATACGCGTGACCATTCTGTCCGGCGACGTTCACGTCGCCTGCCTCGGGGTGATCGAGTCGGAGCGCGCCGGCAGGCGTGGAGAGCGAAAGTATGTGATTAACCAACTCACGTCGTCAGCCATTGTACATCCGCCCCCGTCGAAGCTGGTCAGGTACCTGTTTGAGCAATTGAGCGACACGCCTGAGCCGATCGACCGGGGAATATGCGGAACCATGCTTCCTTTCCCGACCAGGCGGACGAAGTTCGCGCTGCAGCGCAACTTCCTCAGCCTCGAGCCAGACGAACGGGACAATCGGCTATGGGCGAACTGGCACGTGGAGGGTGAGGAACACGAGCCCGCAACCAAAGTCATCGGCTGCGCGTTAGCGCCTTACCCACAGAGGCGGCTACGACTCTGTCGCGGGAAAACGGGGGACGTTGTTGAATAACGGGAAATACCGAGCGGGGCGATTCTGAAATGCCTTGGAAATGGCCGGACGGGCTCGATACCGCGAAGTGCGACAGGGTGTGCTGCGAACCAGGGCCGTTCAGCCGGACTTGACGGAACGTCGACCACTCGTTTTCTGCTGCACAAGGCTCAGAAGCCGGAACAAAGTTATTCCGGTAGGTCAACAACGTCCCCTTACTTTCCCGCCATTTGTCCTCGACGGTGGCCGTGTCGGCGGCGAATACATCGCCATCGCGGACAATATCCAATCCTCGGTCCTGGATGCGGCGACTGCCACGGAGATAGGGGCTACCATCCATCCAGGCGACAATCCAAACCAACAGAATTCGTAACTTGCGGGATCAGTTCAATTGTGGTGGGAGGCTACCCCACGGCTTAAGGACGGGTCGGGGAAAGGACAAATAAAGCTCGAAGGGTTTCCAGGGTATTAGATGGAGGCCAGGGAAGGAGAGAAAGCATGCGCGGAGTTTTCGGAAGGGTCTGGTTTGGAGTCTGGCTGGGGTGCTTCGCGGCCGCGGCGGCCCAGCTTCCGCCGGAGATCCTGATGGACAAGTACCTCCGCCAGGCGGAGCAGCTGGTGCAGGAGAAGGACTACCCGGGAGCGCGGGCCGCCATGGAGAAGCTCGTCGCCTTACAGCAGGAGCACGCCCTTGAGACGGATCCTGAGGACCATTTCCGCTACGCCCAGGTCTGGTCCTCATTGGGGGTGCCCGAGCGGGCGATCGAGTCCCTCGTCAGGTATCTGAAGCTGCGAGGCCGCGACGCCGAGCACTATGAGGAAGCCCTGGATCTGATGAACCAGGCGGAAGCCGAAAAGGCAAGAGTCGAGGCTGAAACCGAGTTGCCGGCAACACAAGCCGGCCCGGCGCCGCCCGCCCCGAAGCCCGCAGAAACCTCTCGGAGTGCCGCCGCCCGTCGACAAGAAGTGTCTTCGGCTGGTCCCGGAGGCCAAGGCATAGGAGCCGATTACTCAAAGTGCGCGGAACTCTTCAACAATCCTCTGGAGACGGGTGGTGATTTTCACATTATCCGGAATGGCCCTTTCGTCCCGGATCGTCTTCGCTTCATCCCTTTCGATCTCCAAAAGGACGGGTCCATTGAAGTTCACGAGGATCTTGTCGTTTCGAAAGAAACGAGAAAGGTCGACGGTGGAACCGAAACCACCATCCATTACGCGTCGCCCCCTTTAGATATGCTGGAATCCTTGAAATCCGGGAAGCGCATAAGGGCTATGGTGAACGCCCATCGAGCCGGCCTGAGCGGGGACGGTGACACGAAGCCGAAACCCGCCAAAGTGGTCATCAAGCGAGATGAAGACGGGAATATTTCCGAGATTAATGAAGAGCTACCGGATAATAAAAACGATATTTCCACCCTCTACACTTCCCTCCTGGAAAATAGGACCACATTTGAGATAAAGAACGGTCAATGCGTACCCATCAGGTTAAGTCTTCAGGTGAAAACAACCCGAGGGTATGAGGCGGAAGCCGCAACTCTCTATACCCCGCTATGTAGAGATTTCATCGAGCTTTTTGAGGAGAACCCTCAGTTGACCTATGCGATAAGCAAGGAGATCAATGACGAAGTCGTGGAAATCATCACACTTCACATTGGTGACGTCTCCATTCCCCAAAACGCCGCCGAACGATTTCCACCTGAAGAGGTTATACACAAGTTCATCGGTGATGAGTGGCATCCCAAATCACAGATAACGTCACTAGTTCTTCGAGTAGCATTGGCCTATCACGCTGGCACAAAATTGCCCCTGTTCGAACAAATCAGGCTAGAGATATTTCCGGCCGTTCATGCATACGCGACCGTTGCCGATTGTGATCGCGCCGGACTTGGCCCATTCATCAGGGACGACAGTCTGTGGGCGGAGGATGAGGACAGGAAGGCCACAAGCGGAGAAAGGCATGGATCGCCCACGGCTCGGCAGGAATCAGCCGGCAAAGCATCCGCTCCCGCCGGTCGGAGCGAGAAGGACGGAGGAAGCGTCTTGGCAGGTGAGGCTGTTGGTAGCAGCGGCACCGGCGCCTCTTTGGACGCACCCTCGGGCAACACGGGCGCCGCGTCTGGCGGGGGCCCCTGCCAAGTCCCGGGCTATCCGAATCCTCCCGGCGGTGTGGCGAACCTGGGGTTTTCCTGGTGTCCGGCAAGTGTCAGCCTGCAGGTCCGTTCCTTTGCCCTGCAGGCGGCAGGGGCCGAGTGTGCGATCGCGACGGGCAGCTCCTCCACGCCTGAGCAGATAGAGGCGAGGCGGCGGGAGATCCGAGCGGCCTGCGACCGGCTGTCGGCCCTGGGCCAGGGCAACTGCCAGTGCCCGCCGGGCCTCAGGTAATCAGGCGCAAGCACCTCCTCTCTTGATAAGCACCAGGAAAACAGGGGACGTTGTTGAATAACTGGAAATACCGGACGGAGTGGTTCTGAAATGCCTTGGGTATGGCCGGATGGGCTCGATTCCGCGTCGTGCGACAGGGTGTGCTGCGAACCAGGGCCATTCAGCCGGGCTTGACTGAGCGTCATCTATTCGTTTTCCGTCGGCCGAGGCTCAGAAGCCGGAACAAGGTTATTCGGGCAAGTTGACGATGTCGCCTTGTCGCCTTGTTTTACCCCGGCCAAAATCGGTTTGGGTCACGACGCGAGGAATTTGTAAAGCACAGCGAGCATGTGAATGGCCAGCAGGCTCATGAGCGTCCAGATGAATTTGTACAGGGTCTTCATCTCCGCCCGGAGCGCGGTGATTAGAACTTGCAGCCCGTTGATCTGAGCTTGCATCTCAGACCGGAGCTCAGTGATCTGAGTTTGCACGTCGGACCGAAGCTCGGTGATTTGAGCGCCGATGGCGGTGATGACGTTCTGCCCACTCAAGCCACGCATCTCTTCAATGGCGGGATGGATCAGCTTGGGGTCCGCTCCGCTGTCGATCAGGACCCGATGGATTGCGCTGGTTTCAGGTTTAGACGAGGTCGGCATCAACTTTCTCCCTTTCCGGATGGGGTGATTCCGCTCACCCGACGCACGGATACGATTCAATCGAAAGAGGGAGAAAAGTGCGGCCACGCCGGGGAGGGGCAGGGCCGATGAAAACCAGTTAATACCATCAGACAACAGTATACCACACAAGGCTCGCTCTTGCCGCCATGAATCCTTGCCCGGCGGCGCCGACGCAGTCCCCAGGCCACCGCGAACAATCGGGCAACCACAAGGGTTGCCCCTAAGTTGGGGGGACAGCGCGAGACGGTCCGGGAAAACCGGTTTGGGTCACGACGTAAGGATCTTGTAAAGCAGGCCGAACATGGGAATGAACAGCAGGCTGATGAGTGTCCAGATGATCTTGGTGAGGGTGTTCATCTCCCCTCGGAGAGCGGTGAATTGAGCTTGCAGCCCCTTGATCTGAGCTCGCATCTCAGACCGGAGCTCGGTGATTTGGGCTTGCAGCCCGTTGATCTGAGCTTGCATCTCCGTCCGGACATCATTGATCTGAGCTTGCATCTCGGACCGGAGCTCAGTGATCTGAGTTTGCACGTCGGACCGGAACTCGGTGATTTGAGCGCCGATGGCGGTGATGACGTTCTGTCCACTCAAGCTACGCATCTCCTCGATGGCGGGATGGATCAGCTTGGGGTCCGCGCCGCTGTCGATCAGGACCCGATGGATTGCGCTGGTGTCAGGTTTAGACGAGGTCGGCATCATTTTTCTCCCTTTCCGGACGGGGTGATTTTGCTCACCCAACCCATGGAAACGATTCAATTCAAAGAGGGAGAAAGGTGCGGCCACGCCGGGGACGGCCAGGACCGATCAGCACCGGCGAAACCATACCTTGAACAGTATATCCTGACAGGCTCGCTCTTGCCGCCATGAATCCTTGCCCGATGGCCCTGCCTCCGTCTCCTGGCCACCGCGAACAATCGGGCAACCACAAGGGTTGCCCCTACGTTGGGGGAACAGCACGAGATGGCTCGGGAAAACAGGGGACCTCGTTGAATAACCGGAAATACCGGGCGGGGCGTTTCTGAAATGCCTTGGCTATGGCCGGAAGGGCTCGATACCGCTTCGTGTGACAGGGAGCGCTGGGAAGCAGGGCCGTTCAGCCGGGCTTGACGGAGCGTCGACTGCTTGTTTTCCGCCGGACAAGGCTCAGAAGCAGAAACAAAGTTATTCCAGTAATTCAACAACGTCCCCTTACTTTCCGTAATTCAACAACGTCCCCTTACTGTCCCACTGGCGGGGGAGGAAGCACTGGCAGGGAGAGAATGCGGGCGGGACGCCCGCGCTCCCAGGAGATGCCGATTACTTCCCGCTTGAGGGGGAGTCGCAGCGGCAAAGCTCTTTACCCTATACCCACGCAACGTGTAAACCATGTTCCCGGTTTGTACCAAGCCGAGCCGCCAGGCGATGGCTGATTTGGTGGGGGGCGGAAGCTGGGCCGCCCGGCGTCCGGGAACCGCCGCCATGCAGCATGCACCCCATCGAGAACCCTCGTGGTCCCATCTCGCCGGCTTGGGGTATACTGGGCGACATTCATCCATTGGAACCGACTCACCGAGGAGACACCATGCTCTCGCGTATCCTGGCTCTTTCCGCCCTTTCACTCAGCCTGGCCTGTCAATCGTCCACCACGGAGCAGGCAGGCGCCGTCGACGCGCTGGACGACTTCGAGAAGGACTTTTTCGTTGCCTTTGGAGACCCGGCTTCCTGGAAGGCCGAGGGCGGCGTGTTCCAGTGCAACGGCACGCCCAACGGGTACCTCTGCACGCGGAAGTCCTACTCCAACTACGTTCTGACGCTGGAGTTCCGCTACCCCGAGCAGGCCGGCAACAGCGGCGTGTTCCACTACATCTCCGGAGAGCACAAGGTCTGGCCGGCCTGTGTGGAGGTTCAGGGCCTCTACCAGCGGCTGGCTCAGATCTTCCCCCTGGGGGGCGCCGAGGGTCCCCGAAGCGACGGCGACGAGGAGGCGCGGACCCGGGCCCGCAAGCCCCACACCGAGTGGAACCACCTCGAGATCACCTCGCGGGACGGCGTGATCGGCGCCAAGCTCAACGGCGTCTTCATCGGGAAGAGCGGCCCCTATCCGGTGCGCCAGGGGCCGATCGGGCTCCAGTCGGAAGGGGCGCCGGTGCATTTCAGGAATATCGAGATCCGGGAGTTGTGAGGCTTCTTTCGCCTGGGAGCGCGGGCGTCCCGCCCGCATGCTGTCCCTTTGACCTCCGCTTAGCTTCAGTGAGATGCAGCAGGCACCCACCCTGTCGGCGGGAACGGCATCAGCCAGGCTGAAGGAGAGTTATGGCGCCGTTGCCCGTTGATCCACGTGGGGGAGATGGGCGGGGCTGCGCCAGGGTTTGTGCGGGCGGGACGCCCGCGCTCCCAGGAGGTCTTCATCCCATGAGCTCGTCGCACCAAGGGGACAAAGTTGCAGGAACATTTTGGTGGCGCTAGCCAAGGGGCGAGGTCTTTCAGGCCAGTAGCTCTTTCACCACGTGGGCGGGTTCGACCCCGGTGAGCTTGGCGTCCAGACCCTGGTGGCGGTAGGTGAAGCGCTCGTGGTCGATGCCGAACAGGCGCAGGATGGTGGCTTGGTAGTCGCGAATGTGGACCGGGTCCTTGACGATATTGTAGGAGAAGTCGTCCGTTTCCCCGTGAACCACGCCTCCCTTGATGCCGCCTCCGGCCATCCACAGGCTGTAGCAGCGGGGATGGTGGTCGCGGCCGTAGTTGGAGGGGGTCAACAGACCCTGGGAGTAAATGGTCCGGCCGAATTCCCCGCCCCAGATGACCAGAGTGTCTTCGAAGAGCCCCCTCTCCTTAAGGTCCTGAATCAGGGCCCAGGAAGCCCGGTCGACGTCCCGGGCTTGAGCCGGGAGCACTTCAGGGGCGGACGAGTGGACGTCCCAGCCGCGGTGGTAAATCTGCACGAACCGCACGCCCCGCTCAACCAGCCGCCGCGCCATCAGGGCGGCGTTCTGGAACTTGCCGGGTTGTCTGGCTTCCTCCCCCCAGCGCTTGAAGGTGCTTTCCGGTTCGCTGGAAAGATCGCTCATCTCGGGCACCGAGGACTGCATGCGGAAGGCCATTTCGTACTGCTCGATGCGGGCCAGGGTTTCCGGATTCCCCACCTCTTGGTGCCGCATCCGGTTCAGCTCGCTGAGACCGTCCAGCATCTTGCGCCGCACCTCACGGGAGACGCCGCCGGGATCCTTCAGGTAGAGGACCGGATCGTCCCCGCCGCGCAGCCCCACGCCGGCGTACTCCGGCGAGAGGAATCCCGAGCTCCACAACTTGGCCGAGATGGCCTGCACCCCTGCCTTGGGGTGGCTCTTCTCGGCGTTCATCACCACAAAGGTAGGCAGGTCCCGGTTCATGCTTCCCAGACCGTAGGAGATCCAGGAGCCGATGCAGGGCCGTCCCGGAATCTGTCGGCCCGTCTGGATGAAGGTGATGGCCGGCTCGTGGTTGATGGCCTCGGTGTGCATGGAGCGAATGATGGCGATGTCGTCCACCATACTGGCCGTGTGGGGCAGCAGCTCGGAGATCCAGGCGCCGCTGCGGCCGTGCTGCTTGAACTCGAAGACCGAGGGGGCAATGGGAAAGCGCGCCTGGCCCGAGGTCATGGTGGTCAAGCGCTGCCCCCGGCGCACCGATTCCGGCAGGTCCTTGTCATACCATTCCTTCATCCTGGGTTTGTAGTCCAGCAGATCCATCTGCGGCGGCGCCCCCATCATGTGCAGATAGATGCAGCGTTTGGCCTTGGGGGCGAAATGGGGCAGGTGGGGCAGACCGCCAACCACCCCGGCTTCGCCGCCGATGGCCAGAAGATCTTCGGCCAGAAGGCTGCCGAGAGCGATTCCGGCGATGCCCTTGGCTCCCCGAAGGAAAAAATGGCGTCTGGTTTCCGTCAGGATGGCTTCCTGGTGTGGATGCATTCTTGAATTCCTCCCATTCGAAGACGAGGTCCGGAGGCCGCCCCCCCCAGGACCCTTCGGGGAGCCCGGCCGGGACGCCCTTACTTGTTCAGGACCTCGTCCAGGTTCATCAACTGGCTGGTCAGCAGGGTCCAGGCGGCCGACTCGGCGGCCGGCAGCGCCTCGTCGGGCGCCGACTCCCCGCTTGCCAGCAGCTTCCCGGCCTCACCTGCATTCGAACCGTAATACTCGACAAACTCCCGGTAGGTCCGCCGGGCTACCTCTCGTTCCACCGGTCTCAGCTCACGGGCCAGCAGACGGATGGCGATGTAGTCCAACCGCCGTTCGAAGTCCGCGCCGGCTTCGCGCATGGCCCTCTGAGCCAGGTAGCGGGCGGCTTCCACGAACTGGGTGTCGTTCATGGTGACCAGCGCCTGCAGCGGTGTATTGGTCCGTTCCCGCCGCACGGTGGCGTGCTCGCGGGTGGGGGCGTTGAATATTTCCATGGACGCCGGTGGCGCCGAGCGTTTCCAGAAGGTGTAGAGGCCGCGGCGGTAGAGCTTGGAGCCGCCGTCCGGCCGGTAGATCCGGGTATTGCTGGTGGGCATGGCCACCCGCTTCCAGACCCCCTCCGGCTGGTAGGGCCTGACGCTGGGTCCGCCGATCTTGCGAACCAGCAAACCGCTGGCCGCCAGGGCGTAGTCGCGGATCATCTCGCCGTCCATGCGGAAACTGGGTCCGCGGGAGAGCAGCCGATTCCCGGGATCTTTCTCGATCTTCTCGGCGGTGAGGGTAGCCGCCTGCCGATAGGTGGCCGAGGTCACCAGGGTGCGAAAGAACCGCTTGATGTCCCAGCCCGACTGTCGAAACTCCACCGCCAGCCAGTCCAGCAGGTCCGGATGGGAGGGCCGCTTTCCCTGGGAGCCGAAGTCGTCGCTGGTTTCCACCAGTCCGGTCCCGAACACTTCCTGCCAATAACGGTTCACCACCACCCGGGCCGTCAGCGGGTTGGCTGGGGCGACCAGCCAGCGGGCCAGCCCCAGCCGGTTGCGGGGCCAGGAGGCCGCCATGGGAGGCAGGGCGGAGGGCGTCCCCGCTTTCACCAGCTCGCGCGGCTGATCGTAGAGGCCGCGATAGAGGACATGGGTTTGGGGTTGGCTATCGGCTCTCTCCTGCATGACGTGGGTGATCCCGCCCCGCCGCCGCACCTCGCGCCACTCCCGCTCGATCTCCTGGGCCCGGGCCAGCAGCCGGCGGTAATGGCCGTCCTCTACGGTCAGGTAGTAGAGACGCAAGGCCTCCCGCTCCTCCGGCTTCAGGGCCTGGGGTTTCTTGCCCCTGGCGCTTTCCAGGGTGGACCAAAGCGAAACTACCCTGGCTTCGCGGGCTGAAATCGCACGATTGAAGATTCTGAGATCGGCGATGCCGCCCCCTGAGAAGCTGCTCACCTGGGGATCGGCGAGGTCGCCGACCTTGGTCAGGCCCCGGCCCAGATACAGCGGCTGCCTGGTCCGGATACTGCCCTCGACCCGGGTGAAATACTCGCTGCCCTGGGACTCGATGGTCTCGCCGTTCCAATAGAGCCCCAGACCGGCCCGTTCTCCGGAGCCGTCATAGGTCAATACAATGTGAGTCCACTCTCCCGGGGCCAGCCGCCGGGTGTTGATGGGACGGATCTGCACCGAGCTGGCCGCTTTTTCGGGGGCCGGCCTTTCCCCCGTCAGGGTGAGGACGAGCTGCCGCGAGCGGCTGATCAGCGCCCAGCCGCGGGAGTGATCGTCAGGGTCGGACTGGCCCATCACGGCAAAGGTCCCCACCACCTTGGGCTGGTAGTACCACAAGGCGATGGAAAAGGGCGTGTCGGTGTCGAGTTCCAGGCTGGGCAACTCCGCCCAGGACTCCTCCGCGAACCGCAGCGAGCGTTGGTTCCTTGCGGGCCCCTCGCGCGTTTTCGCCCCCTGACGGAGGATGACCTTCTTTCGGTTTCCGTTAATCTCCGCGGAGGCCTTGCGGCCCAGCCGGAGCCGCAACAACTCCGCCGCTGGTTCCAGCGGCGTTTGCAGCGAGCGGTGCCGGCTGCCTGCCAGCCATTCGGCAAATGCCCCGTCGACGGAAGCGGCGCGGCCCTCGATCCCTTCCTCCAACTCAGCGGCTTCCCGGCGAAGCTGACGCCAGCGGTCCAGGTCCTGAGCCTCCGGAACCACCAGCACCGGCGGCGGATCGGAAATATTGCCATCCATCACGTACTGGGTGGTGTTCCTGAAGAAGGCCGTCAGGGCATAGAATTCCCGCTGGGAGATGGGGTCGAACTTGTGGTCGTGGCAGGTGGCGCAGCCGACCGTGAGACCCAGGAAAACCAGGCCGGTGGTATCGGCTCGATCCTTGGCGTAGATGGCCTCATATTCTTCGGGAATGACGCCGCCTTCGTTGGTGGTGATGTTGCATCGATGAAAGCCGGTGGCCACCAGCCGGTCCAGGCCGGGGTCGGGCAACAGGTCGCCGGCAATCTGCTCCAGCGTGAACTGGTCGAAGGGCTGGTTCCGGTTGAAAGCCCCGATCACCCAATCGCGGTAGGGCCACATCTCCCGATAGTTGTCGATGTGGATCCCGTGGGTGTCTCCGTAGCGGGCCGCATCCAGCCAGTAGCGGGCTCGATGCTCGCCCCAGTGCTTCGACTCCATGAGCCGGTCGACCAGGGTTTCATAGGCCCTGTCGGAGTCGTCAGCCAGGAAGCCGGCCAAGGTCCCGGGATCGGGTGGCAGTCCCGTCAGATCCAGGGCCAGGCGGCGGGCCAGGGTGCGCTTGTCGGCTTCGGGAGCCGGCGCCAGACCCTCGGCTTCCAGGCGGGCCAGGATGAAGCGGTCCAGGGGGTTGCGCACCCAGGAGGGGTTTTTCACCGGAGGGGGTGCGGGCCTGCCAATGGCCTTGAAGGACCAGTGCTGGTCCCAGGCGGCTCCCTGCTGGATCCACTGGCGCAGCGTGGCGATCTGTTCGTGGTTCAACGGCCTCTTGGAGTGGGCCGGCGGCATCCGAAGGGCCGCCTGGGGATGGGAGATGCGCTGGTAGAGCAGGCTGGCCTCAGGGTCGCCCGGAACGATGAGGCTTCCGTTGGGCCGCCTGGAGAAGGCTCCCTCCCGGGTATCCAGCCGGAGATCCGCCATCCGGGTGGCCGAATCGGGACCGTGGCACTCGAAGCAGTGGTTGGAGAGGATGGGACGAACGTCCCGCTGAAAGTCGACGGTGGATGAGCCGGAGTCGAGCGGCATGGCCGGGGCGAGAACCGCCCCCAGCACCACCGCCGCCATGACCAGAACGGCAACAGATACAACCCTCACCGGCTTGCCTCCAAAAAAGAAGTTGGTCCCGGTATTCTAGACGATTCCGAGCAAAAAACTCCAGCCCTGCGGGTCACCGGCTCCGCGCTAATGGACCTTCTCGGGGCTCATGATCTGCTCCAGGACGTCCATGCCCACCTGCCGGCTCCAGGCCTTGGTCAAGCGGTCGAACAGCGGCCCCGGCTTCCCCTCGGCAATGGTCAGCCCGTTCACCCTGGTTACCGGCGCAATGCCATAGGGAGTGGTGGCCAGGAAGGCTTCGTCGGCATTCACCACGTCATGAACCTGCAGATTCTTTTCGACGAAGGGAATCTGAAGCTGCTGGCACAGCTCGCTCACATTGAGCAGGCTGATTCCTCCCAGGATGTTTCGGCTGGTCGGCGACAGCAGCCTTCCATTCTTGGCAATCAGGAAGTTGGCGCCGCTGGCTTCGCTGATGTTGCCGTCCAGGTCGAGCAGCACGGTGATGGCCTTAGGATCGACAAGGTGGGTCTCCTGGTCGGCCAGCCACCAGTGCAGCCGGCTGCGGTTCTTGACCTTGGGATCCAGGCATTCGGGCGGCACGTGCCGAATGGAGGGAATGACCACGTGGGCGCCCTCCCGAAACAGCGGTTGCCAGGTGGCAAACTGCATGGGATAGGTGTGGATGCAGAAGGTGGGCGTCTGATGCACGGCCTCCTCGGGCAGTCCGCCGTAGACGGCATTCTCCCCGGGAGTGATGAAGTAGACGATGGCCAGATCGTCCGATTGGCCGATTGCCTGCAGGTTGTGCTCCAGCAGTTCCAGGGTGACCTCCCGGGTTTCCTCATGAGTCAACAGCGGCTGGATGCGGGCGTACTTGCAGGATTCGTAGAAGCGGGTCAAATGGTCGTCCAGCCGGAAGGGCTTGTGGCGATAGGTCCGGACCAGATCGGTCACGGTGGCCCCCAGGATGATGCCGAAGTCGTAGTAGGCAATCCTGGCTTGAGAGGCCGGAACGATGGCGTCTCGAAAGTATACGACGGGTTCGAAAGCTGGCATGGCGTCCTCACCTTTTCAAACAGTGGCGTTGGTTGGTCAATCAGGTTGCTTCGATTCTTGTCTCACACGGATGAACAGGATAAATGGTCAGGATGATCCCACGCTACCGAATTTCGGGTGACAGGCAGGTCAGAACAACCGGAACACGCCCACATTCCATGTGGGACGGTAGGGGCGTCCCTTGTGGGCGCCCCCTACGTGGGGATGACCAGGCGAATGCGAACAACCGGGCAACCACAAGGGTTGCCCCTACGTTCTCCGACGCACCGGTCAGTAGGCGAGTAAACCGCCGTCCACAATCAGCGTGGTTCCGTGAACAAAACTGGCGTCGTCCGAGGCCAGGAAGACGGCGGCGCCCCCGATTTCCTCCGGCAGCCCGCGGCGGGCCAGCGGGGTTTTTCGAGAATAGGTGCGGTCCACCCCCAGCGCAGCCAATTCCTGCCCGAGTTCCTTGTTCTTCTCGACCACGATGTCGCCCGGCGCGATCCCCACCACGCGGATGCCGTGGGAGGACAGATCCAGAGCCATGGCCTTGGTCAATCCCTCCATTCCACCCTTGCTGGCGCAGTAGGCAGCCGCCCAGCTCTGGGCCGCGTAGGCTCCTACCGAGGAGATGTTGATGATGACGCCCTGCCCGCGGGAGACCATGTGGCGGGCGGCGAGCTGGGAGCAGAGAAAGGTCCCCTTCAGGTTCACATCCAGGATGTTGTCCCAGGCCTCCTCCGAACACTCCAGAAAAGGTGTGAGCGCGGGCAATCCGGTCACGGCGGCATTGTTGACCAGGATATCGATCCGCCCGTAGTGGCGGAGCGTCTCCTCGATCAACCGCTCCACCTGGGACCGGGAAGAGACGTCACAGGCCATGGCACGGCCGCCCAGCTCTCCCGCTGTCCGTTCGGCTACCTCCAGGCGGCGTTGAGCCAGCATCAAGCGGGCTCCCTCCCGCGCGAAGCATTTGGCAATTCCCTTGCCGATACCGGTGCCGCCCCCGGTGATGATAGCCACCTTGTCCTTGAGTTTCATGGTGTCCCCTCCTGCGCCCCTTGTTCAGACCCCGGTGCCGGCGGTTGCGCCTCCAAGGGCGGCTTCCCGCTCCTCAGGCTTCGGAAGCCAGGGCCGCGATGTTCTCGCCCGGGTAGATGCGAGGCGTGGCCCGCATCAGCATAAGCACACCCTCGGCGGGAGCCGTGATCTCCTCGACCACCCTTCCATCCAGGCTGCGGATAATACCCAGCAGGTCTCCCCGGCGCACTCGCGCACCGATCTCCAGGGCGCCGAAAAACAATCCACCCTCCCGGCACTTGATGGCCACGTCCATGTCTCCGGATCCCCCCAGCAGCCAGGGCCGATAGCCTGGGGGTAGGCCCGCGCCTTCCAATACCGTCATGTCGAGAAACTTCAACACGTTAGCCAGCCCCTGGGTGTAGCAGTCCACGTCCTCGGGCCGCACGTGGCCGGCTCCGTAGGCCTCGGTATAGAGAGAAGGAATGCCCAGCTCCAGGGTAGCCGAGAGGGTCCTCCCCGGAGAAGTGGTGGGATGGGCCCAGACCACCGGGGCTCCAAAGGCGAGGGCGGCTTCTCGGGCGACGGCGGCCTGCTTCCCCAGCATGGAGTAGCCGCAAAGCGTCAACATGTGATAGTTTCGCCCCGAACTGTGCAGGTCGATGTAGAAGCTGGCATGGCGCAACACCCGCTGCAGCACGGCCTGGGCCAGCCGCTGGCTGAAGCTGCCGTCGGCGCTACCCGGAAACACCCGCGCCATATTGAGGGAGTCGACGGGATTGCAGCGGATGCCGAGCCAGAACGCCGTCAGGGTAACGATGGGCACGGCCACGAAAGTGCCTTGCAGCCTGTCGGGGTCCAAGGCTTCATAGGTCCGGTAGATGGCTTCCATCCCCTCGTATTCGTCGCCATGAACCCCGGCCGTCACCACCAGGGTGGGTCCGTCCTTGCGGCCCCTGGCTGTCAGGACGGGCATCGACAGCGTCTTGCCATCGAACTGCAGGGCCATCTCGGCCGCGATACGGTCTTCCGGGCAAAAGCCGCTGGAGGCCAGAAAGCTCTGCCGGGCCAGATCTCCAAGACCTTCGGGCAAGTCCACCGAAAAGGAACGGATCTGCTTGGATTCCCTGCCGATGGCATCGATGTCGAATTCAGGTGGACGGCTCATCAGACTCTTTCTCCGGTGGGCAGAGCCCCTGGTCGGGCCATGCCGCAGGCTGCAGGGCCACCTCGGCGGTGGAAATTATTCACTCCTCGACGGCGACCGGTCGGCCCTGCCTCCAGGACTGGATGATGGCCTCGACAATACGCATGGACTGAATGGCCTCCCGGGCCGGGCTCTCGGGTGGTCGGCGGCCGGCCGCCGCCTCCAGGAAGGCCTGGTGCTCGTTGGCCATCAAGGGGTCCCGCTCCAGGTCGAAGGTGCGGACGGTTTCCGACTCGGTTTCGAGATTGCCCAGTCGCAACGAGTTGGAGCGCATGTCGAAAAGAGCCCAGCCCCGATCCCCGATCACTTCGCAGGCGCCGCGGTCGGGATGCTGCACGTAGTTCATGTGAATGGTGGCGATCAGCGGTTCCTGGTACTCCAGGGTGACGGCCATCAGGTTGGGATTGGACTGCAGCGGCAGTTCCCCGCCCCGGCAACCGGCGGCATAGACCCTGACCGGCATCTTCCCCAGCCACCAGTAATAGAGGTCGGGCTGGTGGGCATAGTCCATGGCGATGGCCCCCTCCACCTCGGCCTGGTGCCGGGAGATGGAGTTCATCAGGGTGAGATAGGTCCCCACGTGGAAGTGCAGCGAGAGGATGCGCCCGAAGGTTCCTTCCCGGATGAGCTCCTTCAGGTGTTGCATCACCGGATGGAAGTGGTAGGTGAACCCCACGCTGAAGACCCGGCGACTGGCCTCGGCCGCCTCGAGCATGCGCCGGGCTTGAGCCAGGCTGTCGCTCATGGGCTTTTCGCAGAGCACGTGACACCCGGCCTGGAGCGACCGAATCGACATTTCGGCATGCAATCGGTGCGGTGTAGCGATCACCACCAATTCCGGCCGGGTGGCCAGCAGGCTCTCGAAGGAAGCATGGGTCGGCACCTCGCCCACCTCCCGCAAGGCCCGCTGCAGGTGGTCGGGATGGGACTCGCACAGCTCCACCGCAAGCTCCTGCCGGGCCGACAACACCCGGGCGTGCCGGCGTCCGATGGACCCGCAGCCAACCACCGCAATGCGCCTCTTGGCCATTCCTCGCCTGCCGTTCAGATCAGATTTCGTCGACGTCGATGAGAGGCATGGAGGCGCCTTCAAGCATGGCGTCGATGGATTCCAGGTGCTTGAACCCTCCCCCGGTGACCAGGCACACCACCCTCTCGGACGCCTTCACCAGCCCCTGGCGCACCGCCTGGTCCAGGCCGGCCAGCGCGGTCGCTCCCGCGGGCTCGGTATAGATGCCCTCCTCGCGGATGAGGCGTTGCTGCCAGGAGTAGACGGCCTCGTCGGGCAGCATCTGGCCGGAGCCCCCGCTGGCCAGCACTCCATCCAGGGCCATCTGGGCGTCCAGCACGGCGGCCACCTGGAGCCCCGATATCTGGCTGGTGCAGGTGACGGCCTGGGCGCGGGTTTCATTCCTGCTCAGCGGCCCCACCACCGTGGCGCACCCCTGGGGCTGGGCGGCGTGCATCCTGGGAACCCGGTCGATGCGACCCGCCTGGAACCACTCCCGGTACCCCTGATAACACTGGAAAAACAGGCCGCCGCCACCGATGGGAGCGAAGACGTGATCCGGCGCGCCGCCGAGCTGCTCGCATATTTCAAAAGAGATGGTCTTCACGCCGGCCATCTGCCGGGGGCTGATGCAGGTGGCCGAGATCAGCAATACGGCCTCGCCGGTCCGGGCTCGGGCCTTGAGCCGTTCCACCACCGAGTTGGTCCCTGCCTCGGTCACTCCGAATTTCCGCACCCGGATCACCCGGGCGCCGTAGGCCTCGGCCTGGATCAGCTTCTGGCGGGAGGCCGTCTCCAGCACGTACAGATCCAGTTCTAAACCGAAGCGAGCCGCATAGGCGGCCAGCGCCGAGCCGGTATTGCCGGAAGAAGTCGCCAGCATCTCCCGGCGGTTCTCCTCGACCATCAATGAGGCGGCCATGCTGGCGAAACGGTCCTTGTAGGATCCGGAGGGATTTTGGAACTCCAACTTGAAATAGAGGTGGTCCAACCCCAGAGAGGAGCCGATCTGACGGCTGGGGACCAGGGCGGTGTCGCCCTCTCCCAGGGAGGCGATGTTGTTTCTGTCCTTCAGAGGCAAGCTGTCGAAATATTTCCACATGCGCCTTGACCTCGCGGGCCGGGGCAGGTCCCCACAGTCCTGGCCATCATAGATTCGCGGCCTGCCGGCATCAACAAAAAAGATTGGCGAGGGAGGGCGGCACCTCAGACCAACAAGCAATGAAGGAAAAAAGATATCCACGAAGGACCACGAAGGGAATAATTAAGGAACAGATGAGGCGTTTGCAAAATGCGGCAGCGGGATCTTTGCCGGGAATGGCCACAAAAGGCACAAAAACAAAAAAAAGCGGAACCATGAGAAACGACCAAGGCGTGCGGGCTTTGTGTGATCAGATCCGGCAGACGGCCTTCGACCTGCATGGATATCTTCGCAACCGGCATCTCGAGAAGGGTTACGAAAAATTCGTTTTGTGACTTTTGTGCTTTTTGTGGTGAACCCGCATTTCTCACCAGGTCGCACCCGATATTGAAAAAGGCAGAACATCACGTTTGCCGGCAAAATGACCTGCCCCGTTGCGAATGTTGCAAAAAGCTCCCCCTTGACAGATACTTCAGCCTCTTCCTGGAAATCTTTTCCCCCTTCCCCACCTTTGGCGGATCCCTCTTGAGCCTTCTCCAACCCCTTAGTGGCCCTTCGCCGTTCTTCGTGGCCCTTCGTGGAAATGTTTTTGCCTTTTCGCCCTTCGTGGATATCCGCTCCCCCCTTCTCAACCCCTGGCAAACCCCTCTCGATCCCCCACCAACCCCTTAGTGGCCCTTCGTGGTCCTTCGTGCCCCTTCGTGGATAACTCTTTTTCCCTTCGTGCTCTTCGTGGATCCCCTTCGTGGATATCTTTTCTGGAAGACGCAAGCCATCGGAGAGCCCTCCTTGCTCACCCGAAGGGTTTGGCATACTATTTCTGCAGGGGCCGGGAGACCCAATGAACGCGGACAGCTCGATATCGGGCCGGATCGGAGTCAACGGCGTCCGACTGGCCTACACCCTGTGCGGACAGGGAGCCGCCGTCGTTTTCCTGCACGGCTGGATGTGCAACCGGACCTTCTGGCGACGGCAGTATGAGGAGCTGGCAGGTCGAAACTACCGCTGTCTGGCCATCGACTTTCGCGGACACGGCGACTCGGAAGCGCCTCCCGGCGGTTATTCCATCCAGCAACTGGCCGGCGACGTGGGCGCCACCATGGCGTCACTGGGGCTGGAGCGGGCCGTCATCGTGGGTCATTCCATGGGCGGCATGGTGGCCCAGCATTTCTGCCTGGAACGACCGGAACGGACGGCCGCGCTGGTGCTGGTGGCGACCATCGCCTCCGATCCGGAAGACCGGCTGATCTCCAAGAGAATCGCCTCCGATGCCCGCCCAATGGGTTTCCCCCGCGCTTTCGACCGCCATTTCGATGCCTGGTTCGCTCCCGGCACCCCGAAGTCGGTCCGCCGCTGGGTCAAGACGCAGATGCGGTCCACGCCCGAAGACCTCGGCCGGGCACTGGTCGGCGCCTACAGCCGCTTCGACCTCACCCGCCGCCTGGGAGAGATCCAGGCGCCGACCCTGGTGATCGGCACTCGATCGGATGACTCGGCCCCTGCCGGCCAGAGCCGCCGCCTGGCCGAGCTGATTCCCGGCGCCCAACTGGCCCTGATCGAGGACTGCGGCCACTTCCCCATGCTGGAGAAGCCGCAACAGTTGAGCCGGAAGCTGCTGCCGTTCCTGAAGGCGCAGGCCGGCTCCCGCGAGGATTGACCATGCCCAGCGGCCCCTGCCGAGTGGAGCACGATTTCCTGGGCGAAGTCCAGGTCCCGCAGGAAGCCCTTTATGGAGCCCAGACCCAACGCGCCCTCGACAACTTTCCCCTGTCGGGGGAGCGCTCCATCGGCGACTATCCGGCTCTGGTGGAGTCGCTCCTGCGCATCAAGTGGGCGGCTGCCGAGGCCAACCGGACGGCGGGGTTCCTGGATGGCCAGGTCGCCGGAGCCATCGTCCGGGGAGCTCGGGAGCTGATCGGCCAACAGGCCTTTCACCATTTCCCCATTCATCGCTTCCACGGAGGAGGAGGCACTTCGGCCAACATGAATGCCAACGAAGTGCTGGCCAACCGGGCCGAAGAACTCCTGGGGGGGCTCCGGGGCCAGTACCGGCGAGCCCATCCCAACGATCACGTCAACCTCCACCAGTCCACCAACGACGTCTACCCCACCGCTTGCCGCATGGCCGTGATCGCTTCCTGGCCCTGGCTGGCTGAAGCCCTGGAACACCTGGGACAGGTCTTGCGAACCAGGGCGTCGCGGTTTCGAGACGAGCCCAGGATGGCCAGGACCTGCCTTCAGGATGCCGTGGCCGTCACTTTTGGGGACCTGTTCGGGGGCTATGAAGCCGCTCTGGCCAGAGCCGCGGAACGGATCGCCCGCGAGGTGGAAGAGCTGCACGCCGTCAACCTGGGAGGAACCATCGTGGGGCGGCCGCAGGATGCTCCCGAGGGCTACCGGCGGCAGATCCTTCCCAGTCTTCGGGTGGTCAGCGGTGACCCGGCCTACCGGTTGGCTCCCAACCTCTTCGACGCGGCCCAGAACCCGGACGGACTGGTGGCCGTCTCCTCCGGCCTGGATCTGCTGGCCCGGGCCCTAATCAAAACCGCCAAGGACCTGCGGCTACTCAGTTCCGGCCCCGAGGCCGGCCTGGGGGAGATCCGGCTCCCGGCCGTTCAACCCGGCTCCTCCATCATGCCGGGAAAGGTCAACCCGGTGATTCCCGAGTTCGTCATTCAGTGCTGCTTTCAGGTCCTCGGCAATCACGCCGCGTGCGCCGGCGTTCTGGACCACGGAGAGCTGGACCTGAACGTCTGGGAAAGCGTTCTGCTCTTCAATGTGCTGGATTCCATGCGGTTGCTGGCAAACGCCGCCCACACCCTGGCCGAGCGATGCCTGGAGGAGGTGACGGTGGTGCGGGAACGCAACCAACGGAACGCCGCCTCCATCATCCCCCTGTTGACCGACCTGATGAAGGCCCGGGGTTACTCGGCGGTCAGCCGGGTGTGCCGGCAGGCCGGGGGGGACGTGGAAAAGATTCGACAGTTGCTGAAGAAAGAAGGCTGGATTTAGCCTGCCCCTGCCGCCTGGCGGCTCAATGAGGAGGAAGCCCTATGAATTCCCAAGACCCATCCCCTTCGGGAGCCACGGGAACGCCTGAGGAAGAGGCAACCCCCACGGAAATCGTGACCGTGCGTCCCACCCGGGAGGTGATGTCCAAACAGCGCCTCCCCTATTTTTTTGGAGTCTCGGAGGAAACCTCCGGGGCCCGGGGGCTCTCCATGAGCCTGGTGGTCATCCCCCCCGGGGGCTCGGCCGAACCCCACTATCATCGCGGCTTCGAAACCGCGATCTACATTCTGGAAGGGTGCGTCGAGACCCGCTATGGCAAGGGGCTGCGCCGGAAGGTCACCCACCGCCAGGGGGACTTTCTCTTCATTCCGCCCGGCGTGCCGCACCAGCCGGTCAACCTCAGCGCCCGGGAACCGGCGCGGGCCATCGTGGCCCGCAACCATCCCAGCGCCAACGAAGAGGTGGTCTTTTACGATCCGGGTTCTGAGGATCTCCCCTGAGGCGGTGGGGGGGCAGGGAATCGATTCTCTTTATGAACATGGATGCACAGGATGCACAGGATTAACAGCACGAGAGGTTGCTGCACCGGAAGCCGGCTCGGGCGATGATCCGTTGCGGGTTTGCCAATGCCCAGGATTAAAAGCTCGCCCTGAAACAAACCGGTTTCGCGCTGGATGCGACGGGGTAAAAAGAGTTATCCACGAAGGGACACGAAGGACCACGAAGGGCCACCAAGCGTGACGGCTCTGCCGCATCGGCAGGGCTGCGGCCCGGCAAGCCGGCGCGTGCCCCCTTGAGGAGCAGGAGTGATGGGAGGAGGCCCCCCCGGGAGCGCGGGCGTCCCGCCCGCATGCTATCCCGTTGCGTGCCGCTCAGTTTCCCTGCGATGCGGCTCCCGGCCACCCTGCCGGCGGGAACGCCATGGGCTCGGCCGAAGCAGAGTCCTGGCCCCGTTGCCGGTCGACCCGGGTGGAGCAGATGGCCGAGGCTGTGCCAAGACTTGTGCGGGCGGGACGCCCGCGCTCCCGGGGGGCTTCATCCCATGACGTCGTCGCAGCAAAGCAGGTCCGTCGGTCTTTGTGTTTATTGGTGGTTCGTTTTCAACAACGATCGGCACTTTCATCCTCGGATGATCCGCCCCGTCGTGGGGGGCTGGGGCAGCGCTCGTCTGAAAAAATCCTGTGCATCCTGTGCATCCATGTTAATAACCCCATTGAATGATGCCTGGGATTACAGGACGCCGGGGGGCTCAGGAGCTTCGGAACTCCTGCAGAACTCCCTCGATCTCTCCAAGAATCTCCGGATCGTCGATGGTGGAAGGAATGGAATAGTCCCGCCCGTCGGCCAGGTCCCGAAGGGTCCGGCGCAGGACCTTGCCGGAGCGGGTCTTGGGCAAGCGCTTGACCAGCAGGGCTTTCTTGAAGCTGGCCACGGCTCCGATGTCCGCCCGGACTCCCTGAATGATCTCCGCTTGGATGGCATCCCACTGGCGATCCACCCCGGCCTTCAAAACCACGAATCCCATGGGGATCTGACCTTTGAGCGGGTCCCGGGCCCCGACCACGGCGCACTCGGCCACGTCGGGATGGTTGGAGACCACCTCCTCCATTCTGCCGGTGGAGAAGCGGTGGCCGGCGACGTTGATGACGTCATCCACCCGGCCCATGACGAAGAGGTGCCCTTCCCCGTCCTTGAAGCCGCCGTCGGCGGTAAAGTAGTAGCCGGGGAAGCGGCTGAGATAGGACTCCAGAAAGCGCCGGTCGTCATTCCACAGGGTGGGCAGACAGCCCGGGGGCAGCGGCAGCTTGACGGCGATCAAGCCCTCCTTGCCGGGACCCTGGACCCGGCCCTCGCCGTCAAGCACCTGGATGTCGTAGCCGGGAACGGGCTTGCCGGCAGATCCGGCTTTGAGGGGATGGGGAGTGAGCCCCATGCAGTTGGCCGCCATCGGCCACCCGCTTTCGGTCTGCCACCAGTGGTCGATGACCGGGATACCCAGAAGGCGGCCGGCCCAGTGATAGGTGTCCGGATCCAGGCGTTCGCCGGCCAGGAAGAGATACCGCAGGCAGGAGACGTCGTGGGCCTTGAGGTGCTCCCCTTCCGGATCTTCCTTCTTGATGGCCCGGAATGCGGTCGGGGCCGTGAACAGGACCTTCACCCCGTGCTGGGCCACCACCCGCCAGAAGGCTCCCGCATCGGGCGTCCCCACCGGCTTGCCCTCGTAGAGCAGGCTGGTGCAGCCGTGCATCAGGGGGCCGTAAACGGTATAGGAATGGCCCACCGCCCAACCGATGTCGGAAGCCGCCCAGAAGACCTCCCCCGCTTGCACGTCGTAGACGTTCTGAAGGCTCCACCTCAAGGCCACCGCGTGTCCGCCGTTGTCTCGGACCACGCCCTTGGGTTTCCCGGTCGTCCCCGAGGTGTAGAGAATGTAGAGGGGGTCGGTGGCCTCCAGGGACAGGCAGTCCACCGGATCGGCCGCCGCCATCATTTCCTCCCAGTCCCGGTCTCTTCCCGGCTGGAGCGAGGCCCGCGCCTGGGGCCTCTGGTAGACCACGCAGACCTCCGGCTTGTGCTCGGCAAGTTCGATGGCCCCGTCCAGCAGGGGCTTGTAGGGAATCACCTGCTGCACCTCGATCCCGCAGGAAGCGGTGACGATGGCCTTGGGGCGGGCGTCGTCGATCCGAATGGCAAGCTCCTGGGAAGCAAAGCCGCCAAAGACCACCGAGTGCACCACGCCGATGCGGGCGCAGGCCAGCATGGCCACCACCGCCTCGGGGATCATGGGCATGTAGATGATCAGACGGTCCCCCTTTTCCAGGCCGGCGGCCCGTAGCGCTCCGGCGAAACGGGAGACTTCCTGCTGCAGTTCCCGGTAGGTGATCCGCCGGACGACGCCGGTGACCGGGCTGTCGTAAATCAGGGCGGTTTGCTCCGCCCGCCCGTTGTCCACCTGCCGGTCCACGGCGTTGTAGCAGGTGTTGAGCCTGCCGCCCTGGAACCAGCGGACGAACTGCCCCCGGGAGACATCAAGGACACGGTCCCACTTGCGGTCCCAATGCACGACCTCGGCCGCCTCGGCCCAGAAGGCCTCCGGCTCCTCCAGGGACCGACGATAGACGGTTTCGTAGGATGATTTCATGGTCTGGCTCGATTTCTTGAGTCGAAACGACATTGAGAGATGAGTCAAATGTCGTGGATTTCCATTTTCCCTTGGTTTCTTTCTTCGTGGTCCTTCACGTGACCCCTTTCGAGTCTTTTCCAACCCCTTGGAGTCCCTTCGCGGACTGATCTTTTACCCCTTTGACAGATACTTCAGCTCCTTCGTGGAAACCTTTTCCCCCTGCCCGACCTTTGGCGGAGCCCTCTTGAGCCTTCTCCAACCCCTTAGTGGCCCTTCGTGGTCCTTCGTGCCCCTTCGTGGATATCTTTTTTTGTCTCTTCGTGGATCCCCTTCGTGGATTTTTTTTTCCCTTAGTTTCTTTCTTCGTGGCCCTTCACGGACCCCTTTCGAGTCTTTTCCAACCCCTTGGAGTCCCTTCGCGGATTAATCTTTTTGCCTTTTCGTGCCCCTTGGCGGATCCCTCTTGAGCCTTCTCCAACCCCTTAGTGGCCCTTCGTCGTCCTTCGTGGCCCTTCGTGGATATCTTTTTTCTTCGTCGCTTGTCGGTTTGTGGCTGCGCCTTCCGGGAAGGGGGTCAAATCCAGAAATCGACCAGAGTCTTGCCCAGCCAAGCGCCGGAATAGGCCAGAGCCAGCATGTAGGAGAATTGTAAAATGGCCAGCCACCAACCGCCGGTCTCCCGCCGGACCACGGCCACCGTGGACATGCACTGGAGGGCAAAGGCGAAAAAGATCAGCAGGGCGACCGCTCCACCCGGGGTCAGGTCCTGCTTCAGGGCCTGCTGCAAGCCCGGGGAGCCTTCCTCTCCTCCCTCGATTCCGTAGATGGTCCCCAGGGTGCCCACGATCACTTCTCGCGCCGCCAGAGAGGTGATCAACCCGATGCCGATCTTCCAGTTGAATCCCAGAGGCTCGATGACCGGCTCGACCGCCTGTCCGATCTTGCCTGCCAGGCTGTCGGAAACCTCCGGCGCCTGACCGTCTGTGCGAGGCACACTGGCCAGAAACCAGAGCACCACCGCCACCAACAGGATCACGGTGCCGGCGCGTTTGAAGAAAATGAGCGAACGGTCGACCAGCCGCAGCCCGATGGACTGCAGGGTCGGCCAGCGGTAGGGAGGGAGCTCCAGGGTGAAAGGCAGGGGACTCTCCCGCTTCAGGAGAGTGGACTTCAGCAGCCGGGCGGTGGCCAGGGCGGCCGCGAACCCCAGCAGGTATAGCCCGATCATGGCCGCGGCCCGGGTCCCCAGCAACGGCCCCAGCAGAGGCGTTTCCGGCAGGAAGGCGGCGATCACCAGAGCATAGACCGGCAGCCTGGCCGAGCAGGTCATGAAAGGGGCGATCAGTATGGTGGCCAGGCGTTCCCGCCGGCTTTCGATGGTGCGGGTGGCCATGATGGCCGGTATGGCGCAGGCGTAAGCCGACAACAGGGGGATGAAGGCCTTGCCCTCCAGGCCGACCCGGGCCATGGTGCGGTCGGCGATCACGGCCGCCCGGGCCAGGTAGCCCGAATCCTCCATCACCCCGATCAGAAGAAACAGGAAGAGAATCTGGGGGAGGAACACCAGAACCGAGCCGACCCCCGACCATACCCCTTCCATGAGCAGGTCACGGAACCAGGAATCGGGCAGCACGGATGCCATCCACTGGCCCGAGACGGTAATGATGGCCTCGGTGCCGTCCATCAGGGGCTGGGCAAGCGTAAAGATACTTTGAAAGACGGCCACCACCACCAGCAGAAAAATCAGCGGTCCCGCCAAGGGATGCAGCAAAATCGAATCCAGGCGCCGGGTCCAGACGGCGGCGCCCGGGGCCTGGTAGCCGGATTGGCCGGCGGCCCGGGCCGCCCAGCGGCGGCAGCTCCCAATATCCTGAAGCACGGGGAGTTCCAGGCGGCGGGGGGCGACAGAGCCATCGGACAAGAACGTGAATACCGGCTCCAGTCCTTCACCCTTGGCGGCGCTGGCCTGCACCACCGGAACTCCCAATCGCTCCGACAGGCGCTCCCCGTCCAGCAGACCGCCCCGGGTGCGCAGGTCATCGGACATGTTCAACACGATCAGGGTGGGGATCTTCAGAGCCAGAATGGGGGCCGCCAGGCTCAGGTTGCGGTTCAAATTGGTGGAATCGACCACCAGCAGGATGGCGTCCGGCCGAGGCAGGCCCGGCATCTCGCCCAGCAACACCCCTCGGGCCACGCGCTCGTCTTCCGATCGGGCCGTCAGGCTGTAGATGCCCGGCAGATCCACCAGGGTGATTTCACGGCCCGCATCCACCCTGACCTTGCCCAGGCGCTTTTCGACCGTGACCCCCGGGTAGTTGGCCACCTTTTGCCGGAGTCCGGTGAGCCGGTTGAAGAGCGTCGATTTTCCGCAATTGGGAGCTCCCACCACGGCCACCAAGGAATAGGGGCCGGAACCTGCCGGTTCAGTGGGCGGGGCTGCGTCGGCCGCAGCAGCCTGGAGTTCAGACATCGTCCTCCTCTTCCCCCGCCTGGGCGGAATGCCTCAATATCAGGCACCGGGCGGTCCCGCGTCTGAGCGCCACCTCCGAGCCGTCCACCCGGAAGATCATGGGGTCCCCGCCGGGAGCCGGCCGCCAAGCCGTTACCCGAACGCCGGGCAGAAACCCCAGCTCCATCAGCCGCTGCGCCACCTCTCCGGCAACCTCCAAGCGGTCCAGGATTCCTTCCTCTCCCCGCCTCAAATCCGACAGTGTTCTAGCCCGCATTTCTCACCAATGGTAGGAAACGTCGGCTCTCAATCCACGAAGGACCACGAAGGACAAAAAATATCCACCAAGCGGCACGAAGGACCACGAAGGGACACGAAGAAAAACCAAAAGAAAAAAGATTCCGAGAACCGATGCGTCCTGCCCGGCGCCGTTGGTGCCGCGAGTAACCCGCCCGCGTCCGGCAAGCCAAGGCCATTCTACACCGAAAAACGTTTCCCCCACGCCGCTCAGTGGTTTTGCGAACCACGGCTCTCCGTGGGGTGGCGATTGGTGGGTGTTTAGCCGGGTTGGGGAGTGCGGTGCGGATCATTCGAGGAAAAACGGCCGATCGTTAATGAAGGCAAACCACGAATGGACACGAATAAACACAAATAGACCAGAAGACAGAGGGCCTCCTTCAACGACAAGCGGCACCCAAATGCTTCTGCAACATGGTGCCCTGGGTGTGACGATGTCATGGGATGAAGGCTTCCTGGCGATGCTGTCCCGGTGGCGCGGTGCGGGGTATCTGGCGGCCGACTTCTCGGAATGCCGACGTGCACCCTTTGGGAAACTCCCGTTTGCCCGCGAGCGTGGTTGGAAAGGGTGTGCTTGTGGTTTTTGAGAGGCCGTGCGTTCAGTAAGGATGCACCTATTGAAACCCGTACAAGAATTGTCCTATTTCAGACGCAGAGAAAACGGGCTGTGTCGCACGAAAGATTTCAGTAGATCAGGACGGTGCTGACGCGATCTTGCGTGGCCGCGCGCCGCAGCTTGGCGGCCCGGCGTTGCCCCCCCACCGCATCAGCCTTCGCCTGGCGGCTCGGAGGAGCCCGCAGTCGAGCCGGTGGGGGGCGAACACCCCGCCGAGCGGTGGGGGTGCAGCTACGCCCTGCGAGGCGGTTCCAGCCCCATGGCGCGCCGCCAGGCCGATATCTGCCCCAGATGGTTCATTTCATGGGAGGTCATCATCATCACCACCATGTCGCCTACGGTGGGGAAGAATTTGCGTCGTTGCTCGTTGGGGTGAGGCGTGGCGAACCAGGCCGGGTCGGCTTGCAGCACGGTGGCGGAGTTGCGCTCGTGCTGCGCGGTCAAGAAGGCAAACAGCTCCTCCTTGGAGGGATAGAGGGAAGGGTCTCCCGAGGGGATCCCGCCGGTGGCGAAGATCCGGGCCCATCCCTCCGGCGCCTGAGACTCGAGACCGAGCAGCACCGCCAGATTGTTGGCCGTCATGGCCAGGTGGCCGAGCGACCAGGCGGGATGATTGACCACACCGGCAGGTTGCTGAACCATCTGCTGCGGAGTCAGGTCCTGGACCAGCCTGGCGGCTACGCCGAGATTGAATCGATAGAGGTAGATCACATGCTGAATCATGGGGCTCTCCTGAAGCTTTCGAGCGAGGAATGGATGGGGCAACCCCTCGCCCATGGTGAAGGCCGGAACGGACGGGTTGCGCAACCCAGGGCAAACCGCGAGGCCGGCGTCGATCTCCTACCACCGGTCTGACCGGTCAAACGGCCCGGACCGCCGAGGGGACAAGCGAGCCACCCTTGGCAATCCGGACCTGGCCCAGAAGCTTGGCCAGCCGCTCCACGTCATCCTGCTCGGCAATGATCTGGTCTTCCAGTAAGTACGCCGTGGGCTGGTGGCCGCAGACGTCCCTTGCCAGGCTGTAGGATTCCACGGCTCGGGTTTCCAGTTCCAGATCCATCTCCAGCATCTCGGTCAGGGAGGTGGACTGGCGGACCTCTCCGACCTCGACGGTCGGGACGCCCCCAAGGTAGACGATCTTCTCCCCCCAAGTCTTGGCATGGGTGAGGGCTTCCTCCGCCTGCTTGGTGAACAGCTCTTCGAACACCTCCCTGTCAAGACCCGTCAGGAGCATGCTGTGCTGGTTGTATTGGACCACAGCGGTGTACTCCAGAGAAACAGCTTGGTTGAGGACTTCGATCAGTTTGTCGTGATTTGCCATGGGTGACTTGCCTCCCTTCGGATTTTCAGGCTGCCCGGCTGCCGACGGGCCTCCGGTTGCGCGGACGGCGCCGGCTGGGTCGATGAGCAGGGGCGCCTGTGTTTTTGGCCTGCCTGCCTCTGCCGCCACCTGAATTCAGCCTAGCTGGAATACCACCGCAAGTCAACCTTTAAGTTATTGAAAATATTACAGTTAAAGAAATTGAATGTCAATTTCAATTTCTTCTAGGCGGCACGGAGGCGGGGGATGGACGGCAGGGCCGGCCTTGCGCCGCAGACATTTTGAGAGTAGATTCACTGTCTCCCGGACAGCCGTCCAGGACCGCCGCCCGCCTGCCGGCGGAACGCTCCAACCCGTAACCGGAAGACATTCATGTCCTTGACCAACCTGCTGCATGAACTCCGTGAATTCGATACCGCCCTGATCGCCAACACCATCGGCTACATCGATCCCACTCCGCCCCACGAGACCTACCTGGGCGGCTCCATCCAGTCGGTCACGCCCTCTCTGGGACCCACGGTGGGGGTTGCCGTGACCTGTGAGCTCGACAGCAGCACCCCCCACAACCAGGCGTCCCCCGAGCCCTACCTTCGCCAACTGGACCAGATCTGCCAAATCGCCGAACCGGTGGTCTGGGTGGTGAAGACGGTGGGCTCGCGACCCGACCATGAATGCGTGCTGGGGGACGGGATGGCCAAGACTCTGGCTGCCGCAGGCTGCATCGGCGCGGTCACCGATGGCGGGGTCAGGGACGTGGCCGGATTGCTGAGCATCCCCTTTGCCGCCTATTGCAAGGGCAGGACCATCCACCACTGTGCGCTCAACTTCGGCCCGATCAACCAGCCGGTGGAGGTCGGAGGCATCACCATCCGAACCGGAGACATCCTCCACGCCAACGACGAGGGGGTGATTCGAATCCCTCCCGCCTGCCTGGAAGGCTCCCGGCCATGGCGGTCAAGATGCGGTCCTTCGAGCAGGATGCCCACCGCTTCCTCCGCCAGACCGACCTCAGCCCCCGGGCCAAGCGCCTGCGGGTGAGCGAAATACTGGAGGAATACGGGTTCGGGAAGCGGTGATTCGACTGAGATTGAATACCTGGAATGATTGCTGCCGCCGCCTACGCGGCTCGGGGGTGGGGCTATCGGTTCCATGGGCTTACGCCCACGGCTAAGTGCGGACGCCGCATTCGCGGCTCACTGGAACCCGGGCTGGCGCCGGGGGATTGCCCCCACTACATCTCGGCCAGGGCTTTCATCATGGTGACGGGGTCCTGCTTCAGGAAGGCGTGGGTGGCCCGATCGGTATCCAGCTCCGCCGCCAGCAGCATTTCCCGGCCCAGATCGGAGGCTTGGATCACCAGCCCGTCGGGTCCGATGATGAAGGAGCGGCAGTTGTTGTTGGCATGGCACATGTTGGCCGAGACGAAGTAGATGGTGTTCTCCCCTGCCCGGGCCATCAGCAGAGCCTCCTGAATGGGGCGTTTCCAGGCCATGTCGCTGAACACGTGGTTGAACTGTGGGTGAAAGACAATTTTCGCCCCGGCCTTGGCCAGTTCCCGAACGTTCTCAGGGAACCGGAACCCCTCGAAGCAAATGACGATTCCCATGCAGATGTCGTCAAAATAAAACAGGGTGGGGCCGGTCCCCGGGGAGTAGCCTTCGGCGTCCTTGGGGGTGAGCCGGCTCTTGTGATGAACCGCCAGGGTCTTCCCCTCCCGGTCCAGGATCACGGCGCTGTTGAAGGGCTTGGCAGACCCATTGGGCGTTTCGGTGCCCACGATCACCCCCATGTTCAGTTGCCGGCATCGTCCGGCAATCTCCTCCAGCGCCTGTTCCAGGGCCCGGGCGGGACAGGCGGCCCCGGCGGCCTGAAGACCGACCCGGTAGCCGGAGAGCTGGGTCTCGGGCAAACAGAGCAGCTCCACCCCCTCACCGGCAGCCTTCTCCATGGTCTCGACCACCTTGGCCGTGTTGACCTCCACCTCGGTGGTCTGGGGAATCTGCGCCGCGCCCACTTTGATTTTGCTCACTGCTTCCCTCCTGCTCCGCTTGCCGCGTGGGCTAAGGGTAAACCGTATGGCCGGCGACGCTGAGACCGATTTGAAACAGCGTCTTTCCGGCGGTAATGTAGGCGGTCCGCTTTCCGGGGCCGCCAAAGGCCAGGTTGGTGATGAGGTCTTCGGGAACGTCGATAAAGCCCAGCAGCTCACCCGTTGGGCTCACCACATAGATTCCCGGCGGATTCAATCCGGTCTCTCCTTCTCCCCGGGGCATCTTGATCCCGGCCGCGGCCCAGAGATTCCCCTGGGCATCCACGCGAAGCCCGTCAGCACCCCGGCCCGGGGAGAAGTCGTAAACCACTCGCTGATTGGCCAGAGCATCGTCGCTGAGAATGTCGAAAGCCCAGATCCTTCTGTTGCCGCCGGCCTGGTGGTTGCTGTCCACCACGTAGAGCGTGCTGTCGTCAGGAGAGAGGGTGATGCCGTTGGGACGCTGTATGGCCGGTTGCTGCAGCACCCGAACCACCGAGCCGTCGAGATCGATCCGGTAGACCCCTTCTTCTTTCATCTCCATGACCGATCGGTCCCCGTAGCAAGGATCGGTAAAGTAAATCCGTCCCCGACCGTCAATGGCGAGGTCGTTGGGACTGTTGTAGCGCCGGCCCTCGAAGCGTTCGGTCAGCACCTCGATCCTGCCGTTTTCCATATCCGTCCGCACCACCCGCCGCCTTCCCCCCGGGCCCGCCTCACTCCCTTCGCAGCTTACCAGGCGGCCCCGTTGATCGAACATGTTTCCATTGGTGCGACCGCTGTCCTCCCGAAATACCGAGAGAGCCCCCTCGGCCGAAAGCTTCATGATGCGGTTGTTGACGATATCGCTGAAGAAGACGCTGCCCTCGGCGTCCACGGCCGGGCCCTCGGTGAATGCAATGACGGCCGCGGATGTCAACTTGGAGCTGGCCGCGACCCAATCCGAATCCTGGGGACGGCGAGAAGGATTTTCAGACATGGAACCTCCGGAATCTGGCTGGCACGGATTCAGGGAGGGGGGAGCCGTCGACTCCCAATCCCCCCGGCCGGAATGGGACATCAGGCACCCGACCGCTGCCCTTTCAATGCCGGGAAATGGACAGACATCCTCATCATGCCGGGAGCCGGAGCAAAAGGCCACAATTATGGGACGCCGCTGGAGCAAATACAAATCCAAAATACCCCTGGGGCTACTGGCGGTAGATCCTCGGAACCCTTTGCCCGATCCGGCACAACACCTCATAGGGAATGGTGGAGCACGCGCCGGCCAATTCCCGGGCCGTGATCTCCTCATTTCCCTGGCGGCCGATCAGGCAGACTTCATCGCCCACGCCGGCCTCGGGTACCGCCCCGATATCCACCGCGGTCACGTCCATGCTGATCCTGCCGGCAAAGGGCAGGCGGCGGCCGTGCAGCAGGACATTCCCCCCGGGCGCCAGCAGCCGGTTGACTCCATCCGCATAGCCGACCGGCAGGATGGCGATCCGGCTGCCCCTGGAAGCCACATAGTCGCCCCCGTATCCGACCTCGGTCCCGGCCTTGACCGTCTTGACTTGCATGATCGAGGTCTTGAAGCTCAGCGCCGGACTCAAGGTCAGCGGAGCCGGTTCGTTCAAGGGGTTGATTCCATAAAGGAGCAGTCCGGGACGGACCGCATCGCACCAGGCCTCGCGAAAACCGAGAATGCCGGCGCTGTTTGCCATGTGGTTGCGGGTCCCCGCCAATTCCTCCGGCGGAAGGTCTGCCAGCAACTGTCTGAACCGCCCGATCTGCCGGCGGTTGGCGGGATGGCCGGGCTCATCGGCCGAACTGAAATGGGTGTAGAGACCCTGGCAGCGGGTCCACTCCCGGGCCAGGCACCGGCGAACCACCTCGCCGGCCTGCTCGAAGGGGACACCCAGCCGCGTCATCCCGGTATCGATCTTGATCGCATAGCGGGCTGGAGCCTTCAGGCGCCGGGCCTCACGGGCCAACTGCAGCACCATGTCTTCGCCATACACCGCCGGTGTCAAATCCCGGCGAATGATCTCCGCCTCCTCTCCCGGCCAGAACCCGTTGAGGATCAAGGTGGGCAATCCGATGCCCGCCTGCCTCAGCTCCAGAGCCTCCTCCAGAATGGCCACGGCCAAGGCGTCGGCCCCGGCCTCTTCCAGGCAGCGCGCCACCGGCACCGCCCCGTGCCCGTAGGCCTCGGCCTTCACTACGGCAATTATGCGGACGCCCTTTCCAAGAAAGGCGCGCAGGGCCCTGAGATTGGCCCGGATGGCAGTCAGATCGACCTCTACCCAGGTGGGTCTGCCCGATCGATTCATGGATGGGTTGGGCGAAGAAAATGTCCGGGGCGGACCTACGTCTGCCAGAGGCTTTCAAAGCGGGTATACTCTCGCAAAAAAGCCAAGTCTACCTTGCCGGTAGGACCGTTCCGCTGCTTGCCGATGATCAGTTCGGCAACCCCGCGTTTCTCTTCATCATTTGGTTTGTAGACTTCTTCACGGAATATGAAGGCCACCAGGTCGGCGTCCTGCTCAATGGAGCCGGACTCTCGCAAATCCGAGAGCTGGGGCCGGTGGTCCCCGGTTCGCTGCTCCGGGGCACGGCTGAGCTGGGAGAGGGCGATCACCGGAATGTCGAGCTCCTTGGCCAGTGCCTTCAAACCCCGAGAGATGCTCGATATCTCCTGCTGGCGATTATCAAACCGTCCTTTTCCTCCGGCGATCAACTGCAGATAATCCACAATCAACAGATCCAGCCCGCTCTCGGCCTTCAGACGCCTGGCCTTGGCCCGCATCTCCAGCAGGCCGATGCCAGCCGTGTCATCGATGAAAATCTTAGCGGTAGACAGTTCACCTAACTTGCTGGCAAGCTTGTTCCAATCTTCCTTGTTCAGGCGTCCGGTCCGCAGCTTATGGGCGTCAGTCCGGGCTTCCGAGCAGAGAATTCGCAGCAGCAGTTGATCGCCTGCCATCTCCAGGCTGAATACCCCGACGCTTTTCTGGTGGTTCAAGGCAACATAGCTGGCAATGTTGAGCGCCAATGTCGTCTTGCCCATGGCGGGTCTGGATGCTATCACAACCAATTCGGAGGGCTGGAACCCGGAGGTCAGTTCATCGAATTTCGTATAACCCGAGGGAATCCCCGTCACCATCTGCTGCCGGCTGGCTGCCGCTTCGATCTTCTTGAAGCCGGTCTTGGCCAGTTGGCTGATACTGACGAAGCCGGCCCGGACTTTGGATTCGGCGATGTTGAAGATCGCCTTCTCGGCATTGTCCAGGACGCCTTCCACGTCCTCCTGCTGCTCGTAGCAGGAGGAGATGATCTCGCTGGAATGCTTGATCAGGCTGCGCAGGGTGGATTTTTCCTGCACGATGCGGGCGTAGTGCTCCAGGTTGGTCAGGCGGGGGACATCGTCAATCAGGGAAGAGATAAAGGAAGCGCCGCCAATGGCTTCCAGTTGGTTGCCATTGCGAATGGACTCGGTCAGGGTCAGGAAGTCAATGGCCTTGGAGCTCTCCAGCAGCGAAACCATGTGCCGGAAAATGGTCCGGTGGCTGCCCAGATAGAAGTCCTCCGGGCTCAAGAGCTCGACCGCCTGGTCGATGAGCTGGCTATCCAGCAGGATGGCTCCCAGAACGCAACGCTCCGCCTCGATATTTTGGGGAAGTTCTTTTTCCAGCGCGGCGTCGGCAGGCATGGATCAGGTTCGGAAAGAAACGGCGGCAGCCTTCCGGGCGGGACCTCCCCGGCAAGGACCCCGTGGGGGCCGGCTCCAGGGCGGGAGGAGATTCCCTACTCTTCCCTGAGCACTTCGACGATCACCACTGCGGTCACTTCTTGGTGGAGTTTGATGGGCACGTCATGCCTGCCCAGGGACTTCAGGTGCTCCTCCAGGTCGATCTTCCGCCGGTCGATTTCGAAGCCTTTTTCCTTCAGCGACTCGGCGATATCCAGGGAAGTTACCGAACCGTAGAGGACTTCCTGCTCTCCGACCTTGCGGGTGAACTGGAGAGAAACCTCGGCAAGCTGCTGCGCCAACATCTCGGACTCGCTCTTCTCGATGGCCTCGCGACGGACGGCCGCGGCCTTCTCCTGTTCAACCTGGCGCACGTTGTGGGGGGTGGCCAGGACGGCCTTCCGCTTGGGCAGCAAATAGTTGCGCGCATAGCCGGGCTTGACCGTGACCACCTGGCCACGGCCTCCGAGCTTCTCGATCCGTTCCCTCAAGACCACTTCCATGGCGTTCTTTTCTCGCAGCCCAAACCAACCGGTGAGACCAGGGGAAACCCTGCCAGGCTTCCAGCCTACCCTGAGGCAAAGGGGAGCAGAGCAATATTGCGGGCTCGCTTGAGAGCCGCCATGAGTCTGCGTTGACAGGGCGCACAGGTTCCGGAAATTCTCCGCGGCAGGATCTTGCCCCGTTCCGGGTTGAAGGCGGAAAGCAAACGGGTATCTTTGTAGTCGATATGGTGGATCTTCTCGACGCAGAACCGGCACACCTTCTTTCGCCGAATGTAGTGTCGTCTGTAACTTCTTCTCGGTCTGACTCCTGAGCGTCCTGGGTTCCGACTTGGGGGCATTTCAACGGCTCCTTGGTGCTCCGAAGGGTGCGGATCGCTCTTTGCAGCCTAAATGGCCGGAGCAACCGCCTCGGGCTCGGTTCCACGGCTGCGGCGGGCCTTCTTCTTGAGGCGGGCCGCCTTGATCTTTTCCGCCCGTTTCAGATCTTCATCCACACGCACCGTGAGATAGCGCAGCACCCGGTCGTTGACCTTCAAGCGCCGCTCCAACTCCTTGACGCACTCCCCGGCAGCGCTAATGGTGAGCAGAATGTAGATCCCTTCCTGCAGATCCCGAATCTCATAGGCAAGCTTTTTCTTGCCCAATCGGTCGATGCCGTGCACCTCGCCGGCATAGCTGCGGACCACTTCCTCCATTTGGCCCGTGATCTGACCGATTCCCTCGTCACTGGATGAGGGGTGGACGATAAACATGACTTCGTAACGTCTCATAAACCTCTATTCCCGAAACTGTCTGCCCGCCCTGCGGCTGGAACGCCACGGCCGGGAAGAGCTACCCTTCCCCCGGGTTAAACCGGTTCATGGCCTCATCGACGCCCGCCAGACAGATCGACTCCACGGCCTCCGTACCCTTGAGAACCATCCGCCGAAAGTCCGCGGTCCAATGCTGAGGCACTGGCGACAGGACATAGGCGGCGGCATCCGGGATTTCCTCTTCCGGAGCCATGCCCAGGCGAACCCGGGTAAATTCCCTCGTGGCCAGGACCTCAATGATGGATTTGAGACCGTTATGGCCTCCGTTACCGCCCCTGGCCCGAATCCGAAGCCGCCCGAAGGGCAGCGCCAAATCATCGCAAATTACAACCAAGTCGTCAAGGGACAGCCGGTATTCGGACAGCAGCAGACTGACTGCATGGCCGCTCAGGTTCACGTAGGTCTGGGGCTTGGCCAGCAACAGGGTCGTGCCGGACAGCCCGACGGTGGCAACCAGCGCCTGGCAGGGATCGGACTTCCAGGGACTCCGCCCCGCCGAGGCGAGCTGGTCGACCACGGTAAAACCGGCGTTGTGGGGCGTGTGGGCGTAACGCCGCCCGGGATTGCCAAGACCGACCACGAGCTTCGTGATTAGTGGATAGTGGATAGTGATTAGTGGATAGTGGATAGTGATTAGTGATTAGTGGATAGTGATTAGTGGCGAGTTTTGGAGACGATTGTCATGCTCTCCGCCAAGCTGGAATTACTCACGCCGGAGACTTCAGAGCACTTATTGAACGATTGCACCGAGATCAACAAAATGCTAAACGCGCTGATCAAATCACTCTCCACTCTCCACTCCCCACTATCCCCTCTTCACTATGCACTATCCACTAGATCTCTTGAGTCGAAACAACGTTGACAGATGAGTCAAGTATCGTGAGTTTTCGATTGTAGATTTTGGATTTGAGGCACAATCAGTGGCCCTAACCCCCCAATCAAGAATCAGAAATCAACAATTCATTAATCAGTCTCTTCGTGTGCCTTCGTGGTTCTTCGTGCCCCTTCGTGGATATCTTTTTTTGTCTCTTCGTGGATCCCCTTCGTGGATTTCTTTTTCCCCTTAGTTTCTTTCTTCGTGGCCCTTCACGGACCCCTTTCGAGTCTTTTCCAACCCCTTGGAGTTCCTTCGCGGATTAATCTTTTACCCTCCTTGACAGATACTTTAGCGCCGTTCGTGGAAATCTTTTCCCCCTTCCCAACCTTGGGCGGATCCCTCTTGAGCCTTCTCCAACCCCTTAGTGGCCCTTCGTCGTCCTTCGTGGCCCTTCGTGGATATCTTTTTTTCTGGCTTGTCGGTCTGAGGCACGGCCTCGCTCTCCACTCTCCACTAATCACTAGCTGCCTCTTCCGGCTCGGTCTTGCCCTTCCGGATCACTTCCGGCTCGCCTTCCTCCTCCGATCCCGCCGCGGCAACCTCCCCGGCCGCTACCGCCGCCTCCTCTTCCTCCTCCTCCTTGGGTGCAACCACATGCGCCACCACCAGATCGAGGTCGGACAGGACCTTCAGCTTGGAGTCCACTGACAGGTCAGACACTCTCAAATTGGAGCCGATCTGTAGATGAGAGATATCGGCAGTGATATGCTCGGGAATGTCCGCCGGCAAGCATTCCACTTCAAGCTGTCTCAGCACAAACTCGAAGATGCCTCCCTGGTCCTTGACCCCTACGGCCAGGCCCACCGGCAGGACCGGCACGCTCACGTGCAAGGTGTTGTCCATGGCGATACGCAGAAGGTCGGCGTGCAGCAAGGCTTCCGTGACGGGGTCGAACTGCCACTCTTTCAGCATGACGCTGGCCGAGCCTTGAGCCTCGAGGTCCAGCGAGAAAATCGTATTGTGCCCGGCTGCCGAATGCAGGATGGCCAACAGTTCCTTGGGATCCACGCTCAAGGAAAGCGCCGCTTGCTTCCGGCCATAGAGCACGGCAGGTATCCTGCCCTGATTCCGCAGCCGGCGTGCGGCGTTCTTCCCCTGACTGGACCGGATTTCCGCAAAGACTTGGATCGATTTCATTGGTGACTCTCTTTGCCAACGAGACATGCGGGCTAGATGAACAGCGAGCTGACCGAACTCTCCTCATGAATGGACTGGATCGCCTTGCCCAAAAGCTCAGCCACGCTCAGGATGCGAATGCCTTGGCATTGGGAGGCCTCGGACGACAAGGGAATCGTATTGGCCACCACCAGCTCGGTCAAGCAGGACCCGGCGATATGCCGGGTGGCCGACCCCGACAGGACCGGGTGGGTGCAGCAGGCATAAACCCGGGTGGCCCCCTGTTTCGCCAGAGCCTCGGCGGACTTGACCAGGGTGCCCGCCGTATCCACCATATCATCCACGATGAGGGCCGTCCTGCCGGCCACGTCACCGACGATATTAACCACCGCCGCTTCGTTTGGCTTGAGGCGGCGCTTGTCGATGATGGCCAGACTGGCGTGCAGCTTCTTGGCGTAAGCCCGGGCTCTCTCGGTGCCTCCGGCATCCGGAGAGACCACCACCAGATCGGGCAGATGAAGTTTTTGAAAATACCCCATCATCACCGGAGCGGCGAAAAGGTGATCCACCGGAATGTCAAAAAAGCCCTGAATTTGAGGCACGTGCAAATCCATGGTCAGAGCCCGGCTGGCCCCGGCCGTCGACAACAGGTCGGCCACCAGCTTGGCTGAGATGGGCACCCTCGGCTTGTCCTTGCGATCCTGGCGGGCATACCCGAAATAGGGCAGGACGGCCGTGATCCGTCTGGCGGAGGCTCTCTTGAAAGCGTCGATCATCAGCAGCAACTCCATCAGGCTCCGATCCACCGGAGGACAGGTCGGCTGAATCACGAAGACGTCTTCTCCCCGCACATTCTCCAGAATTTGGAAGTATCCCTCTCCATCGCTGAATCTCGAGAAAGAAGATTCTCCCAGGGAGACATTCAGCGATCGACAGATCTCCTCGGCCAGGGCGCGATGGGCGGTTCCAGTAAAGATCTTCATGCGGTTCGTCAAGAGACCTTCACCTCTGAATCCTGTATTTCAGGGGCCTGTCAATCGTCGATGTTTCGGGGAAACAGTTGGCTGGGGCGGGAGGATTCGAACCTCCGAATGCGGGTTCCAAAGACCCGTGTCTTACCACTTGACGACGCCCCATTATCCGATTGCCTGCTGAAGACATTCGACAAGGGAGTGCCGGTATTGATCCCGGTTCAGAGTTCGAGTCGCCAGGAGGCGAACATTTCCGTCACGGAGGGTTGCTTGAGCCTGTGTCAATGCTCCTTCTTCGTCAAAAAAACCCACCAGAGCCGAGCCGCTTCCGGTGAGTCCGGCTCTCTTGGCACCCGATTGGAGGAGCCTCTGCTTCAGGCGCTTCAGGCCAGGCTGATCCCTGAAAACCACCCTTTCAAAGTGGTTCTCCAGCCCCTCCCCTGACTCCAACGCGTCTAAGAAGGTTGGACAGAAGAGCGGAATTTTACTTTTGTTCACCGGGCTTGTCAACCGCAAACTGGCCCTCCGGTAGGCCTCGGCGGTCGGCATCGGCCGGGAGGGAACAACGATCAGGACATGGCAGGGCGGTTCGTCTTCCAGCGGGTAGACCTCCGAGCCTCGCCCCACTCCGAGCGCCCGTCCACCCAGGAAGAAGAAGGGAACGTCCGATCCCAAACGACCTCCGATCTCGAACCAATCCCGCCGGGACATCTGCAAGCCGAGCAGACGGTCCAACCCCATCACGGCGGCGGCGGCATTGCTGCTTCCCCCGCCAAGGCCGGCGCCCAGGGGAATCCTCTTTTCCAGTCGAGCCTCCACCCCCCCCTTCAGTCCCGCGTGGCGGCAGACAGCCTCCATGGCCCGAACCACCAGATTGTCAGCGGAGTTCAACTCGGCCCAGTTGCATTGGCAAGACACCCCTTGACCCTGGGTCAGGCGAATCTCCAGCGTGTCATGGAGACCGATGGTTTGAAAGAGGGTGCGAATCTCGTGAAAGCCGTCCTCTCGCGCCCCCAGGATATGGAGGCCCAGGTTCACCTTGGCGAAACTGCGCAGCTTGATTTGCTCCGGTCTCATGGTCTCCACCGCAGGGAGCGGGCGCAAAAAAAGCCCAATCCATCCAGATTGGGCTGCATCGGTCGAATCCGCCGCCGGCTACTCGTCTTCGGCCGACAAGGCCAGCTTGGTGTCCAGGTCGGCCACCTTCTTTTTGACCCGCCGCGTCTCTTCCTCGTCCTGACCGAAGGCCACCGAGCGTTGCCAGGCCGAACGAGCCTGCCGGTAATCCCCCTTCTTGTAGTACAAGTCCCCCAGGTGGTCGTGAATGGTGGGGTCCCGGCGAACCCGGTCCAAGGCGCGCACCAGGTAAAGCTCCGCCTCTTCGATGCGGTCCAATTTGAAATAGACCCAACCCAGGCTATCCAGATAGGCGCCGTTGTTGGGATCCAAGGCCACGGCCTGCTTGATCAGATCCAGAGCTTCGTTCAAGTTGACGCCCAGGTCGGCCCACATGTAGCCCAGGTAGTTCAAGGCGGAAGCATGCTTGGAATCCAGGGCGATGACCTTCCTGAAGGTCGTCTCCGCCTTGTCGTATTCCTTCTGGCGCTCCTGCAGGTTCCCCAGCATGAAGTAGAAGGACTTTTCCTGCTCGAAATACTTCTCGGCTTCATAGAGCTTCTTTTCGGCTTCCTTGAATCGCTTCCCTCTCTGGTAGACCTGGAGGATGTAGTGGTAAATCTCCAGGTCTTCCTTGTTGCCCTCCAGCATCCCCTCCAGTTCCTGCAATGCCTGTCCGGGTTCCCCGCTCTCGGCCAGCACGTCGGCGCAAAGAGCGCCGATGGCCCGGGTCGGCGCAGACTCCTTGGCCGCCGTGCAGACGGCCAGGGCTCGAGAAACCTGCCTGGCCGCTCGATAGAGCCGGATCAGCAAGATCGTGGCCCGGTTGCTGTTCTCCTTCCCCAGCGCCTTCAAATTTTCCTGCTCGTGGCTCAGATAGGTTTCTCCAAGCCGCTGCAACTCCTGGAAGCGCCCGGCGGCCTCCTCGTAGTTTCCCAGCTCCTGAGCCACCAGACCGAGATGCGTCAGCGTGATGCTGCGGTTACGGACCGCACCGAAACTGTCGCCCGGATTGGGGTAGAGATTCAGCATGCGCTCAAACCCCATCTCTGCTTCCTCGAACCGGCCCAGGTCATTGTGAAGCCTCGCCAACTCAAAAATGACTTCGACATTGTTCTGCAGTGCAGCATCGGCTTTTTTCAGGTGGTCCAGGGCCTGCTCGTAGCGGTGCCGGCTGCGGCTGATTCTCCCAAGGCCCAGATGGACGTGTCCATCATCCGGTTCGATTTCCAGGATTGTGCGGTACTCCTTCTCGGCGGGATCTATCTGTCCGTCGAGCAACAGGGCATGAGCCAGATTCTTGCGAAGCAGAGTCACCACGCTCACATTGGCAGCCCCCACGCCCATGCCTTTCCTGTAGGCCGCGACGGCCTTTTTGAAATCCCCCGCCTGCTCGTAGGCCAGACCGAGCTCCCGGAGAAGCACGAGAGAGCCGGAGTTGATCCGGACGGCCTTTTCCAGATAATCGATCGCTTTCTGCAACTCGTTTTGACCGCGATAGAGGTCGGCCAGCAGGCTCAGGATTTCTTCAGAGGAGGGAGCTGCTGCCAGAGATTTCTCCAGGGCGGCAATGGCTTCCCGGGGGCGCCCGGCCTGACCGTAGAGGCGGCCCAGCACCAGCAACGAGTCGCTGTCCCGGGGGTCCAGCCGCCCAATGGCCTCATACTGGCGGATCGCCTTGTTCAAGGTGTCGCCGGTGGGAATTCTGCGGCCCGTCACCTCCCCTTCCAGAAGACTGTAATAGATGACCCCCAAGCGCTTGTGGGCTTGCAAGTTGTCCCCGTCGATCCGGATCGCCGTTTCGAACCTCTGAATGGCCTCCGGTATACGGCTGTTTCGAAGATAGGCGGTGGCCACTTCGGCATGAAGTTGGGAGGATTGCGGATCGTGCTCCAGCGCTATCCCATACTCGGTCTCGGCCTTGAAGAAGCTTCCGCTTTCCTCCAGCAGACGCCCCAGGCTGAAGTGGTAGTAGGCAGCGGCTCGACTCACCGGCCGGGCTTCCGCCTGAACGGCGGGGGCGCTGGACTCCTGGGCCTGACCCGCGGCCGCCCAGAAGACCGCCAGTGCCGTCAACAGGCTTCTCTTGGTGAAACCCGGTCTTGGATGGTTCATCCTTTTCGTCTACCTTTCACGCCTCGGAATTATCTCATGCGGCATGGGCCCAGTCAAACTCCCGCCACCGGTGGCGGGGCCAAGCTGCTCATTGAAAAACCTGGTGATTTTCAGCAGTTTCGGCGGCGAATTCCTGTCCTGGCCTCAATGGCGGAAATGACGCCTCCCGGTCAGGACCATGGCCATCTGCTTCTGGTTGGCCGCCTGAACCACCTCGGCATCTCTGACCGAGCCCCCCGGCTGGATCACCGCCCGGATGCCGGCCTCGGCGGCAATGTCGATCCCATCCCGAAAGGGGAAAAAGGCGTCGGAGGCCATGACGCAGCCCTGCAGCGGCCCGAGGGCCTTGGAAATCGCCAACCTGGCGGAATCCACCCGACTCATCTGACCCACGCCGATCCCCACGGTCTGCTCGGAACTGGTATAGACAATGGCGTTGGACTTCACGTGTTTCGCCACTTTCCAGGCAAATCGGAGCGCCTCCCACTCCCCGGGGGAGGGGGAGCGATCGGTGACCACCTTCCACCCGCTCTCATCCTCCGGTCCCCGATCCATTTCCTGCACCAGAAGGCCGCCTTCAACCCGTTTGTAGTCCCAGCGGGGAGGGGGTTCCTCCGAGACTGCGGATCGAAGCAGCCGCAGGTTTTTCCTGGAACCCAGCCGCTTGAGAGCCTTCGGCTCGTAGCCCGGGGCGATCACCGCCTCCACGAAGGTCTGGGTGATGGCTTGGGCCGTTTGGAAGTCGACCGGGCGATTGAACCCCAGGACCGAGCCGAAGGCCGAGACCGGATCGCAGTTGCGGGCCTTGAGATAGGCATCGGCCAGGGCCTCCCGGGAGACGGCCACGCCGCAGGGATTATTGTGCTTGATGACGACCGCGCAGGGAAGTTCGAATTCGGCGGACAACTGGTAAGCCGCGTTCAGGTCCAGCAGGTTGTTGAACGACAGTTCCTTGCCTTGCAATTGGAGGCTATCGGGCAGCAGATTAGCCTGATCGGCAAGCTCTCGATAGAAGGCCGCCTGCTGATGGGGGTTCTCTCCGTAGCGCAGGTCCATCACTTTTTCCAAGGCAATGCTCAACCGGCGTGGAAACATGCCCGGGGCAAGCCGAATGCCTCCGGCGGAGGCTTCCATCCGGGAAAGATGGCCGGCAATTGCCGCATCGTAGCGGGCGGTATGGCTGAAGGCCTGTTGGGCCAGGCGGAACCTGGACTCCAGGGTCAGGCGTCCCCCCTGGGACTCAAGCTCTTGAAGAATCCAGTCGTAGTCCTCTTTTCGAACCACAACGGCCACGTCCCTGAAGTTCTTGGCTGCCGACCGAACCATGGCGGGGCCGCCGATGTCGATCTGTTCCACCGCTTCCTCCAGAGTGACTCCGGGTCTGGCGACGGTCTGCTGGAAGGGGTAGAGGTTGACCACCAGCATGTCGATGGGATGGATGGCCTGGTCCCGCATCTGCCGCCGGTGTTCTTCATCCTCCCTGATCCCCAGCAGCCCCCCGTGGATCTTGGGATGAAGCGTCTTGACCCGGCCGCCCAGAATCTCCGGAAATCCGGTCACCTCGGACACCTCGGTGACCCGGGCCCCAGCCTCCCGCAGATACCGGGCCGTCCCTCCGGTGGAGATGATTTCGTAGTCAAGGCGCAACAGTCCCTTGACGAAATCCTGCAGATCCTCCTTGTCGGAGACGCTCACAAGGACTCGGCGGCGACTCAAGGTGGACCCTCCCTTTCCGTTGGATGGTTGCGAAAAGCGACATCATAGTCGGGAAGCCACCGGTCCGCAAGACGGGGCGGCTCACAAAAGGTGAGACAGGAGTGTTTCAGGCACGTCCGGCCCCCCGCCTTGGCGGGCGGATCATACGAGAGTGAAACAACGGGTCCTTATGCCTATCGGGAGCAGGGGCCATGTCCCGTTAATTCGGTTGGCTGCATCATTGAACATCGATACACAGGATAGACAGGATAAACAGGACGAGAATCTGCTGCAGGGGAAGCTGACTGGCTCGATGATCGATTATCGAGTGCGCGTTTGTGGAAAACCTCAGTGTCCTTCGTGGCCCTTCACGGACCGCTTTCGAGTCTTTTCCAACCCCTTGGAATCCCTTCGCGGATTCATCTTTTGCCCCCTTAACAGATCCTTTATCGCCCTTGGTGGAAATCTTTTCTCCCTTCCCGACCTTTGGCGGATCCCTCTTGAGTCTTCTCCAACCCCTTAGTGGCCCTTCGTCGTGCTTCGTGGCCCTTCGTGGATTTCTTTTTTTGCCCGCGAATGATCTGCACGGCAGGGCGGGGCGATGCTGCCCCCTATCCACGACTCTCCGGCCGATGGTATCCTAAACCCGCCATGCCTCGAACGACCTCGCCGGCCTACCGCCGGATTCCAGCAGTGGACAGGATTCTCGACAGCCCCGTCGCGGCGGCCCTCATCAGCCGGACCAGCCGTCCCTTCGTTGTCTTCCTGGTCCGCAGGGTGCTGGAGGACCTGCGCCGGGAGCTGGCCGGCAGTGACGAGAAGGAGCGGTCGGCCCCGGACCTGGACGCTCGCATCCTGGAGGCCCTGCAACAGGAGTTCCGCTCCTGGACCTGTCCCGGCCTGAAGAAGGTGATCAACGCCACCGGCGTGATCCTGCACACCAACCTGGGACGGGCGCCGGTCGGAGATGCCGCCCGCCGGCACCTGGCGGAAGTCGCCTCCAACTATTCCAACCTTGAATTCGACCTGGCCCGCGGCAGACGCGGAAAGCGAGACGTCATTGCCGGCCGCCTCCTGGAACAGATCCTGAATTGCCCGCAAGCTCTGGTGGTCAACAACAACGCCGCCGCGGTATTCCTCATTCTCAACTCCCTGGCCGAGGGGGGTGAGGTCCTGATTTCCCGGGGGGAGATGATCGAGATCGGCGATTCCTTCCGTGTTCCCGACATCCTGCGCAAGAGTGGCGCCACCTTGAAGGAGGTCGGCACCACCAACAGGACCCATCTCAGCGACTACGAGCAGGGGTTCACCGGCAAGACCCGGCTGGTGCTGCGAGTGCATCCCAGCAACTTCAAGATCTCGGGATTCACCTCCAAACCGAGCCTGGAAGAGTTGGCCGCCCTCTGCTCCGCCAGGTCCGTTCCCCTGGTGGAGGACCTGGGCAGCGGCTGCCTGATCGATCTTCAGGCCGAGAGGATCGAGCCGGAACCGCATCCGCGGGAGAGCCTGTCCCGGGGGGCCGACCTGGTCTGCTTCAGCGGCGACAAGCTGCTGGGCGGTTCCCAGGCCGGCATCATTGCCGGAAGCTCCGGGTATCTGCAGAAGATCCGGCAAAACCCCCTCTTCAGGGCCCTGAGAGTGGACAAGCTGGCATTGGCGGTTCTGGAGTCCACTCTGATTGCCTATCTGACGCAACGAGAGGAGTTGGAGATCCCGGTGGTGCAGATGATTCGGATGGACGCCGGCCGCCTGGAAAAGCGGGCGGACAGCCTGGTCGCTCGGCTTTCCGAGCTTCAAGCCGATCTGACCGTCGAGGCGGTCGAGGGCGCCTCCGTCATCGGAGGAGGGTCCACGCCTTCCCAAAGCCTGCCCACCCGGCTCCTCCGGCTGCGCTCCTCCAGATACTCGGCGGCCAGGCTGGAGTCTCTGCTAAGGCAATCGGAGCCTCCCGTGCTGGCCCGGCTGGACAGGGAGGCCGTCCTGCTGGATCTGAGAACCGTCTTCCCTGCCGATGAAGCCTGCCTGGTGAATATTTTGAGCCGGATAGGCAAGTAGCCCGCCCTGGACCTCGTTCTCCGCCCCGCCGCCGGGAGCATGACTTAGCCAGAGGTATCCCCATGAATGCAAAGCCCAATATCCTTTTCATCCTGACCGACCAGCACGCACCCAAGGTGTCCGGATTTGCCGGCGACCCCGTGGTGCGCACGCCCCACCTGGACGACCTGGCCTCGCGATCGGTGCAGTTCGAAACCGCCAGTTGCGCCTCCCCGGCCTGCACCCCGTCGCGGATGTGCCTGCTGACCGCCATGGAACCGCACCGCTGCGCGGCCTGGGCCAACCATTGGATCATTTTCCCCGAGCAGGTGACCTGGCCCGGGCACTTCGCCGAGCACGGCTACGCCACCTGCCTGGTGGGCAAAATGCACTTCGGGGGCAAAGACCAGTTGCACGGGTTTCAACACCGGCCCTACGGGGATTTCCATCACGGCCTCTCCCATCAACCGGAACCGCTGAGCTTTTTTCCCAGCTACCACAATGCGGAGAGCGCGGCAGTCACGGAGATTCCCGAAAGCCTGATCCAGGACGTCGTCGTCACCCGCGAAGCCCAGGCCTTTCTGCTGGAACACCAGGACCGGAAGCCGGAGCAGCCCTGGTTCCTCTGCGCCGGCTACGGCAGGCCCCACGCCCCTTTCACCGCACCGGGCCGCTACATCCGCCGCTACCGGGACCGGATTCCGCCCCTGGAACAGCCCGCCGACTGCACCGACCGCCTGGAACCCTATGCCCGCCGCCTCTACGACCGGCTCTCTTCCCATTTGACCGAGGAACAGATCCGGAGAGGACGGGAAGGCTACTACGCCTGCGTCGACTACGTGGATGACTGCATTGGGGAACTGCTGGACACGCTCCGGCAAAACGGCCTGCTGGAGAACACCGTCGTCATCTACACCAGCGACCACGGGGAGATGGGCGGGGCTCATGGCCTGTGGCAAAAGTCCGTCTACTATGAAGAATCCATGGGGGTCCCCCTTCTCATCACGGGCCCCGGCATTCAGCCGGGCCACGCCCGCCTGTCCGAGGTCGTTTCCCTGATGGACCTCTTCCCGACCTGCTGCAGCCTGGCCGGCCTCCCCATTCCCCCGGGGCTCGACGGGATGGATTTCAGTCCGCTGTTGCGCGACCCGGCCGGGGCCCGATCTCCACGCGAGTTTGCACCCAGCCAGTACTTCGAGTGGGGGACCCGCATCAAGACCCAGGCCCTGCCCATCGGGCAGCCAACCCGCGCCTGGAGGGCCATCCGCACCCGTGACTGGAAATACGTGGACGTTCAGGGAGGCAAACCGCTGCTCTTCGACATGGCCAACGATCCCCGGGAGATGACCAGCCTGGCCGAGCGGCCCGAGCAGGCCGAGCGATGCGGCAAGCTGCGGCAACGGCTCTTTCGGCGGTTCGACTGGGAGGAGGCCATGGCTCAGCTCCGGGCCGACCGCGACCGGGTTCCGGCCTTTGTCTCGGGCATCAAGCCCACCACCCCCAATCAGTACCAGTTGCCGGACGGACGGGTTTTCGATGGCGAAGCTTCCCTCTACCAGGCCCGCTGGCTGATCGTGGACGACCATGCCACCGGGGGAATCATTCCCCAGCAGTTCGGATAGCCCGCATTTCTCGCCAATGGCAGGAAACGTCGGCTCTCAATCCACGAAGGGGCACGAAGGACAAAAAGATATCCACGAAGGGGCACGAAGAACGACGAAGGGACACGAAGAAAGACTAAAAGGAACATGGATAGACAGGAGAGCCTTATGCAAAATTCGGAGTCGGGCATGAGATGGGGGCAGAATGCTCCTGCAAAATAACGCCCTCGAAAGGGATCTGCACCTGGCTAACCATGGGTTTCCCAGGGACAACAACTCTTCCCGACAATAAATCCCGCTTCCTAGCGAATTTTGCAAAAGGCTCAGGATTAACAGGATAAAAGGCTGCTGCAGGCAAAGCGGGCTCGCTCGATGATCGGGTGCGGAAATTAGGTGATCCATGAGCTTCAGACCGGGTTTTTGGAATCCTTGTTGAATCATAGCCGATGGTTGAACTCAAGAGGGTGAAACGGGTGAAACGTCTCGCCAAATAATCCTGTTTATCCTGTCCATCCATGTAAATCAAAGATCTGCTCATGCTTGACTTTGAACCGGTTTCCCGCCACCCGACGCCGGTGGTTGTTTCAATGAGTGGTTAATGGTGGGTTCCGGGAGTGGGCAAGCGCTCAATGCGGATCATTCGGGCTGAAACAAGGAGATTCCATGGCTTCCCCTCGGCTAGTCGGCATCACCGTGATGCCCGAATATTTTCAGAGCGAGTCGGTCAACGGCGTGCTCGACAGGCTGCAGAGGCAAGCCGCGGTCACCGCGGTGACAACCTCTCCCTACGTGATGGAGGCGGCCGACCGGCAGACCGGAGTCCGGGAACCGCCCATCGACGCCGGCGCCGGCAAGGTCCGGCTGCTGGACCGGACTCTGTGGGGCAAGCGGGAGCTGTGGGTGCGGACGGCGCCCAGCTTTCAACCCGACCCGGACCTCTACCGGGGGTTGCGCTACCAGCCCCCCGCGGCGGACGGCCTGACCCGGGAGCAGGGACCCCTGGTGGGGGAGTTCATCCGGAACGCACAATCCCGCGGATTGAAGGTCTACCTCCAGGTTCAGGCAGCCATTCCTCCAGGCTACCGAGTCCAGTTCGGTCAGCCGGAACCCGAAGACTGTCCCCGCCTTCCCGACGGAAGCGTTCCCAGGCGCCGCCTTTCGGCCAACGGAAGCCTGGCCAGCCCTCACATCCGCGACTACATCCTGGCGCTCCTCAGGGACCTCTGCCGGCAATATCCGACCATCGACGGGCTTCGCCTGGACTGGCCCGAATATCCCCCCTACCTGCTGGATTCCATTTTTGTGGACTTCGGCGAGCAGGCTCGCAAGGAAGCCGAACGGATGGGATTCGATTTCGACCGGATACGCAACGCCGCAGCCGCGCTCTACCGCCGCCTTCACGGGGAACTCACTGACGGGGACCTGAGGATCTGTGCCGAGGCCGGCAGTCTGCAGGAGGCCCGCCGGCGGCTGCTGCCGGAGGCTGGCGGTCTGGAGGAGTGGATCGGGTTCAAGGCCGGGCTGGTCGAATCCCTGCACGCCGGCTTCCGCCAAGTCATCAACGACGCCGGCGGCGGCCGCATGGAGTTGCGCCCCAACGCCTTCCCGCCGCCCTGGAACATCTTTTCGGGCCTGGACTATCGCCGGGTGAGCCGTTACAGCTCGGCCCTTTCGGTGAAGCTCTACACCATGCACTGGCCCATGATGCTTCGATTCTACGGGGACCGCTTGCGCCAGACCAACCCCGGAGTGTCCGAACCGCTTCTGGTGAAAGCACTGACCCGCTTGTTCGATACCGGCGGTGAGCCGGCTCCGGCCCGGTTGGAGGACCTCCGCTACCCGGACCCTGAAGAGCCCCATCCGGTCGGCGCGGCCGCCCAGCATCGCAAGATCGCCCAGGCACAGCTCAAGGCCGGGACGACCCCCGTCTGCGCCCTGGTGCACGGCTACGGTCCCACCCAGGACTTTCGAGCCCGCCTGGAGACGGCCCAATCCGCCAGCCGGCACGGTTTCTGGATCAACCGATACGGTCACCTCAGCGACGAAAAACTGGGGATCGTGGGGGAAGTGGCGCGCCTTACCTGAAACAAAAGAAAAAAGAGTTATCCACGAAGGGCCACGAAGAACGACGAAGGGCCACTAAGGCGTTGAGGTTAACCGCGACGGGATACCAAGGTCGCGAAAGGACTATCGATTTCCGATTGTTTCACCCTCGTATGATCCGCCCGGCAGGGCGGGGGCCCGGCTTGCCTGAAACAAACGCTTGCGCCCGGTGGCTGGAAACCGGTTCATAGTCAAGCATGGGTAGATTTTTGATTCACATCGATGCACAGGATGCACAGGATTTTTTCCGGAGACGGCTGGCTTGCGTTCCCGGACATCCTCAAATCCGCACACGATCATTGCCCGAGTCAGCGTCTCCTGCAGCAGCCTCCCGTCCTGATTATCCTGGGCATCCTGTGCATCGATGTTCAATTTATAGTCCTTCTCGATGGATCTGCCCAGTCGCGGGGGGCGGGCACCCGGCTCGCAGGCAAACGGGAGTTTCCCAAAGGGGACAGGCCGGCTTTCAGAGAAGTCGCCCGCCGGATACCCCCCACCTCTCCATCGAGACGACACCCCCGGGAGCGCGGGCGTCCCGCCCGCATGCTGTCCCTTCGGTTGCCGCTCAGTTTCCCTGCGATGTTGCAGCCGACCGCCCTGCCGGCGGGAACCGCATGGGCCCGGTCGAAGCAGAGGCAGGGCGCCGCTGCCGGTTGATTCCGGTGGAGGAGATGGCCGAAGCTGCGGGAGGATTTGTGCGGGCGGGACGCCCGCGCTCCCGGGGGGACTTCCTCCCATGACAGGGTCACACCAACCGGACAAAAGTGCAGAAGCATTTTGGCGCCAGTTGTCGTTGAAGGAGGTCCATCAGTCCTCGTGACTATTCGTGTTCATTGGTGGTTCGTCTTCATTGACGAACGGCTGTTCTTCCTCTGAGTGATCCGCACCGTCGTGGTGGCGGGGGCGGGACTTGTCTGAAACAACCCTGTTTCACCCTCGGATGATCTGCCCGGCAGGGCAGGGGCCCCACTTGCCTGAAACAATTGAGGGTTATCCACAAAGGCCAAAAAAAGATATCCACGAAGGGGCTGGAGGAAACTCAAGAGAGATCCGCCAAAGGTCGGGAGGGGCGATAAGATTTTCACGATGGGCGCCAAAAATTTGTTAAGGGGGTAAAAGATGAATCCGCGAAGGGACCACAATTGGATTGGAAAAGACTCGAATGGGGTTCGTGAAGGGCCACGAAGGAAGACGAAGGGCCACGAAGGGGTTGGAGAAAACTCAAGAGGGATCCGCCAAAGGTTGGGAAGGGGATAATGATTTGGAATAGTGGCAAGGTTTCTCGAGTGACCGCTACAGGTCAGCGAAGGGCAGGGCCGTCACCTTGGGACCGAGAGGAAGGTGCAGGTCACCTGGATGTACGACGTACCCCGGCATTGCCGCGCCCGCCATATCGCGTTGGAATCTCCTGATGGCGGCGGCCATGGCTGGGCGCGGCGTCGCGGACAGCTTGACCTCGATCGGCACGAGCCTCCCGTCAGTCTCGACCACGAAGTCCACTTCCGTTCCCACCATGGTCCTCCAAAAATAGACCCTAGGGTCGAGACCCCGATGGGTCAGGGTCTTGACGATCTCGGAGAGCACCGCCGTTTCCATGATGGCGCCTCCCATCGGCCCTGAGGTGGCGTGTTCGGGGTCTTTGAGGCCCGCGAGGTAGCAAAGAGTTCCGACATCCGTGAAATACACTTTGGGAGTCTTGACGAGCCGTTTTCCGACATTGGCGAAATACGGGCGCAGCACCATCACCTGATAGGTGGCTTCGAGCACGGAGAGCCATGCCTTGACGGTGTTGACCGCAACGCCGAGGTCCCGGGCGACATCGGTCAGATTCAGGAGCTGGGCACTTCTGGCCGCCAGGACCCGAAGGAAATTCTGATACTGGCTCAGGTCCCCGACCTGCCGGAGCATTCGCAGGTCCCGTTCAAGATAGGTCTGGATGTAGCCGGCATGCCAAAGCGATGCATCCCGGTTGGGTTGTGTCGCAAGTTCAGGGTACCCTCCTCGAAGGAAGTCCTTCCACAGCTCGCCAAAGACATGTGACGACTTCGAAGAAGACCAGCGCTGGTGCTCCCACGGAAGGGCCATCTGCGGCCGCCCCTCCGCTTCCCGTCTGGAAAGAGGCAACAAGCGCAGAATTGCTGCTCGGCCCGCCAACGACTCGCCCACCTTCTCAGCCAGCAACAGATTTTGTGAGCCGGTGAGGAGATATTGACCGTTCCGGCGGCGATCGGCGTCGATCTTCTCCTTGATGTATGGAAGCAAGTCGGGAGCGTACTGCACCTCATCGAAGATCACCGGAGGGCGGTGCATTTCCAGGAAGCTGCGCGGATCTTGCAGGGCACTCGCACGAACGTCCGGTGGTTCCAGAGAAACATACCGGCAATGCCTACCGAAGAAGCGTTGGAGGAGGGTTGTCTTGCCGGATTGCCGAGGTCCGGTCAGGACTACGGCTGGAAACTCGGAGGCGGCCTTCTCGATGACCGGCTCCAGCGAACGTTCAATGTAATTTTGCATCCGGCACACCGGCTAGTTGAGGCGTGATCAGTGTCTCCGGATCGAGGTTTTCCGCCGAGAAACGGAACAAACCGAGGATGACACTGCTATGGTCGCAGCTTCCGAATGAGCATATCGCCGAACCAACTGCCATGCTTCTCAATGTGGCATGAAGATCTCGACCGTTTTTATGTCGATATTATGCATTTATAATGCACATATGCAACATTCAATCGAGAACTCAGGAACGATTTTGCCGAAGATTGGCCGGGACGGAGGCCGGTGCGGTCGATCCGACAGATGAATCGTGGCATCACCAATGTACCGCTGATAGTCACTCACCGGGCGCCGCGTTTCCCCCCCACCGGCTCGACAGCGGGCTCCGCCCTCTCGCCGACTCTCCCTCCAGGGGGGAGTGATCTTGAGGCTTGCAAAGGGCACCTTGCCCGATTCCTGGGCATGATGTAAACCATGTTCCCGGTTTTTTGTGTGGATGATGCCCCCCTGGGAGCGCGGGCGTCCCGCCCGCACAATGCCGAGGCACAGCCTCGCCCATCTCCGCCACTCGGATCGACCCGGAACGGCCCCGTGGGTCTCTCTCGGTTTGGCCGTTGAGGTTCACACCGACAGGGTGGCTGCCTGCAAAGTCGCGCTGACGCTCAGCGACCTCCATAAGGAATAAGGATGCGGGCGGGACGCCCGCGCTCCCAGGGGGATTTCTTTCCTCTATTGGGGTGGGGGAACAGCCGGGTCGGCGCAGGGGATCGATATTTTTTTAGAACATCGATGCACAGGATGCACAGGATTTGGTCTTAGGAGTCTGGTGTCTTGCAATCCTGGGTATCCGCAATCCCCCACCGCACCATCGCCCGAGCCGGCTTCCGGTGCAGGAACCTCTCGTCCTGTTTATCCTGTGCATCCTGTGCATCGATGTTAATAATCCGTTTTGTGGCGACGCGTGCCGTTAAAGCAGTTCCGTATCGCTTCGTGTTCCTTCGTCGTTCTTCGCGTCCCTTCGTGGATATCTCTTTTCACTGTCTGTCGTTCGAGGCACAGCCTCGCTACCTGGGGGATTTACTTCAGCTCGCCCTCCCGGTCCAGCATCTTCAGAAGACCCTCGAAAGCCTCCACCGTCCTCTGCAGGTCCTCATCGGTATGCACCCCCGAGATCAGGCCCCCGGGCCAGGGCAGGACGTCGACGCCGTTACAGAGGAATCCTGCCCGCGCCTTGTGCTGGAGCTGGGCGGAAGCCGCTCCCCGGAGCTTCCAGGAATCCACCCGACCGGCCATGATATCGGCGGGGGTCACCGGATCGTGGTCCGGATTGGGAAAGATGTGGAAGGCGGAGAAGTCGCCGTAGACGCACCAATCGCAACCCAGGCGTTGGGCTACCGAGTTCATTTCCTGGCGCAGCCTGGCTCCGCTGGCATTGGCCCGGGCGATCAGATCGGTGGATTGCAGATATCTCAAGGTGGCGATCCCGGCGCTGGCGGTGACGGGAGTTGCATTGTAGGTTCCGTAGTGCACCACCAAGGGCGGGGCCGGGCCGTTGTCCCCCTCCTGGAGATCCATGACTTGCATCACCTCGGCCCGTCCGACCACGGCGGCGCCCGGATAGCCGCCACCCACGATCTTGGCCAGGGTGGTCAGATCGGGTGTCACGCCGTAAAACCCCTGGGCCCCGCCCAGGGAACAACGGAACCCCGAGACGACTTCGTCGAAGATCAGCAGGATGCCCCGCTGGGCGGTCCACCGTCGCAACTCCGTCAGGAACCCGGGATGGAGCGGCACCTTGCCGAACGTGGCCCCGGTCGGCTCCAGAATCACCGCAGCCACGTCCTCCCGGTCCCGGCAGTGCTCGTCCAGCCAGGACAGGTCCCCTGGTGGGCACACCAGCACGTTGTCGACGATTTCCTGCAGGATGCCCGGCGGCGCCTTGGGCCCGGCGGATTCCTTTCCAAAGGCCACATGGTCATGCCACCCGTGGAAGTGAGTGGCAAAGCGCACCACTTTGGGTTTGCCGGCATAGGCCCTGGCCACCCTCAGAGCCAGATGAGTGGCCTCGGTCCCGCTTACCGTAAACCGAACCCGCTCGGCGCTGGGAACCAGGGACTGAATCAATTCCGCCCACTCCAGCTCCAGTGGATGGGAAGCCCCGTAATGCGTCCCGCGGGAGAGCTGTTCTCGCACCGCTTCCTGGACCACGGGATGGTTATGCCCCAGCATGAGCGCCCCGTGGCCGCCGAAGTAGTCGACATACTCCCGCCCGTCCACGTCCCACTTGCGGGATCCCTGAGCCCGCGAAACGAACACAGGATGAGGCTCCAGCACCCGGGCTTGATGGGTGACGCCGCAGGGAAAGACCTGCTGCGCCCTCCTGTAGAGCTCTGCAGAGGTGGGTGTGGCTTCAATGTAGGACTGAAAGATCTGCGATTCCGCCTGCACGGTTCTGGTATTCATGGGCAATCCACCTGATGGAAGGGTTCAGTTGAGGCAAGACAACCTGAGGGCGCATTTCTCACCGGGTCGCTGGATACATGATGAAAAGCAGTTTATCTTCAGTACCTTGATTGGCCCCATGTAAAGGGCTTGTGGGTACAGACTGCGCTGGGCGGGCTAGGGCGTCCGGGGAACGGGGTCAGGACTCGCGGCCGGACCGGTCCGGCCCCTTTAAGCGTTCCATTTCCCGATCCAGGCCGTGCAGCCAGAACTCCAGGTCCGAGCCCACCGTCATGAGCCGCGCGCCCCGTTCGATCCAGGACCGGCAGGCCTCGGCGCTGTCGACGAAGGTTCCGAAAGCCATGCCGGCTTCCCGGGCAGCTCGAAAGATGTCCTCGACCCTTTCGTCCAGGTCGGGGTGATCGCGAACCCCCAGCAATCCCATCGACTGCCGCAGGTCGTCCAACCCCATGAAGACGGCGTCCAGCCCGGGAACGCGCACAATCTCCTCGATATTCCTCACCGACGCCAGGCTCTCCATCTGAGCCACCACCGTGATCCAATCGTTGGCCTGGGCATAGTAGTCATTGGCCCGATGGGTATACTCGGCCCGCAGCGGCCCGCAACCCCGTCTTCCCAGCGGAGCGTACTTGGACCATTTCACCGCCAGGGCCGCCTGCTCGGCATTTTCCACCATGGGAACCACGATGCCGCTGGCCCCCCAGTCCAAGGCCCGCTTGATTTCAGCCTCTATCAGACCCGGGACCCGAACAATGACGTCGATAGGGGTCCCCTTGGCCGCCAGAAGCAGGGGCAGCAAATCGCTGGAGGTCAGGTGGCCGTGCTCGGTATCCAGGAACAGCCAGTCGTAGCCGGCGGCGGCGGCCATCTCCACGAAGGCCGGAGACCCGAAGTAGGCGATGGTGCCCACCGCCGCCTGACCCTGCCGAAGCTTTTTCCGGAGGTTGCCGCCGTTGAACATGCCATCACCTCGTGCCAACCCTGTCCCCGGCGTTCCCGCCAGGTTCGGCTAACCGTTCGGGATCCATCCGGGACTGCAGAAAGCAAAGAATAAGGCAAAGAGCCGGAGAAGCTCAAGCCTTGTTCCGCCCGCCCCGCGGGAAAGAAAAGGGGACGGCCTAAGGGATCCCCCGTCTCCCGCCCCCGTCCATATAGAGGGAGCTGCCGAAAAGGTAGGAGCAAGGCTCGGAAGCCAGGAAAACCACCATGTTGGCGATCTCTTCCGGCTCCGCCAAACGCCCCGCCGGCAGCCTCCGTCCGATCCGGTCCAGAATCTCCTCCACGCTGCAACCTTCTTCTGCAGCCTTCCCGCCCTGCAGGTCCCGTGCTCGCTGGGTGTTGGTCAGTCCCGGACAGATGGTGTTGATCAGGATCCCGTCCCCGGAGACAGCATCGGAAAGGGCTCGGGTCATGTTCAAGACGGCGATGTTGGACACACTCAGCGGTATGTTGGCCCGTGTCGGGCTGGTCCCCGCTCCTCCGGCGATATTGACAATCCGCCCCCACCCGTTCCGCTTCATGTGCGGAATGACCCCTTGGGCCATGCGCAGATAACCGTAACTCTTCAGTCCCAGCCCCTCGTCGATGACCTCGGTCGAGAGATCCAGGATATCGCCCATCGTGGCCGCACCGGCGCAGTTCACCAAGATGTCCACCCCATCCCACCGTCCCACCACTTCATCCACCACCTGCCGGCATCCTTCCCGCCTGGTCAGGTCGCTGGCGACCGCCCACCCCTGGCCTCCGGCACGGTCGATCTCCGCCCTGGCCTCCTCCAGCAAGGTTCGGGTGCGGGCCGTCACACAGACCCGGGCGCCTTCCCGGGCCAGCGCCAGGGCGCAACAGCGGCCAATGCCGCGGCTGCCCCCGGTCACGATGGCACGCTTACCTTTCAATCCCAAGTCCATGGATCACCCCGCTAGGCCGGAGGCCAAGGCTGTCCCGCTTCGGTGGCGGCAATCATCTTTTGCATCTTCTCCACGTAATATTCGACCACCCGAGCGATCAGCATTTCCCCCTTGGCGGCCGTAGCCAGCAGCGATTGCTTCTGGCGGGCCCGATCGACTGCATTTTCGCCTTCCTCGTTGATGCGGCCATCGATGAAGGTGCGCCCGTCGATGCGCAGGAAGTGCGCCACCTCCGGCGAGAATCCCGACTCGAAGTTCAGCCTGGCGTCGTCGTACTCCTTCATGCTGACCCGGCGCACCCGGTGGGGATGCGCGGCCAGCGCAATGGAGGTCTCGTACTCTTCGGCATGGGACAGCCGCTCCTTGCTTTCCAGGACAGTCTTGACGAACTCCGGCGTCGTCGGCGCCCAAACAGAGTCCACATCCAGCGTCACCCCCAGTTTGCTGCGCCAGGTCTCTTCCATTTCCTTGAGCGGTTGCTGGTTCCCCCCGTGGCCGTTGAGCACCAGCAGGGTCCGAATCCCCTGGGTCTTCAAGGAGTGGAGCACATCGAAGATATAGGCCTGGAAGGTCTCGCGGCGCAAGGTGACGGTTCCTTTCCGTGACATCCAGTAGGGCGCGTAACCGCAAAAACTCGGAGGAGCCACAATGACCTGCGGATAGAGCTCCAGGGCAATCTGCTTGGCGTAGAAGGTGGCGTGGGCCGTATCTTCCACCAAGGCGATGTGCTCGTTGTGCTGCTCAATGGAACCCGCCGGCAGGATAGCCGCCTTGAGCAGACCGCTCTCCAGCAGCTCCCGGATCTCCTTGCGAGTGTTCTCCCACAGCAGGACCCGGTCGGGATCGATCCGGCGCCTCAGCCGTTCCATGGGTGCATTTCTGGAGGCCGAGCCGGATGGCGCCGGCAAGGCACCGGCCAGGCTCTCGGCCGCCAGTCCTGTAGTGAGCGTCCCGGTGGCCAGTCCGCCGGCGAAGGACCGCAGCAAACTCCGTCGCGTAATGCCCTGTGTCATTGATTCCCTCCTTAAGGTGTCATCTGTCTTCGCGTCTATTCGTGTTCATTCGTGGTTCATCTTCATTAACGATCGACCGTTTTCCTTGAATGATCCGCACGCCAGGGCGGGGCCCGGCTAAAACGCCAGAACCCTGCGGGGGTTTTCGACCAGGATGGTTCGGATCTGACTCGGGGAAACGCCGAGTTGCTCCAGCGAGGCCACCAACCTGGTGGTCACGATGGTGAAGTCCGCCTGTTTCTCTCTCCAGCCGTGGCTGCCCTTGGATTCTGCCCAAAAATCCCCATAAAAATAGGGAACGTGATCGTGGCTGACCAGAATCCGCCGCACGAATCCCCCCGCGATCAGATTATGGATCAAGCGGGCCTGCTTGTCGCAGTCGTATTTCCCGGCCCCGACACGATCGAACTGCAGGTAGCAGCCCAGCTTTGCAATCTCCCGGTGATAGTCCCCGGCTTCGGCGTTCTTTCCGTCGTCCATGTGGCCCTGGTGTCCGATAATCACCCGGCCGGGAACGACGCCCGATTCCAGCAGCAGCCTGGCCTGCTCCAGTCCGCCCCCGTTGGTGGTGTGGGTGGTGATGGGACAGCCCGTACGCCGGCTGGCCATGGCCGCGGCAATGTGAACCGCTTTCTCGCTGGGGCGCATCAGCGCGCTGGTCCCGATCTTGATAGCTCCAGCCCGGATATTGGTGAACCACTCTCCCCTGCCGCCTCCAGGATCTTCCATCCCCTCGGTGATCTCCCGGACGAAGAGGTCGGCCATCTCTCCGGCGCCGTCGGGCTCGATCCCCAACCGTACCGCCCAGGGATGCTGGGGCGCCAGGGCCTCGCACCAGAATCCCGTGGAGGCAATGATATGGACCTTGGTCCGCCTGGCCAGATCCACCAGCAGTTGCGGATACCGACCCACCCGGATGGGAGTGCATTCCACAATGGCTCCTGGGCCATCTTCGTCGGAGAGCGACTGGTGAAAGGCGTTCAACATCCCCGAGGTCTCAGCCAGCATTCTTTCCCGGAGGGGGCCCAGGGGGGCTGCCGGGGTTGCGTAAAGCTCGGACCAATCCACCGAGGGCGCATGCTCGTGCATGAGGGTCGCTCCCAGGCCTTCGGGGTCGACCGGTCCGAGCACCGTCTGCACGGCCGCGGCCCTGTCCGGTCTTTCGGGCGGCCCGCAGGCCCCAAGCTGCAGAGCCGTCCAGGCCGCCACGGCCGACCCGGCCAGGAACTGCCGCCGGCTGAGGTTGCGTGCGTCAGCGAAAGGAACCGATTCCATGGGCTTCCTGATCTCCAATCCGACCTGGTGAGAGGGAATCCGCACCCTTCGAATCTCGTTGGGCTCGGCCGCGACTATCCTAACCCAAATAGCTTTCCCCACCGGCAAAAAGCGGGGCTTGAGGAGGAAGTGGAAACAACGTTGACAGATGATTCAAGTATCGTGAATCCGGGATTGCAGATTGGATTTGGACACAATCGGTGTTCCTACCCCCCCGATCAACAATCAGTTTCTTCGTGCCCCTTCGTGGATATCTTTTTTCCCTTCTTGCCTTTCCTCGTAGCCCTTCACGGACCCCTTTCGAGTCTTTTCCAATCCCTCGGAGTCCCTTTGCCGATTAATCTTTTTGCCTTTTCGTGCCCCTTGGCGGATCCCTCTTGAGCCTTCTCCAACCCCTTCGTGGCCCTTCGCCGTTCTTCGTGGCCCTTCGTGGATATCTTTTTGCCTTTTCGTGGATCCCCTTCGTGGATAACTTTTTTCCCTTCTTGCCTTTCCTCGTAGCCCTTCACGGACTCCTTTCGAGTCTTTTCCAATCCCTCGGAGTCCCTTTGCCGATTAATCTTTTCCCCCCTTTACAGATACTTCAGCTCCTTCGTGGAAATCCTTTCCCCCTTCCCGACCTTTGGCGGATCCCTCTTGAGCCTTCTCCAACCCCTTAGTGGCCCTTCGCCGTTCTTCGTGGCCCTTCGTGGATATCTTTTTGCCTTTTCGTGGATCCCCTTCGTGGATAACTCTTTTTCCCCGGGTCGATCCCCAGCGTCCTCTACTCCCTCGCCGGCAGGTAGGCCCCGTCGCCGCTGCGCTCTCCCGGAGCCCCGCCGTCGTTGACCACTCCGTAGGCCAGGAAGGGGTTCTCCCCCGACACTTTCTCGATCCTGATATACCCCTGACGGGTCTCCGGACCGGATCTGAGCAGGATCCCGTCGATCTGATGCCAGCCCCGGGCCGGGATCGGCTTGGTCACCACCGTCTCGGCCAGCAATCCCGTCTCCCCGTCGTAGATCTCGAGATGAAAGACGCTCGGGCTCCCGTCCACCTCCCCGGTGTTGATCAGCGCCAGGTTGCTCCGGTTCTCTTCGTTCTGCTGCAGCCCCTCTACCCAGGCCTCCTTCGTGAAGGCTTCACCTTCCGGCACCGCGTCGTAGAAGACGCCGTACTTCCCACCGCGTCCGTCCGAGGCGCTGGTCCTGGCCCCGATCACGATCCCGCTCATGTCCTCCTCTTCCGCCACTGCAAACAAGGGTCCCAAGTAGAAGCCACGGCTCGTGCCCAGCCCCTCCATCCCCTCTCGGCGCAGCTCCTCCACCACCTCGGGGATGATCCGCTGCTCGCCGGCTTCCAGCTCCATGCTGAAGCTCACCCTCTTGTCGTCCCCCTTGATCTGCTCCGACACAAACTCGAAACCCAGCCTCCTGGGCTCCTCCGAAAAGTTGGTCACCGTCAGCTCGCTGGTGAAATCTCTCGTCTCCACGATCACCGGCAAGGTCTGCCCCATCTTCCCCTCCAGTGAACTCGCTGTCACCGGAAAGATGAACGACCCGTCCGAGTTCCCCTGGTCGTTGATCACCCCGTAGGCGTAGAAGGGCGCCTCTCCCTCCACACGCTCCACCTTGACGTAGCCGTTCTCCACACTGCCCAGCAGCCCCGAGTACTGATGAAAACCTCCCGGCTCCAGCGCTACATCGTCCAGCTCCCGGGCCGTCGCATCCCCCGCCTCTCCCGAATACACCGTAGTCCTCAGGATGATCGCTCCCTCCCCCGGTGACCCCATGTTCTGGAAAGCCACGTTGGAACGGTCCTGATCGTTCTGCCGCAGCCCGCACAGATAGACCGCCTCCTCATACCCTTCCTCCTCCGCCACCCCCGGGTAGGCCAGACCCGCCCGTCCCTCTGGCACCACCGTGGTCGTCCGCACAACCGCCTCTACGTCTGACCCCAACTCTACCTCCACCCTCAACGTCCCGAGTTGGTTCCCGGTTTCGGGAATCGGTATCCCCAAGCCCCTCAGATATCCCAGGGCGTCGGTCTCGATCCTCTGCCTGCCCGCAGCCAGAACGTCCGCAGCCTTCCCGCTTCTCCTTTCAGGATCGTCCTTGGATGTGTAGGTGTAGTCGAGTCTCACCTCCTGCTCCCCGCGGTTGGTCAGGGTCAGCTCCGAGGTGAAAGAGGACTGGTTCCGCCCCGCCGAGGACAGGATTACCGGGACGAACAGCGACCCCGTCGTCAACCTGAAGCTTCCTTCGGCCGAATCCGGGACGCCGCAGTCGTAAACGAACGACCCCAATCCAGACTCGGCGAAGCTCAAACGAATCTTGCAGGAGGCCCCGTCATCGTAGTCCAGCCTCACCGTCCCCATGCGGAGACCTGTCTTCTCATAGGTGTAAGTGCCGGATCGGGAAGCGTTGCCGTCCGGCGCGGTCCCGGCTTCCTTTTCGGTCTGCTCGAAGCGGTTTCCTTCTCCAAACCGTACCTCAATGCTTCTGGCGGTTCCGTCCTCACCCGCTAGCCGCAAGGTCAGCCGCCTCCCCTCCAGGTCCCCCTCGGTGATCTTCGACGGATCCTCCCCCACTTCCTCGGTGGCGATCCTGAGGATCCGGTCCCTGCCGCCCCCGTTCGAGGTGGTCACGTACAGCGCCCCATCGGGGCCCATCATCGGGGTCCGGAGCCGATCGAAAGCGCCGTCCAACTCGGGGACGACCACCTGACTCACAAAATCACCGTTCGGGGTGAACTCGAACAGGCGCAGCTTGCTGTCCCTCAGCGTGGCCACCGCCAGCCGCCCCTCCCAGACGCCCCACTGCTTGCCCTCGAGGAAGATGCCGCCGCTGACGGCCAGGGTCGGCGACCCCGACGACCAGCTGGCCTCAACCGCGCCGGGGAACTTCACCAGGTCGGTCATCGGAACCGTTTCGTTGTAGCCGGGCACCGGATCCCAGCCGTAGTTGCGGCCGGCCACCAACAGGTTGATCTCGTCGTCCCTCCTCGGTCCATGCTCCACCGACCACATCTGGCTGGTGCCGGGCCGGAGCGCCAGGCCCTGCACGTTGCGGTGGCCATAGGTGTAGACCCGCGAGGGAGCCAACGGGTTTGTGGGCGCCCCGGCGCCCGTGAAGGGGTCGACCCGAAGAACCTTGCCTCCCAGCGAGGTCAGATCCTGCGGAACCCTCCCCGAGGCCGCGTCCCCGGTCGCAATCCACAGATAGCCCTCCGGTCCGAAGCGCAGCCGGCAGCCGCCATGACGGCCGCTGGTGGCCGGGATGCCCCCGACCAGGGGATCAGCGACCCGGGTGGCCGCGGTGTAAGCGGCATTAATGGTCCAGGCGATCACCTGGACCTCGGGTCCGACGTGGCCCTGACAGGTGTAAAAGCGGCGGTTGGAGGCGAACTCCGGATCGACGACGATTCCCATCAGCCCGGTTTCGCCGATGGCGAACAGGTCTTCGAACTCGGCGCCGACGTTGCGGACGGTACCGTCGGCGCCTCGACTGCTGAGCACGCCCCTCCTCTCGGTGAACAGCATGGTCCCGTCGGGCGTGAAGGCGAGGTCCCAGGGGATGGACAGGCCGGAAACCAGGGTGGAAACCAGCAGTTCGGGCGGCGTGATCTCGGCGGTGTTGACCGACTGGAGAGTGAAGGTCAGGGTCGCGATCGGCTCGTTCGAGAACTTGCCCATCCCCCGGAGGCTGGTGATGACTCCCTGCGGCGAGGTGGCAGGGTTCGACAGTGAAAACTCGGTGCCCTCCTCTGTCCCGGCATCCCACGGGTACAGGTTTACCGTGAGCGACGCCCGCCAGTCTACCTGCGCATCCAGAAGGGATAGCCCGGAGACCCCCACGAACCAGTCCGGGCTCGGAGCGATCATGGTGAGCAGGGTGACCCGGGGATGATCGGTGGTGAGCGTCACGCTGTCGATGGTGGACGAGCCGGTGGGACGGATATTGCCGCTGCCCTGAAGGACTGCAAGCGCATTCGGCTCGGCTGCCCTGACTTCGTTCGCCAGGGTGCTCGTTCCCCCGAGTTCCGCCATGAACTCGACCCCGGCGGTGGCCCTGCCGCCCTCCCTCAGGAAGGTCACGCCGGCGTTGTGCACCCCCCCGATCAGCCTGGTGAAATGCGCCCCGGATGGAAGGCCGCCGGAGGTGACGACGGTCGTCCAGGATCCTCGAATGGTCACGCTGTAGATGGCTTCCGAGCGAACCTCAACCGTGGGATCGCTCTCCGGCGGGTCGAGCCACATATTGAACAGCCCATCGTCGTTGCCCTCGTCCGCGATCGCCGGCGTTGAGTTGAACGGATCCGACACTCCCTGGCTGAAGGATGCAAGGGAAACCAAGACGAGGGTGGAGACAACTCGTCGAAACGGACCGGCCCCAACCCGCCACCAGGCCGAGATTTTGGAGACCATGAACTGGAGGGCCGACTGAGATGCCCCAAGCCGGACACCGCAGCTAGAATGCCTTTGCGGAGAGCCGGAATCCTCGATTTGTGCGTCCATGCTCAATCTAGATGGTGGCCAGGAAGTTGGTGTGCAGCGATTCCGGGCTGCAGCCATCCAGTTTAGCCGAGACCCCGCCCCGCCGGGCGGATCATTCGAGGAAAAACGGCCGATCGTTAGTGAAGATGAACCACCAATGGACACGAAGGAACACAAATTCCTGTTGAATTGCCTGTGGAAATCCTTTCCCCCTTCCCGACCCTTGGCGGACCCCTCTCGAGCCTCCTCCAACCCCTTAGTGGCCCTTCGCCGTTCTTCGTGGCCCTTCGTGGATATCTTTTTTGTCTCTTCGTGGTTCCCCTTCGTGGATATCTTTTTTCCCTGGGTCGATCCCGAGCGTCCTCTACTCCCTCGCCCGGAGGTAGGCCCCGTCGCCGCTGCGCTCTCCCGGGGCCCCTCCGTCGTTGACCACCCCGTAGGCCAGGAAGGGGTTGGCGCCTGACACCTTCTCGATCCGGATATACCCCTGCCGGGTTTCCGGGGCGTAGCTGCCCAGGATCCCGTTGATCTGATGCCAGCGCCGGGCGGGGACCGGCTTGGTCACCACCGTCTCGGCCAGCAACCCCGTCTCTCCGTCGTAGATCTCGAGATGGAAGACGCTGGGGCTCCCGTCCACCTCCCCGGTGTTGACCAGCGCCAGGTTGCTGCGGTTCTCCTGGTTCTGCTGCAGCCCCTCCACCCAGGCAACCTCCGTGAAAGCCTCACCGAAGGGCACCGCGTTGTAGAAGACGCTGTACTGTCCGCCTCCCCCTTCGGAGCCCGTCCTGGCCCCGATCACGATGCCGCTCATGTCCCCCTCGACCGCCGTGGCAAACACCGCCCCGGCCAAGGCCCGGCTGCCCGACCCCAGCCCCGCCACCCCCTGACGCCGCAACTCATCCACCACGTCGGCAAGGATGTGTTGTTGGCCGGCTTCAAGCGTCATGCTGAAGGCGGCCGTCTTGTCGTCCGCCTCGATTCGCTCGGCCACAAACTGGAAATCCAGGGTCCTGGCCTCCCCTGAGAAGTTCGTCACCGTCAGCTCACTGGTGAACGCGCTCGTCTCCACCACCACCGGCAAGGTCTGACCGGTGCTCTCCGCCAGCGAACTGGCAGTCACCGGAAACACAAACGACCCGTCCGAGTTGGCCTGGTCGTTGATCACCCCGTAGGCGTAGAAGGGCGCTCTCCCCTCCACCCGCTCCACCCTGACGTAGCCCTGGCGGTTGCCCTCCACGCTCTCCAGCCTCCCCAGCAGCCCCGAGTACTGGTGAAACCCTCCCGGCTCAAGCTCTATGTCTTCCAGCACCCGGGCATTGGTGTCTGTCGACTCTCCCGAATACACCGTCGTCCGGATGGTGATCGCCTCCTCTTCCTCTGCTCCCATGTTCTGGAAGGCCACGTTGGAGCGGTCGCGGCTGTTCTGCCGCAGCCCGCACAGATAGACCGCCTCGTCAAAGCCCTCCTCCTCCGCGACCCCCAGGTAGGCCAGCCCAGCCCTCCCGTCAGGCACCACCGTCGTCGTCCGCACCACCGCCTCTACCTCCGACCCCAGCCGCACCTCCACCCTTAGCGTCCCGATCCGGTTGCCCGTTTCGGGAATCGCTATCCCCAGGCTCTGTAGATAGACCAGGGCGTCGGTCTCGATCTTCTGCATGCCGGGTGCAAGCACATCCGAGGCCCTCCCGCTTCCTCCACCGATATGGGCCGTGTAGGTGTAGTCGAGCCTCGCCTCCCGCTCCCCACGGTTGGTCAGGGTCAGCTCCGAGGTGAAAAAGGAGTTGTTGCGTCCGGCTGAGGTCAGCAAGACCGGAACGAACAAAGACCCCGTCGTCAGACGGAAGCTCCCCTCGGCCGGGGTCCCCTCGCCGCAGTCATAACTGAACGTACCTGCTCCCGCCTCGGTGAACGCAAGTAACACTTCACAGGAACTCCCGTCATCGTAGGCCAGCCTCACAGTCCCCATGCCGGGACCTGTCCTCTCATAGCTGTAGCTGCCCGATCGGGAGGCTCCCTCGGCCCGGGTGGCGGCTTGCTCTCCGCCCGACTCGATCTGCTCGAACCGGTTGCCTTCCCCGAACCGCAGCTCAAGACTCCCGGCGCTCCCCTCCTCACCCTCCAGCCGCAAGGTCAGACGCTCACCCTCCAGGTCCCCCTCGGTGAAGTCCGACGGATCCTCCGGGTCCGGTTCCTCCGGGTCCGGTTCCTCCGAGTCCGTCCTCCCTTCCCCCGGCTCCGACCATTCACCGATCCCCTCCTCGCTAACCGCCCTCACCTGCACCTCATACACCGTCCCCTCCTTCAGCCCCGACAGCCTCACCTCCAGACCCCTCCCCTCGTGCCCCCCATCGCTGTAGCCTTCGTCCCCACTCTCCCGGTAGCGCACCTCATAGTCCACGATCTCAGGCCCGCGGTTCTCCGGCTCTCTCCAGCTCACCTTCAAGCTGTCGCTGCCCTCCGCCGTCACCGCCGGTGCTGCCGGCGCCTCCGGAGGCTCCTCCTCGTCACTGACCCGCACCCGGATCGCACGGCTCCCCCTCCGCTCCCTCTCTCCCTCTCCGCTCCTTACCTCTACCACCACGATGTATTCGTTGTCTGCTGCTCCGCTTTGAGGTTCCTTGCTCTCCACATCTCCCGGAGTCTCGTAGTCCGGCGCCTCCCGGAACCTCAGCTCCCCCGTCTCCTCAACCACCGCAAACAGCCCCCCATCCGCTCCCCCCGCTATCCCATACCCTGTAATCTCGTCCTGCTTGTCCGGGTCTACTGCCTCCAGTTGCCCCACCCTCGTCTGGTTCTCCACCACCTCGAACGGGCCAACGCTGGTAATCTCCGGCGGCTCCTCCTCGTCACTCACCCGTACCCGGATCGCACGGCTCCCCTTCCGCTCCCTCTCTCCTTCTCCGCTCCTTACCTCTACCACCACGATGTATTCGTTGTCTGCTGCTCCGCTTTGAGGTTCCTCGCTCTCCACATCTCCCGGAGTCTCGTAGTCCGGCGCCTGCCGGAACCTCAGCTCCCCCGTCTCCTCAACAACCGCAAACAGCCCCCCGTCCGCTCCCCCCGCTATCCCATACCCCGTAATCTCGTCCTGCTTGTCCTGGTCTACCGCCTCCAGTTGCCCCACCCTCGTCCGGTTCTCCACCACCTCGAACACCCCCGCGCCCGTAATCTCCGGCGGTTCCTCCTCGTCACTCACCCGCACACGGATCGCACGGCTCCCCTTCCGCTCCCTCTCCCCTTCTCCGCTCCTTACCTCTACCACCACGATGTATTCGTTGTCTGCTGCTCCGCTTGCCGGTTCCCCGCTCTCCAAATCCCGAGGATCCTCATAGTCGGGCGCCTCCCGGAACAGCAACTCCCCCGTCTCCTCAACCACCGCAAACAGCGCCCCGTCCGCTCCCCCCGCTATCCCATACCCCGTAATCTCGTCCTGCTTGTCCTGGTCCATCGCCTCCAGTTGCCCCACCCTCGTCCGGTTCTCCACCACCTCAAACGGGCCAACGCTGGTAATTTCCGGCGGCTCCTCCTCGTCACTCACCCGCACCCGGATCGCACGGCTCCCCTTCCGCTCCCTCTCTCCCTCGCCGCTGCTTACCTCGACCACCACGATGTATTCGTTGTCTGCTGCTCCGCTTTGAGGTTCCGCGCTCTCCACATCCGAAGGATCCTCGTAGTCCGGCGCCTCCCGGAACCTCAACTCCCCCGTCTCCGCTTCCACCGCAAACAGCCCCCCGTCGGCTCCTCCCGCTATCCCGTACTCCGTAATCTCGTCCTGCTTGTCCTGGTCAACCGCCTCCAGTTGCCCCACCATCCTCTGGTTCTCCGCCACCTCGAACGGGCCCAGGCTGGTGATCTCCGGCCCCCGGTTCAGCCCGCTCATCCGGAAGCTCCCCTGCCCCCCCAATACCCCGCCGCAGCGGTAGCTGTAGCTGCCCGCTCCCACTCCCCTGAAGGTCAGCCGCAGCTCACAGGACTTCCCCCCGTCGTAGTCCAACCTCAACTCCCCCGTGGTCCGGCTGGTGTAGCGGTACCCGTAGCTGCCCAGGCGGGTCGCCGTCACTTCTCCCTCCCCGTCCAGCTCGTCTTCCTCAAAGCGCAGCCCCGCTCCAAACCGCAGCCTCAGACGCTGCGGGGAATTCCCAAACGGCCCCAGCTCCAGACTGGCCTCGCTCCCCTGCAGATCTCCGGCCAGGAAGTTCGACCAATAGGCCCGGTCCAGCCCCATCACTACCTCCACCGCCTCCGATACCCGCCCCTTGCCCACCAGGTTGACCGCCCGCAGCTCAAAGACATACACCGTCCCGTTGCCAAGCTCCCCGACTGTATACCCCAAGGCGTTGACCTCATCCGGGGCGCTGTCCTCGATCGGAGTCCACTCGCCGAACTCTCCCCGCCCCTCCTTCAGCCGGTACTCATAGCGCAGGATGGGGGTGCCCCCGTCGCTGTCGGGCGGGCTCCACTCCAGCCTCACCGCTCCCTCCGCGGGCATCGCCATCAAGCCCAGAGGCGCCTCCGGAGGAAACAGCAGTCCACCGCCGCCACCTCCACCTCCGCCGCCGCGGGGCGGGGGCGGGGCAATCCGCAGCTCCGGCGTGGCCCGCACCGTCTCCGCCCCGCCCTTCCCCAGTGCATTGACCCCACGCACCTCAAAGACGTATTCCCGGCCATTGACCAGGTTCCCCACCGTCACCCCGCGCGCCCCCGCTCCCACGTTCTCCCACTCGCTCCACGCCTCTCCCACCGCTTGATACCGGTACTCGTAGCGGATGATCGGGGAGCCCCCGTTATCCGTCGGCCGGCTCCAGCTCAGCCTCACCGACCCGCTGCCCGAACTCGCCCGCAGACCCATGGAGGAGATCAGCTCAGGCGCCCCCGGCGGCGACACCCTCACCTCCAACATTGCTTCCTCGTTGGGCTGGCCACTTGCGACCGACGTCACTGTGTCGGCAGGCACACTGAGCCTCAACGTGTAGCTGTGGGCTACACGGTCGGTCCAAGGCGTCACCGTGGTGGTGAAGACCCGGTCGTCGGCCGTCTGCACCCCCCCAATCCCCGGGTCGCAGAAAACCGTGTTGTTCTGATCGTCCACGCAGGCAGGGTCCTGACCCGTCTCGATGTCACTGGCGCTGAAGCCCGTCACTTCCTCGGAGAAGCTGAACCGCACCGTGAACGGACCTGACACCGGCGGCTCTTCCATGGTCATCATCTCAAGGGTCAGCGGCGCCACCGTCATCCCCTCCCCCGGGTCCGACCAACCACCGGTCCCTTCGTCATTGGTCGCCCGCACCTGCACCTCATAGACCGTCCCCGCATTGAGGTCCGAAAGCGTCACAGTGCGCCCCGGCCCGTCATGCAGAGCGCCGGTGAAGCGCCCCCTGCCCTTCTCCCGGTACTGCGCGTCGTAGTCGGTGATCTCGGGCCCCGTGTTCTCCGGCTCGCTCCAGCTCACCTCCAGACCCTCGGCCGTCTCCCCCGAAATCGCCGGCGCCTCCGGCACTTCCGGGGGTTCCCGCTCGTCGGTCACCCTGATCGTGAACATCTGCTCCGCCTCGAGTTCCCTGGCTCCCGCCCCGCTGGTCACTTCCACCGTCACCAGGTACTCGTTGTCTCCGGGTGCCTCGTAGTCCGGCGCGTCCCGGAAACTCAGCTCTCCCGTATCGGAAGCAATCGAGAACTCAGACCTGTCGGCCCCGCCCACGATCTCCCAGCCCGTCACCTCGTCCCCCGCGTCGGTGTCCCTGGCCGCCAGCCGCCTCGCCACCGACTGGTTCTCCGGAACATCGAACGAACTCGGACTCGTGATCTCAGGCGCCGTGTTGGGCGCTCCTGTGGTGTTGGTCACAGACCGGCTGCTCAGTCCCCGGGCGTCGTTGCCCACTTCATCCTGGATTGGGTTCGCCCCCACCCCCGTCGGAACCGTGTAGCTTACCCGGATCCCCGTATCCCCGTGCTCGACCGCCGGGTTGAGCGTCAGCGTCACCCCGCTTCCGCTTACAGACACTCCCGAAACGCTTCGACCGCTGCCTCCCACCTCCACCGTGAAGTCCCCCGACGCCGGCCTCGACCCTCCGTCGAGCGCTTCCCCATAGGTCAGCGTCAGAGAGGCTCCGTCTACCGCCGCGCTCACAAACGCCGGCCGCACCCCGTCCACCTGGTGCCCCGCCTGCGCGGCTACCGCTTCATGGTCCAGCTCCGCGGCATTGTCCGCCTCATCTTCGATCGTCCCTCTGTTCAAGGCGATCCGGCCCGCCTCGATACTGACTCCGTCAGTGTCCTCGTCCCCCTCGGCCACCTCATAGGCGAACACCGGTGCAGCCGTCCCCGTGCCTCTCAGGTAGCCGGCCGTCCGGGTCCTGTTTCCCACTCTCAACCTCAACCGCGGAGCCCCCTCCACCTCCACCGTCTCGCTGAAGGTAACCCTCACCTCGATCCCGTCCCCCATCGCGTAGGTCTGGTCAGATCCCGGATTCGAGGTGATCCCCAGACTCTCCACCCTCGGCGGCGTCGTGTCCGGCGTCTCATTGGTCACCGGCTCGCGGCTCAGCCCCTCCGCCTCGTTGCCCGGCACATCCCGCAGCCGCTTCATCCCCGGCGTATAACTCACCAGGATCCCCGCCTCCCCGTGCTCAGCCCCCGCATCCAGGGTCAGCTCCACCGCGGCGCCCCTGACCATGACCCGGGAAACCGTTCGCGCCCGGTCACCCCCCGACACCGTGAAGTCTCCCGCGCCCGGAGCTAAGCCGATATCCAGAGCCTCGTCGTAGGTCAGCCTCAGCGTCGTCCCGTTCACCACCGCGCCGCCGCTTGCGGCCAGCCGCGGTCTGACCCCGTCCACCTGGTGCCCCGCGTCGGCCGCCAGCCCGTCATGGTCCAGCTCCGCATTGTTGCGTGCCTCGTCCCGGATCGTGCCCCCGGTCAGGCTGTCGGCCTCAACCCCCACCCCGTCCGTGTCGCTTTCCCCCTCAGCCACCTCGTATTCGAATACCAGCGCCGCCGTGCCCGACCCACCCTCGTAGGCCGCCGTTCGGCTTCCCCCTCCCAGCTCGATCTGCAACCGCGGCGTCCCCGTCACTTCCACCGTCTCGCTGAAGGTTACCGTCACCTGGATATCGTCCTCCGCCGCGTAGGTCCGGTCCGTCCCCGGATCCGAGCTGATCTCGATCTTGCTCACCGCCGGCGGGGTGGTGTCAGGGGTCTCGTTGGTGACGGGCAGGTTGCTAAGCCGGTCTGCCTGGTTGCCCACCACGTCCCGTAGCGGAACCTCCCCCGCCCCTGTCGGAATCCGGTAGCTCACCCGGAGCCCCGTTTCCCCGTGTTCCACCGCCGGGTCGAGGGTCAGGATCGCCACGCGCCCGCCTACCGCAACACCGGAGACCGTCCGCCCTGCCCCGCCCCCCGCCACCGTGAAGGCACTCTCAGGCGGTACTGAAGACCCGTCGAGCGGCTCGCTGTAGGTCAGAGTCAGCGTCACCCCGTTCACCTCCGCCGCGCCGGTTTCGGCCAGCTCCGGTTTGACCCCGTCCACCCGGTGGCCGGACTGGCTGCTCACCGCTGTGTGGGTAAGCACTGCCGGATTGCCGGCTCTGTCGCGGATCGTCCCGCTTCCGAGCGAAAGACTGTCGGCCCCGATGCTCGCCCCGTCGTTGTCGCTCACGCCATCGGCCACCTTGTAGGCAAACAGCAGCGCCGCCGTGCCCGTCCCGGTTTCGTATTCCGCTGTTCGATCCTCACCTCCCACCTCCAGCGTCAACCGCGGCGTTCTCCGGACCACCACCGGCTCACTGAAGGTCACCGTCACCCCGATCTCATCGTCCGCCGCGTAGATTCCGTCGGTTCCCGGATCCGAGGTGATCGCGACCGTACTCACCGTCGGAGGCGTGTTATCGGGCACGGTTAGCGAAACCCGTGCGCTGCGCGCGGCTTCGCCGTCGGTGACCACGGCCGCCACCTGGTAGGTGTAGGTCTCGCCTTCCATCACGTCGCTGTCGGCGTGGCTGAGCCCTGAGAGGTTCTCCGCCAGGGTCTCGACTGTGGTCCCGTCCTCGCGGTAGAGGGTATAGGTAACGCCCGGCTCCGGGGTCCAGTGGCTGGCCGTGACGGCGATCCAGGTCAGGACCACCCCCGTGGTTTCGGCTGTTGCCGTGAGGGACGGTCCTTCCCGAAGCTGGTAGCCGAACTCCTGCCAGCTCGCTCCTCCGGTCCCGTCCACGTCCACCGACAGGACCGGGTACTGGCTTCCCGTCCCGAAGTGCCAGGGGCTGTCGTTGGCGTCGTCCCCGTCGAGGTCCAGGTTCCAGTTGCTGAAGATGCCGCTGTAGCCGGTGGGGGACTGCAACTGCGCGGTGGTGCGGCCTTCGCTTCCGGTGGTGTGTCCCGAGGTGCGCGTGTCCCAATAGCTATCGGTGAGGGTGCCTTCGTTGGACCCGACCAGGCCCCCGGCGTTGCTTGCCCCCGACACGGGGCCGGTGGCGTAGCTGGCCTGAATCTCGCCGTCGGGTTGATTGAACCCGACCAGACCGCCGGCTTCGGTAACGCCCGAGACCTGGCCCGTGGCGTAGCTGGCGGCGAGGATGCCGCGGTTGTCCCCGACCAGGCCGCCCACGTCGTCTTCACCCGCCACCCGGCTGGTGGCGTAGCAGCCGCGAACCACTCCGATGGAATGGTTGATCCCGACCAGGCCGCCCACGTTATCTGTTCCCGAGACCTGGCCCGTGACGTAGCTGGTGCGAATCTCGCCGAAGTTGAACGCCACCAGCCCGGCAGCCAGGCCGGTCGATCCCACATCGACCTCGACGTCGATCAACCCCAGGTTCCGGATGTTGGACAGGAAGGTATAACCGAACAGTCCCGAGAGAACGGCCGTATCGGTATCGATAAACAGGTGGCTGATGGTGTGCCCGTTGCCCTCAAATACCGCCAGAAAGGGATTGCTCAAGCCCAACAGACTGCCGGAACTCACGGTGCCTTCGCCGCCGATGGGCACCCAGCCTTCACCGTTGTTCCAGTAGGGGTCGCCCGCGTCGGCCGTGCCGTTCCCGTTGGTGTCGAAATCCAGGTCCGCCGTCAACTCATACCCCGAGCACCCCTGGTGGGCGTTGCATCCCATCCACTCGACGGCCTGGGAAAAGGCCGCCTCGTAGGCCGTCTGCCCGTCCGCGGTGGGACCGCCGTCCCCGCCCCGGTCATGGCGGATGGCGTCGAGCTGCGCCAGGCTGCCGATCTCGATCAGCCCGTCATCGTCGGAGTCGTAGTCGACGGCGGTCGACGCCCAGACCGTGACCGTGAACCGTTGAGTCGCGCTGGTGTTCGACCCGCCGGCGTCAGTCGCCGTCACCGTGACCGTCGTCCGGCCGGCGCCCACCGGGGTGACGGTGACCTCGGCCCCCAAGGCGCTCACCGTAGCCACGGTCCTCGCCGAGGAGGAGGCCCCGTAGGTCAGGGTGTCGCTCTCCGGGTCTCGGAAGGCCCCCGACACCGTCACCGTTCCCGTGCCCCCACCCACCCGCAGCGTCAGATCGGCCAGCACCCCCACCGGCACCGGCGGCTGGTTGGAGGCACCCGCCACCACCGACACCCAGCTGCTGCGCACGGTTTCCCCGCCCTTGACCACCGCCGCCACCTGGTAGGTGTAGGAGCTGTTGAGAGTCACGCCGGTGTCGGTGTGGCTGCGTGTCATGGGAGCTGTGGCGACGGGCTCAACGGTGGTGCCGTCGTCGCGGTAGAGGGTGTAGCTGAGACCCGGCGCCGGGCTCCAGTGGTTCACCGCCACCGCCGTCCAGCTCAGGGACACTTGGGCCTGGCCCGAGGTCGAGCTCACCGTAAGAGTCGGCCCGGAGCGAAGCTGGTAGCCGTGCTCCTGCCAGGTTGCCGTCCCGCCGCCATCCAGGTCGGCCGAGAGGGCCGGGTACTGGGTGGCTGTCCCGAAGTGCCAGGGGTCATCGCCCTTGCCGTCCCCGTCCAGATCCCGGTTCCAGTGCTGATAGATGCCGCTGTAACCGGTGGGTGACTGCAGTTCCGAGGTGGCATGGCCTGCCAGGCCGAGCACCGGCGACTCCGAAGCGTCAATCAGGCCGTTGTCGTTCCCATCGTCGGCGCCGAAACCCACCCGCACCCCGGAGGTCTCAATGTCCCAGAAACTGGACAGGAACCGTGCCGATCCGGTGCCCGCCAACCCGCCGACCGCCGCGGTCCCCGAGACCGGACCGGTGGCGTAGCTGGCCGCCACGGCGCCGCAGACATTGCCCACCAGGCCGCCGACCCCGCCCACATCCTCGCAGTCGGCGGGTGCCGCGAGATGCATTCCGCCTCCCGTGACCCCGCCGGTGGCGTAGCTGACCACGATAATGTTCGCGGCCCCTGCCAGACCGCCGATCCCGTCTCCGGTTCCCGACACCTCGACGGCGGCGGTGCTGCTGAACACCCTGCCCAAGCTGCCGGCCAGCCCACCCACCACGTCCTCGCCCGACACCTGGCCGGTGACATGGCTCTGGTCGACGAGTCCTTTATCACCGTCACCGACAAAGCCGCCGACATAGTCCCTTCCGGTCACGTCGACAGCCTCCAGACCGAGGTTGCGGATCAATCCGAACTCACCCACTTCACTGAACAGCCCGACGTCGTCCTGGGTGGCACGGTCGATGAACAGGTTGGCAATGGTGTGACCGTTGCCCTCGAAGACGGCCTGGTAGGGGTCGTCGCCTATGGGCTCCCAGCCGTCGCCGCCATTCCAGTAGGTGTCGCCGTCGTTGGACCCGCCGCTGCCGTCGGTGTCGAAGTCGAGGTCAGCCGTCAGTTCGTAGCCCTCACACCGTGAGGAGCACCCCATGTTCCCGGTGGCCTGGGTGAAGGCAGCAAAATAGGAGGGCCAGTCGGAAGAGTCGTCCACGATGCCGTTCCCGTTCGAGTCGTAGCGGATGGCGTCGAGCTGCGCCAGGGAGGACACCTCTATCAGGTCATCGTCGTCGCGGTCGTAGTCCCGGGTTCCCAAGGTGACCGAGACCGAGAAGGAGTCGACGGCGCTCAAACCGTCGGGGTCGGTGGCGCGCACCGTCACCGTGGCAGTGCCCGGCGCCCCAGGGGTCAGGGTCAGCATGGACCCGGTCCGGGAGACGGACGCCCGGTCGATGTTGCTCGAGAGGGCCGAGTAGGTCAGGGTGTTGTTGTCCGGATCGTCGAACGTATCCGCCAGGTCCAGGGTCACGGCGGCGGCGCCCAGAGCAAAGGTCTGGTCGTCCAGCCCATCCTCCACCGCGGGCGCCTGGTTGCGGTCCGCCACCGCCACGTCCACCGCATCCACCGCGCCCGGAGCCATCACGATGCCGGCCCCGGAGTCGCGGTCGACCCCGGTGGCCTCGATGTCGAGGGACGCTCCGGTCATGGCGGTGAGCAACTGCGCCTGCGTCAGGCTGTTGGGTCCCTCGGCGCCCTCCAGCACCAGGGCCCCGATAGCGGCCGCGTGGGGAGCCGCCGAGGAAACGCCGCAGAAGATCGAAAAACCGGGCGTTGTGGTCCGCACGCAGGTCGCAGCCGCCAGATCCGGCTTCCGGAGCAGTTTTCCGCCGGTGGAGGAGAAATTGCCCGCGGTGATGGGGGTGCCGTCGGGCTCAAAGAAGATCCGCCGCGGCCCGTCCGAGTTGGAGGTGCGGACCGACTCGGTGCCGTCGAAGACGCCGCCGGTCCCCCCGGCGCTCTGGACAGCCACGGCCGCAACCGCAATGGCGCTTTCGGCCGCCGAGTGTCCGAACAGGCTGCCGGCGGTCGAGACCGCCAACTGCCCTTCCAGCGTGTCGAGACGCAGATAGCGGTCCGCCGCTCCGGAAACCTGGACGATGACCAGACGGGCATCGGTGTGGTCGTCTTCACCAGAGCTGATGTATTCGTACGGGTCCCGGGTGCCGTCCTGAATACGGGTGGAACTCCTCAGAACGTTGGCGTTTTCGTCGAGCATAAACAGGTCGTAGTCGTTCGCCGAGCCCTCCAGCGGGTCGGCCCACCAGAGGACGTAACCGTAATCACTGTCCTCGGTGATCCGGTTCTGGGTGACGCCACCTCCAAAGTCGTGTTGGGTCCCGACCGTGACACCGTTGAGGACCAGTGGGCTCCCCGCCGCGAAATCTCCCTCCCAGACACCCGCGGTGCCGTCATTCTTGTTGCCGGCGTTTCCCCCTGCCGAGAAGTAGAAGCAACCGTCGGCCACCGCCGCGTTGACTCCCTGGGCGATGATGTCGTCCTGGAAGGGCCCTTCAAAGAAATTGTAAACGTCATCGACGATGATGTCGGCTCCGGCCTCACAGAGCGCCTCGATGTTGGCCGCGAAACGCGCCTGCCCGCCGAAGGCCGTTGCGAAATAGAGTTCGGCGCCCGGAGCCAGGTCGTGGACGATCTCGAGCATGGCCGTTCCCTCGTCGCCCTCTCCCTCCTGGCCTGACAGCACCGTCACCCGGGCCGGCAGGTCTCCCGTGGCCTGCCGCGCGGCCAGGGAGCCGACCCCGTCCGAGAGCACCCCGATCCCGATGCCGGTGCCGTCGACGCCGTGGGTGGTGCGCGCCGTGTCGGCCCGGTGGGCAACGTCGCCCTGGGTGGTGCGGGACCCCGCCTCGAGAACGTCGATCAGGACGTCGGGGGCAAGCTTCCGCGGCCGTTTGCGGGTGACTGCCTTGTCGGCTGTGCGAATGGACCGAACCGCATCGTGTGCGGCCAACGCCTCCACCTCGGACAGCGGCATCTCCGCCCGGATGGCCCGGTAGTGCTCGAAGCTGCTGAGGACCCTGCCGCCCAGTTCCCGGATGCGCTCCAGGACCTCCGGGGTGACCTCGGCCCGGAGGTCGACCGTCACCATCCGATCCGCTCCCGGCCGGCCCTGCGCCTTTTGCCACTCCTCCAGCAACTGAGAGTCCACCTTGCGTTGGGCCGGGGTCCGCCGTTGCTTGGCCTCGAGAATCGCCTGGATCTGCCGTACGGCCCGGGCCGGCAGCCCCCCGCCGGTCCGGTTCACCACTGCCTGGTCGGTGAACCCCTCGGCCGGGTTGCCCGCCTGGTCGCGGACCGCTATTCCGGCCGACTCCGTCACCACGGCGTAGCTGACCGCGGCGGCTTCACCCGACTCCGCGGGTGGGACCAGCGTCAGCTTCACCTCACTCCCTTTCACCACCACAGCGGAGACCTCCCGACTTTCGCCCGCCACCGTAACCCTGAAAACATCCGCTCTTGGAGTGGAAGTCTCGTCGAGCACCTCCGCGAAGGGGAGGATCAACTGGTCCCCGTCGAGCTCGGCCTCCTCGCCAACCAGGACCGGCCGGACCCCGTCCACCCGGTGCCGCGGATCCGCCTCCACTCCCTCATGGTCCGCCAGGCCGGCATTCCCCGCCGGGTCACCGATCGTCCCCTCATCGAGCAACAGGCTGCCGGCCTCGACGCTCACCCCGTCCCTGTCTTGGTCCCCCGCGGCCACCTGGTAGGCGAAGACCAGCTCCGAGGAGCCCGCGCCGCTCTGGTAGAGGGCCCGCTTCACCTCGCTCCCCACCCGCAGGCCAAGCTCCGGTGACCCCGACACTTCCACCGCCCGTGTGAAGGTCACCGTCACCCGGATCTCGTCCTCCGCCGCGTAGGTCCCATCCGTCCCGGGGTCTGAGCTGATCTCGATCCCGCGGACCCTCGGCCCTCTATCCTTCACATCTTGCGCCTTCACACTGGACCCGGGCTCGGCCGCATCGGAGCCGCCGCCTGCCTGCGCCGTGGTCTCGTCGTCGCCGCCCCGGCCCACCTCCTCGGCCTGCTCCGCCAGCATCAGCCAAGTCTGTTCGTTCTGGAATCGCCTCTGTTGCAAAACCTCGTAGCGGGACAAGGAAGCGGATTGGCCGCGGGGAGCATCCCGGCGTGACGCTGTCGGGTCGCCGGCTCCAGCAGCGGGCGGGTTGGCCGGCCCAAGGGCGATACTGAGCGAGAGTTGGGCGAAATTGGACCCTCTGAAGCCGAGGGCAAGGAGGGATGCAAGGAACACCAAGGCCAGGGTGGGGACGGCTCGGCGGAACGGATCGGCGCAATTCCGACACCCGGAGCGGAATCGGGACACCGGGAGTCGGGGCGCCAGCTGAGATGCCCTTGCGCGCATCATGGAGAGGAAAGGCGGTGGCCGTGAGCCGTGATACTTCTCAGAGTGCTTCAGGTGTGCCGGCGCGCCTCATCTGATTCACGATCCGAACCCGGACCGGCCCAAACCAGTCGCGCCGGTCCGGGGGGAACGTTTTTCAGTGTAGCATGCCGCCTGCCTGTGTTCAAAGGCCAGGTAAAGCCCCATCAAAGTTGTTCTTCGGGGTGCAGCCGGGCCTGCCACGGTGGAAAATTGACTTGGATTGGATTGTCATTCGGGTAGTGGTGTTCAACCAAGGGTTCAAGGACATCCGCCAGGTATCGCTCGACCCCATTTCTGTAGCCTTTTTCGACAACCGCCCAGGTAACGTACAAGTGTTTGTTGGCCACGTACCTCAGAATCCGAGGATCCTTTTTGTGCTTTGAGAACCTCTCCTCGAAATCTCCCTGGCCGACGTAAACCACCCCTTTCCCGGACCAGATGATGTAGACGCCGCCTTTTCCAGAGCTCCACCCAAGCTTCACAATTCTCAAGTCGCACCAGCCGTTTTCACAGCTTCTCCAATCAAGTTCCATGGTCCTCTCCTCGAGTTGGTAGCTGAGTCGTCCGGCCGGGGCTCCTCTACCTGGTCCAAATCTGTCAATCACCCTGTCTCAGGAAATCCGCATGCAGGTCTAGCCATGGTTCCAGCGACCCGGTGAGAAGTGCGGGTCAAGGTGGAGAACAAAAAATCAGGCCGTTACAGGACAGCCTATGAGAACGGCCCGGTGACTTGCTTCGACCGCTGCTCGGGCAGGATTGATGGTGTCCAAAGAGCAATGCCTCTTTGGAACGCACGGAGGGAGCTTTTCAGTTGCAAATAGGGGTGTACTTCCCGATCCACTGCTGCTCTCTTTGGAGCCGGGCTCGCTCCCACCAGACTATTTCGTAGGTGAAGTGGGTAGGCGCATGTTTCCAAATGCAAGTGGATTCATCTGATTTTTTTTCGTAGTGCTCCAACAGGCTTCCGAGAATGTTCTCCGTCTGCCCCACGTAGATGTCGAGATGCGACACCCCGGCGCCGGACCGGTAGATCAAGTAAACTCCCGACAAATTCGGAGCGTCTTTCCGGATGGCCTTTTTGGAGAATCTGTAGTTCATGCTTCTCTCTCTTTTCGCTGGAGTGCGAACAACCCGGCCTCGGCCGCCACCGGAGCCGGTGCGTCCCGCTCCCGGCCAATAGGACGGGAATAGCAAACCGCCCCACCGCCACGGCGAGGAGAGCACCTTCCTTCCACCCTGGACGCTTGGGTCCGCAGCACGCGGCTGCCTGGATACCGGAAGAAGTGAGTGTCCTCTCCCGGGATGGAGACTGACGCCGTGCTCGGCCTCCTGCCGCGCAACCACGCGGCCAAGATCAACACCGCTATCTCCTTCGTCTGTTGCCAGCACCGATTCCGCTACCTGTCAGACGAAAAGCTAACTTGGAACATTAAAATGCCCCCATACTAGCCACTATTAGTGCCTATAATGTGAACATATCTATCTCTATAGTGGTCTTATAGTGAAATTCAACACAGGGAAGACTTGTGGACTGGAAAAACTCCCGAGCGGTGTCAGTGAGTGCTGCCGGTCCGATTGCCATAAACACGGCCGGACGGGAAGAATCGACAGGCACCCCTTGAAGGTTTCGACCCGGTGGGGCTTGAGCGAATGGGCTTTCCAGATGCGATGCACCGTGCTGTGAGACAGACCGAGCTTCTTGGCCAGATCCCGCGTACTCCAGTGAGTCACCCCCGCCGGTGGCGGTTTCAGCGTCATGGCCACCACCTGGGCGGTCTTTCGGGGCTTGACGGTGCGGGGACGGCCGCTTCGGGGTCGATCCGGCAGACCGGCCAGGCCGGATTCGGCAAAGCGACGCCGGATGCGGCTCACCTGGACGGGGGTGTATTGAGAGCCTTGAGCACACGCAACCGGTTTCCCCGTGTGGCGTGCAGGGTGAAGCCGGCCTTCGACTTGGCATGGATGGACTTGTCGCGGTAGTGTCCCGAGGCGACCTCAATATTGACTCTGCCGGTCCGGCCGTCGGCAGCGATGTACTCCAGCTGCGCATCGGGATAGAGCACCCGTCCCTGCTCATCGACGGGCAGGCCCAGTTCCTTGGCGGCCCTTTGCCGCTCCTTATCGGCAGCCTCTTTTCCGTCCCGCGATCGCGCCGCCTCGATCCGGCGGGCGACGGCGCTTTTCAGCTCTGCATCGATCCGGACGCGAGTGAGGCGGGCTCCGGATTCTCTCAAACGTCCCAGCTCGACTTGAACGGCGCGGTAGATCGCCGTGTCGTGGCTAAGCTCCGAGTGCTTGACCAGTCCTGACCAGGTCTTCTGTCCGGGGTCGAGGCCCCGCGTGACGGCCAGGCGGCGTGCGAGTTGGGCCCCGGCCCGGGTCAGGGTAAATACCTTGTAGGGGTTGCCTTTCGGCCCCTTGGCTGCATGCTCGCGGAGCGCCCCGGCCCGGATCCACAGATTCACGGACCGCCGGGCCGTGTAGGGGTGGCCCCCGAAGTGGGCCTCGGCCAGGTCCCGGAACGAGACGCTGCGGTAGATCCCCACGTCCGCCAGCGTGCGCTCGGATCGTTCACGGAAGGACAAGCGTTTGTCCTGCTTCCGCGGCCCGTACTCCCGGCGGTGACCGTCCCTCATGCGGTCTTGCGCACGTTTCCTTGACGGGAGTTCCCGATCCCGGTCCTGCGCGCGCTCGAACATTTTCTCCCCACCGTGTTTATCAGCGGCCCGGGCTGAAGTTCCGGGTAAGGATTCGTTCAGGTTGAGGCTCGGAGGAGACGGAAGGCGATCGGCCGGCCGGCCTTTCCACAGCCGGTGAACTACGGGACGGGACTTTCATCTCCGGCGTCTCATCCCGCCCGGCTTCCCGCATCCGGACCCGGTCCAGCAGATAGTCCGAGATCCGCTGGGCTTCTCCGGCCGCCCGTCGAATCTCCCGGGGGTCTTTCTCCAGCACCGTCACCCAGCTCTCCACATAAGCCGCGCCCCGGCTGGGGTCGTGGCCGACCCCGATCCGCTCCCCCGTCATCATGGCGCTGGTCACGCTATATTGACTTTAAGTAATTGATAACACTAGATATGTTGGCAATACGTCCACTATGATTCCCTCATCAGACCCCTCTTTCTGAAGGGGAATCCATTGGACCCTCGAAGACCTCTCGGGACGAGTCGTCCCGTGCGATCAACCCTGGAGTCCGGCAACGGTTCCTCGCTGCACACAAGAAAACGAAGGAGACCGGCCGAAGATCCAGCCATCCTCTGGCGCTGCGCACGCTGCATTAACTTGGCATGATGTTAGCGGCGCCACGCCCGGCGCAGTACCTGTCCGGCCGCTCCTGCCGAGTGCGCGATCGGTCCAACAACGCGGGGTTTCAGATGTGACGCCGCCACGACCAAGGTTGTGATTCGGGCTGTGATCGGGCCATCGTCCTCATCACCAGGTGGAGCGGCACATTGAGGGCTGTCACGGGTTGCCCGGCTTGGCCATGCGGTAGCCGATGCCGCGCTCGTTGAAGATGTAGGTCGGTTCGGCCGCGTCGTCGCCGAGCTTCTGGCGGAGCTTCTTCACGAAGGTGCGCACCGGCTCCGAATCGCCCCCGCCGCGCCGGCCCCAGACCTGGCGCAGCAGCGTGTCGAAGGTCGTCACCCGTCCCGCGTTGAGCGAAAGCACGCGCAAGAGCTCGTACTCGGTGGCGGTGAGCTCGGCCGGCCGGCCGGCAACGCTCACCTGGCGCTGGTCGTAATGGATCGAGAGTTCGCCTAACACGAAGGGTTCGGGCTCGGCCCGCCGTCGCAGCGCCGCCTGGACCCTCGCCACGAGCTCCGTCGGCGAGAAGGGCTTGACGATGTAGTCGGCCGCCCCGACCTCGAGTGCCGTGGCGATGGTCTCGTCCCTGCGGTAGCCGGAGGTGAAGATGACCGGCAGGTCGGCGAGCTCGGGGATCCGCTCCATCAGTTCGATCCCGTCGGTGCCGGGCAGCATCAGGTCGAGCAGCACAAGCCCGGGCTTCTCGGTCCGGATCAAGCGCGACAGCTCCTGCGGGTCGCCCGTCACCAGCGGGGCGTAGCCCGCCGTCAAGAGGGCGTCGCGAACGAAGCGCAGCGCCTGCGGGTCGTCGTCGACCACCAGGATGCGCGTGGGCTCGTGCCCTTCCGGGGACGGCCGCGAAGAGCTGTGGGCGGAGCCGGCCGAGGCCTCCTGGGCCGCCGGAATGGTGAAGGTGAAGCGCGTGCCCTGGCCCGGCCCAGCGCTCTCGGCCCAGATGCGGCCGCCGTGGGCCTCCACCAACCCCTTGCAGATGGCCAGGCCCAACCCGCAGCGCACCGTCCCGCCCTCCGCGTCGCCGCCGGCGTGCTTGCGGAACAGGTGCGGCAGCCGTTCCGGGGCCACCCCCCGGCCTTCGTCGGCGACCGAGACCGCCACGTGCGCACCGTCGCGTAGCGCCGCCACCAGGATGGGGGAGGACTGGGGAGAGTAGCGGGCGGCGTTGGCGAACAGGTTGTTCAGGACCTGCACGATGCGCCGGCGGTCGGCCATCACCAGGGGCAGATCCGAAGGCAGGTCGATGAGGATGGCATGGCGGCCGCCGCCGCTGAGGAACGTGTTCCTCGCCCGTTCCACCTGGGCGGCCACCTCCGAGGGTTCGGGCGCGACCGACAGCGTGCCCACCTCGATGCGCCCCGCATCCAGCAGATCGCCGATGAGGCCGCGCATGTGGTCGGCCTGCTCGTCGATGATGCGGAAGAACTCGCGTGTCTCGGCGGGGTCCAGCTCGGGCGAGGCCGCCAGCACGGTGGTGGTCGAGCCCTTGATGGAGGTCAGCGGCGCCCGCAGCTCGTGGCTCACCAAGCCCAAAAATTCAGCCCGCTGGCGTTCCAGCTCCTCCAGCGGCGCCAGATCCTGCATGGTGACCACCACGGACTCGACCTCGCCGTCCTCGGAATGGATCGGCGTGGCGTTGACCAGCGTCGTGACGCTCCGGCCGTCGGGGACCGACAGCACGATTTCCTCACCGCGCCTCAACGTGGCGTCGCGGAACACCTCTGCCAGCGGGAGTTCGTCGAGGGCAATCTCCCGACCGTCGGCAAGCCGGCACGTCACCACCTTCAGCAGATGCTCCGGCGGTTGGCCCGGAGTGCGCAGACTCTCGACAATCCGTGCCGCCTCCCGGTTGAACGACACCGGATGGCCGGTCCGGGCATCGAAGACCACCACGCCCACCGGCGAGGTGTCGACCAGGGTCTCCAGGTCGGCCCGGGCGCGCTCGACGTCGCGGTGCGTGCGCGCGTTGGCGATCGCCGTCGCGGCCTGCACTGCGAACAACACCAGAACCTCTTCGTCCTCGCTGGTGAATTCCGCTCCGTCCTCCTTGTCGCTGAGGAAGAAGCTGCCGAGATGCTCGCCCCGATAGTGCATCGGGGTTCCCTGCAGGGTCTTCGAGCTCCAGGGGTTCGACGAAAAGCCCAGCGACTGAAGGTAGCCGGGCAGGTCCGCCACGCGCAGCGGTGCCGAAAGGTCCCGAAGGTGTTCGAAGAGCCGCGGCCCATAGGGCCACTCCACCATCTGCCGGCGCTCCTCCGGAGGAAGACCGGAGGTGACGAAGTCCTGGACCCCTCCCCTCTCGTCGATGGTCGTGATCACACCGTGGCGGGCGCCGGTCAGGGCGCGGCCGCTATCCACAATCTCGTGTAGCACCGTATCGACGTCCAGGCTGGCGCTGATGCGCAGGATAGCCCCGATCAGCCGGGCGTTGCGGTCCCGCAGCGCCTCGTTCTCTCGCCTGAGTTCCTCGAAACCGTTCAACGGTCCTCTCCCGGCCACCTACGGCGCGAAATCTCTTTCCGCGGCGCCGCACGGGGCGCGCACAGTGCAATCATAGCCAATAATACACGATAATACCACGATATCGATCCACTTATTCACACTATCTCCACACATAAATCTTTATAATGACATTGGAAATTATTGTTTACCTGGCACGACGAATCGGGATCCCAACACCGCCCTGCGCAGTCCGAAGCGCCCCCCCCCAACGTTCGCTCAAATTGTGGGCAAGGGATCGACATGTGGGAAGAGGTACAGCCGACATGACCGACGTGACCAATGCAAAAAGAGCTTGTCATTGGCGAAAACGGCACCAGGCTCCTTGAGAACCGAGAGCCGAGGCGTGCCACCGAATGCCGTCGAGGCCCACATGTGGTTGACCATCGCCGCCGCTCGCAGGCGTGGCACGCGGCGCACCAGGGCATGAGGAACCGTGCCGCGCCGCCCAGCGACACGGGACGCGAGGGCTTGATTATCGCTCTCGGGCTCTTGTTCGCCCTGTGACGGGCGACCAGGGGTCGGCGCGTCTGATAGGGAGGTGTGGAAGTAAATGTCGAAAAAAGACTTGGCATCCAACGAGCGTTTTGATTCGGCTATTATGAGCCGAGGCGAGGCCATGACGATGCCTCGCGCGCGGCGGGGCGCCTCTTCCCGACCTGAGCCACAGTCATCTGCCGCCGCGCCCGCCGGGCCGCGCGCTTCCGAACACGCCCCACCCGTCCGACCGACCCCGACACACCCCTTCCGCCTCGCGGCTGCTACGCGGGCGGATTCTCTTTCTCCTCGCCGCGATGCTGCTGGTCCTCCTTGCCGGCGGCAATGCCCTCGCGCAAACGGAGAACGCTGACGGGTCACAGACCCTGTGGGAAACCGTAATGACCCCCGGTACCAACACGGTGACGTTTGGTCCCACCCGCACAGAGCTTCTTGGATATTCTGTTCCCAGTGGGTATGGCAGCTTCTCCTCGGTGGCCACGTTCAGGTACAACTCGACGGATTACACGGTTGACGTCGTTCAATGGATTCGTGAATTCGAGAACGATGTCCTGGATTCGTACACTGTGAAATTGCGAACAACCCCGATATTCCCGTTCAATGACAGGAACCGTCTTGTTTTGCAACTCGATAACAGTCCGTTCCTATTCTCGGACGGGACGAGGCAGGTTAACTTCGATCAGTGGGACGCGGACGACTTGGATTGGTCGGAAGACCGCTTGGTGACGGTCAAGCTTATCCGCCTGAACCCGCCCAAGGCCCCGACAGGCCTGACGGCGAAAGCGGGCGACGGCGAGGTGACGCTGACCTGGGAGACGCCGGGCGACGGCGGCAGCGCGATCACGAAGCACCAGCTCCGGGGCAAGACGACGGGCAAATACGGACCCTGGACCGACATCCCGAACAGCGCGGCAGGCGAAGCGAGGGCGACCACAACCACCGGGACGGGCCTGACCAACGGCACGGAATACACCTTCGAGGTGCGGGCGGTCAACGCCTAGGCCCGCTCTGCACCGCAGCCGTCAAATCACAAAATTTCGGTGCGCAATGCCAACAGGACGTATCGAGCATCACCCTGTCCCCTTGCTTTACCCGTTTCCCGAGGGTTGGTATTTCGTTGCCAGCCGTCAATCCATCCTGCAGGCAACGCTGATTCAAAAGACCTGGCTGGGCGAGGAAATCGTGGCCTGGTGCGACGCATGGGGGAACATCTGCGTGGCCCAGGCGGTCTGCCCGCATCTGGGCGCCCAACTGGGTCCCGCCACCGGTGGCCTGGTGCGCGATTCCCGTCTCGTTTGTCCGTTTCACGGCTTCCAGTTCGATGTCAGCGGCCAATGCGTCGCCACTCCCTTCGCCGCGGCGCCGAGGGCCACCAAGCTGATGGTGTTCGAAACGCGGGAGGTTCTCGGGATGGTCTTCGCCTGGTGGGGAAGAAACGGGCGTCCACCGCAATGGAGACTGCCCGAGGATCCGCCAACCGGAGACGAATGGAGCGAATTGAATTTCCGTACCATCCGGTTTCCCGGCCATCCCCAGGAGACCAGCGAGAATGCGGTGGACCTGGCGCACCTGCGCTATGTGCACGGCTACGGCAACGTCAGCCGGGTGGGGCCGCTATCGGTGGAGGGCGCCTGCCTCAAGAGCTGCTTCGACTTCAAACGCACCACCTCTATCGCCGGGATCAAGGACTTCCTTTTCGACGTCTCCGCCGTCACCTACATCTTTGGACTGGGGTATTCCCAAGTCGACATTCACGAACGTTCCATTGGCATGGATTTGCGTCTTTGGGTGCTGGCAACTCCCATCGACGGCAAGCTCATCGACCTCGTGCTGGTCGGGCAGGTGCGGGAGATTCGCAAACCGAAGCGGCCGATCATGGGTTTGAGGTTCCTTCCACCGAGGCTGCGCACCAGGATCATGAACAAAATCATGATGTCTGTGCAGAAACGGGACGTTCTGCAGGATGTGGTGATCTGGGGACGGAAACGATACCACTCCCGCCCACGATTGTGTCGGTCCGACGGCGAGATAGAGGTTTTTCGACGCTATTGCCAACAGTTCTATCCGGATGATGGAGATTGAGATCAGGACGGGTACGAACAACCTCCCATTCAGTCATAGCGACTTTGGAGGCACCCTGCACGGATTGCGGAACAGGTTCGATTTCCATGACACGGTGCGGTCCGTGAGATTTGCCGTAGATACGTTTCCTTCATAGGCGTGAATTCCGCGTCCGAGTTGGCTGAGTGTGATCCGGGCAACATGCGTCTTGGCCTGCACGCGCTCTTGGAGTCTTATGGACCCTCCACGAGCCGGACTTTTTCAAACCAACGGCTACGCCCACCTGGCGGGCCTTCGAGCCGTATCAATGTCCACTAGATCGCTGGAAGGAGAGCTCCCGGAGAGCCCGGTGGGGCGTTTGGGTCAAAGCCGCCTCCCAGCGCCAAATGGAGATCGATCCGATAGTCCAGCAGGAGATGTTGGAGGGTCAGGATCTGACTCTCGAAGTCGAGGATTCGACGTTCGGTCTCCAATACCATCGGTACATTTCCCTGACCATGGCGATACCGAAGCTGGGCCTGTTTCCGAGCCGCTCGTGCCTCGGCAGCCGATTCTTCCAACTCACGCAGCCGCTCTCGCAAGAGACTCTCGACCGAGAGGGCCGTCTCCACCTCGCCGAAAGCCTGCAGGACAGCGTCGGTATAGATCTCCAAAGCCTCCTCGGAGCGACTTCGGGCGATGTCGACCTGGCGTCTGAGGCGCCCTCCCTGAAAGATGGGCTGTGCCAGGTTGCCCAGAAGATAAGATAAGTCCGCCCGGATCAGACGTAGTTCCAGAGCCGGCTGGAAACCCGCCTCGAAGCGGTTTTGGACCCACTGGGAGGTCACCTTGAAGCTGGCCACGGTCTCACGAGCCAGTAGCAGTTGCAGGTGTGCTTCCGTGGAGGCGAACCAGGCTTTCGCCGTTTGGGCCGCCAACGAATGCCTGGCTGCCGCAAGGTCCGCAGACTGTGCAGAGGCCAGAGCGCCGGCCCGAATCTCACCGCTGCGGATTCTTCCCCAAAGGTCCGCCTCCCAACTGATGTCCAGAGCCACTCCCATGAGGGTGTAGGTGGATTGCGGCACCCGGCCGGCAAAACCGGGAAGTGGCAAACCGATGAAATTCTGCCGCTGGCGGCGACCGTTCAAGGCGAATCCCATGGACGGGATCAGATCAGCGCCGGCGATTCGGGCTTGGTTGACTGCCGTGTCCAATCGGTCGGCGACGGCCCGGAGCTGGGGATTGTTGTCGAGGGACTCCTCGATCAATGCATCCAGTTGGGGATCCTGAAACTGTTTCCACCAATGGACGTCCACCGTTCCCTGCACCGCCTTTCCCGAGTTCCAGACTGCCGGAATCGGCACTTTCGGCTGGCGCTGGGGAGGAGCCGCGGAGCGGAAGCACCCGGTCACCGGAAAAAGGATGGCGAGCAGCAGAACGGGAAATGGCCTCATTGCCTTGGCTGGTCCCGGATGGGACTATGGGTTCGGAAGCCCGCTGCCGAAAAAAAACCAAGCGATCGATCACCTGATCCATCTCAGAGGACTCAGGGTTTCAATCCCCTGGTGAACGGAACATCAGGCCACACTCCATGGCTGAATTTTTTCCGGTTCTCCGTGTTTCCGTAATCCGTATAATCGGTGGTCGGTATAAGATGGGTATGGTTTGGATCTGTCCGGCTTTCCGATAGAAGAGTTGAGGAGCGGTCAGAAGGATCTACGGTAACGCACTGTGATGCTATTGAATCGACATATTGACGTCATTCTCCGCCGCCGGTGACTGGTCGTCGGAGTCGCTTTGGTCATCATGTTGATCCTTGCCTCGGGCGCCCCTGCCATCATCGTCACCAACAATTACCGCAACCTGTTCAGCGAAGACAACCCGCAACTGGCGGCTTTCGACGCGCTGGGGAACACCTACGGCTCGTCCGATACGGCCCTGATCGCCGTGGCTCCGCGGGAAGGCTCGCTGTTCACACGCGAGGTGTTGAGCGCCATCGAGGAATTGACCGAAGCCGCGTGGCGCACGCCCCACTCCACCCGGGTGGATTCGCTTACCAACTATACCCACAGCGAGGCGTTCGGAGAGGACGACCTGACGGTCGGGCCGCTTGTGGAGGACGCCGGCTCGTTGAGTGACGCCGCCCTTGCGCGCGTCGAGTCGATCGCGCTCGAGGAAGTCGGCCTGGTCGGGCGCCTGGTCTCCACTGACGGACGCGTGGGCGGTCTGACCCTCAATTTCCTGCTTCCCGAGAATTCGGACCTGGCGGTGATCGAAATCACCGATCACATCAACGCCCTGCTCACCGAGGCCCGGGTGCGCCATCCCGACATTTCCTATTACCTGACCGGTGACGTGGTCATGAATCGAGTGCTGGCTGCGGCGACCGCAGCCGACTTGGAGACGCTCGTGCCGATCGTGTTCTTGATCATCGTGGTGAGCTCGGCCCTGCTCTTGAAGTCGATATTGGCAACCCTGGCGATCGTGACCATGTTCGTGCTCGTCATCGTCGGCACCATGGGTTTCGCCGGTTGGACCGGCCAGGTCTTCAGCCCCGCCAGCGCCGGCGTGCCGATCATCGTCATGGCCATTGCCGTCGCCCACGCGGTCCACATAGTCACCAGTACGCTGGCGGGCCTCCGGGAAGGGCAGCGTCGAGATGAGGCGATCCGCAACTCGCTTCGGATCAATGCCTACCCGGTCTTCCTGGCCGCGCTGACGACCACCATCGGATTTCTGAGCCTGAATGCCTCGGATTCCCCACCTTTCCACGTTCTGGGCAACATGGTGGCGTTTGGCCTGTTGTGCACTTTCGTCTACTCGATGACCTTTCTGCCGGCCATGCTTTCGATTCTGCCGTTGCGCCCGAATCCGACTCCGGATGACCGTCCTGGCTTCTTCGACCGTTTCGGCGCGTTCGTTGTGGCACGCCGCAAAGTCCTGCTGGTGACGGTATCCATTCTGACAGTGGTCCTCGTTGCCGGCATTCCGCGCGTCGAGCTGAGCGACAATTGGACGCGTTATTTCGATCAGCGCTACAGTTTCCGCAACGATACCGACTTCGTCATCGAAAACCTGACCGGACTGGATATGCTCGAATACTCGTTGGACTCGGGGCGTGAAGGCGGTATCACGGATCCGACCTATCTGCGTAGGGCCGACGCCTTCGCCGAATGGTACCGGGCCCAGCCGGAAGTGAACTTCGTTCAGTCCTTTCCCGACGTTATGAAACGCCTGAACAAGAACATGCACGGCGACGACTCCGCCTTCTATCGGATACCGGAGGATCCGGCACTGGCGGCGCAGAACCTGCTGCTGTATGAACTGTCGCTGCCGCTTGGCAACGACTTGAACGACCGCGTTGACGTCGCCAAGTCGGCGACGCGAATGACCGTGGCGGCCAATGCGTCTGCACGGGGTCTGCGCGAACTGGACGAGCGCGCACGGGAGTGGGTTGGGGCCAACGCGCCCGGGTTGACGGGGGAGGCATCGGGCGTCACCATGATCTTCGCTCACTTGGCCTAGAGAAACATCGAGAGCATGCTGCGGAGCACGATTGTGGCCATGGCCCTGATCTCGTTGATCCTTGTCGGGACGTTCAAGAGTGTGCGCTTCGGTCTGGCCAGTCTGTTTCCCAACTTCATTCCCGCGGCCATGAGCTTCGGTCTATGGGGCTATCTGGTCGGTCAGGTGGGTCTTTCCGCTTCGGTGGTCTGTGCCGTCGCATTCGGCATCGTGGTTGACGATACCATTCATTTCATGAGCAAGTACCTGGAAGCCCGCCGTGGGGGCGCCTCCGCGTCCGAGTCGGTGCGCATCACCTTCCGGACCGTCGGTCATGCGTTGTGGACCACCACAGCGGTGTTGTCGGCAAGTTTTCTGGTGTTTGCTTCATCGGGATTCCAGGTCAGCTCCGTGCTGGGCCTGCTAGTCGCCATCACGCTGGGTTTTGCGCTTCTCGCCGATTTTCTGCTGCTCCCGCCCCTGTTGATGGCCATCGATGGAGAAAAATCATGAACCGTTCCTGTTTCCGCCGCCCGTCATTCTCGTTTTGCACGACGTGTCTGGCTGTTTGGGCGTGTGTGTCGGCTTGGACTCCGGCTCTGAGCCAGGAGGCGGGTCCAGAGGCCCGAGGGCTCGAAATCGCGTTGGAAGCGCGTACACGGGGCGAGGGCTTCGGCGATTTTACCGCGCGTCAGACCATGGTGCTCCGCAACCGGGGAGGGCAGAAGAGTCGGCGCCAGTTGCGTTTGCAGGTTCTGGAGGTGCCCGGAGACGGGGACAAGAACCTGTTCGTGTTCGATGAGCCGCGCGACGTGAAGGGAACCGCGCTGCTGATTCACGCCCACAGGGAGGAACAAGACGAACAATGGCTCTATCTGCCGGCGCTGCGACGGGTCAAGCGAATCAGTTCGTCGAACCGTTCCGGCTCCTTCATGGGCAGCGAATTCGCCTACGAAGACATGGGCACTCCGGAGGTGGAGAAGTTCACCTATCGCTACCTGCGCGAGGAACCGTGCGGCGATCTGACCTGCACCGTCTCGGAACGCATCCCGGTGGACCGGCGCTCCGGCTACAGCCGTCAGGAGGTCTGGCAGGACCAGGAGGAGTTGCGCGTCTGGAAGGTACACTATTACGATCGCAAGAAAGCCCACCTGAAGACGCTTACCGTCGCAGACTACCGCCAGTATCTGGACCGTTTTTGGTATGCCAGCGAGATGACGATGGTCAATCACATCACCGGCAAAAGCACAACTCTGACGTGGACGGAACTTCAATTCCAGAACAATCTGAATGGCAACGACTTCACACGGACAGGCCTGAGACGAATCCGTTGATGCGGTGGCGCGCGGCCCTTATCGACATCGTTCTCGTTTCGATGTGGGTGACCGTGTTCGGGGTCGCCCCAGGATCGCCGGCTCCGATCGTTGACTACGATTTTTCCAGGCGCGTGAGCCTCGAGGGGCGCTGGCATCCCCAGTCCGGAGCCTTTCCGGAGCAGAACAGGCATGCCAGCGGCATCGTGGCAGAGCCGGAATTCCATCTTGAAGACGCCCGTGGCCGCAGCTTCTCGCTGACCCCGTTTTTCCGCTACGACAGCGCGGACCCTCGCCGAACCCATGCCGACCTGCGGGAAGCCTTTCTGCTGGTGTTTGGCCAGATCGGCAGTGGTGAATGGGAGTTGTGCCTGGGTGTCGACCGGGTGTTCTGGGGAGTGGCCGAATCGCGCCACCTCGTCGATATCATCAACCAGACCGATTTGATTGAACACCCCGACGAAGAGGAAAAACTGGGCCAGCCGATGGCCCATCTCACCTGGTCCGGAGATTGGGGCGTGGTCGAGGTCTTTGGCCTGCCCTATCACCGCCCCCGCACCTTTCCGGGTCCGGGTGGCCGCCTTCGCTACTCGTTGGTCGTCGACGACGAGAATCCTCTCTATGAGAGCCGCGCCAAGCAATGGCACTTCGATGTTGCAGCCCGTTACAGCCACAGTTTCGGGCCCCTGGACATCGGCGCCAGCGTCTTCGACGGCACCAGCCGCGAACCTTTTCTCCAGCCGGGGTTGAACTCACGGGGCGTTCCGTTTCTGCGGCCCTACTACGGGCAGATCCACCAGTTGGGTCTGGACGCGCAGCTCACGCTCGACGCCTGGCTACTCAAGCTCGAAGCTATCCAGCGGTCCGGCGCGCGTAACGTTCGGGGGGTGGAGCAGGACTACGGAGCACTGGTCTCCGGGTTTGAATACACGTTCTATTCGGTCTGGGGATCGGCCCACGACATCAGCCTTCTGGGCGAATGGAACTACGACGGGCGGGGACGCAACGCCACCAATGCCTTCGATAACGATGTCTTCGTCGCCACGCGCTGGGCGCCAAATGATGTCAAGGGGACTGAGTTGCTGGCCGGCATCATGTTCGACGCGACCCGCGCCTCGCAAGTCGTGACTCTGGAATTCAACCGGCGGATTACGGACCGGTGGTCTCTCAGCGTGGAATCGATCGCGTTTCCCGGCGTGGACGAATCCGACATCCTCCATGAGACGAGGCGCGACAGCTTTTTTTCGTTCAGCTTGATCTACAATTTCTAGCGAGGCTGTGCCTCAGACCGACTGACCTGAAACAAACGAAAAAAGACAAAAGAAAAAGACTTATCCACGAAGGGCCACTAAGGACGACGAAGGGCCACTAAGGCGTTGAGGTTAACCGCGACGGGATGCCAAGGTCGCGAAGGGATGATCGATTTCTGATTGTTTCACCCTCGTATGATCCGCCCGGCAGGGCGGGGGCCCGGCTTGCCTGAAACAAACGCCTGCGCCTGGTGGCTGGAAACCGGTTCATAGTCAAGCATGGGTAGATTTTTGATTCACATCGATGCACAGGATGCACAGGATTTTTTCCGGAGACGGCTGGCTTGTATTCCCGGACATCCTCAAATCCGCACGCGATCATCGCCCGAGTCAGCGTCTCCTGCAGCAGCCTCCCGTCCTGATTATCCTGTGCATCCTGTGCATCGATGTTCAATTTATAGTCCTTCTCGATGGATCTGCCCCGTCGTGGGGGGCGGGCGCCCGGCTCGCAGGCAAACGGGAGTTTCCCAAAGGGGACAGGCCGGCTTTCAGAGAAGTCGCCCGCCGGATACCCCCCACCTCACCATCGGGACGACACCCCCGGGAGCGCGGGCGTCCCGCCCGCATGCTGTCCCTTCGGTTGCCGCTCAGTTTCCCTGCGATGTTGCAGCCGACCGCCCTGCCGGCGGGAACCGCATGGGCCCGGCCGAAGCAGAGGCAGGGCGCCGCTGCCGGTTGATTCCGGTGGAGGAGATGGCTGAAGCCGCGGGAGGCTTTGTGCGGGCGGGACGCCCGCGCTCCCGGGTGGGCTTCCTCCCATGACAGGGTCACACCAACAGGACAAAAGTGCAGAAGCATTTTGGCGCCAGTTGTCGTTGAAGGAGGTCCATCTGTCCTCGTGCCTATTCGTGTTCATTGGTGGTTCGTCTTCATTGACGAACGGCTGTTTTCCCTCGAATGATCCGCACGAAGGGGCGGGGTACCAGCTCACCACTAACCACTCAAAGGAACCGGCTCGACGGACTCTCTAAAGACCGGACTGCCCGTTCAGCCCAAAACCATCGTGTCGATTGTCAAGCGTGGACCATGACGAATGCGGAGTTGCGCGGACACACTTCCATCCTCACCGTCCAGCATGCGAGGAGTTGGCCGTTTACGGTTGAGCGGCGCTGGGCAGGCCGCGGGTGACCGTCTTGAACAGGAGCTTCAAGGCAGAATCCGACCGGCATAGAGTGCTGGTCAAGACAATGAGGGCAGCGACACTCAACCGCGACAGTTTTATGTTGTGGCCGTTCCTGAAAGAAGGCGTCGTGTACAGGGAGCGCAAGGTGAGCACGGCCAAGCCCAGGCTCCATAGCAAATATCGGCGGAGGCCGGTTTCATGGGCGGGAATGAGCAGAATGTACTGCAATCCGTCCCGGAGCTGGCGCCCCGTGATCGCCACCAGCTCGAAGAACCCGTCGACGAACCTCGGATCGGCCTTGCCGGGGGACAGCCAATCCAACTCAAAACCCGACGCCCGGAACACGTCTCGCGGGAGCCAACACGCGCCACGCCGCTTGTCGTCCCACAGGTCCTTGAGAATGTTGGTCATCTGTAGTCCCTGGGCGTATGCCACCGACAATGCCAGCAGATCCTCTCGTTGCTTGTCGACTTCGGCGGAGTAGTCGCAGAACAACTCGGTGAGCATCTCGCCCACAACTCCCGCAACGTAATAGCAATAGCGATCCAGACATGAAAGGTCCTTCAAACCAGCGGGCGTCGTGTTCTGCTGAAACTCCATCATGCCGCGAGACATGATCTGCAAGCAACGCACGATCGCCCTGCGTTGGCTGGAGCGAAGTTTTGCAGTGATACGGATCACGCGGTTACAGCCCGCAACCAGGTCCCGCTCCTGCTCGGTGGTCGATGACGACAGCAATGCGCCGAGGTCGTGCGCGAATGGGGTCGCATCTTCGTGACCGGCGATCACTTGAACGAAGCGTTCCCAGAATGCCTGCTTCTGTGCCAGCGAGAGTGCAGGCTCGTCTTCGATGGTGTCCGCAATCCGACACAGGAGATAAGCGTTGGTCACGGGCCAGCGCAAGCGATTGGGCAGCTGCGGAATGGTGAGGGCGAAGGTGCGTGAAACGTCTTGCAGTAACTGCGCCTGGTAGGCAAGATCGCTGTCGGTCGGTCCGTTTGAGGAGGTCGTGCTCATGCCGCCGACGTTCTGGGGAGACCGAAGGTGAAAAGCTTGAAGAGGAGATTCAACGCCAGGTTGGAACGCACCAGGGCACTCGTGAGGGTGACGGCCATCCACACCTGGCGGCGTGAGACCTTGACCTCCCGTCCGCTCCTGAAGTTTGGCTTACGGTGTATGCGCCGCAGGGTCAGCACCGCGATTGCCAGCGGCCACAGGCAGGAACGGCGAATGCCGGTTTCGTGGGCCGGGAGGTTCATGATGAACCGCAACCCGTTTGCCAGGTGGTGGTGCGTGGTCGCCACAAGCTCAAGTAGCCCCTCGACGAAGCCCGCATCGGCCTTTCCGGGAGAGAGGGAACCCAGTTCAAATCCGGTGGCTTGGAAGACGTCCCGCGGCAGCCAGCATGCGCCGCGGCAGCGGTCCTCCCACATGTCCTTGAGGATGTTGATCATCTGCAGCCCCTGACCGAAGGAGACCGACAGCGCCAACAGATCGTCCCGCCGTCTGTCGATCTCGTCGGAGTAGTCGCAAAACAGCGCAGTCAGGGTTTCGCCCACCACCCCCGCCACGTGATAGCAATAGCGGTCCAACTGCGCCACGTCCCGCAAGCCGTCGGCGCTCGCGCTGCTCTGAAACTCGACCATGCCGCCCGACATGATCCGTACGCAACGGAGGATCGCATTCCGCTGCGCAAGGCTGAGGCGCTGAGTGACGCGTACAACCCGCGGGGTGTTGGCGACCAGATTTCCCTCGCGATCGCTAGTTGACGAAGACAACAATGCGCCGAGCTCACGGGCAAAGGGAACCGGGTCATCTCGGCCGGCCACGATCTCGGCGAATCGTTCTGAGAAGGCCTGCTTCTGCGCCAGGGGAAGCGCCGGTTCGTCTTCGATGGTGTCCGCAATCCGGCACAGGAGATAGGCGTTACCCACCGCCTCGCACAGGATGCGCGGCAACTGAGCAATCGTGAGCGCAAAGGTACGAGCAACACCTTCCAGGATTTCCGTCTGGTATGCGATGTCGCTCGCCGCCGAAGAGTTCAAGTGACTTGCGGCCATCGTAGTGATGATTCCTTATGAGCGAAGCGATGGGCGGACCGGCAAAATTGACCGGGTTGCTTCGGACAAGGTACTGAAGATCAATGGTCTTTCGTCGTGTATCCAGCGTCCCGGCGAGAAATGCGGGCCGGCGACGTGCACCGCAACCGCGGACTGCCGTGGCCCCGATCAACCGCTCGCTTCACCCTTCAAGTCGCCTGGCTTTCCCGCCCTGGACTGCCGGTATCGAGCCCATCCGGCAGCGCGAAGTGCACGTTCTCAACAATCCCGTCCATGGTTGAGACCTCCAGCGGCGCGTACTCCCGCAGCTTCCCGATGACCTCCCAGACCAACTCCTCCGGAGTGGACGCGCCGGCCGTAATGCACACGCTCTTCTTGCCCTCCAGCCAAGCCGGATCGAGCTTTGATGCTTCTTCGACCAGATGGCTCGGCACGCCGGCGTCGTTCGCCACCTCGCACAGCCGGTTCGAGTTCGAGCTGTTGCGGGCGCCCACTACCAGAACCACATCCGCTATCGAGGCGGCCATTCGGACAGCCGCTTGGCGATTCTGCGTCGCGTAACAGATATCCTTTACGTCAGGTCCTACAACCTTCGGGAACCGCCGCCGAAGAGCGGCAATGACCTCACGGGTATCGTCAACCGACAGCGTCGTCTGCGTAATATAAGCCACCTTCTCCGGATCGCGTACCTTCAGAGCCTCGACCGCCTCGACGTCGCCGACCACTATGACCCTGCCTGGAATTTGCCCGACTGTGCCTTCAACCTCCGGGTGATTCTCATGGCCGATCAGCACGATGTCGTAGCCGTTCTGGGAGTACCGCCGCCCTTCAGCGTGCACCTTGGACACAAGTGGGCAGGTGGCGTCGATCGCACGCAGCCCCCGCGCCGTGGCGTCCCGCTCGACCTGCGCTGCCACGCCATGAGCGCTGAAGATGGCTATCATCCCCTTTGGAACCTGCTCGATCTGCTCCACGAACCGCACGCCCTTGGCCTTCAGATTCTCGACGACACGCTGGTTGTGAACGATTTCATGCCGCACGTATACCGGTGGCCCGAACTTCCTTAGTGCTGCCTCTACGATGTCTATGGCCCGCTCGACACCCGCGCAAAAGCCTCGCGGCTGTGCCAAAACGACTCGCAGACAACCCTCACCTCTATGGTCCATCATCGTCGTTTCTCCCGCTCCATGTCTGCGAATCGCCTACCTGTTCGGCTCCGCCGTCACGGCTTTCCCAGGCATTCAGCGATTGGAGAATGGAAACCGCTACCTCCAATCCCGCATCCCGACCTTCTTCGACGGTCCCCTGATCATTGGCATCCGGCAAACAATTGTACTCCCCTTCCTTGAGGACCTCCTAGCCGCCCTTGTCCCGGCCCTCGCGGACTATTTCCTGGAGTCCTGCTGCTTGGATTTGCCGTCAGTCCTCACACACTCGACCGATAGTAATGCTGATCGAGTGGCTCCGTAATCTGCCCCAGGGAGATGGCAAAAATCTCCATCGGGGAAATCTTGAAAACCGATCGTTTCAACAACGGTTGTGATTAACCTACCAGTTGCCATCAAGAACGCGGATGGGAAACTATCGAATCATAACATGATCTTGCCCCGCCGAGCCGGTTCCGGCGGAAGGTACCGCGGCAGGATCCTGTAGTGGTCGGAATGGCGACGGTTCTATCGCCATTCGGTTTCCTTGACGTGCGGGTGGCCGGACGGACTCTTTTGGATGGGAATCTGGTGGAGCTAGAAGCAATCGTAGCGTGCCGGTCAGTCGGCGGTTCTGTGGACCCTTTCCATGTTATGTCACGTTCGCGAGGTCGTACTCGCGTACAAGCACGTCGGCAGGAAGGTTCCATTCGATCGACAGTGCCCGGATCATCGGCAGCGTGAGCGGGCGCTGTCGGTTGAGCACTTCCGAAGCGCGTGGCTGGGAGCCAATCAGTGCTGCAAAGTCTTTTTGGCGCAGGCCTCTGGCCTCCATGACGTGCTTGATCGCCGCGATCGGATCCGGGGCCTCTATCGGCCAGCGCTCGCCTTCGTAAGCTTCTACAAGGGCCACAAGAACGTCGAGTGTGTCGCTTTCGAGCGTATCCGGCGCGGCACCCATCAGACCGTCGATTGCGGTCAATGCCTTGTCATAGTCGGCTTCGCTCTTGATGCGTTTGATATTCATGTCAAACTCCTAGACTCTGGAGGCATTGACCGCATCGTACTCGGCATGTGTGCCCACGAAACGCACGAACCCGATTCGATGCGTGTAGTCGAAGCGGACGATGAGTCGGTACCTGTTCCCGCCGATGTTGAATACAACCCGGTCATTGCCAATGAGGCTCGCGTTTCCGTAAGCCTGTTTCACGTCCGTCGGCGAAGACCAATCGGCTTTCTTGGCGATCGCGTACCACGACTTCAGCGGTTGTTCCGCTCGGGGGTCGCTTTCCCAGAAGGTGCGCAATGTCCGCTTTGCGATGATCCGCATGAAGACAGCACGATATCCCATGAAGGGATGTAAAAGAAAGGGATCGGAGCCGCACAGATTGTCCTTTCGCTAAGACCAATCCACGGTTACCGGACTTTCCGCGCAACTGTGCACCTCGTGGCCTCGGGTTTTTTTTCTCGTGGTCCGACGATCCGCAGTACCGGACCTTTTGTGCTCTGCTGTGACGGGCCCCCATTTATTGGTCCACCCAGTCAGTGAATTTCTGACATTCGTTGGGCCCAAAGGGCCTTGAATTCCTGGGGAGTGAGCTCGTTGAGAGACCGGTGAGGTCGGGGGAGACCTGGGGGAGCTTGAGGTGCTCATCCTCGCACCAGGCGAGGAAGCGCCTCACCACTCGGGCATAGGCGTGGCGGATGTGGGGATTGGAGATCCGGGCGGCGAAGAACTCATCGGCGGCGAACTGGGCATTGGCGCCGGCGCGCTCGAGAACGGCCGGGACCGATCGGGAGGGACCCGAGGCCTGGGAAGCGGGCAGAAGGGCGGTTTGTGCAGGGGAGCGGTCCATGGCGACTTAGGTAATGATACCCCCGTTATCATTCCATATTCCGACGCTCATAGATGGCAGATATACGCGATGGCTAATCAATCGAACAAATCGGTACGGGTTCCGGTCCGAACCAGTGATGAGAGTTTCGTCCTCCTGGTCCCAGACCAGCAGCCAGTCCGGTTCGATATGACATTCCCAGCAAGGAGACCAGTCCCCGGCTAACCGGTGCTGCCGATGTCGTGGGTCAAGAGGCAGTTTCCACAGGAGCCGTTCCACGACACTCCAGAGCTTGTCGAGATTCTTGCCGCGCTTCCTGCCACGCTTGAGATCCTTCTCGAATCGCTTCGTGGTGAGCAGGCGCATGGATCAACCGTGACGGGCTTTGAGATCCTCCAGGTCGGCGTATTCGGTGAGGCCCTCTCCAGCGCGGGCCTGCCGCATCGCCGCGATGGTCTCAGCATTGGGAATCTTTACCGCGAACGGCAAACCGTGATGCAGCGTCACCTGTCGATAAAACAGAGTGATCGCCTCGGTCGGGGACAAACCGAGAACCGAGAAAACCTCTTCGGCTTGGCTCTTCAACTCCGGTTCAACACGGGCACGGATCATTTCGGTCTTGGCCATTTGGGCACCTCCCCATCTTGTTCGCTGACAATGTACCACAAACGGGGAACATATCAATAAGTCGGAACAAGGAACCCCCAAGAAAGAGGTCACACAGAATCACCGCTCTCTGTTTTGAGTAAGCGGCTTTGAAGATTACAAGCGCCGTGGACGTGTAGTTAGTGTCGGCCAGACACTACATAGCCGAGGGTGATTTCAGAGGGGAACAGTGCCGACGCCGCCGGCTGCTTGTAATCCCACCGGAACGTAGCGTGATCGTCTATCAGGGATCTGGTCCTGACGGCCTGGCCGTCTCGCCGGTAGATCATGGATATCGAGCAGGCGAACAGCCTCTTCATCTGATCCCTCAACCGTTGCCGGCCGTATCCGGAGGTTGAGAAGATGCCGAGCGGGACACCCAGTGCAGCGCTGGGGACGTTGTTGAATTACTGGAATAACTTGTAAAGAGCGCGTAGGTGACGTTATTGAATAAAAGCAATTCAGGAGCGGCTGATCGTAGTTATTCCAGTAATTCAACAACGTCCCCTACTCTCCTTGATGGCACGCGCGCATTCCGGAATGTCGGACCGGTTCAGGCATCAAGGCGAGCTGGAGCCGAGCGTTAAGGCGCTCAAGGGTACGCTGACGCAGTATCGGCTCGATCCTGCGGGCCAATTTGTTCAGGTGGCACAAGTGATCGGGATTCCGTTCAAAAAAGCGGGCAAGGCCGCCCTAGGCGACCCGGAACTGCTGAGCGTGTGGGACAGCGGCCGGCCTGGGGCGCGGCCGGTGGTGATGAGCGGCAATCCGTTTCTGCTGGGGCGCTGGCGTAGTCAATCCCCGAACCTGCGAACTACGGAAAGATAGTCGGGCGAGTCGCTACACAATTCTTTCCTTATTTCGACTTAGGGGTTCGGGTTGTCGGCGGCAACCTTAGCCAGTTGATTGATTCAGCCTTTTGGAATGTGTTGATATACGACTCTTCGTTTGGAACGAGTTTAGGATGCAACTTGTGTAACTCAAGGAAGGTTTCATTCACCTGTTGAATTTCATCATAAGTTAACCGGGAACACCTCCCAGCAAGAGCTGATTCGAGTTGCCTTCGGAGATCGTCGTAGTAAGCCTTACGTACGTTTTCCCTTGTTAGAGTTCGATTGATCTGCGCAACAAACAAGTCTTCTTTGGTATCAAGAATTCTTGTCCTGAACTGAACTATTAAGTCTGAAAGATACTGCACTTGATCCTTTCTTTCGAAGTACTTGTCAATTAAAGGAGAGAACCCTAACAACAATGCCAAGATCAGACCTGACAAAACATTTACTATGACGATTATTGAGGAATTACCCATTTTCCTGGTGACTTATTGGTGACTGTTCGATTTTACCCAATTCCCGAAATCGTTGTAAGTTGTTGATTTTAATGGTGGAGCTGATGACTACCATATACTAAAATTAAATGATTGATTCTAAGGGTATAACAATCTTTATATATGTCGTGATGCCCCCAAAGATGCCCCCAGATTATCTAGCAGAAAAACCGGACCACCTTCACGTAGAGGTCGAGTCGCTGCGAACTGATGGATACAGCCCCTGGCATGTTTTCCGCTGCGTTAATGAATTTGAGGGAAGGCATAATATCCGTTCCTTGGAGACGGTGGAGCAGATGAAATGTTGTCGGGGTTGGCGCCTAGCCGCCTCTCCGATGGTTCCTTTTGAGAATCTCTAGGTACCATTGACTTTGGTATGATTGAGAAATGACCACCTACGTAAGCTGGCACCGCTTTGGAGACTTTTTTCGCGGGGGGCTTGCAACGTACGGAGCACTCTGGCTAATTGTCGAGTCAATCTGTTTTTTCTTCTCGTCTCTGAAGCCCGAGGGATTGGTCTGGTATTGTCTTCTGTTGGGCTTGGCCGCCATTGGGGGAATTTGGTGGGCTTGGCCGACAAAGCAGATTGAGTTCCAGATTCCGGCGTCGGACTCATCGTTCGAAATCCGGTTCGGCAACGTCTTCGAAGGTTCAGGGGTTGTTGTCATTCCCGTCAACGAGTACGTCGATGGAGAGCTCGGGAATCACGTATCGGAGAACAGCTTGCATGGTCAGTTCATCAGGGATGTGTTGGGTGGACAATCGCAGACTTTCTTTGACTTGACAAGTGGAGCCTTAGAGGGTGTCGTGCCGGAAGAGACAAGTGTGGCAAGACTGAGCGGGAAATGCGACAGATACGCAATCGGCACGGTCGCGCCTGTTGACGTCAACGACCGACGCTACTTGTTGGTGGCCTTGTCGCACACCAATCCCGAGTCGCTGAAGGCGTTTGCCACAGTACATGACCTCTGGACTTGCTTGGCAGGAGCCTGGAAGGGAATCCGCGAATACTCGAATGGGCGACCGGTTAGGATTCCGCTCATCGGCTCAGGTCTGTCTGGTATTGGGTTGCCACCGGGAAACCTGATTGAAATTATGGTAACGTCGTTTCTCTGCCACACGAAGGAGAGGAAGGTGGCGGACAGGGTGACTTTGGTGCTCCCACACCACTTAAAGAGAAAACTGGACCTGAACAGCATCAGGAGGAACATCAAGAGGAACTGGACCTAATGGCATACAGAAATGGAAACTACTCGGCATTCTACGTCAACGAACCATTCAGCGAAAGCAATCTCGGCGCGCACGCGACGAAGGATTTCGTGTACTACAACCTACTCAGGACATGGGAAGCCAGCGACTCGTCCTTTCCATTCGTCGACTCCCATGACAAGAATTACAACGTTAGAGACGATAGTGACTGGGAAGGCACGTTGAAGCCGCGCATTCGTGAACGTCTCCGCAACTCCAAGAATCTGATTCTCTTCCTGAGTTCCATCACAAAGAACTCGCGCGCACTACGAGAAGAAGTGGACTACGGTATCAACAGCAAGGGGCTGCCGGTCATAGTGGTGTATCCGGATTTCAGCGAGAAGTCTGACATTATCGTCTGCGAGTCGAAGAAGATCAGAAAGAAAATCACAGACCTGTGGGACAAGTTACCGAAGTTTCGAGACTCGATGAAGGATGTCCCCACACTTCATGTGCCGAACAAGAAGTCTTTGATCAAGAGCGCCCTTCAAAACGACGACTTTAAGGTCCAGACCAAGTGCAAGCCTGACATCTTCTTTTATCCGTGCTAGTTGTGCTGGACTCCCCGGCGGGAAGCACATCCCCCTAAAGAAGGTAGCGCTCTCCCAGGCCGCCGTCCTCCTCAAGTTAGCTCAATAAGAGAGGATTCTATGGATACAAGTTTTTTGAAAGACGCCGGGCAATTCGTTGCGGACTACTGGCCCTATATCAGCATTGTTGTCGTACCGGCTGTAAGTACAGCTATACATGCTTACCTCCGCCGTCCCAAATCGTCGACAAGCAACATCGGGCGGTTCTTCACCGACAAAAAGCTGCTGTCGCCTCCCATGACGAGGCCCGCATACAGTGACAGAATGGCTTACGTTCTCGCAGAGATGTCTGATCTCGCCTACTACCAGTTCGAGGGTCATAGCGACTTTGTCGACAATGCGGTCACAAATCTACAGGCATTGAACCTAACGAAGGATTCAAACATACGCGAATTCTTGGAGAATTTTTCAGCAGAACTGATGAGCGAGCGCCGCTTGAGCTTGATCGTTCTCACGAATATCCTTACAAACTCTAAATTCCAGCTGTTGAACGTCATCAATGTCGCGGAAACACAGGGGTTTGTATGCAAGAGGATTGCCGCCAATGAGCCTTCCTATTTGGTGCTTGCCTTCCGAGGAACAGAAAAGAAAGTTTCCGACTGGTTAACTGATGCAAGATGTGTCCCAACAGTATTAGGAAAAGAGAAAGTTCATGCGGGGTTTCTGGATGCATTCACGAAGAACACAGACGACCACGGTAGGACTGTAAAACAAATAGTTGAGGAGATTCTTCAAAGCAAGGATGCCTTTGATGTAAACCAAAAACCGCTTCCGCTGTTCATCACCGGTCATTCACTCGGAGGGGCCTTAGCTTTGTTGGCGACCAAACTGGTAGCACCGAATGTAGATGGTGCCTGCTACACGTTCGGCGGTCCTAGAATTGCAAACTACGAATTCTTCCGTCGCATCAAGACCCCAGTGTATCGGATCATCAACTCCAGCGACGTAGTCCCAAGAGTGCCGCCTGGGGCAGCCATGTTGATTCTGGTGGGGATCTTCAAAGCGATTTCTTGGACAACCAGTTTCTTTCCCGCAGTTTCGTCACTCTTTGACAAGGTCGAGGAGTTTCTGGATAAGCTGAAAGGTTATAGGCACTATGGAGACTTGCGTTATTTGAGCGATGTCGGTGAAGGAAGATTCAACGACGTGCGTCTGCTAACGAACCCGCCGCTTATTGATAGAGTAGTTTGGATGTGGAGACGCTTGGGACAGAGTTTGTTTGTGCCAATAAAGAGCCACAATATGAATATCTACCGTAAAAAACTTATGTACATTGCAAATGAAAGGAATTAACAAATTAATTCCTTCTGGCAGGGGAACTATCAGGTGATTGCCATCACGCTATAACTGCCGAATAACTGCCGATAACTTACTTATCATCATCTAAATGGCCATGGACCGATCCCCTGCACAAACCTGCACAAACCGCCCAGCGGCCCGCTTCCCACGCCCTGGATTTCGATGGGGATCGACACCGGGGCAACGGTACGTTGGGACTGGGCCCCTGTCCTGGGCGCATACCACGGCGCGGCTGCAATCGGAAACCGAGCGGTCCCTGGCACACCGCCAAGCCTATTCACGGATGCCGATGGAACGGCGCAACGGGAGGCCGTCCGGCGCTGGCCCTTAAACCTGGTGATCCCCGTGGCCCGGATCCTGGAAACCGAACTGAGGGGCAAGCTGGAGGCTGACGTGGGGCTGAAGTTTGATAGCTACCCGCTGGACCTAGCGGGGCGGGCGCAAGCGTTTCAGAAGATGGTCGCGGCCGGGATGGACCCTGCCACTGCCAAGGCGGCCGGATTGGCGGGATTGATGGATGCGGAAAACTGATCCGGCAAAGTAGGAAATTTCGGGGGTTGAGGAGTTAGTGTATTTTTATGACCCTTAAGATCCATATGTCCCAAACAATTTAAGAATAGCAAGCACAAATCCAGCGGCGGTTACAAACCCACCGATAACTCCACCGACAACCCAGAGTTTTACTCCCAGCAGATCTTCTTTTGAAGCGAATTGCTTTGTGCGTTCATCTATGCGAGCAACTAAAATCTCAACATGACGTAATCTAGAATCGAGTGAACCACCACCTCCATTTCCGCTACTCAGAGGTCTTTGCCGATCACTGATATTAACAACGTTGTCGTCTGTGTCAGGAGGCATCTTTTGCTTCCCAATTACTGAGTTTCTCAACTACTTCGTTTCGCGCAAACCCTGAGAAGTTTGTGGTTGCTACAACTATTCCTGATTGCTTGCCTTGGAGGTTTAATTTTTTTGCCACTTCTGAAGTTGTCTTTTGGGAACTCCAAACAGCCCATACATCTTCAATTAGTTTGCAGCAGTCTTGATCCTCAAAGTTGTCTGGGACCGAAACATTAGCATTTTTTGGAAGTACCAACACATAAATCGGCATCATCATCACCTACTAGATTGATCACGTGTTATCCGGTCCCGCAAGCGGCACTACTACTTTAGGGTACACTGTCAAGCTGTAATCACCGAACTAAATCCCTATAATGCAGTTGGGCCTTCTTCATCCGCCTCAAGACTCTTTTTCAAGTCTTTGTACTACTGGGCAGCTGGTTACGAAGATCGAACGGCTGCGGAATATAAGCGTGTGACTCTTCTGGAGGCACACATCCAGCTCATGCTCAACCCCAAGGAGAACGGCATCAGCAGCTGGAGTTACTGATCCAGAGAATGGTGGAAGAAATAAATCCCGTAAAGCGAAAGAGTGCTGAGTTTCCGAGATTTCACAAGGAAGTGATCGCTCTTTCGCGAAGGATTCTTAAGCGTGAATGGGAGCGTGTAAAAACGTCCGTCGTGCCGAAAGCGTCAAGCCAGCTGCAGTGATCACGGCGATAGCGGCGGGCTACAAAAACCGTTGAACGTCGAGGGTCACTCCTGGCCGCCCCCCACAGGGCTGGCATGCTCCAGCACCCCGGAACTGATTTGTTCCATCCATGTGGAACGAGAGGTTAACCCAATGAGCATTGGCGTGAAGAGGTTTCCGAGGCGAGATGTATCCAATTACGATGAGTTCAAATCCGAGATCGCTTCCGGGGACCTGCTGCTCTGCTCCGGATCCGGAATATTTTCCCGATTGATTCAGAGGACCACCGACAGCATCTGGAGCCACGTGGGGTTTGTGATGCGGCTGGATTCCATCGACCGAATCATGGTTCTTGAGAGCGTCGAGCCGCTGGGTGTGCGCACCGTGCCTTTGGTCAAATATCTGACCGACTACGATAACAGCGGGAACCCCTATCCAGGCGGTTTAGCCATCGCCCGCCACAAATCCTTCGGCACAAAAGCCACTGCACTCAAACTGCGTAAATTCGCGCAGCATGCCATAAGCTTGTTCGGTTACCCGTATGATAAGGACGAGATACTCAAGATCGCTGGGCGCATTGCAGCCTCTCGCTTACCCTTCAGCCAAGAGGAAAGAAAGGCTCTCAGAAGAGACCGGGAGTACATCTGCTCGGAATATGTGTGGGAATGCTACGCAAAGCTGGGGATTCGGATCGAACATGACAAGAGGGGGTTTATCGCCCCGGCTGACTTCGCAAAGGCTAAAGAAGTGAAACTTCAGGCGGTTCTGAAATCCAGATCGTAGCGTGCTGGATCGTTCTCTTGTACAACAGAACATTTTCCACTAATCGCTTGGTTCCACAGGGGAGAACGGGGAGACCAAGCTAAGCTCCGATAAATAGAACTGGGGCAATTGGTCGATGGGAACACTACGGCGAATCTCTAACTGGCTACTCGCTATCACGGCCCAACAGATCGTCGTGAAGGTGGTAGCTCTGGTTCCATTTTCGTATGTTGCGACATGGATCACCAATACGATCTACAAGGGTGAGTGGTGGTCCGCGGCTGATCTCCCTCCAGGTTTCTGGTTGGTTCTTTCTATCCTGAGCGCCCCTGTGCTCATTTATAACGGATACGTGAAGCCCTGGACGCACTCTCGTCGTCGGAAACACGAACGATGGCAACGCCGCGAGCAGCAGGAGAGGAAGAATGAAAGAAACATTATCAACGAAGCGTTCGAGCGTCTTGAGTTCGTACTCCATCCCGAAGTCCTAGATCCTGACCACCCTGGCAACCCTGCTTATATGCGAAAGCAGGCGCGAGACGCTGTTGATAGCGTACTAAAGCAGTTCAATGCCAAAAATATTTCTAGTCCAGGACTCATTAATGTTAACTCAAATAGCGATCTAGCTACGTGGCACGAATTCCTGCGGAAAGCCCGAATATGTTTTCCGACCGCGGAAGCGAGTGCCAGCAATTCCCCAACAACTACGAGCAGCGGAAGACAAGTACGGACAACAGAATCACGTGTTAATGAAGACTCCGGAACGCAGCACGAGGCACATTGGGGTCTCTTTTTTCGGGAGACCTGGCGCAAAATTTCGTCGAAATTTCGGAAGGAGCCATTCAACGAGAGATCCTAACCCCCCCTCTTCCTGTGTTTTAAACAGCAATGGCAAAGATGTTTTCGCGGCGAAGGGTACTGGAGTATCGCGGACATCGAGAAACCCCCTCTGCTGGGCTTGGAGAGGCCTCCGTTCTTGCCGGACCCAATCAAAAAATCCGGCCCCAGGAGATCCACAACATCTTGGAGTGGACCTACTGGAAATCAACTAACTGCACCCCAACATGTTGCGGCGGTCCGCTTTCGTGCGCCGAGCTCGGCGAGCCCGCACGCATCGACCAGGATCTGGATATGGGGTGTAGGACCAGGAGCAGGCCGGCGCGCACCTTGTCGATCTCGATCTGCGGGTGGGGATTGTCAGCGCGAAGGAATCCGAAGACGATGCCCTGGAAGACCGCGTATCTAACTTATCCTGGCAGGTGCCTGCAAAGTTGTTACCGTCACTTTGCGGCTCGCCGCTACTCTGCAACGAGAGGCACGACCGGAAGGCGTTCTCCTTGTTCAGAGAGATTCTCGACCGCTAAGAGATTTTGATCACCGTTCTTCTTTACAAAAGCAACCATAGCATCTGAAACTGGAGGTTCAATATAAAAGTCCCCATGGAGTTGCCGAAGCTTCTTCCAACACTTAGTCAAAACACCCGATCGACGATATTTCGGCGCAATCCAGATCCACTGCAGACCCCAGAAAGATTTACCTTCTTGGTCACGCCACCTGAACGCACAGGCTCCAACAGCAGTATAGTCGGAATTCGCGAACAGATATCCACGAACATTAGGATCCGAGTCGCCTTTGGGACTGCCCCACTGGATAAAGTCGTATCGAAATTCCCTTTTAAAGGCCAGCGCACGCAAGTAAATAGCACCATGCATCCATTGTGGTGAATTGGCGGTGATACGAAACAGCCCGTCGTGCTCGTGCTTCACACTTCTAAGTCGTTTATCAGGCTTGGGATCCAGATACTTCAGGCGTCTTGCGTGTGTACTGCGATGTCCAGCACTCGAATCTGCATCTCCGCGGTACCACTTGTGGCCACACACTTTGCACTCAGTCAATACAGGAGCGGGTCTCGCACGATATTTGGGGCCCTTGACGGTCAACTGGATTGGTCTACCCTCCTCGTTCCAAGTAACGTCGACTTTGTATCCTTTAGCGGTCCTAAACTTCTCCATACGCCAACCCCGACCCATTTCATCCCGTTTGATCGTGAAAGTAACACAGGTCTTGTATCTTGTTTTCTCGTACCAGAGAATGTTGAGTTCGGCGTCACTGATGAACCCACGGTCAACTAATGCGGAGAACAGTCTCGTGACCAACAAGTGTGGATTGATCAAGTAACCCATGCTCTCGATGGTGATCAATAGACTAGCTAGGCCTTCTACAGAAACGCCGGTATATCCATAAGCAGACGAATGTTTGCGTCGCGGTCGTTGGTAGAAATTGCACACAGGAATTGAAAATACCTCGCACCAGCGCGTTACAGGTACCGCATGGCGGATTGCATCTAGACGTTGATCCGCTTCATAAAAAATGTCCTCAATTTCAGAAACGTCGACAAATCTGTTTTCAACAGCTTTCGACAACCGACGCTCAGCACTCAAGGGGCGGTTTGACCTAATGGGAGATTTCAGGCTGTTAACGATGGCAGCTAACTCTGCAATACCGATGATGTAACCCATATCCCTACTATACTATTGCGGTCCATAGCGACCGTTCAACTTGAGACTCTGACTCTTTCGGTTAAGGTGAATCGAAGGTCGCCACGTAACCATCGGGAATTCCCTGCCCCACCGGTCTTGACCTCAGTATCAGCCCAATGTGACACCCTTTTCTACTCGAGATAGCGTAGCGGTAGTTGCCCCTTTGCCTTGCGGCTATGTTGGAGGATGGTTCTCGCTACACTGGTCAGAAGTTGCTGCTCGGTTGAGGTAAAACGAAGGCCTCCGCTAAACCATCGGGAGTTCCCTGCCCCACCGGTTGTGACTTCGGTGATCAGCCGCTCCTTCCCCCGGAGCGAGATCCTGATGCCGCCGGCAATCCCGATCGCCTTCTGGCAATCCCGGATGGATATCTTCGGTGCGAGCCGGGGCTGCTGCGTCAGCTTTTCCTGCTGGCCGCGGGTGAGACGGTGATCTCCGCTGTACCATCGTCCACCCCAAATCTCGATGTCGGTGATCATTCGCTCGTCACCACCGATCTCCAGAGGAATGCCCGGTTCAAATTCCTTTTCTGTGATCAGGATCGCGTGCCGGCAGGCAGTGCTCGATATGTGCTTTTTCATCGATTCGCTACATTGTTCCGCGCTACGCTATCAGGAAAATCATAGCAGGCGAGGTTGGCAGGTCCAAGCTTACCGATTAAGCACCCCCCCTGTGCACCAGCTTTTTCTCTCAGAGCCCGCGCGCTCTCCTCTTGTGGCGGTTGATGCTGGATCGAAGTACGGTAGGACTGAGCTCCTTGCGGGGGGATGCGGCTTCATAGGAGCCGGTGCTCGGCAAAGCTGAAGCAGTCGTTGCCGCCGATGACGATGTGATCGAGCAACGAGATGTCCAACAGGCCGCAGGCCCGCTGCAGCTCCCGGGTCACCTGGCGATCATCCGGGCTGGGCGAGGGGTTGCCCGAGGGATGGTTGTGAACGGCCACCACGGCCGCGGCATTCAACTGGAGTGCCCTCCTGACGATTTCCCGAGGAAACACGGTGGCGCTGTTGAGGGTGCCCTGGAACATCTCCTCCAGGGCCAGGACGTGGTGCCTGGTGTCCAGAAAGACCACGGCGAAGATCTCCCGGTCGCGATCCCGGAAGCGCCCGCAAAGCAGCCGCTGCACATCCCGAGAGTGTCCGATGAAAGGCCCTTGCGCCATTTCCTCAGCCAGGTAGCGAATGGTGACGGCTGCCAGGGCTTTAATTGTGGCCACCTTGGCCGGCCCCAAACCGGAGACGGCCTGCAACTCCTGATGGGATGCCTTAAACAGCCCGCGAAGTCCTTGAAACTGCTTCAGCAGGGAGCGGGAGAGGTCCATTACCGTCATTCCCTTCACGCCTACGCGCAAGAAAATCGCCAGTAGCTCGGCGTCGCTGAGGCTGTCAGGACCACAGTTCAACAGCCGCCCGCGGGGCTGCTCGGACTCCGGCCAATCTCGAACCGATAGCCCTATCGAAGAATGAATCAGAGAGTTGGGGTTTTGCGGTGCCATGGTAAAGCTCCTTGAGTTTGGTTTCGAGCGTTGCCGCTCATGGAGGCACCGGCAACGCGTGAATCCAAACCAGGGAGCGCCGCGCGAGACGTTGCTGACGGGCAGGCCCGCAATGCACGGCGCGTGACAGGTCCCCTGGCGGGTGCCGTGCTCGGGCCAACCGTCTGCGGCGGTTGCGAGCGCGGTCGATGGCGCCGCACAACCCCAGCGGCTGGGCTATTTCAGAGGGACGGTGGCTGGTTCGGGCCAGGCCGGCGGGGGATTTGCGGCTGAAGAGGGCCTGAAAGAGGGCATCGATGCGGGACGTGAACCGAGCATCCAGGCTGTCGATGCGGGAGTAGAGCGCCACGATATCGGTGCGTACTTCCTGGCGGAGCTCGACCAGGTCCGGGCGGATGGCTTTAAATGGGTGCGTCCCCCAGGCCGGGTAGTTGAGAACGACCGAAGCCCCCCTCTTGTGCTCTGCGGAGGCCTCCGCGAGCGGCAGGACCACAACCTCTTTAGATGCCGACGCCGCAGGCGCGTATCTGCAGACACACCGACCGCTTCCCCGGGTACTGGAGTATGCCGGGACCCGAGAAACGCGATTCCAGGGGCCTTTCTGCGCGTCGTCTTGGCGCCGATCCACGCGAAATTCGCCCGGGAGGCGTTTTGGGGGTATTGGGGTACGCCGGAGGGTGAAAACCGCCGGCCCTGGCCGCAAGGCTCAAGGAAATGAGGGTGATCTCAGATCGGAGTTGTCGATTGGTAGCCTGGGCAGGCCCGCGGCGGTCCCGTTTCCTGCAGCAGCCATTTCCATGTCGACCAGGGCGAGGTGTTCGGAGGCCGCCCGGGCAGTCACCACAGGAGGAGAAGGGGGCAGTGGACTTTTCGCCGGCGCAGAGCGATCAGGCGCGTCGGTGGGAGGTAAAGACAAGGTGCCAGGGACCAGTTGAGGATAAAGAGGCGGGAACGAGGGTGAAGGTGCGTGTTGGCGGCCGCGTCAAGGGAAGCGGCTTGGTGAGCGGGAAGGTGCAGTAGGTAAGCCACAGGTAGAGTTCGAGGCCCAGGGTGGATCGGCGTCGGCCTCACGGGCTTCGTCCAACCGGTCGAGTTGCTCCTGCAACGTGGTTCTCATGCGTCCTCCCTCGAGATGGATCTATCTGTTCCAGGTGAGGCCGATGTAAAGCAGCACGCCCAGGGCGCCGCCGATCACGAAACCAAGACTGAAGCTGATAACGATACCTATTCCCATTTGCCTTCAGTGTCCCGTTGCAGGGCGGCAGCCAGTTCGGGATCGCCCTGGCCGCGCCGGACTGCGAGCTCGACCTGCTCGACCTTGCGGCCGGCATCGCCCAGGCCCACCAGGCGAGCCAGGTAGTGGATGCCGGCGGCTACCGACAGGAAAAGCACCAGCAGGTGCGCAAGGCTCAGGCCCGCATGCTGTTCCCAAATCAGGGAAGCGTAGGGCCTGAGAAAGGCCAGCCGCTCGAAGCCGAACAGGACGGCCAGGGCGGCCAGCGTGCAGGTCAAGCCAAAGCTGACCTTCCACGGGTGCATGTCAAATCTCCACTGAGGCGGGATCGCCGCTGCTGCGCCCGCCGCCCCGCCGTCCTCCGCCGCCTCCCAGGGAGGACAAGCCGGTGCGGGTGTTGGCGGCCTGGCCGCCCTTTGCGCCGTGCATCGAGAAACCGCCGGCGCTCTTAGCCTTGACGCTGGCCTCCCGGTAGTGGTCGGAAGCGACCTCGACGTTGACGCGGCCCAGGTTGCCGGCCTCGTCAACGTATTGGATCTGAGCATCGGGAATCTGCACGTGTCCTTGGTCGTCACAGGGCAGGTGCAGCTCGTCGGCCGCTTTCCGCCGGGCGCGGTCGGCTTCTTCCTTGCCCTGCTTGGCGCGGGCGGTTTCGCTACGCTTCGCCAGGATGCCTTTCAGCTCGGCATCGATCAGGATGCGCCGCAGCCGGGCTCCCTGGCCGGTGAGGGCCTCGATCTCCTTGCGGCAGGCCTTGGCGACATCGGCGTCGTGGGCCGCCTCGCGGGGCTTCACCATGCCGGCCCAGGCCCGTTGCTCGGGGTCAAGGCCGCGCTTGACGGCGAGGCGTTGGGCCAGGGCGGCTCCCGGTTTGGTCAGCGTGTAGACGGTGAAGGTGCCTCCGTTGGGGCCTCGGGCGTGGTGTTGCTGCATGGCTCCGGAGCGGACCAGTCTTTCGAGCCCTTTGGCGGCGGCGAAGCGGTTGCCCGAGAAGTGGGCCTCGACCAGATCGCGGTGCGAAGCGCAGCGATACAGCCCCACTTCCTGAAGGCAGGCATGGACGCGCTCGGTCATGTCGAGACCTTTGTGGCGGGTGCGGCCCAGCTCGCGCCGATGGCTGGTGCGGGGATCGACCGGCCGATGGTTGCGCCCACGCTTTCCATGCTGCTTGCTTCTTTCCCTGGCCTGCTGTCGAATCCGGCCGTCCTCTGCGCTTTGTTCGGCATGGCTTCGTTCAACGGCGGCGCTGCCTGCAGGCGGTTGGCGAGGGTCAAGGTCGGGTGTCCAGCGGCTCACGGGTTACCTCTCGGGGGCTGTCCGGCTGGGGAACTGGTCCTGGCGGACGCCAGGCCGGCCGGCTCCTCGGACAAGGCCTCCGTTGGGGGATGCGATGCGGGCTCCCGGCCGGCCGCCGGGCAGTTTGGACTTTTCCTCGACTATGACACCCGGCTGGGCGCGGACGGGCTCTGCCGGCAGGGTACCGCGCTTCTGGTCTTGCCGGAGCCGCTCGATGGCCTTTTCGGCCTCGGCCTTGCCGGCGTAAATGGTCCCGTAGGGACTGGGGACCGGCCGACTGGGATCCTTGGCGTCCTGGATGCGGTAGACGTCCGGCCGGTGTGGAACCGGGACAGTGCGATACTGCCGGCCGGGTTCCTTGGCCCGCTCGCCTGCGGCTGCCCGTTGCTTGGCTTGCTCGATGTAGGCAGGCCGCGCCTGGTCCTGGCGAAGGCGCTTGAGCGCCTGTTTCGCATCGAAGACGTTGCGGAAGTCCCGCTGGGCATAGGAGGGCAGTTTTTCGCTTGGATCACTGGCGTTCTCAATGCGCCAGGCGGTCTGTGTCTTGTCCAGGACAACACGGTATTGCGGCTCTAGTTGTTGCCCGGGAACAGCCCCGTCCCGTGTCTTTTCGCCCTGGTCCTGCTGGCGCTCCAAGGTGCGGCTGATGAGGTAGTTGGACATGCGCTGGGCTTCAGCCGAAGCGTTGACGATCTCCTGGGGGTTCTTGTCCAGGACTTCGACCCAGCTTGAAACGTAGGCCGCTCCCCGGCTGGGGTCGTGTCCGGTGCCCAGCCGGTCTCCGGTCATCATGGCGCTGATTTCAGCCCGTAGTTCCTCGCGGGCGTAGGCCTCGGAGCCGAAACCGCCGTTGACGCCCTGCTGGAGGGTGTCGCGGTCGAGGCGGTCGGGATGGCCGCTGGCGTGGCCCAGTTCGTGCAGCGCCGTCTGGTAGTAGTGGTCGGCGGATGGAAACTGGCCCTTTTCGGGAAGGACAACCTGGTCGCTGCCGAGCGAGTAGTAGGCGCGGTCTCCCTGGACGTGCTTGACGGGGACGCCGGAGGCCTTGATAACTTCCTCGGCCCGTTTGTGGGCCTCCCAGGCCTTGCCCGGTTCCGGCCTCGGCTCGGGCTTGAGGTTGCGCGCCTGCTCGACGTTGAAGACGGTATAGATGCGGGTAAAAGGGCGGGACAGTTTCTCGTGCCTGTAGACCTGCTCCCCGTTTTTATCCTTGACGGGTTGGCCTTTCTCGTCTCTGACGGTAACGCGGCGATGGGTCTTGAAGGAAAGGATGTGGGTTCCCCGCTCGCCCTTGCGGATCCGGTCGCCGGCCGCCTGGACTTGGCCATAGGTGGCCCAGCGGGAATCGGAATAGCCTCGATCCGCAGCCACGGCCATAAGGCGGAGGGTGTTGCTGCCGCTGTAGGGCCGGTCGCTGGCGAGGTTGCGCGGCCCTATGCGCTCCCCAACCTTCCAGGGCTTCTGCCAGGGCGCGGCGCCTTTCTTGACTTGCTCAATAAGCTGCGCCGCAAATTCCTTGTGATAGCGCTCGGTGCGCTCCTGCTGTTTGTCTGGTTTTCCCATCTCTCCCCCTTGTGGGTGTCATGGCCTCTCGGAGTCCCTGCCCAAGGGCACAACCTCTGTGGCCGCCCGCGCTGGAGGAATCTGGATCGTGCGGCGGACACCGGACCGGACGTATGTATGGATGTCGGCGTGTTTGGATCTCGGGAAACGGACAGGAGGGCCTGATTCCGCAGGTACTCCAGGTCGTCGGACCCTGAGAAAGTCCGGCACAGCGCATCCTGCGGCCTCGTTTTTCACCGGATCGGTCTCAGGATCGTGGATTGGCTTCATTGCGTCGCTCAGTGGCTCTCAGGGCCCCCCCTGTTGTGGGGCAGGGCGGCCGGTGAGCGCGCCGGTTTCAACAGGCGCGCTCGTAGGATCGGCTGCTGGGCTGGCTTCAGTCGGTCTCATCCAGCAGGCCGTGTTCTTCGGCCGAATCGAAGATCCCATTCTTTTCAAGCAGCTCGGGGGGAGCTTCGATGTCGATGGAGTGGTCGTCCAACATGCGGCCGAAGGCCTGGTCAAACTCCTGCTGCGTCTCGACCGTCAGGACCGTCCTGCCCCGCTCGGTTCTGGTTTCGGTAATCATCGGGTGATCTCCCTTTCGTGTTGATGGGTCTCGTTGGCAACGGATTGCATTGCCTTCTCTACGGTGAGTGCGGCGTAGGCGTCCGGCTTTGCCTTATCGGCCCGCCGCCGGGCGAGCTCCTGGCGGAGCTGGAGGGGGTTGGCCCCGGCCTTGAGTTGATCCTTGACCCAGGCCCAATCCTTTTCCGACTGGCTGATGCGGTTGGGGCGCTCCCGCGTTGGTCGGCGGCCCCGGCCAGGGGCAAGGGGCGCATCTCTAGCCGTGCGCATTTCAGGCGCGGGCAAGGCCCGGAAGTCTTCCGGAGTGACCGGGCGGCCGCCTCGGTCGATCCAGCGGACCACCTCGCGGGCGCGGCCCTGCTTCTGGTTTCGGTAACCAGGCCAGCGCATGACGCGGGCCACTTCCGAACAGGCCGGATCGCCGCCGTAGTGAGCGGCAATACCGCGCATGGTGGCCTCGGCCTGGTCCTTGGTCCAAGCGCCCCGGGCGGTGTCCCATAGCACTTGATAGTGATCCTTGCTGGAGCGGAGCAAGTGACGCGGCTGGGGGATGACGCCTCGGGCGGCGTCACCGAGCAGGCGCTTGAGGTTCTCCGGACCGTTGTTGTCGAGGTCCACCTGAAGGCGGCGGACTTGGGCAATGTCCCCTTTCTCGCGCTGGGTGGAGTCTTCCCGGACGGGGTTGACGCCGAGATAGATGTCGTAGCGCTGCGCGTTCAAGTGGCGCAGCCAGGCCTGGGTTCTGCCTGCGGCTGTCTCGGCCGGGGTAAAGCGTTGCTCAACTCGGCCGTCCGGATCTGCGCGAGGGATGGCGAGAATAGCCACGCGCTCGGTGCCGTCAAACATGCTGTTGAGAAACCGAATGGCTGTTTGGTCTCGCATAAATCACCATGGGGAAGGGTTTGGCAATACGCCTTTCAGCATTCACTCAGGGGAAAAGCCCCGCTGTTGCCCCCGAAATTCCAGAGCAAGGCGGCAGCGCCACAAGGGGACGTGCTGTGAGACTGCGCTGTTGATCAAACCCTGCCTAGCGGTTGCCGCCCGAGCCGTTCGGTCCCGACACGAGCTTGAACGGGATCGGCTTCCACAGAAAGCGCTTCTTGGCGAGGGAGTAGCCATCGACGGAAATGGCGTCCTCGACGTAGCGGCGGCCCTCCCGCCGCGTCATGTGAACCACCATGGAAATTCCATCGACCACGCCGCGGCAGACGGCCTCCCAGGGCAGACCGCCCTCGGCCATCATGGCGCAGCTCGCCAGTCGTTGCAGGGCTCCCTCGCAGTTGTTGGCATGGACGGTGGTGAGGCTGCCGCCGTGGCCCGTATTGAGCGCCTGGAGCAGGTCGGCCGCCTCGACGCCCCGGACCTCTCCCACCACGATGTGGTCGGGCCGGTGCCTGAGCGCATGCTTGACCAGGTCGCGGATCGTGACGGGGGAATCCTCCCGGCCGCCGGCCTCGAAGCGGACGGTGTTGCCATGATCGACGCGAAGCTCCAGGGTGTCCTCGATGGTGACGATGCGCTCTCCCTTGGGAAGCAACCCAATCAAGGCATTGAGCAACGTCGTCTTGCCCGAACCGGTTCCCCCGGAGACCAGGATGTTGTGACGGCTGGCCAAGGTCTCGCAGATCTGCGACAAGAGCTCAGGCGGCAGTGATCCCATCTCGACCAGGTCTTCGGCCGAAAAGCTGCGGTTGCCGAAGCGCCGAACTGTAATGGTCACTTCAGGGGAGGCGGGCGGCACACAGACCGCCACACGGGAGCCGTCGGCGAGGCGGGCGTCAATGGTGGGCGTCTTGGCCGGATCGAGGGACAGCGGCCGGCAAATCTGGAGGGCGGCGCGCATCAGGGTCTCGCCGTCCAGGTCCGGAGCCGGATAGGTGACCAGGCGGCCCTCGCGCTCGATCCAAACGACGTGGGGGCCGTTAATCATGACCTCGGAAACGTCCGGATCGGCCAGTATCGACTCCAGGCCGGGGAGAAACGGTCGAAGGTGCTCGATGCCGCTGGCGTGGCTCATATCCGTCCTTCTTCCCGCAGCCTCCAATAGCTGCGGTCGCGGGGCAGGTAGTAGGGCTTCAGGTAGACCCGCACGGGTGCGACGCTCTGCTGGCCGTCGTAGGGCAGGCAGATCGCCTGGTAGTTCGACAGCAGGGTGAAGTCGCGGGGGTGAAAGGCGGCTTCGCGGCTTTCTCGAAAGCCCTTGGTGGTGCCAAGCTGGGTCCGGCCGCCGCCGCCAGGCCGGCCCGTCAGTAGCGAGACACCGCCTCGGTCGATGGTCTCGGTAATCGAGTAGTTGGGTTTCATGCGGGGCACCTGGCCGCACATGTCGCTGGCAATCTTGGCGCTGGCCTCGTCGCTCAAGGACAGGAAAATCCGGGTCCGCAGGGTCTGGAGCAAGGTGCGCCAAGCCTCCCCTCCATGGACTACCGAGCGGAGCGAAGAAATCGACTGAGTAGCCACGATGGGAATGCAGCGGCTTTGCCGGGTGCGGGCGAAGGCCTGCTCGTCACCGGCAGGGTCGTCCTGCCCGACCGTGGCGAAGGCCTGGTACTCGTCGCAAATGAAGGCGGCCGGCCGAAAGTAGTGGTTCGGGCGGCGGGCCATTTCCGGCGGCCGGCGCAGTAGGGCCTGAAGCCAGGCCTGCTTGAGCATGACGCCTATCGCCCGGGCAAGGGCCGGGTTGGTTCCGGACGGCATGTTCAAGGCCAAGACCTTCCCCTGCTCGATCAGCTCGGCAAGGGGAGGGAGGCGGCGCTTCAGGCCCGGCATTGGAGGCGGGAGAGGTTCCCCCTGGGGAAGCGCCGCCTGGTCGCCGGCGGGAAGGTCGTTGGCGGGGGCCGGCGGACAGAAGATGGCGGCCACGTCGGGCTGGTCGAAAAGGGAGAGGAAGACGCTGACGCCTTCAACAATGGAAGTCCGGAGCTTGACGTCGAGGTTCCGCCAGTCCTTCGAGTACCAAAGCTCGACGGCATCGAGCCGTTCCCCCAACTCGTGGCCGGGGCCACGGCCAGGTACAAGCTGCGAGTCAATCTCAAGCTCGGTGAGCTTGTCCTGAAGCTGTTGGGTCCATGCGGCGGCGGCTTGCCGGGGCGAGAAGCGCCAAGCACCCATCGGGTTTAATTCGCCCATGTGTTGAGCGTAGTGGTCGCTGGATATGCGGACCTCGGACGGGCAAGCGGACTCGGCATAGGCGCGGGCCTTCTCGATCTTCTCGGAGAGCAGGTCCGGATCGATGGCGCAGCGGTAGATGTCCCTCAGCGTCACCCAGCCGCCGGGCATGATGCGGTGAAGCTCGATGGTCCAGCGGACCAGGTTGGTGTAGGCCTGCTGCCAGAACGGTTCCTTCGATTTGCCGAAAAGCTGGTTAAGTAAAGTCGAAACCGTATAGGCGAGCGAGTAACTGTCGAAGTCAGGATCGTCCAGGGGGTTCCATTGCCAGGAGCCGCCCAGGCCGATCTCCAGGTAGTCGTCTCCCCGGCCGGCCTCTTGCAGGATCTTCCGGATGGAGTAGCAGAAGTCACCCTTGACCTCCAGGACCAGGGCCGCCGCCCGCCGGCGCGGATCGTCGGCGGCCCAGGATAGGAGCTGCTCGGCGAAGGGGTGCATGCAAGCGCTGGTCTTGCCGCTCCCGACAGCCCCGAAGATGGAAATACCGGTGTAAAGGCCGCGCTCGGGAATGACAAGCCACTCCGGCCGGGGAACCTCGCGCGGCTCGATGGGATGGTGGACCTCGCCGACGACAAGAGATGGGGAGTCGTCCTGTGGCTTGGCCGGCCAAGGCGGAAGACTCCCGGTCGGGGGAGCCTTCTCGCCCTGGAGCCAGCGGGCCAGCCATATCTGCCAGATTGAACGAGCCAACAGCCCGGCAATAAAAACAGCGAGGCCTGGCGTGGCGATATAGACGGCTGCGAAGATGGCGTACATAAGCGGATCGGTGGCATGAACCAGGTCAAGCAGGGGGACCTCGCCCAAGGCCGGCCAGGGATCGAGCCACACCCGAAGGCCCACGGCCGTCAAGGCCAGGTTGATGAGAATGACTTGGTTCCAAGTCTTCATTTCGGCCTTCCCGCAGGGATCACTGTGGAGGGAGCGACCTCCCCGCAAGGGGGGGCAAAGGGTGGCCACAGGCCCTGCCACCTTTGCCCTCCCCCGCGCCGCACCAGCGGCGAAAAAGGGGGGGTCGCTCCCTCCACCAGCACCCCTCTCGTGCGGCGCGCTGTTGCGTCGGACGAGTGGGGGACACGCGAGGCGCAGCCTCGCTCCGCTTTTCCGCCGCCGACGCGGGAAATCCGTGTTGTCCCGCCTCTGATGCGGCGTTTCGGGGAACTCCCACACCACAACGGCGAGGGGGGCGCCCTCTGAGAGAGAAGCGTTGTGCCTATCAAGATCGTCGCCATCTTAGATCGCCACCCCCCCGTCTGAAAGGTGGCGGCCCATCTGACGGCACCGGCGTGACCCCCAGAGGCGGAAATCGTCGATCATTCCAGGGTCATTGGTCGACGCCGATTGTTCCTCCACTTGGAGGACTTTCTGAATGGCGGCATCAATGCCGCCATGGCGTTCAAGGGTGTCCCAATCGGTATCAGCGATAGCCTGGCGGAGCATGATGGCTTCCTGCTCGGCGTCGCTGATGCCCCGGCCGCGCCAGGATGTGAGCACACGACCGGCGCGGTCGAGTACGTACTGTTCCCAGGCAACGGCAACGACCTCGACGCGGCGGCCGGACTCCCTGAGCTTGTGCCAAAGGTTGCTGTGGGCGGCTCCCCAGGAGTCCAGCTCACTACGGGTCCCCATGCCGGGGTCGATGTAGGTGAAAACCGCGCGGTCCTGCTCGACGGCCAAGGGCATCTTGATGTGGAAATAGCGGACGCGGCCATTGGCCCGCCCGTAGTAGATTCGTTTCGGCAGCAGCTCGGGGTCGATCCCGAGCTGCTCGAAGCAGGCGACCTTTTCCTGCTCGGTAGCCAGCCACGGCAGGTCCGGATGGTCCAGCACGAAGTCGAGCGACAGGAGCCGCCGCCGGGTAACCTCAATGGAAGCCTCCCGGCGGTGACGGACGTTGGCAAGGCCCAGCTCGCGGTAGATGGTCTTGCCAAAGATCCGGTAGATCCACCGGCCGTCTACGGTTTGGGCGTTGGCTACCGGCCGGCCGGATATGCGGGTTTCGAGAAGCGCGTGAACAAAATCCCTCGCAGTGCGCGGGGCCAATCGCAGGAAAGCACCGGCCTGGTCGCGGGTGAACAGGCCGGAGTGCAGGCAGACCAGAGTGATCCACTCAGCTTGGAGGCCGGTGAAGCCAAGAGGCTCCAGCAGTTTTTCTCGTCCTTGTAGGTGGGGAAACTTCATCGGTTCCTCTGGTCGGTCACCAGCGCCCGGTCGGCCTGGAGATAGGTGATCATGATTCCCATGGGGTTCCAGATCACAAGGTCCCGGGGAACCTCGGGAAGGAAAACGAACTGGATCGACAGGGACCAGCGCTGCCGTTCGGCCTCCTGCTCGCGGGCCAGGGTGACCAGGTCGAAATCCGCCGTGGCTCCATGCGGCGGTTCCTCGGCGGCGTGAATCCGCAGCACGACATTTTCAACCTGGGACTCGTGCTCGGCGAAACCTCCAGAGACCAGGGCAATCTCTTGGCTCGAATCGGCAAAGGCCTTGTCGGCCAGGTTGGTCGGTAGAGTCGAGGACTGGCGCGTTGACTGTAGGGTCCGGTGGCTATTCCGTCGCTTTCGCTTCGGGCCTCAGTCCGGCTCCCTTATCACGTTTCCAGTCCCCGCTCTCCGAACCGGACGTGCGGTTTTCCCGCATCTCGGCTCTCCAGTGGGATCATGCGTCTCGCACTCAGGTCCCCGCTCGCATCCGTGGACGACTCCCATGGGTTTGGCACCCGTCCCCTACTCCATCCACGTCCGCTCCCGGAGTGCCGCCAGGCCTGTTGACGCCCTGACGACGCCGTCCTCATCAGACGACCCCTTCACTTTTGCATGTGATGCTTCCGGAGTCTCCGGTCCTTTTACCGGGGTTTCAGGCTTCCGCCACTCCCGGGACCCTTCCCCCTTCGGTCACCGCTCCTCACCTGAGGCTCCTTCCCTCCACCGGCATTACCCGGCTTCTCCAGTACTACGAGCCTCTCCGCCACCCTGCCGGCCCAGCCTCCCCCTCACGGGGTCCCGGTTCGGTGCGTGCCTCACCACCCACAGGGCTTCCCATGTTGCTGCCTCCTTCCCCTTCCATGCGTGCCAGCGTCACTACCCCGGCGGGTCCAAAGGGGTGCCCGCGTCGCTCGCTTCCCCCTCCGTCTTCGGCCTTCCCCATTTCTCAGGTGGGTCGGCCCCCGCATTGCCCGTTTCGAGGCCTGCTTGACGTTCACTCGCGTTCCGGCCCGCATGTTCGCTGAACCGCCTTATGCGGCCCTTTGACACCAGGGTGCTTCAGACCATATCGTTGCCTCCATGATCCGCCCTGGCTGCTACCAACCGGAGCGACAGTTGTTGGACGGGTTTCGCACCCGTTAGAAGAAGGCGCCTTTCCATGGCGCACTGAGAAAGCGGAGGCTACGCGTCCAGTGGTCATGGACGGTCGCGGTCCTCCGGGAATAGAAGTCATGGATAAAGCGGTTCAGGAAATACTTGGTCGTGGGGTCGAGGGGATCGGCCTTGGCGGTCGCCGCCTCGTAGGCCAGGGCCTCGGCCCGGCCCACTTCATCGACGCGGACAACGATGGGCTTGGGCGGCGGCTGCCAGGCCAGGCGCAGCGTGATGATGAGGACCAGCAAAAGGCTCAGGCCCAGCGCCCCGGTGATGATGCGGAGGTTGCGGTTGGACTGAATGGCCTCGGCCCAAATGTCGGCAAATTCCCGGCCGGCGTCCTGTTTGTCTGCTTTCATCGGTTACCTCCCGACGGCGAGGGATGCGCCGCCACTCTTTGCGGCCATGGCGACCTGGCGCACTCGCGTCCCTAGGCCGGCCGATGCGCTGCCGGCTCCGGAAACCAGGAGCTGGGCAAGCTCGCCCACCTTCAGGGAGGCCAGGATGCCGGAGATAATCAGCGGCCAGAGTATGATGTACCAGCGAAACACTCCGGAGAGATCCTCAAAGGTCAAGGTCACGGTTATCAGCCTGTCGAGGAAAGCCAGCCCCACGTTCATGAAGATGTTGAAAACCGCGCCGGCAATGACGCCGTAGAAGGTGTAGGTCAACAGGGTGCGGAACCAGCCCCAAAAGAGGAAGCTCATGGGGGGGAAGACCATCCAGGGAATCAGGATGGGACCGATCAGAATGGCGACCGCCAGGGCAAACTGCGCCCAGATAACCTGAGCCATGAGCAGGCAGAACATCAGCAGCAGCAGGACCAGAACGATGGCCATGAACGTGCCACCCAGGACCGACGCGATGAGAAACGAAATTCCCTTGGTGAAGACATCGGTATAGCCGAAGCTGCGGATCGCATCGGTGAGCTGAGTAAAGACATGGTTGTAGGCTCCGGTCAGGGTTTCGGCGGCGTCTTTCCAGGCATCGCCGATAAACACGTTGGTGGCCCAGGCGCCTTGCTCCGTGATAAGCATGGGAAAGCTCATGGCGGTCCCCGGAAGGGGCGTGTCGTAGAACGCCAGCATCGTCCGTGGGATACTCAGGCCGATGACCAGCTTGACGATCTCCCACATGTCGTAATCGCCGGAGAAGGCGGTTTTCAGGCCGGTCCACACGATCATGACGGTGGCCATGCCGGTCCAGATCGCCAGGCCGGCGGTTTGCATCGGGGCCGCGCCGTTTTGGATCAGCTCGTTGAGCACCTGGTCAAAAAACGGCTTGGCGTCCCACTGCTCCCCCGGGAGGATCGTGACTGGCGTAAGCTGCGGCATCGGCTACTCCCTGGCCCTGAGCGCTACCGGTAGTGGGGATGGATGGTGAACTGGACTTCTCGGCCGCCGGTGTCCGGCAGGGCGGCAATTTCGTTCTGAGCCTCCTGGAAGTCTTGCTCGGACTGGCGGAGAACGGCGGTCCATCGCTCCAATTCCTGCCGGCGGGCCAGCTCCCGCTCATAGCTCGCCCCTGCCTGGCGGGCGCTCCGGTAGGCCTCGAGCTGCGCCAGCGCGGCCAGCAGCTCGCCCTGGGTGGCCGTGGCCGTGATGTTGGCCTGGGCCAGGGCGGTATCGGACCTTTCCGTTTGGTTCCGCACCTTGTCGAGCGATTCCTGGGTAGCCTTCAGGGATTCGATCAGTTCTGCGGCCGAGTCGGCCAAGGCGTGATCGAGCACCCGCTGGCGGTCGGCTGATTCCCGTTGCTGCCGGAAAAGGTCGCCGGCGCGGCTGCCTACCTCGGCCGGCAGGTTGGCGAAGATATCGACCAGGTCGGTCTCGGTGACGGTATCGGCTGTCTGGAGCAGGCCATCCCATCCTCCCCGAACGGACACGCCATCGGACAGCTCCTTGTAGGTGTTGGCGAGCTCACCGGCCGTCCCCTGAAACTGACCGACCCAGCTCATGCCGGTTCCAACCAGTTCGTTCTTGGCCGAAATCAAACTGGTAAAGGGCGCGGTGAGGGCGTGGTAGGTTCCCAGGCCCTTCTCCTTCAGGTGTTGCACCTGGTCCCTCATTTCGGTGAGCTTGTCGGAGAATTGCTGGATCTGCGTCAACTGGTTGGTGATGATGGAGACTTGATTAACCATCATCGTGATCCGCTGTGCCAAGGCAGCCGGATCGACAACGGGGATCGAGTAGGCCGGAACGGCGACCAGGACCACGCTAAGGGTTATCACTCCCATTCGTTTCCACTGCATGGCGTCCTCCTTTCAGGACTTAAAGGCGTATGGCTTCGAGAAGCAGAACCGCGCCGGCCAGTGCCAGGCAAAACATCCAACCTCGCCGGCGGCGGCCTTGAAGTCGAGCGCGCCGTTGCCGATCAGCTCGGCAAGTACCTCATGGGGCATAGGACTCATTCAAACCTTCGGGCCAAAGGCCCTCTCAGAGGCGGAGCCCCCCCTGTGGAGCGGTCTTTGCCGGTATCAGGACATCGGCGGTAAACCAGATCCTGAGCCGATGGCCGGCGCGGATCGTGATTGTCGGTAGACGATTCAGGAACCGCTGCATGATTTGGGTTGCGGCCTGGCCGAAACCCTGGCCCGCGCCGGCGCGAAAGCCCTGCTGGCCTCCTGCGTAGGGGTTGCTGCCCTGCAGGGTGAGTCCGGACAGGATGCCGACAGCTCCGGCGGCGGCAAACATCTGGACGTAGTGGCGATTCACCTTGTCCTCGAGCGCTGTCGTTCCCACCTGGTCCAAGCCTTCAAACTTCAGGGACACCCAGCGGCCATCGGGAAAGATGAGGCGGTGGAAGCCGACAGCGAGGCGGGTTTGATCGCGGTTGGTTACGGCCTGAGCCGTACCGATGGCGCGGGTTCCCCTGGGGATCAGGATGCGCTGGCGGTCGCTGGAGTAGAAGGGCACGGAAACCTGGGCCAGGGCCGGCCCGGGGAAGTCTCCCGAGAGCTGGGTAATCAGCGCGCCTTCCAGGAATGATCCCTCATAGATGCGTTCAAAGCCCTCCGGATCGGCAGGGGTAGTCACCGTGGCGGGATGCTCCGGAGAATGGGCCGGCGGCTGGTTTTGCATGGCGCCCGGGGGCAAGGCCGCGGCCTCGGGAGACAAGGCTTGGCTGGATGATCCGGGCTGGGCCATTCCCTGCTCAGCCAGCTTCATCATGTTGTCGGCCGTCTGCTGGAGCCGCCGGATGTTGGCGGCGTTCGGGTCTGGAGTGGGAATGGGCGCAGTTCCGAATTGGGGAGCTGCGGCAACCTGGGCTTGGGGTTCTTGGCCGGGCTCAGGCCGAAGCGACTGCGCGATAGGCTGTGAGCGCAGCGACTCGTGCTTGCGGCGGATGGCCTGAAGTTTGAGTTCGTGGAGAAGCTCCTGCTCGGCCATTTTGGCCTCGACCATGCCATCGAGCGCATCGTCGCCGGCGTAGGCCTGGCCGCCGGCCATGGGCGTCCGGCTTTGGGTCATGCCAGCCGTGCGCGTAGCGGCCCGGCCGGGGCCCGTCTGCTGGCCCGGACCGGGCTGTTGTATTTGCGCGCGCAGGCGGTCACGGGCCTGGGCAGCTCTGCGGGTCTGTTCGAGCCGTTGCTGCTGCTCGATGCTCTGATCGACGCGGCGCTGGATGCCTTCGCCGGCAAGCACGGGCTCCTGCGCGGTGGTCTCCCCTTCTTCTTCGGTGGAGCCGCCCTGGATCGCATAGGCGATGATGAAGGCGGCAATCATCAGGGTGGTTAGAGCCACGGCAATCTGGCCGAAAAGGCCGCCGGGGATAGCGCCTGCGGGCTTGGTAACGAGCTGCCTCCATTGGCTACTCATTGGGTTCCTCCTTGGAAGGTCCGCGTGTAATGCCTTCAAGGGTGCGCTTGGTGTGGTTCAGGAGCCGCTTGATCTTCTGCTTGGGAGCCAGGGCGAAGTCGCGGGCGGGATCAAAACGCCATCGAGCGCGTTTCTTCCCGATGCGGAGCCAACCGTCTCCGAGTACATGGCGGGCGATGTAGAGTCCTTCGGGAGTGAGGTCATAGGCGACAAGGCTGGGCTTGCCGTCCTTCAACTCGTAGATCGCGGGAGACTCCTGCGCACGGCTCCGGAGATAGGTGAATTGCCCGTCATGCCACATGGCATCAACCAGGAAAGGCCACTCGTGAGCCTTCTTGTCGAGCTGGTAGGCAAAGGACAGCCGGCCAGGGTAGTCGACCCTGAATTGGTTGACGGCCTCGGTGGCCCGAGACTCGGCCTCGGTGGATCGAAGATCGGCCGCTTCGCGGGCGGCCCGTGCGGCCTCGCCGGCTGCGCGGGCCATTTCACGGTAGTCGTCTACGGCCGACCGGGCGACAAAGGCGGGGCGGCCGGCGGGGGCGGTGCTGCGGCCGGCCTCGATCCGGACCACAAGGTGCGGATCGGGGGCCTCCTTGACCAGGAATGAGTAGATCGTGCCGCTTTCACAGACCAGGGCCACGTTCGTCTGCACCTTTTCATCGAGCGGCTTCAGATAGGCGAGGTTGGCGGAACCGGACAGGTGCCAGTAGTCGGAGTCGCCGACAACGAAGTCCAGGATGTTTTCCCCCTGGGGCAGGACCAGGACCGTTGTGTGACGGGTCTTGGTCCGGACTTCAACAAGCTGGTCGGGCTGGGACTGGACGCGAAGGACGCCAGGGGTTTGCGGTCGCTGTTCGGCGGGCGGCGTCGGGGACTCTTCGGCGGTCACGACGCCGACGAAGAGGACGGCGAAGCACAAGGTCAAAATACTGGTAGTGTCTCGGATCATTGTACCCCCTTTGCAAGGTGCTCGATGCCGCGCACCAGGCCGTGTTCCTCAACGGCCTGAGCTCGCTTTTCAGCATCCACTGCGGAAGACGTGTAAAGCCAGTAGCTTTGCCTGTCCACTTCGAGCCGGAGAATGGCGAACTCGTCGGAGCGGCGCAGGTACATTTCGCGCTTGGGCAAGAGGCCTCGGATTGCCTCAACCTCCTGGTCGTTCAAGTGGAATACTTCGGCGACTGAGGAAGGCAGGTCCGGATTGGCCAGGAACAGCTTTGTGGGAAGCGACTCCAGCAGCGCTGACGCGCCGGGGGTGCCTGTAAGGTCAACGGCCGATTGTGTGGCCAGGACCAGGGCGGCGTTCTTCTTCCTCCAGGTCTTGGCGGCCTCGGCCAGGTAGGACAGAACGGCCGGATCGCGGAGGTAGCGCCAGGCCTCGTCTACAACCATGAGCTTGACGCGGGCGGTCTGGGCCGGGTCTTCCAAGGCGAGCCGCAAGCGCTCCAGCAGATAGAAAAGGGCGGCCTCGCACAGGTCCTCATGCTCAGCCGCACCGGCCAAGTCGATCACCTGCCAGTCGGCCAGCTTCAGGTCGTCGTCGGTGGCCGGATTGTCGAAGATCGTTGCCCAGGCTCCGCCTCCATGCCAGCGGGACAGCGGGGGCCACATCTTTTGAGGCAAGGTGCGCACCAAGCCGCCCAGGGTCCGATGGTTCGGGGGGAGCTTGTAGAGATCCACAATGCGGTCGTGGATCTCGGTAGTGTCGGCTCCAGCCAGTTCGCCGCCGCCAATCCTCAACAGACGCGCAACCCAGCCGGCCAGGAATTGGTAGGTGCGCTCGGTCGGCGGAAGGGAGAAGGGGCGGAGCTTGAAAGTCGTGGTGCCCTCCTCGGATGGGGAAAGCTCCAGATAAGAGCCGCCCAGGAACGAAGTGAGCCAGCGGTAGGAGCCGCCTAGATCCAGGATGAGGACTCGGGGATTGTACTGAAGCGCCGAGACAAGCAGAAAGTTGAGGGTGAAGCTCTTGCCTGCGCCGGTGGCCCCCAGGATCAGGGTGTGGCCCACGTCGCCGGCGAAAAGGTCATAGTGGTAAGGGGTGCGGCTGCGGGTTTCCAAGACAGCCAAGGCCGGCCGGTGCAAGTGTTTGCTAGTAGGTCTGCCCTTGGAGGCTCCAAAGACTGGAGCCAGGCAGGCCAGCAATCCGGCGGATGCAAAGACGCTGCGGACGTTGCGGCTGGGCGGCTGCCCAGGCAGGCGGCAGAACCAGGCCGGGAGCTGGCCGTATCCTTCGCGGATCACCTTAGCGTCGTAGGTGTTGAAGATCCTCCGAACCTCGGCGTCCAGGTGGTCGATCTGCTCATAGTCGCCATGCAAGGTAACCGTGCAGGTTATGGAACCGTAGGAGACACCATCGGCCTCCAGCTCGACAAGGGCGCTGCCAAGTCGGCTTGATTCGGCCTCGGCGGCGGTGTCGGTCATGGCGGCGGCGGTTCCCTGGGTTTCCTGCATGTGGGCAGCCATGGAGTAGCGCTTTGAGAAGTAGTGTCTTTGGGCGCTCCGGATCTTTCGCCGGGCGGAATCGAGCCCCCATCGCTTCCACTCCAGGCTTACGGTCAAGGTGGCATCGAGGCGAAAAAGATCGGCCAGGAGGTTGGCCTTGGCCTCGCCCGGTGGGGACAGCATGGAATAGACGAGGGCAGCCTGGCCGTCGAGGCGGAGAAAGCGGCGCTCGGCCTCCAGCTCGGACACGGCGAGCTGCCAATTCAGGCCGCTGCCTGTGGCGCCGCTCCAGGGTGTGCCAGGGCGATTCACCAGCTCGGACAACACCCGGGAGCCTTCCTGCGGTCCAAGCAGGTCAATGGGGGTGAGGTCGGAGACCAGGGCGCGGCTGGCGGCGACAGCCTGGCGAAACTGCTCGGCGGCCGATTCCACGGCCCGCCGGAGGTAAACGACTTCATTGGGTTTCTGGCGTTGGGCCATCCAGCGCCGAAGCCAGGTTGTCACGCCGTCGTTTACCTTGGAGCCGGCTGCCTGGAGGCCGGAGTCGTAACACCAGGCAACGTAAACGGACACATCTGAAACACGGCCGGCCAGGAACTCGCCCCGACGTTGCTGGGACAGGCGGACAACCTCGCCGGCGTCGGTGACCGGCTTCGGGAGCTCCGCCGGCCGGCGGAGAAAGTAGAAATAGAGCCGCATCTTGTCGTCCAGGTTGGACAGGGCGCGTTGCCAGCGGTTTATTACGCGGTCCAGGTGGACGGGCGCGCGGCCGTCCAGGGGAGCCGGAGTGAGCTGGCCGAGGGCAATAAGGTTGCCGTTGCGGCCCAGCAGGCACTCGCCATCGGGGAGCCAGCCCCAAAAGGGGAGCTCGTCGGCCAGCGACCCGGCCGCCTCGAAATCTTTGGTTTCTTCTCTCAGGTTCATTCGCGGATCACCACCACCCAGGGCGAGCTGCTCCACTTGCCCGGATCGTATCGGGCGCGGAAGCTCGCGGACACTTTGAGGATCGAAAGCATGGCCGGATCTTTCCTCCAGGCCAGCAAGCCGGCGGTGTAGAGAACGCCAAAGATCACGGCCCCGATCAGCAGGGAGTTGATGGCGTTCCAGAGCGCCAGGGCGACCGTTGCGGACAGCAGGAACCAGCGCCGCTCGACACCCATCATTTTCAAGGGGGCGCTCAACGTGGCATGTCCCCGCCAGATTTTCGGGCCGTCCATGGGAAACCTAGAACAGCCAGGCGAGGAAATTGGCCGCGCCCATGGCCATTCCCAAACCAAACACGATGCCGGCCAGGGCCTTCTTCGATCCGCCCTCGCCAAAGGCGAACATCAGTCCGCCAACGACAATGGCAATCAGCGATAGGCCACGGGCGATGGGGCCGGTAAAAGCGGTTTCGAGGACTCCCACGGCGTCGGTCCAGGGACTGGTCCCCTGCGCCCAGACCACCCCCGGGCAGAACAGCAGGAGCCCGAGGCAGATGACGGCTTGTCCAGAAAACAATAATGCCTTCATGGTTGCTCTTCCTCCTTGCGGGAATTGGTGAATCAACCAAAGGTTGGCGTCCGGAGTGAATGCTGCCGGCATCGATCATGGCGATCTCCCCCTGGGGTTCGGGGAATCCTTACCGCTCCCCTTGTTCCGCTGGGTTTCAGCCTCCGGATGCAAACCGGTTCCCAAAACCGGTTCCCGCGCGCGCGTATGGGGGGGAGAAACGGGAACCGGTTTGTTTTCCACAGGGTAAGTCGTTGAATTTAGTGAATCTAACCGGTTCCCGTTACTTTCCGATTTTTGGGAACCGGTTTCAAAACGGGAACCGGTTTTAGGCGGCTTGTCTTCGTCCTTTTTTTGCTCACGCTTCCCGTTACCGGCAAGGCTCCACAACACCTTCTGTCTGCCCTTCCTGCGCCGTACCAGACGCCCGTCCTCCAACATTTGGTTCAAGACGCCGGCGATGGTGTCGCATTTGGCCTCGATGTTCTCTCTGAGCTCGCGGGTTGAAATCCCTTCCCCCGGGTTCTCCTCAAGGTACCTACGGATGTGCTCTTCTATGCGGCTTCGCCTCCCGGCTCTCCTTGCCTCCCGCTGCTCCTCCCGGTCCCTGATCCTCCTGTGGTCCCTCCTGGCCAGTAGCGCTTCCTCGATTTCATCGGCTGACTGCGGCCGCACTTCCCCCCATTTCCAGCCGTCCGCCCCGATCGAGAAGGAGAGCGAGGGACCCGGCGGTCCGAAATTGCACTTGGCGTGCGTCATGACCCCCGCCGTCCCCTCTTCCGCCTTCGGGTCCCTTTGCACCAGCAGCGCCGACCGGCACGCGGCCACATAGTCCACGCTTCCCAGAACGGTCGCCTGGACCCCGTGGGTCGAATCGTGGCTGCTTCTCTTGCGGGCGTGGCAGATCACCAGGACCCCCACGCCGCAGTCGGAGGCGAACCGCGCCAGGGGTTTCATCATCTGGCGCACCGCCACGGCCTCATGCCCGTCCACCCTGGCCGGGGTGAACGCCGTCAGGGTGTCGATGATCACCAGACGGATGCCGTGCAGCTTCACTCCCTCCCGCAAGACCCGCAGCAGCTCTCCCTCTGTTCCTTCCCTCATCGACAGGGTCTCCAGGAGATCCGCCTCCCGATGGTGCTGATCGAAGATCACGATCTCTCCCAGATCGGCCCCGCAGGCCTTCAACCGGGGAACGATGGTCTGGGCCGGGTCGTCCTCGAGGGAAAGGATCGCCGTTCGGATCTTCTCTGTGCGGGTCCGATGAAAAGGGATCAGGCCACGCGACAGCGACGCCGCCAGGGCCGTGCTCAGGAAGCTCTTGCCGCAGCCGGGAGCTCCAGCCATCAGCGTCACGGCCCCGGCGGGCAGATAGGGCTCCCAAAGCCAGTCGATCCGTCCGGGTTCAATCTCGCCGGCCGATACCAGAACCTGCTCGGCAACCCGTCTGAGCCGGCGGTCCTCTTCCTCGTCGACCCGTTCGGCCCGAAGGAGGTACCGCTCGACTTCCTCCCATCCCCAACCGTCCTCGGCGATGGCGTCGGCCACGTCCCAGCCTGAGGGACGGTCCTCTTCCGGATCGATTACCAGAACCTCGGCCGCCCCGATCCGGTCGAGCTCGCCTGCCAGCCTCGCCATCGCCTCCCGGCCCGGATCGTCGGCGTCCGGCCACAGGATCACCTCCCTCCCCGACAGGGCGTCCCAGTTCGTGCGCAGGACAGCACCGCTGCCGCCCAACCAGCTCAGCACTCCAAACCCCTCCGCCAGTCCGGCCAGCACATCGGCGCACTTCTCCCCTTCAACGATCACCACCGGGGTTGCTCCAGTCAGGGACTCGATCCGGTAGGGCCAACGGTTCTGCGGGGCGCGGTGGGTCCAGGTCCCCGCGTGCTCTCCGCTATTGCGCAGGGTGTAGGGGTCGGCTTTGCGGCCGGGCCGGTTCTCAGGGTAGCGGTAAACCCGGGCGTACTCGGCGCCGTCCGGGGTGCGGTATCGGTAGCAGACGGCGTATCGGGACGGGAGAGCAGTTGGAGGCACGTTCTCGACGGAACTCGGTTGAAGGTAAGGCCGGTGTGCGTTGGGCGCGGACCGATGGCTTCCGTTCACCCGGCGCTCCCCCGCCAAACCAAGCTGCCGGGCTGTTTCCAGGGCTTCCGGTCCCGACAGGCCCCGGGTGAGCCTCAGCCACTTCACCACGCCGCCGCCCTCCCCGCAGCCGTGGCAGAACCACTGCCCGGATTCCAGGCGGACCGAGCAACTCGGCTTTCTGTCCTCATGGCCGGGCGAGGGACAAGAGCACATCCGCTCCGCTCCGTTCCCCCGGCTCAACCCGGGACGGTCCTCCGAGTAGAGGCTCAAAACCGCGCTCGTCATCGCGAACCGTCCCCTCGAGGCGCTGCCTGCCGGCTGGCCTCGATCCTCCGGTTCAACCACTCGGTGATCTCGGACTCCAGCCAACCGACGGCGCGCTCCCCCAGGGAGATAGGCCTGGGGAAACGGCCCTCGGAAATGCGCAGATAGATGCTGCTGCGGGACAGGCCGGTGCGTTCGCGGACTGACGGGAGCCTCAGGATTCTCGGTGTCAATGTCCTGCCGGATTCGATCTCGTTCATGAATCCGAGGCTAACCGCCCGAGTTGGGCAAGTCCAACTCGGAAATTGGCCCGTAAGATTGTTACAAGCTCAATGGAATCAGCAGATTAGAGAAAGGAGATTTGACATGCGGGCTCTTCGTCCGCCGGGGAGGAATTCAGATAACTACTTGGAATTGAGCAAGTTACGGCTGGGTAATCGGAACGATTTGAACTTGCCCAACTTTTTTGGGCTGATTTTCTACTTTTTCATCCGCTTGCGGATGGTATCCGGGCTGAGTCCTCCGCCTACGTCGCTCCTGGCGATCTGACGCGCGTACCAGACATCGGACATGCCGGGCCGCTCCCGTTTCAGCGCCCGATAGGCCTTCTGCAGGAGAAGGCTTTTTTTGCGGGTGTCCAGCTTCCGTGACTCGTACCTGACCTGGGTCGCGGTGATGGGACTCTCCTCGGTGGCGGCATCCAGCCAGCGGTGGACAACAGATTCCTCCAGTCCGTAGCTTCCGTCCCGGAAGCGGAGGATGCTGGAAAAATTCAGTTCGCTCGAACCCGCCGCCAACCTCAGCTCCCTCTTTAACCGCAGGCTCAGCATCCGGCGGTGCTTCCCGCCGGTGATCCCGATTTCCAACACTCGTCCTCCCTCCGCCTCTCGGCCCTTCCAGCGCAAGGAAAGCCCGTCAGCAACGAACCGCCCGAGGCGTTCGGCGCTCGTTTCCCATTGCGCCAGCCGGTCCATAAACACGGGGACCCGGTGGGTATCCCCGCGCTTGTCGCAGACGATGAATGGCTCCGATGTCGTACCCCCTCGTGCCGGTCGACCGGAGGAACTCACCAACCCGTGCACCGGCATTGGGCATTGTCGCTCGCATCCCGGACACACTGTGCTGCGGGCAGGTCCTGCCTTCTTGAGGATCTTCTGTGCCTTCAGGGCAGTGACGGCTTCGCTGGGCCATCGATCCAGTTCACGGGGTGCAATCCGGACGGTCTGGCTCGAGGAGGCACACACGCGCGCGCCCAGATCGATCAGCACGGCTTCCGGACTCTTGACCCGATCCGGCTCGGTCCTTCGGAGCTCAAGGCCTGAGGCCTTCAGCATGGCCCGCAGTTTCAACTCACGCTCGCCGTAATCAAGCGAACAGGAAGCAGGGCCGGCCAGGCAAATCCGTATCGTCCTGGCCAGTTCTCCCCCCTGCGCGGCCATCCGCGCCACCATTTCTGCCTGTGTGACGCCGTAGTACTTGTAGGGGATGGACCGGCCGTCACTGTCGAGCAAGTCGTAGAGTGCCTCGGGACGATCGGAGCTTTCCGTTTCCACTGAGATCCGATTCCCCTCAACGGCCCGGGAGGACATCTGCAGCTTCCTGACCGTCACCGCCTCGATGCCGCTGTCCGCGCCGTAAACGAACTCGAAGCTTCTCTGGAGCAGAGGGTTGAGATCGTAGACTTGCGGATTTGCGGGTTCGTCCGGCAGCCGGTCCAGTTTCAGAATCGCTGTCGCGAACATCTCCTGCAGCGGTTCCACATACCGGTAAGGCCCCGGGAAACTCAGGTCGAGCGAGCCTTCGCGCCGTGAGTAGACGAAGACCACCTCAAAGGCGGGATGGTGCGGTCTCAGACCCAGCGCTCCATCCACCCATTCGATCTCCTGCCGGGAGTAGTCTTCAGGATAGGCGAAGAAGTAGTCCAGTCCGTCCCTGCGGAAAGATTCCACCAGGCAGTGGTTGCCACGGCCCTCGCGACGGTGAAAATACGTGCGGATCAGGTCTGCCAGATGCTCGAGGCTGACCGCGTCGGTCGCTGCCGACCGATGCCCCAGATGTTTGCGCTTACGCCAGCAGGCCGTCCCCCGGGGGTGATAGCTGCGGACGGCACTCTTCCAGCATTCCTGGTGGTCCAGTAGCGCGGCCATCCCCCTGTGGAAGTGGCCGGGCTGCGACGACAAGGTTTCAATAAAGGCGTCCAGTTCCTCGGACCCGTCCGGCCACCGGCTGCGCGCCTCGTCGAGAAGGGTTCGGACTCCCTTCTCGCAGCTCATCTCGAAGATCTCTCGGAACTCGGATTCCAGCGCGTTCCGCTGCTCTTCGGGAAGTTGGAGCCAGACCCAAAACCACTCCTCCGGCCGAGTTTCCTTCATGGCCGTAAAGTCCAGCTCCCCGAACAGGCCGCGGACCTTGAAGTAGCGGGCCAGCAGATCATTCGGAATCTGACGGAAAAAGCTCCTGGCCGAGTAGTGACGGGACATCGGTCCACTGCCGAACCGTTTCTTTCCGCATTCCTGAGCTAACTCAGGTCATCCCTCGCCATGTGTTTGCGCCGGGTTTGATTCGATGGCGCTTCAGTCGAGGATGGTCCGTGACAAGAAGCCTCCACCGTCTGGTCCGGGTCGGAAGATCCGGTGCCTGGCGTGGCCGGTTTCCTTCGGTGCTTACTCCCGGGCCGACACGTAGGCTCCGTCGCCGCTGCGCTCCCCCGGCGCTCCACCGTCGTTGACGACCCCGTAGGCCAGGAAGGGGTTGTTGCCCGAGATCTTCCGGATCCGGATGTAGCCCTGCGTAGTTCCCCTAGCGTAGTTGCCCAGGATGCCGTTGATCTGGTGCCAGCGCCGGGCGGGGATGGATTTGGTGGTGACGGTCGTGACCAACGAGCCCGTCTCCCCATCGTAGATCTCCAAGCTGAAGACGCTCTCGCTGTCGTCGATTTCCCCGGTGTTCACCAGTGCCAAGTTGCTCCGGTTCTCCTCGTCCTGCTGCAGCCCGTCCACCCAGGCCACCTCCCCGAAGGCCCCACCCTCCGGCACGGCGTTGTAGAAGACGCCGTATTGGCCGACCTCTCCCTCAGAGCCCGTCCTGGCTCCGATCACGATCCCGCTCATGTCTCCGTCTTCCGCTTCCACGAACAAGGGTCCCGCGTAGAAGCCCCGGGTCGTGCCCAGCCCTGCCACCCCCTGACGGCGAAGCTCATCCACCACGTCCGGAATGATCTCCTGCTCGCCGGCTTCCAGGGCCATGTGGAAGCCGGCCGTCTTGTCATCGGCCTCGATCCCCTCGGCCACAAACTCGAAATCCAGCGTCCTGGGCTCCTCCGAGAAGTTCGTCACCGTCAACTCGCTTCTGAACTCACTCGTCTCCACAATCACGGGCAGGGTCTGTCCCGCCGTCCCCTCAAGCGAGCTCACCGTGACCGGGAAGACGAAGGAGCCGTCCGAGTTGGCCTGGTCGTTGATCACCCCGTAGGCATAGAAGGGTGCCCTCCCCTCCACCCGATCCACCTTGACGTAGCCCTGGCGGTCGCCGTCCACACTCTTCAACCCGCCCAGCAGACCCGAGAACTGGTGAAACCCTCCCGGCTCCAGTGTTACGTCTTCCAGCACCCGGGGACCCGCATCTCCCGCTTCGCCCGAATACACCGTGGTCCTCAAGGTGATCCGGCCTTCCTCCGGAGCCCCCATGTTCTGGAAGGCCACGTTGGAGCGGTCCTGCCCGTTCTGCCGCAGGCCGCAGAGATAGACCGCCTCGGTGAAACCCTCTTCTTCCGTGATCCCCGGATAGGCCAGTCCGGCCCTCCCGTCGGGCACCACCGTCGTGGTCCGTACCACCACTCCCACCTCGGATCCCATCGGCACCTCCACCCTCAGCGTCCCGATCCGGTTGCCTGTTTCGGGAATGAGAATCCCCAGCCTCCTCAGATAATCCAGGGCGCCGGTTTCGACCCTCTGCCTGCCTGCAGCTAGTACGTCCGAAGCTGTCCCGCTTCCCCCACCGATATGGGCCGTGTAGGCGTAGTTGAGCGTTACCTCCCGCTCCCCCCGGTTGGTCAGGCTCAGCTCTGAGGTGAAAAAGGAGTTGTTGCGCCCGGCCGAACTCAGGATCACTGGCACGAACGGCGATCCCGTCGTCAACCGGAAGCTCCCCTGCTGCGGGTCTCCGCCGCCGCAGTCGAAGGCGAATGCCCCCAATCCCGACTCCGCGAAGCTCAAACGGATCTCACAGTAACTCCCGTCATCGTAAGTCAGCCCCAGCCTCCCCAAGCCAGGACCTGTCTTCTCATAGGTGTAGGTGCCCGTTCGGGAGGTGGTGCTCTCCGATGGAGAGGCGGCGCTCGCTGACCGGGTCGCGGCCACCGGCGAGATCGACTTGATCTGCTCAAACCGGTTGCCTTCTCCGAACCGCAGCTCAACGATTCCCTCTGCCCCCTCCTCCCCCTCCAGCCGCAGGGTCAGCCGCCTGCCCTCAAGATCCTCTCCGGTGAAGTCCGACGGATCGTCCGCGTCGGCCTCCTCCGCCTCCGTCCTCCCCTCCCCAGGCTCCGACCATTCACTCGTCCCCTCCTCGCTAACCGCCCTCACCTGCACCTCGTAGAGGGTCTCCGCCTCCAGCCCCGACAGCCTCACCGTCAGACCCGTCCCCTCGTGCCCCCCATCGCTGTAGCCTTCTTCTCCCTCCTCCCGGTAGCGCACGTCATAGTCGGTGATCGCCGGGCCTCGGTTCTCAGGCTCGGTCCAGCTCACCTTCAAGCTGTCGCTGCCCTCCGCCCTCACCTCCGGTGCTGCCGGCGCCTCCGGCGGTTCCTCCTCGTCCGTCACCCGCACACGGATCGCCCTCTGCCCCTTCCGCTCCCTCTCCCCCTCTCCACTCCATACCTCGACCACCACTACGTACTCGTTGTCCCCGGCTTCGCTCAGGGGTTCCACACTCTCCACATCCCCCGGATTCTCATAGTCCGGCGCCTCCCCAAACCTCAGCTCCCCCGTCTCCTCATCGACCGCAAACAGCGCTCCGTCGGCTCCCTCCGCTTTCCCGTATCCCCCAATCTCGTCCCCCTCGTCCGGGTCCACCGCCTCCACCTGCCCCACCGTTGTGGTGTTCTCCATGACCTCGAACGGACCTGTGCTCGTGATCTCCGGCGGTTCCTCCTCGTCCGTCACCCGTACCCGGATCGCCCTCTGCCCCTTCCGCTCCCTCTCTCCCTCACCGCTCCATACCTCGACCACCACTACGTACTCGTTGTCCCCGGCTTCGCTCAGGGGTTCCGCGCTCTCTACATCCCTCGGAGTCTCATAGTCCGGCGCCTCCCGGAACATCAGCTCTCCCGTCTCCTCAACCACCTCAAACAGCGCCCCGTCGGCTCCCCCCGCGATCCCGTATCCCTCAATCTCATCCCCCTCGTCCGGGTCCACCGCCTCCAGCTGCCCTACCGTTGTGGTGTTCTCCATGACCTCGAACGGACCTGTGCTCGTGATCTCCGGCGGTTCCTCCTCGTCCGTCACCCGTACCCGGATCGCCCTCTGCCCCTTCCGCTCCCTCTCTCCCTCACCGCTCCATACCTCGACCACCACTACGTACTCGTTGTCCCCGGCTTCGCTCAGGGGTTCCGCGCTCTCTACATCCCTCGGAGTCTCATAGTCCGGCGCCTCCCGGAACATCAGCTCTCCCGTCTCCTCAACCACCTCAAACAGCGCCCCGTCGGCTCCCCCCGCGATCCCGTATCCCTCAATCTCATCCCCCTCGTCCGGGTCCACCGCCTCCAGCTGCCCTACCGTTGTGGTGTTCTCCATGACCTCGAACGGACCTGTGCTCGTGATCTCCGGAGGTTCCTCCTCGTCCGTCACCCGTACCCGGATCGCCCTCTGCCCCTTCCGCTCCCTCTCTCCCTCACCGCTCCATACCTCGACCACCACGATGTACTCGTTGTCGCCTGCTCCGCTCTGAGGTTCCGTGCTCTCCAGATCACCCGGATTCTCGTAGTCCGGAGCCTCCCCAAACCTCAGCTCCCCCGTCTCCTCATCGACCGCAAACAGCTCCGCGTCGGCTCCCCCCGCAATCCCGTATTCCGTAACCTCGTCCCCCTCGTCCGGGTCTGCCGCCTCCAGTTGACCCACCATCGCCTGATTCTCCACTACCTCGAACGGACCTGTGCTCGTGATCTCCGGCGCCCGGTTCAGCCCCATCAAGCGGAAGCTCCCCTGTCCCCTCAAGGCTCTGCCGCAGCGATAGCTGTAGCTGCCCGTTCCCACTCCCCTGAAGGTCATCCGCACCTCGCACGCCTCCCCCCCGTCGTAGTCCAGCCTCAACTCCCCCGTCGTTTGGCTGGTGTAGCGGTACCCGTAGCTGCCCATGCGGGCCGCGCTCACTTCTCCCTCCCCGTCCAGCTCGTCTTCCTCAAAGCGCAGCCCCGCTCCAAACCGCAGCCTCAGACTCCGCGGGGTCCCCCCAAACGGGGTGTGCTCCAGGCCGGCCTCACTCCCTTGGAGATCTTCCGCCAGGAAGTTCGACCAGTAGGCCCGGTCCAGCAACATCACCACCTCCACCGCCTCCGTCTCCGGTCCCTCGTCCACCAGGTTGACCGCCCGCAGCTCAAAGACATAGACCGTCCCGTTGTCAAGCTCCCCGACTGTGTACCCCGAGGCGTTGACCTCGCCGGGGGCGCTGTCTTCGATCGGGGTCCACTCGCCGAACCCTCCCCGGCCCTCTTTCAACCGGTACTCATAGCGCAGGATCGCAGTGCCCCCGTCGCTTTCCGGCGGGTCCCACTCCAGCCTCACCGCCCCCTCCCCGGGCATCGCCATCAGGCCCAACGGCGCCTCGGGAGGAATCAACAGGCCGCCTCCGCCGCCGCCTCCGCCGCCGCCGGGGGGCGGGGGCGCAATCCGCCGCTCCGGGGTGGCCTGCACCGTCTCCGCTCCACCCTTGCCCAGGGCATTGACCGCACGCACCTCCAACACATATTCCTGGCCGTTGATCAGGCCTCCCACCGTCACCCCGCTCGACCCCGCTGCCACATTCTCCCACTCACTCCACGCCTCCCCCACCTCTTGATACCGGTACTCGTAGCGGATGATCGCAGAGCCTCCAGGGTCTGTCGGCTCATTCCAGGCCAGTCTCACCGACACGCTGCCGGAACTCGCCTGGAGGCCGATTGACGAAATCGGCTCCTCCACTCCCGGCGGCGCCACCCGGACCTCGAGCGTCGCCTCCTCGTTCGGCTTGTTGTCCACCGACGATCTCACTGCGTCCGCCGGCACCGTCAGCATCAGCGTGTAGTTGTGCGCCACACGGTCGGTCTCCGGTGTTACCGTGGTGGTGAAAACCCGGTTGTCGGTCGTTTCCAGGACCCCAATTCCCGGGTCGCACAATACCAGGTCGCCCTGATCGTCTCTGCATTCGGGATCCTGATCCGCCGCGATGTCACTGACGTTGAAGCCCGTTATCGGCTCTGAAAAGCTAAATCTTACCGTGAACGACTCCGACACCGGAGGATCGGTGCCGCTCGCCATGCCGACCGTCAGCGCCCTGTTGGGCGTCCCCGTCGTCCCCCCCCCGTGGGGCGACCAGTCGCTGGGGATCTCTCCGTTCAGCGCCTGCACCTGCACCTGGTAGTCGCTGGACGCATCCAGCGACGCGATCATCGTGCTGGTGCCCGTGCCGCTGTGGGAGTGGGCGCTCCAGCTCCCGCTGCTGCCCTTGCGGTACTGCACCTCGTAGCCGGTCAGCGCCGGGCCTCCGTTGCGCCCCGGCGCCGTCCAGGCCACGTCCAGGCTCGTGGTGCTCCCAGCCGTCGCCGCCACCGTCGGCGCCGCCGGCGTCTCCGGCTGCTCCGCCACGTCGGTCACCGTGATCGTCACCGCCACCGTGGCGCTGCCGCCGTGGTCGTCCTCCGCCTTGACCGTCACCGAGTAGCTCGGATCGGTCTCGTGGTCGAGGGCCGACTTGGTCTGGATCTGCCCGCTGGTCGAGACGATGTCGAACTCCGCCGCGTCGGTCCCCTCCAGGCTGTACGTCAGCGTGTCCCCCACGTCCGTGTCGCTGGCCGCCACGACCACCCCCACGCTCTCCCCCGCGCCCGTGTTCTCGGCCACGCTGCGCGCCAGCGGCGGGGTGCCGCCGAACACCGGCAGGCTGTTCCCCGTCGAGCCCGTCCCGGTGGGCGACCAGGCGCTGGGGGTCTCCCCGTTCAGCGCCCGCACCTGCACCTGGTACTCGCTGTGCACGTCCAGCGACCCGATCGTCGCGCTGGCGCCCGTGCCGCTGTGGCTGAAGCTGTTCCAGGGCCCGCTGCCGCCCTTGCGGTACTGCAGCGCATAGCCCGTCAGCGCCGGGCCTCCGTTGCGCCCCGGCGCCGTCCAGCTCACGTCCAGGCTGGTGGTCGTGTTCGCCGTCGCCGCCACCGTCGGCGCCGCCGGCGTCTCCGGCTGCTCCGCCACGTCCGTCACCGTGATCGTCACCGCCACCGTGGCGCTGCCGCCGTGGTCGTCCTCCGCCTTGACCGTCACCGAGTAGCTCGGATCGGTCTCGTGGTCGAGGGCCGACTTGGTCTGGATCTGCCCGCTGGTCGAGACGATGTCGAACTCCGCCGCGTCGGTCCCCTCCAGGCTGTACGTCAGCGTGTCCCCCACGTCCGTGTCGCTGGCCGCCACGACCGCCCCCACGCTCTCCCCCGCGCCCGTGTTCTCGGCCACGCTGCGCGGCTCCATGTTGTTCGCGAAGGTCGGCGCGCTGTTCTCCCGCGTCGAGCCCGTCCCGGTGGGCGACCAGGCGCTGGGGGTCTCCCCGTTCAGCGCCCGCACCTGCACCTGGTACTCGCTGTTGGCGTCCAGCGACGCGATCGTCGCGCTGGTGCCCGTCTCCGTCCCGGACGGCTCCGTCCAGCTCCCGCTGCCGCCCTTGCGGTACTGCAGCTTGTAGCCGGTCAACTCCGGGCCTCCGTTGCGCCCCGGCGCCGTCCAGGCCACGTCCAGGCTCGTGGTGCTCCCAGCCGTCGCCGCCACCGTCGGCGCCGCCGGCGTCTCCGGCTGCTCCGCCACGTCCGTCACCGTGATCGTCACCGCCACCGTGGCGCTGCCCCCGTGGTCGTCCTCCGCCTTGACCGTCACCGAGTAGCTCGGATCGGTCTCGTGGTCGAGGGCCGACTTGGTCTGGATCTGCCCGCTGGTCGAGACGATGTCGAACTCCGCCGCGTCGGTCCCCTCCAGGCTGTACGTCAGCGTGTCCCCCACGTCCGTGTCGCTGGCCGCCACGACCACCCCCACGCTCTCCCCCGCGCCCGTGTTCTCGGCCACGCTGCGCGCCAGCGGCGGGGTGCCGCCGAACACCGGCAGGCTGTTCCCCGTCGAGCCCGTCCCGGTGGGCGACCAGGCGCTGGGGGTCTCCCCGTTGAGCGCCCGCACCTGCACCTGGTACTCGCTGTTGGCGTCCAGCGACGCGATCGTCGCGCTGGTGCCCGTCTCCGTCCCGGACGGCTCCGTCCAGCTCCCGCTGCCGCCCTTGCGGTACTGCAGCGCATAGCCCGTCAGCTCCGGGCCTCCGTTGCGCCCCGGCGCCGTCCAGGCCACGTCCAGGCTGGTGGTCGTGTTCGCCGTCGCCGCCACCGTCGGCGCCGCCGGCGTCTCCGGCTGCTCCGCCACGTCCGTCACCGTGATCGTCACCGCCACCGTGGCGCTGCCGCCGTGGTCGTCCTCCGCCTTGACCGTCACCGAGTAGCTCGGATCGGTCTCGTGGTCGAGGGCCGACTTGGTCTGGATCTGCCCGCTGGTCGAGACGATGTCGAACTCCGCCGCGTCGGTCCCCTCCAGGCTGTAGCTCAGCGTGTCCCCCACGTCCGTGTCGCTGGCCGCCACGACCGCCCCCACGCTCTCCCCCGCGCCCGTGTTCTCGGCCACGCTACGCGCCAGCGGCGGGGTGCCGCCGAACACCGGCAGGCTGTTCCCCGTCGAGCCCGTCCCGGTGGGCGACCAGGCGCTGGGGGTCTCCCCGTTCAGCGCCCGCACCTGCACCTGGTACTCGCTGTGCACGTCCAGCGACCCGATCGTCGCGCTGGCGCCCGTGCCGCTGTGGCTGAAGCTGTTCCAGGGCCCGCTGCCGCCCTTGCGGTACTGCAGCGCATAGCCCGTCAGCGCCGGGCCTCCGTTGCGCCCCGGCGCCGTCCAGCTCACGTCCAGGCTGGTGGTCGTGTTCGCCGTCGCCGCCACCGTCGGCGCCGCCGGCGTCTCCGGCTGCTCCGCCACGTCCGTCACCGTGATCGTCACCGCCACCGTGGCGCTGCCGCCGTGGTCGTCCTCCGCCTTGACCGTCACCGAGTAGCTCGGATCGGTCTCGTGGTCGAGGGCCGACTTGGTCTGGATCTGCCCGCTGGTCGAGACGATGTCGAACTCCGCCGCGTCGGTCCCCTCCAGGCTGTACGTCAGCGTGTCCCCCACGTCCGTGTCGCTGGCCGCCACGACCGCCCCCACGCTCTCCCCCGCGCCCGTGTTCTCGGCCACGCTGCGCGACTCCATGTTGTTCGCGAAGGTCGGCGCGCTGTTCTCCCCCGTCGAGCCCGTCCCGGTGGGCGACCAGGCGCTGGGGGTCTCCCCGTTGAGCGCCCGCACCTGCACCTGGTACTCGCTGTTGGCGTCCAGCGACGCGATCGTCGCGCTGGTGCCCGTCTCCGTCCCGGACGGCTCCGTCCAGCTCCCGCTGCCGCCCTTGCGGTACTGCAGCGCATAGCCCGTCAGCTCCGGGCCTCCGTTGCGCCCCGGCGCCGTCCAGGCCACGTCCAGGCTCGTGGTGCTCCCAGCGGTCGCCGTCACCGTCGGCGCCGCCGGCGTCTCCGGCTGCTCCGCCACGTCCGTCACCGTGATCGTCACCGCGATCGTGGCGCTGCCCCCGTGGCCGTCCTCCGCCTTCACCGTCACCGAGTAGCTCGGATCGGTCTCGTAATCGAGGGCCGACTTGGTCTGGATCTGCCCGCTGGTCGCCACGATGTCGAACTCCGCCGCGTCGGTGCCCTCCAGGCTGTACGTCAGCATGTCGCCGGTGTCGTCGTCGCTGGCCGCCACGACCGCCCCCACGCTCTCCCCCGCGCCCGTGTTCTCGGCCACGCTACGCGCCAGCGGCGGGGTGCCGCCGAACACCGGCAGGCTGTTCCCCGTCGAGCCCGTCCCGGTGGGCGACCAGGCGCTGGGGGTCTCCCCGTTCAGCGCCCGCACCTGCACCTGGTACTCGCTGTGCACGTCCAGCGACCCGATCGTCGCGCTGGCGCCCGTGCCGCTGTGGCTGAAGCTGTTCCAGGGCCCGCTGCCGCCCTTGCGGTACTGCAGCGCATAGCCCGTCAGCGCCGGGCCTCCGTTGCGCCCCGGCGCCGTCCAGCTCACGTCCAGGCTGGTGGTCGTGTTCGCCGTCGCCGCCACCGTCGGCGCCGCCGGCGTCTCCGGCTGCTCCGCCACGTCCGTCACCGTGATCGTCACCGCCACCGTGGCGCTGCCGCCGTGGTCGTCCTCCGCCTTGACCGTCACCGAGTAGCTCGGATCGGTCTCGTGGTCGAGGGCCGACTTGGTCTGGATCTGCCCGCTGGTCGAGACGATGTCGAACTCCGCCGCGTCGGTCCCCTCCAGGCTGTACGTCAGCGTGTCCCCCACGTCCGTGTCGCTGGCCGCCACGACCGCCCCCACGCTCTCCCCCGCGCCCGTGTTCTCGGCCACGCTGCGCGACTCCATGTTGTTCGCGAACGTCGGCGCGCTGTTCATGGCCGCGGCCGAGGCGATCTGGAAAACCTCCGAGAGGCCGTAGAGCGGATACTCCGAATCGTTTGCTGCGGAGGCCCCAAACAGGGGGCCGTAGGTGGTGATAAAGGGGAAATTCAGGAGTCCGGCTTCCGGACTGCCGGTGCCGAGCGCTTTCGAGGAATCGCCGGACCCCGACTCGGTCCCGTCCTGCCCGCTCCCGGTCCAGACCCGGCTGCCGTTGAAGTCGTACCTGTCATAGCTCACGCTGGCCCCGTCCTCGTCCCGGACGGTCCCCTCCTCGTCCCACTTTCCGTCGTAGAAGTCTTCGTAGTCGTCGGCGACCTTGGCGCCGCCCAGCCAGTAGATGGGCGGGCCCTTATCGTCGTCCGTGTAGGCCGTGCCGGTGTTGCCGCTGGCGTCGACGGCGGCGGTGCTGGCGACGGCGCGGAACCCCGCGCTGTAGGTCTGGATGTCGGTATGGCCGGCGGCCGCAGCGGTCTGGACGAACGTGTTGTAGTCCCCGATGTCGGTCGAGGTGGCGTCGCGCGTGCCCGAGGAGACGAACAGCAGGCGGAAGGCGTCGCCGGCCTCCAGGCCCGACGGGGCCAGGCCCCAGTCGCTGGCAACCTCCGTCGCCGGAACTTTCGTCGTCCCCGGGCCCGAGGGCGACCAGCCGCTCGTGCCCTCCGCATTCGTCGCCCGCACCTGCGCGGCGTACGCGCCGGCTTCCAGGCCGGTGATGGTGGTGGACAGGCCGGTGCCGACGTGGTCCAACTCGATCCAGGATTCGCTGCCGTCCGCCTGGTAGCGCACGTCGTAATCGGTGATGGCCGGGCCGGTGTTCTCCGGAGCGGTCCAGCTCACCCGCACGCTGTCGGCCGCTATCCCCACCAGCGTCGGCGGCGCCGGCGTCTCCGGCGGCTCGTCGACGTCCGTCACCGTGATCGTCACATCGACGGTGGCGCTGCGACCGTTGGCGTCCTGCGCCGTGACCGTGACCTCCAAGGTGTCGTCGGCCTCGTGGTCGAGCGGCTTGGAGGTCAGGATCTGTCCGGTCTGCGACCGCAAGCCAAACAAAGGCCCATCCGCCCCTCCCTGGATGTAATGCAGCGCTGAGTTGTTCGGGCTGGTCGCCGCCACGGGGGCCCCCACGTTCTCCCCATGGGCCGTGTTCTCCGCAACGCTCCGCGCTTTCGCAGACTCCGGGAACACCGGCGTGAACTTGTCGTCGTCGGTGATCGTCAGGGTCGCCGTGCCTCCCGTCAGGCCCGCCGCGCTCCCGCTCAGGATCACCGTCTCGTCGGCGCTCTCCACCACGTCGTCGTCCGTCGGCGTCAACGTGAAGGTCGCCGTCCCGCTGAGATGGTCGGCCGGGATCGTCACCGTGAAGTTCTCCACCGCCTCGTAGTCCGTCCCCGAGGTCGCCGTCCCGCCGGTCCGGCTCACCGTCACCTCGGTCGCCGTGGTCCGCGTCCCCAGGTTCAGCGTCGCCGTCACCGTGACCGTCGTCGCGCCCCCGTCCTCGTACACGCTCCCCGGACTCACGCTCAGCGCGATCCCCGTCGGGTCGACCGTCGTCGTGCCTACCCTGAACACCCCGGAGAGGGCGTAGTAGCCCTTGTCGGTATTGGTGTCGTCGTCGATTCCCCCACTGATGGGGCCGCCGGCACCGCTGTTGAGCACTCCGTAGTGGACCGTCGAGCTGCCTAATTCTTCGTCCTCCCTCGTCGTCCCGTCGCTGTTGCTGCCGGTCCAGACCTTCTCGGCGGCGGTCACCTTGCCGGAGGCGTCCGTGGGGTTGGCCTCGTCGTCCCAGCCCCCGTCGTAGAAGCTTTCGTAGTCGTCGGCGACCCTGTTGCCGCCGACCCAGTAGATCGGAACGCCCTTGTGGTCGTCGGTGTAGGTGGTCCAGGTGTTGTCGCGCGCGTCGGTGGTGGTGGAGAAGTAGTCCAAGGTGCTTTCGGCGACGAAGTCTTGGGCGCTGCCGAGGACGCGGAAGTGCGAGCTGTAGGCCCGGATGGCGTCGTGGGCGCGGTCCGTGCCGGCCTGGCCCTGAACGTAGGCGTTGTAGCGGCTGATTTCGGCCATGGTCGGGGCGCGGCCCTCGGCGGTGACGAACAGGAGCCGGAACCTGTCGCCGGTGGCGAGGCCGGGGGGTTTGAGGGGCCAGTTGGCGTTGACGTAGGTGTCGTCGTCGGCGATGGTCAGCGTCGCGCTGCGGTAGGTCCGCGCCACTTCGCTGCTGAAGACCAGCCCCTCCTCCCCGCTCGGGGTCAGGATCACCGTCTCGCTGCCCTCCTCCGCGTCGTCGTCCGTCGGCGTGAACGTGAAGGTCGCCGTTGCGCTGGTCTGCTCGGCCGGGATCGTCAGCGTGAAGTCCTCCACCACCGCGTAGTCCGTCCCCGAGGTCGCCGTCCCGCCCGTCACGCTCACCGTCACCTCGGTGTCTAAGGCCCGGCTGCTTTCTTCCAAGTAGGTTTGCCCGAAGGACACTGCCTCCTCCGCAAGGATTGCCGTCACCGTGACCGTCGTCGCGCCCGCGTGCTCCTCCACGCTCCGCGGGCTCACCCGCAGCACGACCGGCCTCCGCTCCGATTCGTCGTCGAGGATAGTCAAGCCAACGCGCACCGTGTTGCCCACGGGCTCGCCCAGGGTCACATCCTCAGGTCGCTCCTCCTCGCTGTCGTCGATTGGCGTGAACGTGAAGGTCGCCGTCCCGCTGGTCTGCTCGGCCGGGATCGTCACCGTGAAGTCCTGCACCGGCGCGAAGTCCGTCCCCGAGTCTGCGAGCCCGCCCGTGCGGCTCACTGTGACCGTCGTCGCGGTCGCCGGCGGCGCCCCGTCCAGCGTCGCGGTCACCGTGATCGTCTGCGGGCCCAGGTGCTCCCACACGCCCCCCGGGCTCACGTCCAGCGTGATCAACGCCGCGGCGTCGTCGTCGGTGATCGTCAGCGTTGCCGTGTCTTCCCAGTCCGAAAGGTCCGCGTTGCCCGACACTGCGGCGTCCAGGAACAGCGTCTCGGTGGCCTCCCGCAGAATGTCGTCCGTCGGTGTGAACGTGAAGGTCGCCGTCCCGCTGGTCTGCTCGGCCGGGATCGTGACCGTGACGAATCCCGGACTTCCCAGAGCCGCGTAGTCAGTCCCCTCGGTCGCCGTGTCGGCAGTCAGGACCACCAACACGGTGGTCGCCGTGCCCCGCGTCCCCGCGTCCAGCGCCGCGGTCACCGTGACCGGCGTCGCGCCCGCGGTCTCGGCAAAGGTGTTCTGGCTCACGCTCAGCACGATGTCCGTCGGCACCGAATCGTCGTCGGTGATCGTCAGCGTCGCCGTGCCCCCCGTCAGGTCCATGGGCGGCTGCAGAGGTGTCGCGCTCGCGCTCAGCACCACCGTCTCGGCACCCTCCGCGTCGCTGTCGTCCGTCGGCGTGAACGTGAAGGTCCCCATCCCGCTGGACTGCCCGGCCGGGATCGTCACCGTGAAGGACTCGACCGCCGCGTGGTCCGTCCCCGAGGTCGCCGTCCCGCCCGTCACGCTCATCGTAACCTCGGTCGCCGTGGGCGCCGTCCCCGCGTCCAGCCCCGCGGTCACCGTCACCGTCGTCGCCCCCGCGTTCTCCGCCACCGACGTCGGGCTCGCGCTCAGCGTGATCGCCTTCCCGTCGTCGTCGATGATATACAGGAGTGCCGTGTCCGGCGCCAGCTGCTCTCTGGCGCCGTCCCCGTCCCGCGTAGCGGCGAACGCCTGCAGGGGCCACGCCCTGGGGGGATCCGGTCCATTGTTGTGCCTAAACGTCTGTATCGTGAACGTCCTCGTCACGCTGGTCTCGCCCGCCGGGAGCCACACCCCGTAGATATACCCCGGTTGCGGATTGTCGGGGTCCGGATCGCGCACGTACACTTGCAAGTTGGTTCGTCTCGGCCGCGGCGCACCGTTCAGCGTGAACGTCGCCGTGATCTCCGTGCGGCTCGCTTGGCTCTCCCACAATGCGCTCGGGCTCAGGCTCAGCTCCAGCGCCGTCGAGGCGATTTCGTCGTCGGTGATCGTCAGCGTCGCCGTGCCTGGCGTCAGGCCCGTCGCGCTCCCGCTCAGCACCAACGTCTCGTCGCCGTCGGCCACGCTGTCGTCCGTCGGCGTGAACGTGAACGTCGCCGTCCCGCTGGTCTGCTCGGCCGGGATCGTCACCGTGAAGGCGCCCACCGCCGCGTAGTCCGTCCCCGACGTCGCCGTCCCGCCCGTCCGGCTCACCGTCACCTCGGTCGCCGTGGCCCGCGCCTCCTCCAGCGTCGCCGTCACCGTCACCGTCGTCGGGCCCGCGTCTTCCGCGACGCTCGCGGGGTTCAGGCTCAGCGTGAGGGTCTGGGCCGTGGCGGGAGGGGCAGCGGCGAGGACGGCCGAGGCGAGGACCAGCGGCAGGATCCGGAGAAATAACTTTTTTTGCTTTTTTTTACCGAAACCGTTCGGTTTCCGGTTCCGAGCCGTCATGGATGGGAAAAAGAGGAAGCGCGCATGCGCGCGGCAGGGATCCCGCCTTCGGGTACGGAGAGGAGTTTCGAGGGGCCACGCCCTTGCCCGGCGGCGCCACGCCGGAACCGAACCGCCTGCCTGCCACCGCGGGGCCCACGCCGTCTGCCCATGACCGTTCCTGGAAAAAAGCATCGTCAGCATCTTGTTTTTACTCGCGATAACTGGAATTATCGCGAGTACAAATGGGCGGTTTTTTTCGACTGAAACGGAGGCCGCCCGATGCTGATTTCAGAGAGGACAGGCGATTTCGAGCTTTTTGCAGGCAATGAACAGGCCGCGAAGGCGGGGGACCGACTGGTTGCCTACTTCGAAGCGGCCCGGGGCGCATTCAGCTACAACACGGAACGCGCGCTGAGGGCGGACGTGGAGATATTCGAGTTCTGGTGCCGGCAACAGGGCCTGGAGGCGGTGCCCGCCGGCCCCGCCACCGTCGTCGCCTTCATCGACGCCATGGCCCGCCTCAAGGCCCCCTCGACGGTGCGCCGCTACGTCTCGAGCATCGCCACCCTGCACAAGGCGCTCGGGCAGACCAGTCCGCTCGAGAGTGCCCCGGTCCGGTTCGCCCTGCAACGGATGCACCGGCTCCGGGGGCGCCGGCAGGCGCAGGTCCAGGGGCTGACCTGGCCCATGCGGAACCGGTTGCTGGAGGTGGCTGGAGACCGGCTGATCGACGTCCGCAACCGCGCCCTGTTGGCCGTGGCCTACGACACCCTGTTGCGGCGCTCCGAGCTGGTGTCGCTGGAAATGACTGATTTATTGGAGGATATCGACGGATCGGCAACCTTGCTGGTGCGGGCGGGCAAGACCGATCCGGACCGGCGGGGCGCCATGCTCTACCTGGCGCGGGACACCGTCAAGCTGGTCCGGGCATGGCTCGAGGCCGGCGGCCTCGGCGAGGGCCTCCTGTTCCGTTCGGTCTGGAAGGACGGCGCGGTGCGGGGGAAGCTCGACCCGAGCCAGGTGCCGCGGATCTACAAGAGGATGGCGCGGAGGGCCGGGCTTCCCGACGACGTCGTCGACGCCCTGGCCGGGCACAGCACCCGCGTCGGGCCGGTTCAGGATATGATCGCCTGCGGCATCGAGCTGCCGGCCATCCTGCAGTCCGGCCGGTGGAAGACGACGCGCATGGTGCAACGCTACGGGGAACGGTTGCTGGCCCGGCGCAGCGGCGCGGCCCAGCTGGCCGAACGCCAGCAGCGCTGAAAAAGACCCGCCCCGAGGACTGCGGGCCGTGCCCCGGCCAGGCCGGGCCGGGGCACAGGCTCGCCCGTGCCCCCCCAATCGACCCCTTATACCTCGCGGTAGTTATCGCGAGTAAAAAATCGACATTTCTGGTAGGATTCCGTGCGTTGGTGCGTGGTGCTCGGACTTCGGTTTCGTCGGTGGAGACAACGATTTTCCGGATAAACGAAGTGATTTCAGTGGGTTGCAATCGATCGGGACCGCCAGGGCGTCTTCACCCGCGATATGCCGGCGCAGTGCGGAATCGGTGCGAAACTGATTATTACTCGCGATAATTCCAGTTATCGCGAGTAAAAACCCTCGATTCGACCGTTTTAGCCCACATTTCACGCCAAATAGCTCCAAAACCGACCCCTGCTCCCCGTTTTCCCGTCCTGGCCCCGTCACGCCGTGGGTCACCCCGTCGTGGATCATGATGGGGGTCCCGCCGGCACCGTTGAGGCTCCAGTTACCCCCGGTGACCCGCATCAGTTGCCCCCCGTGACCCGCACCGCCCGTCGGCCATCCGGACCCCTACCGGCGCCGCGTCCGTCATTGCCAACCGCGCAGCCGGAATCCGCGCCGATGGCTGGGTGCTGTCGGTAGAGCCTGGGAATATTTCTAGCGCAATCACGCCGCCCAGTCCCTGCCAAATTGGGAGATTCGAGAAGAAGAGGAGATCGGCAGGGCCCGGGAGTCCATCCGGCGCGATCGCGCCGCCCGGTCCCTACTAAAATTGGTAGGCTCAGCAAGAAGAGAAAGCGGCCGGCTACACCTCCGCCCTGTGAGGATGCCCCCAGCGCTGCGGTTATCCGAACTCGGTGATCGACAGCACCAGCCGCACCAGATCCGCCTGCCGGGAGACCGGCTGCTTCTGGTAGATCTGCTTCAGGTGCCAATAGATGGAGCCTTCGGTGTGTCCCGTGGCCTCGGCCATGTCGCGCACGCTCCTGCCTTGGGCCAGCCAGACCGCCACCCGGCTCTCCATCGGCGTCAGTCCCAGGATCCCGGCCACCAGGTCGGGGTCGATCCGATGCCCCCTCCCCGGCTCGACAATCAGTATCAGCGCGGCGGTATGCCGCGCTCCGTAGTCCGCTTGTGGAACAGCCACGGGTTTGACGTGCACCACCAGCGGCGGTGAACCGGACCCGCGGCCCACCAGCATCGACCCGCCGGCCGCGACGGCCTCCGAGGCCGGCAGCGCCGAGGCCACCAGCCTCTCGAGGCGGAGCCGGTCGGCGGCCTCCCGTGCCCGCAGCATCCCGTCCCCCTCCGACAAGCCGTCGCCCTGCCCCAGGATGCTGCGGGCGCGGTCGTTGACCTCCAGGATCCGCCCGCGCCGGTCCAGGTGGAGGACGCCGATCCGGGGGTTGTCGAGCAGGGCGGCCACACTCGTCGTCCGCGCCTCGGCGCGGACCAGCGTCTGCCGGACGCGGATGAATTGCCCGATGTGGGGGAGCAGTGTCCTGATCATCCCGATCTGGGAAGACCCCCAGCCGTCCGAGGCCACGGGATCGCCGAGGGCCCAGGTGATGTGGGCACCGTCCGACACCTCCAGGCGCACGTTCAAGCTGTTCTGGTGTTTGCCCCGGAGCATTATCTCGTTGTAGGTCGGTGAGGTCTTCAACTCCTCGGCCGTGTACAGGTCGGTGACGTGCACCAGACGGCTGTCGGGCAGTCGCCGCACCCGCGGCACCCGTTCGTCGATGGGATGGTAGACCTCGAGGTACTCTCGCTCCAGCTCTTCATGCCGCTGTCCCCGGGAGTAGAACCCGACGGTGAGGACCCGCATGTCGTCCTTCGGGCCTTCGCCGACCAGGACAGCATTGCCCGTCAGGCCGCAGGCCTCGTCAATCAGGGCCGAGGTGGCCGGCCAGTGGCTATCGTCGAGCATGGCGTCGGACAACGACGCCAGGATCCGCTGGTATGCGTTTTGGTCGCTCATGAGGATTCCTCCTTTACTATTAAGAACTGATAAGAACTGACGCCGCCGAGTCGAGCCGGGTTGTGTTGCCAATCCGGCCGGCGGTCTTCAAGTGGCCACAACCGAGCCCGGGAAAACGCAGCGCAGGGCAACTGTGAGCGTTGTTTGGGTGCCGATCCGGCTTGCAAGACACGATCAGGCCGGGTAGCGCCCATCCGTTCCTTCACCAAGACCTCCAATGCCGTCCCTGAGCAAGACAGGGCAACGTAAGAGGTAAGACCCTGGCGGCGGGTCGACCCCGCCGCCAGGGCGCTGCGGTTTCACGCAGCCTGTTCGGATTCATCCTCGGTCCGCCGCAGCTCGAAGATGCGCGAGTGAGCCCGATCCGCCACCTTGGCCAGAACCAACAGGTCGTTGCGCCCGAAGCTCTGCGCCGTCTTCCACTGACCCTCCGCATCGCGGTAGATCCGCGAGAAGGTGACGTTGTAGCGCGTCTTGCCCGCAACGTCGTTCTGCCAAATCGCTGCCTTGACAGTACCGATCCGAACTTCTTCGAGGGGTTTTTGGTTAGCCATTTCTTGTGTCCTCCTGAACGTTTAAGGGTTTGTGAGCGTCGCCGCTCACCCAAGACCGGCGGCGACGGCCAAACCCGACGACGGGAGGACGAAGCGGAGCCAAGTGCAGGGCCGCGCAGACAGCCGGCATGGGCAAGTCAATGACAGACGGCCCGAAGGGCGAGCGTCAGCGTTCTGGCAGCCGGCTTGCGCCGGCCTGCCGGCCCAAGCGCCAGGCGGGCGCCAGGAGGCAACCAAAGGCCCGAGAGGAAGGATGGTACGGGTAGGCACGTTTGGGAGGCTGCAGGCTGCACAGTCACCACAGGAGGAGAAGCGAGGAGAGTGGAGATTACGGCGCCACAGATCGAGCGGACGCGTTGGTGGGAAGCCAAGGGAAGGATCGGAGAGAAGCGCCGAGGATGAACAGGCTGCGTGAAACCGCAGCGCCCCCGTTGCGGCGTCTCCTACGGATTACCGGCAGGGCCCTCCAGGTAGCAGAGGGGATCCAGGGAGTTGGTGTCTCCTCCGTCAGCCTTTAGTTGGTCCAGGTAATCAGCCCACGCTTGCATCATCTTTCGCCGTTCCGGCAAGTGAGCCGTGCGGTTGTACGCGCGTCCGTGGGGATCTCGCACAGCGTGAGCTAGTTGGTGCTCGATGAAGTCAGGACGAAACCCCAACACTTCATCCAGGATAGTTCTCGCCATGGCCCGAAAGCCGTGACCGGTCATCTCCTCCTTGCCAATGCCCAGGCGACGCAGTGCCCCCAGAATCGCATTGTCACTCATGGGGCGGTCTCCTCTCGGAGTGCGGGCACTAGGAAAAACATAACGCCCCTGTCCGGTCAACGGGTGCAGTTCACGCAGAATCTCTACCGCTTGCCGAGAAAGTGGAACCAGATGTGAAGTGTCGGTCTTGGTGACGGTAAAACGCCATTCTGTCACGTCCAGATCGATATCCGACCATTCGGCTCTGCGCAACTCCCCAGGGCGAACGAAAACCAGTGGGGCCAGCCTGAGGGCGCAGCGCACGATCAGAGACCCTTTATAGTCGTCCAAGACTCGTAGTAATGGTCCGATCTGTTTCGGATCGGTGAGGGCGGCTAAGTGTGTTTCCTTGACGTGTGGCAGTGCTCCCCTCAAATCTACAGTCAGGTCGCGTTCGGCACGTCCGGTGGCCACGGCATAGCGAAACACCTGTCCACACTTCTGGAGTGCCCTGTGGGCACTTTCCACGGCTCCGCGTTGCTCAATCCGGCGAATGACTGCCCATATCTGGTGAGCGGTTATGGTGGCAATCGGCTTGCCTCCGATCCAGGGGAGGATGTCCAGCTCCAGTCGTCTGAGGACTCGGCTGGCATGTCCTGGAACCCAATAGGGAGCGTGCTTTGTAAACCACTCCCGTGCGACTGCTTCGAAATTAACTCCCGAACGATCATCGCCCGCGGCTCTTTGCGCTTTTCGGTGCTCGCTCGGATCAATCTTGCGATCTAACAACTGCCGCGCTTCCTCACGTCTCCTCCGGGCTTCTTTTAGAGGCACGACGGGAAAAACGCCCAGGGCGAGCCGTTTCTCTTTACCGCCGAACCGGTACTTCAACCTCCACCATTTATAGCCTTTTGGACTTATTTCCAGATATAGTCCGCCGCCGTCGAACATTTTTCTTGATTTTTCGCTCGACCGAGCATGACGAATGGCATTGACAGTAAGGGGCATTGGGGGGCATCTCCTCGAACAAACCCTTAAGATGCCCCCTAAGATGCCCCCAGTTTAATCAGGTTGTCAAGGGATATTATTGAACAAGCTTAGACTAACAGTCAGCTTAAGTGTCTTAAAATTAACGGTTATTAGACTTAATCGGACATCTTTGGAAGGAATCTTGGTAGCGGGGGGGGGACTCGAACCCCCGACCTAAGGATTATGAGACCTTCGCTCTAACCACTGAGCTACCCCGCCACTCAGGGGTCAGAGTATACCACCTCTTGGGGCTGGGGTTTGGCGGCCGGCGGCGGGATACGGGTTGGCTGCCCGGGTCTCTTTGGCCAGAGGTGGCTGGCGCCCGGCTACGTGCTGTCGCCGCCTACGCGGCTCGGGGGGTGGGCTGCTCTTTTCCATGGGCTCACGCCCACGGCTAAGTGCGGACGCCGCATTCGCGGCTCCACTCGAACCCCGGGCTGGCGCCCGGGGGATCAAATATTCTTTCCCTAGCGAACATGGATAGACAGGATAAACAGGACGAGAAGCTGCTGCCCGCGAAGCTGACTCGAAGCAACACGGAAAAACAGGATTACAGGACAACAGACTCCTGAAATAATCCTGTATATCTTGTCCATCCATGTAAATTATCCATGTAAATCAGGCATCGACTCATGCTCGACGCCGAAACCAAACGCCGCATCGGGGTTTTGGGCGCAACGGGCCTCTCCAGCTTTGCGCAGCAGAGCTACGTGCTGTCGCCGCCTACGCGGCTCGGGGGATGGGCGCTTTGTTCCATGGGCTCACGCCCACGGCTAAGTGCGGACGCCGCATTCGCGGCTTACTGGAACCCCGGGCTGGCGCCCCACCGCATCAGCCTTCGCCTTCGGGCTCAGCTTCTGCGACTCCCCCTCAAAGGGCGGAGTGAATGGCCCCTGGGAGCACGGGCGTCCCGCCAGCATCCTTTTCCTTATGGGGGTCGCTGAGCTTCAGCACGACTTTGCAGGCAGCCACCACGTCGGCGGGAACCGTAACGGCTGGGCCTAAAGAGAGCCAGGGCGCCGCTGCCGGTCGATCCAGGTGGCGGAGATGGCCAAGCCGTGCCAAGCCTTGTGCGGGCGGGACGCCCGCGCTCCCAGGCAGTCCTCATTCGACGACATCGCTTTTCCCACTCAAGGGGGGAGTGATAGTCAACATCGGAGCCAAGAGCCAAACCCCTTCCCGACCTACGGCGCACCCCTCTCGAACCTCCTCCGACCCCTTAGTGGCCCTTCGTCTTTCTTCGTGGCCCTTCGTGGATAACTCTTTTTATTCCTTCGCGGATTTTCTTTTTTGGAAGACGCAAGCCGGTGTCGTTAGCTGCCGGCGCCGCTGCTCTCTGGCACCACCGAGAGGTCCACGCGGCGGCGGAAGCGGTCGATGCGGTCGACGCACACTCTCAACCGCTCTCCCAGCCGAAAGACCCTGCCGTATTGCTGTCCCACCAGGGAGAGGGGCCGCGTTCGGAGCCGGTAGTCGTCGGCCTCCAGCGTCTCGATTCTCACGAAGCCCTCCACAAACAGCTCGTCCAGTTCGACCACCATCCCCTCCCGCTTCAGGTGGATGACCGTCCCTTCATATTCCTCCCCCAGCTTGCCGGCCATGAACTCGAGCTTCTTCAACTCGATGAGTTCCCGTTCGGCCTCTTCGGCCCGGCGCTCGGCGTCGCTGGTTTGGAGAGCCATTCCTTCCAGGGCCTCCGGATCATAGAGCCGGGAGGCATCTGCCTGAACGGCGGTATCCCCGGCACTCCGAAGGCGATCCTGGTGCAGACGATGCTTCAGGATGCGGTGGACGATCAGGTCGGGGTAGCGCCGAATGGGTGAGGTGAAGTGGGTGTAACACTCGGAGGCCAGGCCGAAATGCCCCCGGTTTCGGGGGGAATAGCAGGCCTGCTTCATGGACCGCAGCATCAGGTAGGACAGGATCCGCTCTTCCGGCTTGCCCAGGATCTGATTCACCAGCTTCTGGTAGTCGCGCGGGGTCACCTTGACGTTCAGGCCGCGCAACTCGCTCAGATCCCTGCCCCGGTCTCTGGGCAACCGCCCTCTGAAACGGGTGCGGTCCCTCACCCGGGGCACGGCGGCGGTGCTGTCGCCTGTGGGTGCGCCCAGTTGGTAGCCGAAGCTCATGGCAATCCGGTTGAAATCCAGGACCTTGATGGGGTCGGGAGGCTCGTGGATGCGGTAGAGGAATGGAAGTTTTTGGCCCCTGAGGTGGCTGGCCGTGACTTCGTTGGCCAGCAGCATGAACTCCTCGATGATGCGATGAGCGATGTTACGCTCCGACTGGAGGATATCGGTCAAGGTCCCCGACTCGTCCAGGGCCAGCTCGGCTTCGGGAAGATCGAAGTCGATGGAACCTCGCTGCTGCCGCTTTCCGTGAAGCAGCAGGGCCAGCTCGTGCATCCGCTCGAACTGGGGAACCAGGGCGGCGTAGCGGGCGCACTCCGACGGGTCCCGGTCCAGCAGGATCCTGGCCACCGCGGTGTAGGTCATCCGTTCCCGGCTGCGAATCACCCCCTCCTGGAAGCGATAGTCTCGTACCTCTCCGCTGTCGTCGATCTCCATCAGCACCGACAGGGTCAGCCGATCTTCCCCGGGCTTGAGGCTGCAAATCCCGTTGGACAGCTCTTCGGGCAGCATGGGGATGGCCCGGTCGGGGAAGTAGACCGAGGTGCCGCGCCGCAGGGCTTCCCGGTCCAGAGCCGAATCCCTGGCCACGTAGTGGTCCACGTCCGCGATGTGAACCCCGAGCTGGTAGCAACCGTTATCCAGCAGCTCCACATGGACGGCGTCATCGAAATCCTTGGCCGTTTCGCCGTCGATGGTGACCACCGGCAGGTGGCGAAAATCGATCCTCCGGGCGGCTTCGGACAACGGGACCCGCCAGCTGCCGGAACGGACCTCTTCCAGGACCGAGCGGGGAAATTCCACCGGAATCTGGTGCTTGCGGACCATGATCTCGATGTCCACGCCCATGTCTCCCGGAGAGCCCAGAACCTCGATCACCCGCCCTCGCAGGGGCTGCCCGGCTGCCCCGGGGAATCGCGTCACCTCGACATTGACCATCTTTCCATCGACCGCCTCCCCTTGATCCCCGTCCCGAATCAGGACGTCCTGCGCAATCCTGAAGTCGTGGAGAAGTACCCTGTGGAAGGGCCTGTCCTCCCTGAACTGCCCCACCAGGGTGGTGTTCCTGCGGTGCAGGATCTTGACGATCCGACCCTCGGCTCGATTGCTGTCCGGCCGCCGCTCCAGGGTAGCCAGCACCGAGTCTCCCTGCATGGCCTCGCCCAGATGCCTGGCGGGAATGAACACGTCGCCCTCCAGTTTTGGCGGCCGCTTGTCCGGGATGACAAAGCCGTAGCCGTCCCGGTGGACCGAGATCCTGCCCGTCACCAGGGATTGTTTGGAAGGAACGGTATAGCGGTTCCCCTTCAACTTCAGCAGCACCCCCGCTTTCACCATGCCGTTCAGCACGGCCCGGACCTCCCGCCTCTGATCCGCACCCATATCCAACTGGCGGCTCAGCTGCCTGAAGCTTCCGATCTGCGCCGGCGAAGCCTTGATCAACCGCATGAGGATCTGTTCCAGCGGTTCCATGTTGGGTCTCTCGAGGATTTTGGGTGCCAGGCGGCCGGAGCCTGCGCATGTCGGCTGGGAGACGTTCGGCTGGCGGCCCTGTTCGACAGGCAGCTTCTCCTGGCAGCCTCTTTACAAGGGCTGGCGGGCGTGTTAACTTTCAGACTGCCCACCCAAGCGGAAGTGGCGGAATTGGCAGACGCGCTAGATTCAGGTTCTAGTGGCCGCAAGGTCGTGGGGGTTCAAGTCCCCCCTTCCGCACCAGTTGCCTTCCATATCTTTCAAACACAGCCCCTGGCCGAAGAGCCATCCCTTCCAGGATGCCGTAGCGGAATCGTATTCCCTGGAATGCCATCCCAGCCGCTGATCGACGCCCGGTAGCCCGCTTGCCCAGCCACGGGACGAAGCCTCCCGCTGCCCCTTGATCCGGACCAGTATAGACCATCGCCGTGAAGGGGCCGGCACCCACCGTCAGGCGAGTGGCCGCGGCCGACGGGTGCGGTCCTCTCCAGCCCAAATCCCCCCCTGGCCCGGGCCGGGGGGCGGACCGGCCGCGAAACCATTGCGTTCCGGCGCACGTGGCGATAGGATCAATCCCGGCTGGCCGCAAGGCGGAGTCGCTTCCGGGACAGCAGACGGCCGGTTCCTGCCGGTAATGGGAAGTCCTGCTTGCGGAACTCGAAAGCGGTCGGGAAAACAGAGCAATCAACGGGGGAAAAGGCATGGGGAACAGTATACAGAGCCGGCGGCGGTTCCTGGCGACCGGCGCGGGAGGGCTGTTGGCGACGGCAACCCTGCAACAGCCCTGGCTGGCGCTGGCGGCCAAGAAAACGGCCGATTCCGTCCGCGGGCGGATCCGGATCACCGACATCGAAAAACACCAGATCCATCCCGACTACGTGGACTGGCTCCACTACGAGTTGAACCACTTCTATGGTCCCACCAAGCGCAGTGTGTATGTGGTTCACACCGACAAGGGCCTCCAGGGGTTGGGCGAAGGGCGCGACGAGCCGGATGAGGTGCTTGACAAGTACATCGGCACCAGTCCCTTCGACTGGGTCGGGGACGAGACCTCCATCCCCATGGCCAAGGCCATGTACGACCTGATGGGCAAGGCGGCCGGGGTCCCGGTCTACAAGCTCTTCGGCCAACGCTACCGCCGCTGGGTGCCCGTCGGCTCCTGGACGGTCTCCACCCATCCGCCCCACATGGTGGAAGCCGTCCGGAAGTACTCGGCCATGGGTTACACCTGGATGAAGTATCACCTCTCGCCCTTCGAGAACGTCTTCGATCAGCTCGAAGCCATGGAGCAGGTGGCCCCCAAGGGGTTCAAGCTGCACTTCGACCTCACCCGCTTCCACCACTACGGGCACAACCCCGACCTGGTGGAGCGGGTGGCCCGCTCTCCCATTGCCGGCTGCTTCGAGGACCCGCTGGACACCACCGACATCGACGCCTACATCGATCTGCGCAAGCGCATCCGGCTGCCCATCCTCATCCACGGCAGCAGGATCCAGCACAGCTTCGAGGTGCTGCGGCGGGCCGCCGACGGTTACATCATCGGACACAGCAAGCTGGGTCTGGTCATGCAGCGGGCCGGACTGTTCGCGGCGGCAGGCGTGCCCTTCACCGTCCAATGGGTCGGGGGTGGCATCACTCAGGCCATGTTGACCCACATGCAGGCCGCCTTCAAGACCGCCGAATTTCACTTCACCACCGCGGCCGAGACCCTGGACGGAGACGTGACCAAGGAACGGTTCAAGCCGACCAACGGCTTCGTTCGTGTCTCGGAGAGCCCCGGCCTGGGGGTGACCCTGGACCGGGAAGCCCTGGAGACGCTCACACGGAACCGGCCGCCCCAGCAACCTCCCTTCATCCTGAAGACCCGCTTCAAGAACGGGTCGGTGATGTACAACCTCATGAAACCGCCGGAGACTCGGCATCTGATGGTGCTGCCCCACCGGTGGCGGCTGATCCCCATGAGCTTCGACTCCCCCCTCTCTACGGAGTACTGGGACAACGACGGGTCCCCCCAGTTCCAGGCCATGATGAAGCGTCTGGAAGCCGAGGCCATGGTGCTGCAGAACGAGTAGGGGGTATTTCTCACCAGGTTGTTGAAAACCGACACGCGGGACGTGCTGAGTTTGGTCGAGGAGAGGCCGTGCCTTTCGGGGCGGCGCTGCTCATCCGCCGCTACGCGGCTGCGGAGGGCGCGAGACACAAGAATCCCCGGGCGGCGTACGTATTCAGCGTATTGTCTTTTGGGGACGGAGCACCACGCTGCCGCCGCCTACGCGGCTCGGGGGAAGGGGCTACCCTTTTCCATGGGCTCACGCCCACGGCTAAATGCGGACGCCGCATTCGCGGCTTTTTGGAATCCCGGGCTGTCACCCGGGAATGATCCCTTTCCCAACCGACGTATCGTGGTTTTAGAGAGAGTGGCCTAGCGGCGGCAGCATATGGCCCCGGGCCCAAGCCAATGGAGGGCTTCTTGAGTCCATCCGAATCCGATTCCTCCAATACGGTTGAGCGGCGCAGGCTCCGCTGGTGGCCGGCGGCCGTGATCGGGATTGCCGCCCTGGTTGCCTTGACCTGGATCTGGTCCGCAGAGGTGAGCCAGGAGGCGACCCGAACCATCCGGACAGCCCTGGTCCTGATCGTTTCCCTGCTGCTGCTGGCCCTGTGGTGGCTGCTGGCTTCGGGCCTGGGCTGGAAAACCAAGTTGTTGGGATTGGTGGCGGTCTTCCTGCTCGGGGTCTTGCTGCGGAGCGTGGTGACCTATGAGGGAGTGGACGGCAACCTGGTTCCCATTCTGGGCTGGCGCTGGACCTCCCGGACGGTGCCCGACATCCCCGGCTCCGGTTCAAGCCTGCACACGGCTCCGGTGGCTGGCGCGGAGACCGACTTCCCCCAGTTTCTGGGCCCCAACCGGGATGCGCGGCTGCCCGGGCCCAGGCTGTCCACCGACTGGACCCAACACCCTCCCGAGCAGCTCTGGAAACAGCCGATCGGTCTGGGATGGTCCTCGTTCGCCATTGCCGGCGAGCTGGCCGTCACCCAGGAACAGCGCGGCTCACGGCAACTGGTGGTCGCCTACCAGCTGCGCAGCGGCAAGGTCGTCTGGGTTCACACCGACCAGACCCAATTCCACAGCGCCCTGGGCGGAGACGGTCCGCGGGCCACTCCCACCATTTCGCGGCAAGGCAGAGTCTACACCCTGAGCCCCAGAGGTCTGCTCAACTGCCTGAAGCTCGAAACCGGCAAGCTGCTCTGGCAACGCAATATCGAGTCCGAGCACGCGGCCGGCGGCTTGCGGTGGGGGCGCAGCTCTTCCCCGTTGCTGGTGGACGATCTGGTGGTGGTCAACCCGGGAAGCTCGCCCCATCGTTCCCTGGCTGCCTACGATCAACTCAGCGGCGAGCTGGCCTGGACGGCTGGAAATGCCGTCACCTCCTACGCCTCACCGACGCTGCTTACCCTGCTGGGCCGGCCTCAGATCCTCATGGTGAATCAACAGATGCTCACCGCCCATTCGCCCGACGACGGCCGCGTCCTCTGGGAGCAGGCCTTCCTCAGCCGCCAGCCGCATTGCTCCCAACCCGTGGCCATAGCCGACGATCTGGTGTTCGTCTCCAGCGGCTATGGAATAGGCAGCAAGCTGTTCCGGATCGGCGCCGACGAGGAGGGCAAATACCGTTCCGAGACCGTTTGGGAAAGCAGGGGGCTCAGGACCAAGTTCACCAACACCGTGCTGCACAAGGGCTCGCTCTATGGTCTGGACGAGGGGATCCTGGTCTGCCTGGACCCGGAGACGGGCCGGCGGCGCTGGAAGAGGGGCCGCTACGGACACGGCCAGCTCATTCTGGTGGGGGAGTTGCTGCTCATCACCTCGGAGCAGGGCGAGGTGGCGCTGGTGGAGGCCAAGCCCGAGCGCTTCCAGGAAGTCGCCCGCTTTCCGGCCATCGAGGGAAATACCTGGAACACGCCGGCCCTCAGCGGAGACCTTCTGCTGGTCCGGAACCACCAGGAAGCCGCTGCCTACCGGCTTCCATTGCTACAGTGACGGGCCGCGTCCGAAGCCCGCATTTCTGGGCGGGGGCCGCTTACCTGAAACAAAAGAAAAAGAGTTATCCACGAAGGGCCACTAAGAACGACGAAGGGCCACTAAGGCGTTGAGGTTAGCCGCGACGGAATACCAAGGTCACGAAAGGATTATCGATTTCCAATTGTTTCACTCTCGTATGATCCGCACCGTCGTGGGGGGCGGGGGCCCGACTTGTCTGAAACAACAGAAAAAAGACAAAAGAAAAAGAGTTATCCACGAAGGGCCACGAAGAACGACGAAGGGCCACTAAGGCGTTGAGGTTATCCGCGACGGGATACCAAGGTCACGAAAGGATTATCGATTTCCAATTGTTTCACTCTCGAATGATCCGCACGGCAGGGCGGGGGCCCGACTTGCCTGAAACAAAAGAAAAAAGAGTTATCCACGAAGGGCCACTAAGGCGTTGAGGTTAACCGCGACGGGATACCAAGGTCGCGAACGGATGGTCGATTACTGATTGTTTCACTCTTGTATGATCCGCCCGGTACGGCGGGGGCAGGGCTCGCGGACAAACGGGAGTTTCCCAAAGGGCGCCCGTCGGCTTTCAGAGAATTTGCCCACCGGATACCCCCCACTGCACCATCGAGACGACACCACCCGGGAGCGCGGGCGTCCCGCCCGCATTCTCTCCCTTGGGTTATCGCTCAGTTTCCCTGCGATGCGGCACCCGGCCACACTGCCGGCGGGAATCGCATGGGCCCGGCCGAAGCAGAGCCATGGCGTCGTTGCCGTTCGATCCGGGTCGAGGAGATGGGTGAGGCTATACCAGGATTTGTGCGGGCGGGACGCCCGCGCTCCCGGGGGGCTTTCTCCCCTGACGTCGTGACACCAACGTCACAATATTGCAGAAGCATTCGGGCGCCGCTCGTCATTGAAGGAGCTCCATCCCTATTCGTGCCTATTCGTGTTCATTCGTGGTTCGTCTTCATTTCCAAAACAAAAACGGCTGGCTGTTTCTCCTCTGTATGATCCGCACCGTCGTGGGGAGCGGGGGCCGGACTTACCTGAAACAAACGCCTGCGCCTGGTGGCTGGAAACCGGTTCATAGTCAAGCATGGGTAGATTTTTGATTCACATCGATGCACAGGATGCACAGGATTTTTTCCGGAGACGGCTGGCTTGTGTTCCCGGACATCCTCAAATCCGCACACGATCATCGCCCGAGTCAGCGTCTCCTGCAGCAGCCTCCCGTCCTGATTATCCTGTGCATCCTGTGCATCGATGTTCCATTTATAGTCCTTCTCGATGGATCTGCCCAGTCGCGGGGGGCGGGCGCCCGGCTCGCAGGCAAACGGGAGTTTCCCAAAGGGGACAGGCCGGCTTTCAGAGAAGTCGCCCGCCGGATACCCTCCACCTCACCATCGGGACGACACCCCCCGGGAGCGCGGGCGTCCCGCCCGCATGCTGTCCCTTCGGTTGCCGCTCAGTTTCCCTGCGATGTTGCAGCCGACCGCCCTGCCGGCGGGAACCGCATGGGCCCGGCCGAAGCAGAGGCAGGGCGCCGCTGCCGGTTGATTCCGGTGGAGGAGATGGCTGAAGCTGCGGGAGGATTTGTGCGGGCGGGACGCCCGCGCTCCCGGGTGGGCTTCCTCCCATGACAGGGTCACACCAACGGGACAAAAGTGCAGAAGCATTTTGGCGCCAGTTGTCGTTGAAGGAGGTCCACGTGTCTTCGTGTCTATTCGTGTTCATTCGTGGTTCATCTTCACTATCGATCGGCCGTTTTTCCTCGAATGATCCGCACGGCAGGGCGGGGGCCCGGCTAAACACGTACTTCCAAGCCGGGGTCGTCCGTCAACAGTACAGCCCCCCGTTGAGAAATGCCCATTACCCGCCCTGGGGAGGCGCTTGACCGGGAGCCGGCGGTTGCTCCCGGGAGCGTCTGAAATAAAACCAGAGAGCGGCGGCGGCCAATGCCCCCACCGCCACCATCCCCCAGGGGCCGCCTTTCTTCCACACCATGATCAGGCTGCCGCAGCCGGCGATCGCGGTCGCCAGGGTCATGAGGCTGTTCCAGGTCCAGCGGCGCAGACCCCGGGGCATTTCCGGACCCAGCACCTTCCGCTGGTTCATGAGCAGCAGGAAGGTGAGGTATGCCAGCGGCAGCAGGATAAAGCCGAAAACCGAGGTGGGGATGGCCAACCAGAAGGCAGCCTTGCTCCAGACGAAGGGTCCCAGGGCCCCCGTGGCCGCGGTCAGGGTGGCCAGCCGATAGGTCCAGCCGGTGGCAGGGAGGTTGAACATCTCACAGATAACCAGCCCGGAGGCCAACATCAGCAGCGTAATGGTCGACAGGGCCATGCCCAGCACCCCGAGACCAAAGACCAGGTTGGCAAAGGATCGGCCGCTCAGCGGACGGAGAGAGTCGGCCAGGTCGAAGGCGTCCCGGGTCACCAGCGTCGCCGCCAGCCGTTTTTCAGCCGGGGAGAAGGAGGACATTCCCCCTGGCAGGCTGGATTCGCCGGCTGCCGCACGACCCTGCAACAACTGCTGGAACTCTCTCTGCTGCATGGGTGAGGCGGCCGCCAGCCGTTGCTCGGCGGCCTCCGGCCCCAGACCGGGTTGCGGCTGGACGTGGAACTGGCTGGCGGCGGCGATGACCACGCAACTGGTGGCAATCACGAAGGGAACCAGCATGCCGCTCCCCAGATCGAAGATCACAAAGCCTCGAAAGGCCTTGCCCCACTTGCGCTTGAGCAGCGTATAGGGGAACAGAAAGGTCATGTTGATGCCCACGGCCGTGGCCGCGGCACTAACCAGCACATCGGTCTGCTTTTGCACGATGAGGCTGCTCCAATAAGAACGATGGGCCTCCTCCACGGCCTGAAGCAGAGGGAGATATTGTTCCGAAGGACGTAGAAGCGATTGGGGATTGGGGATGAATCCCTTCCACAGAGACTGCCAAGGCAATCCACTGGAAGAGAGGCTCAGAGTGATCACCACCGCGACGAAACAGGCCACGATCAGGGCCACGGCAATTTTCAGAATGACCTCGTACAGCTTGACTCCCATGCGGCCGTGCCCATAGCTCCAGGTGGCAGCCGTCGAAACGCCCAGGATCAGGAGCACCACCAGGCTTTTCCCCAGCCATCCCTCAAACTGCCCCGGAAACAGGTTCTGCTGCACCACGGCAGTCGCCAGGGAGTACTGGGGCATCGACCACACCAGGCTGGCCAGCAGCGAAGCCAGCGCCCAGCCCCACCCCAGCACGGGGTTGACCTGCCGGTTGACAGCTTGAAAGGGAGGAGCGCCGGTGGAGGTGGTGACATACCCAATGGCGCTCAGCATGATAATGCCCAGCACCATGGCCAACGGCTGCAACCAGAGCAGGGAGGTTCCGGCCAGCACACCCAGATAGAGGCTGCTGCTCAAGGAGCCGCCACCCAGTGTCAGGGCGCTCTGCATCCAGCCCGGCCCCGAAAGCCTGAGGTAGGACAGCATCAGCGCCGGCCCGCCCCGTCTCCTGGCCTCGAGCAGGGTCTGCTCTTCCGACAGTCCGGCAGGGGGAGTGGGAGTGTTCATGGCGGAGGCCTCACCGAGGAGAGTCCGAAACCCGGGAATAGCTGGGACAAGACCGGGAGAATATCGGGGGGGCTCCAACCTGTCAAGCCTGTGGTCTCCAGGAGTTCCACTCCCAACACCCGCCGGCAGGAGAGCCGGCCCGCCCGGCATCCCCCCGACCGCGTCAGCCGTGCGTCGAGTCTCTGAAAAGACTTGACAAGCCGCCCCGCCTGGAGGATTTTAGGGGCGCCCGGCCAGGCTGTCGAAAACCCGCGAAAACCGGAGCCCTCGAGCCCATGCGGCCAGGGTGTTCCTATTCAATGGCTGGCGGACCGTTCCCCGCCCGGCCACAGTCTCGACTCCGACAACAGGCTTCGCCGCGAAAACCATTTCAGAAAGGTAAACCGCAATGCCCCAACGTTCCCTGCTTTCCCAACCCATCGACTCCCCGGCCGATCGCAGGACCTTCCTCAAGGCCTGTGGAGCGGCTGCCGGCTCCGTGGTGCTGGCTCCACTGGCCGGTTGCCAGCAGGCGCCACCGCCGTCCGAACCCGTCAGCCGTCCCTCGCACCTGGTGCAGTTCGGCCACACCGACCTCTACGTCTCCAGGCACTGCCAGGGCACGGCCTTCCGGCGCCATCTCAGCCGCGAGGGCGGGGATGCCGAGGCTCACAAGCTGATACGGCACTGTATCGATATCGGCATCAACTTCTTCGACTCCGCCGAAGGCTACGGAATGGGAGGATCCGAAACCGCATTGGGGCACGGCGTCGCCGGACTGCGCGGCGAGGTGGTGATCGCCACCAAGGCCTCTCCGGCTCCCGCCGGCGGGGAGCCCCTGGGTTTCACCAAGGAGATCCTGACCCAAAAGTGCGAAGCCAGCCTCAAACGCCTGAACACCGACTACATCGACATTTACCTGCTGCACGGCCCCGACGAGATGACTCCGTCCTCCGAACGTCCAGAGCCGCCTCCCGGCACCGCGACCCTGGAGCATATGGAGATGATCGCCGACGCCATGGACAGCCTGGTTCAGGCCGGCAAGATCCGTTACTGGGGGGTTTCCAACCACTTGGCCAAACAGGTAGACGAGTTGATCGAGATTGGAATGAGGCCGGACAGGTCCGGAAAATCCCGCATTGCCGGCCTGGAGGACTACTACAACATCGTGGCCGGCGCCCGCCGGGACTTCATGAGCGAGGAGCTGTTCCCGCTGATTCGCAAGGGCAACCTGGGTCTGATGGCCTTCAGCCCTCTGGGAGAAGGCAGACTGGTGCCGGGTCGAGAGCCCGAGGAGGGATCTCCCCTGGTAGGCGTGATCCAGGAACTGGACCGGGTCGCCGAAGAACTGGGAGTCAGCCGCCCGCAAGTGTGCGTGGCCTGGGTGCTCTCTCACCCCGAGGTGACCAGCGCCCTCTCCGGAGGAGAAAAACCCGAGCACGTGGAGGACAACTTCAAGGGCACCAAACTCACCCTCCCCGAAGAGGCTCTGAAGCGGCTCAAGGCCGCCTCCGACACCTACAACGAACTGATGGCGAAAGCGAAGGGTTGAGGGCTATCTACTCCTGCTTGCCCCGGTCGAAAGGTTTTGCAAGTCCGGTCTGCGAGTCGTAAGCCCAGGCCGGACTGGCACCCCCCTCTAGGCTTCAGGTCCATCAGGTTTGAACACCAACTCCGGGACGACCACCTCCCAGGAATCGCATCTCAGGCTGTCCCGGTAATCCGGGTCTGATGCCTCGCGACTCCAGCCGACTATCGCCAGCACTTGAGCCGACCGGCAGCACTTCCGGGGCGGCGGCCTGAAGCTCTTGGCAAGTCGTCCCACGACCCTTCCCGAGCAGTTCAGCAACTCCCATTGCCCCTTCTTGCCAACGCGTACCTTCAGGGGATCGCCCGGTGACAGCGCGGCGATGGCATGGTGGATCCGATCACCCGTCCATCGGCGCCCTGCGAAGCCCAGGTCCACGTCTTGAAGACCAACCCGGACGTGGTGGTATTCGATGGCCATGGAACTCCGCGGAAGCTGCGCAGCTTTGCGGTGTGTCACGGAGGGATGACGCGCCAACGCTTTCTGGAGCCTGTGAGATCGGTTGGACCGCGCAAGCGCCAAGGTCTGGCGGGCGCGAGTCATGGCCACGTAGTAGAGCCGCCGCGGTTCGTCCGCGTCCTCCCCGGCCGCGACGCGTTCCCAGCCCCCGTCGAGCACGGCGACGTGGTCGAACTCGAGCCCCTTGGCCCGGTGGCCGGTCAGCAGCAGAAGGCCGTGCTGGCGCCGGCGTATGTCCCGCCCCCACTCCGCCAGCCATTCGATGAAGTGATCCACCGGCGTTTCCCCGCCTCCGGTTTCCAGCTTGTGCTCTCCAATGGCCTGCCTCAGCAGATCGTGCCAGGGATTGGCCGGGCGTGCCTGGGCCCAGGTCTCGAGCGCGGCGCTATCCACCAAGCGGGGTTTCCGACCGCGCAGCCATTCCACCAACGCCCGGGTCTCCCGGAGGCGCCAGAAGCTTGGGATTTCCTCGTTTCCCATTTGCGCCGGAATGCCATGCACCTCGCAGAAGGCGCGCACCGGAACCAGATACTCCCACTCGCGCGCGATCACCGCGCAACGCGACCAGTCCCAATCGGGTGTCAACCGGGATAGACGCAAGAGCTCACTCATGACAACCCGCGCCTGAGACACGGGGTTGCCTCCGGCCGGCAGGATCTGCACCCGTCCCCGGGAGACGGGATCGAGGTCTTCCCAGGCGCCGCCCGCGGGGTCCTTGGCGCGCGCCCGATCGATCTGGATGGGATGACCGGCCTTCATCCGCTCCCGCGCCGGCTCGATCACGGCGTTGGCTGCCGCCACGATGTGGCCGGTGGAGCGGTAGTTTGTCGTCAGATAGATGGGCTTGGGGCCGTAATCCCGCTCGAATCGGCGGATGAATTCCACCGAGGTGCCGTTGAAGGCGTAGATGTTCTGGTCGTCGTCGCCCACCGCGAACAGGGTGAGCTTGCCCGCTTCGTCCTCCAGCGTTCGCCCGGCCAAGGCCGAGATCAGCTCATACTGGTCCGACCCGATGTCCTGGTACTCGTCCACCAGGATCCAACGGAAGCCCGCCAGGAGACGTTCCCGTCTCTCGTCCGCCTCCTCCGCCGGCAAGTCTTCGCCATGCAGCAAGTCCACCGCGCGGCGGATCACCTCCCGGAACACTTCGTCGTCGGGACGCTCCGCCCGTCCCGTGAAGCTGGCTCCGGCCAGCCGCATCGCCAGGGCGTGGCAGGTGAGAACGGTCACGCCGCGCGCGTCGTCTCCAATCAACCCCTTGAGGCGGCGCCGGATATCGACCGCCGCGTGACGGTTGTAGGCCAGGGCCAGGATGCCCCGGGGGCTCTCACGCCTTACGCGTATCAGATAGGCGATCCGATGCACCAGCACCCGCGTCTTGCCCGAGCCGGGGCCCGCCAGCACCAGCACGTTGATCTGATCGTGGTTGTCGGCCACGATGCGCTACTGGACGGGGTTCTTCAGGTTCTCGACGATTTTGCGCCATGACTCCGGGGTGGTCTGGCGTCCGATCTCCCTGTCCCGTCCGGGCAGCCAGCGTGCCAGAAACGCTTCCTCCTCCAGGGTGAAATAGTCCATCGCCAGACGTAGCGCCTCGCTCATGGCGGCCTGGCCGCGGTTGGCGAATTCCGCCATCACGTGGATCTGCAGAACCTGTCCGGTGTAGTGGAGCGCAAGGGGCTCGAAGTCGGTCTTGGCGAAGCCGCGCCGCTCGCGCTGTTGCAGGCGAATGGTCATGGCCGGACGAAACACCCCCAAGCCCTTGTTGAGCTGGATCACCTCCTGCTCGTGCAGCCACATCAGAGCCCGGTCCAACAGCTTGTCCGGGCGCCGGACCTGGCTCCTCAAGACCAGATCGGACTCAATGGCCCGTGTCAGTTTTCCAAGCGTGGTCTCGGCCAGCAGGTCCGTGCCGCGGCTGCCCGGCGGCAGGCAGGCCAGCAGATGATCCAGCAGGCGGCCAGCCGCGTGTCGCCGGATGCTGGCAGTCTCCTCGAGGAGCCGCCACTCGCGCCGCAGCGTCACCCGTACGGTCTCCGCGTTCAGTTTCCGCACGGTGAGGCTGCCGGCGGCCCCATCCTCGCCGCGGCCGTCGTAGGCGATGCCGCGGACAACGCGCCACAGCCGTTCCGGCAGGGGATCGGTCAATCCCTGGTCCCGCAGGATCTGGGAGGCAATACGCAGATGCAAGGAGGAGGTGTCTCCCTTGCCCTGGTCTGGCGCCGCCTCGCGCATGTGCGAGATCAGGGCGGTCTCAAGTTCGGCCGCGTCCTGCAGGCGCCGGGGGGATGCGCGCTCCACGCCGGCGTGAACGAACGCGGTCAGAACGGTGTCGTTGCTGGCTATGCCCAGCCGTTCCAGATCGTACAAGGCGCCGCGCACGCCCTGGGAACCCAGTCCTGAAATCTCCATCAACTGATCGGTGGTGATGCCCTCGTCGGCGTCGGCCTCGATCAAGACCTGGGAAATCCGCAACAACTGGCGGCGGTAGGCTTCCGTGATACCTGCTCCTTCAAGCCGCTTGCCGGCCTCCCCAACCGAGTTCACCCGCAGCGAGGACGGAAACACCTGGACGGCGTTTTCCTCACGGGTCAGCAGCTCCGACTCCTCCAGCCAGGCAACGGCGGTGCGCACCCGGGTATCGTCGGTGGCGGAGTCCCGCTCGAATGCCTTTTCCTCGTCCTCGCCCAGAATCTCGCCAGGGGTGGCCACCACCTCGCCGCCCAATCGCTTCTTGCGGTCCAGGTTACGCAGCGCCCTGAGGATGGCGTGGATCTCTTGCCGGGTAAGCCGCGAGCGCGCCGACATCCCGAACTGACGCTCCACGTCCTCCGGCGCGTACAACAGCACGCAACGCGCCGATGCGCGGTCACGCCCGGCGCGGCCGGCCTCCTGGAGATAGTTTTCCAGCGACCCCGGAATATCGCCGTGAATGACCAGCCGCACGTCCGGCTTGTCTATCCCCATGCCGAAGGCATTGGTCGCCGCAAGGGCGCGCAGATCGCCGTCGATGAAGCGCCGCTGCACATCCTTCTTGCTTTCCGGCTGCAGGCCCGCGTGAAAATATTCCGCCGCCACCTCCTTCACCTGCAGATATTCGGCCACCTCCTCGCTCTGCCGCCGCGTCGCGCAGTAAACGATGGCGCCCCCGGGAGTATGAGGTGGTAGATAGGAGGTCAGAACCTGGTGAATGTCGCTGAACTTCTTGTCCCCCGAGGTCGGAATCACCTCAAAGGTGAGGTTGGGCCTGTCGGCCCCGCCGTCGAAGACCTTCAACTCGATGCTGAGCTTGTCCTGAAAGTGGCCGGCGATGTCCGCGGTCACGTCGGGCTTGGCGGTGGCGGTCAGGCACAACACCGGCGGCACCGGCCCGTCGCCGGCCTTTTCCCGGATAAAACGGCCCACGTAGCGATAATCGGGGCGAAAGTCATGGCCCCAACGCGAGAGGCAGTGGGCCTCGTCCAGCACCCACCCGCCGATCTCCCGTTGGTCGACGGCCCGCCGCAAGGAACGGGAGCGGAGTTGCTCCGGCGAGATGAGGAGGATACCCGCATCCCCCAAACGGACCCGTTCCAGGGCATCGGCCCGTTCGGGCATGGACAGGAGCCCGTTGACGGTCACGCAGGAGCCGATCCCGCGCGCCTCCAGTCCCGCCACCTGGTCCGCCATCAGAGCGACCAGGGGTGAGATCACCACCGTCAAGGCTCCGGTGTTGTCATAGCGGGACATTGCCGGGATCTGGTAGCAGAGAGACTTGCCCGCACCCGTCGGCAGAATGCCCAGAACGTGCTTGCCCGCCATCGCCTCTTCGACGATGGCCTGCTGCATGGGGCGCCCGCTCTCGTCCACCGGTTCGGGCCGAAAGTCATCGAAGCCGAACCAGCGCTTCAGCTCCTTGCGGGCATCGTGCCGCTCCCGGCACCAGCCGCACCCGGCGTCGGTGCAGGCGGTGTCCCTGAGCCGGCGCACCAGTCTGCCCGCTTCCGGAAACTGATGCCGCACCCAGGGCGGCATCACCGAGTTGCCGCCCGCTACCGACAGCCATGCCAGCGTGTAGGCGAGTTCCCAGCCGCAATCTCTCGCCTTGCTCAAGACCTCCCGCCCGTGAGTCGCACAGGCTGTGCCTTCCAGTCGCCGGCCCATGGCCAACCGGGCCTCGGCGTCCGAAGGTCTTCTTGCATCACGAAGCTTCGAGAAAAAATCGTCCAGACCGCGGTCCAGGACCTCAGACTCCAGAGTAGTCAGCCAGTGCCAAGCCGTGAGCAGATCCGGCGCCGTCCCTTTCAGGGCGCTCTGCTGGTCACCGAAGACCTCCAGGGCAAGTCGGGAGTCCAGCTCCGGGTCGTTCACACGGCCTTGCTTGAGCCCTCCGTCCTGATAGTGCTTGATGAGGTGATGATAGGGGTTGCGCGGAAAGGCCAGCGGGCTGAGACGTAGCGTGTCCACCGCCGGCAGCGTGAGCAGACGCAGGCCGGGCTGCGCCGCCGCCAGGTGAGGCAGGTCGAAGGCGATCAGATTGTGGCCCAGAACAAAGTCCGTCCCGTCGGCGAGATCGTCGAGCTTTGCCAGTTCCGACGCCGAACCACCGCCGGAATACCCCTGCCCGGTATCCGCCCGCACCGCGCCGAAGGCACGAATACGTTCGCTTTTCCTGCTTATCTCCAGATCGAGAGAAAGGCAGCGCGGCCGGGAGGGTGGTTCTTGCCGGAGTGTCGGCGTGGCGGCTTCCGGCCGGGCATCGAGCGAAGCATCGGCCGAAGGACCGGCAGCGGGCTGTGAAATCCCGAGAATTCTGTTTTGGCTACCCAAACCGTTAGCCCATCTTCAAGGAAGGGACCGATGATTTCGGGATTCTACCCCAAATTGCTCCAACATCACCCGTAAGGTGTTGATTCCTGGTAGGAGCCCGGAGGCACCGGCGGGGACGAAGCGTTGGCAGGAATAAGGATGCGGGCGGGACGCCCGCGCTCCCGGGTGGGCTTCCTCCCATGACAGGGTCACACCAACGGGACAAGAGTGCAGAAGCATTTTGGCGCCAGTTGTCGTTGAAGGAGGTCCATCTGTCCTCGTGCCTTACCTGAAACAAAACCTGTTTCACTCTCGTATGATCTGCCCCGTCGCGGGGGGCGGGGGCCCGGCTCGCAGGCAAACGGGAGTTTCCCAAAGGGGACAGGCCGGCTTTCAGAGAAGTGGCCCGCCGGATACCCCCCACCTCACCATCGAGACGCCCCACCCGGGAGCGCGGGCGTCCCGCCCGCATGCTGTCCCTTGGGTTGCCGCTCAGTTTCCCTGCGATGTTGCAGCCGACCGCCCTGCCGGCGGGAACCGCATGGGCCCGGCCGAAGCAGAGGCAGGGCGCCGCTGCCGGTTGATTCCGGTGGAGGAGATCGCCGAGGCTGCGGGAGGATTTGTGCGGGCGGGACGCCCGCGCTCCCGGGTGGGCTTCCTCTCATGACAGCAGTGAGGTAGGCAGGGCTGTGCCGTGCCTTGACCTTTTGTCCGGTTTCCCGAAATATATAGGCATGCGACTTCGATTGTATTGTTTGCCAATGATGCTGGTCCTTGTGGTGGCCGCGCCGGCTGTCGGTGCACAGGAAAGCAGCCAACCGCCGACTTGTGAGGACAGCTCCATCGCCGCCAGCGCCGTACGCACGGAGGAAGACATTTGAGTGTTCGTTCAATGCGCCTACGAGTTCGCCCAACGAGAGGGTTTGGAGGAGGCCCGCAGGGCCTTTAACGAGGATGCGCGTTGGAAAAGCGGCTCCATCTATGTCTTCATTTCCGAAGTGACACCCTTGAGCGATCAGGCTCGTCTCTTCATCTTTCCGCCGGCTCCGGAGAGGGAGGGATCTTCGCTTGGACTGCTGATCGACGTCTTCGGCAACGACTATTACAAGGAACAACATCGGATCGTGAGCCAATTCGGTGAGGGCTGGCTCTACTATTCGTTTCTCAACCCGGCAACAGGCAGGGATGAGCCCAAGGCCACCTTCATCAGGGGCATCGACTGGTACGGAACCCCGGCCGCGATCGGCGCGGGGATCTACCGCCGCGACATCCCGGGAACCTGCGAAAGGGAGGAGGTCAACGCCGCGATGCTGGATGCCGATCCTTCCAACCCGAGTCTGCAGGAGTTTGTCCGTTGTGCCGCGATGGAGCTGGAATCGAGGGGATACTTCGCCACCTTCGCTCTGTCGTTCGATCCTCGCTGGAGAAGCGCGTCGGTCTACTTGTTCGGCCTGGATACTTACGGCAACGCGCTGTTCACCGGAGATCCCTACAGTCACCCGTTCGGCACCAACGTATCCGAGTTGGACCCGAGCTTTGTCGGAACCTTCGGCGCCCGGGACGTCCCGGGCGTCGCCAATGCTTTCGGTGAAACCTTCCTCTACTACTCCACGCGCCATCCCGCTACCGGACTGCAGGAGCGCAAGGTCACTTTCGTCAAGAGGGTCATGGTCTTTGGGGTGCCGATCCTGCTGGGTGCCGGCTACTATGCGGACGACGTTCACTCGGGATCGGAAGGGGAAGATAACGGGGGTGACGAGGCCCAGGGTGCGGGCCAAGGCGGCAGTGCAACACTCCTCTACTGGCAGGCGCCGACCATTCTCAACCCCTACCTGTCCAGAGGCACCAAGGATGCCGAAGCGGCATCGCTCGTCCTCGAGCCGCTGGCCGAGTACAACCCGGACGGGGAGATGCTCCCCGTTCTCGCCACACGAGTGCCGACCACCGAGAACGGTGGTTTTTCCGCCGACCGGACCAGCATCACCTGGAACATCCGCGAGGATGCGCTCTGGTCCGACGGCACCCCTGTGACCGCGAACGATGTCGTTTTCACCTGGCGCTACTGCACCGCTCCGGGCGGTGGCTGCGCCCGGTCGCGGAGCTTCGAGAATGTGGCCTCCGTCGATGCCGTCGACGAGCGAACCGTCACCATCAGGTTCGATGGACCGACGTCATTTCCCTATGACCCATTCGTGTCTCAAGGGAGCCCGATCCTCCAGGCCGCGCAGTTCGCCGAATGCCTGGGTGAGGCGGCGGCCGGCTGCACCGATGAGAACCTGGGACCCATCGGCACGGGTCCCTACCTGGTGTCCGACTTCGATGCAAACGGCACCATCCTCTACCGGTTCAATCCGCACTACCGGGGCGTCGAGTCCGGTCTTCCCTTTTTCGGTGAAGTGATCCTGATAGGCGGCGGGACGGCCGAGGCCGCGGCACGATCCGTATTTGAACTCGACCAGGCCGATTATGCCTGGAACCTCCAGATCGAACCCGAAGTCCTGGCTTCGATCTCCGAGGGCGGCGGCGGAACCGTTGTCTCGGCGTTCACCACCCTGGTGGAGCGCCTGATGATGAACCAGACCAACCCGGACCCCGGTCTGGGCGATCTTCGTTCGGAGTACGCGGACGGCGCCAACCCGCACCCGTTCCTGACCCATCCGGTCGTGGGGCGGGCCCTCTCACTGGCAATCGACCGCGACACCCTGGTCAGAACCGGTTACGGCGAGCAGGCCGGGCGTCCGACCTGCAACGTCTGGCCTGCTCCACCTGCCCAGGCATCGACCACCAACGACGAATGTCTGGTTCAGAACATGGATCTTGCGAAAGAGATTCTCGACGATGCCGGGATCGTGGATTCCGATAGCGACGGCGTGCGGGAGCGGGAAGGCGTTCCGCTCAAGATCCTCTTCCAGACCGCGACCAATTCGGTGCGCCAGACCACCCAGGAGTTGATCAAGGGCTGGTGGGAGGAACTCGGCGTCGAGATCCAGCTGAAGCATGTCGATCCCAGCGTGTTCTTCGGTGATGACCTCACCAGCCCGGACACGGTGGGCAAGTTCTACGCAGACGTCCAGATGTACGCCGACAGTGGAAGCAGCGTGGACCCGGAGAGCTACCTGGGCTCCTGGGTCACCATTGAGATCGCCGGAGCGGCCAACTCGTTTCTCAGTTCAAACGTCCAGCGCTTCCAGTCCGACGAATACGATCGGCTCTTCGCCGAACTCCAGAACACGGTCGACATGGAACGGCGCAACCAGATCACGATTGCGCTCAACGACCTGCTGGTCGGTAGCTACTCGATCATCCCTCTGGTTCACCGAGGATTCGTGTCGGCTCATTCCAATGACATCGAGGGTGTCTGGATGAACGCCTGGGATTCGGAGCTGTGGAATTTCGAAACCTGGAAGCGTCCCGACTAGCCGTCTTTCCACGAAGGGGCACGAAGGACCACGAAGGGACACGAAGAAAAACCAAAAGAAAGGGGTGCACTCTTGAGAAGAGTGCACGGAGCGAGCCCAACGGAGCGGGAAGCCTCACCCCGATCTCAGGGCGTCAGGCTGAAGGTGTAGAGAGTGCTGCCGGCGGCGATGGCCAGGACCTGTTTGTCTCCCAGCATATAGGTGATGGGGTGGGTGACGATGGGGGCTCCGGTCTGGAACTGCCACAGACTCTTGCCGGTGTGGGCATCCAATGCGGTGAGATAGCCGTCCATGTCGCCCACGAACACCAGTCCTCCCGCGGTGGTGAGCGTCCCCGCCCAGGTCGGGGTGTGGAACTTGAACTCCCACTTGACTTCCCCGGTGGTGGGCACCAGGGCCTTGACCACTCCCCAGGTATCTTCGTCGGGCTTGACTTGGGGAAAGCTCCCCAGCCAGAAATGCCCCGGCTCCAGTTCCTGCTCGCTGCTGAAGTAGTTGGTGCACTCCTCGCGAACCACCACGTAAAGCAGCCCCGTATCGGGATTGTAGGAAGGCGCCATCCAGTTGGACCCTCCGCCCATTCCGGGGCACTGCCGGTTGCCTTCCGGTGTCGGGTCAGTGTTGGGAAGCACCTGAGGCCGCCCCTTGGAGTCGATTCCGGAGGCCCAGGTGACCCGCGCCACCGGGTTGGCGTGGAGGAACTCTCCGGTTTCCCGATCCAGGACGTAGTAGAAACCGTTTCGATTGGAGTGGACCAGCAGTTTTCTGGGCTTGCCGTCCATCTCGAGATCCAGGAGCACCGGAACCTCGTTGGCGTCCCAATCGTGGACGTCGTGAGGAGTGAACTGAAAGTACCACTTCATCTTGCCGGTGTCAGGGTCCAGCGCCACCACTGAGGCCGAATAGAGATTGTCGCCCAGGCGGGTTTCCCCGGTGAGATCGGGCGCCGGGTTCCCGGTGCACCAGTAGAGCAGATCCAGTTCCGGATCGTAAGTTCCCGTCATCCAGGTCGGCGCCCCTCCCGTCTTCCAGGAATCTCCCAACCAGGATTCCGAGCCGGGCTCTCCGGCCGCCGGAATGGTCCAGAATCGCCACAGCCGCTTTCCGGTATCGGGATCGTAGGCATCCAGGAAACAGCGGACGCCATATTCCCCGCCTCCGGTTCCAATGATGACCTTGTCCTTGACGATGAGGGGAGCCCCGGTGGAGCTGTAGCCCTTTCGGTAGTCGGCCCGCTGAACGTCCCAAAGAACATTCCCGGTCTTGGTGTCCAACGCCACCAGGTGGGAGTCCAGGGTGGCCATGAACAACTTGTCCCGCAGCAGGGCGAATCCTCGATTGATGGGCCCGCAGCAGAGGCTCTGGTCTGGCAGGCTGCGCTGGTATCTCCAAAGTCGCCGGCCCGTTCGAGCGTCCAGGGCATAGCCGTTGTTGTAGGGAGCCGTAATGTACATGATCCCGTCCACCACCAGGGGGACGGTCTGGAACTTGGCGGCAGCCCCCACACCGGTCTGGAACACCCAGTCGACCCGCAGGTCGGCCACGTTGCCCTTGTGAATCTGCTTGAGCGGCCGGTGGTTCCGGCCGCTGTAATCCCCCCGGTAGGTGAGCCAGTGCTGCGGCTCCTCCAGGGCCCGCACCAACCGGTCGCTGGTCACCTCGCCCGCCCGGGACAAGCCGGTAAAGCCGGGAAACATCAGCGACAGGCACATTGCCGGCACAAACCATGATCGCTTCATTGGCTCTCCTCTTCGGATAGGACCCCTTCGCCAGCCGGCCGGCCCGGAAAGGGACAGCCCGCGGCGGGTCTGTCTGGATAACTTGTCGGCGCTCTCCCCGACGCCTTCATTCCGCGGCCGGTCGAGTGAGGAACAGCAGCAGATCCTTCAAATCCTGGTCGGAAAGCGCACTTTCCGAATAGACCGGCATCAGGGATTGGTCCAGGTGGGTGAGTTCCCGAAGCTCGCTCTTGCGATAGCTGTGATAGTTCTCCTGCTGGTCCAGCACCTGGATGGTGTAGGTGTCCTCGTTGCGGACGACACCGGTAATCCGCTCTCCCGACGGGGTCACCAGCCGGACCGATTCGTAGCCGCCCGCCATCCGACCGTCCGCCTGAAGCACGTTCTTGAACTGAGCGCTGGGCTCCCGGACGGCTTCCAGGAACGACTCCCAGGAGCGAGTTTTTCCGATGCCCGTCAGGTCTGGCCCGAAGCGGCCTCCTTCTCCCCGAACCATGTGGCAACCCGAGCAAAACCCCCTGCCGCTGAAGAGCTCCCGTCCCGATTCCCAATCCCCGGTCAACGCCTCGGGGCGGGCCTTGGATCGGAGATCGGTGATAAAGGCGATCATGCGCCACAGGTTGCTGTCGGGAAGCGTCTGGGGAGGCATCTGGGTTCCCTGAATTCCGTCCTTCACCACCCCGAGCATGTCGTGATCGTCGGCAACATGGGTGAGTTGCCCTCGAGTCAGGTCCGGTCCCCGGAATCCCCCGCCGCCTTCCATGCCGTGGCAACCGGCGCAGTAGTAGCGAAAGAGGCCTTTCCCAACCAGAATGGCGTCCGCGTCCCCCTTGTAGGGATTCTGCTTCCTCTCCTCGGCATCCGCCAGGACCGGGCCCGCGGAGGCCACGGCCAGGACAGCAGCAAAGACAAGGAACGGCAACCGTCTCGCGAGAACTCGCATACTCACCTCACCCGACTGGAGAATGGCCTGGGTCCAACCGTTTCGACCGATTTTAGGGTAAGGCTCCCTGGAAGTCAAAAGACAGCCGGAGCCTCGATGGCCGATGTTTCTCTGGCACCCTGGGGCGGGAAACTGATACAAACGGCATGGCACTGTTTCCCGCCTTGCGGGCGGCGGTCCAGCCGCAGGCCGTGGGGTCGGCGGCAGGACCGAGGCCTCCCGCTCGACCGGGTTGGCCTGAAGCAAGATCGAAGTCCCACCTCTTGTTGAATCCGGAAAGGGAACCATCATGACGGAGCACGAGATCTCGGTGGAAGAAGAATACAGGAGGAGCACCCCCCATTCAGCCGACGCTTTTCGACGGGCCGCGCCGCTGACAGCCGGACCGGCCAAGGGCGCCTACTTCTTTCAACCCTATCCCCTGACCATGGCGCGAGCCCGGGAGTGCACCCTCGAAGATATCGACGGCCGCCGCTATCTGGACTTCGCCAACCACCACTCTACCCAGATCCTGGGCCACAACCATCCCAAGGTCATGGAAGCCGTTCAGGCCCAACTGGAGCAAGGCATTGCCTTGGGCGCCCCCACGGGCATCGAGACCGATATGGCCGCGGAGATGTGCCGGCGGGTCGCCACCCTGGACCGGGTCCGGTTCGTGAACTCCGGCACCGAAGCGACCCTGCACTCGATTCGGCTGGCCCGAGGGTTCAGCCGAAAGTCCAGGATCGCGAAATTCGAGGGCGGGTACCACGGCAGCCACGATGCGGTGGAAGTCAGTGTGGCTCCGCCGTTGGACCGGGCCGGACCGATCCAGGCTCCCCATTCCGTACCCGGCGCCGGAGGCATTTCGCCCTACGCGGCCAGCGAGGTACTGGTGCTTCCCTACAACGACGAGGCCGCCGTCGCCAGGCTGGTGGAAGAACACGCCGGGGAGCTGGCCTGTGTCATCTTCGACCCCAAGGCAGGCCTGCTCCCGGTTCGGCCGGAGTTTGCCCGGGCCGTGAGAGAGATCACCCGAAGGCACGGGGTGCTGCTGATTTTCGACGAAATTGTCGGCTTTCGCGTCGGCCGAGGCGGTCTGCAAGAACAGTTCGGCATCGATCCGGACCTGACCTGCTTTGGGAAGATCGTGGGGGGAGGGTTTCCGGTAGGCGCTTTCGGCGGCCGCGCCGATATCATGGACTTGCTGGATAGCAGCCGGGGGCCGACCGGCTTTTTCCAGAGCGGAAGCTTCAGCGCCCACCCCGTGACCATGGCTGCCGGCCTGGCCACCCTGCGAGAGCTGACGCCTGCGGCCTTCGCCCATCTCAACCGCCTGGCGGACCGCTTGACCACCGGGTTGAACGACCTCTTCGCCCGCCGGGGCTTTCCGGCCCTGGCCGTCAACGCGGGCTCGGTCTTCAGCATTTATTTCATCGAGGGCAAGCTGGAGACCTATCGCGACCTGGCCCGCGCCGACCGGGCCTTGAGCCACCAGGTCTTCCTGGCATTGCTGCAGGAGGGTTACTTCCTGAACCACACCTTGACCATGTGCGCCCTGTCGCTGCCCATGGAAGACCGGCACATCACCGGGTTGGTTACAGCCATGGAAAAGGTGATGGACAAGGTCCACGACTGAGAGGCTAACCGCTGTTCAGCAGCCGGTCACGGTCCTCTCCCTTCAGCGGCAGCTCCGTCCAGGCGCCCGAGCGGGCGTGGGAGGCGTGGAAAGCCACAATGCTTTCCAGGACATGCAAGGCCTCCCCGGCTTCGTAGGCAAAGGGCGTCTGTCCATCCAACCAGGCCACGATCTCCCGGACGGCCCGGTCCATGCCGGTGGCCTGCCCCCGCAGGCCGGGCCACTCTTCCTGCCGGCCGTCCCAATACTCCAGCCGCACTTCGTCCCCTCCGGTCAGGGCCCGTCCCTTACTTCCATTGAAGCTCAGGCACATGGGAACCCGCCCGTAGTCCGAGGCATCCACGGTAACCATCAGCCCGCCTTGCAGGCGCATCAGACCCCATCCGCCGGGGTCCTGAAAGGCCGGACCACGGCAATCGAGCTTCCCGGCCAGATCCAGAGTCCCCGAGACGGCTTCCACCCGCCGTCCGGTCACCATGCAGATGGCGTCGAACAGATGGGTGCCGACGTTGCCCAGGCGGCCGCTGCTCCACTGCAGGTTGACCGAGGTCAGCTCGCCCAATGCACCCTGGCCGACCAGATCGCGCAGGCGGCGATAGTTCGGATGAAACCGCCGGTTGTGGTTGATCGCCAAAAGAGATCCCGACTCCCGGCAGGCCTGCAGCATCTGCTCTCCCTCGGGAAGGCGGGAAGCCATGGGCTTTTCACAGTAGATGGCTCGGACCCCGCTGCGGGCGCAAGCGACGGTGATTTCCCCGTGCACCGGCGTGTAGGTGGCCACACTCACCAGGTCGAGGGCTTCGGTGGCAATCATCTCCCGCCAGTCGGCATAGGTGCGAACCCCGTTCCGCTCTTCAAAGCGCGACCGCCGCCCCTGGTCGCGGCTGCTTCCCGCCACCAGTTGGATTCGCGGGTTTTCCGCCAAAGCCCCCAGATGGGTGCCATCCAGGTTCTCCACCTGTTGCCCCAGAGCATCGCCGGAGGTCTGGTCGGCAGCACCGATAAACCCCAGACCAATGATTGCCGCGCGGTAGGTTGCATGGTTCACGATTTCACACTCCTGTTCAGCGCTTGCCGGGCTTGACGCTCCTCTGAATCCAACTGCCGAACCAGTAGACCCGAACCCGGCGCCTTCCCCACTCCCGCGCCGCCTGGATGTCGTTACCCATGTAAATATCGATCCGCCGGCGCCAGCGATAGTGCATCTTGTCCAGAACGACAAAGCGCCGGCCGGGGAACCCTTCAACCCTCACTCGCGCACCGCGAACGAAACCCAGCGGAATCAGGTCCCGGGAGACGGCGATGGCTCTCATTCCCGGCTGCAGCCTGTCTCCCCAGGCGGCCACCTCTGGGCTATCGTCTGTCTGGCTGGGATGAGAGTTGTAGGCCGTGGCCGTGACCTCTATGGAATCCTCTCCCACCGGAACGCAGGCACCATGCAGAGCCAGGGCCGCCAGGGCCACGGCAGCCGCCAACCCAACCGGCCTCTTTTGACCCGAAGCCAATAGACTCCTCCCTTAGGGTCTAGGTTTGGCCGAGCCGCAAAGGACCTCCGCGGCCGACAGGAGAACCCTCCCGAGGCGCACTTTATACCCCTGACCGTTCGGACGCAACCCGGCCCATGCAGTGGAGACCATCGGCTGGTCCGCCCCGGATCGCGCGCTGCCGATGTTATGATGCCCTGTTGCGATTTATTTGATCGGGGTGATCACCCTCCGGCGATTGAGCGGTAGTAGCTAATAGGCGCCGGTCACCTATTCGAGCACACCCGACTGGAATGGAGCCATGAAGAAATCCGCGGCACACCTTCATCTGGTAGAAGAATCGGATCGAAAAGAACCACCGAAACGGCCTGAACCCGAGACCGCTCTCTCGGAGCTCACGGCATTTCGGTTCCTGGAGACCTTCTTTCATATCCTCTCGATCGCTATCACAGCCGTCTGCGTTCTGCTGATCATCTCCTCGGGCCTGGTGCTTTGGATTCTGCTGGCGTTCTTCTCCTGACCGGGCCGGGCTCACCCCCTTGAGCGAGATGCTGAAGACAAACAGTTTCCCAGCCGATGCCTTGCCATCTGGTGAGAAATGCGGGCTTAGGGAGCGCTTCCGGTGACGGAGCGCTCTCGCTGGGATTGGAGGGAAGCCTGTTGTCGATCGGACGCGGCTAGGCCAGGATGGGCCGGACCACGCTCCCGTGGACGTCGGTCAAGCTGAGGTCGCGGCCGCCAAAGCGGTAGGTCAGCTTCTCATGGTCGAGGCCCACCAGGTGAAGGATGGTGGCATGGAGGTCATGCACGGTGGTGATGTTCTCCACCGATTTCTTGCCAATCTCGTCGGTCTCACCATAGAGGGTTCCGCCCTTGATGCCACCGCCCGCCATGAAGATCGTAAAGGCCGTTTCCAGGTGGTCGCGGCCGTCGCCGTTGGAGCTGTCGGGCGTCCGTCCGAATTCGGTGCCCCAGATGAGCAGAGTCTCCTCCAGCATGCCGCGGGACTTGAGGTCCTTGATCAGCGCCGCCACCGCCTGGTCGGTCACCAGGGCATTGGCTTCGTGGCCCCGCTTCAGATAGGAGTGCTGATCCCAGGTCCCGTTGTTCTGCCCGAATAGGACCGGGCAGGTGATCTCCACGAAGCGCACCCCTTCTTCGACCAGCCGGCGGGCCCGCAAGCACTGCAGGCTGTAGTGCCGCTTATCCTTGTTGGTGGTGTCCAGGCCGTAGAGACGCTTGGTGGCTTCGGTCTCCTTGTCCAGATCCAGAACGTCCGGGACCAGGGACTGCATGCGATAAGCCATTTCGTAGTTGCGGATGGCCGCCTCCACGGCGTCATCGCTGCCAGCCGAGGCGCCGAACGCCCGGTCCTGGTCCAGGAGCAGGTCCAGCTTGGCCCTCTGGAGCCGAGGATCATCGGACGCCACCAGGTTGTCAATGGCATTGCCCTCGGCCTTGACGGGCAGGGCCTGGTGGGTGGCCGGCAGGAAGCCGTTGGAAAAATTCTCCAAGCCGCCGGGGGGGATATCCCCGGTGTGCAGCAGCACATATCCGGGCAGGTTCTTGTTCTCGCTGCCCAGAGCGTAGGTGATCCAGGATCCCAGGCTGGGATGGCCCCCGACGTTTCTGCCGGTGTGGAACAGGATGTTGCCCCGGGGATGGAGAGGGAACCCGGAGACCATGGAGCGGATGACGGCCAGATCGTCGACGCAGGTGGCGATGTGGGGGAGAAGCTCGCTGACGGGCATCCCGGACTGACCGTACCGTTTGAAGCTCCAGGGGCACCCCTTCCAAGTTCGGCGCCCGTCTCCCGAAAGCTTGCCATCCAGCTCGGCCAGCTTGGGCTTGGGATCGAAGGTATCCATGTGCGACACCCCGCCCGGCATGAAGCAGAGGATGACGTTTTTCACCTTGGAGGGAAAATGCGGCATGGCTGAGGGAATAATCCCGGCGTAAGCTTCGTCGGCCATGAGCGACGACAAGGCCAGCATTCCGAAACCATTGGCTGCCTGCTTCAGCATCTCGCGCCGCGTCAGCGGAGCACCGGCACATCCGGGACAACCCTCTCCGTTCCCTTTTTGAATCGACATGGTCGGTCCTCAGAACAGGTAGATAAGCTCTTTCAGATTTAACATGGCGTGCGCCACATCTTTCCACACTTTTTTTGCGCCCAGTATATTCTCTTCAGAGACGCCGTGCAAGGCCGATAGCCGCAACACCGACTCCCTGAATCGCCCCAGCTCGGTCGACTCCGGCGAACGGCCCAGCGCTTGGCGGAACATGCGTTCCAGGCGCGCTTCCACCGTGTCGTCCCCCTCGGCCAGCAGCCGCTCCGCCCAATAGCCGGCTTGCCCCACCACAAAGGAGTCGTTGAGCAGGGCCAGGGCCTGGGAAGGCACGTTGGTGCGGTCCCGCCGGCCGCGTGTGGCCGAGGGTGCGGGAAAGTCGAAGAGTTCCAGAAAGGGCGGACTCTCCATGCGGGTCACCTTCAGATAGAGGCTGCGCCTTCCATTTCCGTCCAGAGGGCCGGAGAGCAGCTTGCGGTAATCCTTGGGGTCATCCCGAAAGGGCTGGATGCTGGGGCCATAGAGTCTGGACTCCAACCGCCCGGAGGCTGCCAGGATGGTGTCCCGAATGACCTCGGCCTCCAACCGCCGCAGCGGATAGTGGTGGAGACTCCGGTTTCCCGGATCGACCCTGCCGGCCAGGGGCGACGGCCGGCTGGACTGGCGAAAGGTTTCCGAGAGAACCAGCAGGCGCAGCAACCGCTTGACGGACCACCCCTGCTTGACGAATCGGCTGGCCAGATAGTCGAGCAATTCGGGATGGGAGGGCTGGTCTCCAAAACGGCCGAAGTCATCCACGGTGGCCACGATGCCGCGGCCAAAAACGTGATGCCAGAGACGGTTCACCATCACCCGGGCCGTCAGAGGATTGTCGGCTGAGGCGATGACCTCGGCCAGTTTCCTGCGTCCGCTGCCCGAGGTCTGGAAGGCCGAACCGGAAGCCTTCAACAGCGTCAGGTAGCCGCGGGGAACCGGATCGCCGGGACGTTTGGCATCTCCCTTCTCCAGCAGAGGGGCGTCATATCCAGTGTCTATGTCTCCCATCGCGCTGATCACCCGCGGTTTGGAGAGCCGGCTCTCCAGGCTGCGGTAGGCGGAAACCAATCGGTTGAGCCGGGGGCTCAGGTCTCTGCTGTTCTCCAGCAGCTCATTCCCGATCAGCCAATCGATCCAGCGCACCTCCGGCAACCCCGCCTTCCCCTTGGCCCAGGCGGTCAGGGCCCGGCGGCTGGCGGCTCCATAGCGCCGGGCCAACTGCTCGGCACTTCGCGGCGGGGACCCCTGGAACAATGGGGCCATGTGGTCCAGTTCCTCCCTCGGCAGCTCCTCGATGTCATGCACCACCGCCTGGGAAATGCCGAAATAGGACCCGGGCCTGGCAAGATCCTCGTCGGTGTAGCCCTTCAGGTGGCCCGGACGTTCGGGCAGGCGCGGGTTGCCACCCTTGGTGACCAGCTCGACATAGATCGGGAAGGTCGTGTCGCGGTGCTTGATCGGTATCTTGAACCAGGACGGACGATCGCTTTCCAGGGGCCTGTAGTCGTCACCCAGGATGCAGTGGTCCACGATGGTCCGGCGGGAAGCCAGCTTGCCTCCCATGAGCCTCAGACTCAGGAATTTCTTGTCCTTGGGCAGGTAGGGCGAGCGCAGGGCGCCGTTGAGCCGTTCCGAGAGGACGTGGCTGTACAGGCCGGCGGGAAGAACTCCGGAAAGCACCCGAGAGCCCTCGGTGCTGACGGTCAATGCTCCGTCGGCAACCCTTCCCCCCTCGAGGCCAAGCCCGTCGGGATGCCAGCCATCCAGACTGCCGGAACGAAAATCGCCGAAGTCCAGGAAGTGGGTGCGGTTGAAGTCCTTCCGCGCCCCTGTCTCCCGCTTGTAGTAGGCCTCCAGCTTGGACCAGGCTTGGGGGAGGCGGCCGGGAGAAAACCCGGCCTCACAGGAGATGGCCGCCCAAGGGAAAAGAATCCCCTCGGGGTCCACGCTCTCCTTGAGCAGGACCTGGCGCCATCGCTCCAGCCTTTCGGGATCGAGACCGGCGGTCCGAGCCGAGGCCGGGGCACTGCCGCCCTGGGCCGCCAGCAGGTAGTCCGGAATCTGTTCGGACTGGCGAATCCAAAGCCTGGCCAGCTCCTTGCGGATCGAGGACTTGAGCTTCTTCAGTCGCGGCTTGACCCTCTGGTGGGAGTCCCCGGTATCCAGTGTCCGGGAAAGCTGGTGCGAACTGGTCAGGATACCGTAGAGCGCGTAATAGTCTTTGGTGGGGATGGGGTCCAGCTTGTGATCGTGGCAGCGGGCACAGGCAACCGTCAGCCCCTGGAACGCTTTGGTGAGCGTGTCGATCTGGTTGTCGACCACGTCGGTGCGGATTTCCCGGAAGGTCACGCAGTTGTCGTGACCCATTTCCCCCAGCCGGAAGAAAGCCGCCCCGGCGATGGATTCATTCAGTCCCAACCGGTGGTCGATCCGGGGTTGCTCCAGCAAATCGCCGGCCACGTGTTCCCGGACCAACTGGTCAAAGGGCAGGTCCTGGTTGAAGGCCCGGATCAGATAGTCCCGATAGCGCCAGGCAGCCAGCAGCTCGTAGTTCCACTCGTAGCCGTAGGTTTCCCCGAAGCGCATCAGGTCCATCCAGTGCCGCGCCCACCGTTCTCCCAGGTGGGGAGAGGCGAATAGACGGTCCACCAGCCGTTCATAGGCGTCGGGGGAAGGATCCCGCACAAACCGGTCTACTTCTGCGGGCTCGGGCGGCAGTCCGGTCAACACCAGGCTGAGCCTTCGGGCCAGGGTCCGCCGGTCGCCTGGCGGGGCCGGCTGCAGCCCGCGGCGCTCCAACCCCTCCCGAATGAACCGGTCCGCCGGATGACCCGAAGCCCCCGCCTCAAGCCCCGGCACCCGGGGTTCGGTCAAGGGTTGATAGGACCAGTGCTCCCGCAGCATTGCGGCATAGAACTCATCCACCCCCTCGGATTCGCCCGGCTTGGCGGCAGGCTCGGTCCAGGGGACGCCCATGGCAACCCAGCGTTCCAGAGCACCGATCTGCTCGGGCGACAGCCGGCCGGCCGGCGGCATCTCCAGCTCCTGGTGGCGAACCGCCCTGATCAACCAGCTTGAGTCCGGCTCCCCTTCCACCACCGCGGCCCCGCGGGTTCCCCCCTTGAGGACTCCTTCGCGCGAGTCCAGCCGCAGCCCGCCCTGCTGCAGTTGAGGACCGTGGCAGTCATAGCAATGCGTGGCCAGGACCGGACGCACCTTCTTCTCGAAAAACTCCAGCGCCTCTGCCGGGAACTGTTCGGAAGCCAGTCCCCACCGGGCCAGGCAGAGCACCAGGGCCCCAACCACAATCAGTCTTGACCTCAGGGATTCAACCTTCATGACAGCAAAACCTCGGTGCTCTCATTCTATTCCCGCGCCCGGCCGGGCGGCAACGGGAAGTTGACGGCTGGTGAGGAAACCGGGAGACGACTTATTCAACGGGTTTCGGACCGGGAATACGCCCAACTTCGTATTCGTAGCCCCTTGAACTGCTGGAAGTCGCTCGTATTCAACGTAACCAAGGTCAAGTGATGGACGAATGCGATCGCGGCAATTTGCCCGTCAACAAACGGCGGGGTCTTGCCGGCTGCACTCAGTCGCGCACGCTCGATCGCATGCCAGTCAGCGGCTCGCTGGTCATACTCCAGCACTGGAAAGCTTGCCAGCACCACATCCTCGATATAGCGCTCGATTGCATCCCGTTGTCGTGACGGGCTCAGTCGGGCGCAGCCGAACCGAAGCTCGTGCCAGACGGGCGCCGGAATCGCAATGTCGTCCTCATGCCGACTTAACTGCCGCATGACGCTGTTGGACGGCTTCGGCCTAAGAGGCTCCGAGATGATGTTGGTATCGAGCAGGTATTTCACAGTTCACAGCCTGACGTCGCGTCCTGGTGTTTTCTCGCGCTGCCTCGCAAACAGTTTGTCGGGGTCAAGTGCGAGCTCCGGGAGGTCGCTCTCATTCGTGAAGACCTGATAAGCAGCAACGAAACTACGGCGGCTCGAAGCGAGCCGCTCGAATTGCTTGCACCCGACTAACACCGCGACGGGTTTGCCGCGCCGCGTCAACTCCACCGCCATTCCTTGTTCTACCACGCGAACGAGTTTCGGTAGATTGCGGCGCGCCTCGGCAATAGAATGCTTGTCAGTCATCGTTCCACCTGTAATGTTCATAAACATGTACATCATACCCCATTCCCTAATGGTAGCAACACTAAGCGCCTGGGGCGTAGTTCTGTTCCGGGAGAAAGCCGGTCCCCTATTGCTCACTATGCTTTCCATGGGGGTCTGAATCCTCCGCCCCACGTAGCCGCGTAGGCGGCGAATTAGAAGCACCATTCCGAAACGCACAGCCTTTCCAGAACGACGCCGGCTACGGAGCGCTGCCCGTTCTACCGATATTCACCTACGGGGCGTGGCGATCGCCCCACTCCGGCTCGACTGCGGGCTCCGCCACTCCCCCCTTGAGGGGGAGTCGCAGTTGGGTGCACAGGCAAATATGTGTAATATTCATATACATACCTATAGATAATACAGGTGATTGCCATGGCCAGAGTTCAACTCGTCATCCCCGATGAAGATCGAGACCGTTTTGTGCACCAGGCGCGACGGGAAGGCATGACGTTGAGCGCGTGGTTGAGGGCTGCCGCTCGCGAGCGCCTGCAGGAGCGACAGCACGCCAAGCCCTTCCAATCCCCGAAGGATCTGGAAGAATTTTTCCGCGCCTGCGACCGTCTGGACGGCCCCGAGACGGAACCGCATTGGGGCCAGCACCTGGACCTGATCAATCAATCGCGTAGAAGGGGTGCATCCGATACATGACCTTTGTCGACACCAACCTCTTCATGTATGCGGTCGGACGGCCCCATCCGTTTCGAGACCCTGCTCAAGAGTTCTTCGTCGAAGCCAATCGGAACGGTACGCCGCTTTGCACCTCGGCGGAGGTTCTGCAAGAGTTGGTGTATGCCTATCTCCCGGTTGCGAGATTGCAGACGCTCGATGCGGCCATGGCGCTGGTCCTCAGGTCTCAGGTGGAAGTGTGGCCGCTGGAAGAAGAAGACGTGACCCTGGCCCGACAACTCCACCAACAGTATTCCAGCTTGAGCCCCCGGGACCTCTGCCACCTTGCCAGTTGCCGCAGGCGCGGTGTAAGCCGGATAAAGACCTTCGATCAAGCTCTCCGTGCCGTCTCGGGCGCCTGAAGCCGTGAACAATTCCGCACTAACCCTTCGACGACTGGGACCGGACACGGCAAACGACTTTGCGACGCTGCTGGTGACCCCGCCGCATGACTGGTGCTGGTGTGTTGCCTGGGAAACCCCTGGTTGGGAAGGATGGACGGATCGTAGCGAGAGGGAAAACCGGTGCCTGCGCCGGGAACTCTGGGATGCCGGGTCGTACCACGGACGAATTTTCTACCTGGAGGATCGGCCCGTCGCCTGGTGTCGAGTGGGTCCGCGGACGGCGTGGCCAAAGTTGTGTGGCACCCTCGACCTAGAACCGGTCGATTCGGTCTACGCCTTCGTTTGTTTTGGCATCGCCGCAAACCATCGCGGTCAGGGTCTCATGCATCAAGCGATGGCGCTGGCGTTGAGGGATCTTGCAGGCGAAGGCGTGGAGGAGGTCGAAGGCTTTCCGCGCAAAAAGAGTCTGACGGACCGTCTGGACCCCGGCGAGGTCTGGATGGGACCGGCGCGCCTGTTTTCGACAGCAGGGTTTGAAATCGTCGAAACCCGGGATACGGTCCTGCACATGCGCCGCAGGATGGTTAGCGGGAGTTCATAGGTCGCCATCCCTCTTCCAGCGGCGAATGACGGCACCCTTTTCGAAGAGGGCGTTGGTTTCGGCCAATCCGCCAAGCACCACAAAGGCCGGCCGGCCCGACTCACTGAGGAAAGGTTTAGATCGCCCAATGGCAAACCAGGACCGGTACCAATCGAAAGCTGCTTGACAGTTCTTTCAGATCAATTACCTGATCCGAATATTCGTTCCAACGCTTCGCGGGCGGTCACAACGGGAATACCTTCGACCTCACCGAGCGAGAGCATATGCCGTTGGTCGCCGGAAACGATCAAGTCCGCTTTAGCGGCGATTGCCGTGGCCAAGACAGGATTGTCCTTGGGGTCGCGAGACAGTCTCACCAGCGGCAGCTTGGCAAGGACAAGGGCGCGTGTGTCGATGTTCTCTACAATGGCTGCAGCTTCATCGGCTTCGAGAAATTTGTGGAGGCGGGGCCGGGCGAGAACATCAGTCAATTCAGCCAGTTGCGCGGTCGATGTCGCCAACTCGATCTCGTTACGCAGCCAAGCCTGATACAGCCGGTCGGGAGGAGTTCCCTTGGTGATGAGGGCACTGATGAGAATATTGGTGTCAAGAACGACCCGCACGCGCGGCGTCCACCTCCTCGTTAATCAAGTCAAGGATTTCTCGCTGGTCATATCGGGCATTGCGTTCCTTGACTTGGCGGACAGCCAAATCCAGCATGCGGCGGCGCACTGCTTCATCGACGAATCGAGACAAATCACCTTTCTTGCCGCCGTTGCGTGCAAGAAAGGTGCGTAAAGCGCGATCGGTCTTATCAGGGATAGAAAGATTCCATCGCGTCATGGACCTATCTCCACGCATAGACACCTAAACACATATGCATCTATCTTATCTAGAGTCGGCCTGCCACGTCAAATCCGGCGAAAGCGGGGGAGTTTGATGAATCTTGGATTGCTCAGGCAACTATGTGCAACATTACATACACATTCTGAGGCGCCGCCTCGCTAGAAATTGTAGATCAAGTTCAACTCGACGAAGCTGTCTCGCCTTGTCGAACGGGTGAAATCCGCTTTGCCGACACCGAGCAGTGCGATTGACTCGAAGCGCAGGGACCACTGGTCGGTGATGCGCCGATTCAATTCGACAGTCATGACACGCGTTCCATGGTCTGCATCCCCCAGAACGCTGGCGATCAGCTCGGTGCTCTGGACATCGTTGAACCCGAAGCGTGCGCCGAGGAAGAGGTCCTTCTGAAAGATATTGGTCGCATTTCGGCCTCTCCCATCGTGGTTCCATTCACCGAGCAGGGTGACATCGGTGGCCGTGCCGAAGACGGAATAGAAAGTATATTCCCCGCCAAAAACGGTAGCAGCATAATCTTCTTCCATGCCGAGAAGGTTTCGAGCCCCGGAGCGCCCAATGGCCTCGAGCTTGAACAGCCAGGAACCGGCAGTCAGTTGGGCGTCCAGCCCGAACTGTCGGATCTGCTCGTAGTGCGGAACGACGGACGGGGCGCCGCTGCTGTCGGCGCCTGGCACCGGAAAAGGGTCCCGGCTGGTGCCGTCGAACAGGCTCGCACCGATATCCAGGGGGCCGATGCTGCGGCTGTATCGGGCGGCGAGATCCGGGTGCCACCGCCCGGCGTCGCTCTCATAGGAGACCTGCTCGTTGTCTACGACAAAAGGGAGGCGCAGGCGTCCATGGCGGCCCGGAAAAGTGCGCGGCCGGTGATAGGTCATACCGAAGACTTCCGCCACGCCCCAATCCCCGGACCAGGTGAAATGGACCATGGGTTGGCCCAGCTTGGGCTCTTTGTAGGGGTGTTCGACGAGGTCGATCTGGTTGACTATATTGACCAGGTGGCGCGATTCGGTAACTCCCCAAAACACCCGGTCGACGCCCAGGCGCAACTCCCAATCATCATTGCCGATTGCGCCGAAAAGCAGAAGGTAGGCTTCATGCAGATCAAAGTGGGTGCGGCGTGGGTCCGCACCGTCAAAGCGAAAGTAGGGCGCCAGAGACAGGCTTCTCCCGCCGGCGTCTTCAAGATAGAGCTTGGGCGCCGCAACAAAACCGCTCGCATGCGAGCGCTGGCCGGGATAAGCGCCGGATTGGGGGTGCCATCGCCCTTCAAGACTGAAGCGCCCGGAAAACTCGTGGTCAACGATCTGCCCGCGCGCCCCGACGGCAAAGACCAGGACCAGAATCCAGGCAGCTCCGGCAGCCAGGCAGCGAGGAACCGCACGAAGCAGCATCAACGCACCCGCTGCAAGCCGGTTCGGGTGAAGTCGCGATCGTTCAGTTTGGTTCGAAACTGAAAATCCGACCAGGTCAACACGGTGCTTTTTCCCGTGAGATGGTTGACCATCGTCATCTCGCCAGCTTGCCAGTAACGATCCAGATACCGCTCGTAGCTCCCTAAGGTGAGCGTCTTCAGATGCGCGTCCTTGCGGTCGTAGTACTGCACTTTCCAGACGCGAAGCTCCTCCCGGTCGCGCCAGACCAGTTGGCGACGATAGCCCGATCTCTTGTCCGTCGGGACACGTTCTGTGACCGTGCATGTCGAATCACCGCAAGGTTCGTCACGCAGGTACCGGTAGGTGAATTTCTCGACTTGCTGGGCTCCCATGTCCTCATAGGTGAATTCGCTGCCCATGAAAGATCCGGAACGGTTCGACGAGCTGATTCGCTTGACCCGTTTCAGCGCGGGCAAATAGAACCATTGCTCGTCGGCTTTATCCCTGTGGGCGTGGACAAGCAGCGCCGTCCCCCTGACGTCGCGTGGATGATCGAACACGAACAGACTCTTGTCACCGTCTCCGGCGACCTCCAGAACCTTGATACGGAGCTGTCTCCGGCTCTCCTGTCCCTGCTTGTTGCGGAGCACCATGATCTGGCTGGCAGTGAAATCGCTGAACCCCTCGCCACGCGAGCGGGATTCCTGCGCGATCTTGAGACCGGTTTCCTCGGCTGAAGTGCCTTGTGGCCGTACCAGCGGCGGCGCCGCAAGACCCGCCAATAAGGCAATGCAAGTCGTGAGAAACAAGAGCGCCGATCGGGGGGGAAAGGCTTGGATCATGATTTTCTCCGGTCGATGGCCATCAGCAGAGTCGGGAGAAGAAGGAAATCGGCGACGAGCGCGAAGACAAGCGTGATTGCGACCAGAAGGCCGAGCGCCCAACTGACCTCGAATCCCGATGCAGCGAACACCAGGAAGCCCCCCGACAAGACCACCGTCGTGGTCCATAATGCGGGACCTACAGTGCGAAAGGTGGAGCGAACGGACTCTGTCGCCGGGAGCCCCTCGCGGCGGGATTTCAGATATTTGCTCAGAAAATGAATGGTGTCATCCACGATAATCCCGAAGGCGACGACGGTGACTACCGAGGAGGCAATGCCGACACGGCCGACCAGATAGCCCCACAGACCGAAGCTCATGGCCGCGGGGATAAAATTGGGCAAAAGACTGATGAGGCCGAGGCGCACGCTTTTGAAAAACACGATCAGGATGAACGAAATCAGTGTCATGGCGATGATCGTGCCGCGCAACATGCTGTCGATGTTTCGTTGGGAAAGGTGAGCGAAAATCATACTGATACCGGATGCCTCGGTCGCCAGGTCGGGCGTGTTGGCCTGGAGCCAAGCCTGCGCGCGCCCATCCAGCTCGCGCTGTTTTTGAGCCGACGAACTGTCGACCACGACGGTCATGCGGGTGGCGGATTTGGCGACGTCGATGCGGTCGTTGAGATCCCTGCCAAACGGCAGCGAAAGCTCGTAAAGCAACAGATATTGCGCAGCCAGTTCAGGATCGTCAGGTAACCGATAGAAGGCCGGGGCGTCGCCGTACATGTTCTTGTTCAGACGTTTCATGATGTCCGGAAAGGCTTGCACGTGGGTCACTTCCGGCTGCCCCCGGTACCATTCGGCAAAGGCATCGATTTTGCGCAGGTATTCGGGACGGGTGATGTTGCCTTCGCTCCCCGCTTTTAGCGAGTATTCCAGCGTATTCAAGCCGGTCAGGTTTTCGATGACGAAGTCCGTATCGCGCCGAAACTGGTAACGCTCATCGAAATATCGCGTCCAGTCGTCGGTCAGCTCATTGCGGGGAATGCCCATGACCAGAACAGCCGCCATAAGGGCGACGAACCAAAGCAGAAATGTGCGGCGTGCGACCACGAAGGCACCGAAGCGGTCGAAGAAAACAGGCCGTCCGGCACGGACCCGAGGCGCGCGCAATGGCAGGATCGAAAGCAACGCCGGCAGGAGAGTCATGGAATAGACGAAGGCGCATCCCACGCCAAACGCCACCAGATTGCCCAGGACGTGAAAAGGTGGCGAATCCGAGGCATTGAGGCTGAGAAAACCGATCATGGTCGTGATCGTAGTCAGAAACACTGGATGGGCATTGTGACGAAGCGATTCCGCAATCGCCCCATTCCTGTCCCGACCGCGGCTCATGGCCAATAAAGCAGCCGAGACGATGTGGACCGAATGGGCGACGGCAATCGCCATGACGATGAGCGGTACACCGGCATTGGTGGGGCTGAATGCTGTGCCGATCCAGCCCGCGAACCCCATGGTGGTGTTGACCACGAACACCAGCACGACGACGATGGACAGGGTGCCGAATACCGAGCGCAGGAGAAAGGCCGTGGCGGCCACGATGACGAAAAACATGATCGGTGAGAGGGTCCGAATATCGTCCTGGGTAGCATCGGCGAAGGCACGGTTCATGACAACGTCGCCTGTCAGGTATAAGTCGATATCCGAATGGCGTTCGCGTGTCTGATCCAGGAGGGCGTTGAGAAAATCGGTAATCTCGACCACGGCGGCGTCGAGATTTTCGGGCAGGACGAAATTGATCGCCAACCCGGCCACTTTGCCGTCATGAGAGACCAGACGCCCGACAATGTCGATCGAGTTTGTCGCGATCCTCTCGATTCGGGCCAGATCGACATCGCTCAGCGACTGCGCGTCTTCGACCAGCGGTTCGACGATCAAATCGTCCTCGAACGCCTCGCTATGGGAATAGTTGGTGAGGGAGTCGACTCGACTGGAATAAGGGGCACGCCAGGCGGCTTCGGTCAGCTCTTCAATAGTGCCAAGCGTCTCGCGAGTGAAAACCGAACCCTCTCGGGGCGCGATGGCAATCAGAGCCGTATTGGATTCGGAGTAGGTGTTTTCCAGGGAGTCGAAAGCGGCAAGTTGCGGGTTGTCTTCGCCGAACATGATGCGGTAATCGTTGGTGACCACGATGAAGCGGGCGCCCGCCGTCACGACCAGCATGAGGAGCACGGCCACTACAACGACCAGCCACCGGCGACGCAGAATGACGGCAAAATAGCGGTCCAATCCCACAGGCCTCATCACCTTGACCCTCCCAGGCTGGGGGCGGCGACTGAATCGCCGACTCGATTGCGCGGCTCTATCGACACGGCCCGCTGCAGGTGACTTCCTACCATCCGCTGGCCGAATCTCTGCTTCTTGTTATCAGAAGGAAATGGTTACCCTGTGGTGAGGTTGCACCACAGCCACAAGCATCTTCACCACTTGATTGATTTTGCCGTGTAGACGTGGTCGGGCATCTTGTAACTCACTCCGTCGTCGTCGTACACCGAAATCTGGAGAAGCTGAGAGAAGTTATCCGATCTGATGACCTGTTTGTTCGTGAGGAATCGCCGAAAGTGTTGTTTCATCCGGTAGATCCACAATGTGCCGAATGTGGGAGTCTTGGGAAACTGGAACTGGTCGGCAAGTCGGTTTCCTATCAGGGCTCGTGAAAGGCGGTAGGCAAGCTTTGTCAGTTTTTTCCGTTCGACCGGATCGTCTATATCCGCAACTGACGGAATGGTCTGGATCAACATGTTCGCCACGCCTATCGAATCGGCGTCCGCGGGCGGCTCGCACATATAGCCGACCTTGTAAATCTTTTCCGCCTCTTCCGAGGTGGTGTAGAGGATGGTCTCAGGAATCCCCATCAGATAGCCGGTGTAGCGCCAAACCTTGATGATACTCTCTTGTTCTTCCTTGCTGAGGTCCGCGCCCACCTTCAAGGAATTTTCCACCAGGCGCTTGGAAAAGACGGAGATGGCAAACCCCAGGTGCGCCGCGCTTACCGGCATGCCCCAGGCTTCGTGATTCCAATCATCGGATTTCGTCAGCAGGCTCCTTATTCGAGTATGCACGAAGCGTATTCGTGTGGATAGCTTCCAGCCGTCGCCGTTTCTATGCAAGCCGCCGGGGAAAAAGATATCCATCATGTGGCGGTTATTCTGTTGGAGGCGTCTTTTGGTCGACGCAACCCGCCCCGGTGATATTGAAAGACTTGGCGATAAGCGTCGAGAAGCCTTCCACCAGAACTCCCGTAACGAATGCAACCAGCATGAGATTGACGTTTGCGTAGAAGGCGCGAATCCCTGGACGAAAATCTTCGTAGTCGAACCATGGAGGTTCTTCAAGATTTTCGAAAAAATCGCGCAGGGCCTGCGGCGCCCTACGCAGGGTATCAGCCTGCCCCTCTATACCTGCCCCGATGAATCGGTGCAGGTCGTGAGGAGGCAACGAGGAGAGTTCCGCCATTATCGGGTCCAGCTCAGGGTCGCCTATAGTGGTATGCTGGATGTAGTTGTCAGCCATTGCCTGGTCGTAGAGACGGGCCTTCTCATAACCCTCAAGGTACGCCGATGGTGATTGTTTCATCCTTCACTCTCCTTACGGTTTGGCCGACAAGTTCCCCGAAAAAAAACCAGAGAGCGTGCCACTCACAAACTCGATTAGGGGCAATGGCTTTTCAGACTTGGTGGGCTATTTCCGTAGCCTGCGCGACCGGTTTACAGTGCCCCGCGCGCCGCACAGATTCGGAGACTGCGTTCCCGTCAAAATCTTTCATAAGGTGTTGATAAACCATAGCATGGTTGATATTACAATTCAAAATGCCTGTCAAAGGTCAAACGTTCCCACGCAATTCTCAATTTCGGTTTCTTGGCGTCCGTGATGGGAGGATAAAATCAAAAGGCCAAAAGAGATGGGGGCCTGGTCAAGAGGGTGGATCTGAAATCCTCCAAATGCGATGGTCTTCCGGAAGGGCAACTAGGGGACGTTGTTGAATAATTGGAATACCTTAAATTTGCGGTTTTTTGTTCCCGTGGTGATGACGGAGTTCGAGTGTTTTGCCTAGTGAGGGACCCCATGTCCGAGGCCATGCGACCTCTTCCAACAATCGGTGCGAGCAAAGTTTTTCCATCAATTCAACAACGCCCCCTGTTCGTGGGAGTTGATTGCTCAGGCAAATATATGTAACATTCATACACATGCCTATCAGTGATACAGGTGAGTGCCATGGCCAGAGTTCAGCTCGTCATCCCCGATGAAGATCGCGACCGTTTTGTGCATCAGGCACGAAAGGAGGGTATGACGTTGAGCGCGTGGTTGAGGACTGCCGCCCGCGATCGCCTCCAGGAACGACAGCAATCCAAGCCCTTCCAATCCCCAGCGGATCTAAAACAATTTTTCCACGCCTGCGACAGTCTGGAGGGGCCCGAGACAGAACCGGATTGGGGCCAGCACCTGGACCTGATCAACCAATCGCGTAGAAGGGGTGCATCCCACACGTGATCTTTGTCGACACCAACCTCTTCATGTATGCGGTCGGACGACCCCATCCACTTCGAGACCCTGCTCGGGAGTTCTTCGTCGAGGCCAACCGGAACGGTACGCCGCTGTGTACCTCGGCGGAGGTTCTACAAGAGTTGGTGCTTGCCTATCTCCCGGTCGCGAGATTCCAAACACTCGATGCGGCCATGGCGCTGGTCCTCAGGTCTCGGGTGGAAGTGTGGCCGTTGGAAGAAGAGGACGTCACCCTGACCCGACAACTCCATGAACAATATTCCAATTTGAGCCCCCGGGACCTCTGCCACCTTGCGAGCTGCCGCAGGCGCGGTGTAAGCGAGGTCAAGACCTTCGATCAAGCTCTCCGTGCCGTGGCAGGCGCCCCGGACCCGTGAATAATACTGCTTTAACCCTTCGGCGACTGGGACCGGATACCGAACAGGATTTCGCGACGCTACTGGTGACACCGCCGCATGGCTGGTGTTGGTGTGTCGCCTGGGAAACCCCTGGTTGGGAAGGGTGGGAGGATCGTAGCGAGAAGGAAAACCAGTGCCTGCGCAACAAACTCTGGGATTCTGGCTCTTACCACGGGAGGATTTTCTACCTGGAGGATCGGCCCGTCGCCTGGTGTCGAGTGGGCCCGCGGACGGAATGGCCAAAGTTGTGTGCGACCTACCAACTGGAACCGGTTGACTCGGTTTACGCGTTCGTTTGTTTTGGCATCGCCGAAAGGCATCGCGGTCAGGGCCTTATGCATCAAGCGATGGCGCTGGCGTTGACGGATTTGGCAGGAGAAGGTGTGGTGGAGGTCGAAGGTTTTCCGCGCAAGAAAAGTCTGACCGATCGTCTGGATCCCGCCGAGGTGTGGATGGGCCCGGCGCGCCTCTTTTCGTCGGCCGGTTTCGAAATCGCGGACTCCCGGGAAAACGTCCTGCACATGCGCCGGAAGATGGTTAGCGGGAGGTCATAGGTTCACATCTTTCGTCCGACGGCGAATGACGGTGCCCCTCCCGGAGAGTGCCCGGGAGACGGGATCGGGCAGCCGGGCATCTCCGAAGATGACTTCCCTGACCCCCTGTTGCACCGCCTCGACCGCTCCCAGCAACTTCTTCTTCATGCGGCCCCGGGCGAATTCCATGAAGGAGTCCGCCTCCTCCACGGGGACTTCCCGGATCAGGCTGGTCTCATCCTCCAGATCCCGCAAGAGCCCCGGGATATTGGACAGGATGATCAGCTTGTCCACCCCCAGGGCCGCCCCAAGCACGGCCACGGCTCGATCGCCATCCACGTTGATGGCTTCCCCCTCGCGGCTTACGGCCGGGGGCGTCAGCACCGGCGTGTAACCGTGATCCAGCAGAAGGTTGAGGAGGTCCAGGTTCACGCTTTCGATTCGCCCGGTGTAGTCGTCGCGCAGCACCCGCCTCTTTCCGTTCTCCACGATGGTAATGGTCGACTTGCGGCGGCCCTGCCAAATCCGGCCGTCCAGCCCGGAGAGTCCCACGGCATTCACCCCCAGTTTCTGGAACCGCTCCACGATCCCCTTGTTCATCTTGCCGCAATAAACCATTTCAAAGATGGTCAGGGTCTCGCGATCGGTGTACCGGGACTCATAGCCCCGAAACCGAAGTCACCATGCGCGGGGGCTTCCCCAGCCTTTCGGAGAGGGCATTGGTTTCGGCCGAGCCGCCGTGCACCAATATGGCCCGGCGCCCCGAATGGATGAGGGAGGCCAGGTCGCGGCACACGGAGTCGTAGTCGATGCCGAGGCTGCCTCCCACCTTGACCACCAGCATAAGAGCCTGGTCTCCTTAGGTTGATTTGCGGGATAGTTTGGGAACGCTCCGCCCCTGAAGCACGTCCAACCGCAACCGCCCGGGGCTGCATTCAGCGCAGTGTCTTGCCCAACCATTCCAACACCAGCTCGGAGGCTTCCGGAATTTCCGCAAGCACCTCGAAGCCCCGAGAACTGGAGCCTTCAAACACGACGAGTCTGTCTGGGGTATCCGGTGTGCCGCTCCAAACCGGGGATGGAGGCGGGAGGAGGACTCATCGCCTTCGGTCGCCAGGAAGAGGATGGAGTGGGGTTGGAAGTCTTGAGCCTGCCCGGCCGCATCGCGGACATTGGCCAAGTTGGCGGAAACCACCACCGCCGACCGGACATTCTCGTACTTGCCGGAGGCCAGAAACGCCAGGTCGGCTCCAAGGCCGGTGCCCACCACTCCAATGAGGTAGGGATCGATCGATTCCCGGGCCTCCAGCCAGGCAAAGGTTCCCTCGATCAGTTCCAGCAAGGAACCGATCCGGTCGGGGCCGGCCGCCGCAGGATTGTCGGCACCCCCGGACGACGCCTCTTCGCCAGCCGTCAGATCGAGGTTGAGCACCCCGACCCTGCGGCCCACCAGTCTCTCCTGGATGAAGGTGTCCCAGACCCCGCGGGTCTCTCCCAGGCCGTGCAGAAACACAACCGCCGGGAACCGCCCTTCCCCGAGGTCCGGAGGGGGATACCAGTCGCCCGCGAACCGCGAGCCTCCCTTGCCCGGGATCTCAACGCTCTGCTTTTGGACGCCGGCGTCCGAGGGCTCGTCGCTGGCCACCCGTTCCGCCAATCTGAAGTTGAGGACGTTGTCGTAACGTTGGAGCATGGAGCTGATGGCCAGAACTTTCGAGCCAAGCTGTTGATACTCGGCATGGATCTCGTAGTTCAGCGACGGGTCCAGCCCAAAGATGGCGAAGAGCCCCTTCTCGTCGGTGATCAGTATGGTCGTCGTCTCGTTCTTGGGGTTCCTGACGAAGACCTTGGCCCCCGGCTGGGATTTCCCGTCAGGCCCGGTCACATGGCCGCGAATGGATTTGGTCCGGGGAGCGTCCTCATCTTGGGCCTGCAGTCTCCCCTCCCCGGGAATCAGTCCCCAGGTCAGAGCCAGCATCAAGAAAATGGGCGCCGGCCACACCCTGCAGATTTTCCGCACGCCTGCGGTCGGTGTGAGAACTCGGGAAACCATGCGGTTGGCTGAAGAGACTGGCATCGAAACTCTAGGGCATTAAGTTAGTGCATTCCAAGGAGGCGCCGGCTATTTCGACTTCGAAACCGGCTTCATCTGGATGACGACGTGCTGCAGCTCATCGCCATAAATCTGAACGGATTTCTCGGCCGCCCGGTAGCCCTTCTTTCTGGCGGTCACCACTACGGTCTGTTCTCCGGCGGGAAGACGCACGGCAAATTCCCCCCGGCGGTCGGACTGCATCCGCCAACGCTTTTCCTTCTTCTTCCCGGACTCTTCGGGCGGAAGGGTCACCAGAATCGCCACTCCCGGCAGGCTGAAGCCTCGCTGATCGAAGCAGCTCCCCTTCAGCAAGGCAAAGGGCTGAACCTCTTTGGGCTCCTCCGCCAGGAGAGCCGGCCCAGGCGCCCGGGAGAAAAGAACCAAAGCCGCCAGAAAGGCCGCCGCACACCACCTGAGTGAATCTGTTCTAGGCAGCACCATCGGGGGGGCAACCCGCTCGAAAAATGAGTTGTCCATCGTCCTCAGACATTATACGGGATGCAAACCGGGAAAGCCCAACCCCGTGGTCTCCTCCCATCCGTGCATCGCGTTCATGGCCTGAACCGCGTTCCCCGCGGCCCCCTTCATCAGGTTGTCCAAGGCGGATAGCACGACCAGTCGTCCTTCCGCCGGGTCCAGCTCGAAGCCGACGTCGCAGTAGTTTGAGCCCGCCAGGATCTTGGGTTCGGGATAACGGTAGATCCCGGATCTTTCCTTGACGATCCTGAGAAAGGGCTCCGCCTGGTAGGCCTCCCGATAGGTGCGCCAGAGGGTTTTCTCGTCCAGTGGCCGATCGATCAGAACCTGGGCCGTGGCCAGGACGCCCCGCACCGAATCGGTGGAGGTGGCCGACAAATGAATCCGGGGTCTGGCTCCGTTGAGAGCCAGCTCCTGCCGGACCTCGGCCGTGTGGCGATGGCCGGTCGGCTGAAAGGACCGGAGGGAGCCGCTGCGCTCCGGGTGGTGGGAAGCCGCACTGAACTTGTTGCCGGCCGCAGACGAGCCCACCTTGGCCTCGATGAAGATATCCTCCGAGTCGACCAGGCCCGCCTTGAAGAGCGGGAAGAGCCCCAGAATGGCCGCCGTGGCCAGGCAGCCCGCCCCGGTCACCAGAGCGGCCTCTCGAATCTCCTGCCGGTGCAGCTCCGGAATGCCGTAAACCGCTTTGGCCAGCAACTCCGGCTTGGAATGCTCGTGACGGTACCAGGTCACATAGTCCGCCGGGGAGCGCAAACGAAAATCGGAGGAGAGATCGATGACCCGCCTGCCCAGATCCAGAAACTCCTCCATGCGATTCATGGCCATCCCGTGGGGCAGGCAGAGAAAGAGCAGGTCCACCTTTTCCAAGGCGTGGCTGGCTACAAAACGCAGCTTGCAGCGCTTGCGCAGGTTGGGGTGTACCGAATGGACGAATTTTCCCGCCCTGGATTCCGAGGTCACTTGAGACAGCTCGACCCGCGGATGGCTCAGCAGCAGTCGCAGCACCTCTCCGCCGGTATATCCGGAACCTCCGACGATGGAAACCGAGATCATGAGAGCCCCTCGGATCCGGGCCGGTCTTCAGCGCCGACCTTCAGGACGTAGTCCACGATTCTGGCCGGGATGTCGACACCGGTGGTATGGATGGAATTCCTGAACTCCATGGTGTAGTTGACTTCGTTGACCTGCAACCCCGACTCGGACTCAAAAAGATCCACCGCAACGACCCCTCCGCCGACGGCCCGGGCCGCCGCCTGAGACAGGTGGTCGATTTCCCGGGTCACCGGGCAATTCTCGGCCCGCCCGCCCCGGGCCGTGTTGGTAATCCAGTGGGAAGCATAGCGATAGATGGCGCAAATGGTCTCGTCACCCACCACGAAGCTCCGGATGTCCCGGCCCGACTTGGGCACGTACTCCTGAATATAAAAGACGGAATGGTGATAGGAACCGAGGATTTCCTTGTGTTCCAGCACCGCCTCGGCGGCCTCTCGATCATTGACCTTGGAAAGGAGCCGCCCCCAGGACCCGACCGCCGGTTTCAGCACGACCGGATAACCCAATTCCTCGATGGCTTTCAGGGCGGATTTAGGTGTGAAGGCCATGACGGTTCGAGGGGTGGGAATCCGGTGGCGGGCAAGCGCGCTGGTGGTCAGGAACTTGTTGCCGCAAGTTTCGGCCACCGGGTAGCGGTTGACCGTCCTGATCCCCCAGTCGTTGAGCACCTTCAGGGCATAGAGCGCCCGGGAGTGGTTGACGCTTCGCTCCAGAACCACGTCGAATTCCAAATGCCTGGAGTCCAGACGAAAGATCAGCTCACGGTCATCCAGTATCTCCGGAGCGACCCCTCGGCGGCGCAGTTCCTCCAGCAGCAGCTTTTCTTCCTTGCGAAGGATGGAGCAAAGCAGTCCTACTTTCATCAGTGCACACAAAAAAACCACAGGGAGCGGAACCGGTCAGGCAACCCTCGCATCCTCTGTGGTCGATTGGGTCGAGCGGTGAGTGGGGAAACACTCCTTGCCGGGGGAATCATTCCCCCCAGTCTTCTTCTTCCTCCGGAGCCAGGTCCAACTTCACAGGATCCAGGCCCACGACCTCCAGGTCGGCCCCGCAATCGGCGCAGGTCACGATCTCACCCTTTTCCACATTTTCCAATTTCAATTCCGCTTCGCATTCTGGGCAGTAGGCCACGGCACCCTCCCTGGACACCGAAAAAGGTTGAAGCAAGCGGGACGATCGCGGGGACCCTACGACAACAGGGGCGACTCACTTCCCGCCCAGTCCCAGCCAGGACGGGAACCAAGACAGTGCAGGTGACCAGGCCGGCGTTAGATGGCGCAGTATAAGGAAGCACCGAAGAAACTGTCAAGCGCATTCCAAGGCGCCTGTCCGTATGCGTTTAGCGCCGTTGGGGAGGGGCAATGCGTTTAGGAACCGCGCTACTTTTGATGCCTGCAAAACATATGTCCTATGCTATCGGCAGAAGGTGCGCCATGAGACCTGCCGGAAGCCCTCAAGCGCTCGAACGCTGCCGCCAAGGCGGGGCTGCCCGTGCCGCTGACATTCACTCACGGGGCGGGGTGTTTGCCCCCCACCGGCTCGACTGCGGGCGGCGCCCTGGTCTTCGCCGAGCCGGCAGGCGAAGGCTGATGCGGTGGGGGGCCAGAAGCCGAGCCACGCTAGTCGACACCTCCCAGGATACCCGTAGTACCCCTGCCCCCACCCGGATGTCGCTGCGGAGCTTGGTTTCTGTATCTCACATGGATAGACAGGATCGACAGGATGAACCCGATGGTTTTCTGTCTCTATTATCCTATCCATCCTGTTCATCCATGTTCCATTTCATCCATCCATGATCTTCCACAGGTCAAGCAGCAAGCGCATGCTCCTTCCGAAGACTTCAATCAGCAGTTTGCTACAGGTTAGTCGGTCTGAGGCACAGCCTCGCTAGACCCCTATCCTTTCCAAGACCCCTGCAGCCTGCTAACCAAACGTCGGAAGGGTCGCGCCTTTTGAGTTTACAACCGAAGCTGTCTTTTCCTATGATGGGGCGATCCCGCCGTTACCCTTGGGGACCCGCACCCATGAAGGCTGCACTGATCAAGTACCTCCGACCGGTCCAATCCGGTCCCTGCTGTCTTGCGGTCCTGGCCTTGAGCGCCCTCTGGCCCGTGGGCGCCAATCAGAGCAGCGAACTCCGGCCCTCGTCGGTCCGGCCCCGCCCCGCCCCGCCCCGCCAACTGGAAAGCACAGCCCTGCAGCACTGGTCTCGCCGATTGCGGCGGCATCGCTATGACCTGGACAAGCAGGGGATCCTGGTGGAATCGCTGGATGGTCGTACCATTCTGGCGCAACTGAACCCCGCCACCCCGCTCAATCCCGCCTCGGTGATGAAGCTGGCCACCACTCTGGTGGCTCTGGCCCGGCTGGGCCCCGATTACCGCTTCGTCACTCGAGTCTATGGCGACGCCCCCATAGATCGGAAAAAACGAACGCTGTCCGGCAATCTCTATCTGGTCAGCGACGGGAATCCCCTTCTCGGCAGGTCGGACCTATACCGTTTGGCTCGTTCCCTGCGCCGAAGGGGCCTGCGTCGAGTGACCGGGGACCTGGTGGTAGCCGGTCCCTTCTCGGTGAACTCCAGCAACAACCCCAAGGTCCCGGTCCGGTACCTGGCCCGCTATTTGCGGCGAGCAGGCATCAGGATTCAGGGGCGAATCCACGCCGTGCCGAAAGAGTGTATTAGCGAGCCAACCCGCATCCAGTTTTTCAGCCACACTTCGGCTAGCCTTCGGGACATCCTGTGGGAGCAGAATGCGTTCAGCGTCAATGACATTGCCGACAGGCTGGGACGCTCTTTGGGAGGAGCCGAAGCCATGCGGGACTATCTGATCCGGGAGATGGGCATCCACCCCTCGGATATTCTGATAGAAAAACCGTCCGGCGTGGGAAGTAGCCGACTGACCGCGCGCGCCACGATTCAGGTGCTCCACTGCCTTCGCGCCACCCTTCAGAATCATGGCATGAAGCTGCAGGACATCATGCTCGCGGCAGGAGTGGATCGGGGAACGCTGCGGGGGCGCTTTCGGCGTTCCAGGTACCGCGGCCGAGTCCTGGGAAAAACGGGGACCAATTCCTCCAGGGACGGGGGCGTCAGCGCTCTGGCGGGTCTGGCAATGACCCAAGCCCACGGACCCGTCTTTTACGCCATTCTCAACACCGACGGCAGTGTCATGGCCTACCGTCGATGGCAGGATGAGTTTCTGCGGAAGCTGATCCAGGAAAACGGCGGCAGGGTCCAAGCCCTGAAGACCCGCCCCAAGTCCCACCGGTTCCGGACCTCTTCCTCATGGGTCCCCTCCCCCTAGCCCGCATTTTCTCCCTCAAGGGGGGAGTGATTCGCCTGGTGATGTTTGAGCGCGGCTTTGGCCGCGTGTTCGGACCGCTTGGGGTTGAGGGGGAGGCCCGCCAGCCGGGCTTCCTTGACATCTCCCTATCCATTACCTATTCTTGGCCTGGTTTTGGCGGGTGACTCCACCTTACCGCTCCGGTCCGGACCAGGGCTCCAATCATCCCTTTCAACGCTTGGTTATCGTACCCGTTTCGTCCCACACCACCCCAGCCATGCCCCACAGTGAGCCCTTCGTTTTCAATACGGAACGCCGGCTCGTGGTCCTTACCGGCCAAAAGGCCCGCAACCTGCCGGAGTTGCTGGCCATTCTCAGGCAGATCTCCGGATCTTCCATCTTCTATCACACCCATGAGGAGTACTTCCTGTCCCGGCAGTTCGCCAAACACGAGTTCTACAACGACTTTGCCCTCTGGATCTCGCAAGCCCTTCAGGAGGAACCTCTGGCGGAGAAGCTGGCCGCCATTGATCTGCTCAGCTTCTCTTCCATCCGTCGGATTCGGGAAACCATGGTGGCCGAGATTGCCGCCTTTCTGGAGAGCACCGGAGGCCGGGCCCGCGAGTGTCCGCCTGGAGACGAGTTTCACTTTTGCAAGGCCAAGAGCTTTGTGGTGTCGACCGGGATCGTGGCTCGAGATCTGCCCGATTTCCTGAACCGCCTGCCTTCGGTATCCAACACCTCACTCTATTTCCATTTCCTTGAGGCCCGGCTCCGTCTGGAGCGGACCACCAATGATTTCTCCTTCTGGCTGAGCGGCATAGGACAGGAAGCCCTGGCTGAAGAGATCGACAGCCTGAATCCCTATGCCATGACCCTGGACAGGTTGCGCCAGCGAATCATCGAACTGGGGATGAAGCACCTGGAACACTGACATGGCCATCAGGCTGCAGGATTACGAGCAGATCGTCGGCCGGGAAGAAATCGCCGAACTCTCTGCCTTCGCCGAGCGTGTCCGGAACAAGCGGTTGCAGAATATCAACTCCACCGCGGTGGGTGGCGGCGTTGCCGAGATCCTCACCCGTCTGATTCCCCTGCTCGGCGAGATGGGAGTCGAGGCCACCTGGGACGTCATCAAGGGGGACCAGGCCTTCTTCAACATCACCAAGGCCTTTCACAACGCACTGCACGGGCACCCGGAGGAAATCACCCGGGAAATGCTGGACCTCTTCCAGGCCAACACCGAAGCCAACCTCAGAAGTCTCGACCTGAACGGCGACATTATCGTGGTCCACGACCCGCAGCCGGCAGGCCTGATCCGGAAAAAAAGGGAGATTGGGCGACGGTGGATCTGGCGGTGTCACATCGATGTCTCCTCCCCCAATCCGGAGGTCTGGAACTACCTGCGCCCGCTGATCGATCAATACGACGCCTCGGTCTTTTCCATGCCCGACTTTGCCCGGGACCTGGCTATTCCCCAATACATGGTCCCGCCTTCGATCGACCCGCTGAGCGACAAAAACAAGCCCCTGAGCCAAAGCACCATTCAAAAGGTTTTGGACAAGTATGCACTGGACAGCACCCGTCCGATCCTGACCCAGATCTCCCGCTTCGACCGGCTGAAAGACCCCCTGGGGGTCATTGCCGCCTACCGGCTGGTCAAGAAGAACTATGACTGCCAACTGTTGCTGGCCGGGGGCGGCGCCCCGGACGACCCGGAAGGCGAAGTGGTGTTGCAGGAAGTAGAGGAGGCGGCAGCCAAGGATCCCGACATCCACGTGTGTCTGCTACCCCCATTCAGCGACCTGGAAATCAACGCTCTGGTGCGTGGATCCACGGTGGTGATGCAGAAATCGATCAAGGAGGGATTCGGGCTGACGGTGAGCGAAGCCCTCTGGAAGAAAAAGCCGGTGGTGGGGGGGCGAGTCGGCGGGATCAAGCTGCAGATTCTGAACGGAGTGACCGGATTCCTGGTACACTCGCCTGAAGGGGCGGCCCGGCGAACCATGCAGTTGCTGGCCAACCCCGGGCTGCGCCGGACCATGGGGGAGAACGGACATCTGCACGTCAAGCAGAATTTCCTCTTGACCCGACACCTCAAGGACTATTTGTTTCTTATGCTGTCGCTGGACCACCCGGATGAAGATATCGTTCAGTTTTTCCAGACATAACCCGCATTTCTCACCGGGGGGTGCGATCATGGCGCCGGATTTTCGTCTTCAGCGCGTGCTCGCGACCGAAGAACGTAGCGGTCACTACGTGCGAGGGAGCATGTGCGCGCTGAAGGCGAAAAGACCAGCCAGGGCGCGCCCAGCACCTTGAATAACCACAAGCCGTCGCTATAGGACCAATAACCTGTTGAAGATAAACTTTTTCATGATACGCGCTACGACCCGGTGCGATATGCGCGTTTATCCGCCGGCGCCGGCAATTCGGCAACGATGCCGCTGTCCAGGGTTTAGTCGGATCGGATCCCAAGGAGATCACTGATGAGAAAAAACTGGGGATTGCTCATTATATTGTCGATTCTGTTCGGGCTAGGGCTCTTCAACGGAATCATCGGTCTGTGGATGGACTGGCTCTGGTTCGAGGAAACCGGCTATCCCGTCCTCTTCGAAACGAGGTTGGTCACCCAGTGGAGCCTGACGGCGCTGTTCGGGCTGTTTTTCTTCATGGTGGTCCACGCCAATGCCAAGGTGGCGCGCCGGCTGGTTGGGAACCAAACCCCTTTCTCACCCGACAACCTGATTGAAATCCCTCAAGGCCTGGATCCGGTGTTCCGCAAGTTCCTGCTGGGCGGAACCATTTTCATTGCCTATATCGTGGGAAGCTGGGCGGGCACCAAATGGGAGGTCTATCTCTCCTATCAGAACGCAGTGGCCTACGGCAGCGCCGATCCCCTCTTCTCGAGGGACATCGGGTTCTATTTCTTCAGCCTGCCCTTTTACCAGTTCATCTATCAGTTCGTGTGGGCGCTGCTGGTTTTCTCAGCCATCGCCGGCGCCGCTGTCTACGTGATCAAGGGGGGTGTCCTGATCACCCGGCGCGGCCCTCAGATGATCACGGCGGCCCGTTTTCATCTTCTCGGTCTGGCGGCCGCATTCCTGGCCTGGCGGTCCATTCACTACCACCTGGAAAAGTACAATCTCCTCTATTCCGACCGGGGCGTGGTCTATGGCGCCAGTTTCACCGACATCCATGCCCAGCTCCCGGTCCTGACCTTGATGATCATCGTCAGCCTGGTGGCCGCAGCCCTGGTCATGGCCAGCGCCTTCCGCAACAAGTTCACCCTGGCCCTGGCCGGCGTCGGGCTTCTCGTGGGGGTAGGATTCGTGGGAAACCAGCTGTACCCCTATGTGATTCAGACCTTCGAGGTGGCGCCCAACGAGATCAGCAAGGAGAGCCCTTATATCAACTATGCGGTCAAGCATACCCGCATGGCCTACGGGATCGACGAGGTGGTGGAGGAGGAGTTCCCGGCCCTGGAGAATCTGACCTACGCAACCCTGAAGCAGAACGAGCAGACCATGCAGAACATTCGGCTGTGGGACCACCAGCCGCTGCTTCAGACCTACGGGCAGCTTCAGATCATTCGCCCCTACTATGACTTCGTAGACGTGGACAATGACCGCTACTGGATCGACGGCAAGTATCGGCAGGTGAGCTTGTCTCCCAGAGAACTCTCGTCCGAAAACCTGCCCAGCCGCATCTGGATCAACGAGCACCTGACCTACACCCATGGTTACGGGATCTGCCAGGGGCCGGTCAACCAGTTCACCAAGGAAGGCCTCCCCACCTTCATGATCAAGGACATTCCGCCGGTTTCCACCACCGACATCAAGGTCACCCGGCCGGAGATCTACTACGGGGAGCTCTCCCGCTCCTACTGCTTCGTGAAGACCGACGCCAAGGAATTCGACTATCCCTCGGGCGAGGAGAACGTCTTCACCGACTACGAAGGGGCCGGGGGCATCCCGGTGGACGGGTTTCTGCGCAAGTTGCTCTTCGGCCTCTACTTCAAGGAACCCAAGATCATCCTGTCGAGCGACATCCACGCCGAAAGCCGGCTGATGTTCGACCGCGACGTGGCTACCCGCCTCCGCAAGCTGCTGTCCTTCCTGCGCTATGACACCGACCCCTACATGGTGATCTCGGATGAGGGCAGACTCTTCTGGATCGTCGACGCCTATACGGTCAGCAGTCTGTTCCCCTACTCCCAACCGGTGAGGGGCTTGGGGAACTACATCCGCAACGCGGTCAAGGTCACCATCGACGCCTACAACGGAACGGTCCAGCTCTACGTGAACGACCCCCAGGACCTCCTGATCAAGGTCTACTCCAAGATCTATCCCGGCGTATTCAAGCCCTTGGAGGCCATGCCGGAGGACCTCAGACAGCACCTGCGCTACCCGGTGGACCTGTTTCGCATCCAGGCCAACATCTACGCCACCTACCACATGACCGACCCTCAGGTCTTCTACAACAAGGAGGATCTGTGGCGGATCCCCTCCCTGTCCCAGCAGGAGGGCGCCACCCCCCTCGAGCCCTACTACACCATCATGAAGCTCAACAGCGAGGCGGCGCAGGAAGAGTTCATCCTGATGATTCCCTTGACCCCCGCGCGCCGGGAAAACATGATCGCCTGGATGGCTGCCCGTTGCGACGCTCCCAATTACGGCCAACTGGTGGTCTACAGGTTCCCCAAGCAGCGGCTGGTTTACGGCCCCTCCCAGATCGTGGGCCGCATCAACCAGGAGGCGGAGATCTCCCAACAGCTTACGCTCTGGGGGCAGGGCGGCTCCTCGGTCATCCGGGGGAGCCTGCTGGTGATCCCGGTGGAGGAATCGATCCTCTACATTCAGCCCCTCTATCTGGCGGCCGCCTCCGACCGCAGCCTGCCCGAGCTCAAGCGGGTGATTGTGGCTTTCGGCAACCAGATCGCCATGGAAGAGACCCTGGATCTCTCCCTGACCAGGATTTTCGGCGGCCCCTCGGGTCCGAGCACCACTCAAGTGGCGGAGGCCAACGGCCAGCCGCAGGAGCAGGAATCGGCCGGGTCTCTCATCCGGAACGCGGTCGAAACCTACAACCGGGCTCAGCAGGCCTTGAAGCAGGGGGATTGGGCTCAGTACGGTGAGGAGACGCGCCGGTTGGGACAAATTCTGCAGAGGCTTCGCCAGAAGCAGTAGACCGACCGGGATACTCTCCGGGGTATGGACCACCCGCCGGGTTGGGGCCGGGGAGCCCAGGGGGAAAAAGAGCTCAGCCCCGGGAAGGCGACTGCCAGGCCGGAGGCACGGTCTTGAGGTGCAGGTCCCGTTGGGGGAAGGGAATCCGGATCCCGTGCTGCTGAAACTTTTCGTAAATGGCGAGGTTGAGCTGGCCGAAGAAGACACCGCGGCGATGAAGCATTCGCGTAGTCCAAACCCTGAGTTGGAACTCCAGAGCGCTGTCGCCAAAGGCCCAAAAGACCACCCGCGGTGAAGGTTCCTTCAGGACATTTTCGTTTTCGTGAGCAACCTCCAACAGGAGCCGTTCGACCAGACGCGCGTCGGAGCCGTAAGCCACTGCAACCGGCACCCGAAAGCGCACCTTTTGGTCCCCGTGGCTCCAGTTGATCACGTTGAAGGAAGTAAAGCTGGAGTTGGGGATAATGATGTCGATGTTGTCGTTGGTTCGCACCGTGGTCGCGCGGGCGGCAATACGCACCACGTGCCCGTGTACCTCCCCGACCTCGATGCGGTCCCCCACCTTGATCGGCCGCTCGAAGAGGATAAATATCCCGCTGATGAAGTTGTTGGCAATGTTCTGCAAACCGAATCCGACTCCCACACCCACTGCCGCCGCCACCAGGCCCAGCATGGTCAGGTCGACCTCGGCGGCGCTCTGAAGCAGGAGCAGGAACCCCACGGTGACGATCAGGTACTGACTGAAAGTCGCCACCGCGTGGCGGACGCTCAGGTCCATGGGGGTCTTGTTGAGGATGTAGTTGAGCAGCAGGCGGCGGGCCCCCCGGGCCAGCAGCGCAATCACAATGATGGCCGCCAACACCGTGAAGAGGTCCTTGACGGAAAACTGGGTCTTGCCCGGCACAATGGAGCTGTCGAAAAAGCTTCCCAGCAGGGAAAGTCCTTGGGAAAGCAGCTCCAGCATTTGGGCGGTGAGAAACTGGGTCCGAGGAATGGCGGCCAGCACTCCCGAAGCCACCGCGATCCAAATGGCCAAGCTGAGCAGGACAAATGCCCAGTCCACTCCTCCGTGCAGCAGGAGGCCGAACGGGTGCTCCCTTCGAATCAGTTCCTTCAGGCGGCGCCGCACCCGGCGGAAGAGGACCTGAGCCGCCGTGGCCAGCACGGCCATCGCAATGGTGGCAATCAGTCTCCATTCCTGATCCAACATTCCCCCAAACCTCCTTCAAGGGTCCATCTTGATCCTGACCGTCTTCAACCTGCCCGTACTTCTCACCGGGTCGCGCCATACATTATAGAAGATCGTTTATTTTCAGGAGCCATTTGCAAAATTCGGAGTCGGGCGATCCTTATTCGGATCGAGGGTTTTTCCTCCCGAGTCCCTCAAGGATCCGGTGACACTGAACCGGTTTGCCGTCTGAAGCTCAATGGCCACAAAAGGCACAAAAAGAACCATCGGATCGGCAAGTCTCGAAATCAAGAAACTCGTTTTGTGCCTTTTGTGCTTATCGTGGTGAATGCTGGAGCCTGCAGCACATCATCCTTGCCGCCTCAATGTCATTCCCGATGGCGATATTTGCAAAAGGCTCATAATAAACATGGATGCACAGGATGCACAGGATAACCAGGACGGGACGCTGCTGCACGAGAAGCCGGCTCCGGCAATGATCGTATGCGGATTTGCGGATGCTCAGATTACAAGCCTGCCGTTTCCTGAAAAAATCCTGTGCATCCTGTGCATCCATGTTAATCAAAACCTGTTACGAGCCTCCACAAAACCGTTGGCTGCGGAATTTTGCAAAAGGTTCAGGTCTTTCTTCTCTCTGTAATAAGATAATAGGAACTCATGTCAGTCACCAACGACCCCGAGGCAACCGAACAAGCCGGCAAGAGGCAGGTGTCCGGCATCCTGGCGGGCTTGAAGAAGGCCTATCCGGGGGCCGAGTGCGCCCTGAGACACGCCACTCCGTTGCAACTGCTGATCTCCACCATCCTTTCGGCCCAGTGCACCGACAAGAGAGTCAACCTGGTCACGCCGGAGCTCTTTCGCAAATACCCTTCGGCAGAAGCCTTTGCCCGCGCCTCCCTGAAGACCCTGGAAAGGATGATTCATTCCACCGGATTCTTCCGCAACAAGGCCAGGAACATCCAGGAGGCCTGCCGCCGCCTGGTGAAAGAGCACAACGGGCAGGTGCCGCAATCCATGGAGGAGCTCCTCGAACTCCCCGGAGTAGCCCGAAAAACAGCCAATGTCGTGCTTGGGACGGCCTTCGGGGTGACCTCGGGGGTGGTGGTCGACACCCACGTCTTTCGGATTTCGCGGCGACTTGGCTTGACCCGGGCGCGAACCCCGGAGAAAGTCGAGCAGGACCTCATGGCCCTGATCCCCGCCAGGGAATGGATCAACTTTTCCCATCGCCTCATTCACCACGGCCGGAGGGTTTGCAGCGCCCGCAGTCCCCAATGCAGCCTCTGCGCGCTGGAGCCCCATTGCCGGAAGGTGGGGGTTGTCTAAGCCGGCGCATCCGCCCCGGTCCCGCGGCGGAGTCGTCTCTCCAGCAGATGGAGCCCGATGAGCGTCTTGGCATCCTGGATCTGTCCGGCGTCGGCCATTTCCAGAGCCCGGCTCAAGGGAACCCAGCAGGCCTGAATGTCCTCCTCTTCCTGCGCCACACCATGAACGCCCAGGGACTGTTCCGGATCTTCCAGGCTGCCCAGGAACAGATGGACCTTGTCGGAGCAGCCTCCCGGGCTGAAAAAATACTCGGCCAGCAACTCCAGCCCGGCCAGCTTCAACCCGGTCTCCTCCAGGACTTCCCGGCGAGCCACGGTCTCGACCGATTCCCCTTTTTCCTGGATTCCCGCCACACATTCGATCAGCCAACCGTCTCCGGTTCGGGCGTGGACCGCATAGCGGAACTGGCGGATCAAGAGGACCCGATCCCGACGGCCGTCGTAAATCATCACCGCCACGGCGTCCCCGCGGTGGTAGCGGTAGCGCCGGACGGCGCCACTCATCTCCCCGCTGAACTTTTCGAAAGCGAGCTCCGCTTTCTCGATCCGGATGAAGCCGTCGTACTCCAACCCCGTCTGCATGATTTCAACTCTCACGAACCTCGCCTCCCTCTTGTCTCAGTTCCCGGAGCAATCGCCGCGCTGGGCCGCTCCCCGAAGCAATCCGGCCGCCCCCCTGATCCGGTCCCCAACGGCGGCGAGTTGCTCCTCGATGCCGTCCACCCCTGAGATCACCAGATCGGCCTGCCGGCGCGCCGGCTCCACAAAACGGCGATGCATGGGCCGCACTGTCTGAAGATATTGGCGGACGATCGATTCCACGCTCCTCCCCCGCTCCCGGGTGTCGCGTCGCAGGCGGCGGATGAAGCGGATGTCGGGATCCGCATCCACAAAGAGCTTCAAGTCAAAACAACCGACCAGCTCCTCCGCGGCGAAGACCAGCGTCCCCTCCACCAGAATGACCGGCCGGGAACGGCCGGCTGCGACTCCTCCAGACGAACGTGCTGCCTGAAATCGTATCTTGGCCGGGCAATTGCCAGACCCTGCTGCAGTTGCTTCAGGTGCCGGACGAGCAGCTCGAAATCCATCGCTTCCGGCCGATCGAAGTTCCGTTGAGCCCGTTGCTCCGCGGGGAGATGGCTGGCGTCACGGTAGTAGTGATCCTGAGACAGGATCAGCACCCGTTCCGGCCCCAGGAACTCCGCCAGCTTCAGGGCCAGCGTCGTCTTGCCGGAACCCGTTCCCCCGCCGACACCGATGGTTAGCCTAGCCCGCATTTCTCACCAGGTCGCTGGATACAAAATAAATAGCAGTTTACCTTCAGTACCTTAGATTGGCGATTGGCGCCATTTAAGGGGCTTGCGGCTACAGACTGCGCTGGGCGGGCTCGCCTTCATGGATTACACGCTCGCCAACCCGCTGCAGATCGAGGTGATCAGCCGACGGAGCCGTTCCCGGGCTCCGGAAGCCACCTGAAGCACGTCTTCATGGGTCACCGGAGACTCGGCCAAGCCGGTCGCCAGGTTGGTGATGACCGAAATCCCCAGGCACTCCATGCCCAGGTGCCTGGCCACAATCACTTCGGGCACAGTTGACATGCCCACGGCGTCGCCGCCCATTCTTCTCAACATCTCGACTTCGGCCGGCGTTTCATAGCTCGGCCCCGGAACGGCAACGTAGACGCCCTCCTCGATCCTGAGCCCCAGATCCCCGGCGCATGCCGCCGCCAACTGCCGAAGGCGTTTCGAATAGGCCTGGGACAGGTCCGGGAAACGGGTTCCGGCGCCCGACGGGTTGGAGCCTCTGAGTGGATTGGGCAGAAAGAGACCGATGTGATCCCCTATGATCATGAGATCGCCGGCTCGAAATTGCCGGCCAAGGCCGCCGGCGGCATTGGTCAGGATCAGCACCCGCGCTCCCAGGGCTCCCATCACCCGAATCGGGAAGGTGACCGTCTCCAGGCTGTGCCCTTCGTAATAGTGCAGTCGCCCTTGCAGGCAGCAAACCTGGAGGCCTTCCACTATTCCGAGCGTTACCACACCCGAGTGGCCGGCCACCGATGCGCCGGGAAACTGCGGGATGGCGTCGAAGGGGATGCGGCACCCGGATTTCACCGATGCGGCGATTCCCCCCAATCCCGAGCCGAGAACCAGTCCCAGATCCACCCGGGCGGAGGGGGACAGTCCGGCTTCCCTGCGCAGGATCTGCGCTGCGCGCTGGACTTGGTCCTGGGAAATCCCCTTCTTTGCCTGGGCCATCCTGGGTGGGGGCATTCTCGGCGGCACCGGCCCGCCGACTTGATTGGCGAGAGACCTGGTTGAGCAGTACCTTCCGGCGACCAACAGCCGGGAGGTCAAGGCTAAAGGTTCCGCCGACGACCCGTCAAGCCCCCCCCGACCCCGGCAGGCTTGGGCAGGACCCGACGGTCCCTGCCGGATAGGAGTTGACAACCGCGAAAGCCAGATTTTATGATGCAGGCCTCACTGGATTCATCTGGAATCAACCCACATTCTCCAAAAGGCCGTGGGCTCCTCCGGGACCGGACATCGGCCTGTGAGACGCAGGCCTGAGAACCGCCGAAGTCAATGGCCTTCTTTCCGAAAACGATGGTCTTCCCCCTCAGGAGGTAACGCATGCCAAGACCCAAAGAGCCCGAAGGCAAGGGCGCGCTCGAGGTATCGCGCAGAGGCTTCCTCACCGGCGCCGGGGCCGTGATTTCCTCGAGCCTGGTGGCCGGAACCGAGGCGCTGCACGCTACTCCGGAATCCTCTGGGACCGCGGTAGTTGGTCCGGGCAAGGTCTCCATCACCCTCCAGGTCAATGGAGCCGAAAGAACGCTGTCGTTGGAGCCCCGCATCACTCTGCTGGATGCGCTTCGCTACGAGTTGGAGCTCACCGGCGCCAAGAAAGTCTGCGACCGCGGCACCTGCGGGGCCTGCACGGTCACCATCGATGGAAAACCCGCCTATGCCTGCTCCGTTCTGGCCATCCAGGGGAAGGGGAAGGACATCCGGACGGTGGAGGGGCTTGCCCGGGACGACCGCTTGCATCCGATTCAACAGGCCTTCGTCGATAACGACGCCCAACAATGCGGCTATTGCACGCCAGGGTTCGTGATGGCTTGCAAAGCCTTTCTCGACAAAAACCCCAACCCCACCCTGGACCAGATCCGTACCGGTCTGGGAGGGAACCTCTGTCGCTGCGGAACCTACGTGGGCGTGGCCCAGGCCGTACTGCAGTCGTCAAAAACTCAAACCGGCAGCCTGGTTGGCGAAGGGAGGAATCATGCCTGAGTATCGATGGCCGGACAGGAACGAACGCCGAGTCCTGGGACAACGAGTCAGCCGGCTCGATGGCCCCGACAAAGTCACGGGAAAAGCCAAGTACACCTCCGACGTCAAGCTGGCGGGAACCCTGCATGCCAAGTTCCTGCGCTGCCCCCATGCCCACGCCAAGGTCACCCGCATAGACACCAGCGCCGCCGAGAGCCTCCCCGGCGTCAAGGCTGTCCGCGTGATTCAGGGTCCGGGAAAAGAGGTCCAATGGTCCCTGGATGACATCGCGGTGGTGGCTGCCGTCGATGAGGCCACGGCGGAGGACGCGGTTCGACGGATTGTGGTGGAGTACGAAGTGCTGCCTCACCTGGTCAACGAAGACGACCCCACCAAGGCCGGCGACCGCAGCAAACCCCCGTCGGAACAGATCACGGGCGACCCCGATCAAGCCTTTCAGGATGCCGATGCGGTGATCGAAGGCGAGTATGGGATCCCGGTCATCACCCACTGCTGCCTGGAGCCGCACGGCCAGGTCATCGACTGGAGCGGGGAGACGCTGACGGCCTATCAGTCGACCCAGAACGTTTCCGGCATGGCCAACCAGTTCGCCCAACCGCTGGAGATCCCGGCCGCCAATGTCTCCATTATCCAGGACCACGTCGGCGGGGGCTACGGGAGCAAGTTCGGGGCCGACAGCTGGGGCCTGGAAACGGCCAGGCTGGCTCGGGAAACCGGCCGGCCGGTGCGCAACTTTCTGGAGCGGGACGCCGAGCTGTTCGTGGCAGGGGTCCGCCCCTCCGGTTTCGCCAGGATCAAGGTGGGGGCCAGGAAAGATGGAACCCTGACCGCCTGGGAAGCGGAGTCCTGGGGCACCAGCGGCCTGAGCGGAGGGGGGACCTCCATGCAGGTCCTTCCCTACGTGATCAATCCGCCCAACGTTCGAAAGAAACACACCGGGATTGTGACCAACACCGGTGCGGCGCGAGCCTGGAGGGCGCCCAACCATCCCCAGACCTGCTGGTTGACCTTCGCCGCCCTGGACGACCTGGCGGCCAAGCTGGAGATGGATCCCCTCGATTTCTACCTCAAGAACCTCAACCTCACCGAGCGGCCCGACCTCTATCGCAAGCAGTTGGAAAAGGCGGCGGCGCTGATTGGATGGCGGAAGAAATGGCGCCCCAGGGGACAAGAGACGGCAGGTCCGGTCAAGCAGGGGCTGGGACTGGCTTTTCACACCTGGGGAGGACGGGGCCACAACAGCACCGTCCGATTGGTGATCGATCCGGACGGATCGGTCTCCCTCAGCCTGGGCACCCAGGATATCGGAACCGGCACCACCACCGTCATCGCCATGGTCGCTGCCGAGACCTTTGGATTGCCTGTCAACTCCATCAAGGTCAACATCGGCCGCTCCCCCGACTACCCCCGTTCCGGTCCCTCCGGCGGCAGCACCACCGTCGGAGGCGTTTGCGCAGCCACCCGGCGGGCCTGCCAACTGGCCCTGGAGGAACTCTACGCCAAAGTGGCGCCCAGGCTGGGAGTGGAGCCGTCGCAACTCGAGGCCGGAAGCGGCCGGATCCGGGTCAAGGGCGAATCCTTCAAGAGCCTGTCCTGGAAACAGGCTGCCACGCGGCTGGGGGTGACGCCGCTGGAAGTGACCGGCAGGAACATCAGCGCCAGCCGTCGAGCCTCGGACGGCAAGCTGATCGATTCCGGGGTCGCCGGAGCGCAAATGGCTGAAGTCCTGGTGGATACGGAAACCGGGGTCGTCAAGATGAAAAAGTTCGTGGCCATTCAAGACTGCGGGCTGATCGTCAATGAGAAGCTGGCCGAAAGCCAGGTGTACGGGGCTCTGATCATGGGGATCTCCTCGGCATTGACCGAGGAGCGCATCATGGACGAGCGGACCGGGACGCTCTTGAACGGTGAGATGGAGTTCTACAAGCTTGCAGGCCTGGGCGACATCGGTCAACTGGTTGTCGAGATGTGGAAAGATCCGGAGCAGGACGCCCGCGGGGTGATCGGGCTTGGGGAACCCCCGGTGATCGCGCCGGTCGGGGCCATCGGCAACGCCGTGGCCAACGCCATCGGAGTGCGGGTCGCCCGGGCGCCCTTCATTCCCCGGCGCGTCCTGGCGGCACTGGAAAACAAAGGAGGGCTCTACGCATGAATGCTTTCGAGTATGCCAGTCCGAGCACCAAGGAGCAGGCCATCCAGTCGCTGGGAGCCCAGTGGGGAGAGGCCGAGGTTTTAGCCGGCGGCACCGACCTCCTCAGTCTCCTGAAAACTTTCGGCACGACCCCCAAGCGAGTGGTGGACATTCAAGGCATCCGGGAATTCCAGGGGATCGACTACATCTCCTCCTCCGGCCTGCGCCTGGGAGCCCTGGCCACCTTGTCGGAGCTGATCGACCATCCGGTGGCCCAAAGGGACTATCCCTCGCTGGTGCAGGCAGCCAGCGGTGTCAGAAGCCAGCAGATCCAAAGCTTCGGCACCATTGGCGGCGACCTTTGCCAGCGGCCGCGCTGTTGGTATTTCCGCAACGGCTTCGGCTACTTCCCCAAGGATGGCTCCGGCCAGGACCTGGTGCGGCAGGGAGAGAATCAGTACCACGCCATCCTGGGCAACTCGGGACCAGCGGCCTTTGTCAGTGCTTCCAGTCTGGGGCCCCCGCTGATCGCCTTGGGCGCCACCCTGCGCATTTTCGGCAGGGACGGTTCGCGGGAAGTGCCTGCCGCCGAGTTCTTCCAGACCCCGCAGCAGGAATCGGATCGCGAAACGATTCTGAAGCCCGGTGAAATCCTGGGAGAGATCCATATCCCACCCGCCGGTCAGGTCCTCAACGCCACCTATGAGGTTCGGGAAAAAGAGGCCTTGGACTGGCCGCTGGTCACGGCCTCGGTCGCCTTGAAGCTGAGCGGCGGGACAGTGGAGCAGGCCCGCATCGTCCTGGGTCATGTCGCGCCCACCCCCTGGATTGCCGTCCAGGCGGCGAAAGGCTTGGTGGGCAAGCCAATCGACGAAGAAACGGCGGCTGAGGCGGGCACTGCCGCCGTTGCCGCAGCCACACCTCTGAGCAGGAATGGATACAAGGTTCAACTGGCCCGCGTGGCGGTGAAACGGGCGATTCTGAACGCGGTCATGGGAGGAGCATAGCCATGCCTGGACGATTTGACGGTCATGAACACGAAGTCTGCAACTGCCTGCGCTGGAAGAGCCTGTTCTACGAGTCGGAACCCGACCCGACGGTGCCTCCGGCAGGTGACGACAACTACTGGTGCGCACTGACCCAGAGGATCCTGGGACCCGATGAGCAACTGGTTGAGCCGCAAACCTGCAAGTTGGGGCGAACCTGCTTTCGAGGAGGCTTTTGATCCCCCCCACCGGCTCGACAGCGGGCTTCGCCCTTGTCTTGCCGACTCCCCCTCCAGGGGGGAGTGATTCGCAGTTGAAGGGGAGGCTCGACCGGTGCGGTTGAGTTGTAACTCGCCTGCATACTATAATGGCGGCGAGGGAGTCAGAAACCATCCACGGGAGGGAAAGGAATGAAAGCAACCATCCTCTTGATCTTGATCCTGGGTTTGGCGTGTCCGGGCTGGGCGGCCGTCATCTCCGGTGACTATGTGGAAACCCGCAGCGCCAATGTCTATACGGGGCCCTGTGTGGCCAATGCCGAGGCCGGTCTGACGGGCGACCAGGCCATTCTGGCCTGGCGAATCCGGAAGGGAAGCTGGAAGGGAGTCAAGCTGGACGGCCTGGGTGTGGTGGGCGTCACCAAAGCCAGGGCCACCCTGGGCGATCCCTATCTGAACCCCTATCCTGCAAAATCGGTGCTTATCGTGGATTCCCGGGCCAACCCCCGACAGCGTGCGGCTTTGCAGGCCTTCGCTCGGACCATGGCTCCCGAGCTGTTGCGGGACGTGGTGACCGTCGAAACCGCGCCCATCCACCTGACGGTTGGAGAGGGTGAATCGCACGGGTCGGCCGAGCTGCAGGCCGGGAACCTGGCCAGAATCAAGGCCCGCCCCATTGGAGCCAAGGACCACCTTTGCGGAAATGAACACGTCTATTACCCTCCTTTGACCGAACTCTCCCATGCCATGCCGGCCTACACCATTACCGACGAGTTCAGCGGGAGTGGCCTGGGAGTGAACTGGAAAATCAACGGCAAGACCAACGCCTTCGTCGGACACTTCTCCTATAACGCCCCCCTGCAACCCTGACCGCGACAACGCGGCCGCCGCAACCGATGCGATGGCTGGAAGCCGGCTTCCGGTCATCGACGTTCTCCACCGTCATGGTCTTTCGTTTCGCCACCTTCGGCCTCCTGCTGCTCAGCTTCCTGGGGGCCAAAACGGCCCGGGGAGAAAGCTTCTCCCTGGAGGTGGTCGAGCATCCGCCCAAGGCCCTGGCGGAACCGCTCAAATCCATTCTGAAGCCGGCAGGAATCCGCGTCCTGAATGGGCAAGGGAACCCCTGGTGTGAGGTCTGGGTCCGTCAAGAGATCGCCGATTCGGGACAGCCCGCCTCCCCGGAGGCCGTATACCCCGCTTTCCATTCGGGAATCCTGTTGGGGTTGATGAGATTTCCCGAGGGCGGAACCGACTATCGGGGCCTTCCTTTCAAAAAAGGGACCTACACCATGCGCTACGGCGTGATTCCCCAGGATGGAAACCACCTGGGGGCTGCGCCAATCGTGGATTTCGTTCTGTTGATTCCCTTGAGCGAGGACGCCAAGGCGCCAGACGCACGCCTCAGTTCGGAGGAACTGGTGGAGCTCAGCAAGAAAGCCTCCGGGACCCACCATCCCACCGTCATCAACCTGGCATTCCCTCCGGATTCCGTGGATCGACCCCTGCTGGAGAAAGATGACCTCGACCATTGGATCCTGTCGCTGCCCCTGGGTCAGAAACCCGGCGGGCAATTGCCGCTGAGCATCATTGTCTACGGCCAGGCCGCCGGATAGCCCCTGCACGCCGGGGAGCCGTGGCTTGCCCTCGCGGTCAGTATCCGGGCAAACCGGATAGCCCTGCACGCCGGGGAGTCGTTCCCCCCTCCCCCTTGGCTGGAATTTTCAAGTTGCCATCCGTGCCGACTTCGTTGCATGATTCCGGTTCGTTTGAACCAGCTTCACTTTCGGAGGGTACGCCGTGATCGAGAAAGGGACCAAAGTTGCCGAGCCCAAGGGCAAGTTGGGAGTCCTGCTGCCGGGAATGGGCGCCGTGGCGTCCACCTTCATTGCGGGAGTCGAGGCCATTCGCAGGCGGAAAGCCCCGCCAATCGGTTCCCTGACCCAAATGGGAACGGTCAGATTGGGCAAGCGCACCGAGAAGCGGGTGCCCTTGATCAAGGACTTCGTTCCCCTGGCTTCGCTGGATGACCTGGTCTTCGGCGGCTGGGACATTCACGGAGAGTCCTGCTACGAGACGGCCGTTCGATCAGGGGTGCTCGAACCCCGACATCTGGAAGAACTGCGGCCGCACTTGGAGCAGATCCGCCCCTGGAAGGCCGTCTTCAGCCGTAAATACGTCAAGCGCCTCACGGGACGCCACGTCAAAAAAGCCGGCAACAAGCGCCAACTGGCCCTGGAAGTCATGAAGGACATCGAGCAGTTCCGGCAGGCGCACGCCCTGAGCCGACTGGTGATGATCTGGTGCGGCAGCACGGAAATCTTCCTGCAGCCCAGCGAGGTTCACTCCACCCTGGCCAAGTTCGAAAAGGGACTGGAAGAAAACGACCCCAAAATCACCTCCAGCATGATCTACACCTATGCCGCCCTCTCGATGGGAATTCCCTTTGCCAACGGGGCCCCCAATCTTTCGGCCGACATTCCCGCCATGCTGGAACTGGCCAAGAAGAACCAGGTTCCCATTTGCGGCAAGGATTTCAAGACGGGGCAGACACTCATGAAGACCATCATCGCTCCCGGGCTGAAGTCCCGGCTCATCGGTCTGGCCGGTTGGTACTCCACCAACATCCTGGGCAATCGGGACGGCGAGGTGTTGGACGAACCGCAGTCATTCAAGAGCAAGGAAGAAACCAAGCTTTCGGTGCTGGATCAAATCCTGCAGCCCGACCTCTACCCGGATCTCTACGGGGACTATCACCATCAGGTGCATATCAATTACTACCCGCCGCGAGGAGACAACAAAGAGGGATGGGACAACGTGGACATCTTCGGATGGCTGGGGTACCCCATGCAGCTCAAACTGAACTTCCTCTGCCGCGACAGCATCCTGGCTGCTCCCCTTTGCCTGGATCTGGCCCTGTTCCTGGACTTGGCCAAGCGCGCCAGAATGCATGGGATTCAGGAGTGGCTGTCGTTCTACTTCAAGAGCCCCCAATGTGCGCCGGAACTCTATCCGGAACACGACATCTTCATCCAGCTCATGAAGCTCAAGAACACCCTGCGGTACCTGAAGGGTGAGGAGATGATCACCCATCTCGGCCTGGAGTACTACGACTGACCGGCATTGTTCAGAAGGCGATGCCGACCGACACCGTCGATCGCACGCGTGGAAATTTCCCGAAACGCACTTCCGGGGCCAGGAACAGGTGCCGGGTCAGGAACAGCCGCACACCCACTCCTCCGCCAAGGCCGACGCTGTTCTTACTACGCCTGCGGAGGAATGAGACTCCACCCACCAGATAGGGTTTGACGCGCGGCAACTCCAGAAAACTGCGCTCCAGGATGGGACTGATCAGCAGCCCTCCCTCGCCGTTCCCCTGGTCCTGGCCAAACACGTCGGCCCGCAGCACCTCCACCCCGAGCCGAACGCCCGGCCAGACGGCGGCAGTTACCGCCCCGCCTCCCAGCCAGGTATTGGGCAGCGATTCCTCCAACAGGTAGCTGTACCCTCCGTTTACCCGCAGGTCGATCCGGTTTCGCTGACCAAAGGCCGGCTGAAGATGCAGGACAAGAGCAGCAAGAAAGCCCAGCAGAATGGTCCTAGATAGAGGCATGGCCGTCTCCTATGTCAGGCATATCGGGCAATGAAGTCAGGAAGCTGGCCCAGCTTCAGTCTGGAAGCCAGATCCTGAATTTCGGCCACGCTATCCGGGAACCCGCTGCGGCCGATCGTCTTTTCCAGAATGGCAATCTCGTCCCGAGCCACCAGTTGGGGGGTGACCCGGCTGAGCCCGGCCAGGGTCCCCTGCCAGGCCCACCAGTGGCTCAAGGTCCTCAGGGCCGGGTAGTAAAAAAACAGGTTGGGGCCGGGGATAGGGACCAGAAAGGGAGCCAGAGGCAACGTACCCAGGGCCAGCAGACCGTCGACAATCATCCAGGCCGCATGGCGATTTCTTTGGCCCGCCAGCAGTGACTTCAGCCTGGCCAGCGCCTCCGATTGCGACAGGGACGCGGAGAAATGCACCCGCATGGGTTCGGCATGGCGCATGCGCTTGAACACCTGTTCCATGGGATCAAGCCGGTTCTGGAGCTCGGAGTACCCATCCCGTACGGTGCGGATCAGACGGCTCAGCCCCGTCCCCCACCAGACCCCGCGCGCAGCCAGGTCCTGGATGATACGGTCGATACGGTCCTGCGAGTGGCCCGTTTCCCCCTTCGGAACGGGGACGTCCTCGGCATACAGGACCCAACGTTTTCCTATTTGGAGAAGATAGAAATCCATGGAGATTCCTGCCGGGAAGCCGAGGTTGGCACTCGACTCTCACCGGCAAGAGAGCGGGCGGGCCCCGATGGCTGAAGCCCGCGTTGGTGGGGTGGGCGTGACGACGGTTGACCCGGTCGTTGACTACTCCGGCAGCTTGGGTTCGGTCAGTTGACAGTCATTGGTCAGTGATTCCAAAAAAGCAATCACATCCTTCTTCTCGGCTTCGGTTGCCTTCTTCTTCTTGAGATTCTTGCGGTCCAGATACTTGTTGGGCTTGCCTCCGCCGATCATCAGGTCCACGGCCTCTTCCAGGGTGGCCACACTGCCATTGTGGAAGTAGGGACCCGACTTGGCGATGTCCCGCAGGGTCGGCGTCTTGAAAGCCCCCGTGTCTTCCGCCTTCCCAGTCACCTTGAATCGCCCCACGTCGGGTTTTTCGGCGTCCATTCCAATCCCGACGTTGTGATACTGCAGGTCGGCAAGAAGCACTCCGTCATGACAGTTGTCGCACTCCAACTTCTTGAAAACCTCGTAGCCCCTCTTGGCCTCCTCACCCACCGCCGTTTCGTCCCCGGCCCGCCACCGGTCGAAAGGCGTGTTTCCGCTGATGATGGTCCGTTCGAAGGCAGCGATGGCCTGGATGATCCGTTCAGGGGTGGCCTCCCCCCCAAACACGCTCTGAAACTGGGGCCGATAGCCTGAGACAGCATTGATCTTGGCGGTCACGACCTCCGCGTCGGCTCCCATGTTGCCGCCTTTCCAGGCAGCCATGCCCTGCTTCTCCAGGGAGCCACTGCGTCCATCCCAATAGAATTCCGAGTGGTATCCGACATTCCAGAGAGTCGGGCTGCTGCGCGACAGCTTCTTGTTCAGGGCCCCAATGGCCGTGGGCAAACCATCCGTCAACCCGTTCTCACACAGGTGGCAGGAGTAGCAGGAACGGGACCCGTCTGCGCTGAGGCGCTTGTCAAAAAATAGTTGGCGGCCGAGGGCCACCTTCTCCGGCGTCATGGGGTTGTCTTCCGGAATCGACATCTCCTCATAGGTTGCCAGTTGCTCCGGCAATGGCAGGATCTCCGGCTGATATGCAGGAGCCGGTGGTTCACTCGGGGCGCATCCCGTCAGCGACACACCCAGCAGGAAGACGATCGCCACGGAGAAAGCCACCGAGTTGAATGGATGCATGGACCGCATGATTCCTCCTCGACTCTGTTTGACGTTTACCTTGGTTACAGTCCTCGCGGCTTCAGCCGGTCCCACCCCCCTGGGGAATCCTCCCAGGCTCGGTGGGATGACACTCGGGTCTCGACCAGCGCCGCTCCGACCATCGTCGCCGGGGAACCGGCGCTACCCTGCCAATTCCTGAAGGCAACGAAAGTGAAGGAAGGACTGCCGTTTCTACAATCGCGTTCCATTGTACCCAAGGCCCGTCCGGGACTCAATAGGGAGATGGGCCTGAAGGCGGCTGTCAGGCCCAGGCCCTTTTTGGGCTTGAAAAACACCCTGGGCTTGCGTATTCTTTCCGATTGCCGGTGCCGTCCGGGCCAACATGCTGAGTCCGGAAATCGGCCAGCCCACAGGAGGACGGTTCTCCCGCGGCGGACCGGCCGCGACCATTGAATCACGGCGTCCGTCGGGAAAACAGCGATTCCTTGCAGAACACCATTGATAAGACGGGTAAGCTTGCCTTTGTGAGTGCCGACGATGGGCTGTTCAGGGTCGACTCCTCGAGACTGGCCGCCCACTACGCCAGCAATGCCCAGACCTTTTCCGGCCGAATCCACCGCCTGATTGGCGTCGGTCTGATGCGTCCCGTCCACCTGATCGTGGGGTTGTGGAACCCCCGGCTGGCCGCCCGGTTGATCCACTTGCCCCTGAGGGGTACCAGCCGCGACCGCCTGGACCTGCTGGGTGAAGAATATTTCCAGTACAAACTGCGAAACCACCTCAAACCCCAAGGGGTTGAGGCCATAAAGCAGTTGAGTGCCGCCGGCAATCAGGTGGTGTTGGTCAGCCGGGAACTGGAACACCTCCTCCGTCCCCTGGGCCAACATCTGGGTGTCCAAAGCCTGGTCTCCAACCGGTTGGAGTTTCGGGACGGTCTGGCCACCGGGCGCCTTCATTCTCCCATCATCCCCAAGACCCGGCAACCCGGCCGGGGGCAGGCGAGGTCCGGTTCCGAAAGCATCCTGCTCACCGGCCTGCCCGGTCTTTCCTCCAGCGCCCTGAAGCGGCACATCCAAACCACCGCCCGGCAGACCAATAACCCCCCGCCTCCCGTGGTGGACTTCAACCAGCGGGGAGCCCGCCCCAAGGACCTGTCGGTACGCCAGGCCTTGGCCGGCAAGCATATTCTGCTCATCGGCGGGACGGGATTCATCGGCAAGGTCTGGCTGTCCATGCTGCTGCACGATCTCCCGGAGATCGGAAGGATCTACCTGCTGATCCGACGCCAGGGATCGCGCAGCGCCTTGCAGCGCTTCGAGAAGATCGTTGCCGAATCTCCCACTTTTGCCTCCCTGCATGAACGCTTCGGCGACCAACTGCCCCGGATGCTCATGGACCGGGTGGAAGTGGTGGAGGGAGACATCGCAGATCCCAACCTCGGACTGAACGAAGCCACAGTCGGGCGCCTGGCCCAAGATCTGGACCTGGTGATCAATTCAGCCGGCCTCACCGACTTCAATCCCGACCTCCACCTGGCCATGAACATCAACGTGGATGGTGTCATGGGTCTGATCGCCTTTCTGAAGCGCTGCCGCCGGGCCGCTTTGCTGCATGTCTCCACCTGTTTCGTCAACGGTCGCACCGACGGACGGGTTTCCGAGGAACTCCTTCCCAACTACACTCCGACCGGTCGAGCGGATTTTGACGTCTATCGGGAACACCGGCTCGTCCATCAATCCATCGAGCGCATCACCCGGGAAGGAGACAGCGACTCGGTGACCGAGGAAGTCCAAGCCCGGGTCTCTTCCCGCAAGCCGAACCTGAGCGATCCCTCGCGTCTGGTTCGCAAGGAGCGCACCCGCTGGATCCGCGACCGCGGGATTGAATTCGGGATTCAGCGAGCTCAACACTGGGGATGGCCCAACATCTACACCTTCACCAAGAGCCTGGGAGAATCGCTGCTGGCCACCGAGGATCTTCCCATTGCCGTGGTCAGACCCTCGATCGTGGAGTCCTCCATCAGCCAACCGTTTCGGGGCTGGAACGAGGGTGTCAACACGACGGCCCCGCTGTCCTATCTGTTGAGCACCTACTTTCGGCAACTCCCGTCCAACAAGCGCAAGCGTCTGGATGTCATCCCGGTTGACCTGGTGTGCCGTGGACTCACCCTGGTGGCGGCAGCTCTGGTGCAACGGCGTCACGACAGGGTCTACCAGTTGGCAACCTCGGCCACCAATCCCGCCGACATGCGCCGGACCATCGAGCTGACCTGCCTGGCCCATCGCAAGTACTATCGATCCCTGGAAGGCCTGGAACACTGGCTCAGGGCCCGCTGCGACACCATCTCGGTTTCCCAGGCCCGCTACCGGAACGTTTCCCTGCCCCGCATGAAGACGTTGCTTCAGGGTCTTCAGCACCTGACCGGGGTACTCTCCGTCAATAACGACAGCCTCACCCGAAAGCAACGGGCCCTGGACCGGGTGCACAAGGTCATCGAGCTCTACCAGCCCTTCATTCTGGACAACGAGTACTTCTTCGCCGCAGACCACATTCGCAAATTGGGGGCTGTCCTACCCGGCGATGAAGTCGCAGATTTCGGCTACCACCCGGAAGCCATCGACTGGTATGACTACTGGGTGAACCTTCACGTACCGGCATTGCGCCGCTGGACCTATCCCATCATCGAGGGGCGCCGTCCCGACACCGGGCTGCTCCCCCGCAACTTCAAAATGGAGCCCGCCTCGACTTCAGCGGACACCGCCAACACATCCGGAGACCCGATCGCCGGCAGGGTCTACCAGGCCCGGCAGAGCCAACGCTAGCCATCATGGGCATCTTCCTCACCGGATCCACGGGCTACCTCGGCGCTCACATTGCCAGCGAGTTGCTGGAAAAGCACCACCAGCGCCTCATTCTTCTGGTGCGGGCTCCCAGTCGTGAGGCCGCGGCCCAACGGCTGTGGCGAGCCTTTCAGTTGCACCTCGATTTCGACCGCTTCCACCACCACCTGAAGACCAACATCCAGGTGCTGACCGGCGATCTCACCGATGAGGGGTTCGGCTTCAGTCCAAGCCAATACCGCCATGTGGTCAAGAATGCGGACTCGATCCTGCATGTGGCGGCCTCGCTCAACCGAAAATCGGAACGAGCCTGCCTGAACATCAATCTGAGAGGCACCCTGGAAGCCATCAAGCTGGCCCAAGCCATCTCCGCGGACCACGGCCTGAGGCGATTCAGCCACATCAGCACGGTGGCGGTCGCCGGAATCCGGCAAGACGAAGTCATCCAGGAGGAGCACGCCATCGATTGGAGCCGCTCCGACTACGATCCTTACGCCCGCACCAAAAAATTCTGCGAACACCTGATCCGAGAGCTTCTGCCGGAGATTCCCCTGACCATCTTTCGCCCCAGTATCGTGTTGGGAGACAGCCGGCGGGCGGAAACCACCCAGTTCGACATGGTTCAGGCGTTCGCCCTTCTGGCGGGATTGCCGTTGCTGCCGCTGCGTGCAGGCGATCGCCTGGACATTGTCAACGTGGATTTCGTGGCCGAGGCCGTGGCAACCTTGCACCAGAAAGAGAGCCCCGGATTCGACACCTACCATCTCTCTTCCGGAAGAGCCTCTCCGACCTGTCAGGACATTACCAACGCCTTGAGCGCCGTACGAAACCGCCGCCGGCCGACCTATGTCCCTTCTCTGATCCGCCCGGTCAACGCCGCGGTGGGCTGGCTGGCGCGACGCAGGGGTACCCCGGTTGGCCACCTGGCCAGTCTCATGCAGGTCTTTCTCCCCTATCTGCATTGGAACACGGTATTTGACAACAGCCGGGCGGTGCGGGAAACGGGCATGACTCCCGCAGGTTTCACCGATTACTGCTATCCTCTGTATCAATTCGCCACCAGGAACCACTTCACCTATCCCTACCGGGATTGGCCCGTGGCGGAGGCAGCCGATGATGGATCTGGGACTGGAGCTCTGGGTCAGTAGCCTGATCGAGCTCTCCAAGCTGAGATGGATGCTGGGATCGGGGGAGTCCTGGACTCCGGGCACCCCACTGCGCCTGCTGTTTGCCGGTTACAACGGGAATCGCAATACCGGGGCCGACGTCCGCGTCCAGGAGATGATCCGTCAGATTCGCCGCGTTCTGGGCGACCCCAACCTGGAACTGAGCGTCCTGTCGCACAACCTGGAGTGGTCCCGCGGTTATTTCGATTCGGTGCGCCAGGTCAAGCTGCCGGATGTCTTTCCTCCCTTCCTCTTTCGCGAGGTCGGCCGTTACCACGGGGTCGTGGCCTGCGAGGGCTCGATGTTCAAGAGCAAATTCGCCAACGCCCTGAGCACCATGATGATCGGCTGCCTGGGAATGGCTGCCGCCCAAAACAAGCTTGCGGTGGGATTTGGAGCGGAAGCCGGTGTCATGGACCGCTACTTGAAGACCATGTGCCGGCGTTACTGTTCCGATTCGCTGGTGATCACCCGCAACGAGGAATCCCAGGGGGTCCTGGGCGCCCTGGGGGTGCCGACGGAGCTGGGAACCGATACGGCCTGGACCTTCGAACCCCACGGGCCGGAATACGGGGAAAGTCAGTTGAAAGGGGCCGGCTGGGATGGACGGACCCCGGTTCTGGGACTTTGTCCCATCAACCCCTTCTGGTGGCCGGTGCGGCCTTCTCTGGCCAAGTTCGCCGCCCGCACCCTGTTGGGGTTGTACAAGCCCAGTCACTACCGTTCCATTTACTTTCACCACGACAACCGCAAGGTTCGGGCCGCCTTTCAGCGCTATGTCGATGCCTGGTGCCGCAGCATTGGGACCTTCCGAAAGAACCACCGGGTGTTCCCGATATTGATCGGGATGGAGGCGCTGGATCGAGTCAGTTGTGAAAGGATCAGTCATGGCCTGGGAGGCATTCCCTGCTTCATCTCCGACCAGTTCGACATGTACCAGTTGGTGAGCATCCTGAGGCGGTGTCACCTGCTCCTTTCTTCCCGATTTCATGGAGTCGTCACCAGCATGCCCGCCGGTGTGGCCTCGGCGGGCGTCACCATGGACGAACGCCTGCGGAATCTGATGCGGGAGCGGGGCCACTCGGAATTCCTGCTGGAGGTCGATGATCCGGATTTGGAGCCCAAGCTGGAGGTGCTCCTCCCGAAATTGTTGAGTCAGGCCGGGGAGATGCGGGCAAGCCTGGGCGCTACGGTGGTCCGAAACCTGAAGGTGATGGCACGAATGGGGGTCTATTATCAGCAGCACCTGCTGGAACGCTACCCCGAATTTCCTACTCGGAGCGGTCATCGGTCCTGGGAAGACTATCTTCCCCCGCTGAGCCCGAACCTGGTCAGCCTGATTGAGACCTATGAACACCACCCCGCGGCTGGGGGTTCGCGGGGACAGGCCGGTACCCTGACCAGCCGCACGCCCGCCCCATTCGACGGGGCTGATCAAACAGGGGTGTCTAAGGCAAGTGGAGAGTGAAGAGTGGAGAGTGGAGAGTGGAGAGTGGAGAGTTGTCAGCGGAGGGTTCAGGGAGCAGGCAAGCGCCTTGTGACGTGGTTGCACTCTTTAAACGGCTGCACCAAGATCAACACGATGCTTAACGTGTCGATTCAATCACTATCCACTATCCACTAATCACTATCCACCTGGCCGCGCCCCATCCGGACCCATGAACTTTATACAGACAATTTTCTCCAATCTTCGCGGGAGCCCGGAAAAAACGGTCCTGCAAGAGGTTCGGGAGGAGGGTCTCCACTCGGTCACCGGCGCCGGTCTTCTGGGTTGGATCGGCCAAGCCCGCCGTTGTCTGAGGGAAGCCGGACTGCGGCCCGGGGACCGTTGCGGACTGCTTGGCCCCAACAGCAGCCACTGGGTCGCCATGAACCTGGCGATCATGGCCGAAGGCGCCATTGCCGTTCCCCTGTATTCCCGGCAGGCACCGGCCGAACTGGTGGCCATGATGAAGGACTGTACGGTTTCCCTGCTCTGCTGTTCCCGGGCCTCCGAAATCGAAGCCATAGGCTCCTGCTGGAGCGACCTGCCGCCCGTCCTCGATTTCTCACAGGTTTTGGGACAGGTCCCGCAAGGGGAAGAGACGGCGCCGGTTGCCGGCGACGAGAGCGACATCGGAGGCGGGGAGCCCCCCGGCCGGCTCCAGGTGGTGACCATCATCTACACCTCGGGCACCTCGGGGGAGCCCAAGGGGGTCATGCTCAACGGCGACAACATCGACTTCATGCTGCAACGGACCGCGGCCCGCCTGGAAGAGTTGATGGAGGGCGATCCCAGGAGCGGAGATGACCGGGTGTTCCACTACCTGCCCCTCTGCTTTGCGGGCTCCTGGATCCTGCTGCTCACCTGCCTCTACCGCAACAACAACCTGATGTTGTCGATGGACCTCAACCGCCTGGCCGAAGAATGGAAGCTGGCCCAACCCCAGTACATGCTGAACGTTCCCGCGCTGCTGGAACGGATCCGAACCGGCGTCGAGGAAAAGATACGGGAGGGCGGTGGCCTGGGATGGCTGCTCTTCAGCCGAGGTCAATCGGCCTGGTTGCGGGCACAGGAGAATCGAACCCGGCTGCTTGACGGGTTCTGGCTGCCCCTGGCGGGACACTTGGTCTTCCCCAAGATCCGAGACCGCATCGGGTCCGGTCTGCGGGCCTTGATCTGCGGTTCCGCCCCCCTGGCGGAGGAAACCCAACAGTTCTTTCAGATGATCGGCATCCCGGTCCTGCAGGTTTACGGATTGACGGAAACCACCGCCATCTGCACCATGGACGACGTGCGCCAGGTGACGGCGGGCCGGGTGGGTCCGGCCATCCAGGGCATCCAAATGCGTTTGAGCGGCCAGGGAGAAATCCTGGTGATGGGGCCCAACATCTTTCCGGGATACTGGAATCGCCCCCCGGCCGACTCGGAAGTCTTCCAGGAGGGATGGTTCCGTACCGGCGACCAAGGCGAGGTGGATACCCGGGGAAACTGGAAAATCGTCGGAAGAATGAAGAATATCATCATCACCACCGGGGGACACAACATCAGCCCGGAGCCCATAGAGCAACGCCTGTTGGAAGCCCTGCCGGCCTCGACTCAGGTGATGGTGGTTGGGAACGGGCGCAAATACCTGGCCGCCCTCCTGACGGAACCGGTGAGCCGGGAGGCGGCGGCTCGCGTCATTGAAGCGGTCAACCGGCAACTGCCGCACTACCGTCAGATCCGCCGGTTTCATATCGCCACCGAACCCTTCAGCGTCGAAAACGGCCTGCTCGCCGCCAACGGAAAGCAGCGGAGAGCGGCCATCGAGGCGCATTTCCTGAAAGAGATCGACTCGCTATACTTGCCTGAAACAAAAGAAAAAGAGTTATCCACGAAGGGCCACTAAGAACGACGAAGGGCCACTAAGGCGTTGAGGTTAACCGCGACGGGATGCCAGGGTCGCGAAGGGATGATCGATTTCCGATTGTTTCACTCTTGTATGATCCGCACACCAGGGCGGGGGCCCGACTTACCTGAAACAAACGCCTGCGCCTGGTGGCTGGAAACCGGTTCATAGTCAAGCATGGGTAGATTTTTTGATTCACATCGATGCACAGGATGCACAGGATTTTTCCGGAGACGGCTGGCTTGTGTTCCCGGACATCCTCAAATCCGCACGCGATCATCGCCCGAGTCAGCGTCTCCTGCAGCAGCCTCCCGTCCTGATTATCCTGTGCATCCTGGGCATCGATGTTCCATTTATAGTCCTTCTCGATGGATCTACCCAGTCGCGGGGGGTGGGCGCCCGGCTCGCAGGCAAACGGGAGTTTCCCAAAGGGGACAGGCCGGCTTTCAGAGAAGTCGCCCGCCGGATACCCTCCACCTCACCATCGAGACGACACCCCCGGGGCTTCCTCCCATGACAGGGTCACACCAACGGGACAAAAGTGCAGAAGCATTTTGGCGCCAGTTGTCGTTGAAGGAGGTCCATCAGTCCTCGTGACTGAAACAAAACCTGTTTCACTCTCGAATGATCCGCACGCCAGGGCGAGGGACGGCTAACCCGGCTTCGCCTCAGGCCGACCAAGCACCATGAGTCCATTTCAAGGCCAGACGCTTTCCTTCAGCTTTGCCAGCGAGATTTTCGAATTGCGGCTGCACCGGCAGCCCTGCAATGAAATCGGGTCGCTCACCCTGAAGGAGTTGGAGGGGTTCGTCCAGGAGCTGGAAGAACAGGTGGACCGAGGCAAAGCCCTGGTGGTCTACAGCTCGATGGAGGCGGGGTTCAGCGCCGGAGCCGACCTCAGGGAGCTCCATTCCGGGCTGCAGTCGCGCAACCCGGCGGAAAGAAACGCCGGGGTTCGCGATTTCCTGGAACGCATCCATGGGGTATTCAATCGGATCGACCAGATCCCTCTGACCACGGTGGCGGCTGTTCAGGGAGTTGTCTTCGGCGGAGGGTTCGAACTGGCGCTGACCTGCGATATGATTGTGGCCGACCGTACAGCCCGGTTTTGCTTCCCCGAGTTGAGACTGGGATTGATACCCGGATTCGGCGGGATTCCTCGACTCAAGCGGGACCTGGGCAACGCCCTGGTCCGCGACCTGCTGTTGACCGGCAGAAGCATCAACGCCGGCAAAGCGGCCGCGGCCGGGCTCGTCAGCCAACTGGTGGCGCCGGGTCATGCCGTGAGGGCTGCCAGGGGGATCGCGACTCAGGCAACCAAGTTCGACTCGCGTGCGGCCCGCGAGGCCAAGCGCTTCATCAAGCCGATCCCCCGGCGGGAACTCGAACAGGAAATCGAAACCTTCTGCGCTCTCTTCGATCGGCCCGAGGTGGAAACGGCGCTCGGGAAATTCGTGGAGAGCAGTCAGATCCAGCCCTATCTGCCCTGATTTCAGGATGGGCGTCAAGTGGCGACGGTTCCCCCGTCCGACCCGCCCTGTCTCCATTGGGAGCAGTCGACGCCGGCCAAGCGGCAACAGAGCCAAGGAGACCCTTTCATGCCCGCGCACGACGAAACGCTGACCCAGATCCTTCAGTTGGCCTCCGAGCGTTTTCAAATACCCCTCAGCCAACTGAGCGGAGACGACGACTTTTTTGAAAAGCTGGGAATCAACAGCTTGCAGGCCCTGGATCTGTTGACCCAACTGGAAAATCACTTTAGCATCGAGCTGCCCGACTACGAACTCCAGGGGGTTGCCGACTTTCGAACCCTGGCGGAGCGCGTGGATTCCAGACTCTGATGAAACCTGCCGCCCCCGACCCTACCCCCCACCGCTCTCTGGGCGAAGCCCTGCGCGCCGCCACCTCCAAGTGGGCGGACCATCTGGCTCTGATCGAAGCCGACCGCGACCGGGAAAACTGCCGTTTGTCCTACCGGGACTTCGCCGACGCCGCCGGTCCCATTGCCGCCACCCTGCAGGCCGCCGGGTTCGTTTCCGGAGACCGGGCCAGCATTTTGATGTCCAATCAGTCCAAGTGGCTCATCGGCGCCTATGCGGTCTTTTACAGCGGCGGCGTGCTGGTGCCCCTGGACTACAAGCTGGGCCCCTCGGAACATCTTGCCCTGCTGGCTCACGCCAAGGCCAAGGTGCTGATCATCGAGTACCCCCTCTGGCGCGCCCTGGCAAAGGAAGCCAAACCGGAAGACTTCAGGCCCGAAATCATCCTGGTCACCGAAGCCCCCCAGGAGGTGGAACTCTCCGGCGCCCAGCGCTGGGAGAACTGTCGCCGGGACCAAGCGCCCGAGTTTGTCCCCCGCGACCGGTCGGACCTGGCCTGCATCGTCTACTCCTCCGGAACCGGCGGCCGGCCCAAGGGATGCCTCCTCACCCATGACAACTATCTCAAGCAGTACGAGTCGCTCATGGCCTGGTACCCCTTCTGGCCGGGGCTGCGCTATCTCAGCATCCTGCCCACCAACCACGCCATCGACTTCATGGTGGGATTCATCGGACCCTTTCTCTGCGGCGCCACCGTCATCCATTTGAGGACCCTCCGGCCCGAATTCCTGAAGGCGGCCTTCCCCCGCTACCGCATCCACTACGTCAGCGTGGTTCCCATGGTGCTGAAGGCCATGGAAGCCGGCTTGAAGGCAAAGTTCGCCGAGCTTCCACCCTTTCGACGCTGGGTTTTGAACCGCCTGATCGGGATCAACCGCAAGCTGACTGCCGGCAAGCCCAGACCCGCCCTGAGCCGGCGACTGCTGCCCCAGATCCATCAGGCCCTGGGTGGGGAACTGGTCGCCTTCATCACCGGTGGGGCCTTTGCCGACCCCAAAACCCTGCAGTTCTTCTATGACCTGGGTCTGCCGGTCGCCAACGGCTACGGTCTCACCGAAGCCGGGACGGCGGTAACCGTAAACGACCTCAAGCCCTTTCGCGCCGACACGGTGGGCAAGCCTCTGCCGGGAGTGGAGATCCAGGTGCTCGACCCGGATGCCGATGGCGTGGGCGAAATCGCCGTCAGGAGCGAGACGCTGATGCGAGGCTACCTGGACGAGCCGGAGTTGACAGCGGAAACGTTCAAGGACGGCTGGCTTCTGACGGGTGACCTGGGCCGCATGGATGCCAGCGGGCACCTCCAACTGGTGGGCCGCCTCAAAAACATGGTGGTCACCGAAGGAGGCAAGAACATCTATCCCGAGGACATCGAGAACGCCTTCAGCGGCATTGAAGTGAAAGAGCTGTGCATCTTTGCCGCCAACTATGTCTGGAAGCGGCGCTCCCTCACCGGGGAGCAGTTGATTGTGGTGCTCCACCTGGAGGCGGGCGATTCCCTGCCGCCCGAAGTACTGGAGGAGCTGCGCCGCCGGAACCGACGGCTGCCCGATTTCAAGAGGCTTTCGGGTTGCCTGATGTGGCCGGAAGATTTTCCGCGGACGGCTTCGCTCAAGATCAAGCGCCAGTTGCTGGCCGACGCCATTGGGGCCCGAATGGGCCCGGAAGACATCCATTCCCTCTGAGGGACGCAGCCAGGTGGAGAGTGGAGAGTGGAGAGTGGAGAGTGGTTGGATAGAGTGTTAAGCCTTGGAAACAACCCTGTTTCAGTGAGATCCACGAAGGGCCACGAAGAACGACGAAGGGCCACTAAGGCGTTGAAGCGACGGGATGATTGGATAGAGGTTAACGATTTCTGAAACAAAACCTGTTTCACTCTCGGATGATCCGCCCCGTCGTGGGGGGCGGGGGCCCGACTTGCCTGAAACAAAAGAAAAAAGAGTTATCCGCGAAGGAACAAGGGGTTGGACGAAGGGACACGAAGCGTGACGGCTCTGCCGCTTCGGCAGGGCTGCAGCCCGGCAAGCCGGCGCCCGCCCCCTTGAGGAGCAAGAGTGATTGGAGCAGGCCCCCCCGGGAGCGCGGGCGTCCCGCCCGCATCCTCTCCCTTTGCCTGCCGCTCAGTTTCCCCGCGATGCGCCAGCCGGCCACCCTGCCGGCGGGAACCGCATGGGCCCGGCCGAAGCAGAGCCCTGGCGTCTTTGCCGGTCGATCCGGGTCGAGGAGATGGGCGAGGCTGTGCCAGGATTTTTGCGGGCGGGACGCCCGCGCTCCCGGGGGACTTCATCCCATGACATGGTCACACCAAGGGGGCAAAATTGCAGGAGCACTCCGGGGCCGCTTGTGTTTGAAGGAGGTCCATCTGTTTTCGTGTTCATTCGTGTCCATTCGTGGTTCGTCTTCATTCAACAGATCAAGATTCGTTTTTCCTTGTATGATCGGCAGGGCGGGGGCGCGGCCTCCCGAGTCATGAAACCCTACTTCGCCATCGTCAACCCGGCCGCCGGCGGAGGGCGCTGCGGGCGGCAAGCTCCGGCGGCCCTGGACCGGCTTCGCTCCCAGGGCCTACCCGTGGAGTCGGTGGAAACCCAAAGAGCCGAACATGCCACCAGTCTCTGCCGCGACGCCTACCGGGCCGGTTTCCGCCGCTTTCTGGCGGTGGGGGGAGACGGCACCAGCTTCGAGGTGGTCAACGGTCTCTTTCCGCGTGAGGACGCATCCGATCCGGTAACTCTGGGCTTTCTGCCCCTGGGCACGGGGAATTCCTTCTTGAGGGACTTCAGCCACCGGGGACTGGATCATGCCGTGGAAGCGCTGGTTGCCCAACGTTCCCGTCCCTGCGACGTCATGCGGCTGACCCATGCCGGGGGTGTGGTGTACTACATCAATCTGCTCAGCCTCGGCTTCACGGCGGAAGCCGGAGAGATCACCAACCGGTGCTTCAAGGGTTGGGGAGAGTTGGGCTACCTGATGGCCATTCTGCGGTGCTGGATGCGGCTGCGCTACCCCACCTTCCCCTTCCGATTGGAGGAGGGCGGCCAGACCCAACGCCAACCCTGCACCTACCTGACCTTCTCCAACAGCCGCTTTACCGGAGGGAAGCTCATGATCGCCCCTCAAGCCAATATCGCGGACGGGTTGATTGAAATCACGCGGGTCGGCGCCATCGGACGCTGGGAGTTTGTGAAGACGTTTCCCCGGATTTTCTCCGGAACCCACATGTCGCACCCAATGATCTGGCGAGCCGCGGCTCCACGGGTCGAGTTCGACCTTTCCGGGCCCACGCCGGTCATGATCGACGGCGAGGTCATCGTCTGCCAACCACAGGCCATCCAGGTCCTGCCGGGAGCCCTCCGGGTGGTGGCGTGAGTCGGGGACGTGCCGCAGGCACCGGCCACCAGGCTCTCCAATCCCCGTCCGACAGGTACGCTACCGCTAACCCGATCCCTTCCAATCCTAAACCTCCATGCGCCGACTCTATTTGACCTTGCGTTGTGGCCTGATCTGGGCGGTCAGCAGCCTTTACTTCTGTACCGTCTGCACCTTTCTGGTGCTGCTGGGCATCTTCGTGGACCCGCGCTGGAACGACCGGCCCCAGAGGGTCTTCTGCCGCCATATCGTCCAACTGGCGGGCGTCCGTTTCCAGAAGCGATGGGCCCCCGGATTCGACCCCGATCAAACCAGCATCTTCATCTGCAACCACGTGAACATTTTCGACGCCTTCGTGGTCTACTGCGGGATCCCTCGGTTCGTTCGAGGTCTGGAGCTGGAGTCCCACTTCAAGATACCGGTCTACGGATGGATGATGAGCCGTTTTGGCAACATTCCGGTCGGCAAGGGCGGGGGGCCGTCCCATTTCAAGGCACTGTTGAAGCGGGTCGGGTCCCACCTCCGGAATCAGATCAGCGTGGTCGTATTTGCCGAGGGGTCGCGGACGCTGGACGGCCAGGTGAGACCGTTCCAAAAGGGAGCCTTTGTCATCGCCCAGCGGCTGGGCGCTCCCATCGTTCCCATGAGCATTTGCGGGTCGTTCCAGTTCTGCCGCAAGGGAAGCTGGATGCTCTACCCTTCCCGAATCACCGTTCACCTGCATGACACCATCCAGACCGAAGGGCTGCGCCCGGCAGACATTCCGGCCTTGATGGAACGGGTGCACCGTGTCATTGCCAGGCCGGTTGCGGAAGACCTGCAGAAGCACCCTTCCGGCCACGCCAGCCCGGGAAAGATCCCCTCATAGAAAACGGTCCTGCCGTCGGGCACTGAGCTCGCGACCGATCAACGCCGGAATCATGTCCCACTGGGAAGCCAGCAGCCGGCAGGGCTGCTTGCGGAAGTAGGCCAGGGCCGCCCGCACCAGGGCCTTGGCCAGCCGCAGCGGGCCGCGGCCCGCGACGTTGGGGAGCCAGGGGTCCTCCCAGGCCACCGGTCCCAGCCCTTTCCTTCCCAGCGGCGCCGCCAGCACCACCTTCTCCATCCGGGACTCATCCAGGAAGTGGAAATTGTGCACCCAGCCCCGACCGCTGGCCTGCCCCGGACCGGGGCCCCAAGGCAGAGAGGTGGCAAAGGCCACCCCGGGATAACTGTTAATGGCCACCACGCCGTGCTTGAGGCGGCGGGCCAGTTGGCGAACGGGTTCCGAATCCGGAAACGGGGTGAACACCGAGGCGCCCAGGTCCCCCGTCAGGGCCAGCTGATTGACCCGGGCAACCGCCGCCTGGCTGAAGTCCCTGTCGGGCAGGCTCGCCAGGCCCACCACCGGACCGAAGGCCTCCTCGCGAAAGAGCCTCATCTCGTCGGTGATCCCGCTCAGGAGCGTGACCGGGAAGCGCCGCCCCTCGGCCCTCTGCCCCAATGAAGTCACCGTCGCTCCCAGACGGCGGGCGTCCTCAACCATGGCCGCCACCCGGGACGACGCCCCCTCATTGACCAACAGGCGATGGGGCCCGGCCAGGCTGCCCAACCGAGACACCCGTGCCATCTCCCCGGCCAGAGCCTGGCCCATCGCGGCCCTCAGGGAATCCGGGACCAGGACCACCTGAAAGCTGACGCAGTGCTGCCCGTTGTTGGCCAGGGCTCCGAAAACCACCTGGCGCGCCACTTGGAGCAGTAGCCGTTGGTCCTGTTTGACTTCGGGAAGGACGATGGCCGGGGTCACCCCTCCCAGCTCGCAGGTCACCCTGTCCTCCCCCGCGATCGCCTCCACCGCGGCAGCCGTCCGCGCACTGCCGGTCAAGTGGATCCGGTCGAATTCGGGTCGCGCCGCCAACCGCGAACCGGTGTCCGGTCCTCCCTGGACAAACGACAACGCTCCCCAGGACACCAGAGGGGCAAAGATTTTCTCAAGGTGCTCCTTGAGAAACGGGGCCTTCTCGGAGACCTTGGCCAGGACCCTGCTGGGGCCGCGACAGAGCAGATGAAGGATGTCCAAGGCGCCAATGCCGGCCAGATTGAAGGGCAGCAGGCAGAGGGCCAGGCCCTCGCCGGAAGCCGGCTGTGGTGGAACGCCAGGGGACGGGCGCAGCAAAACAACCCCCGAAAAGCCGGGCAAGAGCAGGCGTTGAAAACCGTTGGCGGGGAGCAGCCGCACCGCCGGCGACCCGGCGAAGTCTTCGGTGGGTATCGGGTCCGAGGCGACAATCTCGCCCAGGGAGCCTTCCAGGGGCTTGAGAAAGGAACCGGTGGAAAGAAGACCCCACACCGCGGGAAAAACGGATTCGAACCAGACTGTGGCTGGAGGCACCCCCATCCGCTCCGCGGTTTCCGCGGCCAGGGCATCCCCCCGGCCGTAAAAGGACTCCGCCACCTCGAACAACCGGCAGGCCAGCTCTCGAGCCGGTGTCCGGGCCCAGGGGCGGGACCGCTCGGCTTCCATGAGCAATTCCAGCTCTTGCATGACTGGAGCTTCAGGAGGGGGTGGCGGAGGCGTGTGGGAATCGAACCCACCCGTCCCGACGTCGTCGCGACGCACAGGTTTTGAAGACCAGGAGAGTCACCAGACCCTTTTCGCCTCCACCCGGCAATATAGCATAGCCGCCCCCCCGCCCCATACGACGTGGCGGATCATAATGAACCACGAATGGACACGAATAAACACGAAGAGACCAGAAGAGACCAGAAGACAGATGGACCTCCTTCAACCACAAGCGGCGCCAAAATGCTTCTGCAATCTTGTGCCCTGGGTGTGACGATGTCATGGGATGAAGGCTTCCTGGGAGCGCGGGCGTCCCGCCCGCACAATGATGGCTTCCTGGGAGCGCGGGCGTCCCGCCCGCACCAAGCCAGGCACAGCCTCGGCCATCTCCCCCACTTGGATCAACCGGGAACGGCGCCATGGCTCTCCTTCGGCCTGGCCGATGCTGTTCCCGCCCACAGGGTGGCTGCCTGCAGCATCGCACTGAAGCTCAGCGGCGGCCAAAGGGACAGTATGCGGGCGGGACGCCCGCGCTCCCAGGGCAATCACTCCCCCCTTGAGGGGGAGTCGCAGAAGCCGAGCCGCCAGGCGAAGGCTGATGCGGTGGGGGGTGGGCGCCGGGCGACTTCTCAGAAAGCCGACCTGCACCCTTTGGGAAACTCCCGTTTGCCCGCGAGCCGAGCCCCCGCCCTGCCGTGCGGATCATTCGAGGAAAAACGGCCGATCGTTAATGAAGGTGAACCACGAATGGACACCAAGGAACACGAAGACAGATATACCTCCTTCAACCACAAGCGGCACCGAAATGCTTCTGCAATTTCCCCCCTTCCCCCAATACCCGTGATCGCCCGTAGGCAGGCAAATTCAAGGTTGCATTTCCCGGGGATCCTACCTAACCTCAAGCCTGCGTTTCTGACCGGGGAGAGCCATGAAGGACGAAATGGTCCTGGGGGTGCCCAGCCGATTGCTGGATGACCTGGAGATCGGGCAGGGTCTCCAACTGGAGGTGGAGGCCCGGCTGGAGGTCCTGCTGGACCCTCGCAATTCCTTCTTCCGGCCCAGATCCCAGGCGGAACAGGACCTTGACTTCAAGCAACTGATTCCCTACGTCCTGATCCAAAAGGGCAACCGCTGGCTGCACTACGTCCGGGGAAAAACCTCGGGAGAGAAACGCCTGGTCCACCTGGGTTCGATGGGTATTGGCGGCCACATCAATCCTGCCGATGAGAGCCTGTTCCACCGCGGCCGGGAGTTCTACCAGGCGGCGCTGCAGCGGGAACTGTCGGAAGAACTCTCACTGGACGGCGTTTTCCCGACCCCGCCGCTGGCGCTGCTCAACGATGATTCCACTCCGGTGGGGCGTTTCCATCTGGGGATCGTGCACCACTGCCGGCTGGATGACCGGGAAGTCACCAAAAGGGAGGGCTGCATCACCGACCTTCACTTCCTGACCCTGAAGCAACTGCTGCGACGCCGCCAGCACCTGGAAACCTGGTCCCAGCTCTGCCTGGACTACTTGCTGACGGTTGAGCCCTCCCCTGCCGGTGCGGGTCGTTCAGGGTGAAGCGCCCGGGGACCGCGGCCCGCAGTAGTTCGAATGGCGAAGGCGGCCGGCATCCGGCACCAGCCGGCTGGAAACCCGGTTTCTTTCAGGTAAAGAGAGGCGATGATGTCTTCCACTCCAGGGAGCCGACTCCGTTGGGGGTTCCCCGAGCCCGCGATTCCGCAACAACTCCGGCGACCTGGAATCGCAACCCGACCCAGCGGTCGAAGGGCCGTGCTGAGCGGGGTCCTCCTCTGGACTCTCTGCTCTGGGTGCGGCAGCGGCCCGCGGCAGACGGCAACCCCCCCGGGAATCCACTATACCGCCGTGGCCGAAGGGGAAGTATGGTTCCGCAACTCCTCCATTCAGATCCGCTTCGATCGGGAGCTCTATTGCGGGGTGTTCTTCCGGCAGGCCGGCCGGCTTCTGGCCCTCAGCCACAACCCGCCGGACCCCACCCTGGCGAGACCCAGCCATTTCATTGCGGTCGAGGGAGCCGAGATCCTGGATTTCTACGTCGACTATTGGAACATCGGCCTGTCCGAGGTGAGAGGGCGCTTCGGCCCTGGGAAGCGGCTCAACATCACCGGCTTCGGAGTGACCCCGGACGGCATCCTGATCGAGAAAACCATGGTTGTCGAGCTCTATGAGGCCTACCCGGACACCGCCATGATCTGGGCCGTCTACCGCAACAAGGACCTGGAACGCCCGATCCGCATCACCAGGATCACCAACCAATTCTTCCGTATGGATGCTTCGCTCACCGACTCCCAAGCCCCTCGCCACGCCCTCCAGTGCTTTCACCAGGATCGGCTGGTCCATGGACCGGTCACCCCGCCCCTGCTCGACCCCGACTTCGCCCGGACCGTGACCACGGCTTCCTCCGGATTCGCCCGGGTGGCCTTCTGGAACCGCACCATGGGAATGACCGTGGCCAGCCTGCCCCCCGAGGCAGGGGCGCTCACCATCCCGGTGCGGACCGCCCGCGACCGGCGGGTCGAGGTCTCGTTCCACTACGACGTGGATCGGATACTGGAGCCCGAGGAGGAGCTCGTCTGCCCCAAGGGCTTTGTCATGGTCTATTCGGGGGATTACCGCTCGGGGCTGGCCCGCCAGAAAGCAATGATGGGAGGGGAGGGGTAGGAAGAGGGTTTTTAATGATTTGACGGGTTCTATCCTTTCATGTATCTAAATTTCAGAACACGTAGCGCAGGGATAGCCAGAATCCGTGGCCCGACAGCTTTGCCCGCGTCTCGGCGAGACTGAGCTCCAGTGGTTCGCGGCTCCCGTCATGCCAAATGATTCGTCCCGTGGCTCTGCCGGTTTCGGCGGCGCCGGAATTCGTGTAGCGATAGGCAAGATCGAGTATCACTGTCCCGGTAAGTGCTATCCCGACGCCCGCCATCAGCATCCGGGCGAAACCAACCCGCTGTCCACCCGGAACAATGGTTGCCGTTTTTGGAAACTCCATGCGGGTTTCGCCGATATCGATACGAGAAACGCCGGCGCCGCCCCCGATAAACGGACTGAAAGGGCCGAACTTTCTCAGGCCCAACTGTGGGAGATCCACATAGGCGGCAATCATGCCGGACAGGGAGGACAAATCTGCAGAGACCGACTGCCTGGCCGTTGTTTGCACAAAATTGGCCCGGCCCTTGAAGGAAAAGCTCGGGCGGTGTTGAAAGACAGCTTCCAGCCGCAAGGCAGGCGCCACGGCGCGGCCAATCCCGAGTTCGAATCCGGCCATAGTGCCGAAATCGCCCAGCGTACTCGTGGGTGCGCCGTCTTTACCTGTCCCACAGCCGTATAAGGCCGCCGGAGAGGTGCTCGAACAGGATTTGTCCTTGAACCGCGTTTCCTCCGACCGATCAAGGCTGCCCCCGGCTCGTAAGTAAAAGTCGTCCGCTTGAGCCGCGGTCCCGGAGAATACCCATACTGCCGCTACAATCAGAAAAGTGGCACGGAACCGCCACTTGGTCATCGGGTGTTCTACGATGGCATTCACCTGACAGTTGGCTATCACAGATAGCGGTGGCCATGAACTCCCGCCAGGGTCTGGATCACCACAAACAAACCTGAACAGGAGGGGCGCATGACCTGGTCGTAACCAAGCCAAAGACACAGCGTCCCTTGTCTCGATAGAAGCAAGAGCCTTTCAACCCAAAAACTTACCCTCTTCCCGGCACTGCCTCTATTTCAACAACGAAACAACTTCTTCCGGATCTGCGATCTTTTCCCTCACCTTGCCCCGCCTTCGGCCTCGCTCCTGCTCCTCCGCGTCGATGAGTCGCCAGTCCCGAAAGCGAACGGGCCGGACTCCTCGCTCCATGAGCAGACGTTCCAAGACCTCATGGTTTCCCTCTGGAACGGGCCTGGCCTCCCGGCCCTGAAGATCCTCCATCATCCCACGGACCGTCTCCGCCGAGTCCCGCCTGTTGGCGCCAATGAGACCGGAAGGGCCCCGCTTGATCCAGCCCACCACGTACTCGCAGGTCCCGGTCTCGTCGCCGACGGGGCGCAGAACCCGCCCGGCCGCGTTGGGGATCACGCCCTTGCGTTCATCAAAGGGGACGCCTGGAATCGGGACTCCCCGATATCCCACCGACCGAAAGACCAGACCAACCTCAAGTCTCTCGAACACTCCGGTGCCCAGACAACGGGAATGTCCTTGTTCATCCCTAACCAGACGATTCCGTTCCAGCCGGACGGAGCCGACCCGCCCCTGCTTCGCCATGATTTCCACCGGTGAGGTGAAAAAGCGCAAGCGGACGCGGCGGCATCCAGGGCGGGACCCCTGGCAAGCCCGCTCCTTCAAGTACTCGTAATTCTGGCGGGCAAACCGTCCTTTCTCCAGTTGGGACCGAGCGAACGGGTCCAACTCCAGGTCCTGGGGTCCGACCGTCAGATCCACATCGGGTAGGCTGCCGATCTCACGGATTTCCTTGGGAGTGAACTTGGCCTGGACCGGTCCACGGCGCCCCAACACCACGACCTCTTCAACCGAGCTCCTGCGAAGGGCTTGCAAAGCGTGCTCGGCGATATCCGTCGAGGCCAGATCTTCCGCATCCCGCACCAGGATTCGGGTGACGTCCATGGCCACGTTGCCCACCCCCACCACCGCCACTCGCCGTGCGGATAGATCAAACAGGTCGTATCGATGATCGGGATGCCCGTTGTACCAAGCCACAAACGCCGTCGCCGTGTGGCTACCCGACAGATCCTCTCCCGGGATGTCCAACCGCCGGTCCGACCCACATCCGACGGCATAGACAATCTGATCGTAACGCTCCTGCAGTTCCTTCACCTGCAGGTCGCGGCCCACCTGGACGTTGCCGAAGAATCGGAAGCGGGGATCCCTCGCCGTGGCTTCGTAGGTGCGAATCACCTGCTTGGTTTTCTGGTGATCCGGAGCCACACCGTAGCGCACCAGCCCATAGGGCATGGCCATGCGCTCGAACATGTCCACATGTAGGTGGAGATCCTTCTGCTTGAAAAGGGTGTCGGCAGTGTAAAACCCCGAAGGGCCCGAGCCCACAATGGCCACCTGGAGGGGCCGCTCGCCGCTGCCGATGGGAAAACTCCTCTGGGTCATCATTCTGACCGTCCCGACGGGCGTCTGACAGGAATGACGAGCGACGACCGATGCGGGTGGTGCTCAACGGCTTTCAGCATCTGATAGACAAGCGGCGGTGTTCAGGATCACTCTGGAAATTGCCTGCGTACCCACTTCGGACTCAGACAACCACAGCTTCCAAGAGATCGGGGAGACGATTGCTAATGAAAAGGTAAGTCCATGTATCGCAATAATATAAGAGATCGTTCGACCCAACAGCCTACACCCGACTCAACTTCTTCCGCCCTCATCCCTTGACCTCGGCGGCCAGGATGATGGCTTCCGAGATCTCCCGCATCGACTTGCGCAGCTTCATGCTCTTTTGCTGAATGCGGCGGTAGGCCTCGGCCTCGGCCAGATGCTCTTCCTGCAGCAGGATCCCCTTGGCCCGCTCAATGATCTTCCTGGTCTCCAGGGCTTCCCTCATGGCGATGGTTTCGCTCATGAGCTTGGCGTTCTGGATGGCTACGGCGGCCTGGTTGGCCACCGAGGTCAATAACTGCATTTCCTCGCGGGAAAAGCTCCGCTCCTGAGAGCTGTAGAGATTGAACACGCCAATCACCAGATCCTTGATCATCAGCGGAACCGAAACCAGGGAGCGAAGTCCTTCCCGGCGAGCCAACTCCCGATAGGCGTAGCCCCTCTCCTGGGTGACGTCACGGACGACCAGAGGTTTTCGGCCCTTCACCACCCGGCCCAGCAGGCTGCGGTGGACCGGAATATTGGGCTTGGAGGCATAGGCTTGACTGAGGCTGTGGGTGGCCTTGATTTCCAGCTCGTTGCCCTCGTCGTCCAGCAACATGATGGAGCAGATGGGAGAATTCATGGTTTCCGCCATCATTACCACGATGAGCTGGAGCATCTCGTCCAGAAAGTGGTGGGAGGTAATGGTCTGGCTGACGTTGGAGAGGGTCTCCAACTGAAGGGCTTTGCGCCGGGCCTCCTCATAGAGGCGGGCGTTTTCAATGGCGCCGCCCACCTGGTTGGCGATGGTCATCAACAAGGTCTTCTCGCTGGCGGAATGGCGGTGGGACTGACTATGCTGCACGTTGATGACCCCGATCACCTCGTTCTTGGTAATGACCGGCACCGAGAGAAAGGCCTGATACCGATCTTCCGGGAGGTTGTGAAACAGTTTGAAGCGGGGATCGTTGCTGGCGTCCTTTTGAATGGCGACCGGCTGGCGCTCCTGAGCCACCCAGCCGGTAATTCCCTCCCCCAGCCTCACCTTGATGCGGCCGATGATCCTGGGGTGGGGGTTCTTGGAGGCCCGCAGCACCAGCTCTTCCCGGGTCGGATCCAACAGGTACAAGAGACAGGAATCGCCCTTGGTCACATGGGTTACCAGATCGACGATTTCGTGCAGGACGTCCGCCAGGTTCAAGTTTCCGCTGATTGCCCGGCTGATCTGGTGCAGGACGGCGACTTCCCGGTCTTTGAGTCTCAGGGCGGATCGCAGCTGGTTGGGGTTCTCGACTGAAACCTTCCGGCTCTTTCGCTCCACAGGTGTCGACATTGGGATTCCCGTCAAAAGGAGGGCTCTCGCAAGTGGTCGAATAATAGCACAGGGACCCGCCGATCCCCACGGCACGAGTCCTCCCGGAAACCGCCTCCAACGGCAGACCCGGGAGCGGCTGCCAAGCGCCATCAGCTACGCCATGAACCCCATGTCAGCGTCCGCTTCACCAGCCCTAATAAGCTGGTTCACCTGATCGGCTTGGGTGAAGTGGTGTGGTGCCGTGCCTGGGGCGAGGCGTTGCGGATTGCCTTCACCGGCCCGTCCAGACCGGCCACCTCCCCGGGAAAATCATCTTGACATCACCTATGATAGGCATCATGGTGAGTCTCATGCGAACCACGCTGACAATCGATCCGGATGTCGAGCGGCTCCTCCAACACGAAATCCGACGCACTGACAAGAGCTTGAAAGCTGTCGTGAACGACGCGTTGAGGCTCGGGCTGGGGATGCAGGGCAAACCGCCTCGGGGGTCTCGCTATAAGGTGAATCCCCACTCCTTCGGCTTCAAGCCGGGTGTCGATGTCGACCGGCTCAATCAGCTTGTTGACGAGTTGGAGGCGGATGAACTGGCTCGACAGAGGACCCTGTGATCATTCCTGACGTCAACCTGCTGCTGCACGCTCACGATTCAGAATTCCAGCGGCACCGGACGGCGCGGCAGTGGTGGGAATCGCTGATGAACGGGACCGGCAGCGTCGGCCTTCCGTGGGTCTCGATCCTGGGGTTCATTCGCATCGCCACGCACCCGAAGATACTCGACAATCCCCTCGACATGGATGGTGCTTGCACGCGTATCCGGTCTTGGCTCGTTCGACCGCAGACGATTCTTATCCACCCTGGAGTTCGTCATGCGGACATTCTGTTCGATCTCCTTAAGGCGGTGGGCGGGGGTGGCAATTTGACGACGGACGCGCACCTCGCTGCCTTAGCCATCGAGCACCAGGCGGAGCTCCACTCGACCGACGCGGACATGACACGATTTCCGGGTCTGCAGTGGGTGAACCCCCTCGCCTGATGTCCTGCTTCTACTCCACCCCGACGTCCTAAGAGTGGTCGGTCGTTCCGAAAATATCGGTATCATGACAGAATTTTTCTCCCGCCAATTCGCCCCGTTGGGCGCCCCTTTCGTTGCCATGGCCCCCCATAGCCAGAATTCTTATTGCAGCAGAAACAGAAATGATGATTTTCGGCCACCGTGTCGGCCATCAGGGTCTCGGGACGCAACGGGGCCGGCTGGCCCTTGGGGGCTTGCAGCTCTCGATCCAGGGCTGCCGCTGCCTGAGCCAGTCGAGCATGTCGAGCATCTGGTTGCCGGAGACGGGCCCGAGGCCGAGCAGGACTCCGAGGCTGCTGTCGGCGGTATCGGGGGACAGTCCCCGGGCGGTGGCGAGCTTGGAGGCGGGGAAGGCCGAGCAGGGCTGCGACATGGCCATGGGGCAGCGACCGTTGGAGGGTGACGGCTTGGTCGAGGGAAGTGAAGACGACGCTGCCTTGGAGGAAGGCGCGGATGACATCGACGACGGGTGGGGATTAAGCAGGAGACTTCGCGCCCCCATTCAGGCAGGTTGCTGCAGCTTACTGGATCAACACCTGGGGTCCCCGATACTTGTAGGGTTCCTCGATGTGCTTCTGGGCGATTTCCTGGGCGCCCTGGGTGTTGTCGCTGGTGTCCAGGGCCTTCTGATACTCGTTGAGCGCCCGGTCCCGCTGACCCGCCATATCGAAGATCTTGCCCAGGTTGATGTAGCACCACACTTCAATCCACTGCGGGTCCAGATCGCCGTTGAGAGCTTCCCTGAAAGAGTTGGCTGCGGATTGGGTGCTGCGCTGCTCCAGGAACACTTCGCCTATCCGGAAGAAGGCCAGAGAGCTTCTCTTCTTCAACTCGATCGCCCTTTGATACTGGGATATGGCTTCCGGGTACTCACCCATCCTTCTGAGCTCGTCCCCTTTGGCAATGAGGGTGGCCAGCTGAATGTCATCGGAGACCCGCAGGACCCGATGGTTGGGGTCGATGACCGCCGTGATCGGCTTCCCGAAGGTTCGGACTGAAAAATAGGACTCCATGCCCATGACCTCGATGTGCTTGATCTCGGGCTCACCCTCCGTCTCGACAAGAATTTCCATCGGCATCTTGAAGAGGTCCAGATCCTGTTTGACAACCCCATCCACCCGGAACCCGTCCTTGATCCGGTAGGAGGTGAATTCGTAGGTGAACTCGGGCACGCCGGTCTGTTCAACCCACTGGGAGAAGAAATACCCCAGATCCTTTTCCGAAATCTTCTCGGCCAGGGCCTTGAAGTCTCCAATGGAGGCGGTCTTGTAGCCGAAGTCGTAGACGAATTGCCGGAGCACTTCAAACCACTTCTCGTCGCCGATCACCGCCCGAAGCATGTGCAGGACGTAGGCGCCCTTGTTCTTGAGCACGGAGTTGTACTCGGGCGAGTAAAGATCCAGGAGGTGGGCATTGAGTATCGAGGATTCATCTTCATAAAGCAGCGCCGCCACGGCGACATCCTTGAGCTGCCCGGCGAATTCCTCCCGGCTGGAGATGCTTTCCTGATAGAGCAGTGCCGAGTAGGTAGAGAAACCTTCTTTCAGCCACAGATCCCGCTCGGTCTTGGGGGCGATCAAGGAACCCCACCACTGGTAGGCAATCTCCTTGGCCAGCAGGTTGACGTTCGGCTCGGGCCCGAAGGCCCGATCGGCCAGAAACTGAATGCCCGGGGAGGAAAAACCCAACAGGGAATCGTTGTCGATCACCGCCACCCTGAAGGTACGGGAGGGATAGGGAGCAAACTTCTCGGAGTAGAGATCCAGCAACTCGCTGATTACCCGGGTATGGGAGTCCAGGTAATCCCGCTTGTGGTCCATCACATAGAACCGCAGCTCGACCTGACCCGCCTGGACCGGAATTTCGTTGAAGGGGGCCGCCGCCAGCGAACCGGGGAAGTCCGGCTGCCGGTTAACGATGGTGAAGGTCTCCTGCTCCTCCTCCAGTTCCCGGGAGACCACCTCCCCGTCCATGGCAATCAGGTAGCCTTGGGGAACCGTCACGCGAAAGGTGGCCTTGGCCCGGTCCTGCCGGTAGCCGTGCATGGGAAACCATCGACTGACGGCCAGCAGGTAACACAACTCCTCGCTCACCCGGGCGGTAGTGACGCCGTAGAGGGGAGAGTGATCGGCGGAGAAAAGCCGGCCGCCATATTCAATCACCAGGGAGGCGGACTGCCCCAACTCGATCGACCGTGGGAACTGGACCTCCAGGAGGTGCTGGTTGAAATCCTGCTGAAAATCGAGCAGATTCCGATCTGGAGCAACCGGCTCCGGAGCAGGAAGGCCAGGCTCCGAAGAGGGCCTTGGGGTCGGGGTTCGCCGCGTCAGGCGGGGCACCCCTTCGTCCCTGTCCCTGTCCGTGTCCCTGTTCGTGTCCCTGTTCGTGTCTGTGTCCCGGCGGGAGGCGACCGGCCCTGGACTCGAGCTCTTCGACAGGCTGCCGGGAGCCGGTGGCCGGTCCGCAAAGTAGACCCGGTTCACGGTCAGGTTGCCGTTGAAATCCAGGAACACGCGACCCAACCGCTCCTGGCTGGCAGTGAACTTGACGGTGGCGACGGCCTGCAACTCCTGCTTCGAAGGTCGGAGCTGGACCGAGATGTCGTACTCCTCAACGTCGATGGAGGGTCCCTGGCCGAGCTGCTGAGCCGACAGGGGAGGGGGGGCGGCCAGCACTATTCCCAGGAAAACAAAACCCCAAGGGCAACACTTATTGAACGATTCTGACATCAGCTTATCTCCAGCCTTTCGAAACGGGGTCAACTCTCACCAACGCTTTGGACGTGAATCGGTCCGATCCTGTTGTCTCGACGGACCCGAAAATCCTGGCCGCCTAGCGGATCGATCCGGACTACGACTGCATCATCCCCCTTTCGGTCCCGCATCCATCCAGGAAGCGATACTCTCGGCAGCCTTCGAGATGGCCCCTCCCGGACCCAGCCTTTCCCGGACTTCCGACAGCCCCATTTTAACACGCGCTGAACGGCCGGCTTCGGTGAGAAATCTCCGGATCTCGACATAGAGCCGGTCTTCGGTAAAGTCCTGCTGATAGAGTTCGGGGATCACCTCGCGGCCGGCAATCAGGTTGACCAGGCTGTAGTAGGGCACGTCAATCAGATACTGGCCGACAATCCAGCTCGGAATCGAGATCCGGAAAACCGCTATCAGGGGAGTTCCCAGCAGGGCGGCCTCCAGAGTGGCCGTGCCGCTGGAAACCACCGCCAGATCGGAATGTCCCACGGCGTTGTAGGTGTCGTCCTCGACCAGCACCGCCGAGAGCCCCGGGGCCTCGTCCCGGATCAGATCGCGGACCAGTTGGCGATGCAAGGGAGAGGCCAGGGGGACCAGAAACTGGGCCGGTTGTTCCCACTGGAGCCGCCGTGCCGTGCGGGCCATGACCGGCAGATTGAAGCGGATTTCCCTGGTCCGGCTCCCCGGAAGCAGGCTGACGGTCAGGCAGTCCTCGGTCAACCCGCGGGAGCGCAGGAATTGAGCCCGGGAGCAGGAAGGCTTTACCCGGTCCACCAGGGGGTGGCCCACGTACTCCACCTCCATCCCATGCCGCCGGTAGAACTCTGCTTCGAAGGGCAGAATGACGATCATTCGGTCCACCCATCGACGCAGGCCATGCACCCGGCGCTTGCGCCAGGCCCAGATCTGGGGGCTGACGAAATAGAGGATGCCCACACCCTGTCGCTTGAGCTTCCTGGCCAAGGGGAGGTTGAAGTCCGGGAAGTCCACCAGAATGGCCCAGCGGGGCCTCCTTTGTTTCGCGGCCGCCTCGAGCTGTCTCAGAGCGGCAAAAAACCGGCCCAAATGGGAAACCGCTTCGAAAGGACCCAGCACGCTCAGTTGGCGGTTGTCCACCTGGATCTCCATCCCCGCCTGCCGCAGGGCCGGGCCACCGCAGCCGAAGAAGTTCGGTCCGGAGGCGCCCAGCCTGGCCTGCAAGGTCCGGACCAGATCGGCGGCGTACATGTCTCCGGAGGCCTCGCCCGCCACCACCAGAATGGGTGCTGCCGAACCCTGCGAACCGGGCTTCATGGAAAAACCCCTCCCTCGAGTGAAACCATGGGATGGTGCGCGGCCGCCACCAATGGTTCTCTGGTGACGCCCCCCACCGCATCAGCCTTCGCCGGCGGCTTCCACCCCCCACCGCATCAGCCTTCGCCGGCGGCTCGGCTTCTGCGACTCCCCCTCAAGGGGGAGTGACTTTCACCAGTCACTGGCCACCAGCCACTGCATCGTAAGGCGATACCTCCCCCGGTGGACGGGTCTTCCAGCGGCGGTGGACCCAGAGCCACTGATCCGGGTGTTGCCTGACCAGGGCTTCCAGGATTTTGTTGAAGCGGGCCGTATTTTCCATGATGTCGGCACGCCTGTCGCCCGTTTGAACCATCTCGACCGGCGGCTCAAAGCGTAATCGATGGATCTGCCGGGAGCTGTCCCATATGAGCACACCTGGAACGACGGTGGCCCCCGTTCGCAGTGCCAAGGCGGCCAGGACCGTGGTGGTGTAGGCCGGGCGGCCGAAGAAATCCACAAAGACCCCCGCGTCCCGGGTGGTGTTCTGGTCGATGAGGATGCCGACCCCTTCGTTTTGTTTCAGTGTCTTGAGCATCTCCCTCAAGGAGTCTTTCTTTCGAATGACCTGATTGCCGGATGCAGTGCGATAGGCGTTGACCAGACGGTCCAGGTAGGGATTGTCGATCGGCCGGACCACGAATTTCAACGGGTGGCCATAGAGCGCGTGGGCAAATGGGCACAGCTCCCAGGCGCCGTAGTGGGCCGTCAGGAAAAGGGTGCCGTTCCCTCGGCGGAGAGACTCGGCAAAATGGTCGAAGCCGTCGTAGACCACCACCTCGGAGATGTTTTGGCGGTCGAGCTTGGGCAACCGCGCAAACTCGACCAACAGTCTTCCAAAGTTCCGGAAGACTCCCCGGACCACCTCCCGGGTCTGCTCGGAGGTCCAGTGGGGAAAGGCCAGGTTCAGGTTCCGGGTAGCGGTGCGGCGAAGATGACCCAGGCTCCGGTAAGCCAAGGCGGCAAGCCCCTGGGCCAGACACAGGGAGGCCCGCCTGGGGAGAGCACCGAAGATTCCAAGCAGAACCCGGGCCGCCAGGTACTCTGCCCTCAGTCGAATCCAGACCGGCAGGGAAGAACTGTTGCTGATAAGGTCACTCCTTGGAGCAGTCCGGTGTTTCCGAAGAGTTGGCGACCCCGTTCCACGAGGCGGGAGGCGGAGGTTCAGCCTCGCCCCTCCAGGAATTTCTACTCCACCACCTCAAGGCTGCGGGTCTTGACCAGGCAGGTCACCTTCGATCCCGGTCGGAGTCCGAGGTCACGCACTGCAGCCGGCGTCACTTCGGCCCACAGGATCTGACCCGCATCCACCGCCACGAAATATCCGCCCGCCAGTTCCAGCATGCGGCTGACCGCCCCCCGAAGGTGATTCCGGGTGCTGAGCCCCTGGACATCCTCGAGGCTGAGGGTCACATCCGAGGGCTGGAACTGGACAAAGAGGGGGCTGGAGGGGACGCCGTTCAATTCAGGGAGGTTCAACTCCTGTCCCCCCAGCCGTCCCACCCATTGGTCGCCTCGAAGCACTGCGTCCTCTATCCGGAGCAGATTGACGGGCCCGGCCGAATTGGTCCATCCCAGGGGGGTGGGCTGCCCCAGCGCTTCTTCCGGCCTGCCCGCCACCACCACCCTCCCCCTTTGCATCACCACCACCCGCTGCGCAAATCGGCGCACCTCGGCCTGTCCGTGGCTGACAAACAGGGTCGGGATGTTCCATTCCGTGACCACCCTCTCCAGATAGGCCAGGACCCGAAGTTTCAGCGCCTCGTCCAGAGCAGCCAGCGGCTCATCCATCAGGAGCAGTTCCGGGTTGCTCAACAGCGCCCGCCCCAAAGCCACCCGCTGGCGCTCACCCCCCGACAAGCTCCTGGGGTAACGGCTCAACAGATCCCCAAGCTCCAGCACCTCAACCGCCCTTTCGAAGCGAATAGGACGACTGCTCCCCCGGCGCCGCCGACCGTAGCCGAGATTGGCCCCGACGCTCATGTGAGGGAAGAGCCAATGGTCCTGGAACACCATGCCGATCTGCCGGTGCTCGGTGGGCACATGGATCCCGGCCAGGCTGTCGTCCAGCCAGCGCGAACCCAGCCGAATCCGGCCGAAATGCGGAGGCAACCAGCCCGCGATCATGCCGAGCACGCTGGTCTTTCCGCTTCCCGAGGGGCCGAATAACGCGGTCACCAGCGCGCTGGCCTCAAACGCCAGGTCGATCTCGAACCCGCTCGGGAACCGGTGCCGGCACTTGAAGTCAAGCCGACTCATGTCGCAACCCCTTGCGCTCCAGATATTCACTGGCTGCCAGCGCGCCGGCGGCCAGAAGCAGCGAAACCGCTACCAGCGGCCAGATTGAGGCCAGCCCGTCGGGCCGATCCTTCAAGGTGTAAACCAACAGCGGGATGGTCCGGTTGCCCTCTCTCTGGCTGGCCAGCATGACGGTCGCCCCAAACTCCCCCAGGCTCCTGGCGAAGGCCAGCACGCATCCGGCAACCACGCCGTTGCGGGCCAGGGGCAAGCTGACGGTAAAAAAGGTCCTCCACCACCCCGCGCCCAGGGTCCTGGCGGCGGTCTCGAGGTTTGGATCCACCGACTGAAAGCCGAGCCGGATGGCTCGAACCATCAGGGGAAAACTCATCACTGCGGCCGCAACCACCAGTCCCGGAAACTCGAAAGCCACCTTGAGGCCCAGCGTCCGGCTCAGGAACCCACCCACCGGAGCCGCGGGCTTGAAGACCTGCAGGAGCAGGTAACCGGTCACCACCGGTGGAACGACCAGAGCCAGATTGACCCCTACCTCCACCAGCCACTTTCCCGGAAACCGATGTCTTGCCAACGCATACCCCAGGAACAACCCCGGCGGCAGGCTCGCAAGCACGACGCAGAGGCCGACGCTCAGACTATTGTAAATTGCCGACCACTCGGCGGCGCTGAATTCCATGGAGACCGCTCCCGGCGAGGATGAAAAAGACTGTCGACCAATGGGCCCGGCTATCCTCGAATCCTAGCCCGTATTTCTCACCGGGGGGCGTGACAATGGCGCAGTAATTTTCCCCTCAGCGCGTGCTCGCGAGCGAAGAGCGTAGCGGTCACTACGGTCAAGCGAGCATGTGCGCGCTGAGGGGAAAAGGACAAGCCAGGGCGCGCCCAGCGCAGTCTGTACCCCCATGCCCTTAAATAAGGGCCAATAAGGGTTTGAAGACAAACGGTCTTTCATAATGCATCCAGCGGCCCGGTGAGAAATGCGGGCTGGGGGCGCCTGGTCTCGGACAGGAGCGTGAAGCCGTGCTTCCGGAACAGGGCGGCTGCCAGGGGACCCTGCAAGTAGTCGAAAAGATCACGGGCAGCGGGAGACCGCCCGCCATGGCTGAGCAGCAACAACGGATACCGAATCTGCCGGTGCAGCCCTGGAGCGATCTCCAGCGCCAGGTCGACTTGCGAGCTGGCCAAAGCGTCGGTTCGATAGACGATTCCGGCCCCCACGCTCCCGGTCTCTACATAGGCCAGCGCCGTACGGACGTTCTCGCCATAGACCATCTTGGACCGAAGGTCCTCCCACAGCCCCAGCCGGGTCAGGGCTTCCCGGGCGTAAAGACCCGCCGGAACCATGGAGTCCGGATTGGCCATGGCAACGGCTGCAAAGGACGTCTCGAGCAACTCCCGGGGGGATTGGAGGGAACCACGTCCCTCCTTGGGGAGAACCACCACCAGTCGATTGCTCAGCAGGTCGATTCGGTCCACCACCAGACCCGGGTCGGAAGTCAGGGCCTGGACCCAACCTTCGTCCGCCGCCAGAAACAGATCGGCCTCGGCTCCGCTCCGAATCTGTGTCGCCAGGGTGGCCGAACTGGCAAAGTTCAACTCGACCGCCTGGCCGGTTTGCCTGCTGTATTGATCGCGGATCTCCTCAACCACCCGGGTGGTGCTTGCCGCCGCGTAAAGCAGCAGGGCGTTGTCGCCTGACACCGAAGTCCGGCATCCGCACCCGAGGAGGCTCAAGAGCAACGCGGGTCCGGTGAGGCACCGGCTCCAACTCCACCGTCCCATGGTTTTCTCCGTACAGGAGCGCACCCAGCGGTGAGGAATACGGGCTATAGCGCCGGCCCATCTTACCATGGGACCGTTAGCCGCCGGCATCAGCCCAGGGTCGCGGGCAAACGGGAGTTTCCCAAAGGGTGCACGTCGGCTTTCTGAGAAGCCGCCCGCCAGACGCCCCCCACCGCACCGCCGGGGCGGCATCGCCTGGGAGCGCGGGCGTCCCGCCCGCATCCTGTCCCTTTGGCCGCCGCTGAGCTTCAGTGCGATGCTGCAGGCAGCCACCCTGTGGGCGGGAACCCCATCGGCCAGGCCGAAGGAGAGCCATGGTTCCGTTCCCGGTTGATCCAAGTGGGGGAGATGGCCGAGGCTGTGCCAGGCTTGGTGCGGGCGGGACGCCCGCGCTCCCAGCAAGCCATCATTGTGCGGGCGGGACGCCCGCGCTCCCAGGAAGCCGTCACCCCATGACATCGTCACACCAAGGGCACAACATTGCAGACGCATTTTGGCGCTGCTTGTGGTTGAAGCAGGTCCATCTGTCTTCGGGTCTATTCGTGTTTATTGGTGTCCATTCGTGGTTCGTCTTCATTAACGATCGGCCGTTTTTCCTCGAATGATCCACACGGCAGGGCGGGGGTACGGCTTATCGCGACCCTCACTCCCTGCACTCTTCTCAAGAGTGCAACCCCCGGTGAAAAATGCGGGCTGGTAGAGTCCCAAGACCGGCGAATCCGAATCAGGGAGAGGAATCGACCGGCTTGGCGGGAGAGGACGGGGGTGCTTGGGATCGAGGCCGATTCTTGAGGAATCCTGTGGTGGGAACGAACTGGTGCCGACTCATGTCCACCCGCTCACCGGTAAACAGGACTCCCTCCTGTTCCAGGAGATGACGCTGCTGCAGGGCACCCCCCGGCGGGCTGGGAGAACGGGTCAGGAGGCGTCCTCCCGCCCCCACCACCCGGTGCCAGGGCAGTCCCGGGGGACAGCCGTGCATGGCCCAACCCACTTGACGGGCCTGGTAGGGCGTACCGAGAAGGGTGGCGATCTGCCCGTAGGTCAGCACCCGCCCGGGAGGAATCGTGCCCGCCACCCGGTACACCTGCTTGAAGAAGGAAGCTTTTTTCGCGTTGGCCAAGAGAGTTCGCTGGTAGTGGGCCCCCGCCCTGCCGGGCGGATCATACAAGAGTGAAACAGGTTTTGTTTCAGGCACGAGGACTGATGGACCTCCTTCAACGACAACTGGCGCCAAAATGCTTCTGCACTTTTGTCCCGTTGGTGTGACCCTGTCATGGGAGGAAGCCCCCCCGGGAGCGCGGGCGTCCCGCCCGCACAGGTCTTGGCACAGCCTTTGCCATCTCCTCCACCCGGTTCGACCGGCAGCGGCGCCCTGCCTCTGCTTCGGCCGGGCCCATGCGGTTCCCGCCGGCAGGGCGGTCGGCTGCAACATCGCAGGGAAACTGAGCGGCAACCCAAGGGACAGCATGCGGGCGGGACGCCCGCGCTCCCGGGGGGGGGCGTCCCCATGGTGAGGTGGGGGGTATCCGGAGGGCGACTTCTCTGAAAGCCGGCCTGTCCCCTTTGGGAAACTCCCGTTTGCCTGCGAGCCGGGCGCCCGCCCCCCGCGACGGGGCGGATCATCCGAGGGTGAAACAAGTTTTGTTTCAGGTAAGTTGGGCCCCCGCCCTGCCGGGCGGATCATACGAGAGTGAAACAATCGGAAATCGATAATCCTTTCGTGACCTTGGTATCCCGTCGCGGTTAACCTCAACGCCTTAGTGGCCCTTCGTCGTTCTTAGTGGCCCTTCGTGGATAACTCTTTTTTCTTTTGTTTCAAATAAGTCCGGCCCACTTAACGCTCGCCCCATTTCAGCTTGCGCCGCAGGATGTCGAAGAAGCTGATGCCGGGGGATTCGATCAACTCGACCGTGCTGGCGGACTTGTGGACCCGAATGCGGTCTTCTCCCTGCAGATCCAAGCCGGTCTGTCCATCCACAGTCAGGAATACCGACTCCTGGGTCGCCTTCAGACTCAATTCGATGCTGGCCGAATCGGGCACAACCAGCGAGCGGAAGGTCAGCGTGTGAGAGGCAATAGGAGTCACCAGCATTGCCCCCAGGGAAGGATAGAGAATGGGGCCGCCGGCTGAAAGCGTATAGGCGGTCGAACCGGTAGGAGTGCCCACAATCAGGCCGTCAGCCTTGTAGGTGGCCACAAAGTGGCCGTCGATCCGGACATCGATATCGATGATCCGCGCCAGCACCGCCTTGGTCAGCACCACGTCGTTCAAGGCCCGGTAGGCCGCAAACGGTTGGCCGCCGCGAACCACGGCCACATCGATCATCATTCGACGCTGAACGCTGGCCTTGCCTTGCAGGAGCAGCTCCAGAGTTGGGAACATCTCCTCCAGAGTGATCTCGGTCAGGAACCCCAGGCTGCCGAAGTTGACCGCCAAAATCGGAACCCGCCGGGAGTCCAGGAAACGCGCCACCGACAGCAACGTCCCGTCGCCCCCCAAGACCACAATCAGGTCGCAGGCGCCAGGGACCTCCGACTTGGGCAACCCCCGCTCATTGACAATTGCGGCCGTTTCCTGCTCCAGAGTGCAGCCGACGCCCCGAGATCGAAACCATGCCTGCAACCGGCCGATGACCGGAGCCACGGTTTTGAGCTTGGGTTTGGCGATGATTCCGACTTGCTTGATGGTCCAGTTCATCGATCACTCCCGGCCACAGCCATGGCACACGCAAACGCCCCCGGCGACCGCGGCCACTGAACAAGGCCCTAATCATACCGCGAATTTTGCCCGACCATGGCGGCAACTGCAGGACGCGGGAACAGCGAGCGCGTACCGCAGACCGACAGTCATGGAAAAAAGATATCCACGAAGGGGTACGACAAACCACGAATGGACACGAATGAACACCAATATACTGATTGATGAGTTGTTGATTGGGGGGTGTGGCAACCGAAATCGAGGGGTTATCTACGAAGGACACGAAGTCATACCAAGGTGACAAAGTTGCAGAAGCATTTTGATGCCGCTTGTCGTTCGAGTGAGTTCACCTGTATTCGTGTTCATTCGTGGTTCGTCTCTAATGACGATCGGGTGTTTTTCCTCGAATGACCCGAACGGCAGGGCGGGGGCGGGACATACCAGAATCACCCCACTGCACCTGGAGGCTGGAAACCGGTTCAAAGTCAACCATGGGTAGATGGTTTATTTACATGGATGCACAGGATGCACAGGATATTTTCTGGAGACGGCTGGCTTGTAGTCCTGGACATCCGCTAATCCGCACGCGATCATCGCCGGAGTCAACCTCTCGTGCAGCAGCGTCCCGTCCTGATTATCCTGTGCATCCTGTGCATCCATGTTCAAAAATCAGGCCATGAAGATTTGTTGTTTCACTCTCAAATGATCCGTCCCGTCGTCGCGGACGGGGGCCCCAATCTCCACTATCCACTCGATCCGCTACTGCCGGCGGCGGGCTGTCAGACCATAATCCTTGAGTTTTTTCTGCAGCGTCCTCAACCCCATTCCCAACAGCTTCGCCGCCCTCTGTCGATTGCCCCGGCTGCGCTCCAACGCCTGCAGGACCGCCTGACGCTCGATGGTATCCAGATTCAAATCCTCGAAACGGGGCGGCGCCGTGTCCGAGGCGAGCGTTGCCGCCGGCTGACCGATGCGAAGCTCCGGCGGCAGATCTTCCATCCTGAGAGTGTCTCCCTGGCAGAAGACCACCAGACCTTCCATCAGATTTCGCAGTTCGCGGACGTTGCCCGGCCAGGGGTGCTGAACCAACCGGTCCAGCAACTCCGGCTCGAGCCTGGAGATCCGCTTTTGATGCTCGGCCCCCAAGGCTTCCACAAAAGACCAGGCCAGCAGCGGGATATCCCCGGTCCGCTCTCTGAGAGGAGGCACGCGCAGGGTCACCACCCTGAGGCGGTAGTAGAGATCGGTTCGAAAGGTCCCTTGGCTCACGGCCTGGGCCAGGTCCCGATTGGTGGCGGCAATGAGGCGAACGTCCAGCTTCAGAGGGGTGTTTCCCCCGACTCGCATGATTTCCCGGTTCTCCAGAAACCTCAGCAGCTTCACCTGCATCTCCGGAGGCATCTCCCCTATCTCATCCAGGAAGAGCGTTCCCCGCTGGGTCATTTCCAGCTTGCCCAGACGCCGTTGTCCGGCTCCGGTAAAGGCGCCGGCCTCGTGGCCGAACAGTTCGCTCTCCAACAAGGTCGGGCTGAGTGCTGCGCAGTTCAAAGGCAGGAAATTCCGGTCTCCGCGAGGGCTGCTCTCATGAATGGTTTGGGCCACCAGGTCTTTGCCGGTGCCGCTTTCACCCAGCAGCAGAACGGTGGAGCGGGTGGGCGCTACCGTGGCCATCTGCTTCAACAGATCCCGCATGACCGGAGAACTGCCCAAAACCCGGGTGGCGGAACCGGGACCGTCCCGGCTGGTGAGGCCCGGCGGCCCTGCTTTGGGCGCCCGGCTCTCGAGGATCTGTCGCACCCGGTCCCTCAACTCGAACAAATCCAAAGGCTTCAGGATGTAGTCGTCGGCCCCCAGTCTCATGGCCTCCACCGCGGTCTCCACCGTCCCGTGGCCGGTCACCATCAGGACACCGGCCTCCGGATTGACGGATCGCACCGCCCGGAGCAGATCCATGCCGGTCACCCGCGGCATCTTCAAGTCGGTGATGACCAGGTCGAACTGCTTGAACCGGTCCAGTTGAGCCAGGGCTGCCTGGCTGTCCTCATAGGACACCACCTGGTAACCCACTCTCTTCAGGGCACGGGAGATCGCAGCCAGGCTTTCCTTCTCGTCGTCGATCACCGCAATGGTATGCATTCGATTCATTGGGTGGGTTCCGGCCTCCACCGCCAAAGGCTTCGAATCCCCATGACAATCAACATCCCCCAAAAAGGATAGTACTGCAACTTCAGAAAAAGCGGGTCGCTTCGCCAGATTCCCAGGGCCGACCAGTCGATCAGAACTTCGTAGGACAGGACCGACAGGCCGGACAGGAGCAACCAGGCTGGATTGGGATAAAAGCAGAGGTAGGGGATGATCCAGACCAGGTACCAGGGGTAGAGCGTCGGGGAGCAGAGAAGCACGGCGCCGGTCAACCAAAAGAGCTGCCGCAGCCTGCAGACCCCTTGAATCCAACAGCCACAAAGCAGTATCAACAGTCCGGCCCCCAGCAGCCCCTCCACCCAGATCTGAGAAAGGCCCTGGCCGCTCAACCAGGACTGGAGAAACCCGTTGAAACGCCAGTGATCGCGGTAGAGACTCAGACCCGCCAGAAGCTGTCTTCCGGCGCCAAGGTAAGGCGCCAGCATCGCCAGCAGGAACCCGGCCAGCCAACCCCAATAGCGGGCCGGCAGGCCCTTGAGGAAAGCGGGCGCCAGGATCAAGGGATAGAGCTTGGATAGAACGGCCGCCGCCAGCACACCCACGGCCGCCAGCCTCCTTCGGACCTGCAGCAGAAACACGGCCCAAAGGAGAAGTCCCACCACCAGCACGTCGTGATGTCCGCTCCAGGCCACTTCGATGACCACCAAAGGATTCCAGGCGTAGACCAGGATTCGGGCCGGCGGCTGGCCTTGCAGTCCCAGGAGGGCCAGAATGGCCGTGACCAATCCGATCTCGACCCCCAGAAAGGCCAGCTTGAATCCGGAAACGGAGCCCCCGACGAGATAGAAAAGAGCGTGAACCATCTGGGCGAAGGGGGGATAAATTGCCGAGACTTCCTTATTGTTGATGGAGGCCCAGACAGGGTTGCGGTAATCGGCCAGAGCCGGAGATTGCGGGCTGTATTGGTAGGGATTGATCCCCTCCGTCTGCAGATAGCCTTCCCACAAGTAACGGTAGAGATCGTCGGACAGAGCCGGTGGTTCCCACAACAGCAGCAGCCGGAAGGCCAGGGCAAAGAGAAGAATCAGGGGCAGCTTGGCTTTCCAGGCCCATGGCACCAGCAGCGACAGCCAGAGGGAGAGCAGGTAGAGGAGGAACAGCCCCAGGGTGAGGGTCACCCATTCCGGGATTTTCTCCTGGACCGGTACCAGCTCCGGCAGACGCCGGTAAAGGAACAGCGACGTTAATCCGCAGGCGAGCAGTGCCCACAACGGCCAGCAGGGGCGGGCTATCCACCCGCTCCTGTCCCTGAAAACCAGTTGATCTTTATCGGAGGCAAGAGTATAGTGCGAGGGATTTTGGAGTTTCCTGGTTGCGGCGGCAAACGTATCAATTTTCAGAAGTTCACCCTGCGAATCGGTATCCTGCGTCGGCCCAGCCTCCCAGCCTGTCGATCCTGGCCAAGCGCAATCGGGAGAACGGAATGAACTTTTTCCCGGCAGCGCCGGTCTTTGAGTCCCAGGCAGCCCGTGTGGCCGGCGCCTGAGCGTCGCCCCTCCTATCCCGCTAGATTAGGTTGATCCAGCCCCGTGTTTCGCCTTGAGTATCCAGGACAGAGCTTCATTCGGGATCTTCAAACTCTCCTGTTTCCCTCAGACCCCTACCGATCCTTTCTGGAAGGGGTGCGCGCCCAGCACAGCCTGGACCTGTTCGATTTCGTCATCCTGATTCCCTACTTTATCATATTGGGAATCCTGGCCATCTACGGGCTGCACCGCTATCAGTTGGTCTACCTCTACTTCAGAAACAGGGATCGAAAGCCTCAACTCAAACAGAGACTTGCCAAGCTCCCGGTGGTTACCGTCCAGCTTCCCATCTATAACGAACTGTTTGTGGTGGAACGGTTGATCGAATCGGTGACCAAGCTGGACTACCCCCTGGATCTGATGGAGATCCAGGTTCTGGACGATTCCAACGACGAAACCCGATTGCTGGCCAGGCAGTGTGTGGAACGCTTTCGCAAGGCCGGCTTCGACATACACTACCTCCATCGACAAAACCGGCTGGGTTACAAGGCCGGGGCTCTGGAAGCCGGTTTGAAAGTGGCCAAGGGCGAATTCGTGGCCATCTTTGACGCCGATTTCGTGCCCGAGCCCTCCTTCCTGCGCAAAACCATCCATTATTTCGCCGACCCCAAGGTCGGGATGGTCCAGACCCGATGGGGACACATCAACTCCGAATACAGCCTTCTCACCCGGACCGAAGCCATGATTCTGGACGGTCACTTCGTGATGGAGCACGGCGGCCGGCACCGGTCGGGGCTCTTCTTCAACTTCAACGGCACGGCCGGGATCTGGAGGCGCGGGGCCATCGAGAACGCGGGCGGGTGGCAGCACGACACCTTGACCGAGGATACCGATCTGAGCTACCGGGCCCAGCTTCAAGGCTGGAAGTTCATCTACCTCCCCGACGTGGTGTGCCCCGCCGAACTGCCGGTTGAAATGAACGCCTTCAAGAGCCAGCAGTTCCGCTGGGCGAAAGGCCTGGTTCAGACGGGGATCAAGTTGCTCCCGACCATCTTCGGGAGTCGCCTGCCGCTGAGGGTCAAGATCGAAGCCGCCTTCCATTTCTCCGCCAACTGTTCCTACCCCCTGATGGTGATGTTTTCGCTGATCTTCCTGCCCGCCATGATCGTACGGTTTTATCAGGGCTGGTTTCAGATGCTCTACATCGACTTGCCGCTCTTCATGCTGGCGACCATGTCGGTTTCGTCCTTTTACGCTCTCTCCCAGCGCGAGTTGGACGCCAGTGGCTGGGTGCAAAAGGTGAAGTACCTTCCCTTCCTCCTGTCGGTGGGTATCGGCCTGTCGGTGAGCAACTCGCTGGCGGTTCTGGAGGCTCTCGTCGGCAGAAAGACCGCCTTTCGCAGAACTCCCAAGCACTGCATTGCTTCGACCGGCGACGGTCTGGCCGCCAAACGCAAGTACCGCGGGAAAATGGGCTGCACTCCCTTCCTGGAACTGGCTCTGGGCCTCTATTTTGCCTTCACCGTGTATTTCGCGTGGTCGAGCGGGAACTACTTTACCTTGCCCTTCCTGATGCTGTTTTTGGTGGGGTATGTCTTCACCGGCTTCATGTCTCTGTTTCAGGCTCCGCTGGCCCGTTTTCTGGACGCCCGGCGAGCACCGCTACTGCCCAAGACGGTTTCCTGACACGGCCTGTCCGAGGGAGGGAATCGCATCGGGCCGGTGCACCGCAACCGCCATTGCCCCTATGCAGTGATTAGTGGCTAGCGGATCCCTCTTGAGCTTTCTCCAACCCCTTGGTGGCCCTTCGTCGTCCTTCGTGGCCCTTCGTGGATTCTTCTTTTTGGCCTTTGTGGATAACCCTCAATTGTTTCAGGCAAGTGGGGCCCCTGCCCTGCCGGGCAGATCATCCGAGGGTGAAACAGGGTTGTTTCAGACAAGTGGGGGCCCTGCCCTGCCGGGCAGATCATCCGAGGGTGAAACAATCGGAAATCCACAATCCTGTCGTGACCTTGGCATCCCGTCGCGGTTAACCTCAACGCCTTAGTGGCCCTTCGTCGTCCTTCGTGGCCCTTCGTGGATAACTCTTTTTTCTTTTGTCTTTTTTCGTTTGTTTCAGACAAGTCCAGCCCCCGCCCTGCCGTGCGGATCATTCGAGGGTGAAACAGGGGTGATTCAGGCACGTTGTCAATTCCTCTCCAACCCCTTTTGTTTCAATCTCTTGAACTGGTTTTGCGTCACGCGAACCCAGGTTTTGTTTCAGGTAAGCCGGGCCCCCGCCCCCCACGACGGGGCGGATCACTCAGAGGGAAAACAGCCGTTCGTCAATGAAGACGAACCACCAATGAACACGAATAGGCACGAGGACTGATGGACCTCCTTCAACGACAACTGGCGCCAAAATGCTTCTGCACTTTTGTCCCGTTGGTGTGACCCTGTCATGGGAGGAAGCCCCCCCGGGAGCGCGGGCGTCCCGCCCGCACAAATCCTCCCGCAGCTTCGGCCATCTCCTCCACCGGAATCAACCGGCAGCGGCGCCCTGCCTCTGCTTCGGCCGGGCCCATGCGGTTCCCGCCGGCAGGGCGGTCGGCTGCAACATCGCAGGGAAACTGAGCGGCAACCGAAGGGACAGCATGCGGGCGGGACGCCCGCGCTCCCGGGGGTGTCGTCCCGATGGTGAGGTGGGGGGTATCCGGCGGGCGACTTCTCTGAAAGCCGGCCTGTCCCCTTTGGGAAACTCCCGTTTGCCTGCGAGCCGGGCGCCCGCCCCCCGCGACTGGGCAGATCCATCGAGAAGGACTATAAATGGAACATCGATGCACAGGATGCACAGGATAATCAGGACGGGAGGCTGCTGCAGGAGACGCTGACTCGGGCGATGATCGCGTGCGGATTTGAGGATGTCCGGGAACACAAGCCAGCCGTCTCCGGAAAAAATCCTGTGCATCCTGTGCATCCATGTGAATCAAAAATCTACCCATGCTTGACTATGAACCGGTTTCCAGCCACCAGGCGCAGGCGTTTGTTTCAGATAAGCCGCGCCCCCGCCCTTCCGTGCGGATCATTCGAGGGTGAAACAATCGGAAATCGACAATCCTGTCGTGACCTTGGTATCCCGTAGCGGTTAAACTCAACGCCTTAGTGGCCCTTCGTCGTTCTTAGTGGCCCTTCGTGGATAACTCTTTTTTCTTTTGTTTCAGCAATGCGGGCTAAACTCTTCAGCCATCTATGCCTTGCCGGCACTGTCCTGCTGCTTTCGGACGCCGGCTCTCCTTCCGACTCTCAGCTCGGGCAGGAGTCCCGGGCTAGACGCATCGCCTACCTCGAGAGGGTAAGAGAGGGTGTGACGCTCCTGTTCAACAAGGACCACACCGATCTGAATGAATACGTTCCCGACAAGAGCTTCTACTACCTGACCGGCTGCACCGAGCCTGGAGCCGTGCTCCTGTTGATCCCCGGAGAGGATGCCCCCCGGGAAACCCTGTTCCTGGCCAGGCGGGATCGGACCCGGGAGCGATGGACCGGACCCCGAATGGCGCCCGGCCGGGAGACGGCGCACCGCCTGGGCATGCAGCAAGTCCTCAGTCTGGATGAGTTGCCGGACACCCTGGCTCGACGGGCTCCTCCCCGGGGCAAGGTCTATGCCAACCTTCCGCAAAGACCGCGCCGGGAAGCGACCGACAAATGCTGTCCGGAGCCGTGGGTTCGCTTGTGCCGCTGGTTGCCCCACGCCGAAATTCTGGATGCCGGTCCCGAGGTGGCCTACTTCCGCATGAAGAAATCGGAGTGGGAGCTCGAGAAAATTCGTCGGGCTATCGAGATCACCATCGCCGGGCACCGGCACGCCCTCCCTGCGATCGGCCCCGGTCGATTCGAATATGAAGTAGAGGCTGCCATCGAATACCAGTTCCGCAGCCAGGGGGCCACCCGCCCCGCCTTCCCCTCCATTGTCGGGTCGGGTCCCAATGCCACCATCCTGCACTACGCCGAAAACAATCGTCGCATGGGCTCCGGGGACCTGGTTGTCATCGACGTCGGAGCGGAGTTTGAGGGGTACAGTGCCGACCTCACCCGAACCTATCCCGTCAGCGGGCGCTTCACCCGGCGGCAAAAGGAAATCTATAATATCGTCCTGGCGGCTCAGGAGGCCGCTCTGAAGCAGGTCCGCCCCGGGGTGACATTCGACCGCGCCGGTCCCATCCATCAAGCGGCTTTCGAGACCATTGACAGCCGCGGTCGAGACCTGCAGGGTCGAAGGCTGGGACGTTATTTCATTCATGGGACCGGTCACCACCTGGGGCTGGAGGTCCACGATCCGGTGAACGACCGCGGGCGCCTCCTGGAACCGGGGATGGTGATCACCATCGAGCCCGGAATCTACATCCCGGAAGAGAACCTCGGTGTCCGTATCGAGGACGATGTCCTGGTTACCCGGGACGGCTACCGCATCCTCTCCCAAGGGCTGCCCCGGGAGGCAGAGGAAATCGAGAGAATGATGAGAGAACCGGTTCCCGGGAAACCGGAGGTCTTGCGCACAAACAGCCAGTGATGGAAACCCACGAGGTTGGAGGACTCGGTTCATGATTTCAGCCACCGAACTAAGACGCGGGATGGTGATTCGCAAAGACGGCGAGCTGTTCTCTGTCTTCTCCTTCACCCACTTGACCCCGGGGAACAAACGGGGTTTCGTGCAATCCAAGCTCAGAAATTTGAGAACGGGAGCCCTCATCGATCACCGATTCCGTTCCATCGACAGCATCGAAAGGGTTGCTCTGGAGCAACAGGAAATGGAGTATCTCTACAAGGACGGGACCGACTACTTTTTCATGAATACGACGACCTACGAACAGATCCACCTGAGTGAAGACCTGCTGGGGAACAACATCCACTACCTGGCTCCCAACATCGCCATCAAGGTCGAATTCCACCAGCAGAACCCCATCGGAGTTCGGTTCCCCACCACGGTGGACCTGGAGGTGGTGGAGACCGAGCCCGGCCTCAAGAGCGCCACCGCTTCCAGCGTCAACAAACCGGCCAGGCTGGAAACGGGACTGGTGGTCCAAGTGCCTCCCTTTGTCAACGCGGGTGAGAAAATTCGCGTCGACACCAACAGCGGCGCCTATCTGGAAAGGGCACGCTGACTGGCATGTCGCCGTCAGCCCCTCCGAAGCCCATTGGCCGAGAAGCCGTAAAGGTAACGTGCGCCGGGAGACATGCGCCGGGCTCGCTCCGGAGAAATGCTGCCCCGGTAATCGGAAAAGGGTTTGATCCAGGAGCGCTGGTAGAAGGAGATGATGGCTCGCCGCGGGCGATCGGTGGCATTGGGGCCCACCCGGTGCCAGGTGCTGGCCAGCCAGATCGCAACCGCACCGGCGCCCCCGCACAGGGCCTTCTCCTCGGCCCGGTCCCCCCGTTTCCAGCTTGGCTTGCTGCGAGTCAAGTGGCTGCGGGGAACGATCCGGGTCGCCCCGTTGGCCGCGGTAAAGGGGTCGATCATCCAGGCCACCTGAAAACCCAAGGGAAAATCGGGCAGCGGCTCCGGCATTTGAGTCAACGGGTTGTCCAGATGCCAGGCACCTCCCGGTGTGCCCGGACCGATACTGGTGGCGCTGACGTCACCCAGGACACAGTCCCGTCCGAGCAATCGATGGGCCAGACCGAGCACCACGGGATGTTCGACCAGTGCATCGGAGAGATGGGTCTTGGCCGGCAGATTGCGCACGTACTGCGAGCGGTCGTGATCGAAGAGATTGGGAATGTGCATGAAGGTCTTGTTGATTTCTCCCGGACCCACCGGCCAGGGCGTATCGCGGTTCTCAGCCCGGGTGTGGCGGACACGCTGCATCATCCGGCTCAACTCCGCCTGGCTGACCGCGTAGGACTCCCCCAGGTAGGACTCTATTTCCTCGTCTCCGGGATGAACCGGCCCGTCGCCCGGCAGGAAGGGAGACTGGCGTTCTTCCGCCGCCAGCCTGTCAATGAGGCCGCGCCACTCGGTCAACCGGCTGGAATCCAGCAGTCCCTCCAGAACGACGTAGCCTTCACCTCCCAACTGTTGAGAGATTCGGGTCAGATCAAACCGGCCTTGGGGATCCCTGGCCATTGACACCTCTCGGGTTCAAACTCGGTGCGGCTGGTTAGCTGTGGCCGCATTTTACCCGAAGGAGGAAGGTCGGGACAGTCTCCCTGGAATCTCAAGCGCCCTGCCGGGTGGAATTCCTGGAAGCACCGGTCAGCCTGGCGCTTGGCTCAATTGGATTGGCGCGCTCTGCAAGGATCCAGGAAATTGCTCGAGCTCGGTCCAGTCAGGTTTGGCTTTCCCGCGAAAACATCCGGGGCACTCTCCACCGTCAGGAAGGGCGAAATGATCCACTGTTGCTTCTTCCATGGCTTTAATTCGTTTTTTTGGAACGCGACGCACCGTCTCATGGGACGTTGTACGGATTGACGACCATAGCACCCGGTGCTATAGTTTGGCATGGAACGATCATAGAGGTGACCAACGATGGCTAAGCAGTACCAAAGCGCGGCCCTGGCCGCCGCGCACGAGACGGCGCTGGGTTTGGCGGAGGCCGGGGTCATGCCGAAACGAACCATGAAGGCCTTCGACGAGATGTGTCTCACGCCTGTCGAAGAGATGACGGCGGAGAAGATCCGTGAACTTCGGATTCGCGAGAACGCGAGTCAGGCGGTCTTCGCCCGGTACCTCAACGTAACCACGAGCCTGGTGAGCCAGTGGGAGCGAGGAGAGAAGCGCCCTGGGGGCTCGTCGTTGAAGCTGTTGACGCTGGTCGCAAAGAACGGCCTGGGGGCGGTCGCCTGAGATCCCCATATTCGGCCAAGGCAGCACGCTTCTCTTGGAGCTCACGAGGGAATTCATCATCCCACATCAGAAGCGATTGGTTCAGACCAAAGAATCCGCCCATCAGATGAAATAGCTAACCCGCAACAAATAATGGTCCTGGATCCGAAGGCCTCCGAAGGAATCATGGGGAAAGGTTCAGCCCTCGTTAGCCTACTATCCGGAGCCTCTTCTCTTTCGGACCTGGCCCCCGACCCGGCCCCCGTCCGCCCTCACAGGTCAAAAGACAGGAGGTGACACGCGTATTTCCGCCTATTACCGTTTGACGGTATTATCGATATTCGGTATTATCTCGCCATGATCAAGGGATTTTGTTGCAAGGAGACTGAAAAGCTCTGGCGACGACGGCTGACACGGAAGTTTCCCTCAAGCATCAAGCAAGCTGCCAGAATCAAGCTGAGAATCCTGCATGTGTCCGAATCCCTTCATCAGGTGAGAGTGCCACCCTCTAACCGATTGGAAGCACTGGCAGGGAGCAGGAAGGGTCAGTTCAGCATTCGGATCAACAGACAGTGGCGGATCTGCTTCCGTTGGGAAAGCGGAGATGCCTACGATGTTGAGATAGTGGATTACCACTAGAGAAAGGAGGCCAACGAGATGAAACGAGACAAGAGCTTGAAGCCCATCCATCCCGGGGTGATTCTGCGCGAAGAGTTCATGAAGCCGATGGGCATTACTCAGTATCGGCTTGCCAAGGATCTTTCAGTAAAGCCGTTGCGAATCAGTGAAATCGTGCGTGGCAAACGGGGGATCACAGCCGACACGGCCCTGCGCCTGGGTCGATACTTTGGTCTCTCGGCCGCATACTGGATGAATCTACAGGCCCTTTACGAGATCGAGATCGCCGAGGACTTCCTGGAGGACCGTCTCGAAGAGGAAGTGACGCCTCGTGAGGAGGTGGCAGCCTAGATTGTTCCACACCTGACTCTATTGATCTTGCAGGTGGCCGCTTCGGTTTCTTCTTCTTAACCAACCTTCCCTGGCAGGGGCCGCTGTCAGGTGATTGCCGTCACTGTACATGCCGTCACTGTGCACTCACATCAAATCATACGGAGTTACTATGCCAAGCAATTCCCTGCAATCACAGCGCTTTTCCTTACAATTACACCGCTTTACCAGCACTGGCCATTCTTTATCATCAACGCATTTTAGTACTTCACAAACGGGTTTATCTGGTGAAACGACTTTTGCCTTTGGAGGGGTTATTTTTTTCGACTCTATACAACACTTAAGAGTACTCACAAGTTTGTTCTTCTCCTTATGATGAAATTTAGCAACATCAAGATCAGAGATGACATGCCATTCTTTTTGCTCTTCCCGGTAGAAAGGAATATGGGAGAACGAGTTCTCAAGCATTATCTGGCGAATGAAACTGATGGGTTGCCATTCGTGGGCACACACGGGATTTCTAACCATGTAATCCCCAATTCTTTGTGAATTTACAACGGCCATTAACGTATCCTCGATCATCATGCTTAACTGCACCGAATGAGAAGTCATCATTCGGGCAACGGCTCCTTGGTGTAATGCGTCATTTCTGCCCTCTCTCACCATGCCATATAGTCTATCGAAGTTAATGTGGCAATCATCCGACGGTTCTAAAAAAGAAGGGCAGTTCTGTTTTACCAGCTTAGATATGCAATTTTTATATTTTCCAAGATCCCCTTTCTTTTTAATAAGATAAGAGCCCATCCGCTCCAGGACGAACAGAATTTGTTGATATCCTTCTGCGTCCTTCAACGCACTGTCTCTGGCTTTTCTGAACTCGTCTCGGAAATGTAATGCAACCTTTTTGTCCACTTATCGTCCCTCGTTATGGCGTTCGATGCGATTGTCACCGCGCGCTGACAGGCCCCTGCTTCCACCTGAGCTCGGACGATCTCACGCAACACATCGGTGTAGGCATCAGAGGTGTTTTTTTGGATCCCACCAAGGTAACAGGGGCCTTCCCGACAGGTGATACGCTACAGACATCAGGGCTTCGATGCGGATTCGCATGTCGTCGATGTGGAGTCCGGTGATGTGGAATGCGGTTTTCACCGCGTCCGAGAAAAAGCCGGCTTCCGCCTGTCTCTCGGCAATGTATACCCGGCTGGTTTGCAGGAACAAATCAGAGTCAACCATTCGATTAATCTCAAGAGCTTCGGCGAACGCTTGTGCGGCGCCCTGCGGGTTTCCCGCTTTTGCTTGAGAAGCGGCCACATCGCTTAATGTCATGGCGCGCATGTGAGCCTTGTCGGCACCAAGAGCAGCCTCACGCGCAGCTTCCAAAGTTCGTTTGGCGCCCTGCGCGTCACCCGCTGTTACTTGCATGACGGCAATCTCACCCAGCAAGGCAACGCGAATACCGGGAGAGCTGGGGTCATCGAAACTGTCAGCGATGGCGAGGGCCGCGGCGAAGTTGCCCTTTTTTGCTTGAATGATGCACATGAGCATAGTAACAAGTTCAGAGTCAGTCTTGGCTGCGCCCATGCAGCGGTTGGACACCGAAGACAACGTGTGTTCTGCGGCTTCTACGTGGCTGCCTGCTAACTGCCACGCTGCGATGAGGAACAAGACTTGTCCACAGTTTTTCATAGAAGCGTCAACCATCATCTCCTCCGTTCTCATCGCACCCGCAAAATCGCCAGCTTTAGCTTGCATGGACGCAATGCCGGCCAAAGACACATTTCGGTAGTGATCACCATCGCGCCAGTGACCACCGATGCTCATTGCCGTTCTCATTGCGTTCGCCACATCCCCAGCTTCTGCCTGCGCCTCGGCGATCTCGCCCAAGACTAGGCCGCGGTGAAGAAGGTGGCCGTCGTCTCGATGATCGTCAATGAAGCTGTTGGCAATTTCGAGCGCCTTGGCGATATTTCCTGTTTTCGCTAGTGTGGTGGCATAGTCGTGCAATGCGAAGTTCTTTAAATCAATAGACATTGAATCACTAGACGGATCAGAAATCCTATCTCGGACAGCTTCTCGGAGGGCAGCCAATGTTTGCTTTGCAGCCTGTTCGTCTCCTGTTTTGGTTTGCGCGACAGCAATTTTGGCCAAATTGCTGTGGTTGAGCATGCGGCTCTCTCTGGCAGCCTCAAAAGCAGCACTTAGCGTTTTTTTCGCGCCTCGGGTATCGCCAACACGTGTTTGTGTCGCAGCAATGTCGAGTAAACGACCGCAGCGGTAGGCGGGGCCGGGATCGATTCTTGATCCAGAATAAGGGTTGAGTACGGGGCTGTTTGCCGTACCCAGCGCAAGGTCTATGACGCACTCATATGTCGGATTCTTCGGGCACTCCACTCGCCGCTTTGCTTCCATAAGCTTTGATCGGCCCTGCGCCCGCAGTTCGTCGATCCACTCCGCCGGCAAGGCGAAGTTCAAACTCTCGCCCCGCCACTTGAAAGTTGTGATTCCCACCAGTTCGCCGGCTTGATTGAAGAGTCCACCGCCCGACGACCCCGGAGAGATCGCCGCATCCGTCTGCACCAGGGGCGCGGATCGCTTGCCGAACGCGCCCCGCAATTGCGATACGATCCCACGCGACAGCGATAGTTCGAGTCCCGCCGGAGCGCCCACCGCGTACACCTCCTCGCCTACCGACAACGCCTTGGCTGCACCCAGGCGGACTGCCTGAGCGGCCGGGGGCGCGGGTAATTCCTCCACGAACAACAAACACACGTCGCGCACGTCGTTTCGGGCCAGCAAGGACGCCGCCATCCGGTAGGTTTCTCGAACGGACCAATCGGCCGCTTGCCGTACCGCTACATCGGCCGCCTTACCGAGCACATGGCAGTTGGTGACGACTTCATACTCTCCCACGACCACGCCGCTGCCCTGGCCCATCGTCTTGCCGCCTTCATCCAGCGCCAACACAACCACCACCGAGGGGGCGACTTTGGCAAAGACCTCCTTGGCGGATGCACCCCGAGCGGCGGTCGGCAGGACCAGAACCGCGGCGGTGATGACGGCAGCATGGAGAATGGGTGTAGCTCTCATGGGATCAATTATATCTTTCCGACTATAAGGGAAAACGCGATTTGTTGCGTTCAATGGCCGAAAATCCCGGCCCCAAGCCGGCGACATTCATTGGCCTGCCCACGTTTGAAGCCCATTGGTCCGAATGGCGAATGAACAGTGTTTCCGCCCCGGAGTGTGTGAGGCCTGTGCGCTGTTGAGAACCCCTTGAAAAGCAAAGGGGTTCAAGGGGGGTGAAAAATATCTTACCCCAAGGGTGCCCCAGATTATCAAGGGTTTGGAAGGGCGTGGATGAAGGAAGGACCGGATTTCACCCCAAGGGTCGGACGAGAGGGTGCCGGATCCATTGAGGAAGAGTAGGGGACGTCCCCAGTGCACGTCCCCAGCGCTGCACAAGAAGGCGCGAGCGCTTCGCGGAGCGGGAGATCTCCTCGTCGCCCTCGAGGCGGTCGAGCGGGCGCTTTCCTACCACAAGCACGAGGCTTTCGAGGCCCTTCATTCCGAGTTCCAGGAGCGGGCCAGCGGAACGGTCTTCGACTCGGCCCAAATCCGCAGGGCGCTTCACAGCGCCAGGAGCTTCGGAGTAGCGGGCGGGGTTCCCTCGCTGAACGTCTGGGTCGGATTCGAGTTCGACAGCGCGAAGCTGACCAGGCAGGAATCAAGGCAGGCCACCGAGATGGCGGACGCGATGCTGTCGGCCGAGTTCGAGGACTACCGCTTCCTGCTGGTAGGGCACACGGATGCCCGCGGCGCAGCCGATTACAATCTCGATCTCTCCTACCGGCGCGCCGGCGGCCTGCGCCAATGGCTCATCGAGCGCTTCGGCTTCCGCGCCGAAAGGATCGCTGCCGAGGGCCGCGGCGAGGAGGAACCGGTCGCTTCGGGGAATTCACAGGCCGACCACGCCCGCAACCGGCGGGTGGAACTCCGGCTGCTCGACTGAGGATTGAGCGCGGGGACGAATGTGGTCTCGTAGCTGCCTGCCTGTCAAGCCTGATGTCGCCTCGGTGCCGCAGAGCCCCGCCAGCACCTGGTGTCGGCTGGACTCATTCGGCCGGACGCCGACGCTGACAGGCAGGGGCCATGGGCCGTTCAGTGAGGCACTCTCGATCCCCCTGCAGGAGATCCCTTCGGAAACTGAGGGAGGGGGTAGGTGAGTCACTACGCACGGTCAGGGGTTGGTCGTTAACCCTCCGGTCCACCCAGCTTCTTCTTGATCCACCCCATGTCCGTGTTCAGCACTGCCACATCAACCTTCAACTCGGAAACATCTTTAGCCAAGCCATCAACCTTGCTTTCCAGCTTGTCAATCTTGCCGTCCAGATTGTCAACCTTGCCTTCCAGATTGTCAACCTTGCCTTCTACTCTGCCAATGTTCTCCCCAATTGCTTTGTGGGCAGTGTTAGCGTTGCTGATGATGAGGGTTGTTGCTGAGACTAATGCTATCAACAGAGTTGCACCCACGCCTAAGATCCCAATCAACTCACTGTCCATCTCATCAGTCCTTGCGCTTTAGCCTGCGGTACTTCTTGACTTCTTTCCTCAGAGCCTTTTGCAAAATTCCTCTGATCCGGCCTGCAGATCCAGGTATTACCGTCCAACGGGTCTTTGTTGTCAGTAAGTTAGGAGCACAATATCAGATTTGCCGGCAACACAACCTGCCCTGCTGCGAATTTTGCAAAAGGCTCCTCAAATAGTTGCATTGCAACCCTGCTCTTGTCAATACACCACAAAGATTCAGGGTTCCGCCCCCCGTGCATTCCCCGACACACATTCTTTCTCATCAACCTGAAGGTGCTCCCCTTTACCTGCCGGAGGCGGAGTCAACCCGTCCGGCCCGGAGTCGCCTCGCAGGCCGGGCGGTCGGTTCTCCGCTCGGCTCGGGCGCCTCCGCGCCCTGCCTTCCCGGCTTCCCGCCCGCCCTCTGGCGCATCCGCGCCGCCAAGGGTAAAAGGGTAAAAGAGCCAAGGGTTACTCAGTCCTCAGCAGCCGGAAGCCGAGGTTGCCGTTGCGGTAGCCCGGCGAGTACCTGAAGCGATTCGCCGACCGGCAGAGCCTGTCGCTGCCGCCCCAACTGCCGCCCCGAGTCACACGGTACCAGCCCGTACTGGGACCCGTAGGATCCGTCACAGCACCGCCCGGATAGTCACCCTTCCAGTCCCCCACCCACTCCCGCACGTTGCCGTGCATGTCGTGAAGGCCCCAGGCGTTGGGGCTGAACGAACCCACCGGCGCCGTCCTCTCATTATCCCACTGGCTGCCGCACCACCGGTGGCGGTGGCGTCGTCACCGGAATTGATGGCGCCGCTTCCGGCAACGGGCCCGTCGGTCCGCCCCGCAGGTAGAACTTTCCCGCCATGTTGTCACCCCTCCGGCCACAGCCAGCAAGGTCAGGACAACCGCGCATGGGCGCAGACTCCTTGCGATGAATTTTCCGATCAAGGGTCCAAGCCTCCTCTCGACTCAGGATCCGACGCGATTTCTCTCTGCCACGGTAACGGTATTCTGGTTTTGACCGACTCTATTCTGCAAACCCGATTTCGCTCCCTCGCCTGCTTCGCGCTCGCCCGGAATTGATGCCCGGGATGACCCAACCCAGGAGGCCTGTTTCCGCTCAAACGGAGAAGCGACCTGTTGCGGCAGCGTCTTCTTACAGGTCGACTCGAACGAAGCAAACGATTCCAAGGCACCGGCCTGAAACAATACTGAAACTTACGTGCCTGCAAGTCGGTCAGCGCCGCCGCCTTCGCGGCTCGAGCCTGGGGAGGCGACCCTAAACCATGGGCTGACGTCCACGGCTATATGATGCCGGCGCTTCGCGGCTGCCTGTCGAGTTCTCGCCGGTGTCATAACCCATCCGGATGTTTCATCCTGAATAATCCGCTCCGTTGTTTTGGAGCCGGGGCCGGGACGACTATCCGATCCGGGCGATGTGGCGAGCGCTGGTGGCGGGGGTCGTCTTCCAGCATGTGTCGGTGGAGTCGCTGTTACGGGAACTGAGGCGCAACCCGGCGCTGTTGGACGTGTGCGGGTTTGATCCGCTGGGACCGCGGCGAGGGTTTCCTGCGTTCGAATGGTGCCGGTTCGGCTCCCGGAAACCGTTTTTCACCGCTATTGTGCCACTTCAAGGCGGGCTTGGCACCTTACAGAGAGCCCATTGCTGCCGCCAGGCCTGACCTCTGTGCCTCAGACAGCCGTAAAACGCTACCGCGCACATGCCTCCTATCTGCTACCGGCAGGGCCCGTACCGACATGGTATGTTAAGATTCTGTAAAGAAACGATCCGAACCGGGCCCTGGCGGCGGGCAGCGGCCTTCTGCGGAAACGATTGAGAGACTCGGGCGATGAAGACGGGCATACCATTGAAGAATAAAGACATCCGCGGCTTTGCGGCGGAGTCGGCCCTCTATTACGTAAGAGCCATGTTTTCCCAAGCTGCCGGAACTCGGGAGGGGAGGGATATCGAGCATCTCCACGATATGAGGGTGGCCTCCCGCCGGTTGCGCGAATGTTTCCAGGTGTTTGAGGCCTTTTACGCTCCCAACAAGCTGAAGAAGGTTCTCTCATCGGTCAGGAACATCACCCGGGTTCTGGGACGGCCCCGGGAAACCGATGTCAATGTCAGCCTGCTGCGGGCCTACCGACCCGGTCCGTCACCGATCCTGAACACGACTCACGAATACCTGTTGGAGATCTTTGAATTTGAACAGGCCCGCCGTCGCCAAAAGATGCTCAAACAGGTGTGGAAGATCGACCAGGGAGCGCTCGAATCCATGCTGAGTCAGCTTGCCGAAACCGCTCGCATGGGCCGGTCGAGACCCTCGCTGCTTACCCAGGTGGGTCAGGAATTGGAGTTTGAGGGTTTCCTCAGTATCAGCACCAGGGACCTGAAGCAGAAAGTCGCAGAGATCTTCGCCTTCGAGGCTGCTCCTTCCGGGGACGAGTACGACACGCGATTGCATGAACTCAGAATCAACACCAAGAAGCTGCGATATCGCCTTGAACTCTTGAATGCGGCTTACGACCAGCGGTTCGGCCAGGCGGTCAGCCAGGCCAAGGACTTGCAGGACGTCATCGGGTGGACCCACGACTATGGCGTGCTGATCGCCCAACTGGAGTCCCACCGGCGGTACCTGACCCAGAAAGGCAGGGGGAGGCTGGCCAGGGGCTGCCAAAGAACCATTGCAGACGTCGCCACACTCAAGGCATCCTATCTGGATCGGGTCGCGCCTGCCCGCATCGCTTTTCTGAAGGAACTCTCCAGACTGGATTTGGCTCCCGAAACCCACCTGCATTCCGGTCCAGCCAGAATCGAGAGCCAAACGCCATCCGAATGATCCCCGCCGGCGCGGCTCGGGAAAGGGCTGGCCCGCATGTCCCACCGGGCCGCGCGCCGCTCCCGATCGCATCACCCATCATTGACCCCCATTTCTCTCCGGTCATTGTCTTGGGTCCACGGCTGGGTTACACTAGCGGAGAATCCGATATGCAGATCGACGAAAGAAAAATTGCCGTCTTTATCGACTTTGAGAACGTGGCCATGGGTGTGCGCGAAAGTCGATACGGCAATTTCGACATCAACCTCGTCCTGAAGCGGCTGGTCGAGAAGGGAAAGATCACCGTCAAGCGTGCCTACTCGGACTGGCATCGCTATACCGAATTCAAGAGGGCCTTTCACCAAGCCGCCATCGAACTGATCGACGTGCCCCAGAGCCGTTACAGCGGCAAGAACAGCGCCGACATCAGAATGGTGGTGGATGCGCTGGATCTATCCTATCAACGGGACCACATCGACACCTTTGTGCTGGTTTCCGGGGACAGCGATTTTTCACCATTGGTCTCCAAGTTGAGGGAGTACGGCCGCTACGTCATCGGGATGGGGGTCAAGCAGTCCTCCTCCGATCTGCTGATCAACAACTGCGACGAGTTCATCTTCTATGAAGATCTGGTCCGGCCCTCCACTGAAAATACGACCTTGGCTCCCAAGCTGGATGGACTCCCCCGCAAGAAGGCCGAAGCCCTCCGCCTGGTCGTCGAAACCTTTGAGGCGCTGCAGCGGGAAGGCAAGGAAGTCATCTACGGATCCGCCATCAAGCAGACGCTGGTCCGGAAGTTGCCTTCATTCAATGAGGCCTACTTCGGATACCCAAGCTTCTCCCGCCTGCTGGAGGACGCCGCTGAAAACAAGCTGCTCCAGTTGACCAAGGAAGAGAAGAGCGGCGGCTACATCGTCAGCTTGAGCGGCGATGGCACGGGGGCCGAGACACGCGAGGAAGAACCGAAGGAGTCAACGCTCTCGGGTGGCGAAAGCACCCCGGCACCGGCCAGAGGAAGCAGTGCTCCGGCCAGAAGCCGCTCGTCCCGCGGTCGGCGGCAAGGGGCTCGGGAGAAAGCCAAGAGCGATCCTCAGCCCCCGGTTGAATCCCCACCATCCGGCCCTCAGACCGGTACGACGCCCAAGGCTTTGCCGGAAACACCCAAGGCCGCCGCCGAGAGCCCGCCCCCAGGGGAAACCACTCCAGCCGAAAAATCCGCCGACCCACCTCCCCCTCTCGAAAAGAAAGCGGCGCGTCCCCGGCGGCGCACTTCGAAGAGTCGCAGCCCCGGGCGCAAGAAAACCGCCGTCGCCAAGGTGGCCGAGGACGCCCCGCCGGCCGAAGCCTCCGCCGCCCCGCCGGCCGAAGTCTCCGCTGCCCCTCCGGCTGAGGTCTCCGCTGCCACGCCGGCCGAGTTCCCCGCGGCCACGCCGGCCGAGGTCCCCGCTGCCACGCCGGATCAGCCTGCAGAGAGTGCATCGGCCACGGCAGCTCCTCCAGCCGGCGCATCGCCCCCCGCCGAAAGCCCTCGCCCAAGAGAAAGCAGTGCTCCGGCCAGAATCCGCTCGTCCCGCAGTCGGCGGCAGGGGGCTCGGGAGAAAGCCAAGACCGACCCTCAGACCCCGGTTGAATCTCCACAAACCGATCCTCAGAGTGGAACGGCGCCACAGGCTTTGGCGGAAACGCCCGAAGCCCCGGCCGAAAGCCCTCGCCCGGCAGAAAAACCCCCAGCCGAAAAATCCGCCGACCCACCTCCCCCTCTCGAAAAGAAAGCGGCGCGGCCCAGGCGGCGCACTTCGAAGAGTCGCAGCCCCGGGCGCAAGAAAACCGCCGCCGACAAGGTGGCCGAGGACGCCCTGCCGGCCGAAGTCTCCGCGGCCCCTCCGGCCGAGGTCCCCGCTGCCACGCCGGATCAGCCTGCGGAGAGTGCATCGTCCCCGGCGGCTCCACCGGCCGGCGCATCGTCCCAGGCGGAGGCACCACCCCCGGCCGCACCCTCGCCGAGCGACGCTGCCAAACCCACGAGTGAAACCGGCTCGGATGCCCCTGGCTCCCGAAAAAGCCCCGGCAAAGCCTCGTCTGCCCGGAAGGGGACCACCCGCCGCAAAACAACCCGGAGCCGCAAGGCACCGGTTCGCGACACGGAACCTACCCTTTTCTCCCAGATTCAGGATTCACCCGACTAAGTCCAGAGGCACCCAAGCCTAACCCCTTCCCGACACTGATGAGAAAAACCAAGATCGTGGCAACCGTTGGACCCTCAAGTAACTCTGAGCGAGGCCTTCGGCAGTTGATCCGGGGCGGGGTCGACGTTTTCCGGCTCAACATGTCTCACGGTGACCATGCCTCGCACCGGAAGGTGGTCCGAAGCATTCGAAAAATCGCTGGAGAACTCGATCTCCCCACGGCAATCCTGGTGGATTTGCAGGGACCCAAGTTGCGCCTGGGGACATTCGAGGGGGGGTGCGTGGAGTTGGCGGCCCGGCAGCGATTCACCCTGACTACCCGGAAGGTGGAGGGCAATCGGGACATCGCCGCCATTAGCGACGCCTCCTTCCCCGAGATCGTTCGTGCCGGGGACAGGATCCTGTTGGATGACGGCCTGCTGGAATTGGAGGTGCTGGAGGTCTCCCCCGAGGATGTGACCACCCGAGTGGTTTCGGGTGGGATCGTGCGCAGTCGCAGCGGCGTCAACTTGCCCGGCTCCTCCCTGGCAGTGCCCGCCGTCACTGGCAAGGACGAGGTAGACATGCGATTCGCGGTTGAGAGCCGGGTCGACTATCTGGCACTCTCCTTTGTCCGTGTGGCCCAGGATCTGGTTCAGGCGCGGAAACTGCTGGCCCGCCTGGGCAGTCCGCAAGTGCTGCCTCCCCTGATCGCCAAGATCGAAAAACCCCAGGCACTGGATGACCTGCAGAACATCCTGAGAGTCTCGGACGGAATCATGGTCGCCCGCGGGGATCTCGGCGTGGAGATGCCCGCCGAACAGGTTCCCCTTGTGCAGAAGAAATTGATCGAGGCAGCCGTGCGGTCGGGCAAGCCGGTGATTACGGCCACTCAAATGCTGGAATCCATGACCGTCCATCCCCGACCCACCCGGGCCGAGGCCTCCGACGTCGCCAACGCCATTCTGGATGGGACGGACGCCCTCATGCTCTCTGCCGAGACCGCCACCGGCCGCTTCCCTCTGGAGAGCGTCCAAACCATGAGTCGCATCGCCCTCCACACCGAGTCCGAGGCCCCTCCCTACGCCCGGTTTCTGGAGGAGCGCGACTTCTTTCGCAAGCACCGCGACACGGCCTACGCCGTTTGCCGGGCTGCCCTGCTGGCCGCCAACCAGTTGCCGACCCGGAAAATCGTCGTCTTTACCACCTCGGGCGCTACCGCCAATACTCTCTCCAGCTTTCGTCCCCGGCAAACCATCTTCGCCATTACCCCCAGTAATGCCGTCTTCCCCCGGCTGAACCTGCTGAGGGGAGTGGTCCCTGTTCTGACCCAGCAGATCGCCGACACCGACACCCTGATTCGGATGACCGACCGGATCCTGGTGGAGCGCAAGCTGGCCACTGCGGACGAGCGCATCGTCATTGTCTCCGGTGTCATGAACGTGCAGGGGGCCACCAACATGATGAAGATCCACCAGGTTGGCGGTTGACACGCATTCCCCCAGGGGGCTGCGCTCTTGAGAAACGCGGGTTCACCCCTCCGGTGAGAATTGCGGGCTAAAGCCAATAATATGTTGAGAATAAACTGCCTTTCATGATGTACTCAGCGACCCGGTGAGAAGTGCGGGGCATAACTGCCGCCCGGCGGGAAGAAATCCTACAGGACAATGGAGGAGTGAAGATGGCCGGCGAAATAGTGACTTTCTCGAGCAATGGCGCCCGCTGCCAGGGATACCTGGCCCAGTCCGGGGCAGGTGGCCCCGGGGTTATCGTGCTTCAGGAGTGGTGGGGGCTAGTGGACCAGATCAAGAGGGTTGCGGATCGTTTTGCCGAAGCGGGCTTCGTTGCCCTGGCTCCGGATTTGTATCACGGCCAATCCACCAAGAGCCCCGATGAAGCCGGGAAGCTCATGATGGCGCTGAACATCGAGGCCGCAGCTCGAGACCTGGCGGGCTCGGTCGACTACCTGCTCGGCCTGGACGAAACCCGCGGATCCCGGGTGGGCAGCGTGGGCTTCTGCATGGGAGGGCAACTGTCCCTCTACGCGGCCTGCGCCAACCCCAGGATCGGGGCTTGCGTCATCTATTACGGCATCCATCCCAAAGTCCAGCCCGACATCCCCGCTCTGGAGTCTCCCGTGCTTGGATTTTTTGGCGAACAGGATGCCTCCGTACCTCCTCAAGCGGTCCGGGAGCTGGATACGGCGCTCCGGGAAGCGGGGAAAAGCGTTGAATTTCACATCTATCCCCAGCGGGACCACGCCTTCTTCAATGAGGTCCGGCCGGACGTCTACCACCGGGGCGATGCCGAAGACACCTGGACCCGCATGATCCAATTCTTCCGGCAACACCTGCCGGCCGAACGCTGAGAGCAGTCCAGTGGCTTGTGCCAGGTTTACACCCACGGCTTTAAGCGGATGCCGCATTCGCGGCTTTCTGGAACTCCTGGGCTGACGCGCGGGGTCGTCTTTCTTGAGAGCCTTCAGGGTGTAGAGTGCGCCGCGCGCGCCTTGGCTTATCTGATTGAGATTCAAACACCAGAGATGATTGCTGCCGCCGCCGCAACGGCACTTCAAAATCCAGTGATGTCTATCGTCGTCCAGTAGAGTCTATAACTGTATTGTTTATCATTGGGTTATCCAAGTCCAGCGATGGCTGGACTTGCCACGAACATCCCTTGCAATCCACTGCCATCCCTCATATAATGGGGGGATGGATGCTGTAACGGACTTCGCGCCTGTCCGACCTAAAACCAAGTCCACCGGCCGCCACCCCAGCAACGCCCTCTCGGCCGCCTTCCTGCGCTCCGCTCCGCCCGGAAGACACGCCGATGGAAACGGATTGTACCTCTTCGTCCAGCCCAGCGGAACACGCAGCTGGATTCAACGCCTGGTCGTCCGTGGCCGTCGCCGTGAGCTCGGTCTCGGCAGCGTCGCCCTGGTCCCGCTGGCCGAGGCACGGGAGAAAGCGCTGGTCAACCGCAAGCTGGCCCGCGAGGGCGGAGACCCGCTTGCCGAGAAGCGCCGCACCGAGGGCATCCCCTCCTTTGCGGAAGCCGCCTCGCGTGTGCTGGAACAGAAGCGGGACGGCTGGCGCGGGCGGCGTCACCACCGCGAGTGGATGTCGAGCCTGAGGCGGTTCGCCTTCCCCCGCATAGGCAAGATGCCGGTCTCCGATGTCACCAGCGCCGACGTGCTTGAGATCCTCACCCCTATCTGGCACCGGAAGGCCGCCAGCGCCCGGCGGGTGCGCCAGCGCCTGCGGGCGGTCCTGGAATGGGCCGTAGCCATGGAGTACAGGATCGACAACCCCTGCGACCGGATCGGCCCGGTCCTGGGTCTCCAACAGGACGTTACCGAGCACATGCAGGCTTTGCCGCATCGGGAGGTGGCTGCGGCGATCCGGACGGTGCAGGCAGCGACGGCGCCGGAGGTGGCCAAGCTGGCCTTCGAGTTCCTGGTGCTGACGGCAGCCAGGTGGGGCGAGGTGCGCTGGGCCGAGTGGGAGGAGATCGATCGGGACGCTGGTGTATGGACCGTCCCGGCCAGGCGAATGAAGGCGAACCGCCAGCACCGGGTGCCACTGTGTGGCCGAGCACTGGAGATTCTCGAGGCAGTGCAGGCACTGGATGAGGGAGCCGGTTCTCTGGTGTTCACCCGTGGGCAAGGGAAGCCGCTCAATGACAAGCATCTGCGGTGGCTGGTCCGCGAGCTTGGGATTGCAGCCGTGCCGCACGGGTTCCGCTCCAGCTTCCGGGACTGGGCGGCCGAGGAGACCGACCACCCCCGGGAGGTGATCGAGGCGGCCCTGGCGCATGTGGTCCGCAACCGCGTCGAGGCGGCCTATGCCCGCTCGGATTTGTTTGAGCGCCGGCGTGTCCTGATGGATGACTGGGCGCGTTACCTGGACCAAGGGATCGGTTGCCGGCGCCAGTCCGGGCAGGGCGACCTCGCCCGGAGCAGGCCAGGGTGAGAGCCAGGCTCGAAGTCCGGCGGCAGTCAAAGCCAGGTTGACTGGAATGACTTGGCTCCAGGTCTTCATTGCAGCCTTCCCGCAGGGATCACTGTGGAGGGAGCGCCCCCCCCCGCAGGGGAGGGGTAAGTGGTGGACCGAAGGGTGGACCACTTGCCCCTCCCCTGTGCCGCACCAGCGGTCAAAAAGGGGGGGTCGCTCCCTCCACCATCCCCCCCCTCCCGTGCGGCGCGCCGACGCGCCGGGCGAGGCGGGGACAGGCGGGGGCGGTGCCCTACGGCGCTTTACCGCAGAGGACTCGGGGAATCCGTGCCAACCCACGTCCGATGCGGATTTCCAGGAATAGCCTCGACCACAGCGGCGGGGGCTGCGCCCTCTGATAGTGCAGTTTTGTGGTTGCCAAACGCGTGCACCACCTGGATGCGCCACCCCACCCTTGTAAGGTGGCCACCCATACGACGGCACGGCCTTGACCCCCGGAGACGGAAATTGTCGACCCATCCCGCTCCGGAAGTGGTTTACCGCCATCTACCTGATGGTCGAGTGCGGTAGCCGACCAATCCACCCGCAGGGCCAAGCCGAAAAGAAGTCGTGAGTAAACCAGCCGTTGCGGTCGTGCCCGGAAGAGCCATCGACACCGGCTCTCGCTTCGGCTCGATTGCCTTCCCTCAGGGATCACAGTGGAGGGAGCGACCCACAAGGGGAGGGGTAATCGCACGCCACTGTACGCGCCGCTTAACCCTCGCCGGTGATGCACCAGCAACAAAAAAGGTGGGGGCGCTCTCACCACCAGCACCCCTCCGTGCGGCGCGCTGTTACGCCGGGCGAGGGGGGGACACGCGAGGCACAGCCTCGCTTCGCTTTTCCGCAGCGGACGCGGGAAATCCGTGTTGTTCCGCGTCTGATGCAGCGTTTCGGGGAAGCTTTCGACCACAACGGCGAGGGCTCCGCCCTCTGAGAGAAAGGCGTTGTGGGTAGCAGGATCGCCGCCATGTTAGACTGCCACCCCCCCGTCGGAAAGGTGGCGGCCCATCTGACGGCATCTGCTCGACCCCCAGAGGCGGAAATCGTCGATCATTTTAACCGCTCAACAGTCGCCCCCAATAGATCGTCCACTATCAGATTTGAACATTCGAGGAAAGCGGTGAGAGCGGCGGATGAGCCTGAGCCCTGAACGATCCTTCCATATGCCCACCCCCAGTTTTTGGGCATGCTTTTCGTCTTCACGGTAATCGTCGTTCCCAAAGGACTTGCCAAACCCATTTGCCACTACCCATCGGTTCAGGTTCACTTCCGTCCTTTTGCCTACCAGGTAGCAGGTTCCTAGAAACCACTGTTTTCTGAAGTCGTTGTACTTTTCCAAATCCTCGCACCGCACCGGTTGCCTATCGAGCATCATCTGGAGGTGGGAAATGGGGTCAAGCTCTTCCGGTTTCCGCTTGTAAGTGACTGCCTTGGCTCCCCGCAAATCCACCACGAATCCGTCAACCTTAAGCAGGTCGACGTCGACGGCTGTGGCCTTCCCGAAGATGTATCGAGGCACGGGTTCTTGGAGTGAGGGTAGAGGCCCGACAAAGATTGGCAGGAGGTAGACAAAGGCATGGATCCACATGTAGTGTACTCCCATCCCTTCAGAAACTCTAAATCAGCCTTGGGTGTTTCCTTGGACTGCGCTGTCGATTGCGACTGCGGGGTAGATGAATCTTCTTGGAATCCCCCAATGACTGCCAGTGCAATGAAAATTCCCAAAGACCACCAAATCCATCGTCCTTCTGACACTATGATTATAGTCGATATTCAAGAAAACGACGCGATGAATCAGGCAGGAGGCCACGGCGATTCTTTGTTTGGTGCTTGGCAGGCAAGACTGAACGGGAGCGAGTCTTGTAGCTTTGCAATGGGCGATTGGAGAGGGAACAGGGGAGCGGCTGGAGAGCGATGAGCCGCAGGCGAAGGGGTGGATTTGAGGAGGGTGAAGGCGATTTCGAGGCGATGGGCAGGGAGCGGGCAGGAGGGGGCGCACCTGTGGGGAGGGCAGGGGGCGTTGCCGGCCGGTGGGGTGTGGGCTCAGGCCCTCAGGGGGTGGAGGACAGCGCGCAGGGCGGCCTGTTGTCGATGGGCATAGTAGCGATGGGCCTGGGGCAGGTAACGGAACCAGCCTTGATAACGGACGATGGAGATGGCGGCATTGGTCATGGCGGCGAGATTGCGGGGCAGGTGGCCGACATGAGCGCGGCAGCGGTCTTCGTCCCAGGAGACGTCGCGGACGTGATGGAGTCGATTCTCGATTTCCCAGTGACCACGGACCAGAGTCATCAGGCGTTGGGAGTCGGCCTCTGCGGGGGACAGCGAGGTCAGGCTGTAAGTCACCTCGCTGCTGGTGGCGCCGGTCTTGACGTGGGTGCGCTGGCGCTGGATGCGGAAGGCTTGGCGGCGATGGGGCAGGTCGGCATAGCCGTCCCACTCCTGACCGGTCAGGTCGAGGCTGCGGCAGCGGCGGGTTTCGATGCGCCCGTGGGCTTTGTCGACGGTTTCGGATTGGGAGGCCACGCACTCGGGCGCGTCCCAGTCGATGGCGCGGAGGTCCTCGAGCAGGGTTGGCTGATTTTTCTTCACGGCCGTGGCCAGGTAATGGGCCTGACCCTGTTCGACCACGAGGCGCACGGTGTCGGCTTGCACGTGGAGTGCATCCAGGCTGACGGTGCGGCCGGCGAGATTCAACTGGCCCACCAGGGTGCGCACGGCGGGGATCTCGTTGCTCTTGTGCCGGACCGCTTCCTGGCCCAGGACCAGGCCCGAGCCGTGTTCGAGGGCGGCCACCAGCAGGGTGCGGCCCCGGGGGTTATGGCGGGAGGCGCCGCGCACCTGCTTGCCGTCGACGGCGACCGGGGCCCGGTCCCGGCTCATCTGAGCGGCCCACTGCCGCAAGACCCAGTCCAGGGTGTCGGGAGGCAGGCGGGCCAGCACAGTATGGAAGGTGGTGGTGGTCGGGGCCGTGTAGCGGTTCAGCTTCTGGCTGTAGTAGGCCCGCAAGGCGGCCAACTGCTTCTGGGTGAGGCGGCTCGCAAACTCGGCAAAGGCGGTCACGCCGCGATAGCCGGCGAGGCGGGCCGCCACCGCCATCGCCAGCAGGGTGGCCAGCGGGTAGCGCTTGCCCCGGGGCTTGCGGAACTCCTTGACTCGACGCAGACACTCGAACAGGGAGCGCAGCCGGTCGTCGCTGAGGGGTTGCGATTCGCCCTGGCTGGACCAATCGGGGGCGTCTTCGAGTCGACTCAGTTGTTGGCAGGCATCGGGTTGCAAGGGGTACAGGAAGATCTCCTTGGGTTGACCGTGATGGGACCAGCGGGCGCTGCCGCCGGGCTGACGCCGGTAGCCCCGGGTCATGCCCAACGAAAGCCAGTTGGAGGCCCGGTAGCAGGTGCCGGCAAAGCGGCTCGGGTCCACGAAGGTCTCGGCCACCAGCACCGGATGCCCATGCAACTGGCGCATGTCGCTCGACAACCGCCGCAGGCTCAATCCCAGCACCCGCGAGGCCAGGTTGGGCCGGTGAGGGCCCGGCAGCAGCACGAAGCGGGTGTTGTTGGCAATCAGATGCAGACGCCGGAACTGCTGCTCGGGGATCCATCCGATCCAGCCGTCCCGCGCCTTCAGCTTGAAGGCGCCCGCCTGCCAGCCCACCAGCGCCACCCATTGCCCGTCGAGTTCCGCCACATGACGCAAGCCGCGGCCCACCAGGCCCTGGAACGGCAAGTAGTGATGATTCTCGACCAAATGGTCCCAACGCCGACATTCTTCCAGCCCCCAGGTCGGACGCACACGGACCGCTCGCAACGACCGGGCGTTCAGGGGTGGGGCCGGGGACGAGTCAGTCGGCATGCCACCCATTATCGCGGATGAGAAACGGTTTGTCCAGAGCTAAAGTTCCTTCAACTCCATCAGAGGGCTAATACGGAACAAAGAATGGCCCTGGGCAGGAGGCGTCAAGTAAGCGTGATAATCCCCGAGAAGATCGTCCAATGGGAGCAGGAAAACCCGGCCTCGAACAGCCGAGGAATGATCGACGATTTCCGCCTCCGGGGGTCAAGGACGTGGCGTCGTATGGGTGGCCACCTTACAAAGGGGGGGTGGCGCACCCAGGTGGCTCACCAGGTGGCGCACGCTTTTGACAACCACAACGCTTCTCTCTCAGAGGGCGCGCCCTCGCTGCTGTGGTCGGGGCCTTGCCTGGAAAGCCTTACTGGAGGCGGGTTGGCACGGATTCCCCGCGTCCTCCGGGGTAAAGCGTTGTGCGGCGGCGGCGCGCATCCCCGCCTCGCACGGCGCGTCGGCGCGCCGCACGAGAGGGGGGGATGGTGGAGGGAGCGACCCCCCCTTTTTGACCGCTGGTGCGGCACCGGCGAGCGTTTACCGGCGCACACAGTGGCGCACGGTAAACACTCCCCTGGGTGCACGTCAGATTTTTGAGATCCACTTCACCTGTTGACTGACCGACGCTCCCAGAAGTCCTCGAAACGGCCGCTCAGGAAGCAGCAGCGTAGCGCAATGATGGTGTTGGCACCGTGGACAGACCAATGCATGCCGGCACGCTTGAGCCGAGCGCCGATGGTGGTCTTGCAGCCGGCCTCGACGACACCGGAACCAACGGAAAGTCCTTGGGCACGGAAGTCGGCGTACTGCATCCGGTCGCGATTGCGCTCGATATACTCGGCGCACTGACGCACTTGCTCACACTCGGCGGCTCCGGACCACAGGGCTCCCAGAAGGTCATCCAGACGGCCCTCGGCCAGGGCCTCGCAACCCGCTTCGGCCCACTCCCGAAGGCGTGGCGGGTCTCCCGCGTGGAGCGCCTTGGAGGCGTCCCAGATCTTCTCCTGGGCGTGATACAGATCAACGATCTCAATCGCCTCGGGGAACTGTTCGGCAGTCACGTTCCAGATCCAGGGGGCCCCGTCGCCCACAACCACTTGACGCTTGGCCAACCCAAAGCCCCGGCGCTCGGCCTCACGGCCTACCCGCCGGGCGAACGCCGACAGGTCGGGATCGGTGTCTCGGGTGGCGGCACTTTCGATCGCCGCCGAGTAGCTGACCGAGCCCGGGTCGCGCCTCGGCCGGCCTTGCGGGTCGAGGGATTCCGCCGTCCAGAGCGTGACCAGCTTGACCTCGCGCGTCTTGGCGGACCCGTCGGGCTGCTTGCCCGCACGGCCCTCGGTCTCCCCCGGGCGTACCGGCACTCCGGTCCCGTCCATGCCCAGGACCATCGTCGGGGCCGAGGGCGGTCCCGACTCGACCCGGAGGCACTCGTCCTCGGCGATCTCGCCTCCCAGCGCCTCAGCCGCGCGCTCCACCCGCTTCGGGTCTATCCGCAGGCCGGCCAACTCCGCCAGCAACTCGCTGCTCTCGGCGAAACTCACCCGCGCGGCCGCCGTCCCTACCATCCGCACCACGCCCGGGGAGAGTGAGGCCCCTTCCACCCCCAGGCTCCGGTCACGAGGGAAGAAGCCCTCGCCACATCCCCCACAGTGGTAGTAGGCCCGTTCCAGCTCCAGCGGCCCCAGCACCGTCTCGAACGTCTTCGCGGAGCGCCCAGCGTAGCGCGCTTCTCCGCCGCAGGCGCAAGCCAAGCGCGGGCCGGCCTGATCCGTGTGGTCTTCGTTGATCCGCTGCGCGGCCAGTTGCGCCCCAAACTCCAGCATCCGCCGGCGCAGGCCGGTTTCCAAAGCTTCCAAGTCCAGAGTGTCCGCACTGCCCGGGCCTACCAGCCTTTCGACCTCGGCTTCGATCGCTCGGGCGAATTCCTCCGCGCAGGCTTTTTTTTTCTCTCTCCCCCCTCCCCGGCGTCTTGACCGCTCTGTTCCATCCGAGCGTGACACAGATCTTCGCTGACTTCGATCAATGCCCCGACCAACCGCCGCAAACGCTGGCATTCCGCGATTTGAGCCCGCGTCTTCTCGACCTCGGATGGGGAGATGACGCGGGTCCGCGTCTTGCCCTTCACCTTGTGCGTCAGGATCCAGTGTGGCCCATGGCCCGGGTCCCCTTCGGTCGCGCAACGGCAATTCGGCTTGCCGCACTTGCGGTAATTGGGCACCAGCGAGCCGGGCCGCAAGTCGCCGATCTCGGCCAACTCGCGGCGCACTGCCTCGCGCTGGGTCGATAGGGTGTGGATGTCGCGTGGAAGAGTCATGGAGAACCTCCTTAACTGATAGTATAACACACTATCAGATACCTGCTTGCTCTCCGCTCACTCTCCTCTCTTTCTTTGTAATGCGATACCCACACCCAGCACCTGAAATCACACCGTGCCTATGCCGATCTCAGAATCGTGTCGTACACCCCACTCCCCTCGGGGGGGTCGCTCCCTCCACAGTGATCCCTGCGGGAAGGCTGAAATGCTGAAGACCTGGACCCGGGTTGTACTACTCAACCTGGCTTTGACTGCCGCCGGACTTCGAGCCTGGCTCTCACCCTGGCTTGGCCGAGCGAAGGTCTTCAAATGTAATCCCGACATCGAGCCCCTGGGTGCTTCCGAATTCCCCGAGGTGGTGCACTGCCTTCTCGATCAGGGAAGCAAACGGGGGGATCAGGGAGGGCAAGTGGGCTAGAATCTTGCCGCCCTCGCCGACCAGCACGTAGTCCGGATAGCCCTCGATCCGCAGGAGACGCTCCAAGTCGCTCCCCCTGCCCGCGTGCCAGTTCGTCCAAGGCATCGGTTCATCCTCGATAAACCGGGTCACAGTCCCAAGCTCTTCGTCCCCGCTGATCGAGACGATGGCGAACCGGTCGGCCGGCAGATTGGCAACCAGTTCCCGAAGCTTCGGCAGATCTGCGACACACGGACCACACCAGGTTGCCCAGAAATCGAGCAGCACGATGCGCCCCCGATAGTCCGACAGACGTTCCACGAGGCCGTCGAGCCGCTTGCCCGTCACCTCCGGCAGCATGGCGCCCACCGTCCCATGGTGCAGGCTGCGTAGCAGATCCGCCTCCGCCTCGGCCAGCGTTTGAGGAGTTGCCGTGGGGTCGCGGTGCAACCCCAGGAACTTCTCCTCCTCCACGCCGGCGCTCAATCCGGTGGCTGCCTCGATCGCCCGTTGACGCAGGACCTCCCGATCCTCTGCCGCCAGCACGAACTGGTGGTTGGCGGCACGCATCATTCCGGCTGCCAGGTAATACTTGCCGTTGGCGCGCAATACAGGGTCTTCGGCCTCGGAGGCCATTTCCTCGAAGAACTTTGCAACTTGCGCTCCGTAAGGAGTCTGAGAGTAAAAGATCTCGCTCAGCACCCGAGGCCACTTCTGGTAGTCGCGTGCGTGGGTGAGGAGAGCCTTCGCGCCGATGTAAAAGTAACGGCCGGATTCCTTGTACGCATTCATAGGGATCACGAGGAACTCCGCGGCTTCGATCGTCTTTTCGTGCGCACCGCCCAAGTTCAGGATGGCGGTCGCTGCAGCCAGGGCGCGGTCGGCTAAGCCTTCCATCAGTTTCCGGGATGACTTGTCCTCCGGAGCGCCCCGACTGGCACGTTCCCGATAGCTTTCTTGCCAGGTGCGCTCCTGGTCGAGGTACTCTTGCACCACGGCCCAGTCCGGCCCGATCTCGGGCAGCTTAGCATCCGGGGCGACTGCGAGCTGACACGACCCCATCGGAGTCAGCACGGCCGCCGCAACAAGGACCCAACCGAGCGAACCCCATTGAAACCTACGTGGTGCGCTGATTTCGTTGTCCATCACATGACCTTTCTGGTGAATGACTGTGTGGAAAGTGAGGGTAGGACACCGTAGACTCCCTATTTTGAGGTTAATTCATCCTCGGCAGGGTCTTTTCGGAAGTGCGGGAGGCTACTGCGGTTTTGAGGATTCGATGCGCTCCCAGAGCGTTGCGGAGAGCTTTTGTGCTTCAGCGACCTGCTCTGTGGACATCATCGGTCTGAGGTCCTCCTTTAACTGGAAAGCCTGCTCCTCACCCTGGGTGGCGGCAAGAATGAACCAGGCATAGGCTTGCACGTAGTCCTCCAGCACTCCCTCGCCCTTGACGTACATGTCGCCCAGCGTGAATTGCGCAGTGGCATGGCCCTGTTCGGCGGCCATCCGATACCACTTCACCGCCTCTTGGTGATTCTCCAGCACGCCCCTGCCATGGCGGTACAAGAAGCCCAAGGCCGTTTGAGCCCTGGCGTGTCTCCGTTCGGCGGCCAGGCGGATCCACGTCACACCCTCCCGGTCGTCCTTCGACACCCCCTTGCCAACGAAGTGCATCCGCCCCAGTTCGATTTGAGCCTCGGCATCTCCTTGCTCGGCCGCTTTCCGGTACCACTTGGCCGTCTCTCGGTAATCCTTCGGCACTCCCTCGCCGACGTGGTACATATGGCCGAGATGGAGCTGGGCCTTGGCGAGTCCTTGTTCGGCGGCCTGACGAATCCACGTGGCGGCTTCCACGAGGTTCTCTGCCACCCCCTCGCCCATGGCGTACATGCGGCCTAGCGTGAATTGCGCACTGGCATCTCCCTGCTCGGCCGCCTGGCGCAACTGCTTAATCTCCTGGTCTTCGGCTAGCCCCGGTCGAAATCCGGCCAGAAGGACCACGGCAGCGAGAACAAGTATCGACTTCCAGCTGCAAGCGTTTCGGTTGGTCATGATTCCCATCAGACACCTCCTAGATCCTTGAGCCTTTCCGGGTAGAGAGTCTTGTTAACCTTGGCCTAAAGCCCTTGGGTGTTTCCGAATTCCCCCAGGTGGTCCACCGCGTTCTCGATCAGGGAGGTAAACGGGGGCATCAGACCTCTGGTTCGGCTCAAAATCCTGCCATTCTCGTCGGCCAGCACATAGGTCGGAAAGCTTCTGATACGCATGAGACGTGCGACGTCGCTCCCCTTACCTACGTGCCAGTTCGTCCACAGCATGGGTTCATCCTCAATAAACCGGGTCACGGTTCCAAGCTCCTCGTCCACGCTGATCGCGACCAGGGAGAACCGGTCCTCCGGCAGGTTGGCAACCAGATCCCGAAGTTGAGGCAGAGCCGCGATGCAGGGTGCGCACCAGGTTGCCCAGAAATTGAGTAAGACGACGCGTCCCTGATAGTCTGACAGGGGTTCCTCAACGCCATTGAGCCTCTTTCCCGTCACGTCCGGCAGGGAGGCGCCCAGGGTTCCTTGCCGTATGCGGGGAAGCATATCCTCATCGGCCAGGGTTTGAGAGATTGGAGTGCCGGCAGCGTAGGCGCGCAGCAAGTTCTCCTCCTTCCATTGCGAGTCATCGATCGAGTAATTTGCCGGAAGTTTAAAGACCGACGAATCGGGCTCGGTGAACTGGATGTCGTAGAGTTCTGTGACTATCCTTTCGCGGCCTAGAAAAGTGTGATCTGTTTTCACCCTCACCTTAGCCTCTTTTGCCCACCAAACTTTGCCGATGGACTCCTCTGGATTGCTGGGGGACAACATACGTTTTGCCAAGCAATCGAGCCCTTCAATAACTCCTTCGTCATCTGCAGAGTCGGGCTTTAACGCAACAGGGCGGAACGGTTCTGCCCTGACTTGTTTCAGTGTTGCTTCTTTGAGGTTGTGGTCCACGGCATAGGTTTTTCGAGTCGAGGAATCCATGAGAGTCGATCGATGCTCTCCTTGATTCGGTCCTTTGACTTGCGTCAGGGTGTCCATCACGGAACCGGAGGAGGAACGGATGTAAGCGCCCTCCTTTCGTACAATCGCCGTTTCGGTTCCATCGGACTCAACACGGTAGTGAACGCTTCTCTGCTTGGCGATTACGGGCACAAATTGCGCCAGCAGCTCGGTCTCCCAACCGAACACAAAAATCAGGCAAGTGACCCAAGTGGTGATCTTCATGCAACACCTCTCTTTCTGGCGCCAACGCTACCAGGCTGATTGATTCCGCAACACTTGTTCCTCGGACGTGGCTCTAGGACCGATTTTTCCACCTATACCCCTATAAACAGTCGAAACGGCGATTGATTACAATTTTTTTTGGAGGGTCGTTCAGGACTGGCTGCAACCTTTGGGCGATATGGATCGAGTGCGGGCGTCAATACGGCGTTTGAGTAGAGTGATGGCACGATTCATGCGTACGGCGACATTGCCGCGAGAGACGTGAAGGAGTCGAGCGATCTGCTTGTTGGAGAACCCCTGGTACAGACGCAGCTTGATGACCTGGCGGTAGGTTCCCGGCAGGAGATCGATCATTTCCCTGAGCAGAACAAGCAGTTCCTTTTCCTGGGCAAGAGCCTCAGGATCGAGAGCCGGAGTTCTACTGTCTTGAAAAGGATCCTCGCGGCGACGGACCTGTTGTTTGGAGTAATTCTTGGCCGTGTTGGTGACGATCATATGCACCCAAGGGCAAGCCTTGGGTCCGTCGAAGCAGGCATGATTGATGGATTGGAGGATCTTGATCCAACTGGTCTGAAGGACATCCTCTGCCAGACGGTCGTCGCCGGCGATCCGCTTGGCGAGGGGCAAAAAGCGGCGGGAGCAACAGGCAATCCAGGCTTCGCTGTCACATTCGAGCAGAGGACAGTCTTTGGCGGCTCGCTTGAGCTTTGGGGTGGGCAGAACGTGGAAATCTTCGGGCATGGGTTGTGCTCCAGCCTTCAGTATAGCTCACAGTCACAAGACCAACCCCACAGCTGAGAGAGCTTCGCTCTCTGAGAAAACCTACCGGCTTACCACTCCACTTGACGGCCTCGGACTCAGGGTTGATACTCGGCTGACCTGTCCGCCAGTAACCGTTCGGTCAAGCCGTGGGGAGCGTGGTGTCGGCGAATCGTGTGTGGGGGTGGGGCTCAGCGGTTGAGGATGCGTTTCCAGTGCTTGGCGAGTGGACAGAGCCAGACATCCTTGGTGGGCTTGCCGTACTGCTTGGCGGTGTCGTAGCGGCCGCGTCCCCGTGTGGTTCCGACGCGGATCCAGCCGGAGGCCCTGTAGAGGCCGCCGGTGAAGCGGGGGGTTTCGACGAAGGTCTCGACGAGGACGGGGGTGTTGTTGTAGCGGCGGGTCCAGTCGCGGGGCAGACGGCGGCGGACGAGTGCGAGGATGTGGGATCCGAGGTTGGGGATGCGGATCCAGGGCAGGATGAGGAACCTGGGGTTGTCGATGACCAGAGGCAGGTTGTTCCTGCGCAGGGCCGGGGTCCATCCGATGAAGCGGTCGCGTGGTGCGAGCGCCCATGCGGCGGTGCTGAAGCCGAGCATGGCGAGCGGCCAGCCGTTGCGGTCGTGGACGGCGTAGCGCATCTGGGCGCCGACGAGGGTCTTGTAGCCGAGATAGTGGTGGCGGGCGACGAACTGGTTCCACAGCCTGCCCCGGGGGGTGCCGCCGCCGACGGTGCGGATCTCCAGCGGGCGGACCTCGTCGAGGGTCGTGGGCGGTGGGAAGCGGGGCGGTTCGGTGTCCTGTCGGAAGACGATGGGGCGGGGCCGCTTCCGTTTCCACTTCGGGGGCGGCAGGACGATGAGGCCGTCCCTGTGCATGGCGAGCATGGTGACGCGCGCCATCATGTCCTTGAGCCCGCCGTCGGGCTTGAACCAGCCGATGCGGCGGCAGAACTCCTTGGACAGGGCGTGGCGGTTGAGCGCGGGCGGTCCGGCGATCAGTCGGCGCAGCAGCGCCATTTCCCCGGCGGTGAAGTCGCGCCCGTGGTAGCGGCACTCGATGCGCTCGGTCATGCGGGTGGGGTCATCTCGCGCCTGCGTCCGGCGTCCATCGACCACGGCAGCCAGGGCGACAGGTCGCCCGGCGGACGGCCGCCGCCGCGCGCGCACGCCGCCAGCCAGTCGGCGAGCCAGCGCGGCACGTCGAGGCCGTTCAGCCTCAGGGTGGCGGTCACCGAGTACATGAGCGCGGTGAAGCGGGCGCCGGACTCGCTGTCGGAGCCGAACGACAGGCGCCGCCCGATGGCCGGCCCTCTGAGCAGCCGTTCGGCGAGATTGTTGTCGAGGGGCACGCGGGGCCGGTCGAGGAAGACGCTCAGCCCCTGGCGGTGGTTGAGGAGCGAGCGCAGCGGCCCTCCCTCGCTCGCCTCCGGCGACAGGCGGGCGAGTTGGTGCTCGGCGGCCGCGAACATGCCGCCGAGCGCCTCTGCCAGCGCGTCGTGCGCCGCGTCGAACGCGGGCGTCTGGCGCTCGAGGCCGGGGTCGTGGCTGGCCAGCCGCACCTTGTGCAGGCGGTAGACCGTCGCGATCCGCCCGAGCCACTCCCGGCACCAGCCGGTCAGCCGGACGTGCCCGGCCGCGCACCGGATGAAGTCCCTGCGCATGTGCGCCCAGCAGAACGACAGCGTGACCCTGCCCCCGAGCAGACGCGCCAGCTTCTTGTAGCCGCTGTAGCGGTCGCAGACGAGGACGGTCGAGGACATCGCCCCGTCGAACAGCTTCCTGGCCGCCTCGGCGCTGCGTGACGGATCGACGTGGAAGCAGACCGCGCCGCGGCCGACCGAGGTCCACAGCCACGCGTACCCCGATCCGTCCCGCCCGCGCAGCGCCCGCACGCGCCAGCTGGTCTCGTCGGCGTGGCGCAACGTAGCGCCGTTCTGGTGCGCGAGGATCGCCGCGCCCACCGGCTCGAACATCGGCCCGAAGCGGTGCACGCTGTCTGCCAGCGTGCCCGGCGAGACCGGCAGACCCTGGTCGGACAGCCATGCGCAGACCCGGTGCAGCGGGCGCAGGCACGCGTAGCGCTCGAACAGGAAGCGCGACCAGACGCTCGTTCCGCAAGGCGTGCGGGCGAACAGGCGGGGCACGGGGGGTGCCGACACCTCGGCGGGCGACGACGCGCACCCGCAGGTTCGCCGCCAGCGCGGGCGGCGGATCACCCGCCGGTACGCGCTGACCTCGATCTCGACGAGGGCGGACTCCTCGGCGCCGTTGGCCGCGTACGGGCTCCCGCAACCCTCGCACACCCGCGCATCGGAGGGCGGGTTGTGCTCCTCGGTGCGCTCCTCAAGCCCCGGCCGCTCCGTGCGGCTATGGGCGGGCGCGCCGGGCTGCTGGCCCCGCCGCCGCGCCGCCCGCACCTTCTTGCCGAGCCGGGCCTTCTCCCGCGACAGCGATCCGATCATCGCCTTCTGGCGCCGCGATCTGCGCAAGGCCTTGCGCAACTCCGCGTCGCCGGCCGACGGCGACCGCGCCCGCTCCGCCTCGACCGCGCGCCGCAGCCGCCCCACCAGACGGCCCTTCGCCGCCTCCGAGACCTTCAGCGCCCAGCGAAGCGCCCAGACCTCCCCCTCCAGCGACTCGACACGGTCCCGCTGGTCCCGCAGCTTCGACAACTCGCCGTGGATCTCCAGCATCTCGCTCGACTGCCGCCGCAGCGCCAGGATGTCCGCGTCCGCCTCGATGCGGGCCTTGTGAAGGCTCTGCACCTCGGCCCCGCGGGCATCGAGCGCCTTCTCCAGCGCCCAACCCTCCTTGCGCAGCCGCGCCACCTCCATCCGCAGCGCCATCTCCGTGCTGCGCTTCCCCGCGTCCACCCCGGCCTCCCGCAGCAGCCCGTGCAGACGCCCCACCTCGCGCGGCAACGCCAAGGCGTCCCGCGCCGCCCGGCGGGCCTCCCGCGTCTCCGCGATCACCGCCCTCAGCTTCCGCCTCGACGCCTCCCACCGCCATTTCCACTGTCCCGCCTCGCTCCGCGCCCGCACCCTGCACTGGGCACACAACTTTTTCCTTGACACACTCTCAAGCGCATGGCATAAGCAGTGCATGTACCAGCAGCACTGCATACGCGAGACCCTGACCTCGGAGGCGGGAGCGGCGCGGGTGGCGGCCTTGATGGCGGCGGAGAGCTTTCCCAGCCGCACGGCGGCGGGCCGCCGGGTGTGCGAGGCGTTCGGCTTTCGGGATGCGAGGGGTGGACTGCAGCAGGCAGGCTGCGTGAAAGCGTTGCGAGTGCTGGAGGCGGCGGGCCGGATTGCGTTGCCGGAACCGCTCAACAGGGGCGGGGGGAGGCCGCCTCGGGATCTGGGGGAAGCGATTCCGGCGGCTGAGGGAGTCCCGGATCGGGTGGAGGCGGTGGAGGGACTGAGGCTGGTTCTGGTGAGGGAGGAGGGGGAGCGGCATCGGTGGAATGGGCTGATGGCACGGGAGCATCCGCGAGGGGCGGTGCGGCATGCGGGGGCACAGTTACGCTATCTGATCGTCTCGGCGCATGGGACTCTGGGAGGGATGGGCTTTGCGGCCTCGGCGCTGGCGCTGGCGGCGCGGGACCAGTGGATGGGCTGGGACGAGGGGACTCGGAAGCGGCAGTTGCACCGGGTGGTGGGGATGAGCCGGTTTCTGATCCGGGAAGGGGTGGAGTGCCGCAACTTGGCCTCGAAGGCGCTGGGGATGGTGTTGGGTCGGTTGGGGGAGGACTTCCAGCAGCGCTACGGCTACCGGCCGGTGCTGGTGGAGACCTTCGTGGATGAGGGGGAGCACGCGGGCACGAGTTTGAAGGCGAGCAACTGGATACGGGTGGGGGAGACGGCGGGACGGGGCCGGTTTGGGGCCTCGGATGAGAAGGTCGCGGTGAAGGCGATCTACCTGTATCCTCTGGCAGAGGACTGGCGGGAGCAGTTGGGCCTGGTGGAGCGGGAGCCGATTGAGCCGCTGGCATGTGGGGAGGGGCTGGACCGGGAGGAATGGGCCAAGAACGAGTTGGGGGGAGCGCGGCTGGGGGATGAACGCTTGAGCCGGCGGCTGGTGCGGAGTGCTTCGGTGCAGGCGGAGGCGCCGATGGGGTCGTTTTCCTCGGCGGCGCAGTCGGACAAGGCGATGGTGATGGGCTACTACCGGATGATCGACCAGCCGGCGGACTCGGAGGTAAGGCCGGAGAATATCCTGGCGCCGCACCGGGCGCGGACGCTGAGGCGGATGCAGGGCCAGGAGGTAGTGCTGTGCCTGCAGGACGGGACGGATCTGAACTTCGCCGAGCATGAGGGTTGCCGGGGGCTGGGACTGATCCGCAAGAACCAGAGCGGATCGGGAACGCTGGGGCTGCACATGCACTCGACGCTGGTGGTGGATGGGGAGGGGGTGCCGCTGGGGGTGCCTCAGATCCAGTACGAGGCGCCGGAGGCAGGGGGACCGAAGCGCAAGCCGGCGGGGGAGCGCAAGACCCGGCGCTGGGTCGAGGGGCTGCGGGAGTGCGCCAGGTTGGCCTCGGAACTGGAGGGGGTGCGACCGGTGTCGGTGATGGACCGGGAGGGGGACAGCTTCGAACTGTTTGTGGAGCAGCGGCGGTTGGGGACGGTGGATCTGCTGGTGCGGGCGCAGCACAACCGGCGGTTGGGCAGGCAACTGCCCAAGCTGTTCGAGCGGGTGCGGGCGGCGCGGGCGCAGGCGGGGATGGAGATCGAGGTGGGGCGCCGTTCGGGGAGGCGGGCGACCGGTCAGCAGAAGGCCGGCGAGAAGCGGGAGGCACGCCTGGCCCGGGTGGGGTTGCGCTGGCGCACGGTGGAGTTGGCGCCGCCGAGGAACAGCGACTTCACAAAGGAGGCCCCGGTCCGTCTGAACCTGGTCCATGTGCGGGAGGACAATGCCCCCGAGGGAGTCCGGCCGTTGGAGTGGTTCTTGTTGACCAGTGTGGGGGTGAAGTCGAGCCGAGAGGCGAAACAGGTGCTGGAGTGGTATCGCCTGCGCTGGCGCATCGAGGACTGGCACCGGGTGCTGAAGACGGGCTGCAAGGTGGAATACCTGGGGCACCGGAGCGGGGATCGGATCGAACGGGCGGTGACCATCAAGGCGGTGATCGCTTGGCGTTTGATGGCGATGACCCTGCTGGGCCGGGAGAGGCCGGAGCTGGGGGCCGAGGTGCTGTTCTCCGACATGGAGATCCTGGCCCTGAAGGACTTCGCTCAAGACCGCAGGCTGTCCCTGCCCGACAATCTCGGAGCTACGGTGGTGACCCTGGCCATGCTGGGCGGATATCTCAACCGGAACAACGACCCGCCGCCCGGCCACCAGAAAATCTGGGAAGGGTACGTGCGCCTGGCGACCATGGCCGAAACTTACGAAAGACTCATCAAGCTGAACCGGACCAGCAATCTATATGAGAGGCTGCGTCCCGGTTGAACTTGTGGGTAAAGGGCAGCCCGCACCTCCGCCCACCGCGACTCCTCGGCACGCGCCTCCGCAGCCTCCGCTCGCTCCCGCTCCCGCTCGTACAGCGACCGCCAGTCCCGAAGCTCATCCGCCCCGCAACAGGACACCGGCCATAGCTCCTCCCGCCTCTCAGCCACAGCCACGTTCGCATGTCCGTTGCCGTCCCGTATCGCCATGCCCTCGACAATACTACATTCCGGATCATGTTACCAGACCCCCCCACACGATTCGCCGACACCACGCTCCCCACGGCTTGACCTCCTGCGGGTTTGTCCTCTATGCCGACCGAGCAACCGACGAAGCGTCCCCCTTCCACCTCCATCGGGACTGGGGGCAGAGTGCGGAGATGAGACCCGTGGTGTCGGAACGATATGGTCGGTTCGCCAGCCGTGTAGAGGGGTTTTGCGGCTGGCGAGCACCCTCGGCTGGCCTGTCCGGGGGGTGGTCCAGCCGCCGCGTTGGTGGCTCAGCGGCGACACCGACGCAATGTGGCTTGATCGCTGCGGGGAGGATGCCGACCGACCGCTCTTCCACGGCTTGGCCGAACGGTTACGTCCGCCAACGTAACCGTTCGGTCAAGCCGTGGAGTCCATGCGCCGTCCGGGGGAGGCGTAGCGAGCAGAACTGGCGGATCGCCTGCGATTGCAGGCACCTCCAACCTCGTCCGGGTCCAAATCATCACGGCCTGGCCGAACAGTTACGTCCACCGTAACCGTTCGGCCAAGCCGTGGAGTCCATGCGCCGTCCGGGGGAGGCGCAGCGAGCAGAACCGACGGATCGCCTGTGATTGCAGGCACCTCCAACCTCGTCCGGGTCCAAGCCATCACGGCCTGACCGAACAGTTACCCGCCAACGTCCTGGAGGGTCCAGGAGTTTCCTATTCAAAAAGAGGGATATAATGAGGGAACTGCAACCGGTGTATCCATAATAAGTCTTTTATAATTAGTGGTTTACAATTTCTAGATTGTGGACGCCGCATTCGCGGCTTACTCGAACCCCGGACTGGCGCCCGGGGACTATCTATTTAAAAATTCCTTTCCCCCCCGCAGTGTCGTGATTTCGGGGGGAGCGGTGAAGCCGCGGTTGGCGTGGCTCACCCGAGGAAACCTCCCCTACAGGTCTTCCTTATAAAGCGGCGTAGCCGCGCCAGCACTTAGCCGTGGGCGTGAGCCCATGGACGTCGTATCCCCCGCCTGACGCAGCCGCGTAGGCGGCGATTAGGTAGCATCCTTCCAGCACGCAGTTCCCGTCCAAAAACTGCCAAGCACGCTCCCCAACGACGCTAAACACCTGCCGGCCGAACGCTGAGGCCTGTCCGTCCTCCCAGAGGAAGGGCGCCCCTCCCAAAGGCAGGAGGGACCTGACCGCTGGCCGCTACACTCCGGATCAGGCTTGAATTTTCTTGAGGTCGGGGTCCACCGAGAAACGGGCTGCGGTCGCTTGCTGAACGTCATCCAGGCTCAATCCTTCGGCAATTTCCACCAGCCGCAAGCCCTGGGGAGTCACGTCCAGAACCGCCATTTCCGTGATGATCCGGTCCACCACTCCCACACCGGTAAGAGGGAGGCGGCACTCGGGCAGAATCTTGGGACTGCCTTTCCTGGTCCGGTGCTCCATGGCGACGATCACCCGTTTGGCGCCCGCCACCAGGTCCATGGCTCCCCCCATGCCCTTGACCATTTTCCCGGGGATCATCCAGTTGGCCAGGTTTCCCCGCTCATCGACCTCCATGGCCCCAAGGATGGTGAGATCGATGTGCCCCCCGCGGATCATGTCGAACGAATCGGCGCTGGAGAAGTAGGAGGCGCTCGGCAGTGCCGTCACCGTTTCCTTGCCCGCATTGATGAGATCCGGATCCACTTCATCTTCCGCCGGATAGGGCCCCATGCCCAGGAGCCCGTTCTCCGACTGCAGGGTGACGCTCATGGCCCCGGGAATATGGTTGGCCACCAGGGTGGGCAGGCCGATCCCCAGGTTGACATAGAATCCGTCCCTCAGCTCCCGGGCAGCCCGTCGTACGATGGCATTGCGTCTTTGGTCCGGCATGTCAATCCCTCACTCTTCGTCTCTCGATTCGCTTCTGGTAGTCGACCCCTTCGAAGGTCCGATCCACATAGATGCCCGGCGTGTGTATGGTATCGGGGTCTAAATCCCCCGGCTCAACCAGCACCTCCACTTCGGCGATGGTGACCCGGGCAGCCATGGCCATCAGGGGGTTGAAATTCCTGGCGGTTTTTCGATAGACCAGGTTGCCGGTCGGGTCTCCCCAATGAGCCTTGACGAAGGCAAAGTCCGCCTTCAGGGGAAGCTCGAGGACGTAGTGTCTGCCTCCCCAGGAGCGGGTCTCCTTGCCTTCGGCAACCACGGTTCCGTAGCCCGTGGGAGTGTAGAACCCGCCGATCCCGGCTCCTCCGGCGCGAATACGCTCGGCAAAGGTGCCCTGTGGACACAGCTCGATTTCCAACTCGCCCTTGAGCACCAACTCTTCAAAGAGCCGATTTTCTCCCACGTAGGTCGAGATCATTTTCTTGATCTGGCGTTTCTCCAACAGGATTCCGATGCCGAATGCGTCGATGCCGGCGTTGTTGCTGATCACCGTCAGATCTCTGGCACCCTGGTCCCGCAACGCCTGGATGAGGTTCTCTGGAATGCCGCACAGGCCGAAGCCACCCATCATGATGGTGGCGCCATCGCGGATGTCGCTGACCGCCTGGGTGGCATCGCGAATGACTTTGTTCACTGCCGTCTCCTGAAGCCCCCGGATCCTGAACAGGGGTGGTTTGGTTGAGGGAGTTGCGGGGGCAATGACCCGGTGGCGCCGGGCCACGCGGGAAAGGATAGCTTAGGCTATGGGGAGAAGCTACAGCGACCCGGGGGAGCATCCGCCGGCCAGTCCCTGTTTTTCCTCCAACTGTTCCTCCAACCGAATGCACTCATGAATAATGGTTTCAAAGATTCTTGCCACCGCGTCGTTGGCAAGGGGTCCCTGGTTGTTCCGGACGATCCGCCCAAGAATGCGCTCTTCCCGCTGGGGATCCCTCACCGCAAGCTGCCGGCGGCGCTTGATCCTGCCGATTTCCAATACACATCCGGAACGATCGGACAACAGGTCGACCAGCTTGGCATCGACCTCATCAATTCGCTTTCGCCAATCGGATATTTCCATGGTCTACGACCCTCCCTTCAGCCATCGCGCAAACGCGCCGACCCGTTCCGCCAGATCCGGCTGCCCCAGGTTCCGCTCGATACAGCCAACGATGGCGCTTCCCACGACGGCACCCTCGGCCTGGGACCATATCTGCCGGAGGTGAGCCGGCTCCGAGATTCCGAACCCCACCGCGACGGGAAGGCGCGAGTGCGAACGAATCTTCCGGATCAGGGACTGAACTTCGTCGGAAAGCGATTTTCGAGCCCCGGTCACACCCGTGCGCGAGACGGCATAAATGAATCCGGAAGAGTAGGCGGCAATCTTCCGAATCCTTTCGTCGGTACTGGTGGGGGCTGCCAGAAAAACAGAGTCCAGCCCAGCCTTTCTGAGCACCTGCAGCGGGCCCTCGGCCTCCTCCACCGAAAGATCGGTAATCAGGACGCCATCGATTCCGCGTTGTTTGGCCGCCGCCGCCAGTCTTTCAAACCCGTAGGCGAACAGCGGGTTGTAGTAGCTGAAGAGTACCAGGGGGACCTGGGTCTGCCGGCGCAGGTCGGCCACCCATGTCAGCCCCTTCTCCAAAGTGAACCCCTGAGACAACGCCCGCTCGGTGGCTCTCTGAATCACCGGACCGTCCGCCAGGGGGTCTGAGAAGGGCACACCCAACTCAATCAGGTCCGCACCCGCTGCTTCCAACTCGAGCACAACCCTTCGGGTCGTCTCCAGATCGGGGTCGCCCAAAGTGACATAGGGAACGAATACGCCTCTCCCCTCCTTCCGGGCCTGGCCAAACATCTCCCCAATGCGGGTCATTTCTCCACCAATTCCCAACCGGAGGCGGCCGTCCGACTCTTCCCCAAATCCCGCCAGGCAGCCTTCCGTCGGTCCTTTTCCGGACTCATGCGGAATCGGCGGCTGCCACGGTCTGGACATCTTTGTCGCCCCGGCCGGACAGATTCACCAGCAGCAGGTCCTCTTCCCGGAGCCCGGGAGCCAGGCGCATCACTTCGGCGACGGCGTGAGCGCTCTCCAGGGCCGGGATGATACCTTCGGTTCGACTCAGCAAATGGAGCGCCTCCAGGGTCTCCTGATCGGTGGCCGAGGTGTAGCGGATGCGTCCCTGGTCTCTCAGGAAAGCGTGCTCCGGCCCCACCGAAGCGTAGTCCAGGCCTGCCGAGATCGAGTGGGTCTTGGCAATCTGTCCGTCCTCGTCCTGGAGCACATAGGAGTAGGTTCCCTGGAGAATCCCCGGCTTCCCGCCGCTGAAACGAGCCGCGTGCTCACCCAGGTCGGAGCCTCGGCCGCCGGCCTCGACTCCCACCATCGCCACCGCTTCGTCTTCCAGAAAGGCGTGGAAGAGCCCGATGGCGTTGCTGCCGCCCCCGACGCAGGCCACCAGGGTGTGAGGCAGCCGGCCCTCCCGTTCCAGAATCTGCTGTCGGGCCTCCTTGCCGATGATGGACTGAAAATCCCTCACCATCATGGGGTAAGGGTGGGCGCTGAGGACCGAACCGATCAGGTAGTAGGTACTGCGCACGTTGGTGACCCAATCCCGGATGGCCTCGTTGATGGCGTCCTTCAATGTCTGACTGCCGCTGGAGACCCCATGGACCTTGGCTCCCAGCAGTCGCATGCGAAAGACATTCAACTCCTGCCGCCGCATGTCCTCCTCACCCATGTAGACCTCGCAGTCCAGGTCGAGCAGAGCGCATACGGTCGCGGTGGCCACGCCATGTTGTCCGGCCCCGGTTTCGGCGATGACCCGCTTCTTGCCCATCCGTTTCGCCAGCAGCCCCTGACCCAGGCAATTGTTGATCTTGTGGGCTCCGGTATGGTTCAGATCCTCCCGTTTGAGGTACACCCTGGCGCCGCCCAGATGCCGAGAGAGGCGACCGGCCTGGGACAGGGGGGTCGGACGTCCACTGTAGTTGAGCATCAGCTGATCGAGGGCTGTTTGAAAGCCGGGGTCCTGCCGGGCTTCCCAATAGGCCTCCTCCAACTCTTCCAGGGGGTGCATCAGGGTTTCGGGCACGAACTTGCCCCCGTAGGGACCAAAATGCCCCCGGCTGTCCGGATATCGCCCCCTGGTTCCGCTGTCGGTGGTCCTGGTCATTTCACCCGCCCGAGTCGCAGTTCCCGCCGAGCCCGATGGATCTCATCGAAAAGCGCTGCCATCTTGCGGTGGTCCTTTTGACCCGGTTCCCGCTCGATGCCCGAGCAAACGTCGATACCGTAGGGCTGCACCCGGCAAATGGCTTCAAACACGTTCTCCGGGTTCAGCCCTCCCGCCAGAATGACCCGCCCCAGCCGCTTGGCCGCCAGGGCCAGGTCCCAGTCAAAGGTCTTCCCCGTGCCTCCGGGGAGGGCGCCGCCTCCCGTATCCAACAAGAATGCCTGAACGGGAAAAGCCGCCATCCGGTCCACCTCAAAACCCGCCCCGACGCCGAAGGCCTTGAACACCGGCAGTGGCCGGATCTGCCTGGTGTAGTCCGGGCTTTCCGAGCCGTGCAACTGGACCGTCCCCAAGCCCGTGGCATGGGCAATCTCGACCACCTGCTCGGGACGCCGCTCATCCACAAAAACACCCACTATCGAGACCAGCGGCGGCAGCCATTCAATCAGCGACCTGGCCCTTTCGGGTTCGATGTATCGTGGACTCTTCCGATAGAAATTGAAACCCAGCGCGTCCGCCCCCAACTCGACGGCCGCCCGGGCATCCTCCAAATTGGTGATACCGCAGATTTTAGTTTTAACCGGCACGGCTAGTCCCCGTCGCCAAGTTGAGGCTGTGAACCATCAACTCCCGCAAGGTCCTGCCCGGGTGGGCCGACTTCATCAACAACTCGCCAATCAGAAAGCCGTCGTAGCCGGCCTCCCGCAACTGTCGAATGTCCCCAGGGGCCCTGATCCCACTCTCGCTCACGGACAGGACCGATTGCGGAAAATAAGGGGCAAGGTCGAGGGAAGTGTTCAGACTGACCTCAAAGGTCTTCAAGTCACGATTGTTGACACCGATCACCTCGGCTCCCGCGTCCAGGGCAACCCTGAGCTCATGCCGGTCATGGACCTCCACCAGGACTTCCAGCCCCAAGCGCTCCGCCAACTGCTTCAACTCCAAGAGTCGGTTCGGCGTCAGTATGGCGGCAATCAGCAGCACGGCGTCGGCACAATAGGCTGCGGATTCATAAATCTGATAGGGATCCAGAATGAAATCCTTTCGCAGCACGGGCCGGGAAACGCTGCTTCGGACCGCCTTCAGCTGATTCACGGAGCCCAGAAAATAGTTCTCTTCCGTCAAAACGGAGATGGCCGCGGCCCCATTGGATTCATAATCGACGGCAATTTCAATCGGCTCGAAAGGATCTCTCAACAGCCCTCTGGAAGGGGAGGCCTTCTTGATTTCGGCAATGCAACTGACCGGGCCCAGGCGGCTCAAGGCATGAGAAAGAGAACGCGGTCCCATCCCCAACTGATTCCGGCTCGCCAAGGCCTGCTCCTCGGACAGGGGGCGGGTAATCTTGAGCTGTTCGACTTGCCGTTGCCGGGCGTTGACGATTTCAGTCAAGACGTTCTCTGGCATCGGTCTCCTCTATAGCCCGCATTTCTCACCGGGTCGCTACGTACATCATGAATTGGAACACTCCACCAACGCTTCCAGCCTGGCCAGCGCCCGCCCCTCATCCAGGGCCTTCCGGGCCACCTCCACCGCAGCCGCAAGCGAATCCGTGCGCCCGGACACATAGACGCCGGCGGCAGCGTTCATAAGCACAATATCCCGCTGGGCCCCGGAGCCCTCTCCTGCCAGAACCCCCCGCAGAATACCTGCGTTCTCCGAGGCATCTCCCCCCTGAACCTGGTCCAGGGACCGGCTTTGGAACCCCAGGTCCTGCGGGCGCAGCCTGTCGGTCCCAATGGCGCCCTGCCTGAGCTCGGTGACCCGGGTCGGTCCCGCTATCGAGATCTCATCCAAACCGTCCTCCCCCGAGAAGATCAGAGCGTGTTCGCATCCGAGCGACTTCAACACTTGCGCAAACACCTCGGTGAGATGGGGAGCAAACACCCCGATGATCTGCCGGCGGGCACCGGCTGGATTGAGCAAGGGCCCCAACAGGTTGAATATGGTCCGCATGGCCAGATTGCGGCGCAGCGGCCCCACCACCTTCATCGCCTGATGAAAGACCGGAGCGAACAGGAAGGTAATGCCGCAGGTTGCCAGGCAGGTCTTCAAGACCTCCCGGGGCGCATCGATCCTGACACCCAACCGGGCCAGCACGTCTGCGCTGCCGCATTGCCCCGAAATCGCCCGGTTGCCATGCTTGGCCACCGGCACTCCCGCCCCGGCAATGACGAATGCGGCCGCGGTGGAGATATTGAAAGTGCCGGCTCCATCTCCCCCGGTACCGGCCGTGTCCACCAGGCGTTGCTGTCGGTGTTCGAGCGTCAGCGCCACTCGTCTCATGCCCCGGGCGAAACCGGCAATTTCCGAGGCCACCTCTCCCTTCACCGCCAAACCGGCCAGAAGGGCAGCCACCTGCACCTCACTGAGCTGCCGGTCCAGAATGGCGCCGATCAGCCGCTCGGCTTCCGTCTCTTCCAGAGACCTTCCGCCTTGAAACTTCCTCATTGCCTCCTGGTAAAGCGCCGTTGCAGTCATGGGACGTCACAGCCTCAAAAAGTTCTCGAGCAATTGCTTGCCATTAGTAGTCAACACCGATTCCGGATGAAACTGAACCCCCTCGACCGGGAACTCGCGGTGGCGAAGACCCATGATCAGGCCATCTCCGGAGGTTGCGGAGATCTCCAGGCATCCAGGGAGACTTTCCTTCTCGACCATGAGGGAGTGGTAACGGGTCGCCGGAAAAGCATCGGGCAGACCCTGGAAGATGGTCTTGTGATCGTGACGGATCTGGCTGATCTTGCCGTGCATCAGGTAGGGGGCCGCAACGATTTTCCCTCCAAACGCCTGGCCAATGGCCTGGTGGCCGAGACAGACTCCCAGGATGGGAATCATTCCCGCAAAGCGGTCGATGAGCTCCAGCGTCACGCCGGCATTGTCGGGAACGCCCGGTCCGGGCGAAATGACAATCTTCTGGGGCTTGCTGGACTCCACTCCCGAAACATCAATGCGATCGTTGCGGTAAACGACGATCTCTTCCCCCAATTCCCCCAGATACTGGACCAGGTTGTAGGTAAAAGAGTCGTAGTTGTCGATGACCAGAATCATGGCACTGCCTGACTTCTCCTGGTTGACCGATCCCTTTCCAGGAAAACCGGGCAACCACAAGGGTTGCCCCTACAACCCTCTCCCCGCCAGCTCAAGAGCCTTGATGAGGGCCTGGGCCTTGTTGAGGGTCTCCTGAAACTCCCTCTCCGGAACGGAGTCGGCCACGATTCCGGCGCCCGCCTGGACATACGCCTTGCCCTCCTTGACCACCAGGGTACGAATGGAGATGCAGGAATCCAGATTGCCCGAGAAGTCCAGGTAGAGGATGGCCCCGGCGTAGACACTCCGCACGCTTGGCTCCAGCTCCTCGATAATCTCCATGGCCCGCACTTTGGGGGCGCCGGTCACGGTGCCGGCCGGGAAACAGGCCATCAACGCATCGAAGCGGTCCAGACCGGAACGAAGCCGGCCGCGCAGGGTGGACACCAGATGCATGACGTGGGAATAGCGCTCCACGAACATCAGATCCACCAGTTCCACGCTGCCATACTCGCAAACCTTGCCCAGATCATTTCGGCCCAGGTCCACCAGCATGATGTGCTCGGCTCGCTCCTTGGCGTCGGCCGAGAGCTCTTCCGCCAAGCGGGCATCCTCTTCGTCATGGCGGCCTCGCGGACGGGTCCCCGCGATGGGACGGTAAAGGGCCTCTCCCTGAGAGATTTTCACCAGCCTTTCAGGAGAGGAACCAATCACCGAGAACCCGTTGAGGCGCAGGTAAAACATGTAGGGCGACGGGTTCACCATTCGCAGCGCTCGATAGATGGTGAAGGGATCCGTCTCCACCTCTACGGTAAACCGCTGCGAGAGGACGACCTGAAAAATATCCCCGGCCTTGATGTACTCCTTGGCCCGCCGGACGGCCTTGAGAAAGTCGGCCTTGGTAAAATTGGACCGGACCTGGAGGGAGCGGTGATTGGACGGACGGACTCCGGGCGCCGGCAGCGGGCGATTCAACCGATCTTCCAAGGCCTCAATCTCCGAGACGGCCTTCCCGTACTTGGCCTCCAGCGGCGCGGCTCCCTCGTCAATGAAGACGTTGGAGATAATCAGGATCTGCTGCCGGACATGGTCGAAAGCCAGGAGGTTGGCGAAAAACATCAGGACCGATTCATCCAGATTCAGGTCGTCCCAGCCGGTGTGTGGAATGTTCTCGATCCAACGAACCGTGTCGTAAGCAAAGTACCCCACCGCCCCACCGGTGAAGGGCGGCAATCCCGGGACCCTGACGGTCCTGTAGCCGTTGGTGGTCTCTCGCATGACCTCCAGCAGATTCCCCTTCCGCTGCACCACCTGCCCGCCCCGCTTGATCTCAACCGTCTCTCCCCTGGAGCAGAGGGTGAGATAGGGATTGCATCCCAGAAAGGAGTAGCGTGCGATCTTCTCTCCGCCCTCGACACTCTCCAGCAGAAAGGCGTTCGTCATGGAACTCTGGATCTTGAGAAACGCCAGCACCGGCGTCAGCAGGTCCGCGGTGACCGCCTTGTAGACCGGGATGATGTTGCCTTGCTTGCAATAGGCGACAAACTGGTTGTAACCGGGTTCGATCATGGATGTCGGAGGCCGGGACGGGCGTTTCCCCGCCGGCGGCCTGGGAGGAACCGGGGCTTCTCTCTCCCCCGAATGGGGGGCCCGTCGGCGCTGTGTCCCTGGAATGCGACCGTCATTTCCGGTCAGGCGGAGCGGCTGGCCCTTTCCGGGATCTTCTGTCGAGTTCGCCCAGCACTTCGTCAAACTCAACGCCCTCGTTGGCCAGCAGCACCAGGAGGTGAAAGAAAAGGTCGGCGCTCTCAGCGGTCAGTTCGGTCCTGGACCGGTTTTTGGCCGCGATGATGGTCTCGGCCGACTCCTCGCCGATCTTCTTGAGGATCTTGTCCCGCCCCTGGGTGAAGAGATAGCCGGTGTAGGACCCTTCGGGGCGGTGTTTCCGGCGGTCCTCGATCGTTTTTATCAGCCGGTCCACCGTTTCCGGGAACCGCCCGGACGGCGATTCTCCCCGAGGGGCGGCCGAAAAGAGCCGGTGGTGAAAGCAGGTCTCGGCGCCGGTGTGGCAGGCCGGGCCGCTGGGGTGCACCAGCACCAGCAGCGCATCTCCGTCACAGTCCAGATGCATCTCGGCAATCTTCTGGGTGTTTCCGGAGGTCTCGCCCTTGTGCCAGATCTCCTGACGGCTGCGACTCCAGAAGTAGGTCTCCCCCTGGGTCAGCGACAGCCTGGCCGTTTCCCGACTCATGTAAGCCACGGTCAAGACCTGCCGGGTCGAGGCATCTTGCACAATGGCCGGGATCAGGCCATCGGCGTCGAACTTCAATCGAGAGACGATCTCCTCGGCTTGGCTGGGTGACATGGCTTTTCCCCGAAAACTTATCGCACCACCACTCCACGCGCCCTGAGATAATCCTTGGCCTGCTGGAGGGTGTGGGTGCCGAAGTGAAAGATCGAAGCCGCCAGGGCTGCGTGGGCTCCACCCAGAGTCAGGCCCTGGAAGAGGTGCTCCAGCGTGCCCACCCCTCCGGATGCAATCACGGGAATCCCTACCCGGGAGGTCACGGCTTGCAGCAGGTCCATGTCATAACCCGCCTGGGTGCCATCCCGGTCCATGCTGGTCAGCAGGATTTCTCCGGCCCCCAATGATTCCACCTGCTCGGCCCAGTCCAGGGCATCCAGTCCGGTGGGCGTCCGGCCTCCGTGGATATGGACTTCCCAACCGGGGCTTCCTGACCCACCGGTCCGCTTGGCGTCAATGGCGACCACCATGCATTGACTGCCGAATTTCTCTGCTCCCGCCTGGACCAGTTGCGGATTCTTCACGGCTGCCGTATTCAGAGACACCTTGTCGGCGCCGGCACGCAAAATTTTCTGAACATCGCCGGTGTCACGAATCCCTCCGCCAACCGTAAAGGGGATGAAAATGGACTCGGCAACCCGCTGAACCACCTCTGCCATGATGTGGCGGTCATCGGACGAGGCCGTGATATCCAGAAAGACGAGTTCGTCGGCACCCTGCCGGTCGTACCGCTTCCCGCACTCAACCGGGTCGCCCGCATCCACCAAGTCCACGAAATGGACTCCTTTGACGACGCGACCCCGGTCGACGTCCAGACAGGGAATGATGCGCTTTGCCAGCATAAATCTTTCGCTCCCTCGAATCAACCGCTGCAGGCCGCCGACCGACGGCCGTTCGTTTGAAACAAACCCTGGGTTCGGGTGGCGTAAAATCGGTTGAGGGGTTATCCACACCGGAGGCAGGGGGCCCTACGTGATAGCATAAACTTCATGAACGCGGACACCATCGCCATCATCGTCGCCGTTGTCGGGACCAACCTCGCGCTGTTCGGCCTCTTGTCTCGCCGAATAGAGGCCATGGAAGGCCGCCTGAATGGCCGGATCGACGCCTTGAGTTCGCGCATCGACGCCCTCCACTCCCGCATCGACGCCCTCTATCAGGCCCTGTTCAGCCGGAAAGACCCCGCCGCCTAGCCCCCAAGCCAGGCACCGCCCCGGCGCTGGTTCCCGAAGTCGGTGAAATAGGTGCCGACAACCATCCCCTCTTGGCTGCCTTCGTCCGCTCCGCCCGGAAGACACGCCGATGGAAACGGATTGTACCTCTTCGTCCAGTCCAGCGGAACCCGCAGCTGGATTCAACGCCTGCGGGCGGTCCTGGAATGGGCCGTGGCCATGGAGTACAGGATCGACTTCCGCGCGTTGTGCGATAAACTTATTGATATAAATAACTTACACATTCCATTGCGCTACTGTTCCCCTCATTACACCCACCGTTTTGAATCGGATTTCCGTGGACCTTCCTGGCCGTGAATGGATGCGTCGATAGTGGTATCGCTACGGATCGGATCGGCACGAAACCTTCGACCAGCTGGCAACCGTGAGGTTCCACGCGTCGGACATGGGGGTATAGGCCACGGTCCTCCGGGTGCCGGTCGTTGCCCGTGGGCGAGCTGTGGTCTGTCGCTTCTCCGCTGCCCGGCTCCGCTGTGCCCGGCGCCGGCCTCCTGGCCGGCTCGATGGCCTTCCCGCCAGGGATCACTGTGGTGAGAGCGACCTCCCCGCAAGGGGGGGCAAAGGGTGGCCACCTTGGCCGCCACCTTTGTCCTCCCCCGTGGGGCACCAGCGGCCAAAAAGCGGGGGTCGCTCTCACCACCAGCACCCCTCTCGTGCGGCGCGCCGTTACGCCAAGCGAGCGGGGGACACGCGAGGCGCAACCTCGCTTCGCTTTTCCGCAGCGGACGCGGGAAATTCCTGTTGTCCCGCGCCTGGTGCAGCGTTTCAGGGAAGTCCCCCCCACAACGGCGAGGGCTCTGCCCTCTGAGAGAGAGGCGTTGTGCGTAGCAGGATCGCCGCCATGTTAGACCGCCACCCCCCCGTCGGAAAGGTGGCGGCCCATCTGACGGCATCTGCTTGACCCCCAGAGGCGGAAATCGTCGATCATTTCGCGGCCGTTCGAGGTCGGGTTTTCCTGCTCCTATTGGACGATCTTCTCCATGACGACATCGAATCCGCCATGGCGTTTGACGGTGTCCTGCCCCCGGAATCCGCGAGCTTTGCCGGGCCGGCTGCCATTTCCAGGCCCCTGGCATGCCAGAACACCCCGGAACGCCTCCTGCACCGATTTCCGTCTCAGGGACCGCAGGTCCCTCCACCTGCACCGCTCTCGTGCGGCGCGCCGGAGAGCCGTGCGAAGCGGGGACGGGCGGGGCCGGCGCCGCACCGCGCAGTGCAGGGGAGCCAGCCTACCCAATGTATGACATTTGGCTGGGAAGTGGGCCATGCCCCCTTCGACCCCCGAAAGGAAGACCCATGCCAAAGCACGCCAGCCTGAATCGCACCCTGATCGCTCAAGCCCGCGTGAGCGAGGCGGAGCTGGTCTTTGGCCCGAGCCGGTAAGGCGACTCTCCGTTCAGTCGTCGTCGCACCCCAACAGATTCAACTCCGCCTTCGTGAATGTGTCCAGCAAATCGCACAGTCCATCTAGCAGCGTACTCAAGTTCTTTTCTTCCATCACTATATCGCCGCCCGCCGTGGTCCTCACCTCGCGACGCCTGGCGTCTCTTAGCAGTACGCCGTACCGGAACAATGCAGATGTGTTCTTTGGAATAGCATTTACTAGATCTTCTACGGAGCGCCCGCTGCTATCTAGGGACCCACAGAGACGCGCTCTCACGGCGGAGCACACGTGGTCCAGTAGGGGATTTAGATTGTGTAGTTTGTAGCTGAAGGCGTCACCGTAGAGGTATTCGTCTTGGCTATCGTTCGCAAACGCAGAACATGCCCCTAGAGCCTTCAAATACAGTTCAGCGGCATGATGCGCCATGAAGATCCTTATTAATCCGGACGACCAACCGGACCTGGAGCGGACGTCATGCCTAGCGTCTAAGTAACTGCCAGCAAGGTGTGTTAGATATGCACTAGGCGGCGGGTATAAAATCATCTGGCAGTCGATGCAACTAGGTTCGTCGTCTTTATCCAAGACGATCTGCTTCTGGCACTCAGGGCACTTTTGCTCTGCCGCAAAGGGCGCCATGACATCGCGCCGCTTGCGTAGTTGATCGGCAGTTGGTGGACATTTGGCCGTTAGTCTAGCCATGAATAGCTGTCTGCTATTTAGGCGCGTAAAGGAGACAACGCCTACTCCCTGTTTCTTGTAGAGATCCAGATGCTTGGGAACCTCGACTTCATGCCGCGACAAAATGACCGGCCGATATCGAGTATTCCTCATCCCATCCATCCTCAAATTTTCCTCGCCAGCTTCTTCTTTCCGGCGTCCCCGTTAACGGCGCCGCGGAGCCTGGGCCTGCTCACGCGTTCGCCAACTGCACAATCGCCGTGATCCGCCGCGCGGTATCGGTGAAGTACTGGACTTCCTTGTCCGAGAGCGGGCGGCCGAGGATGGCCCGCTCGCGGTAGGAGAGCCACTTCTTGAGGACTTGGTAGCCGCCGAGCTTATAACTCCAGACGGCGGCGGGGACGTTGCACCAGAACGCGCGGTCGTTCAGATACACGTCGCATGTCTTCTCGCCGAGTCGCGGCACGCCGTCACCCATTCTGGCGCGCTCCTCCGGCGTCGGGGCACGCTCCACGACTCGGCCCTGGCCTGGCATTACCGCGCTGCCCGTTCCGAGATGTCCCCATCCAGCCGTCACCGCGAAGTCATCGGCGGTCATGTTGCGCCCGTCGGTGGTGGCGGGAACGGCGATGGCGGCAATCTCCGGGCGCAACGAGCCTTGGGTGACTCCATGCACGGGCGTTTCGGGGTCAAGCAGGGCTGCCAGTTCGCGGCCCCGCGCGGCGGATCGAGCGAGCGCCTCCGCCGCGCCGTCCGCCTCTCCGCCCGGCCAGCCGGGAAGCGGGATGCGCGGCCACTCCATTCTCAGCGCCCCGGCGTTGGCCTCGCGGTAGGCCGGATCGTGGAGCACCGCCAGGATGTGGTGGAATAGATCACCCACGCTTGCGCTCAAGCGTTCGAGATAGCGTTGCGCCGCACACGACAGGTTGGGGCGGCTTTGCGCGCCGTTCCCGTCGATTCCGAGGCTGTCGTCGCGCAGCCAAGCGGGGAACATGCTGGCACTCCATTCGATTAGATGGAGCGACGCCAGATGTGACGTGACAACGGCCTGCGGTTCTATCGCATCTCTCCGAAGGCGAGGCACTTCCGAGAGCCACAGACTCCCCTCGAACACATGCGGCCTGTAGTCGGCGCGCTTTTCGTCGAGCAGCTTCGTTTCCGCCTCCCAGTAGAGCCAGCGATTGTCGAACGGCCGATAGGCATGACGGACAAAACCGCTCTTACTTGGCCCGCCGCGTGCGAGCAGTGCGTCGCGCACCTTGCAGGCGTTGAACCGTGCTGTGCTCTTCATCACGCCTGGATAGAGCCGCGCGATGTCCTCATGGCTTAGGCTCGCGTCGAAGTAGTCGGCGACGCGGGCTTTGAGCCGGTTGAGATCGATATCGACCAGAAATCCGTCGCGGCTGGTCTTGACTCCGGGAAACGACACAGGGAATAGGTCGGGTAGCGACGGCCAAGCGAACCAGCCCTTGCTGACCGCCATCGGCTTGAATGGCAGGCCAAGTCGCAGATTGGGCTCAAAGGCCGAATAGTCAGCATTGATGTCGGAAGCGTCTAGACTGTCCAGTAACGCCCGCCGTCTTTCATCAGCCTTTGCTTGATGAAAATCGCGATACAGGATTTGCCTGCCTGTCAACGTACCAGCGACGGTCCCCGACCGGGAGAGCAGGGCGATACTGGCGCCCACCTTGATGCCTGGCGATTGCCCTCTAAGCGCAAAGACCGTTTCGCTGGTCCGACCGTCCGGCGCGTATTCCGAGATGATGCGATCACCGTGTAGATTGTCTACGCGGATCGCATCGAAGGCTTCCAGGTAGCGCTCCCGCATTCCCGTGAAGGAGAGGCCGTCTAGCCAGGAGTAGTTGGAGATAAAGCAGACGACGCCCCGGCCCGTCCTCTCTACGATGCGCCGCTCGGCCATGCGGAAGAAGCGGACGTAGAGATCGTTCAACCCCTGCCCTTCCGGGCGGCGCACCCGCCTGGTGTTGCGGTAAGCTACTGAAAGCTCCCGTTCCTCGTCCATTGCCATGCCAGCGAAGCCGTTGTAGGGAGGGTTGCCGAGGATCACGAGGATGGGCGTTTCCTGCTTGACCCGCTCGGCGCGGTCGCGTTCCTCCTCCAGCTCGGGGAAGGGCAGCGGCTTGGTGGTGCGCGGCTCCCAGCCGGTGAGCGCGTTGGTGAGGAAGACGCCGGGGCGTTCGTTCCCGTCATTTCCATTATCCGCCAGCGGCGCGTCAAGGTTCTGCATGGTGAGCCCGACTTGCAGATGGGCGACAACGAAGGGCGCGGGCATGATCTCGAAACCGAACACGCGCTCGGTCGCGGCCTGCTTGACCCTTGCGCCGGTGAGCGCGCCAAGGCCCTGACTCTGCAGATTGGCCGCTATACGGCGCAGCACCTCAGCGAGATAAGCCCCGGTGCCGCAGCAGGGATCGAGCACATAGACGTTCTCCGCGGCGATGCCGTCGGCGATGCCGAGATCGTCTTTCAGCGCCTTGTCCACGCGGGCAACCATGTAGCGGACCACTTCCGCCGGGGTATACCAGACGCCCAACTGCTTGCGCAGACCGGGATCGAAGGCTTCCAGGAACGGCTCGTAAAAGTAGGGCACGGCCTCGCCCTCATTGAAGCGGGCGAAGAACGCGGGCCGGTCCACGCGGTCGAGAACCGCCGCCGTCCAGTCCAGCACCTCGACGAGGCCGAGCGGTTGCAGGCGCCCGGGGTCGGAAAGCTGCTGGAACAGCGCCCGCAGCACGGGGGCACGGAGATGCCAGACCGCTATACGCCAGTCGAACCGCGCAGCACGGTAGACATCGGCAAACAGCGGCCCTTCGTCAAACTTCGCACCGGCACGCGCCCACAGAACCCAAGCGGAAAAGATGCCGTAGAACAGCGTCTGTACCAGGGTCGAGTGGAAGAAGCGCGCGCCCTTCTCGCCCTCGAAGCGCACGCCGAGCGCGTCTTCCAGCGCCGAGCGCACCGCCGCAAGCGAGGGAGCATCGCCCGCCGCCTCGACCCGCGCGAGGCCGTCGCGGGCATAGGACGCCAGCAGCCACGCCAAGTCCTTCGGTTCGGTGAGCGCCGCACTATGGGACAGTGCCCGGCTAAGGTACTCGCCCAAGCCAGCGCCTACTACGCGGGCGAATGAGCGCGGCTTGCCCAAACGGTGCTCGAACGTGTCCTCGTCCCTGGCGAGCCGGAAGGTTTCCAGCTTCGCCGGCCGTCCCGACACATCCTCGCCCACGAGCACGAAGTCGCGCGTGTTGGTTACCAGCACAAGACGATAGCGGCCCCAATAGCGACTCACCTGAGGGCCGTCCGCCGTCAACCAAGCGTTATCCTCGGCGGACTTCACCTCGACCACGCCGCGTTCCGGCGTCTGCCCTTTCTCGGGGCCGCCCTTCTGGGGCTGCTTCGCTGAATAGAGCCCTATGTCGGGATGGCCCGCACCCTGGTCGGCCAGTTCGACGACGCAGAATACCTTCGGCTTGAGCGTAGCGCCGACGGCGTTCAGCAGGTTCGCGAGTGCCGGATAGCTCGACCGCTCGCCAGTCGCCCCGCCCGATGCGCGTACCCGCCCGAGATCGACGAAGTAGGTCTCGACCGCCGTAGTCAGCTTTTTCGTCCGTCTAGTCACTACACCAACCCCATCGGCGGGCTCAGCTGCGTCGCTGAAACCAAGCTTGCTTATCCGTCAGATGTAGAGCCCGGCGAACTAGGTATCATTCCGCAGGTTTGTCGCCGGATTAAACGGTCAGTGTCCCACCACGGGCGCGGCGAATGTACCGCCCCGATTTCTTGGACAGATAAGACCCACCATACGCAACCGGCCGGTTGCAAGGCAAGCCGGACCGTCCAAGTATTTGTGGTCACTTGGGACCAGCAACATCTCGACCGCACCCGGCGCATTCTCGAGGCTTGGATAACCCGAGACCCGGGCGCGGCCACGCCATAAGCGGCGACCCTCCGACAAACCATCGCTGATGCCGATCGGGACACCGTCGAACGCCCTAGCGGCCTCAATTTCGTCGTGCAGATGACCTCCAGTCGGACCAAAAACATCGGCCTCCAACGGCCGCGAAATGATCGACGATTTCCGCCTCCGGGGGTCAAGGACGTGGCGTCGTATGGGTGGACCACTTACAAGAGGGGGGTGGCGCACGGAGGTGGCGCACGTAGTGGCGCACGATTTTGACAATTACAAATCTGCACTATCAGAGGGCGAAGCCCTCGCCGTTGTGGTCCAGGCTGTGCCCGGAAACCCGCATTGGACGCGGGTTGGCACGGATTACCCATATCCTCTGCGGTAAAGCGCAGTGCGGCGCCGTCCCCCCGCGTCCCCGCCTCGCAGGGCGCGTCGTGGGGCCACACGGGAGGGGGAGGAAGTGGAGGGAGCGACCCCACCCTTTTTGCCGCTGGTGCGCCACCGGGCAGGGGGAGGTGGTGCACGCCAAAATCCACCACCTCCCCTCCCCTTTTCGGGGGTCGCTCCCTCCACAGTGATCCCTGGCGGGAAGGCTGAAATGGGAGAGCCTTGGACCCGGGTTGTACGATTCAACCCGGACTTGATTGCCGCCGGACTTCGAGCCTGGCTTTCACCCTGGCCTGTGCTGGGCGAGGTTGCCTTGCTGGACCTGGTGGGGGCAACCGGTCCCTTGGGCCAGGTAACGCGCCCAGTCATCCATCAGGACACGCCTGCGCTCGAACAGGTCGGAGCGGGCATAGGCCGCCTCGACACGGTTGCGAACCACATGCGCCAGGGCCGCCTCGATCACCTCCCGGGGATGGTCGGTCTCCTCGGCCGCCCAGTCCCGGAAGCTGGACCGGAAACCATGCGGCACGGCTGCGATCTTCAAGTCCTTGAGCAGTCCTGACAGCATCATGTCCCCGAGCTGCTTCCCAGGCTGCACGCTCGGGAACACGAACCGACTGCCATCACCGAGCCGCCGGACCGTGTCCAGGATTTCCAAAGGGCGCCGGCACAGTGGGACCCGGTGCTCACGGTGGGTCTTCATGCGTATGGCCGGGAGGGTCCACACAGAGCCGTCCCGATCCATCTCGGACCAGACCGCCCCACGGACCTCGCCGGACCGGGCCGCCGTCAGCACCAGGAACTCGAAGGCCAGCTTCACAACCGGCCTCGCACTTGAAGCCCGCACCGTCTCGATTGCTGACGCCACCTCGCGATGAGGCAACGCCGGCATGTGCTGCACCAGGTCCCGTTGCGGTCCCAGAACCGGTCCGATACGGTCGCACGGGTTATCCGGCCGAAGCTCCATCGCCACAGCCCACTCCATGACCGTGCGGATGCGCCGGCGCACGCAGCGGGCCATGGGAGCCTTCACGTGCCAGATAGGCGAGAGAATCTCCAGCACGTCGGCGCTCGACACCTCCGAGACCGGCCTCTTGCCGATGCGCGGGAAGGCGTAGCGTTCCAGGCTGCTCAGCCAGGCCTTCGGGTGCTTGCGGTTGCGCCAAGCGGGCCGCAACTGGTTCCAGACCTGTTCAGTGGCATCGGCAAAGGTGGGCATCGACCGGGTGCGGCGTTTCTCGGCCAGGGGATCGCCGCCCGCCCGGGCCAGCTTGCGGTTGGCGAAGGCCTGCTCGCGCGCTTCCTTGAGTGAAACCAGCGGGAATCCGCCCAGTCCGAGTTCGGTGCGGCGTCCGCGAATGGTGAGCCGCTGAATCCAGCTTCGGCCCCCGGACGGCCGGACATCAAGAAAGAGGCCCTGGCCATCGCAGTACCGTCCGGATTGGGAGACATTACGGACAAAGGCAGGGGTCAGGGCGTCTTGGGGGTGGCGCCCCTGCGGCTTGCGTTTCGGAGGTTGTTTAGGAAGCATTGCACCTACCATTACACCTACCATAAAGCAGTGGACTCAGGTACATTGTACGGGAGGTTATTGGATACGTCAAGTTTCAGTTACCTGACTACCTAACTGTAAATACGCTGGTTATGGATTCTACGGGATGCCGTTGGACGATACGGTCGAACATGGAATGGCTTTAGGATCGACAACCCCTGCGACCGTATCGGTCCGGTCCTGGGTCTCCAACATGACGTTACCGAGCACATGCAGGCATTGCCCCATCGGGAGGTGGCTGCGGGAGTAGAAAGGGACGTTGTCGAATTACTGGAATAACTTTCGTTCAGCTTTCGAGCCTTGGCTGACCAGAGGAGATCCCCGACTAGAGTCTTAGGACGCTGCACGGGTCATGCTGCACGACAGGGAGCTTCCCCGATATCGACACGACTCTACAGGATGGCCGGACCAATTAATTCCACTAACCCATCTTTAACACGGCTTCCGAGTACACGCTTATTATCAACAGGTTACAAAGGCAGAAACCCGCAAGTGGCACTACAAACGCGTTGAAACCGGCGATTGAGGGGAGTCAGACGATCATCTTGCGGACCCCTCCGGGAGCGGGATCGATGCCCAAGGCGTCGTAGATGGCCTTCTGATCGGTTTCGGCCCGCGTGGCCTTGCGTACGTGCAAGGTCCGCCCGTCCCCACGCCGGAAGGTCACCGTGACCCGCTGCTGTCCTTCCAGGATGCGCCGCAGCGTGGTCCAACTGGAGGAGTCGCCCCGCTGCTTGAGGCGTTTGCGGATGACCTGCACCAGTTGATAGGCGATGACGGTCAGGAACAGGTGGCCTTCCGACCGCACCGGCTTGTGATGATAGATGGGGCGCAGGCCCAGCTCGGACTTCAGGGAGCGAAACACCGCTTCCACGTCGGTCAGAGTGGTGTAGGTGCGCCACAGGCTTTCCTCATCCCAGTCGGTCTGGTTGCTGCGCAGGCAGTAGACCCCCGGATGAGTGACCATCGAGCCCTGGCGGGGCTGACGCTTCCAGGTCAGGGCCGTTGCCTTGCGGCCGCTCTCGTTGGTGAGGACCTCGATGGTGTAGTGTTGAGCCACCCCGCGACTCTGCTCCTTCAACCGCCCGATCCGTTCCCGGACCTTCTCGATGCCCTTGTGAGCCCGCGGCCGTGACAGCCCCTCGGAGAGTCGGGCGAGCCCCTGCTCGAAGCGCCGGCTGAAGCGCTCGACAATGCCCCGTTCCTTGTGAGCCCGCTCCTCGGAACGGCAGTAGAGACGCACTTCCCCCCCGTCCTCTGAGACCTCCTTGTGGAGCTGTAACCTGGCCTTGGAAGCGGTCTCCAAGGTCAGGGCCAGTTCGGGGTCGAACTGCCGGGAGCCTTGGCGGCTGGCCACCACATAGCGGTACCCTTCCTCCCTCAACCACTGGATGCGATCCTCGGTCGCCACCCCCCGATCCATCACCACCAGGGCCCCCCGGGGCGCCTCGAGCGCCCCCAGCATCCCCGCCAGGGTGCGGTGCTCATCCACCCGGCCGGCAAAGACCTGGGAGCGGCGCACAAACCCGGCCCCGTCCAGCACCAACCCCAGGGTCAGCAGGGGACAGTCGCTGCGTTTCTCCTTCGAGTGCCCCCGCTGGGCCTTGGGTTGACGGCGGGCCGCCCCTTCGAAGAAGGTGTTGGTCAGATCGAACAGAGTGACGGTCGGCTGCAGATCGAACAGACCCATGGCCCGGGTGAACAGGTGGGCCTCAATGGCCTGGCGGTGTCTCATCAAAGCGTCTGAAGCCCGATACATCTGCATCAGACTCAGGGTCTGGAAGTCGAAGTCCAGCAACTCGCCCAAACCGCTGCGCCGGCCGAGCCAGCCCCAGGTGGCCCGTTCCGAGCCGGGACGGGCCAGACGGCCCACAATCGCCCCCACCGCCGCCGCCCGCATCGGTCCATTCAGCCCCAACTCACCCAGCAACTCCACCAACCCCAACTGCTCCAGCGCCCACCGGCCCACCTGCTCCACCCCGACGCTGCGCGGACGGGTCAACTCCACCGAATCCACCGCTACCGTCTGCAGGTCCTCTGAAGAGGCCTCCCCAGCGGTGCCGGTCACGTCGGCTTCCCCCTCGAGCAAGCGCTCGGCCATGCGTTGGGCTTCCTCCTCCAACGGGGTCGAACCCTCCTGGATCAAGGGCAACTGACCGCTGAGGATCTCGTCGAGACGGCGGCACAGCAGGGGCCAGTCATGGCGGGGGATGGCGAAGTGGCGTCCGAGGTTGAGGAGGGTCTGCTGGCGGACCTTGCCTGAGAGGCGATGGGAGCGGACGAGGCGGTGGGTGAAGTAGGTCTGACCGGAGGGAGTGGAGCGGGTCTGGGTGCGGCGGATGAACATGGGAGGGACCCTAACAGAGGGGGCCGAGGGGGTCAAGCCCCTCCCATACGATTATGGCACTACTTCAGGATCTCCGACCAAGAATCAACAACTTACGGGTGATTTTAGGCCAAAATGGGGGTAAAATCCCCCCAATCGCCCGTTCCTTTGTTAAAGATGGGCTAATTCAACAACGTCCCCTAAGATTCCCCCCTGGCCCTGCGTTGCGCCATCCTCAGCAACCGGTTCGATGACTTCTGGGAGCGGCGCCCCCTGGCGGGGTAGAGATTTTAACTTTTCTGACGTGCACCCACCGCAACTATCCTGGAGAAGTTCATAGCAAAGGAACTTCAACCTTGAACCCCCACGTTCCTCTCTCAGAGGCCCCCGCCCCCGCCTGTGGTCTCCGAATTTTCCACAGGGACCTTGACTTCAGAAGTAAACAGCGGCATAAACACATTAAACCTCATTCAGTAGGCCGGGAGGAATCCAATGGGAACCGCTGCCCGAATTCCCGACACTCAGCAGACCCTTGAGAAAACAAGCCTCTACCGTCGGGACTATTACACGTGGGCCAGGCAACAAGTCGCTGCCTTAAAGCGGCGTGATTTTGATGCTATCGATTGGGAGAACGTTACTGAGGAGATGCAAGCCTTGGTTACAAGCCAAGAAAGCAGTTTGAGAAGTCAATACGCCAGGGTAATGGAGCACTTTCTCAAGCTCCAATACCGGGACGCCAGGGAAACTGAGCCTCTAGCCGGCTGGAGAATTTCTATAGACAATGCCCGAATGGAAATTGAGGCATTGCTACAGGACAGCCCCGGACTGCAGTCCCGGTGTGAAGATTTGTTTCATGACGCTTGGAGGCGCGCCAGAAGGAGAGTGATTAACGCGTTCGCACACGAGGCCGCCGCCGGGAATCCCAACGACTCGGCGTTCCTTCGCGAACGAAAGCGTCTGACACGCGAATGGAGTCGCGCACTGCCTCAAGACAACCCCTACAACCGCCAGCAGGTCGAAGATCCCGACTGGATGCCGGAGCAGGCCCGGCTTTCCCAGCGCCCGCAGAGCCGCCAGCAGTCTACCCCCAAGATCGATTGGGACCGTTAAGGTCCGTCGATTACCTTTGACATCTCCCATACCTCAGCCCGTCAGACCCCGAGAAAGAGTAGAAAGGGACGTTGTTGAATAACTGGAATAACTTTAGCTCAGCTTTCGAGCCTTGGCTGACCAGAGGAGATCGCCGATTAGAGACTAGAGGCTTAGGACGCTGCACGGGTCATGCTGCACGACATGGAGCTTCCCCGATATCGACACGACTCTACAGGATGGCCGGACCAATTAATTCCACTAATTCAACAACGTCCCCTAAGATTCCCCCAGCGCTGCACGACGAATTTTGCAAAAGGCCCAGGGGTAAAACCTGATTCAGCAGCAAAATAGCGCAGGTTGCTACTCCCGGGCCGGCAGATAGGCCCCGTCGCCGCTGCGCTCGCCCGGCGCCCCGCCGTCATTCACTACCCCGTAGGCCAGGAAGGGATTGGCCCCCGAAACCTTCTCGATCCGGATATACCCTTGCCGGGTCTCCGGAGCGTAGCTGCCCAGGATCCCGTTAATCTGATGCCACCGGCGGGCCGGGACCGGCCCGGTTACCACCGTCTGGACCAGCATTCCCGTCTCCCCGTCGTAGATCTCGAGATGGAAGACACTCGCGCTCGCGTCCACCTCCCCGGTGTTGACCAGCGCCAGGTTGCTGCGGTTCTCCTCGTTCTGCTGCAACCCCTCCACCCAGGCCTCGCGGCTGAAGGCCTCACCTTCCGGCACCGCGTTGTAGAAGACGCTGTAGGATCCCCCGCCTCCCTCCGAGCCCGTCCTGCCCCCGACCACGATCCCGCTCATGTCTCCGTCTCCCGCCTCCACGAACAAGGGCCCCGCGTAGAAGCCTCGTGTCGACCCCAGCCCCGCCACCCCTTGCCGGCGCAGCTCCTCCACCACCTCGGCAATGATCTCCTGCTGCCCGGCTTCCAGCTTCATGCTGAAAGCTGCCGTCTTGTCGTCCGCCTTGATGCGCTCGGCCACAAACTCGAAATCGAGCGTCCTGGGCTCTTGGGAGAAGTTGGTCACCGTCAGTTCGCTCCTGAACTCGCTCGTCTCCACGATCACCGGCAGGGTCTGCCCCCTCTTCCCCTCCAGGGAACTCGCCGTCACCGGAAAGACGAACGACCCGTCCGAGTTGGCCTGGTCGTTGATCACTCCGTAGGCGTAGAAGGGCGCCTCGCCCTCCACCCGCTCCACCTTGACGTAGCCGTTGGCCACAGAGCCCAACACCGGCGAATACTGGTGAAATCCTCCCGGCCCCAGGGTCACCTCCTCCAGCACCCGGGCGGTCGCATCCCCCGCCTCTCCCGAATACACCGTGGCCCTCAACGTAATCGCCCCCTCTTCCGGCGTCCCCATGTTCTGCAAGGCCAGGTTGGAGCGGTCCTGATCGTTCTGCCGCAGTCCGCACAGATAGACCGCCTCGGTAAAGCCCTCCTCCTCCGCCACTCCCAGGTAGGCCAGTCCCGCCCGTCCGTCAGGCACCACCGTCGTGGTCCGCACCACTGCCTCCACCTCGGATCCCAGCGGAACCTCCACCCTCAGCGTCCCTATCCGGTTCCCCGTCTCCGGAATCGGCACCCCCAGGCCAATCAAATAGCCCAGGGCGTCGGTCTGGATCTTCTGCCTGCCGGCCTCCAGCACCTCCGAAGCCGTCCCGCTCCCTCCTCCCTGCTTGGCCGTGTAGGTGTAGTCGAGTTCGACGTCCCGCTCCCCCCGGTTGGTCAGCGTCAGCTCCGAGGTGAAAAAGGACCGGTTCCGCCCCGCCGCCGACAGAATCACCGGGACGAACAATGACCCCGTCGTCAGACGGAAGCTCCCCTCGGCCGGGTTGCCCTCCCCGCAGTCATAGACGAACCCGCCCACTCTCGACTCGGTGAAGCTCAAACGGACCTCGCAGGAGGCCCCGTCATCGTAGTCCAGTGTGATCGTCCCCATGTGGGGGCCCGTCCGTCGGTAGGCATAGGTGCCTGATCGTGATGCAGTGCCCTCTGACCGGGTCACGGCTTCCTGCCGGATCGGCTCAGTCTGCTCGAACCGATTGCCTTCTCCAAACCGCAGCTCAAGGCTTCCGGCAGCCCCCTCCTCATCCGTTAGCCGCAAGGTCAGACGCCTTCCCTCCAGGTCCTCTTCGGTGAAGTCCGAGGGATCGTCCGGGGCGGCCTCCTCGGTGTCTGTCCTCCCTTCCCCCGGCTCCGACCATTCACTCATCCCCTCCTCGTTGACCGCCCTCACCTGCACCTCATACACCGTCCCCTCCTTCAGCCCCGACAGCGTCCCCTCCAGACCCGTCCCCTCGTGCCCCCCATCGCTGTAGACTTCCTCTCCCGCCTCCCGGTAGCGCACGTCATAGTCGGTGATCTCAGGCCCTCGGTTTTCCGGTTCTCTCCAGCTTACCTTCAAGCGGCCGCTGCCCTCCGGGGTCACCGCCGGCGCTGCCGGCGCCTCCGGCGGTTCCTCCTCATCACTCACCCGCACCCGGGTCGCCCGGCTCCCCTTCCGCTCCCTCTCCCCCTCTCCACTCCGCACCTCGACCACCACGATGTATTCGTTGTCTGCTGCGCCGCTCTCCGGTTCCGCGCTCTCCACATCCCCCGGAGTCTCATAGTCCGGCGCCTCCCGGAACCTCAACTCCCCCGTCTCCTCATCCACCGCAAACAGCGCCCCGTCGGCTCCCCCCGCAATCCCGTACCCCGTGACCTCGTCCCCCTCGTCCGGATCCGCCGCCTCCAGGCGCCCTACCCGCGTCTGGTTCTCCACCACCTCGAACATCCCCGCGCCGGTGATCTCCGGCGGTTCCTCCTCATCACTCACCCGCACCCGGATCGCCCTCTCCCCCTTCCGCTCTCTCTCCCCCTCTCCACTCCGCACCTCGACCACCACCAGGTACTCGTTGTCCCCGGCTCCGCTCTCCGGTTCCGCGCTCTCCACATCCCCCGGATTCTCATAGTCCGGCGCCTCCCGGAAGGTCAGCTCCCCCGTCTCCTCATCCACCGCAAACAGCGCCCCATCCGTTCCCCCCGCGATCCCGTATCCCGTGACCTCGTCCCCCTCGTCCGGGTCCACCGCCTCCAGTTGACCCACCATCGCCTGATTCTCCACTACCTCGAACGGACCGGTGCTGGTGATCTCCGGCGGTTCCTCCTCATCACTCACCCCCACCCGGATCGCCCTTTCCCCCTTCCGCTCTCTCTCCCCCTCTCCACTCCGCACGTCGACCACCACCAGGTACTCGTTGTCCCCGGCTCCGCTCTCCGGTTCCGCGCTCTCCACATCCCCCGGATTCTCATAGTCCGGCGCCTCCCGGAACATCAATTCCCCCGTCTCCTCATCGACCGCAAACAGCCCCCCGTCGGCTCCCCCCGCAATCCCGTACCCCGTGACCTCGTCCCCCTCGTCCGGGTCCACCGCCTCCAGCTGCACTACCGTTGTGGCGTTCTCCATGACCTCGAACGGACCGGTGCTGGTGATCTCCGGCGGTTCCTCCTCGTCACTCACCCGCACCCGCACCGCCCTCTCCCCCTTCCGCTCCCTCTCTCCCTCTCCACTCCGCACCTCGACCACCACCACGTACTCGTTGTCCCCCGCTCCGCTCTCCGGTTCCGCGCTCTCCACATCCCCCGGATTCTCATAGTCCGGCGCCTCCCGGAACATCAATTCCCCCGTCTCCTCATCGACCGCAAACAGCCCCCCGTCGGCTCCCCCCGCAATCCCGTACCCCGTGACCTCGTCCCCCTCGTCCGGGTCCACCGCCTCCAGCTGCACTACCGTTGTGGCGTTCTCCATGACCTCGAACGGACCGGTGCTGGTGATCTCCGGCGGTTCCTCCTCGTCACTCACCCGCACCCGCACCGCCCTCTCCCCCTTCCGCTCCCTCTCTCCCTCTCCACTCCGCACCTCGACCACCACCACGTACTCGTTGTCCCCCGCTCCGCTCTCCGGTTCCGCGCTCTCCACATCCCCCGGAGTCTCATAGTCCGGCGCCTCCCGGAACATCAGCTCCCCCGTCTCCTCATCCACCGCAAACAGCGCCCCGTCCGCTCCCCCCGCGATCCCGTACCCCGTAACCTCGTCCCCCTCGTCCGGGTCCACCGCCTCCAGCTGCCCCACCATCGCCTGGTTCTCCACCACCTCGAACTGCCCCGCGCCGGTGATCTCCGGACCCCGGTTCAGTCCCGTCAAGCGGAAGCTCCCCTGTCCCCTCAACCGCCCGCCGCAGCGATAGCTGTAGCTGCCCGTTCCCACTCCCCTGAAGGTCATCCGCAGCTCGCACGCCTCCCCTCCGTCGTAGTCCAGCCTCAACTCCCCCGTGGTCCGGCTGGTGTAGCGGTACCCGTAGCTGCCCATGCGGGTCGCCGTCACTTCTCCCTCCCCGTCCAGCTCGTCTTCCTCAAAGCGCAGCCCCGCTCCAAACCTCAGCCTCAGACTCCGCGGGGTTCCCCCAAACGGGGTGTGCTCCAGCCCGGCCTCACTCCCTTGGAGATCTTCCGCCAGGAAGTTCGACCAGTAGGCCCGGTCCAGCAACATCACCACCTCCACCGCCTCCGTCTCCGGTCCCTCGTCCACCAGGTTGACCGCGCGCAGCTCAAAGGCATAGACCGTCCCGTTGTCAAGCTCCCCGACTGTGTACGCCGAGGCGTTGACCTCCCCGGGGGCGCTGTCTTCGATCGGGGTCCACTCGCCGAACTCCCCCCGGAGCTCCTTCAAACGGTACTCATAGCGCAGGATCGAGGTGCCCCCGTCGCTTTCCGGCGGGCTCCACTCCAGCCGCACCATTCCGTCCCCGGGTGTCGCCATCAGGGCCGCCGGGGCCTCTGGAGGAAACAGCAGGCCCCCTCCCCCGCCTCCGCCGCCCCCGGGGGGCGGGCGCGGCGGAGACGGGGGAGGAGTAGGCGGCGGTGGTGGCGCGTCGCGAGCGTTATCGAAGACCCAGGGCCGGGCCTGCTTGATCGCCAGGATATCGTCGCTGGTGATCTTGAACTCGATCTCCATGGCGAACCGCTCACCGGGTGCGGGGTCGTACAGCCCCTTGAAGTGGTCGTGGATCACCTCAAGATGCGCTCTTAACTGGCGCAGTTGGTCGTCGCTCATGAGGAGTTGCCCTGGCTCCACCAGGTTGGAGGTCGCCAGGATGGTGTAATTACCTAACGATCTCAACAGGAGTTCCTCCGGCACCGAGTGCGCTTCGGGATTGGTGACCAGATCCTCACCGAGCTGCGTATTGACGTAGTAGTTCCCGTCCTGGCCGCGTATGGGATCGAAGCTCACAGCCACTCCGTTGGCCAACTCGTCGGAGTAGTTGGGATGGACCAGCACCCCCATCGCCGCCGCCAAGTGATCGATGCGGTGGAACTCCCGTTCGGTGAAGGCCCGGAAGGTCCACAGACTGGCGAGCACCTGCTTGAACGACTTGTCGATGCCATCCTCCTCCGTCTCCTCCGGGTCCTGGGTCTTGGAGTCGTACAGGCCCGCGCCGTTGAACCCCGGCAGATCTTCGTTGTTGGTGCTCGACCGGTAGCGCAGGGATTGCCCTTCGGGATATGTCGCGTGCATGGCGGTCAGGGCGTCGATGATCCACTGGGGCGTCCCCGCGTCCTTGATGTCGTCGCGCAGATCATCGAGCCTGTCATCCTGGACCTCGAAGTCCGTCTGGAAGTCCTCGTCGGCCAGCATCTCTTCGACGTCGTCATAGAACCCATGGGCCTTCATGAACTCGTCGTAGAAATAGAACGGGATGGCAAACCCGTCGGGAACCGTTCCTGCTGGAAACCCCAGGGTTCGCAGCACGGCCAGATTCGCCGCCTTGACGCCGAACGCCTTCCAGTCGTCGAAACCGATCTCGCTGAGGGGCTTGATCCATGTGACCGATAGGTCCCGCTGCGGCGTCTGGTCCCCCGCGGGCCGCGAAGCAGCGTAGTGGGCCTCGACTTCCGCGGGGGTGGCGGCGCGCAGGGTCCAGCCGCTCTCGGTCACCGTGTAGCGCACATAGCTGCCGATGAGATCGTCGATGGCGGGCTTGTCGAGCGCGTCTCTGATAAAGGCGTTGGGAATGCCGTCTTGCACGGCGCGCAGGTTGACGTGCGACAGCGGCGTCTGGGGTACGGTGGTGATGATGCCGGCGACGCGGGACAGCTCGTTGGGCAGCGCCTCGTAAATCACGATGTCGCGGGGGTGGGGCCGCTCGTCCGGGTCCATGACCCGCAGCAGGCCGTACCCTTCCGCGGGGTTCAACGCAAGGAAGCGGGTTTCGGGCCAAACGTCTTCTTCGAACACGAGGGTGATTCGGGAGTCCCTGTACAACGGCAAGTCGGACTGGACTTCCTGAAGCAGATCGTTTGCTATGTAGTAGGCCAAGTTGTCGTCGAGCAGCGGCATGCTGGCGGCGAGCAGCGTATGGTTGCGCGCCGCAAAGCTGAAGGCGGAAACTAGAGATAACCAGTAATAGTAGACTCCCAGACTGCCATCGGGGGCAACGAGTTCCGAGTCATAAATGAAATAGCCTTCGACCAGCCCGAGCTGGTACCGATCGATCCCTACGGCATCCAGGAAGGATGGATGGCCCCCGTGCGTGTTGGTGTTCATGAAGTAAACACCCGGGGCGTCGGTTACCCAGTCAAACATAACGAACTTGACAATATTCTGATTGAAGGCGAGCGTATCGAATGTTTCCCGGTCGGGAACGGCTACTGCGCCGTCGCTGAGCTCGATCGCGGGGGCGGGGTTCACCGGGTTCATACCCACCGGGTCCGCGAGTTCGGTGATGTCGTCGATGCAATCTCCGTCAACGTCGCCGGGGTCGGCGATGAGGTACTTCTCCACCCGGTAACGCTCTGCTGGCAATGCCTCCACACTCTCAGAGAGCGTGGTCGTGTCCGCTTCCCCCTTCTTCACCAAGACCGGAATTTCTACCTCTCTTCTGCCTTCCACCAAAACGTGCTTCACATAGAGCACGAAGTAGTCCGCGGTCGTGGACGTGACCACGATGGGAACTGCCGTGACCTCGACCTCCACGGGCGTTGGGTTATAGCCGCCTCCTGAACACGACTCCGGGTCGCCCTGCCCCTCGTTGGCCACGACGAACGTGTTGTCATTCATATCATTCGGACCGGGATGGGTCATTACTTCGTCGTCGCCGAGGCAGCCCCAGATTTCCTGGTCGTCGGAAACGGTCAGCGTCACCGTCCCGTTCAGATCCTCGGGGTCGCCGCCCGACAGAGTCGCATCCCATTGCCGGCTGCATCCCTCTTCGTCCAACGCAAGTGGTTCCAACGCAAGCGTCGCCGTCGTGCCAGACACCACAAAGTCCGTCGGGTCCACATTCCTCACAGGCTCGGTGAAGGTGAGCAGCCAAGTGAGCGTGTCGGCGTCGGTGTGCTCGCTGGTGGGGGACTTCCGCAAAATCGTTTCAAGATTCGGCGAGGCATGGGCGGCGGGAACTGCAGTCATCACGAACAGGACTGCGATAAAAGCAGATGCTACAAGCCGGTCTGCGCGACGAATCAGTGGCGGTGAGGGTGAAAATTCGGGCATCGAGGCCAGTCCGACCCTAACGGAGCAGGGTATTTTCATCCTGATTACGCATAAGTTCCAGCCACAGTTAACAGGCGATAGGGCAACGGAGGAGTCTGCACAGCGACATGAGCGAGTCGAGGAACCAGATCAGCGAGTTGGTAGCGGCGGTTGAAGCGGTAGGAGAATTCGGCAAGATAGCGCGGCGCATATTTCTGACCCCAGGCGTGGTAGGTGCCGTCCAGGGCCCGCTTGACGTTGCCGAGCACCGTGTTCACCCACCCCAGGCCCGACGCCTCGCAGCTGCCCGGTCCCCCTCCGGTTACCCGCGGGCGGTGCTCACAACCTGCTTCCTCCACTCCCCGGAAGCAGGCCAGTCCGTCCGAGTAGACCACCGTCTCCCGCCGCAGATGCCAGTGGGCCCAGGCCGCAATCTCCTGCTTGCGGAACCCTTTCACGCAGCTCATCCGCAACGCCACCGGCCGGCCTGCTTCGGTCACCTGCACGGCCGCCACCAACGGCGTCTTGCCCTCCGCCCCTCGTCCGCGTTTGCCTCCTCGGGTTTCGCCCCCCAGGTAGGCATCGTCCACCTGCACGATGTGGCCCAGCCGGCCGCTCTCGTCCCGTTCCTTCATCACCTGCATCAGCTTGTGCTTCAGCGACCAGGCCGTGTTGTAGCTGACTCCCAACTGACGCCCCAAGGCCATCGCCGAGAGACCGTTCTTCGACTGGGTCAGCAGATACATGGCGAGAAACCATCTCCTCAGCGGCAGCTTGGTGTTCGCGAAGACGGTGCCGGCCGTCAGCGAGACCTGATGCCGGCAACGGGTGCATTGGAAGACATTGCGGCAGCGCAGCCGGCAGCAGCGTTTGCGCCCGCATTCGGGACACTCGAAGCCTTGCGGCCAGCGTGCCTGGAAGAGGGCCGCCCGGCATTGCTCCTCGCTGCCGTAGCGGTCGGTGAACTCGGCGAGGCTCTGTCCTTTTTGAAACTGAACGGGGTTGCGTGGCATGTATAACCTCATTACTTAGAGTCACTTAAACAGTTCTTAGTATAGCATGTCAGGAGCCGTCATTCAACACCGATGACCGGAAAAATGTCATCAAACAGGCGCACCCGGACCTTCAACTCGCGTCCACTACGGTGCGTAATCCGGCCGTTCAGCCGGCAGCTAACTTTGACTGGAACTTATGCGTAATCAGGAAAATCGATGATGTATTTGGTGACGCCTATGCAGCGGCAGTTTGAACCTCCAGAGATTGGATTTTTTTGAGGAGCTTGTGGAGGTGACTCCGCGTGAACTTCCATTGAAAAGGTTTTGCGGCCTGCTGGTAGTGCTGTTGAAATCGAAGGAGGCGATCAGCGATTTCAGCGGTGGAGTCAAAGTGGTTGGGAGAGCCTTTTGCAAAATTCGGATCTGCACTTGGCCAGCCATGGGTTTCCCCCTGGGAGCGCGGGCGTCCCGGTCATGCGTATCGAGCGGTCAAGCCATGTGAAGGTTTCCCCCTGGGAGCGCGGGCGTCCCGCCCGCATTCTTGTAAAGGCGCTGCCCCGGCGCCAGTCGGCAGGTGAACCGACCAACCCTGTGAAGCCAATCGCCACGACCCTGCCAAGTCTTGTGCGGGCGGGACGCCCGCGCTCCCAGGGATCACAACCCTTCCCGGCAATAAATCCCACCTGCTGGCGAATTTTGCAAAAGGCACTCTCGAATGATCCGCACGGCAGGGTGGGCCTTCTAGCCCGCAACCGCCGACAGCGCCGCTCCCAGGGAGAACCTTCCTTCGTACAGGGCCTTCCCCACGATCACCCCTTCCACACCGCTTGATTCCAGGCTCCTGAGCCGGGCCAGATCCAGCAGGGTAGAAACCCCTCCGGAAGCAATCACCTTCAATCCGCTGCCCCGCGCCATGTGCCCAATGGCCTCCAGGTTGGGCCCTTGCAGGGTCCCATCCCTGCCGATGTCGGTGTAGACGATTCTGGCCACGCCGCGCCGTGCCAGATCGCGGGCGAAGGGCAGCGCCTCCAGCGCCTCCACGCGGTTCCATCCCCGGGTCGCCACCCGGCCGTGGCGGGCATCCAGACCCACGATCACCTGGCCGGGATGCCGCCTCAAGGCCTCCTCCACCAGATCGGGCCGCTCCACCGCGGCTGTTCCCAGAATCACCCGGGAGGCTCCCGCGGCCAAGAGTTCCCGGATGTCGGACAGGGTCCGAACCCCGCCCCCGAATTGCACGGGTATGGGCAAGGCCTGGAATATCTCCCGGGCGATGGTTCGATTGTGGCTGCCCTGAACCATGGCTCCGTCCAAATCGACCAGGTGAAGCCAGGAGGCGCCCTGGTCGCACCATCGTTGGGCGACCACCAAGGGATCCTCCGCATAGACCGTTTCATCCTCCGCCCGCCCCTGGACCAGGCGCACGCATTTGCCGCGACGCATGTCAACGGCCGGGAAAATGATCATCCGAGTTCCATATCCGGCCTTTGGAGGTGCACCCGGGGCTCATGACCTGCGCGGCATCCGGAGACCACTCAACCGCAGCCCGTTCGCGGTGGCCTCGATCCCATCCACAGCCTCATGACCCAAGGAACCAACCGGTTAGAGGATCAGAGCCCACCAAAGTTCCTGAGGATGCGCAAGCCGACGTCCTGGCTTTTTTCCGGATGAAATTGGGTCGCCCATACGTTCCCCTTGCGGGTGACGGCTGGGAAGTCGATGCCGTAGTCCGTGGTGGCCAGAACCTGGTCGGCATCGACGGGAACGACATAGTAGGAGTGGACGAAATAGACGAAACTGCCCTCAGGCACTCCCTCCAGCAGAGGATCCGATTTCAGGAGGTGCAACTGGTTCCAGCCGATGTGAGGAACCTGTACTTCCGGTGGCAGCCGCTTGACTCTCCCGGGAATGCAGTCCAGTCCGGCAACCGGACCGAACTCCTCGCTTTGGCTGAAAAGCAGTTGGAGACCCAGGCACAGTCCCAACAGGGGGGTCCCGTCAGCCGCTTTTTCCCGGAGCAGCTCCACCAGGTTCCTGGCCCGAAGATTGTCCATCGCATCCGCGAAGGCGCCCACCCCGGGCAAGACCAGCTTGCGGGCGCGCCGGATGGTCACGGGGTTCTGACTGATCTGCGACGGAATCTTCAGGCTGCGAAAGGCGTTCTGTACGCTGTGAAGATTGTTGATGGCGTAGTCGACGATGGTGATCATCACAAGACGCCTTTGGTGGAGGGCACTCCCTTGACCGCCGGATTCCTGGCGGCAGCCAGGGAGAGCGCGCGACCGGCCGATTTGAACATGGCTTCGGCCATGTGGTGGGAGTTCTTCCCGTAGAGGACTTCGACGTGCAGATTCATTCTGCCGTGGACGGCCAGGGCGCGGAAGAACTCCTCCACCAGCTCGGTGTTGAGCTCGCCGACTTTTTCGGCCGGAAATTCGACCTTGCAAACCAGAAAGGGGCGCCCGGAATAATCGACCACAGCCCGTCCCAGGGTCTCATCCATGGGGACATAGGCCATGCCATAGCGAGTGATGCCTTCCTTGGAGCCCAGGGCCCGGTCGAAGGCTTCTCCCAGAGCGATCCCCACGTCCTCGACGGTGTGGTGGCCATCCACCTCCAGGTCGCCGCTGCAGCGCACCTCAAGATCGAACAGGCCGTGCTTTGCCAGCAGGATCAACATGTGATCAAAGAAGTGAATCCCCGTCGAAACCTGGGAGGCCCCCTCTCCGTCCAGGTTCAAGCTGACCACAACATCGGTTTCCCGGGTCTTGCGGGATACTTCGGATGTCCGCTGATTCTTCATCCCTCACCTCCCCCATGCATCGTCTCAGTCCCCCTTCGTGGATAACTCTTTTTCCCTTCGTGCTCTTCGTGGATCTCCCTCGTGGATTTCTTTTTTTGGCCTTCGTGGATAACCCCCTCGATTGGTTTCAGGCAAGTGGGGCCCCTGCCCTGGCGGGCGGATCATTCGAGGGTGAAACAGGGGTGATTCAGGCACGTTGTAAATTCCCCTCCAACCCCTGTTGTGTCAATCTCTTGAACCAGTTTTGCGTCACGCGAACCCAGGTTTTGTTTCAGACAAGTGGGGCCCCTGCCCTGCCGGGCAGATCATCCGAGGGTGAAACAATCAGAAATCGATCATCCCTTCGTGACCTTGGTATCCCGTCGCGGTTAACCTCAACGCCTTAGTGGCCCTTCGTCGTTCTTAGTGGCCCTTCGTGGATAACTCTTTTTTCTTTTGTCTTTTTTCGTTTGTTTCAGACAAGCCGGGCCCCCGCCCCCCACGACGGGGCGGACCATACGAGAGTGAAACAATCGGAAATCGATAATCCTTTCGTGACCTTGGTATCCCGTCGCGGCTAACCTCAACGCCTTAGTGGCCCTTCGTCGTTCTTAGTGGCCCTTCGTGGATAACTCTTTTTTCTTTTGTTTCAGGTAAGTCCCGCCCCCGCCACCACGACGGTGCGCATCACTCAGAGGGAAAACAGCCGTTCGTCAATGAAGACGAACCACCAATGAACACGAATAGGCACGAGGACTGATGGACCTCCTTCAACGACAACCGGCGCCAAAATGCTTCTGCACTTTTGTCCCGTTGGTGTGACCCTGTCATGGGAGGAAGCCCACCCGGGAGTGCGGGCGTCCCGCCCGCACAAATCCTCCCGCAGCTTCGGCCATCTCCTCCACCGGAATCAACCGGCAGCGGCGCCCTGCCTCTGCTTCGGCCGGGCCCATGCGGTTCCCGCCGGCAGGGCGGTCGGCTGCAACATCGCAGGGAAACTGAGCGGCAACCGAAGGGACAGCATGCGGGCGGGACGCCCGCGCTCCCGGGGGTGTCGTCCCGATGGTGAGGTGGGGGTATCGGGCAGGCGACTTCTCTGAAAGCCGGCCTGTCCCCTTTGGGAAACTCCCGTTTGCCCGCGAGCCGGGCGCCCGCCCCCCGCGACTGGGCAGATCCATCGAGAAGGACTATAAATGGAACATCGATGCACAGGATGCACAGGATAATCAGGGCGGGAGGCTGCTGCAGGAGACGCTGACTCGGGCGATGATCGTGTGCGGATTTGAGGATGTCCGGGAACACACGCCAGCCGTCTCCGGAAAAAATCCTGTGCATCCTGTGCATCCATGTGAATCAAAAATCTACCCCTGCTTGACTATGAACCGGTTTCCAGCCACCAGGCGCAGGCGGTTGTTTTAAATAAGTCGGGCCCCCGCCCCCCACGGCCGGGCGGATCATACGAGAGCAAAACAATCGGAAATCGATAATCCTTTCGTGACCTTGGTATCCCGTCGCGGCTAACCTCAACGCCTTAGTGGCCCTTCGTCGTTCTTAGTGGCCCTTCGTGGATATCTTTTTGCCCCTTGGTGGAAATCTTTTCTCCCTTCCCGACCTTTGGCGGATCCCTCTTGAGCTTTCTCCAACCCCTTAGTGGCCCTTCGTAGTCCTTCGTGGCCCTTCGTGGATTTCTTTTTTTGGCCTTTGTGGATAACCCTCAAATGGTTTCAGGCAAGCCTGTCGGGCCGCCTTCGAATATCGGCTCCGCGGGGATGGCCGCTTCCCGCGCCTGCATGATCCGCCTCAAGGCCGCCAGGAAGCGATCGTTTTCCTCGGGCAACCCCACGCTCACCCGGAGAAACTGCCGCAGCATGGGATAGCGGCTGACGTCGCGCACCAGAATGCCCTCCGCGCAAAGGGCCTTGAAGACCTCTCTCGGGTCCGCAGCCAGGCGAAAGACAATGAAATTGGCCCGAGAGGGGAAGGGTTGCACGCCGGGAATCCGGCTCAGACCCTCCCACAGCCGTTCCCGCTCGGCAATCACCCGCTCGATCTGAGGCTTCAGCAGGTCGAAATGCTCCAGCGCCGCCGAGGCCGCCGCCATGGAAAAGACATTGAGGTTGTAAGGCAGCTTGGCCTTGGCCACCTGCTCCACCAGCTCCGGGCGGCCCAAAAGATAGCCGACTCTCAGACCGGCCATCGACATCGCTTTCGAAAAGGTCCTGAGCACGACCAGGTTCTCGAATCGTTCGAGCAGCCCCACGACCGACTGTCGGCTGAACTCGTGGTAGGCCTCGTCAACCACCACCAGTCCGGCCGCCTGGCGCAGGATCTTCTCCAGGTCGCCGCGATCCAACACTCCGCCGGTGGGATTGTTGGGCGAGCAGAGGATGGTCAGATCCGCTTGACGGGCTTCCCTCAGCAACCCCGATCCATCGAACTCCAGGTCCGGTTTGAGGGGAACGTCCCGGCAGGCTCCACCCAGAATCCGGGCAAACATCCCGTAGAGGGTGAACGTAGGCTGAGGCAGCACCACCCTCTTGCCCCTCTCCACCACCACCACCATCAAGGCCTCGATCAACTCATTGGAGCCGTTCCCCACCAGCACTCCGTCCTCCTTCCAATGGCTGAAGTCAGCCAACCGGGAGATGAGGGAGGCCGGCACGAAGTCGGGATAGCGGGACCAGGCTGTCCTGGACACGGCCTGGTGAACCGCTCGCTTGACCGCTTCGGGCATATCGAAGGGGTTTTCGTTCTGATTGACCTTGACCGCTGCCCGGAAGTGCTTGAGGGTATAGGCCTGCAGGTTCCTCACTGCCGGCTTGATTGTGGAAAGAGGATCACCCACGGCTGCTCCGGGAGGCTGGGGGCGGCAGCCGCAGGGCCTTGACCTCGGATTGGAAGCCGACCCTGCGGTGGCTGCCGTCGCAAAAGGGCTTTCTTTCGGAATGGCCGCAGCGGCAGAGGGATATGGCATTGCGGCCGGCAAGGTCGAAGGCCTGCCCCTGGGCATCGTAGATCGTGAATTCCCCCGTGATCCTCAAGGAACCGTGATTTGTCACCGTCAGCTTGGTGTCCGCCATTGCAAGCCTCCTCTCATCCCCACTCGAAGTTCCGAAGTACAGGCCGGGAGCGGGCCGGCGCTGCCGCCGCGCCAACGGCAGGAAGTGTTTATCATAGCAGATCCATGGAGGGACAAAGTCTTCTTCATCCCTGGCTCACCCAAGGGTGAGAAGTAGGAGGATTGGGGAAATGGGGGGACGGGCTTGACCCTGTTCTGTCGATCCTGATATACAGGTTTTCCTTGCGCTGAAACAGGACGACATCACCAGAAAGGCTGCGGCGCGCCTTCCCGAGCCGAGCCGTTTTCGAGCGGCAAACCTCCGGGATCGCGTTAAGCCCGCATTAGGCTGAGAGCAATCCAATGGTCCGGAAGATCCGTGTAGCCCTGATCGGCTACCAGTTCATGGGAAAGGCACACAGCAACGCCTACCGTCAGATGCCGCACTTTTTCAGTCCTCCGGCCCTGCCGGTCATGAAGGTGATCTGCGGCCGCAACCGAGCCGGCGTCAGCGCCGCCGCCGGCCAGTTGGGGTGGCAGGAGTGGAGCACGTCCTGGGAAGAGGTGGTGCATCGACCCGACGTCGACCTGGTCGATATCGCCACGCCGGGCGATTCCCACCTGCCGATCTGCCTGGCCGCCGCCAAAGCCGGCAAGGCGGTCCTCTGCGAGAAACCCTTGGCCAACAGTTTGAGCGATGCCGGCAAAATGCTGGCTGCCGTGCGCCAGGCCGGGGTGCCGCACATGCTGTGTCACAACTACCGCAAGGTGCCCGCCGTGGCCCTGGCACGGCAGCTCATTGCCGACGGTGAGCTGGGAACCCTTCGCCATTTTCGAGGCACCTACCTGCAGGATTGGTCCATGAGCCCCGAACTGCCGCTTCTCTGGAGGTTCGACAAACGAAAGTCCGGGAGCGGCGCCCTGGGTGATCTGGGCTCCCATTTGATCGACCTGGCCCGCTTTCTGGTTGGCGAAATTCGCGGAGTGTCGGCACTGCTGGAAACATTCGTGAAACAGCGGCCCCTTCCGGATCAGCCCAGCAGGAAGGGCCGGGTGACGGTCGACGACGCCAGTCTGGCGCTTCTGAGATTCGCCAACGGCGCGGTGGGCACGATCGAAGCCAGCCGGTTCGCACCCGGCCGCAAGAACTACAACGCCTTCGAGATCAACGGCAGCCTGGGCAGCCTGTCGTTCAACCTGGAGCGCCTCAACGAACTCAAGCTCTTCCTCTGTAAAGACGCCCAACACTCCCAGGGATTCAAGGACATCCTGGTTACCGAACCCTTCCACCCCTACATGAAGTGGTGGCCTCCCGGGCACATCATCGGCTATGAGCACACCTTCGTTCATATTGTCCATGACCTGATGCAGTCCCTGGCACGGAACCAGACTCCCTCACCCGACTTCCACGACGGTGTGGAGAACCAGAGAGTGGTCGAGGCCATCCAAAAGAGCGCTCAATCCAGGCAATGGATCTCGCTGCGGCCTCGGCAGGCGTAGAACCGAGCAATGCCGCTCAGCCGGCCGCACCAACTGCAGAACTCAGCCCGGAGGAGAACAATGGCTAGACCCGTCACACTTTTTACCGGCCAATGGGCCGACATGCCTCTGGAAGCTCTGGCCAGGCAGGCCAAGCAGTGGGGGTTCGATGGACTGGAACTGGCTTGCTGGGGCGACCACTTCGAAGTGGATCGAGCCCTGGAAAGCGACGGCTACGTCCGCGACAAGCGGGCCCTGCTGGACGGTCTCGGTCTGAGCTGCCAGGCCATCAGCAACCATCTGGTGGGTCAATGTACCTGCGATCTCATCGACGCCCGGCACAGGGACATCCTCCCCGGCCGCATTTGGGGCGACGGGGATCCGGAAGGTGTCCGCCGGCGCGCGGCCGAGGAGATGAAAGCCACCGCTCGCGCGGCCAGATTGTTCGGAGTCGACACGGTCAACGGTTTTACCGGCAGCAGTGTCTGGGGAAAACTCTACTTCTTCCCGCCCACCTCCCAGAGCCACATCGACGCCGGCTACCGGGACTTTGCCGACCGCTGGCTCCCCATTCTGGAGGTCTTTCAGGAACAGGGGGTCCGCTTCGCCCTCGAAGTCCACCCGACCGAGATCGCCTACGACATCCTCACCGCCCATCGTGCCCTGGAAGCCATCCGGCACCACCCCGGTTTCGGCTTCAATTTCGATCCGAGCCATCTCATACCCCAGCTCATCAATCCCGTCTTTTTCCTCGAGGACTTCAAGGACCGCATCTTCCACGTCCACATCAAGGACGCCCGGGTTCAAGTGGACGGCCGCAACAGCATTCTGTCCTCCCACCTGGACTTTGGGGATCACCGCCGCGGCTGGGATTTCGTCTCCCCGGGACGAGGCGGGGTCCAGTGGGACCAGGTCATGCGGGCTCTCAATCGCATCGGTTACCAGGGACCGCTTTCCATCGAATGGGAGGACTCCGGCATGGACCGGAATTGGGGAGCCCCCGAGGCTTTGGCGATGGTTCGCCGGCAGGACTTTGCTCCCTCCCGGGTCGCCTTCGACGCCGCCTTTTCCAGCGACTAATGGACAGAACCTCTGTGAATATCTTTGCCAAGTCCCCCATCCCGGGGACAGTCAAGACCCGCATGTCGCCCCCCTTGTCCCCGCCGCAATGCCTGCGCCTGCATGAGGCCCTGCTGAACCATACCCTTGCCCAAATGCGGCCCATCATTGCTCCCGGGGTGGACGCTAGCCTCTGGCTCACCGGAACGCTGAAGGAAGCCCTGGACCACGCCAACCGGCTGGAGGCCCGAGGCTTCGGCGTGGATGTCCAGCAGGGCAACCACCTTGGAGACCGGCTCAGCCAGGCGCTGGCCACCAGAGTCCGCCAGGGTTATTCCAAGGTGATCTTCATCGGCACCGATTGCCCCAAGCTGGGATCGAAGACGGTCCGGGATGCGATCCGCTCCCTGAACCGGCAGGAGGTGGTCATTGGCCCCGCTCAAGACGGCGGATACTACCTGATCGGATTCGCCGCCAGTGTTCCCGAAATCCTGCAGGGGATTCCCTGGGGGACTCCGGCAGTCTACGGGACGACGCTGGACCTGCTCAGGCGTCGGGGAGTGCGCTGGAAGTCACTGGAACGGCAAGCAGACCTGGACACCTACAGCGACCTGAAGCGATTCTGCCGGCAGGCCTCGCCAAGGGTCCGCCTGGAGGGGGGGATTGATCCGGCTCTTTTTGCTACCATAAAAGGACTGATTCAAGAGGCAGGTCGCGATTTCCGAGGTTCCGCCCAAGCCAGGGCGAGATCCATCCCGTGAAAGGCCCGGCCTCCCAGGGTGTCGCCCTATCGTCAAGGAACTTCCCCGCGGTGATATTTCGATCCCTTCCTGCAGAAATCCTGATACTCGCCCTGGGCCTGCAGGCACCCCTCCGGGCAGCCGAGGTCACCGGCCGGATTACCGATTCCCACACCGGAGAAGGCATTCCCCAAGCCATCGTCCGGGCCCTGGCTGAGGAGAAAGGAAGGCCGCCGGTGCAGGACCTGACCGACCATCGGGGACGCTATCTCCTGGACCTGCTGCGAGGACGCTACCGGATCCAGGTGGAAGTCCCCGATTCCAATTATCTCACCAGGCAGTACGGCGGCTCAGGGGACCCGCATGACGGCGACATCATTCACATCCCCACCTTCGATTCGTTCATCGTTCTCGACCTGTCCCTGGAAATGGGCGGCTCGGTTGCCGGCCAGGTGACTGGCGGCGGCGACCAAGTCCCCGTGGCCAAGGTGAGCATCCGGGCCGAATCGACTGACCATCGAGTTCCACCTCGACTCGCGAAGACGGGAGCTACCTCTTGCCGAGGCTGCCTCCGGGTGAATTCCTCGTTTCCGCCGGGACCAAGGACGAACAGTATGTCCCCATCTACTATCCCGGGGCCGTCAGCCCTGAGGAAGCGCGACCCATCACCGTGGAGCGGCGCCGGACAGTTACCGGGATCGACTTTGTGCTGCAACGGGCGGGAGCCATCCGGGGACGGGTTCGGGCTCTCAAAGGAATGGAGCCGCTGGAGGGAATTCGGGTGGTTGCCGAAAAAGAGGGGGCTTCCTCAATCTCCCGCGTTGCCACCAGCGATTCACTGGGGCGATACCGGCTGGCCGTTCTCTCCCCGGGGGCCTACCTGTTGGTGGCAGGTCCTCCCGAAGGGGAAGACCCGCCCAGCCGGCAACAACCCGGCTGGCTGCGCCAGTTCTATCCCCAACAGTTCCATCGGGAATCGGCAGTTGCCCTTGACGTCGAGTCGGGTCTCACCCTGTCCGATATCGACTTCACCCTGATGCAGGAGTGCTGGATCAGTGGGAAGGTCATGACGCTGGGGGACGAGGAGCCTCTGGAGGAAGTCCAGGTGATTCCACAACCGGTCATACTGCGGGGTTTTTCTCCAACGCGAACCCAAACCGATCGGTCGGGGGACTTCCTGCTTCAGGGATTACCCCCGGGGGACTACACCCTGGGCATGCTGCTCCCGGCCAAGCACCGGCGGCTCATCCAGATCTACTATCAGGACAAGCTGAGCCTGGACAAGGCGGACAGGATTGAGCTGGAGGAGGGTAAGGCCCTCCGGGACATCCACTTCAACCTGGCCGCCGGAGCCACCCTCAGCGGCAGGGTTCGTATCGAGGAGCCCGAATATCGATGGGACCCCTCAGGAGACGTGGTCGAGCTGACACGTCTGGATTTCGATCCCAGGGGGTCGGAGGACAGGCAGTTGAGGGTCGGGGAGGACGGTTCATTCCGTGTGGACGGGACTCCCGGGGGGCGTTACTCCCTGACCCCCAGGCTCTCGGACCCCAATCTGATTGCGCTGCGATCGCCGCTTTCGCGGGTGGAGACGGTGGTTGAAGGCGACCACCTGGAGGAGTTGGACTTCTCCTTCGAGCTCGGGGGCTCCATCTCGGGCTCGGTGGAGTCGTCCAGCGACGCCTACGGCTTGAACCATTTGCAGATCGTTCTCATCAATTTCGTCGAAAACAGCTCGTCTGTGTTCGATCTCCCCTCGCCCCAATACACCCTGGCCGGGCTCTCCCCCGGCCGGTACTTCCTGGCGCTCCGTTCCAAGCCGGACAGATCCCATCCAAGTCGAGGCTACGGGGTCTCCCAGGTATTCGACTCCAGACTGGTCGATGTCGTCAAAGGCGCCGGCACTTCGCAGGTAAACCTGAGAGTGCCCCGAACGGCGGCTGAGCCATCTTCCTATTGACCCGCATTCCACCCGGGGGGTGCACGTCGGCTTTCTGAGAAGTCACCCGCCAGACACCCCCCACCGCATCAGCCTTCGCCTGGCGGCTCGGCTTCTGCGACTCCCCCTCAAGGGGGGAGTGATTGCCCTGGGAGCGCGGGCGTCCCGCCCGCATCCTGTCCCTTTGGCCACCGCTGAGCTTGAGCGCGATGCTGCAGGCAGCCACCCTGTCGGCGGGAACCGCATCGGCCAGGCCGAAAGAGAGCCATGGCGCCGTTCCCGGTTGATCCAAGTGGGGGAGATGGCCAAGGCTGTGCCAGGCTTGGTGCGGGCGGGACGCCCGCGCTCCCAGCAAGCCATCATTGTGCGGGCGGGACGCCCGCGCTCCCGGGAAGCCTTCATCCCATGACATCGTCACACCAAGGGCACCAAATGGCAAAAGCATGTTGGCGCCGCTTGTGGTTGAAGCAGGTCCATTTGTCCTTGTGTCTATTCGTGTTCATTCGTGTCCATTCGTGGTTCATCTTCATGAACGATCGGCCGTTTTTCCTCGAATGATCCGCACGGCAGGGCGGGGGCCCGGCTAGCCACTAACCACTGACCACTAGCCACTAACAATAGGCCACGGCGGTCAGGGTGTAGACCCGGGCCACCCGGACCAACTCGTCCAGCGAGACCGTTTCCCGGGTGGTGTGGGCGCCGCGGGCCAGGGGGCCGTGGGTCAAGGCGGGAACCCCCGCGGGGGGCGGATTGTATGCGTGAGAGGTGTCGTGTATCCTGACCGCGCCTAATAGCTTTCCATTGAAGAACCACAACCGACCTCTCCGATTCCATTCCAACCAGAGCATCCTGATGAAACCGACTCTTCGAATCCTGGCGCCCTGGCTCCTGGCTCCGATGCTCTGTCTCCCGGCCGCCGCCGTCAAGTGGGCGCCCATCCAGCCAGCCCAGTTGGCTGCACAAGCTCCCAGGATCGATCCCGACGCCGACGCCGAGGCAGTATTCTGGCGGGTTTGGGTGACAGATAAAATGATTGGAGGGCGACAGCCGCAGACCATCAAGGAGCAGTACGTTCGCATCAAGATCTTCACCGAACGCGGCGTGCAGGAGCACGCCACCATCGACCTTTTGTCGGCATCGGACGAGATTCGCATCGGGGACCTGCGTGCACGGACCATCAAGTCCGACGGCCGCATCGTGGAGGTCCCCGGTCGATCCATCTTCGAACGGACGGTGTCCAAAGCCGGGGGAATCAAGGTCAGGAACAAGTCCTTCTCCATGCCGGAGGTGGAGGCGGGGGACCTCATCGAGTACCAGTGGAAACAGTATCGCGACGATCATTTCTCCCAGTATACCCGTCTCTATTTTCAGCGGGACATCCCCTCCTGGGAGGTCAGCTACCACGTCAAGCCTTCGGAATATGCCTGGACTCGATTGGGCTACTTGATGGGTTTCCAGGTGTTCAACGTGAGGAACGAGGGATTTCGGGAAACGCCCGGGGGGTGGCAGTCGATCACGGTGCAGGAGGTTGCGGCCTTCAAGCCCGAAGCCCGCATGCCTCCCGAAGACAATGTCCGCTCCTGGATGCTGCTGTTTTACTCCAAGCGGCGCAAGTTCAAGCCGGACCGGTATTGGAGCGAACTGGGAAAGGTTTTTCGCCACGAAATCAAGGACGAGACCAAGATCGACGGCACCATCAAGAAGAAAGCCGCCGAGCTGACCGCAGGTCTGTCCACACCCACCCAGAAAATCGATCGCATCCTCGACTACTGCCTTAACCAGATCAAAAGCATCTACCACGACCGTTCGGGCGTGACGGCCGAGCAGCGCCTGAAACTGAAGCCTCGCAAGAAGCCGTCCGACACCCTGAAGCAAGGGATGGGAACGGGACGAGACGTCATCAGGCTGTTCACCGCGCTCCTGAACGCCGCCGGAATACGGGCCTATATCGCCCTGGCCGCGGGACGGGACGACTTCTTTTTCAACCCTCAATTTCTGGACCCCTATTTCCTGGACCGCATGCAGGTCGCGGTCGAGCTCGACGGCAAGTGGAAATTCTACGATCCCTCCTCTCCTTACCTGGAACCCGGCATGCTGCTGTGGCCCGAGGAGGGTGTCGAGTCGCTGATCCTCCACCGAAAGCAACCCTTTTTCCAGAAGACTCCCTCTTCCGGTCCCGAAAGGAGTCAGATTCTGCGCAAGGCGAGTCTCAAGCTGCATGAGGACGGGACGCTGCAAGGGACCGTGGAATTGGTCTACCGCGGCCATCCGGGTGTGGCCCGTAAGAACCTGTATGACGATTACACCCCGGAGGAGCGGCAGAAGGCCATTGCAGAGCGGGTGCGGGAACGGTTGAATACCGCTGAAGTGACCGAGATAGAGGTCCGAAACGCCACCGCTGTCCGCGACCCCTTCACGGTGCGCTACAGGATTCGAGTGCCGGGCTATGCGCAGGGAGTCGGCAGGCGGCTACTGTTGCAACCGGCCTATTTCAAAATGAACGTGCCGCCGGAGTTTGAAACCCGCCAACGCAGGTACGATCTTTATTTCCGGCACCCCTGGAGCGAAACGGACGAGGTCACCATCGAGCTGCCGAAAACGCACCGCCTTGAAACGGCTGCTTCTCCGAAGCCCCTGGAAATGAGAGGCGTGGGAGAATATGACGCCAGTTTACAGCAAAGCGACGGCAACCGTTTGACCTACCGGCGCAGTTTTCGCTTCGGAGACAACGGGACGATATTGTTCCGCGCCGATGCCTATCCTCAAATCAAGCGAACCTTCGATTTCGTCCACCGGCAGGACAACCATGTGGTCACACTCACCCGCAAACCGTCAGTGGATTGACTGGTGGCGTGGCAAGCTGCGGGCGACCGCCCTGGCCCTGGCCTGCCTCTGCTCCCCCTGCCTGGCGGCCGAACGGGCCCCTTCCTGGCTCACTGAGCTGGCCTCCAGCCGAATCCCGGAATACGACAGCGAGGTGGGAGCAGTCGTTCTTCTCGACGAAAAGACAGTGACGGTTGAGCCGGACGGCAAGGTAACCACCTCGGTCCGGAAGGCCATCAAGATACTGACGAGGGAGGGCCGGCGGGAAGCTCGCGGCGTCGTGATCTATCGTACCGACAGCGGCAAGGTCCGACGGCTGCGGGCCTGGACGCTCTACCCCTCCGGGGCTACAAAAACCCACCGCAAGAGGGACATCATCGATGTCTCGCTGGTAGAGGACGATGTCTACGATGTCTATGACGAGTCGCGGGCTTCGGTCATCCTCGGTGAGGATGACGCGGATACCGGTTCAGTGTTCGGCTACGAATCGGTCCTGGAGGACCGGTCGGTATTTACCCAGTTCAGCTTTGACTTTCAGGACGATCTGCCGGCTCTGCTCTCTCGCTTCCGGTTGGAGCTGCCTTCGGGCTGGACCGCTGAATCGATCACGGACAACCACCGGCCCATTGAGCCCCTTGTCAACGGCTCCTCCTACAGTTGGCAACTGGAACGCCTCCCTCCCGTCTCGGACGAGCCTGCCCGCCCCGGGCTGAGGTCGATCGTGCCCCGGGTCAACGTCAGCTACTTTCCTCCCTCTGCGGTCAAAGCCGCCGGTCCGACCTTCCGCCAGTGGAGTCAGGTATCGGCCTGGCTTGCCTCCCTTGCCGACCCTCGGGCAAAGCCGGACAGTGTCGTCATCACCAAAGCACAAGACCTGACCGAGGGGAAGGAAAGCGAGTTTGAGAAAATCAGGGCCATCGCCGATTTCACCCAGCGTATCAAGTACGCCTCCATCCAAATGGGTATCGGGCGCGGCGGCGGATACCAGCCCAGCCCCGCCCCGGAAACACTCCAAAAGGCCTATGGAGACTGCAAGGACAAGGTAAACCTCATGCGCTCCCTGTTGGCGGCCGTGGGCATCGAGTCCTATCCGGTGGTGATCTTTTCCGGCAATCGCCGCTATGTGCGGCCCGATTGGCCCTCTCCCCAGCAGTTCAACCACGCCATCATCGCCGTGAAGTTTTCAGAGGCGCTGGATGCGCCTGCACTGGCCTCGGCAGGTCAAGGAGGGAAACTCCTGCTGTTTGACCCGACCGACCCCTACACGCCTTTGGGTTACCTTCCCGCCCACCAGCAGGACAGCCTGGCGCTGCTGGTCAGGCAGAGCGGCGGTGAGCTGCTGCGAGCACCGGCTTCCCCTCCCCAGGCCAACCTCCTCAAACGCCACGTCACCATGAGGCTGGCTCGGGACGGCTCGATCGGCTGTCAGATTCGGGAGCAGCTCGAGGGGAGCGCCGCCAGCAGGAATCGCCGCCTTCACAGAAGGCTGGGGAGCGCGGACTATCGCAAGAGAATCGAGCGTTGGGTCTCCCGGGGCGCCCCGGGCGCCGCGGTGTCCAGGATCGAAGCCGGCGACCGCAATCGGGTTGGTTTTTTCCTAAACGTCGATTTCACCGCGGCCGGATACGGGAGGAGGGTGGGTCCACATCTGCTGGTCTTCAAGCCCGCCGTGGTTTCCCACCGGGCCCTCACCTATCTCAACCAGACCCAACGCAAGTATGCCGTGGTTCTGGAAGCCGACACCTACCAGGAAACCGTGGAGGTTGATCTCCCCCTGGGATTCACGGTCGATGAAATGCCGGCGCCCGTGGCCCTCACCACCCCCTTCGGACGCTACCGGGCCGATTGGCTGGCCGAGCCCGGCAAGCTCGTCTTCAGCCGGCATCTCAAGCTCGGCAATGCCGTCGTTCCACCCGAGGACTACCTCTCGGTGAAAGGATTCTTTGACGAGATGGGCGCGGCAGAGCAATCGCCGGTGGTGCTGGTGCGGCAGTAAGGCAGTGGTTAGTGGAGAGTGGAGAGTGATTAGTGGGTAGTTATTTGATCGACACGTTAAGCATCTTGTCGGTCTCGACGCAATCCTTCAAATAAGCGCAACCAAGTCATCAGGCGCTTGCCTGTTCCCGAAACCCTCGGCTGACCACTCTTCACTATCCACTATCCACTCGAAGAGTCGTTATCCCTTGACAGGCAATCGGGAATTTACCTACCATCCTGCAATTATCGACGCACCCAAGGGAGGTGAAACAGAGTGGCTGAAGTCAGGGTTCAGGATGGCGAAAGCGTGGAAAACGCCTTGCGTCGCTTCAAACGCAAGGTTCAGACCGAAGACATCATCAAAGAGGTAAAAAGGCACTCCTTTTATCTTAAACCGGGCGAAAAAAAACGAGTCAAGCAAGCCTTGGCTCGCAAGCGGAGCCGAAAAAAGCAGCGCAGAGACGCCGAGTCGCGCTGACGATAACAGAACCGCCCAAGCCCGCATTTCTCACCGGGCCGCTGAATATATCCTGCAAAGACTGTGTGTTTTCAACACCTTATAGGTGTCATGGTGACGTTTTGCAATGACACACGGTGCTGGGCGCGGTCTGGCTTGGCCTTTTCCCCTCAGCGCCCACGTGCTCGCTCGACCGTAGTGACCGCTACGCTCTTCGCTCGCGAGCACGCGCTGAGGGAAAAATTCCTGCGCCATTACCACGCCCCCCGGTGAGAAATGCGGGCTAGTCACCCTCCGAGCGACCCGGTGGGCAATGGGGGCGGGGATCCCGCCTGTACGGCAGTAACCACCGCGGTGTTGACAATGTCCTGGGCCGTGCAGCCCCTGGACAGGTCATTGGCAGGGTTTTTCAACCCTTGCAGCACCGGACCGATGGCCTGCGCACCAGCCAGTCGCTCAACCAGCTTGTAGCCGATGTTGCCTGACTGCAAGTCCGGGAAAATGAGCGTGTTGGCCTTCCCGGCAACCGGGCTCTCCGGCGCCTTTTGTCGACCGATCTCACCAATCAGGGCAGTATCCACCTGGAGTTCACCGTCCACCCGCAAGCCCGGATAACGCTCTCGGGCAGTGAGAGTCGCCTCCACCACCTTGTCCACCAAGGGGTGGCGAGCGCTTCCCTTGCTGGAGAATGAGAGCATGGCCACTCTGGGTTCTACCCCCAGGAGCGCGCGAGCGTGGTGCGCCGTCGCCATGGCAATATCCGCCAACTGGGAAGCGTCCGGGTTGGGCACCACTGCACAATCGGCAAAGATCAAGGGCCTCTCCGCCCGGCCGGAGTCTCCCGGCAAAAGCATCAGGAAAAAGCTGGAGACCAGGGAACAGCCGTCCTGCAATCCGATGCACCTCAAGGCTGCCCGGACCGTCTCCGCCGTGGTGTGGCTTGCCCCTGCCACCGAGCCGTCGGCGTCGCCCCAGCCCACCATGGCGTTTCCGAAATAGAGGGGGTGCTCCAGTTGACGCACCGCCTCCTGCCGGGTGACGCCCCTGGCCTTCATGCTGTCATGGTAGAGCTCGGCATAGTGGTTCAACCTGTCCGAGCGCCTGGGGTCAACCATCCCGACCGATTCCAGGTTCAAACCCAAGGCATCTCCTTTTTCCCGTATGACCTCGGGGTCCCCCAGGAGAGTCAGCCGCATCAACCCCTTTTCCTGAATCCGGGCGGCTGCCGTCAGAGTGCGCTCATCCGTTCCTTCCGGCAGCACGATATGCTTCCCGGCTCTGGCGGCTTTAGCGGTCAACTGCTCCAGAATGGACGACTTGAACAAGGCAACTCCCGTAGCCCGCATTTCTCACCGGGTCGCTGGATACATCCCAATCAACAATCAGCAATCAACCGAGCCTTTTGCAAAATTCGCTAGGAAGCGGGATTTATTGTCGGGAAGAGTTGTTGTCCCTGGGAAACCCATGGCTAGCCAGGTGCAGATCCCTTTCGAGGGCGTTATTTTGCAGGAGCATTCTGCCCCCATCTCATGCCCGACTCCGAATTTTGCAAAAGGCTCAACCATTCATCAATCATTCCCTTCGTGCCCCTTCGTGGTCCTTCGTGCCCCTTCGTGGATATCTTTTTTCCCCCACTCACCTGGCGGAATCCAGCAGCTTCCCTACCCGATCAGCGGCGGCTTTGAACTCCGGGTCCGGACGCAAACGGTGAGCTTGCCGGTAGGAATCCCGGGCTTGCCGGTAGTTTCCCGTCTTTTCTCGACAAAACCCCAAGGCATAGTGGATGGCCGGATCGCCGGGTTCTTCTTCAACAGCCTGCTCCAGAGCCTCGGTCCCTTCCGGGTATCGGTGCAAGCCGATGAGGACCTGCCCTAAACTGTAGAAGATTTCCGGATGGCGGCTGTCGAGGGCAAGCACCCTGCGAAAGTATCTCTCGGCGCTGGGGAATTCCCTCAAACCCAAATGAGCCCTGCCCGCCAGGTGGTGTGCCGCCACACTGTCGGGACGCAACGCCAGAGCCTCCACCGCCAGATCCACCGCCCGGTCGAGATGGTTGGTCGTTCCGGTATCTCCCTTGGTTGCAGAGAGCCGCAAGCAGACTTCTCCCAGGGACACCAGGACCCCCGGTTGCCTGCGGTCGAGCTCCAGGGACCGTTCCAATGCCGCCAGGGCTTGCGGAATACGTCCCAGGCTGTACTCCAGGCTGCCCAGTTGCGCAAAAAAGGCAGGCTGTCTCCCTCCAAAGGGTTCGGCCTTCTTGAATTCCCCGTGGGCCTGGGCAGGCTGGCCCTGCCTCAGGAGAATCGAACCCCGGGCAAAGTGATACTGAAATCTTTGCCGGTCGGTCCGGATCCATGCCTGTCCCTTGTCGAGGACCTGCAGGGCCCTTTCGTAGTTGCCGCGCCCCACCTGAATGCGGGCCAGGCCCAACTCCGCCTCAAAGTCGGGTTGCAACTCCAGAGCGTTTCTCAGGTAGGCTTCCGCCTGGTCATAATCCCGCAAATGATAATAGCTGAGACCCAGGATTCGATTGGCCAGGGCATCCTCGCGATTCTCCCTGACTTCGACCAGGAGCAGCTCGACGGCTCGACGATATTTCCCCTGCTGGTAGTAGCTCAGTCCACGGAGCCAGTCGGCGGCGGCGGGAAGGGGCGCCATCCAGACCGAAGCCAGCAGGCTCAGGGCGACGCAAACCCGCAAAACAGATCCTCCCCGCAGGGACGGGGGATGCAGAAGTTTCATGGGGATCCAGCGAACCGGTGAGAAGGGCGGGTTAGCCCGCATTTCTCACCAGGGGGTTGCACTCTTCTCAAGAGTGCAACTTGGCGCAGGATTTTCTGCTTCAGCGCGTGCTCGTGACCGAAGGGCGTAGCCGGAACACCATTCGAGGGAGCATGTGCGCGCTGAAGCGGAAAAGACAAGCCAAGGCGCGCCCAGCACAGTCTGTACCCTGAAGAGTCCAAACAAAGCGCCGCAAGATGTTAAAGACAAGTACGTTTCGACCTTAGGCTCAGCGACCTGGTGAGAAATGCGAGCTAGAGTCGCAATCGCCTGCGTTTGGCGTCAATACCCAGTCGCTTGACCTTGGAGTTGAGCGTGGAGAGGGGCAATCCGAACCGTTCGGCCGCCTCGGTCTGACTCCAATTGACGCTCTCCAGCATTTGCAGGATCACGTCTCTTTCAAAGCTATCCAGGATCACGTAGAGTGGCTTACCGTCCATGGCAGGCACGCCGTTGGTTTTGTGAATCGGCGAAGCCGGCCGGACCTCGGGGGCGATCACCTCCTGGGACAACTCGCCCGATGTGCTCAACACCACTGCCCGCTCGATGATGTTCTCCAGCTCCCTTACGTTTCCCGGCCAGTCGTACTGCACCATGAGCCTCATGATCTCGGGAGACACCGGACTGAAGGTCTTGTCGTTCTCCTGGCTGAACTTCTTCAGAAAATGATCGACCAGCAGGGGAATGTCCTCCTTGCGCTCACGGAGCGGAGGGAGTTGAACGGAAATCACATTCAAGCGGTAGAACAGATCCTCCCTGAAAGTGCCCTGTTCCACCAATCCCTTCAGGTCCACGTTGGTGGCGGCAATGATGCGGGCGTCCACCTTGATGGTGTCCACGCCGCCGAGACGCATGAACTCTCTCTCCTGAATCACCCTTAGCAGCTTGGTTTGAGTCTCCACCCCCACCGTTCCAATCTCGTCAAAGAATATGGACCCCTGGTCCGCCACCTCGAACAGCCCCTTCTTGGAAGCGACAGCGCTGGTAAAGGCGCCCTTCAGGTGCCCGAAGAGCGTGCTCTCCAGCAGGTCGGATGGAAGACTGCCGCTGTTCACGGTCACAAACGCCTTCTTGGAGCGGCTGCTGTTGGCATGAATCGCCTTGGCGATGAGTTCCTTCCCGGTGCCGCTTTCTCCCTGAATCAGTACCGTGCTCCGGCTCTGAGCCACCTGAGACACCAGATCGAAAACCTTCAGCATCCGCTCACTCTTGCCAACCATATTGGCGAATCCGGACTGCCTCTTGAGAGCGCGCTTCAACTCCCGGTTCTCGTACTGGAGCTTCCGCTGTTGAATCCCGTTTCGGATATCCAACAGGAGCTTTTCGTTATCCCAAGGCTTGGTGACGTAGTCCAACGCCCCGGATTTGATGGCCCGAACCGCATTTTCAATCGTGCCGTAAGCGGTGATCATGATGACGGCAGTCTCGGGAGAAGCGCGGCCGATCTCCTCCAGCACCTCCAGCCCATTCTTGTCCGGCATCATCACGTCCAGAAGCACCAGATCGAAGAGGTCGGACTCCAGCTTCTTCAATCCATCCACGCCACCCTCGGCCAGGGCTACCTTGTAGTTGGCGTCAGACAGAAGGATCTCGAGACTCTCGCGAATCGCAGGCTCGTCGTCGACCACCAGAATGGATCCGGAGTGTTCAGACATTGGCCACTTTCCTGGCGGCAGGAAGCTCCACAATGAACCGCGTGCCCTGGCCCAACCTGGAGTCCACCATGATGTTCCCCGAGTGTTCCTGAACGATCCCGTAGGTCACCGAGAGCCCCAATCCGGTGCCCCGGCCCATTTCCTTGGTGGTAAAGAAGGGATCGTAGATTTTCTGCAGGTGCTCCTCTGAAATTCCACTCCCGGTATCCTCGACCTCGATCCGGAACACGGAATCCGGGGAGGATGTCCTGACCAGCAACTCTCCCCCGTGAGGCATGGCGTCCTTGGCATTGACGAACAGATTCAGGAATACCTGCTGCAGCTTGCCGGGGTTGCCGTAGACCCGGATGCTCGTGGAACCCAGATCCGTCCTCAGACGGATCTTGGCTGTCTTGAGTTGGTGCTCCAGCAGGGACAAAGTTTCGGAGATGACGCCGTTGACCTCCAATTCCCGAAACGCCGTTCCCTCGGTCCGGGAGAAGTTGAGCAGGCGGTTGGCGATCTCGGAGGCACGCTTCGATTGCGCCACAATTTTCCCCATAATTTTTGCCTTGGGATCATCCCCGCTCAACTGCTTGCCCAGCATCTGGCTGTAACTGGAGATCACCGCCAGCGGGGTATTGACCTCGTGGGCCACACCGGCAGCCAACAGCCCGATCGAGGTCAACTTCTCCGATTGCACCAGTTGGTCTTCCAGGTGGACCCTCTCGGTTTTGTCGTCCAGAATGATGATGCGACCGGTGACCCCCCGATCCTTGTCCAACAGAGGAGTGACGGTGACGTCAACCACCCGCAAATCCTGGCCAATCTTCAGTCGGCACTTGTAGAGCCGGAAAACTTCGGAATGTCCCGAAGGGTCGGGGCCCAGTCGCATCCGCATCTCCCGGACCAGGTTCTCCGGAAGCGCCTCGGAAACTCCTTTGCCGATAACCCGATCCTTGGGCACCCCCAAAAGGGTCTCCATCCGAGGGTTCCAGCTCTCAATCCTCTCCTCCAGATCGACCACCACCACCCCGACGCTGATGGACTCGACGATGCTCTCACTGTATTCCTTGAGCTGCCGGAGCTCTTCCGCCTTCTGGTGAACGGAGGAGTACAGCCGGGAATTCTCCAGAGCAATGGCGACGTAGCCGGCGATGGTATGCAGGAGCTCGACATCCTCGCTGGTGAGCAAATCGCCCCGATGGGTTCTCCCCAGCCCCAGGTAGGCAATGGTCTCCCCCTTGGCAATACAGGGAAGATAGTAGTGCAGCCCCAGTTGTTCCAGGGCTTCACGATGTTCAGGTCTCTCCGCCATGAGACCCCTGAGGTTCTCGTAAAACAGAAAGCCCTTGGCCAGAGAGGGATTCCGTGGATGCAGGAAGCCCAAATCCAACCCATGGGGTTCCCTCGGCAGGCCCACCGACCTGGCCAGCCGGAACTGCTGGGAACGGCCCTCCGCCCCCAGAAAAACGGCCACCCTTTCTACCGACAGGGTGGTGCTGATCTTCTCGGTCACCGATTCCAGCAGCCGGGAGACATTCACCTCCGAGCCCAGCTTCTTCCCGAACTCGATCAGGGTCTGCCGGTAGTCGTATCGGTCCCTGTAGAAGTACTGGTCCACCTTGGACTGGATCCAGTTACGCAAGGGCGAGAAGACAAAACCGGCCACCACCACCGAGATCACGCCGTAGATGAACTGAGCTCCAGCCGCATGGAACACCTGACCGACGATGGCGATGAGACCCAGGTAGAAACCCACCCCGGCCAACGAGGCCAGCGTCGAGGCCATCCCCTTCTTGAAGATGATGTCCACATCCATGAGGCGGAACTTGATGATGGCGTACCCGAAGGTCAGCGGGATCAGCACCAGCGGCAGCACGGTGATCTCCATCCAGACCGTGGGAACGACCCCCATCCAATAGGGGACGGCATAGGCCAGGAAGAAGGGCAGCGTTCCAAAGACGGTTCCCAGCACGATCCACTTCATCTGCTGCCTCAGGATCTGGTCGGCGCTGGCCCAGTAGGTGTGGGCCAGGGCCAGCATTCCCAGGACGAACAGACCGGCGAAATGGAGCATGTGAAGCTGATCCAGAAAAATCCGGGTCCTCAGCGGCGCCTGAACCAGCAAGAGGTTGAAAACGAACAAGACCTGAGTCCCGAGCAGCAGCACGGCCGGCAGGTAGAGCGAGACCTTCAGAGGGGTGTAACGCTCCAGAAACGATTTCGGATGGGGGAAACTCAGACAGAAGTGGAGAAACAGCGACGGCAGGAACAACAGGCAAATGGCGTCCAGCCAATAGACGCTCCAGTCGAAAGTGTTCAACTTGCCGGTATAGGAAAAAGCAAAGACACCGAAAGAAGCCAGGCAGATGGTGTAGAAATGCAAGGCCCCTTTGGCTTGCCACCGCCGCAGGAAAATAAAGACACCGATGAGCAGATAGAGGAGACCGACAAATTCCAGAAATCGCTTCAGGCGCAGATTGGTAGACTGGGGACCGATCACCAGGGTGGTGGCGTAGCTGTCCCCCGAGCGGGTCAGGGCGTACTGCACCCTTGACCACACCCCCAGTTGATCCAGCTCCTCCGATACCTCGGTGGCCCGGGTGATCGGCTTGCCGTTGACGGCCACCAGCACATCGCCCTTCCGAATGCCGGCCTTGTCGGCAGGTCCCCCGGATTCCACGATGACGGCTTCCACACCGCGAGAGGTCTTGATCCACCCGCCTCCGTCATCCGGGGTGACATGCTTGCCCTTCTGCCGGCTATTCACGATGCCCATCAACGCCATGGCCGCGGTGAGCAGCACGATCAGGGTCGTCTTGAAGCCGAAATTGACAACCATTGCCTTACTCGAGCGCTAGTGCCCGCGGCGCTCTTCGGTCGCGAGCACGTGCTGAAGGGGATACTGCCTGCGCCATTTTCACGCCCCCCGGTGAGAAATGGGGGCTAGACTCCTTAGAGCGAGGACGACGTTGACAAATGAGTCAAGTTTCGCAGATGGATCAAGTTCAGGCAGCAAGCGGATATTCATCGCCCAACATGCTTGTCGGTCTGAGGCGCAGCCTCGCTAGAACTTGAGCTTGATGCCACCCCGCAATGACCGCGGGGTTTGGAGGAATTCGGAGTGCCTTGGCTCACCGGCGGTGTCTGTCAAATCAAACCGGTGCTGATCGAAGAGGTTGTGGACATCGAGCTGAGCCTCCAGATCCCCGGGAATAAACCGCCCTACATAGGGTATGGCCTGACTCACCATGAGACTCAAGCCGGGAGCGGAACTCTCAAAGTACTCCTGATAGGGGTCGATGACGGTGAGTGAAACGCCGGAGATCCATCGATAGGTCGCGGCCACTCGTGTCCTGGAGGGATTCACCCGAGCCTTTAGTCGGGCCGCCATCACATGATAGTTCTTTGGCGCCAGGCCGAAAGTCCCATGGCCCGACCGCGCCCCTCCGCCAAAGGTATATCCCAGGTCCGTGTGCATTCCATGACCCAGCGGACGTCCATAGGCGACCCGAACCCCTTTGGAGGAGACCGGGACGATTCTCCGCGAGTCGGCCGCCGCCCATGCCCTTCCCGGCGAGAACTCATCCGAATAGACACCCACAGCCAGCTGAGATCCGTTGTTCAACTGCTGGTCCACCGTCATTTCCGTGTGGGTGGCTTCGGTTTGACCCAAGCGCAGCCTGCTCCCGAATTGGTGTTGAAAGGGGGATGAAAAAGAAACCGCTTCTCCGGATTCGGATGGGACCGTGCGATAGAGCCGCGGCATGGACTTGGTACGAATGAACGCCACCTGGTAGGCGGGATGGGGCCTCATTCTCAATCCCCAGCGCGGCCGCACCCGTCGCGCCTTCACCGAGGGATCGGTGGCCTGGAGTTCCACCCCGTAAATCGCCGAGAGCATCTCGGAAATGACCACCTCGTCCTGGAAGTCCAGGTTGAAGAGGTTGAGCCGCTGGAGGTGGCCCTTTTCGGACGGAACCTGTCGGTCCAAGTAAGGGAAACTTCCCAAGCTCACCCGCAGCGACGGATTGTGCCCCTTCAGGTTTTTCCACTGGATCAACGAGTCCACCTCGGTGTAACCGCTTTCGGAAACGGTTCCGGCCACCAACCAGCGCGTGTTCGAGTTGAGGTCTTTCACGAAGACGAACTCGGTAAAGGCCGCGCCAAGGTCCAGCAGGTCCGGGTCGGCGGAAAAGGCCGTAGAGTAAACGTGGACCGAGCCGTGCCACCCCTGATCCGCCGGGGCCGGAGTCCGGGGCGATTCCAGCTCGAGCTCCAGGTCGGCTCCCTGGCCGGCCCCTTGGAAGCGCAAAATCGGACGGGTGGAGGAAGCCATCCTCAACACCGAGCCGATATCCTCTTGGTGGGCAGCGGCACCACCGCCCGCCGACCCGGGTGAAAGGGTCTGGAGATAGAGATTCTGCAAGCTGAGGTTCAGGCGCTCCATCTTGCCGGCCACCACCTCGATTCCCGACTTCAACATCGGCAGGTAGCTGGCCAGGCTGACGCTCAGGGTATAGGAACCGGGCAGCAGGTTCTTGATCTCAAACCGACCGGACCCATCCGTGGTGACCTTCTGAACCACTTGCGGGTTGAAGGTCCCCTGCAGAAGCGTGACCAAGACGCCTCCGAGCGGAGTTCCCCGCGAGTCCTTGACGAATCCGGAGATGTAGCCCTGGTCCATCTGTGCCGCCGCCTGGGCGTTCAGGACCCCTCCAGCCAACAGGGCAATGAGTAGCACGACAGTTGTCTGACCGAATCGCATCGAGTCTTTCCTCGTTTTCATTCACCTGGCCCGCGCCCTACCATAGTTGCTCCCGGGGATCAATGCACCTCGAAGCGACCGACCTGGACCACCGAGCGGTCCGACAACTTGTCGGTCACCGTGACCTCCAGGTGATAGCGACCGGGTTGCAGGGACTTGAGCGACACCCTCCTGGCCAACGTCATCTGCCGGGAAGCCCCCACAAGTTCTTGCTGATCCTCCTGCAATCGCGCAACTTCCTGGTTATCTCTACTGAAACGGTACTCTATGGCCGCCGACGGCAGCTTCGTCTCTTGATCCAGGGTCAGGTTGTAGACCTGAAAGTAAATGCCCAGGCTCTGTTCCCGATCGAACTGCTCGCTCACATTGGGATGGACCCTGGTCCCACCGATCACGAACATTCCCTTCCCCACCTGCCGGTCAGGAAGTCTTTCGATGCGGTCGGCCAGGATCAGACTGCTGGTGGCCAGCCGATCCTCCTGATATTTGGGCACCACGATTCCGACGTATTCCGTCCCCACGTTCCCGCTGTGCAGGTCTTTCAGAACCAACTCCAGCTTGTAGCGGCCGGAGCGCAAGGGCAAGGCTCGCTGATACAAGGACTTTCCGCCAAGGACCTGCTTGAACAGGGAGTCGGGAACGTCCTTGACGACCGCATCCTCGAAAACCTGAACTACCCGGCCCGTGATGGTGGATACCCTGCCGAAGATGTTGACCCGCGCCCGGCGAACTCCCTCCTGATCCTTGAAGGTCATATCCTTGTGGTGCAGCTCGACGGTGATCGGAGTCAGCACGGTATCTTGGGTGATCCTCAGAAAGTCGGTTCTGGAGTTGAAGGGAAGCAGGTTATAGGAGAGCTTGGTGTTGACGACAGCCTCCAGGTCAGTGAACTTGACCTTGGGTGGGCGTTGCAGGGCCGTATACTGGGACAGTCGCTCAAACTGATTGTACCGCCGGCTCCGGCCGCCAATGGCAGGCCCCAAGGGAATCCCGGACGGATTGGTGAAACGGTCCACCTTGCTGGCCATCCCCATGCTCTCCATGGTGGTCAGTCCGGCATTGGGCACATGCAGCAAGGCGTCCTTCTCGGTAGGGTCCATGGTCATGCGGTATTCGCCCGTCATGGTGGGATCGACGAATTCGATCAGCACTTCGTTGCCCAGATCCGGACCCTCAAGGTGGCGATAGCGCCAGATTTCAAAGGGATAGGTGCTGGTGATTCCTCCCCCTTCGTCCAGGGGACGGGCATAGCGGCCGCCCCCCGCATGGGACTCGATCTCGTCGGGAGGGCCGAACGTGACATAGATACGCCCGCGATCCGTCAGCCAGCCCGGGGTCCCGGCCGAAAAACGCTCATTGGCATAGGCGATGCGCCGGTAGTGTTCGTCTCGGACCTCGTTCTCGACCGTGTCCGGAGAAGGATCCCGCCTCAACCAGAACTGCTCGATGAACTGATACCGTTCGTCATCGGTGGTCAGTTGCCGGAATGCCCGCTTCTCTTCTTCCGTAATGATATGGAGGGCATCTTCCCGAATCCACTTCTTGAGGTAGCGATCCGATGTCTCCCGCTTGAGCGATTTCTCCCGCTTCCCCGTATCTTTGGCCGCCTCCAGAGGGAGCCGGCCTACCGCCAGAACCACGGCCACCCAGCAGAAGAGGATCAACCGGATTGGCTTGCGAGCGCTCACGGACAGTCCTGACAGTCCACGTAACATAGGTCAATTTGAGGGATTGGAATGTGGACTGGAATCCTTTGATTATAGACCGCAACCGATTGAAGTCAATCCATTTTCGCCGCTGTCCCCGGGCTCCTGGCCTTGCCTGCGCCTCGGTTCCTGCTCTCCCGCCCGGGTGCGTGCTTGGCAGTTTTTGGACGGGCACGACGTTCCGGAATGATGCTACTCAATCGCCGGCCATGATAGTATGCCACCGGCCGGCGGCGGGAGTCCTGAAAGCGGGTGGTTTTCCGCCGGCTCCCGGCCAGTGGCCGCCGGCCACCGGCGAATCTCCCATCGTTTCCATGACGCCCTCCAAGCGAACATGCCCGTTGTGCGAGACCCGCAAGGCCAAGCGCTTTTGCCCGGCCAAGCAGGTCCGGATCTGCCCGGTCTGTTGCGGGAAAAAGAGGGAAGTGGAGATCGACTGTCCCGCCGACTGCGTCTACCTCCACTCGGGGCGGGAATACGAACGGGCCCGGAGGGCCAGGCTGGGAGCGGGAGGACAACTTACCGAAAGGCTGTGGAGCCGAGCCTTCCGGGACAGGAACCTGGAGTTGATCACGGGTCTGTGGGCCGCCATCGACCAGTCGCGCTCCCAGTCTCCGGCCCTGGTGGATGCCGATGTGCGGGAGGTTCTGGAACGGCTGCTTCGAACCTATCGGACACTGGAAGTAGGCCTATACTACGACCATGTGCCCGACACGCTCAATCAGCAATTTCTCTACGAATCGATGAAGTATTTTTTGGAGCAGCGGCAGAATCCGGAAGACCTCTCGGCTTCCAGCCCCAAGACCGGCGATGTGCTGGATTGCCTGCAAATGACTCTGGAAATGGCAAACCTTTCCGACTCGTCGCGGCCCAGGAGCCGGGAATTTCTGGACCGCATTTCAGCCATGGTGTTGAAATCCACCGGAAAGCCGCCCCCCCTCGAGGATCCGCCCGGAATTGTCCTGCCCTAGCTGACTGCGCGGTCCCTAACGAGGCAATTGACTCGCCGCCTGCGCGACTGCTGCCCGTGCTGCTGACAGTCCCTCACGGGGCGCGGCGTTTGCCCCCCACCGGCTCGACTGCGGGCGGCGCCCTGGTCTCGCCGACTCCCCCTCAAGGGGGGAGTGATGTTGAGGCTTGCACAATCCTCCTTGCCCGATACCTTGGCAAGGTGTAAACCATGTTCCCGGTTTATTGTGTAAAGGATGTTTCCGGTTTGTACCCCGTATCACTCCCCCCTTGAGGGGGAATCGCAGAAGCCGAGCCGTCAGGCGAAAGCTGATGCGGTGGGGGGTGGAAGCTCGGTCGCCAGCCAATGGACTGCCCCCGGCAGATCCAAGCCCCCGAGCCAAGAGAAAACAGGATCTACCCTTCCTGGATCCCCCCTTGGATCGTCTCGATAATCCGGTTCAGACTTTGCAGCGGGTTGGGGGCCGCGGTCACCGGCCGTCCGATCACCAGGAAGTCGGAGCCTGCCCTGAGGGCCTCTTCCGGTGTGGCCACCCGGGCCTGGTCATTGAGAGCCGCCCCGGCGGGCCGGATCCCCGGGGTCACCAGGAGAGGAGAGGGACCGAAGTGGCGGCGCAACCGGGCTGCTTCGGCCGGAGAAGCCACCAGGCCGTCCACACCGGATTCGATGGCGATCCCCGCCAGGCGCAAGACCTGGTCTGCCGGAGAACTGTCGAGTCCGAGCCGTTCAAGGTCGGAGGAGGCCAAGCTGGTCAACAGGGTCACCGCCAGGACCAAGGGAGGCCTCGGCTCCGACGGGGGCGATTGCAAGGCCCCCATCACCGCCGCCATCATTCCGGAACCCCCGCCGGCATGCACGGTGATCATGGACACCCCCATGGCCCGGGCGGCCTGTGCGGCTTTGGCGGCGGTATTGGGAATGTCGTGGAGCTTCAGGTCCAGGAATACCCGTTCACCCATCTGCAGGATCCCGGCCACCACCGGCGGCCCGGCTGCGGTGAACAGTTCACTGCCTACCTTGAACAGACCCACCCGGCCCCGCAACTGCTCCACCAGCCCCAAACCCTGGGCGGCAGAGTCAACGTCCAAGGCAATGATGATCCGATCTTGGGCCTGCATGCCTCCCCGCTGGCCTGCCCTAACCCGCATTTCTCACCGGGGGGCATGACAATGGCGCCGGATTGTTTCCTTCAGCGCGTGCTCGCGACCGAAGAGCGTAGCCGGAACTACCTGCGAGGGAGCATGTGCGCGCTGGTGGGAAAAAGACAAGCCAGAGCACGCCCAGCGCCGTCTGTACCCGCATGCCCTCGAAAAAGGACCAATAACGTACTGAAGATAAACACTCTTTCATAATCCATCCAGCGACCCGGTGAGAAATGCGGGTTCACCATTCAGTCGGCTCGAAACCGCCCGATCACCGAGCGGATGGAGGAAAATCCCTTGCGCCGGCAGTAGGCCCCCAGCCCCTGTATCACCTTCAGCGGCGCCCGCGGATCCACAAAGTTGGCCGTCCCCACCTGCACGGCCTTGGCCCCCACGATCAGATATTCCAACGCGTCCTCGGCAGTCCGGATCCCCCCGATGGCCACCACCGGAAGGCTCACCGCCCGCACCACCTCATAGACCATCCTCAAGGCCACCGGCTTGATCGCCGGTCCCGACAGGCCGCCCGTGAGGTTCCCCAACCGCGGGCGAAAGCTCTCCACGTCCACCGACATCCCCGTCAGCGTGTTGACCAGGGAAAGGGCATCCGCCCCTCCATCCTCGGCGGCTCGCGCCACGTCCCGGATGTCGGTCACATTGGGAGACAGCTTGACCACCACCGGGCGGCGGGCCCGCGACTTGACGGCCTCGACCACTTCCCGAGTGGCTCGCGGATCGGACCCGTACATCTGTCCCCCGCACTTCACGTTGGGACAGGAAATGTTGATCTCATAGCCGGCCAGCCCCTCCGACTCGTTCAACACTTCCACAACCCGCACATACTCCTCCGTGGTGAATCCGAAGACGTTGGCAAAAATCCTGGTTCGATAGCCACGAAGCAACGGCAACCTGCTGGATACGAATTCGCCCACCCCGACGTTCTGCAAGCCAACCGCGTTCAGCATGCCCGAGGGCGTTCCCTCCAGCCGCGGCGATGCGGCTCCCCCCATCGGCTCAATCGACAGCCCCTTGACCACGATCCCCCCCAGCCGGTTCAAGTCGATCAACCGGCTGAACTCCTCGCCGTACCCAAAGGTGCCGCTGGCGGTCATCACCGGATTCTTCAGCCTGATGCCAGCAAATTCGGTACTCAGATCGACCATGGCTCGGCAATGGCGGGCCTGTGGCCGTCGGTCTTTTCGAGCCCCTCCGGCATGAAAGAACACCTAAACGCTGCCTATGCCGGAAACCGGAAAGGGCAAAGGGCCAACCTCCCCCGCTCCCCTCACCCAAACATCTCTAACCGATCGGACGCTTGCCGCGCGATTGAAACAGCAGATTGAGCGCCTCCTCAAGCAGCGCTTGAGAGGTCGTGTCCTCCTCGACGGCAATCAGACGAAGCTGCTTCACCGTCTCCGGAGGGAAGTGACCCCCGATATGCCTCGTCTCTTGGCGCTGCCGGCCGCCGCCCCGCGTCCCCTTCGGCTTCAGGGCCGTGGCGAATTTATTTGCCATTTGAACGGAGACCTCCATCTCCTCAAAGTCAACTTAACCGTTTCTGAATGAATTGGTGCAGCCGGTCCATCTCCGCCGCCGCCTTTCCCTTGGGATCGAACTCCTGAGCTACCTGACCGGAGATCAGCGACCTGGCAAAGGCCACCCGGTGCCCCAACCGCACCGGACAGATCTCTACCTCCAGGCCCTTTAGTGCTTCGACGGCCTGGTCGGCGTCGTGACCGATAGGCGCTATCGCGTTGAGCACCACACAGATCGGCTTATGGGCCGTTCGAATGAACGCCAGACTGTTGTTGAGGGCTTCCAGGTCCAGGATCGCCGGACGGCAGGGGATCAACACCAGATCCGCCACCTTGGCCGCTTCCAGCGCCGAACCGTCCGAATGGGGAGCCGTATCCAGATAGAGCATCTCGCCCCCAATGATGGCTACCCGGGTCACTTCGCGACGCAGGCGGCTGGCGTGAGCCGACAGCACCACCGGCACTTCCGTCTCCCGGCGGTCCCCCCAGTTGGCCGCCGAGGCCTGCGGGTCCAGATCAATGACGGCGGTGTTCTGCCCCGACAACGCCGACGCCACCGCCAAGTGCAATGTCAGCGTCGTCTTGCCGGCCCCGCCCTTCTGGCTGATCACGGCAACGGTTTTCATCCTTCCCTCGCTCCCCCGCGATTCCGGCCGCCCTCTCCTGCTCTGAGTGCGCCAGACGGCTTGCCCAGGTTCGTCTCTATGAACGCTTGAACACCTATAAAAGTATAATCCTGTGATAATACAGTCGTGAAGTCAAAACTAATATTTGTGGTTCACGCCCGCTTTCATCCCATGGCTGCTGCCACACGATTCCCGCCGCCGCTTGCGGCGACCCACCTCCAGAGGAAGTTCTTTTTCAAACGGGCGCCCCTCTGACGCACACTGTACCAACTATCACAATATATGTCTACTAATGTACATGTGTACCACATTACAGGCAAGCCTCGTCCACCGGGCCAGCCTGCAGCCGGCCCCCCCTTCCCCAAAGAGGACACGTCCGTCCCTCCCATGCTCCCGGCTGGCCGGGCAGCCTCCACCTCTTCAGCCCTCAACAGCCTGAGTCGAGCTCCCCTTGGGGCCATCTTCTCCCCGAGCCCGTTTCACCCTTAAGCGGAACTTCACGAGCAAAATAAGCGTATTTAGTTGTAAAGAAGGAGTTTATTCAAAATCAACCTGTCCTGTTTATGGCAACAGCTGCCTCGGGATCGATTTTCAGTAAAGCGAACGCCTTGGCCTGCAGTGGCGTCGATTTCGTCACCAGGGGGAAGGCACTGTCGGGATGTCCGGGGAGCGTGACCTCATTGAGGGTCACGGTGGCCAGATCATTGAGCAGCGTCGTGACACTGTGCACCGGATCGCCGTCAGGGGTTTTCTTGGTGGCGGCCTTCGCCTTGGCTGGCTGCGACGGTTCGGCCTTTTGCACCGGTGAGTCCCGCACCGCAGGGGCCTCATCCTCGAACAGCAAGGGTGCCAGACGCCGGCGCAGGTGCCATTCCAGGTACCAGGCCAGCAGGCAGAGGAACACATGCCCGAGCACGTGCTGTTCGGTGTAGACGAAGACCGGGCGCACGTGGAGCCGGGTCATCTTCATCGAACGAAAGGCCCGTTCGACCTGCGAGAGGCTCTTGTAGGCCGCCACCGCCGCGTGGGTGTCGATGGCTGCGGTGTCGAGATTGGTCCGGATGACGTAGATGCCGTCCAGGCGTGCCTCGGCCTTGATCCTCTCCCGGTTGCGGGACCACTGCAGATCGTCATCGGTGACGGTGAGGTGGAAGTGTTTCTCCACCTTATGCCGGTGGGCCTGTCTGCCGAGGGACTGCAGGGTCCGGTCTCGGTTCTCTGGCCCGGGCCTGTGCTTGCGGGCGGCCGCGGCGATCTTTGCGAGGGTGGCTTCGGTGGCCCGCAGCAGATCCTCGCGCTTGCGGGCGCGTTGCTGGCGCAGCCGCGGGTTGAAGCAGACCAGGAGGCGTTCGCCGGGGAACTCGGGGCTGAGGATTTCGGCCACCGTGTCGGGGACCAGTGCCTCGGGACGCAGGGGCGCCCCGGCAGGATTACTCCTGGGGGCCTTCAGCAGTTTGCGGAGGTCGACCGTGCGCAGGGCCGAGATCCAGTCCAGGCCGACCGGCAACAGATCGGTGCGGATGCGTGCCGAGGTGATCATGCCGCGGTCGCCCACCAGGGCCACCCGGCGGACCCCGAAGCGGTCCCGGATCTTGCGGACCTGGGCGGCCAGCGTGGTCGGGTCGGCGGTGTTGCCGGGGAAGACTTCGACCGCGACCGGACAGCCGTCAGCGGCGCAGAGCAGGCCGAAGACCATCTGCTTTTTCCCCTTCTTTCCGTCGCGGTTGTGACCGAAGGCGGCCAACGGGCATTGCTGCCCCTCGAGGTAGGTCGAGGTCACGTCGTAGAGGATCAGGGTGGTGTTGTGAAGATGCCTGCGGGAAAGACTTTGTTCGATCCAGGGTTGGCGGTTGCTGAGCCAGTCGAGCATGTCGAGCAGCTCGTTTCCAGAGACGCCCCCGAGGCCGAGCAGGACCCCGAGGCTGCTGTCGGCGGTCTCGGGGGACAAGGCCCTGGCGGTGGCGAGCTTCGAGGCCGGGTGGATGAGGCGTGCGATGACGGCGGCCAGTGCGAGGTCGCGTTGGCGGCAGGGCTTTCGGTTGAGGATGCGGGGAAGACCGAGTTGGGTCGCCAGGCCGAGCAGGGCCGCCACATGCCCGTGTGGCAGCGACCTTCGGATGGCGGCGGCATCGTCGAGGGTTTCAAAGACAACGCCGCCTTGGAGGAAAGCGCGGATGGCGTCGACGACGGGTTTGGGGACTTTCGAAAGGTTGGCGAGGGTCTGTCGCCGGATTCGTTTCCCCTCGCGCCAGGTTTTTCTGAGGAGGACGGCAGGAGGGCTGGAGCGGTTGGGGATGACGTGGACGCGGACGGACATGGCGGCACCGGGTACATGGCAACAGCATATGCAACACAAGATATTGTATATAAGTTCACTGAACTATGACATATCTTTTAGTACATGGCAACAATAATACAGGCTTATATCACCTCGACATATGTATATGTCCCATGAATACAGGCACTTGCCTAGTGTTAGCTCGCCTTTTGTTAAATGAAGTTCCGCTTAAGACTCGACTTCGCGGATGGGTTCTTGCATTCTTATGAAGGTTCATCCGAGCTTCCTCCTTGAACTGATCCGTTGTAAGCCCATCAGTTTCTCGGATTGAGCCCGTGCGAACAGCCTTCACACAATTCTCAGCCAGCTCCCACCGGCTGGCTGGCCCGCATTTACTTTCGGACCGACCATGTCCCGTCTTCCAGATCTCTTCTCCGACGAGGCCCTCCAGGTCCTGCGCTCCACAATCCAGGAAGCGCAAGGAAACGAGGTCTTCTTTCTGGGAACGACCGAAGACAACGGGCTCCTTCGAGAGGTCGATCCCTTGGCCCGAGGCAATGACTCGGCTGTTCCCGCCCTCCTCCAGGTGGCTTCCCAAGGGGACGTGATCCTCCACAACCATCCTTCGGGCCGGCTAACCCCCTCCGAGGCCGATCTCAAGGCGGCCTCCCACTACGGCAACCTGGGGGTGGGGTTCTATATCGTCAACAACTCCGTGGACCAGGTCTACGTGGTTGTGAAGGCTTTCAAAAAAGCCGTCTCGCTACCGCTGGAGATGCCCGAAATTCTCCAAATCTTCGCTCCCGACGGCCCGCTGTCCAAAAAATTCACCGACTACCAACCCCGACCGGCTCAAAAACAGATGGCCAAAACGGTCGCAACGACTTTCAACCGTTCACAGGTGGCCCTCATCGAGGCCGCTACCGGCACCGGCAAGAGCCTGGCCTACCTGATTCCGGCAATTCTCTGGGCCGTCCGCAACCAAAAGCGGGTGGTGGTTTCCACCAACACCATCAATCTGCAGGAACAGTTGATCCATAAGGACATACCGTTGCTGCAGAAGGCGCTGAATTGTGCATTCAACGCAGTGCTGGTCAAGGGAAGGGGCAACTATCTCTGCCTGGACAAGCTGCAGGCTCTGGATCAACAGGGCAAGTTGCTTCTGGAGGAGGAATGGGCCGATTTCACCGCATTATCCCAATGGGCTCGGCAGACCTCGGACGGCAGCCGCTCGGATCTTTCTCTTAATGTCTCTCCCAACCTGTGGGACAAAGTCGCCTGCGAGAGCGACACCTGCACCCGGATCAAGTGCGAATTCTACAGCCGCTGTTTTTTCTACAAGGCACGGCGCCAGGCGGCCGCGGCCGACCTTCTGGTGGTGAACCACCATCTGCTCTTCGCCGATCTGGCCGTGCGCCGAGCCACCGGGCGCTACCATGACGCCGCCGTCCTGCCCCCCTACTCCAAATTGATTCTCGATGAAGCCCACAACATGGAAGACATCGCCACCGAGTACTTCGGTGTGCAGATTTCCAAGCTCTCCCTGCGCCGGCTCCTGGCGCGTTTCTACCAGGTCAGAAAACGGGGGGCCGTCCGCGAGAAAGGGGCCATCCCCTTCCTTCTGGCGAGACTCCGCTCCCTGGGGAAAGGCATCGATCCCGATCTGTCGGATCGTATCGAGAAGCACGTCCGAAGTCGCCTGTTGCCGGAACTGGAGCAGACATCTTTTCTGGCCGAACAGGTGTTTGACGACTGCGCGGCCTGGTTCGAAACCCGCAGCCGGGAGCCCTCCCCGGAAAGAAAAGTCCGCTTTACCGGCGATCTCTACCGGCAGGAAGGCTGGAAGATCACCATCCTGGCCCGCGTCCACCAGCTTTTGCAGGCCGCCCAGCTTCTTTACGGGAACCTCAGGGCCTTGGACCGGTTGCTGAACAACCTCCCCGAGGACATTCGAGAAGCCCTGCAACGACAGAGAATCGAGTTGAACGCCTTGACCGATCGCCTGGAGGCGGCAACCGTCACCTTGGCCGAGATCTTCGGGGCCGAGGAAAGCGACAAGGTCCGGTGGATCCAATGGGCGCCAACCCGATCCGGCAAACGGGTAACGCTCCGACAGGTTCCCCTGTTCGTCGGCGACCTTCTCCGCGAGAACGTCTTCGAGCCGTTTGATACCGTGGTGATGACCAGCGCCACGCTCACCAGCGAAAGACGATTTCACTACCTGAAAGAGCGCCTGGGGCTCCAGCAGGACCTGGACTCGCGCCTGGTGGAGTTGGCGCTGCCTCCCGTTTTTGACTACCGGCGCCAGGCCATCCTGGGCATTCCCACTGATTTGCCTTATCCCGACCACCACGGCTTCGCCGAGGCGCTGGGCCGTTTTCTGCTGCGGGCCCTGGCATCTTCCCAGGGGAAGGCCCTGGTGCTGTTTACCTCCTACTCCCTGCTGCAACGCACCTACCGGGAATTGGTCCAACCCCTGGGCGCATTGGGGATTGCCGCCTTGAAACAGGGAGACGCCCCCAGACACCGGCTCACCGGCCACTTCAAGCGGGACAAGTCCAGCGTTCTGTTTGCCACCGCCAGTTTTTGGGAAGGTGTGGACGTAGCGGGTGACGCTTTGGAGAATCTCGTTCTGACCAAGCTTCCCTTCAGCGTTCCACGAGACCCGGTGGTGGCGGCTCGGGTCGAAGCCATCCGGAACAGGAACGGCAATCCGTTTCTCGAGTACATCGTTCCCCAAGCGGTGATTCGTTTCCGGCAGGGGTTTGGCCGGCTGATCCGCGACCGGAAAGATCGCGGCTGCATTCTGATTCTGGATCGAAGAGTTCTGGACAAGTCCTACGGACGGACCTTCCTCGATTCGCTTCCCGAATGCCCGCGGGTGGCCGGCACGAGCGACCTGGTGGTGGAAAGCCTCCGAGAGTTTTTCGGGACCGGACCTTAACCCGCATTTCTTGCCGGGGGGCTGCACTCGTGAGACGAGTGTACGGGTTGAACGTTGTTGGAAGGGGGGTGTGCCTGTGGGTTTGAAGAGGCCGTGCGTTTCGGGACGATGTTTCCAAATCGCCGCCTACGCGGCTACGGCAGCCTGGGATCCACACGACCCCAGGCTCACGCCACCGCCGAGAAGAGTACGCCGCCTTCGCTGCTGAACGCGACTTCTCCCGGGCTTCTCCTGGCTTGTCCTGCAGGCGAAGTGCCGGCGCGGCTACGCCGCTCTATAAGGAAGCCTTGCAGGCGGCGTTTAGCCGGGTCACCCACTCCAACCGCGGCCTCGCCGCTCTCCTCCAAATCAAGACACTGCCGGGGGACAGGATTTTAACTGACAATCCCCCGGGTGCCAGCCCGGGGTTCCAGTAAGCCGCGAATGCGGCGTCCGCACTTAGCCGTGGGCGTGAGCCCATGGAACGCGATAACTCCACCCCCCGAGCCGCGTAGGCGGCGGCAGCAATCATCCCTGGTGTTCGATCTCAGGTAAGTCCGGCCCCCGCCCCCCACGACGGGGCGGATCATACGAGAGTGAAACAGGGGTGTTTCAGACAAGCCCCGCCCCCGCCCTGCTGGGCAGATCATTCAAGGAAGAAACTGCCGATTGTTTTTGAAGACGAACCACGAATGAACACGAATAGACACGAAGAACGATGGACCTCCTCGGGTGCGACGACGTTACGGGATGAAAGCCCCCCGGGAGCGCGGGCGTCCCGCCCGCCCCAAAGCCTCTCGCAGTCTCGGCCCTCTCCTTCACCCGGATCGACCGGCTGCCGCATCGCAGGGAAACTGAGCGGCAACCAAAGGGACAGGATTAATAGGACCAGAGGTCGCTGCACGGGACGCTGACTGGGAATCGGGGCGTTGGGCACAGCCAAGGCCCGCCACGGGGAAGATCAATCGAGAAGGACTATAAATTGAACATGGATGCACAGGATGCACAGGATAATTAGGACCAGAGGCTGCTGCACGAAACGCTGACTCCGGCGATGATCGCGTGCGGATTTGGGGATGTCCAGGACTGCAAGCCAGCCGTCTCCGGAAAAATCCTGTGCATCCTGTGCATCCATGTGAATCAAAAATCTACTCGTGCTTGACGTTGAACCGGTTTCCAGCCACCCGGCGCAGGGGGTTGTTTCAGACAAGTGGGGCCCCTGCCCTGCCGGGCAGATCATCCGAGGGTGAAACAGGGTTGTTTCAGACAAGTCGGGCCCCCGCCCCCCACGACGGGGCGGATCATTCGAGGGTGAAACAACGGATCATTGTGAAAGAATAGGCACCTGGCGAGACTCCGGCAGCTACGCCCCGTTTGAACTTTGGTGCCCCGTGCCCCAAGACAAGTCTGGGTCCGAGCAGGCCATCATTCATTAGTGAGGCTTCCCGGGAAGCTCTCCTCAAGACAAGAATCCGAACCACCACGCCAACTCGGGCCGGAGTGATCGCCGCCGAGGAGGCCAATCTCATGCAAAAGAGCAGGAAAGTCAACACGAAGGCGAAGAAGACCCCGAAGAGGAAGCGGAGCCGTTCGACGGCCTTGTCGCGGATTCATCCCCAGGTGGCAGGCATCGACCTGGGGAGTCGGGAGCACTGGGTGTGCGCTCCGGAGATAACCCCAAGGAAGCCGAACGTGCGCACCTTCGGCACCACCACGGAGCAACTGCAGCAACTGGCCGACTGGTTGCTGGAGCAAGGGGTGGAGTCGGTGGCGATGGAGAGCACCAACGTGTATTGGATTCCCCTCTACGAACTGCTGGAGTCCTGCGGCATCGAGGTGCTGCTGGTCAACGCCCGGCAGCTGCGCTACGTTCCGGGCCGCAAGACCGACATGCAGGACTCCCAGTGGATTCAGTTGCTGCACAGCTGCGGTTTGCTGCGGGGATCCTTCCGTCCGCACGAGGTGATCGTCCGGGTTCGGACCCTGCACCGGCAACTGAGCACTCTGGGGGCCGAGAGTACCCGTTTTGTCCAGTGGATGCAGAAGGCGCTGGATCAGATGAACGTCCAGATCCATCGTGCGGTCACCGATCTGACCGGTCAGACGGGGATGGCGATCGTGCGGGCGATTGTCGACGGAGAACGGGACCCGGTCCGTCTGGCGGGTCTGCGCGACCGACGGTGCAAGAAGTCCAGCCGGGAGTTTGCCGAGCACCTCAGAGGCAACTGGCGCGACGAGCATCTGTTCAACCTCAAGTCGGCGCTGAAGCTCTACGACATGACTCAACGCGAGATCGCGGCCTATGAGGCACGCATCCTGGAGGAAATCCAAGCGCTGCAACCGGTGGAGCACCGCGACCAACCCGTGCCCACCCATCCCAATGCGATCAAGGAAAAGGCGATTCGCCGCCGCGGCGGGCACAAGCTGCGCACCGAACTGTGGCGCTTTGCCGGCGTCGACCTGACGCGCATCGACGGCATCGGCACCGAAGCTGCTCTGACCCTGCTGACTGAGGCCGGCCTCGACCTGACGGCGTTCCCCTCAGAGAAGCACTTTGTATCCTGGCTGCGCTTGGCTCCAAAAACGGCCTTTTCCGCAGGCAAGCCGCTCCGCCACAAGAAGCCCAACGGCACCGGCTCCACCCGGGTCGCCGGCGTCCTGCGGATGGCGGCCGTCTCTCTGAAGCACTCCAAGACCGCTCTCGGCGCCGCCTTCCGTCGCAAGGCCCGCCACAAGGGATGGAGTGTCGCCGTCTTCTCCATGGCCCGCAGGCTGGCCGTTCTCGTCTACCGGATGCTGCGCTACGGCCAGGACTACATCGACATCGGCGAAGCCTGCTACGAAGACCGGTTCCGGCAACGCCGCCTCGCGGGCCTCACAGATGCTGCTAAGTCTCTTGGTTTCAAACTGGTTCCACAAATCGCAGCCGCTTGAACTGCGGGGTTGTTTCAGACAAGGCACGCATCCTGGAGGAAATCCAAGCGCTGCAACCGGTGGAGCACCGCGACCAAACCGTGCCCACCCATCCCAATGCGATCAAGGAAAAGGCGATTCGCCGCCGCGGCGGGCACAAGCTGCGCACCGAACTGTGGCGCTTTGCCGGCGTCGACCTGACGCGCATCGACGGCATCGGCACCGAAGCTGCTCTGACCCTGCTGACTGAGGCCGGCCTCGACCTGACGGCGTTCCCCTCAGAGAAGCACTTTGTATCCTGGCTGCGCTTGGCTCCAAAAACGGCCTTTTCCGCAGGCAAGCCGCTCCGCCACAAGAAGCCCAACGGCACCGGCTCCACCCGGGTCGCCGGCGTCCTGCGGATGGCGGCCGTCTCTCTGAAGCACTCCAAGACCGCTCTCGGCGCCGCCTTCCGTCGCAAGGCCCGCCACAAGGGATGGAGTGTCGCCGTCTTCTCCATGGCCCGCAGGCTGGCCGTTCTCGTCTACCGGATGCTGCGCTACGGCCAGGACTACATCGACATCGGCGAAGCCTGCTACGAAGACCGGTTCCGGCAACGCCGCCTCGCGGGCCTCACAGATGCTGCTAAGTCTCTTGGTTTCAAACTGGTTCCACAAATCGCAGCCGCTTGAACTGCGGGGTTGTTTCAGACAAGTGGGGCCCCTGCCCTGCCGGGCAGATCATCCGAGGGTGAAACAGGGTTGTTTCAGACAAGTGGGGCCCCTGCCCTGCCGGGCAGATCATCCGAGGGTGAAACAGGGTTGTTTCAGACAAGTAGGGCCCCCGCCCCCCACGACGGGGCAGATCATCCGAGGGTGAAACAGGGTTGTTTCAGACAAGTGGGGCCCCTGCCCTGCCGGGCAGATCATCCGAGGGTGAAACAGGGTTGTTTCAGACAAGTAGGGCCCCCGCCCCCCACGACGGGGCAGATCATCCGAGGGTGAAACAGGGTTGTTTCAGACAAGTTCGGCCCCCGCCGTGCCGTGCGGATCAAACCAGAGTGAAACAATCGGAAATCGATAATCCCTTCGCGACCTTGGCATCCCGACGCGGTTAACCTCAACGCCTTAGTGGCCCTTCGTGGATAACTCTTTTTTCTTTTGTCTTTTTTCGTTTGTTTCAGGCAAGCAGTGCCGCCGGCCTGGCGGCCCTGGCCGAGCCTGCATCGCCATCAACTTTCCAATTCGGGACGCTGGGGCCGCTCGGGACGGCCCTGGCGTCGATTCCGGCCGCCGAATCCCCCACCTTCCCGGCCGGGAGAACGGGAGCGGTTTCTCCTGAACATCTGATTCATTGCCTCCCGGAACTCGGCCAGTGTTATCGCGCCGTCCCCGTCGGTATCCATCCTTCCCAGATTGCCGCGCATTCGTTCCGGAATCTCTTCGCCGCTGAGCTTACCGTCGTTGTTAGCGTCGCGACGCCGGAAGAATACCGAGGGATCGAAGCCGCCACGGCCCCGGCGCCGACCCCCGAATCGGCCCGGCCCGAGCGGTGTGGCCGCAGGTGAGGGATCTTCCTGAACCATTGGAGCAGGGACGGCTTCAGCCTGTTGCGTGGTCGAGCCGCTGTCTTCCTCTCTGAGTGCGAGACAGTAAAGATTTCGGTTGGAACGCAGGAAAAGGAGACCCTTGCTGATGGCCGGTGTGGCGCTGAAATCTTCGCCGTCTTCCGCCGTGCGATTGACGGCCAACAGTTCAAATCGCTCACTGGCCTTGAGCACGAAAACGTGCCCGGAGCGCGTCACGAAGTAAATCTTACCGTCGCCAATGACAGGAGATGCATAGTTGCTTCCAAAGCCGCCGCCTCTTCTAAAGGCGCCCTGAGCTGCAGGCACGGCGTTGCTTGTTCTCAGGCGGGCCTTGAAAATCTCCGTGCCGGTACCGGCATCGATACAGGTTACGATCTGGTTCGAGAAGGTGTAGAGGCGCCCCTGATAGAGGATGGGTGTCGCGGTGCGGTTGGCATGGCGGGCAGACCAGAGGACACGAGACTGGGTGACGTCACCTTTCCCCCCCGCCCGGACGGCTACTCCGCCGCCGCCCCCCGCGCCGGACTCGACGGCATAGACGATGCCGTCGTGGGAAATTACGCTGGAATTGGCGTTTCCGGACTGCAGACCCGAGGAATACCATCGCAGCCTGCCGGTGTTCGGATTGAGGCCCCAGATCTCTCTGGGGACGGTGATCACGAGGTCGGTCCGGTTTGGGCCGGCCTGAGCCAGTGCGGGAGTTCCCCAGGTGGCGTTCAAGCCTGCAGCCTCCTGTCTCCAGACTACTTCCCCCGTCTTCCTGTTCAGGCCTAGCAGGGCTTCGCTTTCAGCACTGGCCGTGACAATGAGCAGATGCTTATAGAGGATGGGGCTGGAAGCAGACCCGCGGCCCTCGGGATCTGATTCCATACCGATGTGCCTTTGCCAGACCTGCTTTCCTTCCATGTCGAAGCAATAGGCCCCGCTTTTGCCGAAGTAGGCATAGACGTGTTCACCATCGGAAACCGGGGTGTGCGAGGCATAACCGTGTTGAGTGATCCTCCCGCTGAATTTGGTTTCCGGAAGCCGAGCCTCGATGTTTCTCGACCAGAGGATCTTGCCGGTATGGCGATCGATGCAGATCAGGTGGCGGCGCAGTTGCTTCGGGTCACCGGGATTTCTGCGATCCATTCCGTATCCCGACCAGTAGGTAACAAAGATTTTGTCGCCGACCACGATGGGGCTGGAGGAACCCGGACCGGGTAGCGGAATCTTCCATTGGAGGTTGCGTGTTCCACTCCAGTTGGTGGGTAGCGGATCCTGTTCGGTGCTGACCCCGGCACCGTTCGGCCCTCGAAAGCGAGTCCAATCGGCGTGCATGGATGACGACCACAGGATTAAGGAAACGGACACCATCATCTGAACGAATGGTTTTCGGGACACTGGGAATCTCCTTCGCCTGAAAGACAAGTCCTTCGGCCGGTGGAGTGATTCTCCGGCTTCTGACGGTAGAACGACTGGTCTAACTGTCCGGTTTCTTGGAATTTGCCAAAGGGACCCCGATCCCTGTGGCATGGCGAAACCGCATCGGTTCCACTGCCTCAATCACAAAACTTTACATGAGGTTGACCAAATCTTTACATCGCTTGCTGGCCCACCTGCGTCTAAAGGAATGTCAGTCGCATCGGGTGGCCATCAAGCTGCCTGAGTGCCCAAGCAAACGGGCCGCAAGAGATTCAACCCACGTTCAGAATCCAGGCGCGAGTTCAACCGGGAGGACGAAAAACGATGAAAACGAAACATAAGGTCACGATGTGTTCTTTTTTGGCGGTGGTGCTGTTGACCGTGCCGTTGGTGTCTTGGGCCGGCAACCCGGACGCAGCAGCAACCGTAGCTGAGAATTCTTTGGTTCAGGACCAGCAGCGGCTGGAGAGCAAAATTCGGCACGAACTGGTAATGCTTCCCTACTTCAGCGTCTTTGACCACCTCGCCTTTCAGCTCGATGGCGATGAACTTCAGTTGATCGGCCAGGTCACCAGCCCAGGCTTGAAGAATGCGGCGGGAAGAATCGTGCAAGGCATCGAGGGAATTTCCACCGTCGTCAACCATATCGAGGTGTTGCCGAACTCTCCCAATGACGATCAGATTCGACTGGCGGTCTATCGAGCCCTTTACAATCGAGGCAGTCGCCTGTTTCCCTACAGCCTGGGGGATTACGATGCCATTGGTATCATTGTGAAAAAGGGTGACGTGACCCTGGTCGGCAGGGTCATCAGTGAGTCGGACAAGATTTTCGCCTTTCTGAAGGCTTCAGCGGTCCCGGGGGTGTTCTCGGTGACCAATAACCTGGTCGTCCGGAAGGCCTGAACGGGTCATTCGGCTCAGACCGAAGGTGGGGCATCCTGATCTCCTGTGTCCCACCTTCGATTTTATCCCTTCGCCGAGAGGCCGATTTCTCCGCAACTTCCGCACTAGCCGGATCCCCCGACAGTCCAATTCACTCTCACATTCCTGCAACGGGAATCAGTCCATTGCTCGATGGTTTGAACTTCCGGCCGGGCAGCTTGGAGGCCCAGCGGGAACTGTGCTACTTTCAAGTCGAGTCCCAGCGGCAAAGAGATTCCCGGCACAATGGCTCGGGAGAATCATGGTTCAATCCAACCTTTCATCCAGGCAAGCCGGTATTTACGAACGACTGGGGCTCCGTCCCTTCATCAATGCAGGCGGCAGTTACACCCGGTATGGCGGCTCCCTCATGGCTCCACAGGTGATCCAGACCATGGAGGAGGCCTCCGGAGGATACGTTTCCATCCCGGAACTGCAGGAAGCTGTCGGGCAACGGATCGCCGCCTGGCTGGGTGCTGAGGCGGCATTGGTGACTTGCGGCTGTGCTGCAGCCCTGACGCTGGCGACGGCAGCCTGTGTGACTAGGGGTGACCAGGAAAAGATGAAACATCTTCCCGATACAGGAGGAATGAAAAACGAAGTCGTGCTGCAAAGATCTCACCGGGTCGAGTATGACCATGCCATTCGCAACGTTGGGGTCAGGTTGATTGAGGTCGGCAGCCGGCACGAACTGGAGGCCGCGATCAGCTCCAGGACAGCCATGCTTTTTTTCCTGAATATGGCTGAACACCGAGGGCAGATCCAACGAAAGCAGTTTGTTGAAATTGCCAGGACTGCCGGCGTGCCCTGCCTGATTGATGCCGCAGCAGATATTCCGCCGGTGGAAAACCTCAGGGACTTGATCGCATTGGGGTTCGATCTGGCGGCCTTCAGCGGTGGCAAGGGAATCAGGGGTCCACAATCCTCCGGTCTGTTGTTGGGGCGCAAGGACTTGGTTCAGGCGGCTTTTCTGAATGCGCCCCCCAATCCCGACCGCGTCGGCCGTGTGTCCAAGGTTGGCAAAGAGGAGATCGTCGGCCTTTGGAAGGCCCTGGAGTTGTATCTGCAAAGAGATCATCAGGCCGATTGGAACCATTGGGAAGAGCAGCTTCAGGTGATTGCCGAGGCCTTGCGTGGAATTCCGGGAATCACTACCAGACACTTTGTGCCGGTCATATCCAGCCAGGTTCCCCATTTGGCCATCGAGTGGGATGACCGGATTCTCAAGTTCAGCCGGGAACATTTCCTGGAAGCGCTCCGTCAGGGTGAGCCGCGAATTGAGGTCTCCCCTGTTCCCACCGAGGGTCCCCGCTTGGAGTTGAGCTCATGGATGCTGGAGCCGGGCGAGGAAGTACTGGTTGCCCGGCGTTGCAAAGAGGTGCTCAGGGACCTGGTCGGGCAAGCCCCGCTCTGCCGTGCGGATCATTCGAGGAAAAACGACCGCTCGTCAATAAAGACGAACCACGAATGAACACGAATAGACACGAATGGGGATGGGACTCCTTCAATGACGAGCGGCGCCCGAATGTTTCTGCAATATTGTGACGTTGGTGTCACGACGTCATGGGAGAATGCCCCCCCCGGGAGCGCGGGCGTCCCGCCCGCCCCAAAGCCTCTCGCAGTCTCGGCCCTCTCCTTCACCCGGGTCGACCGGCTGCAACATCGCAGGGAAACTGAGCGGCAACCCAAGGGACAGGATTAATAGGACCAGAGTCCGCTGCACGGGACGCTGACTGGGAATCGGGGCGTTGGGCACAGCCAAGGCCGGCCACGGGGAAGATCAATCGAGAAGGACTATGATTTGAACATGGATGCACAGGATGCACAGGATAACCAGGACGGGACGCTACGCACGAAACGCTGACTCCGGCGATGATCGCGTGCGGATATGCGGATGTCCAGGAATACAAGCCAGCCGTCTCCAGAAAAAATCCTGTGCATCCTGTGCATCCATGTGAATCAAAAATCTACCCGTGCTTGACTTTGAGCCGGTTGCCCGCCACCCGGCGCAGGGGGTTGTTTCAGACAAGTCCGGCCCCTACGCAGTGACGTGCTCTTGGGGAGAGCGGCCCTCCCCGGGGCGGCGCTTCGGGGTTAGGTGCTGTCGCCGCCTACGCGGCTCGACTCTTACGCTGAACTTTTCCATGGGCTTACGCCCACGGCTAAGTGCTGCCGCCGCTACGCGGCTCTACTCGAACCCCCTGGGCTGACGCCCGGGGATTGTTCCCTTATAAGCCAAGCCCCCGCCCCCCACGACGGGGCGGATCATACAAGAGTGAAACAATCAAAAATCGATCATCCCTTCGCGACCTTGGCATCCCGTCGCGGTTAAACTCAACGCCTTAGTGGCCCTTCGTCGTTCTTAGTGGCCCTTCGTGGATAACTCTTTTTTCTTTTGTTTCAGATAAGCCAGGGTGCGCCCAGCGCAGTGTGTACCCTGAAGGCTCTCCCAAAATGTGCTTCAAGATGCTAAATACAAACACTTTCCGAGGCCATACTCAGCGACCTGGTGGGAAATGCGGGTTAGTGGTCCTTCGTCGTCCTTCGTGGCCCTTCGTGGATTTCTTTTTTTGGTCCTTCGTGGATAACTCTTTTGTGGATAGCGCGCTATTCCGAGAACCGCCAAGCACACTCAGATTCGCTTGAAGGCTTTCAGAATCTGGCTTTTTTCGTAGCGCAGAATGATCGGACGGCCATGGGGGCAGGTCATGGGGTAGCGGGTCTTGATGAGCTCGTCGATCAGCCAGACCATCTTGGACCGTTCCAGGTGTGTGTTCACCTTGATGGCCGCATGACAAGCTACCGAGGCGGCAATCTTCTCCCGCAACCGCTCCAGGCTCACCTCCCGAGCCTCCTTTTCCAGACCCTCCAGCAGTTCGCCCAGCAGTCTGCTGCAGTCGGAGGGGCTGAGGTCAGCGGGAAGGGCCTTGACGGCCAGCGTTTGACGGCCGAAGGGTTCCACTTCGAAACCGCAGGCATTCAGTTCGGGAGTCAGATCGTCCAGCAGGATCTGCTGGCGGGGGTTCAATTCGACAATCAGAGGCAACAGCAATCGCTGGCTTTCCACCCTGCCCTCCCGTCGCTGCCGGAGGACCTTCTCAAAGAGCACTCGCTCGTGGGCCACGTGCTGGTCGATGATGAGCAGCGATCCACGGTCGCTGGCGACGATGAAACTGTCCTCGATCTGGCCCAGGGGGTGGATGTCGGTGGGCGAAAGCGTTTCAGAAGCGCCGGGACGGCCGGCCTCGGCCTGCTCCCTCGAGACCAGTGCCGCGGCGGCGCAGGTGGGCGTCGAAGCATCCGGGCCGCCGCCTCCAGAGGGGAGGCCCTCGGCCGCTGCGGGCTTGGGGGGCGGTTGAAGGCCCGGCCGGGGCTCCAGGCCGCCCCAGACCGGCTCCCCCACCTTCAGCGGCAAGGAGGCCGGCCAGGCAGCACCGGCCTCGCCAGCAGGAGCCGCCGAGGCCGCGGGCCGCAGTTCCGGCACGGACCCGGGGTCCACGGGCGCATCGGCATCGATTCCCCGAGGTTGAACCAAAAAGGCGGCTTGGGGCCGGGATTCCTCCAGTGCCTTGCGAACCGCATCACGAAGGCAGTCGTGAATCATCGACTGCCTGCGAAAACGGACTTCGGTCTTGGAGGGGTGGACGTTGACATCTACTTCTCCATAGGGCATCGCGATAAAGACCAGAGCTACGGGAAAGGTGCCATCCGGAAGAATGCGGCGATAGGCTTCACCGAGGGCATGCATGAGGATGCGGTCCCGAACCATCCTCCGGTTCACAAAAAAATAGAGGGATTGACGATTGGGCTTCTGCACTTCCGGCTTGGAGACGAAGGCGTGAAGCCGGATTTTTTCTCCCGACGTCGGACTTTGGGGCGATCCGGAATCCGGCACAAACGGCAGCTCCGTCTCCAACTCCACCAGTTGCTGGAGCAGATCGGCTCCAAATACCTGGAACAGCCGCTCGCGCAGCCGATCGACAGCCTGAAAGTCGAATACCCTGGAGCCCGAACCGGCCAAGGCAAAGCGGCCTTCCGGATGAGCCAGGGCGTACTGGGTCACCACGTTGACGACGTGGCCCAGCTCGGTGCGGTCACCCCTCAAGAATTTCTTTCGAGCCGGCAGGTTGAAGAACAGATCCCGCACGGTCACCGTGGTCCCGACGGCACGGGCAATCTCTCGCACGCCCACGATCCGGGACCCGGCGATTTCCACCGCCGTTCCGACCCTCTCACCCTTCGCCTGGGTCTCCATCAAGAGCCGGGAGACCCCGGCCATACTGGGGAGCGCCTCGCCTCGGAAACCCAGTGTGTGGATTTGGCCGAGATCTTCGGCCCGGTAGATCTTGCTGGTGGCGTGCCGCTCAAAGGCCAACAATGCATCGTCGGCGGTCATGCCCTCCCCGTCATCCAACACCCGCATCAGACGCTTTCCGCCCGCCTGAACGGTGATTTCCAGGTTGCGGGCTCCGGCATCCAGGGAGTTCTCCAACAGCTCCTTCACCACCGAGGCCGGGCGTTCCACCACCTCGCCTGCGGCGATCTTATTGGCCAGCGCCTCCGGCAGAAGACGTATTCTTGACATGGAAATTCCGCAGGTTGGCGTACGCCGCGACAGACGGCCGCGGCCGGCGCCGTTCTGGTTGAGGATGATTCCCAACCTCTGCCTGTACCCGAAGCGCCTCCCCTATTTGAGGAGGGTTGCGGCGGGTGCAGTTCCCCGCCGGATACGGGTGGGAAGGACTCCCCGGGGGGCGCCGGGAGCGCTCCTCCGGCTGGGTTCGGGCCGGGATAGTCCCGGTCAATCCAGACCCTTTTCCGCCAGGCGAATCCCCAACTCGTCCAACTGCTCTTGATTCACCGGAGTCGGACAATCGGCCATCAGGTCGACCGCTCGGGCTGTTTTGGGAAAGGCGATGACATCTCGAATCGAGCTCTCACCCGTCAACAACATCACGATGCGGTCCAGCCCAAGTGCAATCCCCCCATGGGGCGGGACGCCGTATTCCAACGCCTCCAGAAAGAATCCAAAGCGCAGCCGGACCTCCTCTTCGCCCAGAGCCAGGGCCCGGAAGACCTTGGACTGGAGGTCCTGCCGGTGGATACGAATTGAGCCCCCGCCGATTTCCACGCCATTGAGCACCAGGTCGTAGGCCCTGGCTCGTACCGACCCGGGGTGGGTCTCCAGCTTGGGAATATCTTCCTCCATGGGCGAGGTGAAGGGGTGGTGGCAGGCGACGTGCCTCTTTTCACCATCGTCGTACTCAAACATGGGGAACTGGGTCACCCAGAGAAAGTGGTTGGCTTGCAGGTCGATGAGCTTTTCCTGCCTGGCCAACTGGAGGCGAACCGCCCCCAGGGAGTCCGCGACCACCTTTCCGCTCCCGGAAACCAGCAGAATCAAGTCTCCAGGTTCCGCCCCGGCCTGCTGCACCAGGCTGCGACATCCCGCCTCTCCCAGGTGCTTCAGGAGGGGAGACTGGACCCCGGGGTCCAGGACCTTGAGATAGGCCAGGGTGGGAGCGCCAAAGACCCGGGCCACGGCCGTGAGGTCATCCAACTGCCTCCGGGAGTAGCCGGAACAGCCTGGAACGCGGATTCCCTTGATCTGGCCGCCCCGCTCGAGGGCATCCCGAAAGGGCGGAAACTCCGCCTGGCGCAGGCACTCACTGAAATCGACCAGCTCCAGGCCGAAGCGGGTGTCCGGCTTGTCGGTGCCGTAGCGGCCGATGGCCTCCTCATAGGGAAGCCGGGGGAACGGGGTTTGAATGCGATGGCCCGTCAGCTTGAAAATCTCGGCCATCATTGGCTCCACCACTCGGAAAATGGTCTCCGGCTGGGCGAACGACATCTCGATATCGATTTGGGTGAATTCCGGTTGCCGGTCGGACCGCAGGTCTTCGTCCCTGAAACAGCGCACGATCTGGAAGTACTTGTCCATTCCCCCAACCATCAGGAGCTGCTTGAAGAGTTGGGGCGATTGAGGCAGGGCGTAAAACCCCCCGGCGTGCAGTCTGGAGGGAACCAGGTAGTCGCGGGCCCCTTCGGGTGTCGACTTGGTCAGGAAGGGAGTCTCTATCTCATAGAAGCCCTTGCTGTCGAGGAAGCGGCGGACCGCCATGGTGGCCTGGTGGCGCAACTTGAAGTTGTGACTGAGATGGGGGCGGCGCAGGTCCAGGTAGCGATACCTGAGCCGCAGGTCCTCGGAGGTGGAAATATCGTCCTCAATGGGGAAAGGGGGTGTCCTGGACTCGTTCAACAGAAGCAGCGAAGAGGCCAGCACTTCGATCTCGCCGGTACCGATGGCGGGATTCACCGTTTCCGGATCTCGCTGCAGCACCGTGCCTCGAACCATCACCACATACTCCGACCGCAACCCCTTCGCCTTCTGGTGAACTTCCGGGGACTGGTCGGGATTGAAAAGCACCTGGGTCATCCCTTCACGATCCCGCAGATCGATGAAGATAAGGTGTCCCAGATCGCGGCGTCTGGCCACCCAGCCCATCAGCACCACTTCCTGACCGCCGTCGCTCAACCGCAGTTGCCCGCAATGATGGGTTCGCTCCACTCCTCCCAACGAATCTAATGCCAAAACCGATCTCCTCTCTCAGTCTTCCCAACCATTCCCGAGCCTGGAAACGACTTCCGCTTGGCTTACCAGGATCTGTCGCCCATCCCCCATGCGCTTGAGCGGAAATTGCCCGGTCTTCAACTCGTTCTCCCCCACGATCAGGACGTGGCCGGCATTCAGCTTGTTTGCCAGGCGCAGGGAGCTCTTGAGAGAGCGGGGCGCGAAGTCCAGGAAGCAGTGGATGCCCTGGCGCCGAAACTCTCGGGCCATCAGGAAGGCTCTGCTGAATGCCGGCTCGCCCAAAGGGGCGATAAAAAGCTGGGGCTGACCCGGAACCGGAGGACGGCTCCCTTGCCGGCACAGGAGAATGACGCGCTCCAGTCCCAAAGCGAAGCCAAAACCGTGGGTGGTTTGTCCCCCCAGGACCTCGGCCAACCCGTCATAGCGCCCACCGCCCACCAGAGCATTCTGGGCGCCCAATCCCGGACTGGTGATTTCAAAGGTGGTGCGGGTGTAGTAGTCCAGCCCCCGCACCAGGCGGGGAACGATCCTGAACGGGATATCGCGGCACTTGAGATACCCCAGGAACCGATCGAAGTGCTGCCGGCAAGGCTCGTCCAGACACTCCAGGATCGACGGGAGGGTCTCGATTACCGGCTGGCAGGGCTCCCGCTTGCAGTCCAGAACCCGCAGCGGATTGGATTGGGAACGCCGGCGGCAGTCCTGGCAGAGCCCGTCCTCTTTTTCACGGAGCGCGGCTTGCAGTCTCCGCAGAAACCCGGGCCGGCAGCGACTGCAGCCGATGGAGTTCACCAGCAGATCGGTCTCCCCGACGCCAATCCGATCCAGGAACAGTTGCAACAGCTCGATCACTTCCGCCTCGATGGCGGGATGATCCGAGCCGAGCACCTCGGCGCCCAACTGATGAAATTGCCGGAAGCGCCCCTTCTGCGGGCGTTCCCGCCGGAACATGGGCCCCAGGTAGTAGACCTTCCAGATCTGCGGGTCCCGGTGGAGTTGGTGCTCGATGTAGGCCCGTACCACCGATGCCGTCCCCTCCGGACGAAGGGTGAGCGAGCGGCTGTCCAGGTCTTCGAAGGTGTACATCTCCTTGGAGACGATATCGGTGTCCGCCCCCACTCCCCGGGCAAACAGCTCGGTGCTTTCGAAGACCGGAGTGCGGATCTCGGAAAACCCATAGGCGGAGAGGATCTGCCTGGCGGTCTCCTCCACCCGATTCCATACCACCGATTCCTGCGGCAGAATGTCTCGAGTCCCCTTGATTGCCTTGATCATGGACGTCCTATTGGGCAGGCTCGGTTTGGGGGCGCTTCAACCACCCGGTGGGGCAAATCCCGCATTTCTCACCGGGTCGCTGGATACATGATGAAAAAGAGGAATAGAGGACCACCGGCGACCTGCCTGGCGCAGACACCAATGCCACCAAAAACGAGTAAAGCTAACATAAGCAATCCGGCCAAGCAAGCGGGCCCCGGGCTTGCCGTGCACGACACGATTTTGATGTGGACTTAGGAAGCGAGTGATTTCAGAGACGGGGTGTGGTATCGCATTACAAAGAATAGAGAAGAGTGAACGGCCTTCTGAAAGTTTGATAGACTTTCAGTTAAGGAGGTGCCCCCATGACTCTTCCACCCGATATCCACACCTTGGCGACTCAGCGGGATCAGTTGCGCCATCAGTTGGCCGCGATTGGCGACTTGCGGCCCGGCTCCCTGGTGCCCAGTTACCGCAAGTGCGGCAAGCCGAATTGCCGTTGCTCGGCCGAAGGCCACCCGGGCCATGGGCCCCAGTGGATCCTGACTCACAAGGTGAAGGGCAAGACGCGGACCCGAGTCATTCCTCCCTCGGAGGTCGACCCCACTCGCGCTCACATTGCGGAATGCCAACGCTTGCGGCGGTTGGTCGGGGAATTGATCGAGGTCAGCGAGCAACTGTGTCAGGCTCGGATCAAGCAAGGCCGTCGAGAGCTCGGGCAGGCGGAAGCGCGAAAAAAAAAGCCTGTGCGGAGACCTTTGCCCAAGCGATTGCCACCGAGGTCGAACGGTTGATCGGTCCGGGCAGTGCCGAGAGGCTCGACTTCGAAGCCCTGGAAACCTGCCTGCGTCGACGGGCGCTGGAGTTTGGGGCGCAACTGGCGGCCCAGCGGCTCAACCAGGACCACTCGGATCGGGTCGGCCCGCGCCTGGCTTGCGACTGCGGGGGTGAGGCGCGCTATGCGGGACGCTCGGCGAAGACGTTCGAGACGGTGCTGGGGCCGCTGAAGCTGGAACGGGCCTACTACCACTGTCAGGGGTGCGGCCATGGCTTTTTCCCCCGGGACCGGCAGCTGGGGATGGAAGGGACTTCGCTGTCGCCGGGCGTGGTGCGGATGACGGGCTCGGCGGCCGGGAGGGTCAGCTTTGCCGAAGCGAGCGATCTGCTGGGGGAGTTGGCCGGAGTGCGGGCCGGGGCGAAGCAGGTGGAGCGTACGGCCGAGGCCTTGGGGCGGGAGATTGCAGCCGCCGAGGGCGAGGCAGGGGGGTTCGAGCCGGAGCCGGCGGCGGCCCCGACGATGTACCTGGGCATGGACGGGACCGGCGTGCCGGTGCGCAAGACGGAGACGGTCGGCAGGGCGGGCAAGCAGCCGGACGGCTCGGCGAGGACGCGTGAAGTCAAGCTGGTGCTGGTCTGGACGGCTGAGAGGCTGGACCGCAAGACGGGCGCTCCTGAGCGGGATGCGGGCTCGGTCAGCTGCTCGGCGGCGATCGAGAGTGCCGCCAGCCGGGACACCGATCCGGAACCGTCGGTGTTCGCTCGGCGCGTGCGCGGAGAAGCGGAGCGACGGGGCTTCTCCCTGGCCCGCCGCCGCGTCGTGTTGGGGGACGGGGCCGCCTGGATCTGGCGGGTAGCCGAGGAGGAGTTCCCGGGAGCGATTCAGATCGTCGACCAGTATCACGCGAGGGAGCATCTGTGGACCGTCTCGAAGGCCCTCCATGGGGACGACCCGGATCGCGTCTCCGCCTGGGCCGAGGCCCGTTGCGCCGAACTGGAACAGGGCCGCCTCGACGAGTTGCTGGTCGCCCTGCGGTCGGCTGCCTCCTGCGAGGAGGCGCGACGGTGCTTCGAGTATATCGAGAGGAATCGGGACCGGATGCGGTATAGGGACTTCCGCGCCGCGGGACTGTGCATCGGTTCCGGCGTGGTCGAGGCTGGATGCAAGACCGTCGTCGGCAACCGACTCAAGCGGGCCGGGATGCACTGGACCGTCGAGGGGGCCAACGCCATCCTCGCTCTGCGCTGCTGCATGCTGAGCGGGCGCTACGAGGAGTTCTGGGAACATCGGTCAACCGTGGGATCCAAGGCAATCTCAGAATCCTGACGTGCACCCCCGGGCTTGCCGGCCGTTTCCAATGGGCTTAACGCCTAGCCCGTGTTTAGCCGGTCCCCCGCCCTGCCGGGCAGATCATACGAGAGTGAAACAATCAGAAATCGATAATCCCTTCGCGACCTTGGCATCCCGTCGCGGTTAACCTCAACGCCTTAGTGGCCCTTCGTCGTTCTTCGTGGCCCTTCGTGGATAACTCTTTTTTCTTTTGTTTCAGACAAGCCGTGCTCCTGCCCCCGGACCGGGCGGATCATTCGAGAGTGAAACAACGGATTATTGTGGCTTATCCAGAGCAAGGACTCTTTCGGGAGAAGCCGGTTGGCGACAAAGCATCCTGTCTATCCTGTTCATCCATGTAAATCAAGGATCTACTCATGCCCGAGGCCGAGACCAAACGCCGGGAACATAACTTCGTAACCTTGGCGTGACTTCGTGCCCTTCGTGGATCACCTCAGTGTCCTACGTGTCCATTCGTGGTTCTTCGTGCCCCTTCGTGGATGTCTTTCGTGGATAGTCCCTCACGTGTTTCAAACACGCGTGTTGCTTATTGGGCACGGATCACCACGCTGTCGCCGCCTACGCGGCTTGCTCACACCCCGGCGGTGGGCGGGCTCCGGGATCAAGGGCCTCAGAACCCAGGTTCTGATTGGAAGCGGCAATTGGCTGTGATAGCTTAGCCTCCTGGCACGATCGTTTGGACGCGGGCACCCTGGATGCCCGGTCCTCCCGGCCGGAAGTCCCCTGCCGGCCCGGCTGGCCAAGGGGGGCGGCCGCGGCCCGTTCGAAGCCGTCTCGCTTGCCGTCAAGACATCCATCGAGCAAGCCCGTGTTCCGCTACAGCTTCATCATCATCCCACCTCTGGAGTCCCTCGGATCCGAGCAGCGGGTCCGCGAGACCCTGGCCTTGCTGAAGGCGTGCGGTTACGCCGGCGTTGAAGTGAATCTGACCGATTCACCGGCTCTCGACCTGGACCGTCTGGAGCAGTGGCTGAACGAGCTGGATCTGGCCATCCCCTCTTTCCTGACCGGCGAGGCTTACGGTCAGGGGCTCTGCCTGAGCTCGCCCGATCGGTCGATCCAACAGAAAACCATCGACCGTCTGGTGGGTTTCCTGGATGTCGCCCGGCGTTTCAGAGCCATCCTGGTGGTCGGCCTGCTGCAGGGACTGCTCAGCGACGAACCCGAGGTTGCGGCCGCCCAGGCACGAATCCGCCGCGGCCTTCGACAGGTAGCCGCTGAGGCTGAGGCCAAAGGGGTGGAAGTGGTGGTGGAGCCGGTCAACCACCTGCAGGTGGGCTTCAACAACAGCGTGGCCGAAGTGCGCCGGCTCATTGCCGAGGTAGGGTCTCCGGCCCTCAAGCCCATGGTGGATACGATCCACATGAACGTGGAAGAGCGCTCTCTGGTCGAACCCATCCTGGCCTGCGGATCGTCCCTTCGCCACGTCCACCTCTGCGAAAGCAACGGGTCCCTGCTGGGCACGGGACATCTGGACTTTGCGGCCGTCCTGAAAGCTCTCGACTGGATCGGCTACCACCGCTTCGCCTCCGTGAAAGTCTACCGCGGGGCCCGCCTGGAGGATGCGGCCCCCCACAGCCTCCGCTACCTTCGCCGGCTCCAGGCCAGCTCGCCGGCGCCGGGCGGTGGATGATCGCACCGGGTCATTCCTCTCGGTCTTCCTGCCATGATCCCCCGATCCCCCTGTGACCTGTGCGGTGCCCGAGAGGCAGAGGAAGTCGCCAGGCTGGACCGGCACGGGCAACCGCTGCAAACCGTCATCTGCCGCAAGTGCGGGCTGGTCTGGACCGACCCCGTTCCCACCCGGGAAGCCCTGCGGAAATTCTACTCCGAGGAATACCGGCTCCAGTACAAGGGGATCTCCCGGCCGACTCTGAAACACGTCTATCGAGCGGGCAACGTCGCCGCCCACCGTTTCCAGCATCTGAAGGGACTGCTGAAACCAGGCTCGGTGATCGTCGACGTGGGATCGGGAGGCGGGGAGTTCGTTTACCTGATGCGCCGTCTGGACTTCGATGCCCAAGGGGTCCAACCCCACGAGGGCTACGCCCGCTACTCCCAGGAAGAGCTGGGGATCCCGGTTCACCTCGGATTCGTAGGGGAGATTCAGCTTCCGCCGGAGAGCTGCCACATGGTGACCCTCTACCATGCCCTGGAGCACATGGCTTCTCCCGCCGCGGTGCTGGAGCATGTCCGAGGGTGGCTTGAGCCCCGGGGTTGGCTGGTGATCGAGGTCCCCAACGTGGAGGCCACCTGCCAGTCACCGGGCCATCGCTTCCATCAAGCCCATCTCTACAGCTTCAATGCCGCCAGCCTGCAACTCCTGGGGGAAAAAACCGGCTTCCGCCCGCACCGAACCGATCTGTCTCCCGATGGCGGCAACATTGCGGCCGTGTTTGTAAAGGCGACCCACGAAGTGTCCCGAGCGGACATCCCCGGCAATTGCGAGCGGATCATGGAGATCGTCCGGGGGCACACGCTGCTGGGGCACTTCGCTTCCGCTCACCCTTATGCCAGACCGCTCAGGAAACTTTGGCAGCGGCTGAAGGAGACGCGGGCCACCCGCCGGTTTCATAGCGGCAGGGAGTTGCTCGACGCCATCCGATCCCGGGAGCTGCCAGGAACGTTTCATTGATTCCGAATGGGAGGCCGGGCCAATCCGCTCCCCGGCCTGGAGGCCGGGACCCCCGCGGGACCTATGGTATGATTCCCTCCCGCGAAGGGGTAGCCCTCATTTCTCACCAGGGGGCGTGAAAATGGCGCCGGATTTTTTCCTTCAGCGCGTGCTCGCGAGCGAAGAGCGTAGCCGGAACTACGTGCGAGGGAGCATGTGCGCGCTGAAGGGAAAAAGACAAGCCAGAGCGCGCCCAGCGCCGTCTGTACCCGCATGCCCTCAAAACAGTGCCAATAAGGTACTGAAAACAGACGGCCTTTACAGGATGTATCCAGCGACCTGGTGAGAAATGGGGGCTGACGACGGCTCACCGGCCTGCAGCCATCCCCCGGCCGTTGACCCGGGGCCCTTGAACCGGAACCCCACACCATGCATCCATCGGGAAACGACGACCGCGGCTCGGAAGAGTTGGTCCGGGAACCTCGCGGCCATCCCTGGCTTTGGCTGGTCTATCTGCTCCTCTACGCGGTAGCCATCCCCTGGTATTGGCCGGCCGGATACCGCGGCCCCCTGATTCTGGGACTGCCTCTCTGGATGGCTGTCACACTGCTTGCCGTATTGTTGCTGGCCGGATGGACCGGCTGGGTGATCTCTCGCTACTGGAACACCAGCGGGGAAGAAGACTCCCATGGAGACCAGTGATAGCCAGTTGACCTTCGGTTGGGGGGCATTGACGGTCATCGCCCTCTACCTGCTTTCCACCATCGGCGTCGGCTGGCTGGCCCGGCGCAGAAGTCGGGGCCACAGTCTGTCAGACTTCTACCTGGCGGGGCGATCCCTCGGTTTTCTGGCCCTCTTCCTCACCCTCTACTCCACGCAATACAGCGGCAATACCCTGTTCGGCTATACCGGGATCTCCTACCGGATCGGGTTCAGTTGGACCGCCTCCATTCTGTTCATGTTCTCGGTCATCGTGGGATACCTGCTGTTTGCGCCGCGGCTGGTAGCCCTCTCCCGGAAGCGGAATTTCATCACCCCCGGCGACTACATCGCCCACCGCTTCGGCACGCCCCGGCTCACCCTGCTCAGCACCTTGCTGATGATCTACGCCCTGGCCAACTATACCCTGGCTCAACTGAAAGCCATGGGAGAGGCTGTCGAGGGCCTCACCAACGGAGCCGTGCCCTCGGCCTACGGGATCGTCACCCTGGCCGTCATCATGGTGGTCTATGAGACCCTGGGAGGCATGCGCAGTGTGGCCTGGACCGACATGATCCAGGGCATCCTGCTGCTGTTGGGTTTCCTGATGCTTCTGTTCATGGTTCCCGGTCTGGCCGGCGGCCTGCCGGCAGTGGTGGAGCAGCTCAGCCGTATCGATCCGCCCAAGGTGCAGGTACCGAGCCTGGAAGGATGCATGACCTGGATCAGCTATGTGTTCCTCTTTGGATGTGGGGCGGCCATCTACCCCCAGGCCATCCAACGCCTCTATGCCAGCCGATCTACCCGGGTGCTCAAACGGTCCCTGGCGCTGATGACCGTCATGCCCTTTACCACCGCACTGATCGCCATGATCTGCGGCGTGACCGGAATCATCGTACTGCCGGACCTGGCGCCCGGCGAGACCGATCAGGTGCTGGCCCGGCTCTGCAGTCTCATCATGAACCAGTCGATTCAGGGGTATTGGCTGGTGGTCCTCATTTTTGCAGCCGCCCTGGCTGCTCTGATGTCGACCGCCGACTCGGCCCTGCTCTCCATGTCCTCCATGATCACCAAGGACATCTACCTGGTCTACTTTCGTCCTCAAAGCAGCGAGGCCGAGCTGACCTCCATTGGCAAGTGGTGCTCCTGGATCATCGTCACCCTGCTGGTGGTCATCGCCATCGGGACCGAGAAAACACTGATTCGCCTTCTCGAACTCAAGTTCGAGGTGCTCATCCAGATTGCCCCCTGTTTCTTCCTGGGCCTCTACTGGAAACAGCTCCGGGGTCAGACCGTCCTGACCGGCATGCTGGCGGGCCTGCTGATCGGCCTGGGACTGACCTGGCTGGGTTATCCCCGCCTATGGGGATTCCACGCCGGGGTCATCGGCCTGCTGTTGAATTTCGGCTGCTGCCTGTTGGGGGTCCTGCGGTCGCCGGCTCCGAAAAAGACGTGAACGGCTACCGTTCTGTACATTTGAAGGGCTTTCCGCGGATTCACTCCACCAGCCTGAATTATCCCGCGAAATAGATCAACGCCAGCGGCACCAGAAAGAAGGTCGTCCCCACATAGACCAGGGGGACCAGTCTGGATTTGACCGACCACCGGGCCAGCACCTCGGCCATGGTGACGGGGATGCGCCGGATCGACCAGATCAACATGACACCGAACAGGTTGACCAGCAGGTGGGCGAAGGCGACCGTAACTGCCGCCGGGTTGCCCGTCACCAGGGAGGCCAGCATGGCGGTGATGGTGGTTCCGATGTTGGCGCCCAGCGTAAAGGGAAAGATCTGCATCAGCGACAGAATCCCGGCACCCGCCAGGGGAACTGCCAAGGAGGTCGTGATGGAGCTGCTCTGGACCGCAATGGTCAACAGAACACCCAGGACCAGGGCTCTGGGCGCCGTTTTGAACAGCGTCTGGTTGAAGAAACTTTCGATCCTGCCGATGACGAGGGATTTCAGGACCACCACCAGGTAGCGCAGCGAAAGGAAGAGGAGGCCCACCGCGATAAGCAGCATGACGGCGCCGGACTCCGAGGCCGCTTGACCGATGACCTTCACGGCAGGCGCCATGATTGTCTTGATCGGATCGACCAACTGCAACCCGCCGGACTCCTTGAGTGCCTCGGTCAGCACGGACGAAACGCGCCCCAGCACGTTGGTCAACAACTGCAGGGGGAAAAAGACGACCACCAGGATGAGATTGAAAAAATCGTGGACCGTAGCTGCCGCAAAGGCCCGCCTGAATTCGTCGGGTCGAGCGATGTGGCCCAACGAGACCAGCGTGTTGGTGACGCTGGTGCCCATGTTGGAACCAATGACAATGGGAATGGCTCCCTGAACGTCCAGGGCTCCCCCGGCCACCAACCCCACCGTTATGGCGGTAACGGTCGAAGAGCTTTGCACCATGCTGGTGGCCAACACTCCGACAAACAGACCCAGAAATGGATTGCCCGTGGTGGCCAGCAGACGCTCGGCGAACGCATTGCCGAAAAATTTGAAGGATGCCCCCATCAGGGAAATGCTCAGGAAGAACACATAGAGCAGCACCAGCAGCAGCATGAATCTCAGGATCGGCCTTGCAAGGAATTGTTGAAACGTAATAGCTGTTCCTCCTTACCTGCAGTGGACCAGCGATGGAGGGGAATTCTGCCGGCTAATCCAGCACCTTGAACTCCGAGACCCGCCCTCCCTTGAACCGCACTCGGCAACGCCCGACTGCCCCACCCGGTTTGCGCCTGAACTCATAGAGGTGCACGTCTCCCGCTCCCCGAGTGACCAGGGTGCCGTCTCCGATGGAGAGGGCGACCTGGGAGAAGGTCATGTCGAGCTCCAGCTTGCGGTTCTCGACAAGTCTCCAGGTATTCTCGCTCCAGTGCGGGTAGAGCTCTTTGGGATCCTTGGCATAGAAGAAATGGTCCAGCACCATCCGGTAAAGCTGCCGCTGCCCGTCAAAGGTACCGATGACGGTTCCCATTGCCACCCCTTCCTTCTCGAAGAGAGCCAGGACCTGCCTGTTTCCGGACCGCCCCGGGGCAGGCTGGTCCACGACGTCTTTAACAACCAGCTTTTCCAGGGGAAGAAGCCGCTTTGCCCCGGTTCCGCCGGCAGACTTCCGCCTCCCGCCGACGGGGAAATAGGGCAACTGATATCCCTTCTTCACCCAAATGGGCTTTCCCACCAATTGCCTGGCTCCCTCGAAGTCCGGGATATGGAACCGGGGAAGTCGGACCAGATAGTCCTGCTGGAGCCTTTTGGAGACTCTCTTTTTTGGAGGGACGGGGCGACTGCGGTCGTAAAGCATCCAACCCACGCGGAGAGCCAGCAGCGCCATCAGCACGGCTGCCCAGAAGATGCATCTCCTGGTGCGCTTGGAAAGTCTCATTTCGATTGTCCAATCCCCGGGATCCGATCTGTCCTAGCCCGCATTTCTCACCAGGGGGTTGCACTCTTCTCAAGAGTGCAACTTGGCGCAGGATTTTCCGCTTCAGCGCGTGCTCGTGACCGAAGGGCGTAGCCGGAACACCATTCGAGGGAGCATGTGCGCGCTGAAGCGGAAAAGACAAGCCAGGGCGCTCCCAGCACAGTCTGTACCCTGAAGACTCCAAACAAAGCGCCGCAAGATGTTAAAGACAAGCACTTTTCTACCTGATGCTCAGCGTCCTGGTGAGAAATGCGGGCTAGAATGGATCCGGCGCCCCCAGGTCCCTGACCGGGGGAGCCCAGCCCCGAAGGAGGTCGGGCTGGCGGTCTGAGGGATTCGTACCTCGGGGAAGCAGCGGCAGCCCCGATTTGACCCGCATTTCTCACCCCATCCTCACCGCGGAGCGATCATGAAGGCCGTGGTATTTGATCGGAAGCTTGAAGTCGTGGACGTGTCCAAGCCGGTATTCACCGGCGGCGAAAGCATGGTGCGTCTCATCCAGGCCGGCATCTGCAACACCGATCTTGAAATCACCAGAGGGTACTTCGGATTCAAGGGCGTCCTGGGCCACGAGTTCGTTGGCAGGGTCGAATCGTCCAGGACTCCCTCTCTGGTGGGTGCCCGGGTGGTCGGAGAAATCAACGCAGCCTGCACCCGGTGCGAGTATTGCCGATCCGGGTGGGGCAGACACTGTCCCCGCCGCTCGGTGCTGGGAATTCTGAACCGGGACGGCGCCTTTCGCGAGGTCTTCAGCCTTCCGGAGCAGAATCTCCACCCGGTTCCCGACTCGGTTTCCGACGACGACGCGGTCTTTGTGGAGCCGGTCGCCGCCGCCTGTGAGATTTTAGACCAAGTCGACATCCATAATGTGGAAAAGATCGCCGTCCTGGGAGACGGAAAGCTCGGACTGCTGATCACCATGGTCCTGGCCCAGGCCAGGACGACCACTCAACCGCCCTTGACCCTGATTGGCAAGCATCCCGGGAAAATGCGGTTGGTCGAGGATAGTGGAGTCAGGACCCTCGATCCCCGTTCGGCGCAAACGGCCTCCCGCTCCTTCGAGCTGGTGGTGGAAGCCACCGGATCCCCGTCGGGACTGGACCTCGCCCTCCAACTCCTGAAACCGCGAGGCACCGTGGTCCTGAAGTCGACCTTCCATGGAAAACAGTCTTTCAATCCGGCCTCGCTGGTGGTGGACGAGATCACCCTGTTGGGGTCTCGCTGCGGACGCTTCGAACCCGCGCTCGACCTGCTGGCCCGCAAGCAGATTCAACCCAGCCGACTGATCTGTGACGCCCTGCCCCTTACCAAGGCGCCAGAGGCATTCCAATTGGCCCAATCCCCCGGGGCGCTGAAGGTGCTGCTGCACCCGGGATGAGTGGATAGTGGTTAGCCGGGTCCCCGCCCCACCGTGCGGATCATACACTGTGAAACAGGGGCGTTTCAGACAAGTCCAGCCCCCGCCCTGCACGACGGGGCGCATCACTCAGAGGGAAAACAGCCGTCGTCAATGAAGACGAACCACCAATGAACACGAATAGGCACCAGGACTGATGGACCTCCTTCAACGACAACTGGCGCCAAAATGCTTCTGCACTTTTGTCCCGTTGGTGTGACCCTGTCATGGGAGGAAGCCCACCCGGGAGCGCGGGCGTCCCGCCCGCACAAATCCTCCCGCAGCTTCGGCCATCTCCTCCACCGGAATCAACCGGCAGCGGCGCCCTGCCTCTGCTTCGGCCGGGCCCATGCGGTTCCCGCCGGCAGGGCGGTCGGCTGCAACATCGCAGGGAAACTGAGCGGCAACCGAAGGGACAGCATGCGGGCGGGACGCCCGCGCTCCCGGGGGTGTCGTCCCGATGGTGAGGTGGGGGTATCGGGCAGGCGACTTCTCTGAAAGCCGGCCTGTCCCCTTTGGGAAACTCCCGTTTGCCTGCGAGCCGGGCGCCCGCCCCCCGCGACTGGGCAGATCCATCGAGAAGGACTATCAATGGAACATCGATGCACAGGATAATCAGGACGGGAGGCTGCTGTAGGAGACGCTGACTCGGGCGATGATCGGGTGCGGATTTGAGGATGTCCGGGAACACAAGCCAGCCGCCTCCGGAAAAAATCCTGTGCATCCTGTGCATCGATTTGAATCAAAAATCTACCCATGCTTGACTATGAACCGGTTTCCAGCCACCAGGCGCAGGCATTTGTTTCAGACAAGCCGGGCCCCCGCCCCCCACGTCGGGGCGGATCATTCGAGAGCGAAACAGGTTTTGTTTCAGGCAAGTGGGGCCCCTGCCCTGCCGGGCAGATCATCCGAGGGTGAAACAGGGTTGTTTCAGACAAGTGGGGCCCCTGCCCTGCCGGGCAGATCATCCGAGGGTGAAACAGGGTTGTTTCAGACAAGTAGGGCCCCCGCCCCCCACGACGGGGCAGATCATCCGAGGGTGAAACAGGGTTGTTTCAGACAAGACAAGTTCGGCCCCCACCCCCACGACGGTGCGCATCACTCAGAGGAAAAACAGCCGATCGTCAATGAAGACGAACCACCAATGAACACGAATAGGCACGAGGACTGATGGACCTCCTTCAACGACAACTGGCGCCAAAATGCTTCTGCACTTTTGTCCCGTTGGTGTGACCCTGTCATGGGAGGAAGCCCCCCCCGGGAGCGCGGGCGTCCCGCCCGCACAAATCCTCCCGCAGCTTCGGCCATCTCCTCCATCGGAATCAACCGGCAGCGGCGCCCTGCCTCTGCTTCGGCCGGGCCCATGCGGTTCCCGCCGGCAGGGCGGTCGGCTGCAACATCGCAGGGAAACTGAGCGGCAACCGAAGGGACAGCATGCGGGCGGGACGCCCGCGCTCCCGGGGGTGTCGTCCCGATGGTGAGGTGGAGGGTATCCGGCGGGCGACTTCTCTGAAAGCCGGCCTGTCCCCTTTGGGAAACTCCCGTTTGCCTGCGAGCCGGGCGCCCGCCCCCCGCGACTGGGCAGATCCATCGAGAAGGACTATAAATTGAACATCGATGCACAGGATGCACAGGATAATCAGGACGGGAGGCTGCTGCAGGAGACGCGGACTCGGGCGATGATCGGGTGCGGATTTGAGGATGTCCGGGAACACAAGCCAGCCGTCTCCGGAAAAAATCCTGTGCATCCTGTGCATCGATGTGAATCAAAAATCTACCCATGCTTGACTATGAACCGGTTTCCAGCCACTAGGCGCAGGCATTTGTTTCAGACAAGTTCGGCCCCCGCCCCACACGACGGGGCGGATCATCCGAGAGTGAAACAGGTTTTGTTTCAGACAAGTCCGGCCCCCGCCCTGCCGGGCGGATCATACAAGAGCAAAACAAGCGGAAATCGACCATCCCTTCGCAACCTTGGCATCCCGTCGCGGTTAACCTCAACGCCTTAGTGGCCCTTCGTCGTTCTTCGTGGCCCTTCGTGGATAACTCTTTTTTCTTTTGTTTCAGACAAGTGGTCAGCCACCCCCCCACCCTGCCGTGCGGATCATTCCGGGGAAAACAGACGATCATCAAAAAAGACGAACCACGAATGGACACGAATAGACACAAATGCAGATGGAACTAATTCAATGAGAAGGGCGCTCAAATGCTTCTGCAATTTTGTTGCCCTGGTATGACTTCGTGTCTGTCGTAGATAACCCCTCGATTTCGGTAGTCACACCCCCCAATCGACAACTCATCAATCCGTTTATTGGTGTTCATTCGTGTCCATTCGTGGTTCGTCGTTTTCCGCCGTGGATATATCTTTCCCCTGCTTGTCGGTCTGAAGCACAGCCTCGCTAGGTCTGAAGCAACCCCAGCTTGAAGGGGGCCGCCTCGGGATTGAGGGCTGCCACCTGAAGGCTCCGAATGAGCACCTCCCGGGTCCGGGCCGGCTCAATCAGAGCATCCACCCACAGCCGGGCTGCCCCGTAGCGTGGGTCGGTCTGATGTTCAAAGGTCTCCCGGACACCGGCAGCCAGTTCCCGGCGTTGAGCATCGGTCAACCTGGCGCCTTCCCCTTCCATCTGCCCGAGTCGGATATCCACCAGGGTGCGGGCTGCCTGCTCCCCGCCCATGACGGCATAGCGGGCGCTGGGCCAGGCGTATAGAAACCGGGGCCCATAGGCCCTGCCGCACATGGCGTAGTGGCCGGCTCCAAAGCTGCCGCCCAGGATCACCGTGATTTTGGGAACCACGCTGTTGGAGACAACGTTCACCATCCTGGCCCCGGCCTTGATGATGCCCCCATGCTCAGCTTCCCGCCCCACCATGAAGCCGTTGACGTCGTGAAGAAAAATGAGCGGGATGCCGTTCTGGTTGCAGTCCATCATGAAGCGCGCAGCCTTGTTGGCGCTTTCGGCATAGATCACCCCACCGACTTCCAGCCGGCCGTCCTGCCGTCTCTGATGCTGTTTTTGATTGGCCACCAGACCCACCGCAAACCCTCCCAGCCGAGCGTACCCCGTGATCAGGGTCTGACCGTAGTCTCTCCGGTACTCGGTGAATCGGCTGTCGTCCACCAGACGCGCAATCACCTCCCGCATCTCGTACTCGCCGGCGGGATCGGAGGAAAAGACGCCCCCAAGCTCTGCCGGGTCATGGCGGGGCTCGACCGATGGGCGGCAATCCAGCCCGGAATGAATCCGCCGCCCCATCTTGTCCACCAGCTCGCGAATGCGCCGCAGGCAGCTGAGATCGTCCTTCTCCCGGAAATCGACGGTGCCGCTGAGGCTGGCGTGCACCCCGGCGCCTCCCAGCTCCTCGCTGGACACCTCCTGCCCGATGGCCGCCTTGACCAGGGCGGGTCCGGCCAGATAAAGCCCGCTGCCCTCGGTCATCAGCAGCTTGTCGCACATCACCGGCAGGTAGGCTCCGCCGGCCACGCAGGAACCCATGACGGCGGTGATCTGCGGAACCCCCCGGGCGGACAAGACGGCGTTGTTGTAGAAGACCCGGCCAAAGTCATCGGTGTCGGGGAACACGTCCTCCTGCAGGGGCAGAAAAATGCCGGCGGAATCCACCAGGTAGATGATGGGCAGACGATTCTCCAGCGAGATGGTCTGGGCCCGCAGCACCTTCTTGGCGGTCATGGGGAAGAAGGAGCCTGCCTTGACGGTGGCATCGTTGGCAATGATCATGAAGTGCCGCCCACAGACCTTGGCGATCCCCACGATCACGCCGGCAGCCCGGGCTCCGCCCCACTCGGCGTACATCTGGTGCGCCGCGTAAATTCCCAGCTCCAGGAAGGGAGGTTCGGGGTCGATGAGGTGTCGGATCCGTTCCCGAGCAGTCAGGCGACCCTTGGCATGCTGCCTGCGCCTGGCCTCGGCTCCTCCCCCTTGCCGGATCCCGGCCTCGTCCCGGCACATCCGGGCCACCAGCGCTTCCATCGCCCTGCGGCGCTTCTGGAATTGCGGGCTGCGCCGGTCGACGGCGCTTTGAAACACTTCAGGAAAATCTGCCATCGTCATGGATCCCCGGCCCGGGGAAGTGTTCGACAGCCAACTCGGAGGGAGGGAGACCAGGGTATTTCGACCGGCCCCTCCATCCAGCCGCCCGGACCGGAAGCGGCCCCGTTCCCCCTCCGGCCTCTCAGAGCAGACTCATCTCCCTCTCCTTCAAGGCCTTGATCCGGTCTCGCAGGCGGGCGGCGGCTTCGAATTCGAAGTTTCGGGCCGCCTCCCGCATCTTCGCTTGCAGCTTGAGGATATGGGCTTCGATTTCATCGGGAGAGGTCACCTCGATCTCTTCCTGCTCCGGCGCCAAGTCCAGATAGTCCGCCTCGACCATGGCGATCAGACCGGTGTTGACCGGTTTCAAAATCGATTCCGGAGTAATCCCGTTTTTCCGGTTATAGCGAAGCTGCTTCTCCCGCCGCCGGTTGGTCTCATCCAACGCCTGCCTCATGGATTTCGTTACCCGATCCGCATAGAGTAGGGCCAGACCATTCACGTGCCGGGCGGCTCTCCCGATGGTTTGAATAAGAGAATCTCGGGATCGCAGGAAGCCTTCCTTGTCGGCATCCAGGATGGCCACCAGGGACACTTCGGGAAGGTCGAGTCCCTCGCGCAGCAGGTTGATTCCCACCAGCACGTCGAAGTCCCCCAGGCGCAGGCCTCGCAGGATCTTGATCCGCTCCAGCGTTTCGATCTCCGAGTGCATGTAGCGGCAGCGGACCCCCACCTCGCGATAGTACTCGGCCAAGTCCTCGGCCATACGCTTGGTCAAGGTGGTGACCAGCACCCTTTCCCGCCGTTTTTCCCGCAGGCGAATCTCGTGAAGCAGGTCGTCCACCTGGGACCTGACGGGTCTCACCTCCACGGCGGGATCCACCAGTCCCGTGGGACGGATGATCTGTTCCACCACTGCACCGCTGGTCTTGGTCAACTCATAGGGCCCGGGGGTGGCCGAGACGTAGATCACCTGATTGAGGCGATGCTCGAATTCCTCGAATTTGAGCGGGCGGTTATCCAGTGCCGAGGGCAAACGAAACCCGAAGTTGACCAGGTTCTGCTTGCGGGAACGGTCCCCGGCATACATCCCTCGAACCTGGGGGACCGCCTGGTGGCTCTCATCGATAAAGATCAGGTGGTCCTGGGGCAAGTAGTCCAGCAAGGTCGGGGGAGGTTGGCCGGGTTGGCGACCCGACAGATGGCGGGAGTAGTTCTCAATGCCGTGACAGAATCCGATTTCCTTCATCATCTCCAGGTCGAACAGGGTCCGCTGCTGAAGACGCTGGGCTTCCACCCACTTGCCTTCGGCTTCCAGACGGGGACGCCACTGTTCCAACTCCTCCCGAATGGTACCGACGGCCTTGAGCAAGGTGGGACGGGGCATCACGTAGTGGGACTTGGGATAGATGGGAAGGCGCTCATAGGAGAAGCGGATTTCACCGGTCAGCGGGTCGATCTGAAACAGGGACTCGATCTCATCCCCGAACAGCTCGATGCGGTAAGCCTGATCGTCGTAGGCGGGAAAGACCTCGATGCGATCCCCCCGGACACGAAAAGTGCCCCGGCGGAAATCGTCATCACTGCGCTCATACTGGATTTCCACCAGCTTCTTCAGTATCTGCTCTCTCTGGATCCTCTCTCCCTTGTCCAGGAAGAGCAGCATCCCGTAGTAGGCTTCCGGGGAACCGATTCCGTAGATGCAACTGACGCTGGCCACAATGATGCAATCGCGCCGTTCGAACAAGGACCGGGTGGCCGACATCCGCATCTTGTCAATCTCATCGTTAATGGTGGCTTCTTTCTCGATATAGGTGTCGGTAGCGGCAATATAGGCTTCAGGCTGATAGTAGTCGTAGTAGCTGACGAAATACTCCACGGTATTTTCCGGAAAAAAGCTGCGAAACTCCTGGCACAGTTGTGCCGCCAGAGTCTTGTTGTGGGCCAGGACCAGAGCCGGCCGGTTCATCCGCTCGATGACCTTGGCCATGGTATAGGTTTTTCCGGAACCGGTGACTCCCAGCAGCACCTGGTGCCGTTCGCCGTCATCCAGTCCGCGAACCAGGTCCCTGATCGCCTGGGCCTGATCGCCCTTGGGTTGATATTGGGTGACCCGAAAGGGTTTTTGAGCTTCCACCGGCGTCCTTCCACCTGCGGCAAGAGATCTCTCGGCTGATCCCAACCCGAGTTTACCACGCTACAGTCCATTGGCTGACCCCTTCGGCACCATGCGGACGCCGCGTTGGCGGCGACTTATTGATGCCTCCATAATTCATCTCCCCTACAATCGGCAGATGGAGCACCATGAGACCTGCCGGAAGCGCTCGAACGAGGCCGCCACCGTGCCGCTGGTAGTCACTCACGGGACGGCGTGTTTACCCCCCCACCGGCTCGACCGCGGGCTTCGCCCTTGATCACTCCCCTATCGAGGGGGAAAAGTGATGTCATGGGATGACGACTTCCTGGGAGCGCGGGCGTCCCGCCCGCACAAGACCTGGCACAGCTTTGCCTATCTCCTCCACTTCGATCAACCGGGAACGGCACCATTGCCCCTTCCGTCTGGCTGATGCGGTGCCGGCCGACAAGGTGGCTGCCTGTAGAATCGCACTGAAGCTCAGCGGCGCAAGTAGGGGACGTTGTGTTTCTGGCGCGGGAGGACGCCTTGGCAGGAACAGGATGCGGGCGGGACGCCCGCGCTCCCAGGCGATCACTCCCCCCTCAAGGGGGGAGTCGCAGAAGCCGAGCCGCCAGGCGAAGGCTGATGCGGTGGGGGGTGGAAGGAGGGCCGTCAGGCTGCTGCGCGCGGCCATGCCGAGACCAAACGCCGCGGCGGCATGGGCTGCTCGGCAGTCGCTGCCTGTCTTGTTTCAGTGGACACCGGCCAGATCGGTCAGGAAGGCCCCTTGTGCGTCTTCCTATCCCTGGTAGCGGCGGAACAAGAGTGCGGCGTTGGTGCCCCCGAAGCCGAAGGAATTGGAAAGCGCATACTCCAGCGGCTGTTTGCGCGCCTGGTTGGGTACATAGTCCAGGTCGCAATCAGGGTCGGGGTTTTGGTAGTTGATGGTCGGAGGAACGATTTGATGGTGAAGGGCCAGGACCGAAATCGCCCCCTCCAGGCCTCCGGCCGCCCCCAGCAGGTGGCCGGTCATGGATTTGGTGGAACTCACCAGCAAACGGTAGGCGTGCTGGCCGAAGGCGCGTTTGATGGCCATGGTCTCCAGCCGGTCATTGACGGGCGTGGAGGTGCCGTGAGCGTTGATGTAGTCGACCTGCTCCGGCCGAATACCGGCGTCATTCACCGCGTTGGTCATGACCTGGAAGGCCCCTTCACCGTCTCCCGAGGGCTGGGTGATGTGAAAGGCATCCCCCGACATGCCGTACCCCACAATTTCGGCGTAGATGGTGGCGCCGCGCCGCTCGGCCCTTTGCATCTCCTCCAGCACCAGGATTCCTGAGCCTTCTCCGATCACGAAACCGTCCCGGTCCCGATCGAAAGGACGACAGGCTTTTTCCGGCTCTTCGTTTCGGGTGGACAGAGCCCGCATGGAAGCAAATCCGCCCACGCTCATGGGGGTAATGGCGGCTTCCGATCCACCGCAAAGCATGGCATCGGCGTCCCCTCGGGCAATGATCCGGAACGAGTCTCCGATGGCATGGGATCCCGAGGAGCAGGCAGTGCAAGTCGCCGTGTTGGGTCCCCTGGCCCCGAACCGGATGGAAAGCTGTCCGGCCGCCAGATTGATTATGGAAGAGGGGATGAAAAAAGGGGAGATCCGCTTGGGACCGCCTCGCAAGAGCTCGGTGTGTTCCCGCTCGATGGTGGAAAAACCTCCGATCCCCGATCCGACGTGTACCCCGAATCGGGACGCCAGCTCCGGTGTTACCTTCAGTCCGGCCGACTCCATGGCAAAATCGGAGGCCGCCACGGCGTACTGGATGAAGGGATCCATTTTTTTCACGTCTTTTTTGGGAATCCAGTTCAGCGGATCGAATCCCTTGACCTCCCCTGCCATCTTGACGGAAAACAGCCCGGTGTCAAAGCGGGTGATGGGCTTGATGCCAGGTTCTCCCGCCACCAGGGCTTCCCAGGTTCCCCGAGTCCCTATGGCCAGCGCCGACACCACACCGATACCGGTGACCACCACTCTTCGTTTCAATGCCCCATCCTCCCGCGGCCGACCCGATTGCCGGGTCCTGTTCCCTCACCCAGCGCAACTCTCCGGTCGTTCGGCAGCATTGTCGACCGGCTACCCCTTGGCATGGGTCTCCACGTAGGCAATCGCATCCTTGACCGTCTGGATCTTCTCTGCGTCCTCGTCAGGAATCTCGATTCCGAAGCCCTCCTCGAAAGCCATGACCAACTCCACCGTATCGAGGGAATCCGCGCCCAGATCGTCCACGAAGGAGGCGGTGGACGTCACTTCCGATTCGTCGACTCCCAGTTGTTCCACAATAATCTGTTTGACCTTATCCGCCACGCCCGATGCAGCCATCCGCCCCCATGCACCGGACGCTCCAGGGTCCCATTCACGGGACCTCACATGTAGAGCCCTCCGTTGATATGCAGCACCTGGCCGGTCACATAGCCGGCTTCATCCGAAGCCAGGAACCTGACACCAAAGGCGACCTCCCGATCCAGACCTACCCGTCCCATCGGAATCCGTTCGAGCAGCTTGGCTCTGGCGGCCTCGGGAAGCGCCTGGGTCATGGAGGTGTCCACGAAGCCGGGGGCCACAGCGTTTACGGTGATATTCCGCCTCGCCACCTCCTGAGCCGCCGTCTTGGTCAAGCCGATAATCCCGGCCTTCGAGGCCACATAGTTGGCCTGCCCGGGATTGCCCGTCATTCCAACCACCGAAGAAACGTTCACGATTCGACCGTATCGCTGCTTCAACATGATCTTGACGGCTGCCTGGGTACAGAGGAAGGTGGCGGTCAGATTGGTCCGCAGGACTCCCGTCCAGTCCTCCTCCTTCATCCGCAGCAAGAGGCCGTCCCTGGTGATCCCGGCGTTGTTCACCAGAATATCCAGCCGGCCGAAGGACTCCATGACTTGGTTAAAAGCCGTCCTGATCTGAGCCGGTTGGGTCAGGTCCACCGATACCGGCAGGGCCTTTCGCCCCAGACCCTCGATTTCGGCAGCCACCTGGCTGAGCCGGTTCCGATCCCGTCCCCCCACGGCCACGTCCGCGCCAGCCGCGGCCAGAACCACGGCACAGGCCCTCCCGATGCCCCGCGACCCACCGGTGACAAAGGCAACCTTACCTTGAAGCAACATCGCCCCCCCTTTATCCAGCGCTCCCCATTGCCGCCAAGGTTTTGTGAAGGCTGCGGCCGTCTTCCACGTTGAGGACCTCCAGCGAGCGGTCGGTTTGGCGGACCAGCCCCGACAACACCCGGCCCGGACCCACCTCGACGAATCTGCGCACCCCCTGGCCCGTCAGGAACTGAATCGTCTCGCTCCAGCGAACCGGAGCACACACCTGCCGCACCAGGGCGCCGGCGACTTCGCTCCCCCGCTGGATGGCAGCGGCGTCCGCGTTGGTGACCAGGGGACAGTGAAGGTCCCGAAATCGCAGTTGGCTCAGGTCCTTCTCCAGCCGGTCGCGGGCCGGTTTCATCAAGGCGCAATGAAAGGGAGCGCTGACCGGCAGGGAGATGGCGCGCCTGGCCCCCCGTTGAGGCGCAAGCTGAATGGCCCGCCGGACCGCCTCGGCGGCGCCGGCAATCACGATTTGAACCGGAGAGTTGAGGTTGGCGGGCGCCAGCACCTGACCCTGAGCCGCTTCCCTGCAAAGGGACTCCACCGAGCCCAGAGGCATCCCCAGGAGAGCGGCCATGGCGCCCTGACCTACGGGAACGGCCTCCTGCATGTATTGGCCACGTTTTCTGACCGTGCCGATGGCATCGGCCAGAGACAGGCCGGCGGCGGCCACGATGGCGCTGTATTCCCCCAAGCTGTGACCGGCCACGAATTGGGGCCGGATCCCGCGAGCGGACAACACCGCACAGGCCGCCATTGAAACCGCCAGGATGGCAGGCTGGGCGATCTCGGTGAGTTGCAGCTCGTCCGGCTTGCCCTCGAAACACAACCGTGCAATGGAGAAGCCCAGCGCCCGGTCGGCTTCCGCCAGGACGGCTCCGGCCTCCGGGAAAGAGTCCGTCAATTCCCGGCCCATTCCCGGGTATTGCGAAGCTTGGCCGGGAAATATGAAGGCGGTGGGTGGGTTCATGAGAGCCGATCCGGACAGTGGCCGCGGTCACCGGTTGAAAATGGAAGCCGCCAAAGCCAGGATCGCTGGCGACGCGTTGTTCAGCCCTTTGGCAGGTATGGGTTCCGATCTCTTGCTCAAGGCGTTCACTCACCCCGGGTGCCGGCGAGACCGGCCCTTGCGACCTCGCGCCGGGAACCGGTGAAAAGCAACGAGCGCCAGCCTTGGCAAACGCAGGCGGTCGGCTGCCGGGTTCAACGGACCTCGGGATCGGTCGTTCCCGGAGCCGCTGTCACCTACTTCTCGCCCACTTCAATCACCTCTCGCCCCCGGTAATATCCGCAGTGCGGACAGACCCGATGGGGCAATTTGGTTTCGTGGCAATTGGGACACTCCGAGGTGGAGCGAACGGTTAGAAAATCGTGGGACCGTCTCTTGTTGCGGCGGGATTTGGAGTGACGGCGTTTCGGATTCGGCATGAAAGTTCCCCTGGATCGGATGGGCCCTCAAGACCCCGGATCCCTGAATTTCAGCAGCGGGGCCAATCGAGGATCGCTGACCACCGGGTCGCAACGGCAACGGTCACGGTTTCTGTTCCGGCCACAGGACGGACAGAGCCCCCGACAGCCTTCCTGACAAAGCGGTTTTATCGGCAAATTCAAAAGGATCTGCTCGCGAACGATGTCGCTCACATCGATAAAATCTCCCGAGAAAAACCCGACTTCCAGATCCTGCTTCTGGAGAGCGATCTCGCCGGCAAGCGAATGGTGGGCGTTGGATTGATAATACTGATTGAAATGGGCCGCCAGAGGATAGGACAGGACATCCAGGCAGCGAGCACAGGTCAATTGCATTTCAGCGCCCAGCGTGCCCTGGACCCGCACTCCGCCTTGAGACTCTCTCTCAGCCCTCAAATCGACCGCCACCTCGCCGGACACCCGAACCTGCCCTTCATCCAGATTCAGGTGACGGGCAGGCAAACTGACCTTCAGAGAGCGCGGTCCCCGCTCCAATTCCCTGACGTCGATCCGCAACGGGTTCATGGGCTCTGCCCTGCACCGGCCCTCCGCTAAGATATGCAGGCTTGCCCGCATTTCTCACCGGGGGGCGTGATAATGGCGCAGGAATTTTTCCCTCAGCGCTCGCGAGCGAAGAGCGTAGCGGGGACTACGTTCGAGGGAGCATGTGCGCGCTGAGGGGAAAAGGACAAGCCAGAGCGCGCCCAGCGCCGTCTGTACCCGCAAGCCCTTTACATGGAGCCAATCACGGTACCGAAGATAAACTGCTTTTCCTCATCGTTCCAGCGACCCGGTGAGAAATGCGGGCTAAGTGCCTCAAAACCAAAGCGCTCCATTATAGCCAGGGTGTCCTGGATGTCAAAGTGAAAAGGCCGGCGAGATCCGGCGAGCTGCGTGCCGACGCCCCCGCCATGCCATGGGTCCGGCCGGAACCGGGGGAGAACTGGGATCGTTCCGAAAAGGTGGGTCAGACGGCAGGCTGCAGAGATTTGAATCTGGCCTGGTAGGACTTGTTGAGGATGATCTGGAGAAGAGGATTGCCGATCTCGGTCTGTTCGATCCGCTCCTGGATCTCTTCGAGCTCATCCAGGGTCCTGGCCCGCTTGATGACGTTCTTGAAGAAACTCAGGTCGCCGACCGTCATGATTTCCTCGCTCTCCTCATCCTCGATGATGGCCAGATGCGATTCCGGCAGAAATTCGCGAATCTTCAAATACAGCTTCTCCCGGTAATCGAGATTCTCCTCTCCCAGATCGGGATGAAACCACTCGGCCGTGAACGTTCCTTCTTCATTATCGATATTGAGGTCCGTATAAATCTCCGGCTCTTGCTCGGTCAACTCCAGAATCACCTTCTCCAGATCCCTGGTCACGCTGGCACTGGAATAAACGGTCAAAATAGTTACTTTCATTAGCAGCCCCTGCCTCTATGAGATCCTTATCCGGTTTGCGACCGGATTATAAGAACAAAAGAACCGCAATCCAACTCTTTTCGGCACGAGAAGACTGCGGGGCCTCCGGATTTTCAGGCGCCGGTCGGCTGGAAGCTCGAGCAGGGCCCGGTGCGGTAGGGGAATCGTCGAATCACCGCCTCATTGACCTTCACGCCCAGCCCCGGACCTTCAGGAAAGATCAGTTCCCCCTGTTCGATCGACTGGGGAGTTTGCAACATCTGCTCCGCCAAGGAAAAGGGGTAGGTGCCGGACCGGCCGTCGCTGGAGTAATCCGGCCATTCCATCCACCCCACCAGGTCGGCCTCGAAACAGCCAGCCAACTGAGCCAGCACCGCTACTTCCAGCGGAGTCGACACATTGCCGATGGCTGCCCGGCGGCCAAGCGGTTGCAACTCCCGCAAGGCCCGGTGGGCGTTGCCCAGCCCTCCAAGATGAAGCGCATCCAACTGCAGCACGTCCAGCCATTCGGTTCGCGCCAGGTCGAGCCATCGTTCCGGGGACGGCTCGCCACCGCCTCCCGAGAGCGGCACCGGGCAGCCTTTTTGCAACTGTCGAAGGGTCGCAGAGTCCTCCAGCGGCACCGGCTCTTCAACCCATTCGAGCCGGCTGGAGGCCAACTCCCGCAGCAGCCGTCCGGTCTCTTCCAACCCGTAATGGGCGCCTCGCCAGGCCCTGGCGTCCACCATGATCCCCCAAGGCGGAGGACAGGCCTCGCGCACCTTGCGGACGGTCTGCAAGTCTTGCCGGGGCGAACGCCCCAGCCCCAGCTTGCAGGCGGAAAATCCGGAATCGGCCCACAACCCAGCCTCCCGGACACTCTCTTCGCCGTCGAGGCAAACGCCGCCACTGGCATAGAGCCGGATCCTGCGGCGTACCCGCCCGCCGAGCAGCTCCGAGCGGGAACATCCAGCGATCTGTCCCTGAAGATCCAGCAAAGTCATTTCCACCGCAGCGAAGGCCTGCTCCAGACCCGGGAATCGGGGACGGCGCTGAAACACTTTCCTGCGCAGACCGGCAAGGTTTCCGGGGTTGAGGCCCACCACCGCCGCACGCAGGTTGCGATTGATCAACTGAGCCACGTTGGAAGAGGGGGCCCGGCCCCAAAACCCACATGCCCCTGGCTGGTGCGGGCCCGGACCAACAGGCAATCGCGTTTGTGGATCGTGACCTGGCCTCCGTAAACCGCCCGCCGGAGCGGTTGGGGCAGCGGCGAGGTCAGCAGACAGGCCTGCAGCTCACCGACTTTCACTTTCAAGGAGGAAGCGCCTGAGGAGTTACGGCTCGCGAGGGTGAGGAACGGCTTCGGCAGATATGCCCTTTCAGGGGTTGCCGGCTGCCTGCCACGGCGTCCTGGTTCGGGCTGGCTAGGGCCCGGCCACTGCCAGACGCGCAAACTGGTCTACCTGTGCGTTCACGGCCGAGCGGAATGACTCCAGAGCATCCTCGACGCCATAGCGAAGATCGTCGTGCATGGACTCGTAGCGGGCATGGACTCGCGAGAACAGTTCCTGCACCTGGTCCCTGACTTCCTCTACTTCCCGGGCGCCCACACGCATGGAGTGCGAGACCGCTTGCTTGAACGAATCCAGCTCGGCTTCCAGAAACTCCTTGAAGTCGTGGATGGCAATCTGCTGGCTGGTGACCTTCTCGAAGTGGTAGCCCATGACGGCCAGATGGAATGCCTTGGTGAGCATGCGGGGGTGGTCCCTGGCAACCTTGGCAATAAACTTCAGGTAGGCCGGGCCCTGCCTGGAGAAGAGCTGACGGCGCAACGATTTCCCAATGGCCCGCACCTCGGCCATTCCCACCGGCTTGGACACGTAGGGGCTGGGCTTGACCTGCTCCAACATGTTCAGACAGCGCTCGAAATATTTCTCCAGAGTCGGATCATAGATGGTGGTCAGCACCCGTCGATATCCCTCGATCAAGGTCTGGGCATCCATCTCGGGCTTGAAGTTGAGGACGACGTTGACGCTGGTCCCGGTGGACTCCTCCAGAAGTCGGCCTTCCTTCTTGAGCCGATCGTAAAGGTCGGTACCCTTCAGCGCAGTCAACAGACCCACCATGGCCATGGGAATGCCGGCCTCCTGGATGAAATCGATCTGGGCGTCAAACACCCCTTCGTCGTCACCGTCCAGCCCCAGGATGAATCCACCGCTGACCTCCATCCCTTTCTGCTGAATCTTGCGAACGGAGTTCAGCAGGTAGTTCTCCTCTTTCCTGCTGGTGTTCTGCTGCTTCTTGGTCTTGACCAGGGCCTTGGGATTGGGAGTCTCGATCCCCAGAAACACCCAATCGAAGCCGGCCTCGATCATGGAGTCCATCAATTGGTCGTTCAGGGCCAGGTTGACGCTGGCCTCGGTGAAGAGGGCGAAAGGATAGTTGCGGGCCCTTTGCCACTCGGCCACCACCGGCAGGAGTTCCAGCGCCTCTCGCTTGTTGCCGATGAAGTTGTCGTCCACCAGGAAGACGTTGCCTCGCCAACCCAGCTGATAGAGGAACTCAAACTCACCCACCATCTGTTCGGGCGTCTTGGTCCGCGGCACTCGACCGAAGAGCTTGGTGATGTCGCAGAATTCACAGTCGAACGGGCACCCCCGGGAGAACTGCAGGCACATCGAGTAATAGTCCTTCATGTCGACGAGGTCAAAGCGAGGGGCCGGCGTGCGGGTCACATCGGGTTTCTGCGGCGCCCGGTACATGGCCTTGGCGTCGCCGTTCTCCAGGTCCCGCAGAAATTGGGGCAGGATTTCCTCGACTTCATCCAGCAGGAAATGGTCTACTCCTTCGATCTCCCGGTGATAGGTGGTGGGGTGAGGTCCTCCGGCCACCACCGGAACGCCGGCCCGGTTACACCGCTCGACCACGGTGTCCAGGGAATCTCGCTGGACGATCATGGTGGAGGTGAACACCACATCGGCCCACTCCAGGTCCGATTCCTTCAAGGTTGACACATTCATGTCCACCACGCGGAGGTCGTATCTGGAGGGAAACATGCCGGCAATGGTGAGCAGACCCAGGGCCGGAAAGCCTGCCTTCTTGCCGACAAATTCCAGGGCGAATTTCCCGCCCCAGTACGAAGGCGGAAATTCAGGATAAACCAGGAGTGCATTTGCCATGATAACGATCTCCAGAGTGCCTGCTATCGGGGACGGATTTCAAACTCGGCCACCCGCGGACAGCCTGGGCGGCTTCAATTTCAGTGGCCCACTTTATATCAAGTTCGCCGGGATTGCTCCCAGAAAGTTGCGGCCAGTTCCATTACCTCTCCCGTGCCTGGCCTGCGGTTTCAGCCTGAACTCGGAAACTTGATGTGCTATCTTGCCGAGGAGATCTCCCGATGTCAACCGAATCCCCTACCCCCCTGCTCAACCGCCAGGCCGTTCTCAACTCACCGCTGTGGCGCGCCTGCCTGTTGGGGCTGCTCGTCCTCCTGTTGCAAATTCCCATCCTGCTGATTCACGGCGTGGTCTCGGAGCGCCAAACGAGCCAGCAACGGGCAACACGGGAAGTCACCTCCAAATGGGGCAAGGAGCAGTCGCTGGTGGGCCCCCTGATGATCATTCCCTACCGGAAACACCACAGCGAGCGGACCTCCGAAGGTGAGTTCTCCACCCGCACGGAGGTGATCTATGGCCACTTCTTGGCGGAAACACTCACCGTCGCCGGCAGGGCCGAAACCCGCGTGCGCTATCGGGGCATTTTCGAGGTTCCGGTGTATCGATTGGCCCTGGAGCTGCGGGGCACTTTCGCCGAGCCCGACTTCAGCGAATGGGGAGTCCGTCCGGACGATATTCTCTGGGACCGAGCCCACCTCTCGGTCAATATCTCCGATGCCCGCGCAATCCGGAATTCAGCCATGCTTTCCTGGAATGGTGAGGGGCTCCCCTTTCACCCCGGATCGGGTGAATCCAGTGGCAACCTTCCCGGGATTCACGCCAGCTTGCAAGAGCGGCTGAAGGGAACGGCCTTTGATTTCCAGTTTCCACTGGAGCTCAACGGAAGCGGGGCTATTTTCTTCGCACCCTTCGGCAAACAGACCACCGTCGATCTCCAGTCGAACTGGCCCCATCCCAGCTTCCAGGGAAACTGGCTCCCGGCTGAGCGAACGGTAACGGACCGGGGATTCGAGGCCACCTGGAGCATACCGTTCCTGGGACGCAGCTACCCTCAGAGATGGACATCCCAAACAGCCCCATCCTCGATCTCACCCTCCCGGTTCGGCGTGACCCTGGTCACACCGGTCGACCCCTATCGGATGGTCGATCGCAGTGTCAAATACGCCATCCTTTTCCTGGCTCTCACCTTCATCACCCTGTGGCTCTATGAAGTTCTGTCCGGATTGCGGATTCATACGCTGCAATACCTGCTCCTGGGTGCGGGGATGTGTCTGTTCTATCTGTTGGTGCTATCCCTTTCCGAGCATCTGGGTTTCGGCCCGGCCTATGTTCTGGCCAGCGCTTCCACCGTGGTCCTGCTCGTCAGCTACAGCCTGTCGGTACTGGGCAAGCCCCGTGGGGCAGTGTTGCTGGCCGTTATCCTGGGTCTCTTGTACGGATACCTCTATATCCTGCTGCGCAATCAGGACTACGCCCTGCTGGTCGGCTCCGTGGGGCTCTTCCTGGCACTGGCCATCACCATGTACCTGACACGTCACCTGGACTGGCGTGCCCTGAAGCAAGAGTCCTGACGCTTGGCCCCCACTCCTCACCGGGGGCGCGATCTTGGATTGGTCAGCGGGCGGGCCCGACACTCTCGCCGTGAAATACTTGATCGCGAGGATATCGTGATGCTGCTGCAGAACCTTTTCGAACAGAACGACCAAGTCCAACCACTTCCATGACGTTCCCTTGAGGGCTCCGTAGTAGAGATTGAACCCGTCAACATACACGAACGTACGCATCGATTCCCGCCCAAAAAAAGCAAGGGCCTCCGAAGAGGCCCCGCGCCCTGCGGTCGAAACCGCAAGGGGTGTAGAGGACAACATAGCCGCAACCGGCGATAATTTCAAGAATCATTCGGCCGCCATTCCTCACCAAGGGACGCGATGACGGCGGAGCCTTCCTCCCTTCAGAAGATATAGGCCAGCAGGAAGACGGCAATCATCATGAAGACCAGGGACACCTTGACCGCCGTGCCCACGGCCATTCCCAGCCAGGCGCCGATGCCCGCACGGCCGGCTTTTTCCAGGCTGCCGTGGAGGCTCAGCTCACCCAGCACAGCCCCCAGGAAGGGACCGACCAGCACCCCGATAATGCCGAAGAACAGTCCCACCAGCGCACCCAGCCCGGCTCCGATGGCAGCCCGCGGGCTGGCGCCCGATCGCTTGGCCCCGAGGGCTCCGGCGATAAAGTCAGCCGCGTAGGCCAGCAGGGTGAGGCCCACCAGCACGGCCACCGATCCGGCGCCGACACGGGAGAACCCGTCCATCCAGGCGGCCAGGACCAGACCCGCCAGAACCAGCACCGTTCCCGGCAGCCCCGGCATGACCGTCCCCGCCACGCCCACCGCCACCAGCAGCAGGGCCAGGGTCCATAGAAGGATCGACATCAGCACTCACCCCCAGTGCTCCTCACCCCTTGCCGGAGCGCCTTTCGCTTTCTGACTGGAGCCACCGTGGCGGGCTTCAACCAGGACGGCTCTCGCCAAGCCCATCGTAACCATTCTTGCTACAGTAACACCAAGTTGCACAATCAGTGGACATCGCAGGTATTTCCAGGCGATTCACGACCTGTTCAGCGACATCGCCTGGAACGGTGCCGACTTCGGAAACTCAGATTGGATTGTTGTGGGTACTCACCGACTCGGACGACGGGATGAGGACGCTCGTCAATGCGCTGGTTCCGTTTCTGCAGTCCAACGGCTGCACCGTTGCAGCGCCTGAATGTGCCACTTACTCTTAAGACTGTCGAAGTGAGTGGCCCTTACCCCACCTCGGACCAGCCACGTGCTTGGTTGCACCAGCCAGTTCTAGTCGGCTCAACCTGGATTGCTTTGAGCGATCATTGGTTCCTGCCATATGGTAGTGACCGGGTTCGTTGGGGTCTTCGAACCGGACGAGCTTGAAGCCGCGGGACCTGATAGTCCTCGCGCTGATCTAGCCCACTGCGTATGCCGGATCTTTCCGTACCTGTTCTATCGAGCTCTCGATCGCCCGAATCAATGAACAGGGGCTGGGCTCAGGTTTTCGAGTTTCCTCGTACGCTTGACTGGAAAGGCGGGAGTGAACGACCGGATCAGGAACGATCCAGCCCGGGTAGATTCGACGCCAGAATAACTCTCGATCGTCGACCGTCTCATCATCTGGTCCGTCGAACTTGGCCAGTTCCTCTGACGTCATCACTAGCCAAGTGCGGCGGCTAGCTCAGCTTGAACTTGATCTGGCATGCCTGAGTCGATGTAGGTTGGTTCTTGTTGAAGATCTCTTCTGACCACGAAGAGCGAAAACCGATTCGGGCGTTCCACTTCCAGTTCGACGTGGTGCGTCAAGGTGTGCCATTCCATCTGCACACCGCCGCCAACGGTGGGAACAACCGACGGTTTAGGCATGGTTCGACTGGCGAGAGTGGCGAAGAGACTCATCGCAAAGTTGATTGTGCTTCCATCGATGCGTGGTGCACCGTGCCCGTCCCAGTCTTCCGGCAAGTCCCGAAGTCTACGGATCTCTGCGGTAGTACTCGTAACACATTCGAGAACTAATGGATCCAGTTCCACGGCTCTTGGGCGACGGCGATTTCTCCTACGTAGAGGTGCCCTGACATCACTGTTGGCCGATGAGTTAAGGCGGAACAGGTTTCTCAAAATAGGCGCCGCATTGCTGCCGGTTCGCTCAGTGCTTAGTAGGTTCATACTCTTTACCAACACCAACTTCCAAATCACGTACCTTCTTCTTTCGCTGGGCGGTGAGCTTCATGGACTGCGATTCCCGTGCCTTGTCTATCAGCCACTGGCCAATGCTCTCCGCATGTTCGGGAGTAAGCACGATTCCAAACATCAGGGAACGAGTCACTTGTGAGCTGGGATCGTCAAGCTGTCTTTCAACCTCAGCACCAAGCCCGTCCGCTTCGGTCACGGCATAGGTAACCGACTCTGGGCAAGTTAGAGCTTCGTGAAAGAAGTCGGCGGTGATGTCACCACGCGGCGTCACGCCACCCCAGACACCGTTTACGGGGACGAAACGATACCCTCCGTCCCGTACGAATCGAAACTTGACCTTTTTTGATTTTTCCACTGTTGGACCCCGTCCTTGGACGCTGAGCGCGACCACCGCTGGTTGTACTCTCTGCTCGGCTGGCGGGCGGATGCAGAGTGGGCTTCACTGAAACTATGCCTCTCGCCGGACCTAGCCAGATCATTTAAGCGTGGCCACCGGGCGCTTTTCCGCAGTGTGGCTCGTCGCAACCGCTAGCAACCCGCTAGGGAATCAATCTCCAACTGACCTGCCCACGAACTCTCCTCTAAAGCCTAGCACGACTTGACCAATGATTCACGCTGGACGCCGTTCGTGAGTGTCGCTGCCAGCTTGGCCCAGGCCGACTTGCGGTACAGCCGACGGCTGCCGCCCGATCGCTTGGCCCCCAGGGCTCCGGCGATAAAGTCAGCCGCGTAGGCCAGCAGGGTGAGGCCCACCAACACGGTCACCGATCCGGCGCCGACACGGGAGAACCCGTCCATCCAGGCGGCCAGGACCAGGCCCGCCAGAACCAGCACCGTTCCCGGCAGCCCCGGCATGACAGTCCCCGCCACGCCCACCGCCACCAGCAGCAGGGCCAGGGTCCATAACAGGATCGACACAAGCACTCACCCCCAGTGCTCCTCACCCCTTGCCGGAGCGCCTTTCGCTTTCTGACTGGAGCCACCGTGGCGGGCTTCAACCAGGACGGCTCTCGCCAAGCCCATCGTAACCATTCTTGCTACAGTAACACCAAGCCACAGTCCAACACGCTTATCTGAGTCCAGTACAATCGACGGATAACTGCATAATCATTATCCGAGTTCAACTCCGAAGTGCGACAATTCTGTACCGATGGCGGACATTTTCCTTGTGTGGGGCTGAGGAAATCGCCAATTAGGCGGGTCAGGCAACGAGCGGGAGTTTGCTGGAGGGAGGCCGGTGCCCGACCGAAGGAGATTCCCGTTTTTTGTGCTTGTGAGACTCCTTGATGGCATTGGAAGCCGGAAGCGCAACCACGGACAGAGAAAATACAGAGTAAATAATGATGGCGAGAAAGAACCGACCAGTAGCGGATCGGGAGAAGTCTCTTCGACCGGTTGCTCCGAAGGCGAACTTTACGCTGGCTGGAGTGCGGGCAATGTATGCGGGGATAGAAGGTAAAGAGTTCCGTTGCACAATCAGTGGGCATTGTCGAACACAGATTTTTGAATTCCCGCGGATCAAATTCCGTCCGAACGCCGACGAACCTCATCACTCCATTTACGACTCTCCGTCGGTTCAAGCGTCTGTCACCTCAAATCTAGTCGGTTACTTCGCAAACGCGACCTGTGGCAGGCATTACGCCATCAGTCCTTGCTTACAGCACGCGGTCGGTGAAACCGATAAGAAGATCAGGTCCCAGCAAAAGGGCAGCGTACCGGTGTTTTTGGTGAGGGAGGACGACGTAGTTGTAGCTGGCAACAAGACCCTGCGCGAGCTAACTGAATACAGAGATGACATCGCCCATTGGTGGACGGACACCATTGACAAGAACTTCTTGGCAGATCTGCGGCGGACTATAAACGAACTGATTCGCCGAAGGTATTTCTAGGTAGCCTGTCAGCGGAGAGGTCACAGACTAATGCATCCCTTTTGTGCAAAATTGACCTTTCCCAGTTTCAATACAAGAATGAGACGGGCGGTGGCTCTAATAGAGGGCGGAGTAAGACAGAGCTTCCCTTCGTCCGGATCAAGGGTAAGCCGGCAGCAGGCACCGAGGAACGCGTATGTGCAATTTGTTCGATTTCTGGGAGAAAGTCTGGGAGAAGGATCGAATGATAGAGGCTCCTCGGTACCGCTGGCCGACGAACCCAAGCCGAACTCACCAGGAATGAAACGTACAAAGGAAAAGGGGCGTGCGCCTCGCCTTACGGGTGCTCTATGAGCAACCGCAACCGGCCGAGGGACTGGCCCCTTTAGATCGCGGACGTTACCGTCCTGAAAGCAATACTGCCAAAAAATGATCGACGCTGTCAATGAGTTTGAGACCCACGTCGGCGCCAGGCTGCTCGACTTCTTCGATTCCAGGTCCCCGTGGAGTCGCAAGCTCTGGAACTGTGGCCTGGTTCTCACGCTTTCGGAGGTTGTTGAGGCTCTTGAGGCGGTTCGTGCCGGCGTCCTGAGCGAAGCCTCCCTTGGCTATCTCCTCAACCACGCTCAGAAATCCGCTGGTACCGACCCAGGCGCCGGGAGCCCGGAGGAGAGGCGGCTCCTTCAGGACGCGCTGAGTTCGAAACCGCGACTCGGAGGACTTCGCCACCATCTGATTGTTCAGCAGGAAGCGGCGACTCGGCCTCGCTACCTGGCCCGCTGGGCAGACGTTCTCCGACAGGATGCTCGGCCTGGACCAGAGCGCACTGCTCGCTCCATTGCCTCCCATCTCTTGGATCTTGGCTACAGCTCGGACTACTTGCATCGTTGGTGGAAATACCGCTTGCTTCATGAAGAGCAACAGCGCCCACTTTCAGATCTGGTGGATGATGCCCAAGCACTGGCTCTGGCATCACCAAAGGTTTTCGAAGTGCTCGCCCCCGTGTCGAATGCAATTCGTTGGAAGCTCAAGCCACCCACCGATTGGCGGGAGGCTCCTGAAGTATCACAATGGCTTCGCTCCAATGGCTTCGACGTTGCCGGTGTTCGGCAATCAGGTGGGTTTCTTTTCAAAATCACCGCTCTCGATGTAAGTGCGGCGGTTTCAAGAGCTACGGAGATCCTTGACCAGCTATCGGCCCGAATGGCGGTCGGCACCAAGCATGAACTGGCGTTGCTTGAACACGTGTGGGTAAAAGGGGATGGCAAGTCCCACAGAGTTAATCGAGTGCGCCGAGGAGTCTGGGTAGAAGCCCTTGAAAGAGAGAATCAGCTCTACGATGCCGGTTCATCCGGAGGAATACACGCGGCCATCCAACTCCTTGCTCACCTTCAGTTCAGTTCTTCTGGTGCTGCCGTTGCCGGTGGGTGGGCCGCGATTGAGGCCCTTCTGAGCGAGCCGGACGACCGAGCAGGCGCGTCTGAGCGCCTCGCCATTCTAGTGGCGTGCTCATTCCCGAGGGCAGAGTTGACGAGGCTTTCCTATGCGCTGTCCTTGGGGGGAGCTTCCATTTCAGCGGAAATTCGAAAGGCCAGTAAGAATCAGGAACGTTGTGACATCGTAGCCGACGCAATCGCAGAGGGTCGGATCGATTTGTCCGCTCTAACTCCAACAGATCGAGCCGCCGTAACGAGGATGTCAGAGCTGCTAACCGATGTAGGTTCCGCACTGGGGGCAGTGTCCGAGTACGCGTCAATTGCGTTTCGACGTCTGTACCGCCAACGAAATCTCGTACTTCACTGGGGCCGGACAGACGGTGTCGCCTTGCAAGCCAGTTTGCGAAACGCAGCGCCCCTTGTAGGTGCGGGAATAGACCGAATCATTCATGCTCACTATGTCGATGGGCTATCTCCGCTTCAACTGGTAGCGAGGGCCGAAGTGTCACTGGCCACCGCTGGTACGAGAGGTGGTCCTGCCTGCACTCGACTGCTGGGCTGAATCGAACTCTCGACCCAAGACAGCGAACCCACAGACGTCAACCCTATCGGGTATCCCGGACGCTCCATTTCATGGGAGGATGAGAGCTTTACGACGACGTGACAAGTATTCATCCGAGGTCCGGGGCCGTGCGGTATGGATGGCCTGGGACCAGAGGCCGCAGCATGACTCAGAGTGGGCTGCCATCACTTCGATCGCCCAATATCAGGTGCAGCAAGCAGACGCTGAGACACCGGATCCGCCAGTTGGAACGTGACGCCGCGCCGGTCGCGGCGGCCAAGCATGGGCGGCCAGTCGTGATTGTGCTCTCGGTGAAGGAATATGAGCACCTTAAGGCGCTGGAGAGCGCCGGAAAGAGTTAAAACGAATGATTGCGGACCCCCTGACCGGCATCGAGCGGTTCGAGGCAGACCTCTGGAAGGTCGCGGATAACCTGCGGGCGAATTCGAACCTGGCATCGAACGAGTATTTCCTGCCCATACTGGGCCTGATCTTCCTGCGGCATGCCACCAACCGCTACTACGAGGCGAAAAAGGCGATCGAAGAAGACAGGACGGCAGGCAGGATGCCGGATCGCCCGCTGGTCAAGGCCGACTTCACCCGGCGCCGCGCCCTGATGCTGCCTCGAGAGGCACGCTATGACGTTCTGTTGGAGATGCGCAAGGACGGCAATCTCGGCGTCGCCGTGACCGCCGCCATGGAAGCCGTGGAAGACCGCTTCCAGCCGCTGGCGGGCCAGCTCCCGAAGGACTACGAGCGCTTCGAGGACGATGTGCTGGAAGAAATGATGCGGACCTTCGATTCCGAGCCGCTGCGCAAGGCCTCGGGCGACGTGTTCGGCCGTATCTACGAATATTTCCTGGCCGAGTTCTCGAAGCAGGGCGCACACGACAACGGCGAGTTCTTCACCCCGCCTTCGATTGTCCAAACCATCGTCAACGTCATCGAGCCCGACCACGGCGTCGTGTTCGACCCCGCTGCTGGTTCAGGGGGGATGTTCGTGCAGTCGAGTCACTTCATCGAAGTTGAAGGCCAGGACACGATGGAGCAAGTGACCTTCTACGGCCACGAGAAGAACGAGACCACCGCAAAGCTGGCCCAGGTCAACCTCGCTGTTCATGGGCTGCAGGGCTCCATCCGGGCCGGGAACGAAGCCATCACCTATTACAAGGACCCGCACGAGCTGGCCGGCAGGTGCGACTTCGTGATGGCCAATCCGCCGTTCAACGTGGATGAGGTGGACGCCGAGAAGGTCAAGGGCGACAGACGCCTTCCGTTCGGCCTGCCCGGCGTCAACAAAGCGAAGAAGATCTCGAACGCCAATTATCTATGGCTCTCCTATTTCTACAGCTACCTCAACCAGACCGGCCGGGCTGGGGTCGTCATGTCGTCGCAGGCCTCCAGCGCTGGACGAGCCGAGGCCAAGGTGCGCCGGAAGATGGTCGAGACCGGCGCCGTCGACCTGATGATCGACATCCGCGGCAACTTCTTCTACACCCGCACCGTGCCCTGCCAGCTCTGGTTCTTCGACCGGGCGAAGGAGCGGGACCCCCAGCGGGCCGACCGCGTCCTGATGCTCGATGCCCGCAAAATCTACCGCAAGGTGTCCCGCCGGATCTACGACTTCGCCCCTGAACAGCAGAAGAACGTCTCCGCCATCGTGTGGCTCTATCGGGGGCAGTCGGACCGCTTCCTCAAGCTGGTCGAGAGTTACCTCGCTCAGGCCGTCGCGGAAGGGCAGGCGACCGGCGAGCCGCTGGCGACGTTCAAGGACGCCCTCGGCAATCTGATCGATCTGACCAAACCCTTTGCAGCCGGGAAGCGGCATCCCGACCCGCTGGCCGAGACATGGGAGGAGCTCACCTCCGCACGGGCCGCGTTATCGGCCCACATTCAAGCGTTAGTGGCCGAAGTTGCGGCGCGGGCCGCCCACTGGAACCAGGGTGGGAACAACGGGGCGCGGGACAATGCCGCCCTGCATGCAGCCCGTGAAGGCCTGCACAACACGGCCCAAGGCTGCCGGGACCTGACCAGACAGATCGATCTGGCAGCGAAGCTGGCTGGCCGGGCGATCGACATCGCGGTGAAGGAACTTGAGGCGCGGGAATCGGACCTCTGGGCCAATTCCGAAATCAACAAGGCGCGCTGTGCTCTGGAGGACACACGGATCAGAGCCGTCGAAGCGCTGCAGCGGACACGCTATTTCCTACGCCAGGCCGACTGGCTGCAGGAACGCTTCCCCGGGGCCGAGCTGCTTGATGTAGAAGGGTTAGTGAAGCAGGTCAGCCGCAGCGAGATCGAGGTGCACGACTGGAGTCTGACCCCCGGCCGCTATGTCGGCGTGGCGCCCGAGGAGGAGGACGAGGATTTCGATTTCGAGGAGACACTGCGGTCCATTCACATGGACCTGAAGGGACTGAACGAGGAAGCGGCGGAGCTGGCTGCACAAATCGCAAGGAACTTTGAGGAGTTGGGGGCGTGAACTGGCAGGAAATTGCTCTAGGCGACTGTTTCACAATCAAACATGGTTTCTCCTTCAAAAGTCAGCATTTCGGAGACAGCGGCGAACACATCGTTTTAACGCCTGGGAACTTTCACGAGCCTGGTGGCTTCCGCTCCCGCCCTGGCAAGGACCGTTTCTATACCATCGAGCCGCCCGACGACTTTGTGCTGCGTCCTGGTGATTTAGTGATAGCGATGACGGAACAAGGGGAGGGCTTGCTGGGTAGCAGCGCCCTGATTCCCGAAGATGGCAGTTATTTGCATAATCAGCGTATTGGGTTAATCGAAAACCTTGATGAGCACAAACTGATTAAAGGGTTCTTGTATCGGCTCTTCAACACTCCCCAGGTAAGAGGACATATTCGAGCGACTGCGTCAGGCACTAAAGTCAGGCACACAGCTCCGAAGCGTATTTACACAATAAAGGTCAAGATTCCTCCGGTTGCTGATCAGCGAAAGATCGCCGATATCCTCTCCACCTACGACAACCTGATCGAGAATAACCGGCGGCGGATTGCGTTGTTGGAGGCGGCGGCACGGCTGCTTTACCGCGAGTGGTTCGTCCACTTCCGCTTCCCCGGTCGCGAACATGTCAAGATCATCGACGGCCTCCCCGAAGGGTGGGCAATGTCCACGGCGTCGGCGGTGATGGAGGTTCTTTCGGGTGGAACGCCGAAGACGGGCAAGCCAGCGTTCTGGGATGGCGAGATTGGATTTTTCACCCCAAAAGACGTAACCGATACCCCGTTTGTGCTTAAGACCGAGAAGACCATAAGCGAAGAGGGGCTGCGCGGCTGCAATAGCAAACTCTATCCTTGCGATACGCTCTTCATCACCGCACGTGGCAGCGTAGGTAAGTTGAATATGGCGCTTGTGCCGATGGCAATGAATCAGTCCTGTTATGCGCTTCGGTCGAAAACCTACCTTGGACAGAGACATCTATATCTCGCTCTCAAATCTGCAATCGAGCAAGTTCGCGTTAGAGCTACTGGGGCAGTATTTGATGCAATCGTAGTCGCTACTTTCTCTAATATCCCGTTTATTGTTCCTCCAAAAAGAATCACTGAAAACTACGCACGGCATATCGAACCTATTTTCGACCAAATCGCGAATTTGATTCAGCAAAACGAAAGACTCGCCCAAGCCCGCGACCTCCTGCTGCCGCGCCTGATGAACGGGGAGATCACTGTCTGATGGGAGCACTTGGCACCACCACGGGAGGGTGAACACGATGGCGGTGACGTCCATCAACAGCGAGGACCGGTTGGTGCAGGCGACCTTCGCCGAATATCTAGAAGGGTGGCTGGGCTGGGACAGCCTCTTTGCCTGGAATGAGGAGACCTTCGGGCTCGATGGCACCATGGGCCGTTCCGATACCAGGCAAGCGGTGCTGACCCGCGACCTGCGGGCGGCGCTGAAACGCCTGAACCCCGACCTGCCGGCCTCCGCTATCTACGACGCCGTGCGGGACCTCACCGTCTGCGACGTCAGCCGCTCGATGGTGCAGCATAACCGCGATTTCTATCGGCTGCTCCGCGGCGGCGTGCCCGTGGAATACCTGGACTCCCAGGGGCGCCGGAAATCTGCCCGCGTGCGCGTGATCGACTTCGACAATGCGCCCGGTTCGAACCGCTTCCTTGCCGTGCGCGAGCTGAAGCTCACCGGCATCCGCACGCCTAACTACAACCGCCGCGCCGATCTGGTCTGCTTCGTCAACGGACTGCCGCTGGTCTTCATCGAGCTGAAGGCGGTCTACAGGAACATCCGCGAGGGCTTCGACAACAACCTCTCCGACTACATGGATGAGAACGTCATCGCCCACGCCTTCCATCACAACGCCTTTCTGGTCGTTTCGAACGGCGACCGCGCCCGTTACGGCTCCATCACCGCCGAGTGGGGGCACTTTGCCGAATGGAAGCGGCTCGACGAGGCGGACAAGGGCAACCTGGAAGCCAAGGTGCTGCTGAACGGCATGCTGGCGTACGATCGGCTACTGGACATTGTCGAGAACTTCATCCTGTTCGACGAGAGCAAGCCGGAGGGCACCCGCAAGGTCATTGCGCGAAACCACCAGGTGCTGGGCGTCAACCGGGCGGTGGCCTCGGTGTCGCGGCAGGAAGCGTTGAAACGGGAGTTCCCGCCGGAGCAGCGCCTCAGGCACCGCGTCTTCGAACTGCCGCTCGAATCCCGTGCGCCCGCGGAGTACGTGCCGCCAGCGCGGAAGGTGGCCGAGGCGGAATCGCCTTACATGCCCAGGGGGCCGGTCGACATCATCGAGCGAGCCCATCCCGACCTCGGCCGACTGGGCGTCTTCTGGCACACTCAGGGTAGCGGCAAATCCTATTCCATGGCCTTCTTCGCCGAGAAGGTGCGGCGGAAGCTGGAAGGCAATTTCACCTTCCTGCTGATGACCGACCGAAACGACCTCGACGGCCAGATATACGGGACTTTCGTCGGCTGCGGCATCGCCACCGACCAGACGCCTCGGGCCGCGTCGGGCGACGATCTGGAAAAGCTGCTGAAGGAGAACCACCGCTACCTCTTCAGCCTGATCCACAAGTTCAATAAGAACGTCGATCCCAAGCAACCCTACAGCCGGTGCGACGACATCATCGTGATCTCGGACGAAGCCCATCGCACACAGGCGGGCCGGCTGGCGCGCAACATGCGCCTGGCGCTGCCGAACGCGGCCTTCATCGGCTTCACCGGCACGCCGCTTTTCAAGCAGGACGAACTCACCAAACGCATCTTCGGGGACTACGTCTCTCGCTACGACTTCAAGCGGTCCGAGGAGGACGGGGCGACCGTCAAGCTGGTCTACGAGAACCGGGGCGAAAAGCTGGGCGTGGCGCAGATAGATCTGAACGACCGCATCGCGGCCAAGATCGAAGAGGCCGAGCTCGATCCCGACCGGGAGGCGCTGTTGGAAAAGCTGCTGGGTAAAGACTACGAAGTCATCACCGCGGACGAACGCCTTGACAGGATTGAGGACGATTTCGTCGAGCACTGCGCGACCCGTTGGGAATCGGGCAAGTCGATGCTGGTCTGCATCGACAAGATCACCTGTGCCCGGATGCTCCAGTTGATCGTTCCACGATGGCAGGCGAAGACGAAGTTGGTCCGGGCAGCGGCCGAGGTGAAGCGCGCGGAGGCGCAGGCGGCGGGTGACCAGACCCGTCGCGCCGCGCTTGAGGAGAAGGCACAGCAACTAGGGGCCCAAGCGGACTGGCTGGATGAGACTATCGTCGAGATCATCATCAGCGAGGCACAGAACGAGGTAAAAGACTTCGCGAAATGGGGTTTCGACATCATCCCGCACCGCGCCCTGATGAAGCAGGGCTTCCAGACGGCCGACGGGAAGCCGATGGATGTGGAATTCGCCTTCAAAAACCCGGATCATCGCTTCCGCGTGGCCATCGTCTGCGCCATGTGGCTGACCGGTTTCGACGTCGAGTGCCTCTCGACTCTCTACGTCGACAAGCCGATGAAGGCGCATACGCTGATGCAGGCGATCGCGCGGGCGAACCGGGTGTATCCCGGCAAGGACTTCGGCCTCATCGTCGACTACAACGGCATGCTGAAAAGCCTGCGGGAGGCGCTGGCGCAGTATGCGCTCGGCGATGACGGCGACGGCAGCGAGGAGATCGTCTCGCCGATCGAGGAGCGTGTGCAGGCATTGATCGAGGCCATCGAGGCGGCCGAGGCGCACCTGCGCAAGCTGGGCTTTGACCCGGCGACGCTGGTCGGCTCCACCGGTTTCGCGCGCATTAAGGGACTGAAGGATGCAGTAGAGGCAGTCTATTCCAGCGACAAGGCCAAGCGCCGATTCGAAATCCTGGCCCGGCAGGTGTTCGTCCGCTTCAAGGCATTGCTGATGGAGCCTTCGGCCTTTGCCTTCGCCGAGCGGCACGACAATCTCGAGGCAATCTACAGAAAGCTGACGGAGCGGCGCGATACTGCGGACGTGACAGAGCTCCTGAAGGAGCTGCACCGGATCGTCAACGAGGCCATCCGCACACAGGCGCCGGGTGATGACCAGGCCGAGGGCCTGACCTTCGACCTCAGCTTGATCGACATGGAAAAGCTGCGCGACGAGTTCGCAAAAAAGGTCCGGCACAAGGCAACGGCGCTTCAGGACATCCGCGAGGTCGTCGAGCAGAAGCTCGCCATGATGCTGAAGCGCAATCCTTCGCGCATGGACTATCAGCAGAAGTACGAGGAGATCGTCGCCGACTACAATCGCGAGAAGGACCGCGTGACCATCGAGGAAACCTTCCGCCGGCTGACGGAACTCATGGACGAGTTGGACGAAGAGCAGAAGCGCGCAGTGCAGGAAGGCCTCGATGAGGACGAGCTCGCGTTGTTCGACTTGCTCAAGAAGGACAATCTGCCCAAGACTGAGCGGGAGCGGGTCAAACAGGCGAGCCGCAACCTACTATCGTCAATCAAGGCACATCTCTCCGAGCTCGACCGTTTTTGGGAGAAGGAGCAGACCAAGGCAGATGTGGAGGTCTTCATTCTCGACCAGGTGTACGACAGCCTGCCAACCCCGCCATTCACTGCCGAGGAGAAGGCGGCGGCCGCAACCCAAGTCTATGCACATGTCTGGCAACAGGCCGTCAGCGGTCATTTTGAGAGGGCAGCGTGATGAGCCAGGCGCCCATACGGCTGGTCGACGCAGGATGGGGCCCGGAACTATCGGCGGCTATTCGGGCGGATCCCGGTGAGGTACGCATCGTCTGCCCGTTCATCAAGATAGGTGCACTTGACTGTCTCCTGTCGCATCGGCCCGATAACGTTCAGGTGATTACCCGATTCAATCTGGCCGATTTAGCTGAAGGCGTCAGCGATATCGAGGCCCTGCGACTGCTGCTCGACGCTGGCGCCAGCATTCGCGGCATCCGGAGCCTCCATGCCAACTGGAATGAAAACTCTCAGGATGTCTCCCACAACCGGCGGACCGGCACGGCATGGAAGCCTTCGCCGAAGCCTGTGCAGGTCTCTCCGTCATAGAGCACAACACCCGCGGCAAAGCGGTCGCCGGCGGCTTTGGCAAGCTTGCGCAGTCCGCGAAAATCTCCCGGTGTCACCGTCGCCGCCGCCTTGACCTCCACCCCTGCAACGGTTCGGCCTCCACGCTCGATGACAACGTCCACTTCTACGCCGTCCTTGTCCCGAAAGTGAAAGAAGCTTGTCGGCGTATCCTGCCAACTTGCCTGCCGTGACAGCTCCTGAAACACGAACGTTTCCAGAAGTTGCCCAAGCAACGCTCGGTCGGCAGCCAGCGAGGCAGTGTCGGCTCCCAGCAGCGCCGATGCAAGTCCGGAATCGCCCACATGCAGTTTCGGTGTCTTTACCAATCGGCTCAGGCGATTGCTATGCCAGGGAGGGAGCTGTTTCAGCAGGAAAAGTCTTTCGAGAAGTTCGACGTAATCGCGGATGGTCGGACGGCTGAGATGGAAGGGCGAGGCCAGATCGGTGAGGTTGTACAGTCTGGCGGTCTGCGAAGCGGCCGCACTCAGGAGCCGGGGCAGCACGTCGAGCATTCGGATACGCGCCATGTCCCTCACGTCCCGCTGGAGCTGGGCTCCAACGTAATCGCGATACCAGTTGGCCTGACGTCGAGCGGTCGGACGCGTCAGCGCTGCCGGGAATCCTCCGGCGACTATCCGTTCGATGAGATGTCTACCCAGCCGCTCGGTCTGCCGGACCTCGAATCCGTCCCCGAACAAAGCATCCAGGAACCCGGGACGCATTCGGGAATCCAAGGCAGTCCCTGGCTGAACTGCCAGTTCACTTTGTGCCAGCGGATGGAGTGGAACAACTTGGAGTCGTCCCGCCAGGGAGTCCGACAGCGCCGGGATGAGCAGCACATTGGTCGAGCCGATCAGGATGAAACGCCCGGGCGTGCGCCGGCGATCTACTTCCAGCTTGAGAGCTGAGAACAAGTCCGGGACGCGCTGTATCTCGTCCAGAATTACACGCTCCGGCAGGTCGGCGACGAAGCCCATGGGATCGGCCTGCGCGCCGTCTCGTGCGACAGCGTCATCGAAGGTGATGTATTTGTAGTCCCGGTGCTGTTGAGACACCCCCCAGCCAAAGCGATCTTCGCCCCAGACTAGGGAGTCATCACCCCATTTCAGGTAATTCGGCGCACATGCGAACTGGGCGAGAGTTGTTTTGCCACACTGGCGCGGGCCGTGAAGCAGCACGACTGGAGAGTCTTCCAACGCCTCCGACAGTCGGCGCTCGACATACCGAGGGTAGAAGTGAGATTTACTCATCGGCCAATCGTAACCTTTCAATGCGTCTGATTGCAAGGTTTAGTAGCGTCTAATTGAAAGTTTACTATGCGGCCAATTGCAACGTTATGGTCTTGCGCCCGATCTGCGGACTGGTTGATCGAAGTGGGGGAGATAGGCGTCGCGGTGCCAAGCCATGTGCGGGCGGGACGCCCGCGCTCCCGGGAAGTCGTCGTCCGCCTGCCGGGGGTGTGTTTGCGGGACCGTTCTATGAGATCTGAAGGATTTCGGCGGCTTCGCGGGCGAAGGCGATCAGCATCTCGTCCGATCCCGGAGCCCCCATCAGGGAAAGCCCCACCGGGAGTCCCTCCACCTCGGCCCAGGGCAGGTTGATTTGAGGCGCCCCGATGGTTCCGGCAATGCAGGTCAGCTGGACAATGCGTGAGAACAGGGGCCGCCGCTCGGACATGGTTTGCGCCCGGGGCGGGGCCGGTGTGGGCGCGGTGGGTAGACAGACCACCGTATCCCCGGCAAGCAGGGTCCGCATGCGGGCGATGACCTTTTCCCGATCCGCCAGGGCAGCGGCCACCTCCGGAGGGGTCAGACCTCTGCCGGCCAGGCAACTCTCCGCCACCTGAAAGCTCAACCTGGGGTTCAAGCGATCGATCCAATCCTTGACCACCTCCCAGCTTTCGCTGCTTGCTCGCACCCGCTGCCCGGCAGCCCAGTCCGAGAGGCTGGTGGGAGCCAGCCTCTCCCGACTGGAGACGCCAATCAAGGAGGCCAGGCGCTCCACCAGGGGCTGCAGCGCCGCCCGGACCGACTCGTCAGCCACCTCAAAGGCATCCACTGCCACCACCAGGCGGTGCGGCCGAACCGGGCCGATCTCCGTTTGCAGCAGCACCGACCCCACCCGGGCAAACAGATCGGGGTCTCGCGCAAACCAACCCACGGTGTCGTAGCTGGGCGCCTGCAGCAGGATTCCGTGCAGGGGAATGCGCCCGTGGGAGGGGCGCAGCCCGTAGAGGCCGCAGAAGCTGGCCGGTATCCGCACCGAGCCGCCGGTGTCGGAGCCCAGGGCGAAATCGACCAGGCCGCCGGCCACTGCAGCCGCCGAGCCGCTGGAGGAGCCCCCCGGAACCCGGCCCGGGGCTCTCGGGTTCAGCGGGGTACCGTAGTGGGCGTTGACGCCCAGAATGCCGCGGGTCAGTTCATCGGTGTGGGTCTTCCCCACCATGGTGGCGCCAGAACGGACCAGGGCCTCCACCGCCCAGGCGGTGGTTTCGGCCACCGGCTGGCTGGCCTTCCAGTCGGGATTGCCCCCGCCGGTCACATGACCCTTGACGTCGAAAATGTCCTTGGCGGCGAAAGTCAGCCCGGCCAGAGGGCCCCGGTCCTTACCCTGCAGATAGGCCCGGCTGTCCGGGCAGAAGGCATTGAGTCTGTCGTCCGGAGGCAACGACCTGTCGTTCACTGCTCTTCTCCCTCTCCAATCCAGTCCACTCCACCCGCGGGCGCGGGCGGGCTAATCCGGGCTGCCCACCACCCGGTTGTCGAGCTGCCCAATTTGGCTGATCGCCACCCTGACTTGGTCCCCCGGCCGCAGGAACTGTCCGCTGATGGCTCCCACCCCGGCCACCGTGCCGGTGCTGATGACATCCCCCGGCTCCAGGGTCACCATGGCGGACAGGTACTCGATGATCATGGCTACGGGGAAGATCATCTGCGCCGTGCTGCAGTGCTGCTTTCGTTCCTGGTTGACGTAGGTGCTGATCTGCAGCGCCTGGGGGTTGGGGATGTCCTCGGTGGTGACGAGCCAGGGTCCCATGGGGGCAAAGGTGTCGTACCACTTGCCGTTGAGCCAGTCGAAGAACGAGTCCTCGGTCCGGCTTTCGGAACGCCCCCAGATCTTCAGTTCCCGCTCCGAGACATCGTTCATGATGGTGTAGCCGGCCACATAGTCGAGGGCCCGGTCGGCCTTGACGGCCTTGACCCGCCGCCCCATGACCACGGCCAGCTCTCCTTCCCAGTCAACAGCCTGAGCCACCGGCGAAATGCGGATTTCCCCGCCCGGCCCGACCACGGTGCTGGAGGGCGGCTTCATGAAGATACGGGGGGTCTCCTTGTCCTGGGGAGCCGCCACTCCCCCTCCCTCCTCGATGTGCTCCAGGTAGTTGCCGGCTAAGCAGAAAAGTTTTCGCGGACAGGGCACCGGGGCCTTCAGCTCCTCCAGCCTGAAGGTCCTTCCCCACCCCTCGGCCAGCCCCCGATCGATCAGCCGTCCGGCCACAGACCTTCCCTCGCCGCCACTCTCCAGAAAAGCGATCATGTCGCCGAAGAGCTCCGGGCGGTCTCCCGCCTCTCGCGCGGCCTGCTGCAGGTCGATCAGCCTGTCCCCATCCTGAACGATTGCTGCCACACAACTGCCGCTGTCCTTCCTCAATGTCGCCAGTTTCATGGGTTGTCTCCTCAAGGGGAGCGGGCAGGCAGGCAGACCCTCCGGCCAGAGAAACACCGGCCCGCACAGGGGCTCGAAATGCGCACAGCATACCACAGGAGGCGAGAGGGCTTCGGCCGGCCCCCAACCGGTTACGCCCTTGAGTTGGCGGCCGTTCTCCTGCAGAATGGTCGGACGCTTGGGGGTCGCCTGACGGTTTTGCCGAAAGCCGCGGGGAGACCCATCCAGCCGTTCCAATCGAAGAGGTGGCGATCATGAGCCCGTGGGACTGGGCACTGGTGATTGGGCTCAATGGAGCCATCATCCTCTACGGGCTCTATTTGAGCCGCGGGGTGCGCTCCAGCGCCGATTGGTTTCTGGCGGGACGGAGCCTCCCCTGGTGGCTGGTGGGCATCTCGATGTATGCCACGGCCATCGACTCCAGCGATCTGGTGGCCGACGCCGGTGGCACTTACCTCCTCGGTTTCAGCTACTTCGCCACCAACTGGGTGGGAGCGGTACTGGGTTGGATCCTGGCGGCCTTTTTCATCTGTCTTCCCATGTACCGGGCGGGGCTCTATACCAACGCCGAATACCTGGAGACCCGCTACGGAACCCCGGTGCGTGTCATCTGTGCCTTCGTTCAAGTCCAGTATCGGACGCTGGTGCTGGGAATCATCGCCACCACTCTGTTCCTGACCCTTTCGATCGTGTGCGGCCTGTCGGATGCGGAGGCCTGGACGGTGGTGGGCCTGATTGCCGCCCTGGCCGCCATCTACACCGCCTTCGGGGGGCTGCGGTCGGTGGCCATGACCGACAGCCTGCAATTCGGGGTCATGACCGTTGCCGGGCTCATCATCTGGTTCCTGGTGTGGGGGCAGGTGGGAGGCTGGGAGGGCATGGAGCGGCGCCTCAACGCCCACGATCCGGCCGTGGCCGCCCGGCTGCTGCACGCGGGTCACGAAAACGTCCAGAACGAGACGGTTGCCGGCAAGTCTTCCGTGGAAATTCAGAGGAAGCTCGGCTTGGGCGGACACTACGATGCGGACTCGAAAACCATCCGGCACCACACTCCCGGTTGGCTGATGGCCCTGGCCCTGGTGATCATGGGGATGGCCTATTCCATCGTCAACCACACCCAGGTGATGAGGATGTTTGCCGCCCGCAGCGAATGGGACCTGAAGATGTCCGTGTTTGCGGCCAGTTCCGCAACCCTGGTGATGACCTTCTTCAACCTGTCCATGGGCGTGATGGGGCGGGCCCTCTTCCCCGAGCAGAGCGCCCTGCCCGATGGGCGACAGGACGCCATCTACCCCCTGCTGGTCAGCCAGATCGAGACCGTGGGCCTGAAGGGAATCGTGGTCGCCGGCATCCTGGCGGCCTCCCTGTCGACCTATGACTCCATCGGCTCGGCGCTCTCGGCCCTGCTGACCCGTGACGTCTATGCCCGCCTGCTGGTTCCGGGACGGGACGACCGGCATTACCTCCGGATAAGCCAGTGGCTGACCCCCGCGGTCATTGCAATCTCCTTTTTCTACATTCCCGGTCTGCTGAGAGGCGGCATGGTCCTTTACTACCTCGATTTGACCAGCGCCTTTGTGATTCCCCTGCTGACCATCTATCTCATGGGGAGCTTCACCCGGGTCCACCGCTGCAGCGGCCTGATCGGCCTCCTGGCGGGCGCCGCCTACGGCATCTTGCGCATGGCGGCGCCCCTGGTGGCGGAACAGACGGGATGGGTTCTGCTGCCGCCGGTGATGATGGGCACCTACGCCGCCTATCCCTTCAGCATGCTGGTGACGGCCGCGACCATGGTGCTGGTTTCCCAGGTGACCGGATGGGAAAGCGGCAGAGCATCGGATCTGACCAGCCGCCAGGAAGAGAGCGCCTGGCTGCGTTCCAGTCAACTCAGGATACGGCAGATTCAGGAGGAAATCTCCAAGAGGGCTCCTCAGGGACAGCGCCTGCCGGCCTTGCTCAGCACCCTGGCCCTGGCGATCGGATGTGTTCTGACGTTTGTGGTCTTCTGGTGATTGGTGCTTGGCCGCGCGCCCGCCCGGCAGGGCGGGGGCGGCCCTTGCCTGAAACAAACGAAAAAAGGCAAAAGAAAAAGAGTTATCCACGAAGGGCCACGAAGAACGACGAAGGGCCACTAAGGCGTTGAGGTTAGCCGCTACGGGATACCAAGGTCACGAAGGGATGATCGATTTCCGATTGTTTCACTCTCGTATGATCCGCCCGGCAGGGCGGGGGCCCGGCTCGCAGGCAAACGGGAGTTTCCCAAAGGGGACAGGCCGGCTTTCAGAGAAGTCGCCCGCCGGATACCCCCCACCTCACCATCGGGACGACACCCCCGGGAGCGCGGGCGTCCCGCCCGCATGCTGTCCCTTCGGTTGCCGCTCAGTTTCCCTGCGATGTTGCAGCCGACCGCCCTGCCGGCGGGAACCGCATGGGCCCGGCCGAAGCAGAGGCAGGGCGCCGCTGCCGGTTGATTCCGGTGGAGGAGATGGCTGAAGCTGCGGGAGGATTTGTGCGGGCGGGACGCCCGCGCTCCCGGGTGGGCTTCCTCCCATGACAGGGTCACACCAACGGGACAAAAGTGCAGAAATATTTTGGCGCCAGTTGTCGTTGGTTGTCCTTCGTGTCCCTTCGTGGATAACTCTTTTTACCTTCACGCCCTTCGTGGAGTCGTTCGTGGAATACCCTCATTGGCTTTCAGACGAGCCCTCCGCTTGCGGCCGGGATTGCCACCAGAGGCGCTTGAGCCAGTGGGCCAGGTCGTCGAAGAGGGTGTAGTAGGCGGGCAGGACCACCAGGGTCAGCAGGGTCGAGGAGATCAATCCCCCCATGACGGTGCGCGCCAGAGGAAAATAGCGAAGCTCGAACATTCCGGTGGTGCCCAGCGCCAGAGGAATGAGCCCCACGATGGTGGTGGCGGCCGTCATGAGAATAGGCCGGAACCGCTCTCGACACCCGGCCAGGATGGCCTCGGACCGCACCAGCCCCTGGCGCCGGAGGTTGTTGATGTGGGCGACCAGCACGATGCCGTTGTTCACCACGATCCCCAACAGAACCATGAGGCCGATTTGGGACATGAGGTTGAACGGGGTTCCGGTCAGATAGAGAAACCAGGTGACTCCCACCAGGGCAAAGGGAAGGGAGAACATGATGGCAAAGGGGTGGGCCAGGGACTCGAACAGGGAAGCCATCACGAAGTAAACCATCAGGAACGCCAGCAGCAGATTGAGAAGGAAGTCCCGGGTGTCTCTCTCCTGCCGCTGCGTCCAGAACCCGTAGGTCCATCCGTAGCCGGCGGGATAGTCCAGGCTGTCCATGACCTCGCCCAGCAATCGCTTCCCCTCCTCCTTCTGACCGCCCGTATAACTCACCCCGATTTCCGTATAGGTGCGGCGGTCTTCCCGGCGGATAACGGAGGGCGTGTTGATGCGACGGAATTCGGCCACCTGGGAGAGCAGGATCTCCTGCCCCCCCGGTCTGCTCCCCACCGCCACCGACTTCAGATCTTCCAGATCTTCCCGGTCCCCGGGCCGAAGCCACAGCCAGATCTCCACTTCACCCTCGGGTGTACGGTAGCCCCGGATCTTCCGGCCGCGGATGACGATGCCCAGGAGACGGGCCACTGACTGGGGAGAAACCCCGTAGCGGCGGGCCAGGTCTCGTTTCAAGACAATCTGAACCTCCTCGCGGCCACGGTCGGCCCCGGAAAAGACATCATTAAAGACCCCCTGTTCCCTCAGCCTGTGCTTGGCCTCCTGGGCCAGGACCTGCAGCCGGGCAGTGTCCTCCCCGTACATGTTGACACTGATAAAGGTCTGAGACTCCGCCCCTCCCTGCCGCCCCAGCTCGATCTGCGCGCCCGGAATTTCCGGCAGCCGATCCTGGATCTCCCCGCGGATACGGATCAATTCCCCCAGGGTCAACTTCTCGTTGTCGAAATAGACCTGGGTGGAAGCGTTGTTGTTGCTGAAGCTGCTGGAGACGTTCCTGATCTTGAAGGGTTCCCGGTGAGCCAGCAGAAAGTCTTCAACGGGATTCAGGAAGTCCCTTTCGATCTTGGCGTAGTGGTAGTTCTCGGTGAAGTCGTAGCGAATATCCAGGTTCTGCAGGTCCCGAGCCTCCGGCGAACTGTCGGGAACCCAATAAATAAGAGCCATCAGCGAACCGCCAACCACCAGAGGCACGATACACAGACCCACCAGAAAGCGATGTCGCAGAGGCCAGTTCATCAGCCGCAGGTAGGCCTGCATGATCGACTCGCCCCACCCCGCCCGACTCCGTCCGGAAACCGCGGACGGGTCCTCTCCCGCCCCGGCGGGCGAACTCCTGCCGGCACTTGCCGGAACAGTCCGGGAAGCCTGCCCGGGATCCCCGGGGGACCGCCCTCCGAACAGCCTGGCAGCCCCCAAGGGGATGAGGGTCAGGGAGATAAAGAGGGAACACAGCAGGGCGATCATGATGGAGGCTCCCACGTCAGCCAACCAGATCGAGTAAGCGGTGGTCTTGCCAAAAACCAGAGGCACAAAGATGATGATGGAGGTCAAGGTGGCTGCCAGCACCGCCATGGCCACCGCCTGGGTCCCCCGGCAAGCGGCCGTCACCCGATCGCAGCCCTTCTCCAGCCACTGATAGATCGACTCCAGCACCACCACCGCGTTATCCACCAGCATCCCGGCGGCCAACATCAGGCCCATCATGGACAGGACATTGAGGGTCTTGCCGAAGAGGTAGAGGAATCCAATGGTGGCCACGATGGAAAAAGGAATGGCGAAGCCGATGGTCAGCGTCGCTCCCAACCGTCTTAGAAACAGGTAGAGGACCCCCATGGCCAACAAGGCTCCCAGCGTGCCCGCATTCAGCAGCCCCGTAAGCGCCAGGACAATTTCCTCTCCGGCATTGTGCCAGACCCGGACCTCGATACCCTCCAGTGCCGGATCCCGGCGGAGCTGATCCAGGACGGCCATGATCCGGTCGACCGTTTCCACCGTATTGGCTTCGGAGGTCTTGCGGATCTGCAGCTCGACCGCCGGTTCCCCGTTCAAGTGCTTCCCGGAGTTTACGGGACGACTGCCGTAATAGATGTCGGCGACTTCTTGCAGCCTCAGCCCCCGCTGATTGACCGGGAAGTCGGCAATCTGTTCCAGGGAGGACAGGGAACCCCGAGCCATGGCTCCATAGCGCGTGCTGCCGTCCTGCATTCGCCCCAGGGAGAGGTTGAGATTGGCGCCGTCCATACGTTGGAACAATTGCCCCACGTCGACCCGAAACCGCTTGATGTCGTCGAGCCGAAGATAGATGCTGACCTCCTGACGGCCGGCTCCGCTGACTTCGGCTTCAGCCACCCCCGGGATACGCTCCAGCGGGGTTCGGATTCTGGCATCCAGGAAATCGAAGGAGCCTCGAAGGTCTCGACCGGAGGAGATCTGGCCTCTGAGTATGGGAAAGTCGGTGGTGCTGAAATTGTTCACCAGAATCCGTTCAACGTCGTCGGGAAGCTCGGAGCGCACCTGTTCCACCCTGTCCCGAACCTCCGACCGCAGCCAGTCCACGTTGGTCCCCCAACCGAAAAACATCTGGACCTGGGCCTGATCGGCAGAAGACCGGGACACCATGCGCTGAACGTTGGGAATGGTCGCCAGCGCCTCTTCCAGCGGACGGGTAATCGACTCCTGCACCTGAACCGGGGTGGCATTGGCGTAGGGGAGATGCACGAAGACGCCGGGAAAGTCGATATCGGGGGTCAGCACCAGCGGGATCCGGGTCAGGGAGATGCCCCCCAGAACCAGCAGGCACAGGCAGAGCATGAGAATGGTTACCGGGTAACGGATGGAATAGTCTGCCAGCCTCAGTCCGGACCCGGAGGGCCCGGCGGAGGAGCGGTCAGACTCTTCAAGCTCTTTCACGGCCATTCTCTCTTTCCTCAGCCCAGCTTCGGGGCAATCGCCACACGACTGCGAGGGTTCTCACTCCGATTCATCCACTACCGCTCCGGCACTGAGGGCGGCAGCGGCTCCGGCCCCCACACCTCTTCTATCGACCAACTCGTAGACCACCGGAATGAAAAAGAGCGTCAACAGAGCAGAGAACAGCAGTCCCCCCATGACCGCGATAGCCATGGGGGCGCGAATTTCCGCTCCTTCCCCCCAGCCGAGGGCCATGGGGCTCAGACCCAGGACGGTGGTGAGGGTCGTCATCAGAATGGGCCGCAGCCGGACCTGACCGGCCTGCAGCAGTGCGGCGCGGCTGGTCTGACCGGCCCGCCGGACCTTGTTGGCGTAGTCCACCAGGAGTATGGCGTTGTTGACCATGATCCCCGACAGGATGATCAATCCCAGCAACACCACCACGCTGACCGCCGTGGCCGTCAAGGCCAGAGTCAGGATCACCCCGACCAATCCAAGGGGAACCGTGAACATGATAATGAAGGGATGAATGAAGGATTCGAACTGGGAGGCCATCACCAGGTAGACCAGAAACACGGCCAGGGCCAGCGCCATGAGCAGGCTCCGATAAGAGGTCGCCAGCTCCCGGTTCTGTCCGGCCAAAGACAGGCTGACCGTCGCCGGAAGCTGCCCGCCAAGGTCTTGCAACTCGTCCAGGATCGCCCGGGAAGCGCGGCTGAGATCCATTCCGCTCAGGTTGGCCGACACCACCGCCGCCCGCTGAGAACCGATTCGCCGCACTTCGCCGGGGCCCCTGCCGATGTCGATGTCCGCCACCGCGTTCAAGCGGATGGGCACGGTTCGAGCGGCGCCGGACTCCGCATCGGCGCTTTGAACGGCTCCCCCCTCGGAGCCGGACCCCGAACCCTCCGCCGCAGAAGCCCCCGAACTCGAGCCGGCGCCCGTGCCTGAAAAGGCCTGCGTCCCCATGTTGATGACCAGCTCCTTCAGATCCTGGATGGCGTCGCGGTCCGATTCGGCCGCTCGGACCAGAATATCGATCTGCTTGTCCTTCTCGCGGTAGCGCGAGGCCACCTCTCCGCGAATCTTGTTTCTCAGAATGCTGGCGATGGAATTTTCGTCCAGGTTCAGGCGGGCCAGCCGTTCCCGATCGAAACGCACCTGGATCTCCGGATTCCCCAGCCGGGTCGTCGTCTTGACATCCTTGAGTCCGGCAATCCCTTCCATGCGTGCGGCGACCTGACTGGCTGCCGCCCGCAGCTCGCTCAGGTCATAGGCATAAATCTCCACCTCGATGGGGGTCTTGAAGCTGAACAGGGTGGGCCGGCGAAAGACATAGGTCAGTTCCGGGAATTGGCTCAGCCGATTGCGGACGCTCTCGATGACCTTTATCTCCGTTGCCCTGTCCCGCCGATTCTTCATCACCAGGTGAAGCTGACCGACGTGCTCCTCCTCGAGCTGCCGGGCGAATTGGTTCTGGTTGCTGCCCCCGGCGCTGGAGAAGACCGTTTCAACCCCTTCAAGATCAGCCACCTCTCTTTCGACCGTCTTCAGAAGCCGGTCCGTCCGCGCCAGTGGCGTCCCCTCCGGCAAACGGACTTCGAAGGCGAACTCTCCCTGGGTCAGGGGCGGGATCAATTCGGCTCCCAGTCGGAAAAAGGCGGCCACGGCCAGGGCGATCAGCAGACCGGTTGCCGCAAAGACCCTTCCCTTGTGATTGAGCGCCAACTCGAGCCAGCCGGGATACCGCCGTCCCAGGGCTCCCAGCCCCGCCTCGAAGAAGCTCAGGATCGGGGCCATCAGGCGCAGCAGGCCACGGCCCAGCCATTGCAGACCGGTGCGGAGATCCGCCAGCACCACCGTAAGCAGGTCCGCCAGCAGAAAGGCAACCACCCGGCGAAGGATCTTCCGGAAAAACAGAAGAAAGCGGCCAACGCTCCCCATGGACCCGGGGTCGAGGGTCTCCGGCGCAGGTTCCGGAAGGGCTTTGCCGGAGGCCGGGGGAGGCGGCTGGATCTGCAGCGCCAGCACCATGGGAATGAAGGTGAGCGCCACCAGGAGGGAGGCCGAAAGGGAAAAGACGATGGTCAGGGCCTGGTCCTTGAACAGTTGCCCCGCAATGCCTTCCACAAAGACCAGGGGCAGGAACACCGCCAAGGTGGTCAGCGTCGAAGCCGTGACCGCGGTTCCGACTTCCCGAGTCCCCCGGTAGACGGCTTCCGGCAGGGTCGTTTGGGATCGATCCTGTCGATGCACCGCCTCCAGAACCACAATGGAGTTGTCCACCAGCATGCCCACACCCAGAGCAATCCCGCCCAGGGACATGATGTTCAGGGAGACATCCATCTGGTACATCAGGGCGAAGGTCGCCAGGATGGAAATGGGAATGGAGACGGCCACCAGGAGGGTGCTTCTCAGGTGGCGCAGGAACAGGTAGAGGACAAGGGTAGCCAACACCGCTCCCAACACCGCCGACCAGAGCACGTTGTCCACGGCTTGCTGGATGAACCGGGCTTGATTGAAAACGGTGCGGACCTGGAGGTTCTCCGTCAGGACCCCGTCCTGCCGCAGCTTCTCCAGCCTTGCCTCCACGGCGCGGGCCACCATCACCGTATTGGCGTCGCCCTCCTTGTAAACCGCCAGCTCCACGCTCTCCCGGCCGTCGATACGTGCAATCACCTCCCGGTCCTTGCTTCCCCGCCAGACCTCCGCCACCTCGCCCAGGACAACCTGTCTGCCTTCCGAATCCCTCAGGATGATCCTTTCGATCTCTTCCACCGAGCGAAACTGATTCAACATGCGAACCATGTAGTTGGCATCCTGGTCATACAGGCTCCCGGAAGCCTGATTCAGGTTCTCCCGGATGAGCACCTGAGTGACTTCGGTAATGGGGATCCTCAAATCCGCCAACCGTTTTTCGTCGATTTCAATGCGGATCTGCTCCTCCAGGCCGCCCACCACCTTGATGGCCGCGACTCCTTCGGTGGACTCCAAGCTCTTTTTCAGCTCCTCGTCGGCCAGATAGCGCAGCCGGCTGAGGCTCACCTCACCCCAGAACTGCAGGCGCATGACGGGATCGTAGGAAGGATCGAAGCGCAATAGCACCGGCCGCTCGACGTCCCGCGGCAACTGCAGCAGATCCAGCTTTTCCCTGACCTCCAGGGTTGCCACGTCCATGTTGGTCTGCCAGGCAAACTCCAGAATGACCTCCGACTGACCCGCCCGCGAGACCGACTCCACTCTCGTCAGGCCTCCAACCACGCCAACCACCTCCTCGATGGGACGCGTAATCAGGTTTTCGATCTCTTCAGGAGCCGCGTCCTCATAGTCGGTCAGGATGGTGAGGGCGGGGTAGGCAATTTCCGGCAGCAGGTTGAGGGCCATCCGCTCCAGGGAGACCAGACCGAAAAGGGCCACCGCGACCACGAACATGGAGACGGTCACCGGACGTCGAATAGCAAGCTGGATCATGGTTCAGGAGGCTTAAAAAAAGAGGCTTAAAGACCAGGCCCGGGAAAGGGAGGACAACCGGAGGCATTCCGGGGGAGGCGTCCGTCAGAATGACGGCCCGGGACGCCTCCCCTGGCGGGTTGCCCGCCAGGGCGCCCGGACCGATATGGAGAAACTGCTGCCGGGGTTGGCCGCCGGCCTCCCGGCAAAGGACAAGAACCTAGCCCTGCCAGGTTCCATCGCCGGGGGCGGAGCCGGTTTCAGGTGGCCTCTTCCGGCAGGCCGTTGGAGGAGTCTTTCCGGACCGTCCGGATCTCGGACCCGTCCTCCAATTCGCCCTGTCCGGCCACCACCACTCGATCCCCGGCAGAAATCCCCTGCAGGATCTCGATATTCCCATCCTCTTCATAGCCCAGTTGCACGGGCACGCGCCGGGCCACGCCATTTTTGGCCAGAAAGACGAAGGCCTCTCCATCCCTTTCGATCACGGCCCGCTTGGGAACCAGGATGGCATCGGGCCGCACGTCGGTCTGAATGGCCACCCGGACAAATCCGCCCGGTGTGAATCCGTCGGTCCCCGGGGTGAGTTCCACCGTAATCTTGACCGTACCGCTGGAGATGTCAACCACCGGACTGACACGAAGCACCCGTCCCGCGCACTGAATGGCGTCATCCGCACCCAACCGAACGGAGGCCTTCTGTCCGGGCCGCACCCGGCGCGCCTCCCGTTCCGAAAGGAAAACGTCGGCATACAGAGGAGAAAAGGCTCCCAGCTTGAAAAGCTTGTCGGAACTTCGCACGTTTTTTCCCAACTCCATGGTGCGTTCGGTAATACGCCCGCTGAATGGAGCCGTGATCCGGGTATGGGAGATCTCGAGCTCGGATTTGCGGATTTCCACTTCCAGCTCCTGCACACGGTGAAAAAGCTCCCGTGTCTCGGAGGCCGAGACCCGCTCGTCGTGGCCCAACTCATCCAGTTGATAGCGCACCTGGTCATACTCCCGCTCACTGATCAGTTGCTCCTCATAGGCCTCTTGCAGCCGTTGGCGTTCGTTCTCGGTGTTGGCAATCTGCACCTTGGCCTTCTCCCGCCGGATGTGGGCTTTTTCCAACTGCAGTTTCGCCTGGGCCAGCTTTTCCCGCGCCAGCTCCAACTGGATCTTGAGCGAGCGGTCATCCAGACGTCCCAGGAGTTGCCCCTGCCTGACGAAGTCTCCTTCTTCCACTATCAGGCTTTGGACGATTCCCCCGGTCTGCGCCGTGACCTCGACTTCTCTCAAGGCCCTCAGATTGGAAGTGGAGGAAAGATGGTTGGTGATCCGATCCTGTCTCGCCAGGGCCAACTCCACCGGGGTGGCGACCGGACGGCTCTCCCCACCGCGGGACCCTGCCGGGGACACTTGACCGGAGGCGGTCGGGGTCCCGGGCTTCTGCCTGAGAACGTAGCCAGCGGCCGCCAACACCACCACCAGGATCAGAAACCCGTAGACTTTCGTCCGTTTGCTCATGGCAGTCATGGCCGGCCTCGGGGCGTAAGACCCCTGGACGGACCGGGCGACACGGGGTGGACCGGAGCCGGGTGAGCCCGCTGGCGGCAGCCGTTTCGAACCCCCGCCTTCCCTACCCGGGTCTCTCCGGGCGGGAACCTGCGGCCGGCCCGGGTGGGTGCAGCGGCGTTTCCATCCCTATTGTTCCCGGTTTCCCAAAAGGAGGGCGAAGCTGGCAGCCTTCCGGCGCCTTCAGGCAGTTCCCTTCCGATCTCATAGCAAGAGTAGCACGAAAAATCGGTTCGATCGGGGAAAGGTGCGGCTTGGCCGGAACCGATCCGCGCAGCCGGCCTTATCGGGCCGGTGGCGGACCAATGCACGGGCTCCGGGCACCCTGGCGCGCCCTTCAAGACTTTCCTCCCGCCGCACGACCGCGCCTGACTCCGGCATTCAACGGCACATCCCCCTGTTTACATTGAAACCGGGATCGAGTAGATTTTCCCAAAGTGGGTCCGGGTAAGGGGGTAAGGATCTGTTCGATGCGGCCGTCGCGTGCTCAACAATTGGGGCTCTGCATCCTGGCGACGCTCCTGTTCGCCTACCTGACCTTTCGATTCTGGCTCTGGACTTGACGAACTCACCCCTCATTGCCATCCTGGGACCGACCGCAAGTGGAAAATCCAGTCTGGCGCTTCGCCTTGCCAGTCGATTCCAGGGTGAGATCCTCGGTTGCGATTCGGTTCAGGTCTACCGGTTTCTGGATATCGGCACCTCCAAGGTTCTCAAGTCCGAACAGGCCGGCATCCCTCACCATCTGATCGATTTTCTCAATCCGGACCAGGAGTTCACGGCCGGACAGTACATGACGCTGGGTCGAAGGGTTTTGGCGGGAATCGACAAGCGGGGGAATCTGCCTCTGGTGGTGGGGGGCACGGGGCTCTACCTGCGTGCCTTGCTCGACGGCCTCTTCGACGGCCCCTCCCGGTGTCAATCCCTGAGACGACGGCTCCAGCAGCAGGCTCAGCGCAAGGGGGACAGCCACCTCCACCGCCTGCTGGCGAGAGTGGACCCCGACTCGGCCCGGCGCATCCCCCCCGGGGACCGGCCCAAGGTCATTCGGGCCCTGGAGGTCTTTTTTCTGACTGCCAGACCCCTCTCGGCGCATTTCCGAACGGCCACTGAAACATTACAGGGGTTCCGACTGCTGAAGATAGGGCTCAATCCGCCGCGGCCCCAGCTCTACGAAAGAATTGAAGAGCGTGTCGACCGCATGTTTGCCGGTGGACTGGTGGAGGAGGTTCGGTCCATACTGGCGAAGGGCTTTTCTCCCGGATGCAAGCCCCTCCAATCGCTCGGTTACCTTCAGTCGGTGCAGTTTCTGCAGGGAAAGATATCCCTGCAGGCAGCCGTGGCCGCTACCAAACAGGCCACACGGAATTACGCCAAACGTCAGTTGACCTGGTTCAGGAAGGAAGAGAACGTGATCTGGTTTCAGGGATTCGGAGATGAAGGCTCCCTCGGTTCGGCCGTTGAAGCCCATGGTGCCGCCTTTGTCCATGGTCGCTCGAGGCAGCCTTCGGGGACGTTGGCCCGCATTTCTCACCAGGGGGCGTGATCATGGCGCAGGAATTTTTCCTTCAGCGCGTGCTCGCGAGCGAAGAGCGTAGCGGTCACTACGGTCGAGCGAGCATGTGCGCGCTGAGGGGAAAAGGACAAGCCAGGGCGCGCCCAGCGTAGTCTGTAGCCGGAAGTCCCTCAAATGGCGCCAATCAAGGGTCTGAAGATAAACCGCTATTCACTATGCGTTCAGCGACCTGGTGAGAAATGCGGGCTAACCCAACCGGCGCTCTCGACTTCACCCTAGCGGTCCCGGGAGCCTGGCTGCCCTGAACCCGGCTCCGGATGAACACCGCCGCCTGGCCCAAGGGGCAGCCGGGAGCCCGGGCGGCATTCAGGAGAATCAAGGAATCCATGGAAAAGCAAGCGCACAACATTCAGGACGTCTTTCTCAACCACCTTCGCAGAGAAAAGCTGAGCGTAACCATCTTTCTGATGGGGGGCGTCAAGTTGACCGGTCGGATCAAGAGCTTCGACAAGTTCGCGGTCATTCTGGAATCCAAACACCGGGACCAACTGGTCTTCAAACATGCCATCGCGACCGTTCTGACAACCCAATCGGCCGCCACCGGTTCGGCCCCGCCCCCATTGCCTACCGCACCTCCCTCCCCGGCAACCGAGGCTTCCAGTCCGAAGCCCTCGAACTGAGATGGAAAACGCCGCATCGGGCAGAGAAAACGCCATCCTGGTGGGATGTGAGCTGAAGCGGTCTTCCAGTCCGGCCGCCGCCAGGGGAGCCGGCTTGAGCCTGGAGGAGTCGCTGGATGAACTGGCTGCCCTGGCTTCCGCAGCCCGAGCCAAGGTGGCCGCACGCCTGCAGCAGCAACGGTCCCGCTATGACCCGGCCTATCTGATCGGCAAGGGCAAGGTGGAACGACTGAAAGGATTGCTGGAGCGCCACCGGGCCGACACGGTTATCTTCGATGACAACCTTTCCCCAGCCCAGCAACGAAACATCGAACAGGCACTCGATTGCAAGGTCGTCGACCGAACCCAGCTCATCCTGGATATCTTCGCCAGCCGTGCGCGGACCCGGGAGGGGAAGCTGCAGGTCGAGCTGGCCCAGCTCGACTACTGGCTGCCGCGATTGGGGGGGCGGGGAGTGGAACTGTCCCGTCTGGGGGGAGGGATCGGGACGCGCGGACCGGGCGAGACCAAGCTGGAGACGGACCAACGCAAGATCCGTCAAAGAATTCACCGGATCAAGCAGGAACTCCAGCGGGTAAGAGCGCACCGGAAATTGCACCGCTCCTTTCGCCAATCCGTTCCCGTTCCCACCGTCTCGCTGGTCGGCTACACCAATGCCGGCAAATCCACCCTCTTCAATGCCCTGACCCAATCGGAAACCCTGGCCTCCCGCCAGCTTTTCGCCACTCTGGACCCCTTGCTGCGCCGCATCCGGCTACCCTCCAAGCGGGAGGTTATCCTGTCGGACACGGTTGGTTTCATCAGCAAGCTTCCCGCCACCCTGGTTTCGGCATTTCGAGCCACCCTGGAAGAAATCGGCGAAGCCCGGTTGCTGCTGCACGTGATCGACAGCTCCAGCCCCCGGGCCGAACACCAACGAACCTCGGTGCTCAAGGTCCTGGAGGAGTTGGGGGATTCAGGCAAGCCGACCATCGAGGTGTACAACAAGATCGACCTGCTGGACCAACCGCCCAAGCTTCCCCCTGGGAACAAGGCCCTGAGGGTATCGGCGCTCCGAGGCCAAGGGATCTCCAGGCTCCTGGAGAAGATTGACGGGTCCATCGACGAGGATCCGCTGGTCCGGGCGCGGTTCCTGGTGGAAGCTCACCAGGGGGGGGTGCTTGCACAAATCCATGCCAGCGGCCGGCTGGTTCGCCGGGAGGTTCGGGACAGCCAGGTCCTGCTGGAAGTGGAAGCACCGCGCTCGGTGGTGGAACAGTTCCGGCAATTCCGTATTCCCTCCCGCGAACCGGGCTGACCCGTGTTTCTCGTTGGCTCGCGCCCGTTACGTGTTTAGCCGCGCCCCCGCCCTGCCGCGCGGATCATTCGAGGAAAAACCGCTGATCGTTAATGAAGACGAACCACGAATGGACCCGAATAAACACGAATAGACCAGAAGACAGATGGATCTCCTTCAACGACAAGGGGCGCCAAAATGCTTCTGAAATTTTGTGCCCTTGGGGTGACGATGTCATGGGATGATGGCTCCCGGGAGCGCGGGCGTCCCGCCCGCACAAGGCCTGGCACAGCTTTGGCCATCTCCCCCACTTGGATCAACCGGGAACGACGCCATGGCTCTTCTTCGGCCTGGCCGATGCGGTTCCCGCCCACAGGGTGGCTGCCTGCAGCATCGCACTGAAGCTCAGCGGCGGCCAAAGGAACAGCATGCGGGCGGGACGCCCGCGCTCCCAGGGCAATCACTCCCCCCTTGAGGGGGAGTCGCAGAAGCCGAGCCGCCAGGCGAAGGCTGATGCGGTGGGGGGTGTCTGGCGGGCGACTTCTCAGAAAGCCGACGTGCACCCTTTGGGAAACTCCCGTTTGCCCGCGAGCCGGACGCCAGCCCGGGGCGTCAGCCAACCCACCTTCCCACGCCCCCCCACCCGTGTCATTCCCCATTCCCCGGCTCAGCGCTCCGACTCCTCTGTCCGAAGGAGCCCCGGCCAATGGACAATCATGCTAAAATGCGCGCGACCGGCAGGCGGGTCCACGCGGCCTTCTATCCGGTCCAGCGACCCTTGAGGACGGAGCCGGCGGCCACCGCCGATTGATGACAGCCCTTCAATTAGTCTTCACAAACGTCATACACCGCCCGGTCCGGGCTTTCGTCAGCATTCTGGCCATCAGCCTTGAAGTGGTGTTGATCCTGTTGGTGATCGGTATCGCCAACGGCATGATTCAGGAGAACGCCGACCGCCAACAGAACATTGGCGCCGACATCATCATTCGGCCGGCCAATGCGCCGCCGCTCTTTTTCACCACCGGCAGCACCATCATCCCCGAGTCCGTCGGCGAAACCCTGCGCAAGCTGGAGCCGGTACGGGCCGCGACACCCATTCTTTTTCTGGCTCAGTTGCGGGGAGGCTTGAGGACCATCTACGGGATTGATCTGCCGAGCTTCGAGGCCGTGGCCGGCAGTCTGGAATTCCTCGAGGGCCGCCGCTTCAGTGGTCCCGCATCCCTGGAAGCCATCATCGACGACCTGCACGCCAAATCGAACGATCTGGCGGTGGGAGATCGTTTCGATTTACAGGGAGAGTCGTTCCAGGTGGTGGGCATCTATCGCAACGGCGTCGGAGGCCGAATCTACCTCCCCATCCGCAGCCTGCAGGCCATCACCGACAAGGCCGGTCAAGCGTCGACCTTCCTGGTGAAACTCTACGATTCCGGTCAGATCCAGGCAGCCATGGCCCAGATTCGGGACCTGGTTCCCAACATCAGCATCGCCTCCATGCGGGAGTGGGTTTCCCTGTTGAGAAACGGCAGGCCTCCCGCCTACGGCACCTTTCTCAGCGGGGTCGTCGGTCTGGCCATTTCCATCGGCTCGTTCGCCTGTTTTCTGTCCATGTACACGACCATCGCGGAAAGAACCCGGGAAATCGGCATCCTGAAATCTCTGGGAGCCTTGAGAGGCTACATCGTCAAGCTGGTGCTGATGGAAGTGCTGGTCCTCTGCGTGACGGGCCTTCTGGTCGGATTCCTGCTGACCTTCCTGGGCCAGCAGATCCTCCAACTGCTTTTCCCGGCTCAGCCCCTGGCCATTCCATTTGACTGGGTTTTGCTCACGGTGGTGTTCGTCTCCATCAGCGGGATCATCGGGGGGCTTTACCCGGCGCTCAAGGCGGCGGCCAGCGATCCTGTCAAGGCGCTGGCCTATGAATGAGAGGCCGGAGTGGCCGCGACCGGCCGAGGACCCCGTTCCCGGGGACGAGGCCGCCCGCCGAGCGACCGTTTCCAATCGGAGGCCGCCTGCGCCAAAACCGGTGCAAAGGGGTTGATGGGCCCGTGGCTTGAGCCTATACTCCTACTCCAGGATCCCCACAAAAGAGACGGAGGACAACCATGCAAGGCACAGCCACTCGCCGGCAAATACTTCACGGGATGGGCGCTCTGGCCGCCGGACTGGCCGCCGGCACATTTTTGCCGGCCGCCGCTCGGGCCCGAATTCACTCCAAGCGGGTGATCAGCATGCAACCCCGGCTCTATCACGGCTGGCCCACTCTGGCCAGACGCCGCAACGGCGAACTGCTGCTGGTGTGCTCGGGTGGCCGGGAATCGCATGTCTGCCCCTTCGGCCGGGTGGAACTGATGCGATCCAGGGACGAGGGGCGGCATTGGAGTTTTCCCCGGGTCTTGATCGACGGTCCCATCGACGACCGGGATGCGGGCGTGGTGGAGACCGCCGAGGGATCGCTGCTGGCCACCACCTTCACCTCGGTCGGCTATGCCGACATCCTGGCCCGGGCCGAAGAGCTGGAATCGCAGGGAAAAGGCAAATGGCCCCGTGAGAAACTGGAGCGCTGGCAGGCCATTCACCGCCGCATCACGGCCGCCGAGCGGGAAATCGAGCTGGGCAGCTGGATGATCCGATCCACCGACGGGGGCCGGAGCTGGTCGTCGCCCTACCGCTGCCCGGTCAACAGCCCCCACGGCCCCATTCAGCTCTCCGACGGGCGGCTGCTCTACGCCGGCAAGATCTTCTGGTACGGCCCCAGCGGACAATCCAAGGGGCGCATCGGGGTCTGCGAGTCCACCGACGACGGTCAGAGCTGGCGCTGGCTGGCGGAAATCCCCACCCGAAAGGGCGACGACCTGGACGGCTACCATGAGCTGCATGCCGTGGAAACAACCGAAGGAACCCTGATCGCCCATATCCGCAACCACAACACCGCCAACGAAAGGGAGACGCTGCAGAGCCGATCCACCGACGGAGGGAAGACCTGGTCGGTTCCCCGCGCCATGGGGGTGTGGGGACTGCCTTCCCACCTGCTGAGGCTCCGCGACGGGCGGCTCGTGATGTCCTACGGCTATCGGCGGCCGCCTTTTGGAAACCAGGCTCGCGTCAGCGAGGACCACGGCCGTACTTGGTCCGGCGCCATCACCATCTCCGGAGACGGCATCTCCAGCGACCTGGGCTACCCTTCCACGGTAGAGTTGAACGACGGCTCCCTGCTGACGGCCTGGTATGAAGTGATGGATAACCCTGTGCCCAAGTCACCGCCCTCCCAGGAACGTGTCCAGCGGCACCTGGAGATGGCCTCCCGCCCGGATCTCGCCGTGCTGCGACAGGCCCGCTGGACCCTCGACTGAGGGGCGGGGGCGGACCGCCCAAGGGATTTCAATGCCCGACCGCTTCCTGCCTGCCGTCACTCCTCCCGAGGACCTTCAGGCACCCGCCTGGTGGTTCGCATTCCGTGGAGATCTCCTCCTGGTCCAGGTCCGCAACGGCTCGTTCTCCGTTCCCCTGCTGCGCCACCCCCAGGACCTGAGCCTGCGTTGCCTTCGGAGTCAGTATCTGGGTGTTCTGGACGGCAGGCACTGCTTCTCGGCGGAATTGCACCCAGAGAGCTCGCCGGCTTCCGGGACGGCCTTCGACAACCTGCGCGCCCTTTATCCCTCCCTGGGAGACCGCCTTTTCGCCCTGGCGGGCCGCGCCAAGCAGATCGTGGACTGGGACCGGAACCACCAGTTCTGCGGGCGATGCGGATCCCCCACGGCTACCCATGAACGGGACCGCTCCCGGATCTGCCCCGGCTGCGGGCTGGAGAGTTTTCCTCGGCTGGCTCCGGCCATCATCGTCCTCATCGCACGCGGGGAGGAGCTGCTCCTGGGCCGTTCTCCCCACTTTCCTGCCGGCGTTTACAGCATTCTGGCCGGCTTTGTCGAGCCCGGAGAGACTCTGGAGGAGGCGGTTGAACGGGAAATCGCCGAAGAGGTGGGACTTCAGGTCAGGAACGTCCGCTACGTCGCCAGCCAGCCCTGGCCCTTTCCCCATTCGCTGATGCTTGGCTTTCGAGCGGAATACGCGGGCGGAGAGCTGCAGATCGACCCGGAGGAACTGGAGGATGCCCGCTGGTGCCGCCCGCCCAATCTACCCCGGCTCCCCTCTCCCGCCAGCATCGCCCGCCGGCTGATAGAGGAGTTCCTGCGGGAACAAGGCCACGCTTCCTGAGGAGCGTTTTAGGGGAGCCTGCCGGCCAAGGCCAGGCCAATCCACAGCGAGGTCCACTCCATGTCAAGCCCATCCGTCACCATTCTGGGAGGGGGCAACACCGCCTTCTCGACCGCCGCCAGCCTCGCCCTTCGAGGGTTCGAGGTGACCCTGTTCGAGATCGAGGGCTTTGAGGCCAGCCTGGATCCCGTTAGCGAGTCGGGCATCATCCACCTGCTGGGGGGATGCGGCCAAGGGCCCGCCAGCATCCGGTGTCTGACGACCGACATCGAGGAGGCCCTGGCGGCGTCCGAGCTGGTTCTCCTGATTGTTCCGGCCTACGCTCACAAGCCCTTCGCGGAGGTCTGTGCTCCCCACCTCAGCTCACGCCACACGGTGGTTCTCATGCCGGGCACCCTGGGCGCGCTGGAGTGGTCGCAGATCCTGCGCCGCCGGGGAGCAGCCGCCGTCACCCTGGCCGAGGTGGACACCGCACCCTATGTCTGCCGCAAAACGGCGCCTGACACGGCCACCATTTGGGGGGTGGTGAGCGGTCTGGGCCTGGGCGTGCTGCCCGCTTCGGAAACTGCCAGGGTCAGAGAGGCACTGGAACCGCTGTTCCCCGGAATGCAGACCTATCCCGATGTGATGGCCTGCGGTCTGGCCGCCATGAACCCCGTCGTCCATCCCGCAGGTGTTCTCCTCAATGCCGGCAGAGTGGAATACTCCAAGGGAGAGTTCTACTTTTACGAAGAGGGAGTCACGCCCTCGGTGGTCAAGGTCATTCGGCAGGTGGATGAAGAGCGCCGCGCCGTGGCCAGGGCCCTGGGCTATGACCTCTGTCCCGTGGAGGAGGCCTTTCACCAGGCCGGCTTCGGACCCAAGGGGGATTTGTGGGCCGCCATCAACGGAAGCTGGATGCTGACCCGCCTGAAGGCGCCCGGAACCCTGGAGAGCCGCTGGCTGACCGAAGACATCCCCTACGGCCTGGCCGCCTGGGCATCGGTGGGAAGTCAGTATGGGATACCGACACCCACCCTGCGCAGCCTGGTCGACATCGGATCCATTGTCATGGGTTTCGACGGCTGGAAGGAGGGCCGAGGAGTCGACCGACTGGGGATCTCCGGGATGAGCAAGGAGGGCCTCCAGGGCTTGCTGGGATCCGGCGCGGTCAATGGGTGACCAACGGCCTCTCTCCGTTAACTCGTTCCATGTTGTGGACTTGGTAATAGTTCCGACAGAAACTCCCGACATAAGCGGGGCATATTTGCAGCATTCTCTTTTGAAATACTCTCATCATGCTTGGCACGGTTATGGATGTCGCAAATCTTTCCTAACACCCAAATCTTGTTGAGGAGTGGGGGTCGATTCTCTTGAACCCAACGATTGAACTTTCTCAATATATCTCGCTTAGAGTTTCCGCAGGCCTTGAGGACGTGGTGCATCTGGCCAAGGGTCATTGGCCTTGGCTTTTGACTGACCAGGAATTGACAGAATGGCTCATCTTTACCCCAAGAACTCTTCTTTCCGACCAGTGAGCGCAAATCAGAGGACCGCGAGGCGTAATCTTTAAATTTCCCGAATACCCTTGACTTGAATTCGAGTTCGACCGCCGTGCCGAACTGGGTCGCCGCCGCTTGTTCCTGGAGTCGGTGCAGTCGTTCTTCTACCGAGTGACTCAAGATGATGGAGCTACCGCAAATCCATTTCCCCTGGGCCTCAGGGGTCAGATCGCCCAGCGAACGCCAATGCGCTTTCACAAGAGATTTAAGGCCCTCATAGAGTTGGGGATATGAGTTGAGATGTCTCTCTACACGTGTGGCAATTTGCTCACCGTTATGCCCCACGGACCCCAAGGCCAATAAAGTTGAAACCAACCAATCTTCACCGAAGGCTGGGTCCCGTTCACGCTCCTTGGTCAAGCTCTCATAAGCCGATTTGTAATCTGTTGCTTGAGCTTGGAATTTAGCCAACTCCTTATAAATTCCCGGCGCAGTGGGAAACTCGTCGGCACACCGCTTCAGCGCGTCCTTTGCTTTTTCTGTCTCGCCTGCCAACTGGTAGCTAGCGGCAATACGTTTGTACATTGCGATCTTGATTTCTTCTATATCAAAGATTTTGGAGTTCGAGTCCACAAGAACTTGTTCGTAGTTCTTGGCCGCATTCCAAAAATCGCCCGTTGCAAAATAGCAAGCTGCCAGCATGGAGCGATATGCGGGCGAAAGATCGGGACGTTTGGTTAAACCTTTATCGAAGTCGTTCGCGGCATCGGAAATTCTGTCGCGTTCAGCTTCATCAAGAGTGATCTCCTTCTCGTCTTCCTCGAGCTTGCGGCCACCGGTGAGACCCCAGATATAAAGCATGAACTCATGTGAAATCCTTTCCCAACCTAGGGAATCATCGGACTTCGAATAATAGAGCTTCGGTTCCCAGAATAGGGGATCGAAATCCCAATGTTTCTTGGAACCAAAAGCCACGAAAAAATCAAATAGGCCCCGAAGGATTTGTCTCTCGGCTAGTTCCAGGAGGTCGAGAGCTTCCAACCGGTCATGGAGTTGCCCGGCACGTCCCCAATCCCGAATCGCGCACGCGTTGCAAATTTCCCAGCGGATCGTTCGCCAATCGGTACAATTTTCGACTGGCAGCAAGCGCACCAAATAAGCCAAGTTCCTGGCAAAGTCCTCGCGTACATCCTCGTGGTCTACACCCGTTAGGTCGTAATAGCTTTTCATATCAGAATCGTCATTCGCATGCGTAGATAATGCGTAATGAAGATTCAATGCTGTGAACCTGCTGCTCACGTCGGCAGGGTCGCGAGAAAGGTGATTTTCAAACAAGGTGAGCACCTTATCGCGTGATCCTTTGTCAGAATACGTAAAGTCAGAGTAGATTTCCTCCTGCCATGGACACGTTGTCCCCTTAATCTTTGCGACATTAAGCATTGGGTAGTCCCCGGTTTCAGGCAGACTTCGCCGAGACCATTTAATCCATTCTTGAACTTGCTCTCTGCGATACATGCCGGTCTCCTCCGTCGCTGGGATGGCTGGTCCGTTAAGCCGAGTTCGCTTTCATGCGGTCCATTCTTTCCCTCTCACTCGTCGACCCTGAAACAACGCCTGCGCCTGGTGGCTGGAATCCGGTTCAACGTCAAGCACGGGTAGATTGTTGACTCACATGGATGCACAGGATGCACAGGATTTTTTCTGGAGACGGCCGGCTTGTATTGCTGGACATCCGTAAATCCGCACGCGATCATCGCCCGAGTCAGCGTCTCGTGCAGCAACGTCCCGTCCTGGTTATCCTGTACATCCTGTGCATCCATGTTCAATTGATAGTCCTTCGAGCCTTTTGCAAAATTCGTCAGGTAGCGGGATTTTTTACCAGGAAAGGTAAGGGGACAGGTCAGTCGCGGGACAAGTCCGATCTCTGTTGTATCATGGAGATGAGCAATCGACATGATGAACGGAGGTGGAACTTGTCCCTTAAACAAACCCTATCACGACACTGGTTCAGGTTTCAACGGGAGCTGTTTCCGTGGCTGGAGGAGACCCTGGGTCCCCTGGGCGAGCGCTACGAGCGGCTCGTCCGGGTGCTGGAACTGGTGCGAGTGGAGGAGTGGCTGCCCTACAACAGGGGCTGGCGGGGCCGGCCGCTGAAGGATCGTGCCGCGCTGGCGCGGGCCTTTCTGGCGAAGGCGGTGCTGGACGTGCCCACCACCCGGGGGCTGGTGGAGCGGCTGAGGACGGAACCTACCCTGCGCCGCCTGTGCGGCTGGGAGGCGGCGGGTGGGGTGCCGAGCGAGGCAACCTTCTCTCGCGCGTTTGCGGAATTCGCCGCCAGCGACCTGCCGGGGCGCCTGCATGAGGCGCTGCTCGACAGAACGCTGAAGGGCCACTTGGCGGGCCACGTCTCGAGGGACTCGACCGCCATCCCGGGACGAGAATCGCCGGCGCCCAAGCCCGCAGCGACGGCCAGGCCGAAGCGCCGACGGGGTCGGCCGCGCAAGGACGAGCTACGGGCGAAGGAGCCGCGCCGCCTGCAGCGGCAGGCGTCGATGACGCTGGAGGAGATGCTGGAGGACCTGCCGAAGGTCTGCGACATCGGCGTCAAGCGCAACGCCAAAGGGCATCAGGAGAGTTGGACCGGCTACAAGCTGCACATCGACGCCATCGACGGCGGCATTCCGGTCAGTTGCCTGCTGACGTCAGCCTCGGTGCATGACAGTCAGGCGGCGATCCCGCTGGCGAGGCTGACCGCGAGTCGGGTCGACAGCCTCTACGACCTGATGGACAGCGCCTATGACGCGCCTGAGATCCGGGCCTTCAGTGAGCAGCTGGGCCATGTGCCGATCATCGACCTCAATCCCCGCAGGCGGCCGCAGTTGAAAGCCGAGCGGAAGCGGGAGGCGCTGGCTCAGCGCCGCATCGGCCAAGTGCCTCCCGAGGTGAGGCGCTACCGGGAGCGCTCGACTGTGGAGCGGGTGAACGGACGGCTCAAGGACGAGTTTGGCGGGCGGTACCTGAGGGTTCGCGGCCCGGGCAAGGTGTGGTGCCACCTGATGTTCGGCATCCTCGCGCTGACGGTGGAACAGTTGATGCGCCTGACGCTCTGAAGACTTGGCCGCCACCCCGAACAGGACAGCAGGTTTGCCCGCCGTAGGGCAGGGAGAGGGCAAGCTGTGCCCGCGCACGGCGACCGCCTGCGATCCGGCCCTCAGATCCGGGCATTTCCGCTTGAAAGTGTCCTTGCTGTCGGGTAATCACAAGCGGAACATCACGTTAGCCAGCAAAATGTCATGCTCCACTGCGAATTTTGCAAAAGGCTCCTTCTCGATGGATCCGCCCAGTCGCGGGGGGCGGGCGCCCGGCTCGCAGGCAAACGGGAGTTTCCCAAAGGGGACAGGCCGGCTTTCAGAGAAGTCCCCCGCCGGATACCCCCCACCGCACCATCGGGAGGACACCCCCCGGGAGCGCGGGCGTCCCGCCCGCATCCTGTCCCTTGGGTTGCCGCTCAGTTTCCCTGCGATGCTGCAACCGGCCACCCTCCGCATCGGCCCGTCCGAAGCAGAGCCATGGCGCTTTTGCCCGGTAATCCAGCTCGGGGAGATGCCGAGGCTGTGCCAGGTTTTTTATGCGGGCGGGACGCCCGCGCTCCCGGGGGGCCTTCATCCCATAACGTCGTCGCACCCAAGGAGGTCCTTCGTTCTTCGTGTCTATTCGTGTTCATTCGTGGTTCGCCTTCAAAAACAATCGGCAGTTTCTTCCTCGAATGATCCGCACACCACGGCGGGGGCCGAACTTGTCTGAATTTCCCGTTGTGGGCCCTGTCGCTCATCCAGGGCCTGATGGTGCTTCAGGGCTTCTGCCAGATCCTTTGGGAATAGGTAGGAACCCCTTCCTCCCCCACCTCGAGCTTCCAGATGGCCCCGGTCTGGCCTTCGCAGACCAGCAGGGACCGCCCCGCGAAGATGACGTTGGTCGGGAACAGACCCGGCACCCGCAGGCGGTCGATCACCCGGCCCTCCGGGCTCACCACCGCCACTTGGCCCCGCCCGAAGAGAGTGACGTAGAGGTTGCCGCTGGCGGCAAATCGAATCCCGTCGGGTCCGACGCTGCCCTCGAAGCGAACGAATTCGCGCAGCGGTTCAGCCAAGGTCCCATCGGCAGCCAAAGCCGCCCGCAGCACTCTTCCGGTGGTCGTTTCCACCAGGCAGATCTCCCTGCCGTCGGGGGTGAAGTCCAATCCGTTGGTGAACTCCAGTCCCTCCGCCAGTAGCTCGGCCCGACCTGACGTGTCAACCCGGGACAGCGCTCCTTCCGGCCGGCCGCGCCAGGCCCCGCCGGGGTCGGTGAAGTAAAGCCGCCCGTTGGGCCCCAGGGCGATCTCATTGGGACCCCGCAGCCGGCTGCCGTCCCGGTAGCGGCCGCAGAATTCTTCCAGCCCGCCGCCGGCATCGGCTCGAAAGATCATGCGTTTTTGATTATCGCTGATGAACAGGTGTCCCTCGGGCGCAACCACCACCCCCTGAGGTTTTCCTCCCGTGGAGAGGAAATGGCTGACGTCCCCGCCGGGAGAAATTCTGGAGAGGTGATGAGCCCGGCAGTTGGCCACAAACAGATGACCCTGCCGGTCGAAGGCGGGACCTTCGGCCATGGAGAGACCCCGAGCGAAGAGAGCCGGCTCCCCCATTTTCCGGCTGGGGACAGGGCTTCCCAACCACTCCCGCCGGGCCTGCCCTCTGGGGAGGGGGAGCTGAACCTGCCTGCCGCTGTAGGCCGAAAGTCGGACCGCCTCCATGATCTCCACACAGCGCAGGCCGTCCCAACCGGTCAACACCGGCTCGGCATCCCGCAACACCCAGGCGGCAAAGCTCTCGAATTCGGTGCGGTAGGCCTGGTCAAAACCGGCCTGGTTGTCGAATCGAAACCGTTCCGGAGGCTCCCCCCGGCCCTGTACGGTCACCGTCGTTTCCACCGGATCGTAAATGAGGTCTCCCCGCTCCAGGACAAAGTGCACTCCAAAGGCCTGGCGAAAGGTCCGTTGAGGAGAAAAGGGACTGACCTGCAGGGTTGCCACCGTGCCCGATTCAAACTGAATCAGGAGCGCCAGGGCGTCCTCGAAATCGGTGCCGTGGTCGGTCTTGACCGGACTGCGGGCAAAGACCGTTCCCACCTCGCCGCAAACGTGGCGCAGGAAATCCAGGTCGTGGACCCCCGAATGAAACAGCAGGCCCCCACCCGTCTCCCGCCGGGTCCACCACCCCCAGAGCTCACGGCCATAGAACCCGTTGACCTGAACCGCCAGGGGCCTGCCGTAGCGCAGGCCGCGGACAATCTCGGCCATTTTGGCGTACTGGGGGCGCAGTCGCCGCTTATGGCCCACCATCAGCTTCACCCCCTTGGCCTCGGCGGCCTCGATCATGGCGTAGCATTCGGCCAGGCTCATGGCCATCGGCTTTTCACAGAAGATGTGTTTCCCCGCTTCCGCGGCGGCAATGGCCATGGGCGCGTGCAGGTGGTTGGGAGTGAACAGGGCCACCGCCGCCGACCGGCTCTCCTCCAGGCACCGCTGGAACGAGGTGTAGGCCGGGACCCCGAGCCCGCGCCCCAGCGGCAGCGATTTCTCCGCATCCGGATCGCAGACGGCGCCGATCCGCAGGCACGGAAGCCTCCCCAGCAGGTCCGCCATCTGCCGCCCAAAGCTGCCGCACCCCACGACCGCAATCGACAAGCTTTCCATGACCTTAATCCGCCCCGAGGCCGGCCCACATTGCCCCCCAACGTAGGGGCAACCCTTGTGGTTGCCCGGTTGTCCCGATTCGCCCGGTTATCCCTTGATTCAGTCGCCTTGACCTACGTGTCTCCCTGAATTTGGTAGCGTGGGATCATCCTGCCGCAGGCCCCCCGGCCCTCCTTGACTTGCCTCAGGACAACATCAATAATGAGTGGCTCCGTATGCAAGTGTCAACCGGCCGCAGAGCGGCAACCCTTCCGGCCGGTCCGTCACCGTAAGACAGGCTATCCGCGTCATTTGAGTATCCACTTGGGGAGTCGACCATGAAACTTAGAAGGCTGGGAGCCAGCGGCGTTTCGGTTTCACCCATCTGCTTCGGGACCATGCTGTTCGGGAACCCGACCACCGAGGCAGAGGCCACCCGGCTGATGCACCAGGCCATCGAACGCGGCCTCACCTTCATCGACACGGCCAGTTCCTACGAGGGCTATGACCGCAACGTCGGAACTCCGGGGGGCGTGGCCGAGGAGTACCTGGGAAGGATACTGAAGGGCAAGCGCGACCAGGTGGTGCTGTTGACCAAGATCGCCAACGCTCTGGGGCCCGGTCCCCACCAGCAAGGCGGGTCCAGAATTCACCTTCAGACCACACTGGAGAATTGCCTGCGGCGGCTGCAGACCGACTGCGTGGACATCCTGATGCTCCACTGGCCCGACCTGGAGACTCCCTTTGAAGAAAGCCTGCGCACCCTGGATCTGTTCGTGAAACAGGGCAAGATCCGCTACTTCGGCGTCTCCAACTACCTGGCCTGGCAGATGTGCGAGCTGCTCTGGCTGAGCGACCGCAACGCCCTGGAACGGCTCATCGCCTACGAACCGCCCTACAGCATGCTGCGCCGCGACATCGAAATCTCCGAAATCGGTTTCTGCAAGAAGTTCGGTGTCGGCATCACCCCCTACCAGGTGCTTCACGGCGGCTGGCTGAGCGGCAAGTACCGGCCTGGGGAGACTCCTGCCGGCAGCCGCCTGGCGGAAAACCCCGGTTGGATGCGGCCGCTTTCCGGCGCCATCTGGGACAGAATCGACGTCGTCAAGGGCCTGGCGGCCGAACTGGGGGTCAGCCTGGCCGAATACTCCATTGGCTGGGCCTTGAGGCATCCCGAGATCAGCTCGGTGATCCTGGGCATCCGCAACCAGGCACAGCTCGAAAGCTCGATCCGCGGGGCCGAGGTGGAAATCCCCCAAGAGCACCTGGACAAGATCGACGAGCTCTTCCCGCTGGCCATGGACCTGCGATGGGACTTCGGGGGGCCCAAGGTAAGAGCCTGGGTGTAGCGTTGGGCGAGAACAAGGATTCTCAAGATTAGTCCCCGGGTGCCAGCCCGGGGGTTCCAGTAAGCCGCGAAGGCGGCGTCAGCAGGTAGCCGTGGGCGTAAGCCCATGGAAGAGGTCAGCTCCCATGCAAGCACTGAAAATTGCGGCGGTGGCCATGAACGGGCTGCTGGGCCAGCCGGAAGAAAATCTGCGCGCCATCGACCAATGGGCGGCCCGCGCCAAAGACTCGGGAGCCGACCTGGTCCTTTTCCCCGAGCTGGTGGTGCACGGCCACAACGATCCCAACACCTGGTACGCCGCCGAGCCCGTGCCCGGCGGGCGCAGCGTCGAACATCTCTGCCTGCTGGCCCGGGCCCTGGATCTGTACCTCAGCGTGGGCCTCAGCGAAAAGGAACGGGATATCGTCTACAACACCCAGGTGCTGGTGGGCCCGCAGGGCTACATCGGAGCCCAGAGAAAGATCCACCTCTCCCGGGACGAGGTCATCCACTACGAGGGCGGCTCGGAGATGCCCGTCTTCGACATCGGCAAGTGCCGGGTGGGGACCATCATCTGCTACGACAACTCCCTCCCCGAGGTCCCCCGGATTCTGGCTCTGAAGGGAGCCGACGTGCTTCTCATGCCCCATGCCGCCCGGCTGAAGACGTGGACCGACGATCCGGAATCGGAGAAAGAGGCGGCCGCTTATTCGGGCAGCTACTTCCGCATGATTGCTTCCGCCCGGGCCTACGAAAACAGTTGCTACACCGTGCTCTGCAATCAGGCCGGACGAGCCGGCATCGTCGACACCTACCCCAAGGACAGCCCCAATCAGCCTAACCATGCCGGCGGCTGCCTGGTGGTGGACCCGCTGGGCCAGGTCACTGCCCGGACCTCATTCGAGAAGATCGAGGAAGAAATGGTGGTGGCCGATCTGCTGCCCGAGAAGCTGTGGGAAGCCCGCAGCCAACCCAACTACACCCTTCGCCAAAGACGCCCCGAGCTGTTCGGCGCCCTGGTAGAGTAAAGGCAGTGGTTAGTGGTCAGTTGTTGGATCTGTAGAATCGAAACGACAATTGAAGTTGGATTTGGGGCACAATTAGCGATCCTACCCTCCCAATCATTAATCAGCCGAGCCAATTGCAAAATTCGTCAGTAAGCGGGATTTATCGCCGGGAAGGGTTGTGCCCCCCGGGAGCGCGGGCGTCCCGCCCGCACCAGATTTGGCAGGGTGGTGGCGAGTGACTTCACCGTGTTGGTTGGTTCCCCTGCCGACCGGCCCCGGGACAGCGTCTTTCCAAGACTGCGGGCGGGACGCCCGCGCTCCCGGGGGGAAGCTTATGGCTGGCCAAGTGCAGATCCGAATTTTGCAAAAGGCTCAGCCATTCGCCTCTTGCTTGTGACGCAGCCTCGCTGGACGCCACGAAGGCTGATGCGGTAGGGGGTGCACGCCAAGCTGTCAGACCACGGTGGGGGCCTCACAACGCCTCCCCACCGTCATCAGCGAGTAAGCGCTTCACTTCACTCCTTTTCTGATCAAAGTCTCAAGAAATCGAGCGACACCCCGCAACATCCTGTCGTCTTCAGGAGACAAACCATCGGGGTCAAAATGCATGACGTCATTCCGTATTTTTCTCACGGTCTCAAGATGTTCAACGAATTGGCCCCGGTCGACACCCAGATTCAGCTTTTTCCAGTACTGTGGTTTTTGGAGGAGTCGACAGAATCCGCCAAAACTCAGGTCTGCCGAACCGGAAATGTTTCGTTCGCCTTCACTCTCGGACGTTGACCGCAATTCTTCGACAGTGAACATTCCATGAATCAACTGGCGCAAGTGACCCTCAATCTCGCCGATGAGCAGGAACGGCCCAGCGAGATGCATGAACTGTTCAGTAAGGTCGGTTTCCGTCACTATGCCGGTTACAGCCTTATCTTTGCCTCGCACTAACAAGTATCCGTGCTTTGCAATGGAGCCAATAGCCTCATAAAGAGGAGCGTCGATAGAGATTTCTTCCACCGACTCTTCCATGCAATCACGGACCCACTCGCACGGCCCCCTCAATGAAAAACTCGTGCCTATCGATTTCCAGCTGATGATCCCCTTTACAGTGCGTTCTCCCGTCATTACAGGTAGCTGAGAAAAATCATTTATCTGCATTTTCGTTGTGGCCACTTTGAGCGGCTCATCCGGAGCAACGCTCATAGGCTTGTTGTGTGCCGCTGCAAGGGTTCGAATACGATGGACAGGATCTTCAAGACCTCCTGACGGTGAATCACCCGCAGTTTCAATCTTGATCTTCGAATCTATGTATGCGAACTCGAAATCAGGGACAGTCCTTAGCTGCAATGCCTCCATTTTGTTTCGGATATGCTTAACCCATCTTTAACACGGCTTCCGAGTACACGCTTATTATCAACAGGTTACGAAGACAGAATCGCGCAAGTGGCACTACAAACGCGTTGAAACCGGCGATATGGGGGGGTGGATCAGACGATCATCTTGCGGACCCCTCCGGGAGCGGGATCGATGCCCAGGGCGTCGTAGATGGCCTTCTGATCAGTTTCTGCCCGCGTGGCCTTGCGTACGTGCAAGGTCCGCCCATCCCCACGCCGGAAGGTCACCGTGACCCGCTGCTGTCCTTCCAGGATGCGCCGCAGCGTGGTCCAACTGGAGGAGTCGCCCCGCTGCTTGAGGCGTTTGCGGATGACCTGCACCAGTTGATAGGCGATGACGGTCAGGAACAGGTGGCCTTCCGACCGCACCGGCTTGTGATGATAGATGGGGCGCAGGCCCAGCTCGGACTTCAGGGAGCGAAACACCGCTTCCACGTCGGTCAGAGTGGTGTAGGTGCGCCACAGGCTTTCCTCATCCCAGTCGGTCTGGTTGCTGCGCAGGCAGTAGACCCCCGGATGAGTGACCATCGAGCCCTGGCGGGGCTGACGCTTCCAGGTCAGGGCCGTTGCCTTGCGGCCGCTCTCGTTGGTGAGGACCTCGATGGTGTAGTGTTGAGCCACCCCGCGACTCTGCTCCTTCAACCGCCCGATCCGTTCCCGGACCTTCTCGATGCCCTTGTGAGCCCGCGGCCGTGAGAGCCCCTCGGAGATTCGGGCGAGCCCCTGCTCGAAGCGCCGGCTGAAACGCTCGACAATACCCCGTTCCTTGTGAGCCCGCTCCTCGGAACGGCAGTAGAGACGCACTTCCCCCCCGTCCTCTGAGACCTCCTTGTGGAGCTGTAACCTGGCCTTGGAAGCGGTCTCCAAGGTCAGGGCCAGTTCGGGGTCGAACTGCCGGTGGCCTTGGCGGCTGGCCACCACATAGCGGTACCCTTCCTCCCTCAACCACTGGATGCGATCCTCGGTCGCCACCCCCCGATCCATCACCACCAGGGCCCCCCGGGGCGCCTCGAGCGCCCCCAGCATCCCCGCCAGGGTGCGGGGCTCATCCACCCGGCCGGCAAAGACCTGCGAGCGGCGCACAAACCCGGCCCCGTCCAGCACCAACCCCAGGGTCAGCAGGGGACAGTCGCTGCGCTTCTCCTTCGAGTGCCCCCGCTGGGCCTTGGGTTGACGGCGGGCCGCCCCTTCGAAGAAGGTGTTGGTCAGATCGAACAGAGTGACGGTCGGCTGCAGATCGAACAGACCCATGGCCCGGGTGAACAGGTGGGCCTCGATGGCCTGGCGGTGTCTCATCAAAGCGTCTGAAGCCCGATACATCTGCATCAGACTCAGGGTCTGGAAGTCGAAGTCCAGCAACTCGCCCAAACCGCTGCGCCGGCCGAGCCAGCCCCAGGTGGCCCGTTCCGAGCCGGGACGGGCCAGACGGCCCACAATCGCCCCCACCGCCGCCGCCCGCATCGGTCCATTCAGCCCCAACTCACCCAGCAACTCCACCAACCCCAACTGCTCCAGCGCCCACCGGCCCACCTGCTCCACCCCGACGCTGCGCGGACGGGTCAACTCCACCGAATCCACCGCTACCGTCTGCAGGTCCTCTGAAGAGGCCTCCCCAGCGGTGCCGGTCACGTCGGCTTCCCCCTCGAGCAAGCGCTCGGCCATGCGTTGGGCTTCCTCCTCCAACGGGGTCGAACCCTCCTGGATCAAGGGCAACTGACCGCTGAGGATCTCGTCCAGACGGCGGCACAGCAGGGGCCAGTCATGGCGGGGGATGGAGAAGTGGCGACCGAGGTTGAGCAGGGTCTGCTGGCGGACCTTGCCTGAGAGGCGATGGGAGCGGACGAGGCGGTGGGTGAAGTAGGTCTGACCGGAGGGAGTGGAGCGGGTCTGGGTGCGGCGGATGAACATGGGAGGGACCCTAACAGAGGGGGCCGAGGGGGTCAAGCCCCTCCCATACGATTATGGCACTACTTCAGGATCTCCGACCAAGAATCAACAACTTACGGGTGATTTTAGGCCAAAATGGGGGTAAAATCCCCCCAATCGCCCGTTCCTTTGTTAAAGATGGGCTAACAAGCAGTGATCCTCGTCTGCGCTTTCCGTACCAGCCGATAAATTCACGGACTGTCAACTCTACTGGGCTGGGTGCCGCACCTTTTTCGATATCCTGTTTTATTTTTTTGGCCAGTGTTTCAAGCTTTTCATTACCCCTACCCATTTCAATTCTCCTTACGCCGTGCACTGTTCGTCTGGTTCGGAGGCACCTGCCTACTCTGCCGACTTTGTCCCATCGGCTATCTAGAATTTATTGCACGAAATCAACGAGCCTCAAGTCACCACCACTCTCTCGTTTGCGGGTTTCTTGTCAGTCCGTTCCCAACCTTTGGCGGATCCCTTTGAGCCTTCTCCAACCCCTTAGTGGCCCTTCGCCGTTCTTCGTGGCCCTTCGTGGAAATCTTTTTGCCTTTTCGTGGTCCTTCGTGCCCTTCGTGGATTTCTTTTTTTGTCCCTTGGCGCCTCTTCGTGGATCCCCTCTACGGCATCAGCATCCCGCCGTTGACTTCCAGAATCTGTCCGGTGATGTAGGAGGCGTCCTCGCTGGCCAGGAAGAGGGCCGCGCCCACGCAATCCTCCGGCTGACCGTCGCGGCCCAGGGGGATGCGCTCGATCAGGCCCCGGTAGACCTCCGGAGGCGTCCGCTGCTGGTGGATGCGGGTCCAGATCAGGCCCGGGGAGATGGCATTGACGGTAATGCCGCGCGGAGCGAACTCCTTGGCCCACCCCCGCACCAGGTTGTTCAGGGCTCCCTTGGCGGCCGTGTAGGTGATGGTGCCAGGACCGCCGCCGTTGCGTGCGCTGATGGAAGAGGTAATGAGGATCCGTCCCCGGCCCTCCGGCAGGTGGGGCACGGCGTGCTTGACGCACAGGAAGACCGACTTGCAATTCAGGTTCAATCCCGCATCCCAGTCCTGGCTGGACAGGTCGGCGGTGGAGCAGCGCTCGGTAGGGCCCCCGGCGTTTGCCATCAGGATGTCCAGCCCGCCGTAGGTCCGGACCGTCGTTGCAACGGCCAGCCTGACCTGATCCTCATCGGTGACGTCGGCGCGAAGAGCCAGGACCTGCCCTCCCTGGGCGGTAATTTCGGCCACGGTGGCCTCCGCCTCCGTCGCGCTGCGGGAATAGTTCACCACCACCCGGGCGCCGCAGCGGGCCAATCCCAGGGAAATGGCCCGGCCGATCCCCGTGCCGCCTCCGGTCACCAGGGCGCAATATCCCTCCAGGTCCACCGTCAATCGCCGTGTCATGAAGCCAACTCCTCATCCAGGACAGCCGCAATCACTCCCACCGCTTCTTCCAATGCCTCCCGTTCGATCGTCAGGGGAGGCACGATCTTGAGGAAGCCCCTCCCCGTCACAAACAGCAGGACACCCCGGCGAACACACTCCAGGGCCACCCGATCCGCCATCCCCACCCAGGGCTGTCCCGTGTCCGGATTCCTCAGGTGGATGGAATAAAACAATCCCTTACCGTTGATTTGGCCAATGGCTCGAGGATGCCGCCGCACCACCGGGGCCAACCACCGTTCGAGCTGCTCTCCCAGCTCCGCCGCCCGCTCCACCAGCCCTTCGTCTTCCATCAACTCCAGGTTGGCCTCGGCGGCGGCGGCGCAGAGCGGGTTGCCGCCGAAAGTGCTGGACATCTCCCCGGGAGGAGCCAGGTCCATCACCTCCCTGGCCCCGATCACGGCCGAGACCGGCAAGCTGGAGCTCAGCCCCTTGCCGCAGGTAATCAGGTCGGGCGCTACGCCGTAATGTTCAATGGCGAACATCTTTCCGGTCCGCCCCATCCCGCACTGGATCTCGTCCACGGCCATCAGCGCCCGATGGCGGGTCGCCCAGGCTCTCAACTCCCGGACGTATTCCAGAGGATGGCAGGCGGTGGTGACGCCGGGAATGGATTCCAGGATGATGCCGGCGATATCCCCGGGGTCCAGGCCGCGGGACTGAAGATCGGCGGCGAATCCGTTTTCGCCGGGAGGGGGGAGCAGAAAATGGCGCAGCTGGTCCCGAGGGATGCCGTCCACCCGGTCTTCCCCTCCACTGGCCGCCTTGGCCGCCAGCGTCCGCCCGTGGTAGTTCCCCTGGAGAGACAGAATGGCCGTCTTTCCGGGCGAGATCCGCTGGCCGTGCCGCCGCATCAGCGTGATGGCGCACTCGTTGGCCTCGGTCCCCGATGAAAACAGGATGGCCTTGTCCAGCCCGGGAGGGGCCAGCTTGACCAGGCGCTCCAGCAGCCGCTGCCGGACTTCGCCCGGATAGGCATAGGTGAACAGCAGCGGCGAGTCCGTCTGCCTGCGGATGGCCTCCAGGATGCGGGGATGGGCGTGGCCGCTGTTGGCCATCACGATGCCGCTGCTCAAGTCGATCCACTGGTTGCCGTAGGGGTCGCGCACCTGAAACCCCTGGGCGCTATGCCAGACAATGGGCACCATGCCCGCCATGGACTGCGGCTCCACTTCCCGCAAGCGCCGGATCAGATCGATGGATTGGGGAACAGGGATGGGGGTGGCGATACGGCGGAATCGGGTCTTCACCGGGCGGGCGGCCACAGGCGTCAGATCCGAAACGCTCATTGCCATGGGATCCACCTCCTTGGCAGAGGGATGCCGCCCTCGGAGCAGGACGCAAACGGCTCCGGGTCAGCCGGAACCGTCCATCTCCTTGACTTTTGCGGCATATTGGTCGGCTTGAGCCACGATATCGACGCCGACGGTTTCGCTAAAGGCCGCGATGAGTTTTTGGGTCAGCCGGCCGGGCTTTCCCTCACCCACGGGCATTCCGTTGATGCGGGTGCAGGGCATGACGGCGAAGGTGGTGGCGGTGTGGAAAGCCTCGTCGGCATTAACGACTTCGTAGGCCCCGAAGTCTTCCTCGGCCCAGGGCACCGACATGGCGGTCAGCAGGTCCAGCACGGCGTTCCGCGACACGCCCACCAGAATATTGTGGCTCTTGGCGGTGAGCACCCGTCCCTGGCGCACGATGAAGAAGTTGGAGCCGCTGCCTTCGGTGATGAAGCCTCGATCGTCCGTCAGCAGGGGGAAGGCGTGGGGGTCCACCCTGTGGGCCTGCAGGTTGGCCATCTGGTAGTAGACGCGGCTCCTGTTCTTGACCTTGGGCTCGATCAGATAAGCCGGCACCGATCTCTGGGGAACGATCACCGAGTGGATCCCCGAGCGGTACAGGGGGCCGTTGCCGGCCAGGTGCCACCACAGAGGCCAGCAGTTGATGGAAACGGTGGGTTGAACGGCTCCTCCGAACACGCTCTTGTACACGGGCAGGATTCCTCGGGAGACGTCGTGCATGATCTGGACGTCGGCACCGTCCACAACCGGCAGGTTCCTGTCCAGGGTCTCCAGGGTGGCTCGCTCCATCTCTTCCAGAGTCAGACCGCAATCGATCTCCAGGTACTTGAGCCCGGCGTAAATGCGTTCCAGATGCTCCTTGAGCCTGAAGGGCTTTTGGCCATAGGTTCGGGTCATGTCGAAAACCATGTCCCCGAACATGAGGGCCGAATCGAAAATGGAGACCCGGGCCTCCTGTTCGCTGACAAACTCTCCGTTGAAGTAGACCGTTCTGCAAGTCATGTCGATTCCCCCGAATCCCGCCGGCCCTTCCTTGGGGCTTTTGGGCAGAAAACCTGCTCCCTTCGGCGGCAATTCAAGGACCGCCGAGGTGGCAGGCATGGCGGCCCTCCCGGGCTACGCGGCCCGCAACCCCTGAACCGCCGAGCGAATGCTGTCGGCCATATAGCGCAAGGTTTCCTCCGGCATATCCGACCAGAAGGGAAGGCTGATCATGTTGTCGAAAAAGGCGTCGCTGTTGGACAGGCGAATGTTTCCGTAGCCGAAGGACCGGAAGAGCTCGGAGCGATAAAGAGGCCAGTATTGGACGATGCACTTGATCCCGTAGTCCCGATGCAGCAATTGGATCAGATCATCCCGCGTCCCCCGTGTTCGGGAGCTGTCGAAGTGGGCCACCAGCAGGTGGTAGGCGTGCAGGTAGCCCTCCGGCACCCTCTGGAAGGAAAGCTCGGGAACATCGGTCAGGGCCGAACGGATCACGTCGGCCTGGACCCGCCTGCGGGCATTGATGGCATCCAGACGCCGGAGCAACCGCCGTCCCACCGCACACTGCACCTCGCTGAGGCAGAAGTTGAAGGGCCAGACTCCCTTCATGCCGCTCACCAGGTTCCCCATTGCCGGCAGCCAGTAACGCTCCCGCTCTCCGGCAAAGGGCCAGTTGCCCATCCAGCGGAGCTTTCTAGCCCGCTCCCCGTCCGCCGCATCCCTGATGGTCAGCATGCCTCCCTCTCCCAGAGTGGAGATATTCTTCTGGTTGTGGAAGCTGAAGGCGGCAAAGTCCCCCATGGATCCTGTCCTGCGCCCCTTGTAGACCGCGCCCGGGGCCTGGGCCACGTCTTCCACCACCTTGAGGCCATGCTCCCGGGCCAAGCGGAGAATCGGGTCCATGTCGACGGGCAAACCGTAGAGGTGGACCGCCACGATCGCCTTGGTCCGCTCCGTGAGGCAGGGCTTGACGAACTCGGCCGACAGCAGCCGGGTGGCCGGATCGATATCGGCGAACACCAGCCGGGCTCCGGTGCGGGCAAAGGGAACGGCGCTGGACACAAAGGTGTGGGCCGGGAGAATGACCTCGTCCTCCGGGGTCAGGCCGCAAAGGGCCGCGGCCATCTCCAGGGCCGAGGTGCAACTGCTCACCGCCAGACTGTCGGCACAGTCGACGTACCGGGTGAATTCCTGCTCGAAGGCCTGCTGCTGCTCGCCCTGGCTCCAGGTAGGGCTGTTGCGAATCGTCTCCATGACCACGGCCTCCTCCTCGGCGTTGAGCCGGGTTTGAACCGCGGGAAAATCCACACGGAGCCGTGGGGAGAGGGTTGCGGGCATGCTCGGTTCCTCGCCTCAATTCCTTGCCGGTCGGGATCGATTCCTGAAACCGCACTATCCTATGGAAAGCCACCGGAGCCTGTCAAATGCAATGAACGACGGATGAAGAGAACCCTGGTGGAGAGCCCCTTGAGAAGGTTTCGGGTAACCGATCGCCAAACCACTCCAAGGGAGGTGTCAAGGAGACCTGGTAACGGATCTTCCCTGGCAGATATGCCGTCAGGGAATGACTGTGACTGTACATTCGGACCACTTTCCCACAACCTCGACGACAGAGATTGTCTGATCGATGCCTCACTTTCGAACCGCACCTGAATTTTGGGGAAGGCCAAAACAATCTCACTTGGACCCCAATCTGCCGATTGGATGAGATGGCGAACCCGCAACAACAAATTGCCCTGCTATCTCGCGAACACACAATATGTTATGCACAATTTGTTATGTTGACCGGGTCGGCCGGGTTTGTTATATTGGCGCCGATTGCGGTTCGCCAGCAGGAAACCGGCCCCTGGGATTGCCGCTTCCTCCCTCATAATTCGAGAATCGCGTGAAGCCACACCCCTACCGCCCATACGAAGGTCGCCGGTCGACCCGTTCCCCCGGATTGGTAGCCGTAACGGTGCTGCTCAGCTCGTTCGGACTGGTGGCACTGCTGACCCGGGCGGTGGACGTCGGCCGCAACACCGACCAGTGGTTAGACCTGGAACGGCTTCGCAGCGAACTCCGTCATTCCAATCAGGAAAATCAGGCTCTGAGACAGACGCTGCAGCGGGTCGGAGGCAGCGTCTCCGCGCTGGAATTGCTGGCCGAAGAAGTGCAGGTGCTCTCCCGAATTACCGCAAGGCGGGGGCAGAGCCGGGTCCCCTCCCAAGTCTATTTCAGCCAGCTCACCTTCTCCGAGGCTGCCGACGGCCCGTTGCCCGCACGATCGAAGGCGTTCCGCAGCCTGTTCCAGAACGTCGACCGGCAAATCGACGACCTCGCCCAACTCTACCGGCGGGGCTACTTCAAGCTGACCTACACTCCCAGCACCTGGCCGGTGGACGGAATACTGAGGGACCGCTTCGGTTTCATCCTGGACCGGTTCGGCCCAGGACTGTCACAGTTTCATCGAGGCATCGACATTGCCACCAACGCCGGCAACCTGGTGCTGGCCTCGGCCGATGGGAAGGTGCTGTCCGCCAGGCGTCGCTCCACCTATGGCAAAACGATCATCCTGAAACACCGCTTCGGCCTCTCGACCGTTTATGCCCATCTCTCCGCTTACAACGTGAAACCGGGTGAACCGGTCCAGCGAGGCCAGGTGATCGGCTTCGTGGGTAACACGGGGCGTTCCACCGGTCCCCATCTCCACTACGAGGTTCGGATCGGAAAGATGCCGGTCAACCCCCTGAGGTACATCTCCAACCAGGCTCGAATCACACTGCCGAAGCTGGCGGGAATGAGTCTTGCCAGGTGACTTTCCGTCCGGGGCGATTGTTCCAGTCCCTTGGTTACAATGAGCCGGCCCCGTGGTCTCTGCCCGCTCCTGGGCTTGAATTATCCCCTGATAGTTGCTAGCCTGCATTGCTCGCTGGAGGGCCTTCAAGACATGGCCGACAAAAGGCTGCAGGTAAACGGTCTCTCATGACCTATCCAGCGACCCGGTGAGCAATACAGGATAGTGGTTAGATCTCCTGAGTCGCGACAACCTTGACAGATGAGTCAAGTTTTGCGGATGGATCAAGTTTGGCCACAAAGAGGATATCCATCGCTCTCCATGCTTGTTGGTCTGAGGCACAGCCTCGCTAGAGTTCCTGCCGGCTTCGCCAGGACCCTGGCGGTCTCCCGGAAGGTAGGCGCCCATGCCGATTTATGAATATGGCTGCGATGCGTGCGGCAAGGTTCTTGAAGTCATGCAGAAATTCTCCGACGAACCCCTCAAGACCTGCCCCGAATGCAGCGGTCATTTGACCAAGTTGATCTCCAGGACTTCCTTTCAGTTCAAAGGCACCGGTTGGTATGTCACCGACTACGCCCGCAAGCCGGAATCCACGCCCAAGTCCGAGGCCAAGCCCGAGGCCGAATCCAAGACTGCTGCCGAATCCAAAACTGGCGCTGAATCCAAGCCCGGAGCGGAATCCTCCGGCTCCAGCACCGAATCCGGCAATGGCGGGAAGTCGTCCGACACCGGCCCCAAGGGCCAAAAGACTCCCTCCTCTCCGAACCGCTGAGCTGCTGCTGACCGAGATGAAACCTGTTGCCGGCAGTGGTACGGCAACCGATAGCGGCCTTCCCCCAAATTTGAGGGTCTCCCCAAAAACAGATCCACCGAGGAAGTGATTTCTGACAAACTCCCCAGAGAGGAAGGAGGATGTCAGATGAAGCGCAAGCGATCCTCGGTTGAGCAGATCGTGACGGCAGTGAAGCAGCACGAGATGGGGGATTCGGCGGCCGATACTGCCCGCAAGTTGGGGATAGAGGAGCAGACCTTTCACCGTTGGAAGAAGCAGTACGGGGGCCTGGAGCCTGCCGAGGTGCGGGAGTTGAAGCAATTGCGGGAGGAGAACGCCAAGCTGAAGAGGCTGGTGGCCGATCGCAGCTGTAATGCCCCTGGTTTCCTGGTGTGTACAGTGACAGTAATCACCCGACAGTTCCCCTGCCAGGGATGGTCGGTTAAGCGGCCTTCTTGGTCCCTCCTTTGGAGTCTTGGGGTAGTCCCTCCCGGAAGAGGCCTGAGCGGGTGTTTTCCCCTTCATGTTGAGGCCTCGGTGAGGCCGCCTGGATTGTGCTAGGCTCTAGGAAAGAGAGCACAACATGACCACCGCCGTTTTCGACACGCTGAAAGCCAGCCGCAACCTCAAGGCCGCCGGGGGCGCCGACGCCCAGGCCGAAGCCATCGTTACCACCATGGCAGAGGCCTTCGACGATGCCGTTGCCACCAAAGCTGACATCTCCGAAGTCAAGGCTGAGCTAAAGTCCATGGCCACCAAGGCCGATATCACCGATCTCAAGGCCGACATGCTCAAGGTCGCCATGGGAGTGGCTATGGCCGTCATCCTGGCCAACACCACCATGACGATTGCCTTGATACGTTTCCTGCCCTAATCCTCTTCCTCCTTGAACTGATTGGGTTTCGCTCCTATCAGTTTCTCGGATTTAGCCAGTGTGAACCACCTTCACAAAATTCACACGTAGCCCGAAAACCCCAAACCTCCATAACGCTTTGCGAGCAGACCTAACCCGGATTCTCTCCCCCCGTTGTGGGGTGAGGAGATTTCAACAGGAATTGTGATGCCCGAGAAGAACAACCCTGCCCCACAGGATGGGCCCGCGGCCCTTGAGGATGCATGCTGGGATCCGGATTGGATGATTTGGAATGCCAAGTCACTGCAGCACGTTGTGAAGGAGTTGGACCGGAACGGGCTCGAGTCTCCGCAGCTGAACACGCTTCTTTTCGAGGGAAAGTTCTTGGCGGGTCCAATCTTGTTGACGCTGGCGATACAGATCGCACTGAAGGCACTGAAGGCATGGCTGTGCCTGGAACGAAAGAAAGCTCCTCCCCGCACTCACGACGTGTTGAAATTGTTCAAAAAATTGGCCCCGGACACTCAAAAACTGCTCCGGGCCGAGATGCCAGGGTGGCCTGGGATTCGAGAGACTCCCTACAAACACGGATCACTGCCTGAGCTTTTGTATTCGCACAGGAATGCACACACATACTGGAGGTATATCCACGAAGAACACTGGGGTGTGTTTCGAAGCGAGGAACTCGACCGAGCGCTCACGGTGATAATCAACGCCTACGGCAAGAGGTGGGGCGATTCACCCTGAAACTCGAACTCTGAAGCCCGCCCAGGCCTTCCAGGTCCCTCCTTTGGACTCTTCGGCAACCCGACCTACCTGACTCGCCGCTTCAGGATGGACACCATCTCCTTCGCTCCAAACCGGGTATTGCCCACCGTCATTCCCACCAGTTCGAAACCGTTCTCGCCTTCCAGGCTCAACTCTTCTTGCATAGTGGAGGTCTTGTTGGTAGCCAGCAGCTTGTACTCATACTTGACCTGATCACTACCAGCAGATCCATCCCGCTCCATGATCACCACCGTCTCCTTGCCTCCGAAGGCAGTTTCAAAGACCGTCTGCCCCCGGTAACGGAACCCTTGATCGGAGGCCTCCTGGATCTCCTTCTGCATGGTGGACGTCCTGGACGTCGCCAACAACTTGTACTGGAAGCGTCCCACTTCCCTGCCCTTTTCCTTCTGCATGATGACCACGACTTCAGAACCTCCAAAGGTCGTCTCTCCACCCATGACCGCGGCAAAACGGAAGCCTCGGTCGCCGGACTCGTTTAACTCCTTCTCCATAGTGGAAGTCTTGTTAGTTGCGAGGACCTTGTACTCGTACCGGACCTGATTACTGCCGGCTGTTGCCGACTGCAAGCACCACAGGAAACCGACGAACACCAGCAGTGTTCTTGTCCAGCCCGTTTGGAGACCTTGAGTTCCGTTCATTTCCCCTCCTGGCCTTGAGCCTTCTGCAGCTTCTCTTTAGCCTTGTTAATCTAACCTTGAAAATAGTTCTCCTGAAAAGCTATTCCTGTCTTGACCGAACCCAAATCCCAGCCTTTCTTGCCTTCCTTCAGATCGAGCCGGAGCTGCGATACATCCTTCCTCCGGGACATCTCGGCCATGGTGACTGCATCCTTGGTCCACCGTTTCTCCCACTCGTCAGTTTGCGCTTCCTGCACCGATTACTGCAACTCGAGCCTTTTGCAATATTCCGCAGGAAGCGGGAATTTTTTATGGTGAGAGGTAAGAGGGGGTAGGTGAGCCAGCGGGACAAGTCCGCCCTCTGTTGTATCATGGAGATGCCCCATCCTCATGATGAACGGAGATCGAACTTGCCCCTCAAACAAACCCTATCACGACACTGGTTCAGGTTTCAACGGGAGCTGTTCCCCTGGCTGGAGGAGGCACTGGGTCCGCTGGACGAGCGCTACGAACGGCTCGTGCGGGTGGTGGAACTGGTGCGGGTGGAGGAGTGGCTGCCCTACAGCCGGGGCTGGCGGGGCCGGCCGCTGAAGGATCGTGCCGCGCTGGCGCGGGCCTTTCTGGCGAAGGCGGTGCTGGACGTGCCCACCACCCGGGGGCTGGTGGAGCGGCTGAGGACGGAACCTACCCTGCGCCGCCTGTGCGGCTGGGAGGCGGCGGGTGGGGTGCCGAGCGAGGCGACCTTCTCGCGCGCCTTTGCGGAATTCGCCGCGAGCGACCTGCCGGGGCGCCTGCATGAGGCGTTGCTCGACCGAACGCTGGAGGGCCACTTGGCGGGCCAGGTGTCGAGGGACTCGACGGCCATCGGGGGACGAGAATTGCCGGCGCCCAAGCCCGCCCCGACGGCGAGGCCGAAGCGCCGGCGGGAGCGGCAGGCGTCGATGACGCTGGAGCAGATGCTGGAGGACCTGCCGAAGGTCTGCGACATCGGCGTCAAGCGCAACGCCAAGGGGCATCAGGAGAGCTGGACCGGCTACAAGCTGCACATCGACGCCATCGACGGCGGCATTCCGGTCAGTTGCCTGCTGACGTCAGCCTCGGTGCACGACAGTCAGGCGGCGATCCCGCTGGCGAGGCTGACCGCGAGTCGGGTCGACAGCCTCTACGACCTGATGGACAGCGCCTATGACGCGCCCGAGATCCGAGCCTTCAGCCAAAAGCTGGGGCATGTGCCGATCATCGACCTCAATCCCCGCAGGCGGCCGCAGTTGAAAGCCGAGCGGAAGCGGGAGGCTCTGGCGCAGCGCCGCATCGGCCACGTGTCTCCCGAGGCAAGGCACACCCGGGAGCGCTCGACCGTGGAGCGGGTGAACGGACGGCTCAAGGACGAGTTTGGCGGGCGGTACCTGAGGGTTCGCGGCCCTGGCAAGGTGTGGTGCCACCTGATGTTCGGCATCCTCGCGCTGACGGTGGAACAGTTGATGCGCCTGACGCTCTGAAGACTTGGCCGCCACCCCGAACAGGACAGCAGGTTTGCCCGCCGTAGGGCAGGGAGAGGGCAAGCTGTGCCTGCGTCCGGCGACCGCCTGCGATCCGGCCTTCAGATCCGGACATTTCCGCTTAAAAGTGTCCTTGCTGTCGGGTAGTCATGAGCAGAACATCACGTTTGCCACCAAAATGTCATGCTCCACTGCGAATTTTGCAAAAGGCTCACCTGATAGTTCGCCTGCCAAATTGAGGACTTTACTGCCGGGCAGCGGGCCGGCAGTCCCCCACCGCGACCACGCTTTCCGCGGTGATCTGGCGTCACGTCATGGCAGCATAGTCCGCATCGCCACGGCGCACTCCTGGTCTTATCGCTCCGCCGATCCTATCTGCACCGGAACCCCTTCAATTGTCCTTGTCGTCATCGGTAGGCGTCTTTTCGGTCACGGAATGAATGAAGAACGACTTCGCGACCCGCGATGTCGTACCGTGCGCGGTAGTCGCCGAACCGGATGCGCCATTGCCCTTCTCCGGGCGCGACGCCGGACAGTTTCTTGATCTTGTGCCTTCCCGTAACATTGTGTGGATCGGAACGGAGTGCAATGAGGATCTCTTCGAGCACTCCGGTGAGTTCCTGTTTATTGCGCACAGCCTTTCGTGCCTGACGGTCGAATGCCGGAGTCGTTAGAACGTGGAACTTGCCGGCCATGCGGAGTAACGTTATCGTTTCGAGTGTTTCAGCGAGGCGACGAGTTCATCGGCGTCACGAGCCTCGCCGCGACGGTACTCTTGTCCGCTCTCGCGGATCTGACGTTTCACGGTCGGGTCGCGTAACTCCAGATAATCTTCAAGCTCGTCGACGTCGATAATGCCGGCGACCGGAATTCCATCCTTTTCAAGGACGAAGTACTCCTTGTTGACGTGCACGCGGCGCACAATCTGGCCAAGGTTAATGCGGGCTTTGGTGATGGGGATGCGCTGGATCGTGATGGTATCTTTCTTTTTATTGCTCAAAATGCCCCTTAGCATGCCAATCATCTTTGATTGATGTTAATCATTATAATCCCCTGAGAGGAGTTGTCAAATGCAGGACGGTGAAGGCGACCCGCAGACAAGAGAGACATGGTGTTATGACGATCCCGTTTTACAGTGTTGCCGGTTGCACGCTTAAAATGACAGAGTCCGATTCCCTTGTGGGGAACCCAGAATTGTGGGACAGATCCCCGGAAAAAACAGGTCCGTAGGAGGCCCTACAATTGCGTTTCTCGGCGTCCGGCGACCCGTAGCACCTGGGAAATCGAAGGCCAGCGTTAAGAAGTCAGCCGTTCGTAGACGTAGGAGACAAAGGAGTCGTCGTCTTGTGCCGCCGCCTTCTCGCGCGGGAGCGGCCTTGGAGGAAGTGGAGCGGCTGGCGGCCGACTGCTGAGGTCGCCATGGATCCGGCCAGGGCGGAAGGTCCAGCCAGGGGAGACCACGCGGCAGTATTCTTTCACGATTTTGCGGCCGCACCGATCGCAGTATGGGCCGGTGGGGCCGGCATCACCGGACGGATCCAGGACAAAGCCGGTCGCCGCATAATCGCAAAGGTCATCGCTGCAAACTTCCGAAGCGAGAATCGTCCATCTCATGCAGTAAGCGATATCACATCGAGGCCAGAGGTTGCCGGCGAACTGGCCCGATGTCCACGCATCGACATTCACGTCTGTGACCTTGGGCCGCAACCCTGGATGTTGTGGTTGGCCCCGAACCGGGTATTCGGGGTGGATGCAATCAAAAACGAGGCCCGTATTTGCCCTGTGCTGCATCTTCTCGGGGTTCGATGACCCATAGTGCCCGGGCCTTTTCGTTCCATCCCCCCTTAAATCACAACTCGCTCGATTTCATCGAGGGAGATCTCATCGGCGGTGCGGTCGTAGAGCTTGGTGGTGCGGGGGGACTCGTGGGCGGCGATGACCTGGGCGTTCTCGACGCTGCCGCCGTTGAGCGGATAGGCGGTGATGCCGGTGGCCCGAAAGGTGTGGCAGTTGGCCGCCACGCCTAGCTCAGCCCGGCGCACCCGCCGCTTGACCATGCGGAACACGTCAACGTGGCTCATGCGGTTCCGGCTGAAGGTGCCGACCGTCGTCATCGAGCGCCACAGCGGTGTCCCCTTCTCACTGCCGATCCCGGCGGCCTCGAGGTAGGCATCCAGATACTCCTCGGCATTGTGGTGAGCGGGGACCTGGTGGAACCTGCCGCCCTTTTCGTGGAGGCGCAGCCACCAGCGCTTGCCTTGCTGGTAGTAATCCTCGACATTCATGCCGACAACGGCGCCGACGCGGGCGAAGGAGTAGACCATGGTGGCGAGGAGGGCCCGGTCCCTGAGCCCCGAGGACTTTCCGAGGTCGATTGAGTCAAGCAGGGTGCGGGCCTCGCTGGCGGAGAGCACGGGTGTCTTGCCCTGCTTGACGACGTGCTTGGGACCGCAGACGGGGGCGGCCGGGTTGGCGGGCAGGACGTGACCCACGACCTGGTGGTCGAGCAGGGCCTGGATGGCTGAGAGGTGCTGCTTGACGGTGGGGAGGGCGTAGCGGTTCTGTATCTGGTCGACTTAGGCCGAGACGGCGACGGACGTGATTCCTCGAAGGGAAAGGTTGTGGGTCTCACACTAGCGGAAAAAGCGGCCAGCCGCCGAGGCGAAGGTCAGGCGGGTATTGGGATTTCAGAACTCGGCGGTGAAGAACTCGACCAGGCGCCTTTGGGCTGAGGGCCCGGCCTCGCGGACAGGCCCGGGCAGCCCCTCGATCCTCCAGCCGCCGGGGACCAGCAGCGCCGGCGGGGCAGGGGAGGAGTTGACCGCCGGCGTGGCCTCCGCAAGCTGTAATTCTTGCTCATTGAGCCCTGGATCAGGCATGGCTGCAGCCTCCTGCCAACAGAGTAACATAAGAAAGAGCATTTTTTGGTCAGCGGCGCGGGCGACGAGCTCGGGGTGAGCAGGAAAGTATCGCTCCGCGCCGGTGATCAAAAAATGGTTTGGACTGAACCACTAAGCCCTTTATGTTACTCTGTTTGCCGCAGCACACACACCGGGAGTCAGCCACCTTGGCACTGGAGGAAGATCAGCTTTTAAAGCCAGCAAGGAACGGCTACTCCTGGCTCAGCAGGAAAGCGCCGTCCCCACTGCGCTGGCCGGGTCGGCCGCCGTCATTGATCACCCCGTAGGTGATAAACGCGTAAAGTAAGGGGACGTTGTTGACTTACTGGAATAACTATGTTCTGGCGCCTGAGCCTTGGCTGGCAGAAAACCAGAAGCCGACGCTCCGTCAAGTCCGGCTGAACGGACTTGGTTCACAGCGCACCCTGTCACACTAACTGGTATCGAACCCTTCCGGCCATTTCCTAGGCATTTCAGAATCGTCCCGCTCGGTAATTCCCGTAATTCAACAACGTCCCCTGTTTTCCCTCTGGTGGGTTCGTTCAGAGCCAACGCCTGGGGACTTCACGACATGCACGGCAATGCGTGGGAGTGGGTGCAGGACTGCAGGAACGACAATTATGAGGGAGCGCCGAGGGACGGCTAGGCCTGGACGAGCGGCAACTGTAAGAGGCGCGTGTTGCGCGGCGGCTCCTCGCGCTCCTACCCCGTAACCCTTCGCGCCGCCAACCGCAACAGGAGCACCCCGGGCAGAAGACGGTACATCTTCCTCGGTTTCCGTGTGGCCCGGACGCTTGCCCCTTGAGTCTTTACCTCGGACATGAAACCATCCGACCGATTTCTGCATTGTGAAGTCAGTTGCGAGAACACACGATGACCATCCGTTACTTCGCGACCAACCGTAACAGGGAGAAGCTCTCGCGTCATATTGACCGAAAGACGCGCATCAGCCTACACCGCCGCGGATATTACTTTGTGGACATGAACGCATATATGTCGCACTACTTGGCGACCGTAGAAGACGATGAAATGCCCTATAGCGTTCTGGTTACGAAACCTGACGAGAGGGTTTTTGGTGACGCCTTTCTTGGAAACAAGAAGATCGGCAGTGTGGTTGTGTGTGTACATGGCTATAGTGTGGACAGCCAAGTCGAACGCGCGTCCATGAACGGTCGTATTGTCTTCGACTAGTGTCTTGAGAGCAGGCATGGGGTTTTCTTCTCGGAAGGGGCAGGCCGAGCCTGCCCGGAGGCTTCACCGCTCGGAGTTCGGCGATGCTCGCCAGGTCAGGGTTCCGTCGTTGGAGCGGTTATCGAGCATCACGGCCCCAGCTGCCGTAGGCGGCGGGCCAGGGCTCCCCGATAGGCACGTTTCTCGAAGCCCCGCGACCCGTAGCACTCCGGAATTGTGCTAGAGTCCAAGGCATGAGCCCCGAAGTCATCAGCATCGTCAGCGTCGGCGTGGCCATTATTGGAACCCTGATCGTGTTTTTCCGGTGGATTCGCCAGGATATCCGCGACCTACGGCAGGAGATGGTCATCCTTCGCAAAGACGTGGGCCAGGAGATGAGCACCCTACGCCAGGACGTGGGTCAGGAGATCCGGGATGTGCGCCGGGAGATGCGGGAGATGGAGAACCGCCTCAACGCCCGCATTGACGCTCTGCTCGTCTGCCCGGGCAGCGCAGCCTAGTGTCCTGACTGAAAAATGAGTTAAAATAATTATTGAGCCATGTTATCCTTCCCCGTGGGGAGGGAAGGCAATGGCACGTCCGATCTCGGTCCTTGAAGTGACTCCCGAGGAGACACAGGAACTGGAGCGTCGGGTGCGAGCCTCGACGACTTCCGGGCGCGACAGTATCCGGGCGCGCATCGTCCTGATGCGTAGCGAAGGCGTCAGGCAGCAGGAGGTCGCCTCGCGCTTGGGCGTGAGCGTCCCGAGCGTGAACAAGTGGTCGCAACGCTTTGACCGAGAAGGATTGGGCGGCCTCAAGGACAAGTCTGGCCGAGGAGCAAAGTCGTCGATTCCGCTGGCAACCGTGCAACGAGTGATCGAGGAGGCGGGCAAGTCGCCGGCCGGCCGAGGGCGCTGGAGCACCCGTTCGCTGGCGCGGGAGGTGGGCATCTCGGCCCACAGCGTGGCGCGTATCTGGCAGAGCCAAGGGCTCAAGCCCCACCGTCTGCGCACCTTCAAAGTCTCCAAGGACAAGAAGTTCGAGGAGAAGTTCTGGGACGTAGTGGGTCTGTATCTGGACCCACCTGAGAAGTCGCTGGTGCTGTGCTGTGACGAGAAGACGCAATGCCAAGCCCTGGAGCGCACGCAGCCTTGCCTGCCACTAGGCCGAGGACACATCAGGACGCAAACCCATGACTATATCCGACATGGAACTGTCACGTTGTTCGCGGCCCTGAGCTATCTGGAGGGCAAGCTGATCTATCGCACTGAACAGAAACACACCCATGTGGAGTGGTTGCGTTTCCTCAAGCAGATCGACCGCGAGACTCCCAAAGACGTCGATCTCCACCTGATTGCCGACAACTACTGCACCCACAAGCACGAAAAGGTGGTGAGTTGGTTGAAGAAGCGCCCCCGCTTCCACATGCACTTCATTCCGACTTCAAGCTCCTGGATGAATATGGTCGAGCGATTCTTCGCCGACCTGACACAGGATTGCGTGCGTGCAGGAAGTTTCACGAGCGTCACGGAACTGGTCAAGGCGATCACGACATATCTGGCCGATCGGAACGAGACTCCGAAACCCTACAAGTGGAAGGCGGATGGCGCCAAGACGCTGGCCAAGATCCGGAGGGCTCGAGAGGCACTTGAGAAAGAGGTTATATTAAATAAATCTATTTATCAGGCAGTACACTAGCGTCCCCTCGACGGCCTCAGAACTCCTCGATGTCCGAACAGGATTCTCCACGGCGGGCTTTTCGGGTCGTCCCGCAGGGCTTAGACTGTCCAAACCCCTTCCAGAGTTTTCTGCGTCCAGGGCCACGCCCACACCAACGGCATGGAGTCGTTTTGGGCCATGCTCAAGCGCACCTGCATAGGTACCCTTCGCAAGATGAGTCCCAAGCACTTGAAGCTACCTGGCCGAAACCAAGTCTAATCGTCAAACGGAGGAGAGATGCGGGTAACGCCGATACTCCGCATTCCCTCATCGACATCGAAAGACTCAATTTCCTGCCGTTTGTCCACCAGGGGCAAGGAGAAGTTTTCCGGAAGCTCTGCGAAGCATAATTGTGTGGCTTTCCCTTTGAAACGAAGTAGATCGTGGCGCCCCCGATAGTCAGGCCCCCATAGGATTTCCAGCCTGTCGCCGAGCTCGTCCCCTCTTTGGGAGTTCATCCGAGCCATCAGCCAGCCTCTGTACTTTCTGGCACGCTTCCGGTGCATACGCCAGCTAAAAGTAAGGGGACGTTGTTGACTTACCGGAATAACTTTGTTCCGGCTTCTGAGCCGTTGCTGGCAGGAAACGAGCAGCCGGCGTTCCGTCAAGCCCGGCTGAACGGCCTTGGTTCGCAGCATACCCTGTTACACTACGCGGTATCGAGCCCTTCCGGCCATACCCAAGGCATTTCAGAATCGCCCCGCCCCGTATTTCCAGTTATTCGAGCCTTTTGCAAAATTCGTCAGGTAGCGGGATTTTTTACCAGGAAAGGTAAGGGGACAGGTCAGTCGCGGGACAAGTCCGATCTCTATTGTATCATGGAGATGAGCAATCGACATGATGAACGGAGGTGGAACTTGTCCCTTAAACAAACCCTATCACGACACTGGTTCAGGTTTCAACGGGAGCTGTTTCCGTGGCTGGAGGAGACCCTGGGTCCCCTGGGCGAGCGCTACGAGCGGCTCGTCCGGGTGCTGGAACTGGTGCGAGTGGAGGAGTGGCTGCCCTACAACAGGGGCTGGCGGGGCCGGCCGCTGAAGGATCGTGCCGCGCTGGCGCGGGCCTTTCTGGCGAAGGCGGTGCTGGACGTGCCCACCACCCGGGGGCTGGTGGAGCGGCTGAGGACGGAACCTACCCTGCGCCGCCTGTGCGGCTGGGAGGCGGCGGGTGGGGTGCCGAGCGAGGCAACCTTCTCTCGCGCGTTTGCGGAATTCGCCGCCAGCGACCTGCCGGGGCGCCTGCATGAGGCGCTGCTCGACAGAACGCTGAAGGGCCACTTGGCGGGCCACGTCTCGAGGGACTCGACCGCCATCCCGGGACGAGAATCGCCGGCGCCCAAGCCCGCAGCGACGGCCAGGCCGAAGCGCCGACGGGGTCGGCCGCGCAAGGACGAGCTACGGGCGAAGGAGCCGCGCCGCCTGCAGCGGCAGGCGTCGATGACGCTGGAGGAGATGCTGGAGGACCTGCCGAAGGTCTGCGACATCGGCGTCAAGCGCAACGCCAAAGGGCATCAGGAGAGTTGGACCGGCTACAAGCTGCACATCGACGCCATCGACGGCGGCATTCCGGTCAGTTGCCTGCTGACGTCAGCCTCGGTGCATGACAGTCAGGCGGCGATCCCGCTGGCGAGGCTGACCGCGAGTCGGGTCGACAGCCTCTACGACCTGATGGACAGCGCCTATGACGCGCCTGAGATCCGGGCCTTCAGTGAGCAGCTGGGCCATGTGCCGATCATCGACCTCAATCCCCGCAGGCGGCCGCAGTTGAAAGCCGAGCGGAAGCGGGAGGCGCTGGCTCAGCGCCGCATCGGCCAAGTGCCTCCCGAGGTGAGGCGCTACCGGGAGCGCTCGACTGTGGAGCGGGTGAACGGACGGCTCAAGGACGAGTTTGGCGGGCGGTACCTGAGGGTTCGCGGCCCGGGCAAGGTGTGGTGCCACCTGATGTTCGGCATCCTCGCGCTGACGGTGGAACAGTTGATGCGCCTGACGCTCTGAAGACTTGGCCGCCACCCCGAACAGGACAGCAGGTTTGCCCGCCGTAGGGCAGGGAGAGGGCAAGCTGTGCCCGCGCACGGCGACCGCCTGCGATCCGGCCCTCAGATCCGGGCATTTCCGCTTGAAAGTGTCCTTGCTGTCGGGTAATCACAAGCGGAACATCACGTTAGCCAGCAAAATGTCATGCTCCACTGCGAATTTTGCAAAAGGCTCATTCAACAACGTCCCCTGTTTTCCCCCGCAAGCCGGAATCCACGCCCAAGTCCGAGGCCAAGTCCGAGGCCGAATCCAAGACTGCTGCCGAATCCAAAACTGGCGCTGAATCCAAGACCGGCGCTGAATCCTCCGGCTCCAGCACCGAATCCGGCAATGGTCGGAAGTCGTCCGACGCCGGCCCCAAGGGCCAAAAGACTCCCTCCTCTCCGAACCGCTGAGCTGCTGACCGAGATGAAACCTGTTGCCGGCAGTGGTGCGGCAACCGTGCAGATAGCCGCCGAAGGTCAATGAAGCGGCTCGGGTTCCGCCAGCGCCGACTTCGACCGCATCCCCGAGGCTGGCAACCAGCCTCCGGCTTTCCCCCGTTACCTGTGGCTCCAGCTTCCCGGCCGGCCCCTGAGGATCTCCGGGCTGTTGTCGGGTTCTCCCCGGGGCCGTGCAATAGTGGCTTCACCATGTCCACCATGAGCCCTGAGTTGATTGGCATCCTCACGTCGGTGCAATCCTGTTGAGCGTTGGTATTGCGCTGGCCGGATTGATGGTTGCCAACAACCGTGCCCAGAGGCTGGACATGGCCTCTCTGGAAACCCGCCTGCGGGATGAGATCAAACAATTCGAAGCCCGCCTGCGGGATGAGATTAAACAATCCGAAGCCCGCCTGCGCCGGGAGTTATCCGGCCTCCGCGACGATCTGAAACAGCTCGAACAGCGGGTCGCCCGCCTCGAGCATGGCCAGGCCAGGCTGGAAGGACTCCTGGAAGGCCTCCGCGAGGCCATCACCCATGCCCGCGCAGCCTCGTAGCTCCCTCCCCGGTGACCGCCCCCCGTTGAGAAATGCGTTACCCCTTCCAGAAATCGCGGACCGCGTTGGCCACCCTGTCCATCTCGTCCGGCGTCAATTCCGGAAAAACAGGCAGGGAAAGGATCTCTCCGGCGAGGGCCTCGGCGTGGGGCAACGACCCGGCGCCCTGTGCCCAGGTCCGGTAAGCCGGCTGGAGATGGAGCGGGAGGGGGTAGTGAATGGCGCAATCCACGCCTCTGGCCCGGAGGAATTCGGCCAGCCGGTCGCGGCGGGGGGAGCGGATGGAGTACTGGTTGTAGACGTGCCGGACCCCTGGAGCGCGGTAGGGCGGGGTGGGTGGTAGAGGCTGCAGGGCCCGATCGTAAGCCTCGGCGATCCGGATGCGCCTCTCGATCCAGGACTCCAGGTGGGGAAGCTTGACCTTGAGGATGGCTGCCTGCAGGGAATCCAGACGGCTGTTGAGGCCGGGGAACTCATGCCGGTATCGCTGCTCCGAGCCATGCAGGCCGATCATGCGGCATTTTCGGGCCAGTTCGGGATCGTTGGTCAGCAGCGCTCCCCCGTCTCCGCAGGCGCCCAGATGCTTGGCCGGATAGAAGCTGAGACAACCGATATCGCCCAGGGTCCCGGCGCATTGTCCCCGATAGCGGGCTCCCACGGCCTGGGCGGCGTCTTCGATGACCCGCAGTTTTCTCTCCCGGGCGAGGGCCAGGATGGGAGCCATATCGGCGGGATGGCCAAAGAGGTGGACCGGCAGGATGGCCTTGGTCCTGGAAGTGATCCGCTCCCCGATCCGGCCGGGATCCAGGTTGTAGGTCCTGGGATCGATGTCCGCAAAGACGGGACGGGCCCCTTGCAGCACGATGGTCTCGACCGTGGCGGCGAAGCTAAAGGGAGTGGTGACGACCTCGTCGCCCGGTCCGATCTCCAGGGCCATCAGAGCAATCCGCAGGGCGTCGGTGCCCGAGGCGCATCCCACGGCAAAGCCGACCCCCAGATAGCGGCTCAGCTCGGCCTCGAACTCGGCCACGGCCCGGCCCATGACGAAGTCGCAATCTTCCAGAACCTCCCGCACGGCAGCCTCGATGGGCTGCTTGAGGCTCCGGTGCTGGCGTCGCAGATCCACCATCCGGATGGGCGGCATGGCTGGAATCCTTTCCGAGCCGGTCCCTGGCTACAGAGCCGGTCTCCGGTTCCATCCTAGAGAGATCAGGAGGCGTTTCCAAGGGTTAATTTGTGGATTCCCCTTCCACCCCAACCCCTCCGGAGATAACATCTGCAGGCAGCCCGTCGGGCGCTGTTGCCGGGAACCCGGCCGCTTGACGGGCCGCTCGACCAAGAAAATGGGGGCTTCCATGTCAACCACTCCTTCCCGCCTGCCCGCGGGCTGTCCGGGCTCCTGCCGGCCGGCCCACTCTCCATTCCGGTCCCTGGTCCTGTCGGCTGTTGCGGCATCCGGCCTGGCCGCGGGAGGCTGTGCTTCCGGGGCTCTCCAGCCTGACGACCCGGTCCGGGTGACTAATCCCAGAACCATCGGGAAGACCCAACTGGTTGGGGAGCGGATTCCCATCGGCATCCCGGAGGACTACAAGCCCTGCATCGCCCGGCTGCCCGGCGGGGAGCTGCTGCTGGTGGCGTTCCACGCACCCCGGCAGGGGGGAGTTCCCGAAGAGTACGCCTTCCTCTACCGCTCCGGAGACGGAGGTCGAACCTGGTCCCGGCGCCGGAAACTGGATGTGCTGGGCCGGGAACCCTATTTGTCGGTCACCTCCGACGGCACCATTTTCGTCAGCACCCATCTCCTCCCCAGGGCCAGGGGAAACCGGGAAGGCTACACCCAAAGCTTTCTCTACCGGTCCACCGACGGGGGAGACCATTGGGAGGGGCAGCGAATCGGCTTCCAGGCCCTGAAGGGGATGGAGGGCCCGGATACGGTGGTAACCGGCCGCAATGTTCTGGAACTGGAGGGTGGAGCGCTGGTCTTCGCTGTCGCCGGCAAGGGCGGCCACGAATTCCTCTGGAGATCAAACGACGGCGGCGAGACCTGGGACAAGTCCCTGGCTTGCCGCTTTGGGGGTGTGGAGCAAAGCACCCTGCCCTTCCCCATCCTGGGAGAGGCCTTTCTCTGGCAGGCGCCCGCCGGCGACCTGCTGGCCGTCTGCCGGATCACTCCCAAGTACTTTCCGCCCCTGCCGGGAACGGAAATTCCCGCCGAGAAGATCGACCATTACGAGAGGATGGTCCTCTACCGCTCTCGAGACGGCGGGCACCATTGGTCGCTGGAGGAGTTCGGCAGCTACTACGGAGAGATGTACCCCGCCCTGATGCGCTTGCGGGATGGCCGCCTGCTGTTCACCTTTACCCTGAGGGCAGCCGTGCCTCCGAACACCCCGCCCCCGGGCGTTCGGGCGGTGCTGGGCCGGGAAGTTCCGGAGGGCTTCCAATTGGACTTCCGCGATGACCGTATCATTCTGGACTCCAAGAACCCCATTGGGATGCTCAGCGGTGGCGGGTTCGGGCCTACGGTGCAACTGGAGGATGGAACGCTGGTCACCAGCTACTCCTACCGCACCCCGGACGAGAAGACTCACTTGGAGATCGTCCGCTGGCGGCTGCCGGAACCGAAGCATTAGAACGCCAACGACCTCAGTACCGGCCGTACTTGGCCAGGGCCTTGAGCATGGACTTGGTCTCCTTGATCAAGGGGATCATGGCGCTCTCTTTCTCATCGTACTCCCGGATCAGGGCCAGCACATCTTCGGCCCGGTCGGCGGGAACCACCACCACGCCATCGCTGTCCCCCACGATGTAGTCGCCCGGCCGCACCGGGACACCGGCGCAGATCACGGGTTCCTGCATGGAAACGCTCACGTAGCGCCCGACCACCGTGGCCGGGCTGACGGCTCGGCTGTAGACCGGAAAGCCGATCCGCTCGATTTCCTCGATGTCCCTGGCGGCTCCGTCAATCACCGCCCCCGCCAGACCCCGGACCGTGGCGGTGGTGGCCATGAGGTTGCCGATGCCGGAAACGTGCAGGCCGTTTTCCAGGACATAGACCAGAACGCTCCCCGCCGGGGCCTCGTCCAGCACCTGGAGGTGGTAGTTGGGATACTTGCGTTTGTCGGTGGTCAAGATCGGCCTCAACAGCGCCGTCGCCGCCGGACCCACCACCTTGGCCCGGAAGATGGGCTTCATGTCGTGGCTCATGAATCCGGCCCTTCCGGTAGCGGTCTCGATGGCATCCGCCAGGTTGCCGGTGCTGGCCTTCTTGAGGGCCTCGATGATCTGAGCCTGGGTAAGGCCTTCGGACTGCGGCTGCGGGGCCGCTCCCGAAGCGGGACCGAGCCGTGACAGTAGAATGAAGACCAGACAAAGTCCGATCGCCAGGGCAGGAAGCAAGATGGATAGGCGTTTCATGAGAACTCCTTTGGGTTGATCCATGATCGGGTCCGGCTGTCGACCCCAGACCCTTTCAGACCGGAAAACGTTGCCTTAACTGCGGGGGCACTGTCAAGCCCCACCGATAGCGCGGATTCCTCGGATTTCATAGCCTACTGGCCCGATTCTTGAGGCTTCGGAGTACGGACTGCGCCGGGCGCACCCTGGCTTGTCTTTTTCCCTTCAGCGCGCCCATGCTCCCTCGCACGTAGTGCCCGCTACGCTTTTCGGTCGCGAGCACGCGCTGAAGGAAAATATCCTGCGCCATTTTCACGCCCCCCCGGTGAGAAATGCGGGTTAAACTAGCGTGGGCTTCAGCCCCAGGGAGGGATGGTATGAAACGCGGGTTGCCGGTTCCACGGCGGGATGTCCTCTGTTTCCAATGGAGGCGCGGGTGCCGGCGTTTTTCCGGGACCCTGGGGCTGATCCTGGCGCTCGGGGGGGCGGCAGGCGGCCTGCGGGCGGAGGAGCCCACCCTGGCCCAACTGCTGTCCCAGGCCCGGACCGCCTATCAACGCGGGGACTTCACCCGCGCCCTCACGCTGGCGAGCCGGGCCATCCAGCGAAACCCACGGGATCCGCAGGGGTTCCTGGCCCGCGGCTGGCTCCACGAGATGCTGGGGAGTCACCGCCATGCCATTGCCGACTACGACGCCGTGGTGAAGCTCGATCCCAAGCTGGTGGAGGTCTACAACCGTCGGGGCAGCGAGCATTTCAAGCTGGGCCACATCGAGGCCTCCATCGCCGATTTCGACCGGGCCATCGAACTGGATCCCAAGCAGGAGCCCTACCATTGGCAGCGTGGCATCTCCTACTACTACGCCGGCCTCTACCGCAAGGGCCGCGACCAGTTCCAGTCCCATCAGCGGGTCAACGCCAACGACGTGGAGAACGCCGTGTGGCACTTTCTCTGCGGCGCCCGCCTGGACGGGGTGAACCAGGCCCGCCAGTCCCTCCTGAACATCCAAGGGGACCCGCGGGTGCCCATGATGGAGATCTATCGACTGTTCAAGGGAGAGGGAACGATCGAGGAAGTCATGCGGGCAGCCCGCGCCGGGGAGGGCGATGCTGCCCTGAAGCAGCGGCAGCTCTTTTACGCCCACCTCTACCTGGGGTTGTACCATGAGGCCATGGGAGACGAGACTGAGGCCCGCCGAAACCTGGTTCTGGCCGCCGACCGCTATCCCGTCAACCACTACATGGGAGACGTGGCTCGAGTCCACGCCGAAAGACTGAGACGCCCCTGAGACCACCCGCGGTCTCGGGCAGCACCCGGAGGCCGGTATCCCCCGCCAACATGGAGGTATGAAATGAGAAAAGGCATCAGCCGCAGACACTTGTTGCAAGGGAGCGCCGCCCTGGCCGGATGGGCCGCCTCGGCAATTCCCGCACTCGGGCTGCCTCCCTTGGAGGAGGACGAAACACTGGTCCCCTTCACCGATTTCCCGGCCGATTTCAATCCCAATCCCCGGCCCGGAATCCGCTACCTGGACACTCGCAAGATCCAAAGCTTCCTGACACCCAGCGACCAGTTCTTCACCGTCCAGCATTACGGGCGCCCGGCAATGGACCCGGCCAGCTACCGTCTCCATATCAGCGGACTGGTGGATTTCCCCCGGGAGCTGACCCTGGAGGAGTTGAGGCGGCGGCCGCGATCCACCCACACGGCGGGGTTCGAGTGCTCCGGGAACAGCAACCGCAGAATCAACCCGCTGGTCGGCAACGCCCGCTGGGCCGGGGTCAGCCTGAGCAGCCTCCTCAAGGAGGCGGGGATCAAGTCCTACGCCCGCGAGGTCGTGTTCTGGGGGGCGGACAAGGGAACCGAGGAAGTCTCTCACGGCGGGAACACGACCACCGTGGAGCAGCCCTTCGGAAGGAGCCTGGCCTTGGCGGACGCCATGAAATCGGAAGTGCTGGTGGCTTACCAGATGAACGGGGAGCCGCTCTCCCCGGAGCAGGGGGCGCCGGCCCGCCTGATCGTGCCCGGCTGGTACGGAGTGGCCAACGTCAAGTGGCTGACCCACATCCACGTGCAGGACCGCCGCTTCATGGGAAAGTACATGGCCCGCGAGTATGTCACCCTGCGAGGAGTGCCCGCCGGGGAGGGCGTCGTCTGGAACGAAACCTCGGTCAGCCGCATTCGCCTGAAGTCCATGGTCGCCCGGGTCACCCGCAACGGCTCCCGCTGCAGGATCCTGGGGTTCGTGCTGAACGACGGCACGCCCCTGAAGGCCGTTGAGGTCAAGATCGACGGGGGCCCCTGGAGACCGGCCGCCATCGACCGGCGTTCCACGGCCCATTCCTGGAAGCTCTTTACCTGCACTTGGGACGATATCACTCCGGGAACCCACACCATCGTGTCGAGGGCCATCGATGCCTACGGCGGGGTTCAGCCCGAAGCCGGGGATCTGGAGCTGAAGAAGACCCGCTGGGAGAACAACGCCCAGTTTGTCCGGACCGTGATGATTTCCTGAGTTGAGCTTACCTGAAACAAAAGAAAAAAGAGTTATCCACGAAGGGCCACTAAGAACGACAAAGGGCCACTAAGGCGTTGAGTTTAACCGCTACGGGATACCAAGGTCACGACAGGATTGTCGATTTCCGATTGTTTCACTCTCGTATGATCCGCCCAGCAGGGCGGGGGCCCGACTTACCTGAAACAAAAGAAAAAAGAGCTATCCACGAAGGGCCACTAAGAACGACAAAGGGCCACTAAGGCGTTGAGGTTAGCCGCGACGGGATGCCAAGGTCACGAAAGGATTGTCGATTTCCGATTGTTTCACTCTCGTATGATCCGCACGGCAGGGCGGGGGCCGGACTTGTCTGAAACAACTGAAACAAGGGGCCCCACTTGCCTGCAACCGCCTGGCCTGGCTGGAAACCGGTTCATAGTCAGGCATGGGTAGATTTTTGATTCACATCGATGCACAGGATGCACAGGATTTTTTCCGGAGACGGCTGGCTTGTATTCCCGGACATCCTCAAATCCGCACGCGATCATTGCTTGAGTCAGCGTCTCCTGCAGCAGCCTCCCGTCCTGATTATCCTGTGCATCCTGTGCATCCTGTGCATCGATGTTCAATTTATAGTCCTTCTCGATGGATCTGCCCAGTCGCGGGGGGCGGGCGCCCGGCTCGCAGGCAAACGGGAGTCTCCCAAAGGGGACAGGCCGGCTTTCAGAGAAGTCGCCCGCCGGATACCCCCCACCTCACCATCGGGACGACACCCCCGGGAGCGCGGGCGTCCCGCCCGCATGCTGTCCCTTCGGTTGCCGCTCAGTTTCCCTGCGATGTTGCAGCCGACCGCCCTGCCGGCGGGAACCGCATGGGCCCGGCCGAAGCAGAGGCAGGGCGCCGCTGCCGGTTGATTCCGGTGGAGGAGATGGCCGAAGCTGCGGGAGGATTTGTGCGGGCGGGACGCCCGCGCTCCCGGGGGGGCTTCCTCCCATGACAGGGTCACACCAACGGGACAAAAGTGCAGAAGCATTTTGGCGCCAGTTGTCGTTGAAGGAGGTCCATCAGTCCTGGTGCCTATTCGTGTTCATTGGTGGTTCGTCTTCATTGACGAACGGCTGTTTTTCCTCTGAGTGATGCGCACCGTCGTGGGGGCGGGGGCCCGGCTTACCTGAAACACCCCTGTTTCTCCCTGTATGATCAGCCCCATCGCATGGCAAGGCAGCGCGGCTAGGTGAAAAGTGAATAGTGGCTAGTGGTTAGTGGTGCCCCCGTCCCGAAGGATCGCACCCCGGAAACCTTCATGCCTTTTCGATTGCTACGATTCGGAATGAGCCGGCGCTATCCGGAACCCCGCATGTTCCGTTGCCCCGACCGGCTGAAGCCCCACTACGACGCCGTCATTATCGGGGCCGGAGGCCATGGCCTGGCGGCCGCCTACTATCTCGCCCGCGACCATGGGATCCGGGAGGTGGCCGTCCTGGAGAGGAGCTACCTGGGCGCCGGCGGGACCGGACGCAACACCGCCATCATTCGTTCCAACTACCTGACGGCCGAGGGCGTCCGCTTTTACGATGAGAGCCTGCGCCTGTTTCAGGACCTGTCGGCCGACCTGGACCTGAACCTGTTCTACTCCCGCCGGGGGCATTTCACCCTGGCCCACAGCGACGCCACCCTGCGGACCATGCGCTGGCGGGCCGAGGTCAACAAGCACCTGGGGGTGGACAGCGAGCTGGTGGGCCCGGAGGTGATCCGCCGGGAATGCCCTCACCTGGACCTGAGCTGCGGGGGGCACACCCCGGTGCTGGGGGCCCTCTACCACCCTCCCGGAGCCATCGCCCGTCACGACGCGGTGGCCTGGGGGTATGGCCGCGCCGCCAGCCAGCGCGGCGTCGAGATCCACCAGCAGACCGAGGTCACCGGGATCCGTGTCCAGGGTGGCCGGGTGGCGGGGGTGGAAACCAACCGGGGCTTTGTCCGGACCGGCAAGGTCCTGTCGGCGGTGGCCGGATACACGCCGGCGGTAATGCGGATGGTGGGCATTCGGACGCCCCTGGAGGTGCATCCCCTGCAGGCCTGCGTCACCGAGCCCCTGAAGCCCTGGCTGGACACCATCATCGTTTCGGCCAACCTGCATCTCTACGTCAGCCAGTCCTCGCGAGGCGAGCTGGTCATGGGGGCAGCGCTGGACCCCTACGAGTTGCACTCCACCCGCTCGACCCTGGATTTCGTGGAGGGCCTGGCCGGACACATGCTGGAGCTGTTTCCCTTCCTGGGCCAGGTGCGGGTGCTGCGCCAGTGGGCCGGCCTGGCCGACATGACGCCCGATTTTTCTCCCATCATGGGGAAAACGCCGGTGGAAGGATTCTACCTGGATGCCGGCTGGGGTACCTGGGGATTCAAGGCGACCCCGGTGTGCGGCAAGACCATGGCCCACACCCTGGCCACCGACCGGCCCCATCCCCTGATCGTCCCCTTTCGCCTCTCCCGATTCGAGGAGTTCGAACTGGTGGGTGAAAAGGGAGCCGCCTCGGTCGGACACTGAAAGGATCGCCGGGACCGGAGGATTGCGGCAGATGAAGCTGATGCGTTGTCCCGTCAACGGCTGGCGGCCCATCCAGGAATTTTCCTACGGCGGCACTTTCCGGCCGATGCCCCCACCCGGAGAGTGTTCCGACCGGCAGTGGGCCGACTATGTCTTTCATCGCTCCGGGGCCGCCGCGGTCAAAAAGGAGTGGTGGTGCCACCTGGCCAGCGGCGTCTGGTTCATCGCCGAACGGAACACCTCTACCGACGAGATCCTGCGGACCTATCTGTATGGGGAAGACCACGACCATGAGTGAACGCCTTGGCCCCCAGCCCGGAGAACGGATCGATCGGGAGCAGCCGGTTGGCTTCGTCTTCGAAGGCCGAAAGTACCAAGGGTATCGGGGGGACACCCTCAGCACGGCCCTGTGGGCCTCGGGCATCCGGGTGCTGGGACGCAGCTTCAAGTACCATCGTCCCCGCGGCATCTTCAGCCTGTGCGGTCTGGACTGCAATGCCCTGGCCGAAAATCGGGACTCGACCAACCTCAGGATGGATACCACCCCTATCGAGCCGGGACTGGAGGTCAAAGCGGTCAACACCTGGGGAGGCGTGCAGTCGGACCTCTATCGTTTCACCGAGCTTTTCTCAGCCTTCCTTCCCGTAGGCTTTTACTACAAGGCCTTCCATCGTCCCCGCGCCCTGTTTCCGTTTTATGAGCGCTGCATGCGCCGGATCGCCGGGCTGGGCAACGTCCATCCGGACGAGCCGCTGCAGCCGACCCCCAAGCGCTATGACTTCTGCGATCTGCTGGTGGTGGGCTCCGGCCCCGCCGGCCTCTCGGCGGCCGTCGCCGCCGCCGAGCTGGGTTTGAAGGTCTTGCTGGTGGAAGAGGATCGCCTGCCGGGCGGGACCCTGGGGTTCCAGTTGCCGGGCGAGCCGGAAGCCAGGGCCCTGTTGGACCAGCTTCTGGGCAAGGCCGCCGCCCTGCCCAACCTGGAACTGCGCACCGGAACCACGGCGGCCGGCTGCTACGCGGACCACTGGCTGGCCCTGATCGATTCCCGGCGGCTGACCAAGCTGCGGGCCCGCAGCCTGGTGGTGGCCGCCGGCTGTTACGACCAGCCGGCCGTGTTTCGCAACAACGACCTCCCCGGAGTCATGCTGGCCTCGGCGGCGCAGCGGTTGATCCACCAGTATGCCGTCAAGCCCTTCCGGCAAGCGGTGGTGGTGACGGCCAACACCGACGGATACCGGGCGGCAGTCGACCTCCACCGGGCGGGGGTGAAGGTGGCGCTGGTCTCCGACCTGCGGCCGCAAGGGGAGACGTCAACCTGGAAAGAGGAAGTGGCGGGGCGCCGGATTCCCATACGTCCGGGCACTGCCATCTATGAAGCCCTGCCGGCGCCCGGCAAGCGAGCCATCCGAGGGGCGCTGCTCTGCCCTCAGAACGGACGCGGAGATCCCCTGCCGGATCAGTCCGAGCCCATCTCCTGTGACGGCATCGCCATGAGCGTGGGATGGACTCCCGCGGACAGCATCCTCCGCCAGGCGGGAGCCTGCATGCGGTACGCGGAATCTCTGGAACAGTATGTCCCGGACCGGCTGCCGCCGGGAGTCTTTGCCGCCGGACGGGTCAACGGTATCTATGCCCTGGGGGACCAGCTCGAGGACGGTCGCCGCGCCGGCAGGCAGGCGGCGGCGCACCTTGGAAAAGCCCCTCCCGAAACACCGGCAGCGTCCCAACGGCGGGGGCCTGCCTTCAGCCACCCTTACCCGGTCTTCCCCCACCCTCGGGGCAAGAATTTCGTGGACCTCGACGAGGACATTCAACTGGACGACATCCGGAACAGCGTCCAGGAGGGATTCGACAGCGCCGAGCTGCTGAAACGCTACTCGACCCTGGGCATGGGACCCAGCCAGGGCAAGCATTCCAACCTCAATGGCGCTCGAATCCTGGCCCGGCTCAAAGGAAAATCGCTGGCGGCGACCGGACTGACCACGGCCCGTCCCTTCACCAGCCCGGTGCCCTTGAGTCATCTGGCCGGGCGCATCTTCAGCCCCCAGCGCCGAACCCCCCTGCACGCCCGCCACCGGCAACTGGGCGCGCGTTTCATGGTTGCGGGAAGCTGGCTGCGGCCGGAATACTACCCGGTCCCGGGAGCCAGCCGGCGGGCAGCCATCCAGGCGGAAGCCGAGGCCGTTCGCCGCCGGGTGGGCGTGGTCGACGTGGGCACCCTGGGCAAGCTGGAAATCTGCGGCCGGGACGCGGTGGCCTTCATGGAAAGGATGTACACGGGGCGGTTTGCCAGGTTGAGGGAAGGGAGAAGCCGCTACGTCCTGATGTGCGACGAGAGCGGAATGATGGTGGATGACGGTGTGGCGGCCCGCCTGGCCTCCGACCGCTTCTACGTGACCACCACCAGCGGGGCTTCCGACGCCGTGGCCCGGGAGATGACCCGCTGGGCCCTGATCTGGTCGCTGCAGGTGATGGTTCTCAACCTGACGGGCATGTACGGGGCCATGAATCTGGCCGGCCCCCGGTCCCTGCAGATCTTGCAATCGCTGACCGACATCGACCTGGATCCGGAGGCCTTCCCCTACCTGGGAGTTCGCCAGGGACGGGTGGCTGGCGCTCGGGCCCGCGTCCTCCGAGTCGGATTCGTGGGCGAGTGGGGTTACGAGATCCACGTTCCCGCCGATGCCGCCGTGGGGGTCTGGGACCGGCTGCTGGAGGCCGGGCGGGCCGGCGGCATTCGTCCCTTCGGCGTGGAGGCCCAACGCCTGCTGCGTCTGGAAAAGGGGCACCTGATCATGGGTCAGGACTCCGACGGTCTTTCTTATCCCGGGGAGGCGGGACTGGAGTGGGCGGTGAAGGCCGACAAACCCTTCTTTCTGGGTCAGCGCAGCCTGTCGATTCTGGGGGCCAGGCCCCTCAAACGCCGTTTGGTGGGGTTCGCTTTCCCGGAGGCCTATGGCGGGCCCGTGCCCGGGGAATGCGAGCTGGTGATCCATGGAGGAGAGATTGCCGGCCGGGTCACCAGCGCCGCTTTCAGCCCCACCCTGAAGCAGGTCATCGGCCTGGCCTACGTTCACCCGGAACTGTCCGCACCCGGCACCGCCGTCCGCATCCGAATCGGCGGCCGCTGGCTGTTCGCGGCCCGGGTGGTGGAATTGCCCTTTTACGATCCCGGGAACCTGCGGCAGAAGCAGGCGCCAGCCCGCATTTCTCACCGGGGGGCGTGATCATGGCGTAGGAATTTTCCCCTCAGCGCGTGCTCGCGAGCGAAGAGCGTAGCGGTCACTACGGTCGAGCGAGCATGTGCGTGCTGAGGGGAAAAGGACAAGCCAGAGCGCGCCCAGCACGGTCTGTACCCACGAGGCCTTTAAATGACACCAATCAAGGTACTGAAAATAAACTGCTTTTCACCATGCTACCAGCGACCCGGTGAGAAATGCGGGCTCGCCTCATGAATCCTTCGATCCCAAGCCTCCAGAGGCAAAGTCCGGTCCATGACCTGATGGAACCGATGCATCCCGTCTGGACCGAGGTGCGGGGCATGGCCGCGGTCCTCCGATTCGCCGGCCCGGAGCAGGAAGACCGGCTCAAGGGACACCTCGCCCTGGCCGACCTGAGCTGCCTGCCCCGCCTGGGCCTGAAGGGAGCGGGCGTGCTGCCCTGGCTCCGGGAGAACGGCCTGCAAACGGCTGAGGCCCTTTACGCGGTCAGGCCCATTGAAGGCCATGGGATACTGGTCCGTATCGACCGGGAAGAAGTGTTCCTCGAAGACGGGCTTCGAGGACAAGTGGTCTCCCGCATCCAGGACCGGCTCTCGGCCAACCCCCCGGGGGTCTACCGGGTGGAGCGGCAGGAGGCCTCGTTTCTGCTGATCGGACCTCGGACCGGGGAGGTTCTCAGCCAGACCTGCGGCCACCATTTTCGGGAATCGGCGGGACAGGTGGTTCTGAGCCGGGTGGCGGGAGTCTCCTGCCGGCTGCTGCGGGTGGAGGCGTCCGGCATCGCCGCGCTTCGGATTTGGCTGGACCCGAGCTATAGTGTGTATCTTTGGGAAACGCTGCTGGGCATCGTCCGGGAAGACGGCGGCGATGCGGTGGGGCTGGGCTGCCTCTATCCCGGTCTCTCTCCGGCGAGTTCACTGAAAGGATAGTGTCCATGAACCTCAACCAAGCCCAGACCTTCTTGAAGGAAAACGATGTCAAGTTCGTGCTGGCCCAGTTTGTCGACGTCCACGGCGTGGCCAAGACCAAGTCGGTCCCGGTCAGCCACTTTGAGGATATCCTGACCGACGGCGCCGGATTTGCCGGGTTCGCCGTGTGGGGCCTGGGCCAAGAGCCACATGATCCCGACTTCATGGCCGTGGGGGATCTGGACACCCTGACGCTGGTCCCCTGGCAGCCAGGATATGCCCGTATCGTCTGCAACGGCCGGGTGAACGGAGAGCCCTACCCTTTCGACACCGCCACATTCTCCAGCAGCAGGTGAAGCGCCTGGAACAAAGGGGCTGGATCCTGAACACCGGCCTGGAACCCGAGTTCATGCTGCTGAGCCGCAATCCGGACGGTTCCATCCGGCCCGCCGACGACACCGACACCCTGGAGAAACCCTGTTACGACTACAAGGGACTCTCACGCAGCCGGGCCTTCCTGGAAAAGCTGGTGGGTTCGCTGCAGTCCATCGGATTCGACGTCTACCAGATAGACCATGAGGACGCCAACGGGCAGTTCGAGATCAACTTCACCTTCTCACCGGCTATCACCTCGGCGGACCGCTACGTGCTGTTCCGCATGGCCGCCGGAGAGATCGCCCGTGAATTCGGGGTGATCTGCTCCTTCATGCCCAAACCCATGTCCAACCGCACCGGGACCGGCAGCCATATCCACATGTCGATCTGGGACCGCGAGGGCAATGACCTCTTCCAGGACGATTCCGACAAGAACCGACTGGGGCTGTCGGAACTGGCCTACCACTTCCTGGGAGGGCTGCTGGCCCACGCTCCGGCCCTGACCGCCCTGGCGGCCCCCTCGGTCAACTCCTACAAACGGCTGGTGGTGGGCCGCTCGCTGTCCGGTGCCACCTGGGCCCCGGCCTATATCTCCTATGGGGACAACAACCGGACCTCAATGGTGCGGGTCCCCTACGGGCGGCTCGAGTTGAGGCTGTGCGACTCCAGTTGCAACCCCTATCTGGCCACGGCGGCCGTGATCGCGGCCGGCCTGGACGGCATCGAGCGCAAGCTGGACCCCGGACCGCCACACAACATCAACCACTACCGTTACACCCCGGAAGCCCTGCGGGAGATGAACATCGGAGTACTCCCCCAGACCCTGATCGAAGCCTTGAGAGCCCTCCAGGAAGACTCCCTGTTTGCGGAGCAACTGGGAGAAGCATTCCTGCGGGAGTTCATCGAACTCAAGGAGATGGAGTGGACCGAGTACCAGCGGCACGTCTCCGATTGGGAAGTCCAGCGGTATCTGGAGTTTTATTGACACCGACGCGGCCCGGCCAGGGGTGTCGGAAACCTCGCCGCCCTGGCCGCCGGATTTCCGGAGGATCCGCATGTGCGGAATCATCGGCTTGCTGATCAAGCCTGAGTCGAAGCGGGCCCAGTTGGGGGAGTGGGTCACCCCCATGGTCACTTGCATGGGGGACCGGGGATCCGACTCGGCAGGCCTGGCGGTCTTCTCTCCCCTCGGGGACGGCAGGCAGCGGCGTTACAGCCTGTTCTGCGGCCAGCCCGGGTTCGACTGGCCGGAGATGGGGAAGGCCTTTGAGCGGGACACCGCTTGCGAGGGCAATCTGAGCTGGATCGAAAATCATGGACGGCTGGTTTCCTCGATCGCACCCGAGAGCCTGGAGGAGTGGCTGTCCCGGGAGTTCCCCGCCGTGCACCTGCTTTCGACGGGCCGGTCCATCGAGGTCTACAAGGATATGGGCCATCCCGCCGAGATCGCCCGGCGCTACGGGTTTGGCGGGTTGGCGGCCAGCCACTGCGTCGGCCACACCAGGATGGCGACCGAATCGGCGGTCTCCCCCGCCCACGCCCATCCCTTTACCGCCGGCGAAGACTTCTGCCTGGTGCACAACGGGTCCCTCTCCAATCCCTGGAGCCTGAAACGGCGGCTGGAAAAACGGGGCATCGTGTTCGAGACCGACAACGACACCGAAGCCGCCTGCCGCTTTCTGGAGTGGCGCATGAGAGAGGGACAGACCCTGGAGGAGGCCCTGGGCGCAGCCTTCGTGGAGCTGGACGGGTTCTACACCCTCCTGATGGCCACGGCCGAGAAGCTGGTCCTGGTCCGGGACGCTTTTGCCTGCAAGCCGGCCGTGGTTGCCGAAACGGAGGACTACGTGGCCGTGAGCTCCGAGTTTCGCTCCCTGGCCCACCTGCCGGGCATCCGGTCGGCGGAGCTGTTCGAGCCGGTGCCGGAGGAAATCTACTCGTGGAGCCTCTAGACCTGGAATCTCTGGACTTGGAGTCTCTGGACCTGGAGAAGCTGTCGGTCCGCCAGCTCAACCACACCCTGCATCATGAAATCGGGGCCAAGTCCCTCTCCAGGGTCGAGATCCTCAACCCCAACGGGCTTCACAACATCGCCGTGGGCCTGGATGCACCGGTTCAGGTCGATGTCCGGGGCCACGCCGGCTATTTCCTGGGAGGCATGAACCGGCAGGCCCGGATCGTGGTCCACGGAAACGTGGGCTGGAGCGTCGGGGAAAACATGATGTCGGGAGAGGTGCGGGTCAAGGGATTCGCCTCCCAATGCGCCGGGGCCTCGGCCCACGGGGGCCTGCTGTTCATCGAGGGAAGCGCCTCCTCCCGCTGCGGCATCTCCCTGAAAGGCGGCGACATCGTGGTGGGAGGCCACGTGGGCCACATGTCCGCCTTCATGGCCCAGGCCGGTCACCTGGTCATTTGCGGAGACGCCGGCGCCGGGCTGGGCGATTCCCTCTATGAAGCCGTGATCTATGTCCGGGGCAGGATTCACTCACTGGGCGCCGATGCCCGGGAAGAGCCCATGGCCGAGAGCGACTACAGCAGGGTCGGGCAACTGCTGAGCCGAACAGGCCTGGACTGTTCCCCCCGGGAATTCAAGCGGGTGGCCTCCGCCAAGACGCTCTATCACTGGAACGTGGATGCCGAACAACAATACTGACCGAAACAGGGGATGACCCGGAGGCCGGCGGGGTTCGCCAAGCCATGAGCAAGCACCTCGATCTGGAAGAGAGCTCTCTCTACGACCGGCAGGTCCTGCGGTACATTCAACGGGCGGCCGAGCAGGGCCTCTACGATATCCGCGGGTTAGGCGCCAAGAGAAAGGTGCCCCATTTCGACGACCTCGTGTTCCTGACGGCCTCGGCCTCCCGCTATCCCCTGGAAGGTTACCGGGAGAAGTGCCTCACCCGGACCGTCCTCGGCACCCGGCGGGCCGCCAAGCCCGTCACCCTGGACACCCCCATCACCATCGCCGGCATGAGCTTCGGCTCGCTTTCGGCCAACGTCAAGGAAGCCATCGGCCGGGCAGCCTCCGAGGTGGGCACCTCCACCACCACCGGCGACGGGGGCATGACCCCGGAGGAGCGAGCTTCATCCAAGACGCTGGTCTACCAGTGCCTGCCCTCTCGCTACGGGTTCAATCCCCAGGATCTGAGGCAGGCCGACGCCATTGAGATCGTGATCGGCCAGGGGGCCAAGCCCGGCGGGGGCGGCATGCTGCTGGGGCTCAAGGTCAGCCCGCGGGTGGCCCGAATGAGGACCCTGCCCGAGGGCATCGATCAGCGCTCGGCCTGCCGCCATCCCGATTGGACCGGGCCCGACGACCTGACCATCAAGATCAACGAGCTGCGGGAAATCACCGATTGGCAGGTCCCGATCTACATCAAGCTGGGAGCCACCCGGGTGCGGGACGACGTCAAGCTGGCGGTCAAGGCCGGAGCCGACGTGGTGGTGGTGGACGGCATGCAGGGGGGGACGGCAGCCACCCAGCAGGTGTTTATCGAGCATGCGGGGATTCCCACCCTGCCGGCATTGCGGCAGGCGGTGGAGGCTCTGGACGAAATGGATGTCCTGGGAGAGGTGCAACTGGTGGTTTCCGGGGGGATTCGCAGCGGGGCCGACGTGGCCAAGGCTCTGGCCATGGGGGCGGACGCCGTCTCTCTGGGCCAGGCCGTGCTGATGGCGCTGGGCTGCAACAGCCGCTCTTACTTCGACGGCCGGGAGCCGGTGGACGTCAGCGATGAGTACGGCAAGCTGGGCACCGCGCCCGGCTACTGCCACCACTGTCATACGGGGCTGTGTCCGGTGGGCGTGACCACCCAGATCCCGGAGCTGGAAAAGCGAATGCAGCCGGATTGGGGGGCCCGCCGCCTGAAGAACTACCTGCAGACCCTCACCATGGAGTTGACCACCCTGGCCAGGGCCTGCGGCAAGTCCAACGTCCACCACCTGGAGCGGGAAGACCTGGTCGCACTCACGGTGGAAGCGGCGGCCATGGCCAAGATTCCGCTAGCCGGAACCGACTGGATTCCGGGCAACGGGCTGCGATAGAGCACAGAACTCAAGTACGGTGCAAAGCCATTTTGGCGTGTTCGCGAAGCACACGGTTGATTTCAGTCTGGTACCCCCGTCCACCAGGGGCGTTGGTCTTGAACCACGCCACCACGTCGGCATCCAGCCTTAGCGTAATCTGTTGTTTCACCGGCCGATACAGGGTTCCTCCTCTGGCACCGGACCAATCCAGAATCTCAGGAATGTCGCTCGTATCGATTCTCTTGTCGGGAAGGGCCGCAAGAGCTTCGATCTCCGCCTTCTGCTGCTTGGTGAGTTCTCTAGAAGTCTCCTTCTTCATAGGCCCTCCTTTCATGCGCCGTGGCTTTCCGGGCGCTGATGATACGCCCCACCACGGTGTCTGTTCCGGGTTGCGGTAGTGGCAATGTGTGAGCCACGATGACTACCACATTACCGATCGCTTAGTCAGCCATCTGTCTTCGTCCGGACCCGGCAGTTGCGCCATCAACGGGTCCTCGAACACAAGCGTAGCGGTCTCGAAGCTGAGACCATGCTTCCGCCGGTTGATGCGGTTCTTGTTCTCGTTCCATGTCCAGCGCAATGGTCCCATCGTTGTAACTACAATAATATAGCTACAAAGGCAAGAGTGTCAACCGAATCACGATCAACGCTGTCACCGATGCAAGCAGCGGATGCCTTCAATTTCAATCACTGATTGAAAGTTTGAGCTGGGGACGTTGTTGAATTACTGGAATAACTTGTAAAGAGCGCGTAGGTGACGTGATTGAATAAAAGCAATTCAGGAGCGGCTGATCGTAGTTATTCCAGTAATTCAACAACGTCCCCTACTCTCCTAGCAATCAGGTATCAACTGAGCTGATATCGAGTCTTTGTTCTCGGCCTGTGGTGCCTACATCGAGGAACGGGCAGGCTCCAGGGTCTACGTCGAATTGAATAACAGGGTGGGTCACTTCCACAGACCCCATCCCGGGAAAGAAGCGCGCAAGGGAGTTGTGGACGCAGTCAGGCGATTCCTGAAGGAGGCAGGGATAGAACCATGATGGAATACAAGGGATACCGGGCGGTAGTGACTTTCGAAGACGAGGCCGATGTCTTCCATGGAGAAGTGGTGAACACCAGAGACGTCATTGTTTTCGAGGGCACCTCTGTCGCTCAACTCAAGAAGGAGTTCATATTCTCGATCGATGACTACCTGAAGGCCTGCGAAGAACGCGGAAGAACGCCGGACAAACCGTTTTCCGGCAAGATCCCCCTCCGACTCCCGCCGGAGGTCCATCGGGCCGCGGCCGCGGCCGCCAGGATCCAGGGCAAAAGCCTTAACGCCTGGATTGCTGAGACAGTAAAAGAGGCAGTTGGAAATACCGTCGGCTAAAGACTCGGCGACCGGTAGGATTTAGCCGCCGACGCTTGGCGACATAGAAATTCATTTTTCCAGGCTTTCTTCGTGGCCCTTCGTGGATAACTCTTTTCCCCTTCCCGCTCGTCGTGGACTCCTTTTCAGACCCGCGGGTTAGCCGCTCCCGGCCCGCACCCTTGCCTGCCGCAGTATCTCCACCTCGTCCCGCGGCGGCTTCTGCCAGGTACCGAAACGACTCAATACCGGTAATCCCGCCCGCCTGGCCTCCACCATGAACTCGGTGAATTTGACGCCCACCAGCACGGGGTCAATGATGGGGGCGCCCAGTGAATCGTCCACGCCGGTGACCGTCAGCGGGCAGCTCTGCAGGGTGCAACCCATGAGGATGGCTTCGGCCCCGTCCTCCTCCACGCACTTCTGAGCCACCTCCAGCGTCCGCGCCACCACCTCCTTGGGATCGGTGCGATCCGGATAGGACTCCCTGGCCGACAGGTGGATATGCCTCACCGAGGCCAGCTTGGAGCCGGCCCCGTAGAGTTGAGCCAGCTCGCGGTAGCAGTGCACCGTCTTGTATTCGGTGGCAATGACCGAGTATCTCTGAGAGATGGCGTTGGCGTAGTGGCATCCGGCCTCGAAGGCCGCCGTCACCGGGATGTCCACCAGCTCGCGGGCTTCCCACAGGCCCGGATCGTAGCAGCAACAGATGAACAGGGCGTCGAAGCCTTCCTCCTGGGCCCGGCAGGCCCGCTCGGCCACGGCGTCGGCGCAGCGGTGGCGATAGTAGATGTAGGTGACGTAGCTCAAGGGATAGACATCGGAAATGTCCTCGAACACGATTTCGGTGTCCGGTCCCGCCACCTGCCGGCACCGCTCCAGCTCCTGCATGCCGCCTGCGAAAGGATTCAAAACCAGGATTTTCATGGTCTCCCCCGGGCCGGCCGGGCCGGCGCTGTTTGACGGGCGCGGTTGTCCCCTCATCCACGACGGTCCCTCTCCCGGGCGGTGGCCTGCCGATCCAGGGTCAGATCCTCCTTGAGCACGACTCCATAATTCTTCAGCGCCGACTCCCGAGACACCAGTTGTTGAACCACGTCCTGACGGACCTTTTCCGGAGGCCGCCGGCAGGGGTTTCCCCATCCCCCGCCGCCCGGAGTGGTGCTGATCAATCGGGACCCCTTGGTCAGGACCCGAGTCACCTTGGAAGGGAGCTGCTCCACCGACCCGTCCGGCAGGACCACCTTGCAGTCGCCGGTGGAAGCGCTGAGGCCGCCGAAGACTCCCCAGGGAGCCAGCTCGAACCGATCCGAGCTGAGAGTGACCGTCACTCTCTCGGCTTCGATTTCAAACTCCCGCCGCATGCCGTAGCCTCCCCTGAACTCACCGGCCCCGGCGCTGTCGGGGACCAGGCCGTAGCCGTGGATGAAGAAGGGATAGGTCGATTCGATCACCTCGACCGGGGCGTTGCGGGTGTTGGTCATGTGCATCTGCACCGCCGAGGTGCCGTCACGGTCCACCAGGGCTCCCTGGCCGCCGCCGTAGGTCTCGATGTAATTGAACAGGGCCCCGCTGCGGGGGTTGCGGCCACCGATGTTCAGCAGGTTCATGGTCCCCGAGCAGGCGGCCGCGGCCCGCTCGGGAATGATCTGGAGAAAGGCTCCCATGAGGGCATCCACGATTCTTTGGGTGGTCACGATGTTGGCGTTGCAGAGAGCTCCGGGAAATTGAACCTCCATGAGCGTGCCGGGTTTGGTCAGCACCCGGATCGGGCGAAAGGCTCCTGAATTGGGGGGCAAGCCCGGATCCAGAAGCGCCTTGGCCAGATAGTAGGCGCAGGCCTTCACCGAGGGCGGACGGCAGTTGATGGGACCCAGGGCCTGGGGATCGCTCTCCCGGAAGTCGGCCACCAGCTCGGACTCTTGAACGGTGACCGTCACTCGAATGGCGATTTTTTCAGTGGAGAGTCCATCCCCTTCCAGGAAGTCCTGCGAGGAAAAGGATCCCCGGGGCAGTTGCCGGATGGCTGCCGAAAGCCGCCGCTCCGAGTAATCCATGATTTCGCTCATGTAATGGAGCATCGCCTCACGGCCGTACTTCCGCATGAGGCCCTGGAGCCGCTCTTCGCCCACGTTGTTGGCTGCGATCTGGGCCGCCAGATCGCCCCGGAACTCCACCGGAGTCCGCAGGTTGGCGGTGATGAGTCTCACCAGGTCCTCGTCGATGCGCCCCCGCTTGACCAGCTTCAGGGGAGGGATCTGCAGACCCTCCTGAAAGTGCTCCCAGACACCGAAGGCCATGCTGCCGGGGGCGAAGCCGCCGACATCCACGTGGTGGGACATGTTGGCCACGTAGGCCACCAGATGAGGGCCGTCGAAGACGGGCGAGACCAGAGTGACATCGTTGAGGTGGCCGGGGCCTTCGGGGTAGGGAGTGTTGATGATGATGTCGTCCTCAGGCTCCAGGGTCTCGGGGGGCACGGCGGCAATGGCGGTCTGAACCGCCGGCAGCATCACCCCCAGATGGAGCGGCGTGCCCACCTCGCCCTGGGCCACCAGTTGGCCGTCCCGGGTGAAGACGGCGCCGCTGCAGTCCCTGCGGTCCTTGATATTGGTGGAGAAGGAGGTCCGGATCAGAGCCGCCACCATTTCATCGGCCACCGAATAAATGGCATTGGTCATGACCTGCAGAGTGACGGGGTCGGTCTTGACTTGGGAACTCGGGTTTGCGCCGCTCATTGGAGGTTCTCCCAGGTGATCATCAAATTGCCGAATTCATCGGTTTCGGCCTGCTGGCCCGGCAGGATGAGGGTGGTCGAGTCCAGTTGCTCCACGATGGCCGGCCCCCGCACCACCGAGCCCCACCCCAGTCCGGAGCGCCGGTAGACGTTGGCGGTGGTGAATCGGCCGTCCACGTAGATCTTCCTGGGTCCTGCCAGGGCCGGACCCGGATCGGGTTGCCTCCGGGGGAGTCGGCTCAGGTTTGCCGGCGAGAGTCGTCCGATGGCTGCCAGCCGCAGGTTGACCACTTCGATGGCGGCCCGATCGTCGTGGTATCCGTAGGTTTCCTGGTGCCGCTGGTGGAATCGTCGGATCAGGGGACCCAGGTCGGTCCAACCGGAGAGTTCCTCCAGGTCGAACGAGGCGGGAAGGGAGAATCCCTGCCCTTCATAGCGGAGGTCGGAGGCGGTGACAAAGGCCACCAGGTCCGAGGCGACACCTTCCTTTTGCAACTGGGCCAGGGCCGCCGATTGCATTTCTCCCAACAGGGCCTTGAATTGGCCCAGGGAGGCCTGCCGCTGCTTCCACAGCACGGTGCGCACATAGTCGTGGCGAAAGTCGGCGGTGATCAGACCCAGGGCGGAACTGACTCCTGGGACCGGCGGCACCAGGACCCGGGGTATCTGCAGATCGGCTGCCAGCTCGGCCGCATGCAGGGGCCCCCCGCCCCCAAAGCTGACCAGGGTGAACTCCCTGGGGTCGTAGCCCTTCTCCACCGAGAGCCTCCGAATGGCCTTGGCCATGACGGCGTTGATCACCCGAATGATCCCTTCGGCCGCCTCCACCACCTCCAGACCCAGGGGAGTGGCAACGCCCTCCCCGATGGCTTTTGCGGAGAGCTCCCCATCGATGGCCATCTCGCCCCCCAGGAGGTAGCAGGCATTCAATCGACCCAGGACCACGTTGGCATCGGTAACGGTGGGCCGGCTGCCTCCCCGCCGGTAGCAGGCGGGTCCGGGATGGGCGCCGGCGCTCTGGGGACCGACCTGCAGGGCTCCCCCGGAATCGACCCAGGCGATGCTGCCGCCGCCGGCGCCGACCGTATTGATATCAATGGCCGGGATCTTGAGGATCTGCCCGGCGATCTCGCTTTCTTCGGCAAAGTGGAGGGTGCCGTCACGGGCCACGGCCACGTCGGCGCTGGTGCCACCCACGTCGATGGAAATGATGTGGTCCAGCCCCGCCTTCCGCCCCAGGACCAGTCCGCTCAGGGCTCCGGCGGCGGGTCCCGACAGCACCATGTGCACACAGTGGCTCTGGGCGGTCTCGGAGGTCATGATGCCTCCGTTGGACTGCATGATATGGAGCCCCGAGGGAATTTTCAGAGAGGCCAGACCCTCTTCCAGTCGCCGGAGATAGCTGCCCACCGAGGGCAGCACGTAGGCGTTGACGGCCGTGGTGCTCAATCTCTCGAACTCCTTGAACTCGGGCAGGATATCCGAAGAAAGGGAGACCCGGGCCTCCGGGATCTCCTGACCGATCCAGTCCCGAAGCGACCGCTCATGGGAGGGGTTCACGTAGGAATGCAACAGGCATACGGCAATGTCGCGGACTTCCAGCTCCTTCAGCCGGCGCAGCAGTTGGCGGGTGGGCTCCTCCTGCAGCGGCAGGCTGACCTGACCCGTGTACAGCATGCGTTCCGGGACTTCAAAGCGGCGCTCCCGGGGGATCAAGGGCTGGGGACGCTGCTGGAAGTAGTCGTAGAGTCGGGGGCGGTCCTGCCGCATGATGTAGGGAACGTCCCGGAATCCGGCGGTGACCAGCAGGGCCACCTCGGCTCCCTTGCGCTCCAGAATGGTGTTGGTGGCCACGGTGGTCCCATGAATGAAGAACCGCACCGACTCGGCGGGAATCCCGAATTGGCTCAAGACCCGGCGGGTCCCCTCGATGACGGCCGTGCTGGGCTGATCGGGGGTGCTGGGGACCTTCAGAAGCCTGAAGTCCTCCCCGTGCTCGTCAAAGCAGACGATGTCGGTAAAGGTACCCCCGACGTCGACTCCGATTCGGACGGACATGGTTCTCCAATGCGGGTCGTGTATGACCGACCGAAGCCACCGGTTGGCGGCTGCCTTTCGGACGGAGCGCACCCCCTGAGGTAAGAAGCTCTCTATTTAGCCTTTTGCAAAATTCGTCGTGCAGCGCCGGACTCTCCACCTCCCCTATCTGCGGAATTTTGCAAAAGGCTCTAATGTAAAATCGCGGGCGGACAGACACCAGTGGCTTGTCTGCCCGCCCAAGGATGCCAATCCTCCAACCGCGCATTGAGCATTGGCGGCAATCCCCAGATTATTTGAGATCAATGACTTGCTCTTTACGATATCGTGAATTCATGGTTCAGGAGTTTTCCAGGTCGAACAGAGAGATGTTCATGGCGCGGGCGATAGCGATCATCCGTCGGTCGTAGCTGGCCAGTGCGATCGACTGGCCTTGGTTACGCAAATAGTCGCATGACGCCAGATGCAAGGCATCGAGTGTGCGTACGGCAACAGACCCGGGAAAGGGCTCACGCGCACGCGCCAGCACGGGTGGAGCAAGCTCCAGAAACGCGACTCGTCCGATGAGACTGCGAGCCGCCTCGCCATGGGAATCGGCAAGCTGGCGCGCGTGCAGCCGAGTCCAGACCTCGTACTCCATCAACCGGCTGGCCACCAGGGTCTGGCTCCAAAGCGAGACGGGTGGACGGCAATCTTCTGCCAGGAGCTGGGCGAGTGCAACAGAGGTGTCGAGGTAGATCACCGTTCGCTTCGATCACTCTCCAATTCGGAGAGAAGGTCGCGGAGTGGCGCCACCGGCCCCGGTGTCTGAGGCTCCCCGACAACCGGCAGCAGGGGCGGCGTCAACCAACCCTTGCGCACCGCCTCGGCCAGCAGCGCGTCAGCAAGAACTGGGCTCCTGGTTGATTTCGGAGGACTGATCTCCGCGACGACCCGGTCCCGGTCTGTCACCAGAACGGTTTCTCCCGAAGCTGCCAGCCGCACGTACTCGCTCAGGCGGTTGTTCAGCACTTTGATTCCGACTGATCTCATACACCATAAGGTAGCAACTAGTTGCTACGATATTCAAGGAGAAAATGACGCCGGGTCAGGAAGTGTCGTGTCTCCTCCCCTTCCAGTGGACCCAGGACTGGACCGCTGTCGTCAACACCACCACCAGGGCCACTGTCTGGTAAGGGGCCCGGGGCCCCAGCCACAGGCTCACCAGGCCCCCGCCCAGGGAGCCCGCGGCAAAGCCCACCGCCAGGCTGGCTTCGTGCATGCCGCTGGCCAGTCCCTGCCGCCTGCGGTCGAAGGTGGTGGTGCTGTAGAAAATGCTGGAAAAGTAATTGTAGCCCGACAGCAACGCAAACAGGATCAGGCCCAAGGTCAAGAACGGGACGGTTCGACTGGAGGCGAGCAGCGTCAGGCCGGCCAGGGCGCACAGTTGCGCCAGCAGGGCGGCGGAAAAACGGTAACGCCAGAAGGTCAACCAAAACATCAGCGAATAGATGATGATGACCACGGACCGGTTGGTGGCCACCATCAGGCCGTGGATGGGAGCACTGATCTCCAACTCGGTGGCCAGATGGGGAAAGAGGTGGATGATGACGCTCACCCCCATGGCGCTGGCCACGTTGGCCAGCCAGCCCAGGTAGACGAAGGTGCGGGCGGACTTGGGAACCACGGCCGCCTCCCGCTCGGACGGTGGCAAGGCGGCGGGAGTGGGAGCAGCGATCCGGAAACCGGTCCGAACCAGCACGCCCAGCATCAGCACCACCCCCACCAGCAGGGGCAGGGTGGGGCCGAAGGGATAGAGCCAGCCCCCCAAGGTCTGCCCCCCGATCATTCCCAGGTTCCAGGACAGACAGAACCGGAACAGCCGCCGGCCCTGCAGCCTGGCGCCAAGCTGCGCCAGCCCTCCCCGGGTCAACCAGGCGATGACCGGGGGAAGCATCACCCCGACCGAGGCGCCTGAAATCGGCGCATACAGGTAGAACCATTGATGGTCGGAATGCCATTGGATGCATGCCAGCAGGACCAATGCCTGGGCGGTGGCGCCGAAGGCGATGACGCGGCGCCCGCCCCAGACGTCAGAAGCCCAGCCTCCGATCGGAGCCCCCAGGCCGAAGCCAAGCGCGGAGACCGCCCCCAGCATTCCCAGAGCCATCAGGCTGGCCTGATTTTCGGCCATCAGGCGGGTCACCGTGAAGACGAACAACATGTAGGCGAAGTCCGCCGACAGGGCGATCCAGTAGAATTTCAGCTCGCGTCGAAGCATCGCTAATGAAACGAGTTATCCACCAAGGGGTACGAAGAACCAGGAAGGGCCGCTAAGAAAACGGATGAATAATTTGTTGATCGCTCATTTCCATTGTTGATTGGGGCGTAAGCGCAACTGATTCTGCCTCCAACGCTGTTACCCTCATCACAGCGTTAGTGTTTGCACGGAGACGACGAAGACACTATCCCGGGTTCCGATCGGCCTGTACCCAAAACCCATATTGAAACGGTAAAGCCCTCGTTCAGGCATAGACGGAGGACCTCTTCCCGGTGAGGATGGCGCGACGGTATCGGTCAGCGAATAAGGCGGCCTCTACCTAACGGACGCGTATTGGATCATGGTATCAGGTATGCCAGAGATCGAGAAACGACAGCCTGGCCGGTAGAGTTCAACGATTCAGAGGGTATCAGAATGGCTAGGGAAGTGATCGGAAGGATTGTCTTGGCAGTCTGGCTGGGATGTGTCACGGCGGCGGCGCAACTACCGCCGGAGATCCAGGTGGACCGGTATCTGTTGCGTGCGGACCGGCTGATGGAAGCCAAAGACCCCCAAGGGGCTCTGGAGCTGATGGGTAAGATCGTCGCCCTGCAGAAAGAGCACGGCCTGACCTTTCCCACGGCCAGTGGGTCTTGCGCTTGGCGGACGGCGGTGTCCAGGAAGGCCCGTTTGTGGAGGGGAAGAAGCACAGCCAGTGGGTCGTGCGCTACCCAGACGGGACCGTCGAGGTCTCGTCGATGTGACCTTTGAGGATGGCGAGGAGGTGCGAAGGTCCAGCCGGAGACAGAGCCAGCCCAGAAGCGGCAGGGCGGGCGGGGGTGGGTGCCAAGTGCCGGGCTATCCGAATCCCCCCGGGGGTGTGTCGAACCTGGGATTTTCGTGGTGTCCGGCAAGCGTGGGCCTGCAGGTCCGTTCCTTTGCGCTGCAGGCGGCGGGAGCCGAGTGTGCGATCGCGACCGGCAGCTCCTCGACCCCGGAGCAGATCGAGTCTCGGCGGCGGGAGATCCGGGCGGCCTGCGACCGGCTGACGGCCTTGGGCCAGGGCAACTGCCAATGCCCGCCGGGCCTCGGGCAATGAGTCTCAAGCCCGTCGGACTGCCGATAAGCGGCATTATGTCAACCAGCCTTAGGCCATCACCTCATTGCTTTTCACAATCATGATTTCGCTCCAGAGACTGTTCACTACTTTAATCAGCGATAGTCGCTGGTCGACTCAACTCGTGGCCTAACTACGATAGGGGAACAGCACATGGAAGGCTTCATGTCGGCCATCGACTGGCAGGGCTTCAAGGACATTGTTATCGTACTTGGAGCCATCTTTGCCATCTATCTTGGATTTCAGATGTACGAACACGCAGTCGATACCACCAGTTCAACTCAGGCAGAAATGAGAACCCATTTGGTGACCATTTCGATTAATGGCGGAGGGCCCGGTATTGCCTCGATGTTCCTCGGTGCAGCCATTCTCATCGTGGCCCTGTTGATGGGTAGGGCAGTTTTTCGGGCGGAGGCGGGCAAGTGCTGGGTGGCCGGTTACTGTCCCACTCTCAAGCAAAACAACCGACAGCCGCCAGCGATACAGACGCGAGCGGTCTGATCAAGGCACTCGCCATGAACACCGTCGAGACCCTGCAGAACCTGCCAGAAGACGCCGGTCAGGCCAAACAGAGCAACGCAGTCACTAAGGTGGCAACGAACATCAGAGATTTGTCCAGAGACGCGTCGGTAGCCGACTCGCTGACGTTGTTGCGAAACGCAGGTGCTGAGAGGGACTTCAAGGAACTGGCTCTCGGTCAGAACTGGCAGGCACACGTAGACAGGTCGTCTGAAAATGAAAATATATCATTTCTCTTGAGCATGCGCGATATCTGGACACTGGGACTCGCGACTTTCGAAGGAGCGAATGTTCAGGAGGCCAAACTCACCGAACACGGAAAGATGGTGCGCGACTATTTGAACAGACAGACAGTCACGCAGTTGCCGGATAGTCCGACGGTTGGGTTACAGCACAGGAAAACGCTTCCCCGCCGGGGAGTAGTCCCACTTACGCCTGATGGTAGCCAGGTCGTCGGCCTCTTTAGTGAATATGCCGACAATTGGTACAAGTTCAGAATCGACGAGACGAGTGACTACATTATTAGAACCAGTGAGCCGGAGCCAGCGGCGACTGGTGTCGACACCGTGATCGTGCTCTACGACAGTAACAACAATCAGATAGGGGTCGACGACGACAGTGGTGATGATACCTACTCGGTGCTGCAAAAGGAGCTGGATGCCGGTAACTATAATCTGCGCGTGTCCAGCTATGAGGGGAGACGTGGAGGGTACACCCTAATGGTTAACAAGAGATCGGAGGTGCCACAAAAAGATGCCGTTTTCGTTGAAGAGCACGAGCGCCCCAGCGACGAAGATGTGCAAGAGCTATCAGCGGACTGCAAGTTGGTAGGTCAGCCTCTTGATAAAGACGAAGCCCTCTGGTTCAAGCTGGATGTTACGGAGAACGACAAATATACGATCAAAACCTCCCCGCCGAAATCTGGGAGCGGTGTGGACACAATCATCCATCTGTATGCCAAAAATCCGTGGAGGCTTCTTGGCGATGACGACGACGGCAGTGAAAATGCTTTGTTTTATTCTTCCTTGGTTAAGGATCTCTCAACGGGCACGTACTATATACGCGTAAGTAGCTTCTGGCTGGAGGATCCTGGGAATTTCCAGATCTCCGTGTGCAATGGACAAGAGGGCAGTTGAGTACAACACTACGCTGTAATCCACTCCAGAGTGTCTTTCAAGACAAGCTCTACCAAGTGAGCAAAGAGATCATCGGCACCTCCTTCCAGCTTAAAGGGAGAAAGAGGCAGTGACGAAGAATGTCGTACCATGATAAAGGTAGTTATCAGGGGTAAAACCTAATGCAGCAGCAAGATAGTGCAGGTTACTACTCCCGGGCCGGCAGATAAGCTCCGTCTCCGCTCCGCTCTCCCGGGGCTCCGCCGTCGTTGACCACCCCGTAGGCCAGGAAGGGGTTCTGCCCCGACACCTTCTCGATCCGGATGTACCCCTGCCGGGTCTCCGGGGCGTAGCTGCCCAAAATCCCGTTGATCTGATGCCAGCCCCGGGCCGGGATCGGCTTGGTCACCACCGTCTCGGCCAGCAACCCCGTCTCTCCGTCGTAGATCTCCAGATGAAAGACGCTGGCGCTCCCGTCCACCTCCCCGGTGTTGACCAGCGCCAGGTTGCTCCGGTTCTCCTCATTCTGCTGCAGTCCCTCCACCCAAGCCTCCATCGTGAAAGCCTCACCCTCCGGCACTGCGTTGTAGAAGACGCTGTATTGTCCCCCGCCTCCCTCCGAGCCCGTCCTGGCCCCGATCACGATCCCGCTCAGGTCCCCCTCTTCGGCCGTGACCAACAACGGTCCCAAATAGAAACCCCGGGTCGTGCCCAGTCCCGCCATCTCCTCGCGGCGCAGCTCTTCGACCAGCTCAGGGATGATCTGCTGCTCGCCGGCTTCCAGCTCCATGCTGAAGCCCACCGTCTTGTCGTCCGCCTCGATCCCTTCGGCCACAAACTGGAAATCCAGCCTCCTGGGCTCCTCGGAGAAGTTCGTCACCATCAGCTCGCTGGTGAACTCGCTCGTCTCCACAATCACCGGCAGGGTCTGCCCCGCCGTGCCCTCCAGAGAACTCGCCGTCACCGGAAAGACAAACGACCCGTCCGAGTTCGCCTGGTCGTTGATCACCCCGTAGGCGTAGAAGGGTGCGGTCCCCTCCACCCGCTCCACCTTGACGTAGCCCTGGGCCGGAACCCCCAGCACGCCCAGCAGCCCCGAGTACTGGTGAAACCCTCCCGGCTCCAGCTCTATGTCTTCCAGCACCCGGGCATTGGTGTCTGTCGCCTCCCCCGAATACACCGTGGTCCTCACGGTGATCGCACCCTCTTCCTCTGCCCCCATGTTCTGGAAGGCGACGTTGGAGCGGTCCCGGCTGTTCTGCCGCAACCCGCACAGATAGACCGCCTCGTCAAAGCCCTCCTCCTCCGCTACCCCCAGGTAGGCCAGCCCCGCCCGTCCCTCAGGCACCAGCGTGGTCGTCCGCACCACCGCCTCCACCTCCGACCCCAGCCGCGCCTCCACCCTCAGCGTCCCGATCCGGTTGCCCGTCTCCGGAATCGGCACCCCCAGACCCCTCAGATAGGTCAGGGCGTCGGTCTCGATCTTTTGCATGCCGGGTGCAAGCACATCAGAAGTCTTCCCGCTGCCCCCTCCCCTGTGGGCCGTGTAGGCGTAATCGAGCCTCACCTCCCGCTCCCCCCGGTTGGTCAGCGTCAGTTCCGAAGTGAAGAAGGAGTTGCTGCGCCCCGCCGCCGACAGAATCACCGGAACAAACAACGACCCCGTCGTCAGCCGGAAGCTCCCCTCGGCCGGGTCCCCCTCGCCGCAGTCAAAGGCGAACGCGCCCACTCCCGTCTCGGTGAAGCTCAATCGGAGCTCGCAGGAGGCCCCGTCATCGTAGGCCAGGCTCACCGTTCCCATGTGGGGGCCTATCTGCTCATAGGTGTAAGTGCCCGATCGGGAGGCGTCCTCGCTCCGGGTGGCGGCCTCCTGCCCCCCCGATTCGATCTGCTCGAACCGGTTGTCCTCCCCAAACCGCAGCTCAAGGCTTCGTGTGGTCCCGTCTGCATCGGCTTGACGCAGGGTCAGACGCCTCCCCTCCAGGTCCCCCTCGGTGAGGTCCGACGGATCCTCCGGGTCCGGTTCCTCCGGGTCGGCCTCCTCCGTGTCCGTCCGCCCTTCCCCCGGCTCCGACCACTCACTCATCCCCTCCTGGTTGACCGCCCTCACCTGTACCTCATACACCGTCCCCTCCTTCAGCCCCGACAGCCTCACCTCCAGACCCCTCCCCTCGTGCCCCCCATCGCGGTAACCTGCCTCGTCTGCCTCCCGGTAGCGCACCTCATAGTCCACGATCTCAGGTCCTCGGTTCTCCGGCTCTCTCCAGCTTACCTTCAAACTGTCGCTGCCTTCCGCCGTCACCGCCGGCGCTGCCGGTGCCCCCGGCGGCTCCTCCTCGTCACTCACCCGCACCCGGATCGCTCGGCTCCCCTTCCGCTCCCTCTCTCCCTCACCGCTCCTTACCTCTACCACTACGATGTATTCGTTGTCCCCCGCTGCGCTCTGGGGATCGTCACTGGCTACATCCCCCGGAGCCTCATAGTCCGGCGCCTCCCGGAACAGCAGCTCCCCCGTCTCCGCTTCCACCGCAAACAGCCCCCCGTCCGCTCCCCCCGCTATCCCGTACTCTGTAATCTCGTCCTGCTTGTCCTGGTCTACCGCCTCCACTTGCCCCACCCTCGTCTGGTTCTCCACGACCTCGAACGGGCCCAGACTGGTGATCTCCGGCGGCTCCTCCTCGTCACTGACCCGCACCCGGATCGCTCGGCTCCCCTTCCGCTCCCTCTCTCCCTCACCGCTCCTGACCTCTACCACCACGATGTATTCGTTGTCTGCTGCTCTGCTTTGAGGTTCCTCGCTCTCCACATCCCCCGGAGTCTCGTAGTCCGGCGCCTCCCGGAACATCAATTCCCCCGTCTCCTCCACCACCCTGAACAGCCCCCCGTCCGCTCCCCCCGCTATCCCATACTCTGTAATCTCGTCCTGCTTGTCCTGGTCTACCGCCTCCAGTTGCCCCACCCTCGCCTGGTTCTCCACCACCTCGAACGGGCCCGGGCTGGTAATCTCCGGCGGCTCCTCCTCGTCAGCAACCCGCACCCGGATCGCCCGCCTCCCCTTCCGCTCCCTCTCCCCCTCACCGCTCCTCACCTCGACCACTACAATGTATTCGTTGTCTCCCGCTCCGCTTGCCGGTTCCGCGTTCTCCACATCTCCCGGATCCTCGTAGTCCGGCGCCTCCCGGAACAGCAACTCCCCCGTCTCCTCAACCACCGCAAACAGCGCTCCGTCGGCTCCCCCCGCGATCCCGTATCCCGTGACCTCGTCCCCCTCGTCCGGGTCCGCCGCCTCCAGCTGCACTACCGTTGTGGTGTTCTCCATGACCTCGAACGGACCTACGCTGGTGATCTCCGGCGGTTCCTCCTCGTCACTCACCCGTACACGGATCGCACGGCTCCCCTTCCTCTCCCTCTCTCCTTCTCCGCTCCTGACCTCTACCACTACAATGTATTCGTTGTCTGCTGCTCCGCTTTGGGGATCCTCACTGGCTACATCTCCCGGAGTCTCATAGTCCGGCGCCTCCCGGAACATCAGCTCCCCCGTCTCCCCAACAACCGCAAACAGCGCCCCGTCCGCTCCCCCCGCGATCCCGTATCCCGTGATCCCGTCCCCCTCGTCCGGGTCCGCCGCCTCCAGCTGCCCCACCATCGCCTGGTTCTCAACCACCTCGAAAGGACCTGTGCTGGTGACCTCCGGCCCCCGGTTCAGCCCCGTCAAGCGGAAGCTCCCCTGTCCCCGCAAGGCTCCCCCGCAGCGGTAGCTGTAGCTGCCCGCTCCCTCTCCACTGAAGGTCAGCCGCACCTCGCAGGCCTCTCCTCCGTCGTAGTCCAGACTCAACTCCCCCGTCGTCCGGCTCGTGTAGCGGTACCCGTAGCTGCCCAACCGGGTCTCGGTCACCTCCCCTTCCCCGTCCAGCTCACTCTCCTCAAACCGCAGCCCCGCTCCAAACCGCAGCCTCAGACTTTGCGGTCCTCCCCCAAACGGCCCCCGCTCCAGACTGGCCTCACCCCCCTGCAGATCTCCGGCCAGGAAGTTCGACCCATAGGCCCGATCCAGCCCCATCACCACCTCCACCGCCTCCGATACCGGCCCCTCGCCCACCAGGTTGACCCCGCGCAGCTCAAAGACATAGACCGTCCCGTTGCCAAGTCCCTCGACCGTATACCCTGCGGCGTTGACCTCATCGGGGGCGCTGTCTGCGATCGGGGTCCACTCACCAAACTGTCCTCTCCCCTCCTTCAGACGGTACTCATAGCGCAGGATCGGGGTGCCCCCGTCGCTTTCGGGCGGACTCCACTCCAGCCGCACCGCTCCCTCCCCGGCCATCGCCATCAGGCTCGCCGGCGCCCCCGGAGGAAACAGCAGGCCTCCGCCACCGCCACCTCCGCCGCCGCCGCCCCCGGGGGGCGGGGACCTCGGCGTAATCCGCCGCTCCGGCGTTGCCTGCACCGTCTCCGCCCCGCCCTTGCCCAACGCATTGACCGCACGCACCTCAAAGACGTATTCCCGGCCGTTGATCAGGTTTCCCACCATCACCCCGCTCGTCCCCGCTCCCACATTCTCCCACTCACTCCACGCCTCTCCTGCGGGTGCAAACCGATACTCGTAGCGGATGATGGCTGAGCCTCCGTTATCCGACGGCAGGTTCCAGCTCAGCCTCACTGTTCCATTCCCACCGCTGGTCCTTAGACCCAGAGACGAAATCGGCTCCTCCACTCCCGGCGGCGACACCCGAACCTCGAGCGGCTCCTCGGGCTCCTCGTTGGGCTTGCTGCCCACCGACGACCTCACAGCCCCTCCCGGAACCGTCAGTGTCAACGTGTAGCTGTGGGCCACACGGTCGGTCCCGGGCGTTACCGTGGTGGTGAAGACCCGGTCATCGGCCGTCTGCAAGGCCCCAATCCCCGGATCGCAGAAAACCGTGTTGTTCTGGTCGTCCACGCAGGCTGGGTCCTGACCCGTCTCGACATCGCTCCCGCCAAACCCCGTCACCGGCTCCGAGAAGCTGAACCGCACCGTGAATGGCCCCGACACCGGCGGCTCTTCCATCGCCATCATCTCAAGCGTCACCGGCGTGATGGTCATCCCCTCCCCCGACTCCGACCAGTCGCTTGTCCCCTCGTCGTTGGTGGCCCGCACTTGCACCTCATAGACCGTCCCCGGTTCCAGGTCCGAAAGCGTCAAGGTACGCCCTGGTCCTTGCTGGTCCCCGTCAATGAAGCGCCCCGTGCCCTTCTCCCGGTACTGGACGTCGTAGTCGGTGATCGCCGGTCCGGTGTTCTCCGGCTCGCTCCAACTCACCGTCAGGCTGTCGGCCGTCTCCCCCGAAATGACCGGCGCCTCCGGCACTTCCGGCGGTTCCCGCTCATCGGTCACCCTGATCGTGAACGTCTGCTCCGCCTCCAGTTCCCTGACTCCCGCACCGCTCCTCACTTCCACCCTCACCACGTACTCGTTGTCTCCAGCCCCGCTCGGTGGATCGGTGCTCGCCTCATCGGTGGGGTCCTCGTAGTCCGGCGGCGTCTGGAAGCTCAGCTCCCCCGTATCGGAAGCCATCGAGAACTGAGATTGGTCGGCCCCGCCCACAATCTCCCAGCCCGTCACCTCGTCCCCCGGGTCGGTGTCCCGTGCCGCCAGCCGTCTCACCACCGCCAGGTTCTCCCCAACGCTGAGCGGTCCCCGGGTCGTGATCTCAGGCGCCGTGTTTGGCGCTCCCGTGGTGTTGGTCACCGACCGGTTGCTCAGTCCGCGAGCATTGTTCCCGACTGCATCCCGGATCGGGTTCGCCCCCGCCCCTGTCGGAACCGTGTAGCTCACCCGAATCCCCGTATCCCCGTGCTCGACCGCCGGGTCGAGGGTCAGCGTCACCACGCTCCCGCTGACCGAGACGCCCGAAACGCTTCGCCCGCTCCCGTCCACCTCCACCGTGAAGTCCCCCGGCGCCGGCCTCGACCCTTCGTCCAGTCCCTCTCCATAGGTCAGCGTCAGAGAGGCTCCATCCACCGCCGCGCTCAGGAAACTCGGCCGGACCCCGTCCACCTTGTGCCTCGCATCGGCTGCCAATCCGTCGTGGGACAGCAGGGCGTTATTGTCCGCGCCGTCCCGGATCGTGCCCCCGGTCAGGCTGTCGGCCTCGACGCCCACCCCGTCCGTGTCGCTTTCCCCCTCGGCCACCTCGTAGCCGAACACCACCGCCGCCGTGTCCGTGCCTCTCAGGTAGCCGGCCGTCCGGTTCCTGCTCCCTACTCGCAGCCTCAACCGCAGCGTCCCGGTCACCACCACCGTCTCGCTGAACCGCACCGTCAACTCGATTACCTCCCCCGCCGCGTAGATCTGATCCCCGCCGGGGTTCGAGGTGATGACCAGACTGCTCACCGTCGGTGAGGTGGTGTCCGGGGTATCGTTGGTCACCGGCTCCCGGCTCAACCCCAAGGCCTCATTGCCCGGCACGTCCCGCAGCCGTTTCCGCTCCATCCCCGGCGTGTAGCTCACCTGGATCCCCGTCTCCAAGTGCTCGGCCCCCACATTCAAGGTCAGAGCCACCGTGCTCCCGCTCACCGAAACACGAGTGACCGTCCGCGTATAGTCGCCCCCCGACACTGTGAAGTCTCCCGCATCAGGCGTTGAGCTCCCGTCCAGGGGCTCATCGTAGGTCAGCGTCAGAGAGGCTCCATCCACCGCCGCGCTCAGGAAACTCGGCCGGACCCCGTCCACCTTGTGCCTCGCATCGGCTGCCAATCCGTCGTGGGACAGCAGGGCGTTATTGTCCGCGCCGTCCCGGATCGTGCCCCCGGTCAGGCTGTCGGCCTCGACGCCCACCCCGTCCGTGTCGCTTTCCCCCTCGGCCACCTCGTAGCCGAACACCACCGCCGCCGTGTCCGTGCCTCTCAGGTAGCCGGCCGTCCGGTTCCTGCTCCCTACTCGCAGCCTCAACTGCGGCGTCCCCTCCACCTCGACCGTCTCGCTGAACGTCACCGTCAACTCGATCTCGTCCCCCGCCGCGTAGATCTGATCCCCGCCCGGGTTCGAGGTGATGACCAGACTGCTCACCGTCGGTGAGGTGGTGTCCGGGGTATCGTTGGTCACCGGCTCCCGGCTCAACCCCAAGGCCTCATTGCCCGGCACGTCCCGCAGCCGTTTCCGCTCCATCCCCGGCGTGTAGCTCACCTGGATCCCCGTCTCCAAGTGCTCGGCCCCCACATTCAAGGTCAGAGCCACCGTGCTCCCGCTCACCGAAACACGAGTGACCGTCCGCGTATAGTCGCCCCCCGACACTGTGAAGTCTCCCGCATCAGGCGTTGAGCTCCCGTCCAGCGGCTCGTCGTAGGTCAGTGTCAGAGAGGCTCCATCCACCGCCGCGCTCAGGAAACTCGGCCGGACCCCGTCCACCTTGTGACCGGACTGGGCGCCGCGCACGCTGTGCGCCAGCGAGGCCGGCACCTCCGACGTCTTGCCGACGATGCTCCCGTCCAAGCCCAGCACGATCGAGCCGCTGCCCGCCGTCCCGGACACCGTCGCATCGTCGAGGATGAAAATGCCGTTGTCGTCCTCGTCCGTGGACACCACCGTGTAGGCGAACACCAGCTCAGTGTCCGTGCTGGCGGCCGGGTCGTACCCGGCGTTGACCCGCCGCGTGTCGCCTGCATTGCCGAGCGAGAACACGAACTGCGGCATGCCCGTCACCGTGACGGCCTCGCTGAACGTCACCGTGAACTGGATCTCCTCGCCCTCGCCGTAGGTGTCGGTCTCAAGCTGCGGCGTGGAGGTGACCGCCACCGCCGAGATCGTCGGCGTCGTCGCCGCCGACGCCACCACCGCCGTCGCCGCGCTGGTGCGCGTCTCGGAATTGCTGGCGTCGTCGGTGAAGGTCACCTTGACCTTGAGCGTCTTGCCCAGGTCGGCGGCGACCAGGGTGTAGGTGCTCGCCGTCGCCCCGGAGATGTCCGTCTCGGTGCTGTCGGTCTCGACCCGGATCCACTGGTAGGTGTAGGTGGGGCTGGCCAGCCCGTCGGCGTCACTGATGCCGGTGGTGACCGCCGTCAGCGTCTCGCCCACCTGGGCCGTCCCCGTGATAGTCGGCGCCCCCGTCGCCGGGGTGTTGGTCGCCATCGCCGCGACCACCGTCGCCGTGGTCGCGCTGGTGCGCGTCTCGGCATTGCTGTTGTCGTCTTCGAAGCTCACCTTCACCTTGATCGTCGTGTCCGCATCGGCGGCGACCAGGGTGTAAGTGCTCGACGTCGCGCCCGAGATGTCGGCATCCGTGCTGCTGATCACCCGGATCCACTGGTAGGTGTAGCTGGGGCTGGTCAGCCCGTCCGCGTCCATGATGCCGGTGGTGACCGCCGTCAGCGTCTGACCCACCTGGGCCGTCCCCGTGATCGTCGGCGCCCCCGTCGCGGGGGTGTTGGTCGCCATCGCCGCGACCACCGTCGCCGTCGCCGCGCTGGTGCGCGTCTCGGCATCGCCGTCGTCGTCGGTGAAGCTCACCTTCACCTTGATCGTCGTGCCCAGGTCGGCGGCGACCAGGGTGTAGGTGCTCGACGTCGCGCCCGAGATGTCGGCATCCACGCTGCTGATCACCCGGATCCACTGGTAGGTGTAGCTGGGGCTGGTCAGCCCGTCGGCGTCCATGATGCCGGTGGTGGCCGCCGTCAGCGTCTCGCCCACCCGCGCCGTCCCCGTGATCGTCGGCGCCCCCGTCGCGGGGGTGTTGGCCGGTGGAGGTGGTGGCGGGGATGGCGCGTCGCGAGCGTTATCGAAGACCCAGGGGCGGGCCTGCTTGATCGCCAGGATGTCTTCGCTGGTGATCTTGAACTCGATCTCCATGGCAAACGGTTCATCGGGGGCGGGGTTGTACAGCGCCTTGAAGTGGTCATGGATCACAGTGAGGCGATCGGCCAACTGATTCAGTTGGGAGTTTCTCATGAGCAGTTGCCCCGGCGGCACCTGGTTGGAGGTCGCAAGGACACTGTAATTACCGCCGCTTCGATGCAACAGGATTTCCTCCGGCACCGATTGCGCGTCGGGATTGGTGACCAGATCTTCCCCAAGCTGTGTGTTGACGTAGTAGCGCTCGTCCCCGCCGTAGATAGGGTCAAAGCTGACGGCGACACCGTTGGCCAGCTCGTCCTGGTAGCTGGGATGCACCAGCACCCCCATCGCGGCCGCCTTGTGGTCAATGCGATGGAAGTCGCGTTCGATGAAGGCGCGGAAGTTCCACAGGCTGGCGTACACCTCCTTGAGGGACTTGGCGAGGTCATCCTCGTCCTCACTGGGCTTCTGGCTCTTGGAGTCGTACAGTCCGGCGCCGTTGAACCCCGGCAGGTCCTCGTTGTTGGTGCTGGACCGGTAGCGCCGATTGATCCCCTCGGAAAACCCCTCATTCATCTCCACGATCGCCGCGATGATCCACGGCGGCGTCTCCGCGTCCTTGATGTCGTCGCGCAGATCATCGAGCATGTCATCCTGGGTGTCGAATTTCGACTGGAAATCGGGGTCGGCCAGCATCGTGTCAATGCGAGTGTAGAAGTCGTTGTGCTTCATGAACTCGTCGTAGAAATAGAACGGGATCGCAAACCCGGCGGGGACGGTCCCCGCCGGAAACCCCAGCGTACCCAGCACGGCCACGTTCGCCGCCTTGACGCCGAACGCCTTCCAGTCCTCGAAACCGATCTCGCTGAGGGGCTTGATCCCCGTGACCGAGAGATCGAATTCCGGCGTCTGTGCTTGGGAGGGCCGGGAAGCGGCGTAGTGGGCCTCGACTTGGGCGAGAGTGGCGGCGCGCAGGGCCCATCCGTCCGGGGGGCCGGGCGGCGATCCGGCGAGCAAAGGCCGCAACTGCTGGGTCACCGTGTAGTGGACGTAGCTGCCGATGAGAGGCTCGATGTCGGTGTCTTCCAGGGCGTTGCGGATGAAGGCGTTGGGAATGCCGTCCTGCACGGCGCGCAGGTTGACATGCGACAGCGGGGTTTGGGGCACGGTGGAGATGATGCCAGCGACACGGGGCAGGTTGTTGGGCAGAGTCTCGTAGATCACCACGTCACGGGGGGTAGGACGCTCGTCCGGGTCCAGTGAACGCAGTAAGCCGAATCCTTCTCCCGGATTCAACGCCAGGAAGTCGGCCCCACGGAGGACGTCGTCGTCGAACACGAGGGCAATGCGGGATTCCCTGTACAGCGACAGGCTGGACCGCAGAGAGCGAAGCTCGTCGTTACTTATATGCAAGGCCAGGTTTTCATCGAGCAGCGGCATACTGGCCGCGAGCAGCGTATAGGAGCGCGACAAAAGGCTGAAGCCAGCACCAGTATTCCTCGGCAGAAGCTGGTAATAGTAGACTCCTTGGCTGCCATCGGGGGCAACGAGTTTCGAGTCATGAACGATCCAACCAGTGACCAGCCCGGACTGGTCCCGATCGATCCCTACGGCATCCAGGAAGGACGGATGGCCCCGGTGCGTGTCGGTGGCCGAGAAGTAGACACCCGGCCTGTCCGTGTCCATGCCGATCAGAACGAACTTGACAGTCTCCTGATGGAAGGCGAGCGTTTCGAATGTTTCCCGGTCGGGAATGGCCACGGCGCCGTCGCTGAATGCGATGGCCGGGGCAGGGTTCACCGGGTTCATGCCCACCGGGTCCCCGAGTTCGGTGATGTCGTCGACGCAGTCACCATCGACGTCGGCAGGGTCGGTGATGAGATACTTCTCCACCCGGTAGCGCTCCCCAGGCAGAGCCTCCACGTTCTCGGCCAGCGTGGTCGTGTCCGCTTTCCCCAAGGTCACCAAGACCGGCACCTCCACCGTGGTGGTCTCACCGACCGTATGCCGCACATACAGCACGAAGTAGTCCGCAGTCGTGGATGCGACCACGATGGGCACCGCCGTCACCGCCACCGCCACCGGCGTCGGGTTATAGCCGCCTCCTGGACACGGCTCTTCAGGGTCGCCCTGCGCCTCCGCCACCGTCCCCGTCGCCACGCTGGTGCGCGTCTCGGCATTGCTGGCGTCGTCGGTGAAGCTCACCTTCACCTTGATCGTCGTGCCCTCGTCGGCGGCGACCGGGTAGTAGAGGTCCGACGTCGCCCCGGAGATGTCCGTCTCGGTGCTGTCGGTGTCCACCCGGATCCACTGGTAGGTGTAGCTGGGGCTGGCCAGCCCGTCGGCGTCCATGATGCCGGTGGTGACCACCGTCAGCGTCTGGCCCACCTGCGCCCTGCCCGTGATCGTCGGCGCGCCCGCCGCGGGGGTGCTGGCGGCCGCCGCGGGCACGCTCAGGTATAGGGTGCGACTCGTCACCGAGGACCAGTCGAGGCCCGCGGAGTCCCAGTAGTAGGTGGGTTGGGTCCCAAAGGTCGTGGCATCGGCGAAGTCGTAGTCGACGCCGCAGACGTGCAGCCTGAGGCTTGCCACCTCAATGGTTGTGAGGCTCGAAGACAGGCCGAATTCTAGTGCCCCGACGTCGCCGTCCGCGTCCACAAAGATGCGTACGATCGTATGGCTGTTCGATCCGATGTCGAACATCGTGTCGGAAAGCGCCCCGGTCGTGGGATCAGTAGTAGCCTCGAAGCCGTAATACGAAGTTCGTCCACCGGCTATCCGCGTCCCCACCGTCACCGTGCCGGTCCAGATCTGCTGGCGGCCGGTGAGGGTGGGGGCGGGGCAGGCCTGCGCCTGGGCGGGATCGGGCGTGGCAAGCAGTGCGGCGGTGGCGAGGACGAGGGTCGCCGCGAGCGGGTGTATGCGTCGCGTCCGGGGCCGCGCCGCCCTGGCGGGTGACGTGATCCGGGGGGCGTAGTGGGTCATATGCACCGTCCCGTGACGAGCGTGAGGAAACCGCCGGGCGCTCGATGGAGGGCGGGGAGGTGGTTGAAACGCGTGCTGGCCGGCGCGACAAGTTCGCAGGGTCAGTTTTAAAAACCCCTCAACCTCGCTATGACCCTAGTGACGTCTGGGAGGAGAGAACCGGACAGGGAGGCTGAAAAATTCGGCTACGCGTCCCCGGAGAGGGCGGCCAGCGCCGCGGCGAAGGCGGGCGCGGTCCCCGGCCGCCGCGACCGGGGGGCCGTCAGGATCGACGCCGCGAAGGAGGCCACGGCCGTCGCCGATGTCGGCGCGGCGGATGCGGCAGGCCCGCCGGCCGCGAGGCGCTGGCGGCGGATGCGGCGCCGCACGGCGTCGGGGGCGCCGCCGGCGAAGGGATGCCGGCCCGACACCATTTCGTAGAGGACCACGGCCAACGACCAGACATCGTCGGCTTCCTCGGCCGGGCGGCCGCCGAGCACCTCGGGCGAGAGGTAGGGCAGGGTGCCGCCCACCATGGCGGCGTCGTCCACCGCGTGCGCCAGCCCGAAATCCAGCAGCTTCGGCGACCCCTCCGAGGTGAACCCGATGTTGCTGGGCTTGACGTCCCCGTGCAGGAAGCCCTTCTCGTGCAGGGCCGCCAGGGCGCCGGCCAGCCGGGCGACGACAGACACCGCCTGCGAGGGCGCCAGCGGCCCGTCCCGCAGCCGATCCTCGAGGGTGCCGCCGGCCAGGAACTCGACGACCAGTAACGGGCGGCCCCGCCAGGACTCGACGCCGTGGACCTGGGCCACCCCCGGATGCGTCACCATCGTCATGGCCCAGGCTTCCGGTTTGAGCCCCATCAGGCGGCCGAGGGACCGCGCCGTCAGGATCTTGATCGCCACGTCGCGCTCCAGACGCAGGTCGCGCGCCAGGTAGACCGCTCCCATCCCCCCGGCCCCCAGGCGCCGCGTCAGGCGGAACTTGCCGGCGAGAAGCTTGGGGACCTCCGTGGCGACGTAGGCCGACCCGCAGGCGCACGCGGGCGGCTCGCCGGCCTCGGTCACCGATCGGCAGACGGGACACTCCTCGGCCGGCGGCGCCTCCCCCGACCCCGCGCCCGGCGCGTCGAGCAGTTGCAGGCGCGCCAGCGCCAACCCGGCGGCCGCACCGAGCGCCTCCAGGAACGGCAGGTCGACCGAGCGTACCAGGCGGCCGTCGAGGCGGCGGCTCACCACCAGAACCCCGAGGACGTCCGTCCCCGGACCGGGAACCGGCACGATCACGTCGGCGCCCGTCTCGGTGACCCAGGCCGCTTCATCGGGCGGCAGCAAGGGGAAGACCGACGGCTGGCCGTTGGGGTCGACCCGCACGGGCCCGCCGGCGGTCTCCAGCAGGTGGACGATGGCCGCCTGGCGCGGCAGGGGCGCGATGCGGGCCTGCGGGGCGCTGAAACCGCCCGCGTGGGTCTCGGCGGCGTCCGCAACCAGCAGGGTCGCGGGCGAGCCGCAACCGCGCCGCACCGTCCGGGTGACGGTCTCGCCGACGGTCGTGATCCGCCCGGCCTGCGCCAAGGTGCCTGCCGCATCGGCCAGGGCCTGCCGCTGGTCTGCGGTCTCGGGGAGGATCCAGGCGTCCAGGCGGATCAGGATGCGTTCCCGGGCGGCGATCAGCAGCAGCAGGATCCCGACGGCTGCGAACAGCGACTGCGCCAGCGGATCCGCAATGAGCGCGCCCACCTCGCGCTCCGGGTTGCGCCCGATCAGCCACAGCAGCGCCCCGGCGGGCACGGCGGCCGCCGCCCCGAGCAGGCCCGGGCGCATCAACAACCGGCGGTAGACCGCCCGCACCGCCTCCCGCAGGTGGGGAATGCGCGCCGCCAGCACCGCGTACCAGAGCAGGATCAACCCGGGAAAGCGCAGCACCTCGATCAGCAGAATCGTCGGCGACCAGCGGTAATTGGACACCCAGTCCCCGGGCGCGAACGCCTCGGCCAGGTCGTAGACGGCCGCGACTCCCATGAAGAGGAGGAACCCGGCACTGAACACCACGACGCGCCGCACCTCGTCGGGCGACGCCGTGTGCGCACGCAGCGCGACGAGGGTGACCGCCCCCAGCCCCAGCAGGTCCAGGGTGGCGAGCGTGCCATCGAGCACCAGGGCGACCGGCGCCCCCACAGCGCCCGCCCGCGCCAGCTCCAGCGTCACGGCGCAGGCGAGCCAGAGGCCGCCACCGATCAGCACGCTGACCGGGATCATGCGACGCGCCAGATCATCGAGCCAGGTCCGGCGATGGACCCGCGGGCACTCGCGGGCAAACGCCCACAGGAAGGCCGGCGCGAACAGGAACGCGGGAACGTAGAGGGCGCTGAAGACCCGGTTGGCAGCGGGCAGCTGCTGGAGAAAGGCCGCGTACTCCGGCGGCGGCGGCAGCTCCAGGAAAAAGGCCTGGAGCATGTACAGCGGCTGGTTGGTGGCCTTGAGGAGGCAATAGACCCCAAGCAGCCAGGTCCGCCAGTCCCCGCGCCCGGCCCACAGCAACAGGCCGGCGCTGGCGGCAAACCCGACCAGCTTGGTCGTCATGAAGACGGCCAGCTCACCGTGCGCGCGAGAGAAGTCGCCCCAGGCCCACGGCAGCAACAGCAGCGTCGCCGCCACCTCGATGCTGGCGATGGCGATGAGCGCGTGGACGACGCGGCGCACGACCGCGCTGCCGTAGAGGCGGGTTGCCGGCACGGCCTCCGCCGCCGGTCCCGCGGCCGGCCGACTCGCCCTGCGCGTCGACCGCGGAACGGTCCAGAGGACGGGGCACCATCAGATCGCCACCTCGGGCGTGGTCAGCCGGACGGTGGGCCAGATCGAGCCGCGATCAATGGCCCCCCGCGCGGTCGCCGTGGTGGGCGTACCGTCGGGGAGTTGTTGCAACCACTCAAGCCGATCTGCCACCTTCTCCCATCCGCCGGCCGCGCGCAAGAGGTCACGATTGCCGGCGGTAATCTCGTTCTCAAGCCGGGCGATTTCCTGGCGGATGTCCGGGTCGGCCTTGGTCGGCCCGGCCGGGTCCGCCGCGCCCTGGCCGTCGCCGTCCTGCGTCCAGCGTTTCAGCACGGGCGCGGCGCGTTCCGCGGTCGCTGCGCCCGTGCCGACGGCGACAACGTGCACGGCGAACGTCCGCGCCCGGAGCGCGGCCCACAGGGGCGCATGGGCCACGCCCCACGCGCGCAGCTCGCTATCGGTGGACTGCCCGGCATCGACGTACACGAACGTCGCCGCTTTCTCATCGACCGCGATCGGTAACTTGAACGCAAAATAGCGCGGGATCTTCCGTCGGCGTTTCGGCCCGTACAAGCGGTACGGGAAGGTGCTCCGATCGATGCCGAGCGCCTCGAACCGTTGCACTTTGTCGGCCTCGGTCGGGAGCCATGCGGGGGTCGACCGCTCGATAGTGTAATCGCGCGAGAGCAAGCGCCGCATCAGCACCTGCGTCGTGGCGTCCTTCGCCCGACGGTGCCGCACGTCGGGTATGCCCAGCGCGCGATAGGGGGGCTTTGCCGGTGAGCAGGACGGCGCGCGCCCCGCCGGGGAAGATGGCCCGCTCGTCATCGATGGCGAGCTGCTTGTCGATGAGCGCGCGAACGAAGCGGCACGCTTCTTCGGGGCGCGCCGCCGAAACAATGGCACTATTGCGACCGCGTAAAGACGCCAGTATGCAAGGCGACCGTAAGCTTCCCCGATCGATTGACAGTCGAAAGTAGACTGCTCTGGTCCAAGGATCGGTTGTGCGGAAGTCGAGGTTGAGTGAGACCCCGATCTTTGGCATTCTGAAGGATGCCGAGGCTTGCACAGCGGTTAACGACCTGCTGCGGACGCACGGCGCCAGCCGCGGACGTTCTTCAAGTGGCGGAGCAAGTTCGGGGAGATGACCGTCTCGGACGCGAAACGCCTGAAGGAGCTGATCGCCGAGGACACGCGCCTGAAGGAACTGCTGGCCGAGGCCGTGCTGGAAGACGAAGTGACGCGCGAAGCGTTGCGAAAAAAGTGGTGACCGCCCTAGCCCGACGGGCGCTGGTGCGGGACATGACCTCGCAGGGGGTGAGCGAACGGCGAGCGCTCGCACTGGTGCGGATGAGTGCCTCCTCGCTGCGGTACACCCTGGTAACCTGGAGCTCGCCCCATACACCATCATAGGAGGCACTATGGAAGTCACCATACCGGTGCTGGTCTTGCGGTCCTGATCAACCCCCCCCTGTGGGGAAACTGAAATTGTGAGCCCGCTCGGCGGAAAAAACAGGTCCGTATTTGCCCCGCACTGCGTTTTCTCGGGGTCAGAGTACCGACCAGATTCGTGCAGAAATACACGCTAAGGCATGCGCATCTTGAGCTTGGCGGGGTCGATCTTTATCTCGCCGTAGAAGATGACATTGTTCCACTTGATCGGGCTGACATGACGCAGCAGGTCGGGGTTGAATGGGAAGTCCGGCGTGGCGGCAATCTGTGAGATCTCCCTGGCCTACCAGTAGACGATGCAGGCGAGGATCAGGGTCAGATACGAGCACGCGTTCACCTGGTAGGCGAAACCCAACCGATTGTGTCGGCCCTGCCGCAGGGCGATCAATGCCGCGCGTTGTTTCATCGTTACACCTCCTGTCGTGAAGTGCTTTTGCTTTTTCTCTCAGTGCCTCCTCTCCCCAGGGGGGGGTGAAGTTCCACAGGGCAGGGCACCCTACTACTTGCTGTAATACTACTTGAGCCTTTTGCAAAATTCGCAGGAATCGGGAATTTTTAGGGTGAGAGGTAAGGAGGAATAGGTCAATCGAGGGACAAGTCGGCTCTCTTTTGTATCATGGAGATGCCTCATCCTCATGATGAAAGGAGAGCCAACTTGCCCCTTAAACAAACCCTATCACGACATTGGTTCAGCTTTCAACGGGAGCTGTTCCCCTGGCTGGAGGAGACACTGGGTCCGCTGGGCGAGCGCTACGAGCGGCTCGTCCGGGTGGTGGAACTGGTGCGGGTGGAGGAGTGGCTGCCCTACAGCCGGGGCTGGCGGGGCCGGCCGCTGGAGGATCGTGCCGCGCTGGCGCGGGCCTTTCTGGCGAAGGCGGTGCTGGACGTGCCCACCACCCGGGGGCTGGTGGAGCGGCTGAGGACGGAGGGTCTGCTGCGCCGGCTGGGCGGCGCCGAGCCAGCTACCGCCTTGGTTTCTTCCTCGTTCCCTACTCCCGAGCCGGCAGATAGGCTCCGTCGCCGCTACGCTCTCCCGGGGCTCCGCCGTCGTTGACCACCCCGTAGGCCAGGAAGGGGTTGGCGCCCGACACCTTCTCGATGCGGATATACCCCTGCCGGGTTTCCGGGGCGTAGCTGCCCAGTATCCCGTTGATCTGGTGCCAGCCCCGGGCGGGGATCGGCTTGGTCACCACCGTCTCGGCCAGCAATCCCGTCTCCCCGTCGTAGATCTCCAGATGAAAGACGCTGGCGCTCCCGTCCACCTCCCCGGTGTTGACCAGCGCCAGGTTGCTCCGGTTCTCCTCATTCTGCTGCAGTCCCTCCACCCAAGCCTCCTTCGTGAAAGCCTCACCCTCCGGCACTGCGTTGTAGAAGACGCTGTATTGTCCGCCTCCACCCTCGGAGCCCGTCCTGGCCCCGATCACGATCCCGCTCAGGTCCCCCTCTTCGGCCGTGACCAACAACGGTCCCAAATAGAAACCCCGGGTCGTGCCCAGTCCCGCCATCTCCTCGCGGCGCAGCTCTTCGACCAGCTCAGGGATGATCTGCTGCTCGCCGGCTTCCAGCTCCATGCTGAAGCCCACCGTCTTGTCGTCCGCCTCGATCCCTTCGGCCACAAACTGGAAATCCAGCCTCCTGGGCTCCTCGGAGAAGTTCGTCACCATCAGCTCGCTGGTGAACTCGCTCGTCTCCACAATCACCGGCAGGGTCTGCCCCGCCGTGCCCTCCAGAGAACTTGCCGTCACCGGAAAGACAAACGACCCGTCCGAGTTCGCCTGGTCGTTGATCACCCCGTAGGCGTAGAAGGGTGCGGTCCCCTCCACCCGCTCCACCTTGACGTAGCCCTGGCGGTTGCCCTCCACGCTCTCCAGCCTCCCCAGCAGCCCTGAGTATTGATGAAACCCTCCCGGCTCAAGCGTCACCTCCTCAAGCACCCGGGGACTGGTGTCGGATACATCCCCTGAATACACCGTGGTCCTCACGGTGATCGCACCCTCTTCCTCTGCCCCCATGTTCTGGAAGGCGACGTTGGAGCGGTCCCGGCTGTTCTGCCGCAACCCGCACAGATAGACCGCCTCGTCAAAGCCCTCCTCCTCCGCTACCCCCAGGTAGGCCAGCCCCGCCCGTCCCTCAGGCACCAGCGTCGTCGTCCGCACCACCGCCTCCACCTCCGACCCCAGCCGCGCCTCCACCCTCAGCGTCCCGATCCGGTTGCCCGTCTCCGGAATCGGCACCCCCAGACCCCTCAGATAGGTGAGGGCGTCGGTCTCGATCTTTTGCATGCCGGGTGCAAGCACATCAGAAGTCTTCCCGCTCCCCCCTCCCCTGTGGGCCGTGTAGGCGTAATCGAGCCTCACCTCCCGCTCCCCCCGGTTGGTCAGCGTCAGTTCCGAAGTGAAGAAGGAGTTGCTGCGCCCCGCCGCCGACAGAATCACCGGAACAAACAACGACCCCGTCGTCAGCCGGAAGCTCCCTTCGGCCGGGGTCCTCTCGCCGCAGTCATAACTGAACGTGCCTGCTCCCGACTCGGTGAACGCAAGTAACACTTCACACGAACTCCCGTCATCGTAGGCCAGCCTCACCGTCCCCCTGCCGGGACCCGTCCTCTCATAGGTGTAGGAGCCCGATCGGGAGGCGCCCTCGCTCCGGGTGGCGGCTTGCTCTCCGACCGACTCGATCTGCTCGAACCGGTTGTCCTCCCCAAACCGCAGCTCAAGGCTTCGTGTGGTCCCGTCTGCATCGGCTTGACGCAGGGTCAGACGCCTCCCCTCCAGGTCCCCCTCGGTGAAGTCCGACGGATCCTCCGGGTCCGGTTCCTCCGGGTCGGCCTCCTCCGTGTCCGTCCGCCCTTCCCCCGGCTCCGACCACTCACTCATCCCCTCCTGGTTGACCGCCCTCACCTGTACCTCATACACCGTCCCCTCCTTCAGCCCCGACAGCCTCACCTCCAGACCCCTCCCCTCGTGCCCCCCATCGCGGTAACCTGCCTCGTCTGCCTCCCGGTAGCGCACCTCATAGTCCACGATCTCAGGTCCTCGGTTCTCCGGCTCTCTCCAGCTTACCTTCAAACTGTCGCTGCCTTCCGCCGTCACCGCCGGCGCTGCCGGTGCCCCCGGCGGCTCCTCCTCGTCACTCACCCGCACCCGGATCGCTCGGCTCCCCTTCCGCTCCCTCTCTCCCTCACCGCTCCTTACCTCTACCACTACGATGTATTCGTTGTCCCCCGCTGCGCTCTGGGGATCGTCACTGGCTACATCCCCCGGAGCCTCATAGTCCGGCGCCTCCCGGAACAGCAGCTCCCCCGTCTCCGCTTCCACCGCAAACAGCCCCGCGTCCGCTCCCCCCGCTATCCCGTATCCCCCAATCTCGTCCCCCGCGTCGGGGTCCACCGCCTCCAGTTGCCCCACCCTCGTCCGGTTCTCCACGACCTCGAACGGGCCAAGGCTGGTAATCTCCGGCGGCTCCTCCTCGTCACTCACCCGCACCCGGATCGCACGCCTCCCCTTCCGCTCCCTCTCTCCTTCTCCGCTCCTCACCTCTACCACCACGATGTATTCATTGTCTCCCGCTCCGCTTGCCGGTTCCGCGCTCTCCACATCCGAAGGATCCTCATAGTCCGGCGCCTCCCGGAACATCAGCTCCCCCGTCTCCTCAACAACCGCAAACAGCTCCCCGTCCGCTCCTCCCGCTATCCCGTACCCCGTAATCTCGTCCTGCTTGTCCTGGTCCACCGCCTCCAGTTGCCCCACCCTCGTCCGGTTCTCCACCACCTCGAACGGGCCCAGGCTGGTAATCTTCGGCGGCTCCTCCTCGTCACTCACCCGTACACGGATCGCACGGCTCCCCTTCCGCTCCCTCTCTCCTTCTCCGCTCCTGACCTCTACCACCACGATGTATTCGTTGTCTGCTGCTCCGCTTGCCGGTTCCGCGCTCTCCACATCCGAAGGATCCTCATAGTCCGGCGCCTCCCGGAACATCAGCTCCCCCGTCTCCGCTTCCACCGCAAACAGCCCCCCGTCCGCTCCCCCCGCTATCCCGTACTCTGTAATCTCGTCCTGCTTGTCCTGGTCTACCGCCTCCACTTGCCCCACCCTCGTCTGGTTCTCCACCACCTCGAACGGGCCCAGACTGGTAATCTCCGGCGGCTCCTCCTCGTCACTCACCCGCACCCGGATCGCACGCCTCCCCTTCCGCTCCCTCTCTCCTTCTCCGCTCCTTACCTCTACCACTACAATGTATTCATTGTCCCCCACTCCGCTTGCCGGTTCCGCGCTCTCCACATCCCCCGGATCCTCATAGTCCGGCGCCTCCCGGAACAGCAGCTCCCCCGTCTCCCCAACAACCGCAAACAGCCCCCCGTCCGCTCCCCCCGCGATCCCGTATCCCGTGATCCCGTCCCCCTCGTCCGGGTCCACCGCCTCCAGCTGCCCCACCATCGCCTGGTTCTCAACCACCTCGAACGGACCTGTGCTGGTGACCTCCGGCCCCCGGTTCAGCCCCGTCAAGCGGAAGCTCCCCTGTCCCCGCAAGGCTCCCCCGCAGCGGTAGCTGTAGCTGCCCGCTCCCTCTCCCCTGAAGGTCAGCCGCACCTCACAGGACTCTCCCCCGTCGTGGTCCAGCCTCAACTCCCCCGTCGTCCGGCTAGTGTAACGGTACCCGTAGCTGCCCAACCGGGTCTCGGTCACCTCCCCCTCCCCGTCCAGCTCACTCTCCTCAAACCGCAGCCCCGCTCCAAACCGCAGCCTCAGACTTTGCGGTCCTCCCCCAAACGGCCCCCGCTCCAGACTGGCCTCACCCCCCTGCAGATCTCCGGCCAGGAAGTTCGACCCATAGGCCCGATCCAGCCCCATCACCGCCTCCACCGCCTCCGATACCGGCCCCTCGCCCACCAGGTTGACCGCTCGCAGCTCAAAGACATAGACCGTCCCGTTGCCAAGTCCCTCGACCGTATACCCTGCGGCGTTGACCTCATCGGGGGCGCTGTCTGCGATCGGGATCCACTCCCCGAACTCCCCCCGGCCTTCCTTCAGACGGTACTCATAGCGCAGGATCGGGGTGCCCCCGTCGCTTTCGGGCGGACTCCACTCCAGCCGCACCATTCCCTCCCCGGCCATCGCCATCAGGCTCGCCGGCGCCCCCGGAGGAAACAGCAGGCCTCCGCCGCCACCTCCGCCTCCGCCGCCCCCGGGGGGCGGGGACCTCGGCGTAATCCGCCGCTCCGGCGTTGCCTGCACCGTCTCCGCCCCGCCCTTGCCCAACGCATTGACCGCACGCACCTCAAAGACGTATTCCCGGCCGTTGATCAGGTTCCCCACCATCACCCCGCTCGTCCCCGCTCCCACGTTCTCCCAATCGCTCCACCCCTCCCCTACCGCTTGATACCGGTGCTCATAGCGGATGATGGCTGAGCCTCCGTTATCCGACGGCAGGTTCCAGCTCAGCCTCACTGTTCCATTCCCACCGCTGGTCCTTAGACCCAGAGACGAAATCGGCTCCTCCACTCCCGGCGGCGACACCCGAACCTCGAGCGGCTCCTCGGGCTCCTCGTTGGGCTTGCTGCCCACCGACGACCTCACAGCCCCTCCCGGAACCGTCAGTGTCAACGTGTAGCTGTGGGCCACACGGTCGGTCCCGGGCGTTACCGTGGTGGTGAAAACCCGGTCATCGGCCGTCTGCAGTCCCCCGATCCCCGGATCGCAGAACACCGGATTGTTCAGATCGTCAGTGCATTCAGGATCCTGGTCGGACTCGATGTCGCTCCCGCTGAACCCCGACACCGACTCAGAGAAGCTGATTCTCACCATAAACGAACCCGACACCGGAGGGTCGGTGCCGCTCGTCATCACGACCGTCAGCGGCGTCACGGTCATCCCCTCGCCTGAGGCGGACCAGTCGCTCGCCCCCTCGTCGTTTCTGGCTTTTACCTGCACGTCGTAGGCCGTCCCGGGCTCGAGGTCAGATAGCGTCAAGCTGAGCCCCGGCCCCTCGTGGCCCCCGTCGGTGAAGCCCACCGTCCCCTTCTTCCGGTATTGCACGTCGTAGTCGGTGATGGGAGGGCCGGTGTTGTCGGGTTCGCTCCAGTTCACCGTCAGGCTGTCGGCCGTCTCCCCCGAAAACGTGGGTGCGTCCGGAACTTCCGGCGGTTCCCGCTCATCCGTCACCGTGATCGTGAACGTCTTCTCCACCGTCAGTTCCCTGGCTCCCGTCCCGCTTTTCACTTCCACCGTTACCACGTACTCGTTGTCTCCGGGAGCTTCGAAATCCGGCGGGTCCCGGAAGCTCAGCTCACCCGTATCGGAAGCAATCGAGAACTCGGACTGGTCGGCCCCGCCCGCAATCGCCCAGGCCGTCACTTCGTCCCCCGGGTCGGTGTCCCTGGCCGCCAGCCGCCTCGCAACCGTCCGGTTCTCCGGAACGTCGAACGAACCCGGACTCGTGATCTCCGGATCCGTGTTCGGCGCACCTGTGGTGTTGGTTGCCGACCGGTTGCTCAACCCCGCTGCGTCATTGCCCACCTCGTCCTGGATCGGGTTGGTCCCCACTGTGTAGCTCACCCGAATCCCCGTATCCCCGTGCTCGACCGCCGGGTCGAGGGTCAGCGTCACCACGCTCCCGCTGACCGAGACGCCCGAAACGCTTCGCCCGCTCCCGTCCACCTCCACCGTGAAGTCCCCCGGCGCCGGCCTCGACCCTTCGTCCAGTCCCTCTCCATAGGTCAGCGTCAGAGAGGCTCCATCCACCGCCGCGCTCAGGAAACTCGGCCGGACCCCGTCCACCTTGTGCCTCGCATCGGCTGCCAATCCGTCATGGGACAGCAGGGCGTTATTGTCCGCGCCGTCCCGAATTGTCCCCACGTTCCGCGTCAGGCTGTTCGCCTCCATGCTCACCCCGTCGGTGTCTTCGTCCCCCTCGACCACCTCGTAGCCGAACACCACCGCCGCCGTGTCGGTGCCTCTCAGGTAGCCGGCCGTCCGGTTCCTACTCCCCACTCTCAGCCTCAACCGCAGCGTCCCGGTCACCACCACCGTCTCGCTGAACCGCACCGTCACCTCGATCTCGTCCCCTGCAGCATAGGTCTGGTCCGACCCCGGATTCGAACTGATGGCCAGACTCTCCACCTCCGGTGGGCTGGTGTCCGGCGTGTCGTTCCTCACCGCCTCCCGGCTCAGCGCCTCCACCTCGTTGCCCGCCGCGTCCTGGATCGGGTTGGCCCCCGGCGTATAGCTCACTTGGATCCCCGCCTCCAAGTGCTCGGCGCCTGCATTCAGCGTCAGCTCCACCGTCGCACCCCTGACCACGACCCGCGAGACCGTTCGCGCACGATCCCCCCCCGCCACCGTGAAGTCTCCCGCCTCAGGCGTTGAACTCCCGTCCAGCGGCTCGTCGTAGGTCAGCGCCAGCGTCGTCCCGTTCACCACCGCTCCGCCCGTTGCGGCCAGCCGCGGCTTGACCCCGTCCACCTTGTGGCCCGAGTCGGCGGCCAGCCCGTCATGGTCCAGCTCCGCATTGTTGCGGGCCTCGTCCCGAATTGTCCCCACGTTCCGCGTCAGGCTGTTCGCCTCCATGCTCACCCCGTCGGTGTCTTCGTCCCCCTCGACCACCTCGTAGCCGAACACCAGTGCCGCCGTGTCCGTGCCTCTCAGGTAGCCGGCCGTTCGGGTCCTGCTCCCTACTCTCAGCCTCAACTGCGGCGTCCCTGTCACCTCCACCGTCTCGCTGAACGTCACCGTCAACTCGATTACCTCCCCCGCCGCGTAGATCTGATCCCCGCCGGGGTTCGAGGTGATGACCAGACTGCTCACCGTCGGTGAGGTGGTGTCCGGGGTATCGTTGGTCACCGGCTCCCGGCTCAACCCCAAGGCCTCATTGCCCGGCACGTCCCGCAGCCGTTTCCGCTCCATCCCCGGCGTGTAGCTCACCTGGATCCCCGTCTCCAAGTGCTCGGCCCCCACATTCAAGGTCAGAGCCACCGTGCTCCCGCTCACCGAAACACGAGTGACCGTCCGCGTATAGTCGCCCCCCGACACTGTGAAGTCTCCCGCATCAGGCGTTGAGCTCCCGTCCAGGGGCTCATCGTAGGTCAGCGTCAGAGAGGCTCCATCCACCGCCGCGCTCAGGAAACTCGGCCGGACCCCGTCCACCTTGTGACCGGACTGGGCGCCGCGCACGCTGTGCGCCAGCGAGGCCGGCACCTCCGACGTCTTGCCGACGATGCTCCCGTCCAAGCCCAGCACGATCGAGCCGCTGCCCGCCGTCCCGGACACCGTCGCATCGTCGAGGATGAAAATGCCGTTGTCGTCCTCGTCCGTGGACACCACCGTGTAGGCGAACACCAGCTCAGTGTCCGTGCTGGCGGCCGGGTCGTACCCGGCGTTGACCCGCCGCGTGTCGCCTGCATTGCCGAGCGAGAACACGAACTGCGGCATGCCCGTCACCGTGACGGCCTCGCTGAACGCCACCGTGAACTGGATCTCCTCGCCCTCGCCGTAGGTGTCGGTCTCAAGCTGCGGCGTGGAGGTGACCGCCACCGCCGAGATCGTCGGCGTCGTCGCCGCCGCCACCGTCGCCGTGGCCGCGCTGGTGCGCGTCTCGGTATGGCTGGCGTCGTCGGTGAAGCTCACCCGCACCTTGATCGTCGTGCCCTCGTCGGCGGCGACCAGGGTGTAGGTGCTCGACGTCGCGCCCGAGATGTCGGCATCCACGCTGCTGATCACCCGGATCCACTGGTAGGTGTAGCTGGGGCTGGTCAGCCCGTCGGCGTCCATGATGCCGGTGGTGACCGCCGTCAGCGTCTGACCCACCTGGGCCGTCCCCGTGATCGTCGGCGCCCCCGTCGCCGGGCTGTTGGCGGCCGCCACCGTCGCCGTCGCCGCGCTGGTGCGCGTCTCGGTATGGCTGGCGTCGTCGGTGAAGCTCACCCGCACCTTGATCGTCGTGCCCTCGTCGGCGGCGACCAGGGTGTAGGTGCTCGACGTCGCGCCCGAGATGTCGGCATCCACGCTGCTGATCACCCGGATCCACTGGTAGGTGTAGCTGGGGCTGGTCAGCCCGTCGGCGTCCATGATGCCGGTGGTGACCGCCGTCAGCGTCTGACCCACCTGGGCCGTCCCCGTGATCGTCGGCGCCCCCGTCGCCGGGCTGTTGGCGGCCGCCACCGTCGCCGTCGCCGCGCTGGTGCGCGTCTCGGCATCGCCGTCGTCGTCGGTGAAGCTCACCCGCACCTTGATCGTCGTGCCCTCGTCGGCGGCGACCAGGGTGTAGGTGCTCGACGTCGCGCCCGAGATGTCGGCATCCGTGCCGCTGTCCACCCGGATCCACTGGTAGGTGTAGCTGGGGCTGGTCAGCCCGTCGGCGTCCATGATGCCGGTGGTGACCGCCGTCAGCGTCTCGCCCACCCGCGCCGTCCCCGTGATCGTCGGCGCCCCCGTCGCCGGGCTGTTGGCGGCCGCCACCGTGGCCGTCGCCGCGCTGGTGCGCGTCTCGGGATTGCCGTCGTCGTCGGTGAAGCTCACCTTCACCTTGATCGTCGTGCCCTCGTCGGCGGCGACCAGGGTGTAGGTGCTCGACGTCGCGCCCGAGATGTCGGCATCCGTGCCGCTGTCCACCCGGATCCACTGGTAGGTGTAGCTGGGGCTGGTCAGCCCGTCGGCGTCCATGATGCCGGTGGTGACCGCCGTCAGCGTCTCGTCCACCCGCGCCGTCCCCGTGATCGTCGGCGCCCCCGTCGCGGGGCTGTTGGCGGCCGCCACCGTGGCCACAGGCTCATTGCTCAGTCCGATCGCGCCGTTGCCCGCCGCGTCCCGGATGGGGTTCGTCCCCGGGCTGTAGCTCACCGTCACCGTCTCGCCATGCGCCACGGCCGAGGCGAGCGTCAGCGTCACTACCCTTCCGCTCACCGAAACGTGGGTGACCATTCGCCCACTCCCCGCGACCGTGACCGTGAAGGCGTCTGTCGCCGGCGTCGAACTCCCGTCCAGAACCTCCCCATAGGTCAGCGTCAGCGCCGCCCCGTTCACCGCCGCCGAGGCAAGCGCCGGATTGACGCCGTCCACAAGGTTCGGCCTGAGGATGAACAGGCCCTGCTCAATCCCGCTGACAATCACGATTCCACTGTCAAAGAACGGATAGTTGCTCCACGCCCCGTTGAAGCTCGTCGAGTCGCTACCGGGATAGACGTCAAAGAAGGCTTCTTCACTCAGATTGCCGTTGGCGATGTCGGTGATGTCCAGGATGCGCAAACCAGCCTGGTAGTTCGACTGGTAGGTGTATTTGCCCTTGACGTACTGGTTGTGGTCGGTCGCGGTGGTCGTGGAGTCGTGAAAACCGATCACCGCCGGGGCGTCGAGATCGCTCACGTCCCACATGTAGGTACGGGTATTGGTGACATTTGGGTTCTCCTCTTCATCCGACTCGTCATCCAGCAAGAAGTAGGCATGATCTTCCGTCAGCCAGCCTTGGTGGGCGTACCTGGAGCCGGTGTAGCCCGTGCGGGAGAGCATCGCCGGGGCTGCCTTATTCGTCACGTCGACGATCGTCAGCGTGTCCACGTTGGAGTTGAAGCAGATCTCCTTTCCCTGGTGATCGTCATCGGGGCCATCGTAGTTCACACACTGTGCATCGTGGGTGTGGCCGTCGGCGCTGAAACAACCGGCCGAGGTCGGGCTCGTCGGAGTTTGAATGTCGATCATGTGCAGCCCGCCACCGCAATCGTTCGTACCTACCGCGTAAGCAAACCCGCTGTCTTCGTTGATCGCGAGATTGTGAGCCGTCGAGAAACCGGAGTAGTGGGCGGTTTCGGAAAACGTGGCAGGGGGTGAGGCCACCATTCTCAACTGTGTCAGGTCGAATACCTGCATGCCGCTGTCGTCTGCCTCCGTCACTATGAAGGCATGGTCCGCGTATACCTTGACGTCCCGCCAGGTCGAGTCGGAGGAGTGTGGCGGAAGGTTGCCAAGATAGATCGGGTTGACCGGGTCGCTGATGTCCACGAACGACGTGCCGGTGGTCCGGCCCATGATCGCGTACTCCTTGCCGGTCGAGGAATCCGTCCAGCCCCAGATGTCGTTAGCCTCGCCGCCGCCAATGTCGGTTAAAGCCAGAAACGACATCAGGTCGACGTTACTGCAGGGGTAGGTTCCCGCCATCCCTCCAGAGCAGGTTGTGGGGTCGTCATCGATGATCGTGATCGTCTGCTCGGCGCCGATCGTGCCGCCCCCATGACTGGCCGTGATCAGGATCGTCTCGGCATCATCGTCGACCCTGTCTTGTACGGCTGTGACGGTGGTCGCAACCGAGCTCTGCTCTGCGGTGAACGTGAGACTCTCCAACGCCACCGTATAGTCCGTACCCTTCGTCGCCGTGCCCGCAAAGGAGAGTGCGATCTCCTGATCCTCCGCGAAGGTGACGCCGTTGGTGATACGCACCGTCACCGTCGAACTGCCGCCCGCCTCCGTGATCGCCGACGGGCCGACCGCCAGGGTCAACACCGGCGCTGCATCGTCATCGGTGATCGCCAGCGTCAACGCAGCCGGCGGCGTCACTCCCTGGGTGTTGTCCGCCGTTGCCGAAACTGTCACCGTCTTGTTGGGCGCGTCCACGGTGTTATTGACCGCCCGCACCGTCACGGTCCCGGTGCTGTCGGTCTGGTCCGCCGCGATCGTCAGGATCCAGTTCGTGCTCAGCACGAAGTCTCCCGATACGGCCGGATCCACCGGCATCGCCGATACCGTCACCGTGGTCACGGCGCTTGATTCCCGGTCCAGGCTCGCCGTCACCGTGCTCACCCCGCCGTTCTCGCTGATGGAGCCCGGCGTCAGCAACAGGGTCACCGAGGGCATCATGACCGGCGTTGGCACGACCACGGAAACCTGCGCACTGCGGCTCGCTTCGCCGCCCTGCACCACCGCAGCAATTTGGTACGTGTAGGTCGTGCCAGCGGTCACATTCGTATCGGTAATGGTCAAACCGCTGAGGCTCTCGCCGAGGGTCTCCGAGGTGTCGCCATCGTCGCGGGTCAGGGTGTAAGTGATGCTTGGAGCCTGAGTCCAGTGGCTCGCCGTCACCGAGGTCCAGCTCAGGACCACCTGCGTCGGGCTGGCTGTCGCCGTCAGGGTTGGCCCTTCCCGAAGCTGGTAGCCTAACTCCTGCCACGTGGCCTGCCCTTGTCCATCACCGTTCGCCTTGAGCGCCGGGTACTGGCTAGCCGTCCCGAAGTGCCAGCGGTCCGCGTTCCAACTTTGATAAATGCCGCTGTAGCCCGTGGGCGTCTGCAACTCCGCCGTCGTTTTGCCTTCGCCGGAGCTACCCGTCGGGTGGCCTGAAGTGTTCGTATCCCAATAGCTGACGGTAACGGTACCCTCATTCGAACCAACCAGCCCACCGACATCGGAATCGCCCGTCACGCGGCTCGTGGCGTAACTGCCGTGAATCTCGCCAGTGGAGTGGCTGTCTCCGACCAGACCGCCCGCATCTTTCTCACCTGAGACGTGGCCCGTGGCGTAGCCGGCGGTGATTTTGCCGCGGTTGTCTCCGACCAGCCCACCGACATCGGAATCGCCCGCCACACGGCTTGTGGCGTAGCTGGCGAGAATCTTGCCGTTGGAGTGGTTGACCCCGACGAGACCACCCACATTTTTTCTGCCCGACACGCTGCCGGTAACGTAGCTGGCTTGAATCTCGCCGAAGTTGAACCCGATCAACCCTCCGGCGAAATCGACTCCCGTCACATCGACATCGATCGCCCCCACGTTCCGGATGCTGGAGGAGGTAAGACCGAACAAACCCACAAGAACTACGTTGTCCGTATCGATAAACAAGTTGCTGACGGTATGCCCGTTGCCCTCGAAGGTCACCGTGAACGGATTGCTCAGAAACACGAACGTTCCGATATCTAAGCTGCCGTCCCCACCGATGGGCACCCAGCCCTCGCCGCCGTTCCAGTACGTGTCGCCCGCGTCGGGGCCGCCGCTACCGTTGGTGTCGAAATCCAGGTTCCGGGTCAGCTCATAGCCGGTGCATCCTGACGGACACCCCATGTCCAGCGCCCCGTCGACGAAGGCCGAGGCCGAGTAGTAGGACTGCCCGTCCGATGAGACATCCACCATGCCGTCGCCGTTCAGGTCGTAGCGCACGGCGTCGAGTTGCGCCAGATTGCCGACCTCTATGAGACCGTCGTTATCGACATCGTAATCCCGGGTCCCCGCTGCGACCGTCACCGAGACGGTCGACGTCGTGCTTAAGCCACTGGAGTCGGTCGCGCGCACCGTCAGCGCGACAACGCCCGGAACATTCGGCGTCAGCGTCAGCATGGACCCCGACACGGTGACCTTCACCGGGTCGGGATCGCTCGACAGCACCGTGTAGGTCAGGGGGTCATCGTCCGGATCGTCGAAGGCGCCCGCCACATTGATCGTCACTGCGGCGCCACCTGGCGCCAGCGTCTGGTCGGCCAGTGTGCCATCCACCGTCGGCGCCTTGTTGCGGTCGGCCTTGGCGACATCCACCGCATCCACCGCGCCGGGCGCCATCACGATGCCGGCTCCGGAATCGCGATCGACGCCGGTTGCCTCGATGTCGAGCGACGCTCCGGTCATCGCCGTGCGAAGCGCCGCCGGCGTCAGGTTGTCGGGGCCGCCGGCCGCCTCCAGCATCAAGGCAGCAATGGCCGCCGCGTGCGGCGCCGCGGAGGAGGTGCCGCAGAACGTCGAGAAACCGGGCGTCGAGGTCGACACACAGGTCGCGGCGGCGAGGTCCGGCTTCTGCAGCAGCTTCCCGCCGGTCGAGGAAAAATTGCCCGCCGTGATCGGGGTGCCGTCGGCTTCGAAGAAGATCCGCCGCGGCCCGTCCGAGTTGGACCTCCGGACCGGCTCCCTCCCGTTGAAGACGCCGCCGGAGCCAGCGGCGACCCGGGCATCGACGGCCGCAACGGTGACCGCGTTCTCCGCCGCCGCGTGTCCGAACAGGTTGCCCGCGCTCGCTTCCGCCAACTGCCCTTCGAGAGTGTCGAGGCGCAGGTAGCGGTCCGCAGCGCCGGAGGTCTTGACGATGAGAAGACGGGCATCGGTGTGGTCGTCCTCAAACGAGCTGATGAACTCGATGGGATCCTGCGTGCCGTCCTGGGTGCCGGTCGAGCTGTCGAGCACGCTGTCGTCCGAGTCGATCAGGAACAGGTCGTAGTCATTCGCGGAGCCCCCCAGCGGGTCGGCCCACTGCAGGACGTAACCGTTCGGGCTGTCCTCCGTGATCCGGTTCTTTTCCACGTCGCCTCCGAAGTCATGTGCGACGCCGAACGGTACGCCGTTTACGCTCAGCGTACTCCCCGCGGCGTAGTCGCCCTCCCAGACCCCGGCCGTGCCGTCGTTCAGGTTACCGCCGTTGCCGCCCGCCGTGATGAAGACGCAGCCGTCGGCAACCGCCGCGTTGACCCCCTGTGCAATGAGGTCGTCCTGAAAGGCCGCTTCCCTAAAGTAGTAGGTGTCGTCGACGATGACCTCCGCCCCGGCCTCGCAGAGCGCTTCAATGTTCGCCGCGAACTGTGCCTGCCCGCCGTGCGCCGTCGCGAAATAGAGCTCGGCGCCCGGCGCGAGGTCATGGACGATCTCGAGCATCGCCGTCCCCTCGTCGCCTCTTCCCGCCTGTCCCGGCAGCACCGTTACCCGGTCCGGCAGGTCGTCGGACGCCTGCCGGGCGGCGAGCGTGCGGACTCCATTCGAAAGCACCCCGATCCCGATGCCGGTGCCGTCGACGCTGTGGGTTGTGCGCGCCGAGTTCGCCCGATGGGCCACATCGCCCTCGGACGTGTCGTCTTTGCGGGTTACCGCCTGGTCTGCGGGGCGGATCGTCTGGACAGCGTCGAGGGTGGCGAGCGGCTCCACGCCGGCCAACGGAAGCCGCGCCCGGATGGCCCGGTAGCGCGGCACGCTGGTGATGACCGTGCCACCCAGATCCCGGATACGCGCCAGCACCTCCGGCGTGACGTCGGCCCGGATGTCCACCATCGTCATCTCGTCTGCGGCATCCTCGACCGGCGCCTGCAGGCGCGCAACACCGTACCCCTGAGCCTGCCGTGCGGGCAGGAGCTGCGAACTCACCTTCCTCTGGGCGGGCGTCCGCTGCGCTTTCGCGGCCAGCAGCGCCTCGATCTGTCGCACGGTCTTCACCGCCAACTCGCCGCCAGCCACCGTCGCCGTGGCCGCGCTGGTGAGCGTCTCGGTATTGCCTTCGTCGTCCTCGAAGGTCACCCTCACCTTGATCATCTTGCCCAGGTCGGCAGCGACCAGGGTGTAGGTGCTCGACGTCGCGCCCGCAATGTCGGCATCCGTGCCGCTGGTCACCCGGATCCACTGGTAGGTGTAGGTGGGGCTGGTCAGCCCGTCGGCGTCCACGATGCCGGTGGTGACCGCCGTCAACGTCTCGCCCACCTGCGCCTTGCCCGTGATCGTCGGCGCCCCCAACGCGGGGGCGTTGGGGGCCGCCACGGGCACGCTCAGGTATAGGGTGCGGCTCGTCACCGAGGACCAGTCGAGGCCCGCGGAGTCCCAGTAGTAGGTGGGTTGGGTCCCAAAGGTCGTGGCATCGGCGAAGTCGTAGTCGACGCCGCAGACGTGCAGCCTGAGGCTTGCCACCTCAATGGTTGTGAGGCTCGAAGACAGGCCGAATACTAGTCCCCCGGTGGTGTACTGCACGTCCGCCTGGATGCGTACGATCGTATGGCTGTTCGATCCGATGTCGAACATCGTGTCGGAAAGCGCCCCGGTCGGGGGATCAGTAGTAGCCTCGAAGCCGTAATACGAAGTTCGTCCACCGGCTATCCGCGTCCCCACCGTCACCGTGCCGGTCCAGATCTGCTGGCGGCCGGTGAGGGTGGGGACGGGGCAGGCCTGCGCCTGGGCGGGATCGGGCGTGGCAAGCAGTGCGGCGGTGGCGAGGACTAGGGTCGCCACGAGCGGGTGTATGCGTCGCGTCCGGGGCGGCGCCGCCCTAGCGGAAAGAGTGCGTCTTGACGGCTCGTCATCATGCCGTGCACAGCATCGGTCAACGGCACATCGTGGAATAACGAACGTGAAGAGCCGGTCTCTGGCCCGCCCCAGCCTGCCTCGGAACCTTGAAGATCCGTTTGCCGCACGTGCTTCTCCTGTCATGCGTGTGTTGGGCCTCGCACCTCGGCCTGGGGAGCCACTTTCGTGGCGCGGAGGGCAAACCACACCCCCATATATTTACTAGTGACGTATGGGAGGAGAGAACCGGACAGGGAGGCTGAAAAAATTCGGCTACGCGTCCCCGGAGAGGGCGGCCAGCGCCGCGGCGAAGGCGGGCGCGGTCCCCGGCCGCCGCGACCGGGGGGCCGTCAGGATCGACGCCGCGAAGGAGGCCACGGCCGTCGCCGATGTCGGCGCGGCGGATGCGGCAGGCCCGCCGGCCGCGAGGCGCTGGCGGCGGATGCGGCGCCGCACGGCGTCGGGGGCGCCGCCGGCGAAGGGATGCCGGCCCGACACCATTTCGTAGAGGACCACCGACAGCGACCAGCCATCGTCGGCTTCCTCGGCCGGGCGGCCGCTGAGCACCTCGGGCGAGAGGTAGGGCAGGGTGCCGCCCACCATGGCGGCGTCCACCGCGTGCGCCAGCCCGAAATCCAGCAGCTTCGGCGACCCCTCCGAGGTGAACCCGATGTTGCTGGGCTTGACGTCCCCGTGCAGAAACCCCTTCTCGTGCAGGGCCGCCAGGGCGTCGGCCAGCCGGGCGACGACAGACACCGCCTCGGCGGGTGCGATGGGCCCGTCCCGCAGCCGATCCTCGAGGGTGCCGCCGGCCAGGAACTCGACGACCAGAAACGGGCGACCCCGCCAGGACTCGACACCGTAGATCTGGGCCACCCCCGGATGCGTCACCGTCGACATGGCCCAGGCTTCCGGTTTGAGCCCCATCAGGCGGCCGAGGGACCGCGCCGTCAGGATCTTGATCGCCACGTCGCGCTCCAGACGCAGGTCGCGCGCCAGGTAGACCGCTCCCATCCCCCCGGCCCCCAGGCGCCGCGTCAGGCGGAACTTGCCGGCGAGAAGCTTGGGGACCTCCGTGGCGACGTAGGCCGACCCGCAGGCGCATGCGGGCGGCTCGCCCGCCTCGGTCACCGATCGGCAGACGGGACACTCCTCGGCCGGCGGCGCCTCCCCCGACCCCGCGCCCGGCGCGTCGAGCAGCTGCAGGCGCGCCAGCGCCAACCCGGCGGCCGCACCGAGCGCCTCCAGGAACGGCAGGTCGACCGAGCGTACCAAGCGGCCGTCGAGGCGGCGGCTCACCGCCAGCACCCCGAGGACGTCCGTCCCCGGACCGGGAACCGGCACGATCACGTCGGCGCCGGTCTCGGTGACCCAGGCCGCTTCATCGGGCGGCAGCAAGGGGAAGACCGACGGCCTGCCGTTGGGGTCGACCCGAACGGGCCCGCCGGCGGTTTCCAACACGTGGACGATGGCCGCCTGCCGCGGCAGGGGCGCGATGCGGGCCTGCGGGGCGCTGAAACCGCGCGCGCGGGTCTCGGCGGCGTCCGCCACCAGCAGGGTCGCGGGCGAGCCGCAACCGCGCCGCACCGTCCGGGTGACGGTCTCGCCGACGGTCGTGATCCGCCCGGCCTGCGCCAAGGTGCCTGCCGCATCGGCCAGGGCCTGCCGCTGGTCTGCGGTCTCGGGGAGGATCCAGGCGTCCAGGCGGATCAGGATGTGTTCCCGGGCGGCGATCAGCAGCAGCAGGATCCCGACGGCTGCGAACAGCGACTGCGCCAGCGGATCCGCGATGAGCGCGCCCACCTCGCGCTCCGGGTTGCGCCCGATCAGCCACAGCAGCGCCCCGGCGGGCACGGCGGCCGCCGCCCCGAGCAGGCCCGGGCGCATCAACAACCGGCGGTAGACCGCCCGCACCGCCTCCCGCAGGTGGGGAATGCGCGCCGCCAGCACCGCGTACCAGAGCAGGATCAACCCGGGAAAGCGCAGCACCTCGATCAGCAGGATCGTCGGCGACCAGCGATAATTGGACACCCAGTCTCCGGGCGTGAACACCTCGGCCACGTTGTAGGCGGCCGACACGCCCATGTACAGGAGGAACCCGGCACTGAACACCACGACGCGCCGCACCTCGTCGGGCGACGCCGTGTGCGCGCGCAGCGCGACCAGGGTGACCGCCCCCAGCCCCAGCAGGTCCAGGGTGGCGAGCGTGCCATCGAGCACCAGCGCGACCGGCGCCCCCACAGCGCCCGCCCGCGCCAGCTCCAGCGTCACGGCGCAGGCGAGCCAGAGGCCGCCACCGATCAGCACGCTGACCGGGATCATGCGACGCGCCAGATCATCCAGCCAGGTCCGGCGATGGACCCGCGGGCACTCGCGGGCGAACGCCCACAGGACGGCCGGCGCGAACAGGAACGCGGGAACGTAGAGGGCGGAGAAGAGCCGGTTGGCAGCGGGCAGATGCTGGAGAAAGGCCGCGTACTCCGGCGGCGGCGGCAGCTCCAGGAAAAAGGCCTGGAGCATGTACAGCGGCTGGTTGGTGGCCTTGAGGAGGCAATAGACCCCCAGCAGCCAGGTCCGCCAGTCCCCGCGACCGGCCCACAGCAACAGGCCGGCGCCGGCGGCAAACCCGACCAGCTTGGTCGTCATGAAGACGGCCAGCTCCCCGTGCGCGCGAGAGAAGTCGCCCCAGGCCCACGGCAGCAACAGCAGCGTCGCCGCCACCTCGATGCTGGCGATGGCGATGAGCGCGTGGACGACGCGGCGCACGACCGCGCTGCCGTAGAGGCGGGTTGCCGGCACGGCCTCCGCCGCCGGTCCCGCGGCCGGCCGACTCGCCAGCACACGCTCGATGACGCGCAGGTTCTCGATCTGATCGCGCTCGGCGCCCGCGGCCAGCCGTGCGCATCGCTCCCACTGCACCTGCTGGTCCAGCGTGAGCGCGTCCGCCACGTCGCCTACCAGATCGTCACGGTCGTCGGTGCTCATCACTCATCCGGTATCCCACCGCGCAGCGCCAGCCCTTGCGGACGGCGTTCGGCCAGTGGATACGTATCTCATCTATTCTCTTATGACGTTTGAATGGCAGAAACCGGACGGTTTCCGCACGATGGGCCGTCGGCGAGGACGCGCTCCCGGGCGCGCCGGCGAGATGGACGCTACCTTCCGGAGGCCAGAGGCATGACCTCGCTCAGCCGAATCACGGCCCGCTTGAGCGCCTTGCGCGCTGCGTCCGGACTCGGCAGGCGTTCGATGGCCGCCAGCTGCTCGTAGTTGTACCCCAGTTCCGCACAGCCTACGATCAGCCGGCGATCGCGGACCTTCAGGCGCTTCAACCCCTCCCGGTAACGTCCCCACATCTCATCGTGCAGGAGTTGCTGATACTGCGGCGCCGCATCCTCGAAGGGCCGCAGGGGTTCCTCCCCCGGGGCCAGGCGGGCCATGTCCAGCCGGCGGATGGCCCGGCGCATCTCGTCCTGGACGCGGTTCTCCACGGCGCGCCGGAGATAGACGCGCAAGGCGCTGACGTGCTTCGATTCGAACCAGTTGAGCCGTGCGAAGGCGTGATGCAGCACGTCTTGCACCAGATCGCTGGTCGCGACCCCGCTGCGTGCCCACTGCGGCAGGCGGCCGCTGGCTCGTCTCCGCAGCCAGGACGCATACCGCTCGAACAGCGCTCCCACGGCCGAGGGGCTGCCCCGCCGCATCCGATTCAGGAGACGCTGCTCGGAGCCGGGATCAGGCGGATCCGCTCGGCCGCTATCGTTCGACGATGGGGACATGCCGCTCCTGACCCGCTCACCCGGCAGTGACATCCTCTCGCTACGCTGGCCGCCGTCGCTGTGCTCGACCGGGGACGTGCTTTTGGTGGATCGTTTCACGTTGTTCCATCGCGCGCTTGCGACAGCCGGCCCGGATCTTCAAGGACTTCTCCTACCGCACTCACAAGAGCTGGTCCCGAAAGCGTCGGGTGGTGGCCAAAGTCGAGATCCTGCCCCGTGGCCCCAATCCCCGCTTCGTGGTCACCTCCCTGTCGGCCCACAACCACCCTGAAATCCGGCTGGCCGCTGCTGACGAAGGTCGGAATGATTCCACTCACGACGGTCGTGCTGAAGCATCCATTCGCCGAGTCCGTATAGACTTCAGCCGTCATGTAGAATAGATCGTCTTGATCATCCGCTCTCAGCCAGACCGCACCCCCTCCCCTGTAATCGAAGACCTCTTCCAGAAAATTGCTCCAGACGAGGTACTTGGCCCGAGTCGATCCGAATCTCACTGCGCCGGGCTGGGCCATTGCTGTCGTAGAGCCTGGCGGTAATCGTATAGTCCCGCGAGGTCGGGTTGAAGATCACCACACGGGTTTTGTAATGAGCGCCGAATCGTCCCGGAGAGTTGGCCGTAGCAGGAATGACGGCTTGCCAGAACAGAGCATTCCCCACTTCCATCCTTTCCCTGTCCGGAATGGAAGTTTCAGCCAAGGCCGGCAAGCAGAGGACAATCACTGCCCCCCAACAGGCAACAAGTCTCATCAGGGTTTGTTCCGGTCTTGACATGTCCCATCTCCTTGGTTTTTACCGCTTACACGAAAATCCTCTCGACGATGTTGCCTCCAGTGCCCCCGAGCCAGCGATCGAGGCCGTGGCGGACGGGGATCTCACGCTGCCTGCTGCCCTTCTCCCGGAATCTGAGGACCCGTTGGATCCCCTGGTCCTCAGGCTTGGAGGCTTCCCACCTCTGCCCTTGCGGACCGGGTGCTGCCACTCTGCGGCCCTTCTCATTTCTGGGGTTGCTAGGCGCTCCGCCATCCCCAGGAAGCTACTACGCCCCGCATGGAATAAGAATACAATTATACACCCCTGAGACTATTCTGCTCCTTGGATCAGGTGCCAAGCACGCAGCGGACACGTTGGTCCATCTAGGGAGGAAAGAGCTTGACGGTCTCCGGGACGACTCGGGCAATTAGAGATACATAAAGGACTTTATGTTACACTATTTGGAGGAGGTCGAGATTATGCCTGAGCAAGGCTCAAATGAAGGGAAATTAGAGCTCGTAGAGGGGCCGGCTGCGGCCGCTCTGACGGTGCAGCACTCCCCTGCCCCGCCAGCCCTCCTGGTCCCTGAAGGCTGGCGGATCGAGGGCCTGCCCGGGCCTGTCCGCGATGCCGGGCCCTCCGCCGAGCGGCGCCTGCTTGAGTTCTTCACTGCCGAGATCTCGAACCCCAATACCCGCTCCGCCTATGCGGCCGCCGCCGGCCGCTTCTTCGGGTGGTGTGAGACCAGGAACCTGGCCCCGGGAAAATCTCACCCTTCGCCGTGGCCACCTATATCGAGGAGATGCAGCAGGGCCATGCCCTCCCCACCGTCAAGCAGCACCTCTCCGCCATCCGGGCCCTGCTCGACTACCTGGTTGTGGGCCAGGTCCTGCCCCAAAATCCTGCCGCTCCCGTCCGCGGCCCCAAGCACGTCGTCAAGCAAGGCAAGACCCCGGTGCTCTCCCCCGTCGAGGCCCGCGCCCTGCTAGACTCGATCGATCTCTCGAGGCCCTCGGGGATCCGCGACCGGGCGCTGCTGGCCACCATGGTCTACTCCTTCGCCCGCGTCGGCGCCGTGACCAGCATGAACGTCGAGGACTACTACCAGCAGGGCAAACGCTGGTGGCTGCGCCTCCACGAAAAGGGCGGCAAGTTCCACTAGGTCCCCGCCCACCACAACGCCGAGGAATACCTCGATGCCTATCTTGAGGCGGCCGGGATCGCCGGCGAGAAGGGCACCCCGCTTTGGCGCTCCATGACCAAGGGCGGCGCCGTCACCCCCAACCGCATGAACCGCGTCGATGTCTTCCGCATGATCAAGCGAAGGGTGCGCCAGGCTTCCCTCGGCGTCGCCGCCAACTGTCACACCTTCCGGGCCACCGGCATCACCGCCTACCTGCTCAACGGCGGCAGCGTCGAAAACGCCCAGGCCATCGCCGCCCACGAGTCCCCTCGCACCACCAAGCTGTATGACCGCACCAGCGACGAGATCTCGCTCGATGAAATCGAAAGGATTGTGATTTGAATGATCCCCCGGACCACCCAGCGGCTATGACCGCCAGCGACGGCGCGTTACGCGGAATATTGTGGAGAGGATCTTCGTGTGAGAATCGGGGTTGTCGTCCGGTTCCAAAGATGGGTAAGGTGAGGGTGCGACTCAAATTCTAATCCGGCCGCCGGGGGTTACCCGGTTCCGTTACATGCTCAGGAGACCGGAGAACCATAAGGGATGTTTAATTCGGCAGTTCGGTCACGCCCGTTGTCCGGGGCTTCGCCTGTTGAATCGGCCCCTTTTGCCCGGGCAATTCCTACAACACAGGAGCGTCTTGTGGCCCCTGGGGTGCCTCTCGCTATCTACGTTTCCGCCACTTCACAACCTCCAAAATCCTAATCCGGTTTTGTGATAACCGCTTTCGCTACCGTAATAGCCGCATTTGATTGAAGGTAGCTGCCGTCACCGAAGAACTCCATCGACTTCCATGCGGTACCCACTCGAACCTTGACGCCCCAAGCCAGGCGCTTTAGGGCTTCTGTATCGCTGAACTCTGTGGTTTTCAATGCCACATAGTGACCCGTGCCGTCATTCAACCATGACATGATATTGCTCCCTTCGTGATTGTAAGACTGAGGCACTATATCCACTGCGCCGTCATGATTGAAGTCGATCAAGCGGTGTTCCGAATGCCATGCCTCGGTGGGTGACCACGCAGAGTCTCCAAGACGACGCTGTGTTTCATCTCTAAATCGGCGATTGTCGTGATTGATCAGCATTTGAACGCCGCGTTTGGGGAGGTGGCCCACTGTTCCATCGTCGTAACCGCCCAACAACACATCTAAAAGATCGTCATTGTTGAGGTCATGTATCGCTATCGAAATAACCACCGCCCCGCCAAACCCAACAAAGTAATCCGAAGCCGGCAGGACGGTCAGATCCTGAAAATCCGGCCCCCAGTGGACATACGATTGCCCGGAATCGTCTCTGCCTCCCATCAGGAGGTCAACGTGTCCGTCTGAATCCAGATCGAGCATATCGGCCGCCCAAGGCCAATATTCATTATCGTTCACCACTCGCTCCGGCAACATCGATCGATTCACGGTGAAGTTGGCCGTACCGTCATTAAGCAGCAAGTACGGTGAACCGCCCATGAACTCCCCGCCGTTGTTCGCGACCAGTATGTCCACATCCCCGTCGCCGTCCACGTCGCCGACTGCGGCATTGTGCGTAAAGCCTGTATTGTCGTCCGGCAGCCTGTCGCTCGCGTCCTCATACCCCGTCTCGGTGGCGAGCAACAGCTGATTCGACCAGCCAGGAAACGGATCCACGTCATAGCCATGATCCGCGATGAAGAAATCGTTCATGCCATCGCCGTTAAAATCCGCCAGCAAAACTTCTCGAGGATGAACACTGCTGGGGCGATCCCCCTTCGCAACGGTAAATGTAAAGTCGCCATTATTCAGGAGAATCACTCCCTGCTGAGCGGCGATGGTTGGTGCGGTTGAATCGGAGGGGTAAATGGCCCCGGCGATCAGCACGTCATCATCCGCATCGCCGTCAAAGTCCTCGGAAAACAAAAAACCAAGGGAATCGTAGTTGACTTCCTCTTCCCACACGCCGTATTCCATTGACAGCGTACCGGCCTCTACCAATACCGGCCGGTGGTAGAACTCTGCGGTCAGGAAAAAGGTGCCGTCATTTCCCGTTAGCGATCCAGGGATCTCCACAAGACAAGGTACTTTTTTGCCTGAGCAAAGACCGAGCTCCGAATCGCGCCAACCGGCAAAGGCGTAGCCCTGTCGAGGAACCGCGGTGAATACCTCTCTGAAGTGCTCCCCGGCAGGGACATCCACCACGCATATCCGATCTTCAGGGCAGTCGTGCTCACCCGACATCGAAACGATTGAACCACCGTGACCAGCAGATTGTTCGATCTTGCAACCTTGAACTAACAGTAGAGCCTTTTGCAAAATTCGCTAGGAAGCGGGATTTATTGTCGGGAAGAGTTGTTGTCCCTGGGAGCGCGGGCGTCCCGCCCGCACAAGACCTGGCAGGGTCGTGGCGATTGGCTTCACAGGGTGGGTCGGTTCACCCGCCGACTGACGCTGGAGCAGCGCCTTGACAAGTATGCGGGCGGGACGCCCGCGCTCCCAGGGGGAAACCCATGGCTAGCCAGGTGCAGATCCCTTTCGAGGGCGTTATTTTGCAGGAGCATTCTGCCCCCATCTCATGCCCGACTCCGAATTTTGCAAAAGGCTCAGTAGAAAAACCAAGGTGACGGAAACCGTTGGCAAGCTCATACCTTCGCTCCGTGCCCAGAACACGAAACCATATTACCCCTCCGGACCTGAGTTAACCAGTCCACCTACCCCCTACCATTTCCGAAAACGACCCTATAGGTAAACTCCCTGGCAAACGCGACAGGTTGGGGTTTTCCCATTGAAACGGAGGTCTCCGGAACACACGAAATGGGGACACCTTCCTGCTGACGACAAGAGGGTCCTCGTCAAAGGCCTTCCTCACCGGACCGAAGCGTAAGTTCACCACCGGGTCATGGCCCCCACTGTTCCGTAATATCCCCTCGTAGTCCTTCTCCTGCACCTGCGGTTTCCTGACCCTCGTGCAACTTCGTGGCCCTTCGTGGTCCTTCGTGCCCCTTCGTGGATTTCTTTATTCGGTCCTTCGCGTCCCCTTGGGAAGCGGCTGCGTGGATAACCCCTCAATCGGACCGTTTTGCACTATCATAGCCCCGGTTGAGAACCGGGAGGGCGGTGTGCCAGCCCGCATTTCTCACCAGGGGGTAGCACTCTTCTCAAGAGTGCAACTTGGCGCAGGATTTTCCCCTTCAGCGCGTGCTCGTGACCGAAGGGCGTAGCCGGAACTACGTTCGAGGGAGCATGTGCGCGCTGAAGGGGAAAAGACAAGCCAGGGCACGCCCAGCACCGTCTGTGCCCTGAAGACTCCAAACAAAGCGCCGCAAGATGTTAAAGACAAGCTCTTTTCTACCTGATGCTCAGCGTCCTGGTGAGAAATGCGGGCCAATACTCAGGGCCGAGGGAGTCGGCAAGACTTACACCCATGGGGAGACTCCCGTGGTGGCCCTGCGGGAGGTGGACCTGTCCCTGGAAAAAGGCGAGTTTGTGGCCTTGACCGGACCCTCCGGATGCGGCAAGTCGACCTTGCTGCACCTTTGCGGGGGCATGGATTACCCCACCCGGGGACGCATATGGCTGGATGGGGCCGATCTCGCGAGCCTGGACGAAGTCAGGCTCACCCGAATCCGCCGCCGTCAGATCGGCTTTGTCTTCCAGTCCTTCAATCTCCTGCCCACCCTCACCGCCGTGGAAAACACGGCCCTGCCGCTCATGTTGGACGGTGTGAACCCGGAAATGGCCAAACGAAAGGCCACCGGCCTGCTTGAGCGCGTCGGCCTGCGCCATCGCCTGGGCCACTACCCCCAGCAACTCTCGGGAGGCGAGATGCAGCGAGTCGGCATTGCCCGGGCGGTATGCCACGCCCCGCTGCTGGTTCTGGCCGACGAGCCCACCGGGAATCTGGATTCCGCCAACGGCGCCGATGTCCTGGAACTTCTTCGGGATCTGAACCGGTCCCTGGGAGTCACCGTGCTGCTGGCCACCCATTCCGCGGAGATGGCGGCTGCCAGCCAGCGAGTATTGCACATGGTGGATGGCAGGATCGAGTCCGGGCGGCAGTCCCGGCGGCGGGGTTCGGGACTCGATCCGACCGACTGAGCGGGATGAGGCCCCTGCCTGCAATCCCCCGCCCTCCTGAGCCGAGGTCCCTGTTGACCCTTTTCCGAACATTCATTCTGCGCCGGCTCCGAGAGGAAAAGCTGCGCTCTCTGGCAACGGTGTTGGGTGTTGCCTTGGGCATCGCCGTGGTGTTGGCGGTTCGGATGGCCAATGAGAGCTCGGTCCGCAGCTTCGAGACCGCTCTGGAAATGGTGGCCGGCAAGACCTCGCTGGAGATCGGCGGGGCAGGCCCCGGCCTGAGGGAAGAGCGGCTGCTGCAACTGGATTGGCTGGAGCGGTTCGGACAGATCAGCCCCGTCATTGAAGGCGAAGCCAAGGTTTCATTCCCCTCAGGGACTTCCGAGTGGCTGAGGATTCTGGGGGTAGACATTCTCAGAGATGAGAGCTTTCGAGACTACCGACTGGTGCAGTTCGCCAACCAGCCGCAACCGCCCGGCCCCCGAGAGTTTCTGCAACTGCTCAGCGACCCCCGCTCGATTGTGCTGACGCAGAAGTTTGCCCGCCGACACGGCCTGGACCCGGGCTCCAGCCTGAACCTGACCGTGGGGGATCGCGGGAAAAGGCTGGCGGTTCGCGGCCTGCTTCTGAACCGGGGGCCGGCCCGGGCTCTGAACGGGGCCTTTGCCCTGATGGACATCGCAGCCGCCCAGTGGCTCTTTGGGCGTCTGGGTCGGGTCGATCGCATCGACCTGCGTCTGAAGCCGGGGATCGGGGTCGACCAGGCCGAAGCCGCCATCACCGCCCGGCTGCCTGAGGACCTGGCTGTCCAACGGCCCTCCCGCCGCGGGCGGCAAGTGGAGAAAATGCTGGAGGCCTTTCACTTCAACCTGACGGCCCTTTCCCATATTGCCCTGCTGGTCGGTCTGTTTCTCATCTACAACACGGTGTCGCTCTCGGTCATCGCCCGGCGCCAGGAAATCGGAATCCTGCGGGCCGTGGGCGGCTCCCGGCGCCAGGTGTGGGGGTTGTTCCTGGCGGAGGCCGGCCTGCTGGCGGCCCTGGGGTGTGCTCTCGGCGTCCTGCTGGGAGGCGGACTGGCCCGGGCCGCCCTGAGACTGACAAGCGCCACGCTGGATCGCCTCTACATCCGATCTGCGGCTGAACCGGTATCTGTCGGTCCGGAACATCTGGTTCTGGCATTTGCGGTGGGCATTCCCCTGGCGTTGCTGGCGGCCCTGGTTCCCGCCCTGGAGGCCTCCCGGGTGGCCCCGACCGAAGCGGTCCAAGGCGCTGACCGTCTCGAGAGCCGTTTCCGCTTGAGCTGGAGGCAACGCTGGCTGCCTCCCATCCTGTCCGCCCTGGCTGTCGGGTTTGCCTGCCTGGACTCGGTCGACGGCATTCCCCTCTTTGGCTACGCCGCCTGCCTGGCCACCGTTTTCGCGGTCGCCTTTCTGGTTCCGGCAGTACTGCATGTCTCAGGGCGGGCGGGCTCCTGGCTCACCCGGCGATGGACGGGGGTGGAGGCCCTTCTGGCCAACGCCAATCTCAGGGGAGCCATCCCCCGTATTTCGATCTCGGTGGCAGCCCTGGCGGTGAGCCTCTCCATGCTCACGGCCATTGCCGTCATGATCGGCAGCTTCCGGGAGACGGTCCAGTACTGGGTCCAGCAGACCCTTCGAGCCGATCTCTACCTGGCCCCGGCCACCCGTTCCAACGTCTACTCGGAGTCGACCCTCTCTCCCGAGGTCGTGCGGCTGGTATCGGCAAACCCCGGGGTGGCCGCCGTCGACCGCTTCACCAGTTTCGTCATCGACTACCAGGGCCGCCGGGTGTTGCTGGGATCGGGCGACTTCGAGGTCCATTTGGACCGGTCAGGGCTGCTCTTCAAGGCACCCCGCCAGGGGCGATCGGCCGTGAGAGCGGCCATCGCAGAAGATGCGGCGGTGGTTTCGGAAAGTTTTGCCCTCAAACACCGGAAGGCGGTGGGAGACAGTCTGGTGCTCAACACGGACCTGGGGCCGCGTGCCTTTCGGGTGGCCGCCGTCTACTACGACTACTCCAGCGATCAGGGCATTGTCGTGCTGGACCGAAGCACTTTCCGCAAGTATTACGGAGATCGGCCTCTTCGGAGCCTGGCGGTGTATCTGAAGGAGGGCCATGACCCGGAACGGGTCCGGTCGGAACTCCTTGCGGGGCTCCCCTCCGAATCGCGTCTTTTCGTGCATACCAACGCTTCTCTCAAGACCGAAGTCCTGAGAATTTTCGACAATACCTTTACCATTACCTATGCTCTGGAGATCATCGCCGTGGCCGTGGCCATCCTGGGGGTGGCGACCACCCTGGTCACCCTGATCCTGGACCGCAAACCGGAGCTGGCCCTGCTGCGCTGGACCGGAGCGGAACAGCGGCAGATCCGGAAGATGGTGATCATCGAGGCCACGGCGTTGGGTGCGGTGAGCCAAGGCCTGGGAGTGGTGGCGGGGGTTCTGATCTCCCTCATTCTGGTTTTCGTGATCAACGTCCAGAGCTTCGGCTGGACCATCCAGTTTCACCTGCCTGCCGGCTTCCTGGTGCAGTCGTCACTGCTGATCCTGCTGGCCACGGCCCTCTCGGGCATTTATCCCGCCTACCGGGCCGGTCGGATAAAACCGGCCCGGCAAGGCTGAGAGTCAAAGAAAGGGAATCGTGTTCATTGTGCGCCGGCGACCGGGTGAGCCATGGGGGCCAGGACGCAGCCCCGATAGCGGGCTCCGTCCCGCGGTGAATTCCCCGACCTCGCCTCCGCGCGGACCGCACATCCTGCTGGCGGCGGTCCTGATCCCCTGCCTGCTGGCAGCTACAGGCTGGACCGAGACCTGGCGGCAGGCTCGTCCCGGCTATCGTTTCCACTTCCCCCGCGACCACGCCAGCCATCCCGAGTACAGGATCGAGTGGTGGTACTACACCGGGAACCTGGCGGATCCCAGCTCGCGACGGTTCGGCTTCCAGCTCACCTTCTTCCGGGTGGGCGTCCGGGCCCGTCCGGAAAACCCCTCCCGCTGGGCGGTCCGCGATCTCTTCATGGCCCACCTGGCGCTGAGCGACCTCGAGACCGGCGGCTTTCACTTTGACGAACGGTTGAACCGGGCGGGGCCGGGATGGGCCGGGGCTTCTGCCGAGACCTACCGCGTCTGGAATGGAACCTGGGAAGCCAGGCTCGGGCGAGACGGCCGGCACCGGCTCCGGGCCGGGGACGAGACTTTCGGAATCGCCCTGGAGCTGGAAGCCGGCCGGGGACCCCTCTTGCACGGCCAGGCGGGACTCAGCCAAAAAGGAGCTCGGGAGGGAAATGCCTCCCACTACTATTCTCTCACGCGGTTGCCCACCCAAGGCCGTATCCGGATTGACAGCCGGGAATTCGAGGTCGCCGGGTTGAGCTGGATGGACCACGAATTCGGCACCAGTTTTCTGGAGCCGGAACAGATCGGGTGGGACTGGTTCGCGCTCCAGTTGGACAGCGGCCAGGACCTGATGCTGTTCCAAGTGCGGCGGTCCGACGGCCGGCTCGATCCCCATTCCAGCGGGACCCTCCTGGAGGCCTCCGGACGACCCCGCGCCCTGGGCAGGTCCGACTTCAGTCTGGAACCGTTGAGGACCTGGCGGTCCCCTCACAGCGGAGGCCGTTACCCGGTCCAATGGCGTCTGAGCCTTCCCGGTCAGAGGCTGAGCCTGACAGTGACCGCCGCCCAACCGGACCAGGAGCTGCGCACCCCGAGGTCCACCGGGGTGACCTACTGGGAGGGCGCGGTGGTGGTGACGGGCACCCGGGGCGCCGATCCGATTTCAGGCCGGGGATATCTGGAGATGACCGGCTACGCCGGCCAGTCGATGGGCGATGTCTTTCGTTGAGACAGTGGAAAACGATAACCTTCCCATCCTGCAAGTGGTGAATATCCGGCGCACCTTTCCCGGGGTCGTGGCCCTAAGCGGCGTCTCCCTGGATCTGTATCCGGGCGAAGTGCACGCCCTGGTCGGCGAGAACGGCGCCGGCAAGAGCACCTTGATCAAGATCATCTGCGGAGCGCTGGCTCCCGACTCCGGAGAGCTGTTCTTCCAGGGCCGTTCGGTGCGCTGGCCCAACCCGGTGGCCGCCCGCGCCCAGGGGATGGTCACCGTCCACCAGGAGGCGGAGCTGTTCCCCACCCTTTCGGTTGCCGAGAACATGGCGCTGGCCACCGGGCTGCCGCTGCGCGGCCCCGGCCTGGTGGACTGGAACCGGGTGCACCGCCGGGCCCGGGAGACAGTTCGCCAGATGGGGGAGACGATAGACGTTCGCCAGCCCGCCTCCCAACTCAGCGTGGCTCATCGCCAGATGATCCAGGTGGCGGCGGCCATCCTGCAGAACGCCAAGGTGGTGGTGCTGGATGAACCCACCAGCGCCTTGAGCGGGGAGGAGGCCCGCTGGTTGTTCGAACAGATCGCCCGCTTGAAGGCGGACGGCGCCGGCATCCTCTATATTTCCCATCGCCAGGAGGAGATCTTTCGCCTGGCCGACCGTATTACCGTCTTGCGGGATGGTCTCAAGGTGTGGACCCGGGCCAGGCAGGTTGTCGGTCCCGATGAAGTGATCGGGGCCATGGTGGGACGGCCGGCCGCAACCCTCGTGGCCTCTCCCTCCGGTGAGGCAATCTCCCCCACCGGCCAGGAAGGTCCGGTCCGCTTTCAGGTCAGCGGGTTCACCGACCGGGGCGGTCGCTTTCGACAGCTCGATCTCGAGGCCAGATCGGGTGAAATCGTGGGCATTTATGGCTTGGTGGGGGCCGGGCGCAGCGAGTTCGCCCGGGCGGTGTTCGGCCTGAGGTCCGCCGGCGGCCTGGTCCGCATAGACGGCAACCGGTGTGAGATCGGCCGGCCTCGGGAGGCCCTTAAGGCCGGTATCGCCTATGTCCCCGAGGATCGCCTGAGCCAGGGCCTCTGTCTGGGTCTGCCCGTCCGCTCCAACGCGGTGCTGTCGACCCTGCAACGCTGGACCCGGGGCTTTTTGGCCAGCAGGACCCGGGAGCAGCAGGCCACCCGCCGGATCGCCGGGCAACTGGAGGTGCGCTACCGATCCACCGAACAGCCGGTCCAACAACTGTCGGGCGGCAACCAGCAGAAGGTGGTCCTGGGGCGCTGGCTGCTGGCCCAGCCCAAGCTGCTCATCCTGGACGAGCCCACCCGCGGCGTCGACGTCGGAGCCAAGGCCGAGATCCACCGGCACTTGCGCCGCCTGGCCGGGGAGGGTTGCGCCATCCTGCTCATCTCCTCGGAACTGCCCGAAGTCCTGGAACATTCCGATCGGGTGGTGGTCTTTCGGGAAGGGGAGATCGCCGGTGAGTTCGACCCCGGCCAGGCCGGCCCTGCAGGGATCGCCGCCGCCGCCCTGCCCAGGCAGAGTCCGGGGGAGGCGTCCGCCGGACAGCCCCGAGCCACCGGGTCCCGGTTCCAGGGACGTTCCTTCAACGAGCTGGCGCTGCTGCTGTGTGTGGCGGGGCTCGGCCTGTGGCTGACGGTTTCCACCGAGGGATTCAGCCTGTTGAACCTGCTGACTCATACCTCTCTCTGGGCCATTCTGGGCCTGGCGGCCGCCTCGGTCATCGTCGGCCGGGGAATCGATATTTCAATCGGCTCGATGGTGGCTCTGTCGGCGGCATCCACCGCCATGGTGCTGAAGCTGCCCTATCCGGTCGAGATTCTGATTCCGGCCGCGATCCTGGCCGGACTTCTGGCAGGGACGGCGGCAGGGGTGCTGAATGCCGTCCTGGCGCTGCTGGGAGGGCTGCATCCCATTGTGGTGACCCTGGGGACCCTGACCATCTACCGCGGCATGGTGATCGCCATGCTGGGAGGGAAATCCATGACCGGACTGCCCCCCCAGTTCGGCCGGCTGGCCATCGACCCGGCAACGGGTTTCCGGGGCTCGGTGGCGGTGGCGGCCCTGGTGGTCCTGCTGGTTTATCTCTGGATGGCCCACACCCGCAGCGGCCGGCACGTCTACGCGCTGGGCTCGGCCCCCCGGGCCGCCGGCCTGCTGGGTCTTTCCAAGGCGCGCCTCTGGCCGGTCACCTTTGGCCTGGGCGGGTTGCTGGCCGGACTGGCCGGGGTGCTCCAGCTCTCCATGGGCCAGCAGATGCAAGCCCGCCTGGGAGCCGGGTGGGAACTGAGCGCCATCGCCGTGGCCGTCATCGGCGGCGTGGGAATCACCGGCGGCCGGGGCACCGTGCTGGGTGTGGTTCTGGGCGCCCTGCTGCTGCGATTGGTCAACAGCGCCCTGGTGCGTTGGGGAGTCTCGGATCAACAGACCGACCTGGTGGTGGGCAGCCTGATCCTGGCGGCGCTGCTGCTGGATCTGGCCTGGCGAGGATGGAAACGATGAAGGAGCGCGGACAGGAGAGGGCAGGGGTGGCGGCAGCCCCACCGGGTGGGCGGTCCAATCCCTGGATATTCGGCCTGCTTCCCTGGTGCCTGCTGGCCCTGGCCCTGTTGCTGGTCTTCTCTCAGGTCAGGCGGCCGGCCTTGCTGGTGGAGGTCTGGGTCCCATGGATTGAAGTGGGAACCCTGGCCTTCGTCATGACCGCCATCATCCTCACCGGCGGCATCGATCTCTCGGTGGGCTCCATGGTGGCCCTTACCGGCATGGTTCAGGCCGTCCTGTGGCAGGATTGGGGCTGGTCCATTCAAGCCGCGGCCGGCGCCGCCCTCCTGACCGGGGCTCTGGCCGGCGGTTTCAACGGCCTGCTGGTGGTTGCCGGCCTCTCCCCCCTGGTGGCGACCCTGGCCACCATGGCTCTCTATCGGGGACTGGCCATCACCGTCGCCGGCGGCGACCGCATCGCCGGCTTCCCTCAGTCCTTCCTGGATATGGGAAGACTTCTGGGGGTCCCCAGCCAATTCTGGCTGGCCGGCCTGGTCTTCCTGGGCATGTTCCTGCTGGTGCACCACACCCGCTTCGGGCGCTGGTGCTTCGCCGTGGGAGACAACCGCCAGGCCGCGCGCTTTGCCGCCGTTCCCGTCAACAAAGTCGACGGGGTTCTGTATACTATCAACGGTCTGGCGGCCGCCTCGGTGGCCGTTCTGGGAACCATGAGGCACGATGTGTCCATCCCGGACGCCCACATCGGCACCGAGCTGCAGGTCATTGCCTGCGTGGTGGTGGGAGGCACCCTGATCACCGGCGGCCGCGGCAGCGTGCCGCGCTCGTTTTTGGGGCTGGCCGTCATCTCCCATCTGGACGTGGGCCTTCAGTTCCTCAGCTCCCGGCTGTCCTGGTTGACTGCCGAGTCCCGGCTGATCGTCATCGGCATCCTGCTCATCCTGGTTGCCGTCTGGAACCAACGGAGCCAGAAGGAGGGCTAACCCGCATTTCTCACCGGGGGGCGCGATCATGGCGCCGGATTTTCGTCTTCAGCGCGTGCTCGCGATCGAAGAACGTAGCGGTCACTACGTGCGAGGGAGCATGTGCGCGCTGAAGGCGAAAAGACAAGCCAGGGCGTGCCCAGCACCGCGGGTAACCGCAAGCTGTCACTAAAGGACCAAAAACCTGTTGAAGATGAACTCTTTTTACAGGATGTGCACAGCGACCCGGTGAGAAATGCGGGTTTAGCCTGCCGTCCTTGCAGGGGCGGCGGGAAGGGAGAGCAATGAACAGCGGAACCTGCAGCAGTGGCAAGAGGAGTGGGGGCTTTGCGCTGGCGTTCCTGCTGGCCGCCCTGAGCCTGCAGTGCGCCGGGCCCGACCGGGATGGAGCCCTGCGAATCGCCATGATCCCCAAGCTGGTGGGGATCGGTTATTTTGAAGCGACCGAGCGGGGCGCCCGGGAAGCGGCCCGGGAGCTGAATGTCGAGCTCGTCTATGACGGTCCCACCGACGCCCGCACCGAGGACCAGATCAAGATGATCGACGGCTGGATGGCCCAGGGATTCGACGTGATCGCGGTGGCTCCCAACGACCCCGAGGCCATCTCCCGGACGCTGCGTAGCGCCGGGGAGAGAGGAGCCCTGGTCCTCACCTGGGACACCGATGCCAATCCCGAGCTCTCGCGGCGCTCCGTCTTCGTGAACCAGGCCCCCAATCGGGCTATCGGCCACACCCTGGTGGACCTGATGGCCGAAGGAGTCCGGGCGCAGGGCGCCTCCCTGCCGGGCGACTACCTCATCGTCAGCGGCACTCCCACGGCCTCCAACCAGAATACCTGGATGAAGTACATGCGGGAGCGGATTCGAGAGAAGTATCCCGAGATGCATCTGCTCCAGCACCTGACCCCCGGGGAGGACCAGCAGAAATGCCAGGAGCAGACGGCCGAAGCCCTCAGCGCCTACCCCGATCTGAAAGGCATCTGGGGCATCACTTCCGTCTCCTTTCCTGCCGTGGCCAAGGCCGTGCGCGACGCCAACAAGGTGGGCCAGATCGAGGTGACCGGGCTGGGCATGCCCGAGCAGATGCGGGAATATGTCAAGGACGGCACCGTCCGGGAGTTCTGCCTCTGGGATCCGGTCGATCTGGGTTATCTGACCGTTCGGGTGGCTCACAGGCTCAAGCAGGGACCGCTGCCTCCGGGACGCTACGACTTCGGCAGACTTAAGCAGGTGGAGGTGCGGGAGGGGGAAGTCCTGCTGGGTCCGCCGCTCATTTTCGACGGCGGCAATATCGACGACTATAACTACTGAAGCCGACTGACCCGGTGCGGGCGGCAGCGAACGGGTCCTATCCCGGAGCACCCTGGCCCGACGAATGCCATCCCGCCCGGTCCGGACCGGGCACAGCTATCCGGTTTTCAATGAGGATCGAGTCCATGCGTCATTCAAGAGTTCACCTCTGCTTGTTGGCGGCGTTGCTGGCAGTGGTCGCGGCTACCGGCTGTGGCCCCGAGGAGCCGGCTACTCCCGAAAAGAAACGCCTGCTGCTGATCGGCCAGGGGCCTGACGGCCATCCCCCCGGGACCCACGAGTTTCTGCCGGGGGTGCGGATCCTGGCTCATTGCCTGAAGCAGTTTCCGGACCTGGAGGCGGACGTGGTCTCGGCCGACGAGCCCTGGAGCGAAGGTCCGGCCTTGCTGGATTCGGCCGACGGCCTGGTGCTCTTCGTCTCGGAGGGGGCCAAGTGGCTGAGCAACGACCCCGACCGTCTGGCGGCCATGCAGCGATTCGCCCGCAAAGGCGGGGCAATGGTAGTGCTTCATTGGGGCATGGGCACGGTCGAGGCAAAGAACATCGCCGCTTTCGTCAAGCTGTTCGGCGGCTGCCACGGCGGACCGGACCGCAAGCACGACACCCTGGAGGTGACGGCCACGATCCCGGCGCCCAACCACCCGGTCACCCGCGGCATTTCCGACTTTACCGTCCACGACGAGTTCTACTACCGCCTCAAGTTGGTGCAGCCGACCTCGAGCATCTTCCCCCTGGTGCAGGCGGACATCGAGGAGCAAAGGGAGACCGTTTCCTGGGCCTGGGAACGCGGCGACGGGGGGCGCTCGTTCGGCTTCAGCGGCTTGCATTTCCACAGGAACTGGCGACTGGAGCCCTACCGCCGGCTGGCGGTTCAGGCCGTGCTGTGGGCGCTGCGACTGCCGGCCCCGGAGGACGGAGTCGACCTGGATGTCCCCGAGGAACTGCTGAGCCTGGAATGAGCCCTTCTTCGAGCTGATCTGCCTCGCCTTCTATCCACCCCGCCGGGGACGGCCTCACCAGGGAGCTGGATCGGATGAAAATCTGGTTTTACCGCTTCACGGCGGTCCATTTCTGCCTGACGGCGCTCAGCGGCATGATTCTCTACTTCCGCCCCCAGAACGGAAGTGAGGGCTGGTACTCCGAAGAGACCAAGGAATGGCTGGTGGGCCTGCACAACGGGGAGCTCTGGAGCGATCTCCTGCTCGGCAACGGCCTCCTTTCCGGCATAGCGATCGGCCTGGTGCTGTCAACCACCCTCATCCTCTTCTCGGTCAGGAGTCTCAGGGGCCAGCGACGGAATGGCCCCGGACAGAGAAATGGGTGACCCCGTGAAGCTCAAGCAGCCGTGGACCCTCGGCACGGCCCTGCTCTTTCTGGCCATCAGCCCCTTTCCAGCCTGTGCCCCAGCGCCCGGCACCGTCCCCGAAGAGGCGCTGGCCCTGGGCAGCCGGCGGCAGCTCTTCCTCGACGACACCCTCACCCGGTCGATGACCGGACTTTCCCGCGTTCTGCATCAACCTGTCAAGGTCGCCGGCAACCCCCTGCTCTCCCGCATTCCCGAGGAGAGCGCCGCCTGGGACGCCGGCATGTTCATCGGGTTTTCCAGCGTCCTCTACGACCAGCGGGAGGGCCTGTTCAAGATCTGGTACAGCCTGCACCCCGGAGAGGGAGGAGACGAGCTGGCCCGGCTCTGCTACGCCACCAGCCGGGACGGAATCCATTGGCAAAAGCCCCTGCTGGGAAAGGTGGCCTCGGGTGGCAGCAAGCGCAACAACATCGTGATGCCCCACAGCGGGGTGACGAGCGGAGTTTTTCTCGACGAAAGGGAACCCGACCCGGACAGGCGCTACAAGATGCTGCACATGTGGCAGAGCTACAAGGTTTACGCCTCCTATTCGGCCGACGGCTTGAAGTGGAGCCCATACAACCAGGGACGCCCGGTGCTCTTCATTCCACCCGGCCACGACAGCCACATGGCGCCCTACTGGGACCCGATCCTCGGCAAGTATGTGGCCATCGTGCGGGACCGCACCGGACGCATCCCGAAGGTGCGGCCCCAACTCACCACCGACCCGGAGGCGGTCGAAACCTGGCGGCGGCTCTGGGACCCCCGAAGCCAGCGCCATCCTCGAAATCACAGCCTGCGTCGAGTGGGCCAGGCTCTCAGCCGGGACTTCATCCACTGGACCGACTACCGCCCGATCCTGGGAGCGGACGCTGAAGACCCTCTCAATCGGGACCAGTTCTACAACATGGAGGTTTTGGTGTACGACGGGCTGCGCCTGGGCCTTATGACGGTCTTCAGCTACGACCCCGAGTTTTGCCGGGGAGCGGTGCAGCTCACCTACAGCCGGGACGGCAGGCACTGGCTGCGGGCCGGCGACCGCCGGGTGTTCCTGCCGCTTTCCCAAAGGCCGGGAGACTTCGACTGGGGCAGCATCTATCCCCTGCAGGCGCCGCTGCTGGTGGGAGACGAGATCTGGATCTACTACACCGGCTTCGGGGTGGACCATAACCACAGACTCCCGCCCGGGGTCTCCCACGTAACCAACGGCATCGGCCTGGCCAAGCTCAGGATGGATGGATTCGTGTCAATCCAGGCGGAATCGGCCGAGGGAAGCCTCACCACCAGGCCCTTCACTTTCGAAGGGGAACGCCTGACCATCAACGCCGCCGCACCCCAGGGACGGGTTCAGGTGGAGATCCTGGGAAGCGACGGTCTCCCCGTGAAGGGGTTTGGCAAGACCGATTCCCTGATGCAGCGCTTCGATCGGACCCGGCAGGTGGTGCGCTGGAGCGGCAAGGAAAGCCTCGGCCACCTGCAGGGACAGGTCATTCAATTGAAGTTCACCCTGCAGCAGGCCCGGCTCTATTCGTTTGGATTCGGCTCTGCCGAACACACCCGGGGATAATCTCACGCTGCTGTCGAACGAGGCGGACAGAAAAAAGCATGCGAAACAAATCGCACAACGCTTGAAGCCGTTTTGGGACGCGGTCAAGGCGGCTGGCCTCGCTTGAGGATTTTCCGTCCATCCCGTGTATGCAGCAACGAAGGCACCGAAACACTCCTCTTTCGCCCTGTATGATCCTTACCGTCGTGGGGGCGGGGCCCGACTTACCTGAAACAAAAGAAAAAAGAGTTATCCACGAAGGGCCACTAAGAACGACGAAGGGCCACTAAGGCGTTGAGGTTAGCCGCGACGGGATGCCAAGGTTGCGAAGGGATGGTCGATTTCCGCTTGTTTTGCCCTTGTATGATCCGCCCGGGAGGGCGGGGGCCCGGCTTGCCTGAAACAAACGCCTGCGCCTGGTGGCTGGAAACCGGTTCATAGTCAAGCATGGGTAGATTTTTGATTCACATCGATGCACAGGATGCACAGGATTTTTTCCGGAGACGGCTGGCTTGTGTTCCCGGACATCCTCAAATCCGCACACGATCATTGCCCGAGTCAGCGTCTCCTGCAGCAGCCTCCCGTCCTGATTATCCTGTGCATCCTGTGCATCGATGTTCCATTGATAGTCCTTCTCGATGGATCTGCCCAGTCGCGGGGGGCGGGCGCCCGGCTCGCAGGCAAACGGGAGTTTCCCAAAGGGGACAGGCCGGCTTTCAGAGAAATCGCCCGCCGGATACCTCCCACCTCACCATCGGGACGACACCCCCGGGAGCGCGGGCGTCCCGCCCGCATGCTGTCCCTTCGGTTGCCGCTCAGTTTCCCTGCGATGTTGCAGCCGACCGCCCTGCCGGCGGGAACCGCACGGGCCCGGCCGAAGCAGAGGCAGGGCGCCGCTGCCGGTTGATTCCGGTGGAGGAGATGGCTGAAGCTGCGGGAGGATTTGTGCGGGCGGGACGCCCGCGCTCCCGGGGGGGCTTCCTCCCATAACAGGGTCACACCAACGGGACAAAAGTGCAGAAGCATTTTGGCGCCAGTTGTCGTTGAAGGAGGTCCATCAGTCCTCGTGCCTATTCGTGTTCATTGGTGGTTCGTCTTTATTGGCGGTCGGCTGTTTCTCCTCTGAGTGATGCGCACCGTCGTGGGGGCGGGGGCGGGACTTACCTGAAACAAACCTGGGTTCACGTGACGCAAAACCGATTCACGAGATTGAAAACACAGGGGTTGGAGAGGAATTGACAACGTGTCTGAATCACCCCTGTTTCACCCTCGAATGATCCGCACGGCAGGGCGGGGGCGGGACTTACCTGAAACAAAACCTGTTTCACTCTCGTATGATCCGCCCCGCCGTGGGGGGCGGGGGCCGGACTTACCTGAAACAACCCCCTGCGCCTGGTGGCTGGAAACCGGTTCATAGTCAAGCATGGGTAGATTTTTGATTCACATCGATGCACAGGATGCACAGGATTTTTTCCGGAGACGGCTGGCTTGTGTTCCCGGACATCCTCAAATCCGCACGCGATCATTGCCCGAGTCAGCGTCTCCTGCAGCAGCCTCCCGTCCTGATTATCCTGTGCATCCTGTGCATCCTGTGCATCGATGTTCCATTTATAGTCCTTCTCGATGGATCTGCCCAGTCGCGGGGGGCGGGCGCCCGGCTCGCAGGCAAACGGGAGTTTCCCAAAGGGGACAGGCCGGCTTTCAGAGAAGTCGCCCGCCGGATACCCCCCACCTCACCATCGGGACGACACCCCCGGGAGCGCGGGCGTCCCGCCCGCATGCTGTCCCTTCGGTTGCCGCTCAGTTTCCCTGCGACGTTGCAGCCGACCGCCCTGCCGGCGGGAACCGCATGGGCCCGGCCGAAGCAGAGGCAGGGCGCCGCTGCCGGTTGATTCCGGTGGAGGAGATGGCCGAAGCTGCGGGAGGATTTGTGCGGGCGGGACGCCCGCGCTCCCGGGGGGGCTTCCTCCCATGACAGGGTCACACCAACGGGACAAAAGTGCAGAAGCATTTTGGCGCCAGTTGTCGTTGAAGGAGGTCCATCAGTCCTCGTGCCTATTCGTGTTCATTGGTGGTTCGTCTTCATTGACGAACGGCTGTTTTTCCTCTGAGTGATGCGCACCGTCGTGGTGGCGGGGGCGGGACTTGCCTGCAACACGGGATCCAACCAGGGCGGGTCAAGCCTCGGGGGTCCAAAACCGGAGGTACTATCATGTTCCGGCAAATTCCTGTATCCGTGGAGAGCGTGGTTCTTGCTGGGCTGTTCGTCGTCCTGGCTGCTGCCGGTGCGGGCTGCCGCCCTCGGGTCGAGGACCATAGGGTCCGGGTCGAGATCGAGGGGGAGGTGGAAATCGTTCCTCCGGGAAGCGGCCAGGGGCGGGGAATGCTGGGGATCGTCCGGCACCCCGACGGGTCGATCTTTGTCAACACTCAGACCCGCGGACTGGTCAGGAGCACCGACAACGGCCGGACCTGGGAGGCGATCGAGGCGGAGAATGCCTTCGCCCTGGGGGTCACCCGGGACGGACGCCTGTGGCTGGCCGGCCAGACGGCTCAGAATGCGGTATCGGTTTCCCGTTCTTCGGACCGAGGCCGCAACTGGACGGCCACCCTGGTGGACGGCGCCGGTCTGGCCCCGGCTTCACAGCGGCCCTATGACTGGGTGGGAGACGACTACAACACCTTCCTGGAAAGTCCCGACGGGACCTTGATGCTGGGCATCGGCGCCCGCTATCTGCCCTGGTACTATCGGGATCCCAACCTCATGCGGGATGGCCTGGTTCGGCCCGATGTGGAGGTCGGGGGCCTGTTTCTGATTCGCAGCACCGACGGAGGCACAAGCTGGGGCGACCCGACCCTGATGCATCCCTTTGTCTGTGAAACGGGTCTGGCAGCCGACCCCTTCAACCCGGACCATCTGCTGGCCATGACCCGCATTCAGCGGCCGCTGCTGGCCGGAGAGGATCGGAAGAGCACGCAGGAGAAAACGGGATTCCCGCCCGATCTGCCCTCCCCTGAGCCCTCCATCTACAAGAACGGCCTCTTGCTGGAGTCCCACGACCGCGGCCGCACCTTCCGCGAAGTGCCCGGCAGCCTGACCGGCTACTACGAGCACCGGGGAACCATTCTTTGGACCAGCGACAACTTGGTGGTGGTGACCCATCAGGCCGGCAACCGGAGCCCGCGTTACGGGGCTCTTTTCGCACGGATCAGCTTGGACGGTGGGAAGACATGGGCGGACGGGACCCGCTCAGGCACGTCCCGGATGAACCAATCCACCCGGTTCGAGCTGGTTCCCAAGCCTCCCGGACACTCCTTTACCGCTCCTACCCTGGAACTGTCCCGGGACCGGTTCCTCACTCCCTATCTCCACGGGAGCATTGCCGCCGGCACGGCAACCGTCACCGGCGTCTTCTGGCGTCTCGAGCGCTCACCCTTTGCACAATCGATCTCTTGTGGCATTCGGGGTGAGGATCGGAACCGATAACACCGATGCCAAGGCGAGCAGGTCGTCGTCGCCGGTCACCAAGGCATCGGCTTTGCCCGCCAGCGCGAGTTCGAGGAAAGGCCTGTCGGAAAAATCGCGGCATTCCGGCACAGCGGGAGGCTTCGACACGATGACCGTCTCGCACCAGGGCAGGTAATCGGCCAATAGGTCTTCTCGTTCGTCGCCGGTCAGGCGAAACTTCGGATAGCACAGCACCCGGAGCAGTTCCGCCGTCGTATCACGGCTTGCCAGTGGGAGGATGGCTTCTGACTGCCAAGCGTGGCGCAACCAGGACAACGATCCGGTGGGAAACAGCAGGGCCGACAGCAGCACATTGGTGTCGAGCACCAGGCGCAGCCCGGTCATGTAGCCCGACGAGCCCATGCCACGGCCTCGGCCACATCGGCCTCGGACATGCCGAGTTCAGCCAACTTGGCGCGCACTGCATCGGCACGGTTCAGCCGCACGGGCGTCAACACGATGCGGCCATTGTCTTTGGTTACATCGAAATACTCGGAGCCTTGGAAGTCGGCGACCACCGCTTTGGGCAGCGTCAACTGGTTCTTGGACGTCAGCTTGGCAAGCATGGGATACTCTCCGCAGCTATAGTAAGGAAACAAGGATAATATATTCCCTTTCAATCGTAATTGCAATATGGCGGGTCTTATCTTTCAATGAAACCAGGGGCGGTACACAGGTGCGTGGCTCTGCCCACTCAGCCGGTGACGATGCCCAGGGGCTGTCTCTTTTTCCACCGGCCTCGGGTGAAATCGGGACAGTCGACCGGTTGGTTTCGGCTGGCGATGGAGCGCTCGCTCAGGGGGGATACGGCGCTCCAGGCCGCGGCGTCGTACACGTCCATGTCGAGGGGGGTGCCCCGGCGCAGGCTCTGGATCAGACGGTAGTCCTCGATGTAGTCCATACCTCCGTGTCCGGCTCCCTCGGACCGTTCTTGCATGGCCTTCCACAAGGGGTGCTCAAACTCCGGTCCGTAGTTGGAAAGCGGCTCCCATTGGTGCTCCGGGGAGCGTCCCTCGAGGTAGATCTTCTCCTCGGGATACTTGCGGACAAGGCCCCGGGTCCCCTGCACGTTGATGTCCCGGCTGTAGGGTCGGGGGGAATCGGTATCGTGCTGCACCACGATGGTTTGTCCCCCGGTGGTCTGGATCAGAGTGGTGACCACGTCCCCCAGCGCATACCGTTTTCGGGCTTCCGGGCTCTCCCGGCCGAACTTCCTTTCCGCAAACAGATTGAGTCCCCGGGAGGGACTACTCATGGAAACCAGGCGTGCAAACTGGTTGCCGCGGTTGATGTTCATGCACTGAGCCACCGGCCCCAGCCCGTGAGTCGGATAGAGGTCCCCGTTGCGCTTCTCCGAATGGGCCAGCCGCCACAGCCCCTCTCCCTCATCGCTGAACTTGATGTCACGCAGGTCGTGCAGATAACCGCACTCGGCGTGGAGCAGCTCTCCCAGCAGTCCCTTGCGAACCATGTTCAGAATCATCAGCTCCACCCGGTCGTAGCAGCAGTTCTCCATCATGACGCAGTGCTTTCCGGTTTGCTCCGAGATCTCCACCAGCCGCCAACACTCTTCCAGCGTGACCGCCGCCGGTACTTCGGTGGCGGCATGCTTGCCGTTCTGCATGGCGGCAACGCAGACGGGGACATGCCAGCGCCAGGGGGTGGCCGTGTAAACCAGATCCAGGTCTTCCTCGGCGCACAGGCGCTCGAAATCGCGCTTGCCGCCCGTATAGAGCTTGGGCGCCGGCTGCCCGGCCTGCTGCACCATGGCGGCGGCTCGCCGGGCGTGTTCTTCCCGGATGTCGCAGATGGCCGTGACTGCCGCACCCTCGATCCGGACCAGGTTTCTGATATGCCCGGTCCCCATGCCGCCCACGCCCACGAATCCGACCCGGACCGAATCGGAGGAGGATTGGCCGGCCTTCGCCCGACTGCCGGCCGCCAGGCCAAGTCCGGCGACGGCGCCCGATTTCACAAAGTCTCGCCGATTGATGAATGAGCCGAGGGGTTGGTTTTCCATGCTCATGGGGTTTCCTTTCCTGCGGGCAGAGTTCTGGTCCCTGCCTTTCCTGGGAAGCAACTGATTTCAGGCTGCAATTATATGCCAGCCGCCGGGTTTGACGGCTGCTCGTTGACGAAAACGAACCACGAATGGACACGAATCAACACGAATAGACCCAAACACAGATAGACCTGCCTCGACGAAAAGCGCCGCCCAAATGCTTCTGCAATATTGTGACGGCGGTGTCACGACGTCATGCGGTGTCACGACGTTAGGGGAGAAAGCCACCCGGGAGCGCGGGCGTCCCGCCCGCACAAATCCTGGTATAGCCTCACCCATCTCCTCGACCCGGATCGAACGGCAACGGCGCCCTAGCTCTGCTTCGGCCGGGCCCATGCGGTTCCCGCCGGCAGGGCGGTCGGCTGCAACATCGCAGGGAAACTGAGCGGCAACCCAAGGGACAGGATTAATAGGACCAGAGGCCGCTGCACGGGACGCTGACTGGGAATCGGGGCGTTGGGCACAGCCAAGGCCCGCCACGGGGAAGATCAATCGAGAAGGACTATAAATTGAACATGGATGCACAGGATGCACAGGATAATTAGGACCAGAGGCTGCTGCACGAAACGCTGACTCCGGCGATGATCGCGTGCGGATTTGCGGATGTCCAGGAATACAAGCCAGCCGTCTCCCGAAAAAATCCTGTGCATCCTGTGCATCCATGTGAATCAAAAATCTACCCGTGCTTGACTTCGAACCGGTTTCCAGCCACCCGGCGCAACGGGTTGTTTCAGGCAAGTAGGGCCCCCGCCCCCCACGACGGGGCGGATCATTCGAGAGTGAAACAGGTTTTGTTTCAGACAAGTGGGGCCCCTGCCCTGCCGGGCAGATCATCCGAGGGTGAAACAGGAGTGTTTCAGGTACGATGTCAATGACTCTCCAACCCCTTTTATTTCACTCTCTTGAGACGGTTTTGCGTCACGCCGGCCAAGATTTGATTCAGGGGCGGCCTGCCACATCGCAGGGAAACTGAGCGATAACTCAAGGGAGAGGATGCGGGCGGGACGCCCGCGCTCCCGGGTGGGTCGTCCCGATGGTGCGGTGGAGGGTATCCGGGGGGCGAATTCTCTGAAAGCCGACGGGCGCCCTTTGGGAAACTCCCGTTTGTCCGCGAGCCCTGCCCCGCCGTACCGTGCGGATCAAACCAGAGTGTAACAATCAGAAATCGATCATCCCTTCGCGACCCTGGCATCCCGTCGTGGTTAACCTCAACGCCTTAGTGGCCCTTCGTCGTTCTTAGGTAGAGTCGAGGGGAGGCGCGCCGGCCTTAGATCGAGGGAGTCGCTGTTGCCGGCGGCTTTCGCCACTCGCCGGTGCCTCAATCCCGTCCTAGCTGCGTTTCCTCGCCCCCGCTCGTCAAACCGGACGTGCGGTTTTCCCGCATCCGGCTTTCAGTCAAGATCATGCCTTCGCCCACGGAAGGCTCTGTGGCTTCGACGCCAGGCAAGTGAGTCCATGGGTTTTCCATAGTCTCTCGTCCGAGAAGCGCACAGTCCCCCCGGACCTCACCTTGTGCTTCCGACAGAGCCACTGACGCAGCCGCCGGCCCGCGTGGCGGTCGATCGCTCGGTAGGCCGGGCTCACCTGCCCCAGAACAAAGTAGTTCGCCCACCCGGTCATGGCCCGGTTCAGGTGTTCTACCATCTGTCCTCGAAGCAGCATCCCGTTCCTCGGCGCCGTCCACTCGCTGATCTTGCGGCAGATGCTTTGGACGCTCGCCTGGCTGGGTCGAGTGCCGATGTAGGCTCCTTTCCCCTTGGGGCGATAGTTGCGTCCGATGCGATATCCCAGAAACCCCATCGGTTCCTCGGGACACCGCAAGCATCGGGTCTTCCGCTCGTTGACCGGTAGCTTCAGGACCTCCATGATCCGCTTGACCGCCGTCAGCATCTCTGCCGCCGGAGCCTTGCCGAGCACACGGAAGTCATCCGCATAATTGACGATCTCCGCACGGAAGCGCCGGGCATAACCCAGCACCTTCCATCCCAGCACGAAGCGCCGCATGTAGAGATTGCTGAGCAAGGGTGAGATCGGGGCTCCTTGCGGAGTCCCCTTCCGCTCCCGGCGCCCTCGGTTCGTGCGGCGTCTGCCACCCTTCCCGTCGTCCTCCTCCACCGGCATCTCCAGCCATGCCTTGATGAGCCTCAGCATCCTCCCGTCACTCACGCGCCGGGCAATGCTGTTGATCAGCTCCGCATGCGGAATCTCGCCGGAGTAGTTGGACAGGTCGCCGTCAACCACCTCCTTGTAACCCCTTCGCAGGAGTCCATGCACGCGTTTGACCGCGTCGTTGGCACTCCGCCCCGGCCGATAGCCATACTGCTCCGGTTGCAGGTCCGCTTCGATGATCGGCTCCAACACCAGCAACGCCGCCGCCTGCGCTACCCGGTCCCGTATGCAGGGAATGCCCAAAGGCCGGAACTTGCCGGGCTGTTTCTTCGGGATCAGTACCTGACGCACCGGCTTCGGTACATAGGTCCCTTCCCTCAGGTCCCGCGCCAGTTCCCCCAGCCAGCGGCCCACCCCATACGCCTCGATGTCCTTGAAGCGCTCCCCGTCCACCCCGGCCGACCCGCCGTTACGGCGAACCTGCTCCCAGGCTTCCCTCAGAAAGTCCTCTCGCCACACCTTGTCGCACAAAGCATGAAACCGCCGCTTGGGGTCCTCCTTCGCTTTCGCATGGTGCATGGTCTGGAATTTCCGAACCCCCTCTGACCCTGTTAGACTCTTGTCAGTGGCCACGCCTTGCCTCCTTTCCATGCTGCTCTCAACTCAGGGTCCCTTCCCTCCACCGGCGTTACCCGGCTTCTCCGGTACTACGAACCCATCCGCCACCCTGCAGGCCCGGCCTGCCCCTCGCGGGGTCCCGGTTGATGTGTGCCGCATCTCCCCCCAGGGCTTCCCGTGTTGCTGCCTTCTTCCCCTTCCATGCGTGCCAGCGTCACTACCCCGACGGAAGCGGATCGGTGCCCGCGTCGCTCTCTTCCCCATCCGCCAACGGCCTTCCCCTAAAGTCAGGAGGGTCGGCTTCCGTATTGTCCGTTTCGAGGCCTGCTCGACGTTCACTCGCGTTCCGGCCCGCATGGTCGCTGGGCCGCCCATGGCGGCCTTTGACACCAGAGTGCTTCAGACCATATCGTTGCCTCCATGATCCGCCCTGGCTGCTACCAACCGGAGCGACAGTTGTTGGGCGGGGTTCGCACCCGCCAGAAAAAAGGCGCCTTTCCACGGCGCACTGGCCCTTCGTGGATAACTCTTTTTCTTTTGTTTCCAATAAATACAGACCTTCGCCAGTCCGGGCAAAACGGTGTATCCTTGCTGGAAATCAATCCACCAGGACAGGATCGGCCTGCCATCGATTGCGGGCCGCTGTCATCGAGGCAGGCAAGGAGGGAAGGTCGACATGAACGATTACCGGGCGGTGCTTCTGCTGTCTCTCGGGCTCCTTCTGCAGGGATGTGCGAACAAACAGGAGGTCATCCAACAGGAGATTTTCCACGTGGACGTCTTCACCTCGGGCCAGGACGGTTACCACACCTACCGCATTCCGGCAGTGGAAACCGCCCCCGACGGATCGCTGCTGGTGTTTACCGAAGCTCGCAAGTACAACCGGCACGATCCCGGGACGCACGGCAACGACATCGATCTGGTCTACAAGCGGAGCACCGACGCCGGCAGGACCTGGTCGGAGATGATGGTGCTCGACGACCCCGGGGAGCGCTGGTCCTCCTGCAATCCGGTCACCCTGCTGGATCGGTCCGCCGGCCGGGTGTGGCTGTTTCACAACCGGACCAGGCCGGACCGCAGCAGTGGGAGCGCCAGGGTCGGGACCGACGACGCCCAGGCCTGGGCACGTTACAGCCAGGACAACGGGCGCACCTGGTCGGAGCCCATGGACCTCACCGGGACCGCCCGCGACGTCGAGCACTGGGGAGGCTCTTTCTTCGGTCCGGGGGGCGCGGTCCAGGACGCCAAGGGGCGCCTGATCGTTCCGGTCTCCCAGACGACTGGCAAGAGCGACGCTCCGCGCGCGCCCAGCGTCTGGACGGCGTTCGTCATCTACAGCGACGACCACGGAGAGACCTGGAAGCGGGGCCAGTTGGCATCCCCCGCCACCAGCGAGAACCAACTGGTCGAGTTGGCCGACGGCAACCTCCTGATGGACGCCCGCCAGGATGAGGGGCCCACGCGGCGGATCTTTCTCAGCAGCGACGGCGGTGAAACCTGGTCTCCCCCCAGGACCGGGCAGGTGGTGCCGCCCATCGCCTCCGCCATCGAGCGTTACTCCCTGGTGCCGGCCGGCGCCGACCGCAATCGGATCCTCTGGACCGGGCCCAAAGGCCCCGGACGCCAGACCCTGGTTCTGCGCGTCAGCTATGATGAAGGCGAGACCTTTACCAACGAACGGATCATCTCGGAAGAGAAGGCGGCCTACTCGGACATCACCCTGCTGCAGGACCGGAGCATCGGAGTCATCTGGGAGCGCGGCGGCTATGCCTTTCTCACCTTCTCGCGCTTCGACCTGGGAATTGCGGAGTAGGGGCGTCCCTTGTGGACGCCCAATGCGGGGATAACCGGGCGAACCGGAACAACCGGGCAACCACAAGGGTTGCCCCTACGGTGGGGGGTTCAGCGTGCAATGCCCGTTCCCGGCCTCCTTGCCCCATCCGGGTCGACGGGTTAGAATTTCTCCGTTCGTTGGAATGGATTCAGACAGATCTCAGGGGAAGACAGTCCAACCTGACATCGGAAATTGAGGGTCCCATGCGTGGAGCAGTCGTGCTTGCCGGAATGTTTTGGGCGGCGGTCGGTGGCGCAACCCTGGCTGCCGCAGAGGAAGGGTCCAAAAAGGAGAACGGGTTTCGAGACTCCTATGCCACTCTCAAACGAACCCAGTGGACCACCTCGCGGGTCAAGGGATCTCCCGATCCCCCCAACCCCTTCCGCACCGAGATGGCCTTCCCCCACCTGAAGTTCGAGCAACCGCTGGAGCTGACCATTGCTCCCGGCAGCAATCGCCTGTTCGTGGTGGAGCGTTTCGGGAAGATTTTTTCTTTTGAAGAGGATCGGGAGACCACCGAGGCGGAGTTGCTGATCGACCTCAAGAAGACCACCTACGGGTTGGCGTTTCACCCCCGGTTTCAGGAGAACGGCTACTTCTACGTCACCTACGTGCTGGACCCCGTTGAGGTCAACCCCAAGGGGACCCGAATTTCACGCTTCCAGGTCCGGCCCGACAATCCCTTTCAGGCCGATCCCGCTTCCGAAACAATCGTGCTGGAATGGCTCTCCGGCGGACACAACGGCGGGTGCCTCAGATTCGGACCCGACGGATACCTCTATATTGCTGCCGGGGACGGCAGCGGCATTGCCGACGGGCATGACACCGGCCAGGATATCTCCGACGTTCTGGCCTCGATTATGAGGATCGACGTCGACCGCCCCGACCCCGGCAAGAACTACGGGATTCCCAAGGACAACCCCTTCGCGTCCAGGACGGGGGCCCGTCCGGAGATCTGGGCTTACGGCCTGCGACAGATCTGGAAGATGAACTTCGACCGGCCGACCGGAAATCTCTGGGCGGGTGAAGTGGGCCAGGACCTGTGGGAAATGATCTACCTGATTCAACGGGGAGGCAACTACGGTTGGAGCGTCCAGGAAGGCAGCCACCCCTTCCGGCCCGAGCGCCGCCTGGGGCCGACGCCCATTCTGAAGCCCGTGGTCGAGCATGGCCACTCCGATTTCCGCTCCATCACCGGAGGCTTTGTCTACCGCGGCGACCGGCTGCCCGAAATCGCCGGCACCTACGTCTACGGGGACTATGACACTGGACGTATCTGGGGGTTCCGCTATGACGGAGACCAGGTGAGCGTCCACCGGGAACTGGTCGACACCTCCTTCCGCATCATCGATTTCGGACAGAACCACCAGGGCGAGCTCTATGTGATGGACTTCATCGGCGGCCAGATTCATCGGTTGGTTCCCTCTCCGGCGGTGCACCAACCCGACCAGTTTCCCCGCCGCCTGAGCCAGGCGGGACTCTTCGCCTCGGTGCGGGAGCACAAGCCCGCCCCCGGCCTGATTCCCTACTCGGTGAACTCGGAGCTCTGGTCCGACGGCGCCGTCAAGGAGCGTTGGATCGCCATCCCCGGAGACTCCCAGGTGGAATTCGAGACGGTGGAGTACCCCCAACCCGCGCCTGGGGCCCCCCTGGGCTGGCGTTTTCCCGATGGGACGGTGATCGTCAAGACCTTTTCCCTGGAGCTGGAGGCGGGAAACCCGGCCAGCCGCCACCGGGTGGAGACCCGCCTGCTCCACCACGAGGCCCTGGGGGGAACCGAAGAAGTGGGGGACCAGTACTGGAAGGGCTACTCCTACGTCTGGAACGAGGACCAGACCGACGCCACCCTGGTCGGGGCAAAGGGCCTGGATCGAACCTACACGGTTGCCGACCCGGAGGCCCCCGGCGGAAAGCGGGAGCAGGTCTGGCGCTTTCCCAGTCGTGCCGAATGCACGCTCTGCCACACCGTCCCCGCCAAGTACGTCCTGGGTTTGAACACCCTGCAGTTGAACAAGGAGCACGACTACGGATGGACGACGGCCAACCAGTTGGAGGTGCTGCACCGGTTGGGGGTGTTCACCGAGCCGCTGCCGGCGCCGCCGGCAGAGCTTCCCAGAATCTACGATCACCTCGATCCGACCCGTTCTCCGGATGAGCGGGCCCGGGCCTACCTGCACTCCAACTGCGCCCACTGCCACCAGAAATGGGGAGGCGGCAACGCCGATTTTCTACTGCACGCAACTATCTCCCTGAAAGAGACCAAGACGCTGGACGTGCCTCCCGGCCACGGAGATTTCGGAATTGCCGACGGCCGCCTGCTGGCTCCGGGAGATCCCGAGCGGTCCTTGATCCTCTACCGCATGACCAAGCTGGGCCTGGGCCGCATGCCGCACATCGCCTCCAACCTGGTCGACCGGGAGGCGGTGGAGCTGATTCGGGAGTGGATCTCGAGCCTGCCGGCCGAAGTGGCCGCCAACCGGCCCTGAGGGCGCGCCCGACACCGTCTGAGTGCCGAAGGCTCCAATACAACACTGCAGGATGCCCAAGACACGCTCCCGTTCCTCCTGTACCCAGCGACCCGGCGAGAAATGCGGGTTCAACCCGGGCCTTCTTCGCGACCTGCAATGAGGCCATCCGTCAAGACCCTCCGTTGGCCGAACCTGGCCATGGCGCTGCTGTATCTCTTTTGTCTGGCCGTCCAGTTCAACGATCCCGACCCCTGGCGCTGGGCGGGCCTCTACGGTCTGGCCGTTCTGTGTTGCTGGCTGAGCGCCCTGGGCCGCCTTCCTCGAATCATGCCCCTGGTGCTGGCCCTGGGGTCCCTGGCCTGGGCTGGGATGCTGGCTGCACGGGTGTCCGGCGCGCTGCCGGCCTGGGAGCTTCTGGCCGCCTTCGAGATGGCGAACCTGGCGGTGGAGGAGATTCGGGAGATGGTTGGACTGGTTCTGGTCGGACTGTGGATGGCCGTTCTGACCCTCTTCCCCCGCCGCAGGTCTCCGCACTGAAAGACCTTTCAGCAGAAGCATTTGGGTGCCGCTTGTCGTTGAAGCAGGTCGATCTGTGTTTTGGTCTATTCGTGTTGATTCGTGTCCATTCGTGGTTCGTTTTCATGAACAATCGGCCGTTTTTGCTGGAATGATCCAACTATCGTGCGGGGCCGTGGGCCGGGACAGCGGGACCTTTATGAGGAGAGAACGCGGTTTGGAATGCCAGCCAAGGCCGAGCGGCCTGTCGGGGTGCGGCAGGCGATCCTGTGCTTTCGGGAAGGTGGTCTTAACGATCAGGACCGCCGGGTTTGCCAGGGGTCACGATCAATGCCGCGAACCCGAGGGACGCCGGGGAGCCTACAGGGGGAAACTTCCAGGACGGCTTCCAGCGCAGGCCGCGGGCAAGCCAGGGTCCGAAATCCCAACCCTAGCCGGGTCCATGGATGCACGCCATTCGGGTACGACCCCAACTTGCCCTGCGTCCTTGCCAGAAATGCAGCCGGACCAGCGGTCACAGACCGCTGGTCCGGCGGATGCCTTGCTGCGAGGTTCAACCCTTGACGCGGTTGATCGTCCTCACCGCCAGCACGGTGATGATTCCGGCCGTCAGGGCCATGCTGATCGTGTCGACGATGGCGTCCAGTTGACCGCCGATCCCGGGGATGGCGCCCAGCACGTTGGCTTTTGCGGCAATGGCCACCGCAACGGCAACCACCAGGTAGTCGGTGGCTTCCTCGGCGTTGACGGCCACGGCGGCATACGCCAAGCCCGCGACGACCACAACGATCCCAATTACACCTGCATCCTGCAGGTCGGGGGCAAAGGCCTTCACAATTGCCAGTAATGCCACCAAAGCAACGAGAATTCTATTTACCATTTTGTTCTCTCCTCGTAGTCACCAATATATGTCACGGCGCACCATCGACTTTCCGAAATGGACAGCCTCGGCCATCAGGGACGATCAAGCGGATGTCACGCTGTGTGAGTGGGAGATATATATCAAGGCTTCCGCGATTTGAATAGCAAAAAATGAAAGAAAAAAACGCCGCCCGAAGAGGCGTCCGAAAAGTTTCGCCCGGATGCAAGGGAGAATCACGGAAACGCCGCGCCGGGACTGCGATTTCGCCGACGCTCGATCCCCAGGAGATAGACGTCGTTTCTATCTGTCTGGCAGGTTGACCGCGAGGAGTTGTCGGCGACGTGAGTGCCGGCAGACTCGGTCCGCATTGCTCACCGGGTGGCTGCGCCCTTGAGAACAGAACATTTCCGGGCGCTGGCGTCGCCAGAGCCATGGAACTCCACGGTTGACGCGAAAGCAGCAGAGTTCTCTTGACATCATATGACCGGTCACATAGACTGGTCATATGGATACTATCAACGCTTCCGACTTCAAGGCCCGCTGCCTGGCGATCCTCGACCGCGTCCAGGCGACCGGCGAGCCCGTGGTCATCCTGAAGCGCGGTCGACCCGTAGCTGAGCTACTCCCTGCAAGCGGCAGTCTATCGAAATACCCTCAGTTGGAATTGGCCGGCACGGTCCGCGAGGTGGGTGACATCCTCGGTCCGGTGTTCCCCGAAGAGGATTGGGAAAGCCTTCGGCCATGAGCTTGCTGCTCGACACCCATATACTCCTTTGGTGGCTCAGCGATTCCAGCCGACTCTCGGCCGGCCAACGAGAGGCCCTCGGCCGGGCCAGCGAGAAATCGCCGTTGCTGGTGTCCGACATTTCGCTCTGGGAAGTGGCGATGTTGCACAGCCTGGACCGGATCAGGCTGGCGCTGCCACTGAGAGAGTGGCTGAGTAAAGCGGTAGCGCCGCCGCTGGTTCGGAGACAGGGCATCTCTCCGGCCATTGCGACGGAAGTGGCTGCGCTTCCCGACTCCTTCCACCGCGACCCGGCGGACCGGGTTATTTTGGCAACCGCCCGGGTTCTGGGCGCGACGCTGTTGACCCAGGACCAACGAATCGTCGACGCAGGACTTGTGGACACCCTAAACTGATCGGCGGTCCTGGAGTCTTCAGGCGCTGTGCAAAATCCAATACCCGGCTCCATACCCCGCAGTCCATAATACTCAATAGGCCTCGGCATCGGGATGATAGCGAGTGCCAGGGCAGGACTATCCCACGCTAATTTTTCTCTCTCCGGGAGGGCTGATTTTTGTCGATTTGGCTGATTTGCAAGCGGTTCGTGCATGGGAAATGGGCGTGATTCGGGCGCTCTGACGTACATGTCACCTCAAATCTGGTAGCGTGGGATCACCCTGAGTGCCAGGGTGGCAATAATTGTCAAGAACAGCTAACCTGTATGTACCTTGATCGGGCTCAGCCCGACAGCGGCGATCAACAGAACCTTTTTAGTGATCCTTCCAAGGTCTCGCCGCCAACCAATCCCTCTTACCCTTAGCTGTTGTCTGGGTCGGAAACTACGGCTCTGCCGTACAGGATCTGCCTGTGCGCGCACGGCGGAGAAAAAATATTGATATCCAGTTCCGTATCTACTGCTTCGACCGGTTTCGATCGGTTCCAACTCCATGAAGCCCTCGTTCGCGGCATTCGCGGCCTTGGCTTTAAGAATCCCTGGCCGATCCAACAGGAGGCTATTCCCGCGGGTCGCGCCGGTCGCGACGTGATGGGCCTGGCCCAGACCGGCACCGGCAAGACGGCGGCCTTTGCACTGCCGCTGCTCGACCGGCTTCTCAAGGTGCGCCGCCCAGGCCCTCGAGTTCTGGTGCTCGCCCCCACACGGGAACTCGCCACTCAGATCGCGGCTGAGATCCGCACGCTGTCCAAGTTCACACGCCTGAAGACCATCACGGTCTATGGTGGCGTTTCGACGCGTAACCAGATCAACTCGCTACGCCAGCACCCGGAAATCATTGTGGGCTGTCCGGGACGCGTGCTCGACCTGCTCGGGCAGCGAGTGCTCCGCCTCGGCCACGTAGAAACGCTGGTCCTCGACGAGGCCGACCACATGTTTGACATGGGTTTCTTGCCCGACATTCGCAAGATTCTGGCTGCGATGCCCGAGCGGCGCCAGAACCTGCTGTTTTCGGCCACCATGCCGAGAGAGATTCGTCGACTGGCGGACGATTTGTTGACGGATCCCCACGTGGTCGAGCTGGCTGGTCCAGCCCCGGTCGCCACCGTCGATCACGGCCTGTACATGGTCGGGGAGGGGCGTAAGAGAGTCCTGCTTGAACACCTGCTCACCGGCGACGATTGCGACTCGGCCATTATCTTCACTCGTACCAAGCACCGAGCCCAGCGATTAGCGGATCAGTTGAGCCATGATGGACACCGAGCCGTAGGTCTTCAGGGATCCATGTCCCAGGCCCAGCGCGATCGCGCCATGAGCGGGTTCCGCGCCCGTCGCTTCAATATCCTTGTAGCCACCGACATCGCGGCTCGAGGCATAGACGTGAGCGGTGTTTCCCATGTGATCAACTTCGATGTGCCGAACACTCCGGAAGGCTACACCCACCGCCTCGGACGTACGGGCCGTGCGGAACGCGAGGGTATCGCTTGCACCTTCGTCACCGGTATTGATCGCAGCTGGGTTCAGGCCACCGAACGCATGATCGGCGCACCGATCCCGCGTCGGAAGGTCGTCGGCTTTGAGCCCGACGTCGTCGAGCACTCCCCACGCCCTCGCCAGCCCTATGGTCATTACGTGCGTGGCAGGCGGCCTGGCGGAGAGTCGCCCAATCGTGGGCGGAATTTCAATTCCTCCGGCCGCGGGCGCAGAAGCAACCAGAAGCGCGTCGCTTAGCCGGAACGCACTGCCTTCAGACTGTGACTCGGATTCCGATTCCGTTCGGCCAACTCCACCACCAACCGGCCCTTCAATCCCGGGTGACCGGTCTCAGCAGTTCCTGGTACAGATCGGGGCGGCGCTTGCGCAGGGTAAAGTTGGTATTGGCCCGGGCCTTGGCAAAGGATTCGGCCGTCAGGTCGGCCACGGCCATGTCGGCTTCGATCTTCCGGGTTTGGGACTCCGCCAGCAGGGCCCCATCCGGAGCGAAGACCAGCGTTCCACCGGCATGGTAGGGCTGGCGGCGATAGCGGGGACGGTAGAACTCCACCGTTCCCGACGCTCCGGCCTGATTGGTGATCATGGCGAAGACTCCGTTCTCGACGGCGCGGAAGCGGTAGAGGCTGAGTTGGTCCTTGGCCCGGCGGGCGACCGCCTCCTCGGTGTCCTCGGTCCAGGGACCGCTGCGGCCGGCGCTGGGCATCAGGAGGACTTCAGCCCCCTTGAGGGTCAGGATGCGGGCGACCTCGGGGTACATGGCGTCGTAACAGACGATGACCCCGACCTTGCATTTCCCCACGTCGTGCACGGGCAGGGCGCTGCCCCCCACGTACATCAGACCCTCGTCCTCCGACATGTGGACCTTGCGGGATTTTCCCAGGTAGCCGTCGGGCCCGACCAGGACCTGGCAGTTGTAGACCAGATCCCTCTCCTTTTCCGACATGCCCACCGCCAACACCATCCGGAACTCGCGCGCCATCTGCTCCAGGCGCCGGACGCTGGGGCCTCCCGGAACCGGCTCGGCAGACGACCAGCACTCCTCCGCCATCCAGTGGCCGTGGATGGCCAACTCGGGAAAAAGAGCCAGCTCCACGCCCTGCTCGGCGGCTTTGCGAGCCCAGCGTTCCACCTCCTCCAGATTCCGCTCGGCCTGCCCCAGGTACCCATTCATTTGAATCCCGGCCACTCTGACGGTCTGCAAGAGGTCCTCCTTCCCGATTAGGCTAGAACCGAATGCTCCAGGTCCCCGACTCCAGGTAGACGTCCAGGGCCACGCCCTTGAGATAGTCGTAGCAAAAGGTGTTGAGGGCGCCCAGGGCCCCCAGGTCGGAGGGGTCGCGGACCGCCCCGGCCCAGTGTTGGATGGCGGACCTCAACAAGATCAAAGCGCTTTCCAGTCTGCGATTGGTTTCGGTCATGGCTTTTTCGAAGGCCGGGGCGTCCTTGCCGGCCAGCGCTTTCCTGGATTGCAGGTAGGACAGCCTGGCCCGGCGCACTTCCTGCACGGCGGCGATGTAGTCGGTGCCGAAATGCAACTGTCCCAGAAGCTGCCGCACATAGCTCTTCCCCTGGGGACGGCTCTTTTGCAGGGCCGATTCCACCAGCGGCGCCGCCTTGAGATAGTGCGCCCGCAACTCGTCCCATCCCGGGTTGGGGCCCGAATCGGCATGCCAGTGCTTGCGCATCATGGTGGTGACCGGGAAGAGAAATCCCATGGCCACCCGGTCTCCGATGAGGGTGGCCTCTTCCAGGATGGTGTAGGCGCCCAGCATGTCGGACACGGCTCCTTCCCCGCACACCTGCCGGACCTGATCCCGATAGACCGATTCGGGGGTGACCCTGGAGGACCAGGAGGCCTGGGCCAGGTAGGCCGTCCCCGCCTCCAGCTTGGTGACCAGGAACTGCCGGCCGAAGAAGCCGTAGACGTTATAGCGCTCCATGGCCTGGAAGATGCGATGGAGCGGCTGGGTGGGCAACTGGGGGAGGATTCCGATGTTGTCGTCGGCCAGCGTGGCCAGAACCCCCACCTTCATGGGACTGTGCTCGGCAAAGGCCAGCATTTCGGTGCGTTCGGCAGCCAGCGAGGTCAGGTAATCCATGGGGACCATCAACATGACCCGACCCGGGAAAATCCGGGGCATGACCGGGTAGAATTCGTCGCTGAAGGTGCTTACCACCAGCGTGGCCTCGGGATTGGCCGTCTCTTGAAGGATCCCACCCTGGTTGAGCAGCTTGTCCAGCGTGTCGGCGTTGGCCAGGGCTCCTTTGAGCTCCTCCACCGGCCGGGTCCCCCGGCGCACCCCCACCGGCAGGGTATGGGTCTTGGCCGACTCCAGCATCCGATCCAGGCTGAACTCCGGTTCGAGCCGGTACTTGCGGTCCAGGCGCTCCCACATCTCCCGGTACTTCTCTCCGCCTCCCGGCAGCTCCGGCTGGGTCAATCCATAGAAGTCCGCTTCCGGGTAGGTGTTGACGTGAGCCCGGATGATGGTCTGGTTCAGCTCCATGACGACGGGATTGTCGGGCGTCATGTAGGGAAACGCTTGCGGATCGACGGCGTATTCCGAGATTCCCAGGCGGGCGTTGCGGGCGCCTTTCATCGCCTCCCGGGGGATGTACTCCCGGTCCGACCACTGGGGCAGCTTCCAGTTGAACTCGTTGGTGAACTGGTTGATCCTGAAGTTCAGCCCGGTCTGCATGCCGCGGCGTTTGGCATAGGCAAACAGCTCGTGCAAAAGGCCCTGGGCGGCTCTCACCCGTTCCCGGTAGGTGGCGGCGCCGGCCAGTTCCGGGTTCACCAGTTGGCTTCGCCCCCCGAACAGCTCCCGGCCAATGGTTTCTGCATGGATCGGGACCTTCCAACCGTAGTGCAGAACCCCGGTGACCTTGGGTTGGTCCCTCATCTGGTAGTGCACGAAGGGCTGGTGAGGATAGATCTGCACATAGAGGACGTTGAACTTCAGCTTGGCCAACTGATCGATCAGATGGCGGTAGTCCTTCATGCCGTAAAAGATGAGAGAGGTGGCCAAGTTGTTGATGGCGCGGTAGGAACGAAACCGGAAACGGGGCTCCCGCACCAGGTCCAGTTGGCGGGGCGGAAATGGCTCCGCAACTTCCGGGAAGACGTCTTTCTCCAGCAGGAAACGGACGCCGGAGCGCTCCACCAGCTCATAGACCGCCCACAGGGTCGCCGCGGGGCTGCCTCCCCCCAGGATGAGCATCTCCCGGCCTGCGCCGCTCACCCGCTTGAGGACGATGCCCTGGTCGCTGACGCGCGGCCAGGTGTGATGGCCTGAGATGCGTTGGAAGGCGGGATTGGTTTGGGGACTCCCCAGGAGGATGCTGAGGCGGGAACCGGTCCCCAGGGCCCGGACCAGCTCCGGCTGGATGCCGTAGAGCTCTCTCAGATAGCGGCTCAGCTCGTGGGCGGCAAAGACCTCCAGGTCGGGCGCTTCCGGGCCCAGGACAACGGAGCAGCGAAGGGGCCTGTCCTGGGTTGAAGCCTCCTCGAGCGCGGAACCGGTCGAGGCCTTCGCCGGACCCAGGCAGAAGGCCACCGCCAGCAACACCGGCAGCCCAGCCCTCCACCGGCGGTCGCGAAGGAATGTCCCTGCCATGGGGCCTCCAGGATCGGGGCCGATCCACCGGCGCGCAAACCCTGCCGGATGCCGGATCGCTCGCCCTCTCACGGCTGTTCTGATAAGTCCCGCCCCCGCCCTGCCGGGCGGATCATACGAGGAAGAAACTGCCGATCGTTATTGAAGACGAACCACGAATAAACACGAAGACCGATGGACCTCCTTTGATGCGACGACGTCATGGGATGAAGCCCACCCGGGAGCGCGGGCGTCCCGCCCGCACAAGTCTTGGCACTGCCTCGCCCATATCCTCCACCCGGGTCGACCGGCAACGGCGCCAGGAATCTGCTTCGGCCGAGCCCTTGCCGTTCCCGCCGGCAGGGTGGCCGGGTGCCGCATCGCAGGGAAACTGAGCAGCACGCAACGGGATAGCATGCGGGCGGGACGCCCGCGCTCCCGGGTGGCGCCTCCTCCCATCACTCTTGCTCCTCAAGGGGGCACGCGCCGGCTTGCCGGACCGCAGTCCGTGCCGATGCGGCAGAGCCGTCACGCTTAGTGGCCCTTCGTCGTTCTTCGTGGCCCTTCGTGGATAACTCTTTTTTCTTTTGTTTTAAATAAGTCTGCCGGCAACGCTTTAGACTACGGCTGGCAGGCTCGGCGATAGTCAGCCAGCCGCTCCGCCACGAATCCCTCCAGGTTGACCGACTCGAAGAAGCGGGCGCCCTTGTCGTAGAGCTGCTTGACATGCTCTTCGTTCTCAGGCGAGACGCCGACCTGGATGCCGTGCTGCCTGCCGACTTTCAGGGCTTTGTCCAGGGCCTGCAGCACCAGGGGATGGCGGGTTTCGATGGGGTGTCCATAGGCCGTGGACAGATCCCAGGGACCCATGTTGAAGATATCGATGCCGGGAACGGCCGCAATGGCCTCCAGTTGCTCGACCGCAGACGGTTCCTCCAGCATGAGCGCCACCAGAACCTGGTCGTTGGCCTGCTCCAGGTAGGCGCGGGCGTCCTCCAGCCCATAGCCGATGGGGCGCCCGGGTCCGGCGCCGCGCTTTCCCTGCGGGGGGTATTTGCAAAGCGATACTGCCTCTCTAGCATCTTCGACACTGGCAATATGGGGGAAGAGGATGCCGCCGGCCCCATGGTCCAGGGCCTGCTTGACCAGGGTCCGGTCCACTCCCGGGACCCGTACGATGGGAGTGGCCCCGGTAGCCTGCACGGCCAGAATCATGGCGTCCAGGGTATCGCTGCTGACGGTTCCATGCTCGGCATCCAGCATGACGCACCCATACCCGGCCAGACCGGCGATCTCGGCCAGGTTGGGATGAGGGGTTCGAATGGTGCAGGAAAAGACCGCCTTGCCTTGGCGGAGCAAGGCCTTCATTTGGTTTTGCATGAGATCAAGACTCCTCCGGTTTGGCCGGGTGCCGCCCTATTCGACGGGTAAGCCCGTTAGCGCTGACACTAGTGGGTTCAGACAAGTGATTAGTGGAGAGTGGAGAGTGAAGAGCCGCCCGGCCGTTCTGCGGCGCGGATCATTCAGGGTGCAACAGGCGTGTTCCAGAAAAGTGGAGGGTCCCGGGAACATGCAAGCGCGTTGTGACCTAGTTGCACTTTTTGAACGCCGGCGCCGAGATCAACAAAACGCTAAACCCATCGATCCAATCACTCTTCACTCTCCACTCAGTCAACGCCCTCAGTTCAGGCCTTCCGGAAACCGGAATCCCTTCACTTTGGTCTGAATGGACCACACCGAGGACTGCCCCACCATGTAGAGCACGTCGCTGTTCTTGCCGCCGAAGGTCAGGCTGACCGGAAACTGCGGGCACCAGATGGTTCCCACGTAGTTGCCGTCGGCGTCGAAGATCTGGGCTCCGGAAAGGGTAGCCACGTAAATGCGGCCGTCCGTATCGACCGCCATGCCGTCGGCCTGGGAGTTGAAGCGGTCCTTCACTTCCTCGGCATCCAGCACGTCCGGTCCCAGGTTCAGCATGGCGAACTTGCGCTTGTTGGCGAGCGAGCCGTCCTCCTGGACGTCGTAAGCCCAGACGAAGTTTTCTCCGGGCTGCAGCCAGGTGTTGTTGACGTAGAAAGTCTTGCCGTCGGGAGAGATCTCCACTCCGTTGGGCATGGCGTACTCACCCGCCGGGATCACCACCTTGCTCTTGCCTTTGGGATCGCGGTAGTAGACCTGGGTCCCCGGCATCTTCTTGGCGTCCGGGATGAACTGGGGATCGGTGACGTAGATGCCACCCTTCAAATCCATCACGATATCGTTGGGACCGTCGATGCGGGTGCCGCCGACCTTGGAGAGCACCGTCCTCAGGATCCTGCCGCTGCGGCGACTCATCTCGATGACTCGATGGCCGAACATGTCGCAGACCAGCAGATGCCCGCGCTTGGAGGCAATGGTTCCATTGGTCTGCATCCCCGTGGCGATCGCCTTCCATTTTCCGTCGGGAGACATGCGAATGGTTCGACTCTTGCTGACATCGGCCGACCAATCGGCGCGGAAGTGCATGTCGGAGAAATAGAGATTCCCCTTCAACCAGGTGGGGCCTTCGGTAAAGACGAATCCCTCGGCCAGCTTGACGGGCTCGACCCCCGGGTCGACGACTTCCTGGTAGAGAGCGTTCTGCTTCTCCGCGTAGGAAATGTAGTCGGGCCGAACCGGCCAGAAGACGTCCAGCGCGTCGGCTCCAAACTCTCCCATGTGGCCGGAGTGGACCATCCCGCCCGGCTGCAGCAGGACGTGCTGCTCCTTGCCGCTCATGGGGTAGCGACCGTCCATGATGCCCTCCTCCAGCGACCCGCGCAGGGCGATCATCAACTGATCCTCGGGATGGATGTGGAGGGGGAAATTGGAATTGGGGTCCATTCGAATCCAGCTCAGCATGGCGTTTTTGCCCCAGATCAGCCGGGAGAGGGCGCCGCTGTGCTTGTAGGTCTTGTCCTTGGCCGGAGGTGTCAAGGCTGTCCACTGGACCTCGTTCAGGTTGTAGACCTTGTTGGGCTCGATGGAGGGAGTCACGCCCTGGTCGGGAAAGGAGACCCGCGTGTCCTCGGAATGGGGCTTTCCGGCCAGGCTCAAGTGGTCCAGCCGAACCGGAGAGAAGACCTCAACGGCCTTGAGCCCCTGGCTGCCCGCCTTCAGGGAACGCTTGCTGCCGGGCGTCAGGTAGAGCACGCTATCCTTGCCCAACTCGAAGGTCTCCTCCCCGACCACGCAGGTCGCGGAGCCCTCCTGCACCAGCGTGATCAGCTCTTCAGCCAGCGCCTGCTCGGGGTAGCTGCTGCCCGCCTCCATGCTGAGGAGCTCCATCAGGGCCCCCTCTCCCCAGGCTACGGTGGCCTGGACGCCTTCGGCGATCTTGATGACCGGAAGCTCCGCCCGAGGATGGATCTTGCCCGCCTCCAGGCTGGGTGTGACCTCGGTATGGGGGATATCACGGGGCCGACCCTGGATACTGTGCTCCTCGATCACCTTCTGGTTGAGGGCCCGCCACCCGTTCTGGGCCGTGCAGCCGACCGCCATGGAGAACAGGACGCCCCAGGCCAGCCAAATCAACCCCTGTGAACCTCGTTTTGCCCGCGTCATAGTGGATACTCCTTCTTTGATTGGAATCGAAGTATGACTCAAATTGAGAATCCCGGGACGTCCCCTCTGCTTCTCCGGCGCGGGAAGGGGCCCCGGGATGGAACGGCTTATCCTCGACGATAGCTCAAGTGGATCTCGACGCTCTGCACCGTCAGAGGCGGTCGGATACGGGGATCGCGCTTCAGCAGCCGCACCTCGACCCGATGGATGCCCCGGCCGGCCCGATCCGGCGACAGGCGCCAAACCAGCCAACTGTTTTCCGCCACCTCGGAGGGATTGTCCGGGTCTTCGGCAGCTACGTTTCGTATCTCGGGCTTGGAAAGGAGGTTTCCATCCAGCCGCACCTCGACGCGGTCGTTCACCGAGTGGTTCTTGAGCTCCAACTGCAATTCGATCTTGTCCAGATTCCCGGCCTGCGCCTCCTTCCGGGTATCGTCGTAAACCCCCACCTGAAAGCCGGGGCCCTCCTCGGTCAGGGTGGGATAGAGCTTGACGGGAGTCTCTCCGTAGATGCGGTCGTGCAGGTCGGCTCCGGCCCAGGCCCCCTCCTTGGGCTCGCTGAAGGGCCACCCTCCGACGTATCGATGGAGGGCGGCGTACACCTTGTCGGTCCGCTGCAGGGTTTCCGGGGCGCCGATGGTGGTGAGCAGGGGCCGCCGCGTCCTCTCGTTAGCATGCCAGTTGAAGACGTAGATGCCGTCGGCTCCGCGTTCCCAATAGGCACTGGCGGCCGCTCGCACCATGGCCGTATTCCACTGCTGCTGCGGCAGGAGGCTCTCGTGGGAACCCCAGAAGCCGGAGTCGAACCCAGGGTAAAAGGGAATCCCCGAATCCTTGAGCAAGGCCTGGAAGGCCTCCACCTCGATTCCGTAGTCGGTTCCGGCTCCTCCTCCGGCGATGACCAGGTCGCAAAGCCCTTCCTTGACCCAGGCTGGCAGGTCGTAGCCGATCCGCCCGCAGGACTCCATGGTAGTGGCCACCCGGACCGCCAGGTGAAGGGGTTTGCCCCGCTCCCGCCCCACCTGATCGGTCATGCGGCGCAGCGCCCGCTGCAGGTCGGTCAGGGTGTAGCGCAGCCGGTAGGCGTCGTCGGAGGGCAGGTGAAAGGCATGCCGCTGCCAGTCCAGCTCGATGCCGTCCCAGTCCGCCAGCCGGCAGACTTCGGTCACGTGGCGCAGCCGGTGCTCCCGGACCTCGGGGATGGCGAAATTCCAGGAGGCTGCAAACCATTTTGGAGCCTGGCGCGGCCCCAGGCACCACTCCGGGTGGTCGCGGCGCAATTGGGTCAATCCCTGCATCCGCGACCCTGCCATCTCGGAGACCTGCAGTCCCCGAAAGTGGTTGTCATTCATTCGGATGGAGGCATAGACCTGCATCCCCAGCTCGTGCCCTCGGTCCACCACGGCCTGGAACGGGTTCTCGCCCCGCTCCAGCATGGCCCGTACCCCTTCGCTGTGGCGCATGGACCCGACCCTGTCGTAGACCCGGTCCACGGTGTCACCGACCATTTCCATGGATTGGGAGGGCCACTTGGCCTCATGAGTGCCCAGACACCAGAAGTGAGCCCCGACCTGGGTGTCCTCCATGGGGGCATAGACCTTGTCCAGAAACTGGTCCAGCGACTGGGGAAATTCCGAGTAGTTGTGGGGGGCTCCGTCCCAGTTGTAGATGATGCGGTAAGCGGGGGGCCTGGGTCGTCCGGCGCCTGCCGGACGGGGGTTCGGTTTTGTGCCTGAAGGAGTTGGAGGAGTGGCCAGCGCATCCCCTAGCGCGGCTGCTCCCAGCGCCCCGGCGCCCAGAAAAGTCCGGCGGGTGTGCTCCATTTTCAATCTCCCTTCCTGTCCCGGCTGGAACCCGGACGAAAAGACCTGTCCCCGCCGAGAGGGTCAGGCCCTGCAGAAATGAGAGCCTTCGGGTGGCCGGTAACGGATCTGCAGCTCGGGAGTCTCCAGCTTGCGGTTGCCCTGGACTTTCGATTCCAGGCAGTGGTCGAGGATCCCGCTGACGATCAGGGTCCGTTCCGCCGGAAAGGGGGCGCGGCCCGTTTCGATCATTTCCTCGATTTTTTCCACCAGGCAGGCGGAATAGGTGACGTTGGGCGTGGGCGGCAGTTGGAACAGGATGGACTGAGGTTCCGGCACCCCTTGCAGTCGGGCGGCAAAGGTCCGGTCTCCGACGCCGCCGTTCAGCATGAGCAGGGTGGACTGCAGGCCGTCGGCGTGCTCGATAAAATAGGCCGCCGGCTCCTTGACGATCTTCGGCAACTGACCGTTGTTGGCCAGATCCTGGGGCCGGGCGTCGATCAGGGTATCTCCCAGCAGCGCGTTGGATCGCGACAGGGCCGCCTCCAGCAGCCTCTTGGACCACCGGCCCTCCTCGCCCGCCTTCCACACCGCATCCCCCTGGATCAGTTGCACCGACTTGATGCCGGACTCTCCTCCCCGGCGCCGCTCCACCATGCACTGCATGGCCTCCAGAGCATGATAATCGCTGGCGTCGGAGGAGCCCACACCCACCATCAGGGCTTCCTCGATGACGCAGTCCAAGGGGAACTCGATGGCCGGGATTCTCCAGGTCACCGGCAGGGAAGACCCCGCCAGCAGGGGAAACTCCAGCCGCTTGGAATCGGCCACCATCTTCTTGGCCTTGGCCGTGTCGTAGGAGAGGTGCTTGTCGTTGAACACCGGAACAGCCCGCCCATCCTGTTCGAAGACTTCCACCACCTGCTGGAAGAGCTCGTAACGCGGATAGAGAACCTGCCCCTTGGCGTTGCGGGGATAGTCTCCGTGCTCGATGATCAACACTACGGCATCCACCGCCAGCTTGTCCCCGCCGCACCTCAAGGCCTCCTGGACGGTGGGGTAGACCTGAAAGCCGAACTCGCTGGCCCGGGCCTGGCTTTGATCTCCCTCGGGCTTCTGGTCGACATACAGGGAGACCACGTCCATTTCCGGGAGGTGCCACCGGCCCTTGCGGGGATAACCCACCAGAAAGCGATCACCGAAATGCTGAGCATGGGACAGATAGGTCCAGATGGAGGCGATGATGGCCAGTTTTTTCCGTTTCTTGGCGGATGGCTTTCCGGAGCAGCCCAGATGGACCGCCAGGCCGGAGGCCGCGGCTATTTCCAGAAAGGTCCGTCTGCTGAGCATCAACTCCTCCAGAAGGTGGACTCTTGGGTCGGTTGGTAGCGGATGTCCAAGTGCGGCGTCTCCAGGCGTTTTTGCCCCTGCCAGACGGATTCGACACCGGCGGCCGTCAAGCCGGTGGTCAGCAGGGTGCGTTCCACCGGGTAGGTGGCCTTCCCCGTCAGAAACATCTGCTCTACGCTATGGCATTGCGGGTTGAAGAAGTTGCAGACCTCCCGGGGCGGCAGAAACATTTGGGTGGAGAACACCTCCCCCCCCTTGAGGCGAGCGGCGAAAGTGAAGTCCATCACCAGTCCTTCCATCAGCAGGATGGTCCCCTTGAGGCCGTCCAGATACTCGAAGCGATAGGCGACCGGCTGGTTCTCAGTGATCAGCCGCGGGACCTCCTCCAGGCTGGGCAGGACGTGGTTGAACCCCTCACGGCTGGGAGTCAGGTTGTGGCTGCGGCAGAGGCAGGCCTGGAACAGCTCCGGATCCCACCCGCCCGCCTGCCAGGATCCGGCCTTCATGGCCTGGTAGACCGGATCTCCCTTGAGGCCGTGGATGGATGCCGCCCCGGTCTCGCCCCCGCGCCGGCGCTCGACCATGCACTGCAGCCCTTCCAGGGCGTGGATGTCGTATCCGTCCATCCCTCCCACGGCCAGGCAGAGCGCCTCCTCGATCTCCACTCCCAGAGGCATGTCGATGGAGGGCAGCCGGGGCGTCACCGGCACCGAGGAGCCGGCCATGAAGGCAAAGTCCAACTCCCTGGAGATGTCCACCATCTCCTTGGCCCATTCCCACTTCCAGGAAAGGTGCTTGTCGTTGAACACCGGAACGCTCCTCCCGCTGTCGCGGAAGACCCGGGTGATTTCCTTGAACCACTCGTAGCGGGGATAGAGGGTCTGTCCCTTCTCGTTCCTGGGATACTTGCCGTGCTCGCCGATCAGCAGCACGCCGTCCACGGCCAACCGGCTCCCCCCCAGAGTCAGGGCCTCGGCAATGGTGGGGTACTTCTTCATCGAGGGAAATCGCCGCAGGCGGTCGTGGATGAGCGTGTTCTTTGGGGTTTGATCGACATATACCGACACCAGATCCATGTCGGGGCGATGGTGCCGGTTCCCCCAGCCGTAACCCCAAAGGAATCGATCCAGAATATGCTGGGCATGAGAGTAGCGGCGGTACTCGCTGACGACCGCGGCAATGCGGGGCCTCTTGCGGGAGGAAGCGGCGGTGGCCATTCCCGCGGCAGCCGTCAGAGGCGCAGCCGAAAGGAGGTTTCTTCGAGAAATTCCAGTTGAATGCGCCCGGGACATGGCTGGACTCCAGGAAGCGTACAATGAAGAATGGGAAGGATCTTCCGCAAGGCTACAAAGCATAATCAAGCGGGTCCAAACAAGCAACTGGTTTCCGGGGCTCCCCGGCGCCGCGCCCTGAGCCCCTCTGCGGTCTTCCCTCTTTGACGGAGCAGGTGGGCTTTCCTGAAATCATCGCCAAGGGTCCTAGTCCGGGGGGCGTGACAGTCGGGCCGCCTGTAGGGAAACGGATTCCCGTGTCTATGGTCGCTCTCCCCGATTTATCCAGGATTCTGGTCATACGCTACGGCCGATTGGGAGATCTGGTTCTCCTGATTCCCGCCTTGCGCGCCCTGCGCCGGCGGTTCCCCTCGGCCCACATCTCCGCTCTGGTGGATCAGCGCTACGCTCCCGTTCCGGAGATGTGTTCGGCCGTCGACAGGGTGATTCCGGCGGACCGCATCGGAATGCGGGACAGCCCCTGGTGGTCGGGAGCGCGGAGCGCACTCCGGTCGGCCGAGGAGCTTCGCAAGGCCCGTTACGATCTGGTGGTGGATTTTCACGGTTTTCGGGAGACCAACCTGCTGGCCTGGTACAGCCGGGCCCGTTGGCGGATCGGCCTCAAGAGGACCGAGCCCTCCTATCTGCCCTTTTGCTTCAACCTGGACCCGGTCCTGGAGGACCAGAACCTGCATGTGGCCGATCGGTTTCATTCCCTGCTGGAACCCATGGGGGTGGCCCCGGGCCGGCGGGATATCCGGCTGGAGGTTCCTTCCGAAAACCGAATCAAGGCAGAACAATTCTTGCGGGAAAAAGGGATGGGTGGATGTCCGTGCCTGATCGGGATGAACCTGGAAGCCAGCGCGGCCGAAAAAATGTGGCCGGCGCCGAGCTTTGCGGCCCTGGCCGATAAACTGGCCAGCCGGCTTGATCTGGGCTTCCTCTTTTTCTGCGGGCCCGGGGAAGAGGATCTTCTCCAGCAAGTCGAGTCCTCCCTGGGAACCGACCGCTACGCCCTGGCGGGCCGACTTGGATTGAAGGACCTGGCCGCGGTGATCAGCCGCTGCCATCTGCTGGTGAGCAACGACTCCGGACCCATGCATTTCGGACCTGCTCTGGGCGTTCCCACCCTGGGTCTGTTCAGTTTGAGCGCACCCCTGCATTACCGGCCCTTGGGCGACCGGAGCCGGGTCGTCAGGAAGGTTCCAATCCGGGACCTCCGGGTGGAGGAAGTCTTTGAGCAGGTTGCGGAGATGCTAGTGGTGAAAAATCAATGCCGTGCGTCCGGCGGCAGAGACTGCATGTAGTCGACGATGGCCTTCATGTCGTCCGCGGGAAAATCGTAGGCCGGCATGACGCTTTGAGGATCGAATTTCTGCGGGTTGCGAAAGTGGGCCTCCAGCCATTCCGACGTGCGGCGCTGGCCGACACCGTTGAGAGGGGGCCCGCTCCCCTCCCCGGTTCCATTGACGACATGGCAGGCGCCGCATTGGCTTTCCCGATAGATCAGCGCCGCCCGCATGGCGTAGTCGGGCACGGCCTCCAAGGCGGCTGCGTTTCCTGGAGTCAGCTTCAGCACAAAGGCAGCCAGACAGGTCAAATCATCGTCGGAAATGGTCATGGCCGGCATGGAACTTCCCGGAACCACTTCGGAAGGATCCTTGAAGTGCTCGATGAGCCATTCGGCCGACTTTCGCTGTGAAACCGTGGCGAGCGTGGGTCCCATCTTGGGCTCACCCTCGCCCAGGTTGTGGCAGCCGGCACACTTCTCCCTGCGGTAATAAGCTCGGCCTGCCAACTCCACCGGCGTCAGGCGTCGCCAGTCCGCGGCAGCCGGCCTCATTCCCAGAGCAGACGCCACCGGCTCGGGGGTGGTCAAAACCGCCCCCACCGTCAGGGCCAGCCAGCCGGCCAAGGCCACGCCCACCACGGCGAAGGCCGTCGTCCGCTGCTGGATGCGCTTGACCTTGCCGCGATCCAGAAAAGGAACGGCCAGCAAGGCAAGGACGGCCAGGGTGGGCAGGATCACGGCCCCGACCACTTCCCAGGACCCCTCGAAGAACTTGAGCATCTGGAAGAGAAAGAGGAAGTACCACTCCGGACGGGGGACATAGGTGCTGTCACTGGGATCCGCCAGACGCTCCAGGGGCACGTCCACCGTGGCCGCCAGGAAAAACAGGAGGACGAAGACGGCGAAAAAGGCCATCAGGTCCTTGAAGGCTTGTCCGGGATAGAATTTCTTCTTGGGTCGGCCGACCGCCTGAGGAGCAGGGGTCACCCCGTGCTTTCGCACCAGGTGGATGTGGAGCATCATCAGGAGCACCGTCAAGCCCGGCAGCATCAGGACATGCAGGGTGTAAAAGCGAGTGAAGGTGGAAACGCCCACGCCCTCGGAACCGCCCAGAAACTCCAGCAGGTACTCCCCGAATACCGGCATCAGGGCGGCAATCTGGACCGTCACCACCGTAGCCCAGTAGGCCCGGTTGTCCCAGGGGAGCAGGTAGCCGGTCAACCCAAAGGCCAGCACCAGCAATAGCAGCAGCACCCCAAAAATCCAGGTGGCCTCCCGCGGCTTCTTATAGGCTCCCCACAAGGCCACCTGGATCATGTGCAGCCCGACCACCACCACCATGAGGCTGGACCCCCAGTGGTGGAGTCCCCGGATCAGACGCCCGCCGGTGATTTGGGTCACGATGTACTGGAGGCTGTAGTAGGCATCCCCCGGCTGGGGGGCGTAGTTGAAGGCCAGCAGAATACCGGTAAAGGCCTGGACGAAGAAGAGGAACAGGGCAACGCTGCCGAAGACCTGGTGCCAGCCGCTGGAGGCGGGAATATCCTCGTAGAGGAAGTTCTTGACGGCTGTCTCGAACCCGGTGCGATGGTCCACCCAATCCAGGATTCTTCGAAGCAGGTCCCTCATTGGCCGCCGTTCTCCGGGATGGGTTGAACCCGACCGAGCCAAAGGCGGTTCCCTTCAGTACGAGTTTCAAAGCGGTCCAGGGGTCGAGGGGCGGGGCCTTCCAGCACCTCTCCCGTCATGGAAAAACCGGAGGTGTGGCAGGGGCAGACAAACCGATCCTTGTCCGTTTCCCAGTGGTAGCCGCAACCCAGGTGGGTGCATCGGGGAGAAAAGGCGATCACCTCGCTCTCGGACCTGACCACCCAGGCGGTGGCCCTGACGGTGGAGGTCTTCCAACCGTCAACCCGCTTGCGTTGGAAAGCGAGTTCCCGGGGTTGGTTCAGGGGGAGATCCGATACGTCGCCGGCGTCGGTCCAGCCCTTGCCGCGGTTTCCCTTCCTCCGGGACGGCAAGAACAGGTAGCCAATCGCCGGGACCGTCAGCGAGGCCGCGATCAGGCTGCTCACCCCATAAATTATCCGCTGATAGAAGGTTCTGCGCGAGCTGGACTGTGGGTTCTGATCCATACCTTTCCATACCTTGAGTTCCACGGGAGCGTCGAGACAGCGGCAGGCCGCCAAACCGGCGCCTATTATGACAGACCTGGAGGATCGATCAGAAGGACAAAAAGTCCCGACGCGAAGGCAGCCGCCAGGGAACACGGATTTGAAAGCGGACTGCGATTGCCAGGCAGTCTGCTATCCCGGAGTGCTGTTGGAGTTTCCCGGGGTCCGACAGCCTGGCAGGGGTCGGCGGGAAGGTCAAGCTGGTTTGGCCGCCTTCCGCCGAGATTCATCCACCCCGAAAAGAGTCCAAAGAGTCCTTGGATCTGCGGCCCGTTCAGTTGTACTCTAATAGCGCTATGCACCGACCGACTTGGCGTTGGGTCCTGACAGGTCTCCTGCTTGCCCTCCCTTCCGCCCTGGCTCTGTCCCAGCCCCGGACCTTCTCACTCACCCAGATCTCGCACCAGTTTCCCTCTCGGGGGCTTGAGTTCCGGGTCGCTTTCTGGCGCGACGTCTTCACCCAGTATGGCGCCAACCAGGTCATCCTTCACGACACCGACGACTTGAGGTTGATTTACGAGGTGGTCGAGTTCAAGGAGGGCGTCGGCCGCAGCAGAGCCGCCTCCAGACGCCACCGGAGGACCGTGCGCGCCCGAATGCACCGGCTGGCGGTTGCCATGAACCGCTTGCGGACCCATGGGCCCAACCCGGAAAACCCAGACGCAGTACAGGAGGGAATTCTGAAGGTAGTCCGTTCTGCAGGCCTGCAACCCACCCGCGCTCTTTTCAGAAAGCTGCGCCACAACATCCATGCTCAAAGGGGTGTGAAGGAGCGGTTCCGGAAGGGCATCATTCGCTCAGGTCGCTACCTGCAGCAAATGGAGGCCATCTTTGAGAGCCACGGCCTTCCCAAAATGCTGGTGCGCCTGCCTCATGTGGAATCCTCCTTCAACTATGCTTCCCGCTCCAGCAAGGGCGCCGCCGGAATCTGGCAGTTCATGCCCAGGACCGGCAGGGCCTACAAGCTCAGGGTGGGCCGCTCCGTTGATGAACGCCTGGACCCCATCGCCGCTACCGACGGCGCCGCCCGCTATTTGAAAGACGCCTACCGGAAACTGGGCAACTGGCCCCTGGCCGTGACCTCCTACAACCACGGCCAAGCCGGAATGGCTCGAGCCAAACGCCGTCACGGGCCCAACCTCCCCACCATCATCGACAAGTACAGGTCCAGGTCCTTTCGCTATGCCAGCAAGAACTTCTACGCGGAGTTTCTGGCTGCCATCGAGGTCTCCCAGAACTACCGCGCCTACTTCGGTCCGCTGGCGCTTCTGGAGCCCCTCCAGTTTCAGGAGATCTACCTGGAAAAGTCGGTTCGTGTGAGGACCTTCACCGCCATCGAAGGTCTTTCCCAGAACGTCCTGCGGGAATACAACCCCCAATTCAAGCGCCGCCTCTGGACACGTTCCCGGGTTCTGCCGGCGGGTTTCAAACTCCGCGTCCCGGCAGGCAAAGCAGTAGAGGCTCGGGTGGCCCTGGCCAAGGCCCCGGCCGTTCGGTGGCGCGGTGCACCCGCCAAGGTGCCACCGGACGGCTATCGGGTCCGATGGGGGGATTCGTTGACAGTCATTGCGCGACGTTTCGGGACTTCCGTCAAGGCCATTCAACGGCTGAACGATCTGGACGGCACCCGGATCTATACGGGTCAGGTCTTGAGGATCCCCGGTTTGCGCCGAGCCTCGGCCGGCCAGGGCGACCCCTCCCCGTCACAATCGGCCGGAGGAGCTTCGACGAATTCGACGGCGTCGGCGCCCGAGCGCTATCGGGTCCGTCGGGGAGACTCTCTGAGTCTCATTGCCCAAAGGTTCGGCACCTCGGTAGGGGCCATCAAACGAATGAACGGCCTCAGGGGATCTCGCATTCACCCGGGCCAGGTGCTGAAACTGTCCGAGCCCCCTCAGGTTCCAAAGGATTCCGCCGGTCCGGGGACGACAGCCTCGGCCAAAACCAAAGCTCAGCCCTCTACGCCGCAGCCCCCGGCATCCCAGCCACGGGTCTATCGAGTCCGGCGGGGCGATTCGCTGATTACCATTGCCCGGCGGTTCGGGACCTCGGTGGGAGAAATACGGCGGGCCAACCGGCTGAAGGGGTCCCGCATTCTTGCGGGTCAGCGGCTGAAGATACCAGTCCGGGCAACGGCAACAGCCAAACGGCAGCCGTCCGCCGCCGAATCGACTTCCAGCGCCGCCAAACCGGCGGCTCCGATCCCTGCCAACGGGCGGTACCGGGTGCGACGCGGAGACTCCCTGGACGCCATTGCCAAAAAATTCGGAGTCTCGGTCCGACAGCTCCGGGCAGCCAATGCCATCCGCGGCCACCTGATCCATCCGGGCCAGACCCTGACCGTTCCCGCAAACGGCACCAACCCGAAGGCTGACAAACAGTAACGCGATCCAACCAGGGCCAGGCCCGGTCGTTTTCCCGAGGGACCGGCCGCTTCCGGACCTGCCCCTCACGGCTGGATCGCGCACCTCCCACATTCCATGAAATCCAGTCCCATCAGCAAGTTCCTCGAACGCCACTTCCGCCATTTCAATGCAGCGGCGCTGACCGATGCCGCCGCAGGGTACCGGGAACTCATCGCATCGGGGGGCCGCATGCTGATGACCCTGGCCGGCGCCATGAGCACTGCCGAGATCGGGGTCAGCCTGGCGGAGATGATTCGGCAGGAGAAGATCCACGCCATCAGTTGCACCGGAGCCAACCTGGAAGAGGATATCTTCAACCTGCTGGCCCACGACGAGTATCTCCGCATCCCCAACTATCGAGACCTGACCCCGGAGGCCGAGCAAGATCTCTTCAGCCGCTCCTTCAATCGAGTGACCGACACCTGCATTCCGGAAAAGGCCGCCATGCTGAAGGTCGACCATGCGATCCGGGATCTCTGGCAGCAGGCCGAGGCCGAGGGCAAGAGCTTTTTCCCGCATGAGTATGTCTATCAGTTGCTGCGCAGCCGGAGTCTGGCCGGCTCCTACCAGATCGATCCCAAGGACAGTTGGGTGGTGGCGGCCTGTGAAAAGGACCTGCCCCTGTTCGTGCCGGGCTGGGAGGATTCGACCCTGGGAAACGTCTTTGCCTCCTACTGCATCAAGGGCGCCATCAAGAACCCCTATACCGTGCGCGGCGGCATTGAAACCATGGTGTTGCTGGCGGACTGGTATCGAGAGACGTCACGACAGGGCCCCATCGGCTTTTTTCAGATTGGCGGGGGGATCGCCGGCGACTTTGCCATCTGCGTGGTTCCCATGCTCAAGCTGGATCTGAAGTTGGAGGACACGCCGCTTTGGAGCTACTTCTGCCAGATCAGCGATTCGGTGACCAGCTTCGGCTCCTATTCGGGGGCCGTCCCCAACGAGAAGATCACCTGGGGCAAGCTGGCAGTGGACACCCCCCGCTACGTGATCGAATCGGATGCCACCATCGTGGCGCCCCTGATCTTTGCCTGCGTCCTGGAAGACTGATGTTCTGGCCGGCCACTCCCCAACAAGACTTGTCTGAAACAACCCTGTTTCACCCTCGGATGATCTGCCCGGCAGGGCAGGGGCCCCACTTGTCTGAAACAACCCTGTTTCACCCTCGGATGATCTGCCCGGCAGGGCAGGGGCCCCACTTGTCTGAAACAACAGAAAAAAGACAAAAGAAAAAGAGTTATCCACGAAGGGCCACGAAGAACGACGAAGGGCCACTAAGGCGTTGAGGTTAACCGCGACGGGATGCCAAGGTCGCGAAGGGATTATCGATTTCCGATTGTTTCACTCTGGTTTGATCCGCACGGCACGGCGGGGGCGGAACTTGTCTGAAACAACCCTGTTTCACCCTCGGATGATCTGCCCGGCAGGGCAGGGGCCCCACTTGTCTGAAACAACCCTGTTTCACCCTCGGATGATCTGCCCGGCAGGGCAGGGGCCCCACTTGTCTGAAACAACCCTGTTTCACCCTCGGATGATCTGCCCGGCAGGGCAGGGGCCCCACTTGTCTGAAACAACGCCTTGTGCCGCGTGGCGGGAAACCCGTTCAATGTCAAGCATAGTTAGACGGCTAATTGACATGGATGCACAGGATGCACAGGATTATTTGGCGAGAGTTTCCACCGTCATGAGTTCAACCATCGCCTCTGTTCCAACACGGATTTCCCAAAACCCGCTCCCGGGCTCTTGGATCACTTCTAACACCCACCCGATCATCGAGCGGGTCTGCTTCCTGTGGCGCAGCCTCTCCTGCTGTTTATCCTGTCTATCCTGTGTATCCATGTTCAATAAGTAGAAACCCGTTTAGCACGACTTGGCCCTTGTTCCCGACAGGCCATGAAGATTCGTTGTTTCACTCTCGTATGATCCGCCCCGTCGTGGGGGGCGGGGGCCGGCCGAGTGGAGAGTGGAGAGTGGAGAGTGATTAGTGGCGAGTAGTAAGTGGAGCCTTTTGCAAAATTCGCTAGGAAGCGGGATTTATTGTCGGGAAGAGTTGTTGTCCCTGGGAAACCCATGGCTAGCCAGGTGCAGATCCCTTTCGAGGGCGTTATTTTGCAGGAGCATTCTGCCCCCATCTCATGCCCGACTCCGAATTTTGCAAAAGGCTCAGTGATTTAATCAACGCGTTGAGCATTTTATTGATCTCGGCGCAATCCTCAAACAGGCACCTGCATTGCTCCGGCGTTGTCACCTCCAACTTTGTTGACAGTGTCAGGAACGTTTCGAGTTCCGCTAAAGAGCCACGGGCAACACCAAGCGACTGAACAAACTCCCCTGTCGAGCGCCGTGCCTGCCCTTCCGCGATGTTGGCTGGAATGGAGGACGCCGACCGTCGCATCTGTGATGTAATCCCATATCTCTCCGCAGTCGGAAAGCTCCGTGTAAGTGCATAAATCCTTACCGTCAAGTCCATTGATTTCTGCCAGACGATCAATTCTCGATACGAACTCAAATATGTCATGATGCACACAGTTCGATTTCACGGCTCTCCACTCTCCACTCTCCACTATTACAGCTTCATCGGAGGCCGTCCCCAGAGGGTGAGTTCCGGCCTCGCCCGCGGACCGCGGATGAGGAGGCTGGCCAGATAGCCCAGGCTGAAACTGATGCCAAACGAGATGGGGAAGTAATGGATAAAGTGCACCTCGGTCCAGTGGTGCAGCCAGATCGAGATGCCCAGGGAAGGCAACGTACCCACAATCCATCCCTGGAAATGGGCTCGCCGGGTCAACATCCCCAGCAGAAACAGCGACAGTACGGGGCCGCCGAAGAGACTCAGAAAAGCGGAGGCCGCCTTGAGAATCTCACCGATCCGGACCGTATAGCAGGCGGCGCCGATGGCAAAGACGCCCAGGACCAGGGTCAAGGTCCGCGCCAGCTTGACCTCCGACCGGCTGGAGACCTCCCGGCGGCGGAAGGGTTTGATAAAGTCGTTCATGATGACTGAGGAGATCGAGTTGATCCCCGAATCCAGGCTTGACATGGCCGCCGCCAGGATGGCCGTGATCAACAGCCCGGAGACGCCGTCGGGAAGGGCGTGGATCATGTAGTAGGCCAGAATCCGGTCTCCCGTCACGCCCGAGGCCAGCCGCTCCGGAAAGGCCTGAAAATAGGCAAACAGGCCCAATCCCACGAATAGCAGCAGGTTCATCAGGACGAGATCGATCAGCGAATTCAGGATGGCCGCCTTGGCCATGCCGCGGGCGTCCCGGACTGATAGGAGGCGCTGCACCGAGACCTGGTCGGTGCCATAGTCCTGCATCAACTGAAACAGGTAGGAGAGGGCCGCTCCCAAAGCAGTCATCTCAAACCAGTCCAACCGCCACTGCCAGACGTCCAGGCGCGCCGACTCGCCGGCCAGAGCCATGATTTGCGCCACACCGCCCGGCACGCCATCTATCAGAGCCAGGGCCACCCAAGCCGCCCCGCCCGCCAGTAGGGTAAACTGGAGGACGTCGGTCCAGATCACCGCCGACAGTCCCCCTGCCGTGGCATAGGCCGTGGCGATGATCCCCATCAGGAAAATGGCGGGATAGAGGCCGATGCCGGTCATTACCGAGAGGGCCAGGGCCGGAGAGTAGATGACCACTCCCAACCAGCCCATGCGGGCCAGGCAGAACAATCCGGCCACGCACAGGCGCGCCCCCCGGCCGTAGCGCAGATCCACGTACTCGTAAGCGGTGGTGACCTGCAACTGGCGGTAGAAGGGGTAGAAGATCACGATCAGCAGAGGGGCCACCAGCGGGCTCACCAGGCCGAGCACGACCATCGAGATGTTTTCGCGAAAGGCGATGCCGGGGACTCCCAGAAAGGAAGAAGCACTGGTGAGGGAGGCGAACATGCTGACTCCAACCGCGAGCCAGGGCATGCGGCGTCCTCCCAGAAAGAAGTCCTCGGTGCTCCGTTGCTTTCCCGCCAGTCTCAGGCCGATCCAGACCAGGGCAGACAGGTAGACTACCAGCACCAACAGGTTCAATCGGCTGAATTCGACAGCCTCCATGTTCCACCTTTGACGGCCTGTGCTGGGACTTCAGCTAAGAGATGTTCGGCGCCCGTGGAGACCGGTCCAGGAAATGCCAGACGAACCCGAGAAGGGAAAGGGTGCCGATGGTGATCGGAATGACCCAGATCCCTTGCTCCAGGGTCCCGCTGTAGTCCCCCACAAGGCCGATGTAGTAGGGTCCCATGGCCGCGCCCAGGTGCCCCAGGGCTTGGGTAAAGCCGAAGGCCCGGGCGGCCTTGCGTCGGAAGCGCAGCGCCGTGAAGGACTGCAGGGAGATGGCGTCGCCGCTCATTCCCATCCCGGCCACGAAGATCAGCAGCAAGCCGAGCCGGTAGCTTCCGCTGAGAATGGTCAGGACGTAGAAGGTGGCTCCCACGGCGGCGCTGCAACCCAGCAGGATGCGCTCGGGGATCCGCCCGCCGAACCAGGTCCAAATCGTCCGTCCCGCGATGAAGCCGGTGGTGTTGAGGGCAATCATCGATCCCACCTGGGTTTCGGAGAGAAGCAGGCGCTTGGCGAAGAGCCGGCCCAGCCAGACCACCGCGCCCATCTGCCCGATGCCGTGCAGAGTGAAGGCCAGACCGATGAGCCACAGAGACGGGGAAAGAACCAGCCGGCGGCCAGGCGATGGGTCGCCATCGGTTGCCTCGGAGGGCGTCCACTTCGGTATGGAAGGCACGGCCAGCCTGCTCAACAGATACAAACTCATCAAGCCGGCGTAGGGAATCCACCAGGGCCAGCCCCGTTGCATCCAGGCATGGTCCACGTAGACCCCCAGTCCCAGCGGAGCCAGGGTGCCGCCAACGGCCATGGTCAAGGCCAAGGCCGCAAAGACCCGCTGGCGGGACTCCTGGAAATGTTGGGCCGTGACGGTGGCATAGACCACGGTGAGCCAGACATACCCCACACCCATTAGGACGGCACCGGCTTGCGCCATGAACCAGTTCTGGGCGCCTCCCAGGAGCAAACAGCCCAGTGCTCCAATGACGAGGCCCCGCTTCACCGATACGGCCGGACCTCTGCGATGAGTGACCTGGCCGGCCAGGATGTTCCCGACAAGGGCGCCAAGGAAAAAGAGCGCCTCGGCCCTGCCCTGCATTTCAAACCCGGCCTGAAACAGCTTCTCGAAGACCTTGAAGGTGACCGGCAGCAGGTTGATGGTCAGGCCCACCAACAGGCTCAAGCCGATCGAGAACCAGAAGAGATTGTTCCCCGTCGGAAGCGGGGGCTTGCCAAGGGGGGTTGAGGGAGGAGAACTGTCAGGAGGCCGCTCGCCCATATTAGCCCGCATGTCTCACCGGGGGACTGGATGCATCATGAAAGCCCATTTGTCTTTTCCGCAATCGTTGCCCCCACGACGCATGCTTGTTTGGGGGAGAGTGGCTCTCCGTGGGCTTAGCCCGCGGCGCCACGCCGCCGCCTACGCGGCTGGGGGGTTGGAGTTGCCGGGTTCCGGACCGCTCGAAGAAGCGCTCCGGACGCCAAGTCCAGCGGAGCCTAACAGAGACCGGTTGAGATCGTCAACCGGGGCGGGGGGGGCCTCGCTCCCGACTCACCACCCCTCCTCCCACCCGCCCTCTCTGGAATCTCTCGAGGGGACGTGCTATAGATTACGGCCGCCATACGGCCCCTGGCCGCCGGGAGAATACCAGCGTGAGCCCCCAAGAAAAGACGGAGTACCTGGAAAGCCTGTTCGACCTGGAGGTAATGATAGGCGAGCTCAAAGAGCTGAGCCGGAATCTCTGGTGGACCTGGAACCCGGACGCCCAGGAGATATTCGCCGAGCTGTCCCGCCTGGTCTGGAACGCCTCCCGCCACAATGCGGTTGCGGTGCTGGGTTCGGTCTCCAAGGCGGAATTGAAGTCGCGCCTGATGGACAGGGACTTTGCCGCCCGCACCCGGGAGGTCCTGGCCGCCTTCCGCGAGTACCTGACGCGGGAACGGACCTGGTGCTCGGCCCATGCGGCTCCTTTCCTCAAGAACCCCGTGGCCTACTTTTGCGCGGAATTTGCCCTGCACGAGTCTCTGCCGCTCTATTGCGGCGGCCTGGGAGTGCTGGCGGGGGACCACGCCAAGTCGGCCAGCGACTTGGGGGTGCCTTTTATCGGGATTACCCTGTTCTACCGGCAAGGCTATTTTGAGCAGCTCATCAGCCACGGCGGCTGGCAGGAAGAGCACTATCCCTCCCTGGACAGGCACAACCTGCCCCTGGAGCCGGTGCTGGACAGCCAGGGCCGGCCGCTGCTGCTCTGGGTGGAGTTTTCGCAGAGCCGCATCTGGTTCCAGGCCTGGCGACTCCGGGTGGGTTGCACCGCCATATACCTGCTCGATACCGAGCTTCCCCAAAACGATAGCGCCTACCGCGGCCTCACCTCCCGAGTCTACGGAGGCGACATGACGACCCGCATCGGCCAGGAGATGGTCATGGGAGTCGGAGGCGTGCGCCTCCTACAGGCTCTGGGAGTCACTCCGGCCGTCTACCACTTGAACGAAGGCCACTCCGCCTTTCTGGTTCTGGAACTGTTGCGGCAGCAGCTCGATTCGGGGTCCGGCCTCCAAGCGGCGGAGACCTGGGTGAGGGATCGCTGCGTGTTCACCACCCACACCCCGGTGGCCGCGGGTCATGACCGTTTCAGTCCGGAATTGATGGAAGTTGCCTTTGCCGGCTACCGGTCTCTGCTCGGCATGGAGGCACCCCAGTTCCTCAGCTATGGCCGCACTCGACCGGACGACCCCAACGAGTTTTTCTGCATGACGGTGCTGGCGCTCAAAATGTCGAGAGAGGCCAACGGGGTCAGCCAGCTCCACGGCCAGGTCAGCCGGGAGATATGGAAAGAGCTGCTGGATTCCCCGGCTTACCGGGGAACGTCGATCGGACACGTTACCAATGGCGTCCACCTGCTGGGCTGGATGGCGCGGCCCATTCGGCGCTTCTGGAAACAGCACCTGGGACCTGAGTGGGAGACCCGGTTGGTGTCCCCGGACCTCTGGAGGGTAATTTCAGACGAGGAAACCATCACCGACGAGGAGATCTGGGCGCTTCGCTACCACCTCCGGCGGCAGCTGATCGAATTTGTCCGCAAACATGTGCCGGACACCTTCCCCGCCAGCGGCACCGAGAGAGCCCGCGGCTTCGAGGCCCTCCTCTCGCCGGATGCCCTCACCATCGGCTTTGCCCGGCGTTTCGCCACCTATAAGAGGGCTCCGTTGATCTTCAGCGATCTGCCACGAATAACCGAGATGCTCAATGATCCCCAGCGCCCGGTCCAGTTGATCTTTTCCGGAAAGGCCCATCCCCAGGATATCCAGGGAAAGGAATTCATCCAGCGCATCCTCGACATCAGCAAACGAAGCGAATTCCTGGGCAAGGTGGTCTTCCTGGAGAACTACGACATGAACGTGGCCCGTCACATGATCTCAGGCGCCGACCTCTGGCTCAATACGCCTCGCCGCCCCCTGGAGGCCAGCGGCACCAGCGGCCAGAAGGTGAGTGTGCACGGGGGATTGAATCTGAGCGTCCTGGACGGCTGGTGGAGGGAAGGCTACGACGGCACCAATGGGTGGGCCATCGGGGCGGATGAGCACCCGGCCGACCAAGCCGCCCAGGACCGGGCCGACCTGGAGTCACTCTACCAGGCCCTGAGCCGGAACATCATCCCGCTGTTTTTCGACCGGGACTCTCAGGGAATCCCCCGGGGCTGGATTGCGAAGATCCGCCGGGCCATGCAAACCCTGATCCCGCAATACAACACGGACCGCATGGTGACCGAGTACGTCACCCGCTACTACCTGCGCAGGAAGTGACCCCCTCCGGGGCGGGCTCGGTGGCGGCATCCTATGGGGAGTCTGCCATTGAGCGCAGTTACTTTTCGGCTCCCAGTTCAGCGCAAAGGCAGTCCATGAACTGACGGGCGGTGCGTCCTGAACGGGCGTTGTAGCGCTGAGCCCATTGCAGCGCGCGGCGATCCAGGTCCCGGGCCGCCAAGGTCAGACCGCGCTTCCCCGCCATGGCATGAACGATGGCCAGGTACTGGGTCTGATCGGGGGCGACAAATGCCAACTGGATGCCAAAGCGGTCGGCCAGGGAGACCTTTTCCTGCAGAGTGTCCTGGCGCCTGATCTCGTCACCCTGCAAGTCGTTGCGCTCCGAGAAGAACTCCCGAATCAGGTGGCGGCGGTTGGAGGTGGCATAGACCACCACGTTGCGGGGACGCGATTCCAGGCCTCCTTCCAGCACGGCCTTCAAGGTCTTGTATTGAGTCTCTCCTTCCTCGAAAGAGAGGTCGTCCACAAAAAGGATGATGTGCTGGGGCCTCTCCCGGAGCAGGCTCATTACCCGCGGCAAGTCATGCAGGTCGTCGCGGGAAACTTCCACCATTCGCAGGGAGGAGCCGGCAAAGCGGTTCAAGAGGGCCTTGATCGAGGACGATTTCCCGGTCCCTCGATCTCCGTAGACGAAGACGTTGTTGGCCGGGTGGCCTGCCAGGAAGTAGCGGGTGTTCCGAATCAGCCACTGCTTCTGGTCCTCGTACCCCACCAGGTCCTCCAGGCCAATGGGGTCAGGAGAGGCGATGCCCTGCAATCTCCCGCCCTGGGGTCTCGGGTCCCATTGAAAGGCCCGGAACTCGCCGAACATTCCGGTGCCGTTTCGGCGGTAGAAGTCGCCCAACTCGGCCACCAGGGGCCCCCAGTCGGAGGCCTGGCTCAGACGCCGTTTCATCTCCAGGTGCTGGTCGGGGAGTGGCTCGGAAGCGGTTTCTTCCGCCCGCAGCCGGTCCCAGCCCGGCCATTTCCCGTCCCAACCCACCCATTGGAAAACGGAGGTCACCTGCGCACCGCGCAAGGAAAAAAGCTCCCGCAGTCGGGCCAGGTCCGCCTCCACCTGCAGGATCAGATCAGGACCCAGCCGGCCCATGCCGTGACGCTCGGCCCCCCTGGAAAACGGATTCTCGTCGCGCAGCACCAGGTTCAGCAGGTGGTTCTGCCAGGGCGTGCCCACAGCCGCTTCCCGCCCGGGAACGGCTTGCGAGCACAACCCGGCAAAGAAAGAGGAGTAGCTGGCGGCGACCCGCCTGGCCACCTTGGCGGTGTGGAGCCGGCCGCCGGCAATTCCTTCCAGAAAATCGAGCAGAGCAGCAACCACCGGATCCCGCACGACGGATCGAAAGATCACCAGTCGATGCGCCTGGCGAACCATCGAACGCAGGGATTCGATCGCATCGTCCACCTCGGAATCCAATGCCGGCCCCGCTCGCTTTCTCATCAGGCCTCCCTCCGAATGTCGAGAGAACTTAAACGTTTGGACCTGGATTGTCAATCGCACGACCTGCCCGCCGGCGACCTCGCCAGGGCGCCAATATGAAGGGGAGAACACCCGCTCAGGTCTTCCGGGAGGGAGTGTCCAAAGACTCCAAAGGAGGGACCAGGAAGGCCGCTTAACCGACGTTCCCTGGCAGGGGAACTGTCAGGTGATTACTGTCACTGTGTAGTCGGACCGGCTAGCGCGAGCGAAACTCGGCAAGGCGCGTGCATTGGACGAGTTGCTGCATATTTTGCAAATCGTTTTGCAAACAACGGCAAGTCTTCCATCGCTTCGCCGGTTGTCGCGCGCCTTGCAAGTTGATCGGGATCTCCGTAAGACCTCATCTTGGCGCAAAACGATGCGATCTTTTCCTTCGTCGAGTTGGACCGATCCCAGGTTTCTCGAAGCTTCCAGACAGCAATCCGGGTCAGGTGACCGAAAACGATGCATCTCGTGTCGCCATGGGAGGGTTTCCTGCCCGCGGCGGCGAGTTGCATCAGGTCGTGGCGGACGACTTCGACCAAGCGGTCGGGGGTGTCGAATAACCAACTCCGACGAGTCGTGCCCGATTTCCGGCATACGAAAACGGTGTCGATGATGGAGGAGGTTGTGCCGTGTATGTGGATCGAGCCGCCCATTTCGGCGGGGCACGGCAGCGATGCCGAGCAGACGATACCAGCGTCCAGGATAGCGACGCCGACCGCGCAATAGGCTTCGAGCCGGTTGTGATGATAGGTGAACACCAGCGGCGCGCCGGGCTTCAGGGCACCGACCATGCGCGAGTAGACCTCGGACAGCCCTTCGGTAAATCGCTCCAAGCCACGACCCTCGGTGACATTACCGGTCAACTCATACGGTGACCGCGTGAACGGACGGTTGAAACCTTCCGCTTTCTTCCCGACGAGACCACGCAGCCAGACATAGCAAAAATCCATCAGCTCGCCGTACTGCACGTTGCCGAAGTACGGAGGGTCCGTGAACACGCCATCGAGGCTGTCAGGAGCAAACTCGATCTCGGTTGCACTGCTGCAACGAATGGAAATCTTGCGGCGGGCACCGTTGCGGGTCTCGCCGATTTGCTCGCCCTCAATCGGAACTCGGACCTTACCGGAGCTGGTGTGACGAACCTCGTAAGGCGCCTCACAATAGCGTTTCGCCTTGACATACTTGTCCACGATGTTCGACCAGCCCCCGGAGCCGACACTCAAGCCGACGCTATTGGTAATACCAAGCAGGTTGGACTCGCACTGGACCAGTCCGACGGGGAATCCGTGCACGGAGAATATGTCGAGAGACTTGAGACTCATCGTATCGTAGCGACACAACATGTTCTGATAGCGCAACAGGTCGGAAAGATTGGTCGCGAGTGCATGGCGCACCCGTTCGTCCTTGGTCTCGGCGATAAGCCGGCAGCTCAGTTCCAGGCCAAGTAGTTGACGGGGGTTGAACATTTCCCGGTAGCGGTTGTAGCCCCACCGATGCAGCCGAGCCGTTTCATCTCCAGTCGGGATATGCTGGTCCGGCACAAAGCGAGGTTCGATTTGCTCCCATCGCCTTGCCGCGTCGGCCATTCGCGCCAAGTCCTCGGCGTCAGGTTTCTTGAAGAATCGACCCTTGTGTTTCGCTTTGCGTTTGGGGTTGTGATACTCGATTGCGAAGAGGCGGTGGTCAAGTGGTTTCCGGACTACCCCGGGATAGGCGTTGGTATGCCCGCAGTGCGCGCAATGGCAGCGCCCGTGGCGCGCAGGTGCTCCCTGGTGAAGCGCGATCCCACATGCGGCACAGTCTCCGGGACTCTTTGGATCGTCAACTTCGTTGAGATCGCCACATGCCGGACAGATCAGAACATTCCTGGGGTGACGCCGATTCTTGGCGAGAAGGTAGCCGGGAAAGAGGTCGAAAGGCCTGCCGCAGCTTTTGCAGTCGAGAACCTTGACCCACAGAAAGGACTTAACAGGCACGTCAGCGTCGCCATAATGCGGGCAGGATGTTCGGTAGAATCGGTCGATCTCGTCCCGGAGCGCGGCAATGAGAGCGTTGGCGGCCCGTGCGTATGCTCTCAGATCAAGGGTCTCGATCTCCTCGCGGACAATCCAGGTAGACATTGGGTTGACATCTACGCCCTCCACATCGCATCCAAGGCGATTGGCTTCGATAAGTGGCGTGCCCCCGCCCATAAAGGGATCGGCGATGCGGAGCCCGGGAAAATCGTTTGATCGAAAAAAGATATCATCCAGACGGCCGTCCCCGAATTCCGCAAGCATCAGGCCGCGAAACAAGGTTCCCGGCCGGCGGGCGAACCACTTGTGGACGCCGATGATTGGACGATAGTTCTGCTGAATCTGTTTTTCCTTGAGCGCCATTCCGGCGATCAGAGAAACATCGAAGCGCTGTTCGATGCTCATCGCGGCTCCATCCCGTCCGGCTCGATCGTTGTTTTTGTCCCTCGGCGATGTCAGCGCCGGCCCAACGTTAGTTGTCCGGTCCTGTAGGCACAGTTACTCGATGGCCCGGCGAACTACTTGCGAATCGGGAAAATGCTCCCGTTTGGCCAGCTTCACAGGAGAAGCGTAGCTCGCACGGTCCGAATTGACCGGCAGCCTTACGGGCTTGGTGTGCCCTGGTGGACTCGCCATGACACCAGCATAGCGCAGCGCAAAACTGCCTGCAATGTCACCTCACGGACATCAGAGTGCAGGCGGCTGTTGCCCTGATGGGGCGCAGTCAGGCGGGGGCGGGTGTCGCGCTGGCCACCGGGGCCGGCGCCTTGACATCCCAGGGGGGTTTTGTCAATCATGAAGCGCTTGAGCCGGGCGGCGGTCCCCATGATGAGGCTTGGGCCAAGGGGATCAGACACTTTTCCGGAGCGGCGGTCCATGATTCACCTGAAGTCGGCCAACGAAATCGCGATCCTGAGGGAATGCAACCAGATCGTGGCCGAAATCCTCAACACCCTCAAGCGCCACTGCCGCCCCGGCATCACCACCCTGGAACTGGACAAAATCGCGGAGGATCTGACGCTCAAGCACAAGGCCAGGGCCGCGTTCAAGGGCTACAACGGATTTCCCTCCACTCTTTGCACCTCGGTCAACCACCAGGTGGTGCACGGAATCCCCTCGAAGCAGGTCTTGAGGGAAGGCGATATCGTCAGCGTCGATTACGGGGTATTCCACCGGGGATTCTTTGGAGACGCCGCCTTGACCCTGCCTGTCGGCCACATCTCTGCGGCCACCGAACGCCTGTTGCAAACCACCCGGGAGTCGCTGATGCTGGGGATCGAGAAGGCGGTTCCCGGCAACCATCTGGGGGACATCTCGGCGGCGATCCAAACCCACGCCGAAGGCCGCGGCTATTCCCTGGTCAAGGAATTCTCCGGCCATGGCATCGGGAGAAACCTGCACGAGGAACCGGCCGTGCTGAACTACGTGGTCAACGGGCGCGGGATATTGCTGAAGCCCGGCCTGGTCCTGGCCATCGAGCCCATGGTGAGCCAGGGCACGGACAAGGTCCGGGTGATGCCCGATCGCTGGACGGTGGTGACTCAGGACGGCAAGCCCTCAGCCCATTTCGAGCACAGCATTGCCATCACCGAGAATGGCCCGGAGATCCTGAGCCTGGGAATCTAGGTCGGCCGCCGGCCACGGCCCTTGGCCGGCATGGCGGGCCGCCATTAAAAGGGAAGGGTATTCCTTGACGAGGAGAGAAGAGAAGGAAAGAAGGGCGCCCATCGATCCTGCCGCGGCGCCTCCCGGGCTTATGCAGCAGACCAACCGTCCCGCGACCCCTCAATCGTCCGACCTGCCCCCCAACAGACCGGCTCGCAGCAGAAAATAGAGCAGTATCAGCAGCGTGCTCACCACCGCCGCCACGTAGGTCAGTGCGGCGGCGTTCAACACCTTGTCCATCCCTTCGCGCTCACCCGGATAGATCAGGCCGCGCTCCATCACCAGCGCCTTGGCGCGCCTGGAGGCGTCGAACTCCACGGGAAGAGTGACGATCTGGAACAGCAGCACCCCCGAAAAGATGACGGCTCCGATCAGCACCAGGGCCGGATCGATGAAAAGGCCCAATACCATCACGAAGTAGCCGATGTTGGAGCCGATGCCGGCCGTGGGAACCAGCGCCGAGCGCAACCGCAGGGGTCCGTAGTGCTGAGCGTGCTGGAGAGCGTGGCCGGCCTCGTGGCTGGCGATGCCGATGGCCGCCACCGAAGTGGAACCGTAAACACCGTCGGAAAGGGCCAGGGTCCTGGTGACCGGGTTGTAGTGGTCGGAGAGCATGCCGTGAGCGCGCTCGATGCGCACGCCCCGGACACCGCCATGGCGCAGCAACTCCTCCGCCGCCTGGGCCCCTGTGAGCCCGCGCATGGATCGCACGGCCGAGTATTTCCTGAAGTTGGACTTCACCCTCCAGCTCGCCCATAAGGCCAGGATCAGGCCGGGAGCCATAAACACGTAATACATGGGGTCGAACACGGGAAACATCGGCGCAACTCCTTATTCTTCTTTGTTCTCGCTTGAGTGTAAAGGAGGAAGGGAGGAGCGTCAAGCCGGCCCGGCTTCGGCTATTCTTCAGGTTGAGTGGCCGGTGGGCATCCCCGTCCCTGGAGAGGTGGCGGCCGCGAAGCGGCTGCCGGGGTGGGTTTGCCCCTGCCGGGAAAACTGCACTCTTCAGGACCTGAACCTTTGGAGGAATTGCCGCCGCCGCCGCGGCTCGTTGACCTTTGGGTGCACTCCTCTCCATGGGCTGCCGCCCCCCAATGCATCAGCCGTTGCTTTACGGCCTGGCTTGGACTCATCATTCGCCTGATACCGCACCTGCAGTTCCAGTTTTTCGATCCGAATGGACTCCTCCAGATCGCTCGTAGACTGGCTGAGCACGGCACCGATCAGGTTGTCGCCGACGGCGAATAAGCGCGGATTCAGGTCGTGAAATACTAACCAGCCGTCTTCCAGAACCGGCGCGGCCAGCAGGCTATTGTGGATCCGTAGCTGCAAGCGTTTCTCGATGCCTTTCCTGGACGGGCAGTTGTAGAGAAAGTTTCTGTGGCGGAAGGCGCGGATCGCACCGCGCTCGATTCTGGTGTCATCGGGGGGTTTGGGTTTCTTCGGGGAATTTGAGGATATATAGTCCCCGGCGGCTGCGTCATGGAGCAGGATACGCAGCCTCAATTCCGAAATACGGTCGACCGCGGCACTCAGCTCGTCACCCACAAACAGTTTCAGAAAGGTGTCGGTCTTGCCGTCGCTGGATAGCGGGCAGGGCAAGGGTGCCAGCATGTTGGTGTAGCCGAACATATGGCGGGGCGTGTACCACTTCTCCGGGTCGGGCACCACGGGATCACCATGACCGCCACCCCGGCGGGACAGGACGAAGACCTTGTCCTTGTGCTTCATCAGTTCAGGATCACCCATTTCCCGGTAGGCCTGCTGATGTACCTTGGACTGCTTGGCGTTCATCGACGGGAGGGGATAGCCGGGGATGGCTGGCGCCCAAGCGAAATTGAAGGTCTCAATGCCGTCGGCTCCTTGACGATACCAGTTGGAAAACACGCCTCGAAAGACCTCGATGGGCGGGTAACTGTAGCCATCGGGGCCGTGGTGATCCTGAATGACGGGGTAGAGCTTGATGTAGGTTCCGTCAGTGATCCGGCGGAACGCGTAAACATCTACGTCCAGGGAACGGGTGCCTAACACGAACATGTCGACCAGACCTTCCCTTGCCCAGGTCTCCACGTCGATGCCGTCAAAGTGGCAGCTCTCGATCCTATGGCTCAGTCGTACGGCCAGCAAAAAGGGCCGGCCACGCTTCCGGGCAAGCGCCTGCAGCATGGCTCGAACCGAGCGCACGAACTGTGTCAGATGATGGCGATTTCCCCACTGACGTCCAATCGGTAGCAGCAGCGGACTGCGTTGCATGTCCAGCTCAATACCATCAAATTCATAGTTCTCGGCTGCCTCCCGCAGCACGCTCAACTTATAGTCTCTCACCGGCTTGAAGGCAAAGTTGAACAAGATCACTTGATGAAGCGTGGGGTGATCCGGCCAAGGGCGAATGGTCCATTCGGGGTGCTCTTGCTTGATGGCAACCTGGGCGGTGGTTCCAAGGTCCGAGTCTCCTGCGTTGAGGCGGTAGGAAAAGAAGGCTTCCAAACCTCGTTTTCTGGTCGCCTGCAGATAAAGGCGCATGACATCGATGCCCTGATTCACCCAGCGCCGGTACTTTTCGCGATCGTATAGCGGTAGGATCTTGCTGGGATAGGGCGCCGTCTGACCCTGGCCCCAACTCCACCAGATACTGTCGATGTGGCTGCCGGGTTCATCGGCAAACCCGAAGGCGTCATCCACCTGTGCCGGCAGATCCTTGACGAACCGGTCCACGTGCCAGGAGGCGTCGATGTTGACGATGACCCGCCTGGGTCGATTGACGGCGGCGATGTGTGCTTCACTGAGGCTAATGGTTGAACTCGTTTCAGCCGCAGCCACGTCGGTGGCAATAAACAAGATGAGAACCGACCACTGTATGGAGATCATCAGGACCGCATCCCGCAACGTTGGGTCCCGGCGGGGCGGGCGAAAGTATGCTAGGATGGGGTCCTCAGCGTGACAGTGTAGCATCGCACGACCTTCTCCGGTCGGATTTGAGTGCCGCTCCTCCCGCCCGCGCCAGGCAGCCATAGGATTGATCGCCTCCGAACCGAGCCCGCAAAGGGTCGGAACAGGAGATGATAGGCATGCATCCTGACCCCGACAGATCCCCTCCGCCGCCTCGGTCGAATGCCGAGACCCCTGAGGACAACGCCAAAGTCCTGGGCCGGGTGCTGGCCCTGAAGGAACACGAGGAACCGCAGATCTCGCTGCAAGAAACCGAGCGGGCCGGGCTGGTTCGGTACGACCCCGTTCGCCACTACCTGTTGGAGATCAGCAAGTATCAGCCGCTGACTCGCGGGGAGGAACAGCACCTGGCCCGTCTCTACCGGGACAGGCAGGACAGGGAAGCGGCCCGCCGACTGGTCACCTCCAACCTCAAGCTGGTGGTCAAGATCGCGTTTCTCTACAACAAGGTCTATGCCAACCTCATGGACCTCATTCAGGAAGGCAACCTGGGCCTGCTCCAGGCTGTCAGGAAGTTCGATCCCGACCGGGGCACGCGCCTGCCCACCTATGCCTCCTGGTGGATCAAGGCCTACATCATCAAATTCATTCTGGACAACTTTCGCATCGTGCGCGTGGGCACCACCAACGACCGGCGCAAGCTGCTGATGAATCTGCGCAAGGAGAAGCAGAGGCTGGAGGCCCAGGGGATCGCACCGACCCCCAAGCTGATTGCCCACAACCTGAACGTGAGCGTAGGGGACGTGATCGACGTTGAGAACAGCATCAGGGCTCATGATCTTTCGCTGGATGCCACCACCTCCAGCGACTCCGACCTTTACTATCTGGAGACTCTGGCTTCCACCGAGGACTTGATCGATGAAAAGCTGGCGGCCGGGGAGTTGAAGGACCTCATCGAATCCAAGTTCGCCCAATTCGGCGAGGGTCTGGGCGAGAGAGACCGGGTCATCCTCCAGCAGAGACTGATCGCCGAAGAGCCCCTGACCCTTCAGGCCATTGCGGACCGGTATGGAGTCACCCGCGAGGCCATTCGCGTGTCGGAAAAAAAGCTGGTGGAAAAGGTCAAGGGCTATATGAAGGAGGCATTGCAGGGCGTTCCGGAAGTGGATTTCAAGCTGGGGGAGGGTTAACCTGCACCTCCCGTTTCGTTCCAGGCGCCCGGTAGTGTTGACTCGCAAAGAGGCTTGGCTTAAGATTCCGGATAGAAAGCAATCCCAAAACGAAGGTGGAACGAAGCCATGAGGACTTGGTGTCGGATCAGACAAACGGCTATTTTTGGAGCCTTGGTACTGGGCATGATCCTGGGCGGCGGCCTGTCGGCGGGCCTGGCGGAAAAGGAACCATCGGAAGGGAAGCGGGGAGAAGAGAGCAGGAAGGTAAACAAGGGTGGCCCTCAGCAGCGGCAGTCCGACCCGGTGATCGTTCGCAAAAAGAAACCCAAGCCGAGAAAACGCCGCCTGAATCCGGCCCGGCCCAAGGGCTCCAAGCCGGAAGACAACTTCACCCTGGCGGTGGACATCGAGCTGATCAATCTGGATGTGGTGGTCACCGACAAGAAGGGAAATTTCATCCCCGAACTGACCGCCAAGAACTTCAAGGTGTACGAGGACAAGGTCGAGCAGAAAGTCACCAACTTCACTCCCACCACGGCGCCGCTGACGGTGGTGATGGTGCTCGAGTCCACCAAGAACCTGGCCTGGTGGTGGTACGACGACGCGGCAATGCCGGCGGCGCGATTTATCCAGATGTTGCGGCCCAACGACTGGGCGGCCGTGGTGGCCTATAACCTGAACCACAAGATACTTTCCGACTTCACCCAGGACAAGCGCGAGCTCTTCGGTTCGCTCTCCCGCATGGCCTTCCCCGTCTCTCAGGAATCCAACCTCTTCGACGCTCTCAAGTTCACCCTGGACCGCCTGGACGAAGTGGATGGCAAGAAGGCCGTCCTTCTGGTCAGCACGGGCGTGGATACCTTCAGCAGGATCACTTTCGGCTCCGCCTTGAAGCGGGTTAAGGCGACCGATGCCATCATCTACTGCCTCGGTATCGGCCAGCGAGGACGCTTGAGCAGCGAGCACCGAATGGGCCCCGTCAGCCGGTTGACCTATCTGCAAGCCGACAATCAACTCAAGACCTTTGCCAAGGTCACCGGCGGCAAAGCCTGGTTCCCCCGCTGGCAGGCCGACCATCCCGCCATCCTGCAACAGGTCGGGATTGAGCTCAGGAACCAGTACAGCCTGGGCTACGTTTCGACCAATGCCGAGCGGAACGGAAAATTCCGCAAGATCAAGGTGGAGATCGTTGACCAGAACGGGAATCGCGTCAAGAAAGTCAAGGCGCGAACCCGTGCCGGCTACCACGCCGTCAAGAGTTGACCTGAAAAAAAACCGGAACTTGACCGTCTACAGGCAGGGCGCCGGCCTGCTGCAATACGGGGGCTGGCGCGGGACTCCCCCGGTGCCGGCTTGAGTTCTCCTTTCGCTGGCCTCCCGCCTCCGGTGATCCCTAGCCCGCATTTCTCACTCGGGCGTGCTGTGAACCACAGTGCCGGAAGATCCATGTTGCGAAAAGCTGCCGTTGCCGGCCGTTTCTATCCCTCCCAACCCGACCGGCTTCGCCGGGACCTGCTGCAGCATCTGGGGCCGCCCCGGACGCGTCTCCAGGCTCGGGGCGTGGTGGTGCCTCACGCCGGCTACCTCTATTCCGGTCCCGTGGCCGGAGCCGTATACTCCACAATCGAGATTCCCGATCGAGTCCTGATCCTCTGTCCCAACCATACCGGATTGGGAACCTCCCTCTCGATCATGTCCCAAGGGGAGTGGGAGATCCCGCTCGGGCGGGTCGCAATCGATGAGGAGCTGGCCGGTAAGCTTCTGCACCACTGTCCTCTCCTGAGGGAAGACGTCGAAGCTCACCGCTTCGAACACTCGCTGGAAGTGCAGCTCCCCTTCCTGTTTCACCTCCGGCCCGACCTTCGCCTGGTGCCCATCGCCTTGGGCCGCCACGACTTCCCCACCTTCCAGCGCCTGGGGAAAGGCATCGCAAAAGCGTTGCGGGAAATACCCGGGCAGCCCGTCCTGGTCGTTGCCAGCAGCGACATGAACCACTTCGAGCCCGATGAGGTGACACGCATCAAGGATCGCAAGGCCATCTCCAGGATCCTCGCCCTGGACCCCCCGGGACTCTATGAGGTGATTCGGAGGGAGTCCATCAGCATGTGCGGCTACGGACCGACCATCGCCATGCTGTATGGAACCGAAGCTTCGGCCGAGACCTGCCGGGCCGAGCTGGTCCGCTATGCGACCTCGGGGGACGCCGGCGGAGGCAGGAGCGAAGTGGTGGGTTATGCCGGCATCGCCATTTACCCCAAGGCACCTGGATCAGGCAGCCGAACGCCCGGGTGAGAGTTGGGGGGTTGGCAGTTAGCCCGCATTTCTCACCAGGGAGTTGCACTCTTCTCAAGAGTGCAACTTGGCGCAGGAATTTTTCCCTCAGCGCGTGCTCGCGAGCGAAGAGCATAGCGGGGACACCATTCGAGCGAGCATGTGCGCGCTGAGGGGAAAAGGACAAGCCAGGGCGCGCCCAGCGCAGTCTGTAGCCGCAAGTCCCTTAAATGGAGCCAATCAAGGGTCTGAAGATAAACCGCTATTCACTATGCATCAGCGACCTGGTGAGAAATGCGGGTTAGCCGGAGGGGTGGCGGTCGATTTGCCTGAGGAGCCTTCGGGCCATTTTGCGGGCCAGGTTCATCAAGGAGGTGTCCTGGGAGATTCTCTTCAGGATGGGCGAGAACCGTTGGGGGTCCACAATGGTCTTCCGGCGCAGGGAACCTTCCAGTAGATCCAGTTTCCTGGGAACCCCCAGCCGGTCGTGCTTCAGGGTCAGCTTCATATCGAGTAGGAATCTCTCCTGAGCGGAGAGATGATCGAAGAAGGTCACGATCTTGCGCAAGGTCTTGTCGCCGGTGTGCCGGAACACCACTTCGCGCGATTGCGGGCCGCTCACCAGTCGTATGGTGCGGGTCCCGGTGTCGGCAACCCGACGCGAGCTCACGAAGTTCTTGTCCCGGTTCAGAAAGTCGGCCTGCATGAACATCTCCAACAGGTGCTGGAGCGTGTGGGGCTTGAGTTGAAAGTCCACCGTCACGGGCTCCGCATCGCCCAGTCTCAGCAGGTACCGGGTCGTTCCGTCTCCCTCCACTTCAATGCGGTGCAACTCGGTTATTCCCCGGGAGTAATCCTTTTGCCAGATCACTTGAGTGGGTTGACCGGCGCCTCTCAAACCGCTGGCCAGGACGAGCAGGACAAGCGACAGCGACCAGGCTGAGTTGACTGGGGACGGGCGCATGGATTCAACTCCCGGAGGACACGACGGCATCGGCCTTGGAGATGCCTTTTCTGATGCGGCTTTCGGTGGACAGGATCTGAGCATGACACAGGGCCAGGGCCAGGGCATCGGCCGCGTCGTGGGGCTGGGGGAGGCTGTCCAGTCCCAGCAGCCGTCCAACCATGACCTGAACCTGGTGCTTGTCTGCCCGGCCATATCCGGTGACGGCGCTCTTGATCTGCAAGGGGCTGTACTCCGCGATGGGAATGTCCGCCAGGGTCGCCGTACAAATCACGACCCCCTTGACCTGGCCGAGCTTCATGACGCTCTTGAAGTTGGTGAGATAGAACTGGTCTTCTACGGCAGCGACCTGAGGGGAGTAGGAGTCGATGAGTTGTAGAAGCCGCCGGTGAACGGTCACCAGCCGAGTGCCCAAGGACTGTTTGGCGGAAAGAGAGATGGCCCCGAAGACGACCGGCCGCTGATGCCTCCCATCACTGTCGATAATGCCATACCCGGTTGACCGTGAACCGCAATCGATACCCAATACTCTCATGGGATCCCTAGCCCGAGACCTCCACCGGCCGACTATTTCAAGGCCGATTCACGCCAGGGGACCGGTATCACCCTAAGAGGCGGCAGCCTCCAACTCCGCATCGTCGATGTCGAAGTTGGCGAAGACCTTTTGCACGTCATCGTGGTCTTCCAACGATTCGATCAGGCGCAGCATCTGCTGCGCCGGCTTCCCTGCAAGCTGCATCGTCGTCTGTGGAATCATGGAAAGGTCCGCCGAGGCCACCGCCAGGTTGTGACGCCGGATCTCCTCCAGCACTGCCTCGTAGTCCTGCGGCGACGTATAGACTTCGTAGACCTCCCCCGCCTCCCTCATATCCTCGGCTCCAGCCTCCAAGGCCACCGTCATCAGGTCGTCTTCACTGGTACTGGACTTGTCGACCAGAATCAAGCCCTGTCTGTGGAACATGTGGGCCACACATCCCGACTGACCCAGATTGCCCCCGTTTTTGGAGAAGACGTAGCGGATCTCCGACACCGTCCGGTTCTTGTTGTCGGTCACGGTCTCGACCAGGACGGCCACGCCGCCGGGGCCATAGCCCTCGTAAACCGCATCTTCGTAGGTAAGCCCCGGCAGTTCGCCGGTTCCCTTTTGCAGGGCCCGCTTGATGTTCTCCGCGGGCATGTTGGCGGACTTGGCCGCCACCATCGCCGCCCGGAGCCTGGGGTTTCCGTCCGGGTCCCCGCCGCTCAGACGCGCAGCCACGGTAATTTCCTTGATCAGGTTGGTGAAAAGCTTGCCGCGCCTGGCGTCGGCCGCACCTTTCTTGTGCCTGATGCTATGCCATTTGGAATGTCCCGACATGAGCCGTTTTTCCCTGGTGACCGGCAGTCAGAGAATAGCAAAAGCCCTCATGGGACTCAAGCCGTAGCTGGTCATCGGCCGGTCGGCGGTTCACAAACGGTTGATCAGACTGGCGACAAATCCCGCGCCATACCCATTGTCGATGTTGACCACGCTCACGTTGGAAGCGCAACTGTTGAGCATTCCCAACAACGCGGCCACCCCGCCGAAGCTGGCGCCGTATCCGACACTGGTGGGCACCGCGACCACCGGCGCCGAAACCAGCCCCCCCACCACGCTGGGGAGGGCGCCCTCCATGCCGGCGGCCACAATCACCACCCGAGCGGCCAGCAACCGTTCCCGAGCGGCCAGCAAGCGGTGGATGCCCGCCACACCCACGTCATAAAGGGTCTCCACCCGATTCCCCATGGCCTGGGCGGTCACCACCGCTTCCTGGGCCACCGGAATGTCGGCGGTGCCCGCCGAAACTACCAGAATGGTCCCCTTCCCCCGAACCGATTCGTCCTGCAGAATCACAATGGTTCCAGACTCCTGGTGGAAGCGGGCCTCGGGGGACAAGACCTGGATTCGCCGGAAGACCTGCTCCTGGCTGCGAGTGACAAGAATATTGTGCTTTCGGGGAAGCATCCGCTTGACGATGGTCTCGATCTGGGCGGCCGTCTTGCCCTGGCCGAACACCACCTCGGCAAACCCCTGGCGAAGGGCGCGATGATGATCGATCTTGGCGAAACCCAGGTCCTCGAAGGGTAAATGCCGCAACCGCTCCAGCCCCTGGCTCACCGAGAGCTTTCCGCCCTTGATCTCCTCCAGCAGGTTCCTGAGGGCCTTTTCGTCCACGGGAAGGTCTCCGGCCAATCAGCTGGCCTGCAATTCTCACCGGGGGGAGCGATCGATGTATCCAGCTCACCGACCTGGGTAGAGTCGAGGACTGGCGCGTTGACTGTAGGGTCCGGTGGCTATTCCGTCGCTTTCGCTTCGGGCCTCAGTCCGGCTCCCTTATCACGTTTCCAGTCCCCGCTCTCCGAACCGGACGTGCGGTTTTCCCGCATCTCGGCTCTCCAGTGGGATCATGCGTCTCGCACTCAGGTCCCCGCTCGCATCCGTGGACGACTCCCATGGGTTTGGCACCCGTCCCCTACTCCATCCACGTCCGCTCCCGGAGTGCCGCCAGGCCTGTTGACGCCCTGACGACGCCGTCCTCATCAGACGACCCCTTCACTTTTGCATGTGATGCTTCCGGAGTCTCCGGTCCTTTTACCGGGGTTTCAGGCTTTCGCCACTCCCGGGACCCTTCCCCCTTCGGTCACCGCTCCTCACCTGAGGCTCCTTCCCTCCACCGGCATTACCCGGCTTCTCCAGTACTACGAGCCTCTCCGCCACCCTGCCGGCCCAGCCTCCCCCTCACGGGGTCCCGGTTCGGTGCGTGCCTCACCACCCACAGGGCTTCCCATGTTGCTGCCTCCTTCCCCTTCCATGCGTGCCAGCGTCACTACCCCGGCGGGTCCAAAGGGGTGCCCGCGTCGCTCGCTTCCCCCTCCGTCTTCGGCCTTCCCCATTTCTCAGGTGGGTCGGCCCCCGCATTGCCCGTTTCGAGGCCTGCTCGACGTTCACTCGCGTTCCGGCCCGCATGTTCGCTGAACCGCCTTATGCGGCCCTTTGACACCAGGGTGCTTCAGACCATATCGTTGCCTCCATGATCCGCCCTGGCTGCTACCAACCGGAGCGACAGTTGTTGGACGGGTTTCGCACCCGTTAGAAGAAGGCGCCTTTCCATGGCGCACTGAGAAATGCGGGTTAGATTGATAATAATCTGATCCGGGGAAGTCAAGCAGAATCCTGGCCCGCATTTCTCACCAGGACGCTGAGCATTAAGGTAGAAAAGTGCTTGTCTTTGACATCTTGCGGCGCTTTGTTTGGAGTCTGCAGGTCACAGACGGTGCTGGGCGCGCCCTGGCTTGTCTTTTCCCCTTCAGCGCGCACATGCTCCCTCGAACGTAGTTCCGGCTACGCCCTTCGGTCACGAGCACGCGCTGAAGCGGAAAATCCTGCGCCAAGTTGCACTCTTGAGAAGAGTGCTACCCCCTGGTTAGAAATGCGGGCTAGCGCAGCCCGCCCCAGCCCCCGGTCCCCATTCCATACCCGGCGATCGGTTGAGAAACGGCTGCTGGCCGCCGGTTCGAGAGTTGATGTACCATTGGGTTGTGGTTGCAGGGTTGAGTCCCGTTAACCCCCGCACTCCATAATCCACCCGGAATGAGAGACTTTGGAGATCACCCTTGCCATCACCGGGGCCAGCGGAGCCATTTATCCGCATCGGCTGCTGAACCTGCTGGTCGCCGAGCCGGCCGTTTCCCGCATCAACCTGATTGCCTCCGGAGCCGCCCTGCGCGTTCTCAACGATGAGCTGGATCTCCAGCCTCTCACTCTCCACAACCTCGGCGAGAAGCTGGTGGAGAGCCATCACCCCAAGATCCAGGTGTTCAGCAACGACGATATTGGGGCCAAAATCGCCAGCGGCTCCCACCCGGTGGACGCCATGGCGGTGGTTCCCTGCAGCATGGGGACCCTGGGCAGCATCGCCCACGGCATCTCCCGGAACCTGATTCAGCGCGCTGCCGATGTCATGCTCAAGGAGAGACGCAAGCTGGTGCTGGTGGTTCGGGACACCCCTTTCAATCTGATTCACCTGGAAAACATGCGTCTGGCAACCCTGGCGGGGGCGGTGGTCTTTTCGGCCACTCCCTCCTTTTACCACGGGGAAACCACCCTTGAGGGCATCATCGACCAGTTTCTCTACCGGGTGATGCAGCACCTGGGGCTGAACCCGGAGGCGGCCTTCCGCTGGTCGGGAGACAAGGGGGGTTGAGGAATGAACGGAACGCTCTCGTTCTTCTTCCGCCCGGAAGGCCAGCCACCCGCCGTCCCGGCCCGACGACCGGACACCAAGCCGACATGAGCCTTTTCTCCAGCACAAAGATCACCCTGGCCATGATCAAGTTCGAGCATACGGTCTTTGCGCTCCCCTTTGCCCTGTTGAGCGCCCTGCTGGCGTCAGAGGGATGGCCCGGCGGCCGTAAGATCCTGTGGATCGTGGTGGCCATGGTGGGAGCCCGAAGCGCGGCCATGGCCTTCAACCGGCTGGCGGACATTCGGATCGATACCCTCAATCCCCGGACCAGAACCCGTGCCCTGCCGGCCGGACACCTCAGCCGCTTCTTCGTGGCCGTCTTCACTCTGGCCTCGGGGTCCGTTTTCGTCCTGGCGGCCCACCAGCTCAACCCGCTCTGCTTCCTCCTGTCCTTTCCCCTGCTGCTCATCCTGCTGCTCTACTCCTACACCAAGCGGTTCACGCGGCTCTCCCACCTCTACCTGGGGCTCTGTCTGGGGCTGGCCCCTCTGGGCTCCTGGATTGCCGTGAGAGGCGAGATCGGCTGGCCCCCCCTGCTCCTGGGCCTGACGGTGCTGCTCTGGACAGCCGGGTTCGACATCATCTATGCCTGTCAGGACGTGGACTTCGATCGCCGCCAGGCTCTCTTCTCCATCCCGGAAGGTTACGGCATCGACCGGGCCCTGAAGGTGTCCCGCGGGCTGCACATCGGCATGCTGCTGGCCTTGCTGGGGCTGGTTCGGGTTCAAGGTCTCGGCTGGATCAGCCTGCTCGGCATCCTGCTGGTCGCTGGGCTGCTGTGGCACGAGCACCGGCTGGTCCGGCCCAGCGACCTGTCCCGGGTCAATGCCGCCTTCTTTATGGTCAACGGTTACGTCAGCATTCTGCTGATGGTGGCCCTGGGACTGGACGAGCTCGTCAATTGAGGGAGCCCTCCGGCGGGAACGGGTGGGATGCCGGGGGGCGCATTCATTGGGCCGAGGATCCGGCTCCCCTGTCTGGCAGCCAGCCCAACTACCTCCCCATGCCTGCAATGCCCCGCTTCTTCACCTTCGACCGTTTACAACCCCCGGTGTACCGCCTGGGCCTGGCCACCCGAGGCAATACCCGCCTCACCGGAGACGATGTCCTGGTGGCGCTGGAACGGGGCTTGAACTACTGGAACTGGTGCGGCCACCAGGACGGAATGGCCGAGGCCATCCGCCAGCTCGGTCCCCGGCGCAAGCAGGTGCTGATTGCAGCTCAGCTCTGGGCCCGAGACGCACAGGGAGTCCAATCGGAATTGCAGCAGGTCCTGGATCGGCTGAGAATCGATACCCTGGACGTGGCCACCCACTATTACGTGGAACGGCCCGAGGAGTGGAGGCAGATCGCCGGTCCGGAGGGAGCCCTCCAGGGACTGCGGAAGGCTCAGGACCGCGGCCGGGTCGGAATGATCGGACTGACCACCCATCAACGGGAGCTGGCGGTGCGCATTCTGAGAGAGCGGCGGCTCGACCTGCTGATGATCCGTTACAATGCGGCCCATCGCGGCGCCGAAGACCGGATCTTCCCGGAAGCCGGAGACTTGCAGATGCCCCTGGTGGCCTTTACCGCCCTTCGCTGGTGCGATCTGCTGAAGCCGACCCCCACAGACCCGGCCGACTTCGCCCCGCCCCCGGTCCGGGATTGGTATCGGTTCGTCCTGGCCCATCCGGCGGTCTCGATTGCCCTGGCGGCTCCCGGCAACCGGTCGGAACTGCTGCACACCCTGGGGCTTCTCGACGACTGGAGACCTCCGACCCCTGCCGAGCTTCAGGCCATGAGGGCTCACGGGGACCGGGTGCACCGCCACGCCAGGGCCTTTGTCTGAGATTGCGTTTCTCGAGGGACAGCTGGAGCTGGTGCGCCCCTGCGAAGCGGGGAATCTCCTTATATTTACCCGGATGAAACCCTGTTGGAGCAGTGCCGCCATCATGCCAGAGCCTCGCGGCGGCCATGATATTTACATCTCATGTTAGAGGGCGATTCTCACAATGCGGACTTTCGTTCGCCGCATGAAGGCCTCCGCCTTGGATTCTCAAAGAAGCTAGAAGACCCAAAAGCCGCTGTGGCTCACTACTTTGCATGGTATAACTTCGTGTGCGTGCATTCGAGATTGAGGGCCACACCCGCACGGGAGGCAGGAATCACCGATCACCCATGGACGATCTCTGATATGCTGAGAGGTTAAGAAGGAAGCCCGGAAGTCACTGATAAATTTACCTGTACCTGGCTTTGTCCTTCTTCTAGATTGGCGACTGCTATGGCTATACGAGTCCCTAGTGAACACGTTCCTCTGCTAAAAGCCCTGATTGAACTCTCGCCGACAAAGATTGATCAGTTCATCCATGTGCTTTCAGATGCAAGTCCGTCATTCAGCACTTACAAACTAGCAGACGAAATCGCGGCACACGTTGAAGTTCCAAATAAGCTGCTGAATGGAATTCTGCGTGTCATCTCCGCTCTATACCTTACGCGTGATCGCACGGGCGTCCCGATTGAGAGGTTTGTTGATGGTGAAATCTTTAGAGCGTTAAAGTCCGCCAAGATCTTGGCAGACGAGAAAGCAGTAGAATCAAATTGGCCAAAACTCAGGAAGTTCTTTGTACAAACACTGGCGATGCATCGGTCCGTTGGCACTGCATCGAAAACTGGCCACGTCATGACGCAGCATGAACGGATTTTTCAGGCTGCACGAATATTAACTGATGTTCGTCCGGTTTTTCATCCCGATGTTGCTGACACGCCAGACGCGGCCGTCGTGGTCCACATGCTACGGATCACCCAGCGCAACAATCAAAATGAACGCTCCGATATCTTTGTGGCAATGGACCGGAACGACGTCAGAAGCCTAAGGGCAACGATTGACCGTGCTTTAGCGAAAGAAGAGGCAATAACCAAGGCTCTTTCAAAAGCCGGGATCGAACGAATCAATCCTACGGAGGTTTACTAACTTATGTCTACTCAAGGATCCGTTCTCGAATGGCAGGCCGAACGAGAAGAGATCAGAGCATGGGAGAGCATCGAATCGGAATTCGATTCAGAGTCGCTCGAAGCTGGGATTGAATCTGCCCACGAGAAACTGACTGCCTTGGCTGATAATTGGGACGGCGAGGGCAGTGCTGAATACAAAACGGAGACCGTCAATAGCGCGGCAGAATTCTTGATGAGTCAGGATCGATTGCTACGCGAGTTGTGTGGAATTAGCCTACCGGTGCCTCAAATCAATCCAGGCCCTGATGGAAGCATCGATTTGTTCTGGAAGCAGCCGACTTGGGAATTGCTGGTTAACGTTCCTGAAAACGCAAGCGAGTCTGCATCGTTCTACGGTGAAGACCAAACAGGCCACACCATCAAGGGAAGCCTTGACACCTCGGTGACTAATCTCGGAGTTATCATGTGGCTGATAAAGAAGTAGGGTGGCCGATAGCGCACATACCGGATAATAGCTTCGTATTCATGCGGGCCCACCGCCAGTATTTTTCGCAGGGAGAAATTGGTCACGGAGTGTTTCGCAGGCGCGAAAAAGGGCTGTCCGTCGATTGGGACCGATACAGCACTGCAGAGGATACTCGCGCTAGGGCAAATTCCGATCCTAACGACAATGCGGTAATTTCCCTGTTGGTTAGTTGTATCCGGCAAATCCGGCCATTAGCCGTAGACCATGACCCGATCTCTGCACCCCCAGAAAAACGTAATCGCGCGCATTCCCTAATTCGAAATCTTCCTAGGGCCGCAGACCTCACCGAAGCGCGTTTCAAGCTTCGAAAGTGCGCTCACATCGTTATTCCGCTCGGTTAAGCGACAAGCTGGCAGGCCACCACCTCCAGGCTGCTTAAAGAAGTGGAGGACCTCCAAAGTCACTTTTCCTGAAGGATGCTGAAAGTATGCACGTGTGCGGCTGTATTGCTTTCTGCCTGATGGGTTGTTAGCTTGCCGTTCAACTCGAAACAACCGCAATCGCCTCTGACCTGAAGCACCGGCCTCGGCGGGCGTTACCCTGTCCGCCGCCCAACCCCCTCCCTTTTTTGTTGCCGCCGGATTCAATCCGTTCTTAAATGGCATGGGGAATTCAGGAGAAGGCCTGTCCCCAAGGAGACCTCATGCCCAAGCTGCAACCACGGGTGGAACCGATCAAGCGCTGGACCATTCAGGATTCCCTGGACGCCTACCACATCGGGAATTGGGGACAGGGCTACTTTTCCATCAACGGGAAAGGGCACATCACCGTCCACGCCACCAAGGACCCCAACCGATCCATCGACCTCAAGAGCCTGACGGACCAGCTACAGACCCGAGGTATTTCTCTGCCCATCCTGATTCGCTTCACCGACATTCTGAGGCATCGAATCGCCGAGATTCACCAGGCCTTTCAGACCGCCATCGACGAGTTCGAGTACGAAGGCGCCTACCGCTGCGTCTACCCCATCAAGGTGAACCAGCAGCGACACGTGGTGCAGGAAATCCTGGACTTCGGCCAGGAATACCAGGTGGGCCTGGAAGTCGGCTCCAAGCCGGAGTTGCTGGCCGTACTGGCCGTCACTCACGGACGGGACGTTCCCATTATCTGCAACGGCTTCAAGGACGATGAATTCATCGAGACGGTCATTCTGGCGCAGAAGATCGGCAAGAAGGTCATCCCGGTGGTGGAGCGCTTCACCGAGCTGGAGCTCATCGTCAAGTACGCGCACAAGCTGCGGGTGAAGCCGCGCATCGGAGTGCGGGTGAAGCTGGCCAGCCGGGGCGCCGGGCGCTGGGAGTCCTCGGCCGGCTATCGCTCCAAGTTCGGATTGACGGCTACCGAAGTGGTGGAAGCCGTCCGATACCTGGGTGCGCGGGATATGGCCGACTGCCTTCGCCTCCTGCACTTCCACATGGGAAGCCAGGTGACCAACATTCGCAAGATCAAGGAAGCCATCACCGAGGCGGCGCGAGTCTACGCGGAGCTGATCCAGGCCGGCGCCGGCCTGGAGATGCTGGATGTGGGTGGGGGCCTGGGGATCGACTATGACGGCTCCCGGTCCAGCTTCGAGTCCTCGGTGAACTACACCCTCCAGGAGTATGCCAACGATATCGTCTTCCGCCTCAAGTCTGTCTGTGACGAGGCCGGAGTCCCCCATCCCACCATCATCTCGGAATCCGGCCGGGCCGTGGTGGCCTATCACAGTGTCCTGGTCTTCAACGTGCTGGGGGTTTCCGGTTTCGAGGGGTTCCGCATCCCCGAGTCGCTGCCGGATGACTCTCCCCAACCCCTGTCAGACCTGCACTGGATTGCCCACAACCTGACCGGGCAGAACTTTCTGGAGGCCTACCACGATGCGGTTCAACTCCGGGAGGACGCCCTCAACCTCTTCAACCTGGGATACCTCAGCCTGGAGCAGCGCAGTATCAGCGAGAGTCTCTACTGGTCCATCTGCCGAACCCTGCTGGGGATCATCCGCGATCTGGACCACGTCCCCGAGGAATTCAGCAGCCTGGAAGCCCTCATCTCCGACACCTATTTCTGCAACTATTCCATCTTCCAGTCGATGCCGGACAGTTGGGCCATTGGCCATCTCTTCCCCATCACGCCCGTTCACCGCCTGAACGAGGAACCAACCCGGCGTGCCATCCTGGCGGATATCACCTGCGACTCCGACGGACGGGTGGACCGTTTTATCGACTCGCATGGCGCCAAGCCGGTCCTTCCGCTCCACCCCTTTACGGGGAAGCCCTACTACCTGGCCGTGTTTCTGGTGGGGGCCTATCAGGAAATTCTGGGGGACCTGCACAATTTGCTGGGAAACACCAATGCCGTCCACGTGAGCCTGGAACCGAGCGGCGAGGTGCGGGTGGATCACGTGGTCAAGGGGGACCGGGTCAAAGACGTGCTCAGCTACGTGGAATATTACGCTGACGAACTCCTGTCCCTCATGCGCCGGGACATCGAGCGGGCCGTTCGCGACAAGAAGATCTCGCTGGAAGAGTCGGGACGGCTTCTCAGATTCTACGAGTCGGGTCTCCGGGGGTACACCTACCTGGAAGAGTCTCCGGCTCCCTCCTCCAAGAAGGTCACCGGCCTCAGCCGCATGACGGCTTCTCCGCATTTTTAAGGATTGGAAGTGGCCTCAAGCCCGGGCTCGGCGACATCCTGAGCCTGGGTTGGGGCGCCGGCTTATCTGAAACAAAAGAAAAAAGACTTATCCACGAAGGGCCACGAAGAACGACGAAGGGCCACTAAGGCGTTGAGGTTAACCGCGACGGGATGCCAAGGTCGCGAAGGGATGATCGATTTCTGATTGTTTCACTCTTGTATGATCCGCACACCAGGGCGGGGGCCCAACTTATCTGAAACAAACGCTTGCGCCTGGTGGCTGGAAACCGGTTCATAGTCAAGCACGGGTAGATTTTTGATTCACATCGATGCACAGGATGCACAGGATTTTTTCCGGAGACGGCTGGCTTGTGTTCCCGGACATCCTCAAATCCGCACGCGATCATCGCCCGAGTCAGCCTTTCGTGCAGCAGCCTCCCGTTCTGATTATCCTGTGCATCCATGTTCCATTTATAGTCCTTCTCGATGGATCTGCCCCGTCGCGGGGGGCGGGCGCCCGGCTCGCAGGCAAACGGGAGTTACCCAAAGGGGACAGGCCGGCTTTCAGAGAAGTCGCCCGCCGGATACCCCCCACCTCACCATCGGGACGACACCCCCGGGAGCGCGGGCGTCCCGCCCGCATGCTGTCCCTTCGGTTGCCGCTCAGTTTCCCTGCGATGTTGCAGCCGAGCGCCCTGCCGGCGGGAACCGCATGGGCCCGGCCGAAGCAGAGGCAGGGCGCCGCTGCCGGTTGATTCCGGTGGAGGAGATGGCCGAAGCGGCGGGAGGATTTGTGCGGGCGGGACGCCCGCGCTCCCGGGTGGGCTCCCTCCCATGACAGGGTCACGCCAACGGGACAAAAGTGCAGAAGCATTCTGGCGCCAGTTGTCGTTGAAGGAGGTCCATCAGTCCTCGTGCCTTGTCTGAATCTGAGACAGAACACTTGGCAGGTCCAGGGCCCAGTGCCGCAGGATCCGATACCCGCGGTCGGAGGGCGTATAGCGCCTGCCTCCCTGGTGGCCATCCTCCTTGCCGGTCTGAATGTTGAGAGGCTTGCGCAGCAGCTTGCTCTTCTCGAGATTCTCCGGATCCACCCGCGCCTGCAGGATCAGGTAGTTTTTCAGCATTTTGGGGGCGGAGAGGTAGCCGGTGCCGTCAGGGCGAGCCAGTTCCATGGACGGTACCCGTCCGGGCACTCCATGACAGCCCATGCAGGCCATCTGGTCGTGGCGCTGCGGTCGATTGAACTCCGGGGCCACGTGGTCCTGGAAAAAGCGAAAGCTGGCCAGGAACTCCTCGGGAAGCGACGGGGCCTGCCTGAGTCCCAACTGCTCCGCCATGGGTTCATTCCGAACCGCCTCCTCGAGGTCCGCCATCCAGACTTCCGGCTCCGAACGGAGGACGTTGCGGGCAGCCTTCTGGATTTCCTCGTTGGTTTCCGACTCGACCAGCACCTTCAAGGCCGCCAAAACGGCCGGGTCCTGCCGATAGCGGGTCAGATAGGAGAGGTTGACAGCCATTCGTCGGCTCAGCTCGGGGGTCTCAATCTGCAGAAGCTGCAGCAGCAGGGCCCGGGACCGGGACCGGGCCTCCAGCAGATCCTGTGGCAGCCCTGAGGATTCCTCGCCCTCCGACGCCGGCCTCACCACCGGCACCTCGTCCTGGAAGGTGGACAGCCAATCGATGCTGGGGAGCCAGAAATGAGCTTCCATGGGGTTCGCCACGGCATCGGGAAAGAGCCGCGCAAGAAACGGGGTCTGGAAGTCGGGGTTGGCGGCCAGCATTTTCCCCATCCGATCGGCAATGAACCAGGCTGGGTTCAACGGACTCTCGGTTTGCACCGCCTCCTCGGCTGCCTGCCGAATTTCCCGCAACGACTCCGAATCGGACGGGGCCTGGTAGGAGGGCACCAGCAGCGAATAGAGGATCTGCCGCTGCTCCTGTGTCTCGGGAACGGTCCAGCCGGCCCGGCTCAGCAGCTTGAGCACCGGCTCCGCCAGGTTCTTGCGGCGATCATAGTCCAGAGCCCCCCGATGAATCTGTTCCACCATCGGCTGGATCAACTCCTGCGTCGCCGGCAGGGTGACGGCGCTGGGATCGGCCAGGGCAGCCGCGGCCAGGGTACGCAGCTCCTCGGGACCCTCGGTGGCGTAGCTCATCAGGCGATCCTGCAGGTCCGGGTAGGGGATGCCGGCCGCCGCCTCCAGGGCCAGACGGATTCCCTGGGAGCCATTCCCCTGTTGCTCCGCATCCCAGTAGTGCAGGACAGCTTTCCCCATCATTTCGCCGGCGCCCGCAGTGACGTACCCCATCTGGCCGGGGCCGCCATCGCCGCCGGAGGTGTTGTAAAAGGTGGCCGCGATTTGCGACAGCCGCCGGGCCAGCCGGTCCTTCCCGGCCGGCGCGAGGTCGGGGTCGTCCATCCGGGATTCCAGCGACCGAAACAGGGAGCTCAGCTCGGGATACTGGTGGATCTTGCTGCTGTTGGCCTTGTGGCCGTTGGCGATGAACAGGGCGTGGCTCTGGTACCTCAGGCACTGTTCCACCAGGGCCTCAGCTTCGGGAGCCGTCAGTTTGCTCAGCCAGGCCTGCTGGATGGCGGGGCGCAGCGGAGGATTCCAGACCCACCACTGCCAGGCCGCCTTGGCCGCCCAGGCCCGCACGCCCGGGTGGGGGTCCCGGGTGAGAGCTCTGGCCAGAAGCCTGGCCAGGCGGGGCTGGTCGAAACCGGGGCGGGTCAGTACCGCATCGGCGCGCATCCCCAGAGCCTTAAGGACGGTTTCCCGCACCCGGTCGTTGCCGGTCTCGTAGGCCTCGAAGAGTTCTTCAAACCCTCGATCGTCCAGCAGCGTCTGTTCCGTGGCCCAGGCGGCCGCATCCCGAACCATCTTGACAGGGTCGCCCATGGCCGCGATCAGCGCGTCTACCCCATGCCTGCCGTGGATGCCCCCCAACCCCATGAGGCCCCAATAGCGAACCATGGGACTGTGGTGGGCCGCGGCCCGGACCATCAGATCCGCCAGCTCGGGGTCTTCCGAGTGGGACAGGTCTCTGACCCTGGCCAGGGTGGTCCTCAGGGAGTCCTCGGGCGAGAATTCGAATCGCTGCCGGGGTTCCTCCGCCGAAGAAACGGGAAAGAGCCGGGAAAGGGCATGCAGCACGTAGGCGGTGGTCACGAACCCTGTCTTGGCGCTTTGGTTCCAGAGTCCGTAGGGCTTCTGCATGCCCAGCAGCGCCTGGACCCCCGAGTCCACCGCCGGATGGCTGGCGCCATAGGCGAGAGATTCCAGGGCGATCAGGGCCAGGGCCGTGGGGGCGGGATCGGACTTGCCGTCGGTGTTCCAACCCGGGCTTTCGGGGAGCGGCTTCCCGGGATCGAACCCCCAGGACCCGTCCGGATTCTGGATGGCCCTCAGCCGCTTCTCATCCTCGGCTACCTGGCGCTGAACCCGTTGCCACAGGTCCCGGCGTCGGGTTCCGACAAGAGCCGGTAGTGGGGAAATTCGGCGGGAGGCAAGTCCTCCTCGGTCGGGCCGGCCGCCGGTTCGGGCTCAACCCGGGGAGGCGGCGGCGGAAGTCGTTGCTGTATCGAATGGGCTTCGACGCTGACTTGGAGGTAGTCCCGGGGAAAGAAGCGACGGAAGAACTCGATGCGGTGAGAGAGGTCGTCGCTGTATTTCGGCTGCACCTCCAACAGCTTCAGAGCCTTTTCTTCCATGGCCGCGAAGTAGCGGGGATGGCGAGTGCGGTCCCAGGCGGTGCGGAGGATCTCTCCGGCAAAGCTGAAAACCACCGACTTGCCCACGTTGGAGCCGGGCCCGGCGGCATTGATCCCGCTGGGATCGGCGGTCTGCAGCACCTGGTTGGCCGCTCGCACCAGTTGCTTCGAATGGAGCTTGCGAGGTGGAAGCACCCGCTCGGCGGTGCAAAGATTGTGGCCGGCCACCCGGGTTCCGGCGGGACCGTCGCCGACGTCCAGGGGAGCCAGGCTGGTGTTGTTGGCGGCCTCCTTGAGATAGTTGGTCGACCGTAGCGACTCATACATCACGTTGACCAGCCTGCGGAAATTCTGGACGTTTTCGATCCGGTATCCGTTCTCCACGGGAACCGCCGAGCCCCAAACGCCGGCCTGGGTGTGGCAGCTCATGCAATGGGTCCCCAGCAGGTTGCCGGTGTCGCGGATGCGGCGCTCCACGCTGGCGCCGCGCGGCCGGTTGGTCAGCCAGGAGTCCACCTGGGCCAGGTGGTCGTAGAGGCCCTGGCGCACCGCCAGCCTGGGATCCCGGTAGGGCGCCGGTTGGAGTAGCCGCAATTCGATCTCGTAGCCCGGCGCATTGGCCTCGGCCCGCAGGAAGTAGACTCCCCCGGGCTGCAGCAGGCGGCTGATTTCCGATCGGTGTTCCTCGGCCTGCTGGTGAACCCGCTCATTGTCGTTGCGCCCGCGGGTGTATTCCACCAGTGGCAGCAACGGCGTTTCCCGGGGGGCCGATTCCGCCGCATCCCGGGAGGGTGCGGCCGGGGAGGACCGGGCCTGGCCGGATGCGGCCGGCAGCGCGTAGAACCGCAGGCGGGCCGCCAGGGTGTGATCGGGCAACGTCAGGTTGCAGGTCAGAAGCCGGGGCTCCGTCCCGGAGTATTCGATCCGAAACCAGTCGTCGCCGGAACGCCCGACCCTGCCGTTGTCGAAGTACTCGACGTCATCGGCCCCGGCGGTCACCAGGACCCGCTGCACGCCTTCACCTTCGGGAAGCGGAATGGGCTGAGCCTGCTCGGGAGTATCGTTGGGTTCCTGCTCCACGTGGAAATGAAGGCCCGGCGGCCCCTCGAGATCCAGAGGCCTGACCCGGGCGAGCAGGGAAACCCGCGTCCGGGAGGGCCAGGGCGTGTAGCGGGGAAAGGCGGCCACCTGGGGTGCGGTCCCGGTTTCGCGCCAGCGGGGTCCGCCGAAGACCGGGACTTCATCCATGACCGGAGCCAGGCTCAGGACATACCGTCCCGACACCGGAGCCCTGTAAATCACAAACACATCCGGATCCAGGGCATGGAGTACTTTTCTCCAGCGGGCGGTGGGCCGATTGTAAATGCCAAAGGCATCGGATTCCCTCCCGTCCCGGCCGGAACCGGCAGTCTCCCCGGAGGTGCCGGCGCCCTCGGCCCCATTGCGACCTTCCAACTGCCAACTCACCGCCACCCGGCCGTTGGGCGGCAGGGAGGAGGGCAGGGAGACCGCCACTGAAATCTCCCGGACTTCGCCGCGACCCAGGTTGAAGGTCCTTTCCCACCGGCTGTCGGAGTCAAGGGAAACCTCGACCCGGCCGGAGCCCGTCCCGGCGGAGATCCTGCCCGCACCACCGGCAAAAACACCCAGGAGCGCCAAAACGGCCGCCAGCCACAAGGCTCCGGACTTCCCGATGACTCGCGGCCTGGGCATTGTTGGTTCCCCTGGTTTTAACAACTTTGAAGACACGATCCCCTTCTTGGTGCGCCGAGCGAGGTGGCGGACAATGGAGGTCATGGCGTTCCCCTCAGGGAGGAATCGATCCAACTCAGGTAGTCCTTAGAGCCATCCACCACTTGCAGAGCGATCACTTCGGGCACTGCATAGGAGTGGAGACGGACCACTTCCTTTTCAAGGTCGGCCAATTGCTCGCGAGAGGTCTTGATCATGATCATGACTTCGTTGTCCTCGACCACCTTGTCCTCCCACCAGTACCAGGAGCGAACCCCGGGAACCAGATTGACGCAGGCCGCCAGCCGCTTGGCCACCAGTTGCCTTCCGATCTGCCCGGCCTCCTCCAGGTTGGAACAGTTGACCAGGACCACAACCTTGTCTGTCATGGCTGTCTCCCCGCGCCGGGCATTCCGGCCAAGCCGGCAGCCGGCGCCGTCTTTCCTCAAGCCCGGCTGACCGGATACCGGTCAAAAGGAATTTTCATTATACCCGTTTTGGGCTAGACTACTCCCTGATTTGCTGGCCGGTTGCCGCGTTCGAAGCTCCAACGGGACGCGGCCGGCTGAGGAAGAACCACCGGCTGTTTTCGGTGGGAGCGGAAAGGGCGATCTTGGCTTCCAGGAAGAAATCCTCGGCGCGGCGACACATTCTGGTGGTCATCCTGGGCCTGGCCTTTCTGGGCTTGGCGTTGCAGGCGGTTTTCGGTCCCACGGGCCACTTGGAAATGGAACGCCTGGAAGAAGAACACCAGTCCCTGATTCGGGAAAAGGATGCTCTCGAAACGGGAAACCGGCAGGTGTCGGACGAAATCGAATCCTTGAAGACCGATCCCGCCACCATCGAAAAGATTGCCCGCGAAGAGCTGGGCCTGGTTCGAGAAGGCGAAATCAAGATTGTCACCAAGCCCGGCAACCCTGGTTCCAGCGCCGCCGCGGCCAACGCAAATGACTCGGCGGCCCTGTCCAGCGACCTGCCCCGCCAACAAATCCCTTGACTCCCGAGCCCGCCGGAAAATAAGATTTCCGGGCGGGGTGGAGCAGTCTGGTAGCTCGTTGGGCTCATAACCCAAAGGTCGCGGGTTCAAATCCCGCCCCCGCAACCAAATCCAGACCCGGAAACAAAGCCGTCCAAGGACGGCTTTTTTTATTTGATGACGGCGGGTTGTCCCCCGAAGCCGGAACCTCAACGGCCGGTCGCAAGCGTCTGGCAAGGCCCCAAAATGCCGACCCGGTGCGGGGGACGGCGAACTTGACTTGCTCTCCCAACCATGTTTAACTTCTCGAATTCTGATCTCGTCTGGCGACAAGTGCACTGTACACGCCCTTGAGCGTTCGGCATGGGACGGGGAGAAATTGGCATGCAGAACGTCCCCTCAGCATATGTCTCAGGCTACGCCAAAGCGCGCGCCATCGACCAGGAAGCCGCTGACAACTACATCCGGCACACCGGAATCGGCGACCCTGTGCTCGACCCGATCATGGAGGAACTCTCCTCGTTGCCGCCCGCCGACCTGCACCGCTTCATCGGGGCCGGCTTAGAACAGCAGGAAGAAGTATTGCGCAAGGCGCCGAAGATCCTGCGCGATTTCATCGAGTCTCTTGATGAACCTCCGCCCTGGCTCGACTACGACGCCTTTCGCCCGGGCATTCGCGCCTTCCACGCAAACGTGGACCTCATGCTGACCGCGTTCGTCACGGGGGTGCTCGTGGAGGGCTTTTCGACGCTGATAGCCAAGTCCTTCAGCATCACCGAGCGCGTGTCGTCGACCACGAGACGCCTGCAGCAGAACAACCGCCATTATGATGGACATTTTCTTTCCCGGCGGCTTGTACAGAGAGAATGACGGCTGGAAGCTCTCTACCCGCATTCGCTTCATTCATGCCCGAATCAGGTCCCTGATGAACACGTCGGAGGATTGGAATCACGAAGCCTGGGGCACGCCGGTGAGCGCGGCGCATTTGGGTTTTGCCATCTCCGTCTTTTCCAAGCGTTTGTTGGAATACTCGCTGCAGGTGGGCGCACGTTTCAGCCAATGAAGAAAGAGAGAGTGTTCTGGCTGTCTGGCGCTACGCCGGTTATCTCATGGGAATACCTGAAACCATCCTCTATACCACCGCAGCCGAAGCGGAAGAAATATACAAGATCAGCTACTTGTGCGAACCGCCGCCCGACTCCGCTTCGATAACCGTGGCCAACGGTTTGATCCGGGCCATTCCGTCGGTTGCCGGCGTAACCGAACCGGCCGAAGTGAAGAAGTTGACGGAGTTGGCCTACCGTCTTTCACGAGCGCTCATCGAAACGAACTCGCCATTCGCTTCGAGTTTCCGAGGGACTCCAACATTGGAACTCTGTTTTACTTCCGGATGAAGCAACGCCTTCAAAGAGTTCTGAGGGGCCGACAATCGGTCAGATCGGACAATTTTACCCAGCTTCTTCAAATCTCAGTGTTCGACGAGCATGGGTTGAGCTACAAGATGCCCGATCATGTAAAACACTCGAAGTCGAGCCCTTGGTAAGACGAAATACCGAAAAACCCTTGCTTGCCTTGTAAGCTGGAACTGGTCGCCCCGTTCCCTTTCCTTTGAGGCGTGCTCCCATCTACTCGGAGTCTATTTTCTTCAGAGCCTTTTGCAAAAGGCTCCCTGCATTAAAGATAAGTGCTTGGTGTGAGATCGCATGCGAGGCGGGAGCCTCAGCAGGACAAGTTGTGTGTAATAGCCTGGAAGAGCCTTTGTTGACTGATGTCTGTTTAGCCCATCTTTCTCAGGGTCCGACGACCTGGAGCACCTGGAGGCAGGGGGCCCTACGTGATAAGATAGGCTGCATGAGCCCTGAAACCGTCACCCTCATCGGCATCGGAGTTGCCCTGCTCAGCGCCCTGGTGCTCCTGTTCCGCTGGCTGCGCCAGGACCTCCAGGGTCTACGCCAGCACATGAGGGACATGGAAGGCCGCCTGAATGCCCGGATCGACGCCTTGAGCTCGCGGATCGACTCAGTCAACTCCCGGATCGAGGCTCTCTACCAGGCCCTCTTCAGCCGCAAAGACCCTGCCGCATGAGACGACCTCATTGGCTCAGCGCGACGGCGACCTGGCCGGTTAGCTGTACCCTCACCACAGCCGCATTTATCACGAAGACCACCGGCTTGTTGTACTCGTCAACAAGGTCCATGGTCCCCACAACTGCGCGAAGATCATGAGGGCTGGGCTTAGTGGGCACCACGACCAAGTCCGCGAGCTGGACCACTGCCCGGATTGTTTCAGTGCAGCGCTGCTGCTCCCCACAGAATTGTCTTGAGCGGCAAAGTGTCAGGCTGGCATCTACCACAAGGACACGCGAGCTTGCGGATCCCACCCGGTCCCACCCGGTCAGTGGGGAACGGAGAAGAACCGGGCGGTTCGAGTCACCTATGAGTGGCCATCCGTAGATCGTGAAACAGGAGATAGCCCAAGGGGGAGCAGCCTTCAATGAGACCAATCGTAAGATCATTAATGGCAAAGATTGCTTCGCGGAGACGCAGAATGGTGTTCCATCGGTTCTTTTTCCTGATCCTCTTGCCCTGTCTGGCCAGTGGATCCTGGAGGTCGCAGCCGGCTGTTGCACAAGATCAACTTCCAGCAGGAGAAATCCCGGAGGCCACCATCAGGAACAAACCCCGATACTTGAAGCTGCTTTCCGGCAAGCTGCTCAGGATCGACAGGAAGGAAAACCTCTCCTTTACTTCTGCCGACGGAGGAAAAACCTGGGATAGCGGAGGCCGAATCAATCCATACAACATCGGGCAAACGACCACGGACGTTCATATCCAGATCCAAAAAGGACAACACCGGGGACGCCTGGTGATTCCCTATTACCTGGAGATGGACGGCGACCATCCCGACTACTCACGAAAGCAGCGTGGTGGATACGCCATCTGGAAGGGGAAGCATATTCCGCTGGAAACTCACACCTACGTTCCCGAAATGGCCGGGACTTTCGTGTGCTATTCCGATGATGAGGGAAAAACCTGGCAGGCCTCCAAGGGATTTCTGATGGGCTATTTTGACGACGGACGTCTGGGTCACTGGAGTTGCGAGGAACCCACCGTGGCCGAACTCAAGGATGGTCGCCTCCTTTGCTTCATGCGTTCCACCACGGGTCGAATTCTCAAGAGTTACAGTGCAGACGGCGGCGAGTACTGGTCCAAGGTGGAGGCCACCGACATCGCCATGTCAAACTCTCCGGCCGTCTTAAGACGTATCCCGACTACGGAGGATCTGGTTCTGGTGTGGAATCAGATGTCGGCCGATGAAATCCGCCGCGGCTACCGGCGGGGCCGGCTCAGCCTGGCCATTTCAGAAGACGACGGATCAACCTGGAGTCATTTCAAAATCCTGGAGCTGAGCCCGGGAGTCGCACCCCTTGCCCGAATTCAGCCGGAACCTCTGCAGCCGATGGTCCGCGGTCCTCAGCAGAAAGGAGTGATCCCGGATGATTTCACCCACTACCACTATCCTCAGGTCTATCTGGATAATGAAAGAATCCACATCTACTACAAAGTGAGTCTTCCGGGAGAGGCTCTTCCCTCCAAGTGGCGGGTTTTTCCTCTTTCCTGGCTCTATGAGGATTAGCGGCCTGTCACCGCCAATGGTTTGCCCAGGCTGTCACGGCCCAGGTCGGAAATTGGATTGAGTCGATCGATGAATCTCTTTTCCCGTCGTTCCTTTCTCGCCACCCTCGCCGGCTTGTCCGCGCCGCCCTGGCTGAGCAACTACGCGATACTGACTGCGGCTGAGCGGCGCAAAGTCAAGATTACAGATATCAAGACCCTGATGCTCCAGGGTCCACGCACCTACACCCTGGTCAAGGTCGAGACCGACGCCGGCCTCTACGGCGTTGCCGAGGCCTATGGTTCGCCCGGCATCGGTGTGAGGGAGGCGATCCATGAACTCCGCGAGCTTTTTATCGGGAAGGATCCGATTCAGATTGACCGGCTATACACGGGTCGGTATACCGATGGCAGCGCCCACGCGCAGCAGCGGGCGATGAGCGGTATTGAAATGGCGCTCTGGGACCTGGCCGGCAAGCTGCTGAATATACCCACCCATGCCCTTCTCGGGGGCAAGTTCCGCGATCGGGTCCGGCTCTACGACCACTCCCGCCCGCGGGATTTTTTTGACAAAACCGCCTGCCGTGACTGGGCGCAGGAGGTGAAGCAGAGCCCGAACGGGATCAACATGCACAAGTTCAGCCCGCTGCGAAACGATCCCGCCGTCGACCCCGGCCGCGATCCGTCGAATCGGCTTCTTTCGAGCGACGAGCTGAGGCGCATCCGGCAGGGATATGAGAACGTCAGGGAGGCCCTGGGCTTCGAGCACGACATCCTGATCGGCTGCCATTGGGAGTTCGACCTGCGTAGCGCCATCGAATTAGCCCAGGCTGTGGCCACGGTCAAGCCGAGGTTTCTGGAAGATCCGTTACCGGTCGCCTACTCCGAGAGCTGGAAACGGCTGGCGCATCTGTCCCCGGTGCCCATCTGCACCGGAGAAAACTGGATGCGCCGGGCCGAGGCGCTGCCCTTTATCGTGAACGCCGCTGTCGACATCATCCACCCCGACCTGCGGAACTCGGGCGGCTTCCTCGAAAACAAGCGCTTGGCGGATCTGGCCGACCTCTACTTTCTGCCGGTGGCCAACCACAACACCGGAAGCATTGTGAACGGCATGGCCACCACCCATTGGGCCTCGACCATCCGCGACTACTTTGCCTGCGAAACCGTGTTCTTTGACGGCGGCTGGATGGACGAGGTCATCGTCCATGACAAACCCCTTTGCCAGGATGGCTTCGTGGAAGTGTCCGATAAGCCGGGTCTTGGAATCGAGCTCGACCCGGATGTCGTCAAGGCTCACCTGGCGCCGGGCGAGAGGTGGTGGGGATGAGGTGGGTGGGCTGCGGCAACGCTCAACGACGGAAGGGATCTACAGGACATGGTTCTTCGCGGGAGGCCGGGCCGCACGTTTCACCGGGGGCTGCACTGGCGAGGCGAGGGCAGGGATCGCGCAGAAGTTTTTCCTTCAGCGAGTGCCTGCAACCGAAAGCGTAGCGGGGACTCCGTTTAAGGGAGTCGCTACGGGCTGGAGGGAAAAAGACCAGCGAGGGCGCGCCCAGCACCGTTTAGGCCGGCAAAATCTCCATACGTGGCTGGCAAGATGATGAAGGTAAAATATCTTTCATCAGGCGCCGAGCCACCCGGCGAGACATGCGGGCCAGGCGCAGGCGGTGGGAACCCACACCAGGGAGGTAGACATGCTGCAGTTGAGAGGATACGTCCGCAGAGTCGTCATATTTGTAATGCTGTCGATCTGGGTCTCATTTCCGGCGGCCGCAGAGGTCATTTCGGTGTCAGTACCGTTCATTTCTCCCAAGGGAGGCTACGTCACGCACCAGGAGGGTTACCACACTTTCCGCATTCCGGGCATGATTGTTACACAGGATGGGTCGGTATTGGTCTTCGCGGAGGGGCGCCGCGGAGACGGTAGTGACCCGCGTCGCGATGAGAATGCCCCCATCGATCTGGTGATGCGCCGGAGCACTGATAATGGTCGAACCTGGCAGCCGATGGTCGTCATCGATTCCGGGTTCCGCCCAGGGGGTGACTTGCTCGATTTCGCTGACCCGACGCCGGTGCTCGAGGCGAAGACCGGGACAGTCTTCGTGTTCTACGGGCAATGGCCGGACTTTGCAGCCCGTACCGCGGCCCATGGTCAAAGCGCGCACCCCAAGGACCGCAACCAAGTCCTGTGGCTTCGTTCGAGTACCGATAACGGCCGGACCTGGTCGGACCGCAAGCAAGTTGTCTATCCGGACGAGCCACACGAGACCAGTGACGGTCTCTATTGGCGGTATGCCGAGCCCGGTCCGGGTAGTGGCATCCAACTCCAATGGCAGGACCGTGACACATCGCGCAACGGCCGGCTCGTTATTCCAGCCAAGCGCGGCGGTTCAAGCACGACAGACGGACCGGTGACCGTCGAGCCGTTCGTCTTTTATTCCGACGACCAGGGTAAGAGTTGGCAGGTCGGCAAGGTCACACCGGGACCCGAGGCCAACGAAGATGAAGTCGTCGAGTTGATCGACGGCAGAGTGGTGCTGGACGCTCGGCAAACCAGCGGCAAATTCCGCCGGCGCCATGTCAGCACCGATGGCGGCGTCACCTGGGGACCCGACAATCCGGACGCCATACCCATCACCGAAGTAGACGGCTCTCTGGTCCGCTATTCCGCCAAACGCGCCGGGCACGACCGCGATCGGATATTTTTTTCCGGACCGCGCGGGGAAAGCGGCCTCAACCGCAACAACATCACGGTCTGGACCAGTTACGACGAAGGAAAGACCTTCACCAATCCGGTTCAATTCAACAACGGATTTGCCGCCTATTCGGTCATGCAACGATTGGCCGACGGCACCATCGGCATGGTGGTGGAAACAGCGAAGGGTACGGCTGTCAGGTACGGCCAGATCACCTTCTACCGGTTCGACCTGGCCGAGTTGGAAGCCGGGTTCCGGGGCCGGTAAACAACGGCCGGAAGCCCGTCCGTTTCGAGCGGACCGACGTGCCCAAGCCGGCCATGGCCGTGTCGCGGTCCCGCCCCATAGCGATGGCCAACCTCGATGCCGACAGCCGCAACTAGTGTCCTGTCTCAGAAATAAGTGAAGAGTGAAGAGTGGAGAGCGGTCAGCGGAGGGTCTCGGGAGCACGCAAGCGCCGCCCCTGCGCTGCCGGACAGATCATTGGAGGAACAAACTGACGATTGTTGTTGAGGACGAGCCACGAATAAACACGAAGACCGATGGACCTCCTTTGCTGCGACGACGTCATGGGATGAAGCCCACCCGGGAGCGCGGGCGTCCCGCCCGCACAAGTCTTGGCACAGCTTCGGCCATCTGCTCCACCCGGGTCGACCGGCAACGGCGCAGGGACTCTGCTTCGGCCGAGCCCATGCCGTTCCCGCCGGCAGGGTGGCCGGGCGCCGCATCGCAGGGAAACTGAGCGGCACGCAACGGGATAGCATGCGGGCGGGACGCCCGCGCTCCCGGGTGGCGCCTCCTCCCATCACTCTTGCTCCTCAAGGGGGCACGCGCCGGCTTGCCGGGCCTCAGCCCGTGCCGATGCGGCAGAGCCGTCACGCTTGGTGGCTCTTCGTGGTCCTTCGTGTCACTTCGTGGATCATTCTTTTTTCGTTTGTTTCAAATTTATAATCAGGGAGGAAGGACGGTTCCCACCATGGTCACGTCCAGGCTCGATGACCCCACGCCGCCGGCTCCGATCCCCCGCACCTTTCTGGATTATGTGAAGTCCTTCGGTCCGGGATTCGTGGTCATTCTGACCTGGCTGGGTTCCGGTGACATCCTCACCGCCGGCATTTCGGGAGGCAACTACGGCTACGCGCTCATGTGGGCCATGGTGTTTGCCCTCCTGATGCGGTTTTTCTTCGTCAGCACTATCGCCAAGTATCAGCTCTGCAACCCTCACGGGGAAGGGGTGCTGGATGGCCTGGTCCGGCTCCATCGCTGGTACGCCCCCTTTCTGCTGGCGGTGGCCGTGATCGTCGCCCATATCAACGGCACCTACATGCTGGCCGGTGTCGGGGAGATCATGGTGGAGTTGACCGGCGCCGGCCGCGAGTGGCAGTGGGCGCTGGTCTGGGTCGCCGTCGGGCTGATCATCATTTTCCGGCCGGTGTACACCCGCGTCGAGTGGGTGTTCAAAGGGTTCATGGTCCTGATGACGGTCTCGCTCCTCGGCACCGCCATCTGGGTCGGACCCAACCTCGCCGGCATCTTCCAGGGCATCCTGACTTTCGAGCTTCCGGCCCGGCAGGGCCCCTTCGGCGCCATGGTGGTGGCCATGGCCATGGTAGGCGCGGTCGGAGGCTCGCTGATGAACCTGGTCTATCCCTATTTTCTGGAACAGAAGGGCTGGCGGGGACCGGCATACCGGCGGGTGCAGACCTACGACTTCATGCTGGCCATTGGCGCCATGATTCTCTTCAACCTGGCTGTCTGGACCCTGGGGGCCGAGCTGGTGCACGCCAGCGGCAGGCAGATCGGGACTCTGGACGACCTGACGGAGCTTCTGGGCATCGTGCTCGGCAACGGCGGGCGGCTGCTGTTCTTTCTGGGCCTGTTCGGCGCCGTCTATACCTCGTTGCTCGGCTGCGGCCTGGGGCTGGGGTGTCTGGCAAGCCACGCCTACCGGCGCTGGCGGACCCCGGAAGCAACCCCTATTGACCATCGGCTCCATCCCGTCTACCGGCTGGTGGCGGTCTGGACCCTGGTCTCGCCGCTGGTCTGGATCTTCACCGATCAAGCCGACTTCGTCAGACTGACGTTGCTGGTCAATACCCTGATGGTGGTCCTCATTCCGGCCCTGGCCGGCGGCCTCTGGTGGATCACGGCCAGCCCGCGCCTGATCGGCCCGCGCTATCGCAACCGCTGGTGGGAAAATCTTCTCATGGGATTTCTGTTTATTCTGGCCCTGTGGGGCGCAGTCGAGTCGGTCAAGTCGGCTGCGGAGATGTTGAATTAGCCCAGGTTGTCCCCAGCGCCGCTAAACAGGTACACTCCTTCCGGGAGCGCCGCCGCTTCGGTGGAGGGGATGGGGTTGGGCCCCTGATGCGGACTAGGAGCAGCATGACGGTTCCGATCGATCAACTGGTCCAGGAATTCCTGATCAACGGCTATGTGGTTTTGGAGGACTTCATTCCGCCCCGCAAGGCGGAGTCTCTTCATGCAGCGCTGCTGCCCATGCTGGAAAAGGTGCGGGCACGTAATTCCAAGGTCCTGAGCGGGGACTTGGCCACCGGCCGGGGCAGGGTCACCGAACCGTTGCGCTACAAGATCGAAACCCCCTGGATGATGCCCTTCTGCGATCCTGCCCTCTATGAGAACGCCGCGGTCCTGCAGCTGCTTGAACGGTTGTGGGGCAGCAGCGATTTCCTGATCAGCGACTATATCTCGTACCATCCCTGCCCGGGATGCAGCCTCATGAACTGGCACCGGGACGGCGAGCTGTTTGCGCCCAACGTGGTGCTGCCGGTCTTTCCCTGCCTATCGCTGAAGATCGCTCTGGTGGACACCAACCAGCAGAACGGCAGCTTCGAGCTTCTGCCCAGCACCCATCACTGCGGCGTGCCCGAGCTGAGTCACCTGCCGGGGTCCGGCGGGGGCCAAGGGCTGAACCGGTTGATCGAGTCGGGGCGTTATCCTTCCAAAACGCGCCTGAACCTGAAGCGCGGCTCGGCCTACATCTGCGATGCGCGGGTGATCCATCGCGGCACGCCCAACCGCTCCGACCACGTCCGGATGGAGTTGGACATCGGCTACCGGCTTTCCTGGTACGATTCCCGGAACAACCCCATCCGGATCACGGCGGGGGATTTCGAGGAGCTGTCGGAACAGGGGAAACAGTTGCTGAGCCAGAGCCAACGGGTGGAAGCCCTGCATTGATGGGCCGTGCCGGGGGATTGCAGACTGGCCCGGACCATGATCGCGTCAGCCGGACAATGGAGGCAGTGAAGCTATGAATAAAATCCAGAAGATCAGAGACCAGTGGCAGCGGCGAGAGCTCTCCCTGGGCACGGCTGTCGCCCTGACCGATGCGGCCGTCAGCGAGCTGTTCGGGGAAGCGGGCTACGACTTCGTGTGGATCGATTGCGAGCACTCGGCCATCAGTCTCTCCCAGGCGCTGGATCACATCCGGGCGGCGCGGGGCGCGGGCGCCGCCGCCTTCCTGCGGGTGCCCTCCAAAGATCCCGTGGTCATGAAGCCCTACCTGGAACTGCACCCCGCCGCCATCATCGTGCCCCGCATCGAAGACATCCACGATGCCAAACGGGCCGTGGCCAGTTTCCATTACCCGCCCCGGGGCGTGCGCGGCTACGGTCCGGCCCGAGGAGCGCGGTTCGGAGCGGTGGCGCCGCCGCAATATCTGGCCGAGATCGACCGGCAGGTCCTGCTGATACTCCAGATCGAGCACATCCAGGCCGTGGAAGAGATCGACGCCATCCTGGACATTCCGGGCCTGGACAGCATCGTGGCCGGACCGGGCGACCTGAGCGCCAGCATGGGACTTGGCGGCCAAGCGGGGCATCCGGACGTTACCGCCGCCTGCGAGAAGATCTACCGGGCAGCCATCCGGAAGGGGATCCCCGCCGGCCATTCCACCGGCTACGACCCCCAGGGCATCCAGCGTTGGCTGGGGCTGGGGCTTTCCTGGATCGCGGTGGACGGCGACTGGATCACCCTCTACAGGCATGCCGCGGAGGTCGCCAGGCGGATTCGGGAGATCCAGCCGTCCTCGAACCCCGGAGGCGCCGGCAGTTGAGGGCCATCCCCGGCCTGGGAGCTGGCAAACGGACGTTCGCGCTTCCGATCCCCGCTCATTTGAAACCATTGAGGGTTATCCACATAGCTCAAAAAGAGGAATCCACGAAGGGCCGCGAAGGACGACGAAGGGCCGCGAGGGGTTGGAGAAAGCTCAGGGGGATGCGCCAAGGGTCGGAAAGGGGGAACAGATTTCCGCCAAGGGCGCTAAAGGATCTGTAAACGGGGCAAGAGATGAATCTGCGAAGGGATTCCAAGGGGTTGGAAAAGACTCGAAGGGGGTCCGTGAAGGGCCACGAAGGACCCTGAGGTTTTCCGTGAACGCACACTCCATCATCGAGCCAGTCAGCTTCCCGCGCATCGGCAAGGTGCCGGTCTCCGAGGTTACCAGCGCCGACGTGCTCGAGATCCTCACGCCCCTCTGGCACCGGAAGGCGGAGACGGCCCGGCGGGTGCGCCAGCGCCTGCGGGCTGTCCTGGAATGGGCCGTGGCCATGGAGTATAGGATCGACAACCCCTGTGACCGGATCGGCCCGGTCCTTGGCGCCCAACAACATGTTGCCCGGCACATGCGGGCCTTGCCGCATCGGGAGGTGGCTGCGGCTATCGGGACGGTGCGGGGATCGACGGAATTGGGGGCAGCGAAGCTGGCCTTCGAGTTCCTGGTGCTGACGGCAGCCAGGTGGAGTGAGGTGCGGTGGGCCGAGTGGGCGGAGATCGATCGTAGCGGGGGGGTGTGGACCATCCCGGCAAGGCGGATGAAGGCCAACCGCCAGCACCGGGTGCCGCTGTGCGGACGTGCCCTGGAGATTCTTGAAGCGGCACGGACACTTGAGAAGGGAGCCGGTGTGGACCGGGATCGATCGGGATGTGGTCTGCCTCCCGAAGGCCCGACCGGCTTTGATGTCAGCGATTCGGTAGATTCTCGGCATGACCTGCCCCACAACCAGGGAGTCACGAAGGCCCGGATGGGCGAGAGGCTCCATTTATGTTCGTGTGGACCTCGATCATGCAAGCAGTCTGCCTCCTTCAAAGATTGCAACGTAATGTCCTTTAGGTTCCTCCCTTCTCCTTTCCCCATCCCCTGATCGACCGGCCGTCGACCCCTTCCTTCCCGTCGTCCCGACAAACCCCGCCATAACGCCTGCGCCGGGACGTTTTCTCAGAATCGATCTGCGCACGCTTGACTCCAGTCAGGGGGAGGCGCAAGTTCGAGGCGGAAAGCGTTCTGAAGAGAGTTTGGCGAGAATCAGGACCGATCGGACCCAAAACAGGCCCACATCTACCCTGTGCTGCATTTTTTCGAGGTTCAGCAACCTGCAGGACCCGGGGGTTCCCCCTTTCTCTTCTTCTGTGTTTTTGTCCCGGGTCCAACCGCCGAGGAAGGCCCCATGCGGGCCTGCCTGTCGAGGGACTGAAGACCGGCTCTGTCGCCCTCCGCTGAAGGCTTCCCCTTTTCCAGCCATCACCGACCCAGGATTTCGGCGAACCCCTTGCAGATTTCAAGCCGATTCCGGGGAAATAAATTTTTTCACTTTTTTTTGCCGAAACCGTTCGGTTTCCGTTTCTGAGCCGTCATGGATAGGCAAAAGGGGAAATTTCCCTATCACCAGGCGGAATGCCGGGGGGGATCGCGGAGACATTCTCCCGACCCTGTTCGGCCGCTACCGCCGGCGGATAAAGCGCCGCGAGGCGCACCTCTTGACGCTGGTGTTCGACCCCAAGGGGGGCATGGCGAGGATCCGGGGCCTGGAAGCGGGCGGCGGTTCCGGCGTGTGAGCCCCATGGATTGGACAGAGGAGACGGATCGATGAAGACCGAAAAGCGACCCTTTCATTGTCTTCGGCAGAGCCTGGCCGGGTGGATTGGGACGGCGGCCTTGCTGGCGTGGGGTGGCCTGGCGGCCCCCGGGGCCCTGGCGGCCGGGGGAAGCGGGCCGGCGATGACGGCGCTGGAGCCGGATGAGGGACCGGTGGGGACGGAGGTGGTGATCCGTGGGGAGAACTTCGGGCCCTCGATCGGGGCGGCGCAGGGGACCAGCGGCGTGAGCTTCGGGGGGGTATGGGCGTCGCCGAGCACCTGGAGCGAGGGAGAGGTGCGGGTGGAGGTGCCGGCGGGAGCAACGACGGGCCCGGTGGTGGTGACGGTGAGCGGGGTGGGGAGCGAGGGGGTAGCCTTCACGGTGACCGGTGCGGGGACGGGGGGTCCGGCGGTGGGGACGGTGAGCCCGGCGCAGGGCGCGGCGGGGACGGAGGTGGTGATCCGTGGGACGGACTTCGGGCCTCCGGAGGGAGCGGCGCAGGGGACGGCCGGGGTGAGCTTCAACGGGGTGGCGGGGACGCCGGCCTCCTGGAGCGGGGAGGAGATCCGGGTGGCGGTGCCTGAGGGTGCGACGGCGGGTCCGGTGGTGGTGACGGTAGGCGGCGAGGTGAGCAACGGGGTCGGGTTCACGGTGACGGCGGCCGGGGCCGCTCGCCCGTCGATTGTTTCGGTGAGCCCGGAGCTGGCGACGGCGGGGACGGAGGTGGTGATCCGTGGGGAGAACTTCGGCGACCCGGAGGGGGCGGCGCAGGGGACGAAGGGAGTGAGCTTCAACGGGGTGTGGGCGGAGCCGAGCTTCTGGAGCGAGGGAGAGATCCGGGTGGCGGTGCCTGAGGGGGCTCCGAGCGGTCTGGTGGTGGTGACGGTCGAGGGACGGGCGAGCGACGGGGTGGCATTCGCGGTGGCCGGGCCGGCGCCGGTGATCGCGACGGTGGATCCGACCCATGGGCCGGAGGGGACGGGGGTGGTGATCCGCGGGGAGCATTTCGGCTCTCCGATCGCAGCGGCGCAGGGGAGGAGCGGGGTCCGCTTCAACGGGGTCTGGGGAGTGCCGACCCATTGGAGCGAGGCGGAGATCCGGGCGGCGGTGCCCGAGGGGGTCGCGAGCGGTCTGGTGACGGTGACGGTGGGCGGGCAGGCGAGCAACGGAGTGGAGTTCACGGTGACGGCGGGCGGCAAGGGAACGGCGGGGGCGGTGGCGACGACGGTGTCGGCCTCAACGTCCGAGGAGGAGGAGAACAGCGGGCCGGCGATCACCAGCCTGTCTCCCGAGGAGGGGGCGGTGGGGACGTCGGTGACGGTGACGGGCACGGGGTTCGGGGCAGCGCAGGGGAACAGCACGGTGAGCTTCAACGGGGTGGCGGGAGTGCCGACCTCCTGGAGCGAGACGGCGATCCAGGTGCCGGTGCCCGAGGGAGCGGCGAGTGGGCCGGTAGTGGTGACGGTGGGGGATCAGGCGAGCCCCGGGGTTCCGTTCCGGGTGTTGTCCCGGCTGACCCTGACAATCACACCGTTGAGCGTGTCGGAGCGCCCCGGAGACAACGCGGCGAATGTGGAGGTGAGCGTACCCTCGGCGGTTGGGTCTGACTTGGCGGTTGCCCTCCACCATCCGGAAGAGGGGACGGTCGACCACAGGTCCGACTACTCCCTGACGAAGATGGTGGTGATTCCGAAAGGCAGAACCATTGGGGCGGCGACGCTGGCGGTGGGGAACGATGCCGTCTACGAGAGCGACGAGACGGTCGAGATCCGGGCCAGCGCCCGGGGGTATGGGGACAGCAAGGTGGTGACGGTCGAGCTGCGGGACAACGATGAGCCGTTGATGCTGACGGTCACTCCGTTGAGCCGGTCGGAGGGGGAGGGGGAGCGGGAGGCCACGGTGACGGTGAGCGTGGAGGAGCCGGCGGAGGGGCTTGTGAGGGTTTTTCTCGTCCAACAGGGGGGGGAATGCCGACTCCAACACCGATTACGCGCTGGTCGACCCCGACACCGGCTACGCGCTGGTCGACCCCGAGGTGTGGATTCAGCCAGAGGACACCTCGGTAACGACGACGTTCGAGGTGATCGACGATGCCGTCTACGAGGAGGAGGAGACGGTGGTATTGCTGGCCAGCACGTACGGGTATGACTATGCCGACAGCCAGGAGGTGACGGTCACCATCGAGGATGACGATCCGAGGATCACGGGGTTCAGCCCCGACAGCAGTCTTCCCGGGGATAGCGTCACCATCAGCGGAGACCGGCTGGGCGGGGCTACGGCCGTGACCTTCGCCCAGGGGGACAACCGGGTGGCGGCTTCGTCCTTCACGGTGGTCTCGGACACCGAGATCGAGGCCACGGTGCCGGCGGGGGCCACCACGGGTGCCATCGAGGTGACCACGCCGGCCGCGACCGCCCCCAGCGCCTCGCCCTTCACCGTGTTGCGGCTCTTCCTCACCACCAGCCAGTCCCGCGTGGCGGAGCCGAACGGGACGGCGACCCTGACGGTGAGCGTGCTCAAGCCGGTGCCCACGCCCCTGACGGTCACCCTCGACCATCCGGGAGACGGGAATGCCGACCCCGCCATCGACTACACGCTGTCCCAGACGGTGGTGACGATCGGTGACGGGGGCAGCTCCGCCACCGTGGAGTTGACGGTGACCGACGATACCAGCTACGAGAAAGACGAGACGATCGAGATCCGGGCCAGCGCGGAGGGGTACCTGGATAGCGAGGAAGTGACGGTCACTCTCGAGTCGGAAGATCCGCCGCCGTTGACGCTGACGGTCGACCCGTTGAGCCTGTCGGAGCGGGAGGGGAAGCGGGAGGCCACGCTGACGGTGAGCGTGGAGGAGTCGGCGGAGGGGCTTGTGAGGGTTTATCTCATCCAACACGGGGGGCATGCCAACCGCAACATCGATTACGTGCTGATCGACCCCGACACCGGCTACCCGCTGGTCTACCCCGAGGTGTGGATTCAGCCAGGGGACACTTCGATTACGGCGAAGCTCGGGGTGATCGACGATCCCGTCGACGAGGAGGAGGAGACGGTGGTGTTGCTGGCCAGCACGTACGGGCCTGACTATGCCGACAGCCAGGAGGTGACGGTCAGGATCGAGGACGACGACACGGCCGGCGTGACGGTGACTCCCACCAGCCTGAGCCTGACCGAAGAAGGGACGGGCGGCACCTACCAGGTAAGTCTGGACTCGGAGCCGACGCACACGGTCACGATCAGGATTCGCAGCGACAACGAGGACCTGGAGGTGGATCCGGCCTCGCTGAGCTTCGGCCCGCGCGACTGGAGCACGGCCCAGGCGGTGACGGTGGAGGCGGCCCGCGACGACGGCTACGACGACGAGAGCGGGACCCTGACGCATGAGGCCGACAGTGAGGACCCGAACTATGAGGAGATTCCCATTGACGGCGTCACGGTGGCGGTGGACGACAACGAACCGCCGCCGCTGACGCTCACCGCCGATGCGGCCAGCGTGTCGGAGCCGAACGGGACGACGACCCTGACGGTGACGGTGCCGGAGGGAGCGGCGCCGCCGGCCGATGCGACCATCACGCTCACGCACAGCGGAAGTGCGTCCAACGGGACCGACTACACGGTGGGGACGCTGGAGATTCTGGCCGAGCGGCTGTCGGGGACGGCGACGCTCCGGGTGAGAAACGATGCGGTCTTTGAGGGCACCGAGACCATCAGTCTGAAGGCGACCCACTCCGACTACCGGGCGAGTGCATTGGTGGAGATCTCCCTCATCGACGACGAGCTGCCGCCGCTGACGCTCACCGCCGATGCGGCCAGCGTGTCGGAGCCGAACGGGACGACGACCCTGAGGGTGACGGTGCCGGAGGGAGCGCCGCCGCCGGCCGATGCGACCATCACGCTCACGCACAGCGGAAGTGCGTCCAACGGGACCGACTACACGGTGGGCACGCTGACGATTATGGCCAGGGATCTGTCGGGAACGGCGACGCTCCGGGTGAGGGACGATACGGTCTACGAGGGCCCTGAGACCATCCTCCTGAAGGCGGACCACTCGGGCTACCAGGAGAGTGGGGTGGTGGAGATCTCCCTCATCGACGACGAGCAGAAGCTGATGCTGACCGTCGCCCCGGAGGTGGTGTCGGAGTCGGCGCCGAACCGCCAGGCCACGGTGACGGTGAGCGTGCTGCGGGCGGTGCCGGAAGCGGTGGAGGTCACCCTGAACCGGAGGGGGACGGCCGAAAGCAACGACTACAGGCTGGCCGAGACGGTGACGATCCCGGCAGGCGGGACCTCGGCGCTGCCGGCGACGCTGACGGTGGTGGACGATGGGGAATACGAGGTCGGGGAGACGATCGAGTTGTGGGCGACGGCGACAGCGACTCCGAGCTACGAGCCCAGCGACCGGGTGAAGGTCCTGATCGAGGACAACGAGCCGCCGCAGCCACTGGCAGTCTCCGTCAGCACCCACCAGCATGGAGGGCTGGAGGTGAGTCACCTGCGTGAGGGGGAGCCGGCCTATAGGACCTATTCAGTGACGGTGAGCGTGCCTCAGCCGGTGCCGGCGCCGGTGGTGGTCGCCCTGAACCGGACGGGGACGGCCGACGAAGGGGACGACTACAGGCTGGCCACGACGGTGACGATCCCGAAAGACATGACCTCGGTGGAGACGCCGCTGACGGTGGTGGACGATGATCCCTTCGAGGTCCCGGAGACGCTCACTCTGCAGGCTGCGACGGATGATGATGGCTACGTGTCGAGCCCCAAGGTGACGGTATGGATCTACGATGACAATTATTCGAAGCTGACGCTCAGTGCCGAGGCGTCGACGGTATCGGAGCCGAACGGGACGGTGAGGGTGACGGCCAGCGTGGAGGAGGGGAAGGAACTGGCCTCCGACGCGACCGTCTTCCTCGGCTTCGGCCTGACAGCGACGGCCACTCACAAGACCGACTTCAGGCTGACGAAGAGATTGACGCTGCCGGCCAACCGGAGCTCCGTCAGCACCGTGCTGACCGTGATCGACGATGGGGCCTATGAGGGCGATGAGAGGATCGAATTGCTTGCCAGCGGGGACGGCACAAGCGCCTTGAGTCAAAGCGAGATTCTGACGATCCTCCTGGAGGACGACGACCCGGCAATCACGGACTTCACGCCGAAACGCGGCGGTGCGGGTGTGGTCGTCACCATCAGCGGGGACAATCTGGCCGGGGCCACGGCCGTGCGGTTCGGCGAGGGGGAGACGTCGGAGATCGAGGGGGATTCGGATACGGAGATCCGGGCGACGGTGCCGGCGGGGGCCACCACGGGGCCGATCACGGTGGTGACGCCCGCGGGGACGGCGACCGGCACTGGCATCTTCACGGTGCGGCAGCTCTACCTCGAGGTCGACCCGGCAAGTGTGGGGGAGGCAGCCGGTCAGCGGACGGCCACGGTGACGGTGAGGGTGAACGAGGCGGTGACCGCGGACGGGGGCCTGACGGTCACCCTCGCCCACCCGGGGATGGGGACGGGGAAGGCTGCCCGGGACACCGACTACACCTTGGTCCGGACGGTGACGATCGCGCAAACCAAGACCTCGGCGCCGGTGGCGACGCTGACGGTGGTGGACGATGAGGAATACGAGGGGGAGGAGACGATCCTGCTGCAGGCCACGGCCCCGGACTACGGGGCGAGCAGGGAGGTGACGGTGACCGTCGAGGACGACGATCCGACGATCACGGACTTCACGCCGAAACGCGGCGCTCCGGGCGTGGTCGTCACCATCAGCGGGGACAACTTCACCCGTGACGCAACCGTGCAGTTCAACGGGGTGGCGGCGTCGAAAGTCACGGTGGATTCGGCCACGGAGATCCGGGCAACGGTGCCGCCGGGGGCCGCCACGGGACCGATCACCGTGGTGACGCCCGGGGGAACGGTGGCCAGCACTGACCCCTTCAGGGTGCTGCGGCTCCACATCCAGGTCGACCCGGCGACGGTGAAGGAGAAGGCCGGGGAGCGGACGGCCACGGTGACGGTGAGCGTGGACGACGCGGTGGACCAGGTCGGGGGCCTGCCGGTCACCTTCACCTTCGGGGGAACGGCCGATCGGGGGAGATTCGAAGACTACACGATGGATCAGACGGTGACGATCCCGAACGGCAAGACCTCGGCGCCCGCGGTGACGCTGACGGTGCGGGACGACCGCGACCACGAGGAGGAGGAAACGATCACGATCCAGGCCGGGGCGGACGGCTATGAGGCCAGCGAAGTGGTGGAGGTTACGCTGATCAGCGACGATCTTCCGGAACTAATCCTGGCGTGCCCGCTGAGCCTCTCGGAGGAGGCGGCCGGGACGGAGAATATCCTGGTGTATCTGCCGTTCACGCGGGATGTGCCCACGGATATCAGCTTCGCCTTCAAGGGCACGGCCACCCGCGGGACCGACTACACGATGGATCAGACGGTGACGATCGGCGCCAACGAGAGTTCGGCGTCGGTGCCGCTGACGGTGATCGACGACCGGCGTCACGAGGGGGATGAGACCATCGATCTGGAAGCCTCTGCCGACGGCTTCCAGACGGTCTTCTGCGTGTTTTCGATCGAGGACACCGACCCGGTGGAGCCGCCGCTGACGCTGAGTGTCTCCTCGGCGAGCGTGGGGGAGGCTTCCGGGAAGCGCACGGCCACGGTGACGGTCAGCGTGGACGAGGCGGTGGAGGCGGACGGCGGCCTGCCGGTCACCTTCACCTTCGGGGGGACGGCCGATCGGGAGACCGACCCGGACTACACCATGGATCAGACGGTGACGATCCTGAATACCAAGACCTCGGCGGAAATAACGCTGACGGTGGTCGACGATGCCGTCGCCGAGAGCGACGAGACCATCACGATCACGGCCGGTGCGACGGACTATTCCGACAGCGAGGCGGTGACGGTCACCATCGCCGACGACGATGTGCCCGGCGTGACGGTGACCGAGGCCAGCTTGAGCATTACCGAAGGCAAATCGGGGACCTACAAGGTGAAGCTGGACACCCAGCCGACGGCAGACGTCACCATTACCGTCACCAGCAGCGACGAAGGCGCCGTGACGGTGACGCCCGCCTCGCTGACCTTTACAGCGGGCAACTGGAACACCGCCCGGGCCGTCACTGTCGAGGCCGTCCACGATGAGGACATAGCGGACGAGACCGCCACCCTCACCCATGTGGCGGCCGGCGGCGACACAAACTATGCCGGGATCGACATTGACAGCGTCTCGGTCTCAGTGACCGATGACGAAGTGCCGGGACTGACGGTGACCCCGACCAGGCTCAACATTACCGAAGGCGGGTCGAAGTCCTACCAGGTGAAGCTGAAGACGCGGCCGTCGGCAGACGTCACCATCTCTATGAGCAGCAGCAACAGCGACGTCCAGGTACCTTCCACGGCGCTGACCTTCACCACAACAACGGGCGCAACGGGCGGCTGGGATCAGTTGCAGTCCGTCAGGGTGCGGATCGCCCACGATGACAACACCTCAGACGAGAGCGGCACTATCACTCATGTGGCCGCAAGCAGTGACACGGACTATGTCAGGGGTGCGAGCGACAACCCCAGCGTCTTGGTCTCAGTCAGCGATGACGACCCGACGGGACCCGAGCAACTCAGCCTCAGCCTCAGCCCACGGTCGAGGGTGTCGGAGCCGAGCGGGACGACGACGGTATGGGTGAGTGTGCCGACCGCGGTGGGGGCGGACACGACGGTCACCCTCCACCACCCGGGAACGGGAAGTGGGAGGGCCACCCACGGGAGCGACTACACGCTGGCCGGGTCGGTGACGATCACGGAAGGCGGGACCGTGGCGACGACGACGCTGACGGTGGTGGACGATGCGTTGGACGAACCCGATGAGACGATCCAGCTGTATGCCAGTGCAACGGACTACCGGGACAGTCCGACGCGGACCGTCACCATCGTGGACAACGATCCGTCCCGGCTCAGTCTCAGCGTCAGCCCGGCGAGCGTGCCGGAGAAGGGCGGCACCTCGACGGTGACGGTGAGCGTGCCGTCCTGGGCGGCGCCGTCGTCGGACTTGAGGGTCACCCTCACCCACCCGGGGAGCGGGACGGGAGTGGCCAGCAGCGACGACTACACGCTGGCGGGGTCGGTGACGCTTGAGGCCAACGAGACTTCGGTGACAACGACGCTGCGGGCGGATGACGACACGAAAGTCGAGGGGAACGAGAGGGTTCAGATACAGGCCAGCGTAGCGGGCTTCGATCCCAGTTCTACGCGGACGGTCACCATCATTGACGACGACGATCCGTTTCAACTCAGGCTCAGCGTCAGCCCGGCGAGCGTGTCGGAGACGGCCGGGGAGAGGACGTCGACGATCAGGGTAACGGTCCCGGCGGGGGCGGAGCTGCCGTCGTCGGTTGCACTCGACCATCCGAGAGGCGGGACGGCCACCAGCGACGACTACACGATAGGGGCGTTGGCGAAACGGTCCAACGCGTGGGAGGCGACGCTGACGGTGGTGGACGACTCGAGAGTCGAGGACAATGAGACGGTCTTGCTGCAGGCGAGCGCCACCGACTATGACCCCAGCCCGGAGCGGAAGGTCACTATCGTGGACAACGACCGGCATCGGCTGGGTCTCAGCGTCAGCCCGGCGAGCGTGTCGGAGACGGCCGGGGAGAGGACGTCAACGATTAGGGTAACGGTGCCGGCGGGGGCAGCGCTGCCGTCGTCGGTTGACCTCGACCATCCGAGGGACGGGACGGCCAGCAGCAACGACTACACGATAGGGACGTTGACGAAACGGTCCAACGCGTGGGAGGCGACGCTGACGGTAATCGACGATTCAAGGGTCGAACTCGACGAGACGGTCCTCCTGAAGGCGAGCGCCACCGGCTACGATCCCAGCCTGGAGCGGAAGATCACCATCGTTGACGACGACCAGCCGGAGAACCAACGGCCGGTGGTGGAGGCACCAATATCCGACATGACGCTCGAGGAGGGTGAGCAGACGACGATCAATCTCTCCCCCTATTTCAGCGACCCGGACGGGGATTCGTTGCGCTACAGTGCCATCTCGTCGGACATGAGCAAGGTGACAGAGTTGGTTGACAATGCCGAGGATACTTTGACGGTTACCGGGGTAGCCGTGACAGGAAGCCCGAAGCCGACGGTGACGGTCACGGCCAGTGATGGAAGCCTGTCAACATCGCAGACCTTTTCCGTGACGGTTGTGGAGACGCCGCAGCTGGGTCTCAGCGTCAGTCCGGCGAGCGTGTCGGAGACGGCCGGGGAGAGGACGTCAACGATTAGGGTAACGGTGCCGGCGGGGGCAGCGCTGCCGTCGTCGGTTGACCTCGACCATCCGAGGGACGGGACGGCCAGCAGCAACGACTACACGATAGGGACGTTGACGAAACGGTCCAACGCGTGGGAGGCGACGCTGACGGTAATCGACGATTCAAGGGTCGAACTCGACGAGACGGTCCTCCTGAAGGCGAGCGCCACCGGCTACGATCCCAGCCTGGAGCGGAAGATCACCATCGTTGACGACGACCAGCCGGAGAACCAACGGCCGGTGGTGGAGGCACCAATATCCGACATGACGCTCGAGGAGGGTGAGCAGACGACGATCAATCTCTCCCCCTATTTCAGCGACCCGGACGGGGATTCGTTGCGCTACAGTGCCATCTCGTCGGACATGAGCAAGGTGACAGAGTTGGTTGACAATGCCGAGGATACTTTGACGGTTACCGGGGTAGCCGTGACAGGAAGCCCGAAGCCGACGGTGACGGTCACGGCCAGTGATGGAAGCCTGTCAACATCGCAGACCTTTTCCGTGACGGTTGTGGAGACGCCGCAGCTGGGTCTCAGCGTCAGCCCGGCGAGCGTGTCGGAGACGGCCGGGGAGAGGACGTCAACGATTAGGGTAACGGTGCCGGCGGGGGCAGCGCTGCCGTCGTCGGTTGACCTCGACCATCCGAGGGACGGGACGGCCAGCAGCAACGACTACACGATAGGGACGTTGACGAAACGGTCCAACGCGTGGGAGGCGACGCTGACGGTAATCGACGATTCAAGGGTCGAACTCGACGAGACGGTCCTCCTGAAGGCGAGCGCCACCGGCTACGATCCCAGCCTGGAGCGGAAGTCTCAGCGTCAGTCCGGCGAGCGTGTCGGAGACGGCCGGGGAGAGGACGTCAACGATTAGGGTAACGGTGCCGGCGGGGGCAGCGCTGCCGTCGTCGGTTGACCTCGACCATCCGAGGGACGGGACGGCCAGCAGCAACGACTACACGATAGGGACGTTGACGAAACGGTCCAACGCGTGGGAGGCGACGCTGACGGTAATCGACGATTCAAGGGTCGAACTCGACGAGACGGTCCTCCTGAAGGCGAGCGCCACCGGCTACGATCCCAGCCTGGAGCGGAAGATCACCATCGTTGACGACGACCAGCATCGGCTGGGTCTCAGCGTCAGCCCGGCGAGCGTGTCGGAGACGGCCGGGGAGAGGACGTCAACGATTAGGGTAACGGTGCCGGCGGGGGCAGCGCTGCCGTCGTCGGTTGACCTCGACCATCCGAGGGACGGGACGGCCAGCAGCAACGACTACACGGGTCCTCCTGAAGGCGAGCGCCACCGGCTACGATCCCAGCCTGGAGCGGAAGATCACCATCGTTGACGACGACCAGCATCGGCTGGGTCTCAGCGTCAGCCCGGCGAGCGTGTCGGAGACGGCCGGGGAGAGGACGTCAACGATTAGGGTAACGGTGCCGGCGGGGGCAGCGCTGCCGTCGTCGGTTGACCTCGACCATCCGAGGGACGGGACGGCCAGCAGCAACGACTACACGATAGGGACGTTGACGAAACGGTCCAACGCGTGGGAGGCGACGCTGACGGTAATCGACGATTCAAGGGTCGAACTCGACGAGACGGTCCTCCTGAAGGCGAGCGCCACCGGCTACGATCCCAGCCTGGAGCGGAAGATCACCATCGTTGACGACGACCAGCATCGGCTGGGTCTCAGCGTCAGCCCGGCGAGCGTGTCGGAGACGGCCGGGGAGAGGACGTCAACGATTAGGGTAACGGTGCCGGCGGGGGCAGCGCTGCCGTCGTCGGTTGACCTCGACCATCCGAGGGACGGGACGGCCAGCAGCAACGACTACACGATAGGGACGTTGACGAAACGGTCCAACGCGTGGGAGGCGACGCTGACGGTAATCGACGATTCAAGGGTCGAACTCGACGAGACGGTCCTCCTGAAGGCGAGCGCCACCGGCTACGATCCCAGCCTGGAGCGGAAGATCACCATCGTTGACGACGATCCGCCGCCGGGGCCGGAAATCACCTCGATCCGCCCCCCGTTGCGAAAGCCGGACAATCGACGATTCAAGGGTCGAACTCGACGAGACGGTCCTCCTGAAGGCGAGCGCCACCGGCTACGATCCCAGCCTGGAGCGGAAGATCACCATCGTTGACGACGACCAGCATCGGCTGGGTCTCAGCGTCAGCCCGGCGAGCGTGTCGGAGACGGCCGGGGAGAGGACGTCAACGATTAGGGTAACGGTGCCGGCGGGGGCAGCGCTGCCGTCGTCGGTTGACCTCGACCATCCGAGGGACGGGACGGCCAGCAGCAACGACTACACGATAGGGACGTTGACGAAACGGTCCAACGCGTGGGAGGCGACGCTGACGGTAATCGACGATTCAAGGGTCGAACTCGACGAGACGGTCCTCCTGAAGGCGAGCGCCACCGGCTACGATCCCAGCCTGGAGCGGAAGATCACCATCGTTGACGACGATCCGCCGCCGGGGCCGGAAATCACCTCGATCCGCCCCCCGTTGCGAAAGCCGGACAAAGTAGTGATCATTTCCGGACATCACTTTGGATCTACTCCGGGGTCGGTGTCGTTTGGCGGGTATACCGTGGGCGACTACAATTTCACCGGTTCCAACAGCGACTACAGCTGGTCAAACAGCTCGATCAGACTTCTCATTCCCGGTTCGTTACACGCCGGACAAGTGTACGTCACCGTGACGACGCATGAAGGACGGACCAGCAACAGGTATCCGTACACAGTCACCGGAGATCCTGTACAACGGGACGAGTGTGACGGGGAGGAGGATTGCCCGGACGACTCGAAGGATAAGGGAGAAACGGCTCCTGAAGAAGAGTCGGAGGATTCCTCTGAAGAGGAAGGTGGGGGGTGAGATTGGCGTGCTGTCTGCGAGCAGGACTTCACGGAACGGGTTGCGGGCTGGCATCCGGCACTGCTGCCCCGTCCGTGGTGTTCCGCTAATGGCGCAAGCACGGGAGCGCCCCGTGACCGGAGGTCGAAGACAGTCGCCGGTGTATTTCGAACCCCTCGCGCGGCCAGCCGGCGCTCACGCCAGAGCGACAGGACGGAGAGCACCTGCTCCGCGCTCAATACCGGGGAACGCCTGATCGTCTGCCGCAGTTCGCTGTGGTATCATCGTCAGGGCTTCCCGCATTGCTGACGTTCTTCCTCTCCCATACGTGTCGGCGTCCCTGTCCCGCGGATCCGTGCCCTTGGCGCTCTCTTCCCGATCCGCCACCGGTCTTCCCCGCTTTTTGGGTGGATCGGCTTTTGCATCGCCTGTCTTGGGGCTTGTTCGACGTATTCATCCGCGTTCCGCCAACCAGGATAATTGTCGTCATCCGGGTTGTGGCGGCATCCTGGAAAACACGGCGCGACCATAAGTCCCTTGAGCCCCGGACCCGAAGCGGGCAGGATGAGGGCATCCCTGCCATGGATTGAAGCGACGATGACCAACCGAAAAAAGCCATCCTGCTGGGCGTCGGTCCTGATCCTGAGTGGTCTGGGCCTTTCGGCCGGCCCCCAAGAGGTTCCGAGCCGGACGCGCGAGGTCGCAAGAGCCCTCGACCCGGTCCTGTCGAACTATGAAGTGATCCGCATGGAACCCGGCGAGGTCGAGCGGCAGGTGCGGACGACCGGAGAGTTGCGGTTGCGGTTCGACGGGACCGATTTCTATTTCAACCTGGAGCCTCATGACCTGCGGGCCCCCAACTACCGGGCGGAGGCGACCGGGCCCGGAGGGGTGAGGCGGAGGCTGCCCCCTCAGCCGGTGCACACCTTCAAGGGAGTGCTGGCGGGACGGGAAGACACCCGAGGCCGGTTCAATCTGACCGACGGCGGCGTGGAGGGAGTCGTCTATGCTCCCGACGGCTGGTATTACGTGGAGCCCTTGCGGAACCATTTTCCCAGCGCCTCACCCGGCGATCTGGTGGTCTACAGGCATTCGGACATCAAGGCAGGCGAAGCTCTCAAGTGCGGCGTGTCGCTGCCCGGGCGCCTGCAGCGGGGGGTGGCCCGGGTAGCGACTCAGGCGGAAGCGGTCTCCCCCACCAATTACGTGGCAGACGTGGCGACCGAAGCCGACTATGAGTATGTGCAGGCGGCGGGAGGGGTGGAGGAAGCCAATCGGGAGATCGAGGGCATCCTGAACGTGGTGGAGGAGGTTTTTCAGAAGGAGCTGCTGGTGCAGTTGCGGATCAGTTTCCAGCATGCCTGGGAGGTGAAAGAGGACCCCTATACCGCTACGACCAGAAACGGTTTGTTGTCAGAGTTTTATCTCTACTGGAAAGAGCATTTCGAGGGGGAGCAAGACTATGATCTTGCCCATATTTGGACGGGAAAACAAAACATTGGTGGTGGAAGAGCCGCCGGTAGGGTCTGCTACAAAAACAGGCCTAATGCTTTTTCGAGCCGGTATGTTTCCATACCGGGAAAGTACCGCACGCCCGCCCATGAAATCGGCCACAACTTCGGAGCCGGCCATCCCCACGAGCTGATTCCTCCAGTCCTGGTCTGTACCAACACCATCATGGATATAGGTGGGGACCCCCGGATGACGTTCTGCCAGTTCTCCCGTCAGCAGATTGCGGAGCATCTCTCCGGCTACAACAGTTGCCTGGACACACAACCCATCAGGCTGCAGCCGCCCAGCGGGCTATCGGCTACGGCTACTTCCGAGTCCAGGATCCATCTGTCCTGGCGGGACAACAGCGCCAACGAAACGGGTTTCGTTGGCGAGCGCCGGCGGGAGGGATCGGGGGTTTGGGTTCAGATCGGAACAACAGCAGCCGATACAGAGGCTTTTACAAGTGAGGGGCTGTTTTCCGAAGCCACCTACCTCCACCGCGTGCAGGCCTTCAATGACAGTGAGTCGTCCGCCTACTCGAACGATGCCGCGGCGACAACCCGGTCCGACCCGGCCATCGCCGCTGGCTGGAGGATCGACACGATGGCGGGGCAAACAGACAACGACGGGGACAGCGGGCCGGCGATCCGGGCGCGGCTGGCCTTTCCCGATGGAGTGGCGGTGGACGGCTCGGGCAACCTCTACATCGCCGACAGGGATAACCACCGGATCCGGCGGGTGGATGGGGCGGGGATCATCACCACCATCGCCGGGACCGGGGAGCGCGGCTACGGCGGAGACGGGGGTCTGGCGGTGGAGGCGCGGCTGAACAATCCCACAGGCTTAGCGGTGGACGGCACGGGTGCCCTCTACATCGCCGACAGGGGGAACGACCAGGTCCGGCGGGTGGATCCGACGGGGACCATCACCACGGTCGCGGGGACCGGGGAAAGGGGCTTTGGCGGGGACGGGGGCCCCGCGGTGGAGGCGCGGCTGAACAATCCTGAAGGCGTGGCGGTGGATGGCTCGGGCAGCCTTTACATCGCCGACAGCGGGAACCGCCGGGTCCGGCGGGTGGATACCTCAGGAACCCTCTCCACGGTCGCAGGTAACGGTGGGAGGGGCTTTGGCGGAGAAGGGGGCCCCGCGGTCAGGGCTTCGCTAAACCATCCCGCAGGCGTGGCGGTGGATGGCTCGGGCAACCTCTACATCGCGGAGAGCGGGGAAAACATGATTCATCGGGTGGATGGGACGGGAACAATCACCACCATCGCGGGGACCGGGGAGAGTGGCTTTAGCGGGGACGGGGGCCCCGCGGCCATGGCGGGTTTGGATTTTCCCCAAAGAGTGGCGGTGGACGGAGCCGGCAACCTCTACATCGCAGACACCTACAACCACCGGATCCGGCGGGTGGATGCCTCAGGGACTATCACCACCGTAGCGGGGACCGGGGAAAGGGGCCTTGGCGGAGACGGGGGCCCGGCGGCCGCGGCGCAGCTAAACTATCTCGCAGGGGTAGCGGTGGACAAAACGGGCAGCCTCTACATCGCAGACACCTACAACCACCGGATCCGGCGGGTGGATGCCTCAGGGACTATCACCACGGTTGCAGGGACCGGGGAGAGCGGCTACAACGGAGACGGAGTCCCGGCGGCCGGGGCATGGCTGTACACTCCCGGAAGGGTGGCAGTGGACAAGACGGGCAACCTCTACATCGCAGACACCTACAACCACCGGATCCGGCGGGTGGATGCCTCGGGGACTATCACCACCGTAGCGGGGACCGGGGAAAGGGGCCTTGGCGGAGACGGGGGCCCAGCGGTTAAAGCGCAGTTGGCGGAACCCACAGGGGTGGCGGTGGACGAGGCGGGGACCGTCTACATCGCAGACACCTACAACCACCGGATCCGGCGGGTGGATGCCTCAGGGACTATCACCACCATCGCGGAGGTGCTGAACAGGCCCAGGGGGGTAGCGGTGGACAAGACGGGCAACCTCTACATCGCAGACAGCGGAAAACACCGGATACTGCAGGTAAATCGCTCGGGAACCCTCGCCACAGTTGCGGGCATCGGGGAAAGCGGGTTCAGCGGTGACGGGGCCCCGGCGGCCGCGGCGCAGCTGAGCTATCCCACAGGGCTAGCGGTGGACAAGACGGGCAGCCTCTACATCGCCGACTCCTGGAACCATCGGATCCGGCGGGTGGATGCCTCAGGGATCCTCACCACGGTTGCGGGCATCGGGGGGGGAAGCGACAGTGGAGGCACCGGCCCGGCGGCTGAGGCCGTGCTGCGCCGGCCCCAAGGGGTGGCGGTGGACCGTTGGGGCAACCTCTACATTGCCGACACCGACAGCCACCGGATCCGGCGGGTGGACGTATCGGGAGTCCTCACCACCATCGCGGGGACCGGCCAGGGCGGCTACAGCGGAGACGGGGGTCTGGCGGCCACAGCCCAGCTGAACTATCCCACAGGGGTGGCGGTGGATGAGGCGGGCAAGGTCTACGTGGCCGATTCCAGAAACCATCGAATCCGGGTGTTGACGCGACTGCCTCCCCCTCCTGACGCCCCCACACGCCTCAAGGCAACGGCGGTGTCTCCTTTCCGGATCGATCTGTCCTGGCGGGACAACAGCGACGAGGAGGAGGGGTTTGGGGTGCAGCGCCGGGTGGAGGGCTCCTCCGACTGGGCCGCCATCGGGACCGCGGGCGCCAACGTCGCCACCTATTCGGACACGGGCCTGGAGCCCACCACCAGCTATCGCTACCGCGTGCATGCGTACAGAAACGCCGTGGCTTCGGCCTTCTCGAACGAGGCCGCGGCCACCACCCCGAGAGTGATGCCGCCGACCCTGATGCGGTTCATGCCGACAAGGGGGCCGTTTGGCATACAAGTCACTATCACCGGGACCCATTTTCACGGCGCCACCGCCGTGGAGTTCAACGGAGTTGCTGCGGCGCGGTTCGAGGTCGTCTCAGGGACGAGGATCGAGGCCGTGGTGCCCTGGGAGGCGGCCAGCGGACCGATCCGGGTGGTGGCTCCGGGGGGCGCCGTGACCAGCGCCGAGTCCTTCACGGTGACCGACAGTGGAATCGGGAGCCGGCTGTTCGTGCCCATCGTGCTGCGGGGGCGGGGACGGACACCGGGATCGTTCTTTACCTCCGAGCTGACCCTCACCAATCGGGGAACCGCGACGGCCGCCATCCACTACACCTATACGGCAGCCTTCGGCGGGGGCTCGGGCACAGCGGTGGAGGCCCTGGGTCCCGGCCGGCAACGGGTCGTTCCCGACGCCATCGCCTACCTGACCGGTCTGGGCGTTCCCATCGGGAACGGTTCGGCAGGCGGCACGCTGGCGGTGGAATTCTCCAATCTCTCCTCCCCTTTGGCGGCCGCTGTCACCGTGAGGGTCGCGACGCCGGTCGAAGAGGGACGCGGTCGTGCCGGCTTGGCCTTTCTGGGATTGAATCCTGACGGGTTGCTCACCAGCCCTGCCTTCATCACCGGTCTCCGTCAGAACAGCCAGGACCGCTCCAACCTGGCCGTACAGAACGCGGGGGAGGCCAGCGAGGGGGCCATCACTGTGAGGGTCACGGTCGTTTCGGGAGACCCGAAGGTCCCGGGGAGCCTGGTGCTGCCGGATCGAACCATGGCGCCGGGAGGGTTCCATCAGTACAACGGCATTCTGAAGGAGGCCGGGTTCGACAATGGCTACGTGAAGGTAGAGCGAGTGAGTGGGACAGCCGCCTACTACGCCTACGGAGTCATCAACGACCAGGGTAACTCGGACGGATCGTTTGTGCTGCCGGTTGAGGAAGACTCTCTGAGGGGGAAGAGGGGACAGATCCTGCCGGTGATGGTCGAGACGAGGGACTTCAGCAGCGAGTTGACAGTGACGAATGTCTCCGATAGGGCCAGGACGTTGGAGTTGCGATACGTGGCCGAGGCCGTCGGGACTGCTGATGACACCGCCCGCTTCAGTCTGAGCCTGGAGGCCGGCGAGCAACGGATCATTCCCGACGTGGTCGAGACATTGCGCCGGCAGGGAGTGGCGGGCATCGGTCCGGCCAGGCGGGCCTACGCCGGGGCTGTGTTCGCGACGGCGGCCGAGGGGGACATGAGCGGGATCGTGATGGGGGCCCGGACGGGCTCTCCTGGGGAAAGGGGACAGTACGGCGTCTTCTACCATGCCGTTCCCCATGGCGCCGCCTCGCTCGACAACGCCTGGATCTACGGTCTGCAGCAGAACACCTCCAACCGCAGCAATCTGGCGCTGGTCAACGTTGGGCCATTCGACGACAGCGTCTTCGGCATCGACATCTACGACGGGGAAACGGGGGCGCTGGTCAAGACCATAACCAGGACGGTCCCGCCCCAGGGCTGGCATCAGATCAACGGGATCCTGGGCAACTACGCTCTGGGAACCCGCCAGGGCTACATCCGGATCCGCAAGGTCTCGGGCGGCAACCCGTTTCTGGCCTACGGTGTGATCAACGATGGGGGCGCTCCCGGGGAGCGGAGCGGCGACGGGGCCTATCTGCCGGGGCGGGAATAGCAACCTAGGAGAGTAGGGGACGCCCACCTCACCATCGGGACGCCCCACCCGGGAGCGCGGGCGTCCCGCCCGCATCCTCTCCCTTCGGTTGCCGCTCAGTTTCCCTGCGATGTTGCAGCCGACCGCCCTGCCGGCGGGAACCGCATGGGCCCGGCCGAAGCAGAGGCAGGGCGCCGCTGCCGGTTGATTCCGGTGGAGGAGATGGGTGAAGCTGCGGGAGGATTTGTGCGGGCGGGACGCCCGCGCTCCCGGGTGGGCTTCCTCCCATGACAGGGTCACACCAACGGGACAAAAGTGCAGAAGCATTTTGGCGCCAGTTGTCGTTGAAGGAGGTCCATCAGTCCTCGTGCCTTATTTGAAACAAAAGAAAAAAGAGTTATCCACGAAGGGCCACTAAGGCGTTGAGGTTAACCGCGACGGGATGCCAAGGTCGCGAAGGGATGATCGATTTCTGATTGTTTCACTCTTGTATGATCCGCACACCAGGGCGGGGGCCCGACTTATCTGAAACACTCCTGTTTCACCCTGTATGATCCGTCCCGTTGTGTGGGGCGGGGGCGTGGCAAACCCGTAGATCCGCCAGCACAGCCTCCTCCGGCACCATCGAATTGCGCCGGCTGGAACCCGGTCACCACCTTGCTCCGAGAAAACCACCATGCCGCTTGAGGCTCCCACCCCAGTCGAGTCTGCCTTCCACCAGCTTGAATGGCTGGACTACACCCTGATCGGGGCCTATTTGGTGGCCACCGTGTGGATGGCCCTGATCTTCTCCCGCCGCCAGCACTCCGCGGAAGAGTATTTCCTCGGGGGACGCCGCATGCCCTGGTTCGCCGTGGGGCTGAGCCTGATGGCCACTCTGACCTCTACCGTGAGCTACCTGGCCACGCCCGGCGAGGTCATCAAGTACGGCCTCATGGGGGCAATGGGCGGCCTGGTTTTCTATCCCCTCATCTACCTGGTGATCGCCTACGGGCTGGTGCCGGTCTTTCTGCGCCTGCGGGTCACCAGTATCTACGAGTACCTGGAGCAACGGTTCGACGTCGGTACCCGCATGTTCGCCTCCGCCATCTTCCTTCTGGTTCGTCTGAACTGGATGGGCCTGGTGCTCTTTTCCTCGACCCTGGCGCTGGCGCAGATCACCCAGCTGGACCGGCTGCTCATCCTGGCGGGCATCGGGGTGATCGCGGTGGTTTACACCACCCTGGGCGGAATGCGCGCCGTGATCTGGACCGACGTGGCCCAGTTCTTCATTCTCTTCGGCGGCGCCCTCTTCACCGTGGCCTACGTGGTTGCCGAAACCGGAACAGGGCCGGCTGCCTGGTGGCAGGCCATCAGCGCCGCCGATCGCCCCGGCCAGCCCATTTTCAGCTTCGACCCCTACGAACGGGTCACGCTGGTGGGGATGGGCCTGCTGGGCTTCTTCTGGTACGTCTGCACCTATGCCGGCGACCAGGTGGCTGTCCAACGGCTGATGTCCACCGCTTCGGCGAGAGCGGCCCGCTGGGCCAGCGCCTGCGACCTGATTTCAGGCCTGCTGGTCTCGCTGGCGCTGGCGGCGGTGGGCCTAGCCCTCTATTCCTACTACCAGGGCCAACCCCCGACTGACGCCGACCAGGCCTTCCCCTACTTCATTCGCTCGCAGCTCCCCCGCGGCCTGGCGGGTCTGGTGGTGGCGGCCCTGTTCAGCGCCGCCATGTCCAGCCTGGACTCGGGGATGAACTCGGTGGCCACCGTCATCAGCGTGGACTACGTGGAACGCTGGCGCGCTACGCCGTTGGGGACCGCATCCCAGCTTCTACTGGCCCGCGGGCTGACCGTGGCCGTGGGGATATTGTCGATCCTGATGTGTCTGGCGCTGTTTCTGATCCCGGAACACATCCGGGGCAATCTGCTGGAGTTGGCCCAGCGGGTGAGCAGCTTCCCGGTGGGCGGCCTGGGCGGGTTGTTCCTGGCGGCCATCTGGGTGAAGCGCTGCACCGGCCCCATAGCCGTTCAGGCCACCTGCGCGGGCATGCTCTTCGGCCTGGTGGTGGGCTGGGGGCACACTTTCGGCGTCTTCCCCGAGGACCGGCCGCTGTCCTTCATGTGGATCATCCCCTCCTCCTGCCTGGTGACACTGCTCTACGCGTACCTGGTCAGCGCGATCCGGCCCTGCAGGGATCAATAGCCGTGCACCTCAGATAAAAGGCCTTGGGGCCACCCTTCCTGCCGTCAGGGCCCCTGGTCGGCGATCAGATTGGTGAGATAGATTGCATTGGTCTGTTTGCTGATAAGGAAGAGTCGGCCCCTCTCATCCACGCCAAAGCGGGCATCGCCGCGATCCTTGCCGATCGAGTCACAGAAGAGTCCAGGGGGACGACCGTCGACACCCACCGCCATCACGCGAACGGGAGCCTGAGTATCGGCTGCGTCGGCTGCCAGCAACTCCTCGAAGTCGGCGTGGAAGAAGGCACAGCGAGCCAGGTCGCCGAAGATCAGCTGCTTTTGGAAACCCGGATCTCCAGGATCCGAGACCACGAACCCACCGGTAATGGCCGCGCTTCCCTTTGTGGGAGTCTCGCCAGGAAGGGTCGGTATGGTGTGGTCATAAACGGCAGCGGGAAACTCGAGACTGGACCGGGGTGGCAGGTTCAGTATTGTTCTCGGGTTCCCTTCGACCGGACCGCGGTAGCGCGTCCAGCCGTGGTTGTCGCCCAAGTCTACGATGTTAACTTCTTCGAAGTCAGTGGCGCCGATGTCGAATACCATCAAGCGGTGGTTGTTTCGAGTGTCCCGGGCGAAGCTGAAGTTCTGGGGATAGCGCAGGCCCCAGGCAAAGATCTCTTCCGCCTTGTCGTCGTCGTCAAGCAGGGGACCGCCATCCTGGAATGGATTGTCTGAAGGGACAGAATATGGTGCGTCGCCCTTCTGAAGCGGGTTGATGCGCAGCACCTTGCCGAACGGATTGTCCCGGTCCTGCACGTGCTGGAAGTTCTTTAAAGCGCCTCCAGCAAAGGCGTCGCCCACTGCGATGTAGAGATTCCCGTAGTCGGCCTGGCCCGGCATGCTGAAGGGGTTGAAGCTGATCTCTCCGACCGAGTGGACGGTGGCACCCGGACCACTGAATTCGATCCTTATCACCTCGCGACGGGATTCGGTATCGATTCGGTTGGGATCGTTCCTATCGACGGTCCATTCGACGAGGGCGTACTGACTGAGAATGTCTCCCGGCCTGGTCGCAAGCGCAGCTCCGCTGTAGTCGGGGGCGCGGGTTCCCGGCATCCGGCTCTTGTAGAAGGTGTAGAGCTTTCCTTCTCCCGGAGCGCCGGGTCTGGCGTAATCCGGATGGAACGCCATGTAGGAGAGCCCATTGGTTGTGAAATCCAGAGCAGCTTCAAAGTCGGCAACTTGAGCCGTGTTGAAATCCAGGAAGGTTTCGAGGGTCTTTCCGCTGGAAGAGAAGGCATGGACCCTGCCCTCGTTGGTGCTGACAAAGATTCTTCCGGATCCATCCCTTGGGTGGGTCAGGTCGATGGCGGTTTCCGGCGAGGAGGCTGGAGAATGGGTAGCGAAGGTGGTCAGTTTCAGCACCTTCGAGGAGTCCAGGGGGTCCTTGGCTTGGCCAAAGACGAAGGCTGAGCAGGAGGCGCCGACCACGAAAGCAGCGGCAAAGAGGAGTCGAATGGGGCGAGCGATGGCCGGGTCTCTCGCAAAACCCGTTTTTCGCCAAAAATCCATCCTGTGGCTTGGCAGGTCGCTTTGCCGTTCCAACGAAACCTTCTGCATCATCACAGGCTCCCGCTGCACCGGCGATCCTGATCGCCAGGCTTCAGGCCGCGGTGGGCTTCCAGCGAATCAGGCAGGCGCCCTTGGAGGGATAATGCCCGTAGCAGGTGAGGATGTGGCCGTCGTCGAGCAGGGTGGAGTAGAGGTGGCCGGTGGCCGTGCTCAGGGGAAGGCCGTTGGAATACTCGAAGTCATCCAGGATGTAACGGTGGGCCACGTCCCAGTTCTGGCCGTTGTCGCGGCTGATCACCGCCTCGCAGCCGCGGCGGTAGCTGACCAGCTTGCCGTTCTCCACGTCCTGTCTCAGGATGACCGTCATGACGATGTCGCCGTTGGGCAATCGCAGCAGGTGAGGGTGGTGGCGTCCGGCCTCGAAGAGTACCTTGACCGGCGACCAGGTGAGTCCGTCATCCTTGGAGATGGACACGACCGTACCCGCCAGCCCCCCATTGTTGAGCGTCCGCACGCGGGGATGAAGGTCGGTCCTGAGAGCCGCCACCACCCAGCCGTTGGCCGCTCGCACCAATGAACCTTCGTTGGTGGCCACGGTGTAGGTGCGTCCGCGATATTCCACCGGCCACTGCCACTGGGGCGGCGCCACCTCCTTGCCCCAGGTCCGCCCGCCGTCCTCGGACCAGCGCACCATTCCAATGGAAGGCTCCGCCGGCCACTGGTAGCCGATCTCGCCGAGTCTAGTGGCTACCCCATCGGTATCGCGGTCGACCAGGATGTTGCTGTCACAGGGTGAGAAAAGTTTTCCCTCCGAGCTTAGCGACAACCGGCTGCTCTCCCAGGTCCGCCCATAGTCACTGCTGAAGTACTGCAGGATGGGGATCACCCGGTCGGTCTGAAACATCAGGTTCCCCTTGCCCAGGTAGGTCAACTGCACCGGCCGTCCTTCGCCTCCCTCGATCCTGCGGAAGTTGGTCCAGGTCTGCCCCTTGTCCCGGCTGAAGGCGATCATCAGCTTCTCGCAAGCGACAGGTCCCTTGAAGTCCTCACAGGTGGGGTCAGTCCCGTGGGATTGGTTTTTGTCGGTGTCCCAACTGGCCAGCAGGACCCACTCGCCGTTGTCCATCTCGACCACTCCGAAGGCCCAGATTCCCTGTCCCTGAACGGGATGGGGGCGGCGGCCTGGCGGGGTGTAGTGATGGAATTGGATCTCGGCCATCCGAACCACCCAGCCTTCCTTGCCGTCTCCCTGCACCAGCATGTGCCGCTTCCAGCCCCGAGGCTCGAACTCCTTGAGCGCCCGGGCCATTTTCTCCTCTTCCAGAGGGGAAGGCCGGGCCGGCAATGCCCGCGCCATCATCGGCGAGACCGCCGAAACGGCGCCAAGTTGCTTGAGGAACGCACGTCGAGTGGTCATGGGACAACCTCCTTAAGTGTTGCGCCCGATTGGGCCTGCCATCAGTTTCGTGTCTTCCCTCGATGGAAGCCGTTATCAGGCAGGAGTTGGCGCGGTGCCGGAATGGACGAACCGTTGCGGCTGACCCAGAATCTCGGCGCACATCCCCTCGGCCGTCATCCCCGCGGGCACCTTCTCGAACTCGTAATCGGTCGTCGGACCCAGGAAACCGGAGACATGCCTGGAGGCGCCGCTCCGCAGGGCCTCGTCGATGGGCTCGAAACGCCGCCACAGGCGGTCCAGTTCCCGGTCGCTGAAACGCGAGGCCAACTCCTGAAGCTGCCATTCGTAAACCGACCGGCCAGCACGGCCACCGCCCGGCAAGCCACTCTGCTGGTGGACGGCCAAGGCCAGCTTGGCCAACAGGATCAGGCAGGTCCGCCGCCCGTTCTCCGGCGGATGCAGGCGCCTCAGTCCGGCCCGAAACCCCTCCTCGTTTCCCGACAGGGCTGCGCGGAAGGTCTCTTCGATGGTCGCAAATTCCGTTTGAAAGAGTCCGAACCAGTGTTCGACCACCCGCCGCTGCGGGGTCCCCGCTGCGAACCGGTTCCAGAAGCCCATGGGCAGGTTGCACTGCTGGCGCGGAAAGGTGCGGCCAAAGGAGCGATAGCCCAGGTGGACGGTGCGGCGCTTCTTCTCGGGTCCGTACTTGCTGCCCCAGTGCAGCATCAGGTTGTTGTAGACCACGCCGTCCCCCGGCCCCAGTTCCACGGGCCGGCTCTCGGGAACCGGACTGGTGGTGCCCCGCTCCCCCTGAAGGTGGGAAGACTCGATCTCGGTGCTCAGCCGGCGGTGGCTGCCCGGGACCACGTAGAGGATGTGGTCCTCGTAAAGAGCGATGTTCCACTGCACGTAGCCCGGTCCGTTGGCCAGTTGATCCTCGATGTGCGCACTCAGCGGTCCATCCCGATCGGGCCGCACGTCGCGGTGCCAGTTTCGGGGATCGGTTCCCCAGTGCTGTCCGGGTCGAGGCGGATCTTTCGGCCTGAACTCGGGATTGCAGATGACCAGGGCCTGACTCGAGGCCACCGCCTCCACCGGGCAGTCCAGCACCTCGGCGCTGACCCCATGGGTGTTCGGGTGCAACAGGAACTCGAAGGCGCCAATGGTGGCCGCATCCACCTGGTCGACGATGGAAGCCCGCGGCTGCGGAGTCCTGTCCCATTCCGGGTCGCCGGCCCGCTGGCGGGCCACCACCGTCTCGATATCGCTCCGCAAACGATCCAGTTGCCCGGGGGGAACGACCTGGCGCAGGATCACGTATCCGTCAGACAGCAACTGTGCCCGTTTTGGGTTCATGCCGTTTCCTCCAATGGGTAGCGCTCATTGCTCCAGGCCCGGAAGCAGAATCCATCTGCCCCGCTGGGGTTTTGTTCAATCCGGAGGCCCGCTGCCGTTCCGTAGCGCCTCGCCGCCGCAGTCCGGTTTCACCGAATGTGCTAGTTTGGCGCAGTTACGGAAGGCAGGTCAAGACGAATGGTTGTGGGGTTGCGGAAGGGCTGGTCGTCAGCGAAGATCCTGACAATTACATGACCCTTTACGAGCTTGACAGGAAGTTCCCCACTTAACCTTTGCCCATCACCAAGTCGACAAAACCGGGACGTTCCGAATCACAAGTCACTCCGCGGGGGGACTGGTGCTCCATGCGTCCGCGTCGCAGCATCCTTCGGAAGAACGAGTGATTCCCGCCGACTCCACCGGGGTCGTTCCCGTTCATTTCGTGCTGCCTTTAGGCCACGTGAAGGATCGCGTGGTCGACGCTCTGGGACGTGGCGTGCCCGGGGCTGACCTTCGGGTTCGCTATGACGAACCGAACAAACCCATACGTCGGGTCTCGTTTGATCGAGAGGAGCTCACTGATGGCGACGGCCGACTCCTGCTGAAAAACGTGGGCATCCAGGTGCCCTTCGTGGTGGACGTGCTGGCTCCCAACTACCCACCGGCCTCCTCCAAGCGTACCAAGCTGGCGGCCGGCGATACGCAAATGGATGACATCGTATTGGGTGAGCCAGAAGCCACGGTGGTGGTGGAGTTGCTGGATAAAAGCGATTCCCCAGTTGTCGGTGTTGCGGTGATATTGCTGGCCGACCCGGCCGGCCTGGGTCCCGGAACACGGGGCTCCTGGTCGCATTTCCGGGCCTTTCGCCAACGGGGGGTGACTTCCAGCCTGGGCAACGCCCGTTTCACCGGGGTACCTCCTGGGCGTATAATCGTGCGGGTGAAGACGGCCAGCAGCTCCACCGAGCAGCGGGCGGTGGTCACTTCCGACCGGGAACTTCGCGTAACCTTGAGGATCCTATGATGAAAACAAACACAACCTACCAGGGGCTTTTCAGGAGGAGCACGGCTGGAGGACTCGTGCTCCTGCTGGTTTTGGCCAGCGCGCCGGCGGTGGAGGCAGGGTTGGGGATGAAGTCCGATTGGTCCAAGGTACAGGCAGTAGCACGAGGAACCCGAACTACGGTCGTGCTCTACAAGGACCAGGCTCCTCGGGGAAAAAGGAAGACCAGGGGGCATTTCCAATCGGCCACGGCCGAGGCTATCAGGCTCCTGCTTCCGGACGGGCAAACCAGCACCTTCCAGAAGCGGGCGGTGCGCAAGGTGCTGGTCCCTCGACCGCTCAAAAAACGGTACCAGGGATGGATCACCTTGGCGGTTGGCTTTGGTGTGCTTCAAGGCCTGCTTAGCAAGAGCGCCAGTGTCGATAACGTGCGCACATCGACAATGGTTATATCCCACGCAACCCTCACCGTTCCTGCCACCGTCATCGCTTTCTTAGTGGCGCCGAAGATGGGAGAAATCTATCAGGTACCGCTCAAGCATCGAGACAATTCAAGCAGCAAACCAGCACCGTCCAAGCAGCGCTCAAGCAAAACGGCACCTGCCGCGACGAAGGCGGTGGCGGGAGACGCTGGTTCCGCGTCAGAGAACAACCTTCTTCAAGGGGAAGCTGCTCCGGAAATTCTCCAGTGGCAAGCTCGCCAAAGGCTGATGCGAAAGGAGATCACGCCTCGGCCTTTGTCAGGACTTGAGAAAGTTTTTTACCATGGGGTCTCGCGCGCGGACGGCGTCGATTGAATTTAATCCTGTCTCCAAGTTGAGGCTGGCATCCTCGATTGGTAGGAGGCGGGCATATCTGTGCTCTTCCACCTGGCGGCAGCCTGCAGCGCCGAGGCTTGGTCCCGGTGGGGCCGAGCGACCGCCGAATGCCTCTCATTGCCTGCTCAACCTGCTCGGTCCCCATGTCCCGAGTCTTGATGGTAATGAGCATTCCTGACAGGCAACCAAACAGGAACCACAACTGACCCCGCATTTCTGCTCGCCACAGCACCGCCCCCCAAATCCACCCCCTAAAAATAAGGAAGACCTGGTCTTTGAGGGTTATCCACGGAGGGCACGAAATCAGACGAAGGATTTTGGTGATCTTGTCCGCGAAGGACGTCAAATATCTCTTAGTGCCCCTTCGTGTCCTTGGTGGATTACTTCACAAACCGCTTCCATTCCAGCTTGCCGTGACGGCCGGAATTGATGCTGAAGTACCAGGACGAGGCCTGTCAACGACCCCGGACTGACCCGGCGCGCCCCTGAACACCGAGTGGATTCCCCCCAATGCCTCCCACCCCTGTTCAGATGGTGGATTGGAGGTCCCGTGGGTGCACGTCAGAAAAGTGATGTCATGGGATGACGGCTTGCTGGGAGCGCGGGCGTCCCGCCCGCACAAAGCCTGTCACAGCTCCGGCCATCTCCCCCACTTGGATCAACCGGGAATGGCGCCATGGCTCTCTTTCGGCCTGGCCGATGCTGTTCCCGCCGACAGGGTGGCTGTCTGCAGCATCGCACTGAAGCTCAGCGGCGGCCAAAGGGACAGGATGCGGGCGGGACGCCCGCGCTCCCAGGCGTTGCCGTCCCGGCGGTGCGGTGGGGGGTGTCTGGCGGGCGACTTCTCAGAAAGCCGACGTGCACCCCTCCACTTGCCTCGTGTTCCGCTTGACAATAACGAGTGAGTATGCCACATTGGCCCGGTCCCAAAGTCAGATCAAAAGGGGGTGTCGTGGCGCTTTCCGGCGCACCAGGACTGCGAATATTGACCTGCCTGTATCGGTTTGGCCCACCAACCCGCCGCATGCCGAGGCTCACCCCGAGCTGTCTCAGCCTGGGCCTGTTCTGGCTGTTCCTCCACGGAACCGGCCTGGCGCTCTCGAACCCTGCCGATACCTCTCCCGACTTCGAGCAGGATATCCGTCCCATTCTGGAGAGCAACTGCGACAGTTGCCATAGTTCCCAATCCCACCGGAGCGGCCTGGTCCTCGAAACCACGGATTCGCTGCTGGAGGGAGGCGCTCTGGACGGACCGGCCGTCATTGCCGGTAACAGTGCCCAGAGCCCGCTGATGCTTCGCTTGCGGGGGGAAAGGCAGCCGGCCATGCCTTTGGGCGGCGATGCCCTGTCCGCCGGGGAAATCGATCTCATCGCCCGCTGGATCGACGGGATGGCAACCTCTGAAGGCGCCGCGGGGAAGCAGGAGGGCAAACCCGGGTGGCCCTGGACCAAACTGCGCGAGCCGCAAGTGCCGCAAGTCCAGCAGCAGGATTGGGTGACCAATCCCATCGACGCCTTCATCCTGGCCCAACTGGAGAGGAAAGGGCTGCGTCCGGCGCCCCCCGCTTCCCGCCGGGCGCTGCGGCGGCGGCTCTACTACGGATTGATCGGGCTGCCTCCAACACCCGAGGACATGGCCCGCTTGCTGCAGGACCCGTCGCCCGAGGCCTACTCCCGGGCTGTCGAGCAACTGCTGGCCGACTCCCGCTACGGCGAGCGCTGGGGCCGGCACTGGCTGGACCTGGTGCGCTATGCCGACACCCGCGGCGGCGGCCTGGAATATCCGCGCCCCCACATGTGGCGCTACCGGGACTACGTCGTCCGAGCCTTCAACCAGGATCGCCCCTACGACCGCTTCATCAAGGAACAACTCGCAGCCGATGCCTTCCCGGCCTACGGAGACGAGGGGAAAATCGGCGCCTCCTTTCTGACGCTGGGAGTGCGGGTGGAACGCAGTGCCGAGGAAGGCCGGCGGGACGTCCTGATCGACGTGGTGGATACCACCGGAGCCACCTTTCTGGGAATCACGCTGGGATGCGCCCGCTGCCACGACCACAAGTACGATCCGATTTCCATTCGGGATTACTACCGGCTGGAGGCCTTCTTCGCTCCCCTGACATTCAGCGCCAAGCCCCTGAAATTCACCCAGTACGAAGCCCCACTGCAGCAACCCCAGTGGTGGAAGCAAAAATCCGAAGCCTGGGACCAGGTGCTTTCCGAGCGCAAGCAGGCCGCCGAGGCCTTCAGGGCCGGGCTCAAGAAGCGGGAAGCAGCGCACTACACCTTGATGAGTCCTCAGGACCTCAAGGATTGGGTGGTCCCCGATCTCAAGCGGATGCCCTTCGCCAAGGGGGACTTTTACAGCAAAGAGGAAAGGGAACGGCTGGCTCTGATCACACGGCAGACCGCCCGCTTCGCCAATCCCAGCAGCCCCGACTATTACAAGGCGATGGCCTACCTCACCTCCGACGCTCCCTTGAGAAACACGGTGGCCACCTATGTCCTGAAGGGGGGCAACCTCAAGCTGAGGGGCGAGGAGGTCAAGCCTGGCTTCCTGAGCGGGGTCACCGGCCATTCCAAGCCGGCCAACCTGGAGGGGCTGGGGCGCAGCCGCCGCATGCTGCTGGCGGAGTGGATCGCCAGCCGGGACAACCCCTTGACGGCCCGGGTCATGGTCAACCGCATCTGGCAGCACCATTTCGGCCAGGGTCTGGTGAGGACGGCCAGCGATTTCGGCAAGAACGGCAGCGGCACCCTCCATCAGGATCTCCTCGACTGGCTCGCCTGGCAGTTTGTGGAGCGGGGCTGGAGCGTGAAGGAGGTGCACCGGCTGATCCTGCAGTCGAGCGTCTATCGCCAGTCGGTGGAAAACCCGCAAAACCGGGCGTTCGAGGAGATCGACCCCGCCAACCAGTTGCTGTGGAAGCGCGGCCCCATTCGAGCCCAGGCCGAGGTCATCCGGGACAGCCTGCTGGCCGTAAGCGGCAACCTGAATCCGGTGACGGGCGGACCGCCCTTCCTTCCCGCGGCCGAGGATGAGTGGCAGAAGCGCTCCCGGACCTGGTGGGAGCCTTCTCCCCAGGAAGACAGGAACCGGCGCAGCCTTTACATGCTGCAGATGCGGTCCTTCCAGCTCCCGATGATGACCGTCTTCGACGGACCCAACACCTCCGAGAGGTGCGCCGTCAGAAACGTCACTACCGTCACCAGCCAGGTCTTCTCGCTGTTCAACGGAACCTTCGCCCACCAGCAGGCCCAGGCCATGGCGGCCCGCATTCTGAAAGAGGTTGGAGAGGACCCGGCCCTGCAGGTCAGGCGAGCCTTCCAGTTGGCCTTCCAGCGGGACCCGGATCCCTCGGAAGCGGTGGATTGCCTGGCTTTCCTGCAGCCGGCGCCGCGCCAACTCTCCCTGACCCCGGTGGCTCTGAGCGACTCCGCCGCCGCCTCGGGATTGGAAGGACAACAGGGGAGCTTGCAGGACCTCTGTCTGGTGCTGCTGAACATGAACGAATTCATCTATCTGGAATAAAGGGCGTTCGGAAACATGAAATACGACAGGCAATCTTCAAGAGTTGGCAAGGGCCAATGGCTCCTGCGAAACAACGGAGTGCAGCTCTGCAGCGACCTGGAGCCCGTGCCGGCGGCAAGCGACCCGGGACTGGGCCGGCGGGAATTCGTCTACCGCCTCGGCAAGGGGTTGGGATCGGTGGCGCTCTCCTCCATGCTTTGCCAGGACGGCCTGCTGGCCGCGTCCAAGACCACAGGCAATCCCCTGGCCCCCAAGCCTCCCCACCTGCCGGGAAAGGCCAAGTCCTGCATCTTTCTCTTCATGTTCGGCGCCCCCAGCCAGATGGACACCTTCGACCCCAAGCCGGCTCTGGACCGCTACCACGGCACCCCGGTGACCCGCATATACGGCTCCCTGGAAAAGCGGATCTACGTCGGGAGCCCCTTCAAGTTCGCCCGGCACGGCAAGTGCGGCACCGAAGTCTCCGAGATCTTTCCCCATCTGGCCACCTGTGTGGACGACATGGCCGTGGTCAGGTCCCTCCACACCGATTCCAGCAGCCACCCGGTGGGCAGCTTCCTGATGAATACCGGACTTCCCATTCCGGGCAGCCCTTCCCTGGGCTCATGGGCGGTCTACGGACTGGGCACCGAGAACCAGAACCTGCCGGCCTTCGTGGTCTTGCCGGATAAGCGGCGCGGCATCGAGGGAGGAGCCGTCAACTACTCCAACGGCTACCTGCCGGCCGTGTGCCAGGGGACCCTGTTGAGCTCCGAGGGCGTCCCGATTGTGGATCTTGCACCCCCGCAAGGGGTGACACCCCAGCGACAGGAGGCCAGCATCGGCCTGCTCAACCGGCTCAACCAGAAGTTGCTGCAGTCCCATCCCTCCAACAGAGACCTGTTGGGCCGCATGAGGAACTATGAGCTGGCCTTCCGCATGCAGTTCGCCGTCCCCGAGGCCCTGGACATCGACAAGGAGCCGGAGGACATCAAGGAGCTCTACGGCCTCAACCACGCCATGTCGGAGCACATGGCCCGCAAGTGCCTGATGGCCCGCCGGCTGGTGGAGAGGGGGGTGCGCTTCGTCCAGATCTACTGCGAAGGCTGGGACTCCCACGAAAATATCGCAGAAGAGCACCGCAAACGCGGCCTGGAAACCGACCAGCCGGTGGCCGGTCTGCTGAAGGATCTCAAGCAGCGGGGGCTGCTGGATGAAACCCTGGTGGTCTGGGGCGGCGAATTCGGCCGTACCGCCGACAACTCCATGGACTTCTTCCGCTCCCATCCGGGACGCGACCACAACAAGGACGCCATGATCATGTGGTTTGCCGGGGCCGGTATCAAGGGGGGCACGGTGGTCGGCGCCACCGACGAACTGGGCATCAAGGCCGCGGAAAACGTCTACCACCTGCACGACCTGCACGCCACCATCCTGCACTGCCTGGGGCTGGATGACATGCAACTCACCTACTACCACGCCGGACGCTTCAAACGCCTCACCGACCTCGGCGGCCGCGTGATGAAAGAAATCCTGGTCTGAGACGGTCTCGCGACAATGGAGAGCCGGACCGCAAGTAGAGCACTCCCTCCCTGTTCACCACAATGACTCTATAGCTTGGCGCGGGAGCCTTCCTGACCAGCCAGAGGGTGCCGGTGCGGTTTCGTGAGGACGCCTCGGCTGGTCTTTCGATCCGGCACCGCCGGTCACCCTGTCCCGCTGACGCGGCATATGGGTCGCATTGGGTTGAAGCTTGGGGCCGAACCCTTGCTTCGAATTCTAACCTTGAGGCCTGTGATGGGTTACACTTATTGGGCAGGAACATGAAACGGGAGCCGCAATGACCACCATCACTTTTGACACTCGGAAGGCTGTTCAAAGGCTCAAGGCCGCCGGTATCGAGGATGCCCAAGCTGACGCCATGGTTGACACAGTGGTTGAAGCCTTTGGGGAAAGCGTCGCCACCAGGGCCGACGCCGCCCGCCTTGAAGCCCGGATTGATTCCGGTATAGCGAACCTCAAGGCCGGCATGCTGAAGGTCGCCATCGGCATTGTTCTTGCTAACGCCACCTTGACCTTTGCCTTGATTCGCTTGTTTGTTCGATAGCCAGCCAGTCGGACGGGGCCGGGCAGGCCTGTCCCGACACCTTCCCCCAACAGCGTCTTCAGGCTGTACTCTCATCCTCTTCTACAAGAAAACAAATGACTTGAGACCATTTTTCAGGAGTACGATGGGAGAAATTTCGGCTTGGGTAGAATGATTTCTTGAATTTTACCGTGGAGGCGTTAATGAGTCTCAACATCAAGAATGAACAGGCCTGCCAACTCGCCCGGCTGACCGGCGAAACCATGACCGGCGCCATTACCGTTGCGCTGCGGGAACGGTTGGCCCAAGAGAAGCGACGGCGTGATGTGGATGCCCGGGTTCAAGAGCTTCACGCCATCGGACAACGCTGTGCTCGCCTAGTGGGAGGGGGGGCCTCGTCCCTGGAACACGGGGACCTGCTTTACGACGAGCGGGGCTTGCCCAAATGATCGAGCCGGCATGAGCGGAGGGCTGGAACATTTCCCTAAACATGTCTGATCATCCACCTGTTCCCATTTACACCATTGGCTACGGCAGCCGGTCCATCGAACAATTGATTGAGGTTCTGCAGAAATACGAGATCGCCTACCTGATTGACGTGCGTTCCGCACCCTATTCCCGCTATAAACCGGAATTTTCCAAGGAAGCGCTCGCCGATGAGTTGCAACGACACCAGATTATCTATGTGTTCATGGGCGATACGCTAGGGGGGCGCCCCGAAGACCAGGATTGTTACGTGAATGGCAAGGTAGCGTACGAAAAAGTCGAGACCACCGCCCCCTATCGACGGGGAATCCAACGCATTCGGACGGCATTCGGTCAACAACGGCGAGTGATGCTGATGTGCAGCGAGGGGAAGCCGGAGAACTGCCACCGGAGCAAGTTGATCGGGGCCACACTGACCGAGCAGGAGGTCCCCATGATTCATATTGACGAGCATGATGAGCAACGGTCGCAGACTGAGGTCCTTGATCGGCTCACTGACGGCCAACAGTCCCTATTTGGTCATACATTTCACTCGCGCAAGCAGTATCGATCAAAAGATGAGAGCGATGAAACCTAAAATTGTGACTATTGGTGTCTACGGATTCGACGAAGCCGGTTTCTTCAAGAGGTTGCAAGAAGCGAAGGTGGACACCTTCTGTGACATCCGCCAGCGGCGCGGAGTGCGCGGGGCAGCCTACGCTTTCGCCAACAGCCAACGCTTGCAGGCACGATTGGCCCAATTGGGCATTGCTTACCTGCACCGCAAAGACCTGGCGCCCACGCAATCGGTCCGCAACAAGCAATCCGAGTCAGATAGAGTCGCAAAAACCGCCAAGCGTAAACGCGTGGAGTTGGGGACAGCATTTATTGAAGCCTATGAAACCGAATGCCTGTCGCAATTCCAGCCACAAAGTCTGCTGGACGCCCTGGAAGCAGATGCCAGGGTCGTTGTGCTCTTCTGCGTCGAACGGGAACCCATGGCTTGCCACCGAGCGCTGGTGGCGGACAAGCTGGCGAAAGAACTCCATCTGGAAGTGGAGCATATCCTTCCGTGAGAGTGCTGATCGTCGCAAAGACGCGAATGGGCAAGGGGGCCTGTGTTGGTGGCATTACCCAGGATGGCAAGAGTGTTCGCCTGATTGATGCCCATGTGGATGCTCAGGATGGCGCAGGCCGGGAGTATGAGGTGGGAGAGGTATGGGAAGTCGAAGCCCACCCCGAAACAGAGACAACTCCACCGCATCTGGAAAACATCATCGTTGACAAAAAGCAGAAGCTCTACGACCTGGCCGCTCCCATCCCCATCGTCGATCGGTTCATGCCCCCCAAAGCAGGCGGCCCGGAGGTGCTCTTTGAAGGTTTGGCTCAATCCACGCTGGTTGGTGCGCTGTACATCACCGAAAAGAGTGGCATCCCGCCCTACAGTACCTCGTTCTGGCGACCCGACAAACCGCTGACGTGCGACACAACCGGCAAGCGCATCCGCTATCGCTATCCGACCGAAGATGGCGGCTGCACCCTCACTTTCGTTGGCTTCCAGGAACCACTCAAAACCATCCCGGCTGGGACATTGCTGCGTGTCTCGTTGGCACACTGGTGGCGACCGGAGGATAGGACCGACATCGAAAAACGCTGCTACCTGCAGCTTTCCGGCTGGTTTCTGGAGGAATCAAGCCGGCCGTTACACCATGCCGAGGCGGCCAGGCGGCACGAACCAACCAAGGAACACCGAATCCCCCGATCGTCAATCAACAATCTGCCATCCACCCTCCAGTCCACCCAACACACCCTCAAAACCGTCTTCGGCTACGATGAATTTCGACCGTTACAGCCAGAGATCATCGAAAACATTCTGCAACGACGCGACACCTTGATCATCATGCCCACCGGCGGGGGCAAGTCCCTATGCTACCAATTGCCGGCGCTGTTCTTCGACGGGCTGACGGTTGTGGTCTCGCCGCTTATTTCGCTCATGCAGGACCAAGTGACGCAGTTGCAGCAGTTGGGTGTAGGCGCCGTCTTTCTCAACAGCACACTCAGCCACAGTGAATATGTATCGACCGCTAAACGGGTCAAGGCAGGCTCGGTAAAGCTGCTCTACCTCGCGCCCGAAACTCTCCTGCGTCCTGAAACATTGCTCCTGCTGGACGACTCTCGGCTGGACTGCCTGGCCATTGATGAAGCCCACTGTATTTCTCAATGGGGGCACGACTTTCGCCCGGAATACCGCCAACTGGTGTCTGTACGTGAGCGATTCCCTCACGCCGTTTGTGTTGCCCTGACGGCTACGGCGACCCCCCGTGTCCAAACCGACATCAGACAAACATTGGGTTTCCGCGATGAGAACGAGTTCATTGCCAGCTTTGATCGCTCAAACCTTTTCATCGCCGTCGAGCCGAAGACAAACCTGCTGGGGCAAACGTTCGATTTCCTGGCTGCCCATCCCAACCGGTCGGGCATCGTCTACTGCGCCACGCGTCGAAGAGTGGACTCACTGCATGCAGCACTAGTGGAGCAGGGTATCTCCGCTTTGCCCTACCATGCCGGTCTGGACGCTGAAACTCGCAAGCAAAACCAGCACAGCTTCATCCGTGATGACGTGCGGGTCATGGTAGCGACCATTGCCTTCGGCATGGGTATCGACAAGCCGGATGTGCGCTTTGTGCTCCATGTGAACTTGCCCCAGAATGTTGAATGCTACTACCAGGAAATCGGTCGCGCCGGCCGTGACGGGCTTCGGGCGGACTGTCTGCTGCTGTTCAGCCATGGCGACGTAGACACCATCCAATACTTCATCCAACAGGGCGCGGCGTCTGAACGTGAGGGACGGCAAGAGCGCTTGCGAGCCATGGTGGATTGGGCGACCTCAGGGGATTGCCGTCGCAGCGAATTGTTGGCCTACTTCGGAGAAACGTACGAATCGGATAACTGCCGAGCCTGCGACAACTGTCTCAAGAAAGAAGAGGAGCAGGTTGACCTGACCCTTCCAGCTCGAAAATTTCTCTCCTGCATCGTGCGGACGGGCCAGGTTTTCGGCATTAATCACATGATCGACGTGTTGCGCGGTTCGCAGTCAAAGAAGGTGCTGGGACAAAGACATGACCGGCTCTCAAATTATGGGATAGGCAAAGAGTATTCCGTTGAACAATGGAAACTCCTGGCGCAACAGCTCATCCAGCAGAAGCTCCTTGCGCGAGATATGAAACACGGCAGCGTCAAATTGACGCAGAAAGGGTGGGCTGTCCTCAAGGGAGAAAAGGTGTGGGGGACACGGGTGGAAACAGGCGAGAAGTCCTCCGGTCGCGCTGTTCCATCTGATGAAACCGCCGGGTACAACCGTCAGCTCTTCGAACAACTCCGCATCAAGCGCAAAGAGCTGGCAGACACTGCAAACGTTCCGCCCTACGTGATCTTCTCCGACCGGTCTCTGCAAGAGATGGCAACCTGGTTCCCTCACTCTGAAACAACGTTGGAAAGGTTGCACGGCATTGGTCAGGCGAAAGTTACAAGATACGCCGACATCTTCTTACCCATCATCGCCGCTTATTGCCAGGAACAGGGGCTGGCAGAGACTCCAAAACCATCTCGTGGCTCCGCTTCCGTTTCAAGACCTTCAAAACCTCGCAGCCGGGAAGTCGGCGAACGCTTCCGGACCGGAGAATCGCTGACCCAACTGATGCAAGCCTATGGAGTGAAACGCCAGACGCTCATCTCTCATTTGGAAAGGTACGTGCAATCGGGAAATGTGCTACCCGTAGAACGATTCCGCGCCGAGTCCCGGTTGTCATCCGAGATGCAAAAACAGGTGCTGGCAGCCTTCGGCAAATTAGGCGCGGACTTTCTGCGCCCGGTTTTTGATGCCCTTGACAAGACCGTCAGTTATGAAGAGTTGCACCTGGCGCGAATAATCTACCGGTCGCAGACCCATGACAGCGGGCGTTGATCCAGCATCCCTCCACCCGTTTCACCGCTTGCCGGCCGCCACCCATCTCAAAAACGAACCCGGCGGGACGGCCCTCCCCGTCCAGGTCGAACAGCACTCGGGCCGCCGTTCAACGCAGGCCGAACTCCCTCGTCGAGCGGGGCGCCAACTCGACCTCCGGTTGCCGGTCTCCTGAAGGATCTCAAGCAGGACCATCCGCGCCCGGTGGCTCGTTGAGAGGCTTTCGCGTCGATAGGCTATACGTTCTCGGTTCCGTGTACCTGTCAAGCTCAAACGAACCGGAGCGAGGAAGGAGGTCAGTCGGTTGCAGCCGGTGGCCTCGTCTGCCGAACGGCCAAACGACGCGGGGGCAAGCGGATGTATGATCGGCCGCTTGCCTTTTCTTGCGCTTTGAGATCTTTCACGATCAAGTCCAAATCGTACTTGAACCGCGCTGCATGCTCATGCCTGATTCGCCGCACTTCTGCGACGATGGGATCGTGCTTCAAGTTTGCGCCCAGACCGACAAGCATGTAGAGCGATGGGTATCCTTGCTCATCAGTCAATGTCGTTTCGTCTCAAGCGATATAGCTCTATGCCAAGGAGTTGAGATATTGCCTGGCGCGAAGGCGGTGCAGTTTTTCGTGGTGGGATTGATTGCCAAAATCCTTCAGGCAGTCGTAACACGCAGCTTCGCAACTGCAGGCGTCGCAAATCTCTCGCGCTTTTTCAACTACATGTGACCAATTATAGAACCCATCTTTAACAAACCCCGAACCACCTGGAGTCCGGTCATAAAGGATTATTTCGGCCCGTGCACCGCCATCAGCCTTTGGACTGGCAAGCCATCGCCACGAAACACCGATGTCAGATGCTTCGATATCCAGTGAGCGACACAAGCCTTTTTGCAATGCGAAGGCTACTGATTCGACAGGGGAATAGCCGCTCGGACGTGCTATGAGACAAAAACTCCGAAACTCATGACCATACGCCAATGGCTTAACCCATAAATTGCCTGTACAGTCCGTATTTCCCGACAATACCCGCAATTTTTTGTGTTTCTTCCCAGACTTGAAACCCCGTCGTGGCTCACTGTATCCACAAAAGGGACACAGAATAAAACCTCTATTTTCAGGTCCCAGGTTATAGCGAAACAGAGTGCCGTCCTCCTTCAGCGCGATGGAGAATAAACCCGAATCGTGAAAGCTTGACTCTGCTATGGAATCAATAAAATGCGTCAGGGTTTGCCTCTGTCGAATCAACGAGGTCCGTCGGTGTCGTTCTGCTCCCCGTGACTTTTTCTCTATTTTCACGCTGAACGCAGATGGTTCAACAAATGGTCTAATATGCTGAGTAGTGATTCTGCGCTGGCAAACCATGCAGTCTCTTACCAAGTCTCCTTGGATTCTCGCAGTACGAATTTGCTGGCAGCCTGGACACTTCGCGTACCAGAAACGTTCCGGTTTATCGGTGCTGCTCACAACATAAAGTCCAGAGCTGGTGAAGATCTTTTTACGGGCAATTACCTGTGCCCCAGGCGCGAACTCGGCGATGGCGATACCACGATCACGACTCAGCTCTACATCGCTATCACGCGACCAGCGGTTCCAACCTGTTTCCAAAGTTACGACGTCCAACGGAAAGGCGTAGCGAGGCAGAAACCCACGCTTCGCTAGAACGGAGATGACATCACTACGCAGCAGATTTTTCACAGCACGGTCAATACTTTCCGTGGGAAAACCCTGGTTAAATAATTTCTGACGCTCATTCATAAGAGCGGACAATTCACTCCCAATGTCGTTCAATACCTTCTCATAGGTTTCCCCTATTTTCTTCTTGCCAGCATCAAATCCACCGGCAGCTTCTCGCAAATCCCTCCCGGCTTGGGTCTGAAAGATATCTTCCTCTGTTTGAACTTGGAGCCATTCCTCAAAATTCAGAAACAGAGTCGCAGGGTTTATCCGAAATCCCTCAGGTATCTTTGCCCGTGAATCCGGCGGCAAGAAGGTTTCCAAGGGAGTCTGTTGCCTTATTGCTCCCTTTCCCAATAGTCCTTCCTCAGCGATCTTGAGACGCAAGAACCGCGCGAAAGCGACTGCGTTCAAATGACGCTGTGCAATGACACGATTCTCGATGAATACGGTTGGCGTTCGGACTTCACCTGACATCAAACGGCCTGTCGGATCTTTCCACGCGTCGGCGTCATATTTCGTCCGCCGGCAGAGAGTCACGCAAACTGCGTTTTTGTCCTTGCCCCGTCCCGCACGCCCGATTCTTTGCACATAGTTAGCACTCGTTGGGGGAGCGTTGCGAAGTAAGACCTTTTGGAGATCGCCTATGTTTATGCCCATCTCAAAGGTAGTCGTACTACTGAGTAAATTCACCCCTTCGGCCCGAAACTCGTCCTCAATTTTCTTGGCTAGGTCTTTATTGATCTGTGCCGTGTGCTCTTCGGATTTCAAGGTCGTAAACTGCATCTCGCCTGCACCTGCCACCCAGCCGGCAATGATATTCTTCCGTGAAGTATTGAATGGGAGGGCTTGTAGCGTTCCGACACATTCTTTACGCGGACAGCAGCCTCGAACGGAGTAGGCTGTGACTACTCCACAGCGATCACACTCATAGCGCGCTCGATCTTTCCCAACGAACAAGTTCTCGTGGTCGAGCTTCCATTTTCTCCTTTGCTCGATAAGTAGGTGCTGCGAAATCAGGAATTCCCAAATGTTCTCCCCAAGCTTGTAGGTCTTGTCTGGCGACAGATTCAATAAACGACGCAAGTAATCGGTAATTGAGTTATCGCGATAGCTGCCGTCTTTATTACGGCGTGGCAACCAACCCTGAATGTTGCTCCGTCCTTCCCGGTGGAGAGCGTAAGCAATATCAGCCGTGACACGGCCAAACGCGGTTGCGTCAGGCTCCACTCGGCCTCTCGGCAGAGTAAACGCCTTCCTCTGCCGTACAAATCCGAGCAACACCTGCAAAGCCGCAGTGGATTCTGATAGCGAAAGGTCTTCGGCAGGAAGCAACTCGTGAAAGCGATCTTTTTCAGCATCCTTGAGGTGATAGTCCACTGCTACCAAACCTAGATCTTCCGCTGACTCGCGTGCGGAGTCTGGTATGCCAAAGTAGCTAAACGTTTCGGCAACCCAGAGGTTTTGCTTACCTTTAGCGTCTAGATCTTCGTCGGGAAAACGTGAAGCAGGCAGAAAAAAGTCTGGTTCATACTGATCCGACTGGGGGTCGGCGCGCACGGCTAGGGCTTCACCCAGACGGACGAAATCAAGCGGTTTATCTTGCTTGCCTACAATTCTTACAATCATCCTCCCCAGGTCATGCGTGAATGTCTCCTCTTCCAGTAGCGCGGGAAAAGCGGCAGCGCGCTGGCGATGGTCAGTAAAACAAAGCAACTTGCGCGGTGGCTTTGCTTTCACTTGGCGGGTACTGACCTGAAAGTGTGACAGCGGAATGGCCATAGCCAGACCGGTTTCGTCGTTCGATTCCTGAAATCGCCGCACAGGTTCAAGACCCGAGCTATTGCGTGATCCACAATTCGGACATGAGGTCAACGGTTTTTTCTGCTGACTGTATAAATTGGCAATATCTTTGGGCTTGCCGGTGTGGTGACACTGGCGGTGGAAAATTTTTAGTTTGCGGAGATGGGGAGATGTACACCCACAGTTGTCCCCCTGACCTTGATCGTTCTTCTTTCCGCACCTGACACACCAGTCCAACTCTGCGGGATTAAGAAACAGCTTGTCTTGGTCCTCGTCTTCCTCATCAGCATTGGGCTGTGAAGGAAACGGTAGATCGTCTTCAACGCTGAAATATGACCAGAAAGAATCTGCGGCCCAGCCCAACTCGGTGTCGAAAGAATCAAATTGAGGTTTAGGAGTATCTTTTCCATTTTCCGGATTTTGCGCGCGGCGCGGCCCTAGGTCCTGCAGTGCTCCGTAGAGATAGCCACACTTACGGCACGTTACGACTTCAACGAGTTTTGATTGCTGACTTATCTGGTCGCAAGCTGGACAAAGTCCTTCGGGGATATTCTCGTCATTCTGTCGGGAGACGAAGAACGCGGGCTTCCCGGCACGCCGGTCTGGACACCGCCGATGCAGGCAAGCATGGAGCCCGTCCTGTGCTCGTACAAAGTAATGCAATCGTGTCGGCAATAAATCGTCATGCGTCTGATCTTGTTTAGCTGTTGCAACGATTTCCAACAAAGCTTGCAAGCCGTCTTCAGTTTGAGGATCGTTTGGCCACAGTTGACGCGCTGCCTCACGCAACAATATCGGCTGAGTGAGAATCTCTTTGCGCAGACGATACAAATTTTCATCACGGTGGAGCAGGACTACCAGCGGCTCAGCGGTATTATTAGGGCATACAGATTGACACGCATCCTCCTTGTCTCCGGCCCGTAAGGACTCAGCCGCATTGAGGTATTGAGTCACGGTTGGCCGAAATGAGGGCGCTCCGAGTTGAGGCTGAGCCGGCGTACCATAAATCGGATTCGGTTCAATGAAGTCTTCTCCGAAGAGTTCAGTCGCAAACCGGCGGACTTTAGCTTTGCTCTCAGAATCATCCGGCTTGCCCAAGGTGGCGGAAGTGGCAATACTGATCAGTCTCTCGATCCCCAAACGGTCTTTGAGGCGTCGAATCAAGAAAGCAATCTCCGTGGCTTGCACTCCACGGTAGGCATGGACTTCATCTAGAACCAGAAACTTGAGCCGTGCATTCTCAAAAATCGGCGCATCTACCGGACGCTCCATCAGATACTCCAACATGGAGAAATTGGTGATGAGCACCTGCGGAGGATTGGAGCGGATGCCGTCACGGTGGTTAAGACGATTTCGAGGATCTTCACGTAATTGTTTTCTCAGGCGTTTCTCAACTTCACGCTGCCGCTCTTGTTGGTTCAGTCGTTCGTCGGCGAGTTGTTCTTCAATAACTTTCCTCAACCTTTTTTCATAGTGTTCTTTTGAATTGGGAGTTTGCCCCGTGAAACGGGCGAAAGTGATGTGAGGATGCTTCTCTAGCATCTGCTCCCATTCGCCCAACTGATCGTTTACCAAGGCATTCAGCGGATAAATGATAATGGCGCGCAGCCCTGGCGACGGATCACAGAGCAAGTCATCAAGGATGGGAATTTGGTAGCAAAGCGTCTTGCCGCTGCTCGTTCCTGTGGCAATGATGGCATTTTCTCCCACCAGCAGTAACTTGAGGGCGTCTGTCTGGTGTCGGTAGAGAGAGCGCTCGCCAAGTCGTGCCTGAATTGTCTCTCGTGTTTTTTCATGCAAGGAAAGCTCGTCCAGAGACTCACCCGGCGCATACATCTGCGCCTTTTCCAAGTATGGGCCTCGAACCAGCTCTTCCATCGTGAGCCGCTGTTCCCACATTTGCTTCGCGTGGGAAAACCGGGTATGAAAACGGTATTGAGCCTTGAGCAGTTCGAGGTAGGGTTCAAATACTTCTGTATTGAATCGCGCCGTAAGGGAATCCACTATTCACTCCAGAGGTCGGAAACGATACGAACCTCGCGGTTTTCGAGGTATTTCGCAATCCTCACCTTATGCTCCTCTTTCCATCGCATTAACAGGAAAGGGGGTTCCCCTCGCCTATTGATAACTTCAATCACTGGTAGACTAATTGCATGGACAGACATGTACCGAAACAGGCGCCAAAGCACGACGGGATTACCGCAAAAGCGCAGGTTCCACTCGCCGTCAACCGCGGGTTCGAAGACTGCGCGGGACTCCACGATAAGCCATCTCACCCCTCGTTGCTCAAGCAGCCCATGCCGTTCATATTTGCGGAGCGCGTACGCAGAGAGATGTTGTTCAGGTGCGATCACCTCCTTCGCCAGCAGCAGATCACTCCATCTCAATCCTTCTCTCGTCCCTATCGCAGGTTGAGCCAGCAACACCCAAGGGAGAAAAGCACCGGGAAGATTCCGCCAGCACTCGTCCGCACTCTTCTTACGAAGCAACATCTCGATCCGATATTTGAACTGGATACCCAGTTGAGGAGATTTAACAGAAACATTCACTTCCTTTCGTAGTTGAAGTTCATCTCCCCAACGCCAAAAATAAAACTCCTGACTGTCGTCCTCATGGTATTTCTCCCATATTCCATCGACCAGTTGTTCGCCCACTGCGACTCGAAACTTTTGCCGCAGTTCATCTCCGATGTCCTGAAAGGAGCCGGAAGGAATGGCGATACACAGGATCGGCCGGCGTTCGAGCTTAATGATCTCCTTGTCGCGACGATAATTTGCTGCGTAGTTTCCCTTTCCTGCAAAAATTCGTGCCTCAATTTTTAGTCGGGGACGGAATCTTAACTTCCTGGTTTCCCCTGCATGAGTGATAGAAAGTTCTGCATGTTTCCCAACAGGCCACAGGCGAGTTATATAGCAACTTGTCCCGTCTTCGAGTTCATAGCGTTCGTTTATCGGACTGTCTTCCTCGTCAAACCCCTTTCGTGAAACATCCTCCAATGCCTCAGGCGAGACGAGCGTATAACTACGAATCGGAATGTGTTGGCGGTTGGGATTGACGAACCTCTTCTGCTCCGAGTCAAATAGCCCCCAGGGTGCAATTCCTTGCAGCCACTGAGATTCACTCTGGTGCCCCGATTCAAGCTCCAATACAAGTGAAGGATCAAACGCTGCCGCATTCAAAATCAGCGTATCGGGTGTGGAAGTCGCCTCTTGCGTCTGCGCGCCGATTTTCCACGTAGCTGGCAGTTTGTCATGGGGTACGGCAGGTAGATGTAAACTGATGCAGGCTGGGTCTTCATCCCAAACAAGTCGAGCCCGGTCCTGAAGAAGAGACTCCGGATCTGTTGGGCGTAGAAATTCTGCCGTCTCAGGAACTTCGTCAAAGTACTCCTGGCGCAACAGAGATGCTTGTTGCACATCGCTGATTGTAAGGCTCTGATCTTCACTCAGTCTTTTGCGTGCGTTGTGCATCTCTTGAATGAAATCACTGGAGGTCTCACGATTGCCCAGCAGAAAGTTTTTGAGCCTCGTTCGGCCACCGGCACGTCTGGTAACGACTTCAGACCATTCTTCATCGGGCCACCCAGTCCAATTATCCTTCAATAACATCCACTCGCAGATTTCAAGAAAGTCATCCCATAACGAAAGTGGGACCCCTATATGGTGAACAGCCGAACCCACGTAGTCTGTGCTGTCCGGTCGTTGTAGAATTTGCAGGCCGCATTTTCGAGCTGCCCTTGCAAAAGCTTTGTTGATTTCACTTTGTTGACTGGCTGGTAGCTGCTCGCTTCCGACAGCTTTAGCGAATTGTGGCCAAAAACTGCTCGCGTCATACTCGTAAAAAGCCAGCCCATCATAAAGAATGAGTAGATGTCCCGGATATTTGTCCTTTTCGCTGTACCAAGATTGGACCAAGTTGAGAAATTCGTTCCACTCTTCTCGCTTAGGAATGACGGACAACAGAGCCCCCGCCCTTTGTCTTGTAGACTCATCAATTTGTCGAATCTTTTCTCTTCGAATCAATTCCAACCGATCGCATAGTTCTCTTTCTTTTCGAATCAATTCCAACAGATTGAGGTCTTCACTTCTCCCTGTTTCAATAGGTGGTTCAGTGGGCATATCTCTGTCCTCATAGACCTGACGGTTATTCCTCCGGTTCATCAAGGCCCTTATCAGTCAATCCGCTCTACGCGACGCCGGTCGCCGCCGATCTCGAAGACGAATCCGGTGGGACGGCCCTCCCCAACCAGGTCGAACAGCACTCGGTACGCCGTTCAACCCGGGCCGAACTCCATCGTCGAGCGGGCGCCAGCTTGATCTCCGTTTGCCGGTACAACTTTGGCCGGAGGTGGTCGTCCCCCAGCGTGATCACGAACTCAGTCCGTCCGCGGTCGGGTAGCGGCCGGCATAGCGCTCCAGCACTGCGACCGCCAGAGATATGGCCGCCGAGGCCAGCCGACCGTCCCGGTGAAAGACGCGCCAGAACTCACCAGTAGCCGAAGAAGCGCCCCTCCCAATAGGTCCACAACCAGGCTGTCAGGGAATCGTGGTCGATCAGCTCGGTCTCCACTTTCCACTCCGGCGCCAAGCTTTTGCCTTCCGCCGGTGGCATGATGAAGCGAAAGGTGGAAAGGTCCAGAGCTTCCAGGATGCGGCGGGCGGTCTCGGCCATGGGCTCCTCCGGAAACCACCGCTGGGCGCTCACCATACCGCGGGCATAGATGGCCGAGCGCCCGGACCGGTAGGGTCCGGGGCCCCAGCGGCCGTTCTGGAGAATGGTCCCGTCGGCTTGAATGCTGCCTCTGACGTTGCGGAAGGTACCCAGCATCGTGGCCCGCCAGATCCGGTGGCGCCAGGGGTCGATCTCCATCAGCAGGCTGGGCAGGTACAGCTCGCGGTAGCTCCTGCCCTGCCCTCCGGAAGGAAGGTTGTCCAGGCCGCAGCCGGCATACCAGCGCTCGATCTGACGCAGATACTCCGGATCTCCGCTGCCGCGCCAGGCGTGGTACATCACGGTGAGGTAGATGATGCCGATGCTCCAGGGCTTGGTCCCCGGCTGCCAGTCGGGACCCCACAGGCGGTAGCGCGGCTTCAGTCGTGCGGCGAAGTAGGTCCCGGGGTGGTAATAGTCGTGGCGGATCTCGAAGTCGGCGAACCCCTGGAACATCTTACCGATCAGTACCGCGTCATGGCCGCCGGCGATCCGGCGGTAGGCGTCCAGTCCGGAGGACACGCATTGGAGCTGGTCCGGCGAGGTCTGGTTGCTGGCCTTGCCCCCGTAGGGCTTGCAAAGGAAGCCGGGCTCCATGGCCTGGGCGCCCAGGTCGTAGATGGTTTTCAGGGCTCTCAGCGTCCGGCGGCAGCGGCGCATTGCCAGGGGATCGCCCGTGCAGCGGTACTGCCAGGAGAGTGCGGCCAGGTAAAAGCCGGTGTCGGCCGCGGTATCCTCCCAGGCCCGCCAGACATGCATGGGCGGCAGACCCAGCTCGGCCTCGGTTTTTCCGTGCAGGTGGCGGTGCCGGTAGGCCCCGGCGTAGTCTTCGGCGGTCGGCAATTGATAGTCGGAGGCCCGCACAAACATGGGGACCAGCCCGTGAACCTGAAGGGTCTCTTCCTCCAGGAGGGCCTGGATGCGCAGCGCCTTCCACTCCAGCTCCTGCGGGGTCATGGCGAAGCCTTTCCCCGGGGAGCGCTCCAACGCGCCTCCTCCCGATGAAGGATCCTGCCCTTCCCGGCTCGCCGCAGCGAGAGCCGAGGCCCGAAGCGCTCCCGGCAGGGAGGCAGCCACCGCGGCCGGAGCCAAACCCTGAATGAAACGCCGACGTGTCTTGTCCATTGCCAGCCTCCTTTGATCCGGTTGGCTCTACCCGCTGGTTGGAAACCGCGGAGGGACGGTGGACCTGCCCCCCTGGGGGTGACTTCCTGCGGGCAGCGGAGGATCGACTCCCGTCTACTCAACGCGTTTCACCGGACGCCGGTCGCCGCCGATCTCGAAGACGAATCCGGTGGGACGGCCCTCCCCGTCCAGGTCGAACAGCACTCGGGCCGCCGTCCAGCGGAGGGCAAACTCCCTTTCCGAGCGGGGCACCAGCTCGATCTCCGGTTGCCGGTAGAACTTTGCCCGCAGGTGGTCGCCGTGCAGGGTGATCACGAACTCGTTTCCGTCCGGGGTCCGGTAGCGGCCGGCGTAGCGCTGCAACACTCCGGGCGCCAGAGAGATGGCGGGCGGGTCAGACTTCTGGACCGGCCCGGGCTCGGCATGCTCCGGCAGCTCCCGCAACCAGATATTGCGGAACCGAACCGGGTTGCCGTGGTCCTGCAGGGCAAGCGGCAGCTTGTCGGGGTGGTAGGTGTAGGGCGCATGTTGCAGCCAGGCGGTGGGCCCCCACAGCTCGACGCTGTCCTGCACCAGGATCCCGTTGTGAATCACCGTCATCCTGGCCGGCGAGGCCAGCCGGCCGTCCCGGTGAAAGCGGGGGCGGCGAAAGATGATGTCGTAGGCCTGCCACTCCCCCGGGGGAAGAGAGGCATTCACCAGGGGCGGGTACTGGCCGTAGACGGCGCCCGCCTGCCCGTCGGGATAGGTATCGTTCCGGTAGGAGTCGAGGACCTGGACTTCGTACTTGGACATCAGGTAGACGCCGCTGTTGCCGCGCCCCTGACTGCTGCCTTCCACCGGAAGAGGCGCCGCCCATTCCAGGTGAAGCTGCACGTCGCCGAAGGGCCGCGAGGTAAACAGGTAACCGCTCTCGGGGACCGAAATCATGGCGCCATCCTGCACTTTCCAGCGCGCCGGCCCGCCGTCCTCGCTTCTCCATCCGTCCAGGCCGGTCCCGTCGAACAGCACCACCCCATCCTCGGGAGCAGCCACCGGCAGTGCCTGCCGTGCCGGCGACACCACCGGCGGCCGGGGCCGGTTGGGGTCATGGGCCAGCCACTCCGAGGGCGATCGGGCCTGACCGGAGCCGCAAAAGCCGAGCTGCAGCCAGCCCCAGACCATCAGAACCAGCACGAGGTGGATTTGCCGAGAGATAAACACAGTGTCGCTCCTCCCATGGGTGCTCAAAAGGGTTCGGGTCTGATCGCTGTGCAAATGATACCTCAAATGGACTTGCCGGCTCCGGTCGAACCGGAGGGAGGTTCGGGAAAGGCAGCGCGTTCCGGGAGGGCGCTACCGATCCGCCGCTACGCGGCTGAAATCGTTCAGTTGTAACACAGTAATTATACAAGACTTAATGTGGATCATCCCGCTTTATTCCCCTCGTTAAATCTCTCTAATTGAACAGGAATCCATTAGACCATTTAGGACCTTGACGGACAGGTCAGCCGAGTATCAACCCTGAGTCAGAGGCCGTCAAGTGGAGTGGCAAGCTGCCCGTGCTGCGGATCGGAGATATTGGGTTGCGTGCATCCTCCAGGCTTGCCGGTCTCGGCCTGAGGGCCATTTGTGGTCTGCTGTTTTTCGCTGTCGGCTTCTTGGCCGACTTGACAGCCTTCCCGCAGGGATCACTGTGGAGGGAGCGACCCCCCCCGAGGCGAGTGTTAATCGTGCGCCACTGCGTGCGCCGGTTAACCTCGTCTCGTGCCGCACCAGCGGACAAAAAGGGGGGGCTCCCTCCACCAGCACCCCTCTCGTGCGGCGCGCTGGCGCGCCGGGCGAGAGGGGGACACGCGAGGCACAGCCTCGCATCGCTGTGTCGCATTGGACGCGGGAAATCAGTGTTATCCCACGTCCAATGCGGCGTTTCGGGAAAGTCCCGAAACACAACGGCGAGGGCTTCGCCCTCTGAGAGAAAAGTGTTGTGGCTGTTGAAAGCACGCGCCACCTACACGCGCCACCGGGGGTCTTTCGGTGGCGCGTTTGTACGACGACACCGCCTTGACCCCCAGAGGTGGAAGTCGTCGATCATTCCCCGGCCGTTTAACGCCGGCGTTTCCTGCTTCAGTTGGTTGATTTTCTTAAGGGCGGCATCGAGGCCGCCCCAGCGTTCGACAGTATCCCAGTCGGCGCTGGAGATGGCTTGGCGGAGAGCAAGAAGTTCTCTGTCGGCCTCAGTCATGTCTCCAGCTATCCAGCAATGCAGCACCCGTGCGGCGCGGTCCAGGAACTCCTGCTCCCAGGCGACCGCAACCACCTCGACCCGCCGGCCGGACTCGCGGAGCATCTGCCAAAGCGGTCGGTGGGCCGTTCCCCAGGAGCGCAATTCGCCAGGGGTTCCCATGCCGGGGTCGATGCAGGTGAAAACGGCCCGGTCCTGCTCGACGGCCACGAGCATCTTGATGTGGAAATAGCGGACGCGGCCCATTGGCGCGGCCGGCCTAGATTCGTTTTGGAAGCAGCTCGGGGTCAATCCCGAGCTGCTCGAAGCAGGGGACTTTCTCTGCGGCGGCTGCAACAGATCAATTTCACAGTACTAATTACAATAGACTTACTATGTATGATCCAGCTTTGATTCCTTCATTGAATCCCTCTTTCTGAACCGGAATCTATTGGACCGTCGAAGACGCTCCCGGACAGGTCTTCCGATCGCTCCCGGCCAGGCGTCCGCCTCACCACCTCGCACTGCTGGAGGAACTGCGACGGATCGACCTGTATGATTGCGTGCCGCCCCGCGCCCGCCGGGCGAATGCGAAAGGTTGCACCAGGAAGGCGGACCGTGCCCGCGACCACGCTCCCGTTGACCACCAGGGTCACGCTTCCCTCGGCCACTCCCGCGAGCCGGCCGGAGAGCGCATAACCGCCGGAGTAGGTCGGCGTCCGCTGGTCGATGATTCCCGTCAGCACCGCGTCGTCGAACAGGTTCAACGTTAGGGCTGTGCTCCCGCCGTCCGGCACCCGCGCCAAGATTCCGATGTCGATGCTGACCTCGCGGCGCCGCAGCGTCGCGCGATCGAGTTCACCGCCGACCCTGCGCAAGGTGGCTCGTCTCCCAATCGGCGCGATGACCCGGAAGAGGCTGCCGGTCGGGCTCGATGCCACGGCCCATCCGGTCCTGCTGGAGGGCCGGGCTTGTGAGACGGTGGCCGGCATCGTCAGCCGGTTTCCAGAAGCCCGGGGTCGCCAGCCCGCCACTGAATGGCGCGTGATGTTGAGCGTGCGTACCGCGTCAGCCGGACCGTTCACGGCCAACGTTCGTTCTTCTCCGGGCACGCCCAGCGAGTCGCCCAGGTAGGTCTGATTCGGATCCGAAAAGCGCATAATCGAGTCGCAGTAAAGACCCATTTCGGCGCACTGGCGTCCATAGGCCATGATGGTAAACCAGCCCGCCGACTTGGGCGCGCCTTCCGCGAAAGCTTGCTGATTAACAAAGCCGTGGCTGTCGGGAAACGCTACACTTACGCGTGTGACGTACCGGTCGTGATGTAGTCCCATGTTGTGGCCGAGTTCGTGCGCGAACGTTCTGGAACCGCACTCAGCACAGCTGGCAGAGACGACTCCCATGAGGTCCGCTAAGCCAAGCCGGTCATAGCCCCATATCAAGTGAACAAGGTCAGCCCCGGCCCCGTCGCGAACGGCATGGACCTCGTCCATGTAGCCGTCCGATGTGAAATGTAACCGGGGTATATCCTTGTTCGGGAATCCCGACTCGACATAAGCTATCTCTTCTCTGGCCACCAGAACGACACGCTGATTCACGCCGCTATCCAGGTAGGCCTGATTGGTTTCGGCGATCATCAGGTCTATCTTCGCCTCCATTTCTGCAGTCCCGCCAACCATCTTGCGCGCCGCCGGCGTATAAACGACCAAGATATCGATCGACGAGATCGGATCGGGGCGGCGTCCGCACGTCAACCCCGAGGAGGTAAACTGCTCGATCGTCGTCAACCACTCCTGAAACTCCCGATCCTCAGGCACACACACCGAGGTCGCCATCAGGTCGAGAGAATAAAGCGACAGCTGGTGTAGCCCCGGCGGGATAGTTCCGGTCAAGTTTTCATTGAAGGCGAGTTCCAGCGCTCGGAGGCTGGTCAGTTGGGTCATTTCGGGCGGGATGGCTCCGCTCAGCCGGTTGCCGTGGAGATTTAGAAGTCTGAGGCGGGTTAACCCGCCCAGTTCCGGCGGGATGGCCCCGCTCAGTTCGTTTCTCCAGAGACGTAGCGATGTGAGTTGGATCAGCCCGCCCAGTTCCGGCGGGATGGCCCCGCTCAGCTGGTTGGGCCCGAGACTGAGCGCCTCGAGTCGCCTGAACTTGCCCAGTTCCGGCGGGATCATCCCGCTCAGCTGGTTGAACCCGAGATACAGCTGTCGAAGGTTGCTCAACCCACCCAGTTCCGGCGGGATGGACCCGTTCAGCTGATTGTCATCGAGATCCAGTCCCTTAAGCCGATCCAGTTGGCCCAGTTCCGGCGGGATGGTCCCGCTCAGCTGATTGCGATCGAGAAGCAACTGTGTGAGTTGGGTCAGCCCGCCCAGCTTAGGCGGGATTCCCCCGCTCAGCTGATTGCTCCCGAGAAACAGCGTGTGGAGTCGGGTCAGTCCGCCCAGTTCCGGCGGAATCTCCCCGCTCAGCTGGTTGTCCTCGAGAATCAGCTCTTGGAGTTGGGTCAGCCCGCCCAGTTCGGGCAGGATTCGCCCGCTCAGCTGGTTGCTCCCGAGACTCAGCTCTTGGAGCTTGGTCAGTCCACCTAGTTCCGGCGGAATCCCTCCGCTCAGCTGGTTCCCCCTGAGATTCAGCGCTTGGAGTTGGGTCAACTCGCCTAGCTCCGGCGGAATCATCCCGCTCAGCTGGTTGAACCCGAGATACAGCTGTCGAAGGTTGCTCAACCCGGCCAGTTCCGGCGGGATCGTCCCGGTCAGTTCGTTTCTCCAGAGACGCAGCGATTGGAGTTGTGTCAGTCTGCCCAGTTCCGGCGGAATCCCTCCACGCAACTGGTTGTTGCCGAGATCCAACTCTTGGAGGTTGCTCAGCCCGCCCAGTTCCAGCGGGATCGTCCCGCTCAGCTGGTTCCCCCCGAGATTCAGCGTGTCGAGTCGAGCCAGTTGGCCCAGCACGGGCGGGATCGTCCCGGTCAGCCTGTTGTCAGATAGAGATACGCTCGTGACCCGGCCGCTCTCATCCGTTTCGACCCCGTACCACGCCGAGAGCGGCGTGTCGCTCAGCCAGTGGGTGCGGTTTCTCCAGTTGGGCCCGCCGGTCGCGTGATAAACCGCCTCCAGCACCTCCCGGTTCGTCACCCCCACGCCCCCCGGGTCCTGGATCGTCACCGTGGCCGTCTCCGGTGAGCCGACGGTGACTCCGGTCGGCAGGGGGCTGTGGAACCCGAGCACGACCGTCTCGCTGTGATCGAAGTGGTCGTCTTTGACAGCCGTGAACACGATGGATGCCTCGTTGGCCGGAGCAATGATGGTGACGCGCTCCGGTACGCCCGAATAGTCCGCGGCCGTCGCCCCACCGCCCGGACTGGCCGTCAGAGCGATCTCCGCAGACCGGACCGGGTTCCCGGTCTGATCGATCAGGCGGACCGACACCATTACGGTCTCTCCCTCTTTCACCTCGTAGTTTGACGCTGAGAATAAGACCCGTCTCGTACCATCGCAGACGATTTCCGAGGAAAAGAATTTGATAAGCGTGCCCAGCCAAGCCTGAAAGGCGGGATCGGTCGGAATGCATATCTGGGTTTCCCGGATGTCAAGCTTCGTGAGTTCCGACAGTTGCTGTAGAGTATTCGGGATGGCCCCGCTCAACTGGTTGCCCCTGAGAGACAGCCCTTCAAGGTGGGTCAGCCTGCTCAGTTCCGGCGGAATTCCCCCACTCAACTCGTTACCATTGAGTTCCAGCGACTGGAGTTGTGTCAGATTGCCAAATTCCGACGGGATGGCCCCGCTCAGTTGGTTGACAGCAAGAGCCAGCCATTCAAGTCGAGCCAGTTTGCCCAGCTCGGGCGGGATTGCCCCACTCAGTCGGTTGAACCCGAGATTCAGCGCTTGGAGCTGTGTCAACCCGGCAAGCTCCGGCGGGATTACCCCGCTCAGTTGGTTGACAGCGAGAGCCAGCCTTTGGAGATTGGTCAACCCACTCAGTTCCCGCGGGATTCTTCCGCTCAACTGGTTGAACTCGAGTTCCAGTAGTTTGAGTCGGGCCAGTTGGCCCAGTTCCGGCGGTATCGTCCCGCTGAGATCATTGATGTGGAAAGACAGCTCCTGAAGGTGGGTCAACTCGCCCAGCTCCCGCGGGATCGTCCCGCTCAGACCGTTGCCCGCGAGATACAGGCGCGTGACCCGACCGTTGCCATCCGTGGTGATTCCGTGCCACTCGGAGAGCGGTGCCTCGCTCAGCCAATTGGTGGGGTTGTTCCAGTCCGGACCGCCGGTCGCGTGATAGAGTACCTCTAATACCTCCCGCTCCGTCATCCCCTTCTTCCCAGGATCGTGGGTCCTCTCCGTAGCCGGCAGATAGGCTCCGTCGCCGCTACGCTCTCCCGGAGCCCCGCCGTCGTTGATGACTCCATAGGCAAGGAAGGGATTGTTGCCGACAATCTTGCGGATCCGCACGTAGCCCTGGGTGGCGCCGGGAGCGTATTTCCCTAGTATGCCGTTGATCTGACGCCAGCCCCTGGGGGGAACGGTCAGGGCGGTGACGGTGTTGGTCAACATCCCGGTGGTGCCATCGTAGATATCCAGTGTAAACACACTGGGGCTGTCGTCGATTTCACCGGTATTGACCAGCGCCAGGTTACTGCGGTTCTCCCCGTCCTGCTGCAACCCGTCGACCCAGGCGCTCCCAGTGAAGGCTGCGCCATCCGGCAACGCATGGTAGAAAACGCCGTACTGCCCGCCGCGGCCGTCGGAGGCGCTGGTGCGGGCGCCGATCACGATCCCGCTCATATCGCCGCTCGCCACCCTGGCGAACAAGGCTCCGGCCAGCCCGCCTCGGGACGAGGGAATGCCCACCACGCCCCTCTGTCGCAATTGGGTGTCGATGACATCGGGAATAATCCGCTGCCGGCCGGCCCCGATCCGGAGGCTGAAGCGGGCCGTGCGATCGGGCGTGGTAAGTTGGTCAGCCACAAAGCTGAAGCGGATAGTCCTGGCCTCATCGGAGAAGTTGGTCACCGTCAGTTCGCTGGTGAACTTTCCTGTTTCCACGATCACCGGCAGGGTCTGTCCGGTCGTCCCCATCAGCGAACCGGCCGTCAAGGGAAAGACGAAGGAGCCGTCCGAGTTAGCCTGGTCGTTGATCACCCCGTAAGCGTAGAAGGGCGCCGTCCCGCTCACCCGCTCTACCTTCACGTAGCCATTGTCAAAGCCAGCCAGGTTCAGGATGCCGTTGTACTGGTGGAACCCGCCGGGAACGAGTATCCGTTCCTCCAGGACATGGCCTTCAAGAATCTCCCGATCCCCGGAAAACACCGTGGCCCTCAAAGTGATCGGTCCGTTCTCCGGCGTTCCCATGTGCTGAAAGGCGACGTTTGAGCGGTCCTGGTTGTTCTGGCGCAGCCCGCACAGGTAGACCGCTTCCTCGAATCCGGCAGAGGTGGCGATGCCCGAAAAGGCTAGACCGGCCCGTCCGTCGGCCACCATCGTGGTGGTCCGCACCGACACGCCAACGTCGGAGGACCCCGAAACCTCCACTCTCAGCGTCCCGAGGCGATTGCCGGAGCCGGGAATGGGGATGCCGAGATTGGAGAGGTAGCCGATGGCGTCGGGTACGATTCTCTGCTGCCCCGGAGGCAGGCTGTCCGTCGCCGTGCCGCTTCCACCTCCCCGGTGGGCCGTGTAGGTGTAGTGGAGAGTGGCCTCCTCCCCATCCCGGTTGGTCAGCGTCAGCTCCGAGGTAAAGAAGGAATTATTCTGTCCGGATGCGGTCAGGAGGACCGGGACAAAGATGGCCGAAGGCATACCCGGATTGTTGAAAGACGCTGATGGGATGGATCCCGTCAGTTGGGTGTTGGAGAGGACTACCAGAACCTCGCGGTCCGCCAACACGCTCTCCTGGGCAGGAGCGTGGCCCGCCAAAAGGCACAGGATCCCGGCCGCCAGCCACAGCATCACCCAGTCGGCTCTGCCCCACCCCCCTGTCTTCATGGAATCCTCCCAACGTGACCGCCGTTGGTGCCGCCACGCCCGATCCATTGCCAATGACGCTCAATATACCGGATGACGCTTGAGAACCGGAAACCGAACGGTCGCCGCTAAATAATTGCGCCGGATTTGGACTGAAACCTGCCAGGACTGGGGAGAGAAGGCTTACACGTAACTACCTCTCCACAATATTGCGTGAAACCGCGGCACGCCGCAGCTCCCACAACCCCGAAAAAGTGTGTGGCTAGCCTTGTCAAAATCCGGTTCGCCTCCCAGCTTCCAGCTCAGGTTGGGTTTCGGCGTGCTAGGAGTATGCGCTGTAGAACGCTACCGAGCCCTTCTGGTGGATTATGATCCCTATTATTGGTGGACAATCAACTGGGGAAAGGATCGTCTGCCCTATTCACAGCAATAATTTATCCTTTTTGTGGAAGGCTATCCCTCCACATTTTTCTACGGCGCAGGCTCCTACTGTACTGTCCGATAATTAAGTGGACCAATAAAGTAATGGGCCGTATGCTTGTCTCATGGCCCGACCGGTATCGATCCTCGAGATCACCGAATCAGAGCGAACGGAACTCCAGCGGCGCCTCAACTCCCCCACCACGGCCCAGCGAGACAGCCTGCGGGCCGCCATCGTGTTACGGCGTGGAGAAGGCATCACCCAACAGCAGGTGGCCGAACAACTCGGCGTCAGCAAGGCTTGCGTGAACAAATGGTCCCAGCGCTTCGAGCGTGAGGGATTGGAGGGTCTGGAGGACCGAAAAGGACGAGGACGACCGGCCTCGATTCCCGCGCACAAGGTGGAACAAGTCATCACCCAGCCCCCCCATCCACGCCAGCGATGGAGTGTGCGCACCATGGCCAAGGCCGTCGGGATTTCACCCGACAGCGTCCACCGCATCTGGCGGGCCAACGACATGAAGCCCCACCGGGTGGAGACCTTCAAGCTTTCCAGCGACCCGCGATTCGAGGAGAAGTTCTGGGATGTCATCGGGTTGTACCTCCATCCGCCTGAGAGAAGCCTGGTGCTTTGCTCTGATGAGAAGAGTCAGTGCCAAGCCCTGGAACGCACCCAACCGGGGTTGCCTCTGGGGATGGGGCGAGTCCGCACCCGAACCCACGACTACAAGCGCCACGGAACCATCACCTTGTTTGCGGCCTTGAACTATCTGGACGGCAAGCTGATTGCCCGAACCGAATCCCGCCACACCCATGTGGAATGGTTACGATTCCTCAAGCAGATCGACCGGGAAACACCCAAACAACTGGAACTGCACCTGATCATCGACAACTACGGCACGCACAAGCACGAGAAGGTACGGGAGTGGTTGGGGAGGCGTCCCCGATTCCACTTGCACTTCACGCCGACCGGTTCGTCCTGGCTCAACCTGGTGGAACGCTTCTTTGGCGAACTGACGCAGGATGTCCTCCGGGACGGCAGTTTCACCAGCGTTGGGGAGTTGGTGAGCGACATCGAGAGCACCCTGATCGAAAGAAACCGAAATCCCAAGCCCTACCAATGGAAAGCGAAGGGCGTCGACATTCTGCGCAAGATCCAGCGTGCCCGACAGGCCTTGGATGGCCCACGGGGAGGCAATAGTTAGTATTACTTAATTATCGGACAGTACACTAGATGAGGAAAAACCTAGCATATGGAGGAAGAGGTCACCCGGAATGGCAGGTTGGACTATGTGGGATGGGTGCGGAGGTGCGCGGCCGAAAAGGGGCAGTGCACCGGTATGGCAGTGGAGCTGAATGCCAGCCACCGCATCTTCACCCTGCTGCCGGTGATCGCGTAGGAGGAGAGGAGGTCTCAGCAATCGATGTGCGCCGTAATCAGGCCTCCCTCGAACGCGAAGTTGGGAAGTTGTTGTTTTATCATAAAGACCGCCGCCGGGCCGGTGGAGCCTGTGGCCGGGCCGAGCCCGTCCAAGGAGGTGTGGGAAACCCTCAGGTGAGCTTGCAGCGAAGCGATCTGGTGTCCCGGGATTTTCCACACCTCCGGCAGGATCCACGGGCCTCTTTACTATCAGGCCTCCGCATCCTCCCCCGGCCCCTGGGCTAGGTAACGCGCCCAGTCGTCCATCAGGACACGCCGGCGTTCGAACAGGTCCGAGCGGGCATAGGCTGCCTCGACCCGGTTCCGGACCGCATGCGCCAGGACCGCCTCGATCACCTCCCGGGGATGATCGGTCTGCTCGGCTGCCCAATCGCGGAAGCTGGAGCGGAACCCGTGCGGCACGGCCGCGATCCCCTGTTCGCGCAGCAGCCACCGCAGCTGCTTGTCATCGAGCGGCTTCCCTTGCCCACCGGTGAACACCAGAGGACCGGCTCCCTCCTCAAGTCTCCGTGCCGCCTCGAGAATCTCCAGGGCACGGCCACACAGCGGTACCCGATGCTGGCGGTTGGCCTTCATCCGCCTGGCCGGGACGGTCCACACACCCACGGTCCGATCGATCTCTGCCCACTCGGCCCCCCGCACCTCACTCCACCTGGCTGCCGTCAGCACCAGGAACTCGAAGGCCAACCTGGCGGCCCCCAATGCCGTCGATCCCCGCACCGTCCGGATAGCCGCAGCCACCTCCCGATGCGGCAAGGCCTGCATGTGCCGGACAACGTTTTGTTGGGTGCCAAGGACCGGGCCGATCCGGTCGCCGGGGTTGTCGATCCTACAGCCATTATTTGTTCGACCGTTTCGTCCAACGACATCCCATAGAATCCATAACCAGATTATTTACAGTTAGTTAGTTAGGTAAACGAAACTTGACGTATCCAATAACCTCCCGTACAATTTACCTGAGTCCACTGCTTTATGGTAGGTGTAATGGTAGGTGCAATGCTTCCCAAACGACCTCCGAAACGCAAGCCGCAGGGGCGCCACCCCCAAGACGCCCTGACCCCTGCCTTTGTCCGTAACGTCTCCCAATCCGGACGGTACTGCGATGGCCAGGGCCTCTTTCTTGATGTCCGGCCGTCCGGGAGCCGAAGCTGGATTCAGCGGCTCACCATTCGCGGACGCCGCACCGAACTCGGACTGGGCGGATTCCCGCTGGTTTCACTCAAGGAAGCGCGCGAGCAGGCCTTCGCCAACCGCAAGCTGGCCCGGGCGGGCGGCGATCCCCTGGCCGAGAAACGCCGCACCCGGTCGATGCCCACCTTTGCCGACGCCACTGAACTGGTCTGGAACCAGTTGCGGCCCGCTTGGCGCAACCGCAAGCACCCGAAGGCCTGGCTGAGCAGCCTGGAACGCTACGCCTTCCCGCGCATCGGTAGGAGGCCGGTCTCGGAGGTATCGAGCGCCGACGTGCTGGAGATTCTCTCGCCTATCTGGCACGTGAAGGCTCCCATGGCCCGCTGCGTGCGCCGGCGCATCCGCACGGTCATGGAGTGGGCTGTGGCGATGGAGCTTCGGCCGGATAACCCCTGCGACCGCATCGGACCGGTTCTGGGACCGCAACGGGACCTGGTGCAGCACATGCAGGCGTTGCCTCATCGCGAGGTGGCGTCGGCGATCGAGACCGTGCGGGCTTCAAGTGCGAGGCCGGTTGTGAAGCTGGCCTTCGAGTTCCTGGTGCTGACGGCGGCCCGGTCCGGCGAGGTCCGTGGGGCGGTCTGGACGGAGATGGACCGCGACGAGGGCGTGTGGACCCTCCCGGCCGCACGCATGAAGACCCACCGTGAGCACCGGATCCCACTGAGCAGGCGCCCTTTGGAAATCCTGGACACGGTCCGGCGGCTCGGTGATGGCGGTCGGTTCGTGTTCCCGAGCGTGCAGCCTGGAAAGCAACTCGGGGACATGATGCTGTCAGGACTGCTCAAGGACTTGAAGATCGCAGCCGTGCCGCATGGTTTCCGGTCCAGTTTCCGGGACTGGGCGGCGGAAGAGACCAATCATCCCCGGGAGGTGATCGAGGCGGCGCTGGCCCATGTGGTCCGGAACCGGGTCGAGGCGGCCTATGCCCGCTCGGACCTGTTCGAGCGGCGGCGCCGGCTCATGGATGACTGGGCCGGCTACCTGGCCGGCGGGAGTCGAGGGCCGGACCGGCCGGTTGGTCCGCCCTGACCTCGGTAGCGCTCGATGGCCTTCCCGCCAGGGATCACTGTGGAGGGAACGACCCCCCGAAAAGGGGAGGGTAAGGGTGTCGTTTTGCCTGTCACCCTTTACCCTGCCCGGTGGCGCACCAGCGCCAAAAATCGGGGGGTCGCTCCCTCCACTTCCTCCCCCACCCGTGCGGCGCCACGACGCGCCGTGCGAGGCGGGTGACACGCAGGCCGACGCCCTACGGCGCTTTACCGCAGAGGATTCGGGGAATCCGTGCCAACCCGCGTCCAATACGGATTCCCGAACACAGCCTGGACCACAACGGCGAGGGCTTCGCCCTCTGATAGCGCAGATTTGTAATTGTCAAAATCGTGCGCCACTACGTGCGCCACCTCCGTGGGCCACCCCCCTCTTGTAAGTGGTCCACCCATACGACGCCACCTCCTTGACCCCCAGAGGCGGAAATCGTCGATCATTTCGCGGCCGTTGGAGGCCGGGTTTTCCTGCTCCCATTGGACGATCTTCTCCCTGACGACATCGAAGCCGCCATGACGTTCGACGGTGTCCCAATCGGTATCAGCAATGGCTTGCCGGAGAACCGCCGCTTCTGTCTTGGCCGCTGACGGATCTCGGGTTGTCCAGGCCTGGAGAACGCGCTGGGTGCGGTCGAGATGTTGCTGGTCCCAAGCGACCGCAAATACTTCGACAGTCCGGCTTGCCTGCCGGAGCTTGTCCCCAAGCTGCCGGTGGGCTTGACCCCAGCAATCAAGCGGGCTTCGGGTGGACATGCCAGGATCTATGTAGGCAAAGATGGCCCGGTCGCCCTCGACAACGACTGGCATCTTGATGTGGAAATACCGGATGCGTCCGTTGGCGCCGCCCCCGTAGATGCGTTTCGGGAGTAGCTTGGGGTCAATACCGAGCTGCTTGAAGCCGGCGACTTTCTCCTGCGGCGCCTACTCTCGGGCCGGCAGGTAGGCTCCGTCGCCGCTACGCTCTCCCGGAGCCCCGCCGTCGTTGACCACTCCGTAGGCCAGGAAAGGGTTGGCCCCCGCGACCTTCTCGATCCGGATATACCCCTGCCGGGTCTCCGGAGCGTAGCTGCCCAGGATCCCGTTGATCTGATGCCAGCGCCGGGGCGGGATCGGCTTGGTCACCACCGTCTCCACCAACATCCCCGTCTCCCCGTCGTAGATCTCGAGATGGAAGACGCTCTCGCTCCCGTCCACTTCCCCCGTGTTGACCAGCGCCAGGTTGCTGCGGTTCTCCTCGTTCTGCTGCAGCCCGTACACCCACGCCTCCCGGCTGAAGGCCTCACCTTCCGGCACCGCGTTGTAGAAGACGCTGTAGGATCCGCCCCCTCCCTTCGAGCCCGTCCTGGCCCCGATCACGATCCCGCTCAGGTCTCCCTCTTCCGCCACGATGAACACCGGTCCCGCGTAGAAGCCCCGGGTCGTGCCCAGCCCCGCCACCCCTTGCCGGCGCAGTTCCTCCGCCACCTCGGGAACGATCTCCTGCTCGCCTCCTTCCAGCTTCATGCTGAAGCTCGCCGTCTTGTCGTCCCCCTTGATCTGCTCGGAAACAAACTGGAAATCGAGCGTCCTGGGCTCCTCCGAGAAGTTGGTCACCGTCAGCTCGCTTCTGAACTCGCTGGTCTCCACAATCACCGGCAGGGTCTGCCCCCTCTTCCCCTCCAGGGAACTCGCCGTCACCGGGAAGACAAACGACCCATCCGAGTTGGCCTGGTCGTTGATCACCCCGTAGGCGTAGAAGGGGGCCTCTCCCTCCACCCGCTCCACCTTGACGTAGCCGTTGACTACTGAGCCCAGCACCGGCGAGTACTGATGGAATCCTCCCGGCTCGAGCTCCACCTCTCGCAGCACCCGGGCCGTCGCATCCCCCGCCTCTCCCGAATACACCGTCGTCCTCAGGGTGATCGCCCCCTCCCCCGGCGCCCCCATATTCTGGACGGCCAGGTTGGAGCGGTCCCGGCTGTTCTGCCGCAGCCCGCACAGGTAGACCGGCTCGTCAAAGCCCTCTTCCTCTGTCACCCCCAGGTAGGCCAATCCCGCCCTCCCGTCAGGCACCACCGTGGTGGTTCGCACCACCGCCTCCACCTCAGATCCCAGCGGCACCTCCACCCGCAGCGTTCCGATCCGGTTCCCCGTCTCCGGGATCGGTATCCCCAGTCCAATCAAATAGGTGAGGGCGTCGGTCCGGATCTTCTGCCTGCCGGCCTCCAGCACCTCCGAGGCCCTCCCACCACCTTCACCGATATGGGCCGTGTAGAGGTAGTCCACCGTCGCCTCCCTTTCTCCCCGGTTGGTCAGCGTCAGCTCCGAGGTGAAAAAGGACCGGTTCCGCCCTGCCGAGGACAGAATCACCGGAACGAACAGCGACCCCGTCGTCAGCCGGAAGCTCCCCTCGTGCGGGTCCCCCTCCCCGCAGTCATAGACGAACCTGCCCACTCCAGACTCGGTAAAGCTCAAACGGAGCTCGCAGGAACTCCCGTCATCGTAGTTGAGCGTCAGCGTCCCCCTGCCGGGACCTGTCTTCTCATAGGCGAAGCTGCCCAATCGGGTAACACCCTCGCTCCGGGTCGCAGCCTGCTCTCCGCCCGACTCGATCTGCTCGAACCGGTTGCCTTCCCCAAACCGCAACTCAACGATTCCGGCAGCCCCCTCCTCACCCTCCAGCCGCAGGGTCAGACGCCTCCCCTCCAGGTCTTCCCCGGTGAAGTCCGCCGGATCCTCCGTCTCCGCCTCCTCCATGCCGGTCCTCCCCTCCCCCGGCTCCGACCACTCGCTCATCCCTTCCTCGCTCACCGCCCTCACCTGCACCTCATACACCGTCCCCTCCTTCAGCCCCGACAGCCTCACCGTCAGACCCGTCCCCTCGTGCCCCCCGTCGCTGTAGCCTCCCTCTCCCGCCTCCCGGTAGCGCACTTCATAGTCGGTGATCTCAGGCCCTCGGTTCTCAGGCTCGGTCCAGCTCACCTTCAAGCTGTCGCTGCCCTCCGGGGTCACCTCCGGCGCTGCCGGCGCCTCCGGAGGTTCCTCCTCGTCACTCACCCGCACCCGGATCGCCCGCTCCCCCTTCCGCTCCCTCTCTCCCTCTCCGCTCCGCACCTCTACCACCACCACGTACTCGTTGTCCTCGGCTCCGCTCTGGGGTTGCGCGCTCTCCACATCCCCCGGCTTCTCGTAGTCCGGCGCCTCCCGGAACATCAGCTCCCCCGTCTCCTCATCCACCGCAAACAGCGCTCCGTCGGCTCCCCCCGCTATCCCGTACCCCCTAACCTCGTCCTCCTCGTCCGGGTCCACCGCCTCCAGTTGTCCCACCCGCGTCCGGTTCTCCGCGACCTCAAAGGGACCGTTGCTCGTGATCTCCGGCGGTTCCTCCTCGTCACTCACCCGCACCCGGATCGCACGGCTCCCCCTCCGCTCCCGCTCCCCCTCGCCGCTCCTCACCTCCACCACCACGATGTATTCGTTGTCTGCTGCGCCGCTTGCCGGTTCCGCGCTCTCCACATCCGAAGGATCCTCGTAGTCCGGCGCCTCCCGGAACTGCAGATCCCCGGTCTCCGCTTCGATCACAAACAGGGACGCATCCGCCCCGCCTGCGATCCCGTATTCCTCAATCTCGTCCTGCTTGTCCGGGTCCACCGCCTCCAGTCGCCCCACCCGCGTCCGGTTCTCCACCACCTCGAACACCCCCGCGCCCGCGATCTCCGGCGGTTCCTCCTCGTCACTCACCCGCACCCGGATCGCCCTCTGCCCCCTCCGCTCCCTCTCCCCCTCGCCGCTGCTTACCTCGACCACCACCACGTACTCGTTGTCCCCCGCTCCGCTCTCCGGTTCCGCGCTCTCTACATCCCCCGGATTCTCATAGTCCGGCGCCTCCCCAAACACCAGCTCCCCCGTCCCCTCATCCACCGCAAACAGCCCCCCGTCGGCTCCCCCCGCGATCCCGTATCCCGTGACCTCGTCCCCCTCGTCCGGGTCCACCGCCTCCAGTTGCCCCACCCGCGTCGTGTTCTCCGCCACCTCGAACGGGTCAACGCTTGTGATCTCCGGCCTCTGGTTCCGCCCGCTGAACCGGAAGCTCCCCTGTCCACTCAGCACTCGGCCGCAGCGATAGCTGTAGCTGCCCGTTCCCACTCCCGTAAAGATCATCCGCAACTGGCAAGCCTCCCCCCCGTCGTAGTCCAGGCTCAACTCCCCCGTCGTCCGGCTCGTGTAGCGGTACCCGTAGCTGCCCGCCCTCGTCCCCACTACCTCCCCCTCCCCGTCCAGCTCCGTCTCCTCAAAGCGCAGTCCCGCTCCAAACCTCACCCTGAAGTTCTGCGGTGTTCCGACAAACGGCCTCCACTCCAGACTCGCCCCTCCGCCCTGGAGGTCCTCGGCTCGGAAGTTCGACCAGTAGGCGGGATCGAGCCCCATCACCACCTCCACCGCCTCCGACTCCGGCCCCTCGTCCACCAGGTTGACCGCGCGCAGCTCAAAGACATAGACCGTCCCGTTGAGAAGCCCTCCGACCGTATATCCCGAAGCGTTGACCTCATCGGGGGCGCTGTCTTCGATCGGGGTCCAGTCGCCGAACTCCCCCCGGATCTCCTTGAGTCGGTACTCATAGCGCAGGATGGGAGTGCCCCCGTCGCTTTCCGGCGGGTCCCACTCCAGCCTCACCGCCCCGTCCCCGGGCATCGCCGTCAGGCTCGCCGGCGCCTCCGGTGGAAACAGCAGGCCGCCTCCGCCGCCTCCCCCTCCACCGAAACCACCCCCGCCACCACTACCGCTGCCACCAGCCGCCGGCGCCGCCATCACCGTCTCCGCTCCACCCTTCCCCAGGGCATTGACCGCCCGCACCTCGAAGACATATTCCTGGCCGTTGATCAGGCCTTCCACCGTCACCCCGCGCGTCCCAGCTGCCGCGTTCTCCCACTCACTCCACGCCTCCCCTACCGCTTGATACCGGTACTCGTAGCGGATGATCGCAGAGCCTGCGTTATCCGACGGGCTGTTCCAACTCAACCGTGCCGTTCCATTCCCGCCGCTGCCCCTCAGGCCGGTCGACGACATCTCCAGCGTCACTCCCGGCGGCGCCACCCTCACCTCAAGCATCCCTTCCTCGTTGAGCTGGCCACTTGCGGACGAGCTCACGGTGTCGGCAGGCACCCTGAGCCTCAGTGTGTAGTTGTTCTCCACCCCAGTGGTTCCCGGAGTTACCGTAGCGCTGAAGACCCGGTCGTCAACCGTCTGCAACGCCCCAATCACCGGGCCGCACGGTACGGCGTTGCCCTGGCTGTCTCTGCAGGCAGGGTCTTGCTCGGCAACCTGTTCGGTCTCGATGTCGTTTCGGCTAAAGCCCGACACCACCTCGGAGAAGATGAACCTCACCGTGAACGGCCCCGACACCGGAGGATCGGTGCCGCTCGCCATCACGAGCGTCAGCGGCGTGACCGTCATGCCCTCCCCCGAATCCGACCAGCCGCTCGTCCCCTCCTCGTTTCCGGCCCGTACCTGCACCTCGTAGTCCGTCCCTTCCTTCAGGCCGGACAGTGTCAAGCTGAGCCCCGGCCCGTCGTGTCCCCCGTCGGTGAAGCCCCCCGTCCCCGTCTCCCGGTATTGCACGTCGTAGTCGGTGATGGTAGGGCCGGTGTTGTCGGGTTCTGTCCAGCTTACCTCCAGACTGTCGGCCGTCTCCCCTGAAATGTCCGGCGCCTCCGGCACCTCCGGCGGCTCCTGCCCGTCCGTCACTCTCACCAGGAAAGTCTGCTCCGCTGTCGACTCCCTGGCTCCCGCCCCGCTCCTCACTTCCACCGTCACCACGTATTCATTGTCTTCTGCTCCGCTCACCGGATCGCTGCTCGCCACGTCGGCCGGCGACTCGTAGTCCGCCTCCTCCCGGAAGCTCAGCTCCCCCGTATCGGAGGTGATCGCAAACCGCCCCCGGTCGGCCCCGCCCACGATCGCCCAGCCCGTCACCTCGTCCCCCGCGTCGCTGTCCCTGGCCTGGAGCCGCCTCGCCAACGCCTGGTTCTCCCCGACACTGAGCGGCCCCCGAGTCGTGATCTCAGGCGCCGTGTTGGGCGCATCCGTGGTGTTGGTCACCGCCCGGTTGCTCAGCCCCTGTGAGTCGTTGCCCACCTCATCCCGGATCGGGTTGGTGCCCGGCGTGTAGCTCACCCGGATCCCCGTATCCCCGTGTTCGACCGCCGGATCGAGCGTCAGCGTCACCAGGCTCCCGCTGATCGAGACTCCCGAAACGCTTCGCCCGGCTCCGTCCACCTCCACCGTGAAGTCCCCCGGTGCGGGCCTCGACCCCCCGTCGAGCGCCTCCCCGTAGGTCAGCGTCAGAGAGGAGCCGTCCACGGCCGCGCTCACAAACGCCGGCCTCACCCCATCCACTCTGTGGCCTGCCTGCGTCGCCAGCGCCTCATGGGCCAGCTCCGCCGGGTTGTCCGCCTCGTCCTTGACGGTTCCCCCATTGAGCGTCAGCCGGCTTGCCTCCACGCTCACCCCGTCGGTGTCTTCGTCCCCATCGGCCACCTCGTAGCCGAACACCAGCTCCGACGTGTCCGTGCCTCTCAGGTAGCCGGCCGGCCGGTTCCTGGTTCCCACCCTCAACCTCAGCTGCGGTGTCCCCTCTACCTTCACCGTCTCGTTGAAGGCCACCGTCACCTCGATCACGTCTTTCGCCGCATAGATCTGGTCGGATCCCGGGTTCGAACTGATGGCCAGGCTGCTCACCACAGGCGGGGTCGTGTCCGGCGTGTCGTTGGCGACCGGCTCCTGGCTCAGCCCCTCCGCCTCGTTGCCCGGCACGTCCCGGATCGCATTGGTGCCCGGCGTGTAGCTCACCCGGATCCCCGCCTCCAAGTGCTCGGCCCCCACATCCAGCGTCAGCACCACCGTGCTGCCGCTCAGCGAAACACGGGTGACTGTCCGTGTCCGATCGCCGCCCGACACCGTGAAGTCCCCTGCGTCAGGGGTCGAGCTCCCTCCGAGCGGCTCGTCGTAGGTCAGGGTCAGCGAGGTCCCGTTCACCACCGCCCCGCCGGTTGCGGCCACTTCCGGCTTGACCCCGTCCACTTTGTGGCCTGAATCGGCCCCCAGCCCGTCATAGTCCAGCTCCGCATTGTTGCGGGCCTCGTCCCGGATGGTCCCGCCCGAAAGGCTGTCGGCCTCGACGCCCACCCCGTCGGTGTCGCTTTCCCCGTCAGCCACTTCGTAGACAAAGACCACCGATGCTCCCGCGCCGCCCCCATGGGTCGCCGTTCGCCTCCCCCCTCCCAGCTCCAGACTCAACTGCGGCGTCCCCGTCACCTCCACCGTTTCGTTGAAGGTCACCGTCACCTGAATCTCGTCTCCCGCCGCGTAGGTTCGGTCCGTCCCAGGGTTAGAGGTGATCTCCACCTTGCGCACCGTCGGCGGCGTGGTATCCGGGGTCTCATTGGTGACGGGCACGTTGCTCAGCCGATCCGCGTCATTGCCCAACACGTCCTGGAGCGGGCTCGTCCCCATCCCGGTCGGCACCGTGTAGCTCACCCGGATCCCCGTCTCCCCGTGCTCCACCGCCGGATCCAGGGTCAGGAGCACCGTACTCCCGCTCAAGGCAACGTCGGCGACCGTCCGCGTGATGTCCCCTCCAGTTACCCTGAAGGCGCTCGCCTGCGGCGTCGAACTCCCGTCGAGCGGCTCGTCGAAGGTCAGCGTCAGCGTCGTCCCGTCGACCACTGCTCGGTTGCTTTCAGACATGTCCGGGCCTGCTCCGTCCACCTTGTGGCCTGAGTCCGCTGCCAGCCCGTCATGGCCCAGCACGGCGTCATTGTCGGCAGCGTCCCGGATCGTGCCCCCGGTCAGGCTGTCGGCCTCAACGCCCACCCCGTCGCTGTCTTCGTCCCCATCGATTACTTCGTAGACGAACACCAGCTCCGTCGTGCCCGTGCCTTCCCGGTAGCCGGCCGGCCGGTTCCTGTCCCCCACTTTCAGCGTCAGCCGCGGCGTCCTCTCCACATCCACCGCCTCGCTGAAGGTGACCCTCACCCGGATCTCGTCTCCCGGCGCGTAGATCCGGTCCGACTCCGGATCCGAGCTGATCTCCAGCTTGCTCACCGCCGGTGTCCTGGTGTCCACCGCGAAAGTCTCACTCCCCTCGACGTTGCCGATGTTCGCGCCGTCCACCGCCACGTCAGCCGGAACCCGGACCGTCACCTCGTCTTCGATATTGGTGCTGGGCTCGATGTCCAGCGTGTAGGTCGCGCCCGCGCCCGCGAAGTTCGAGCCCAGACCGTTGATGACCACGATCTCACCCGCCGTGAGCCCCGTCACCTCCTCGGTGAAGAGGATCGTCACCGTGAACCGGTCCTTCGTCGGGTGCGTCGCCTCGCTCGTGATCGACATCACCCTCGGCGCCGTCGTGTCCGGGGTTTCATTCGTCACAGGCCGGTTGCTCAGTCCCAGGGCCTGGTTGCCCACCTCATCCCGGATCGGGTTCGCCCCCACCCCCGCCGGAACCGTGTAGCTCACCCGGATTCCCGTATCTCCGTGCTCGACCCCCGGATCGAGCGTCAGGGTCACCACGCTCCCGCTGATCGCAACTCCCGTAACGCTTCGCCCGGCTCCGGCCACCTCTGCCGTGAAGTCCTCCGACGCCGGCCTCGACCCCCCGTCCAGGCCCTCCCCATAGGTCAGCGTCAGAGAGGCCCCATCCACCGCCGCGCTCACAAACGCCGGCCTGACCCCATCCACCTTGTGCCCCGCCTGCGTCGCTAGAGCCTCATGGCCCCGCTCCGCCGCATTCTCCGCCTCGTCTTCAATCTTCCCTCCGTTCAAGGCGATCCGGCCCGCCTCGATACTGACCCCGTCTGAGTCCTCGTCCCCATCGGCCACCTCGTAGACGAACACCAGCACCGCCGTCCCCGTCCCTCTATCGTAGCCGGCCGTTCGGGTCCTGCCCCCCACTCTCAGCCTCAACTGCGGCGTTCCCTCCACCTCCACCGTCTCGCTGAACTGCACCGTCACCTCGATCTCGTCTCCAATGGCGTAGGTCCCATCCCCTCTCGAGTTCGAGTTGATCCCCAGACTGCTCACGGCCGGTGCGGTCGTGTCCGGGGTTTTGTTCGTCACCGCCACGTGGCTCAACGCCTCCGCTTCGTTGCCCACCGCGTCCCGGACCGGGTGTGCCCCCGCCCCCGTCGGCACCGTGTAGCTCACCTGGATGCCCGCCTCCAAGTGCTCGGCCCACGGATCGAGCGTCAGTATCACCGCGCTCCCGCTCACCCGTATCTGGGTGACCGTTCGCGCGTGATCGCCACCAGCCACCGTGAAGTCCCCCGACGCCGGCCTCGACCCTCCATCGAGCGCCTCCCCGTAGGTCAGCGTCAGCGTCGTTCCGTTAACCACCGCCCCGCCGCTTACGGCCAACTGCGGCTTGACCCCGTCCACCTTGTGGCCTGAATCAGCCGCCAGCCCTTCATGGTCCAGCACGGCGTCATTGTCGGCAGCGTCCCGAATCGTGCCCCCGGTCAGACTATCGGCCTCGACGCCCACCCCGTCCGTGTCGCTTTCCCCGTCGACCACCTCGTAGGCAAAGACCAGCGCCGTTCCCGTCCCGCCCCGATAGTCCGCCGCCCGCAGGCCGCCTCCCAGCTTGATCTGCAACTGCGGGCTTCCCATCACCGCCACCGTCTCGCTGAAGGTCACCGTCACCCGGATCTCGTTTCCCGCCGCGTAGGTCCGGTCCGTCCCCGGGTTCGAGCTGATTGCAATCGTGCTGACCGTCGGCGCCGTGGTGTCCAGCAGCACCACAGTCACCGGAACTCGTGCACTGCGCGCCGCTTCGCCGCCCGTGACCACGGCCGCCACCTGATAGGTGTAAGTCTCCCCGAAAGTCACCTCGGTGTCGGTGTAAGTGAGCCCTGAGAGGTTCTCCGCGATGGTCTTGACGGACGAGCCCTCGTCGCGGTAGAGGGTGTAGGTGACGCTCGGGGCCGTGGTCCAGTGACTCACCTCGGGCGCTGTCCAAGTCAGCACCGCCTGGGGCGACTCGAATCCCCCCGCCGCCGTCAGGGTCGGGCCGCCGCGAAGCTGATAGCCGAATTCCTGCCAGGTCGCCGCTCCTTGCCCATCAACGTTCGCCTTGAGCGCAGGGTACTGGCCGGCCGTCCCGAAGTCCCACGGGGTGTCGTACGAGCCATCGCGGTCCAGGTCCAGATTCCAGGCTGCATAGATGCCGGAGTAGCCCGTCGGCGCCTGCAACGCCGCCGCCGTCTGGCCGGCGCCGTGGTCACTGCTCGCTTGGCCCGAGGTCGTCGTGTCCCAATAGCTGGCGGTAATGACGCGGCTCCCGGCGTCTCCGATCAGACCGCCGACAGCGCCATGCCCCGACACCCGCGCCGTGGCATAGCTGGCGGTGACGGCGCCGAGATTGTTGTACCCGACCAACCCGCCGACACGGTTATTCCCCGAGACCCGGCTGGTGGCGTAGCTGGCGGTGATGATTCCGCCGTTGTCCCCGACCAGACCGCCGACATGATCATTTTTCCCCGACACGCACGCCGAGGCATAGCTGGCGCTGACGACGCCGCGATTGTTCCCGGCCAGCCCGCCGACACGGTTAAACCCATTGACTTGGCCGGTGGCGTAGCTGGCGGTGATGATTCCGCCGTTGTCCCCGACCAGACCGCCGGTCTCGTTGGTTCCGTCTACCCGGATAGCGATCACCCCGACGTTGCGGATGATGCCGGCCGCCGTAGTCGCGCCGAACAACCCGGAGCCGTTGCCTCCAAAGATTATGAGGTTGGAGACGGTCTGTCCGTTGCCCTCGAAGGTCGTCGCGAACCCATTGGACGGTTCACCGATGGGCGCCCAGCCGACGCCGTCGTTCCAATACGTGTCACCGGCATCGGCGGCGCCGCTCCCGTCGGTGTCGAAGTCCAGGTCTGCGCGCAGCTCATAGCCCACGCATCCAAAGCCGCCGCAGGCGACCTGGTCGGGGAACGCCGCGGCATAGGCGGCGATCCCCTCGTCCGTGGATATACCGTCACCGTTCAGGTCATGGCGGATGGCATCGAGCTGCGCCAGCGACCGGATGTCGATGAGCCCGTCATCGTCGGTGTCGTAGTCAGTTGCGGTGGCGGGCAGCACCGTCACCGTGAACTGCTGCGTTGCGCTCGTGTTCGATCCGTTCGCGTCGGTCGCCGTCACCGTGACGGTGGCCTGGCCCTCGGCCAGCGGCGTGATCGTCACCCGTGTTCCCGACAGGCTGACCGTCGCCGTGGCCGGCGCCGATGAGGTCGCTCCGTAGGTGAGCGCATCTCCCTCCGAATCCCGGAACGCCCCCGCCACTTCCACGCTCCCCGCGCTGTCACTCGCGCGTAGCGTCCGGTCCACCAAGCTCCCCAACGCGGCCGGCGAGTTGTTGCCGCCCAAGATCACCGTCACCCGCGCGCTGCGAGTCGCTTCCCCGCCCGTGACCACGGCCGCCACCTGGTAGGTGTAGGTTGCGCTGGCGGTCACATCGGTATCGGCGTACTGCAGGTCACCGACCTCCTCTGCAAGGGTTTCGACAGTGATGCCATCGTCCCGGGTCAAGGTGTAGGTGATGTCGGGCGCCGGGGTCCAGGGGCTCGTATCCACCGCCGTCCAGCTCAGGTCCACCTGGGTCAGTCCGGCTCTTGCGGTCAGCGGCGGCCCTTCCCGAAGCTGGTAGCCGAACTCCTGCCACGTCGCCTGCCCATTGCCGTCGATGTCCACCGCCAGGACCGGATACTGCGTAGCCGTCCCAAAGGCCCAGGGATCGTCGGCCACGCCATCGCTGTCCGCGTCAAGGTTCCAGCTCTCAATAATGCCGTCCAGGTCCAGGTTCCAGATCCGATAAATCCCGTTGTAGTCCATGGGCGCTTGCAACGCTGTCGTGGTCCGGCCTTCACCATGAGTCCCGGTCGGATGACCCGAAGTGCGTGTGTCCCAGTAGCTGGCGGTGACGTCGCCGTTGTTGACCCCGACCAGCCCGCCGACAGAGGTGTTCCCCGACACCCGCCCCGTGGCGTAGCTGGCGGTGATGACGCCGGTTTCTTTACTGTTGACTCCGACCAGCCCGCCGACACGGTTATTCCCCGACACCCGGCCGGTGGCGTAGCTGGCGGCGATGGCGCCAGAACTGATCCCGACCAGCCCGCCGACCCACCCATTGGCCCCCGCCACGCTGCTTGTGGCGTAGCTGGCGGTGATGGCGCCCTCGCGGTTGTCCCCGACCAGACCGCCGATTTGGACCTTCCCCGCCACGTGCCCGGTGGCGTAGCTGGCGGTGATGGTTCCTTTGTGGCTTCCGACCAGCCCGCCGATCGTGGTACGCCCCGAGACGCGTCCTGCGACGTAGCTGGCGGTGATGGGACCGTAGTTGTTCCCCACCAGCCCGCCGACGTAGCCTTTCCCCGAGACACAGCCGGTGACGTAACTGTTAGTGATGGCATCGTAGTTTCTTCCGACCAGCCCGCCGACCACGTCCTCGCCCGAGACGCAGCCGTCCATATCACTATGACTATCCGTGATGGGACCGTAGTTGTCCCCGACCAGGCCGCCGACTAAATCTCCCCCCGAGACGCGGCCGGTGACATAACTGCTGGAGATGACGCCGCGGTTATGCCCGACCAAGCCGCCGACGTCGAGCTCTCCCGAAACATTGACGTCGGTCAGCCCGACGTTGCGGATGACACCGGCCGCGCCGCTGTCGGAGTCGAGACCGGTGTAGCCGAACAACCCCGCGAAACGTTCGAGTGTGTCGATAAACAGGTTGGCGACGGTGTGTCCATTGCCCTCGAAGGTCGCAAGGAACGGATTGCGCTCGGTATTCGAGTCAGCCGAGACTACACTGCCGCCGCCGCCGATGGGCGCCCAGCCGGCGCCATCGTTCCAATACGCGTCGCCGGCGTCGGCGTCGCCGCTCTCGTTGGTGTCGAAATCCAGGTTCGCTATCAACTCGTAGCCTGTGCACCCCTCAGGGATGCTACAGCCCATCCCCTCGCCAGCATCGGGAAACGCTGCTGCGTATGTGGCCATCCCGGCATCGGAGGATATTCCGTCACCATTCAGGTCATGGCGCACCGCATCGAGCTGCGCCAAGGCCGTGATCTCGATCAGGCCGTCGTCGTCGGTGTCGTAATCGACCATCATTGGATCTTGCGCGTGCACGACTCCGTTGAAGCCTGGGGCGAAGAGAAGAGGGAGGAATGCCAGGGCGAAGGTGAAGAGTGATCTGTACCGGCTTGCAAGACGGGCGAAGCGCCCCTGATAGCGCCGGTGATGCTTGCGGCGCATGGCGTCACACCACCCAGGACGACGGGAGGGGCCGTTCGGAAGGGACGGATGGAGTGCAGGACGACGGGAGGGGCCGTTCGGAAGGTCTGACGGATGGAGTGCGGTGCCCGGTTGTTCGGGCGGGGCAGGCTGAAGATTCAGGCCATGGTGCTCGGTGCTCAATGAACTTGGCGCCGATTTAGCCAATTTCAAGCTCTTTTTTGCATTTTAACCGCTGGCAGTAACAGCCTGGTTATATAAAAATTTCCCTTTTGTCAATCTATGACGCTTGAGAACCGGAAACCGAACGGTTGCCATAAAATAATCTCGCCGGCTTTGGGTTGAAACACGCCCGGACCGCGCAGAAATCCTGGTGCGGCCCTCAGGTTCCGCCTCCCGGGTGGGACCTGTCAGATCGGGGTCGGAAAGCTGGCGGTCTCGGTTGGCGGCGAGGTCCGGTGGGTGGGAAAGGTGAAGCCTTCAGCGGGGGGCAACGGAGCCAGTCTCCAGGCCCTCAACAGGCAGGCCCGCAGGCGTCCTCCCTCGGCGGTCGGAACCGGGACAAAACCACGGAAGAAGAGAAAAGAGAAAAACCGGGTGCTACGGTCGTCGGACCCCGAGAAGCTGCCCCCATTCTACCCCTTCAACCTGGCTCCGGGGGTCACGCTCGTGCCGTCGTATGGGTGCACATTAGTCAGAAGGGGGGTGGTGCGGAGAGATGGTGCGCTATCTCTCAGGGGTTACCCCCCCCCCGCCTGTGGGGTTTGCCCGCCCGCCTGGTGCGGCGGCGCGCGGTACGAGGCAGGGGGAAATGGAGGGAGCGACCCCCCTTTTTAAGCCGCTGGTGCGGCACCGGGGGAGGGGAGCTGGTGCGCCCTTATGTGCGCACCAGCTCCCCTCCCCTTTGGGGGGTCGCTCCCTCCATAGTGATCCCTGCGGGAAGGCGGTCAAGGCAATGAGGAAGCTATTTGCCGAAGAGCAGATCATCGGGGTACTGAAGCAAGCCGGAGCCGGGGCTAAGACTCTGGACCTGCGCCGCCAGATGGTCCGACAGCCAATGAATTCAGCTAACGTATTCACTGGATTATATTTATATCGCGTCGAACGGCTTATGGTCCCCCCGTTGGTCACCCTTTATCAACGTGGTTTCGGAATCCGTTTTGCTGCATGGAAGGAGTAACTGTTCGGTCAGGCCGTGATGGCTTAGACCCGGACGAGGTTGGAGGTGCCTGCAATCACAGGCGATCCGTCGGTTCTGCTCGCTGCGCCTCCCCCGGACGGCGGATGGACTCCACGGCTTGGCCGAACGGTTACCCCTGCCCGTTGGCGCACCAGCGACAAAAAGCAGGACTCCCTCCACTTCCTCCCCCTCCCGTGCGGCGGCGCCGACGCGCCGTGCGAGGCGGGGACAGCGGGGCCGGCGGCGCACCGCGTAGTGCAGGGGAGCCAGCCTACCCAATGTAATACATTGGGGCTGGCGAGGGGCTCCGCCCCTTCGAACCCCCGACCGGGGAGAGCTCTCCCCTGGCCCCTCCATCACCCCCGCCGCTCCCTTCTCCCTCTCCCATGACCGAGGCCTCGATGGCGCGAGAAGCGACAGCGACGAGGGTGTGTGGAGCATCCCGGTCCCGCGCACGAAGGGGAATCGCGAGCACCGGGTCCCGCTGTGCCGTCGCGCCCTGGAGATCCTGGAGGAGGCGCGGGCGCTCTCTCGCAACAGTCCGCTCGTGTTTCCGAGCGTTGGGGGGAAGCCGATCGCGAACACGGCGATGTCGGAACTGCTCAGGGAGTTGAACGTCGCGGCCGTGCCGCACGGCTTCCGGTCGAGCTTCCGGGACTGGGCGGCCGAAGAGACCGATCATCCTCGCGAGGTGGCGGAGGCTGCCCTGGCGCACAAGGTCCGCAGCCAGATCGAGGCAGCCTACCGGCGCTCGGACCTGTTCGAGCGTCGGCGCCGGCTCATGGATGACTGGGCCGGCTACCTGGTCGGCGGGCGTCGAGGGGCAGGACCGATCGGTTGATCGGCCCTGACCTCGGCAGCGCTCGATGGCCTTCCCGCCAGGGATCACTGTGGAGGGAGCGACCCCCGAAAAGGGGAGGGGTGGTGGTGGATTTTGGCGTGCACCACCTCCCGCTGCCCGGTGCCGCACCAGCGGCAAAAAACCAGGGGTCGCTCCCTCCACCTTCTTCCCTCCCGTGCGGCGCGCGGGGCGAGGCGGCGACACGCGGGGCGCCGCCCCGCTACGCTTGTCGTAGCGGATGCGGGCAATCCGTTCCAACCCGCGTCCAATCAGGCTTTCCAGGTAAAGACTTCACCACAACGGGGAGGGGCTCCGCCCTCTGAGAGAGGAGCGTTGGGGTGGTCAAAAGCGTGCGCCACCTGATGAGCCACCCCCCCTTTTCAGTGGCGCATGAATACGACGGCACGGCCTTGACCCCAAGAGGCGGAATTCGTCGATCCATCCCGCCCCGGCCGAGGGCTGCCGTTTTCCTGCTTCAGTGGATTGATGAAAGCAGAGGCCGAAGCCGGCGGGTGCGTCCCCGGAGGGCGGACTCTCCCGAGGGGTCCCGCTGGTCCCCGGGGCGGGACGGGCTTATTTCTGCGGCGTTCCTTCTCCCGGGCTGGCAGATAGGCCCCGTCGCCGCTGCGATGGCCCGGGGCACCACCGTCGTTGATGACACCGTAGGCCAGAAAGGGGTTGTTGCCGGAAGTCTTGCTGATCCGCACATACCCCTGCGTGGTTCCCGGAGCGTAGCTGTCCAGGATGCCGTTGATCTGGCGCCAACCTCCGGCCGCTACCCTGAAGCCGCTCACGGTGTTGGCCAATTCCCCCGTCTCCCCGTCGTAGATGTCCAGTTGAAAGACGCTGGGGCTGGAATCGACTTCTCCGGTGTTGACCAGCGCCAAGTTGCTTCGGTTCTCTTCGTTCTGCTGCAGGGCCTCCACCCAGGCGCTTTCGAGGAAGGCGCTGCCGTAGGGGACGGCGTTGTAGTAGACGCCGTAGTGCCCCCCGCCTCCGGGCGCAGCGGTCCGGGCTCCGATCGCAATCCCGCTCATGTCCCCCTCGGCCACCGTGGCGAACAGCGCCCCGGCAAAGGTCTGTCCGGCTGGGCCGATCCCTGCCGCTCCCAGCTTGCGCATCATGTCGACGACATTGGGGACGATCATTTGCTGGCCGGGCCGGAAGGTCCATTCCACCGCGGCCGTCTTGTCGGGAGCCTGGACGGCATCGGCCCTGAAGCGGAAGGTCACGGTCTTGGCCCCGTCTGAGAAGTTGGTCACCATCAACTCGCTGGTGAAGACTCCCGTCTCGACAATCACTGGCAGGGTCTGCCCGGTGGTGCCCATCAGCAAGCTGGCCGTGACCGGAAAGACGAAGGAGCCGTCCGAGTTGGCCTGGTCGTTGATGACGCCGTAGGCGTAGAAGGGCGCCGTCCCCGCCACCCGCTCCACCCGGACGTAGCCCTGGCGGGTGCCGCCCGCACTGTCCAACGCGCCCAACACTTCCGAATACTGATAGAACCCGCCCGGCTGCAGGGTCCTGTCCTTGAGAACGCGGGGACGGCTATCCCCGGGGTCTCCCGAAAACACCGTGGTCCTCAAGGTAATGGGACCGTCGGCTGCTGTCCCCAAGTTCTGGAAGGCCACGTTGGAGCGGTCTTGCGCGTTCTGGCGCAGGCCGCACAGATAGACCGGTTCATCGAAACCGGCCTCTACGGCCACTGCGGGATAGGCCAGCCCGGCCCGCCCGTCGGGGACCGCGGTGGTGGTCCGCACCGTGACCCCCACTTGGAAAGATGAAAGGAATGTGGGCTCCACCCGCAACGTCCCGATCCGATTCCCGGAGTTGGGAATGGGGACGCCCTGGTCCTTGAGGTACTCGATGGCATAGGGAATGATCTTCTGCTCTCCTGGTTCCAGCGAGTCAAAAGCGAAGCCGCTTCCCCCGCCGATATGGGCCGTGTAGGTGTAGGTCAGGTTTGCCGGCACGCTTCCTCGATTGGTCAAGGTCAGCTCCGAGGTGAAGAAAGCATTGCCTCTGCCGGCAGAGCTGAGGATGACCGGAACAAAGGGGGTAGCGGGGGAGTAATCCTGGTCCCGGAGTTCCTCAATGCTGTCCAGCCACTCCCGGAAGGCGGGTCCTTCCGGAACGCTCAGACCGGGGTTTCCATAAAAGTAGAAATGCTCCAACGTCAGGTTGGTGAAGCTCTGAGGGATAACGCCCATGAGTTGGTTGCCGGAGAGATCCAGCCATCGGAGGATGTAGAGGTTGCCCAGCTCGGCGGGGATGGGACCCCTCAGTTGGTTGTTGGAGAGAAACAGCCACCTAAGGCTTGAGAGCTTGCCCAGTTCAGGTGGGATGGTGCCCGTCAGTTGGTTGTTGTGGAGATACAGCCACCTAAGGCTGAGGTTACCCAGTTCGGGCGGAATGGGTCCCGTCAGTTGGTTGTTGGAGAGATCCAGCGACACAAGGCTGGAGAGGTCACCCAACCAGGCGGGGATGGTGCCCGTCAGCTGGTTGTTGGCGAGATGCAGCCCCCGAAGGCTTGAGAGCTTGCCCAGTTCGGGCGGGATGGGTCCCGTCAGTTGGTTGTTGTCGAGAGTCAGCCACAGCCACCGAAAGCTGGAGAGGTTGCCCAGTTCGGGCGGAATGGGTCCCGTCAGTTGGTTGTCGGAGAGATCCAGCACCACAAGGCTTGAGAGCTTGCCCAGTTCGGGCGGGATGGCCCCCGTCAGCTGGTTGTTGGCGAGATGCAGCCCCCGAAGGCTTGAGAGCTTGCCCAGTTCGGGCGGGATGGCGCCCGTCAGCTGGTTACCCCAGAGATACAGCACCGCAAGGCTGGAGAGGCTGCCCAGTTCGGCGGGGATCGGCCCTGTCAGTTGGTTGCCGGAGAGGGATAAGCCTACCAATCTGGAGAGCTGACCCAGCACGGGCGGGATCGGCCCTGTCAGTTGGTTGTTGGAGAGATCCAGATCTCTGAGACTTGCGAGGTTGCCCAACTCAGGGGGAATGGTCCCCGTCAATCGGTTGCCGTGAAGCCACAGCTGCCTGAGGCTGGAGAGCTGACCGGCCTCGGGAGGGATCGACCCCGTCAGTCGGTTGCCGGAGAGATCCAACTCTCCCAATCTGGAGAGCTGACCCAGTTCGGGCGGGATCGGCCCCGTTAGTCGGTTGCCGTAGGTCCACAGCCGCGAGAGGCCGGAGAGTTGACCCAGTTCGGGTGGGATCGGCCCCGTCAGCCGGTTGCCGGAGAGGTACAACAATTCCAAACTGGAGAGCTGACCCAGCTCAGGCGGGATCGGCCCCGTCAGTTGGTTGAGGCCGAGGTACAGCGCCCCCAAGCTGGAAAGCTGACCCAGTTCGGGCGGGATCTGGCCCGTCAGTCGGTTGCCGGAGAGGATCAACTCTTCCAATCTGGAGAGCTGACCCAGTTCAGGCGGGATCGGCCCCGTCAGTTGGTTGTTGCCCAGTTCCAGCCTCACTAATTTGGAGAGCTGGCCCAGTTCGGGCGGGATCGGCCCCGTCAGTTGGTTCCAGAAGTCTGGCCAAGAGGTTCAACTCTCCCAAGCTGGCGAGCTGGCCCAGTTCGGGAGGGATCGGCCCCGTCAGTCGGTTGACTTCGAGCAGCAGCACCTCGAGGCTGGAGAGGTTTCCCAGGTCAGGTGGAATGGGTCCCCTCAGTAGGTTGCTTTCGAGATTCAGCCGCGTGACGCGGCCATCGATGACCGTGACGCCGTACCAGTCTGCAAGCGGCTTATCGCTCAGCCAGTTCTCGTTGTTTTCCCAATTTGCGCCATCGGTGGCGTTGTAGAGCGCCACCAGCGCCTGCTTGTCTCCGGCGTGGTCCTGAGCCCAGCCTTCGACGGTCGGACCGATGGTCCAGATGCAGGACAGGAGGCAGACTCCTAGGGCGGTTTGGTACTTAAGTCGGTACAGGCAAAATGAGTTCTCTCTGGTCACTTGGGTAATTTCCGAAGGTGTTTTATGGTAGCTATTACATAGCTTACACGTCGAGGGGCATAAGGTTTGTCAATAAATTTGCGGTCGCCTGGGAGAAGCACCTGCTGGACCGTAGCGAGGGTGTTTTTCAGTCCTGGCGCGGCTGGGGCATCACCGACGCCGAGCAGGAAGCCATCATGCTCCGCCAGACCATCGCGGATGCCGATTGGGACACCGTCAAACGCCATGGCGGCATTGAGGCCGCCATTAAGAAAGTCCTCCAGGCGGAGGACCAATCGGCGTCGAACAATGACCCTGGAATGATCGACGATTTCCGCCTCCGGGGGTCAAGCAGATGCCGCCGTATGGGTGAAACGGCTGCAACGCAGCGATGTTCAGCCAGCCGTTTCATGATTTCCACACCCACAACGCCTTTCTCTCAGAGGACGGAGTCCTCGCCGCCGTGGTTGAGGACTTTCCCCAAACACTGCGTCAGACACGGGACAACATGGATTTCCCGTGTCTGATGCCACAAGGCGAAGCGAGGCTGCGCCTCGCCCGTCGCGGCGGCGCGCCGCACGAGAGGGGAGAAAGTGGAGGGAGCGACCCCGGTTTTTTGGACGCTGGTGCGCCATCGGGGAGGGTTGGCCGTTTCACCCCACAGTTCACGGTCAACCCTCCCCTTTTCGGGGTCGCTCCCTCCACAGTGATCCCTGGCGGGAAGGCTGAAAGGCTGAAGACCCGGACCCGGGTTGTCCTGCTCAACCTGGCTTTGACTGCCCCCGGACTTCGAGCTTGGGTCTCACCCTCGCCGGCCCGGGGCAGGTCGCCTTGCCAGCCCTGGTGCGGGCAACCGATGCCTTGGGCCTCTTTACGCCAAGAGCTCCGCATCCTCCCCCGTCCCCTGGGCCAGGAACTCGGCCCACTGCTCCATCAGGACGCGCCGGCGCTCGAACAGGTCCGAGCGCGCATAGGCCGCTTCCACCTGGTTGCGGATTACATGCGACAACGCCGCCTCCATCACCGCATGGGGCGCATCGGTCTGCTCCCCCGCCCAGTCCCGGAACGAGGAGCGGAACCCATGCGGCACGGCCGCGATTCCCAGTTCCCGCAGCAGGGTGCTGAGATCGCGGTCCGGCAGTGGGCCACCGGCCGGAGACGGAAACACCAGATCGGAAGAGCTCTCCATCCGCCCCGCCTCGGCCAGAATCCTCCGCGCTCCCGCAGACAACGGCACCCGGTGCTCTCTCTGGTGCTTCATCCGTTCCGGGGGAACCGTCCACACCCCCGCCTCCAGGTCGATCTCCGCCCACCGCGCCCCGCGCATCTCCCCCGACCGGCAGGCCGTCAGCACCAGGAACTCGAAGCCGAGCTTGACCCCCACGGCTGCTTCGGATTGCCGCACCGTGCGGATCGCCCCGGCCACCTCCCCATAGGGCAGCGCCTTGAAGTGCCGTTGGATGCCGCCCTGTTTCGGCAGCGCCGCCCCGAGCGCCTCACCGGCCGGATTGTCCATCCGGTAGCCCTGGGCAATCGCCCACTTCATCACCGCGCTGATCCGTTGCCGCACCCGCCGGGCCGTTGCCTGCCTGGTGTTCCAGATCGGCGACAGGACGGCCATGACATCGGCCGTCCTGATCCCGTCCACCCGCATCCGGCCCAGCTTGGGGTAGACGTAGCTGCGCAGGCTGGCTCTCCACTGGGCGGCGTGATGGTCGCTTCTCCAGTTGGGCCGGTACATGGCGTAGACCTTGGTGGCGGCCTGCTCGAACGTCGGGACGGAGTGGCGCCGGGAGGCCAGGGGATTGCCTCCCGAGCGGGCCAGCCTGCGGTTGGCGATGGCCCTCTCCCGGGCCTGGGCCAGCGTCACGAGCCGGATGGAGCCCAGACCCAGTTCGCGGCGCTTGCCGTGGATGAAGAGCCGTTGGATCCATTGCTTGTATCCGGACGGTTTGACACGTAGGATCAACCCATGCTCGTCCCAGTACAATCCGGGCTGCTCGACGGTGCGGACGAAGGCGGCGGAGAGTTTCTTGCGGTATCGCGTCACCCGATCACCCCCTGTGGAATCACCCTTCAGATCACCCTTTCAGTCCAGGAACACCCTGGACATCAATAGACGCTAATATACCATAAGTGACTCATAAAAGTCTACTTACAATACTTTATCAGATATCCTGGGAACTCGCTGGACTCTGGAACGGGGGATGGTCCGTCTTCAGCCATTCGGGAATACTGGTCACGGTCCTGTTCCCCGCAGACGCGGGGATGAATCGGAGCAAGAAACAGGCTCACCCAATGACCCTGGAATGATCGACGATTTCCGCCTCTGGGGGTCAAGCAGATGCCGCCGTATGGGTGTCACCCTTTCAGAAGGGGGGGGGTGACATCGAGGGGTGACATGCTTTTGACAACCACAACGCTTTTCTCTCAGAGGGCAGAGCGCTTCCCGTTGTGGTTAGAGACTTTCACGAAACGCCGCATCAGACGCGGAAGGACAAGCATTTTCCGCGTCCGCTGCGAAGAGGCGATGCGAGGCTGCGCCTCGCGTGTCCCCCTCCCGCCCGGCGCGCCAGCGCGCCGCACGAGAGGGGTGCTGGTGGAGGGAGCGACCCCCTGTTTTTCGGCGCTGGTGCGCCACCGGGCAGGGGGAGGTGGTGCGCCCGAATGGTCACACCATCTCCCCTCCCCGGCGGGGGGTCGCTCCCTCCACAGTGATCCCTGGCGGGAAGGCAATCGAGCCGGCCAGGAGGCCGGCGCCGGGCACAGCGGAGCCGGGCAGCGGAGAAGAGACAGACCGCAGCTCGCCCACTGGCAACGACCGGCACCCGGAGGACCGTAGCCTCTACCCCCATGTCCGACGCGTGGAACCTCACGGTTGCCAGTTGGTCGAAGGTTTCGTGCCGATCCGATCCGTAGCGATACCACTATCGACGCATCCATTCACGGCCAGGAAGGTCCACGGAAATCCGATTCAAAACGGTGGGTATAATGAGGGGAACAGTAGCGCAATGGAATGTGTAAGTTATTTATATCAATAAGTTTATCGCACAACGCGCGGAAGTCGATCGTACTCCATGGCCACGGCCCATTCCAGGACCGCACGCAGGCGCAGGCGCACCCGCCGGGCCGTCTCCGCCTTCCGCTGCCAGATGGGCGTGAGGATCTCAAGCACGTCGGCGCTGGTAACCTCGGAGACTGGCACCTTGCCGATGCGCGGGAAGGCCAACCGCCTCAGGCTCGACAGCCACTCGCGGGCGTGTTTCCGGTTGCGCCAGCCGGCCTGCTTCTGTTCCAGCACACGCGAGGCGGCTTCGGCGAAGGTGGGGATGCCCTGGGTGCGGCGCTTCTCGGCGAGCGGGTCCCCGCCCTGGCGGGCCAGCTTGCGGTTCGTGAGCGCCTTCTCCCGGGCCTCGGCCAGGGGGACCAGGGCGAGGCTGCCGAGTCCGAGCTCACGGCGGCGGCCACGGATGACGAGGCGTTGAATCCAGCTGCGGGTTCCGCTAGGCTGGACAAAGAGGTAGAGGCCATTGCCGTACGCGGCTACGGCAGCGCAGGGCAGCCGGGCATCGCTTTCCACCCCCCACCGCATCAGCCTTCACCTGGCGGCTCGGCTTCTGCAAGGACCTGCACAGGGGACGTGGTCGCTATCATCGTCCTGCACGCAACCGTAGGGGCGTCCCTTGTGGGCGCCCAATCCGGGAATCACCGGGCAACCACAAGGGTTGCCCCTACGTTGGGGGGTACGGTGTAAACCATGTTCGGCTTGCACATTGGCACCGCCCGGGGGTGCGGGCGGGACGCCCGCGCTCCCAGCAAGCCTTCATCCCATGACATCGTCAGATCAAGGGCACAAAATCGCAGAAGCATTTTTGTGCCGCTTTTCGTTGAAGGAAGTCCATCTGTCTTCTGGTCTATTCGTGTTTATTCGTGTCCATTCGTGGTTCGTCTTTATTGACGATCAGCCGTTTTTCCTCGAATGATCCGCACGGCAGGGCGGGGGCCCGGCAAAACACGTGCGGTCCCGGGTTCGTTGAATTTCCTCACTCGCCCGCAGCGTCCCCATCTTGACAGCCCCCAGGCAGCCACCTATGATGCCGTGAGTTCAGGGTCTTCACACATCGATCGTTTCTGCCCGCCGCCGGCAGTCAGGCCGGGGGCAACTGCAGCGACAGGGGAAGGATTGCCTTCGCCGCCATGGCCCTCGCCACCGACAAAGTCCGCTGGGGGCTGCTGTCGACCGCCTGGATCAACGTGGCCATGGTGGGCCCCATGCAGCGTTCCGCCCGCAGCCGGTTGGCGGCGGTGGCCAGCCGCAGCCTGGAAAAGGCCGAGGCCTATGCCGCGGCAAACGACATCCCCCGGGCCTACGGCAGCTACGAGGAACTGGTGGAGGATCCGGAGATCGACGCCGTCTACAATCCTCTGCCCAACACCCTGCACGCCGAATGGACGATTCGCGCCGCCCGGGCCGGCAAGCACGTCATGTGTGAAAAGCCTCTGGTGACCCGCCTAGAGGACCTGCAGGCGGTGGAAGCGGCTGCCAGGGAACATCGGGTCACCGTCTTCGAGGCGGTCTCCTTTCTCCATCATCCCCAGATTCAAACCATCCGTCAGATGATCGCCGAGGGACGACTGGGGGAGGTGGAACTGGTGATGTGCTGGGACGCCTTCTGCCTGTCTCCGGAAGACCGCGGCAACATCCGCCTGCAACCGGAACTGGCCGGCGGGGGATTGTGGGACGTGGGCGTCTATCCCAACGCCTTCGCCATCGCCTTGGCGGGCGGGACACCTCCCAGCCAGGTCTGGGCTCAGCAGACGGTGGGGCCTACGGGCGTGGATCTCACCCTGATCGGCCAGATGCGGTTCCCCAACAGGATGGTGGCGCAGATTTCCTGCGGCATGCAGTCGGCCCCTCGCCGCGGGGCTCAGATCATCGGCACCCGGGGCATGCTGACCGTCCTGGACCACTTGTCGGGCGCGGAATGGCCGGGGAATCCCCCCCAAGAGGGGAGCTTGACCTTTACCGGCACCGACCGCGGTCAGGAAATAATCCGGATTCCCGCCGTGGATTCCTATGAGGCGGAAGTCAAGGCCATGGAAGCCTGTATCCTGGACGGCGCCGCCCCGGTGGTTTCACTGGATCTCAGCCGCGCCTTCCTCCGGAGCGTGCTGGCCCTCTACCAGTCGGCCCGCACGGGCCAATTGGTTGCCTTGAGTTGACCCCTGGACCCGGGACGCGAGGTTCCCTTTCCTCATGAACGATACCCCCTCTGCAAAAACCGCCACCGTGGCCGCGGGAAAACTTCCGGGCTGGACCCTGGCCGACCTCCCGGCGCCCCCGGCGATGGGGCTCCGCAGCTGGGTGGCGTTGGTCGGCCCCGGCATGATGATGGCGGGGGTGGCCATCGGCGCCGGGGAGTGGCTCTTCGGGCCGGTGGTCGCCAGTCAGTACGGCGGCACCATCCTCTGGCTGGCCACCATCAGCATCCTCTGTCAACTCTTCGTCAACCTGGAGGTGATGCGCTACGCCCTCTACTGCGGCGAGCCGATCTACGTGGGCTATTTGCGGACCTGGCCCGGGCGGAAAGTGTGGACGGCCTGGTATCTTCTGATGGATGTCAGCAATATCTGGCCCTTCATGGCGGCCACGGCAGCAGTGCCGCTGGCCGCAGCCCTTCTGGGTCACCTGCCGGGCGACGGGACCGTGCAGTTGCTGGGAACCTCCCTGTCGGAGGTGCGGCTGGTCAAGCTACTCGGCTACAGCGTTTTCCTGCTGGCCTTTCTCCCCCTGATTTTCGGCGGCACCATCTACCGCAGCATTGAACGCCTGATGTCCTTCAAGGTCATGCTGGTGCTGGGCTTCCTCTGCATCCTGGCTCTCTTCACCGCCTCCTATTCCAACGTTTACGAGGTGGTGACCGGATTCTTCCGGTTCGGAGCCTTGCCCCTGCGGGCCGACACCATCGTCGTGGGACCCCATTTCGAGCTGAGCGAGTCCAGCGGCGGCCGCCGCTACACCATCAAGGGAACCGTCGAGCCCGACCAGACGCTGGTCACCGAGTTCGTGGCCGCACGGGGCCGGGAGGCGGAGCGATTCGGGATGCATGCCTCCGTGCCGGCCGATCTGGCGGCGGTCCGTCAAGGCCTGGTCGACCGCGCAGCCTCGCTCGCCCGGGAGGACCACTTCTTCGTGGAGGACACCCAGGACGGTGTCCGGCTGCGGCTGGCCGGGCAGGTCCTGGCCGATCGCACCTGGAAGCCGGACCGGATCGAGGTCCGGCAGGCCGGACAGACCCAATCCTACGATCGCCTGGAGGATCTTCCCGCCGCGGTGGCCGGCCGCGCCAAGGCACTGGTTGACTACCAGGGGGTGGAGAGAGTGGGCATCCTGGGATACCTGAGCGAACACGGCCGATTGCCCGACCTCAACTGGGCCATTCTGGCCGCCTTCGCCGCCATTGCCGGCATCGGAGGCACCTCCAACGCTCTCTGTTCCAACTATGCCCGCGACAAGGGCTGGGGGATGGGCAAGCTGGTGGGAGCCATCCCCAGCGCCGTGGGCGGCAGCTCGGTGACACTCCTGCACGTCGGGAAGACCTTTCCTCTGGACGAAGCGAATATGGGGCGTTGGCGCGGCTGGATGCGTTACGTGCGGCGCGACCAGTTGGTTGTGTGGACGTTCTGCTGCTTCCTGGGGATGGCCCTGCCCTGCCTGGTGTCTATGGAATTCCTTCGGAACGTGCCGGTGGAGGGGCACCGTGCGGCAGCCATGATCGCTGACGGCGCGGCCCGCAGGTACCCGGATCTCCAATGGCTGCTCTGGCCCGCCACTCTGCTGTGCGGCTTCCTGGTGCTGGCGCCCGGTCAGATCTTCTCCGGAGAGGCCATTGCCCGCCGCTGGACCGATGTGGTCTGGTCGAGCAGCCGGCGGGCCCAACGCCTCCGCGGCCCCCAGGTGCGTTACATCTACTACAGCATCCTGGCCATTTACGCCGTTTGGGGCCTGATCTGGCTGTCCCTGTTCGAGCCTCTTCAGCTGGCCATCATGGGCGCGGTGCTGGGGAACGTGGCGCTGGGGTGCACGGGCCTGCACACTCTCTACGTCAACCGCACCCTGCTGCCGGCCCGGCTCCGGCCGTCCTGGTTCATGCAGCTTGGCCTGCTGACCTGCGGCGCTTTCTTCCTGGGGATCTCGGTCATCGTGTGGACCTATCTGTAGCTGGCAAGGTTCACCGGGGACTGCACTTCCAAGGGGATGGAGGTGTTTAGCGCTGTTCAGGAGAGGTAGTGCGTGCCGGGGCGGCGCTATTTATTCGCCGCCTTCGCGGCTGCCGGCAGCGGAAATGCAGACGACCCCGGGCTCACGTCCGGGGCGATAGGCTGGCGCGGCTTGCGCCACTCTTTAAGAAATCCGGTGTAGGAGGAACCGCCCCCATGCCCCTTCTTCGAACGCTTTTGCTGTCCGCTTTGTTGATCCTGGCCGTAGTAGGGTCCGGAACGGCCCCCGGGCCCCGTGCAGACGCCGCCAAACCGGTACGTCTGTCGGCGGAGCACCTTGCCGCCGCCGGCCGGGACCGCCGGATCATCATCAACTTCGACACCATTTCCGGCGACCGCCGCTTTGGGGGCCGCGACCCGGCCGAACTGGTGAAGTGGAAATTCCACGTCATCGACGCCGCAGACGTCCAGATCGACAGCGTCTGGTGGTGCTGGGGCGAGGGCAACCAGTCGCCCTGGCCGAGCTCAATCATGCCGCTCTATGACAGCGAGGGTTACCGCCAGTGGAAGGAGCAGGGCATCGACATCGCCGCCATCTTTGCCCAAGAGTCCAGGAAACGCGGCATCGAAGCCTTCTACAACTACCGCATCAACGGCTCGGACAACGACCTGGGGCCCTTCAGCAAGCTCCCCATGAAGCTGAAGCACCCGGAATGGCTGATCCACACCTGGCCCGGACCGGTCGGCCTCTGGAACTACGCCATTCCCGAAGTGCGCCGCTACAAGCTGAGCATTTTGCGGGAAATCGCGGAGCGGTTCGACTACGACGGCATCTCGCTGGACTTTGCCAGGGTATGCCCCGTCCTGCCTCCCGGCAAGGCCTGGGCCAATCGGGACAAGATGAACGACTTCATGCGGGAGTTTCGCTCCATCACCCAGCAAGTGGCCAGGAAACGCGGCCGGCCCCTGCTGGTCGGGGCTCGAATTCCGGAGAACCTGGAAGGCTGTCGCTTCGACGGTCTGGATATCGAGACCTGGGTCCGCGAGGGTCTGGTGGACGTGCTGGCGTTGGGCATTCGCAACTTCGACGTGGACATCGCCGCCTTTCGCCGTATCGTCGCCGGCACCCACGTCAAGCTCTATCCCTCGGTGGATGACCACCACGCCTCCGACGGCTATGCCACGCCACCGATCGACATCTATCGCGGCGTGGCCGCCAACTGGTGGCGCCAGGGAGCGGACGGCATCCAGACCTTCAACTTCAACCATGCCCCCGATTTTCCGTTCCGCGAGGTTTGGGAAACCCATCTGCGGGCCTACCGGGAAATCGGCAACCCCAAGACCCTTCACCGCAAGAACAAGCGGTTCGTGGTGCAGCGCCGCGGCGGCGGGCACGGTCCCACGGTCATCCCCAACCCCGAGGATTGGACCACTCCCCGCTGGATGTACTTCAACACCAACATGCTGGCGCCGCTGCCGGCCCCGCTGACCAACCACGGCAAGGCCGACACCCTCTTGACCGTCTCCGTCGCCGACGACCTGGGAGCCGACCGCGAACACCTGGAACGGCTCTCGCTGCGCCTGCTGCTCTCGGACCCCTCGGCCAAGGACCTGCCGGAAGAAAAACGGCTCCAACAAGTCAGGGTGGCCACCATCGGCCATCCCGAAGGCCGCCTGCTCAACATCCCCCCCGCCAGGGGAATCGAGAACCTGATCGAAGCCCGTCTGAACAACGCCCTCCTGGGCAAGCCGAGCCCGGAGGATGGCTGGCTGGTCTTTGACCGGCTGCCCCCGGAGCTGTTTGCCGTCGGCCCCAACCTGGTCGGTCTCCGTCTCACCGTGCCCAGGCCAAAGGCAGCCGAGCCGATCCTGATCGAGAAACTGGAGGTGGAGGTCCGCTACCGCCAGCCCTGAGCCGGCTGCGGCGGGACCGCTTTCCCCACGATATTCTAGCTGGCGGCCCGACCGGTGATGGCTTCCCGCAGGCCTTCCAGCAGTCCCTCCAGCCTGGCCTGACCGTATTCGAGCCGCCCGACCCGGTCGGCCAACTGCTTGAAGTCGGCTCGCAGCCGCTCCTCAACCGTCACCAGGTCGGCCCGCAGCCGCTCCTCGACTTTCACCAGGTCGGTCCGAAGCCAGGCGAACAGGCCGGTCGATAACAGGCCCAGGCCAATCCCCACCGACAGGATGGCGATGATTTCTCCACTCATGCTCCCTCCAACAGTTCCGAGTTCATTCTCTCACGCGCCCAACCGCAAACCACAGGGGAGGGAGGGTCCCCGAGGCAGCGCTGTCCGTATCTCTTGCCGCAGGCAGGCGGCATCGGTTCTCTGAATCTGTCAAATTACTCTTAGGGAGGGAGTTAACCCGATTCCAGGGGGAGAATCGATGCCCCACAGTATACCACCAAACCGCTGGAGTTTGAAGGCTTTGGCCGCCGCCCGGATCCGAGGAAAATCCCCGGGGCGGGGACATTCTGCTAGAATACGCCCCGGTAAATCCCATGAACGATACCTCCACGCTATTTGCGATCGATGGCCGCAAGGGAATCGTCTTCGGCGCTGCCGGGGGGATTGGGGAGCTGCTGTGCGACCGCATCGCCCGCTGCGGCGCCGATCTGGCGCTGTGCGACCTTCGGGAAGCCGCCGCGGCCGAGGGCGCCGCCGGGATCCGGGAGTTGGGCAGACAGGCCATCGCTGTGGGGTGCGACGTCAATCGGGAGGCCGAGGTGGACCGGGCGGTGGAACAGGCGGTGGCCTTCCTGGGAAGCCTGGACTTTGCCATCAACCTGACGGTCAACCAGCAACTGAATCCGATCGTGCGCATGACCCAACAGCAGTTCGACCAGTCCATTCACACCAGCCTGGGCGGCAGCTTCCTGGTGTCGCGGGCGGTGGGGAGAGTGTTGCTCCAGCAAGGGCGCGGCGGCAGCCTGGTGCATTTCAGCAGCGTGGCCTCCTCAGCGGCCGTGGGGCGGGGCACCGGAGCCTACGCCGCCTCCAAGGCGGGGGTGAACGCCCTGGTCCGGGAGTTGGCGGTGGAATGGGCGCCCTTCGGCATTCGCGTCAACGCCATCGCCCCCTGCCAGGTGCGCACCCCGTTGCTGGATTCGGTGCTGGACAACCCCGCGCTCGAAGACCGTGACGCCCTGCTGGAGAAGATCCTGTCCCGGATCCCGGCCGGACGCCTGGCGGAACCCACCGACCTGGTGGGACCCTGCCTGTTTCTGATTTCGCAGGCCTCGCTCATGGTGACGGGGCACGTGCTCTTTGTGGACGGGGGGTTCATGGCCCAATGACTAGACCGGGGAACCAGAAAAGTGGGTCGACCTCGACGGTGGACAACGCCGCTCAGCTCCGGCTCTATGAACGGATGGTGTTGATCCGACGGTTCGAGCTGCGGGTGCAGCGCCTCTACCGGGCCGGGAAGATTCCCGGCTTCATTCACCTCTACGTGGGCGAGGAAGCCACGGCCGTCGGGGTGTGCGCGCACCTGGGGCGGGAGGATGCCATCACCAGCACCCATCGCGGCCACGGCCATGCGCTGGCCAAGGGCCTGTCGCCCCGGAAGGCCCTGGCCGAGCTGGCCGGACGATCGACGGGATGCAACGGCGGCCGCGGGGGCAGCATGCACCTGTATGACGCCGAGACCGGCCTGCTAGGGACCAACGGGCTGGTCGGCGCCGGCATTCCCGCCGCGGTGGGTGCGGCGCTGGCGGAAAAAGTGCGCGGCAGCAGCGGCATTGCAGTGGCCTTCTTCGGGGACGGAGCCGTCAGCCACGGGGCCTTTCACGAGGCCCTCAACCTGGCGGCCGCGCTGTCGGCGCCGGTGGTGTTCGTCTGCGAAAACAATCTCTATGCCACCAGCACGCCTCTGGCCACGGCCACTCGCAACCCCCGCATCGCCAGCCGCGCGGCCGCCTACGGCATCCCCGGGGAAACCGTGGACGGCAACGACGTGCTGGCCGTCTACCGGGTCATGCAGAAGGCGGCCGCACGGGCCCGGGAGGGCAATGGACCCACGCTGATTGAAGCCCGCACCTACCGCACGGTGGGGCATCACGAGGGCGAACCCCTGGCGGGCACCTATCGGACCCAGGAGGAGATCGACCAGTGGAAGCGCAAGTGCCCGATTCTACGCTTGGGCCGGCGCCTGACCCGGACCGGTGTGGCCGGCAGAACCGAGCTGGACGCCCTGGAAGCCCGGATTGAATCTCGAATCGACGAGGCCGAAAAGTTCGTCCTGGATTCGCCGCTGCCGGCAGAGGCCACCGTCCACGATTCCGTCTGGGGACCCCTGATCGAGGCGCCGGAGGGGCAACCAACACGCCCCGAAACCCGCAAGCAGGGCTGGCTGGAGGCCACCCGGGACGCCATCGCCGCCGAGATGAGGCGCAACCCCAACCTCATCTATTTCGGTGAAGGCATCGGCCAGCGGGGCGGCAGCTTCGCCCACACCAAGGGGATGTGGGAGGAGTTCGGGGGCGATCGCATGATCGATACCCCCATCTGCGAACTGGGCTTTACCGGGGCCGCCTTCGGGGCCGCGGCCAGGGGCTGCCGGGCCGTCAGCGACCTGATGTTCAGCGACTTCATGTTCGAGGCGGCTTCCCAGATCATTCAGCAGGCGGCCAAGCTGCGCTACATGAGCAACGGCCAGTTCAGCGTGCCCCTCCTGATTCGGGCCCCCATGGGAGTGATCAAGAGCGCCGGCCCCCACCACAGCGGCGCCTACTACCCCATGTGGGCCCACTGTCCCGGCCTGATGGTGGCGGTTCCCTCCAACGCGGCCGATGCCAAGGGCCTGTTCACGGCCGCGCTGCGCACCGACGATCCGGTCATCATCATGGAACCCAAGGTATTGCTGGCCAGCGAAGACGCCGTGCCCACCGGAGAATGGGTGGTCCCCTTCGGTCAAGCCGCCATCGTGCGTTCGGGAAGCGACCTGACGTTGGCGACCTGCGGGTCGCTGGTGCAACGCTGCCTGGAGGCGGCCGGCCAACTGGAATCCCAGGGGATCGGTTGCGAGGTGATCGACCTGCGAACCATTGTCCCCCTGGACGTGGACACCCTCATCCACAGCCTGGCCAAGACCCACCACCTGCTGGTCGTGGACGAGGCCTTCTCCATGTGCGGACTGGGAGGGGAGATTGCGGCTACGGTGATGGAGCACGGCTTCGACCTGCTGGATGCCCCGGTGGGCCGCATGCATACCGAACCGGTGGCCCATCCCTTCAGCCCGCCCCTGGAAGCGGCCATCTCCCTGACCGTGGACCGGATTTGCCGCGCCGCCGAGTCCGTCCTGGCCGGGGTCGCGCCCCCACCCAGGCGTCTGGCGCGCAAAGCGGCAGCCTCGCCGGCACCCGCCCCACCGCCGCCCGCCGCAGCACCGCCCGAGGAGCCTGAGGACACCCTGCAGGAGACCGTGGAAGCACCGGAACCGCCGCCGCTGGAGGGCGGCATCCCCATCACCATGCCCCACCAGGACCTGACCATCACCAAGGCCACCGTCATGCGCTGGCTGGTGGAGAAGGGCGATCGGGTGAAGAGTGGACAGGCCGTGGTCGAGGTGGAAACCGACAAGGCCCTGACCGAAATCGAGGCTCCGGCCGACGGCCTTCTAGCGCAGATCGTCGCCCCCGCGGGTACGGTGGTCAACCTGGGGGCGCCGCTCGGGATCCTCAAGCCGCCGGCCTGACACCCGCCGGCGCCCGCCAAAGGGGAACGAATGAGGCTCGGGGCCACCATCGAGGACTATCTCCGGTCCGAAAACCCCCTGGACTACGTGGAGGAGTGCCGAAAGCAGGGGTATCGGTCCGTCAGTTGGCCTGAAGCCTTCGCCGAAGCCGGGGATGAGATTGCCGAGATCAAGAGAACCTTCGCTGCCGCCGACATCGTGGTGGCCGAGGTGGCCGCCTGGGTCAACCCGCTGGACCCCGACGAGGCAAAACGGCGAGGGAACCTGAGACAAATTGCCGAAACCCTGGCCATTGCCGACGAGCTGGAAGCCGTCTGCTGCGCCACCGTGGTCGGCTCCTTCGACCCCAGCGGTTCGCCCTTCGCCCACGTGGGCCACCACCCCGACAATTTCGGAGAGAAGGCTTTCGAGGCGGTGGTTGAGTGGGTGAGGCAGGTCCTGGACGAGGTCAAGCCCCGCCGCACCCGGTTGACGCTGGAGATGTCTCCCTGGACCCTGCTGGACGGACCGGAGGTGTACCTCAGGATTCTGCAGGCGGTGGACCGGCCGGGGCTGGCCGTCCACCTGGACCCGGCCAACGCCATCCGGGACCCCCATGACTTTTATTCCACCGGGCAGGTGATCCACCGCTGCTTCGACCTGCTGGGACCCTGGATCCGGTCCTGTCACGCCAAGGACATCCACCACGCCCTGGATTCAAGGACGGTGGCCATCCAGGAGGTCCTGCCGGGGCGGGGCGTGCTGGACTACGACACCTACCTGCGCCGCATCGAAAGGCTGTCGCCTGAAACGCCCCTGATCATCGAGCATCTGGCCACCGAGCCGGAGTACGCCGAGGCCGGTGGATTTATCCGCCGGGTGGCTGAAAGGGCCGGCGTCGGCCTGTAGCCCGCCCTTCTCACCGGGGCTGGGTACAGCGTCGGAAAGGGCTCGTCCTGAACATCTTGCAGCGGTTTGCGTAGAACCTTCAGGGCACAGACTGGGCCAAGGCCCGTTCCGACGGCGCCGAGGCCGTCACCGGATGCAACGGCTCAAGGAGGAATCCCATGGGTAGCAGACTTGCCGGTAAAGTGGCCTTGATCACGGGCGCCAGCAAGGGCATCGGACGGGGCCTGGCCATCGGGCTGGGGGCCGAGGGCGCCCGGGTGGCGGTCAACTTCAAGGCCGACCCTCTGGGAGCGGAACGGACCGCCCGGCAGGTGTCGGAGGCCGGCGGCGAGGCCGAGCTCTTCCAGGCCGACATCGGCTCCAAACAGGACTTCGAAGGAATGGTGGAGGCCGTCTGCCGGCGGTTCGGCCGCCTGGACGTCCTCATCAACAACGCCGCCCGCACCCGTTTCGGCTCTTTCTTCGAAGTGACCGAGGAGGACTTCGAGGACGTGGTCTCGACCATCCTGAGAGGCCCCTTCTTCGGCTCCATGGCCGCGGCTCGCAGAATGATGGAAGGCGGCGGCGGGTCCATCATCAACATCAGCTCCATTGCCGTGAGGCAGATCATCCCCTTCCACTCCAGCTACACCATGGCCAAGGCCGGCCTGGAAGCCCTGACCCGGCAACTGGCACTGGAACTGGCGCCCCGGGTTCGGGTCAACTGCGTCGCCCCGGCAGCCACCAGCAACGATCGCAATCGCGCCTATGACCCCGACTTCGACCCCAAGTGGGCCGCCGTGACCCCCGCCGGCAGAGTCGGGCAGGTGGAGGACTACGTGGGGCCCTGCGTCTTTCTGGCCAGCGACGAAGCCGCCTTTGTCACCGGCCAGATCCTGACGGTGGACGGCGGCTGGACGCTGCGGGGCTGCACCCCCGACATGTCGGACTTCGACTTCTCCGAAGACCGCCGCAGGGGCTGAGCCGACGGAACCGGTCACCTGGCCGGCAGAGCAATCGGGATCGACCCCCATGCCCGCCCGCATTCTGCTGATCGACTACAACTTCGACTGGGTCCTGCGGGACGGCTATCTCAATCCCCGGACCCAAGCCGGTTTCCTCACCCTGGAGGAAGTGATCTCGGTCTGCGGCTCTCTTGGCGCCGACGGCCTGGAGCTCATGCACCCCTACTGGGAGGACTGCCCGGCCCGGCAGCTTAAACAGTTGGCCGCCGAAGCCGGCCTGCCGCTGGTCTGCTATATCTTCCAGTCGGACCTGATCGTTCCGCCGGGCTCTCGCCGGGAGGCCGCCGAACGCGCCTTCAGGTTGCTGGACAGGACGGCCGAGCTGGGCGCCCGGCTGGCCATGATCGTGCCGGGAGCCGTGAAGCCGGACGTCCCCCTGGCCGAGCAGCGCTCCTGGCTGGTGGAAGGTCTGGCGGCCTGCGCGGCTCATTCCCGGGCCATCGGCATCACCCTGGTGGCCGAAAACATCGACTATCCGCCGGTTCAACCCCTCATGGGGCGGGCGGCCGATTGCGCCGCCATCGCCCGCCGGATCGATTCACCCGCCTTTCGCCTGATCTTCGACTCCGCGGCGCCCCTGTTCGTCCACGAAGCCCCGCTGCAGGCCCTGTCCGAGATGGCTCCCTACCTGGCCCATGTTCATCTGAAGAACGCCCGGCCGCTGAAACCCGGAGAGCCGGCCGGCCGCTATCTGGACTCCACCCGGGGACGCCGCTTCCAGGGGACCTCACTGCGGGAGGGAGCGGTCGATCTTCAGCCCCTGCTGGCCGAGCTCCAACGCCTGGATTACGACGGCTGCCTGTCCATCGAGTACCAGGGAGAATCCGACCCCCGCCAGGTCCTGCGCCAGGACATCGCCTACGTGCGGCGCCTGCTCGGGTAGGGCGGGGCCTCGATCCGCGCCGGCGCCCCCCGGGAGCGCGGGCGTCCCGCCCGCACAAACCCCCTGCAGCCTCGCCCATCTTTTCCACCCGGATGGACCGCCAGCGGCATCGCGGGGAAACTGAGCGGCAACCCAAGGGAGAGGATGCGGGCGGGACGCCCGCGCTCCCGGGGGTGTCGTCCCGAGGTTGCGGTGGGGGGAGGAAGCCGCCCCCGGCGGGAATCACCCGGCGGTGCTTCCCTCCACCCTTGCGATCAGCGCCTTCATCTTGGCGTAGTTGATGTGCATGGCCTCGATCAGCGATCCGCTGGGCGGCCTGAAGTGGGTGGCCAGGGCCAGAACCGCATCGGAGCGGTGCCGGCGCAGGTTGTGCAGGATCCTCATGTAGTCCACCTGGCCGTCCCCCAGGGAGCGCCAGCCGAATTCCGCCCCGGGTCCGTCCAGGATCTGGACGTCCTTCATGTGGAGGCTGTGGAGGTAGGGCCTCAGATTGACAAAGCCCGCCGTGGCCTGGTCCCACTCGGCGGAAAGCAGGGCGTCGGCGGGCGACCACTGGACTTTGAGCCTCCCCGAACCCAGGCGCTCGGCCAGCCGGCGGAAGTTCCCGGTCGAACTGACGTAGTTGAAGGGCCTCATGCCCAGCACCAGGTCGACATCGTACTTCTCGGCCTGTTCCAGCATCAGGGAAAAGGCCTTGACCAGCTTCTCCATATCCATTTCGGCGATGATGCCGCCCCGGGTCGCCCAGCGCATGGGCCAGGTGGGTCCGCCGTAGCCGCGCTCCCCCGGCCAGACAAAGCTGTAGGAGAGCACCGATGGGGCGCCCAGCCGGGCGGCAATCTGCATGGACCGAACCACGGCCTTGAATTCCTTGAGAAATGCGGGATGGCTGGTCATGGTCCTGACGTCCAGATCCAGCAGCGGCAGGTTGTGGAAGGGAATCCAGCCGCTGAGCATGAGCAGCTTGCGCCCGTAGCGGGCCAGGCGCTCCCCCACGCGGTCCACTTCGGCATCGCTCATCTCGGGAATCGACGTCACTCCCGGGACGGATTGGAACCAGACGTGCTCGATTCCGATTTCCCTGGCGACTTCCAACTCCTGCTCCAGGGTCAGCTCGTCCGCATCCCGCAACTCATCGATCCACATGGCCAGTTTGAACCGATAGGGGGCTGTCTGACTGCCCAGAGTTGCCGGGAGCCCCGCCGAGCCCGTCTTCGCCAGAAGCGTCGATGCCAGGCCGGCCTGCAGGGCCCGGCCCACAAAACCTCTGCGATGGTGAATCATCCTTGCCTCCACGTTACTCATCGGCGGGCGCAATGATCCCGCCGGCAGTTTTCTCTTCAGTGCGTACCCGCTACCGAAGAGCGCAGCCGCAACTACGTTCGAACGACCCTGCGCGCGCTGAAGGTCAGCTTCTAAGGTCGGCGGGCCGGGTTCGAAAGCAACGCCTTGCGAATCTCGTTCTCCAGGTCCTTGGCGTCGTACTCTGCCGGGATCTCCAAAAACCGAATGCCGGCCTTTCTGACGGCTTCCCGCTTCACGGCATCGTGCATGAAGGTTCTGTCGTTGTAGTGGCCATGCCCCTGGTACTCCACCGCCAGAACGGGCATGCCGTAACCGTCGATCACCAGAAAATCCAGGCGCTTGCTGTTGATGGATCGAAACGCAAGGTCGCGTGCTTCTTTCGAACCGGAGGCCATCTGGGGTGCCAGAACTTCACCCAGGCTGGTTTGAGCCATGACGCGATGGCCGCCGGGGATATCCTGGGAGACCTCCTCGAGAATCCGGAGAATCCTGTATTCCGACCTGTTAAGAAGGGGGCGCGGCTTGAAGTCGACTTTGGAAATGAACTCCATTTGAGCCGTTGGATCGCCCAGGCGCTTCGATGCCTCAGGCTGGGGAGGGGCCACTTCTCCACCCATGGCGGTGCTTGAGTCCTCCCGGCGAGGCTTGCCGTAGGTAGGTGGGGGGGGAATGAGCCCCCGCCGCCTCATTGGTTCCGGCTTTGGATCGCCCGGGCGCTTCGGTGCCTCAGGCTGGGGAGATGCCGCTTCTCCACTGGCGGTGCTGCTTGAATCCTCCGGGCCCGGCCTAGCGTAGCTCGGCGGTGGGGGAACGAATCCCTGCCTCCGCGTCGGTTGCGGCTTCGGCCGGCTCCGCTTTCCGCTGCCGGAAAGCCACCCTCCGAACAGGGCCCAAAAAAGCAAGATCACCAGCAGGACTATGCTGCCCCACAGGCACACCCGCAGGAAGATATCCAGGACGTCCATCCTCTATTCCCCTCTCCGTCCTCTATTCAGACGACCGGTTCATTGCCCTCTGACCCTCTTTTACCGTCTCCAGGGCTTTCCTATTCCGGAAAATCCCCCTCAACCCACAGAGAAAAAACGCCGTCCCTGAGAAAAAAGACCTCCGCGGCCGTTGAAGCTCCATTGCATTCAAATGTGTATTCTGGGCTCGATCCGCCTCGAAAACAAGCCCCCGGTTGCCCGGTGCTGCAACTCTCGGGGTCCGGCGGCCTGGAGGAGCTTTACTTTCGAACTCCGGAGACTTTCATCTCCTGCCTGGTGTTGTGCTATACTATATTCGCTATTTGTTCGCTTACAACCGTTGGGGTTCTTTCCGCTGCCTGGACCCAGAGCCACTCGAAACGGGCACGGACGGGGATCAAACATTGGGTAGCGGGTCCGATCCGTCAGAAGCCGATGCTGTTATCGGATTAACTTCCTGCTGGCGTCTTCCCACTCAGTCAATGGATCAACGTTGGACACGGGTGAAGCGGAACCGGTGCCAACTGCTGCCGTTATCGACTGTAGCCAAGAGCGCTTATGGGTAACAACTCTGCCATCGAGTGGACGGATGCCACCTGGAATCCGGTCACAGGGTGCACGAAGGTCAGTCCGGGCTGCAAGTACGGAGAGTAGGGGACGTTGTTGAATTACTGGAATAACTACGATCAGCCGCTCCTGAATTGCTTTTATTCAATAACGTCACCTACGCGCTCTTTACAAGTTATTCCAGTAATTCAACAACTTCCCCAGCGCTGCACAAGGGCACATGGCACTCCAACCCCTCCAAAAATGCAGCACGAGCCCGATAGGCTATTTCTTCTGTTGTAATTCCGATTTAAGATCATTTCACTCGAAGTTGAGTGAACTGTGCAAAGTGGCTCCAGGCCAAGCCTCCCCCGGTTCGTCTTGCCGATCGGTGGGAGAAGCTGCGAATGCGCCCTGGGGCGGAACCTGAGGAGAGGATGCCGATGGGTAATCGTATCGCCGCCCCAATCGCCATTGGGGCAATCATGACCATCTCTATCTGGTCGTTCGGCTGCAGCAACGGGACTGGAGACAGGAGCAATGGTTCCGGCCACGGCCAAAAGGAAGACGGTCACGCGGGCTCTGCCGCCTGGAGCTATTCCGGATCCACGGGTCCCGAAAACTGGGGCTCGCTGTCACCCGACTATGCCGCCTGCAGCGACGGGCGCATGCAATCGCCGATCGATATCGTGGATGCCTTTCCCGCCAAGGGGCCGGACTTGATCTTCGACTACAAACCCTCGCCGCTGAGGATCGTCAACAACGGCCACACCGTCCAGGTGAACTATGGACCCGGCAGTGTCCTGACGGTCGCGGGCAAGCCCTTCGGGCTCCTGCAATTCCATTTCCATGCACCGAGCGAGCACGCCGTCGCCGGCTCGCCAGCGCCGATGGAGGTGCATTTTGTGCATGGGGACGCGGACGGATCTCTGGCGGTGGTCGGTGTGATGATGCAGGCGGGCAGACGTAACGATCCACTGGCTCCGGTATTCGCCAACATGCCGGAGGAGGCCGGACCGGAAGCTGAGATCGCCGATACGACCATCGACGCCTCGGCAATGCTGCCTTCCGGGTCCACCGCCTACTCTCACTACAAGGGCTCGCTGACCACGCCACCCTGCAGCCAAGGCGTGAACTGGTTCGTAATGGCCAACGCGATCGAAGTGAGCACGGAACAGATCGGTAGATTCGAGGGGATCTCGGCGCCGAACTCCAGACCGCTGCAGGGACTGAACGACCGTCTGCTGATCGCGTCTCCTTAATCTCTCGGTCACTGTTCGCAGGATACGCCTGACAACGCTGACTGCGCTGATCTCTGAAGGACAGCCCCCTGCCCAGGGCCTGAAGCCGACGGCTGTGTCTCAAAGGCTGTCGGCGCCGTCGCTGAGCCAGTTCAGGGTGAAGCGGGCCAGGATCATCCTGGCATGCCATTCGGACTCGTACAGGCACAGCACCGTCATGTCCGGGGCGACGGCCAGATCCGAGTAGCCGGAATATTCCTGATGGAGAAGTTTGGCCACCGGCCAGGTCCGGCACTCGTCGTAGCTCATCCGCACCGTCAGCCGGGCGCGTTCGGTCTGGCTCGACGGGTGGGCCAGCAGGACACGGTTTCTGCCGTGCTTGTCGGCAGTCGTGAAACGAACCACGCTGCCCTGCACCGAAGGTTCGGGCATCCCCGGGTCGAAGGCGACCTCCGACCAGGTTTCTCCGCCGTCGTCGCTCCACGCATAAGCTCGCAGGTGCTTTTTCTGCCGGCTGCGCATGTTCATGTAGATGCGCCCGTCCGCCGTTTCCACCGACATCGACTCGTCCGAGAGGTCGATGTCCAGAGGTTGGCTGCGCTGCCAGGTCTCGCCGTGGTCGTCGCTGTACATGACATAGGAGAACTGCACCTTGCCCCAGTTGGCCGGCCGCCAGGTTTTGGGTCCCGGGGACAGATCTCCCCAGCTTGAGACCAGCAGACGTCCGCTTGAAAGCTGGATGCCGTGCCCCGGCCCCGCGCCGAAATAGCTCCAGCTGGGATCGACGACCTGTTCGGATATCTCTCGCGGTTCGCTCCAGGTCACCCCTTCGTCGCCGCTCTTCGACACAAACACCCGTTGGTTGTTCTTGCAAAAGACGAAGACCACCTCACCTGTTTCTCGGTTCACCACGGGTACGGGCTGATTCACCGACAGATCGCCGTCGTCGAAAAGAACCTGAAGCGGGCCCCAGGTGAGTCCCTGATCGGTGCTTCGCTTCAGAACCAGATCGATGTCGGCATCGTCGCGGCAACTGTCCCTGCGTCCCTCCGCGAATGCCAGGACCGTTCCCTTGGGGGTCACCACCAAGGCCGGAATGCGGAAGCAGTGGTATCCCGCCTCACCCCTGGCAAAGACGGTGATCTTCCGGAGAGGCTCGGGAACGCCGTCCCCGGGGGATTCGGACATCGTGCAGGCGGCGTTCCCAATCGTCAGGACGCCGAGAAATAACGAACCCATCCAACAAGTGGCTCTCATCACGAACTCCCATGTCTCGGTTAAAGATCCGGTCAGCCCACCCTCCGACCTCCCCGGCCCGGCTCCTTCTCCCGCTCAACCCGCCAGGATGGATTCGGCGTAGAGCAGCTCTCCGGTGAGCCCGTCGTAGTATTGAAAGATCACCTGGGGACGGCGGTAGGCCACCCAGCGGTCGGTTCCTTCTTCAACCGGGTTGTTGAAGGCATTGTTGACCTTCACCACGCAGAAGACCGGCCGGTTTCGCATCGGGAGTGGAGTGTCCGGCTGCATGAAACTGGACCAGCGTATCTCCACCCGGCGTCCTTGAGAATCATAGGGACCGTTGGTGGGGCGCCCGCCCTCGCTGCTCAGCGGGTGGTTGCTCGAGTTGTGGGGTCCGGAAGCGAACTCCCAGACGCGGTTGGTGATCTTGATGGCGAAACTGTTGTGCAGGTCGCCCGTCAGGACAAAGACCGGCTTGCCCAGCGAGTCCCAGAACCGGATCAACTCCTCCCGCTCCTCCAGAAAAACCGTCCAGGCCTCATCCTTGTTGGGGATGGGCTCCGGCCCATAGGCCCCCACGTGAGGGATGGTGAAGTTGACCGAGGAGACCACGAAAAACAGGTCGGCCCGGCTGGCTTTCATCTCCCGCTTCAGCCAATCCTTCTGTGGAGCGCCGATCATGGAAAGCCCCTTTTTCCGGGGCTGCCTCACGTCGTGCATCATGCGATGGCTGCGGGTGTCCAGGAAGAAGAAGTCGGCATTGCTGATGGACTTCCGAAAGTGCGAAACCCGCCCGATGGAGTAGGCAGACTTGCCGTCGGCCCTGGCGGCCGGCCGGATCTTCAACCGTTTGGCATCCAGCACCTCCACGATCCGGTACACCCCGGCATTGGGGTGGCCGCCCTCGGTGTCGCTGGGGCCATCCATGACGCCGGCATCGGGCGTGCCCCAGTGCACGTGCAGGGTGGCCGCCTCCCGGGGGTTCAACTGGCTGAAGTCGGCTTCCGGATCGGTCAGGATGGGGCTTCCGGCGGTGAAGGCCGCCCGTCCGAACAGAATGTCCTGGGAAGGATCCACCGGATTGCTCCAGCCCAGATAGTCATACCAGGCTTTCAGAGCGATGTCGCGGAAGACGGGACGCCGGTTGCGGAGACCCACCTCTCCCGCTCCGTAGACGTCGTTGACGATCTCGTGGTCGTCGAAGGTGAAGAAGGAGGGGACCACCCGATGCCAGTCGGGCAGGTGCTCTCCCCGGTCGAGATAGAGCTTGTAGTTCTCCCAGACGCCCACGATGTTGGGCATCACCTTCACCACTTCCGGCGCCTGCCCGGCGGACAGGCCCACTTGCCGCAGCCAGTCCTCGGGCGGGTACTGGCGCTGCTCCTCATACAGCCAGTCCCCGTTGAGGATGGCGAAATCGATCCGCGACCGGCTGCCGGCGCCCTGAAGTTCTTTGAGCATGGTGGCGAAGGCGGGCAGGCTCCATCCGTAGGCGCCCGGACTGCCGGTATTCTGGTTGTTGCCGCAGGCAAACTCGAATCGGAAGTTGAAGCGTCCTTCCGGATTGTATTGGGGATGGCGCACGTCGTCGGGGCTGGGCAGGGTATGGAAGGTTCCCCCGGGCCCCGGGATCTCCTCCGTCCCATCCAGCCAGACCAGCCGGTAGTGGTATCGTGTTCCTGAATCCAGGCCGGTGAGGTGAACCCAACCCGTGTTGTCCCGCTCGACTCGAGTCTCTGCCGCCGCAGAAAGGGAGTCCGGCGTGTCGGGCCGGGTCCCGTATCTGACAGCGAATTTCCCGGATCGAGCCGTCCGGGCCCATACACCCATCTCGTGGGCCTCCACCCGGCCCAGCATGGGACCGTGGGTGAAATGGGCCCGCTCACGGGCTTCGGGCCGGGGCTGGGTCTGACACCCCAATCCGGCCACAAAGATCGCTACGGGAATCAACCAGGCGACGGATTTCATCATTCCTCCTCCAGAAGATTATCGAAGGCTCAGTTCTTGACGGTTCGGATTCCCTCCATGTCCCAGGCGGTGAAGGCGTGGACCATCGATTCGCCCCTGGCGGCGAACAGAGCCACCCCCAGGCTGTCGCTGCGCGTCGGGTAGATCCGCTGGGTCAGGCACTGCCGTCCGTTGGCGAACACCTCCAGGATGGACCGGTCCAGGAAGACTCTCAGCCTCAGCCGTTCCCCGGACCTCAGCTCGAAGGGGGCCACCTGCACCGGCACGTCTTGCGGTTGCCTCTTTCCCCTGATGACAGGGAACGGCCGCCAAACCTCGGGATCCAGGCTGGCCCGGCTGGTGTCGATGACCAACGATCCTCCCTGTCGGTCGCAGAGAATCACCGTCTGCTCCTCGCCTCCCGGGCTGCAGCCCACCTTCAGTCCCAACGCCCCCGCCTCCGAAAGGCTGGCCTCCAGTCCCAACTCCAGCCGATCCCCCCTGAGCTCGTCAAAAAACAGCCCCCGGCCCGGAGCAAGGGTCAGATCCTTCCATTGGCACCGGTTCCGCCGCAGACCCTCCAGCTCTTCCGCCGGCTCGATCCGCAGGGAACCGTCCCGGGCCAGAGACAGCACCCGGGGCAGAGTCATCACTCCGAGTCCGAGAAGCGGCTTTTCCCGCCGCTGCTGGTCCAGGGCCCAGGCCCAGAAAATCCGCCGGCCCCGAGCATCCACCAGGCTCTCTGGAGCAAAGCAGGCGCCTCCCGGCCAGTTCATACGCTGGTGCTCCTCCGGGACGAAGGTTCCGTTCCGGTACCGGCCCAGATAGCAGCGAGCGCCCCAGGGATGGCTGATGCAGAGCAAGGCGTGCCGATCTCCCAGGGGGAAAAAATCCGGACAGGCGCAGTCCTCTTCCTCCTCGGTCCAGCGGGGATCGGGACGGTAGAAGGGCCGCAGGTACTCCCAATGAAGCAAGTCGGTGGAGGTGAACAGATAGGCGGTATCCCACCGGTCATGGGGCTTCACCTTTCCGCCCAGAATGGCGTAGTAGCGGTCCCCTTCCAGCCAGGCATGGGGATCGAACACATTGTAGACCCCCCAGCCGGGAGTTCCCTCTCTCGGCTCGGGAATCACCGGATTATGCGGGCTCTTCCGCCAGCGAATCAGTTCTTCGTCACCGGGGGCCGCCAGGCAGGTCCCGGCGCCGACCCCGTGGTAGATGAGCACCGGCCGGCCCTCCTTGTCCAGGAAGGCGCCGCCGCTGAAGATCCCGACTTCCGGATCCCCTTCGGCCGGTTTCAGGGCCGGGGGATGGATGGTCCAGTCAATAAGGTTCGGGCTGCTGGCGTGCCCCCAGCAGTGCCCGCCATGCGGCAGACCCGGATCCTGGAAGATATAGAAGAGGTGGTACCGCCCCCGCCAGAATATGGCCCCGTTGGGATCGAAGGGCCGGCAATCCCCTTCGGGTGCGGTGAAGTGATAGCAGGGCGCTTGCGGGTCGGAAGCCATTCTTCAATATGCTATCTTTGTCCCCCGGTTGAACGCAACGGCCGCAGCAGCAAGCGGGCTGAAGGAAACATGCGGATCAGGGAACGTTGAACGAGGAATGACATCATGAAGATCCATCGCATCGATACGGCCTACTATCGCTTTCCTCCCCACCGGCGGATCGTGGACGCCATCCAGGAAGTCGAGTGCCTGGAGGTCATTGCCGCCACCATTCACACCGACACCGGAGCCGAGGGGTTCGGCTTTACCTATACCATCGGCCGCGGGGGAAGGGCCACCAAGGTGCTGCTGGACACGGAAGTCGTCCCCCTGATCCTGGGGGAGGATCCCAGAGACACCCAGCGACTCTGGGAGAAGATGTGGTGGGGGCTGCACTGGATCGGCAGGCACGGGCTGACCCTGCTGGCCTCCTCGGCCATCGACATCGCCTTGTGGGACCTGAAGGCCAGACAGGCCGGCCAGCCGCTCTTCCGCTTCCTGGGGGCGGCCCGCAGTCGCACCCCCGTGTACAACACCGACTGCGGCTGGCTGAACCACGGCATCGAGGAGATGGTGCGGGAGGCCGCCGGTTGCGTTGACCGGGGAATCCCCGGAGTCAAGATCAAGGTGGGCAAGGAGAGCCGCTCCGAAGACGTGGCGCGCGTCCGGGCGGTGAGGAAGGCGGTGGGGGAGGACGTCAAGCTCATGGTGGACGCCAACCTGCGCTGGACTCCGGCCGAAGCCATGGCCCGCTGCCGTCTCCTGGAAGACCTGGACCTCTACTGGATGGAAGAGCCCCTGGATGCCGACGACGTGCTGGGCCACGAGCAATTGAGCCGACACACCTCCATCCCCATTGCGCTGGGCGAGAACCTCTTCAACCGGCACGTCTTCAGGGAATACCTGGCTCGGGGAGCCGCCGCCATCCTGCAACCCGACGTCGGCCGTGTGGGCATCACCGAGTGGCTGAGAATCGCCGCCCTGGCCCACAGCTTCAATGCCTCGGTGTCCCCCCACCTGATGATGGAGGTCCACGTCCATCTGGTGTGCGCGACGCCCAACGCGCTCTTCGTGGAGCAGGTTCCGATGCTGGAACGCTTTCTGCAACACCCTCTGCAGATCGAAGGAGGTTACGCGGTTCCCCCGGAGCGGCCCGGCCACGGCGTGGCCTTCGACCAGGACAAGGTCAGTGCCTACTGCCTGGAGAAGAGCACCTGGCAGTGAAAGGGGCAGCGGCGTCAGGGGACCGTGGGGCCGTCTCCGGCCAGGGTGGTGCGGTGCATGATGCGCTTGTAGACCGCGTTGTCCCAGGGGCGGCCGCGGTGGAGGCAGGTGCGATTGTCCCACATGACCAGATCGTTGGTCTTCCACCGGTGTCGATAGACGAATCGCGGCTGGGTGGACCATTGCAGAAGCTCCTCCAGCAGGGCGCTGCCTTTCTCGCGCTCCCATCCGATAATGTGGGAGGCGTAAGACCCCACGTAGAGGGCTTTCTCTCCCGTCTCGGGGACGGTGCGGACCAGCACCTGGCGGACCGGGGGCGTCTCCTTGCGGAAGGCATCGCTCATCAGGCCGGGAGCGATCTGGGCCCGGGAGTGAGCCATGCTGTGCTCGGCGACCAATCCTTCCAGTTGGGCCTTCCTGGGTTCAGGCAGAGCGGCATAGGCCGCCCGCAGACTGGCGTACTCGGTCTCGCCCCCTTGAGGCGGCACCACCTTGGCCGACAGCATGGAGGCCCGCAAGGGGATGGCCTTGAAGGATCCGTCGGAGTGCCAAAGCATGTTGCCGGCCTGGTAGAGGGACCGTTTGTCTTGGGGCGGGATGAGGCGGCCTTCCTCATCCACGTTGGCGATGCGGTTGATGGGACCGCCGCCTCCGTAGGGATCGCTGGCCATGGTCATCTGCAGCCGGCCGAACCCCCGGGTGAAGGCCACCTGCTGCTCGTCGGAGATGTCCTGATCGTGGAAGACTAGAACCGAATGCCTGTAAAGAGCCCGGCGAAGCTCGGCAAAGGTCTCCTCACCCTGGGGCGAGGCCGCGTCAAGGCCACGCACCTCGGCTCCGATGTGTGTTTCCAGTGGGACGATGGTCATTTCCGTCGGACCGTCATTTGGGAAATCCATGGCTTACTTGAAACAAACGAAAAAAGACAAAAGAAAAAAGAGTAATCCACGAAGGGCCACTAAGGGATTGTCAAATCGGGATCCAAGGCGACCATCCAGCCAGTTCGTTTGCGCCGACTTCCCCTTGAAGGGCAATCGTGACGAAAGCGGCCCACCCGGGAGCGCGGGCGTCCCGCCCGCATCCTCTCCCTTGGGTTGTCGCTCAGTTTCCCTGCGATGGCGCACCCATCCACCGTGCCGGTGGGAACCGCATGGGCCCGGCCGAAGCAGAGCCCGGGCGTCTTTGCCGGTCGATCCGGGTCGAGGAGATGGGCGAGGCTTTGCCAGTGTTGTGCGGGCGGGACGCCCGCGCTCCCGGGTGGGCTTCCTCCCATGACGTGGTGATATCAAGGTCACGATATCGCAGATGCATTCGGGCGCGGTTGGTCATTGAAGCAGGTCCATCCCTATTCGTGTTCATTCGTGTCCATTGGTGGTCCGTCTTCAAAAACGATCGGCAGTTTCTTCCTCGAGTGATCCGCCCGGCAGGGCGGGGGCATGGCTGCCCTCAATCGCCTTGGCGGCCCTTGCGATACTGGTCCCGGACATTGCGGGCAAGACGCTTGAGCCCGCGTCCGGCTTTTTCGATCTCGGGGCGGGCCTCCCGCCAGGCTTCCTTGGCCCGGGGCTTGACCTCCTCTTCAAGCACCTCCCGGGCCTTGGCGCGGGCCTGCGGATTCTGGACCAGCACCCGGGCGGCATTCACGACCAAGCGGCGAAGGAGACTCATATCGGGCTGTCCTTTCTTTGGGACCCCAATGAGGGTCCGGTTGCCGAACCGGCCATGGGGCGGCTATCCGGGAGGCCTTCCCCCCTGAAGCCGCCTGGCATCCAGCAACATGCGGACGAACTCTTTCATGTAGAGCGCGTTGTCATGCCAGGTGCGGGCGCTCACCAGGTTGCCGTCCCGCACGCAGCCGTGGTCCACGAAGGTCGCGCCGCAGATCTCCACGTCGAATCGGCACTTGGACACCGTGGCCATGCGCTTTCCCCGAACCACGCCCGCCGCCGCCAGGATCTCGGCTCCGTGGCACACCGAGGCCACCGGCTTGCCCGCTTCAAAGAAATGGCGAACGATGTCCATCAGATGTCTATCGTAGCGCAGATACTCCGGCGCCCGCCCTCCTGAAACAAAGAGACCGGCATAACCGGCGGGCTCGACGTCCCGAAAGGCAACGTCGGAGTTCCAGTGGTAGCTGGGCGATTCCCGGGTTACCTCCCACCCCGGCGGTATCTCATGTATGACGAGATGGTAGCGCCGCTTTTCCGGAGCCGCCACCACTGATTCGAACCCTTCCTCCTGGACACGATAGTAGGGGTAGAGAGTGTCCATGGCTTCGGCGGCGTCGCCAATGACGATCAAGATCTTGTCCATCCGGCCCTCCCGATATCAGAGCCATCGTTTTGTCCGGACCGATGCGGCCTGTCAACCCTTGCGCAAGGGGAGCAGACAGAGACCGCAAGCGGCCAGGAAGAAGAGTCCCGCGATGTAGTAGAACACCGCCTGCACGGCCTCGGGACGGTACAGCCACCCCGCAATCACCGGAGAAGGAGCGCTCAAGGCCAACCGGGAGAAGGAGACGAACCCGATGGCGGTGGTGGTGGTGCGGCGCCCGGCCACGTCCAGGGCGGCGGCGGTCAGCACGGGCTGGTCGCTGTAGAGAAAGACCCCCATGAGGACCAGCAGCACCGGAAAGGCTCCCAGGTGGCCGTACCAGCCCATGAGCAGGGTCAGCACACCCAGAGCCAGCAGGTTGGGCACCAGCACCGTCTTTCGGCCGAACCGGTCCGAGAGATGGCCCAGCACCGGCGAAGCGGCCATTCCGACCAAACCCAACAGCGAGAAGTAGAATCCCCGCGTCTGGTCGCTCAAATCCAGCACATCCTTGGCGTAGAGGGCAATGACCGCGGTGAAAGCCACAAAGGCCATGCCCCGCAACCCGGCCACGGCGATGATACCCCACAGGACGGTGTTCCTGAGCATCTGCCTGGTGTAGCCGAGCTGGTCCGACAGCCTGGCTGTGTCGGAGGCCGCCGGGGAGTCTGGCTGCCGCCCTCCGATATCCCGAAAAGCCCAGAAGACCGGAAACATCAGCAGCAGGGGAAGCAGGGCATAGGCGCTGATGATGCTTTGCCAGGTAAGCATCCCCAACAGGAGGCCGGTGGTGGCCGGCCCCAGGATCTCGCCCACATTGCCGCCCACCCCGTACACCGACAGGGCAAAGCCGCGGCGCTCCACAAAGCGGTTGGAGAGAGCCGCCATGGCCGGCAGATGCCAGAGGGAGGACGCAGCCGCCACGATGGCCATGCCGCACAGCACCACCAGGTACCCCGGAGCCATCCCGACCACCAGCCAGCCGATCCCGAAAACACCCATGCAGAGGGTCATGACCAGGCCCCAGTACCGCTTGAGCAGATCCATCGCCACCCCTCCGGGCAGGTCGATGACGCCGGCCACGACTTCCTGCACCGCGGAAATGGAGGTGGTCTGCAGATTGGAAAGGGCGAAGGACTCCCGTATGTTGGGAAACAACACCAGCAGGCTGTGCTGGAAGGCGTGGAACAGCGTGTGGGACCCGGCGATCCCCGACAGGATAAAGCCGCGCTTCCCTCGCACGTCCCCCGGCCGGCTGCCTTGAGAGTGGGGCGTGTTCATTCCGGTGGTGGGTGGGGTATTAACCCGCATTTCTCACCGGGTCGCTGGCGACATAGTGAAAGACCGCTTATTTTCAGTGCCTTGTTGGCCCTGTTTTGAGGGCGTGCGGGTTCAGGACGTGAATCGGAACCGGTCCAAACCGGATTCGGGGCGCCACCATAGCGCCTTCGGCAGGAATTGTAAAGCAGATCCGTTGGCTGGTGCCCGCGGCTTACTCACACGGCTTTGTGTGGGCGCCGCTTTGCGGCTCACTGAAACCCCGGCCTGACGGCCGGGATTCCACCCCCCCCCCACCGCATCAGCCTTCGCCTTTTGGCTCGGCTTCTGCGAGTCCCCCTCAAGGGGGGAGTGAGACGGTCGAGCCGGAGGGGGGCAAACGCGGCGTTCCGGAAGTGACGATCAGCAGCACTCGCAGAGCCACGAAGCGAGACGGAGCTGCTTCAACGGCACGCGTCGCCACTAAACGGATTATTAACATCGATGATGTTCATAAAAAAACATCGATCCCCTGCGCCGACCCGGCCGTCCCCCCACCCCATCAGAGGTAAGAGATCCCCCCGGGAGCGCGGGCGTCCCGCCCGCATCCTTATTCCTTTATGGAGGTCGCTGAGCGTCAGCACGACTTTGCAGGCAGCCAGCCTGTCGGTGTGAACCTCAACGGCCAAACCGAGAGAGACCCCCGGCGCCGTTCCGGGTCGATCCGAGTGGCGGAGATGGCCGAGGCTGTGCCTCGGCATTGTGCGGGCGGGACGCCCGCGCTCCCGGGGGGCATCATCCACACGAAAAACCGGGAACATCGTTTACATCATGCCAAGGAATCGGGCAAGAAGCTTGGTTCAGCGCTCAAGAATCACTCCCCCCTTGAGGGGGAGTCGGCAAGGGCGCAGCCCACAGTCGAGCCGGAGGGGGGCAAACGCGGCGCCCCGGAAGTGACTGTCAGCAGCCGAGGCAGCAGGGTCTTGGTGACGCTGCGCGAGCGGTTGAGGAAGCCAGTCCGCTCACGGCGCAATGGAGGGCCGGGCGGCGGACTGGGCCAGACGCACCAGTTGGAGAAACTCGGAGCGATAGCCGAAGCGGTCCTCCCCGCGGGCTCCCTGGGCCAGCTTGATCACCTGGTCGTAGTCGAACGCCCCTGTATAGGGGCTGCCCCGCAGCAATTGACCGAACCCCGCCACCGCCACGCCGAAGCGCACGTCCACCGGAGCCTGCTCGATCCGGTCATGTTCATTGGCGGCGGTCACACCCTGGGAAACCAAGGTGCTGGTGTCCGATTCCGGCAACTTGTAGCGAATCTTCACAAAGGCGTATTCGCTGCTTCCCGCGCTCGGCTCCGGCTTCTTCTCCGCCCCATAGCGCAGCGGTGGCACGCGCTCTCCGCCGGACCCGACCGGGGTGATTTCGTAAATCGCGGTCACCCGGTGGCCGGAGCCGACCTCGCCGGCATCCACCCGGTCGTTTTGAAAATCCTCGCGGGCCAGCATGCGGCTCTCGTAACCGATCAACCGATACTCGCTCACTCGGGCCGGGTTGAACTCGACCTGGATCTTGACATCCTTGGCGATGGGAAACAGCGTCGAGGTGGCTTCCTCAACCAGGACCTTGCGGGCTTCCGACAGGGTGTCGATATAGGCTGCAACGCCGTTGCCGTTCTGCGCCAGCTCCTGCATGAGCCTGTCGTTCAAGTTGCCCATGCCGAAGCCGAGGACCGAAAGGAACACGCCGCTTTTCCGCTCGCGCTCGACATAGCTCCGGAGCTGGTCGACGTCGGTGATCCCCACGTTGAAATCGCCGTCGGTGGCCAGGACCACCCGGTTGACGCCATCGGCGAGGAAGTGCTGGCGGGCCAGCCGGTAGGCGCGTTGAATCCCCGAGGCGCCTGCCGTGGAGCCGCCGGCTCTCAGTTGGTTGAGGACAGCCAGAATCTTCTCGCGCTCGCTCACCGGGGTGGGCTCCAGGGCCGTGGCCGAGGATCCCGCATAGGTCACAATGGCCACCCGGTCCGCCGCCGCCAGGGATCCAAGGAGCAGGCGGAGCGAATTGACCAGCAGGGGCAGTTTGTTGGGACGGCCCATGGAACCCGAGGTGTCGATCAGAAACACCAGATTCGCCGGCGGCCGGGGGCCCGTCAGCTCAAATCCACGGATGCCGATATGCATCAGACGGGTCGAGGGGTTCCAGGGAGCCCGCAACACCGTCACCTGGGTTGCAAAGGGAGTGTCTCGACCCGATGGCGCCGGATAGTCGTAGGCAAAGTAATTGATCAGCTCCTCGATGCGAACGGCCTCCTTGGGCGGCAGCACACCTCGCTGAAGAGAGGCGCGCAAAAAGCTGTAGGAAGCGGTGTCGACGTCAATCGAGAAGGTCGACACCGGTTCCTCGGCAACCACCTTCAACCGGTTGGGATCGACGCGGGCAAAGCGGTCCCCTGCCTGGTTGCCTCTCTCCTTGAACGCACCGGTCTCCTCGGCAGCGACCCTCATCCTGCTGGGATCGCCAGCGGTAAGACTCCTCAAGCCCAGGATGCGGCCCTTCGTGGACGCCGAGGTCGGGGGGCCACCCCCGGCGCCTCGCATAATGCCACCTGTCACGCCCGCGACTGACCCAGGAGGCGGTGGAGGTGGCGGCGGCGGGGGAGCAGGCGAGGCAGGGGAAAGCGGCTGGTTGGGATCTGCATAGGTAACCGTGGGGGCTTCCATGCTCAGAACCGCTCCCTCGCTCGGAACCTCGACGGTGACACCCTCCGTTGCCGCCACCGGCGCCGGTTCAGCGGCGGCAGCCGGGGCTTGGGTTGCCTCCTTGGCGGATGGACTGGCCGGCTTTTCCGGCGGCGCCGGTGCGGACTCCGCTACAGGCGGATGACTGGCGGCCGCGGCCCGGGCAGTTTCTTCGGGGGGCTTGAGGGACTCTCCTGCGGCAGGGGCCGCCGAAGGTTCGGGTTGCAGCTTGGCAACCTGACTGGTTTCCGCCGGTTCGGTGGACGAAGCGGGGAGCCAATAGATGACGGCGACCCCGGCAACCGCCAGGCACAGCGCACAAGCAGCCACCAGAACACGAGGTTGAAGGGGATGGATTCTGTTTTTCAGCCAAGACATGACGTTTACCTCCTGCCCTGTCTGACGCGGCTGAACGGACAATCCTTGGTGGTGCCTGTCAAAGGCCTCCATGGCTTTCGAGAGCGTCTGCTTTCTCACCGCTGGCTTCGGCTTGGGCGCCGTGCGCTTCAGTTCGTTTTCAAACGTTTCCAATTCGTCTCTCACAGCGCCATCCTCTCAGTCTTTTCCGCTTGGCGGCGCAACTGCTTGCGCACCTGGTGCAGCCGCCACGAGACCGTCGCTTCACTGACACCCAGGATTTTGCCGGCTTCCCCGTGTCGAAGACCTTCCGCCAGCACCAGGATCACCGTGGTCCGCAGCTCATCGCTCAACTGGCCCAGCACTTGTTGCAGCCAAACCGAATCCTCGCCGCCGATGCCGATCTGGCGGTCGCCAAGACCGTCTTGCTCAGCGAATTCCTGCTCGTTTCGGCGGCGGGTTGCGTCGCGGCGCATGGCGTCCCGCGCCGCGTTCACCACCACCCGGTAAAGCCAGGTGGTGAATCGGCTCTGCCCGCCGTAGGAAGCAAGCCTGGTCACCAGCCCCACGCAAACATCCTGCGCCAGATCCTCCGCCTCCACCCCGTCGCCGAGCATGCGGGCGGCGACGCGGTAGATCAGTCCGTAGTGGCGTTCCAGCAGGTCCGAAAAAGCGTTCCGGTCTCCCGCGACGGCCCTGCGAGCCAGTATTTCATCCGCCTGGTCAGTCATTAATTGGGAATGACTCTCTGAGAAGAGTCAGGTCAGTGTCGGAACAATTTTTTGGCATGGATCAACCGCCCCGGCGCAGAAGGAATTCCGGTCCCAACCATTGAGACGCACCCGGCAGCCCATTTCTTGGAGGAAATTTACGGGTCCTGGAATGCATGGGGTCCCGAGTATCCGAATCGGCTCCCACCATCCACTCAATGTTTGGAACCTGTCTCCTTGCAACTATAGCCGGTGCAAGTGCTCTGTCAACACTCACCGGTCCGATGGACGGAGCCCTGTGGTCCGAGGAGCCACTCTCGTTCCTGAACACTACGGTTCCTTCAGATCCTGGGCAGTCGGCGGCCGATCCCCGGTCCGGAGAATCAAGACGGGAAAGCCGGCTTGAACGGCCTGTCAGCATCCGGTATAGATAGGTGGCGCACCCTGGAGGGAACGGATTCCAGCGCTGCCGGTGGCAGCGCCCCATGCCGGCTCTTCCGGAGTCCTTGCGGCAACATTGGCCCATCCGGGATCGCCTGGCCACAACTCGGACCGCCGGCAGGGGTCCGAGGCCTTTCACCCAAACGACTATTCGCCGTGGCACCTATTGATACAGGCATCGTCGTGGTCTACCTGAGCGGAGTCGCTCTGCTGGGGGTCTACTTTTCCCGGCGGCAAAAGACCACCGAGGACTACTTTCTGGCCGCACGCAGTGTTCCGGGATGGGTGGTGGCCTTCTCCATCCTGGGCACCATTTGCGGGAGCGCCACCTTCGTGGGACATCCCGGAAACGTCTTCCACGACAACATGTTTCTGATCCCCGCCCACGTGGTCCCGCTGATCGTGATGCTGCTGCTGGCCCGCCGCATCGTGGTGTTTTACCGGCGCAGCGTGCGCATGACGGCCTACGAGTACCTGGAACAGCGGTTCGGCTACCCCGCGCGCGCCTACGGCGCCGCCACCTTTCTGGTCAGCCGGGTGGCCGACGTCAGCGTCACCTACTACTTTCTGGCGCTAGCCACGGCCCTGCTGACGGGGTGGGACGTCACCGCCGTGATCCTGATTCTGGGAGCGATTACCGTGCTCTACACCCTGATCGGCGGCATCCAGGCCGTGGTCTGGACCGACGTCGTTCAAGGCATCTTCCTGGTGGGAGGGGGGCTGCTCTGCATCCTGCTCATTCTGTTCGGGTCCGACGCCGGTCCCTCGCACATCCTTTCGGCCGCCTGGGAGGGCGGCAAGTTCGAGATCGACCGCTGGCAATGGGACGCCACCGAAAACAACCAGTGGCTTCTGATCATCGGCTCGGTATTCGTCTGGCTGCAGGCCTTCTGCTGCAACCAGCACAACGTACAGCGCTACCTGCTGGCCAGATCGGATCGAGAGGCTGTTCGCGGCGCCGTCATGGGAGCGGCTGCCTGCGTGCCGGTTTGGCTGCTGTTCATGCTGCTGGGGGCGCTCCTCTGGTCCTACTACCAGTTCAGCGCCGAGGCGGTCCCGCCGGAGGTCATGGCGGTCAAGGATCGCATCGTCCCCTACTTCGTCAGCACCCACTTCCCGGCGGGTCTCAAGGGCCTGGTCCTGGCCGCGCTTATCGCCGCCGCCATGTCCTCGCTGGATTCGGATCTCAATGCGCTGGCGACGGTGGTGGTCAACGACTTCTTCGGCCGGCTGCGCCCCCGCGCCTCCGACAGCCGCAGGCTGCTGGCGGGAAGGATCTCGGTCATCATTCTGGGCGCCGCCTCCATTCTGCTGGCGCTCCAGTGGACCAGGATCGGAAACGCCTCCCTGGTCGAGTTCTCCCTTACCATGACCATGATATTTACCGGAGGCATCCTGGGACTGTTCGCCCTGGGGATGCTGTTCCGGTGGACGCTGGCCAAAGGGGCCTACCTGGGCATCCTGGCCTGCCTCCTGTTTACCGGCTGGGCCACCTTGACCCGGCTGAGGCTGCCGGGGAGCGCCGAGCCGATCCTTGACCTGGGGAGCTTCAACTGCACACTCAGCTTATGGCTGACCGGGGTGCTCGGCCACTTCGTGCTGGTGTCGGTGGCCATGGCGGCCAGCCTGATCCTGCGCCGGACCGCAAGAGGTCCGGGGTGTCCGGGGTGGAGAGAATGAGTTTATTGTTTTAGAATCGTCCAAACTTACCGTGCTCCAGGAGGGAGATCCATGGCTCAAGCAAACATCGACTACCGCGACTGCGATCGGCAGATCTGGGAGGAGGAACTGGCGGACTTCGTTCCTTCCCGAATCCTGGACGCCCACATCCACTGCTTCTGGCGCTCCAGCATCACCGGAGTGGACCCGGACTCGCTCAAGAAGGAGGACAACGATCTGGAGACCTTGAATCAGTGGGCCGAGGTCCTCTACCCGGGCCGGCGCATGCAATACCTCATCCTGGGACACCCCTTCCCGGGAACCGACGTGGCCAAACACGTGGAGTCGGCCCGCAGCGAGATCGACGGGGTTCCCGGCGTCCGCCACAACCGCCTGGTGACCCCCTCCTGCAAGCTGGAGGATATCGAGCGGGACCTCAAGCACCCCCAGTTCGTCGGCCTCAAGCCCTACCGCACCCACTCGGTCACCGGAGACATCGCCCAGTGCCGCATCCATGAGTTCCTGCCTCACGAGCAGATGGAGTTTGCCAACCAGCACGGCTTGTGGGTGACCATGCACTTGTCCCGATTTCACGGCTGCGCCGACCATCACAACCTGCAGGACCTGGAAGAGTACACCACCAAACGCTATCCCAACATCAAATGGCTGCTGGCCCACTGCGCCAGGAGCTTTACCTACTGGCCCATGCAAGAGGCGGTAGAACGGCTCCGGGACATGCCCAACATCCACTACGACACCTCGGCGGTGACGGACGTGCGGCCCTACATCTCCCTGCTTACCAAGGAGGACACCCGACGTATTTTCTGGGGCTCGGATGGTGTCGGGGCTGCCTTCTTTCACGGCCACTACGCCGCCCTGGGGCGAGCCTGGGAGCACTACGATGCCGACCGGGGTGACCTTCAGTTCCCCCACTGCGACGGCCGGCCGATCCTCGCGGTCTATGAACAGCTTCTCTCCATGAAGTTCGCGGCCGAAATCGCCGGCCTTTCCCGGGACCAGATCGAGGGCCTCTTCTGGCGGAACGCGGCCACGGCTCTGGGAATCGGCGAAGAGGAAGGAGCCAGCAACGACTAGGAAACCAAGCCGTACAACAGCTTTGGGACAGACTGAGAACGAAAAGGAAGAGAAGATTTTGCTGAACACCTATTCACTTTTCTCGGACCCCAAATTGTGTCAACACAACCCGATTCGTGGTAGGATGATGTAATGTACATGGTGGGTCGCCCCTGTACGTCGCCTGCAAGGAAAGGACCTAGGGAACACCAACTTAGAAACAAAGCATTAATGCTTTTCCCGTGATCTAGGTCGAACCACTCTACGTTGTAAAGTAAACCTAGGTCCTCTATTTGAGCACTTAGAAGTGCCAATAGCGAAGATGTGAATCTAATGCTGGGCGGACCTAATCTGTCCCATAATAGTTTACGATTTTGGCGGAAAGATGCCGATCGTCAGAGGGTATGGCGCCGTCAGGATGGCCCTTGGCAAAAGCAAAGCGTTCAAAATCCACTCCTCAAGACCAGTCAAATACCAGTTTACGACTTTCTGTCGTCAAGACAGTTCAGATCTACCAGACCGTCCGCGCCCTCATTTGGGGGGTTGTGATTGTTGGTTGCTTCTACGTTGGTGTAGCATTGCCGGTCAAGTATTCGGCAGGCCAAGAAACCTCCGTAACGTTCGTTGTTAAAGCGTTGTTGGATATGAAAGTGCACATCTGGCTCCCTTACTTGGTGGCTATAGGGTTGGCAGGTCTGTGGAAACGTGAAAGAAGCTTACGCAAGCGAACTATTCGACGTGAGCATAAGCGCGTCGAAGCGTTTGAGAAAAAAATACATCCAAATAGAACATCCAGCGGATTCGAGGAGTAGCTAATGACAGAAACAATGCTGTTTCAGCTATTTCAATCGGTGCTGGCGATCGGTTTTGCGATTGCTCTCTATATGATCTTCTACAGACGTACACGGGCTGACAGTTTCAGGGAGGATATGTTCACAATCCGCGACGAAATGTTCGATTACCTATGGCAGAACAATCTTTCCTTCGAAAGTCCTTCTTACATGCTGCTGAGGGACTCTCTGAACGGCGCAATTCGCGTAGGTGATCAACTTAATATTCTAGTCGTCGTTCAAACTGTAAGAAAGATGGCAGCGCGTGGTGAAAATGGCAGGTTTTCCGAGAGCATTAGCGAAGTCAAAGATCCAGTTCATCGAGCTTATTTTGAAAAGGTGCAAGAACGAATTGCACTAAGGATTACGAAGTATTTGTTCCTGGAAGGATTTGCAGGATTGTTTTTCAAACCCATTCTTGCTCTAGCTGGCTCACTTGAATATATCATCAAACTTAAAGAGCGTTGGGCACTCCGGCCAGCCCAGAAATATACCTACGAGCTAGCAGCATTTGGTCGATATGATTCACCGGAAGGTCGGGCTATGGGTAGGAGCGGCCTTCTGCTACGGCGAAGCTAGTGCCTCGTCTCAATGTTATTGACCATGTTTTACGGACGAAGGGTTTCCGCGGTCATTCAACGTGCGCTCGATACCGGCTGGCTCGGAACAGCCAGCACGAAATCGAGGACAGACTATGAGATGAACGACATGGGGACCTGCCAACGGCAGTTCAAAATCCCTCCGCGTTAGATGGCACCCATCATCCTGTAGGACAACGGCCAGCGTTGGTTTTCGGCAGGGGTTCTGGAGTCTTCTGTTGCTACGGGTCGAAACTCTCGGCGACGCCAGCAAGGGGTCGACACTCAATGCCAAAGTGGAAACACTCTTGCAGTGACCGACCAACAAGAGTACCTTCCTGCGCCGACAGTGCACGTCTCGGCTGAAGCCTTCCATGAATGGGCTGGCCCTAAGGGCAGTAAACAACTCCTGAAAAAATTAAGGCGGGACCTGAGGTTCCTCTCGACGTCCGGCCTGCTCAGCTTCTGGAAACCAAACCGCTTGAGAGGACGTCCCATTCCCACCTTCATGATCATGACAACGGAGCCCAACCGGTGGATGGCACGAATCCACGACCAGATTCCTGTGCTGCTATCGGACGACGCCGACGGGATCGAGGTGAGTCTCGCGACCCTAGCCTCCGACGTGATCCAACTTGTGTATGCTCCCATCCCCAAAAATTTCCTCGCCGGCTTCCCCGTCGGTAAAACCTGTTGAACTCCGACTCGATCTACACCGCGGAATATGTCGAAAACACCGGAGCGGCTTACGCGTGTCTGTTGCGGAACGACCCGCTACCAAGTCATCGGCAGGAGCCGCTGCCGTTTCCCAATTCAGATCTGGATCTGGATGCCCCCCGCTGATCCTGGCTGTAGCGGCGATGCCAGGTTATGTCGTCGATCCGCGTTTCCCAAGGAGGAGAGGACGCCATGCGAAGCAATGAACCCAAGTCTTCAGTTCTCTCTGGACTCCATGCGTTGCCGGCCTTGGCGTTTCTCGTCCCTTTCGGACTCTTCTGGAGCGGCTGTGCCGCCCAGCCGGAAACGCCCACCGAGATCGGATCCCGGCGCCAGCTCCTGGTGGATGACACCCTGATCGAGCGGACCGGCGGGAAGGTCGAGCTGCGCCTGCACCTCCCCGCCGAACGCGAGGTGGTCTTCACCCATGACCAACCCTGGGAGGGGAGTTATTCCGGATACAACACCCTGTTTCGGGACGGCGACCGCTACCGCATGTACTACCGGGCAGCCGCCTGGCCGGGGATCGGCAAGGAGCCCTCCCTGTCGGTCTGCCTGGCCGAAGGCCGGGACGGAATCCACTGGGTGAGGCCGGAGCTGGGCCTGGTGGAGTTCCAGGGCTCGAAAAAGAACAACATCATCCTCTCGGGGCAAGTCTCCAACACCTTCGTTCCCTTCAAGGACACCAACCCCTCCGCCAAGCCCGGGGAGCGCTACAAGGCCCTGGCGGCCTTGAGCGATCCTACCGGACTCTACGCCTTCGCCTCCCCCGACGGGATCCACTGGCGGAAGATGAGCGATGCTCCGGTGATCACCCGGGGCAAGTTCGACTCCCAGAACGTGGCCTTCTGGGACGGAGCGCGGCGGCGCTATCGGGCTTACTACCGGGAAATGCGTGGTCCCAACGACGAAATTCGCCCCCGGGGACCGCAGTTGGGGCTCGACCCCAAAGGGCCGGCCCGGGACGTGATGACCTGCACCTCTGAGGATTTCCTCCAGTGGAGCGAACCCCGCTGGCTTCAATACCCCGGGGCTCCCCGCGAGCAGCTTTACCTCAACCAGATCCGGCCCTATTACCGGGCTCCCCATCTGCTGGTGGGGTTTCCGGGGCGGTTCATGGCCGGGCGCGAGATCGAAAAGGGGCTGCCGATTACCGAGCACCCCTCCTACCGCTACGGTTCCATCTCGGAGACCCTGTTCATGAGCAGCCGGGACGGCATCTCCTTCAAGCGCTGGGGCGAGGCCTTCATCCGCCCCGGCCCCCGCAGGGAGCGCTGGATCTATCCCGCCTCCTTTCCCGCCTACGGGCTGCTGGTGACCCCGGCGGACACGGCCGACAGGCCGGACGAACTGTCCCTCTATGTCAACGACGGCGGGTATTGGACTGCCAACGGGAAGGCCTCGCGGCTGCGGCGCTACACCCTGAGAATCGACGGCTTCGTCTCGGCCCGGGCGGGCCTGAGCGGCGGGGAACTGGTGACCCGCCCGCTGGTGTTTCTGGGCAGCGAACTGACCATGAACTACGCCACCTCGGCGGCCGGCAGTCTGCAGGTGGAAATTCAGGATGCCGGCGGCCGGGCGGTGCCGGGTTTCAGCCTGGCGGAATCGCCGGAGATCTTTGGGGATCGGATCGACGGCCCGGTGGCCTGGAAAGGCCGTGCAGACCTCGGCTCACTGGCGGGGAAGCCCATCCGCCTGCGGGTCGTGCTGAAGGATGCCGATCTCTTTTCCTTCCGCTTCGGCGACCCCTGAGCCCGTCGCCCTCCGCCAACGCCGCCGGGTCGACTCACTCCCTTCAGATCCGCGCCTGATAGGTGTAGAGCCTGTGGTAGCGGCCTTGCCTGGCGATCAGTTGGTCATGGGTTCCCCGCTCCACGATCTTCCCGTTCTCGACCACCAGGATCTGGTCGGCCTTGCGAATGGTGCTCAAGCGGTGGGCGATGACAAGGGTGGTGCGCCCCCGGATCAATTCATTCAGGCTTTCCTGAATGAAGATCTCGCTCTCGGTGTCCAGATTGGAGGTGGCTTCGTCCAGAATCAGGATTCCGGGATCGGCCAGCAGCGCCCGGGCAATGGCCACCCGCTGCCGCTGCCCGCCTGAGAGCTTGACCCCCCGCTCCCCGATCAGGGTGTCCAGTCCCTTCTCCAACCGGTCCGCAAACTCCTTGACGTGGGCTGCCTTCACCGCGCTCAGCAGGTCCGCCTCGGAGGCGTTGGGCTGGCCGAACAGAATGTTCTCCCGGATGGTCCCCTCGTAGAGGAAGTCATCCTGCAGGACCACACCCAGCCGGGAGCGATAGCTGTCCAGGGTCACCCTGGACAGGTCGATTCCATCCACTTCCACCACGCCTTCATCCGGTGTCAGGAAACTTGCGGCCAATCCGGCAATGGTGGTCTTGCCGGAACCCGAGCTGCCCACCAGGGCCGTGACCGAGCCCGGGGGAGCTTCAAAGGAGATGTCGCTGAGGACTTTGGCTCCCTTTTGGTAGGAAAAGTGGACCTGTTTGAAGACCAGATGTCCCCTCACGCCCTCGAGCCGATGGGTGCGAAGCGGATTTTCGTTCTCCCTGGGGACGCTCATCAGCTCCTTGGTGCGGTCCAGACCGGCGAAGGCCTCGGTGAATTGACTTCCGATATTCCCCATTTCAATCAGGGGGGCCACCAGAAACGCCAGGTAGGCAATGAAGGCCATCAGGTCGCCCTTGGTCATCCCACCCTCGACCACCATCGAGCCGCCCATCCACAGGATGCTCACCGCCGGCAGTCCGATGAGCAGGGTGCCTGCACTGGTGACCAGGCTGGTTGCCGTGAGAGTCTTGCGGACGTTGTCGAAGATCCGCTCCACGCCCTTTTTGAACACCGTGACCTCCGACCGCTCGGCATTGAAGCCCTTGATCACCCGGATCCCCCCCAGCGATTCGGTCAGGCGGCCGGTGACGTCGGCATTGACCTTGGCGCGTTCCCGGAAAATAGGGCGGACGTAGCCGAAGGCCTTCAGGGAAATCAGACCGAACAGGGCCAACGGCAGCACCACGTAAAGGGTGAGCAAGGGACTGACGTCCAGCAGCAGGAAAAAGACCACCACGGAAGTCAAGACGCCGCCGAACATCTGCACCAACCCGGTCCCGATCAGGTTGCGCACTCCCTCCACGTCCAGCATGATCCGCGAAACCAACTCGCCCGATTTGGTGTTGTCGAAGTAGCGCACCGGCAGATGGATCACGTGCCTCTGAACGTCCACCCGCAAGATGGAGATCAGGTGCTGGGCTTCCACGCTCAGCAGGCGCGTCAGCACGAAGGAGGTGACGGCTTGAACGACCAGGGCGGCTCCCACGCTGAGCAACAGGACCTCGAGGAGCGCCATGTCGCCCTTTTCGATGACGTCGTCCATGAGATACTTGGTCGACCCCGGCAGAACCAGGCGGGAAAAGCGGTTGACGATGATCAGGACCACACCCACCGCCACCAGCTTCCTGCGCGGCCAGATGATGTGTCGAAACACGTACTGGAGCGAGGACCGGGAGAGTTTTCCGCGTTTCTTCCGCTGCTTGTCTTGGCTCATGTCGGCTGTCTGAAGGCCATTCCGGTCAACTTAGGCGTCGTACCTGCTCGGTCAGGAAAGGATCCTCCGGGAACGGTGTTGCTGGCGTGCCGCGGACCCGGGGGAAACATCATGGAATTCCCGAAGGGTACCTGCATTCTAGCACGGGCGAAGGGATGGGCGGGGGAGGGGGCGGCGGGCCATGCCGGGGAGCGCCGAAAATGCAAAGAGTGAGCGAGCCATCCCGATTCTCCTTGACAGCGGCCTTGCCGAAACTTTAACTTACCTTCTATCCGTAATCCAAGGGGAGATTGCAATGAAACCACGGGCCGACACTCGAGTCGCCCGGCCGCATCTGCCGGGCCGGCGGGACTTTCTAAAAGCGGGCGCTCTCAGCTACATGGGGCTCAGCCTGAGCGACTATTTCCAGTTGTCCAGCCTGATGGCCGGAACCAACCCAAAGGCCAAGGCCCAGTCCTGCATCATGATCTGGATGTTTGGGGGCCAGAGCCATCTGGACACCTGGGACGTCAAGGGCAACAGCGGGTTCAACCCCATCTCCACCAACGCGCCCGGCATCCAGATCTCGGAGATCCTTCCCCGGGTGGCCCGGCACATGGACAAGCTCTCGATCATCCGCTCCATGAAGAGCGAGTCCAACGCCCACTCCGAAGGCAGCTACTACACCATGACCGGCCATCTCCCCACCACCACCACCCGGTTCCCCAGCGTGGGCTCGATCGTGGCCAGGGAGATGGGTCAGCGCAACGATATGCCGGCCTACGTGACCACCAGCCGCGGCCGCTTGAACTGCCGCAGCGCCGGGTTCATCCCCCCCATGTACGAACCGCTGACCCTGACTTCGTCGGATCGGATCCGCGACGGCAAGGATTTCCAGGTTGCCGATCTGACGCTTCCGGGAGAGATTTCGGTCGAGGCGCTGCAGGCCCGACACTCCTTTCTGAATCTGGTGGACGAGCGCTACCGCCAAATGGAGGCCGCCGCCAATTTCGGCCTGGTGGATGCCTTTGACGAACGGGCGCTGAACCTGATCACCTCCCCGGACGTCAAGAAGGCCTTCGACCTTTCGCTCGAATCTACCCAAACCAAGGAAGCCTATGGGACCGACCGCTTCGGACAGGGAGTCCTGCTGGCCCGCCGGCTGGTCGAGGCCGGCTGCCGGTTCGTGACCGTCGACGGTTGGAATCCCGCCGACGGGCACAACTGGGACACCCACTATAAGAACGATCACTACTTGAGGAATGTCCTGGTTCCTCCGTTGGACCGGTCCCTCTCGACGCTGCTGGAAGACCTGGATCAGCGCGGCCTGCTCGAATCCACCATCGTTCTGGTGATGGGCGAGTTCGGCCGCACCCCCATCATCAATCCGGGGCGGGGCCGGGACCACTGGGCCCACTGCTGGTCGCTGGCGCTGGGCGGCGGCGGCATCAAGGGAGGCCAGGTGGTGGGAGCCAGTGACGAGCGGGGCGCCTACGTGGCCGAACGCATGGTCACCATCGGAGACCTCTTCGCCACCGTCTACAAGGCCCTGGGCATCGACTGGACCAAGACCTACCTGGGTCCGGGGCGCCGGCCCATCTATATCGCCAACGCCATCGGCGACAAGCAGGGACAGCCCATCCACGAGCTGATCTGATCCGGGACCCCGAGCCGAAGCCGGCGGGATCGGCCGATTGGAAACAACGGAGCCTGTCACGCCGCCGGTGGTGGCCCGGCTCGCCGGCCGGCAGGTGGTCCAATCCCTGATCCCCGGTTTCCCAACTGACGATTTCTTCCTTGCCCATCTCCGCCCGCCCCATCCGGTTGTCCCGTTCCATCCTTGTTTCTCCCCGCCTTCCCTGTCTCCTGCTCGGCCTGGCCGCGACCCTTGTGCTGCTGGGAGGCGGCGCCTGCTCAGGCCCTGCCGGGAAGGAACCAGCGCTCGATGCCTCCCGGGAGCCAGCCGTGGGGCCGGCACAGCGCTCCAAGCCCCGTCCAAAAATCGCCGCCATCGTAACCACCTTCTTCCCCAACAGCCACGCCGGCGTGATCGTGGACAAGTTCCTGCGGGGATTTCCGACCGACGACGGCCTGGTCCCGCCGCGGACCACCATTGCCTCGCTCTATATCGACCAGATTCACCGGCGAGACGTCGGACGCCAGCTCGCCCATGAGTTCGACATTCCAATCTATGAGAGCATTCGAGCAGCGCTGACGCTGGGAGGCGACAAGCTGGCGGTGGACGGGGTCCTGCTGATCGGCGAGCACGGAGACTATCCGGTGTCCAGGCTGGGACAGGAGATGCTGCCGCGCCGCTATTTCTTCGAGCAGATCGCGGGGGTCATCGGCGAAGCCGGCCGGCCGGTGCCCGTTTTCAATGACAAGCACCTCTCCTACCGCTGGGAGGACGCCCGTTGGATGTACCAAACCGCCCGGGAGATGCGGATACCCCTCTGGGCCGGCTCGGCCTTGCCGGTGGTCTGGCGCCGGCCCCATTGGGAACATCCCCTGGGCAGGAAGATCGACCGGGCACTGGTCATCGGCTTCCACATGGTGGAGCGGTACGGGTTTCACGCTCTGGAAGTCCTGCAGAGTCAGGTGGAGCGGCGAAAGGGGAGCGAGACCGGCGTCCGTTCGGTGCAGTGCCTGTCGGGCGAGGAGGTGTGGCGCACCGGCGATGAGGGACGGTGGTCGCTGTCTCTGGCCAATGCGGCCTTGAGCAGCATCCAGGACGGACCCGCCAGGCTGGATCCGGGCAAGGTGGATTCCCCCCACCTGTTCCTGGTGAACTACGTGGATGGACTGCAGGCGGCCGTGCTCATGCTGGGCGACAACGGCTACGTCCGCAAATTCGCCTACGCGGAGAAGCGGGGCGCCAGCATTGATGCCCTCGAATACCACACCGACAGCGGCCCCACCCATGCCGCCTTTGGCTATCTGGGTCTCAATATCGAGGACTTCCTGATCTCAGGCCGGCCGCCCAGCCCGGTCGAGCGCACCTACCTGACCACCGGCATCCTGGAGGCAGTCATGATTTCCCGGGGCCAGGGCGGGCGCAAGATCCCGACCCCTCACCTGGCCACCATCGCCTACCAGCCGGGGGGCAAGGTGCGCAGGCCCGCCGGACCGCGGCCTTCGGGGGCCAGCGCCGCCGACTGGATCACCCTGGTCCCCGGCGCCACCCCCGCCGCCGACTCGGTCCCGACTGGACGCGACGGCACGGTCCGCGGACCGCGACCGGTGAACCCCTCCCAGGAACGGTGACCTCCATTGTCCGGGAATGTCCTGACCACTCCCGACCTGATCGTTTTCTTTGGATCTCTGCTGGCCGTGCTGGCCATCGGTCTGTGGGCCAGCCGCGGAGAAGAGACCTCCGAGAACTTCTTCCTGGCCGGCCGCAGCACCGCCTGGTGGGGGAAACGAGGGATAGGAAAAGCAGCCCCACTCGCCCTGGATTGAATCGTGCAACAGCGCCGTGTACGCCACACACCTCAGTCTTAATATTCCGACATATGGACGGTTTACAGAACATCCATCAGACGATACAATGACCGACATATGGACGGTGATCAATTACTATTCCCCCGCTTGCTGGCTCCAGTCATCCGAGAAGCGTTAGCCGATACGCCGGTGGTCTGCGTGCTTGGGCCTCGGCAAACGGGCAAGACCACACTTGTTCAGCAACTGGCACCGGACCGCGCCTATATCAGCCTGGACGAGACTAACTACCACCGAACGGCGGTCGAGGATCCTGAGGGTTTTATCGCAAGCCTGCCCGATGCCGTAACCCTGGACGAGGTCCAACGGGCTCCGGCGCTGCTTCCCGCCATCAAACGCGCCGTGGACCGGGGTCGTCGCCCGGGCCGTTTTCTGCTGACTGGATCGGCAAATCTCTTGTTCGTGCCGAAAGTCACCGAATCTCTGGCGGGACGCATGGAGATTGTACAGTTACAGCCGCTCACCGAAGCGGAGAAGGAACGCAAACCTGGCCGGTTCCTGAGCGTTCTGCTGGAAGGCTCCCTCAAGCCCAACATCAGGGGCCGAACCGGTGGGGCCGAACCGGGGCTCGCTGAAAGGCTGGTGGCGGGCGGCTATCCCGAACCCCTCGGGCGCTCCCCCCACCGGGCCCGGCAATGGCACCGGCAATACCTGCGTGGCATCGTCGAGCGTGACGTTCAGGACGTTGCAAGGGTGAAAGATGTTCATGAACTGGCCCGCCTTCTGGAATTGCTTGCCCAGCGGAGCGCGCAGTTGTTGAACGCAAGCGGTCTTGCAAACGACCTCGGCTTACACCGAGAGACCGTCGCCCACTACCTCGCCGTGCTTGAACGGCTCTTCCTGGTGAGACGACTGCCCGCCTGGCACCGCAGCACCACCAAACGGCTTGTCAAATCGCCCAAGGCGCATTTGCTCGACAGTGGACTCGGGGCGGCCCTCGCCGACCTGACGTCTGCCGACTGGCTCGGCCGGCGGGATCGCATGGGGTATCTGCTGGAGTCGTTCGTGGTGCAGCAGTTGATCGCCCAGGCGGCCTGGACGGATGCGGACCTGCGTTTCTGGCATTACCGTGATAAGGATCAGGTCGAGGTCGACATCGTCATGACACGGGGCCGAAAGGTCTGGGGTGTCGAAGTCAAGGCCGCCGCATCGTTGACGCGCCGGGACGGGCAAGGGCTGGCGCGGCTGGCAGATCGCTGCGGCAAGGATTTCGAGCGCGGTATCCTGCTCTATGCCGGACTGGACCGCTTGCCCTTGGGCGACAAACGCATGCTCGCCGTGCCGCTGAACGAACTGTGGACGCAATAGGCGGCTAACCCGCATTTCTCACCAGGTCGCTGAGCATAATGTCGAAAAATGCTTGTCTTCAACATCTTGCGGCGCTTTGATTGGAGTCGTCTGGGTACAGACTGCGCTGGGCGCCCCCTGGTGAGAAATGCGGGTGAACCCCTCCCCTGAACGGTGACCTCCATTGTCCGAGAACGTCCTGACCACCCCTGACCTGATCGTATTCTTTGGATCTCTGGTGGTTGTCATGGCCATCGGCCTATGGGCCAGCCGCAGAGAGGAGACCTCGGAGGACTTCTTTCTGGCCGGCCGCAGCACCCCCTGGTGGGGGGTGGCCGGCTCGATATTCGGCAGCAACGTCAGCGCCAACCACATGGTGGGGATGATGGGGATCGGGTTCAGCGTGGGTTTCGCCCAGGCCCACTTCGAGCTCGGGGCCATCGTGGGACTGATGCTGCTCTGCTACGGGTTCCTGCCCGTCTTCCGGCGGCTGAAGGTCTACACCCTCTCCCACTACCTGGGGGCCCGCTACGACGAGCGCAGCCGCCTCGCCTATTCGCTCATCATGGTGGTCCTGATGGCCGTCATCCAGATGGTGCCGGCGCTCTACATCGGCTCGCGCTCGGTCTGCATCCTGCTGGGCGGTAACGCCGTCAGCCGGGTGGCGGTGACAGCGGACGCGGAAACCCATGGACCTGCCAGTCCGGCACTCCCCGCCGAAGGAGACGGTTCCCCCTCCGTCCGGGAACCATCCCAAGCCGGTCGGGCCACGCTCAATGTGAACCCCTTCTATTACGCCTTCTTCGTCATCGCTCTGGCGGCAGTCTCGGCCAGCTACACCATCTGGGGCGGGTTGAAGGCCGTCATCTGGACGGACGTGATTCAGTCGGTCCTGCTGCTGGGGGCCGGGATACTCTTGGCCGTACTGACCTTCGGACAGATTGGCGGCTGGGATTCCATGATGGCGCTGGACGGGCAAGGGGCCGGCAAGATGCATCTCTATCTGCCCGCCAGCCACCCGGAGCTGCCCTGGACCGGCGTGCTGACGGGGTTGATGGCCCTGCATTGCTTCTATTGGGGAACCAACCAGTTCATCGTGCAGCGGGCCCTGAGCGCCCGCAGCGACCTGGAGGCGCGCTGGGGAATCATCGTGGCCGGCTTCCTGAAGCTGCTGATTCCCTTCTTCGCCATCGGAACCGGGGTGGCGGCCTTCTACCTGTTTCAGACCCGGCTGCCGGACCGCACCATCGCCCCGGATACGGCTTTCACCGAGCTGGTCAAGCTGGTGATCCCGCTGGGCACCGGAGTGGTCGGCCTGATCATGGCCGGAGTCATCGGGGCCATTCTCTCCTCCATCGACTCCATGATGAATTCCGCCGCCACCCTGGTGGCGGTGGACGTCTACAAGCGGCACCTGAACCCCAAGGCCGGCGAGCGGCAAATGATCCTGGCCGGCCGGCTCTGCATCCTCTTCTTCGTGGTGCTGGCGGCGCTGCTGGCCATCTTCGTGCTCGATCCCAACTCCGAAGAAAACTTCTTCCTCCGGATCGTGCAGTACGGGAGCTATCTGATGCCCGGATTGTTGGTGGCTTTCCTGATGGGCATGTTCTGGAGGCGCAGCACTCCGGCGGCCGGCTTTGCCACCATCCTTGGCGGGGTGGTCTATTCCTGGCTGGTGGAGTTTGCCTACAACACCTACCACCTGAGCCACCCGGGGGTCGCGCACTACTTCGGTCAGGAACTCAACTTCTTTCACCGGGTGGTGCTGGTCATGCTGCTGTGCGCCGCCACCCAGGCGCTGGTCAGTTGGACCGGCAAGCGTGACCCGGACAAGGAAAAACTGGTCTGGACAGACCTCACCGGCCATTCATCCCGGGACCTCGCCAAGGTCGCCATCGGCCTGCTGGTCTCTATCCTGTGGTTCGCCTGCCTCGGCTGGTGGGTCTACCGGGAGTCGCTGAGCCCGTTTGCGGCGGCTGTGCTGGGAGCCGTCTGGACCCTGGCGCTCTTCTGGGTGGGCATGGGAAAAGCCACGGGGGCGCCGGCGGGCGTTCGGGCGCTGGCGGGCAAGTTGCGGGACGATCGGTTCTGGGCCGGGGTCCTCTGCGCCGCCGCGGTCTTTCTGATGTATGTCTTCTTCTGAGTCTCCGGGGTGGAGACCGGCCTGCATTGCTCACCGGGCAGTGGGGGATACAACGACCCTGGGCTCACGGCTTCACCGACACGAAGACGCCGCCTTGGTGGCCAAGCGCGACCCCCCAAGGCTCTCTCCGAGGGCGATAGGCTGGTGCGGCTACACCGCTCCCCCTATTACCACCACAAGACAGGTGGACAGGATTTTTGAAGGATTGTTCCCCGGGCGCCAGCCCGGGGGTTCGAGTAGAGCCGCGGAGCGGCGGCAGCACTTAGCCGTGGGCATAAGCCCATGGAAAGCTCGGCGATAGAGTTGAGCCGCGTAGGCGGCGGCAGTAATCATCCCTGGTGATTGCTCTCAGACACGCCAGGGCGAGCGCGGGGCAGTTTGTACCCGGAAGACTGCCCGAAAAATCGCTGCAAGAAGCTAATGACAAACACTTTCTCAGCCGATGCCCAGCCACGCGGTGAGAAAGGCGGGCTACCTCCCTGACCGGCCCCTGAATTCGGGCCGGATTCAGCTTTTCACTCTCAAATACGTTTCCAGCCACTCGGCCGTCCTCTGGAAGGCCTGGGGAGGCAAGGTGTGTCCCTTTCCGTGGTTGTAGATCCCCAGGCGGGCCGGTGAGCCGTACAGCCGGTAGACCTTCAAGGCCGCTTCGATGAAGGGCCAACTGCGATCGCCATCGGCCGCGTGGCGTCCCGATTCTCCGGCAAGCACCAGGAAGGCCCGGGGCGCGGTCAGCGCCAGGAGCTGGTGGTGGTTCAGCTTGAAATCGGGGCTGCGGATGGCGGGACCCAAAAACCAGGGATCGTGCCAGTTGGTAAAACTGAAGTCCAGCCCCACTTCGCTGGCGACCGCCACCCGAACTCTCTCGTCAAAGGCCGCCAGATAGAGCGATTCGATGGCCCCCAGCGAATGGCCCACCGCGCCGATGCGGGAGGCGTCCACCTGGGGGAGGCTCTCCAGCAGGTCGACCCCGCGCATGGCGTCCCACAGCATCTTGTGCATGCAGAGCGCATCCGGATGCCGTTGCTTGAAGCGCGCCATGGCCTCCAGGAAATTGCCGGCGTCCTGCCACAGGAAACAGCGCGGGCAAAAGACCACCAGGCCGCGGCGGGCCAGCTTCAAGCCGACCTGCTGCTCCTCGGGGCCGTTGACCCCCGCCACCAGGTCGATGGTGAGGCTGCTGGTGGGGTGCAGGACCACCACTCCCGCCCGCCGCTTCCGCCCCGAGGCCGCCGGCGCCAGCAGGTAGCCCTCCACCCGAACACCGGCTTCGGCGTTGTAGCGAACCAATTGCCGCACCAGACCCCCGTCCAGCTCTTCCTCCTGAAGGACTTCCATTTCGAGCGGCGGCCTGTCGGCGGGCATGGGGCCCAGGAACCGCATCCAGTCCCGCCGGATCCTCTGACGTTCGGACTCCCACTGGGCCCGGGAGCGGATGGGCGCTCCGCCTCGACCGACCAGCAGGGGAGGCAAATCGGGCGCCTCCGGCGGCAGCCTGGAGGGCGGCCGCTGCACCTCATCCAGCCACTCCACCTCGCCCGTCTCGGCGCGGCCCTGCTTCGACGCCCAGGCCAGCCCGGCCAGGGCCGCCGGCGCGGCCAACACAAACCGCCGCCGCGACACCCCGCCCGCCCCGCTCGCTGCCTCAGTAGCATTCATTGTCGGACCTTTCTGCCGCCAGGAACTCAAATAATCGTTGTCCTCCGCCGTGGCGTGGTTTCCCCCACCGGCTCGACTGCCGGCTTCGCCCTTGTCTTGGCGACTCCCTGGGAGCGCGGGCGTCCCGCCCGCACAAGGCCTGGCAAAGCGATGCCATCTTCCCCACCTCGATCAATCAGGAACAGATCCGTTCCCGATCTATTGTGTAATGGATGTTTCCGGTTTGTACCCGTCTACGGACCTCGGGTTTCTCAGAACGGTTTCCGAAAACTCAGGACTGCACTTCCCAACTGCACGGCGCTTTATCGCTGACCTGCGCACTGAAAACTTCAGTCTGTCCAACAGTCTGGCGCGAGAAAAGAAACACACCGTTGACGGACTGCGGGCAAGAAGACCCAATGCCTGCCGTTCTCCTCTCGCCGGTGGGCGCAGTCCAGCGAATTGAAAACTCCAGGCTTGTCTCCAGGCGAGGCCCTAAACCGGTAGGGAGGAATGTTCTCAACGATCGCCAAAGTAATTCAGAATCGTGAAGAGGAGCCGTTCTCGTGACCCAATAACATCTACCAAGTTCCTAACCCTCTCTTATCGGCACCATGCGAAAACCCTCGCTGTGCGCTGCCTGTTGTAGCCGCTTGTCGAAACAAGCAAAGAAGTGTCCGGTGAGTCGGTAGTTGCTCCAGACCATAGCGGCGGCCAATTGCAACGAGTCGGCCGCTTTCAATCCATGGACCGAGATGCAGCGGAGTGCACCTTCGCGGACTTGGTGGCTGGGCAAGATCTCGGACCAGCCCGCCCGCAAGGAGTCGAGAAAACGAACTGCCCGGGAAACGGCTTGTTTATCAAGATGACCTTCCCGTTGTAGGCGGGCTAAGGCAGAGCAGCACTCGACCGGAGTCCCCCACCATACCACCATCGCTGGGTCGCCAAGCAACAAGTCCCGCACGAGTGGCGATGGGTCCTCTTGCACGCAAAGTGGGAGGACTGCGGAGGCATCCCAGAAGATCATCGCGATTCTGCCCGTTCGTCGAGGAGGGCTTGGAGGGCGCGTCCTTCGGGAGCGGGCGACCTTGCGTCGCTCCAGAAAGAAGCAGGGATCTCGCCAGATCCGAGTCGGATCAGACCGGCCTTTTCCAATTCCCTCAGGTGATGTGGCCAGACCGGGTCCTCCTGGGACACGGGAACGAGTTTGGCCACGGCTTTACCCCGGTCGGTAACCAGGACTTCTTCGCCGGTGCGGACGATGCAGAGGTAGTGGCTGAGCGAGGCTTTGAGTTTAGAGATAGACGCAGTTTCCATACCAATGCTCCCACATGCTTACTTGACTATTATAGTCAGAGCCTTTTGCAAAATTCGGAGTCGGGCATGAGATGGGGGCAGAATGCTCCTGCTAAATAACACCCTCGAAAGGGATCTGCACCTGGCTAGCCATGGGTTTCCCCCTGGGAGCGCGGGCGTCCCGCCCGCATACTTGTCAAGGCGCTGCTCCAGCGTCAGTCGGCGGGTGAACCGACCAACCCTGTGAAGCCAATCGCCACGACCCTGCCAGGTCTTGTGCGGGCGGGACGCCCGCGCTCCCAGGGACAACAACTCTTCCCGACAATAAATCCCGCTTCCTAGCGAATTTTGCAAAAGGCTCGTCAGATAGAAATGGTCATCAAGTCACTTTCCAAATATCCATGACATCGAACCGGGGCCGGTGTCATGAACGGAGCGGGGAAGGTTGAGTTGCCGGTATGGAGGCATGAATTGCGTCTGTGGGGAGGTTGACGGGTACCCCAAAAAACGGGACTGTTCTTGATGCGAATTCCCACATCAAGGAGGGGACTGTCGGAGGGTGTGCTTACGGTGCTGCGCTGGTTTATACGTTCACCTCTCGCTCAACTCAATACCGTCTGTTGTCAGGGCCATTCTTTGTTCCGTATTAGCCCTCTGATGGAGTTGAAGTAACTTTAGCTCTGGACAAACCGTTTCTCATCCGCGATAATGGGTGGCATGCCGACTGACTCGTCCCCGGCCCCACCCCTGAACGCCCGGCCGTTGCGAGCGGTCCGGGTGCGTCCCACCCGGGGGCTGGAGGAGCGTCGCCGCTGGGACCAACTGGTCAAGCAACATCACTACTTGCCGTTTCAGGGTCTGGTGGGGTGCGGCTTGCGTCACGTGGCGGAACTCGACGGGCAATGGGTGGCGCTGGTGGGCTGGCAGGCGGGAGCCTTCAAGCTGAAGGCGCGGGACGGCTGGATCGGATGGATCCCCGAGCAGCAGTTCCGGCGTCTGCATCTGATTGCCAACAACACCCGCTTCGTGCTGCTGCCGGGTCCTCACCGGCCCAACCTGGCCTCGCGGGTGCTGGGATTGAGCCTGCGGCGGTTGTCGAGCGACATGCGCCAGTTGCATGGGCATCCGGTGCTGGTGGCCGAGACCTTCGTGGACCCGAGCCGCTTTGCCGGTACCTGCTACCGGGCCTCCAACTGGCTTTCGTTGGGCATGACCCGCGGCTACCGGCGTCAGCCCGGCGGCAGCGCCCGCTGGTCCCATCACGGTCAACCCAAGGAGATCTTCCTGTACCCCTTGCAACCCGATGCCTGCCAACAACTGAGTCGACTCGAAGACGCCCCCGATTGGTCCAGCCAGGGCGAATCGCAACCCCTCAGCGACGACCGGCTGCGCTCCCTGTTCGAGTGTCTGCGTCGAGTCAAGGAGTTCCGCAAGCCCCGGGGCAAGCGCTACCCGCTGGCCACCCTGCTGGCGATGGCGGTGGCGGCCCGCCTCGCCGGCTATCGCGGCGTGACCGCCTTTGCCGAGTTTGCGAGCCGCCTCACCCAGAAGCAGTTGGCCGCCTTGCGGGCCTACTACAGCCAGAAGCTGAACCGCTACACGGCCCCGACCACCACCACCTTCCATACTGTGCTGGCCCGCCTGCCTCCCGACACCCTCGACTGGGTCTTGCGGCAGTGGGCCGCTCAGATGAGCCGGGCCCGGGCCCCGGTCGCCGTCGACGGCAAGCAGGTGCGCGGCGCCTCCCGCCATAACCCCCGGGGCCGCACCCTGCTGGTGGCCGCCCTCGAACACGGCTCGGGCCTGGTCCTGGGCCAGGAAGCGGTCCGGCACAAGAGCAACGAGATCCCCGCCGTGCGCACCCTGGTGGGCCAGTTGAATCTCGCCGGCCGCACTGTCAGCCTGGATGCACTCCACGTGCAAGCCGACACCGTGCGCCTGCTGGTCGAACAGGGTCAGGCCCATTACCTGGCCACGGCCGTGAAGAAAAATCAGCCGACCCTGCTCGAGGACCTCCGCGCCATCGACTGGGACGCGCCCGAGTGCGTGGCCTCCCAATCCGAAACCGTCGACAAGGCTCACGGGCGCATCGAAACCCGCCGCTGCCGCAGCCTCGACCTGACCGGCCAGCAGTGGGACGGCTATGCCGACCTGCCCCATCGCCGCCAAGCCTTCCGCATCCAGCGCCAGCGCACCCACGTCAAGACCGGCGCCACCAGCAGCGAGGTGACTTACAGCCTGACCTCGCTGTCCCCCGCAGAGGCCGACTCCCAACGCCTGATGACTCTGGTCCGTGGTCACTGGGAAATCGAGAATCGACTCCATCACGTCCGCGACCTCTCCTGGGACGAAGACCGCTGCCGCGCTCATGTCGGCCACCTGCCCCGCAATCTCGCCGCCATGACCAATGCCGCCATCTCCATCGTCCGTTATCAAGGCTGGTTCCGTTACCTGCCCCAGGCCCATCGCTACTATGCCCATCGACAACAGGCCGCCCTGCGCGCAGTCCTCCACCCCCTGAGGGCCTGAGCCCACACCCCACCGGCCGGCAACGCCCCCTGCCCTCCCCACAGGTGCGCCCCCTCCTGCCCGCTCCCTGCCCATCGCCTCGAAATCGCCTTCACCCTCCTCAAATCCACCCCTTCGCCTGCGGCTCATCGCTCTCCAGCCGCTCCCCTGATCCCTCTCCAATCGCCCATTGCAAAGCTACAAGACTCGCTCCCGTTCAGTCTTGCCTGCCAAGCACCAAACAAAGAATCGTCGTGCGTCTGTTGTAAAGAAACAGAGTTTATTTATACTTGATCATGCACAGTCGAACACATGATGCACAAAAAACGACACCTGCCAGATTACCTCTTACCCCGCGTTGCGTCCTTTGGACAGCACTTCTCTTCGTTGGGGCTTGCGGTCAACCCGAAACCTCCAGCCGGCCAGCCGACCCCGCCGCCGGCACGCCAGTTGGTCTTGCCGATCGGCTGACGGCAAGGGGTGCGGAGGTCCAGGCGGACGGGGAAGGCCACATCACCCTGCTCAACCTCTACTGGACCGATCTGACCGACGATGACCTCCCCCTCCTGGAAGGCCTGCACCGCCTTCGGACGCTGATTCTGCCGGCCGGGGCCACCACCGACGGGCTTCGCCACCTGAAGGGCCTCCCCGCTCTGGCCGAGCTCTACCCGCCGAACGAGATCACCGATGAAGGCCTGGCCGGCCTGGCGCACCTGCCCAACCTCAAGGAGCTGTTTCTCTACGGTTCCAAGATCACCGATGCCGGGTTGGTGCATTTCAAGCCGCTTCAACACCTCGAGTTCCTGGGGATTCAGCACACGCGGGTGAACGGCTCCGGATTGAACCACCTGCAAGGCCTGGCCAATCTGGCCTGGCTCGACCTCTCCTACACCCAAATCGGCGACCCGGAGCTGAAACAGCTTGAAAAACTCTCCCAGCTCAAAGCCGTGGGTCTCTACGGCACCCGGGTCTCCCCGGACGGCATCCGCAGAATACAGACGGCGCTGCCTAACTGCACGGTGCTTTATCGCTGAGGCGGTTTCTCTAAATTTCCGTCTGTCAAAAAGTGTAGTGCGAGAAAACAGGGTCTTTCCCCGGTGGGTGACCAGAACTTCTTCGCCGACGTGGATGATGCCTAAGTAGTAGCTGAGCGAGGCGTTGAGATTGGAGATATACATGGAGCCTCCAACCCCTTGTGCGTGCTTGACTATTCGCCGTCGACAGCGTCTAATTTGACCCGACCACAGGAGGTTTCCATGATTCGGAGATTTTATGCAGACAACTTTCGATGCCTTGTGAATTTCGAACTGAAACTCGACGAGGAAAACATCTTCCTCGGCGCCAACGGAACTGGTAAGACATCGGTCTTAAATGCGCTAAGAAAGATTCAAGATCTGGTGGTGCGCGGATCGAAAGTCGACGAGGTACTTCCCGGGCGAGACCTCTCTCTGTGGCAACACCGCAAAGAACAGCGATTCGAAATCGAAATGCAGGTCGATGACGATGCTTACCACTATGCGCTGACACTTGAACACGATCTCGACCGCGGCCGGGCGCGAATCAACAAAGAGACACTCGAACACGACGGAAACCCGTTGTTTGCATTCAACAGGGGTGACGCCCAGCTATATCATGATGACTATTCGGAAGGCCCCAAGTATCCATTCGACTGGACGCAGTCCGGTATCGGCGTCTTGAATGAAAGACGCGACAACCAAAGACTGACCCGATTCAAGAAGGAAATCGCCAACTGCATTATCGTCAGTCCTTGCCCGCCGCTCTTTGAGCCGGAAACCAGAAAGGAGGAAGAGTTCCTGACACCTTCGATGCAGAATTTCGCGGGATGGTACAACCACGCCTCCCACGAAAACATGGGGGCGATAACCACGTTGTTCCAGGAGCTCGGGAAGGTTCTTCCTGGCTTCGATTCGATCAGCCTAACGAAATCAGGAGAAAACGCCCGCACCCTCAAGGCCACGTTCCACAATCCACCCAACAAGTCAGTCCGCTACGAATTTGACCAGTTGTCCGACGGTCAGAGAGCGCTGATCGCTCTATACGGTCTGATTTTTCTATCGGAAGACCGTCGGGTCTCCCTCTTCATCGACGAACCCGACAATTATCTGTCGCTGACGGAAATTCAGCCGTGGCTTTCTGCAGCCGTTGAGCGCTGCGGAGAGACGTTGGAGCAAATCGTCATCGTCTCCCACCACCCGGTAATGATCGACTACATGGCAGGTGCCAACGGTAGGTGGTTTTCCCGGCAAGGCGATGGACCCATACGAGTAAGCCATGAACCGAAACATGCCGTTGATGGGTTGTCACTGTCCGAAACCGTCTCTAGGGGATGGGAAGAGTGAGCGTAAGCATCGTTTTGCTCTGCGAGGACACTCAGACGGATAGTTTTGTTCGCCGGTTCCTATCCCACCGTGGATTCCATGGAAGAGAGCTCAAAACGATAATTAGTCCTCCCGGACGGCAATCGGGTGAACAGTGGATTCGAACCCGGTACCCCGAGGAGTTGAAGGCCATTCGGGCGAGACAGCAAACGTTTCTACTGGTCGTCGTCGATGCGGATACGCAAACGACCGGATACAGGCGATCCCAATTGGATCAGGCGTGCGACGAAAAAGGCGTGGCGAGGAAAACACGCGTTGATCCCGTCATCGTCGCCGTTCCACGACGAAACATTGAAACCTGGTTCGCATACCTGAAAGGGCAAATGGTTGATGAGAATACAGCCTATCCTCGCCTGAGAAGGCGGAAAGACTGTCGCTTGCTTGCCAGGAAGTTGTACCGAATGTGCCACGAGGAACAGAGGTTAGCCGAGCCAGTGCCTCCCTCATTGAAGGAAGCGTGCCAGGAATATCAAAGGCTCAGGCGCTGAAGACCTGTTAGTTGCCGGAAATAGAAGGATGTTCTATGAGAGACAACTCTTCCGGTAGCTCCCCAAGAATCGCGATTGTCGGGGAGCCTGCGTACCGACCGCCAGGAGTTGTGTTTCAAGATCTTTACCTGCCTGACTGAGCAACCCTCTTTCTCGGGTTCGACCGACTTCCCCGCTCATAACCATCCCTGTTGTCAACCGTTGTACCGCAGCGGGCACCCGATTTGCTGCTCCTATCGAGTAAGGGCGCCGGGTGCAATCACGAGATCTTCACCACCTCTCCTATACCAACCCCGCTTCCGATGGAACTGGACGAAAGAGGATCGTTCAAGTAAGATATATTGTTGAATATCCTATCGTGACAGATCGATATGCAACGTTATATTGCCCGTCCCGATCTGCTCGAGGCTACTGTCAGCGGAATCTCCCAGGTGCCGGTGGTGGCTTTGCTGGGCGCCAGACAGGTCGGCAAGACGACTCTGGCCGAGCAGGTAGCGTCGGAGTGGTCGGGACCATCGATGGTCCTGGATCTCGAGGTCGCCACCGTGCGGGAAGCCTTGTCGGTGACTCCCGAGAGACTGCTTCGCCAAAGCGAGGGTCTGGTCGTTCTGGACGAGGTGCAGCGTATGCCGGGCCTGTTCGAGATCCTGCGCCCGATCTGTGACGACCGGGAGCGAAATTCGGTCTTTCTTCTTTTGGGCAGCGCTTCCTGGGACTTGATCCAGGGGATATCGGAAACTCTGGCGGGAAGAATCATTTTCGTGGACGTAGGCGGTTTCTCGCTGGCCGAGGTGGTCCGACAGAACCAGGACCGTCTCTGGATGCGCGGTGGCTTTCCGCGAGCTTGGCTGGCGCGCTCGGATGCGGATTGGACCCGTTGGATGCAGTCGTTTACCCGCACCTTTCTGGAGAGGGACATCCCGGGACTGGGCTCGAAAGTATCTCCCGAAGCCTTGGGCCGCTTCTGGAGGATGCTGGCCCATTTTCACGGACAAGTCTGGAACCCATCCGAACTGGGGAGGTCGATGGACGTGAGCGCGACCGCGGTGAACCACTACCGGGATCTGCTGGCGGGCACCTTCATGATTCGGATGCTCCCTCCCTGGAGGGAAAGTCTGGGAAAGCGCCTCGTCAAATCGCCCAAGGTCTACCTGCGCGACAGCGGGATCCTGCATTTCCTGCTGGGGCTGGAAGAGATGCGGGAACTGCCGATGCATCCACGATACGGCGCCAGTTGGGAGGGATTCGCCCTTGAGCAGACGCTCCTGGCCCACGGCGAGCACGAAGCCTACTTTTACGGCACCCAACGCGGCGCCGAGTTGGATTTGATGTTGCTGCGGCGAGGCCGGCGCTGGGGTTTCGAGTTCAAGTGCACCGATGCCCCGCGCACGACAAGATCCATGCACATCGTCATCGAAGACCTGGGATTGGAGCACCTGTGGGTAGTCTACCCCGGCGACCGGGAGTATCCCCTGACCGACACCATCACCGCCCTCCCCCTCAAGAACATCCACGACCTCGACCTGCGCCCGGCGCCATGACTGGAGAGGGGAACGCTGGGTCGAGGGCATGGAGGTATGAACCGCGCCCGGGAATAGGGTAACTATTATCCAAAAAAGCAGAACCGTTCTTGATGCGAAAATTCGCATCAAGGAGGGAAGTGTGGGAGGGTGTGCTTGCGGTGACCCGATGTTTCATGCGTTCACTTTGGGTTGTCGCTCGAAAGCAAAATCCCGGATGTTGGTTTTCTCCTCGGCATGCTCGATCGTCATGGAGACGAGATTTCCATTCTCGTCCAGGTCCAGATAGATGTCCTCAGCCACTTCTCGAGTTTCGACGACCAGCTTGGAGGTGAACTCAATCAACGCGGTGTCCGTATCTTCGAAGAAGTTGATTTTCATGTCTTCTCCCTTGCTGAATAACTCCGGTCGAAGAAAGCATCGTGCACCGTTTCCCCATCTTCAAGCGGAATCACGCGCAAGAAACTATCCTTTTCCTCCACTCTCAACACTCATCCCTCAGCTCCGCATGAAATGCGACTCCCGGGGGGCCTGGTAGCGGACTGACAGGTGGGGGGTTGCGAGCTTTTTCCCGCCCTGGCCCAGGGAATGGACTCCGGCTGTCACCAGGCCGGAGGTCAACAGGGTGCGCTCGGCCGGGTAGGGAGCTTTCCCCGTCAGGACCATCTCTTCCACCTTGTGCATCAGGGCCGCGGTGTAGACCACATTGGGGGTGGGGGGAAGGAAGAACAGGGTTGAAAGCGGCTCGGAGCGGCCCTTGAGCCGGGCGGCGAAGGTGAAGTCGTCCACCAGGCCGTTCATCAGCATCATGGTGGCCTTCAGTCCATCGGCGTATTGGAAACGGTAGACCACCGGCTCCTTGACCCATTGCCGGATCTGCTCTCGGGTGGGGTAGCGGTGATTCATGGTTTCCGCCTGGGTGAGGGTCAGACTGCGGCAGAGGCAGGTGGTGAAGAGCTGCGGGTCCCAGCCGCCGGCATCGAAGGAGCCCTTCCCCATGGCTTCCCAGACCGGCTCTCCGCGCATGGCCTGGAGCCAGTCCACCCCGGTTTCGCCTCCCCGGCGGCGTTCCACCATGCATTGAATCGTTTCCAGAGCGTGGAAATCGTAGCTGTCCACCCCCCCGATAGCCACGCACATGACTTCCTCGATCTCGGCTCCATAGGGCATGTCGATGGAGGGCATCCTCCAGGTGACCGGCAATGAAGACCCGGCCAGCAGCGGGAATCCCATGTCATGGGCCGTATCCACCATCTCCTTGGACCACTCCCACTTCCAGGACAGGTGCTTGTCGTTGAAGACGGGGACGGTTCGGCCGTCCTGCTTGAAGACCTCCACGATCTCCTTGAAGAATTCGTAGCGGGGATAGAGCGTCTGCCCCAGTTCGTTGACCGGGTACTTCCCGTGCTCGCCGACCAGGAGCACCGCGTCCACGTCCAGCTTGTCCCCGCCGCAACGTAGCGCTTCGGCGATGGTGGGGTAGAGGGGGAAGCCGAATTCCTGCGAGCGGGCGCGGCTCAGGTCATTCTCCGGGAACTGGTCCATGTAGGTCGATACCAGCTCGAGGGGGGACCGGTGCCATCGTCCCTCCACGGGATATCCCACCAGGAAGCGCTCGCCCATGTGCCAGGCGTGGGACGGGTACCGCCATTCGGTGGTCACCATGGCCAGCCGCCTGGGCTTGGCGGCCTCTCCCCAGAGCAACGGGGGAACCGCCAGGCTGCTCCCCAGGGCACCGATAAAGGTGCGTCGATCGATCATGAGCTCTCTCCTTCGAATCAAAGTCGAATCAAACCGGACCCCTTCCCGGTAGTCAGGGCGTGCCGAAGCTGAGCAGCGTGGCGGCTTCCATGGCTTCCCAGTCCACCTCGACACCCAGACCCGGGCCGCCGGGCGCCCGCACCATCCCGTCCGGTCCGGTCCGGATCACATCTTTCATTCCGTATTCGTAGGGCTGGTAGGGGACGGCCTGCTCGAAGTAGGTACACAGATTGAAACCCAGCATGAGGTGCAGGTTGGCCGCCGACACCAACGTGTTCCCCCACGACATCACCTCGCACTTCATGCCGGCGGCCTCCACCAGCGCCATGGCCTTGCGGGCCGGCGTCAGGCCGCTGCAGACGGTGACGTCGGTCCGGGCCCGGCTCCAGGCCTCCCTGCGCAGGGCCTGCTGATAGGCCTGCAGGTCCTGGACCCAGTTCCCCGACGGCACGATGGGGATGTCCACCCGACGGGTCAGCCTGCGATAGCCTTCCAGGTCGTAGTCCATCAGCGGAGCCTCGAACCAGGTGAACTCCAGGGTCTCCAACTCCCTGGCCACCCGTAGCGCGCTCTGCCAGTCGTAGTTGTTCTCCACGTCCAGCATCAAGGCCACCCGGTCGGGAGCATGTTTCCCGCGGACGGCCCGGGCCAGTTCCAGGTCCTTGTCGGGCACGCACCAGCAGTGGAACTTGACGGCCCCAAAGCCCTCCTCCAGCAGTTGGTCCACGAAGTCCAGGTAAGCGGCAACGTCCTCCAGCATAGGGGTGCTGGCGTAGGAAGGAATCCGACTGCGGGCCCCGCCCAGGAGCTGGCAGATGGGCAGATTGGCGGCTTTGCCCAGCAGGTCCCAGAGCGCGATATCCAGCACCGCCAGGGCTCCGGGGGCCAGGGGAAAGACACGCGACCACAGGCTTCGCCACAGCGCCTCCCGCTCCAGGGGGTCCCGGCCGATCAGGGCCGGAATCAGGTGCCGGAGCGTCTCGGCCGTGTAGCGGTCGTGCCGGTAGGAGGTGTAGTTGGACACTCCCCCGACGCCTTCAACTCCCTCGTCGGTAAAAATGCGCACCACGGTGTTGGTCATGTACTGTTCCGGCAGGTCATGGGACCAGGTAAAGCGCTCCACCTGGGGTCCCACCACCCGGACTTCCACCCGGTCAATGCGCATGGAATTGGCTCCTTCGCATCTGCCGGCCTCGGCTCATGGGGTTTCGCGGAATCACGGTCCCGACATTCTACCCCTTCCATGGGTTTGCGCCCACGGCTATATGCGGATGCGGATGCTGGCCGCAGCCTGGTGGTCCGGCTCCCCCCCCACCGCATCAGCCTTCGCCTTCCGGCTCGGCTTCTGCGACTCCCTCTCAACGGGGGAGTGATCCGGGCACAAACGGGGAACATCCTTTACACAATCAACCAGGAACGGTGCCGTTCCCGGTTGATCGACGTGGGAGAGACAGGCGAAGCCGTGCCGGCCCTGTGCGGGCGGGACGCCCGCGCTCCCAGGAAGTTGTCATCTCATGACAATCACTCCACCCTTGAGGGGGAGTCCAGATCTGCCAGGGGTGTTGTCAGCCACACGCCAGGCCCAGGAACGCAGTCAACACTCACGGACCCAGTTGACCTATAATGACAAGCCATGGAACAAGGCTGAGCATAGGATGGATCCCGCTCCCTTCAGGGACTTGAAACGGCAAGTCCGGGGATGGGCCTGGGGCCCGGATGCCACGGGCGGAGGGACATTGGCCATGAATACCATGGACCGCAGGGAGTTTCTGGCGGCGGCCGGGACCCTGGTCGGTTTGGCAGGTTGTACCCGTCCCGCCGGGACCGCCATCATCGATTTCCATCAACACACCCACTATCTGGCACGCAGCGACGCCGACCTGGTGGCTCACCAGCGGAAACTCGGCGTCGCCAGGACCGTGCTGCTCCCGGCCGGCTCCCGCTACGGCCTGGCGGCGGATGCCTGGGGCAACGATTCGGTGGTGAAGCTGGCCAGCCAGTATCCGGAGGAGTTCGTCTACTTCGCCAACGAGCTGCCCGATCTTCCAGAGACCCGAGCGGTGCTGGAAGAGTACCTCAAGATGGGCGCCCGCGGGATTGGCGAACAGAAGTTCAAGGTGCCCTGTGACTCCAAGGAGATGGAACTGGTCTATTCCATTGCCCAGGAGTTCGACGTTCCGGTGCTGCTTCATTTCCAGCACCAGACCTACAACATGGGGTTTGAGCGCTTTCACAAGATGCTGGAGAAATACCCGAAGGTGAACTTCATCGGCCACGCGCAAGGCTGGTGGGGCAACATCGACCTGCACCACGACCAGGAAGCCCTCTATCCGAAGACTCCTGTCACCCGGGGCGGCATCAGCGACCGGCTGCTTTCCGACTACCCCAACATGTATGGGGACCTCTCCGCCAATTCCGGGCTGAACTCGCTGCTGCGGGACGAGGCCCATGCCCGCGGCTTCATCGACCGCCATCAGGACCGGCTGTTGTGGGCCAGCGACTGCCCAGACACTCTGGGAGAGGGAGAGGGATGTATCGGATTCAAGGGGCTGGTGGCCGTGCGGCGCCTGGCGCCCAACCCGGGCGCGGTGCGCAAGATTTTCCATGAAAACGCGGCGCGCCTGCTGAAGCTCTCCTGAAGGCCAGCGGGATGTATTTGATGGACAAAGGCCGCGTTCTGGACAGCTTCTACATTCCAGCCAGGTATCCCAACAGTCACCCGGAGGGGGCGCCCTTCCATCACTACGGCAGGTTGCAGAGCAGCGAGGCCATCGACTATGCCCGTGAAATCATCGACTTCGTCACTGATCAAATGGCCCGATAGACCGGCGGTGGATCGGGCGGTGCGTGCCTGGGCCACACAAGCCGCCGAGCGACGGCCCGAGGTCTCGCGTATCGGATACTTCGGCTCCTACGCTCGGGGAGATTGGGGGGTGGGCAGCGACCTGGATGTGCTGGTTCTGGTCCGTCGTTCCCCGACGCCTTTTGAACGGCGGGCGAGTCAATGGCCCGCGGAGGAACTGCCCGTACCTGCCGATGTGCTGGTCTACACGCTGCCGGAGTGGGAAGCTCTGGATTCGAAGGGAAGATGGCGCCGGACCCTGGCTGCCGAAGTCGTTTGGGTTTATGTGCGGTGAAGCCAAAGAACAACCAATGGTAACGCTCGGCCCGCGACTCAAGCACCTGCTGAAGCTCTTCTGAAGGCCGGCCGGCGCAGGCCGCGGCCCCTGCTCCCAACCTGCCGCCGGCAGGCCCGTCTCCCGGGCGCCGGTCCCATGAAACCTCCCATGCATTCGCCAACCCGCAAGGGACGCCCTCTGAATTCGATCTGGGTCCTGGGAGTGTCCCTGTTGCTCCTGCCGGGCTGTGTCCGCCATCAGGATGCGGCGCCCCGCTCCCCCCAGGAGTCGCTACGAAGCATGCAGATTCATCCCGACTTCCGGGTGGAGCTGTTTGCCTCCGAGCCGGAGGTGGTGGACCCGGTCGAGATGGCCTTCGACGCCCGGGGACGCATCTTCGTGGCTGAAATGCTCGATCTTCCCTACGATCCGGAACCGGGTCAATCACCCAGAAGCCGCATCCGTCTGCTGGAGGACAGCGATGGAGACGGCCGCCTGGACAGGGCCCGAATTTTCGCCGACCGCTTGCAGCAGGTCACCAGCGTGCTCCCCTGGAAGGGTGGCCTGCTGGTCACGGCCGCCCCGGACATCCTCTACCTGAAAGACACCACCGGTGACGGCCTTGCCGACCGGCGCGAGGTCCTCTTCAGCGGTTTCGCCCTGGTCGACCCCGAGGCCCGCATCACCAATCTCCGCTTTGCCGCGGACAACTGGATCTACGCCTCCAACAACGGCCGCACGGGAGAGATCACCTTCAGCCGCCGGCCCGACGCCGCCCCGGTCTCGGTGCAGGGGGCCGATTTCCGCTTTCGCCTGGACCGGAACCTGTTCGAGCCTGCCTCCGGTCCGGGTCAGTTCGGCATCGCCATGGACGATTGGGGGAACCGCTTCATCACCTCGAACACCACCCACGTTCGCCACGTGGTGTTCCCCTGGCGCTACCTGCGGCGCAACCCCTTCCTGGTCGCCGGGACGCCGGCTCTGGACATCTCCGACCACGGCAAGCCGCTGGTTCGCATCTTCCCCCTGACCCGACCCCAGCGCTGGCGCCGGGTGCGCACCCGCATGCGGCAGCAGCGCTACCAGGACAACAAGCTGGACCGGGTGGAGCACGCCGGGGGTTATTTCAGCGGGGCCGCCGGAGGCACCATCTACGGGGGCGACCTGTTCCCCAAGGCCTATCGCGGCAACCTCTTCACCGGCGACGTCAGCGCCAACCTGGTGCACCGGGACCTGATTCGGCCCGACGGCGTCAGTTACCTGGCCAGCCGCCCGCCGGGCGAGACCGACCGGGAGTTTCTGGCCTCGACCGACGTCTGGTTCCGCCCCTGCAATTTCGCCAACGGGCCCGACGGAGCCCTCTACATGGTGGACATGTACCGCGAATTCATCGAAACCCCCGAATCAGTGCCGGAAGCCCTCAAGAAGGACATAGACTTCTACAGCGGCGACCGCATGGGGAGGATCTACCGGATCGTGCCCCGAACGGCGCCGCCCCGGACCGCAACCCCGGTGCGACTGTCAAGCCAGGCGTCCGAGCAGTTGGTCACGCATCTGGCTCACCCCAACATCTGGTGGCGTCTCACCGCCCATCGCCTGCTGGTGGAACGACAGGACCGGTCGGCGGTGCCCCGGTTGGCGGCCATGGCAGCCGGCCATGCCTCTCCCCAGGCCCGCCTGCACGCGCTGAACGCCCTGGAGGGGCTTGCGGTGCTGGAGGCGACCCAGTTGAAGCCGGCACTGGAGGATGCCCACCCCGAGGTGCGCGTGCATACCGTGCGGCTGTCGGAGGCGTTTCCCGAACTGGCCGGACGCCTGGCCCGCATGGTGGACGACCCCTCGCCTCGGGTACGCTTCCAGTTGGCGCTGAGCCTGGGCGAGTTCTCGGGTCCGGGGGTAGTCCGGGCGCTGGCCAGGCTGGCCCGGGACCACTCCGGAGACCCCTGGTTTCGGACCGCCGTGCTGAGCTCGGAGGCGGGGTCCTCCGGCGCCATGCTGGAACGGCTGTTGGCCTCTCCGGCCTGGCTGGCTCGGGAGGCATCCGAAACCATCCCCTTCTTCACTGAGCTGGCCTCGGTGATCGGTGCCCGAAACCGATCCTCGGAAATCGAGGGCTTGCTGGCAAGAGTCTCGAGGGACCGCCTCTTTAAAAAAGAAGAGTGGCTGACGGCTGCCGCCAAGGGCCTGACCCGCGGGCAGAAAATGGCCGGCGCTCCCCGCAGGGAAATTTCCGGCGGCCGGAGGATCACCCGGAGGCTGATGGCGGCCGGTTCCAGCCAGGCCCACCAGGCGGCCCGGGCCATGGTGGTGCAGTTCAAGATGCCCCGGCTGTTTCCCCGGGCCGGGCAAGAGGCCTTGAACCCCGCACTGCCGGCCGGGCGGCGGGAGCTGGCCATTTGCGCCCTGGCCAACCACACCTTCCAGCAGGCGGCCCCGGTCTTCGAGCAGCTCCTGGCTTCCCCGCTGGACCCAATCCTGCTGGCCGCGGCTCTGGAGACCCTGGACTCGTTCCAGGAGAGCGCGGCCGGACAATTGCTGATCCGGCACTGGAAAGCCTATCCGGTCCGGGGTCGCTTTCAGGTGCTGGATCTGCTGCTCGACCGCAAGGGCCGCCTGGGGCTTCTGCTGGAGGCCCTGGAGTCCGCAGACATCGAGGTGGGAGCCCTGGATTGGGCCCGCAAGGAAAAGCTGCTCAGCCACCCCGACCCCCAGGTGGCCGCGCGCGCCCTCAAGCTGCTGGGAGACGCCGGCAGAGACCGTGAAGAAGCGGTCCGGGAGTACCTGCCCGTGCTGGAGCGGACAGGCAGCGCCGAGGAGGGCAAAGCCGTCTTCAAGAAACACTGTGCGACCTGCCATCTGCCCGAGCACGGACCCCGGATCGGTCCGGCCTTGTCGGGGGTGAGCAGCGACACCCGGGCCAAGTTGCTGCAGTCCATCCTGAATCCCGGCCAGGTCATCGAAAGCAGCTACACCAACTACCTGCTGGAAACCCGGGACGGGCGGCTGCTGGACGGACTCATCGTCAACGAAACCTCCAACAGCCTGACGATGCGGCGCCCCGAGGCCGACGACCTCACCCTGCTGAAGGCCGCCATCGCCGAGGTGCGGGCCTCCAGCGTGTCCCTGATGCCCGACGGATTCGAGGACGGAATCGACCCCCAACAGATGGCCGACCTGATCGCCTACCTGCAGGGGGCCAACCTGCATTGACCGGCAGGGCTCACCGGGAGGCGCGATGGAAGACACCATGGATCAGCCAAGCCGGACGGTCAGGGGCGTGCTTAGCCTATTGCCTGTTGGGGACGGAGCACCACGCTGCCGCCGCCTACGCGGCTCAATAGTGAGAGAGCATCCCTTTCCATGGGCTTACGCCCACGGCTAAATGCTGCCGCCGCGTGCGCGGCTCGACTCGAACCCCCGGGCTGGCGCCCGGGGTCGTTTGAACCCCTCAGCCCTGCAACCGCGTAGGCGGAGAATTGATTACGTGCTGGACGACCCAATGCCATTCCAGAAGAACGCTAAACAGGTACCGGTCCGGGGCTGTCCGCTGACCTGCCGCCGCAAACCCCGGCTCCTTGGGCCCGGCAGATCCCTGCGGCTGCCGACCGCTTCCCTGGAGAACACCGCAGCTGCCCGGCCTTCTCCAGCACGGGGATTCAGAGGCAGAGGACTAAGGAGCGGCCTCGGCCTCTGCCTGGTGTTCCTCTGGCTGGCCGCTTGCGCGGCCCCGGAAGCCCCCGTCTACCGGGACAAGCGGGACCTGCTTCACTACCTGGACCGCCAGGGCAAGGCGCATCCGATCGAGGGCCGCAACCACTGGGCCATTCGTCGAACCCATATCCTGCAGAACATGCAGAAGGTGATGGGGCCTCTTCCCCAGCTTCCGGACGACCCGCTGCAGGTTCAGGTTCTGGAAACCGAGAGGCTGCCTCAAGTCCGGCGCCGGAAGATCACCTTTGTCAGCCAGGTGGTGGAGGGAAAACCGGATCGCGTCCCGGCCTATCTGCTGATTCCCAATGCGCTCCGGGAAGGGCAATCCGCTCCCGCCGTGCTCTGCCTCCACCAGACCACCTCCATCGGCAAGGCTGAACCGGCGGGGCTGGGCGGCATCAGCGACCTGCACTACGCCCTGGAATTGGCCCGGCTGGGCTACGTCACCCTGGCGCCGGACTACCCGGGGTACGGGGATTACCAGATCGATCCCTACGCCATGGGCTACGCCAGCGCCACCATGAAAGGCATTCTCAACCACCGCCGGGCCATCGATTTGCTGCAATCGCTGCCGGAAGTCGACGCCGAAAAAATCGGCGTCATCGGACACTCGCTGGGCGGCCACAACGCCCTCTTCCTGTCGGCCTTCGAGCCGCGAGTGGGGGCGGTGGCCACCAGTTGCGGCTTCAATGCCTTCCGCCACTACTACGGCGGCGACCTGAAGGGCTGGAGCCACCGGGGGTACATGCCGCGCATCGCCCAACTCTACGGGAGCGACGCCGGGCGCATGCCCTTCGACTTCACCGAGCTGCTGGGTATTCTGGCGCCCCGGCCCGTCTTCATCTCGGCCCCGATGGGAGATCACAACTTCGCCGTTGCCGGTGTCAGGGAATGCATTGAAAGCGCCCTGCCGGTCTATGAGCGCCTCTTCCACAGCCCCGACCGGCTGGTGGCCAGGCATCCCGAGGTCGGCCACGAGTTTCCGTCCCCGGTGCGACAGGAGGCTTACGCATTCTTCGATCGGTGGTTGTCCGGGGGATGAGGGCTGCGGCCGGGTGGTGCCGCATTTCTCAAGAGGAATCCACGAAGGAGCACGAAGGACCACGAAGACACACGAAGAAAGACTAGAAAGTGGAGGACTCCATGCACCGTCGAGAACTGTTGCAAACCGCGCCTTTCCTGCTTGCCGGTTCCCTGGGAATGCCGGCGGAGGCCCGCGCCGGCCACTCCAACGCAACGGGCGCGGCCCGACTGCGGACCGCCATCTGCGCCTACTCCTTCAGGACCCCGCTGGCATCGAAGGCCCTGACCTATGCGGACTTGGTCCACATGGCGGTGGAGCAGGAGATCGACGGCCTGGACCTGACCGTCTACTGGTTCCCGAGCACCGAAGACGATTTCCTGCTTTCCCTCAAGAGGCTGGCCTATCGGAGCGCGGTGGAGATCTACAGCATCTCGATTCGGACCGACCTCTGCCGACCCACCCCGCGGGCGCAGGCTCAAGAACTTCAGGAGATCCGCAAGTGGATTGAAGTGGCCCACACGCTGGGCGCCGGGCATATTCGCATCTTCGGAGGGGAAGCGCCTCCGGGCGCCAGCCTGGACCAGGCAGCCGACTGGGCCGTTTCCGTGCTGGGCCGGGCGGCCGAAGAGTCCGGCAAGCGAGGGGTGATCCTGGGACTGGAAAACCACGGCGGCATCACCGCCAGAGCCGAGACCATGATTCGCATCCTGGAGCGGGTGGACTCCCCCTGGGTGGGCATCAACCTGGACACGGGCAACTTCCTTCAGGACCCCTACCGGCAGATCGAGGCCTGTGCCCCTTACGCGGTGAACGTTCAGGTCAAGACCAGGGTGACGGGACCGGAGGGAGAGCCGGTGCCCGCCGACTGGGGCCGAATCCTCAAAACCCTGGCCGCTGCCGGCTACAAGGGTTATCTGGCCCTCGAGTACGAAGGCGAGGAGGACCCGGTCACTGCCGTCCCCCGGTTTCTGCGGAAGCTGAAGGCGCTGGCGGCCGGCTACGCCGCCTGAGGGTTGCCTTCTTCCTGGGGTGACAGCGCCTTCACCCCAAGAGGTCCGTCAGAGCTGCAGCGGTTGGTCGGACTGCAGGCAGAAGAACTTGCGCACCGTTTCCTCGATGGTCCAGACCGAGCTGAGCCCCTCGCTGAAGTGCAGCATCTTTCCGGGCACGATCGGGCAGCACTCCCCATTCTCCGAGCGAATCTCGCCCTTTCCGGCCAGCACGTAGATGGTTTCGTTCCAGGTGTACTCCCATCGGAACTGCCCGGGCAGACACTGCCAGATGCCGCTGCAGGAGGTCTTGTCCGGGGTGATGAAAATGAGGGCCCCCGTGGCGTCGGGGCTGCCTCCCAGAATGTTGCCGGCGGGAATCGGCCAGGGATCCAGCTTCACGTCGTCCCAGGAAAAGGTGGATAGTGGTTTCATGGTTCAGCCTCCTCCGCCCCCGTTCTCACCGGGGCTTTGTGTGGGCTGACGCCCACGGAGCAGTCCATGGGCTGACGCCCACGGCTATTTGCGGACGCCGCATTCGCGGCTTACTGGAACCCCCGGGCTGGCGCCCGGGGATGATCTATTTTAAATGGTCGCCCTCCCGACGTGTCGGGGTTTTTGGGACAGCGGCTCTCCGTGGGCTGACGCCCACGGCGCCATGCTGCCGCCGCCTGCGCGGCTTGCTCGAACCCCCGGGCGAGAGCCCGGGGATTATCTCTCCATCGCCTGAAGTTGCTGCCAGACCCATTCCCCCAGAACCCGGTGGCCCCGGGCGGTCAAGTGAATTCCGTCCGGCCAGAGCAGCCCCGCGGGAACCTGGCTGCCCTGGTAGAAGGGGGCCAGGCAATCCACAAAGTCTGCCCCGGCGCGGCTTGCCTCCCGGGAGGCCCGCAGACTGAACGAGCGCACGGCCTCCTCCCTGGCCGGAAAGGGCGTCGGCCCCAGAACCACCACCACCGATCCCAGGTACTTGAGCCTTCTTACAATGGCGCCCAGGCTTTCGCCATAGTCTTCTTCGGAAACCGACTGGTAGACGTCGTTCAGGCCGAACATGACGAAGCTCAGGTCGGGAGGGGGGGCGAAGCGCTCACACCAGTGCAGGCGGCCGGCGCCGTCCGCGGCGGTGGCCCCTCCCACGGCGTGGTTGTAGGTCTGAAACCGATCGTGCCCAGCCAACTGCTTCATTTTGCCCAGAAGGAAATCGGGATAGCCCTGCTGCCGGGAGACAAAGCCGCACCCCTGGGTGATGGAGTCTCCAAGAAAATCGATGCGCTGGATGCGGCCCTGACGAATGCTCTCCAGAATCGATTCCTGCCGGGAAACGTTACCGACGCTCATGGCTCGCCCTCTCTGAAACAAAACCTGTTTCACTCTCGTATGATCCGTACCGCAAAGCGGGGGCCCGCCTAATAGCCGACGGCGGCACTCGCCTTGTAGGGCTCCACCCCGCTCCGCAGCAAACCGGACTTGCGATCGATCAGAATGGCGTTGGGACGGGCGAAGTAGGAGCTGAGAAAATGCTCCTCCCTCACCGAAACCTGGTGGCCCAGCGACCCGAGGGCCTCCACCACCTGGGCCGGCAGTCGGGCATCCAGGTGAAGTGGGCTGCCTTCGCAGTGAATGCGCGGCGCGCTGACAGCCGCCTGCATCCCCAGCCCGAAATCCACCACGTTGTGGATGACCTGCTGGACCGCCGTCAGCACCTTGCGTCCGCCCGGGGAGCCCACCGCCAGAAAGGGACCCCCTTGGTCAAAAACCAGCGCCGGCGTTCCAGCGTGAAGGGCCCGCTTGGCGGGCGCCATCGAGTTGATCTTCCCCGGCTCGGGGTCGAACCACATCATTCCGTTGTTCAAGGCGATTCCGGTGCCGGGCACCACCACGCCCGAACCGAACAACTGGCCCAGGGAGGCCGTCAGCGAGACCAGGTTGCGCTGCTTGTCCACCACGGTCAGATGGGTGGTGTGCTGCTCGGCGGCGGCGACGCCGCTGGGCGGCCGCATGCCGGCCGGTCTGCCGCCGGGCTGGAACGGCCAGGGGTCCCCCTCCGGCTGGCTGACCGGCGGACCCGCCGGCCGGATGCGGCTGCGCCTCTCGGCAGCGTAGGCCGCCGATTGCAATCCTTCCAGGGGAATGGGGTCGAAGTCGGGGTCCCCGAGATGGATGAAGCGGTCGGCAAAGGCCATCCGTTGAGCCTCGGCCAGCAGGTGCAGGGTGGGAGCCGTGTTGTGAACGGAGGCGGCAAGATCGTATCCCTCCAGGATTTTGAACATCTGGGCCACGGTGGGGCCGCCGCTGTTGGTGGAAACCAGCGCAATGCGCCGGCCGCGGTAATCCACCCACAGGGGATCGCGCAGCCGAACCCGATAGTCGGCCAGGTCCTCAGGCGTGAGGATGCCGCCATGGTCGGCCAGGAAACCGGCAATGGTCCGCCCGATCTCTCCCCGGTAGAAGCTGTCGGGGCCCTCCTCGGCAATCTGTTGCAGGGTTCGGGCCAGGTCTTTCTGGACCAGCCACTCCGCCTTCCCGATGTCGTCGGCGTTGGCCGTCTTGAGCGGGGTCCCGTCGGCATGGAAAAAGGCGGCCATGGTGTGCGGGAAGGGCCGCAGCCGTCTCAGCCCGGCCGCGCAGTTGGCGAAGACGTACCAATCCACCGGGAATCCCTCCTCGGCCAGGCGAATGGCCGGGGCCATGACCTCGGCCAGGGACAGCGTGCCCATGGTTTCCAGCAACCGGGCGTAGGTGGCGACAGCCCCCGGCACGGCTACCGAACGGTAACCCGTTTCGGCCGCCTCATCCCGGGTGGCCCGCCAGCCGTAGATTCCCCCGCCCTTGAGGCCGGGATCCATCAACTCGAACAGGTCCTCGCGGGCGGCCCGGGGAAGGACGCCGGCGCCATCCAGCGTGAGCGTGCGACCGCTGGCGGCGTGGTGAGCCACCACGCAGGCGACTCCGCCCAGCCCGCTCATGAAGGGTTCCACCACTCCCACGGCAAAGGCGGCCGCCACGGCGGCGTCGGCGGCGTTGCCGCCCCTCTGGAGGATCTCCACCCCGGCTTCGGCGGCCAGGGGGTGCATGGCGGTCACCAGGCCGTTGGCGACCGCCACTTCGCTCTTGTCGATGAGTAGTCGGCTGCGCTGGACCGGCATGGGGTCTCTCCCTTGACTGGCTGGTTCGGAAAAGCGAAATCTTAGAACAGAGTGAGCCCGGGCGGCAAGCCGCAGGTCGTTCTCTCCACCCCCCCGTCCAGGGTGGGGTGACTACCCCCGGGAGCGCGGGCGTCCCGCCCGTATCCTTATTCCTTAATTGGGGTCGCTGAACTTCAGCGCGACTTTGCGGGCAGCCACCAGGTTGGCGGGAACCGCAACGGCCAACTATTCATATAATTCTGATTAACATGGATGCACAGGATGCACAGGATTTGGATTTAGGAGTCCGGTGTCTTGTAGTCTCAGGCATCCGCAAACCCGAATCGGGTCACCGGCAGATCGCTCCAGACGCCGCAGACAAAAAGATTTTGCTTGGCCTCCAATCGGGATTTGCCGAACAATAGGCCGGAGAGAGGAGGCGCACCCGGATTCGGACTGCCGGCGCCTGACAGGCCGCGGCATCCGGAAAGAGTGGAGACACCCGATGACCGATTCCCAAGGCCCCGTCAAGGAGGGATGGCAGGGGCGCTATTACGAAGACTTCCAGGTCGGGGACATCTACCGCTATCCCCATGGCCGGACGGTCACCGAGCTGGACAACTCCCTCTTCACCCATATCACGCTCAACACCAACCCCTTGCACTTCGACAGCCAGTACACGCGGAAGTCCCGCTGGGGCCGGATTCTGGTGAACAGCACCTTCACGCTGGCGCTGGTCACCGGCATGAGCACCACCGACGTCAGCCAGAACGCCATGGCCAATCTCGGCTGGGAGAAGGTTCGGCTGCCCTACCCGGTCTTTATCGGGGACACCATTTATTGCCAATCGGAAGTCCTGGCCAAGAGGGTCTCCAAGTCCCACCCCGAGGGCGGGATCGTCACCGTCCGCTCCCTCGGCGTCAATCAGGACGGCAAGGTGGTGATCGACCTGACCCGGCAGGTCATGGTGTACCGGCGCGGCCACTCCCCGCAACCGGGGGAGTTTCCCCCGATCCAGTGACCGGGCGAGCAAGCGACATGCAGTTAATGCGTTCATGGCTCTTCGTTCCGGGCAACCGGCCTCGCATGATCCGGAAGGCCCCCACCCTGGGGGCCGACGTGATCGTCTACGATCTGGAGGACGCCCTTCCCTCGGCTGAGAAGGCCTCGGGACGGCGCTTGGTGGCCGAGGCGCTGGAGGCCCCGCCGGGGCGCTCGCTGCGATACGTGCGGGTTGAGGCCGACCCCAAGGCCGGTCTGGAGGATGCCCGGGCCGTGGTCCGGCCGGGTCTGGACGGGCTGGTGCTGCCCAAGGTGTCCGGTGTCTCCCCTTTGCAACAGACCGACGCCGCGCTTGGAGCCTTGGAGGCCCAGGCGGGAATGGAGCCGGGAGGCGTGCGCATCCTGGCCATGATCGAAAGCGTGCGCGGATTGCTGGCGGCTCCCGAGATTGCCGCCGCCTGCCCCAGAATGGTGGGCCTCTTCTTCGGGGCGGAAGATTTCACCCTGGACCTCGGAGTGTTTGCATCGGAGGACGAGGGCCCGGACGAAATGCTCTATGCCCGTTCGGCGGTGGCCGTGGCCGCGGCAAGCCGCGGGCTGGTCGCCGTGGACCGCATCGTGCCCGAGTTTCAAACGCTGGAGCCGCTGGCCGCCGATTCGAAACGGGCCCGACAGCTGGGCTTTGGCGGCAAGGGGATCATCCACCCCCGGCAGATCGCCTGCGTCCACCAAGCCTTCACCCCTTCCGAAAAGCAGGTCGAAAAAGCCCGGCAGGTGATCCAGCGCTTCGAGCAGGCTCACCGGGAAGGCGTGGGCACGGTGCAGGTGGAGGGCAAGATGGTCGACTGGCCCATCGTCGAAAAAGCCAGGCGCCTGATCCGGATAGTGGAGGCCTCGAAGTCCGAAGAACCGGGCTATTGAATTGTAGATTGTAGATTGTTGATTGTTGATTGGGCGGCCAGGTCCACTGATAGCGCCCCAATCTCAAATCTACAATCAACAATCCACAATGCTCGACTCGTCCGTCACCCTTCTTTCGATTCAAGAGATCCAGCTTGATGAGACCACCCCCACCTCTGCAGGGCATTCGCATCCTGGCCGCCGAGCAGTTCGGCGCCGGTCCCTGGTCCAGCATGCTGCTGGCCGACCTGGGGGCGGAGGTGATCAAGATCGAAAACCCCCTCAGCCGGGGCGACATCGCCCGCCAGGTGGCTTCCGAAATCAAAGGCGACGACAGCGTCTACTTCCAGAGCTTCAACCGGAACAAGAAGAGCATCACCCTCAACCTGAACCATCCGGAGGCGGCCGCTGTACTCCATCCCCTGGTCGGTCGCTCCGACTGCGTCTTCAACAACCTGCGCGGCGACCTGCCCGCCCGCATGGGCCTGGACTACCCCAGTCTCGGCCGGGTCAAGCCGTCCATCGTGTGCGCCTCCCTCTCCGCCTTCGGCCGTAGCGGGGAGCGGGCGGCCGAACCCGGGTACGACTACCTGATGCAGGGATACGCCGGCTGGATGAGCCTGACCGGCGACCCCCGGGGTGCGCCGCAAAAGGCCGGGCTGTCGCTGGTGGATCTGGGGGCGGGGGCCCTGGCGGCCCTGGGCCTGGTGAGCGCCGTGATGCGCGCCCGGGCCACGGGAGTGGGCTGCGACGTGGACGTCAGCCTGTTCGACACGGCCCTGTCTCAATTGGGCTATGTGGGGGCCTGGCACCTGACCAGCGGCTACCAGCCGAAGCGCACTCCCGACTCCTCCCATCCGACCCAGGTGCCCAGCCAGTTGCTGCCCACCCGGGACGGCTGGCTGGTGGTCATGTGCGCCAAGGAAAAGTTCTACCGCAACCTGGTCCGGATCCTGGGCGCCCCGGAGCTGGCCCGGGACCCCCGATTCGACACCTTTGCCCGGCGGCTGAAGCATCGGGAGGAGCTGGCGCCCCTGCTGAAAGCGCGCACTCGCACACGCACCACTGCCGAGTGGCTGGGGCTGCTGAAGGGCCAGGTGCCCTGTGCGCCGGTCAACTCGGTGGAGGAGGCCCTGCAGGACCCGCAAGTGAAGGAAGGTGGCATGATCGTCGAGACCGACCATCCGGAACTGGGCGTGGTGCGCCAGGTGGCCGGCGCCATCAAGCTCAGCGACCACGCCCCGGCCCACCGCCGCGGCCCCGGACTGGGGGAGCACACCGACCAGATTCTGGGGGACACTCTCGAGATGACGCCGGACCGGATCCGCCAGCTCCGGGAGAAGGGCGTCATCTGACGGCAACGCGCCCGAACTCGGACTCCGATGGCGCCGGGCCCGCGAGAGGGACCCGAACTTGGGATTGACTATGCTGGATGCGCCCTTTTTCAGGAAATACCTGCTGCCGGGCTTCGTCTTTCAGTCCATTGTCATCGGCGGCGGCTACGGCACCGGCCGGGAACTGGTGGAGTATTTCCTGCGGTTCGGACCCCTGGGCGGGCTGCTGGGGATGGGGCTGTCGACGGCCATCTGGTCGGCCGTCTGCCTGGTGACCTTCGAGCTGGCGCGGCGGACCGGTTCCTATGACTACCGGGCCTTCACCCGACAACTGCTCCACCGCTGGTGGTTCCTCTACGAGATCTGCTACCTGGTCATGATGCTGCTGGGACTGGCGGTCATCGCCGCCGCCAGCGGCAGCATCGTCGAGGCCGTCTTCTCCCTCCCTTTTTACGCCGGGGTCATCGGCATCATGGCCTGCGTGGGGTTCCTGGTCTTCAAGGGAACCACGGTGATCGAGAAGTCCTTTGCGTTGTGGTCGTTCGTCCTCTACGCCATCTACCTGGTCTTCCTGGTGTGGAGCCTCTCCCAGTTCTTTGGAGACAAGCCCTGGCCCTCAACCGAGATCAAGCCGGGATGGTTCCTGGCGGGCGTCAAGTATGCCGGGTACAACATGGTCGCCATCCCGGCCCTGCTGTTCTGTATCCGCCATATCGAGAGACGCCGGGAAGCGGTCGGGGCCGGCATCCTGCTGGGGCCCATCGGCATGATCCCGGCCTTTTTCTTCTATTTTGCAATGGTCACCCAGTATCCGGCGGTGGTGGATCAGACCGTTCCCGCCAATTTTCTGCTGGAGGCCCTGGGGTCCACTGCTTTCCAGGTTGTTTTTCAGGTGGTCCTGCTGGGCACGCTGATCGAGTCCGGAACCGGGATGATTCACGCCTTCAACGAGAGGGTGGCGGGCGTTCTGGCCGAACGCCAAGCAGTCCTGCCGGCCTATCTCCGCCCGGCGGTGGCGCTCCTGCTGCTGGTGGTGGCCACGTCGATGGCCCCACTGGGATTGAAAAACCTGGTGGCCCAGGGCTACGGCAGCGCCACCTGGGGAGTGATTCTCTGCTACGTCCTGCCGGTGCTGACGGTCGGGGTGTGGAAGATCCGGCAGCGCCGGAATGGGAGCTGAGGCATTCCTCACCGATGGCAGGTAACGCGGGTGCTCAATCCACGAAGGGGCACGAAGATATAAATTCCAATAAGGTTGTCCACAGTGGGGCCCGAGAGATAGGCGGTTTGGGGGGCACTGCGTTCTGGAAGGATGCTGCTAATTCGCCGCCTACGCGGCTTCGGGGGTGGGGGATTCGACGACCCCGGGCGGCAGCCCGGGGTTGGCATCAAGGACCGGCCCTCAAACCAAAGTCGGGCCAGCTTTTCGGGAGGCGCCCCTTCAAGTATCGTTTTGGGTCGAGCATTGGTTTCATGGCAAAGCTTCCTCACAAGCTCGTGTCGGCTTTGGAGGCGGCGGAGGTGGTGGTGGAACTGGCGGTCAATCATCTCGGATTTCTTTTCTATCCACTGGTAGTTACCATCTTTCCTGCCTCTGGATGCCTGGAGCGAACGTGATCGTACCAATGCTCAATTCTGTTTTTCCAATAAGGAGCCTTTAAGCCCTCATCAGACAACTCCCTGGACTGCTGCTGCAGACTCAATAGCACGCTTTCAGCGTTTTCGTCATTCCATCGGTTCCACAATTGTTCATACCTTGCAGCAATCTGGGACCATGAATGGCGCAAACGAACCATTCTGGAGACTTGCTCATCTAAAGAAAATCCAATAGAAATCCCCGAGATAAGCGCAATGAGCAGGTTGAGAACTACAGGCAGCAACTCATGCCATACCCCCCCCAACACAAGAGCCGCCGCAATGGAGGACAAGATGAACGAAGCAGCCATGACCAGCTTTTTCCAAAGGGTGTAGCGGCTCGCCAAATCTCCGAAGTAGAAGGAGCGAACCTCGGCCTCGAACATGGACTGCCACGCCTTGTTGATCTGTTGGTCGGTGAGCATTTCAGTCCTCCTCACACCTCTCCAGAGCTGAACCCACACGTTGTATATAGGGTTCAAGTATAAGGGATTCCCGCCGTATTAGCCAAGTCACGGCAGATGTGATGATTCTGTCAGCGAAGGTCTATAATCTCCTGAAAAATAAGCCCCGGGCGGCAGCTCGGGGGTCGAGTCAAGCCGCGAATGCGGCGTCCGCACTTAGCCGTGGACGTGAGCCCATGGAAATGGGTCCCCCGGACGACTGAGCCGCGTAGGCGGCGACAGCAATGGTCACGCTGAGAGATGGAGACTTGGGTAGGTTCAAGTCAGCAGATATTTGATGACAGCGCTCCCAACAAACAGGCCGATAGCGCCCAGAAAGACATTTACATACTTCAACCCACCCTGGAGCCTGGAAACGTCTGCTCTCAGGTCGGCAACTTCCTTGCACAGATCGGTGCGGACCTGATGGATGGCATAGGTTAGTCGGACTTCCATCTCACCCATTGCCTTGGTCAGACGGGACTCCAATTGGGACTCCAATTGGGTGATTTCCTCGCTGCTCATGGTTCTTGGTCCCTTCGCCTGTTGACACTCCGGCCTGCGGATAGATCTCGTAGAACTACACCGGAGGTCATTGATTCTTTATGTTTTGCATGTAATGGGCTGAGGGAGTGCCTTGATGGTACCACGGTATCGGCCGAACGCGGCATGAATGTTGCTGCGCAATCCAGCGGGTCATTTTGAAGTTGGGACACCTGGGGCTCAGAGTGTGTTCGGCCGTATTTCTCACCGGGCCACCGGGTACAGGATGACCGGGGCTATTCTGCGGGACCGCGATCGCCGGCCCCATTCCCCTCGCCGGGGGGGCGTGCGGCGCGCCATCCGGCCTTCATCTGCCGGGCGAGCTGTTGCACGGTTCCGGAGCTGGCCGGGGAAGCTGCCAGATTGACCAGTTCCAGGGGATCGGCGGCGTGGTCGTAGAGTTCCCTGCCCTTGACGCCGCCATCCAGCCCCACCCATTCGGTGTAGCGGTAGCGGTCGGTCCGCATCGATTGCCCCAGGCTGTGGTCGTGCCGGGGGAAGTGGCTGAAGGCAGCCCGCTTCCAGGGCCGTTCCGGATCGTTCAGCAGGGGAACCAGGTCGCTCCCCTCCACGTGCTTCGGAATGGGAAGATCGGCCAGCCGGCAGAGGGTCGGGTAGAGGTCCACCAGTTCCACCAGCGACTCGATCCCCGAGGGCTGGGAGCGGCCGGGCGCGGCAATCAGCAGCGGCACTCGAGTGGCCCACTCGAACAGCGTCATCTTGGCCCAGGTGCCGTGCTCGCCCAGGTGCCAGCCATGGTCTCCCCAGAACACCACGATGGTCTTGTCTGACAGCCCGTAGGTTTCCAGCGCCTCCAGAAGCCGCCCCACCTGGGCATCCACGTAGCTGACACAAGCCAGATAAGCCTGCCAGACCCTGGCCTGGAGGGGGTCGGAAATGGGACCGCCGGGAGGGATTCCCCTGTAGCTGCGCAACTCCCAGCCGGCAAAGCGGAGCGCCTCTTCCCGGGTGGAGGGATACTTGGGGAAATCCAGGTCGATGCGCCAGACTTCCCGGGCCCTGGGATGCCAGTAGGTTACCGAGTTGTAGATCGACCAGAGAGGGGCGCCGGCCGGCGGCTGGCGGTGCTCCGGAAGCCGGATGCGGTCCAGCGGATACTCGTCGAAATATTTTCTGGGAGCCACCAAGGGCAGGTGGGGGCGGCGGTAGCCCACCGCCAGGAAGAAGGGCCGGTCCTTCGCGGCTGCCATGGCGGCAATGGCCTGCCCGGTCATGCGTCCGGCATAGAGGGTGTCGTCGGGCACGTCGGGGGCCTGAATGGCCGGACAATCGATTCTGGGAGAGATGACGGTGGGGACCCGTTCCCGCTGGGCGAACTCCACCTTGGCGATGGCCGCTTCATCCACCGTCTCCCACATCTCCCGCTCCCGCCCCGGCGAGCTGGGCACGGACCAGCCTTCGGGATGGTCGGCTCCGTCGTGATAGATCTTGCCGAAGGACTGGGTGTGATACCCGTGGTTCTTGAAGTGCTCCGGGAGGCTGAGGCTTTCCCGGAAGCGCTCGCGATTGAAGTCGTGACGATTGGAATAGTGGCCGGTGGTGTCGGGCCGCAATCCGAACATCAGGGACACTCGCGAGGGACTGCATTGGGGAGCCTGGCAGTAGGCGCGCCGGAAGGTGGTCCCCCGGGCGGCCAGCCGGTCGATGCTGGGGGTCTGAACGGCCTGCTCGCCATAGCAGCCCAGCAGCGGTCGCAGATCGTCCGCGGCGATGAACAGGACATTGGGGCGGTCCTTGGCCGGGGCGGCCGGGGAAGAGGCCGCCAACAGAGGCAGGGCGGCCGCCAGCAGGAACCGGGCGGCCCGTCGTGGGGAAACTCCCGTCTTGAAATTCATGGTCTCAGCCTCGCCTCCGCCCTATGCCCTGGCGAACCGGTCAGGGATGCGGCCGGCATGTACGTGTTCAGCGCTATTCCCGAAAGGATTGCTGTCGCCGCCTACGCGGCTCGGGGGTGGTGTTGCCGTTTCCATGGGCTTACGCCCACGGCTAAATGCGGCCGCCGCATTCGCGGCTTACTGGAACCCCCGGGCCGGCGCCGGGGAATTATCATTCAAAAAATCCTGTCCCCCCGCAGTGTCGAGGTTTAGGGGAGAGCGGCGTAGCCGCGGTTGGCGTCGCTCACCCGTCGAAACGCCTGCTACAGGCCTTCCCTATAGAGCAGCCTAGCTGCGCCAGCATGTCGCCCCGGGCGTGAGCCCGGGGTCGTGGTATCCCTCGCCCCCCGAAGGGGCGTATGCGCCGGATCAGGTGCGTCCTTCCGGAACGCAATGCCTCTCCAAAGCTGCGCCGCTCGCGCCTCGGGCCCCACGCCAACGCGGCGTCTGCGTGTAACCCCTCCCGAACAACGCTAAACACGTACGCCCGGCTACCCACAGGCGGGATTACTGTTCTCGCGGATTCCACCAGCCATCCAGCAGCCGTTCCAGTTCCCGCTGGCGGCTCTCCAGTTGGGGACTCCCGGCCAGATTGTTCAACTCGTTGGGGTCGGCAGTCAAATCGAACAGCATTTTCTCCTTGTCAGACCCCTCGGGGAGGATCAACTTGTGATTTCCCCAGCGCACCCAGCGGTAGAGGACCTCTGCCTCAGGCTGTTCCAGCTCCATGGCGTAGCCCCGATAGATCTCCCCGAAGACCGCCCGCGGCGGCAGGGAAGCCCGGCCTCGGACGGCCGGCAGCAGGTTCATCCCCGGAAGCTTCCTGCCCTGCTCCTCAATGCCGGCCGCGGCCAGCAGCGTCGGCGCCAGGTCGACGGTGCTCACCAGGCCGGCATGGGTTCGGGGTTTGGCCTCATCCTCCCAAGCGATCAGGATCGGGGTCCTGATGCCCTGCTCGAAGGGGGTGTTCTTGCTGCGCACCGACAGGTTGCCATTCTCCGGGTCCACCACGTAACCGTTGTCGACCACGAAGACGACTAGCGTCTGTTTCAGCAGGCCCCGCTGCCGCAAGGCGCCCAGCAGCTCTCCCACGGTCTCGTCCAACCAGCTGATACAGGCGTAGTAGGGAGCCAGATGGGCGGGCAGCCGGGGGTCCTCTGCATAGGGCTCGAGGTGCCTGCAGGGCGGATTGTGGGGCAGGTGGGGCAGGAAAGGAGCGTACCAGACGAAGAAGGGCTTTCCGTCCGCGGCAGCCCGGTCGACGAAGTCATAAATGGGTTGCAGGGTCTGCCGCCCGATGGTCAGTCCGGCGTCGCCGTTGCCGTGCCCCGATTTCATGCCCAGTTCCGCAAAGGCCGGGTCCTTCTCAATCGGATGAGGCTTGGCCAGGGTCATCCCCTCGTCGAATCCCGCGTTGGCGAAATCGCCTTCCCAGTGCTTGCCGGTTTGCAGGGTTCGGTATCCGGCCCGGGAGAGAAGGCGCGGCAAGGTGGCCACCCGGCGCACCAGATAGCTGGCGCGATGCCGGTTCTCCAGGGTATGGGGCAGATCGAAATAGGGGCGGTTGAAGTAGACGCCGCTCTGATGGGGGTAGAGCCCGGTCAGCAGGGTGGCCAGGGAGGGGCGGCACAGGCTGTTGGGCACGTAGCCGTTGACAAATCGGGCCGAGCGGCTGGCCAGGTCGTCGATGTGGGGTGTCCGCACCAGCGGATTGCCCATGAAGCCGAAGTCGCCGTAGCCCTGATCGTCGGCAATGATGAGCAGGATGTTGGGAGGGGCGGCCCAGAGATGGCCGGCCATTCCCAGGCAGAACGCCGCCAGCAGAAGCATGGGCAGAGCTCTCCCGCGTCGCTTGCGCAGCGGCCGGGCGCCTGGCGAAAATGCCTTGGTCCTCAGCATCTCACAGCCCGCCTTTCTTTCTCCCTGCCCTGGTTCCGCCACCTGCTTCGCCAGATGCCGAGGGTTGGATTTCAGTTCGGCCGGCGCCGCCAAGCACCGGGAAAACCCGACCCCCACGATCCCAGCTTCCCCTGAAGGATTCAGCGGGAAACATCGATTGTGCAGCCTGGGGAATGGTCTGTCAATCGATCCGGCAACTGCGATAGAATGCCGACCGAAACCCCTCAAGGAGAATGAATCATGCGGTCAGTCAGAACTATCGTGAGTCCCGTTTCCCGGAAGATTCGAGCCCGGCTGCTGCCGGCCTTCTGCCTGCTCCTGCTGCTGGCAGGGTCCGGCTGCACCCTTCCCAGCCCAACCCCGCCGGAGTTCGAGGCGCTGAGCCTTGGCAAGGACCAGTGGCAATACATCGGGGGGGACTGGGAGGAGAGCGGGGAGGGCGTGATGACCCCGCCCAGGAAGGCGGCCAACGAGCACCTGGCGTTCAACACCAGCCGGGCCTACGCCGACTTCGAGGCGGAGTTCGACTTCCGCTGGAACATCCAGAACTGCGGCGCAGGCCTGATGTTTCGCGCCACGGATGCCCAACACTACTACATGGCCCACTTCCCCTGCACCGGCCAGCAGTACCGGGCGGAACACTTCTGGGCGGCCATCTCCAAGGTGGACGAATCGGGGTGGGTCCAATTTCTACAGAAGGAGCTGGTCCACGGCGTGCCCAGCGAGATCGGGATCTGGCACACGGTCAGACTGGTGGTCGAGGGCCCCGAGTTTCGTCTCTGGGTGAATGGCCGGCCGCTGCCGGTGGTCAGGGACGACACCTACGCCGGACCGGGCTTCGTGGGCCTGGAGAGTTTTAACGCCCGGGACCCCGACACCGTTGGCCCATACGGGGACCCTGTAGTCAATATCGGCGCGGGCAGCAGCTTTCGAAACGTGAGGATTCGGGGCCGCAAAGACGGCTCGGCGGCCTGGGACCCGGGACCCAAGCCGGTCCGGAACTATGTCTACCCCCTGGGCGACACCCCTCTGGGCAAGTGGCAGTACGCCTCCAGTCTGGGGCGGGCTCCCAACGGCGACCTGATCATGAAGCTGGCGGTGGCCAAGGAGCACCTGGTCCCCGGAGCCGTGCAGGTGCTGCTGCGCTCCACCGACAACGCAAGAAGCTGGTCCGAACCCTGGGAGCTTCCGGAGGCCCTCAAGAACGGGAGCTTCCACACCGGTACCGACGGCCTGCTGCGGCTGCACTGGGTCCAGCATGAGCCGCCCTTCCGGATTCTGACCGCCGCCTCCAACGACAACGGCAAGACCTGGTCGGACATCGAGGAGCGGGGCCGGCTCAGGTTCGCCAAGGGCCTGGAGGTCGGAAACGCCTACGTGGGGAAGATTGTGGAACTGAAGAACGGGAACCTGCTGCGCTTCGGCTACGCGGTGGGACCCAACCAGAGCGTGCACGGCGCCATAATGGAGAAAGGCGGGGTTCGTTACTGGGGGCCCATCACCGAGGCCGATTTCGGTTTCTCCATCCGCTCGACCGACGGAGGCAAGACCTGGTCGGCGCCCGTCGACGTCAACGGCGCCAATCCCAGTCCCCAATACTTCATGGTGGCCAAGGAGACGGGTTCGGAGGTCTCGGCGGCGGAAACCCGCCAGGGGCACATCGTAGCCCTGACTCGGGCCTACACCTCGCCCTGGATGTGGGAGAGCTGGTCCACCGACGGGGGCAAGAGCTGGAGTCCGGCCGCCCGGGGACCCTTCCCCATGTATGCAGCCACCAACTCCATGACCTCCACCGAGTCCGGCTACCTGGTGATCGCCGGGCGCCACCCCGGGGTGGGCCTGCAGGTGAGCCGGGACGACGGCATGACCTGGCGGACGACCCGGATCGACACGCCCTTCTACGCCAACGGCTTCTCCCTGGAGGTGGAGCCGGACGTGGTGCTCTACATCTATGACGGCAAGTATTCCGACCCCCGCGTGCGTGCCCAGCTCATCCGGGTCACCCCCGAGACAGCCGAGCCGGTTCGAGTTAGTGAGGGTTGAAGAAGAAGCTCCACGCCATGCTGCACTCTTGAGAAGAGGTGCGTGGGTCCTGGAACGAGGCTTTTGATTCGCCGCTTCGCGGCTGCGGCAGTGCGCGGTTCACACGACCCCGGGCTCACGCCACCGCCGACAAGAGTACGCCGCCTTCGCTGCTGAACGCGACTTCTCCCGGGCTTCTCCTCGTTCGCCCTGCAGGCGAAGTGCTGGCGCTGGCGAGGTGCAGGCCGATGGAACCCCGCCACCCCTACCACCCCTTCCAGCTCCCGTCCTGGTGGCGGTATTGACGGAAAGGCAGTGGCTGGTAGGGCATCTTGGCGATGTCCTGCTCCTTGACCTCGACTCCCAGCCCCGGCAGATCGGTAACGTTGACGTACCCGTCCTTAATCTGCCATTCGTGCTCCACGAAGCGGTCGAACTGATCCCAATAGCCGGTCTCCTGGATCAGGAAATTGTTCATTACCGAATCGGCGGCCAGGCTGGCGCCATAGTAGAGCGGCCCGCCTCCGACGTGGGGAGCCATCAGCATCTGGTTCTGCTCGGCTGCCTTGGCGATCTCCAGCAGAGAGGTGATCCCGAAAGCATGGAGGGTGTCGGGCTGCAGCACGGCGCAGGCCCGCTGGTCGATAATGGGTTTGAAGTCGTTCAGGGTAAAGAGCTTCTCGCCGGTGGCAATGGGCACCGGACTGTTCCTGGAAACCGCCAGCAAGGCCTCGATCGAGCCCACCTTGACGGGTTCTTCCAGAAAGAGGGGCTTGTAGGGGGCCACCCGGCGGGCATAGTCGATGCTGAGTTCCGGGGTGGGGCTTCCGTGGGTGTCCAGAAGGATATCGAAGTGGGGGCCCATGGCGCTGCGCATGGCCTCCACGCAGGCCACGCTGTGGGCCACGGCGGCCTCGTCCATGGGCCAGGTTCGGGTCTCCAGGGGATTGCCCTTGACCCCGGCAAAGCCGGCCTCGGCCACCCTTTGGGCTTGCTCGACAGCCGTCTCAGGGCTGTCGAACAGGGCGCCCCCGGTGTAGACCCTGACCTTGTGGCGTCTTCGGCCTCCCAGGATGGTATGGATGGGCACCCCCCAGGCCTTGCCGGCGATATCGTAGAGCGCGATGTTGATGGCGGCGATGGCGGTGCCGAAGGTGGCCCCGCCCTTCCAGGGGAGCCGGTTCTGAATGTCCTCCGTCAACCGGACCACGCCCAGCGGATCCTGCCCGATCAGCAGCGGGGTCCACTCGTGCAGGGTAGCCTCCACCGAAGGCACCAGCCACTCTCCACTGCCTTCACCCCAGCCCACAATGCCGGAATCGGTGGTGATCTTCAGGAAAAGCCAGGGCTTGGCCGTGCTTGAAATGAGTTCTCCGGTGTTGGGATCACGAATTTCTTGACCCGTCGGGACCGAAAATTTGTACGTCTGGACCCCGGTGATCTTCATGGCGCCTTTACCTCCTGATTGTGCATAGCTGCTCTCCGGGGCCACTCCCAAGACCAGGCCTGCCGACCCCGCCTGGACCATGAAGCCGCGGCGAGACATCGGGTGACCCTCGCTTGCCGGCTGGTTCATAGCGCTCCCTCTCGATTCAACGATGGTTTCTTTCTGACGGATCCAAGCTCGGAAGCCGCTTCCCCGTCGGCCTGCGCTTGCAGGCGCCCGAGCGTTGGGGTTGGGGTTGGATTGACTGAGCGACGCCCAAAACTTAGTCTTTTCCGGATCGATTGTAAAGAGCCCGGGAAGCGCGGGTGCAGTACAATGGCTCGGGAGGTGAGGGGCCGTGGGCAGAAGGATCATTCTCGCGTCAGTCGCGATTCCATGCCTGTTGGGCCTGTGGCTGCCGGCCGCGGCTCAAGGCCTGCTCGAGACCCACCCGGACCTGGGGCGCCAGCTTCGCGAGGGTCTGCAACTTCTTTACAACTACGAACTGGACCCGGCCGAACGGGTCTTCACCCAGATGGTGAACGACTATCCGGATCGACCCATAGGCTACGTGCACCTGGGGGAAATCTCCTGGTGGAAAGCCCTGCTGGACAAGCGCAACAAACAGCTTGCCCGGTCTTTCGAGGAGTACACCACTCGAGCCATTGACAAGGGCGAGGCCCTGCTGGAAAAGGATGCGGGCGATTTCTTCGCCTGGCTCTACGTGGCGGCCGCCTACGCCAATCGCAGCCGATTCAAGGTCACCGTCACCCGAAGCTACCTGGGCGCCATGCTGGCGGGTTTGAAAGGCAGACACTACAACGCGCAGGCCGCCGAACTGCGGCCGGATCACGTCGACTGCCTGATGGGCATCGGCGGCTTCAACTACTTCAGCGGAGCCCTGCCGGCCGTCATCAAGCCCTTTGCGTTTCTGATCGGGGCCCGAGGCGACCGGGAAGAGGGGCTCAGGCAGTTGGAGACCGTCGCCCAAAAGGGTGAATATGGTCAGACGGCGGCCAAGCTCATCCTTTTGGGGGTCTACTACAACGAACGCCGCTACGACGACTACAGCGACCTGCTGTTCCGCATGATCGAGCAGTTTCCTCACAACCCCGTCTTCTACATGTGGTTGAGCAATGCCTTCATCCAACGGAAGCAAGTCGATGAGGGGATCCGCGTGTTCAACCAGTGGATCGAAGAAGCCGGCCAGGACGGCGCCCCCAGGCGCCCCCTGGAGTTCCTGGAGAAAGAGAAAGACAAGCTGGAGTGGCGCAGGGGCGGGTCGTAGGCGTGAGGGCCGCGGATACACGACTTTGAGCCCATGCACAGAATCGAAGGAGGGAGGACATGGCGAACCACGAGCCCCTGAACCAGCGGATACGTCAGATCCTGGCGAAGCGGGAGAAAGTCTCCGAGCGGAAGATGTTTGGCGGCGCCTGCTTCATGATCGACGGAAACATGTGCGTCGGCACATGGAAGGGATCGCTCATCGTGCGGCTCGAGAAGAAGAACCACGATCGAACGCTTGCGGAACCGTACACGAAGCCGGCTGACATGAATGGTCGGGTCATGAAGGGATGGGCACTGGTGGAGCCGGCGGGCATCGAATCCGAAAACGATCTGACAGTCTGGGTTGACAAAGCCGCCAGGTTTGCCGAATCCCTTCCGCCCAAGTGCCCCCCAAACCTCGGTCCAACATCGAAAACACGCACCGATGGCGCACTGAATCCGTGTCGGCGGCCAAGCCGGAACCCACCGGCTGGCGCCACGAGATAATCCAATAAAAGACCCTATCTCCCTGCAGTGTTGTGGGTTAGGAGAGAGTTGCGAAGCTGCGGTTGGCGTGGGTCAGGTGAGAAAGCGCCTGCTACAGGTCTTCCCTATAGAGCAGCGTAGCTGCGGCTCAGGGTAGCCCCGGGCGGAAGCCCGGGGTCGTCTGAATTTCACCCGACCATAGCCGCCTAGGCGGCGAATCAGGAGCGACGTCCCGGAACGCAGTGCCGGTCCAAAAAACACCAACAACACACCTCCCCAACCAAGCCGTACACCTATCCGCCGCTGGCCCAGGATTCCAGCCGAGCCGCGGAGCGGCGGCAGCAGGTAGCCGTGGGCGTAAGCCCATGGAAAGGGAGTGTCATATCCCCGAGCCGCGAAGGCGGCGACAGCAGAGTCCCGAACGGGAAGGGGAAAAGGGGGGGTGGGGTAGTAATGACTACCATATGAGCCTTTTGCAAAATTCGCAGGAAGCGGGAATTTTTAGGGTGAGAGGTAAGGGGGAATAGGCCAATCGAGGGACAAGTCGGCTCTCTGTTGTATCATGGAGATGCCTCATCCTCATGATGAACGGAGATCGAACTTGCCCCTCAAACAAACCCTATCACGACACTGGTTCAGGTTTCAACGGGAGCTGTTTCCCTGGCTGGAGGAGGTAGTGGGTCCGCTGGGGGAGCGCTACCAGCGGCTGGTGCGGGTGGTGGAATTGGTGCGGGTGGAGGAGTCGCTGCCCTACAGCCGGGGCTGGCGGGGCCGGCCGCTGGAGGATCGTGCGGCGCTGGCGCGGGCCTTTCTGGCGAAAGCGGTGCTGGACGTGCCCACCACCCGGGCGCTGGTGGAGCGGCTGAGGACGGAACCTACCCTGCGCCGGCTGTGCGGCTGGGAGGCGGCGGGTGGAGTGCCGAGCGAGGCGACCTTCTCGCGCGCCTTTGCGGAATTCGCCGCCAGCGACCTGCCGGGGCGCCTGCATGAGGCGTTGCTGGACAGAACGCTGAAGGGCCACTTGGCGGGCCACGTGTCGAGGGACTCGACGGCCATCGGGGGACGAGAATCGCCGGCGCCCAAGCCCGCCCCCACGGCCAGGCCGAAGCGCCGGCGGGGTCGGCCGCGCAAGAACGAGCCACGGGTGAAGGAGCCGCGCCGCCTGCAGCGGCAGCCGTCGATGACGCTGGAGGAGATGCTGGAAGACCTGCCGAAGGTCTGCGACATCGGCGTCAAGCGCAACGCCAAGGGGCATCAGGAGAGCTGGACCGGCTACAAGCTGCACATCGACGCCATCGACGGCGGCATTCCGGTCAGTTGCCTGCTGACGTCAGCCTCGGTGCACGACAGTCAGGCGGCCATCCCGCTGGCGAGGCTGACCGCGAGCCGGGTCGACAACCTCTACGACCTGATGGACAGCGCCTATGACGCGCCTGAGATCCGGGCCTTCAGTGAGCAGCTGGGCCATGTGCCCATCATTGACGTCAATCCCCGCAGGCGGCCGCAGGTGAAAGCCGAGCGGAAGCGGGAGGCGTTGGCGTAGCGCCGCATAGGCTTGGTGTCTCCCGAAGCAAGGCGCTACCGGGAGCGCTCGACCGTGGAGCGGGTGAACGGACGGCTCAAGGACGAGTTTGGCGGGCGGTACGTGAGGGTGCGCGGCCCGGGCAAGGTGTGGTGCCACCTGATGTTCGGCATCCTTGCGCTGACGGTCGAGCAGTTGATGCGCCTGACGCTCTGAAGACTTGGCCGCCACCCCGAACAGGACAGCAGGTTTGCCCGCCGTAGGGCAGGGAGAGGGCAAGCTGTGCCCGCGCACGGCGACCGCCTGTGATCCGGCCTTCAGATCCGGACATTTCCGTTCAAAAGTGCCTTTGCTGTCGGGTAGTCACGAGTGGCACATCACGTTAGCCAGCAAAATGTCATGCTCCACTGCGAATTTTGCAAAAGGCTCATATACTAACATTAAAGGATTGACAGTAAATGGATAATGGTTTTTCAATACCTAGTGTTGCCCCCAGAGTTGCCCCCTGATTTTTGAGTGGAAATGCTAACGATTTTTGCAATACTGATTCCACATGACAATACTTGCAAATTGCGATCCCTGTTTGTTTTGGAAGTAGATCAATCTTTTGAAAGGGCCAGCTTGATTGCTTGATATTGGTTAGTCCAACCTGTCCGAGAGCTAGGAGACGGTACAGGGACTGGAGACAAATACGTAGAATTACAAGAATCACAAACATGATCCTGTCCGAAAAATGACTCACGAGAGAAAGAAAATCGCCAGAATATCTGTTCGTGCTCTCGACGAACGTCTAGGAGTCCCGATTCAAGTTCTAGACGACGGCTTTATTCGAGTAATCGACTATATGGGCACAGACGAATCCATTGTTCAGGCAGCACGGATTTCTTATGGGCAAGGTACGAAACGAGTTCACCAAGACCGAGGACTGATCCGCTATCTGATGTGTCATCGCCATACATCGCCGTTTGAAATGTGTGAGATCAAGCTCCACGTAAGGGTTCCAATGGACTGTTGGCGGCAGTGGATTCGCCACAGAACGGCCAGCGTAAACGAGTATTCAACGCGTTATTCAATCGCCATCGATGCCGCACAAAAGACGGCCCCAACAGACTGGCGGCTTCAGGACATGGGAAGTCGTCAAGGAGGTGGTGGCACAGTGCCGAGCGAGCTTGGCAAGAATCTCTCTAGAAAGGAAGAGGAGTTGCACAAGTGTTCTCGCGATGTTTATAACGAGCGACTTAACTGTGGAGTCGCACGAGAGCAGGCCCGAAAGGACCTACCACTGTCAACTTACACAGAAGCATATTGGAAAATCGACCTTCACAACCTATTGCACTTTCTCTCTCTCCGAATGGACCGCCATGCACAATACGAGATTCGAGCCTACGCTGAGGCAATCGGAAATGACATCGTTGCAGATTGGTGCCCGATTACTTGGGAAGCATTCTTAGATTACCGCCTAAACGCAAGAGTGCTGTCCCGGATAGAGTCGAACGTTATTGAGGCGATTTTCAACGGTGACGAGCAGCTTGCCGTCAGACTAGCGGAAGGCGGTGGACTGATCACGTATGGTACCCAAGGCCTCAAGAAGAATAGGGAGCGAGAGGAGTTAGAGGAAAAACTCAGACAATTTGGAATCAGGCCTCCTTGGCTAACCGCAGGCAATGACGCTACCAGTGAATAATGGGCAAGAGGCCTACGACGGTATTTTAAGCCTGCCCGCACATTCAAAAGTCAACGCTGAGTTGATATATGACAATCCTTACAATAAAGGTTGAGCTGAGGCTTCATGGAGCACGTGGGAAGAACTACCAATCGAAAAGGCTAGACTATTACGAGCGTGCAATTGGCTGCTTACGCTTGGCGAACAGGACGGGAAGGGTATGGACGTTTTCCTGAAGTTCTCCCTCAACGCAATAAACCCACGGAGTCCGGATGAGACTGTCATTGCAGACCGCCTTGATGCCGTGTTTCGCAGACAAAGTGTCCCGCATCTCGCTTGGCCTTCGAGGCTTGGCATTATTGGTGTCGTGTGTTTGCCTTGTTTACAAGCGGAGTGATGTCAAATCGCGAGGGTTCGCCAAGCCCTTCACAATACGACGGATTGTATTCTCTAGGAACTGCGTACATCATCCTTATCGCTCTGTTCGAGAGCGCAAATAGCGCTGCCCCGACAAACGACAATTTGGTGTTCATTGCAGCTAACGCTACGTTCTCACCTGATTCGCCAAGACGCGAATCCATCAGGCTGCTGTAAACCTCATCTATTGAAGATGAACTGAATTCGATATCACGGATCTCGGGCACTGGAATTTTGCGTTTCAACTCCTGTACGACATTCTGACTGATCTCCCAAGCTCCAGGGACAGTAGAGGAATGCTCCAGTTCTTCGCTAATCGTCAAGCGGAGCGGCTCGATGTATTCCACCAGTTGCAAGATCCTTTCTTGCTCGTGCCCTGCAAACACAACGAGATGACAAGGTCGCTCGCTACGGAACACCCCTGGATAGCCAACAATAGACCGTACGCACGCCACCCCTTTGCTCAACCAGCGCGCTGATTCGGGTAGTCCTTCGTTCTGCGTGGCGTATCCGCCCGCTGGCGCTGAAACATATGCTACCGAGATTGTACTAAAACACTGCCGCTTCACCGACACTGCGAACAACAGCATTCCTAACAGTTCTCTGGGCATGCACGTTATGTCAATCATCAAACTACCCTTCAAGACGCTTGCCCCCTCAACAACTCGAACGACCCACCGCCAGAGGCTCTCGGACGAGAATCTATTGATTGGGTCCACGTTCTTAACGCCTAGATTCCTCATGAAGGCCAGATTTTCATTGTACTCATCGCCATGCTCGATCACGTCGGCGAGAAACACCGTCTCTGGCTCTCCGCCCGAATTGAGGAAATTATTCACCCAATACGTGGACCTTTTCTCGAAGGATGCGGCTGCGATCAACACGTTATCATTCATCAGGCTCACCAAGTGTCTCGGCCGTCCGGGTCCGAGATCACCCAATCCCCGTCTGGGCCGATCGAACCAAATGGCAACTCCGCCTGGCGCTTATCGGTCGCTGCCTTGCCGATCTCCCCGCTGTCACGCATGACTTTCTCGATGGCTGACGGCTCAAGTGACAAGTATCCACTATAGGCCGACACATCGAGACTAAACGCTGGACCGACGCGACGTGTTAATACGTAAAGGTAACGCCTACCGATACCCTCTTTCTTACTGATGAAACCTCGTACCAGATACCCCTCGCCCACAGCAAGTTCTAGGAGCCTCGCGAGATCTGCATTGGGAGGAGACTGAAACGCGAAGGAAAAAACACGGCGTTCCGAATCGTCAGATAGCATCTTTCTCTTCAATGTTGCGCCTAGACTATTGATCATATTCGCGATCGCCTTCCAATCAGAATCCGTCCCGGATCGTTTTTTGCGCTCATCCTCGATCTCGAATAGGATCGTATCCGCATAGTCTCTTACCACGCGATTCTGGATTGACGGCGGGATACTCAGTACCGGATCGTCTTGCGTATTGCGAGAAGCATCGTCGTACATACGTTGCGCGCAAATGATGAAGTCTCTAACGAGGCCACCGCTGAGAATTGCCAAGGTACGAAAGCCCGCATAACGGTAACTGTGAAGCGACCTATGTCGGTGAAGTTCTTTCATGTACTCCGACGTCAAGTGACGATACACGTAGTCGCGGACCGATCGTCCCGAATATTTCTCCTCGTACTCAGCTGTGAGCGAAGCTCGCAGTTCATCCATTCGGCCATCTTGGCAACTATCGGGTGGAAAGAACTTCTCTGGATCGACGACACCGTTCACATCGCTTTGAACGCCCGCTTGATTCAGTCGCTTAATACAGATGTGTCGTACCAAATCGACATAGTCTTCACTGTCGTACTCGAGAAACCTACTAGCGATGTCATACTGAATGAAGTCATGTGGTTGCTGGATTTTCGACCCAGATCGCGTCTCAAACGTCTTATACGCATACATTGTGCTTACCTTGAAGACAACGCTACGCCTTCGCCGAGCGATCCAAGAGTTCAATATGACCGTATGTGATCGCGGTAGGTCATCCGCGTCATCAATAAGAATGAACAGTCGATACCCGGTATCCTTCATCAGGAAGTCCGCAATTGGACCAAGCAATCCATCGAAGAAAAACAATGGGCCACTGTAGCCCACCCCAGCCTCATATAGCTGCCTCAGTACGTGGTTTACCAGTCTGTTGGTCTCCATATCCAATAACGCGATGAGACGTTTTACTGTTGGCTCGAATTCACCGCCTGACAATTCGGGGCATGTGATTTCGCTGAACTCATACGCGGTCCGGATTCGATCCGTCAATAGCTGTTGAAACCGATCACGGATGGCCTCAGGTACTGCCTTAGGTGTCTTCAGCACCTCAACGAGGAATTGCCGAACGATCAGCAGGATGAGGTGGCTCTCGCTCAGTGCACTCTTCTGCCGATGGGTCTGCATCAGAGCGAATTCTTCGATCATTAGGTCCGAGTCTCTCACTGCGAAATACACCGAGAGGAACTCAAGCTTTCCATCAGGGAACAGCAGCTCTTGGCAGTCCCGCTGGAGCACTCGAAACAGCATCGACTTTCCTGTTCCACGGTTGCCATTAATGAAACAGCTCTCGCCACCTCTAACGCGGTCTAGTCGTTTGTCGTCGCACCAGAGATCAATTGCCTCCGCCGCGCTTAACTTCGACGCTGTAACCAGCTCGAACGGATTATCCATGCTGCCCCTTGCAGTACGATTCTAGAGAAACCACGTTACTTAGTTCAGTGCATCGATCCGACAAAAGACCAGGTTCGTCCGGATATCCGTGGTCCAAATGCAGCGTTAGAGTTGATGAGTTAGTTGCCAAGCTCGGAGGATCCTCTTTGTAGTACTCCACGGAAATCCGCATCCTGCGGACGTCGAAGTCTGGCCGACCGTATTGGGAGCAGTACCGTATTTCCCGCTCTACGACGTCGATCTTTCGCTCCAAATGATTGAAGAACCCGATCGTCTCTCCATCGACTTCGGCTGCATACTCGTGTTGCTCTGGATACACTCGAAGGAGAATATCAAGAGTGTCATTTTGGAGATCGAATCTGCGGAACGCTTGGGCATATCGGTATGCAAAGTTGCTTCTTGATGATGCCTGGAACCAATTAAGAAGTTCGGCCGGAACGCGCTCCGGGTTCTCCGACAGTTCGTCAGCTATACGTAGCATCGCGGCCAGAAGACGCAGCCGGGGTGACGCGAAATTGTCCCGGCCCATCTCCCGGAATGTGTCCTTTCCGTACTTCCCGCTGGTCCCTCCATGGACCCGCGCCACGTCGAAGACGTTTTGGCGTGTTTCAGTGTCGTAGAAGAGGCTCAGACGGTCCTTAATTAGCTCTCGCGACCTAGTGGGATGATCTTTGCGGCCACCGATGTTGCCCACATCGTGGAGGTGTGCGGCACAGAGCAAGAGGTACGCCTCTAACGGATTCAGTGGTGTCGCGCCCCTACGTTCATGAAAACTTTGGGCGATCTGATCGAGACTCTCGATCAGATCGCTAATGTGCCGACAACCGTGGATCGTCATGAGGTCGGGAGCCTCGCTGTCGTCAGTCGATTGAATGCTATCAGCAACCAACCCCGCATCGACCAGCGGATGAACGCTGCCAAATAAATGCTCCTCAAGCGCACGGAATTTCGACATGTATCCTAGGGCGCGAGCGTGATCCGGATCGTCGGTGGCTTCACTTGCCTGTCGGATCCTTTGGACTAGATACCCGTTCGTCTTATGGGTACTCATGCTCGCGCCAATTCCGCGAATACCGCTCTCGCAAGCCGTGGTGGAACCATGTTGCCCACTTGTTGTTGCTGAAAACCAATCGATCCGCAAAAGCAGAAGTCGTCCGGCACAGACTGAATGCGCGCAGCTTCCCGAACAGATAGTCCCCGGTTCTGGAAAGGGTGAATCAGCATGTTCTTCCTGAAGTTGCCAATCACTACCGAAGGCTCCGTACTCATCAGCCTGCGATAGATCCCCGTGTGGCACTTTGAGGTGTCGCCGTAGTTCCCCATCAAGTCCGGAGGTATGTCTGCCCAATTCCCACCCTGAGGCACATACGGATATCGGGCCACGACATGTGCCGCGTTCCTGGTTACCAGGTTACCGGTTACCGTTTCGCATGCATTACGCAGGGTTCGTGCGAATCTGTTGGTCGCTTCCTTCTGATATGGCAAGCGGTCCACTGTAGCTCCTGCCGTCAGTTCTGGCAGATCACCTATAGCCTCACCGACCGTTATCAAAGGTCCCTCCCACGTAGGTGGATCGGCAACGACCAGCCCACTCCTAGATGCCAAGACGAACGTGCGCTCTCGCCGTTGCGGAACACCGTAGTGCACCGCATTTAGGCTAGTCGTAGTTGTGACGTAACCCTCCGATTGCAGGCTCGTAGCGATTTCGGTCAGGAAGAACCCTTTCAGCGTCTCCCGTATTCCCTTCACATTCTCGATCACAATCCAGTCAGGTTCCCAGATCTTGGCTACCCGAATCAGTTCTCGGTACATCCAGTTGTCCGGGTTCTCAGCGTTCCTTGTGCGCTGGTTCGATGTCGAGAATCCTTGGCAGGGGGGGCCACCGAACACGACGGTCTTCGCTCCTTTCGGTTTATCGGGTAGCGAAACGACACTGCGTATGTCCCCAACATAGATGCCTGTGTCTGGGAAGTTCCGTCGATAGGTTGCCACCGCGACCCGACACCGTTCCACCGCGAATAGTACATCGATCCCCGCCTGCCTTGCGCCCAACGTCATGCCGCCACCACCGCAAAAGAGGTCGACGGCAACGATTCTCTGCACCATTCGCGCTTCCCTATCTGATAGCTCGCCTCGGGCTATGTCCCACTGTCTCTAGCACCACGTGGTCATCGGTAGTGCCCCCCGATTACCTGTGAGTCTTAGTCCTATACCGTCCGCGTCTTGTTACGTCTCGAACATTTGCGTCTCGCCTGAACGCCCGCTCCACGGCAAATCCCTTTGCCATCGGTCCAATTGGTACGCTGACAATGATTCTCGTGCGTCGCAACGCACGCAACGAAAGTGCAAACACCCCACACCCTATCAGCCTAAAGTACAAGGGAAGTTCACGCCGCGTCAAGGGACCCCTTTGGCCGAAACACGCAACCCGCGAGGAAAAATAGGGGGCGTTGTTGAATTACTGGAATAACTGACTTAGTTCTCCATTCCTGACCGACTGAATCGGCGAAGCAGATCCCATTCCCAGGGCTTCGGCACATTCACAGGCTCTGACACCGCCATTCGCCCTCAAAACGCGTCCTAATTGTTACACAAAGCACTTCTCCTTCTGTATCCTGGATTTTACCTCCGTTTTTCTCCCTCTCCAGGTGTTGACAGAATCGCCAGACAGAGTAATTCCACTATTTCAACAACGTCCTCTATTAATCGGAACTTCACGAGCAAAATAGGCGTATTTAGTTGTAAAGAGGGAGTTTATTCAACATCAACCTGCCCTGTTTATGGCAACAGCTGCCTCGGGATCGATTTTCAGTAAAGCGAACACCTTGGCCTGCAGTGGCGTCGATTTCGTCACCAGGGGGAAGGCACTGTCGGGATGTCCGGGGAGCGTGACCTCATTGAGGGTCACGGTGGCCAGATCATTGAGCAGGGTCGTGACACTGTGCACCGGATCGCCGTCGGGGGTTCTCTTGGTGGCGGCCTTCGCCTTGGCTTGCTGCGACGGTTCGGCCTTTTGCACCGGTGAGTCCCGCACCGGAGGGGCCTCATCCTCGAACAGCAAGGGTGCCAGACGCCGGCGCAGGTGCCATTCCAGGTACCAGGCCAGCAGGCAGAGGAACACATGCCCGAGCACGTGCTGTTCGGTGTAGACGAAGACCGGGCGCACGTGGAGCCGGGTCATCTTCATCGAACGAAAGGCCCGTTCGACCTGCGAGAGGCTCTTGTAGGCCGCCACTGCCGCGTGGGTGTCGATGGCTGCGGTGTCGAGATTGGTCCGGATGACGTAGATGCCGTCCAGGCGTGCCTCGGCCTTGATCTTCTCCCGGTTGCGGGACCACTGCAGATGGTCATCGGTGACGGTGAGGTGGAAGTGTTTCTCCACCTTATGCCGGTGGGCCTGTCTGCCGAGGGACTGCAGGGTCCGGTCTCGGTTCTCTGGCCCGGGCCTGTGCTTGCGGGCGGCCGCGGCGATCTTTGCGAGGGTGGCTTCGGTGGCCCGCAGCAGATCCTCGCGCTTGCGGGCGCGTTGCTGGCGCAGCCGCGGGTTGAAGCAGACCAGGAGGCGTTCGCCGGGGAACTCGGGGCTGAGGATTTCGGCCACCGTGTCGGGGACCAGTGCTTCGGGACGCAGGGGCGCCCCGGCAGGATGACCCCTGGGGGCCTTCAGCAGTTTGCGGAGGTCGACCGTGCGCAGGGCCGAGATCCAGTCCAGGCCGACCGGTAACAGATCGGTGCGGATGCGTGCCGAGGTGATCATGCCGCGGTCGCCCACCAGGGCCACCCGGCGGACCCCGAAGCGGTCCCGGATCTTGCGGACCTGGGCGGCCAGCGTGGTCGGGTCGGCGGTGTTGCCGGGGAAGACTTCGACCGCGACCGGACAGCCGTCAGCGGCGCAGAGCAGGCCGAAGACCATCTGCTTTTTCCCCTTCTTTCCGTCGCGGTTGTGACCGAAGGCGGCCAACGGGCATTGCTGCCCCTCGAGGTAGGTCGAGGTCACGTCGTAGAGGATCAGGGTGGTGTTGTGAAGATGCCTGCGGGAAAGACTTTGTTCGATCCAGGGTTGGCGGTTGCTGAGCCAGTCGAGCATGTCGAGCAACTCGTTTCCAGAGACGCCCCCGAGGCCGAGCAGGACCCCGAGGCTGCTGTCGGCGGTCTCGGGGGACAAGGCCCTGGCGGTGGCGAGCTTCGAGGCCGGGTGGATGAGGCGTGCGATGACGGCGGCCAGTGCGAGGTCGCGTTGGCGACAGGGCTTTCGGTTGAGGATGCGGGGAAGACCGAGTTGGGTCGCCAGGCCGAGCAGGGCCGCCACATGCCCGTGTGGCAGCGACCTTCGGATGGCGGCGGCATCGTCGAGGGATTCAAAGACGACGCCGCCTTGGAGGAAAGCGCGGATGGCGTCGACGACGGGTTTGGGGACTTTGGAAAGGTTGGCGAGGGTCTGTCGCCGGATTCGTTTCCCCTCGCGCCAGGTTTTTCTGAGGAGGACGGCAGGAGGGCTGGAGCGGTTGGGGATGAGGTGGACGCGGATGGACATGGCGGCACCGGGTACATGGCAACAGAATATGCCACACAACATATTGTATATAAGTTCAATGAATTATTCCATATCTTTTAATACATGGCAACATTAATACAGGCTGTTATCACCTCGACATACGTATATGTCCCGTGAATACAGGTACTTACCTGGTGTTAGCTCGGCTTTTGTTTAATGAAGTTCCGATTAATGCATTAGGGGCCGATCAGCCGAAAAAAATGGATCTTGCCAAGGCGGCCGGACTGGCTGGATTGATGGAAGTCGAGAATTGAGGCCGATTTGATGGCACGCGCGCATTCTGGAACATCGGACCGGTTCAGCTACCGGGGCGAGCTGGAGCCGAGTGTTCGGACGCTCGAGGGCACACTGACGCAGTATTGGCTCGATCCAGCCGGCCAATTCGTTCAGGTGGCGCAAGTGATCGGGTTCCCGTTCAATAAAGCGGGCAAGGCCGCACAAGGCGACCCGGAACGGCTGAGCATTTGGGACAGTGGCCGGCCAGGGGTGCGGCCGGTGGTGATGAGTGGGAATCTGTTTCTGCTGGGGCGCTGGCGGAGCCAGGGGAGATATCAGTAAGCCTGAAATGGTGGGGCGAAGAGCTAATCCCCAGCAGCTTCGGCCAATAATACGATTGCAGATGCGGTCATGTTCAGCGCGTACGCAGCTAGGTAGGCAGGAACTTGGCGGGGTGTTGAACCTGTGCCGTGGCCGCTAAATTGGTTCCGTATTGATGGCATTCCCTCCAAGAGGGTCTTCTTCAGGCTGTGAAACTGGCTTTGCAATTCGCTCGGGATCAAACCCTTTTTGAAGACGATGTGGATCAACTTGCCCGCCGTTTCTCTTTTGCTGAATGACCATTCCTTTCTCTGACAGATAACCTTTAAGGTGCTTTCGAGTGCCTTGTAGCATCCGCTAATCGTGTCTTCGAACTCCCGCTTTTCGATAGTGCTTGTGGGCTTTAAGGAATCCTTTCTCCTCATACATCATCCCAAGGTGGCCCGGCCGGCGCATGAGGGTTGCCATATTCTAAGGCAGAGCGGATCACGATAGTGGCAGCCTCACGAGATATCGATTCCCGATCAGGGACATGAAATGCTCTTCTATCCGGCGCACGACAGACTGTGAATCCACTAGCAAGCCGAGTTCGATGTTTCGTTCCTGCGCCGCCTGCGTGAAGTTCGCCGAGGTCACCAGAGCCTCCGTACCATCAATGACCACGCACTTGGCATGCATCGAACTCGCCGTACGCCTTGCGGGTTCCAAGGACCGAGGATCGTAGTAGACGCGAGGCAGACGATTGCCGGGCCATTCGTTGCGCACGAATTCGTTTGCGAAGCGCCGTAGGATGTCGCGGTCGATGGAGGTATCGCCGTGCTGACGGCGGGCATCGATGCACAGGGTTGCCTCGAGAGACTCGTCGTTGTCGAGCCGGTCGGCCAGGGACTTGAACACGGATTTTCCCTGACGGACCGCGAAACCGACGGCCAACACTCGCTCACGCGCTTTGCCGAACAGTTGCCGCATGACCACGCCGGTATCGCGTGTGCCGCCGGTCGCATCCGGCCCGCTGACGACCACTTCGACGGGCAATGAGGAACCGCCGGCCGATTGTGCGCCGGCGGCGAAGGCACGAAGCAGGAGCGCAATGTGGCCGGGGGGCATGTCCCGTTGCGTGAGTTCTCCGAAGCACCGCGCCACCGCGTCGGCGTGTGCGGCGGCGATGTGGTCGCGCAGCGACAGCGCACTCAGGGGCGGTGACAAAAGGCCGGTCTCCAGCAGGTCGGCCAGCCGGATGAGATCCTGACGGTCGACCGCCGCCAACGCATCGAATTCCATCATGACCCCTGCTCGGAAAGATCGAAGAACGCGGCATCCCCGAGACCGACTGTCGGAACGACAAGTGCCCGGTCGAGGAAATCGTTACGCTGTTCGCAACTCGTTTCGGCGATCAGCAGGCAACCGTGACAGGCCGCTCCTTGCAGCAAACGACCCTCAAGCGCCGAGTTCGGTCCATGTTCCGCGCACACCGGGTCGTTGGAGCACAATCGGCCGTCGTCGATGGCGCGACGAAGATGGAAGCCGAACCGCCGGCCTGTCTCCACCAGCCCGCCCAGCGTCCCTTCGGAGTCCGACGATCCGGTATAGATCAGAATGCCGTAGCCTCCCTCGCCTGCATAGACGCGTTCGCGCAAAGAGCTGGCCGGGTAGCCGCAATCGAGTGCGATCGAGGTCATCAGCATGTGCGATAGAGAGTGGAGCATGACATAGGCCAGTCCGGGGAACCCGTCTTCGGGGCGACGGCGCTCAGCGGCCCATGCGCGCCACCCCTCCTCAAGCCGGCGTCCGCGATTCTGGACGCCGGGCCGCGCGAGCCATCTCGCAACGTCTTCTGATCGAAACGACATGAAGACGCCTTCGCCACGGTTCTCGACCGCGGGCAGCCAGGTGATGGTTTCGGCGAGCGAGGCCCGGATAACGTCCAGATCGAGCTCGCCGTCCTTGTCCGGGCTGACCGCCTCGAAACGGGTAAACCCGAGTAGCGAGACGACCTCGCGTAGCCGGTGCACCAGCACCAGCTTGTCGATAGCCGCGAGCAGGGTGTCCTCGTCCGGATCCCAGGCCGCGCGCACCAATGTCGCGGCAAAGAACCTGGAACGCGGGTCATCTTCGCCGATGAAGTCGTCGCCCTTGTTGAGTATCTCGAACTCGGCGGTCTTGACCGGAACGTCCTCCCGCTCTCCTTGGCCCTGTTGGCGGCGGTACTCGGCGAGTACGGTTTCGTCGGCGGTGTCGGCGAATGCGGCGTCGAGCTCCGGAATCCTCCGGAAGTTCTCCAGTGCGCCAAGATCATCGGCTGCCTTCAACCGGTCGTAATGCGCCGAGACTTTCGCGGCCAGCCCGGCGTCGAATTCCGGCAGCGAGATGACGCTCATCGTCTGCGGGAAATACGCGTTGCTGGCCGTGCGCACGAGCAAACGATAGGGCTCGCCGCAGGCTTCCCGCGCGAATTGCCCGATCCACGGTCTCTTGCCCTCGCAGTGGCCGAGGGCGCCCGTGCCGGGGCTCGAAGCCTCGTAGAGCGAGCGTTCCTCGCCACAATCGCAAACACCGAAGGTGTCGCCGATGTCCGCGCCCGTGCCGCGTTCCTCGAGCCAGAGCGGGCGTCCGCATGTCCTCCCGCTCTGGTGGACGAAGCGGCGCCAGTCCAGATCGTCGATGTGGCCGCGCCGACAGCCGCAGACGAACCGAACCGGGACCACCGGCTTGCGCTTACCGTCTTCGTCGCGGAACCGACCGCTGTCCAAGTGGTTCCATCGCACCAGCCGGCGGCGGCGCCACTGCGGGTCACGGGGCGAGGGTCTGGCGTCCTTGACAATGAACCAGGTCGGGAAGATGCGTGCGCCGACAGGCGCAGCCTGGCGAGCGTTTTCCTCGTGGCGCGGCGGCGTCCAGAGTTCAAGCGAGGGGAGGTCCAGCAACCGCCGAAGCTTGGCGGCAAGACGCGGCTCGTCGACCTTCTCCCGACGCAGGTGGGACCAGTCCTGAAGGCCGGAGACAATGATCGAATAGTCGGGAAGGTCGATCATCGCTCCCGGCCCGTAGGTCGTGATCAACTGGCTCTGGCGAATGATGTTGTCGGCCATCGGGCGCCTAATGGATGTCCTGACCTTCGGGAGTCTTGATGCCGAGCAGCACGCCCGGTTCGACGTCGCGCAACGAACGCGGGGCCCGGAATCGAAGCTGCGTGTCGTTGAGCACATCGCGGTCCGGGTCGATCATCTCGCGCAGCAGGGGCGTGGACGTGCCGCTGTCTCGGCTCCGTGCATAGCCGAACGCCACCCCGCCCTGTCCGGCTTCGTGGGCGAGCCTCGCCCAATCGTCGACGAGGCTTTGGACGCGGTTTCCGACGTGAGCGCCGAAACCGTCGGGAAGTCCGTCGGCATGCTTGCGCGCCCGTTCGCCCACCGCCCGGGCCAAGGCTGCGGTCTCCGTGCCGTGGTTCTCGACGCTCCCCGCCGCCAGCATCGGGGTCAGTTCCGGGACGCCGAGTCTTGCCAGGGCAACCGTTACTGCCGGCAGAGCGCGGTCCATGGCGCGCGGGGAGAACGGGGTGACGCTGGTCGCCTCGACGCCGCGATAGAAGGACTCGTGCCAGGCGGCGAATCGCTCGTAGTGCGAGCGGTCGCGCGGTTTGTGGACATTGAGAAGAGTCACAACCAGACCGGGTCGTTCGGGGTCCCGGCCGACTCGGCTTGTGGCCTGGATGTACTCGGCCGTGGTCTTCGGCTGACCGGAGACAAGCATCAGGCCAAGCCGCGTAATGTCGAGTCCGACGGAGATCATGTTTGTGGCCATGGCCACGTCCACATGGTCGGGGTCCGCGAAGCCCAGGGAGAGCCGACGCTTGGCTTCGGCGACGTTGGCGGTCCCGACACGCGAGGTGAGCTCGACCGGCTCGAAAGCGATCTGTCGGTTGGCGAACAGTCCGGCTGCCTCGTCGAGGCGTTTGCGGTTGGCGTAGGTCAGAAGACGGGAACCGATCTCGTCTTCGACGATGCGCCGCGCGCTGCCCAGCTCGCGCAGGGCGTTGAAGTACGCAACGGCCGTCATGTACGGATCGGCGGGATTGATGCCGCCGCCTTGCGCTGCGGCGTCCCAGGCGGCCTGCGCCGCGGCCATGAGCGTGATCGTGCTTCGCAGGAAGATGACCTTCGGCCCGCGCCCTTGCGCGGCGATACCGACATAGAGCCGGGGGTCCACGTCCTGTTGCGGCGCCTGTTCCGCAAAGAATGAATCGCGCCGATCGATGCCTGGCGCCGGAAACACCGCGACCGAGGATCGGCCGAACAGGGCACGAATCTGCTTTCGGGCGAGGCGCACGGTCGCGGTCGATGCAATGATCTTCGGACGCACTTCCCTGCCTTCGATGCGGCGTCGACAGAGATGGTCCACGGCAGTCTCGTACAGCCCCGCCATGGTGCCGAGGGGCCCCGAGATGAGATGCAGCTCGTCCTGGATGATGAGATCGGGCGGGCGCGGATCGCTCGGATCGCCGCCCCGGAAGAACCCCGCCGTCTCTCCGCTCCACGGCATGGCGGCAAACTTGTCGGCGGTCGCGATCATGAAGGCAGGCAGGCGTCGGTAGATTGGCTCGTCCACCGCGACGATGGGCAAGTGGCGTTTCCTCCCCGCAAAGTCGCAGCGCCGGCTCGCGCAGCGCACCAGCAGATTGGTCGGGCTGTCGGTGTTCGGCGTCAGCCGGAAGGAATGCTTGCTGAACTTCGTGCCGCACCAAGGGCAGCGGTCCAAGGGCAGAGGCGGCTCGCGTGAGCTGTCCGCGGAGAACCGCAATGTCTTGACGCGCGCCGTCTTGTCGGACCGGTCGCCCTTCCGGCCCATGTGGTTGGGCGTCGCCGCGCGACCCACCCAGAGCGCAATCTCGAACGGCCAGGTGCCGAGCCGGTCCGGCGCGGCCTCGCGTTCCAGTTCGAGCGCGCAGATCAGCGCCGCGGCGCGCCCAAGCTGGTCGAGGGTCAGGAGCCGAAGCGTGTAGCGCATCAGCACCGAGAGGCCGCGATGCACGGGATCGGGATCGCGCAGCCGGCGAAGGACCAGCGTGAACGCCGCCAGTCCGAGATAGGCTTCCGTCTTGCCCCCGCCGGTGGGGAAGAACAGGAGGTCGACAATCTCGCGCTCGACATGGGTGGGTTCGGCGATGCCGCGCAGGTTCATCAAAATGTAGGCGAGCTGGAAGGGGCGCCACGCAGGCGGGTTTGCCGCCTCGGGCGCGATGCCCTTCTCCTGCGCCCTTCGCCGCCGGGCCGCCGCCGCCATGGCGCGGTTTGCGATGCGGAACGCGTCCAGCAGGTCGGGATCGTCGAGCAGGTCGATGCCGGCCTGGACGCGACCCGCCGCACGGGTGGCCCGGCTCACCAGCTCGTCGGCGACCTCCCTTCGTCGGCCCGAGAAGGCTTCCGCGTGTTCGCTCTGGCGCGCGATCCAGGCACGGTAAGCGCTGACCAGCGGGTCCAGCGACCGCTTGGCATGCGCCGCGTCGTTCAGCGCGCCCAGCGCCTCCATGCCGAACTCGACACCGGGGATATGCGACGGTTCCACACGCTCCACCGCCGCATGAGGCATCCACTCGGTATGCACCAGGCGACATTCGCCGTCGGTGGTTTCGGCGCGCACGGAAACGTTGTGGCCGACGGCGAATTCCGCCGCGTCCCGGTAATGCAGGTCGGCGAGACGCTCATCCCAGTCGTCGCTGTCGAGGCCGCGCGGGTCGTAGCGCGGGAGGAACGGGCCGTCCGCTTCCACGGCCATCTCGACCTGGAAAGCGAAAGCCGTATCCTGCACATCGTCGTCCTCGGTGGAGGGCCTTCGATTGACGACGAACAGGGATACAGCGCGCGTGTCGAGATTGCCTTCTATTCCTCGTACCCGGGTTGGCCGAACCAGGCAGACAAGCTCGAGACCGCCGCTGTCCGGCACGTCGAACCGAACCGGCGTTCCGACTTGAACCGACTCGAGACCGATATCGACGGTCGCTGCACACGGTCGGCGGACCCAGGGCGCGAATCGACGCCGGGCTTTCCCTGCGCTCGCTTCGCCCAAGGGTTCTGCGCTGACGTCTACGGCATCGCTTGCCGTTTCTTCTTCGGGCGCGTAGTCGCCCCAGGAAAGCGTGATACAGAGGCGTTTGGCGGCCGCGTCCACCAAAGCGCTGAGCCCCATGGACGAGGGCAGAAAGACCCGCTTGCTGCTGCCCCGCTCCGGCGCGCCGGCGTCGTCGCCTCCTTGCGCGGGCTCGGACGGCTCGTCGAGTTCCTCCTCGGCGTCTTGGGCCCGCTACGCGTCCGGTGCGCCCGTCGGCGCCAGGAAGCCGGTCAGATACCAGCGGGATGGTGCATGTGGCAGGCGCTCGTGCTGAAGTGCCTCGTCGCGGGGGCGCGGGCCGATCAGGTCGAGCCGCAACGCCTCCACCAGATAGTCGCGGACGGAGGCGCTTTCGTCGAAGGTGGCGGTAGAGTCCAAGCTCATGAGGCGGTCCAGTTATAGCCGGCCAAGTGGCGAACATCGCTTCTGGCGATCTGTTCCTCGACCGCGCGCTCGGCGTTCAGGGCCAGAAGGCGCGCAAGCACATCATCGCGGACCGCATCCGGCCAGCGGTAGCGGTAAGGCTTTTTCTTCCTGCCCCAAGTTTGCTCGTCGATCTCGTAGTCGAGCAGGAACTCGCAGTCGGTCGGGATGTCGTCCCAGCCATAGGCGTGGAGAACGGCGCGGTCCATCGCCAAATGAAGCCGGCGCAGTTCCGCGATCCGCGGATCGCGCTCGTCCGGGTCATGGAAACGGTTGTAGGTCTTCGTCATGCCTTCGTCGTTATCGATCATCAGCGCTGAACGGAACTCGTAATACGCCTCGCCAGCGGCTTCGAGCGCGGGATGCGTTTCCCAGCCGTCCGGGAAGGGGAAGGTCTCGAAGCAGTCGGAGGGCGTATAGCGGAGATCGTCCTTCATCGACGAGCCGAAGAAACGCGCCCAGATTTCGTGGGGGCGGGACTGGAGAGTGCAGAAGGCGGCGTGCGTGTCGAAGGGGAAGACGATCAATTGTTCGCTGTACACGATTCCTGGGGAGAGGAATGTGAATGCTGCCTGTTGACCCACCCTCGAGATTACCAACACCCGCTCCAACCCGGCGATCGCGGCGTGTAGCTCGGGACGCGGGCGGATGAACTGCCACCACTTCTCCTTCGCGCCCTTGTCGTTCTGGGCCAATCGTTCTGGCTTCACCTTCGCCTCGACGATAGCAAGTAGCTCTGGCCAGTCCGCCGCCACCGGATCTGGGTAGTCCAGCGGTACGATCCCGTCACGGCGCCAATTTCGGCGCTGGTCGTCGGAAGCATCCCGCCATGTCGCCCCCAAATCAGCGCGGCGCAGCGGCCAGTCGTGGAAGTTGATGACATACCGATGATGCGTGTGGGTCGGGCTGGTGTTGACCTCCTCGCCGCCGATGTAGGGAAAGATCACATCCCGGTTGCCGGGGTTTTCATCGATCAGCTGTCCCATCTCGGCAAGTGGCGTGGCGACACCTTTCCTGTCGGTGTCATCGAAGGTGAAGCCCATGCCGAGTATGTAGCTGCCGACGAAGCTCTTGCCGGCATTGGCCTCGAGCCTTTCCGGATCGTTGTCGCCACCGTCGTGGAAGAGAAACGCGGTGATTCTGTCGACATCCCGCCCATCTAGCGCTCGCGGACCGGAGTGGCTCCCCCTTGCGATGTGGACGACGCTCACCACCACAGCCGCGTCACCTGGCCACTTGAGGCGGCGCTGGACGCGGTAGATCTCGCCAGCATGGTGGCAGATCCAGCGCAACCCCGTCGAACGTGTGTCGCCCTGTCCGATGGTGTTGGTGGCAATGAGACCGAGCGAGCCACTGTCTCGCAAGAGCCCGAACGCCCTGCGAAAAAAATGCGCCACTAGATCGGAGTTGCCGTGGCTCTCTGCGTGAAGCTGCTTGAGCCAGTCAGGATAGGCGGCGGGATGCGCGGCGGCGACCGTGTTCTTTCCCGCGAACGGCGGATTGCCCACAACCGAATCGAAGCCCGGGTTCTCGCGCTCGAACACTTCTGGAAACTCGAACTCCCAATGGAACGGCGTCACTGGCGGCGCGGGTGGATTGCCGCCAGTACTATCACCCTGTCCCTTTTCGAGCAACAGAGTCGCGTAGATGAGCCGCCTGCTCTCGCGTTCCTTCGGTTTCGCGCCCGCGAAGAATGCCGTCAACACCAGATCGCCGACGCGGCGAACTTTGCGAAGTTCGCGGTCGGCCTCGTCCAGCAGCTCGCGCAGTTCGTGCTCCGGGGCCTGGTCGCCGAGTTCGCGGATCAACTGGCGCAACTCCGAAACCTTTGCCACATGTCGCTGTACCTCCGGCGTCTCCGTCCCGAACTGGAAACTCGGCGCCTCGGCATCCCAATGAAATCCCTCAATCTGTCTTCGGGTGAGACCGACCAGAGAGTCGCCATGCTGCAGGGCGTGGTCGATGAACGTGAATTCATGATCCCGTGCAAGGGTTACCAGCCATAGCGAGAGCCGCGCGAGGTCGATGGCCATGGGATTCCGGTCGACGCCATAGAGGCACTGCTGGGCGACCAGACGCCGGGCGTGAAGCAGCTCGTCTTCGTCGGCAGGTAACTCGAGCGGCCCGCCATGCAGGCTCCAGGCTTCGACCAGCCGCGCCGAGATCTGCCGGCACGCCTCAACCAGAAAGGCACCCGATCCCGTCGCCGGGTCGAGCACCTTGAGATCGAGAATGTCCTGGGGCCGGGCATCCGGCCCCAGGCTTTCGAATACCGGTCTCAGGGCTTCGGAAACGATGGGCTCGGTGAGGGAACGCGGCGTGTAGTGGCTGCCGGATCGCCGGCGCTCGTCCGTAGGCTGAAGAACCGGCGTTCCGCCGGGCACGATGTCTGGCGTCGCGTCGCGATCTATGGCTCGGTCGAGAGCGGCGACGATGTCTTCGACTTTGGATGCACTGCGGAGCGCGGCGGCAGCAGTGCCCGTCAGTTTCCGGTCCGTCCGATCCTGAAGCGACTTCACGCGCTTGCCGCCTTCCAATTCGAGCAGGGTGTCGATATCGACGATCACCGCGGCGCCGGTCCGTTTCGGCGACGCCACCGCGATGGAACGCCCGGTCGTCAGCTCGACGCGGAAGCCCATGACGGCCTCGTAGACCGAACCGATCTGCTCGACGTCGAGTGTGCGGTAGGACAGGCGCTCGCCGTCCAGCACCATGAGGGACCGCAGCACGTTCCATACGGTCGCGTCGGGGACCATGGGAATCGCCGAATCGGCGTCCGCTCCGCGCCCTTCGAGGAACGGGAACCGGTCCGGATCGAACAGCGCACTCTTGCGCGCGACGAACGAGAGCCCGCCATGACCTCCGCCGCCGTGAATCAGCCGGAACAACGCAAGAAGCTGCGCCCAGGCGCCGAAGCGCTGGTCCATGGTGTCGGGCCAGGCCGCGGCATCGGAGCGCAGCCGGGCGAACAGGCCGCCAAGGGAATAGTGCTGCTGGTAGACGGGGTGATCGGGCATGAGGCCGCGGTCTTCGGCGTAGAGCACGAAGACCAGCCGCATCAGCGTCGTGATCAACCCGCCGTAGAGACGGTCGGGATCGCGCCGCGCCAACTCCGTGGCAGTCCCTGCGCCGCGCGCCTTCGCCGCGACGAAGCCGCGCAGCAGCTCGTGCAGCGCTGCAAGCACCTGGCGGGAAAGCCTCGTGGAGACTTCGGCCTGCGCCTCGCGGCTCCTGGCCACAAGCGCCGGCAACCGCGCCTCCGGGTCGCTCCCGAAGAGCGCGTCCGCAGACAGCAGCATGTCGAATGCGGCCAGGATGGGCCGCCCGGCCGGTAGCGCCATCTGGGCAAACTCGAAGGTGATGTGTCCGGACGACTCGCCTGGCGGCGCATGGATCAGGCGGACTTGCTCGTCGGTGCAGAGCAGTCCCGTCGGCACGCCGGTTTCCCGCAGCAGCCGTTCGAACCGGGCATGACGACTCGCGTTCCAACCGGCGCCGTCGTCGGGCGCCTGGTCGAGGTCCGCGCTTCCGTCCTCTACGCGGACGAGTAGCGCCCATTCCGCGTTCCCATCTTCGTCAGCCGGCACTGCCCAGGTCGGTGCGAGCACGACCTGCAACTCCGGTAGGGAGACTTCGAGCGTTTCCCGGTGGACGCCCGCGTCCACGAGGTCACCGTCCTCCCAGCCCAGCCAGTCCCGGAACACACGGCCCGAGACGGACACGTGCGCCCCAGCGATGCCGTAGGTTGCATGCCTTTCCGCGACGCCCGAGACTTTTGTGGCCTCCTCATTCGGGGCGAACAGCGCCCGAAACGCGCGCTGACGCCCTGAGATATTGCGGTCCGGAACGACCTGGGCGTCGACCATGACGGTCGGCGCGACCACGAGGCCTACGGGCTGAACGAAGCCGAGCCACTCCTGGTGGGCGAAGATCAGGTTGCGGCGCTCGCGATCTGCCATGACTACCCCGTCCGCGGCCAGAGGTAGACGAGGCCGAGCGGATCGACGCGGACGGCGCGCACGCGGTAGGCATCGGCGATTCGAGCCGGCTCGGTCTCGAGCTCGGTCTCGATGGCGTCGAGCCGCCGCGTCCAGGCGCGGCGATCGGCTTCGCGCTGGCGTCGTTCGGCCTCGTCGAAGTCGAACGTCATCTGCCGGTCGTCCTTGCCCGCCGCTTCGGCGATCCTCTTCCTCTGGCGCTCGAGCAAATCGATCATGCTATGCTGTTCGGTTTTCGACCGTTCGGCAAGTCGTGTCTTTGCAAGCTCGGCGAATTCGTCGGCTCGGCGCTCCAGATGCGGAAGCAGATCGGCGATATCGGCTTGCGCGGAAGCCGCGAGACGCGTCCGGACTGGATCGGGCACGCTGTGCCGCCCTGCTTCGTCGAGCGCCGTCTGCAGGGAAGCCAGGGTCGTCTGCTCGCCTGCCCGGCCGTAAGGCGTGAGCGCGCCCGCTCGCCGCACGGGATCGATCCAGCGTGCCGTCACCGGCACGATCTCCTCGTGCAGGCGCGCTGCGCGCGGTCCGTAGACGGCGAGCCGGCCGAGCAGCACGACGCGCGGGATTGCATCCGGGGCGACCGTAAGACAGGCCTTGGACAAGTCGTGATGGATCAGGCCCTGCGCGGCGAACCGGCCAAGCAGGCGCCGGGCCACGCGGTGCTCGAGATGCAGGTGCACGGCATTTTCGCCGAGACGTCCGGTGTCCTCGAAAGCCACGGGCCGGATGGCCGCCCGACGGCGCCACTCGCCGAAGCGCTCCTCTCTCCGCCTCCGCGCGCGCAACGAATCGAGTGCCGCGGTCCAACCGGGATCGCTCGCAAGCGCATGGTCTCCAGCGGGAAAGACGAAGCGGCGCGGAGTGTCCGGCTCCCGCTTCTCTTCCCCATCGGCCTCGGCGATTGCGGGAGCGCCGGCGAGTCTCAGGCTCATCGACAGGGTCTGGCGGAACTGCGGCGCAGTGAGGCCGATATGGGTTCGCGACCGTTCCAGGCGAGTGCGCAGGCTATCCACTTCCTCGCGCAGCCTGTCCTGGCGAAGACGCGCGTCCTCGAGCTCGTCCTCGACGGTGCGCCGCCGTTGTCCGGCCGACAGGTCCTGGATGGAGGCCGCGAGACCGTCGATCCCGTCACGGCGCATGCCTTCCTTGCCGATCGTCCGGGCGACACGCGCTTCGAGCACCTTCGCGGCGCTGCCGAGCTCCTCGCGAATGCGTTCCACCTTGTCCACCAGCACCTGCAGGACACGATCTTCCGGCCGTTGGACGAAGACGAAGTAACGGCAGAACACCTCGTCGGCGGGCTGCAGCTTGCGGTCGATGCGGCCGTTGCGCTGGTCGAGACGGCTCGGGTTCCAGGGCAGATCGAAATGAAACAGGTCATGGCAATGGCGTTGGAGATTGAGGCCCTCCCGCGCCGCGTCGGTGGCGATGAGAATGCGCAGCGGGTGGTCGCCCGGCTCGGCGTTGAAGGCGTGCTTGATGTCTTCCCGCCTGTGCCGGGAGGTCGTCCCCGTGAATGTCGCGATCCGTTCGCGTGCCTTGTCCGAATGCGCGATCGCCTCATTCAGGCAGCGCTGGAGCCAACGGCGCGTGTCTTCGTATTCGGTGAAGATGAGAAGGCGACGGTCGTTCCACTGCGGAGGCACGGCCCCGAGCGCCGACTGAACCGGGCACATGTTGGCGTCGATCCACTCGACGATCCTGCGCACGCGCGGATCGGCGTCGTAGCGACTTGCCTCGGCGATCTTGCGCATTTCGTCGACGAGAGCCAGTTCGCGCATCAGCGCCGTCCGTGTTTCCGCACGCCGGCTGTTGGTCGATGCCGCTGTCGCCGCCGTCATCAATTCGGCGAAGTCGAGTTCCGAAGGATCGGATCGTTCTGGATCGTCGGGCACGTCGGCGTCGGCATCGATACCGCCGTCATGATCAGCCGTATCGACGCTCCCGTAGCTTGGTTCCTCGCCGACGGTCAGCCGTTCGAGATCGGCTTGCAACTCGGTGGAAACCGCGATGGCCTCCGTGGCTTTCTCCAGCACGCGTTCCACACTCTTGCGATGTACCGCGAGGGTTTTTGCGAAGGCCTCGATGGACGACAGCAGGCGCTTTTGCAGCCCGCCGATCACCAGCGCGCCCGCGGCCTGCTTTGATCGCGTCTCGTCCTTGAGACGCTTCTCCCGCTCAAGCCGGTAGTCGTCGAGCATCCTCGGCAAGACCAGTTCGGGTGCGTCCGCCGGCAGCCCGTCGATCTCTACCGGTGTCACCGTGCGCTTCGGAAAGCCGCCCTCGAGCGCCCGGATATCGGACTTGAGGCGGCGGACCAGCACCTCGTCGAGCTGTCCCTTCAGCACCCGCACTCCACGGCAGAAACGTTGCGGATCGAGAATTTCGAGCAGGGCGGAGAAGCTGTTCGAATGCCCGTTATGCGGCGTCGCGGAAAGGAACAGGCGGTGTTCGAAACGGGGCGCAATGTCGCGGACGGCACGGGTGATCTGGGAATCGATCGCGTAGCGCGCACCGCTCGCGGGCGCGGCGTTGTGCGCCTCGTCCAGGATCAGAAGGGTCTGCGGCGCGAACTCTCCAAGCCAGTCGCGCAGGCCCGAGGCGTAGGTTTCGTCGATGAGCAGACGATGAGAGATCAGGAAGCGGGAGTGGGTGGTCCAGGGATTGACCGAAAATCCGCGCTCGCGGCGCATACGCGTCACATACGCCCGGTCGAGAATGGTGAACGTGAGGCCGAAACGGGCCTCCATCTCGTCCTGCCACTGATCGAGCATCGCGGGCGGGCATGCGACAACAATCCGTTCAATGCGGCGGCGCAACAGCAGTTCGCGCGCGATCAGCCCGGCCTCGATGGTCTTGCCGAGCCCGACGTCGTCGGCAATGAACAGGTTGACGCGCGGCAGCCGAAGCGCCTTGCGCAGAGGGTTGAGCTGGTAGGCGTCGATGCGAATGCCGGCGCGGAAGGGTGCCTGAAAGAGATTGGGGTCGGTCGCGGTCACGCAGTTCCACGACAGGGTGCGGAGATAGGCCGCGAACAGGGCCGGATCGTCGAAACCCTTGTCCGCCACGGAGGACCAGCCGCCGTCCTCCAGGATGCGGGCGTCGATCTCGTGCTCCCACAATACCGACAGCGGCTCGCCCTGCGCGTCGTCGTCAAGGCATGACAGATCGACAAGCATGGCTTCGTCGGGTGACGGCGACGGCGTCACGTTCTCGACGAGGTAACGGCGTTGGCGGACCAGGGCGATGCGTCCGGATTCAGGAGAGAGCGCCGTCATACCTTCGTCTCGTTAGCCCGAACCTCGAGCAGAGCGCATCGTTCCATCAACATGTCGAACGACTCGTTGTCGTCGAGCAGCATGCCGTCCGCCAACATTCTCGTGTAATCGTCGGAGAGGACGGCCAACCCGGCGCCTTCGGGAACGAGCTGAAGGTGTCCCGAGACCGCCGCTTCATAGTCAATCCGTACGCCGCGGGCGTCGTTCTCGGTGAAGAACATCGCCTTGTGGCGGGCGACCGACAGGGCGAGTGCACGGTCGGCGAGCGCCCTTGCCGCGATCCCGACCTCGTCGAGGCGCGCAAGATCATGCCAGTGCCTCGACAGACGCTCGCCACGCCGGCGCTCCTGGCGGCAGAAGACGTGAATCGCGGTCGCTTTTTCCCAGAAGGTCCGCTCCGCCAGCATGACGGTGGGGTGCGCTTCGGGAAACGTGAGACCGGGAAGATGTGCGGCCGCGTCGCACACAACGGGCCGGTTTGTGTGAGGCTCGCCCGTCGATCGGGCGCCGAACTCGACTATGACTTCCGGGGCGACAAAACCGCTTGTCTCGAACAACGGTTCGTACGCGACGTAGAGACAGTCCGCTTCCACTCTGCACCTCGCCACGAATCCGGCGTCGGAGAGACCTTCTTCAACGATGGGGCAGGCCTCGTCCTGGACCCATTGTGCGAGGCGGGCGCGGACGGCTCGCGTCCAGCGCTTCTCCTGGCTGCGCGTAGGCGGCAGCGCTTCGTCGCCGGCGCCGGAAACCAGATCCGGCGCAAACGCCCGGATATCGTATGTGATGTCGATGTCTTCCGAGAACCGGCGACTCACGCGCCAGACCTTCGCCAGCGACGTGCCGCCCTTGAAGGTCAGGTTTTCTGCGAACGGGGTCTCGAACAGGATGCCGAGCGTCGCGACGACCCAGACGTCCTTCTCCAGCAGATGTGCCTTGTGGCTGCCGCTTCGCTCCGCTACTTCGAGAGCGTCGCGCCTGTCGTCGGGCAAGAGATCCTGGAATCGCGCCTCAGGCATGCGCAATGCGGGTGCTCACCGCCTCCGCCATCCAGATGGGCATGACGGTCCGGGCGGCTGCTAGCTCGTCGCGATCCGCCTCCGAAAGCGTCGGCAGAACTACTTCAAGGCCGTCCTCAACCTCTTCGGGACCGAGCCATGCCAGAGCGCGGATGACGTCTCCGGCCCGGCGGTGCGGCGCCGCCAGTTGCCAGCGTGGAGCGTGACGCAACTCGACGACGGACTTGCCGAAGTGCAGCCTGCGGTTGGGACCGGAGGTGAGATAGACGGTGCGCACCGGATTCTGCGTGGTGAGGCGCAGGCAATTGGCTGCGGCGCCGCCACACGGCACTATCGTTTCGCCCCACATCTGCGACAGCGCGGCGATCGCCTTGCCGACCCGGGGCGCCCGAACGCCGAAGCGGGTCTCGATCGGGCGCACGTAGATGCCCTGGCAGATCCGCATGAGGTGGCCCGAGCGCGCGAGGCGCGACAACGCCTGGTGGACCGCGGCCTGCTTGCCGAGGTGAAGCAGGGCGGCCGGACACAGCGGCGTCGCCTCCGGAAGGGACTCGGCGTGCTCCATGATGCGTCGGGAAAGGCCGCGCATTCTCATACTCCATGCTCAATCCGTCAGAAACTTGGTGATAATACTATCGCGTAACAACACCCGACAAAAGCAAATTCGGCCTCGCGCTGGCGAATACGGAGCCTACGCGGCGTGTGTTGTGCCTGCGCTTCGGAACTCAAGCAAGGGTCGTCCCGCCTACCCGGAACCTTCTTTCGGATCGGATTGTGACGGCGGCGGGTCCGAGGGAGACAATGAGTTGACGGCGGAATCAGAAACCAATGCCGAAACGAACTGCAGGGTCTCCTCGACATCATCCTCGCGTCCGGCTGCTGGGAGCGCCGGACGCTGGCCTTCTCCATGCGGGAGATCCCATCGAGGACAACCGCAATCTGTCCTGCGCCTATGAAGATTCGGGTAATGGAAATTATTGGACTTCGTTGGAAGGGGGGGTGGGGTGAGTGATGGGGATCGAACCCACGACCGCTGGAGCCACAATCCAGTGCTCTACCGACTGAGCTACACTCACCGCTGAAGGAAGCGGCCTAGACGTCCTCGACGGGCCGGATACTTAGTTTAGTACAAGGCCGAGGGTCCTGCAAGGGCCGGGAGCCCAACCGAATTACCCGGCCCAGGCAGAAGCGGTTTACCTTCCGGCGCACGCCTCCAAACTCACTCCTAAGACTTCAAATCGGCCAGGGATGCGCCGAAATTGATGTGATAGGGCTTCCCATCCACGACCATGGCCGGGACCGAGGTTACCCCGGCCTCTTCGGCCTCGGCGATGCGATCGGGGGCCGTGCCGAGGTGAACGATCTCGACCGCGTAGCTCTCGGGGTTGAGAGCCCCCGCGAATTGGGTCTCCGCATCCACGCAGACCGGACAGCCCGCATGGTAGAAGGTAGCTGGTTTCTTCATGGTGATTCCTCCTTGTAGGGATCAGGGTTGGTTGAAAGAAAGCCCGGCCGCCGACTTGGGCCGGCATGGATGCGCCTCAATCCGGGGGAGTGGCGGCCAGGAAACGCCGCCAGCGCTGCTTCCTCACGGCTTCCTGGGCCGGTTGGTGATCTCCGCAGTCCAGGCGCAACGAGGCCGTTCCGAAAGGCGCGTCTACAAAATCGCAGTGGTGGGGCCTGGATTCATCTGAATGACGGTAGGGGCGAAAGAAGCGGCAGGTGCAACACATCCTTTGGGGTTCGATGGCGCCGGATTCCTGCAGTTCCAGGATGACCTTGCTGAGGGCCGTATGCAGCGCCCGGCTCTCCAGTGGGCTGAGTCCGGCCAGGGCGCTGAGCAGCCCTTCCGGGAACTCGGTTCGCGTTGAAACCACACGAAGGCCCGCCGGCGCCAGGGACACCAATGCAGCTCGACCGTCCGCCGGATCGATGGTTTTTCGGACAAGCTGCTTGCGTTCCAGAGCCGAGATGACGCGGCTGGCAGTCGCCAGGGAAACGCCGAGTAGCTTGGCCAGGGTCCTGACCCGGTTGGCCCCCCGCTGTTTGAGCAGGGTAAGGACGGTGATCTGGGTGGGCGTCAGGCCCAGCGCTTCTCCTGCTTTCCACTGCCTGGTTCTCAAGTAGAGGCTTAACTGCGCCAATCCCGTGGCAGCCTGCTTGATGTCATCGGTTCTGGACATGGCTCATATAGTTAGCACTACTAAGTACTAATAGTCAAGTTTTTTTCGAGAGCGGGTGGTTAAGGAGAGTCTGGTTACAGGATTGAATCAGGACCCGGACCAGCAGGGAAGGAGGTCTCCCGGTTCCGGCGTCGCAAAACGAATGCCCCGGGCGACCGCCCTGGCAAGGCAGAGCGAGGCGGCATGGCAAATGGCAGCCATGTCGTTGTCCTCAGGCGGAGACGGCGCGGTTCCGCTGGACGCGGCAAAAACCAGGTCACCGTCGAAGGGGGTGTGCGAAGGAACAATGGCCCTGGCCAACCCGTCATGGGCCGCGATGGCCATGCGCTGCGCCTGGCTCCGGGTGAGGTCCGCGTCGGTTGCGACAACGGCGATGGTGGTGTTTGCTCCGGGCGCCAGGGCCGTGTGTTTTCCCAGGAAGGTTGCCTTGAGATCGGGCGCCTCCTCGGGGAGACCCGCCTGCCCGAACTCATTGCCGATCTCAAAGGGAGCAGCCCAGAACTTGCAGCTTCCCGGGATGGTGACCGAGCCGACCGGATTGGCCGCGACCAGCGCCCCCACCGTGATTCCATTCCCCAGCACCAGAGAAGCCGAACCGAGGCCGCCCTTGAGATTGGCGGTGGTTGCCCCCGCGCCGGCCCCGGCGGTGCCGAGTTCAAAGTCTGCCCCGGCGTTCTTCAGCGCCCGCCGGCCAAGGTCTCCGTACGGATTTCCCTTCCAGTTCTTGTCGCCGCCGTTAAGCAGGTCGAAGAGGATGGCGGCAGGGACAATCGGCACCCGGACAGCGCCCACCGGGAATCCGCGTCCGCTTTCCGCCATGGCGTCCGTGACGCCCGATGCCGCATCCAGACCGAAAGCCGATCCCCCGGACAAGACCAAGGCATCCACTTTCTGCACAAGACGGTCCGGCGCCAGCAGATCGGTCTCTCTGGTTCCCGGGGCTCCGCCCATGACGTGCACCGCCGCCGTGAACGGTTGCTCCGCCGTCAGTACGGTCGTCCCGGATTTGAGGGCGGCGTCGGAGGCATTTCCGACCTGAAACCCTTCGACGTCGGTCACAAGGTTGCGCGGCCCGGGTTCCAGGCAGGAGGAATCATGAGGTGTCAAAGTCATGCGTGGGAGTTTCCCGGCGGCAGGTTGGCGGCGATCGGGATTGCCATCGCTGCCGCTCTACAGGAGTTTCGGGAGAGGCTGATTATACATCTTTACAGGGTCTCTCCCTTTGAGTCATGTACCGGGTCGCCTCGGCTCGGAATCGCTACCGCGGCACGGCGCGCCGCTCCCGGAAATCATCGAACCGGTGACCGAGGATGGCGCAACGAAAGAGCCAGGATGGCATTGGCGCCGTCGACGGTCCGCCTCAAGGGGGGAGTGATTCGCATCGTGATGTTTGAGGGCGGCTTTGGCGGCGCGTTCAGACTGCTTGGGGTTGAGGGGGAGGCCCGCCCGCCGCGCCGTCTGCCCGCAGTCGCAGCGCCGAATTAGCTACGGGGATATGGGCATTAGGGCTCTCCATACTTATTAACGAATACTTGTACGGATATCCATGCTATCCCGCTGCCTTAACACCCAATGGTTTTCCACAGGAGTCCGGTTTCATGCGGGTAGTCACGTAAGCGGCGGATTTATAGTAATTTATTACGTATACTCGCGGACTGAGGCGGTCAGGACGTAGCGTGAAATCCGGCCCATTCCCGCATATAATCGGGAATGTATGTTGTAGCCAAAACCGTCGCCACACCCCCAAGAACCAAGCGCCGAGGACGCCATCTCGACTTACGAATTCATGCGGCGATACCGGGCGGAGGGGGCTGACCTGGAGGTGCTACAGCGCGATGTGGACCGGACCATCCAGGAGTTCGACGCCGCGCGAGATGTGCTACGCCGCGAGCGCCTGACCCTTGAGTCGGACGTGCTGCGAGGTGGTTGTCCATTCGATCGCTGGACGATCTTCTACCGAGCTGAGCGTGTCGAACTGGCGGAGAACTTGTACTACGGAGGTTGCTCGCCGGGCGACCTGGAACGGGTCTAAACTATCACATAGGGAGGGTACCATGAGAGCTACGATAACGACCGTACTCGCGGTAGTGTCGGTTTGCGCCACAACTGTTCACGGACAGGACAGCTGCTCGGAACTGTTACGGTTGTCGCGGACCATATCCTGGACTGTTATGGATCGGAGTCAGTTCAGGGAGACCGTGAACAGCTTCTGCGACGAGCGTGCCCGCGCCCGTACAGAGAATCGGTCGCTTGACCTCGACCTGCGAGTTCTTGGATTGGGTGAAGGAGGTGGCTCAAGCGCCAGTGCGAATTCTCTTGCCACGAAATACTGTAGTGACGACCGGAACACACGCCGCAATGAACTTAACTATATGCAGTACCTGGAGGGAATCGAGCCAGGCGCCTACAAAGCGTACCAAGCGTGCGAGACCGCCAGGCGTGAAGGCGTCGAGTTTGAAATGTTGACGCGCCCTACCCGGGACTTGCTTGAGTTGATCGTTTTCAATCGAACCAACATCGGAGCCACGGCTGCCATGAGTTGGTCTGCTTCCGACCCGGTGAGCTGTCGCTGGGAAGCATACCGTGGTGACGGAACGGTGGAGGGTTCCAAACGGCGCCGCCTCGTGCCCGATGAAAGGACTCGTCTCCGATGTAGACGCGACAGCTTCAACACCGATCCGATTCGTGAGCCGGACTTTGTGAACGTCATTCGGGACGGAGGAGATGCGACGGTCAACATCCCTTGGAGGAAGTATGGACCGGACAATAGCCCCGTCCAGACGGTAGAGGAGATCCAGCGGCAACTTGAGCGTCAAGTATCTGATCTGAAAGGACAACTTGATAATATGGCGTCAGACCTAGGCAGCCGGGTAGAGACTGTTAATGGCCGATTCGGGAAACTGGAATTCCAGCTTGAGAACCGCAAACACGGTTGCGGAGTATCAGCGCCGGCGTGCCAGGAAGGCTGGATCGACACGAGCGTAGTGTTTCACAACACATTTCCGGGTGGAGGGTGCGGTCAGGGGACAGTGTACCGGCTTTGCGTGAGGGTTGGTGAATAGCACACGCCTCGGCGGTACCATCCCGCCGAAGGAATCCACGGCAACGGACTGCGGCCTGCAGGGGCCGCGACCACGGGCGCGAGGTAGTGCCAATCCACACCGTGCCATTCACCTGCGGCGGGTGCAAGGAAGAACGAGGCCGACAACTCGATGACGGCGGGCGATCGTGGGTTCCAGGGCGGCCCACCGTGGCCGCCTCCCTGTTCGTCGGCCTCGAGCTTGGGTCGATTCAGCTGCTGGGCGGCGGCCGACTGCCGCGAGCGCGCGCATCGCCGGGTTCGAGAAGCGGGCGCCGGGCCGCTCGCCCACGACGACGGCCTCCCGGGTAGCGCCTCTGGCTACGCTGGACGTCCAGGTCCACGCAAGGTCTGGAGCGTCGGGTGGTCGGCCTCGCCACGGCCTCGGTTGGCGGCGCCAGAGCGGAGTGATCCATCGCGGGACTCGCGGGAGCTTCTGGAGTGGATCGCTGGGATGATACATGGTGTGGTCGGCGTACAGTGGGGTCCGCGGAGGGCCTCGATGGTCTCGTAGGTTCCCGTTTTACAATGAGGAAAACAACGGGGGAGGCATGGTCGGGATGATGGCAGTAAATCACTTAGTATGAACAACTTAAGAGAACTTTTTCGCTAACGCTGCCAGTATGCCCCACGCTCCTCGCCTCACGAATTTTTCGTAGGCCCAACCATCTCCGATTGTAGCTGTAAAATCCTGAATGGTGTTATAATATATCTACAATACCTTGTTGATTGTAGCTACTTCTCTGGAAAACCCATGCAAGTGTCGGTTCGAGAGCTCAAAAACAACCTTTCGAAGTACCTGAGGTTAGTACGTCAGGGCGAATCTGTTGTGGTGACTTCTCACAGGACGCCGTTGGCGAAGCTGCTGCCCATCCCTGAAATTGAGAATGCAGGCCTTAGACGCCTGCTACAGCTTGACTGGATCCATTGGAGCGGCAAAAAGCCTCAGGGCGGTACCGGCTGCCCGGAAATCCGCGGAAAGACCCTGGCGGAGAGTGTGCTGGAAGACCGAGGATGATCCTCTACCTCGACACCTCAGCCTTGGTTAAGGTTTATGTGACGGAGCCATTTCGAGAGACTGTTGTTTCGGCTATGCAGGAGGCCGAAGCCGTGGCTAGTCACAGGCTCGCGTACGTGGAGGCACACGCGGCTTTCGCCCGTGCGCTGAACGACGGGAAGCTGACTGAAGCGCAGCTTGAAGCCGTCAAGCAAGAGTTCCGTGCTGATTGGGAAAACTACTTGCAAGTGGGGACAAGCCAATCGCTGATCCAAAGGGCCGCGGATCTGGCCGAAGCTTTTTCCTTGCGCGCCTACGACAGTGTGCACTTGGCGGCAGCCGATGTTCTGCACGCCCAAAGCGGAGAAACCGTCCTTTTCGCCTGTTTTGACCGTAAGCTCAACCGCGCCGCGGCCGTGCTGGGGGTGTCTTCATTGAAGCCGGGATAGACACCGGATGCGGGCGAGACGCCCGCGCTCCCGGGTGGATGCGGACTGCGCTTGAGCCTTCTCCAACCCCTTGGTGGCCCTTCGTCGTCCTTCGTGTCCCTTCGTGGATATCTTTTTTCCTTTGTGCTCCTCGTGGGAAGTTTCTCCATTGGCCTTACTTCCACTCCGGGTGCAAATGGGAGCGGATGGCCTCCATGTCGAAATCCACGCCCAGGCCGGGTTTTCCGCTCAGGCTGAACTCCTCGCCATGGAAGTCCATGGGCTCGGTCGTCAACCGGTTGTAGGCTTCTATGAAGGAGGTGCTGTGCTCCAGCCGGTAGAAGTTGGGCGTGTTCATCATCACGTGGGAACCGGCCACGATCTGCAAAGGCCCCATGGCGTTGTGGGGGCTCATGGGGATGTAGTAGGCCTCGGCCAGGCTGGAGATCTTGCGCAACTCGGTGATGCCTCCTGTCCAGAGCACGTCCGGCATCAGATAGTCGGCCAGCCCCTGCTGCAGGATGGGCAGGACGTCGAAGCGGGTGAAGAGGCGCTCCCCCACGCAAATGGAAGGGGTCACGTGCTCTCGGACCGTGCGCAGGGCGTCGATGCTTTCGGGGGGCACCGGTTCCTCGAACCAGGCGATCTGCGACTCGTCGTAGAGGCGATTGGCCAGGCGGATGGCGGTCGGCACGTTGTAGTGGCCGTGGGCGTCGATCAGAATTTCCACCTTGTCGCCCACGGCTTCCCGAACCGCCTGCACGATGGCGCAGCCCAGGTCCTCGCCTTCGGCTGAAATCTGGCCGGAGAGATAGCCGGTGTGGTAGGGCTGCATCTCCAGGAAGGGATCCAGCTTGAGGGCCTGGTGGCCGGCCTCGACGGTGGCCTTGGCAGCCGCGCCATACTGCTCGGGGGTGCTGCAGCCGAAGAACCAGCCGTTGGCGTAGAGCCGGATGCTGTCCCTCAGCTTGCCGCCCAGCAGGTCGTAGACCGGGCGCCCCAGGGCCTTCCCCTTGATATCCCACAGGGCGATGTCCACGCCGCTCAGGGCCACCGTCGGCAGGCCCCGCGCTCCCAGGTAGGTGTAGCGCCGGTAGTTCTGTTGCCACAGCTTCTCGCTCTGAAAGGGGTCCTGGCCCAGCAGGCTCTGGCGCAACATCTCGATGGTCCGGGCGCTCAGGAAGCAGCCGCCGCCGGGAGAGTTGCTGGCCTCCCCCCATCCATGGATGCCTTCATCGGTGTCGATTCGGACGAAGGTCCAGTCCCCCTCGAAAGCCCCGGCGTTGGCCGGATACCTGGGCCTGACCACGTAAGCCTGGACGTCGGTGATTTTCATAGTCTCTGTCCTCCTGAATGGTTAACGAGGCGGCGGCTGAAGGCGTGAGCGCGGGCCGCGCCTCAGGGTTGGGAAGGTCCGGGCAGCTCTCCCGCCATCCGGCGCAACTGGTCCATGCGCCTGCCTCTGGCCTTCTGCAGGGCTCGGGCCGGAAGGGGAAGCTGGTCGAACAGGTCGGGATCGCGGCGGACAAATCCTTCGGCATACTGCGTCCCGCAGGCCCAGCCGGCCCGGCCGGCATCCACCTCGATGCGCTTGCGGGCAAAGGCCTCGGTGTGGCCCTGAGTGGCGAACAGGGCCTCGGCCTGCACCCGCTTCTCGGCCCAGTCGCTGATATCGACATAGAAGTCGATCTCGTCGGTTTCGAAGAAGGCCCCCAGGTAGTAGGTCAGGGCCACCGTGTGGGGAGGGACCCGGCTGGAAGGGTCGGGCAGGGAGGCCAGGTACATGGCCTCGTGGGTGGCAAAGCCGGCTTCGTCGTGCTCGTTGCGCGAGGCCGAGACCATGCCGCCGCGCCCCCGCAGGTAGCGCCGGTGGGAGATCATCAGGTCAGGCCGAACCTCCAGGATGATCTTTTTGAGCGTCTCCACCGATTCGAGCGTCCGCTCCATGCGGTAGGGCTCCGGAAAGCCGTGCACCCGCACCTCGCCAACGCCGAAAAGACCGCAGACGGCCCGGAACTCCCGCAGTTTTTCCCGGGCGTAGTCCTCCCGGCTCTGGTTGACGATCCGGGGGTCGCGCTCGGCGGCGGGCTTGATCAGCTCATCGTAGAGGCGTTCGTTGTGCTTGGTGGCCCCGTTGGTCAGGGTCACCACGGTCAGGGCATCGCCCCGGGAGCTGTGAATGCCGCAGGTTCCGGCGCAGTGGGTGAAATCGTGGGGATGGGCCACCACCACCATCAGGCGCAAGCGTTCCCGGCCAGGGTTCGTTTTCTGCGGTTGTGGAGTCATGGCTGCTCCCCGGACAAGTGGCTCAGAGAGGGCCGCCCTCGCCCGGCCGGGCGGATCATACGAGAGTGAAACAACGAATCTTTATGGCCTGTCGAGAACAAGGACCCTGTCGCGCTAGACCGGTTTTCTACTTATTGAACATGGATGCACAGGATGCACAGGATTATTAAGTGAAGACGAATAGACACGAAGACGGATAGACCTCCTTGGGTTCGACGATGTCATGGAATAAAGCCCCCCCGGGAGCGCGGGCGTCCCGCCCGCACAATTCTTCCCGCAGCCTCGGCCATCTCCTCCACCCGGGTCGACCGGCAAGGGCGCCAAGGCTCTGCGTCGGCCGGGCCCATGCGGTTCCCGCCGGCAGGAGGAGCGGGCTGCCACATCGCAGGAAAACTGAGCGGCAACCGAAGGGACAGCATGCGGGCGGGACGCCCGCGCTCCCGGGGGGTGTCGTCCCGATGGTGAGGTGGGGGTATCCGGCGGGCGACTTCTCTGAAAGCCGGCCTGTCCCCTTTGGGAAGCTCCCGTAACGCGACTGGCGTGCCGGTGGGACGGCTCATCCTTTTCGACAAACCCTGGCTCAAATGCAAACGCTTTTCCTGAAGCAACACGGATGCCCAGGACTTCAAGCCATCCGTCTCCAGAAAAAATCCTGTGCATCCTGTGCATCCATGTGAATCAATTTTCTACTCGTGCTTGACTTTGAACCGGTTTCCAGCCACCAGGCGCAAGGGGTTTGTTTCAGGCAAGCCGGGCCCCCGCCCTGCTGGGCGGATCATACAAGAGTGAAGCAATCAGAAATCGATAGTCCTTTCGCGACCTTGGTATCCCGTCGCGGTTGACCTCAACGCCTTAGTGGCCCTTCGTCGTTCTTGGTGGCCCTTCGTGGATAACTCTTTTTTCCTTTTTTCTTTTGTTTCAGACAAGTGGGGCCCCTGCCCTGCCGGGCAGATCATCCGAGGGTGAAACAGGGTTGTTTCAGACAAGTCCGGCCGCTTCGAGACCAGGTGGTGCAATCCCATTACGGTCCCCAACGGCTCGGGTCGGGGGGTGTGCCGAACCTCATGTAGCGCATCCCCTCCTTGGCGGACAGCATCTGAAAATCCCCGCTGACGGCATACAGCCGCCCTCCGCTGAGCTGCAGCTCCAACTGCACCGCCCGGCCCTTAAGACTACCGAAACCGGCGTCGTCTTTCCATCGGGGAACCCAGGCGGTGCTGTCGGTGCTGCAGGGCCGGCAATCCTCCAGGGCGTAGCCGGGGATGGGATTGCCGTCGGCGTCGGTAACCCCCACCAGGAGTTGGCCGCTGGGCGCCTGCACGTTGAAGCTCAACCGGTCCCCCTGAACCAGCAGGGCTCGTGTCTTCAGCCGGCCCTGTCCGGAAGCGGCTTCCAGGCAGACGAATCCATCCGGCCGCAGGCGGTGCATCAGGATGGCCGACCGTTGGGGGGAGTGCTCTCCGAAGATGGCATGCTCCTGGACGGTGGCGCAGGAATAGAGGCGGATCTCGCTCTCGGTCGCAATCAGGCTGCAGGGCAGGATACACCCCGCCCCGATCCGGCCCGGTTCGGCATTGGGCAGGAAAGACTCCCTCGGCCCCCGCTGGAAGTGCCAGCCGTCGTAGCTGTAGGCCAACTGGCAGTCGATCCGCCCTCCCAGGAACTTGCCGTGCTGGGAGGTCCGCGGCGGGGTCCGGTAGACCCAGAGCAATCCGATGAACAGGTTGCCGTAGGGAAAGGTGGGCATCCCGTAGAGCTCGGCCAAGTCGGGATCCAGCCCGTCGGGGGACAAGGCCAGCTCGACCTGGGAAAACTCCTTCCAGTCCGAGGTTTCCATCAGGGCGATGCGCCGGTCGCCGTTCTTGGGGCGGATGGACAGCACGTAGCTGTCGCGGTATCGGTTCCAGAAGGCGCAGACGGCGGGGTCGCTGCCGTAGGGATGCCAGAGCACTCCGCCCGGATCGTTCCAGGTCAGCCCGTCGGGGGAGGTCACGATCCAGGAGTCTTTCTTTCCGGTCCCGGGTCCGTGGCCCTTGCAGACAAACCCCTTGACCCGCTGGCGGGGATCCTGGGCGCGGTCGTCGTAATAGCAGGGGCCCCATTCTCCGAAGCGGTTCAAGGGCGCCGCCCCCACCTGGTTGGGCAGCAACCGGTCCGGGAGCGGGACCGAGGCCTCCAGGTCGGGGATCCGCCAGTGGATGCCGTCACTCGAATCGACCACCGAAGGGACGAAATGGATCGGGACCTTGCCTCTCTCGAGTCCGGTCAGGGCCTGATAGAGCATGCGCCATCCCCCGGCTTCCCGGTTGGGGAAGACCGTGGGATAGGCAAACCCGAGGTCGATCCCCGGGACCTGAAAGGTGGCCTCGGGGACCGGGACGGGCCGTCCCAGGCGGCGCTCCAGGCCCCACTTCTCCAGAAGCTGGGTGTCGTCAAAGAAAAGAAGCCGGGTCATGGCACCTCAACTCAAGTGGCGGGCGAACCAGCCGCCGATCTCCTCCAGGGTTGCCGGGTCCCGCAGGTAGGCTCCATGGCCCCCAGAGTACCACACCCAGCGGAAGCGATCGCCGGCCTCCAGCAGAGCGTATTTCCCCCTGGCCTCATCCAGCATGGGCTGGACCCCTTCCCGGGGGAAGTCACGGTCCCCTTCAAAAGCCAGCAGGGGCCGGGGAGCCATCAGGCTGAACAACTCCTGCCGCGAGGTCCAGCGGCGAATGCCCGGGATCCAGGCGTACCAGCCCGCGTCCCGCTCATGTGCCAGGGCCGCCTCGAAGGTGATCAGGCAACTGCCGGTGCAGACGGCCTTGATCCGGGGTTCCACGATGGCGGTCTGCCAGGCCAGGTTGCCGCCCATCGACCAGCCCATGACCCCCACCCGCCGGGGGTCGATGTCGTCGCGGGTCTCCAGGTAGTCCAGGGTTCGGATCACGTCCCAGACCTCCATGGCAGCCACGCTGCGGCCGTCGATGAGGGCCCGGCGCATCAGCCAGTGGCCCTGGGCGTGGGAAGCCGCGGTGAAGGCGGCCCGGTCGGCGGCGCTGTCCGGGCGCGGACCGGCCCTGGCCCCGAACACCCGGCAGTCGATGCTCATGAGGGCGAACCCCTGAGCGAGGAGCCCGGTGAGGGGCAGGGGCTCGTAGTTCCCCAGCTTCTCAACCGGAAACCGATGGTGGGGAGACTCGATGGCAAAGGGCAGCGGCCACTGCTCGTGGCCGAAGATCGCCAGGTCCTTGGTTCGATGTCCCCCCGGAAGCACCAGGATCAACGGCAGGGGCTTGCGGGCGGCGGCCGGCCGGACCAGCAGTCCGGGGACGCGCTCGCCGGGCTCGCTGCTGAACCGCAGCCACTGGGCCGTGAAATCTTCCCCGGCCGCCTCCCGTACGATCTCGGCTTGAAGGTCGCACCGCTCCGGGCCGATGCCCAGACTGCGGCGGTAGCGGCCGGTCAACTGGCGGCGATGCCTCAACCAGCGGTTCCTGTCCTGTCGGCTGCTGCCTGCCATGGTCTCCCGGTCGGAATTGCGGTCAGCCCTTCACGGCGCCCAGGCGGATGCCCTCCACGAAGTAGCGCTGGCCCGCGATGAAGACCAGGATCATGGGAAGGGTCATGACCATGGACCCCGCCATCAGCAAGGGCCAGTCGGGATCGGTGAACATCCCCCGGAAGAGGGTCAGCCCCAGGGGAAGATTGAAGAGATCCTCCGAGCTGCTGACGATCAGCGGCCACATGAAGCTTCTCCAGGAGCCCACGAAAGCCACGATGGCCAGGGCGGCCAGGGCCGGAGTGGAGAGCGGCAGGGCGATGCGCCAGTAGAGGCCCAGCGGGCTGCAGCCGTCAATGCGGGCGGCATCCTCGATCTCCCTGGGAATGGTCAGGAAGAACTGCCTCAGCATGAAGGTGCCGTAGGCGGTGAAGACCGCCGGCAGGATGACCGCCTGGTAGGTATTCACCCAGCCCAGCTCCCGCAGCAGGATATAGGACGGAATCATGGTGACCGTGGCCGGAATCATCAGGGTGGCCAGGTAGGCGAAGAAGACCGAATTGCGGCCGGGGAACTGGAGCCGCGCAAAGGCAAAGGCGGCCAGGCTGCTGGTGATCACCTGTCCCAGGGTGATGGCCAGGGCAAAGAAGACCGTGTTGAGGACGAAGCGACTGAAGCCCCGCGGACCGCTCCCGGATTCCACCAGGCGTTGCCAGGCCAGCAACTGGCTGTAGTTGCCGGTTCCGGAATGGAAGAACCAGCGGGGATCGTCCACCACCCGCTCGGCCAGTTGCCTTCCGGGAAGCAGCTTGGGCTCGGTGGAGAAAACGTCCGCCTTCCCCTTGAGGGAGGTGATCGCCATCCAGTAGAAGGGAAACAGCATGGAAGCGGCCAGCAGCAGGAGCAGGCCGTAGACGATGAGGCGACCTCTGTTGTTCTGGCTGTGCATCAGTACTCCACCCGTTTCTCGGCCAGGCGCCAGTTGATCATGGTCAACAGGAACACAATCAGAAAGAGGACCCAGGCCACCGCGGAAGCGTAGCCCATGCGGAAGAACTCGAACCCCTGCCGGTAGAGGTAGAGGCTGACGGTGGTGGTTCCGAAGCTGCCGCCGGTCATGACGTATGGGGCGTCGAACCCCCCTTCCAGGCCGGAGATGATGGAGATGATGAAGATGAAGAAGGTCACCGGCATAAGCATGGGCACGGTCACGTGGCGCAACTGCCGCCAGCGGCCGGCGCCGTCCAGGGCGGCCGCCTCGTGCAGCTCCCGGGGGATCTGCTGCAGCCCGGCCAGATAGAAAATCATGTTGACTCCGCCGATGCTGGCCCAGCTCGCCATCAGCATCAGGGCCGGCTTGGCCCAAAAGTAGCTCTGAAGCCAGTCGGGCCCCTGGATGCCCACCCAGGCCAGCACCTGGTTGATGCTGCCCAGGTCCTTGTTGAACATCCACATCCAGAGGAGCATGGTGCCCACGCCAGCGGTGATGGAGGGCAGGAAAAAGGCGGTGCGAAAGATCGCCATGCCCCGCATCTTCCGGTTCAGCAGGACCGCCAGCAGCAGCGAGGCCGCCATGTTGAAGGGGATGGCCAGCATCATGAAGACGGTGTTGTAGAGCGATTCCCAGAAGCGGGGGGTGTTGGCGACCCAGGAGGTCTGCCCCCCGGGGTCGGTCCGGCCGTGGAAGCCGAGCAGGTCCAGGTAGTTGCGGAGTCCGACCGGTTCAATGGCGCTGACCGGCTGGGCCACCGGGTCCCAGCGGCAGAAGCTCAAGGCGAAGGAAGCCACCACCGGAAAGAGGGTGAAGGCCAGAAACCCCAGCAGATTGGGCAGCAGGAACAGGGCGGCGATGCCGAGGGCCCGCGATCTCATGGGTGGGTCCTCTCCAGGATCTCCCGGAACTGCCGGGCGCACTCTCGCAGCCCGGCCTCGGGGCTCTGCTGACGGGTCAGGACCAGCCGCGTGGTCTCTGCCAGAGCCTGCTGGAGCTCGTTGATCTTGGGATGTCGGGGAAAAGGGTTGAGGGTCTCCATGCTGTCCAGGATGACCTGGCGGTTGTGCGGCGGGCTGAGCATGTCTTCGATCACCTGGCGGGCGCTTTCCCGATGGGAGGGAACCAGAATGTCCCCCATGCGCCGCTGGCTCTCGGGAGCCACCAGATACTTGAGCAGGCGCACCGCCTCGGCTCGGTGGGGGGTGTGGCGGGAGACGGCAAAGCCCTGGGTGCTGGAAGCGCAGGCCCGCCGAGCCCCCAACGGCACAGGCGCAATGTCCCAGCGAAAATCCGCAATCTCTTCCCGCATGGTCCGGAAGTGGAATCCGTCGGAGATCATGGCCGCCTGCCCCCGGTAGAAGGCCTGCCGCCTGGTCAGGATCCCGGCTCCCGGGATCTCCAGGCGGGAGGGCATGGAACCGTCCTCGAAGATCAGCTTCAGGTGAAAGTCCAGGTAGCTCCTCCACCCCGGCTGGTCGATGCGTTCCTCGGACATGTCGGGACTGAGGTACTCGGCCCCGAAGACTCCCGGATCGATCTCACCGTAAAAGCCCCACTGGCGGACCTGGCCTCCCTCGCGAACCGTCAGCCGCCTGGCCGCCTGCCGGAAATCCTCCAGGGTCCAATCCGGAGCGGGTGGCGGCAGGCCGGACTGCTCGAACAGGTCCAGGTTGTAGACAATGACGGCAAAATCGGCCCCCAAGGGAAACCCCATCAGGCGCCCGTTGAAACGGTAGCAGTCCAGGACCGACTCGTAGTAGTGGCCCGGGGGGATCCGGAACTGGTCCTCCACGTCCAGAAAGGCGTTCCGGGAGGCAAACTGGGCCATTCCCTTGCCCATCCACATCACGTCGGGTGCGGTGCGCCCGGCAAACATCACCAGTAATTTGTCGTAATAGCTTCCGGGAATGCCCTGCAACTCCACCAACAGGTCCGGATTCCGCCGGTTGAAGTCGTCCACCAGGTCCTGGTAGTTCTCCATCGCCTGGCTGGTGTAGAGCACAGCCAGGCGCAAGTGGACCCGGTGGTCCGCCGGGGCCTGGAGGGTTCGGGTCGAGTGGAGCCACGCCCCCAGCAGCAGGGTTGCAGCCAGAACCCCGGCAGTGAAAAAGAGGCTCTTTCCTCGCAAGGGCACCCCGTTGGCGGAGAGGTCAAGCAGGTGTCAGTGGCCTGTCACTCTAACCCAGGCGGCGGAGCCTGTCCAGACGGCCGGCAAGTCGTTTACAATCGCTTGTGGTCGTGCTAACTTGAGCAGCTTCAGGCACGGCATCCCGAAGCATCGGTCAGGCTCGGATCCTGGCGGAGCTGATGCGAATGAGGGTGCCCTGTCAGAAGTTGGGCGGGTGGAAGGATTGGAAAATGATCCGGATTTACGCTGGCGGCTGCCAGCACCACCCACTCGAAGATGTGAAGAGAATCGGAACGCACGACACGACCCTCATTACGACCTCCGTACCCAATCCCTCCCGCGTGACTTGTGGGCCGCTAGCTCAATTGGCAGAGCAACTGACTCTTAATCAGTAGGTTCGGGGTTCGATTCCCCGGCGGCTCACCAGTATAATCAATGACTTACATGGATTTGAGGAAATAGCGGAAAACGAAAAGTCACCAATAAGTCACCACAATACACGGCCTCCGGGCAATCAGGAGTGGCACCTCTTAAATCTCTTTATTGTGGGTTAGGCTGCTGCTAGTTCTTCAACGTAGGAGGGTAGCTGTCGTTCGATCTCTTTATCATCACCGGATCGAACCTCCAGTGTCTTGGCAGACAAAGACCGAACCTGTTCAAGAACATTGGGTGGCCACTGTTCAGCCTTTGAAACCACAGCCAATCGTTGCCACTCGTCGTACACTGTCCCGCGAATGTCCAGCACTAGAAAACCGTAGCGGTCAGCCTGAACCTGTGGGCCGTACCCAAATGCCAACGCCTGAACAGCCACAGCTCGTTCCTCTGCAAGTTTTGAGAATGCTACAGAGTCGAACGTATGCTTTGCACCTGGAGTATGCCCATGGACGGGTAGCCGATGTCTCAGTTCAATGTGATCTGGCTTCCAAGAATTAAGGGTTCTTTTGACGATCAGAGAAGGTCTCTCTTCAGCAAAATCCGGTTTATGCGTTAGTACTTCATGCATGGCCAAAGATGCACATTGTGCTATCGCCAAGATTGCATCTTGAGCCTCAGATTGTTTACAGCCAACCATGAATGAACCGTCCCCATAGTTGGCACCGTACCTTCTAGCAATTTCCTTAAACAATTCTTCTTTCGTATTGCTCAGATGGATTCCTTGAACAAAAAGCTCCGTTGTGGTCCGGCCTCCATCATGGACAACTAGGTAGTCTGGCGGGTGTTCTTCGATGTATACGTCTAGAAAGCGGTCGTCTAGCGTCTTAAGCGGCAATGTAACGACACATTGATTTTCAAAGGCGTTAACCTCCAGTTCGTGGCCGAGGTAACCTAGAAGGGCCTCTCTAAAAGAGCGGCAATCCGTTGTTGCCATGGTCGACCTTGTTTAGCAGCACACGCATCTCTTGGAACGCAGAAATTAGAAAAGCTTCTATGGACGAGACCTTCTTTTGAAACTCATGTAGAGGTGCCTTGAGTCTCTCTGCGTTGAACGCTGAACTGTCCCACAAATGGCGATGCCATCCACTGGCGAGGGTCCCGTCTGTAGCATGAAACTTAGGTTCGTGGTCGATGCCGTCAATCCGAATTTTATGCAGTTTGAGTGACACAGCCCATGTGGTTGCGCCCCCCTTGCATCTTATGTTCAGTCTCAAATCTGCAAAAACGAGTTTGCCGCCATCATCAAGTTCGCACTGGCAGTAATTTTCGTAAGAACCGTTAGACCGCAGCTCTCGCTCGACCTCCTGCCGGCTAATATCGAAATACTTCTTGACGCCTCGTATCTGATCGACCAGGTGAAACAGATTTGTGGTGGAAGCATTAGCACTCACGCCTGTGTCCAGCGTGCTGCAGCACCTTCCTTGGCAATCTCTGCCCGATGTTCAACCGCTTCAGCCATCATTTCACCGACTAATCAGGCAGCATAAAAACGATCAGTGGCGCCAGAGTGTCGCTATTAGGTGGGCTAATGTACCACAATATTGTGACATTTCGCCGTTGATCTGTCCAATATCCAGGGCCATTCTTTGTTCCGTATTAGCCCTCTGATGGAGTTGAAGGAACTTTAGCTCTGGACAAACCGTTTCTCATCCGCGATAATGGGTGGCATGCCGACTGACTCGTCCCCGGCCCCACCCCTGAACGCCCGGTCGTTGCGAGCGGTCCGTGTGCGTCCGACCTGGGGGCTGGAAGAATGTCGGCGTTGGGACCATTTGGTCGAGAATCATCACTACTTGCCGTTCCAGGGCCTGGTGGGCCGCGGCTTGCGTCATGTGGCGGAACTCGACGGGCAATGGGTGGCGCTGGTGGGCTGGCAGGCGGGCGCCTTCAAGCTGAAGGCGCGGGACGGCTGGATCGGATGGATCCCCGAGCAGCAGTTCCGGCGTCTGCATCTGATTGCCAACAACACCCGCTTCGTGCTGCTGCCGGGCCCTCACCGGCCCAACCTGGCCTCGCGGGTGCTGGGATTGAGCCTGCGGCGGTTGTCGAGCGACATGCGCCAGTTGCATGGGCATCCGGTGCTGGTGGCCGAGACCTTCGTGGACCCGAGCCGCTTTGCCGGCACCTGCTACCGGGCCTCCAACTGGCTTTCGTTGGGCATGACCCGGGGCTACCGGCGTCAGCCCGGCGGCAGCGCCCGCTGGTCCCATCACGGTCAACCCAAGGAGATCTTCCTGTACCCCTTGCAACCCGATGCCTGCCAACAACTGAGTCGACTCGAAGACGCCCCCGATTGGTCCAGCCAGGGCGAATCGCAACCCCTCAGCGACGACCGGCTGCGCTCCCTGTTCGAGTGTCTGCGTCGAGTCAAGGAGTTCCGCAAGCCGCGGGGCAAGCGCTACCCGCTGGCCACCCTGCTGGCGATGGCGGTGGCGGCCCGCCTCGCCGGCTATCGCGGCGTGACCGCCTTTGCCGAGTTTGCGAGCCGCCTCACCCAGAAGCAGTTGGCCGCCTTGCGGGCCTACTACAGCCAGAAGCTGAACCGCTACACGGCCCCGACCACCACCACCTTCCATACTGTGCTGGCCCGCCTGCCTCCCGACACCCTGGACTGGGTCTTGCGGCAGTGGGCCGCTCAGATGAGCCGGGACCGGGCCCCGGTCGCCGTCGACGGCAAGCAGGTGCGCGGCGCCTCCCGCCATAACCCCCGGGGCCGCACCCTGCTGGTGGCCGCCCTCGAACACGGCTCGGGCCTGGTCCTGGGCCAGGAAGCGGTCCGGCACAAGAGCAACGAGATCCCCGCCGTGCGCACCCTGGTGGGCCAGTTGAATCTCGCCGGCCGCACCGTCAGCCTGGATGCACTCCACGTGCAAGCCGACACCGTGCGCCTCGTGGTCGAACAGGGTCAGGCCCATTACCTGGCCACGGCCGTGAAGAAAAATCAGCCAACCCTGCTCGAGGACCTCCGCGCCATCGACTGGGACGCGCCCGAGTGCGTGGCCTCCCAATCCGAAACCGTCGACAAAGCCCACGGGCGCATCGAAACCCGCCGCTGCCGCAGCCTCGACCTGACCGGTCAGGAGTGGGACGGCTATGCCGACCTGCCCCATCGCCGCCAAGCCTTCCGCATCCAGCGCCAGCGCACCCACGTCAAGACCGGCGCCACCAGCAGCGAGGTGACTTACAGCCTGACCTCGCTGTCCCCCGCAGAGGCCGACTCCCAACGCCTGATGACTCTGGTCCGTGGTCACTGGGAAATCGAGAATCGACTCCATCACGTCCGCGACGTCTCCTGGGACGAAGACCGCTGCCGCGCTCATGTCGGCCACCTGCCCCGCAATCTCGCCGCCATGACCAATGCCGCCATCTCCATCGTCCGTTATCAAGGCTGGTTCCGTTACCTGCCCCAGGCCCATCGCTACTATGCCCATCGACAACAGGCCGCCCTGCGCGCTGTCCTCCACCCCCTGAGGGCCTGAGCCCACACCCCACCGGCCGGCAACGCCCCCTGCCCTCCCCACAGGTGCGCCCCCTCCTGCCCGCTCCCTGCCCATCGCCTCGAAATCGCCTTCACCCTCCTCAAATCCACCCCTTCGCCTGCGGCTCATCGCTCTCCAGCCGCTCCCCTGTTCCCTCTCCAATCGCCCATTGCAAAGCTACAAGACTCGCTCCCGTTCAGTCTTGCCTGCCAAGCACCAAACAAAGAATCGCCGTGGTCCAATATCAAAGCAGTTGAACCGGCCGTGATGTTTAGCCCTCCACTTCCATCAATCCTGCCAATCCGGCAGCCGTGGCAAGGTCCATCCCGGCCCCAACCATCGACTGGAAGGCCCTCGCGCGGCCCGCCAGATCGGCTGCAAAGCGGCCAGAGAATCCCAGGCATATATCGGCCTCCAGCTTGGCCGACAGCTCGGCAGCCAGCATGGAATAGGGGACGTTGTTGAATTACGGGAAATACCGCGCTCAGGTTCGGAGTCGAAACTGTTGGTCAGGGAGAAGCCGATGACTTGCCAAACCCCGCCCGCGGTTCCCGAGAAGTTGCAACCGAGTACCCAGCGCGTAGCCTGTCTGTGTTTTGGTGTCAGCGTCCGCTGGTTGGGGGCACGAGATCTGTCCCTGCCAAGACGCCACCGAATCGCCGCACCTACTAATTCCCGTTATTCAACAACGTTCCCTGAAGGCTGCACTTTAATCAGTAGGTTCGGGGTTTGATTCCCTGGCGGCTCACCATTAAAACCAGTAACTTGATGAATTGATTGACGTTTTGGGCCGGGCCAGTATCGAATCCGTGTAAGGAAACCGCATGAGACCTGCAACGCATACTCGCCGCAAGTTGGAAGAACCGTATCTGCTCGGCACCGATCCGGAGGAGGGGCGGCGCCTCGAGACACAGCACCGCTTGTGGGGGGAGGCAGCGCGTGACCTCTGGGACCGCGCCGGGTTTGGGACGGGTGCACGGCTGCTGGATCTCGGCTGCGGACCGGGTTTTGCCGCTCTTGAGTTGGCAGCCCGGGTGGGGGCCGAGGGCTGGGTGCTCGCCGTCGACGAGTCGGAGTGCTTCATCGCCTCTCTGGTCCGCGAAGCGGGCCGTCTCGGGATCGAGCAGCTCACGGCATGGGTGGAGAAGGTCGAGGAGTTGCGGCTGGAGCCCGCCTCGCTGGACGGCGCCTTTGCGCGCTGGATCTTCTGCTTTCTGCCGGACCCAGCCCCGGTCATCGACCGGGTGGTGTCAGGACTACGTCCAGGCGGCCGGCTGGTGATATGGGACTATCTGAACTACAGCGCGACCACCCTCCATCCGCGGAGCCCGGTGTTCGATCGCGTGCTCGCGGCGGTCTGCGAAAGCTGGAAACGCACCGGGGGCAATCTGGACGTAGGCGCTCGTTTGCCGGGGTTGATCGTGAAGTCCGGGTGCCGTTTGGTGGACTTGGTCCCGCTCGCAAAATTCATCAGACCGGGCACGATGTTCTGGGACTGGCCGACGCAGTTTTTCTTCAGCCACGTGCCGCGGTTGATCGAAGCCGGCTTGTTGACGGAGACGGAACGGTGCGCCTTCGAAGCCGAATGGCGGGTTCGCGAGCGGGACCCGGGCACGTTCCTGTCGCCGCCGCCGATGATCGGGATCATCGCTGAGAAGAGATAGCCCGGCGCAGGCCCGCAATGTCGCTCTGCTATTTCCAGGTGACTTCCATCGCGAAGAAGTGGTCGAACACCTCGCGGTTGGGGATATTGGCATCATTGGTTTCGGGACTGCGGATGTAGAAGTCCAACTGCTGGAGGGCTGGGTTGACGGCGCCGGCTTGGGACTTTTTTCCATGGAGAGGATAGTGAGCGACCAGGTTTCGGTCGCGCATGCCCTGGGTGACCATGAAATGAATCTGGTAGTCCTGGTAGAGCAGCTTTCCGTTCAAGGTGGCTGAGCCGATACCCCAGCCGGCCACGTACAGAATGCTCTTGGGCCAATGGGCGTCGCCACAGCCGGAATCGCCGTGCTCGAACAGCCAGGCCGCGATGCCGCCGTCCTGGCAGGGTGAGAATTCCTTGAATTCTTCGAGGTCGATCACGTAGCGACCCTCGGGAAGTTCGAGCTCGGCACGGAACGTACCCGTATTGTTGATTTCGTCGACATCGAACTCGACCGTGCCCTCGACTGGCCGCAGATTCGAACCGTCATTGCCCATATGGTCCCAAGGGCTCTCATCGCGCAGCGTCCCCACTTGATGGATGCGATTTCCCGAGATGATGAAACGGCCGTCGTAGAGCTGGTGCTGTTCGGGCGCATAGATCTCCATGGTGGTGCCTGGCTGGGAGCGCGGCCCGCGTTCGGGAGGATCGGTTCGGGACGTGTTGTCGGTGACCGTCATGTTGCAGGCGGGCAGCCACAACAGACACAAGGAAAGAAGGGTTTGAAGGTGTCGGTTCATAGTGTGTCAACTCGGAGACAGGCGGTTGCCCGTAGTGTACCAGCAGCCAACTTTGGAATGAAGCCGGTTTTGCGCTTGTTTACGCTGCCGGGGTAGGGACACCTGGGCGCTTGCCCCATCATCTATACTCCCCTGGTAGTCCTTAGACATCTGCCATTACTCAAGGAGGACAGGACCATGCATGAAGTCAATTTACTCGCGGTACTGGTGGCCGGAATCGTTCCCATGATTGTCGGCTTCCTCTGGTACGGTCCGCTGTTCAGCAAGCGGTGGCTCGAACTCATGGAGACCACCGCCGAGGAGATCCAGAAGAACTTCAATCCTTGGAAGACCCACGGGGCCAGCTTCGTGCTGGCGCTGGTCACCGCCTTCATCCTGGCCCAGCTATTCGCCGGGATGGGTGGACCCCAAAGTGTCTCCTCGATGACAGGCAGCGGCGGCGACGCCATGGTGGGCGTCCACCTGGCCCTGATGGCCCTGATCGCTTTCGTTCTCCCGGTTGTCTATCAGGCGTGGGCCTACGAGGGCCGCAAGGCAGGGCTCTTCTGGCTCACCCTGGGCCATAACGGTGTGTCCCTTCTGGGGCAGGCGGTAGTCATCGCCGTCTGGAGCTGATTTGAAATCAACAGATGTGCCCGGTGGGTATTCCCCTCTTGGGAGGGGTGGCGCGAGCGCAGCACTGCACCCTTGAGAAGGGTGCAGGCACGCGAAGCGAGCGCGGGGTGGTTGTCCTGGCTCAGCACAGGCTGCACTCGCGAGGCGAGTGCAGGGGCGAAGCGAAGGCCGGGGTGGGGTTTGCGGGAGCGCTCGCGAAGGCCTCTACTTCGCTACTTTAGTCAGCCAGGAATAGGAAGCCGGGGAAGTTATTCCAGTAATTCAACAACGTCCCCTACTTTCCCCTTGGCTGTAGAGTGCTCTTTGTCGGATGAGGAGGAGATATGAAAGTCGAGTTGACCCGGCTTCGGATCAAGAAGGGCAAGTCTCATCGTGTCGACGAGTGGTTGCGGATGGCCAATGAGCGGATTGATGAAGCTGTGGAGACCTTGGATCGTGAGTGCATGAAACTGGAGATCATATTTCGCGAAGTGATCGGAGGTGAGGATTATTTGTGTTGGTTTACGATCCAGGACGAAGCGGGCGAACCCATCGAGACGTCCCCGTTTGATGTCGATCACGAGCACGTAAAGTTTGGCGAAGAATGCATCGACCACGAGCATGGCGGCCATGAGGCGCAGCCGCAAGTTATTCTCGTTCCGCCCGAGGTGGCTAAGGCAATGCGGTGGGCCAATCCGCAGGCCTCGGTCGTAGCCTTCGATCCCCGCGAAATCGTCCGCGTAAAAGGGCCGGATGGTATCCTTCGCGAGGAGCGTTACTCCCCGACCCAATTGCACTGATGGGGGCGACCAAGGAAATAGGGGACGTTGTTGAATTACAGGAATAACTTTGCTCAGGTTCCGAGTCGGGACTGATGGTCGGGGAAAAGCCGATGCCTTGCCAAACGGGGCCGGCGGTTCCCGTGAGGCTGCACCGCGTGGGCAGCGAGGAGCCTGTCTGTAGCCTGGTGTCAGCATCCGCCAGCCAGGGGCACGTGACCTACCCTTGCTGAGACATCACCAAATCGCCGCAGCCAGTTATTCTCGTTATTCAACAACCTCTCCTGTGAGGCCCCGTACGCGTATGTCACCCGAGTGGGCGACCGGGGAGCAATGTCCGCTGGTGGTTGTTCGATTCTGTGCACATACCAATGGAGTGGAGGGTCGAGACTCTGAACGCAACCGTGGACAGGGAACTTCACGCGTTGCCTGTCGATATGCGGGCGAGATTTATACGAATCTGCCAATTGATGGCTTCAGTCGGCCTGGAACGGGTGAGCGCGCCGCATGTCAAGCATTTGAATGGCCCTCAATGGGGAATGCGTATGAGCGGCCGGAGTGGAATAGCCCGGGTCCTGTATGTTTCGGCCAAGAAAAAACGTGTGGGGGTCGTTCGTGTGTTCGTCAAGAAGACCCCCGAAGACACCCCGCCGAGAGATCGAATTGGCGCTGGGGCGCGCCGGGGAGAAAACGAAATGAGCAAGGTGGCCGATCTGCACACGAAATGGAGCGAGGATCCGGAATACCGCAAAGCCAATGATCGTCTCGGTCCGGAATTCGAACTCTCCCGCTCTCTCATTGAGGCCCGTACGCGCGCCAAGCTCACGCAAGCTGAACTTGCCCAACGAATGAATACGACGCAATCCGTGGTGGCTCGGCTTGAGAGCGGCCGGAGCCGACCGTCGACCAGAACGTTGGAAAAGATCGCGCAGGCAACCAGGACCCGTGTGCGGATCAACTTCGATCCTGCGTGACGGTCCCACACGGAGCGCCCATTAGGCTTGGCCAACTGTTTCCGAACTCAGAAAGCGCAAATCGGTTTGTCTGGGAAAATTGACTTGGCTGTAGTGTGAAGGTATTCACGTGACTGTCCCTCCTGCCAAGTAGGGTCAGATATGCAGCCGTCTTGGTACCTCCTTTGGAGTCCTTGGGCAGTCCTTCCCGGAAGGACTGTGCGGGCGGACGAGCTGAAGTAAAATGAATGAATGACATATGGTCAAAGCCAACATCCTCAACACGCGTACCATCAACTACCTGGAATTGATCGGCAACGGCAGGTCATACCGGGTGCCCCCCTACCAGCGCGACTACTCATGGTCGGAAGAGGAATGGGAAGATCTCTGGAATGACATCATTGAGCTGCGGCCTGACCCGGCAACCGTTCACTACATGGGCGCCCTTGTGGTCGAGGGCAGCAACGACCGCGAGTTCCTGATCATCGACGGCCAACAGCGACTGGCCACGCTCAGCCTGTTTGCCCTGGCGGTGATCGCCAAGCTAAAGGAAATGGCGGACGCCGGCATGGATTCGGAGGCCAACTCCGCACGTGCTCAGGGCCTTCGTGGCCGTTTCGTCGGGGAAAAGGACCCTGCTTCCCTCACCGAAAGCAGCCGGCTCTACCTGAACGCCACCGACGACGCATTCTATCAGGACTATTTGGTCCAGTTGCGGCAGCCGCTAAACCCGCGCGGCTTGCCAAAGTCGAACCGGCTGCTGTGGAAATGCTTCAGTTATTTTACCGCGCGGCTCGACGACATGAAGGCGTTGAAGAGCGACGGGCAAGCGTTGGCGAGCCTTTTGTCCGAAACGGTCGCGCGGCAACTCGTATTCATTCTGATTACAGTGGACGACGAGCTCAACGCCTACACCGTGTTGGAGACTCTCAACGCGCGCGGCCTGGAGCTGACCACGACCGATCTGCTGAAGAACTACCTTTTCTCTCGGGTCCGCGTCCCCGCCGACCTGGAAGCCCTCCAACGCCGCTGGCAGCAACTCATCGCCACCGTCGGACAGGAGCGTTTTCCGAGGTTTCTCCGCTACGACTTGCTGTGCCAACAGCCCAAAGTCCGGAGTCACCGGCTCTTCAAGCTGGTGCGAGACCAGACCAAGACGGCTACCGATGTGTTCGCCCTGCTGGACCAATTGGAAAGCCGCGCCGAACTCTTTGCGGCGGCCTTGGACTCCAGTCACGGCTACTGGATCGAATTACCCGCCGCCAGACCCTACATTCGGGAACTCAACCTGTTTCGTGTTCAGCAGATGATGCCTTTGCTGTTCACCATTTGGGAACGTTTCTCCAAAGAGGATTTCGTGCGAGTCCTCAAACTCGTCAGCGTGATCTCGTTCCGATACACCGTGGTCAGCGGGCTCAACACCAACCCGCTTGAACCCACTTATCACCGCGCGGCCAAGGCAGTGACGGACGGTAAGGCGCAGACCCCGAGGGCAGTATTCACACTCCTCAAGTCCCTCTACGTGGACGACGCCAGGATGAAGCAGGACTTCGCCTTGATGATCGTTGACACCGGCGGGCGTTGGGGCAAGCTCACGCGCTACATACTCGCCCACCTCGAAGGCGACGCTTCCGGCCGGGCCTGTGACTACGAAACCGATCCCTTCACTGTCGAACACATCCTTCCCCAAAATCCGGTGGATGCCTGGGAGGAGTCCGTTCCGAGCGGACTGTGGGAAGAGTCCATCTACAAGCTTGGCAATCTCACCCTTCTCGAATCAGCCACCAACCGCCAGCTTGACAACGCCGTCTATGCCGATAAGCTCCCAGCCTATGCCCAAAGCAGCTACGCTTTGACCCAACGCATTCCCGAGATCGCTCCCGAGCAGTGGACGCGGGAGTTGCTGGACAAGCGTCAGCGGCAACTCGCCGAGCGTGCCGCCCATCTGTGGCGGGCGGATTTCAGGTGAAGAGTGGCCAAGGTGGGGTTTAGGGAGAATCGTCTGGCAGGGACCGTCCCTTGATGCTAGCCCATGTTTGACAAATTTCCTTGCAAGTTCTGTGCTATCAACACCGGTTTTTTTAGATTGTCACCACACGCCGCTTGACTCCTCGCTGGGCGGGGCGCTGCGCTTGAGTTTGAGCGCCTTCAACACCTGGCCCGCCTGCTCGGAGCCTCGCGTCACGACGCGTTTTTGAGTGCCCTCGTCGGGTTCAAACTCCACCAGCCGCATCGTCCCCAGCGCCTTCAAGGCCGCCTTCGCTGACAGATCCTCTCCTGCTGCTTTCAGCTTCCGCTCCAGCAACCGGTTCACCAGTACCGCCAAGCCCGCCACCAACAGGTGGGAACCAAGAGAAGGGAATAGGGGACGTTGCTGAATTATTGGAAAAACTGTGCTCAGATTCGGGGTCGCGACGGATAGTCCGAGGGAAACCGATGCCTCGCCAAACGCAGCCGGCGGTTGTCGGCAGGCTGCACTAGGCATTCAGCCAAGACCTGTCAGTAGGCTGGTGGTAGGATCGGCCAGCCAGGGGTAAGTGACCTACCCTTGCCGAGACATCACCGAATCGCCGCAGCCAGTTATTCTCGTTATTCAACAACGTCCCCTATGCTGTTCATGCGGACCGCACCGTTCTCGCGTCCGAACGACCCACTCCAGTCCTGCGAGTCCGAGGCCGGCTCCTCGTGAACCGTCACGAGCAGCCGGCTGAACGAGCGGCCCGTCGAAACTTCAGAGCGCGAAGCTCACCACGTAGAGGCCCAGGCCAGTCACGCAGGTTAGCCACAAGCCCACGAAGGTCAGCCAGCCCCAGAACCGGTGCCGCGGACTGAAGGAGCCCGGCAAAACGCCGGGAAAGCGGCGCCACGACAGGACCGCCAGTACGCACCAGCCGATGAACGTCGGGACCGCAACCGCGAGATGTACAGCGAAGAGACCGGCCATCGTCGCCGTTCCGTAGTACGCGCTCACGGTAAAAGCGTCCACGGCGTGCCCGAATCGGATGCTGCCCTCCAGCAGCACCACGGCCACAATCGCCCCGAGCAACACCCCCACCTGAAGCCTGCGGTGGGCGCGGTAGCGGCGTTGCGCCGCTAGGCGCAACGCCTGGGTCATCAGAAACGGCGCGACCGCGAAAAACACCATCGCGACGTCCACGAAGGCGTCCGCCCGCGTCCCAAGAAAGCCTGTCGTCAGCATGGGTTCCGAGCCTCAGCGATGAATGCAAGTGGGGGACGTTGTTGAATTACAGGAAAAACTTTGCGCCGATTCGGAGTCGAAACTGTTGGTCAGGGAAAAGCCGATGACTTGCCAAATGCAGCCAGCGATTCCCGAGAGGTTGCACGGCGTTCCCAGCGAGGAGCCAGTCTGTGGTTTGGTGTCAGCATCCGCTGGTTAAGAGCACGAAATCTACCCCTGCCAAGACGCCATCGAATCGCCGCACCTAGTAATTCCCGTTATTCAACAACGTCCCCTGAAGGCTCTAGGTTGAATCGGGGCGATCTCGACTTGTCACCATCCCGACAACCGCGTTCCTTCGGTCGGGCTCTTTGGTATGTGGTCGCATTTCACGCCGAATCAGGCCAGCTTGTTCCCTCACGACGTCAACGGCATCGGGACGCCGGGCCCAAGTTCGCCTTCAGGTTCGGCTGCTGTTTCGCTGCAGGCGTTCAGCGATCCACAACTTGATGAGCGCTTGGCGGGTCACGCCAAGGTGCCGCGCCTGACCGTCCAGCCCGGCCACAACCCATGCCGGGAAGTCCACATTCACCCGCTTCACCTGCTCGTTTGGGCGCTTTGCTTTCGACCAGTCGACCTGGCCGCTAACATCCTCTCCTGCATCAAATTTCCTGTCGAACTCACCTGCTTTCATAGTGATCGATCTCCTGTCTCCGGGCCCGCCGCACCGAGATGATCCGCTCATTGTCCCCACGATGAGCGCAGACGGCGGCCCAGTGGTTTTCGCCAATCTTTCCGATCACCAGAAAGCGCGGCTCGTCATCGGTTTTTGCCGGTGCCTCCAGCATCCAAGCATCTTTCCAAAGCACCTGGGCTTCGTCGAAGTCGATGCCATGCTTGGCCTTGTTTGTGACGCTTTTAGCGGGATCATACTCGAATGGCATGAGTTATTATAGTATAGAAATTATACTGTTTCTATACATCACAGCCGTGGCCGAGATGTGATCAACGAGAAAAGTTGGTCTGAATTGGACCCTATTGTCGGTCAGCGTCGGGCACGCAACCGAACCGGCCTCATCGGCCCACGGCGAGGGTACTGCTGGGAGGTTCGTCCTTGGGTCAGGCTGCAGCCGGCTTGCCGGAGGTTGGCCGTTTGCCCAATCCGCCTACGGCGGCGACCAGGCCGAAGAGGATGAAGCCGCAGGCGGCCACGCTGAGCGCCACCCGGAAGTCGCCGGTGGTGTCCGCCAGGCGACCGGTTCCCTTCATCAGCAGAAAGGAGGTGAGGTTGCTGACCAGGTAGCCGCCGGACATGACCGAGGCGAAATAGGCCATGGACCGGGAGGAGATCTCGCTGAGAAGCACCGGGAATTCGGCGGCATAGAAGAGGCTGGCCAGGGTGTAGATCAGCGGGATGCTGACGGCATTTCCCTGCCACAACATCACCAGCAGGAGGGACCCGCCGATGGGGCCGGCCAGAGTCAGAATGGCCCGCTGGCCCATTCCTTCGGGAACCAGGGAGAGCAGGGAGCGGGTGATGAGGTAGGCAACGCTATGGCCCACCAGGGCCACGGCCGGAGCTACAGGAAGCTCGTCGAAATGGTGGTCCATAAACATGGGGAGGAAACTGAACACGGTCCCGTCGGCCGAGGCATGCAGGGTCACCAGCAGCACGATGGTCAACGGGCGGATTCCCAGCAGCGGGCGAAGGCGGAGACGTTCGCCGGCGGTTTGAGCGCCTTGGAGCCTCGGCTGCCTGCTGAGACTCAGCAGCGCCCAGCCGCAGAGCACTACGCACCCGGCGACCACAAAGGGCGAGAAAAACAGCCTGGCGAACGCTTGGTCGTCCCCCTCCCGGGACCAGATCAGAAGCTGGTTGGCCCATAGCGGAACCACAATGCCCATGGTGGACCAGCACACCAACTGGACCGAGATCATGCGCCGTTTCTGGGAGGGGTAGAGGGCCACCAGGAAGGCCGGAAGGGCCACCCTGGAAAAGCCCGAAAACAGTCCGTGCAGGGCCAGGCCGACTTTCAGGGACAGCAGGCTGGCGCCCAGGCCGATCAGGACAAAACAGCCGCCGACGCCGCCCAGGGCCAGCTCGGTGATCCGCCGCACCCCGAACCGGGAAATCACCAGCCCGACCAGCAACAGGGAAACTGTTTGACCCAGACTTCCCAGGCCCGTCATGGTTCCGTACTGCTCGAAGGTAAGGGAGAAATATTCGCGGAGTCGGGGCCCGAAAACGTTGATGACCCCGGTGTAGGCCGTCAGGGTGAAGAAGATCAGGACGGCGATAGCCAGCCGCCGGCGCCGGCGCGAGGATGCTTCCGCAGAATCGTGGTCAGCCGATGGCATGGTGCTGGTCGGGGAGTCTTGAAAAGGCCCGCCCTGTTTTGTGGCCTGCCGAAGCGGGCCGTGCCGCCTGTCCTTCTCCGACAGGTTGGGGTGGAGCAGGCTCGCCGAACCGGGGTAGGCCGACCAAGGCGGGTGGGCTACCCTTCCCGGTCACGGCGCAGGCCCTTGGGAAGGCCGATCTGGTCGAAGTCGTAGACGCCCGCGGTGAAGCAGGGCCAGGCTTGGCCGCCCATGTGCTCCCAATCCTCCCCGCAAAGCCAGGCAAACATCCGTGGGTTAGGGGACGTTGTTGAATTAATGGAATTACTTGGTAGGGTGATTCTGCAATGCCGTGGCAATCGCGGAGCTGGAGAGCCCTAGCCGACGGGCGAGGTACGCAAGAGATTATCCGAATTCTTCCACCTATTGGTGTGCCAGCAACCGCCGAATCGACGGCATCGGCCTATGGTGGGATTGTTAGACACCCAAGCTGCCATCATTGCTTGTACGAACTTTGACCAGCGCTGGATTACCCTCACCGTGGACATTCTTGGCCCGGACCTCCACCTCGTACTCAGTATTGGGCTTCAAATCAACAAAGCCACATCCGGTCAGAGGCGTCTCAAATCCAATACTCCAGTCTTCGGTGTTGGCCTCCCTTATACGAACGACATACGTAATCGGCGGAGACCATTCTGCCTCAACACGGCCCTCAGGTCCTATGCCTTTCAACTCGCTCAGCATAATAGAGAAGGTCTTTGTCTTTCCATTCCAGGAAACAGGGGGCTTCTGCTGCCTCGTTGTCGACCAAGTTCGCCGGGTCATGTCGTAGTTCCCCTTACGGTCAAAGAAGACGTTTCGAAGCAAATGTTACGGACTGTTCTTCTCTGTTGGCCGAGCTACCTGTATCAGATCGTAGAGCAACACGCTTCGGCCTCCACGCTTGGCCTCAAGCCACCGTTCAAATGATCGTTGGCTTTCCCCTGACCGGCGACCTGCGATCAATCCCTCTACACTGAGGTCTTCGTCCAGATCGGGCCATCGGACTCCCTGACCTTGACTGACCAGTTCCCAGTTGTCTCGTTCCTCCGGAGTAGCGTGGACCAGTCTGGGATACCAAGCCAGCGGCACAGAGACGATACTTCCATCCGCGAGTTTAGCCTCCAACGTTTCTTCCGTGATTATTACACCTGCCGCTTTTGGTGTAATTGGTTCACTCGGTAAAGGCTGGCTCGTGGTCAACAGATGGAGTTCGAATGGGCCTTCCAGCGGTGCCATTTGTCGCTCAATCATTGAAGTAATCATTCCACGCCTCGATAAGTAATGTTTCTTTATCCTTAATTATCCGCCGGTTGCAAGGCAAGGAGTTGGAACGCTAGCAACTGGGCCCGCCGCATCAGGCGCAGCACCCGGGCTTTCGAGCTGCGCACGCCCGCTACCCGCTGGCGTGCTAACACCTTTCGTTGACCTTCCCCACTAAAGGGAGAGGTGGCGACCTGCTCTCGGATTCGGTGGGTCAGTGCCTCGTCGGTCCACACCGTTCGAGAGGCGCGCTTGCGGGAGGTTCTTCTCCTCCGTCAGGCTGCAACCGGCTTGTCGGAGGTTGGCCGCTTGCCCAGGCCGGCCACCGCGGCGACCAGGCCGAAGAGGATGAAGCCGCAGGCGGCCACGCTCAGCGCCACCCGGAAGTCGCCGGTGGTGTCCACCAGGCGGCCGGTTCCCTTCATCAGCAGAAAGGAGGTGAGGTTGCTGAGCAGGTAGCCCCCGGACATGACCGCGGCGAAGTGGGCCATGGAACGGGAGGAGATCTCGCTGAGAAGCACCGGGAATTCGGCGGCATAGAAGAGGCTGGCCAGAAAGTAGATCAGGGGGACGCTGAGGGCATTGCCCTGCCACAGCATCACCAGCAGGAGGGATCCGCCGATGGGGCCGGCCAGGGTCAGAATGGCCCGCTGGCCCAATCCCTCCGGAAGGACTGAAAGCAGGGAGCGGGTGATGAGGTAGGCCACGTTATGGCCCGCCAAGGTCATGCCCGCGGCTATCGGAAGCTCCTTGAATTGGTGGTCCATGAACATGGGAAGGAACTCGTACATGGCTCCGTCGGCGGAGGCATGCAGGGTCACCAGCAGCACGACGGCCAACGGGCGGATTCCCAGCAGCGGGCGAAGGCGGAGGCGTTCGCCGCCGGTTTGAGCGCTTTGGAAGTCCGGCTGCCTGCTGAAACTCAGCAGGGCCCAGGCGCAGAGGACCACGCACCCGGCGACCAGAAAGGGCGAGAAGAACAGCCTGGCCAATTCCTGGTGGCCCCCCTCCCGAGACCACTTCAGTAGCTGGTCGGCCCACAGCGGAATCACGATGCCCATGACGGAACCGCAGGTCAACTGGAGCGAAATCATCCGCCGTTTGTGTGACGGATAGAGAGCGACCAGGTAGGCGGGGAGCGATGACCTGGAAAAACCCCCGAATAATCCCTGAAAGAACAGGCTGACTCTCAGGGCGAGTAGATTGGCGCCTTGGCCGATCAACAGAAAGCAGGCGCCGACGCCGCCCAGGGACAGTTCGGTGATCCGCCGCACGCCGAATCGGGCAATCACGAAGCCGACCAGCAACAGGGACACCGTTTGACCCAGACTGCCCAGGCCCGACATGGTTCCCCACTGTTCATAGGTGAGGGAGAAATATTCGCGGAGTCGGGGACTGAAAACGCCCATGACCCCGGAATAGGAAGTGAGGTTGAAGATGATCAGGACGGCGATAGCCAGTCGCCGGCGCCGGCGCGAGACTTCGTCTTCGGGATGGTGGTCAGCCGATGGCATGGTACGGGTGTTGCTCGGGGAGGCTCCGCAGGGCCGGTCCTCGTTGGTGGCCTGCCGGAGTGGACGCTGTGGCCGGTCCGCCTCCGACAGGTTGGGGTGGAGAGGTCTCGCCGACCCGAAGCAGGACGTCGAAGGCGCTGTTAACTATCCCTCCCGGTCACGGCGCAGGCCCTTGGGCAGGCCGACCTGGTCGAAGTCGTAGACGCCCGCGGTGAAGCAGGGCCAGGACTGGCCACCCATGTGCTCCCAATCCTCCCCGCAGAGCCAGGCGAACATCCGGGCGGCGGAAACGCTGAAGGGCGGCAGCACGTTCTTGTGCCAGGAGAAGTTGAAGTCGGGGTCCACCACCCAGTCGCGTTGGGGTGGAGTGGTGCGCCAGTAGTTGTACTTCAGGTTGTCGCGTACGCCGGTGGCGGTGCTCGGGCTGCGGCGGTGCACGATCGAATAGGCGGTGATGACGATGGAACCTGGGGGCGAGGCGGTGGAGACCGCCGGCTTCAGGCTGCGCAGGCGTCCCAGGAAGGCGTTGCGGGCCTGGCTGAGATGGCTCCCCGGAATCAGCTCGGTAGGCCCCATCTCCCGGGTGGCGCCGTTGGGGTAGTAGAACACCTGCAGGTAGTCCAACCGCGGGGCCGAGATGGACCCGGCGTCCGGGTGCCAGGGCTGGGCCGGCCCGGGGCATTGAATCCGGTGGCTGCTCATGACCAGGGGCAGGAGGAAATCCCGCCCCAGCAGGGACCGGACGGCGCCGGCGCCCTGCGGGTTCTTGATGACGGCGTCCACGAACCACTCTTCCTCCAGGATCTCGACCGGCTCCTCCACGTCGTGGTCCTTCATGAACTCGACGGTTCGGCGGTTGACCTCGTCCGAGACCACCCCCTCCAGCATCAGGTATCCGTTGCGGCAGAAATCCATCATCTGCCGGTCGGTGAGCGTCGGCTTGCAGTCGTAGGTTCCCAGCGCCACGGCCGGCCTCCTTATTTCTCCAGGACGAACTCGCACCCCATCCAGCGGTCGACTTCGTCGGGATGGTCATACAGCAGGGACAGCTCCGGAAACTTGACCACCCGCCACCCGTCCTGGAGAGCGTCCAACACCGTATGGTAGGGCCAGTCCTCGTAGTCTTCGGGCGGCAGCCGTACTTCGCCTCCCTCCACGATGGACATGCCGTTCACCGGCGAGTCCACGGCGGTGCTGTGGGTCTGGAGGTAGAGCAGCTTCTGGGGCGCCGGGGCGCCGTTTCCCCGCCGTTTCAGGTCGTCCAGCGCCCCCTGCAGGTCCTGTTCAGTCAGCGTGCCCTTCCTGAGCTTGTCCAGCCAGCGGGTCAACTGGGCGGCATCGACCATTGGGTTCTCCCCTAACTGAAATCGAGACCGGGATTCTACTCCAAGAGACCCGCCTGGACAAGGCGTCGAAGCCAAGCGGGTGCACGTCAGTGTTTTGAGAATTCGCCCGTCAGGCGCCCTCCCGCCGCCCAGCCGGACGGCATCCCCTGGGAGCGCGGGCGTCCCGCCCGCATCCTGTCCCTGCCAACCCCCTTCCCCGCCAGCCCCTGGCCGACCGCACCTGGTGTCCTTGAACAGGGTTCTCCGCCGGGGTGAGCCTGACTGGCCGGAGATGCCTCTCCTCGCCAACCTGGCTTTCGACGCTGCAGGCAGCCGGCAGCCTTCGCCGCTTGGCGACCGCTGAGCTTCATTGCGATTCTGAAGGCAGCGATCCTGTCGGCGGGCACCGCATCAGCCGGGCGGAAGAGGAGCAATGGCGCCGTTCCGGGTTGATCGAAGTGGCGGAGACAGGCGAAGCTGTGCCAGGCCTTGTGCGGGCGGGACGCCCGCGCTCCCAGGGGGTCGTCATTCCCTGAAATCACTTTTACCCCTCATGGTGGAGAGTGATGGGAACGCCGCGCAACCAGACGCTCGTGATCGACGCCCGCGGCCCTCCGCGGCCGGCAAACCGGTCCGGGGATTGCCGTCCCCGAGTATAGGAGTATAATGGAGCGCGCCCTCCGGCGAACCGGATGGTCCTGGTGCTTCCCAGGCCGTTGACAATCGGGACCGCCGCCGCAGGCGCCTTGGGACGAGTTCACGATGGAGTTGCCGGCAGGGTCGAGCAGATCACAGGTCCCATCCCGGATTCAGGAAAGGAAGGTTTCCATGTGGAGCATCACCATGGCGGTTTGGACGTGTGCGGGTTTGATCCGCTGGATCGGCGTCGGCCGATGATCGGGTCGGCGGCCCAAGAGGAGGGGGAACCCGACCCGGCCATTGTCCAGAAAGTCGAGCAGCTCGGCGGCAAGGTCATGAAGATCGCCCAGAACGACGACGGCCTTGAGGTCTATTTCCACCTGGGCCGCAACCATGAAGGGCTGCGCCAATCGGAGGTTGGAGAACTCCCAGGAGTTGTTCAGGAGCCCGGAGCTCCCGAAGCCCGCGGCCTTCGACGGGGAACTGCGGCCTGCTGAAGGAGGTAAAGAACCTGGTCTGGCTCCATCTGGGAGGAACCGACGTGACCGACCAGGGATTGCCCCATCTGGAGGGCTTGACCTCGCTGACGCGCCTCCATCTGGAGAGGACCAAGGTGTCTGGACGCCGGCCTGGCCCCGGGAAAGCTGTTACGATCTGCAGAACCTGCCACCCAGGACCGGCGCATCTTTACTCCGACCCCCTACGGCAGCCCGTCCTGGAAGCGGGGCTACCGGCGTCGCCCACCTGGAAGACGGATCTGACAGCCGCCTCGACCACCTGGAAGGCTGAAGGGCCTCAAGAACCTCTACTTGTGGCAGACCAAGGTGACCGAAGCCGGAGTCGCGAAACTGCAGCAGGCGCTTCCCGACTGCAAGATCGACGTCGGCTGGAAGGAATCGGAAGAGCCGGAGGAAGAGGAAACGGAAGAGAAGAAGGAAGAGGAAAACGCTCCTAGTATAGGAGTATAATGGAGCGCGGCCTCGGCGAAGTTCGGCTTCTGAAAGCTGCTACTGCATTCCCCATTAAACTCGGGACCCCCGTGCTGGCGCCCGGGGGTTTTGTTTTGGCCTGATCGTGAAGCGGTCACCACACCAGCGCCGCCAACGTGTTCCTGCCAGTGCCGCTGACATTCACTCCCGGGGCGCCGCGTTCGCCCCCCACCGGCTCGACGGGGAGTTGGGCTTCGAAGGAGGTGGAAAACCTGGTCTGGCTCCATCTGGGAGGAACCGACGTCCCGACCAGGGATTGCCCCATCTGGAGGGGTTGACCTCGCTGACGCGCCTCCATCTGGAGAGGACCAAGGTGTCGGACGCCGGCCTGGCCCATGAAAGATCTGCAGAACCTGGCCTACCTCAACCTCTATCAGACCGGCATCACCGACGCCGGGGGCCCACCTGGATAAGGGCTCAAGAACCTCTACTTGTGCAGGCCTCAAGAATCACTCCCCCCTTGAGGGGGAGTCGCAGAAGCCGAGCCGAATGGCGAAGGCTGATGCGGAGGGGGGGACGCCCAAGCCGTGATGCGGTGGGGGGTGGAATGCGGGATTCCCTACTGAGGCAGGCGGCCATTCAAGAAACGCCCACAAGTGCGGTCCTCCCGAACCGCCCCAGACACGAGCGGTAGCGGGGATTATATCTTTGTTCAAGAAATCGCGCTCAGCTACCCAACCCCGGTGACGATGTCCTTGACCACCTTGCCGCCGACGTCGGTCAGTCGGAAGTCGCGGCCGCTGTGGCGGAAGGTCAGCTTGGTGTGGTCGAGGCCGAGCTGATGCAGGAGGGTGGCGTGGAGATCGTGGATGTGGACCGGCTTGTCGGCCGCGGCGAAACCGAAGTCGTCGGTGGCGCCGTAGGCCATACCCCCCCGGAAACCCCCGCCGGCCAACAGGTATGAAAAGCCCCGGTTGTTGTGCCCCCGGCCGTAGTAGACCCCGTCCCGGGTCGGCATTCTGCCGAACTCTCCACCCACCATGACGATGGTGTCCTCCAGCAGTCCCAGCGTCTTGAGATCGCCGATCAGGGAAGCGATGGGCCCGTCGGAAAGAGCCGCCAGGTCGCGTTGGTCGAAGATGTTGGCGTGGCTGTCCCAGGGGTTGCGGTTCCCGAAAAACACCTGGACCACCCGCACCCCCCGTTCCAGAAGTCGCCTGGCCATCAGGCAGCCGCGAGCGAAGTAGCTGTCTCCATACCGCTCCCGGGTGGCCAGGCTCTCCTTGCGCACGTCGAAGGCGTCCAGGGCCTCGGTCTGCATGCGGAAGGCCAGCTCCATGGACTGGATACTGGCTTCCAGTTCGGGGCTCTCTCCTTCCCGGGACATGTCCAGCCGGTTGAGTCGGGACAAGAGATCGAGTTGGCGGCGCTGCTCCGGGTGGCCGGGCCGGGCCCCCTGGATGTAGTGAATGAGCTTGGCCGGGTCCAGCTCGTCCCGATTGCGCAGATGAGCCCCCTGGTGGATGGCCGGAAGGAACCCCGAGGTCCACAACTGGGCTCCCATGACGGGCAGGCCGGGACAGAGCACGATAAAGCCGGGCAGGTTGTGGTTGTCGCTGCCCAAACCATAGGTCATCCAGGATCCCATGGAGGGATGGCCGGCGGTCAGGTGACCGCTGTTCATCTGCAGCAGGCTTATGCCGTGACCCGAGCTGTCGCCGTGCATGGAACGAATGACGCAGCAGTCGTCGATCAAGCGGGCCAGCCGGGGAAAGATCTCGCTGACTTCCAGTCCGCTTTGGCCGTGCGGCTGGAATCGAAAGGGCGATTTCATCAGGATGCCCTTGGCGTTTTCCAGCTTCATGCTTTCGGGGACGGTCTGCCCGTCGTACTTGGCGAGCATGGGCTTGGGGTCGAAGGTGTCCACGTGGGAGGGCCCGCCGTTGAGGCACAGGTAGACCATCCGCTTGGCCTTGGCGGGAAAGTGAAGCCCTGGAGCGGCCCCGGCCTCCCGGACAAGGCCTGTCCTGGCCAGCAGATGGGCCAGCGACAGCAGGCCGAACCCATTTCCCAAATTCTTCAGTGCCTGGCGACGATTCATGGCAAACTCCCGCGCCGGCAAGAGCCGGCGTCCCTACTTCACATAAAGAAACTCGTTGGAGCTCAGCAGCACCCGGGCGTATTGGGTCCAGCCCTTGTCGTTTTCCCGGAGAAACGTGACGCCGAGCCGAAGCTCCTCGGGGCTGGGGTTGCGACCAAACAGGATGCGGTAGATCCGCCGGATGCTGGCCGGGTCCCCGGCCCCTCCATCCAGCCGGGCGACCAGCGCCTCCGACAGCCGGGTCAGAAAGGCGCTGTTCAGAAAGAACAGCCGCTGCAGGGGCGTGGAGGTCTCGAAGCGGGTTTCGCTGATGGCGGTCGGATTGGGAAAGTCGAACAGGGTCATCGTCTTGTCCGGACGCCGCCGGCTGACGAAGCCGTAGAGGGTGCGCCGATTGGAGTCGGTCAGGATCCACTCCGCCGGTTGGCTGTACTTGTCGGGCTCCCCGTCAGGGCCCTTGCGCCAGGCCAGGTTCTCCGTCAACCACAGCGGAGGCCCTCCCAGGGCTGGGTCCAGTTTCCCCGAGACGAATAGCAGGCTGTCTCGAAGGGCCTCGGCATCCAGCCGCCGCCGATTGGCGCGCCAGTAGAGGCGGTTGTCGGGGTCCAGGGCGGCGTTGCGGTCCGAAGGGGCGTTGGAGAGGGCGTAGGTGGCCGAAAGCATGATCTCGCGGTGGAGGGACTTGAGCGACCAGCCGCCGAAGATGAGACGGGAAGCCAGGTAGTCCAGCAGCCGGGGATGGGTGGGGCGATCCCCCAGTTGGCCGAAGTTGCTGGTGGTGCCCACGATGCCCCGTCCGAAGTGGTGCAGCCAGATGCGATTGACCATCACCCGGGCCGTCAGCGGATTGCCGGGATCGGCAATGGCTTCGGCCAGTTCCAGTCGGCCGCTTCCCTTTTGGAAGGGTGGGGTTTCTCCTTCCGACAGGATCTGCAGGAAGCGCCGCGGGGCCAGCTCTCCCAAATTGTCCTTGCTGCCGCCGATGTGAACTTTCAGGTCGGTTGGCTTGGCCGAGTCCCGAATCGTATGAAGGAAGGCGTACTTGGCCGGCAGGCTCTCCTTCAGCATCCGGATCTCCCCCAGGACCCCGTCCACGTAGTCCCGGCGTTCGCCCTTCAGGAAGGGGACCACCTTCATTCCCGTTCCGGGATACTGGTTCACTTCGCCGTAGTAGTAGATGCCTAGCGGGGGGCGATAGGGCAGGTCGGGTCTGGGGGTTGCGAAGTAGAAGGCATTCCAGAAACCGGCCTTGCCGGCTTCCATCACCTCGCGGGGCTTCCCCTTGGGAGCGCTCCGGTTCCTGCGGTCCAGTTCCTTGCGTTCCCGGGCCACCGAGACCACTCGGGCCTGAAACTCTTCCGCCCATTTCCGGAAGTCCTCCTCGGGAGCCTGGAGCCGTTCGGGCCAGTCGTCCAGCCAGGGATGCTCCTTGGGCCAGGTGTTGAGGTGGTTGATCCAGCGCTGCAGGGTTTCGGCGTCGAGGTTGGCCTGGCGGGCGGTGTCGGCCACCGGCAACCGCGATTCCCCCAGCACCTGGCGGGCAGCCTCCAGGAACCTGGAGGTCTGGCTGGCCAGGATGTCGCCCAGTTGCAGGGTCTCGCGCTTCAGGAACTCCTTGAGGTCGGTTTCCAGGTTTCCAATGCGCTTGGCCTGCTTCTGGTACTCGGATACCACCGCTTCGGGAGCCAGGGGGAACTCATGGGATTCGGTGCTCTGAAAGACTCCCTGCAGGGAGTAGAAATCGCGGGTGGGGATGGGGTCGTACTTGTGGTCGTGGCATTTGGCGCAGGCCACCGTCAGCCCCAGAAAGGTCCGTGTGGTCACGTCCACCCGATCGTCCGGTAACCGGGGGCTCAGGCCGTAGAGGCCGAGACCGCCCGCGAATCGCCCCGGCTCCTCCGGCTCCAGCAGGTCTCCCGCGATCTGGGACTTGGCGAAGAGATCGTAGGGAAGATCCCGGTTGAGAGCCTGCACCACCCAGTCCCGGTAGCGATAGGCGTTGGGATAGGGATCGTCCCTGGTGTCGTTGAGCCGGTCGTCGGCATAGCGGGCCAGATCCAGCCAGAAGCGTCCCCAGCGCTCCCCGTAGTGGGGCGAGGCCAGCAGGCGGTCGACCACTTTGGCGAAGGCCAGCGGCGAGCGGTCCCGGACAAAGGCCTCCACCTCCTCAGGCTTGGGCGGCAGGCCGATCAGATCGAGGCTGGCGCGCCGTATGAGCACCCGCCGCCCGGCGGATTGGACCGGCTGCAGCCCCTGCGACTCCAGCCTGGCCAGGATGAATCGATCGATGGCAGAGCGGGGCCATTGACTATCGACCGTCGCGGGCGGCGCCGGCTTGCGGATGGGCCGGAAGCTCCAGAAGGACCGCTGCTCGGGAGTGATGCGGTAGGGGTGGCCGTTTTCAGTCTTTGCCTTCGCCGTATGGTCCTGGGCTTCCGGCCAGAGGGCTCCCTTGCGGACCCAGGTCTCCAGGTCGCGGACCTGGTCCGGGTCCAGGGGATCCTGGGGAGGCATCTTGAGACGCGGGTGGGTGCGCCGAACCGCCTGGATCAGCAAGCTGGTCTCCGGGTCCCCCGGCACGACGGCAGGACCCGATTGCCCCCCCTTCAGAATCGATTCCCGGGAGTCCAATCGGAGGCCCTTTTGAGGCGAGTCGGTGTGACAGGTAAAGCAGTTTTGGGCCAGTAGCGGGCGGATGCGCTCCTCGAAGAAATCCGAGGGATTCTCCGATGCAGGCAGTCCCTGCGCCCAAAGCACCAGGGCCGCGGCCGATACTGCTGCCCGTTGAAGTTTCACGATGTCTGAAGTGTCTCACCAGTTCCCGCCCAGGTCAAGAGGTAGACGGAAAGGGGCATCCCGCGCTGACCCCCAACGTAGGGGCAACCCTTGTGGTTGCCCGGTTGTTCCCGCTCGCCCGGTCATCCCCACGTAGGGGGCGCCCACAAGGGACGCCCCTACCATCCCACATGGAATGTGGGCCTGATTCGGGTACCTTTGACATAGCTGTCACCCTGAATTCGGTAGCGTGGGATAGGCCTGGCGGGCGGTACGGGGTGGGGTGGCGCGGGGGGCGTCGCCCGGTCATCAGTCTTTGGCGGCTTGCTCCTGGGCAGAGAGGGTCAGTTCAAAAAGGGCATCCTTGGCGGCTTCCCTTCGCAGTTCACGTGTCTCTATATAGAACCGGAGCGCCTCCCGGAAAAGCTCGGACATGTTACGGTGCTCTTCCTTCGCGACCCTTTCCGCCTCTTTCAGGAGGGGTGGCGGGAGGGAGATGGTGACAAGTTTTCTCGAGCGCATGAGTGCCCCCTTTGGTGTTATACATTCTTGCTGCTGTTCCGGCGCCGCAGCCATTCCACCACCACCATCAACAGCAGCGCGAAGGCAATGAGCACGGTGGCCACGGCCAGGATGGCCGGGCTGATCTGCTCGCGGATGCCCGCCCACATCTGACGCGGAATGGTGCGCTGGTCCAGCCCGCCGATGAACAGTACGGTGACCACTTCATCGAAGGAGGTGGCGAAGGCGAACAGGGCGCCCGAAATCACCCCGGGGGCGATCAGCGGGAGTTGCACCCGCCGGAAGGTGCGCACTGGTCCCGCACCCAGGCTGGCGGCGGCCCGGGTCAGGTTGGGATCGAAGCCGCTGAGGGTGGCCGTGACGGTAATCACCACAAAGGGAGTGCCCAGCGCCGTGTGGGCCAGGATCAGCCCCGGATAGGTCTGGGCCAGCCCCAGGTCGGAATAGAAGAAGAACATGCCTGCCGCCGAGATGATCACGGGCGTGACCATGGGCGAGATCAGCAGGCTCATGGCCAGGGAGCGCCCCGGCATGGCGGGATTGGCCAGCCCCAGGGCGGCCAGCGTGCCCAGCGCCGTGGCCAGGGCTGTGGCCGAGAAGCCGATGAGCAGGCTGTTGGCCAGCGCCCGCAGCCACTCCGGGTCACCGGCCACGGTTCGGTACCAGCGCAGCGAGTAGGCCTCGGGGTCAAGGCTCAGCATCCCCTCGGTGAAGGTGAAGTAGGGCTCGACGTTGAAGCTGAGCGGCACGATCACCAGAATGGGCGCCGTCAGAAAAAGGAACACCGCCGAGCAGAAGGTCAGGTAGCCTATTCGCCCCGCCCGTTCCCAAGAATTGCCGGACATCCTCGCCTCACCCCAATCGCATGCGGTCGACTCCGACCAGTCGGTTGAAAATAAGATAAAGAAGGAACACACCCCCCAGCAGGATGCCGCCCAGCGCGGCAGCCAGTCCCCAGTTGAGAGACTGTTGCATGTGGTAGGCAACCATGTTGGAGATGAGTTGGCCGCTCTGTCCGCCCACCAGAGCGGGAGTGATGTAGTAACCGATGGACAGAATGAACACCAGCAGCGATCCGGCTGCCACGCCGGGCAGTGTCTGCGGCCAGTACACGCGCCGGAACGCCTGCGCAAAGCTTGCCCCCAGCGAAGCGGCCGCCCTCATGTAGAGCGGTGGGATGGTGCGCATGACCGAGTAAAGGGGCAGAACCATGAAAGGCAGCAGCACGTGGGTCATCGCCACCACGGTGCCGGTCATGTTGTAGATCATGGAGATTCTCTGGTCTTCGGCGATCAGCCCGACAGCCGCCAGCAGGTCGTTGATCACGCCCTGGGTCTGCAGCAGCACGATCCAGGAGGTGGTCCGCACCAGCAGCGACGTCCAGAAGGGAACCAGCACCAGCAACAGCAGCAGGTTGGCCCGGCGGGGCGGGGCATTGGCGATGAGATAGGCGATGGGATAGCCCAGCAGAAGGCACAGCAGGGTGATGCCCAGGCTCACTGCCAGGGTGCGCCTCAGCAGCGGCAGGTAGATGCGGAGGTCGGGCGGTTGCCGGATGATGCCGCCGCCGGGGGACTGGTCCAGATCCAGGGCGTGGAGGTAGTGCCGCAGGGTGAAGCGCTCTCCCGTGCGGCGGATGGCATGCCAGGTTTGGGCCTGGCCCCATTGGGGGTCGATGGCGATCATGGCCTCGCGCCAGGAGTCGGTGCGCGGGGCCCCGCGCAGCTTGCGCGCGCTCTTCAGCAGGACGCTGCGCAGCCCCGCCTGCACGCGGTTGACGCGGGTCGCAATCCGGCCCAGGCTCCTCTCCTGGCGGGACTTCAGCAGCTCCCGAGCCATGGTCTCGAAGACCGCTTCGGGCGGGATGCTCTCTCCGTCCCATGCACGCAACAGGCGCAGGGTCTCGGGAAGAGCGTCGGCCACCAGCGGGTCGTGGACGCTGCGCCCCAACATGACCACCAGCGGAGCCAGGAAGGTCACCGCGATAAAGGCCGCCAGGGGCAACACCAACGCGGCCGAACGCAAGCGGGGACTTCTCAGCGCAGCAGCCAGGCGATGAATCGCAGGTTCATCTCGTCGATGTGATCGCTCCACCATTCCCAATCGTCGTGCAGGCCGCGAGCCACGTTTTCAGGTGTGGTGGGCATGTGCGGCTTCATGTCCACCCCCGTTTCCAGGTGGGTTGAAATCAGCGCCGTTCCCGATTGCCGGGCGGGACTGTAGGAGATATAACGGCCGACCGCCACCATCGACCGGACCGTGGTGGCGAAGGAGAGGAATTTCCGCGCTGCTTCCAGATTCGGGCTTCCCGAGACGATCACCATTTGACCCATGTCCAGCACCTGACCGTCCCAGACGATGGCGAAAGGTTGATTCTCCAGCACCTGGGCGTTGAAGATGCGGCCGTTGTAGGCCGTGGTCATCGCCACTTCGCCGTCGGCCAGCATCTGCGGAGGCTGTGCCCCGGCCTCCCACCACACGATGTGGTCCTTGATGCTGTCGAGCTTGCGGAAGGCCCGGTCCAGACCCTCCTGGGTGTCGAGCATGGCGTACACGCGCTCCACCGGCACCCCGTCGGCCATCAGCGCGAACTCGAGATTGACATGAGGCGTCCGCCGCATGCCTCGGCGCCCCGGGAATTTTTCCAGGTCGAAGAAGTCTCCGATGGTGGAGGGCTTGGTACCGGGAAACTGCTTCAGGTTGTAAGCGTAGATGGTGGAGTAGAACAGCGTGCCCACCCCGCACTCGGTGAGAGCGCCCGGGAAAAAGTCCTGCGCCGCGGGCGTGCCGTCCGCCCCCGGCGCCAGGTCGCCGGTGTCGATGGGTTCCAGCAGCCCTTCGTCACAAGCCCGCACCGCATCCGCCATTTCCATATCGACCACGTCCCAGTAAACGTTGCCGGTTTCGACCTGGGCGCGAATCTGGGCCAGTCCGCCGTTGTAGTCCTCCAGGCGCACCTCGATGCCGGTTTCGTCGGTGAACGGAATGTGATAGGCCTTGTCGCAGGCCCGGGCGTAGGAACCGCCCCAGGAAACCGCGGTCAGCGATTCGGCTTGGGCCAAGGGCCGGCCCCCGGTCAGGACGGCCAATAGCAGGACCGCTGCGGCCGGGCGCAACCATCGCCCGCGTTTCTCAGCGGGCGGCCGGGTACAGGACAAAAAAGGGCTTGTCGTTGGCATCTTGCAGCGCCTTGTCCGGCGCCTGCGGAACCCCGGGCAAAAAGCTGGAGCCTGCGGAGCCCCGGCCGGTGTCGGGTCATGGAGAGCCTTCCTCCGGGTCGCCGGGCTCCAGCGCCCGGCCGTCGGTCAGCGTCCAGCCGACGCGGACGCGATCCCCCTCCAGCACCGCTCCGTGCCCCACGATGTTGGGTATCTTGGCGATGAAGTCCGGGCTGTCGCAAACCGTCATGCGCAACCTGAGATGATCGCCCAGGAACGCGATGTCGTCGATCCTGGCATCGAACTCGTTGCCGTAAAGGCCCGGCTCGGGAGCCACGGCCACCCGTTCCGGACGGATGGCGACGGAAACGGAGTCGCCGAGCCGGCAGGGCGCCACCCGGAAGGCCGTGACGATCTGCCCCCCGGTCTCCACCCGGCAAAAATCGCCTTCGACCCCGACCACCTTTCCGCGCAGCAGGTTGTTTTCTCCGATAAACCGGGCCACGAACTCCCGTTCCGGCTCTTCGTAGAGAGCTTCCGGCGGCGCCACCTGCTCGATGCGGCCACGCTGGAAGACGGCCACGCGATCCGACATGGCCATGGCCTCCTGCTGGTCATGGGTGACGTAGACGACAGTGACGCCCAGACTTCGCTGGATGCGCCGGACCTCGTATTGCATCTCCTCCCGCAGGCGGCGGTCCAGAGCCCCCAGGGGTTCGTCCATCAGCACCAGAGCCGGCTCGAACACCAGCGCTCGGGCGATGGCAACCCGTTGCTGCTGGCCCCCGGAAAGCTCGTCGGGACGACGGCCTTCCAGACCCTCCAGACGAACCAGTTCCAGCGCGCTGCGGACCCGTTCCCGAAGCTGTTGCGGGTCCATCCCTCGCACCTCCAGGGGAAAGGACAGGTTTTCCCCGACCGTCATGTGAGGAAACAGGGCGTAGTTCTGGAAGACCACGCCGATATCGCGTTTGCGGGGTGGAAGGTCATCCACGGCGCGGCCGCCGATGCGGATGGTGCCCGAGGTGGGTGCCTGGAAGCCTGCCAACATCATCAGGCAGGTGGTCTTGCCGGAGCCGGAGGGACCGAGCAGCGTCAGAAATTCGCCCTCGTGCACGACCAGGTCCAGGTCGCGCACGACAGTAGTCCGACCGTCATAACTCTTGCTGACGCCCTCGAACTCAACGTGGGCCTTACCGCGCGACTCCATCCGAGGCTGCCCTTCCGTTTGCCCAAAGTCGACCTGCCGGCCACCATCGGCGAGTATAGCAGCAGCGTCAATTGAAGGCTGGCGAGGGCTGGCGCTCCGGGGCTACCTGCTGTCGCCGCCTACGCGGCTCGCGGAATTCGAACATCCCCTTCCATGGGCTTACGCCCACGGCTAAGTGCGGACGCCGCATTCGCGGCTTACTGGAACCCCTGGGCTTGGGCCCGAGGGATTATCATAAGAATAATCCTGTCTCCCGGCAGTGTTGTGATTTTCGGGAGAGCGGCTTAGCCGCGGTCGAGGCAGGTCAGCCGAGGAAACGTCTCCTACAGGTCTTCCTTTTTCTGAGAAGTCACCCGCCAGACACTCCCCACGGCACCGCCGGGACGCCATTGCCTGGGAGCGCGGGCGTCCCGCCCGCATCCTGTCCCTTTGGACGGCGCTGAGCTTCAGTGCGGTGCTGCAGGCAGCCACCCTGTCGGCGGGAACAGCAGCGGCCATGCCGAAGCAGTGCCATGGCGCCGTTCCCGGTTGATCCAAGTGGAGGAGATGGCCGAGGCTGTGCCAGGCTTGGTGCGGGCGGGACGCCCGCGCTCCCAGGAAGCCATCATTGTGCGGGCGGGACGCCCGCGCTCCCGGGAAGCCATCATCCCATGACATCGTCACATCAAGGTCACAAAATTGCAGAAGCATTTTGGCGCCCCTTGTCTTTGAAGGAGGGCCGTCTGTCCTCTGGTCTATTTGTGTTTATTGGTGTCCATTCGTGGTTCGTCTTCATTAACGATCAGCTGTTTTTCCTCGAATGATCCACACGGCAGGGCGGGGGCCTGGCTGAACACCTACTGCGCCGGGGGCTTATCCTTATTCGGAAGTGCCGTCCCCGCGAGGCATTGCTATTATCGAGATGGTGATGGAGGCGGGCTGATCGCCTCCGTGGATTTATCCCCAGCAGACGTTACTTATCATGCTCGATAGCAGCCGTATGGTCGAACTGGCCGCTCTGATCGCCTATCTGGCGGTTCTTCTGTGGATCGGCCTGGGCAGCGCCCGCCGCATCCGCACCTCGACCGACTACACTCTGGCGGGAAGAAACGTTCCCTGGGTGGTGCTGCTGGCCACCACCGCGGCCACCCTGATCGGGGGCGGAGCCTCGGTGGGCACCGTCTCCCGCGTCTACGAAATCGGCGTCGCCGCGGCGCTGATCACCTGCGCCTGGCACCTGCAACTGATCTTTACCGGGCTATGGGCGGCCCCCCGCCTCCGCCGTCTCAACCTGGTCACGGTAGCGGACTTCTTCGAGCTGAGATTTGGCCGGGTGGCCCGCGCCATGGCCACGGCCCACTGCCTCCTCTTCCTGGTGGGTGCCCTGGTGGCCCAGATGGCGGCCATGGCCACCATAACCGCCTCCACCGCCGGCATTCCCTACGGGGCCGCCCTGCTGATTGGGGCCGCGGTGACCATTTTCTATTCGACGGTGGGTGGAATGCGGGCGGTGGTGGCTACCGATGTCTTGCAGTTCGTGATCCTGGTGGGCGGAATGGCCGCTGCCTCGGGCATGCTGATTTTCGAACAGGGAGGCTTCCTTCCCTTGGCTGAGCAGGTCGGGGCGGCCCACTTCCAGATTACGGGCCACTGGTCGGTTACAGGCGCCGTCAGCCTGTTCGTGGCTTTTCTGTTGGGCGAGATGTTCATCCCCACCTATACCGTCCGCTGCTTCATCGCACGCGACGCCCGCCAGGCCAGGCTGGGAGTGGCCGGAAGCGGTCTCTTCCTGCTGCTGTTTCTGCCCATCGCCACCTTTGTGATGGGGATATCGGCGGCCGCCCAGCCTGAAGTGCAGCAGGCTGCCGGCGAAGGGGTCCAGCAGGTTTTCCCCGCCCTGGTACGAACCACCTTCCACCCGGCCTTTGCCGGCATCATGATCGCCGCCATGACGGCCGCGGCCATGTCCTCGGCCGACAGCGTGCTCTCCTGTAACGCCACCGTGGTGATGCAGGACATCTATCGCCGCTATATCAACCCTCGGGCCGCCGACCGGGCGCTGCTGCGGGTGGCCGAGTGGACCACCCTGGGGACCGGAATCGCGGCCGCCCTGCTGGCCTACCTCTATCAGGACATCATCTCGGTGCTGGTGTTCGTCTACGACTTCTGGGCCCCGGCCATGGTGCTGCCCTTTCTGGTAGGTCTGTTCTGGTACCGCGCGCACCGTGCCCCAGCCGTGGTGGCCTCCATGGCGGGCGGCTCGGCGGCCACCATCCTGTGGTTGTGGCTGGATTCTCCGGGGGATGTGGGCGCCGCCCTGTTCGGCGTCGGCGTGGCTCTGGGGGTTTTCCTGCTGGCGTTGCCCCTTACGCGTCGCCGCCAACCCGTTGGCTGAGGCTTTCTGGGAACGCGCGCCTTGGGCTGCATGCTGTCGCCGCCTACGCAGCTCAACACTAACGCCGAGCTTTCCATGGGCGTACGCCCACGGCTAAATGCTATCGCCGCATTCGCGGCTTACTGGAACCCCGGGCTGGCGCCCGGGGGATCAAACCCCTGTGTTAGCAAAATATGGGAGCATGGCGACGTGCGAGTTCCCGTCCATCTCAGGCAGTGTCTGGAGTTGGCCCTGGCGTTCGGGGGCTTTATCTGGATTGGTAGCCGTTCGATCTGGGTATTGAACCCCGAACCTGTGCAGAGTCTTTTGCCGTACTATGCCATTGAGTGCATCGCTCTGGCGGGAGTGGTCGTGTTGGCGTTGCTGATGCAGTTCCACCATGGGAAACCGCATCTTTCAATGCTATGGTTCTGTCTGGGGATGGGAGCAGTGCTGGCGTTCCTTGGATTGCTGTACTTCGGAGTGGTCGCGCTGCTGTCGTTGGCCCCCGCATGGACGGCAGGGGTTCTGGCAACCGTGCGAACCCGGGGAAGCTGGGATCGCCTGTTACGGTGGTTCTGGGCAGGGGTGATCGCTCAGGTCATATTGATGGCTGTGCTGCTGGTCGGCGCCCTGATGACCGCACGCATGGGCGCTGCTCTTGAATTGGGATCGCCACTATGAATGTGCTGCAAGAGTGCCATCCCCGGTCGCCCGCTTCATGACCGGTCTGGCCCTCATGCCCATGTCCGGGGGAGAGCTGCCACTGACCCTGATTCCCATCAGACACCTCATAGAGCGGCTTAGCCGCGTCAGCATATAGCCCCGGGCGTGAGCGGGGGGTCGTGGTATCCCCCACCCCCCGTAGCCGCCTACGCGGCGGATTCGTTGCGTCCTTCCGAAACGCATAGCCTTTCCAAAAACCGCCAAGCCCGCCCCTCCCCAACCACGCTAAACACATACCTCCTCTCAAGCGTTGCACTCGCCTCGCCATGGGGCCTGCCGGGGCTGCGATGGCGAGGCGGGCGGTGGCGTCCTGCCTGCTCAAGCCGACCCCACGGCCTCCCTCGCGTCCAGCACGCTCCGCACCAGCAGCTCCACGTGCTTCTCTTCGATGAAGGGCGAGAGCATGTAGGACTTGAGGGCTACGATGGGCTCGCCGTAGTCCGTCTCGCGATAGCAGTCCGTTATCGACAGGTAGACGCCTTCCCCTCTCTCCGCTCGTGCGTGGAGGTGATGGTAGATGCGTCGATTGTACTCGTTGTGGGCCCGCAGCTCCTCCCGAGCCTTTGGATCGGTGCGCTCCCGCTCCTTGATCGTCCAGGTGTCCACTCCGTCGGGATAGGCCCGGAAGAGGGTCACGGTGCCGAAGTTGTCGCTGTTCAGTACCGAGGTGGACCCGTGTCCGTCCAGGTGCTCCCGGAGCAGCTCGGCCATCTCGACGAGGTACCCGAGGAGAACCCTGAGGCCCTCGATCCCGAAGAGCCGGAGGTTGGCCCATGCGGCCAGGACGCCGCCTCCGCTCCGGGAGGTCTCCAGCGTATAGGTGCCCGGGTGCCACCGCCCGCTCCGGAACATGTAGGGCATCTCTTCCAGCCCCCGGCCCAGAAGATTCAGGTCGGAGCGGTCCTTCACCAGGAAGAGGCTCGACACATAGGGCGTGAACCCCGTCTTGTGGAAGTCCACGCCGATGGAGTCGGCCAGCGCGAGCCTCGAGATGCGGTGGTAGGCGCCCGCCAGGCACCGTACCGTACGCAGCCGGAATCCGAGGGCGTTCTCCTCGAAGTCATAGCCCTTGAACGCCGACCAGGCCCAGCCGATCACGGCGTCGGCGTGGACGTGCGGCCGATAGTCAAGGCTGTACTCCTCGACCAGGGAGTCACGAAGGCGAACGATGGCTTCGAGGTCGTCGATCCCGAAGGCGTCCGTCGTCCCCATGGTGGCGAGAATCGCGACGATCCGCCGCCCTTCCTCGATCGCTCTCCGCGCGGCGGCTTCCAGCTCTCCGACATCCACGTCGTTGGTCAGACGGGACGGGACCGCGACCACGTTCCTCTCCCCCAAGCCGAGCCAACCCGCAACGCTCAGGCGGGAGTAATGACTCTGGGCCGAGGTGAGCAGGATGCCGCCCTTCCCGATCCCGTCCTCCATGGCCCCGGGAAAGGCCTTCTCGATTCCCAGCTTGACTCCGTACAGCACGGTGCCGGTGCCCCCGAAGGTGAAGACCCCGGCGGCTCGTTCGGGCGAGTAGCCGACGAGGTCGGCCACCAGCGAGGACACCGCGACCTCGACCTCAGCCAGCCCGTGAGAGGTGTCGTCCGAGACCAGGTTGGGATTGTAGATCGAGGGAAGGAGGGTGGCGATGATGCTGGGAATCGTGGGTGGCGCAACCACGTTGAACTGGGTGTGCGGATGCCCCCAGACGGGGAGCCCCTCGAGCTTCTCCACCAGGTCTGGAGTGACGCTCTCCAGGTTCCCGAGCCGGGCGTCGATCCGCTCCCCCATCGCCTGGTCGAAGTCAAGCTCCGCCGTCCGGCCCAGGCGGGGCGCCGTCGACTTGAGCGCGTTTGAGAGCTCAAGCGCGCGAAGCACGGAGAGCCCGAAGTGGGCGTCGTGGGTCCGGTCGGCGACAGGCTGCGGGAACTCGGCCCGGATCCGGTTCAGTAGCGGGAGATAGGCGGGGGTATTCATCGTAATCCACGGGGTACGGCCCAGATGCCCTGCTTCCTGACAAGCCGGGTTAACCCGCATTTCTCACCAGGTCGCTGAGCATGTCGAAGGTACTGACGATAAACCGCTTTCCATCATGATACCAGCGACCCGGTGGGAAATGCGGGGCAGAATGCCGGATTGGAGCCACTATGGCCAGAATGTCCGACCGGTCAAGGGTGGACACCACCGGACGGTTGCGTTACATTGGGACCCACACGTGGAGGTTTGGGATGGGTGCTGTTTTCCGTTCCCGCGGGAGTGCCGGAGGCGACTTGTTTCCGGCCCTGTTGGGGGCATTGCTCTTATTGGCCGTGGCGGGGTCCCGGGCGCCACTGCTGGCCTTGAGCCAACAGGCCGAGTCCTTCGAGGCGCTCGGACTTCGGTACGACCGAGAGGTGCGGCCGCTGATCGGACAGTTCTGCCAGGGCTGCCATTCGTCCGCGCTGCGCACGGGTGAGCTGGACCTGGAGCGGTTCGCCGATTTGGCCGAGGTGCGGAAGGACACCGGGGCCTGGGTCAAGGTGGTCGATATGCTGGAGCGAGGGGAGATGCCTCCGGAGGGATCCAGCCAACCGCTGCCCGAGAAACGGCAGGCCCTGCTGGAATGGGTGAAGGGGTATCTGCGGGCGGAGTCTCTGGCCAACGCCGGGGATCCGGGGCCGGTGGTGCTCAGACGGCTCAACAATGCCGAGTACACCTACACCGTTCAGGACCTGACGGGGGTCGACCTGCACCCGACCCGGGAGTTCCCCACCGACAGCGCGGCCGGGGAAGGATTCACCAATACCGGCAACGCCCTGGTGATGTCTCCCGGCCTGCTGCAGAAGTATCTCGACGCCGGCAAGGCCGTTGCCCAACACGCCGTGCTGCTGCCGGACGGCTTCCGTTTTTCCTCTCAGAAGACCCGGCGCGACTGGACCGACGAGATACTGGCCGAGATCCGCCAGTTCTACGGCCGGTTCACAGAGATCAGGAAGCTGGGCGTGGGTTCGGAGGTGGGAAACGTCAACGTCCACGGCAACGCACGCATCGGGCTGTCCGGAGTCCTGCCGCTGCAAGAATACTTTGCGGCCGCGCTGGCCGAGCGGCAGGCGCTACGCTCGGGACGCAAGACCGTCCCGGCCGTGGCTGATCAGTATGGACTGAATGCCAGCTACCTCGGCAGGCTGTGGAACAGTATCAACGGAGTCGCCCCCTCTCCCCTGATGGATGACCTGCGTGCCCGCTGGCGCAGGGCCGGGCCCTCGGACGCCGGGGCGTTGACCTCGGCGGTTGCCGCCTGGCAGCGGGCCCTCTGGACCTTCGGGCCGGTCGGCTTGATCGGCAGAACGGGAGGCCCCAAGCGGTGGATGGAGCCGGTCGACCCCCTGGTCTTTCAGCAGCACCTTTGCGCCTCCATTCCGCCCAGGCCGCCAGACCGGCGAGACGAGGAAGTGCTGGTGTCGCTGGTGGTGACCGATGCCGGGGACGGGAACGAGAACGATCTGGTGGTGTTGGAGCGGCCGCGCCTGGTCCGAGTCGGCCAACCCGACGTGCTGCTGCGGGAGATTCGCGGTCTCAGCCGCGGACTGCGCGGGTCGGAATCTGGGCAAGCCTCTACGGAAGAAGCCGAGTGGGGCCTGGACCCGGACATGTTCGGCAGGCATCCCAACGGCAAGGCCATCGACGCGGACTCTCTCGTGGTGCGTGCGCCGGCGGTGATTCCCATTCGCCTGCCTGCCTCCCTGGCGTCCGGGCGCGACCTGGTGGCTCGGGCCGTGCTGGACGAGGAAACCGGCCGTGAGGGCAGCGTGCAGGTGGAGCTGGTGCTGGGAGAACCGGCGGAGACCTCCGGCCTGTTGATCAGCCGGACCACCGTTCTGTATTCGAGCGTGTCCCAGGTGTTCTCGGATCGCCGCGACCTCTCCTTCTCCCGTCCCATCCTGGTGGCCGAAGCCGGCGGCGCCCGTCAGCGAATCCAGGCGGCGCTGGACGACTACCGCAGCCTCTTTCCGGCGGCGCTCTGCTTCACCCAGATCGTACCGGTCGACGAGATCCTCACCCTCCAGTTGTTCTATCGAGAGGACGATCACCTGGCCCGGCTGATGCTGGATAGCCGCCAACGGGCTCGGCTCGACCGGCTCTGGGAAGAACTTCGCTTCGTCAGCCAGAGCCCCTTTCAGCGGGTGACGGCGCTGGACCTGCTTCTGGAAGCCATGGTCGGCAACGGCCGAAAGGACCGTTCCCAGTACCTCGCCATGCTGCCGCTACGCCAGCCCTTCGACCTTGAGGCGCAGACCTTCCGCCGGGAATTGATCGATACCGAGCCCCGGCAGTTGGCGGCCCTGGTCGACTTTGCCGACCGGGCCTACCGCCGTCCTCTGACCGACCGGGAAGTGGAGGAGCTCCACGGGTTGTACCGCAGCCTGCGCCAGCAGGAACTCTCCCACGAAGTGGCCTTCCGGTTGACCCTGGCCCGGGTTTTTGTCGCCTCTCCGTTTCTCTACCGGCTGGAGAAGGCACCCCCCCAAGCCACGGCTGAAGTCTCCGACTGGGAGCTCGCCAGCCGCCTGAGCTACTTCCTCTGGTCCTCCCAACCGGACAGGGAGCTACGCGCCCTGGCTGCCCAGGGCAGGCTGCGTTCTCCCGAGGTGCTGGTCTGGCAGGCCAGGCGCATGCTGGCCGATGGCCGGGTGCGGCGGCTGGCCACCGAGTTTGCCTGCCAGTGGCTGCACATCTACGACTTCGACCAGACCGAAGAAAAAAGCGAGAAGTACTTCCCCGAGTTTGCCGATATACGCGGGGACATGTACGAGGAGTCCATCCGCTTCTTTACCGATCTGTTTCAAGGCGACGTCTCCCTGTTGAGCCTGTTCAACGCCAATCACACCTTCGTCAACCAGAGACTGGCGGAGTTTTACGGGATCGAGGGCGTTCAGGGTGAGGACTGGCAGCGCATCCAGGTGGCGCAGGAGCATGGACGGGGCGGCATCCTGGCGCTGGCGACCACCTTGAGCAAGCAGTCGGGCGCCTCCCGGACCAGTCCCATCCTGCGTGGCAACTGGATCAGCGAAGTGCTCCTGGGAGAGAAGCTGCCGCGGCCGCCCCAGGACGTGCCCGAGCTTCCGCCCGATGAGACCGCTACCGAGGGGTTGACCCTGCGCCAACTGGTGGCCTTGCATACCAGCGAGCCCAGCTGCGCCTCCTGCCATCGAAGGATCGACCCCTTCGGCTTTGCGCTGGAAGGCTTCGACGCCATCGGACGCGTCCGTGACCGGGACATGGCCGGCCGGCCCCTGGACACCAGGACCACGCTCCCCGACGGAAGCGAGGTCCAGGGACTGGCCGGTTTGCGGGACTACCTGTTGGAGCACCGCCGAGAGGAAGTTCTGCGGCAGTTCTGCCGCAAACTGTTGGGGTACGCCATCGGCCGGGAGCTGAAACTCTCCGACCAGCCGCTCGTCACCGAGTTGCTGCAGCGCCTGGCCCGAAACGACTACCGGTTCTCGGTGGCCGTAGAGACGATCGTGCGTAGCCGTCAGTTCCGGGAAATCCGGGGCCGGGATCTGCGGCTGGCCAGGGAGGCCGGCCCCTGATCTGTGGGGGCGGGCTTACGGCGGGACCGTTCCGAACTTTCGATGTTTTTTGATTAACATCAATGCACAGGATAAACAGGATTGTTTCCGAGGGTCTGGCGTCCTGTACTCCGGGGGAGCCGTAAACCCGCACGTGATCATCGCCAGAGCCAGCTTCCCCTGCGGCAACCTCTCGTCCTGGTTATCCTGTCCATCCTGTCTATCGATGTTTTTTGATTAACATCTCACCGGGGGCTTTGAGGTTCATGGTGCGTTCGGAGGCCATTTAGAGGTAGAATAGCCGGGCAATCCCTCTCTTTTTCCGTGAGGCCGATCATGACCAACCGACCATTTTCTCGACGAAAATTCCTGCGGGGGCTGGGCGTCACCATGGCGCTGCCCTGGATGGAGTCGCTGCCGGTTTGGGATGCCTTGGCAGCCCCGGGCCTGCGCCCGGCCAGTCAGGCCCCGGTCCGCCTGGGAGTGCTGTTTGCGGGCAACGGGTTTCACAGCAAGGAATGGTGGGCCAAGGGAGAGGGGAAACAGATGGAGTTCGGCCGGGTGCTGGAATCCCTGACCGATTTTCGCGAGCGAATGCTCTTCATCCGCGGGCTCTACAATGCCGAGGCGCTCAAGGGCAATATCCACAGCTCCCAGACCGGCAACCTGCTTTCCGGGGCGCCGCTGGCCGACGGCGGCGAGATTCGTTCCGGGACCAGCTTCGACCAGGTGGTGGCCCAAAGCTACGGGCGCTCCACCAAGGTGCCCAGCCTGGTGATCGGTTGCGAACGGTCCAATCCCGGGATCCACAAGAACTACTCCATGCTCTACAGCTCGCACATCTCCTGGAGCTCTCCCACGGCTCCCACCCCCCTGGAAGTCTACCCCGCCCTGGCTTTCGACCGGCTGTTCAAGGACAGCGTCCAGCGCGGAGACCAGAGTGTGCTGGACGCGGTGCTGGACGAAGCCCATCGCCTGCGGCGGGACATCGGCTCCAACGATCAGCACAAGCTGGACGAGTACCTGAACTCGGTGCGCGAGGTCGAGCAGCGCATCGAGCAGGCCGGCAACCGGGGCGAGGTGCAGGGCTGGCGCCCAACCCTCGACAAGCCCGACATTCCCCGTCCGCCGGACGGCATGCCGCAGGATATCCCGGAGCACACGCGGCTCATGAGCGATATTCTGGTGCTCGGGTTCCAGACCGATGCCACCCGGGTCGGCACGCTGAAGCTCAACAACGATCACAGCTACCTGCTGTTCCGTCACCTGGGGGTCACCGTCGGCCACCACCAACTTTCGCACCAGGACGACGAAGACTGGTTGAGAGTGAATCAGTTCTTCGTGGAGCAGTTGGCCTACATCGCCCGCAAGCTGGACGCCATCCAGGAAGGCGAACGAACGGCCCTGGACAACTCCATGCTGATGATGTGCTCCAGCATGCTGACGGGCCGCCACAACGCCAAGCAACTGCCCGTGGTTCTGGTCGGCGGCGGCGGGGGACGGTTGCAGGGCGGCCGCATCCTGGACTACCTCGACAAGCCCAACCGAAAGATGTGCAGCCTCTTCCTGTCCATGCTGGACAAGTACGGCATCCACCTCAAGGAATTCGGCGACTCGCAAGAGCGGCTGCCGGAAGTGTAGCGGCTCAATCGCGGGCTCCCCGTCCTCATTTCTCAAAACGTCACTGCAAGCCTGGTCGGCGGCCTCCTAGCCCCATGTCGGGGCAAAAGGCCGTCACCCTTTCAGCAATTTCAATCGCCTGCGACTGTGCGGGCATGATGGAGGTCTCTATGCGGATGACTCCGATTCGAAGAGTCAGTTCCTGGGACTGTCTTGCGGCCGGACTGCTGTGGATCGTCATGGGTGCAGCCCTTGCTGAAGGGGGAGACTTTTACGTCGGTGTTACGGGGTCGGGCGAACGTCTGGATGTCTTGTACGACAAGACCGTGGACAACACCAGTCCCAGCAACATTTCACTCAACCGGGGCGAGGTTTTTCGAGCCGATGATTCCGCCGTCAAGGCGGCTTACGGCTACGGTTTCCTGGCCGGCTACCGCGTGCCTCTCGGCCTCACCGGTGTTTTTGTGGCCGCCGAGGGCGACCTGGCCTATCACGGCGGTGCGGTGACAGGGCGCTTCGAAGGGCTGGGGACTTCCGAGGGGCGCAACCAACTGGGAGAGATCTGGCCCGAGGATTGGTCCTTCGACAGGGACAGAAGCTTCGGTTTCACCCTCCGATTGGGCGCCGGCATCCCGATCCTGGGGCCGGGGCTCGGCCCAAGCGTTTACGGGCTGGTCGGCCTGCGCCGCCTCAAGGCAGGGTTCAGCGCGGACTCTACCGGATGCTTGAATCCCGTGCCCTGTACCGAGGCCGGCGAGTTTACCTCGGGAACCGACAGATTCGACGAGAATTTCATCGGCTGGACCACCGGCGGCGGTCTGGAAAAGAAGCTGGGAAACATCGCCATACGGGGCGAAGTTCGGTACACGGATTATGGAAGCGCCGGAAGGATCATCCCGTTCGAGGACCTGGGGGTCACGGTTCCCTTGTCGCTGGAAGCCAGCGGTATCAGCATGCGGGTGGGCCTGCTCTGGTATTTCTGAATCGCCTCCGGTTGCGAGCAAAAATCGGGTCCCTTGTTTGGAACCCTTGAGGGACAATCCACGAAGGACATCCAGGAAGGTCACAAAGGACCAAAAAAGAAATCCACGAAGGGAGACGAAGGATACTGAGGTGATCCACGAAGGGCACCATTTCACGCCAAGGTCACGAGTTGATGTTCCCGGCGATTGGTCTCGGCCTCGGGCATGAGTCAATCCTTGATTGACATGGATGGACGGGATAAACAGGATGTTCGGTCGCCGACCGGCTTCTCCCCAAAGAGTCCTTCCTCCGGATAAGCCACCACAATCCGTTGTTTCACTCTCGAGTGATCCGCGCGGTTCGGGGGCAGGGGCGCGGCCGGCGGGCAAACGGGAGTTTCCCAAGGGGCGCCGGCCGGCTTTCTGAGAAATCACCCGCCGGGAGGGCATCCCCTGGGAGCGCGGGCGTCCCGCCCGCATGCTGTCCCTTTGGCCGCCGCTGAGTTTCCCTGCGATGCTGCAGGCAGCCGCCCTGTCGTCGGGAACGGCAGCGCCCAGGCCGAAGGAGAGCCACGGCGCCGTTCGCGGTGGATGCAAGTGGGGGAGATGGTTGAGGCGGCGTCAGGCTTGGTGCGGGCGGGACGCCCGCGCTCCCAGAAAGTCTTCATCCCATGACAGGGTCACACCCAGGGCACCGAAGTGCGGAAGCCCTTTAGCGCCGCTAGTGGTTGACGGAGGTCCATCCGCTTTCCGGTCTCTTCGTGTCCACTGAAGGAGGCAAACGACATGGTGGCAGCGACATATCCCTACCGGCCCGACTATGCGGTCCCGCCCGGCTGGGTCCTGGAGGAACACTTGAAGAGTCACAGCCTCTCTCCTGCCGAGCTTGCCCGCCGATGTGGCCGTTCCGCAAAACTGATTAGCGAAATTATTGCCGGCAAGGCTCCGGTTGAGCCCAAGACCGCGCTGCAATTTGAGAAAGTGCTTGGCCTTGATGCGAGCATTTGGCTGGGTATCGAGGCTCGCTATCAGCTTCACCAAGCCCGTGAGGCCGAGGTGATAGAGACATAAAAGGCCTCTGTCTGGGTAAAGACCTTTCCCCTCAAAGAGTTGGTAAAGCGAGGCATTTTAGGAAAACCTTCCTCCGATGCCGACGCCGTGTCTAAATTGCTGGCCTTCTTTGGGGTAGGGTCGGTCCAGGTGTGGCATGCCCGATACGAGCAGATGAATGTGGCGTACCGGCATTCGCCCAGCTTCAAGAGCGACCGGGCATCCCTGGCAGCCTGGCTGCGGCTTGGGGAGATTGAAGCTGAGCAGCAGGAGTGTATCGATTACAACGCGGCTCAATTCAGGCGGGTATTGAGGGAGATTCGCGAACTCACACAAGCACCAGTAGAGGGTGCCATAGAAGAGGCTCAGCAGCTTTGCAATGATGCGGGGGTTGTCTTAGCGCTGGTTAAACCGTTCCCCAAAACTGCGATCAGCGGGGCAGCTTGGTGGCAGAACCCTCGGAAGGCCGTGATTGCGCTCAGCGCACGCCATAAGACCGACGACCATTTGTGGTTCAGCCTATTCCACGAGGCCGGTCACATTCTGCTGCACAGCAAGAAGACTATTTTTATCGATGGGACGCAAGCGGGCGGTGAGGTCGAAGACATTGAGACGCAGGCCGACCAGTGGACTTCTGATTTTCTTGTGCCCCGCCCCCAATGGGAGCAGTTTAGGGTCTTCGATTCCTATAGCGAAAGTTACATTTGTCAATTCGCCGAGGAACAGGGTATAGCCCCGGGCATAGTCGTGGAGAGGCTTCAACATGAAAAATATCTCCGATGGAGTCAGTCGAACACATTAAAAGTCCGGCTGGAGTGGAAGGCGACAGCATGAGCGATAGACCAAATTCACCCCCGGCTTCCTCGGAAAAATTCGACCGGCTGAAGGCCATTGAGGTGGACCCCATGATGTAGAGATTGTGGACTATCATTCATGAGGAGGGTGGCGATATGAGCAGAAATGGCATGAGACCCGTGCATCCCGGCGAAATTCTGCGCGATGAGCTGGACGCGCTGGAGATGTCGGCCAAGGCCTTTGCCGCAGCTTTGGTTGTTCCCGGCAACCGAATAACAGCCATTCTAAACGGGCAGCGCGGCGTTAGCGCCGATACGGCATTGCGCTTATCGCGCTATCTCGGAACCACGGCGGAATTCTGGATGAACCTGCAAAAAACGTTCGAGTTGCGGACGGCGGAGATAAAGACAGGAGAACAGATTGTAAAACGCATCAAGCCGCGACAGGCAGCCTGAATGGGACCCGGCCGGAGGACAAACAGAAGGACAGCCCTCCAAAACAGGCTGGCGCTGCACCATTTCGTCTGTCGGGAGTTCGGCTATGAGGACCTGCGCACCATGCTGGAGCGGCTGCGGGACGTGCCAGGAGGGTGACCTTCGGGGGAAAGCGGCCAAAATTGTCAATGGTCGAGGAAGTGCAATGAGACTGCTGGGACGTGCATTGCCTTGTCAGAGTGCGGTCCGGCCATTGCTCCATATTTCATATTCACTGATATCGATATCCCTGTTCCACGCTACGGCATAACCACCTTGCTCCATGTGAACAGACTTGAACAAGGCAGGGTTTCTCAAGGGAGCAAACAACTCACTTTTCAGCAAGGGAGCCACGTCGTATTCCCGTTTTTGAGCGTTATCGAACTCGACCAGAAGAGTATGGTCGTCAATCGTTTCAACGGATTTTATTTTGGGACACAGCATGGCTATTGCAGGGGTGGTAGTTTGCGGAATTCCTGGGAAATCCACATTTCGTTCAATTCGTTTCTGTTCAAAGCCGCCCATTCAACGACAAGTTGCTTGGCTCTTTTTGGCAGGTCGCCCTCTATCATCTCCAAAGTATCGATATTAAACAGTCCCACATATTCACCGTACACGGCATGGAAGTGTGGAGGTGGGTGATCTCCGAAGAATAGCTTTATGACGATTCCATAAAACCGGGTAATTTCAGGCATATCGTATCTCAGCAGGCTTCGCGTGACCGGCCACAAAAAGCCACGTGCCTCGCCGGGTTGTTCAGCCAACATAGCCGCCGAAAATCCGCGTGTCAATCTTCTGTAGTCCCAACCCCTAACCAACCATGAGCAACCAACAATTCATTAATCCGTCTCTTCGCGTCCCTTCGTGGTTCTTCGTGCCCCTTCGTGGATATCTTTTTTCCCTGCTTGTCGGTCTGAGGCGAAGCCTCTGTAGAATTGAAATAGACAGCTATGCCTCACTTGAGTGAAGGACATCATGGATAAGTCGGTCGTGAGCGTGGAGGGGCTGACGTTCAGCTATGGGAGCCGGCAGGTCCTGCACGGCATTTCCTTTACCCTGGGGAGGGGCGAGGTGGTGGGACTGCTGGGTCCCAACGGCGCCGGCAAGAGCACTACCATCAAGGTCCTGACGGGCATCCTCCCTCCGGGCGGAGGCTCGGTTCGGGTCGCCGGCTTTTCCATGCCAACCGAGGCCGTCGAAGCCAAGAAGCGCATCGGGTACGTTCCGGAGTCTGCCGCGCTCTTCGAGAGCCTGACGGGGCAGGAGTTCCTGGAGCTGATGGGCCGTCTTCAGGAAGTCCCCGAACCGACCCTTCAGGCGCGAATCGAACTGTTCCTCAAGCATTTCGACCTGGCCGAGGACCGCCGGCGCCGTCTGGACGGTTACTCGAAGGGCATGCGCCAGAAAGTGCTGCTGAGCGCGGCCCTGCTGCACAACCCCGAGCTGGTGCTGCTGGACGAGCCCCTCTCGGGGCTGGACGTCAACAGCGGGCTCATGGTCCGGGACCTGGTGGCCGCCCTGGCGGCGGAGGGCAAGACGATGCTCTACAGCTCTCACGTCCTGGACGTGGTGGAGCGGGTCTGCAACCGCGCCCTGATCATCCATGAAGGACGTCTCATCGCGGACGGGTCGCTGGAATCGCTGAAGTCCTCCACCGAGAGGGGCAGCCTGGAAGACGTCTTCCGGCAACTGACTGATGCGGAGGAAACGGTGAGTGGCGTTTCTGAAATCATCCAGGGTCTCCGGTCATGAAGGTCCTGGGTTCGATCGCGAGGCGCTGCTTTCGCGGCAGGGCCTTTTCCCGGATGCTGGAAGGCTGCGGAATCGAGCCTCGCCGTTACTGGCTCCTGGTCGATCTGTTCCAGACGCTGGGCAATCGGGGCGAAGTGGCCCGGATGGGCAACCAGGACTATTCCATGCGATTCCTGGTGATCCTCTGGTTCTTCCTGGCGAGCCTCATCAGCCTGGGGATGGCTTTCGCCGCTATCTCTCCCGCGTATTACCTCCTCGTTTTTCTCGGCCTCACCGTTTTCCAGCTCAGCATTCTCCTGATCCCCGAGGCGGCCGAAAACCTGGTCAACCCCGTCGAGGGACTGATTCTGGCCCATCAGCCGGTGAACGGAGCCACTTGGTCGGGCGCCAAGCTGACCCACCTGATCAAGGCGGTGGTCTACGTGGTGGGGGGAGTCAACGGCGTGCCGGCGCTGGTCGGTCTTTTTCTCCCTCACGGGGACGGGTTCCGTTGGCTGGTCTATCCGCTGGCGCACCTGCTGATCGCCCTGGGAGTGGGGATGGTGGCCGCCCTGCTCTGCTGCAGCCTGTTCGGCTGGTTGATTCGCTTCATTCCGGTCCGGCGCCTCAAGGCGGCTGCCGGCATGGCGCAGATCATCCCGATGCTATTCGGATTCGGAATGCAAATGATGGTCATTGCGAGGATTGAGCTGGAGAGTTGGGTCACCTCGATTAAGCTGCCCCGGGGATGGCTGGCCGCAGCCGACGCCCTGCCGGGCGGATTCCCGGTGCTGCTGGGGGTATCGGGCGGCGCCCTCGGGTTGGTCGTGATCCTCCAGGGACTGCGGGCCCTCTCGGCGGACCACCTGATCCGTGTCTCCGGCTTGATGCACTCCGGTAGCAGGATGCGGCGGCTGAAGCGGAGAGGGTCTCAGGTGGGTCCCCGGGTTGCCCGGGTTGCCGGCGGCCAGGCCGGCCGCGCGGGTTTTGAGTTTCTGCGTTGCATGATGCTCCGGGACTGGCAGTTCCTGCGAAGCGCGGCCATGATCATTCCGATGCTGATCCTTATCTTCTGTTTCCTGTTGGCCAGCGCTGGGTTGGCCTCTCCCTTCGGGCCGGGATTTGTCTTCATCCACCTTCTGCCCCACGTGCTCGGACTGATGATTTTCTCGACCTGCCAGTTTCTGGCCTATGGCAACGACTTCAAGGCCATCGCCTGGTTTTTCATTGCTCCCGATTCCTGCTTCCGCCCCTTTGCGGCAGGAATCCATGCGGCGCTCTGGCTCCTGCTGGCGGCTGTTCCCAACCTCCTCTCTCTGCCGGTGATGACCTGGTTCTGGGCGGTGCAGGAGGCCGTCCTCTTTATCGTCTTCAGCACGGCGGTGGCTTCTCTCTACCTGGGGGTGGGACTGAGGCTGATCGACGGCGTGCCCTTCGGCAAACAAGCGCCGCCAACCCGCAGCGCGGTGGGCTTGGGACTGATCCTGGTCTTCGTCATGGCGGCGGGGATTGCGGTCGGGATCCAGCACCTTCTGTTCCGCTCGGCGGCAGCGGTTGCCCTGGTGACTCTGGTGGTGGGGGTAGGCGCCCGTTTCCTGACCCGGGCGGTGTTGGACGACTTCGCGGCACGCATCCGCCTGCAGCTCAAGCTGGCCGCCTCGGGATCGGTGCTGCTCTACAAGGAAGTGGAGTAGGGAAAGGGAGGATTTCCCATCCTGGGACTGAAGAGAGTACGATTTTGTTAGGCGAAAACCAATATCGGACATCTGGAGTCGGCTGCAGGCGAGGCGGGACTGATCAAGGCGGTACTGGTAATGAAGCGGGGGGTGATTCCGCAACACCTCCATTTCCGGAGTCCCAACCCGAGTCTCGACTGGGACCAACTGCCACTACGGGTGACATCGGCCATGATGCCCTGGACCCCGACCCCTATGGCCACGGCTGGAGGACACCGCTCGTCCACTTCGTAGCGGATGTTCTGGTTGGAGCGAACTGGAGACAAAAGAGGCCTCCGATTCGGGCTGGAGTACCGTCAGCTTACCTAAAACAAAAGAAAAAAGAGTTATCCACGAAGGGCCACTAAGAACGACGAAGGGCCACTAAGGCGTTGAGGTTAGCCGCGACGGGATGCCAAGGTCGCGAAGGGATTATCGATTTCCGATTGTTTCACTCTCGGATGATCCGCCCCGTCGTGGGGGGTGGGGGCCCAAATTGCCTGAAACAAACGCCTGCGCCTGGTGGCTGGAAACCGGTTCATAGTCAAGCATGGGTAGATTTTTGATTCACATCGATGCACAGGATGCACAGGATTTTTTCCGGAGACGGCTGGCTTGTGTTCCCGGACATCCTCAAATCCGCACGCGATCATCGCCCGAGTCAGCGTCTCCTGCAGCAGCCTCCCGTCCTGATTATCCTGTGCATCCTGTGCATCGATGTTCCATTTATAGTCCTTCTCGATGGATCTGCCCCGTCGCGGGGGGCGGGCGCCCGGCTCGCAGGCAAACGGGAGTTTCCCAAAGGGGACAGGCCGGCTTTCAGAGAAGTCGCCCGCCGGATACCCCCCACCCCACCATCGGGACGCCCCACCCGGGAGCGCGGGCGTCCCGCCCGCATGCTGCCCCTTCGGTTGCCGCTCAGTTTCCCTGCGATGTTGCAGCCGACCGCCCTGCCGGCGGGAACCGCATGGGCCCGGCCGAAGCAGAGCCATGGCGCCGCTGCCGGTTGATTCCGGTGGAGGAGATGGCCGAGGCTGTGCCAGGCTTTGTGCGGGCGGGACGCCCGCGCTCCCAGGAGGCTTTCATCCCATGAGATCGTCACACCAAGGGCATACAATTTCAGAGGCATTTTGGTACCGCTTGCCGCTGATATTGTCAACTGTGCGCGGGTCCGGATCCTGCGTCCAGTAATCGTCGGGATCAAGTCAATCGTCCGTCCCGAAAGGCGCGGCTGACCTGTTCCCGGGAAAGTCCGGGGCACTCCAGATAGCGCCTGCCCTCGACCGGAAGGACCACCCGGCCTCCCGTGGACCGGAACGCCAGCGACCGTGTCCCCGGGTCCTGCCACAATCGCAGCCTGTCTCCGGACAATGGCAGCTCGGCCCGGCCGCTGCCCGCCGTGTGCCAGTAGACGACCCAGGAGGCTCCCCGGTGCTCGAAGAAGAAAGCGCGCAGCCGGTCGTCGCCGCTGCCGGCCTGCTCGATCTGCCAGCAAGGCGCCAGCTCGAATCCTCCGGACGCCGTCAGCAGCAGGGTGTGCTCCTGGTCGAGGTTCTTGAGGGCCTCCCGGTGGGCCGGCGTCAACCAGCGGCTCACCCTCACCTCCTCCCACCTCCGCAGCACCTCCAGGTTGTCCGGGGTCCTCGGGTGTCCTGAAAAGAGCTCCAGCCGGCCCCGGAAGGAAATGGGACAGTCCCAGGCGGCGGCCCGGCTGGTGACGAATTCCAACATATCCGGCTGGGTTCCGATGGTCTCTTCTCCAGGCTTCCAGTAATCGATCCATCCGTAGTTGAGGCCGGTGAAGTCCCTGGCAATCCGGGGTGCTTCTTCGCCCGGATGGGCCCGGGTGGCATCCTTCATGACCTCCGGGCGAAAAATGTCGAAAGCATTGCCCCGGGTGAGGATGTGCCAACTGAAGTGGGACTTGCAGGCGCCTTCTGAGAACAGAGGGCTGGGTTTCATCTGCATCCAGGTGAGCCACTGGGCGCGCGATACGTTGAACCAGTAGGGCGGAGGGACGTCCTCGGCGCCGTCGAAGTAGGCGAACTGGAAGCCGGCTTCGGCATAGAGACGGCCCAAGCGTTGTGCCACCTCCTGCTGTATGCTGGTCTTCTGATCGTAGACGCCGATGACGCCGGCGACTTCTCCCAGGAGGCCGAATTTGCGGCCGCGTTCGTGCCGCGACGCCCGGGTTCCAAAAAACCCTCTGCTGCATCCGAGAAAGCGGTAGGGAGGTTCGGTTGTGTAGGACCCGTATTCCACCAGCTCGTCTTCCAGTTTCAGGACCTTCACCGCCGAGTCGAGGTCGCAGCCCTCGGGATTTTCCTCGACCTCGATTGCGGTCTGCCCAGCATCCATGGCGCCGGCCAGGGTGAAGGTGCGCCTCAGATTCAAGCGAGGATCGGGCCGGGGAGTGACATAAGGGTCCTTCCCGAAGGCTTTGTTGTAATGGTGGTGCAGTCCCGGGATCAGGCCGGCATCCTTGATCTTGCGGACAATTCCCTTCAGATCTCGCAAGCCCCCGGGGTAGCGGTCCTCCCGAAACCGGTAGTGGCCCGGAGCCGGGGCAAAGGCGGTGTAGTAGATCATGAAGGTCCGGAATCCCCCGCGTTTGGCGTGCTCCAGGTGGACATCGATGTTTCCGGGCGTGACGTCACTGACCCAGTAATAGGAATAGGAGTACTCCTTGCGCCGCCGACTCTCCACTCCGTTGGGCAGATTGAAGTCCTTCTCCACCTGCGCCACCCCGTCCAGGATCCGATCGGTGCCGGTCACGATGAGTGCCGCCCCGACCCCCTCCAGCTTGACCTCCCGCACGGCCGCGGCCTGCATCAGGTGGTAGCCGTCCCTTTCGAACCCATCAATTCGCGGGTAGGGATCGGTTCCCAGCACACAGACAGCTACGGATTCATCCCACTGGACATTCAGCCACTCCCCGAAATGCTTCCGATCTCGAACCGGGAGCTGGAGCAGACACACCTCGTCCAGCGGGGTCGGGCGTTTCTGGCGGAACCCCGGCCTTCTGGCCGACTGGATCTTCTCCACGGCAAAGCTGAAGTAGTCCTCGGTGACCCGGATCTTGAGGGTCACTTCATGATCGACCAGCTCGAATTCCAGCAGCAACCGATCTCCCTTCCGGCGTACTGAACGGACCGGGAAGGTCCTGGACTTGGCGGGATATCTGAGCTGCAGCTCGTTCTCGTAGGGTCGGTACTGGGTCACTGAAAAAACGGGGGTTGCGGTCCCCGGCGCCAGACATTCCTGGCCGGTCCCCTTGTGCCAGAGGCTTCGGGCAATGCCGTCGGGCCCGATGATCAATCTGGCTTGCCGGTTCTCCAGGACAATGTCCTGCGGTTCTGGAGTCACCTGCCTCCCGTCGGCGGGAACCCGCCCTCCGGCCTTCTCCAACCCGCAGGCGGGGGTCAACAGCCCGGCGGCCCCCGCCAGCGTTCCGGACTTCAGGAAGTCCCGCCGGCTCTGACCGCCTGGCTTCCGGCCTTCGCCGGGGGTTCGTTCGCCTTCTTTCTCCATCGTCAACACTCCTGATCGCCTGCCCGCCCGGTGCAAAACGGGGCAATTCGACGACGCCCCCCAAGGCTCAGGGATTTGGGAAAGGTGCGTTTCGGCTCTACGCTGAAAGGAGATCTCTCCACTCGATCTCGATTATACGCGGATTCCAGCCCGCATTCGGCAAGGAACAGGAGGGTTGCTGGCGGATGGGTCCGGTCGGTTCCTGCGGGTGAGTCGGCGGTGGTCCGTCCCTTCCCCTGACTTCCGGAATCTGCCTACAGACGGTGCCACCCCATCCTAAAGCCGGCGGACGGCGCCATCGGCGCAGGCTTCTGACCTCTCAACCCACAGGGGAAGTGTCTTCAAAGGGTGCAGTCGTGACGCCACTATGCCGAATAGCCTGACTAGAAGTAAATATAAGTTGACTATATATAAAGGAGACTTGATATATTGTAAACTACACCATACGTTCAATGAACCAAATCTTGTGGACCTAAGGGAGGGGAACATGGCAGTTAACGTTTTTTCCAAGCTTCGGGAGAAGGAAAAGGTGTTGGGGCGGATGGGTCCGGCGCTCAGGCGATACCTGGTGGAACTTCTTGGGGCACTGCTGGCCTATGCCCTGATATTGGTTGCCTCGATCTGGCTCCTCAAGTCCAATCCGGAAGCGGCTTGGCTAATTCCGGTGGCCTTGGCGCCAATGGTTCCTGCTGTTTTCGTCATGGCTTCCGTCCTGCGTTTTGTGCGACGCATGGACGAACTACAGCAGCGAATGCAACTCGAGGCCTTGGCTTTCAGCTTCTGCGGTACGGCCCTGGCAACCTTTGCTTACGGTTTTCTGCAAGGGATCGGCTTCCCCATGCTCAACTGGACCTTCGTTTGGCCGCTCATGGCGGCGCTCTGGATCATTGGTCTGGTTCGATCCCACTGGAGGTACCGTTGAAAAACAGACTCAAGGTCAAACGCGCCGAGCGCGATTGGTCACAGGCCGACTTGGCCCGCCGGCTGGAGGTCTCGCGCCAAACCATCAATGCCATCGAAACGGGAAAGTACGATCCCAGCTTGCCGTTGGCTTTTAAAATCGCGACCCTGTTCGAAACCAGCATCGAGGCTGTTTTTCTGCCAGACCAACTGGGCGAAGATTCCTAGCCCGTGTGATGTGTCCCAATACGGCAAATATCAGTCCAGGATCCCCGTTTTCTAGTGCCGCTTCCAGGTGGGAGTTCAGGTCCTCATTGGTCTTCAGGGGGAACGAAAGGATCGACGACTTCCAGCCCGCAGGCCTCGAAATGGCGCCGATTTCGAGTCGCAAGTTGAAATCCATGAGTCAGTGCGGTTGCTGCAATGAGGCTGTCCTTGATCGGCATCGACCTTCCGGCCGCGCGAAGACGCGCCAGGAGTTCCGCCCAGCGCAACCCCGTTTGGGCGTCCCAAGGCACACAGTGAATGCGGTGGACGACCTCGTCGAACCAGCTTAGGAGACGTCGACGCCGTCGCCCGGACGGAAGCAGAAAAATACCGAAACGAACCTCTCCCAGAATCACCGGATCGATAGTCAGGTGACGCTCGTTGCGTCTCAGCCAGGTGATCACTTTCGGATCCGGACTGGGCCTGGTAGCCTCGCACAGCACGTTGGCATCGACCAGGCAGGTCATGGTGAGAGATCGAGTGAATCCGTGGACTCCGATTCGATAGACACAAACCAGCCTTTCACGGGACAAGCCAGGAGTGTATCCACCAGTCCCTGGTTCTTCGGCGGTTCGGCGAGCACCAGACGATATTCACCTCTATCCACCCGTTCAATATCAAAGGCTTGGCCGGGTTGGATATTGTCGTGCTTGCGCAATTCGACCGGTAGGACGATCTGCCCCTTCGTGGAAATGATAGTCTTCATGAGCAGTAAGATAGCATCTTACGCTTGAGATTGTCTACGCTGTGATATTCTGGAGTTTTCCGGATGTTATGGCAGCGGCCTGCCGCAGGGGCGGGACGCCGCTGCCTGGGCCTGCTCGGCAAGCAGGCACACTCCCGGGCCTGGGTTTTCTCGTCACCTCCGGCGAGCAGAATCACCAAGGTCCCCCCCCCGATGCACGAAGTACACTCGGTAGCCAGGCCCGTAGTCAATGCGGAGTTCCGAGACCCCCCTCACCCACGGGTTTCACATCGCCGGGGTTGTTGATTCTGCGATTATCTTTGTGGAGGAGAGAGGCTGGTGCCTTCTTGTACCTGGATGAATTGATTGGGATCCAGAGGCCCTAACTGATCCACCATGCCGCTAGGCCAGCCAATCGTCAAGCTGCTGACTCTTTCCTCTTCTCCCAGGCCTATATGGACCCGAGGACTGCTGGAGGAAAGATAACTGCCTCCTCCCATCACCTGGATTTTTTGAACTCTCTTGTCCGTCTTGAGGGTGAGGACAGAACCAATCCCATTGCCATTGCTTTTCGTGCCCTTCAGTCCCACGTTTAACCACGGGCGGCGGTTGCCTCCCTCGTTACGGAGTAGCATCGGCCTTCCACCGCAATTAGCCACCAGGATGTCCACGTCTCCGTCGTTGTCATAGTCGCCGAAGGCTGTTCCCCGGCTGACCTGTTTCTTGAGCAAAGCCTCGCCGTGATTGACCGAGATTTCCGCAAACCCGGTTCCTGTGTTTTCGAACAATAGCTTGGGCTGCGGAAAGGTCTGCGGGGGGTTATGGATGTGAATCACGTCATCGATATGGCCATTGGCCACAAAAATATCGAGATCGGTATCATTATCGAAGTCCAAAAACCCCACTCCAAACCCTACGTACTTGCTGCTGGGCAGCTTCACATTGGACTTTGATGTTGCATCTTCAAAGAACAAGTCTCCCAGGTTGCGGTAAATGGCCAGGTACTCACCCACCAAATTGCTCACGGCCAGATCGTCCAGCCCATCTCCATCGTAGTCGGCACAACCGATACCCATACCTGCTTGGGGCTTGCCGTTCTCGTCGAGAGCCACTCCTGACAAAAGCGCCATTTCCTCAAAGGTTCCGTCACCGTTATTCTTAAAGAGAAAGTTGCGAGTGGTATCGTTGGCCACATAGAGGTCCATCCAACCGTCCCGATTCAAGTCGGCAGCCACCACTCCCAGGCTCTTCCCGGCCAGGGAGGCAATGCCACTCCGGGAACTGACATCGATGAATGTCCCATCGCCGTTGTTATGAAAGAGGACGTCAGGAACACCGGCATAAATCTTCGGCGAGCAAAAAATTCGGATCGCGCCTCCTGAGTAAGGAACACGGCAGATCCTGTTATTTTCGAGGTCCAGGTCCAGGTAGTGGGCGACATAGAGATCAAGATAACCGTCATTATCGTAGTCGAAGAAAGCGGCACTGGTGCTCCAGCGGCCGTCCCCAGCCACGCCGGATTCCTGGCTGACATCGGTAAAGGTTCCGTCGCCGTTGTTTCGATAGAGCTGGTTCGACCCTCCGAAATAGGTCAGATAAAGGTCGTCAAATCCATTGTTGTCATAATCCCCAACCGTGACTCCCATGCCGAAATGGGGGCTTTTGCCGATGCCGGTCTGCCGGGTCACATTCTGAAACCGCCCGTTGCCGAGATTGCGATAGAATCCATGGGTGATCTCACCGTCATGCTTGAAGCCGGGCAGTTTCCCGCCGTTGACCAAAAAGATGTCCAACCAACCGTCTCGGTCGTAGTCCAAAAAGGCGCAGCCGGAGCCCACGATGGCCACATAGTATTTCTCGGGCGTGAAGGCGGCAATATGGTTGAAATCGATACCGGCTGTCCGGGTCACGTCCAGGAACTGAATCGGGTCTTGAGCAAGGGCGGCCGAATCGATCTGTTGGGAGAAAATCAGAAATAAGGAATAGAGAATAACGTGGTGATAATGGATTTCGACGACGCTCTTCCAACGATTAGTTTTCATTTTGGAAAAGCTCTGTAGAAATCGCTTTTTACTTCTTGTTCTCCGAGAGGCTTCCGGTCTTCGCCAAGGCGGTGGACAGATTGAGGCGAAAGAGGGCATTTTCAGGATCCAGTTCGACGGCTCTTCCATAAGAGGAAGCCGATTCCTGAAAGGCACCCCTTTTGAAAAGAAAGTTGCCGAGAAGGTTATGGTAGCGAGCTTCAAAGGGATTCAAGCCGATCGCCTTTCTCATGGCAGAGATGGCGCCGTCATTCTCCTGCAGGAGACCCAGACATTCCGCATAAAGGTATTGATAGCGAGCTTCGTAAGGATAGAGCCCTATCGCGTATTCGATATTCTTCCTGGCTTCCCGGGTATTTCCTAAGGTGATGTGCACCCAGGCTATCCCGTAATAGCTTCGGTCAGTAGGATAAAGATATTCCAGCCGACTTCTTTCCGGAGCCAGATCCCGGGCTTTTTCAAACGACTGTAAAGCCTTCCTCAGTTCTCCGCGTGTAAACTGTTCTTCGCCTTCTTGATAGAAGGTCGCAGCGGCCGACCGTTTTTCTTTTTCACCTTTCCCTTCGGATTGCAGGGCTTGAAAACGGGCCAGCATCTGCTTCATTTTGTCGTAGTCGCCCTGCTTTCGGGCAGCCGCAGCCAGATCAAAGAAGGCTTCAGCCGAAGAGGGCTCCAGTTGGATCACCTTCTCCAGATGGACTATAGCGCTCTGGTTTTCCCCCAGATTCAGAAGAACTTTCCCCAAGATCAGGTGGGCTGCCGTCAGCTCCGGATCCAGCTTGACAGCTTTCCTCGAATGTTGGACGGCTTTCTCATAGGTCCCCTCCTCCTGGCTGTAGAATCTGGCCAGTTCCAGGTGAGCCTCGACGAAGGCCGGATTCAGCTTCAGCACTTGTAGAAAGCGTTCCTCTCCTTCTCGAAACTGGTTCTGCTTCAGGTGATTCTTTCCCTCAAGGTAGAGCGCATAGACCCATTCGGAAGCCTTGCGCCCAACCTTCCCTTCCGCCTTCTTGAAAAAAGCCCCGATCTCTTCCCTTGCCTCCGCGAAACGCACCCGCTTCTGCAGAGCCTCAGCCAGGATCAGGTGCATTTTGAACGATTCGGGGCGCAAGCGAAGAAAATTGCGGCCAACGTCGTACCCCTCGGTGTACCGACCCATTCTAAAAAGAAGATCCGCCAGCCGCAAGGCGGCAATCTCGTGTCTTGGATCGGCTTCAAGAACCTTCCAGTACTGGCGGATCGCCTCCAAAAACCGGTTGGCCTCCTCGTAGTTGGTGGCCACCTGGATCTGACGAGCTGGGTCTTGGGTTTGGTTCAGGGTTCCTGCCCTGGACACCGGAAGGACCAGGGCAACTGCTAAAGCCAAAAGGGATACTAGAAGACGTTTCATTTTTTGTGGGCCATCCGGGAATCAGGAACACTCATTCGATGGGTACAAGAAAAACCTGATCACGGCCTCTCAAACGGTGATCACTTCTTCATCTCAAACTCAGCGGCCCGGGTAGAGTCGAGGACTGGCGCGTTGACTATAGGGTCCGGTGGCGCTTCCGTCGCTTTCGCTTCGGGCCTCAGTCCGGCTCCCATATCACGTTTCCAGTCCCCGCTCTCCGAACCGGACGTGCGGTTTTCCCGCATCTCGGCTCTCCAGTGGGATCATGCGTCTCGCACACAGGTCCCCGCTCGCATCCGTGGACGACTCCTATGGGACTGGCACTCGTCCCCTACTCCATCCACTGCCGCTCCCGGGTTGCCGCCAGGCCTGTTGACGCCCTGACGACGCCGTCCTCCTCCGACGACCCCTTCACTTTTGCATGTGATGCCTCCGGAGTCTCCGGTCCTTTGCCGGGGTTTCAGGCTTTCGCCACTCCCGAGACCCTTCCCCCTTCGGTCACCGCTCCTCACCTGAGGCCCCTTCCCTCCTCGGGCGTTACCCCGATTCCCCGGTACTACAGGCCTCTCCGCCACCCTGCAGGCCCGGCCTGCCCCTCACGGGGTCCCGGTTCGGTGTGTGCCTCACCACCCACAGGGCTGCCCATGTTGCTGCCTCCTTCCCCTTCCATGCGTGCCAGCGCCACTACCCCGGCGGGTCCAAAGGGGTGCCCGCGTCGCTCGCTTCCCCCTCCGTCTTCGGCCTTCCCCATTTCTCAGGTGGGTCGGCCCCCGCATTGCCCGTTTCGAGGCCTGCTCGACGTTCACTCGCGTTCCGGCCCGCATGGTCGCTGAACCGCCCAAAGCGGCCCTTTGTCACCAGGGTGCTTCAGACCCTATCGTTGCCTCCATGATCCGCCCTGGCTGCTACCAACCGGAGCGACAGTTGTTGGACGGGTTTCGCACCCGTTAGAAGAAGGCGCCTTTCCATGGCGCACTGAGAAATGCGGGCTAGGCCCACGGTACAAGGAGAACGCTCGCTCGGTTTGGCAAGTCAGACGCCAAGGGTAAACGACGAGCTTGGAATCACCAAGCAGGCGCTGGTTACGGGGACTTGGTGAGGGGCATTTCAGCGTACTTCAAATCTGGCCACAGGAGAGGTGGTTCTCTTTGACAAATTATCGGTGACATGGACCAGCAAGCTGTAGGGACCGGACTCCAGATTATTGAGTTGCAAGAGCCATTCCAAGGTCATTTGCTGGGAAGCACCGGCTAACTTATCTGACGCCTCAGTTATCCTGGAAATCTCTTGGCCTTCCTTCTGAAGAACGTAATCGACGGTTGCGGAGGGTTTCCTTGTTTTCTCGTCCAGCGTCAGGTTGTAGATCTGGAAATAAATGCCCATGATTTTATTTCTGTTAAAAGTGCCCTTGACGTTGGGGAGCACCCTGGAACCACCGATCACAAAGGGCCCTGTCACTTGTTTCAGCGGAAGTTTCTCAATCTTATCTGCCAGAATAATGCTGCTGGTGGCCAATTGATCCTCTGGGAATTTTGGAATCCTAAGCCCTTGGTAAACGGTACCCACATTACCGCTGTTGAGATCCTTGAGCACCAATTCCAGTTTATAAAGACCGGAGCGCAGGGGCACCTTGGCCTGATAGAGGGATCTGCTTTGCAGAGATTGTTTGAATAGTGACTCCGGGACCTGTTGGCGAACAGCTTCTTCAAAGACGTGTGCCACCCGGCCCGTAATGGTCGAGATTCTCCCGTAAACGTTGACGGTCGCGATCTGCACCCCATCCTGATGCTGGAAGGTCATGTCCTGATGCTGGATTTGGAGGGTAATGGTGGTCAGGACCGTATCGTCTGTGATCTTGATATAGTCGGTGCGGAAGTCGAACGGTAAAAGGTTGTAGGAGAGCTTGGTATCCACCACCGTTTCCAGATCCTTAAACTTGACCTTGGGGGCTCGCTGCAAGCCGGCCATTTGGCGCAGCCTGTCAAATGCTCTTCCGACGGGCATTCCCTCTCTTCTTAAGATCGATTGCCCAAGCCGGACCAGATGATGTCCGGGGATGACTGTCATAGCCTTTTCATCCGGGTGGAGGGCTATTTCATATTTGCCCGTCATCGTAGGATCAATAAACTCAATGATGACTTCGTTCCCCAAATCGGTTCCTTCGAGATAGCGATAACGCCAGATCTCGTAGGGAGCAGCCCTCATCGTTCCCCCACCATCTTCGTAGCTGCGGACATAGTCGCTGCCGCTGGGACGGGATTCCACTTGGTCGGGGGGACCCCAGGTAATGTAGATCCGCCCCCGATCGGTTTGCCATCCCGGCCAGCCCGAACCAAAACGCTCATTGGCATAGGCAATACGTTGGTAATGTTCATCCCGAAACTCGTTTTCGATGGTCTCCGGGGTGGGATCTCTTCTGAGCCAGAACTGCTCGATGAACTGGTAACGCTCTTCATCGGTAGCCAATTGCTTGAAGGCGGCTCTCTCTTCCTCAGAGATGATGTAAATGACATCCTGGTCCAGCCACTTCTTCAAGTACTGATCAGAGGTTTCCTTCCGCAGTGATTCCTCACGCTCCCTATTCCTTTTTTCATCTGCCACTACAGTCAAGACAGGCAGGAGTAAGAGGCACAGCAGCAACACAGGACTAAGCAGTCGATGGGACTTCACTCGATATTTGCTCGAAGAAGTGGAGAGCGTCATAGCTCAGAATCGGATTTGTGAGGGAAAGGCACCTCAATTAATTCTTAGCGAACCAGTTCCTTTAAAAAAACGGCCAAGCCCCCCCTTGACTTACCCAGGGCTTGGCCGGCTATTTCCTGCAATGCCAAGAAGCAAAGCTAGAACTCGAGGGCCATATTGAGTTTGATCCGTCTGTAACCGGTGGTCAACCCGTCGGTGGTTCCTTTACGTGCAAATCCAAAGTCGGGCCGACTGATGTTGGTATTCGCCCTGGCCTGAGTTGGACTGTTAAAGGGCGCCTGGATTTCCGCTTCTAAGCGTAACCGCGGGCGGAAATCACCACCGTATTCACCCAGCCTGAAGTCTTTGAAAATGCTGACCCGCGGCATCAACCAGGCCGGCCCCCGCAGCACTCCCTGCTCCACGTTGCCGTACTGACCCGGAGCTGGAAGTGTAAAGCACCCTTCATTCCAGAAATAGAATTCGTCTCGTCTGTGGCCATGGTTGCAACCATTGATTCGGGAGGCACGCCCATAAGAAGTGCCTGTATTGGAAGGATCCGAGCCGCTGAACACGGGTGTAAACCGTCCTCCCCGGCTAGCATAAATGTAGGTAGAGGCCGTCCAACCGCCCAAGACAAGATCGTAGAGCTTGCTTTGGTTCAAGTAGCGTTCCCCTTCCCCAAAAGGCAGCGTCCAGATTGCCACCAGCTTGAGGCTGGTAGGCTCAAAAGCTTGTGATCCTCCAGCAATGTGCCCAATCCCCCTGTAACCACTGCGGTTGTAGGGATCTTCGATCACTGCTCCGTGATCTCGCCAGTTGGCATCGGGGGCCGAGTCGCCCAGAAACTTCGCATGCACAAAAGAAGCCCGGAAGTACAAACCGCGGCTGAACTGCCGGTTGAGAGTGACCACCGTAGAATGGTAGATTGAATTGCCACCGTAATCGATGTGACGGATCTCGTTGAAAGCCGGGTTGCGCCGTTGGAAAGGCTGTGAGCTTGCTTCAGGCTTATTGATGTTACGCTGATACACCAAATTGGTCCCCTTGGTGCCAAGATAAGTCACGCTCAAGCCCATCTGATGGGGAAGCTGTCGTTCCAGGGTTAAATTCCATTGCTGTAAGTAGGGTCGTTGGCGCTGCAGCTCCTCAAAGCCCACACTTTGAAGAGGTTGGGCCCCCGGCGCTGCGGCAAAGGGGTGGCGAAAACTCAGCTGGGGAACGCCGTTGATGACCCGATTCGGTCCAAATTCCTCATTGAAACCGAAAGGTCCCCTGCCACGGATCCCCAGAAGATTGCCGAATAGGGGAGGTTGCACCTGGTAGATGCCATAGCCGCTGCGAACGACAACGTTGGGTCGCCATCGGTATGCCAAACCGATCCTGGGTTCCAGCCACAGGTGATACCCGGTAGCCAGGTCTTTAGGGTACCCTGCCTCATCCGCAGTCACCACGGGGATGGGATAGTCCGGGCTTATAGACCGGAAAGAACCTATATCGGGAACCACCACGTTTCCAGTCTCGAAGTCAAAGTTGTAAAACCCCCCACTGGCATCGGTAGGCACAGTAAAGACCTGGTTTCGGACTCCCAGGTTCAAAGTCAGCTTGGGGGTTACCTTCCAGTCGTCCTGAAGATACAAACCAATCTCGTTCCAGCGGTCTTTCCTCACCGGACGAGGCGTCTGGATTGAAGTGGTGTTGGGAAATCCCAGCAAGAAATCAGCATAGGCATCGCCCGTAATGGACCCGTCAAAATTATAGATTCCCCAGGTGCCCGGACCTTGCGAGAGGGCGCTCGGCCGATTGTGACGTATCTGAACACCGGTCTTGACCAAGTGATTTCCCCGGCTGACGGATACCCCATCACGAATCGTATGCTGCCAGAATTGTTGACTCTCCCTAGAGCCGATGCGCCCGGCCAAGCCGCTAATTCCAACGATCTTGACGGTAGGGAAACCAATACCCGGCGGAGGTGTACGCCCGCCAAGATTGTTGATGCCTACCAGATTCAAAGCCTCTGTGCCCTCGATGGTGCCATTTCTTCCGGCGTACCCCGTGTGGTTGCTGCCGAATGTGAATTCGTTGATGATACTGGGCGAGAAAGTGTGGGTATTCTGGATCGTGTAAAGGTCTAGATTCGTGCCGCCCTTCAGTCGTGAGACATGGTCATGGCAAGTACCGACTGGCGGTCCTGGATCCCCCGAGCAAAGCCCTGAACTGTCAGAGTTGATGGTCGAATAGATGAACGCGATTTGATTGTCCTCAAGAAGTTGATGATCCAGCCGGAAGTTCCAGTTGCGGTAATCCGTATCCGACCTATTCGTAAACCCCCAATTGTCGTTCAGGGAATCGGGCCCACCTCGGTTAGGCAATGGGAAATAGCTGTCGACCATGAACTTCGAGGTCGGATCGATCCGGTCGGCGGGGATGACTTTGTTGGGAAATGGAAGTCCGGTCAGCGGATCAATAATCTCAGGAACCTTGACAATACCCAGGTCCGCTCCTCCCGGTCCGGGTCGCATTTGAGGCTGAGGGTAGACATAGCCAGTCGCAAATCGGCTTGATCTGTTGTTTCTCCGGGTATGGGAGAGAAAGAAAAAGGTCTTGTCGCGAAGAATCGGCCCTCCTCCTGAATAGTCCTGCTGAACAGTAGGCCTGCCCACCCCTCGCTTGCCGTCACTGTTGGGTCCGAGGGCATTCAAAGCGCTGTTGGCCACAAGGACTCGAGCTAAGCCGTGCCATTCATTGCTGCCCCCTTTAGTGGTGGCTTGAACCGTGGCCGAGCTTTGAAATTCGGCAGGCGCATTGTGAGAAAAGATTCGAACTTCCTGCAACATCTCCTCGCTGGGACGGAATTCCCCGCGGTTGTCCGCATTATTCCCGTCATGCTCTGACTTCCAGTCGGAAGCCGTTCCACCATGTGCCGTTCCGTTTGAGCGATGAAACCCGGGAGTACTGAGCGCGGTGTACATGGGAGAGGTTCCCCGCCCAGTCGGTGGAAATTGGCGGACTTCCAGCTCGCTCTGGTTTGTGCTAATGGTTGGTGTCTCGGTCTCGATGACCGAACCGTGGGCTTCTACATAAACCACTTCGGTGATTTCTCCCACGGTGAGCTGAATATCGACACGCCTCTCTTGACGGGTGTAAACGATCACGTTTTCATTGACGAAAGTCTGAAAACCGTCCAACTCTGCTTTCATCCGATAGGTACCGGGAAGCAGGCCCTTGATCCGGTAGAAACCCTCGGCGTTGGTGGTTGCGCTGCTACTATACCCTTTGGAGGTTTCAGTGACGGTGACCTGTGTACCGGCTACGGGCAGGCCTTGGGGATCTGTAATCGCGCCCAAAAGATTACTGTGCGTCGTGGTTTGGCCAAGGGCTGACTGGGGCAGCAACAACCAAACAACCAACAGAGACGCAAGTCCGGCAAACCCGATGGATGAAATTGCAGTCGAGCGACTTCTCATGGAATTCTCCTCGGTGTGGCGCGCTGGAGACTAGTGACCTTCTTGCAACAGCTCGAATAAAAACCCCGAACTGCCACTAGTCCCTCTATAGCCACAGGGACATTCTTAATTTCCAGTAGTCTTTTGAAGTTTTTCGATACAAGTCAACCATGCTCCCCCAGCCGCCGTCAAACCTTTACTTTTTCCTAAAATTCACTTTTTTCTCCAGAAACTTTAAAAAGAGACAATTGCCCTGCCCATTCGTTCTGAATCGAGAGAAACGCCTCCCTTTTCATTATCTCGCAGCCAAGCGCTGCGCCTATTCTCTAACCAGCCGTCTTCACCCTTGACGTCCAGCTGAAAGCCGGATTGAGTGGTGGCTGTGCAAGGCGCCGCGCAAAGGCGTTTTTTTATAGAAGCGCCCAATGAAGTAGCGATCCTCAGTTGCGCGGTCCGCAGGAGGTACAACTGCGACCATTCACCCGCAAAACCAGTCCGTCTTCACCCTGGCAATCCAGTTTAATGGTGGCGCTTCACCAGAGTGACTTCTATTGGCCGTGAGTCCGTTGATATTTTGCCGGTGTGGTTCCAGCCACATGGTGGAAAAGCGAGCAGAAATGGCTTACATTGTGGAAATCGAGCTCGTAGGCGACCTCTTTGACGGAGGCATCCCCCTTTTGCAATAGCGCCTGGGCCTTTCCTATCAAGAGTTTATTGTAGTAAACGTGTGGGTCCAGGGTCGTGGCATTGCGAAACAAGGGAATGAAGTGCTGGGGGCTGATTCCAAGTTCCGAGCACAATTGCCCCACCTTGAAGCTTCGTTTCCCGTGCGAGTTCATGTATGCGGTGGCCTTCAGCATTTCCCACCAAGGCAACTGCCTAGCATTTGTGGGCTGACCTTCAGCTAGCACTGGCTCGCAACAGTTTCGAATAAGATGAACCACGAGCTCGCAAATCAATGAACGCAGAAGGAGCACGTAGCCCGGTTTTCGTTCTCGGAGCTCGAAAACCAACTCACCTGCCAGAGGGAGGACTTTTGCATCCCTAACCTTTCGAGGGAATTCGACGCGTTGGCCTTCCGGAATAGGGTGGGAAAAGACATCTTGAACCAGAGCTGCAAGTGTCGATTTCTGTATGACGATACTGAGGCCCCTGGAGGCCTTCCCGCCAAGCCCGTAGCGGCTACGATGCATCTGGCCCGGATTGTCGATCACCACGTCGCCGGCTTCTAAGGTCCGGACGCCTGCCCCGCAGTCGAATTCCATTTTCCCGCTCAGGCCGATGATGAGGTTGTACTCAGGATGGGAATGGGGTAGGAATTCGAAGTCAGACCTGAAGAACTGAAAGGTGTGCAGACCGAGAGTGTGATCGGGAGACAACCAACAGTCGCACATCAATCGGTCCAGTGAATACATAGGAAGCGATCCTCTGCATTGCCGGGGGAACTTGCTGCACTCATCCAGGGAAAAAGAGGAGTTCCTGGATTGATTCACGCCAATATCCCCTTCACGATTCGAGGTTCAAAAACTGAGGTCAGCTTTTCCCTTAACCCGTTCTGCTCGAAAAAGAGCTCATCGTAGTTGAGACCGAGCAGATGAAGAATGGTGGCGTGCCAGTCGGTGACGCTCACTTGATTCTCCACAGCTTTGTAGCCGAGGTCATCGGTCGCTCCATAGACGGTGCCCTGCTTGATGCCGGCACCAGCCATCCAAATAGTGAAACCTTGAGGATTGTGATCACGGCCCGCACCTTCCTGATGCTTTTGGGCAATGGGCATCCGACCAAACTCCCCACCCCAGATCACCAGGGTGCTGTTCAGAAGTCCCCGTTGCTTGAGGTCCTGCAACAGTGCAGCGACCGGCTGATCGGTTCGGAGACTGGCTGCTCTCATCTCACTCTCGAGATTCCTGTGGTTGTCCCAGATCTGGCCGTTGATGTAGAGCTGTACCAACCGTACCCCGCGTTCTACCAGGCGGCGAGCCATCAGACATCGCCGGCCATAGGAATCGGTGGGTTGCCGGCCCACTCCGTACATTTCGAGGGTTGCTTGACTTTCTCGGGAAATGTCCAGAGCGTCGCTGGCTTCCAACTGCAGACGGGCAGCCAGCTCATAACTGGCGATACGAGCATCCAGCTGCAACCGACCGGGGTGATTGACCTTGTGAATATGATCCAGGCGGGAGAGCAGCCGGCGTCCCAAGCGGACCACTTCGGGGGGCTCGTCCGCTGCCGGTTCCAAGTTCAAGATAGGAGATCCTTTGGAACGTATTCGTGTTCCCTGATAGATCGGCGGCAAAAAGCCGGATTGCCAGTTCCACACGCCGTTGATGGGCAGTCCCAGGGGATCATCCAGGACCACGTAGGCGGGCAGGCTCTCGCCTTCACTGCCCAGACCGTAAATGACCCAGGCTCCCAGCGACGGGCGTCCGGGAATCGTTCGACCCGAATGGATCTTGAACAGCGCCGGTTCATGGTTGGGGTGGGTGGTGAACATGGAACGGATCAGGGCGATTTGATCCACCTGGCGGGCCAGATGGGGCATCAATTCGGAGACCCAAATTCCAGCCTGGCCATACTGCTTGAAGCTAAAGGGGCTGCGCATCAATCCCAGCGCGGATTCAGGGACCGTCAGATCCGCCGCCACCTCCTCAAAATAGGAGTCGCCATGGTGCTTGTCCAGCATCGGCTTGGGATCAAACAGGTCCATTTGGCTTGGCCCGCCGTTCATGAAGAGGTGAATGACGGACTTGGCTTTGGGATCGAAGTGGGGAGAACGGGGTTTGAGATCATAGAGCTTCCGGCGCCCTTCTGCCGGCAACTCAGACGCGGGAGGACCCAAACCTGCATAGAGGTCGCCACTGAGAAGCGTGGCCAGCGCGGCACCGCACATCCCATCCCCCACCCGCTCGAAGAAGCCACGCCGGGTCACCTTCCCGCTCGCTTCATTGACACGATTTTGCCGTTGGCCGGTCATCATTCACCTCATTCTTCAATCAATATAGAGAAACCCGGCCGAGTTGATCAGGGTGTAACAAAACTTCATCAGAGCCGCCTTGGCCGCCTTTTGCTGGCGTTTTGCCCGATCGCCCGTTCCATTGGGACTGGACAGGGTTTCTGCCTGAGGTACCGCTACTTTTTGGGTGGCAATGGGCGTAACGGACTGATACTTAAAGTACTCTTCGGTCAGTCGGTTGAGCACTTCCAGGCTGATTTTTTCTCATCCGCGGTCGGCGGACGGCTGAGCGCCATCCAGTAAGCCTGTTGGATTTGCTTTTGTGGACTGGTTCCGCTCTCTCTTTGCACTCTGTCGGCGAAAAGGCCGGCCAACTCGTGGATCATCGGATCATTCATCAAGTGGAGCGCTTGAGGGGCTACGTTTGAGGCCGTCCGTTCCAAGCAGTTTGGGCTCATGGGGGGAAGATCAAAGTTCTCCAGAATCGTAGGGATATGTTTGCGCCGCTGCTGAACATAGATACTGCGACGCCACCCCTTGCCGGTCCCCAGCGGCGTCACCAATCCGTCGTCTCGAACCTGCACCGGGTCGGGGACCCCATAGCGTGCCTCGTCCAAAAGACCCGACATCCACACTGAGGTGTCAAAGAGGACCTCGGCCTCCATCCGCTTCATCGCCATGCTGGAGAGGAGAGAATTGTCCGGGTCGTACTCTTCAAAGGCCGGCGTCAAGATAGAGCTTTGGCGGTAAGTGCCGGATGTCATCATTAACCGGTGCATCTCCTTCAGGCTCCAACCTCCGCCAACAAACTCCAAGGCCAGCCAGTCCAGCAACTCGGGATGGGTTGGCCGTGCCCCGGTGTTCCCGAAGTTGCCCGGCGTCTTCACGATCCCCGCTCCGAAGTGGTGTCGCCAGATACGGTTCACCATGACCCGCGCCGTCAGGGGGTGATTGGGCTGGATCAGCCAGCGAGCCAATGCCAGCCGTCGGCCGGTCTTATTGGCTTTGGGCCAGGGAGGTTTCACAACGAACGGACTCCTCCCATCGGTGAGCACCGAGGGGACGCCGGGTCCCACCAGCCGTCCAAAATTCGCCGGTTCTCCCCGCCTCAAGACATAGGTCGGTGACGGTATTCCCCGGTCCCATAAGGCCCTGATCTTTGGCTCCGGTATCTTCCTGGCCTCCAACAACTGAATTTGGCGGTCGGTGTTTTCGGCCTCCTTTTTGTATTGGCGGTCAAATTCTTTCAATTCCTTTTCCCCGTTCCCCCGCAAAAGCACCTCGAATTTTTCTGCCAGATAGGTTTGGACTGCGTTCCGCTTCTCGCGTGGGGTCGCCAGCATCTGACGCAAGTCCTCGTGCAGAGCGGCAGGCAAGAGGGCCAGCTTCTGGTCGAGAAGTCTTTTCTTGAGCGGCTCTGCTTTTTCCTTGAGCTTGTCTTTGAGCGTTCCGATTTCCCGATCCAATTTGAGATTGTGGGCTTCTCTGTTTTTTGCCTCCTCGATCAACTGGCCAGGAGTGGCCCCGGGGGTAATGTAAGGAAGGTAGCCCATCTTTAACACGGCTTCCGAGTACACGCTTATTATCAACAGGTTACAAAGGCAGAAACCCGCAAGTGGCACTACAAACGCGTTGAAACCGGCGATTGAGGGGAGTCAGACGATCATCTTGCGGACCCCTCCGGGAGCGGGATCGATGCCCAAGGCGTCGTAGATGGCCTTCTGATCGGTTTCGGCCCGCGTGGCCTTGCGTACGTGCAAGGTCCGCCCGTCCCCACGCCGGAAGGTCACCGTGACCCGCTGCTGTCCTTCCAGGATGCGCCGCAGCGTGGTCCAACTGGAGGAGTCGCCCCGCTGCTTGAGGCGTTTGCGGATGACCTGCACCAGTTGATAGGCGATGACGGTCAGGAACAGGTGGCCTTCCGACCGCACCGGCTTGTGATGATAGATGGGGCGCAGGCCCAGCTCGGACTTCAGGGAGCGAAACACCGCTTCCACGTCGGTCAGAGTGGTGTAGGTGCGCCACAGGCTTTCCTCATCCCAGTCGGTCTGGTTGCTGCGCAGGCAGTAGACCCCCGGATGAGTGACCATCGAGCCCTGGCGGGGCTGACGCTTCCAGGTCAGGGCCGTTGCCTTGCGGCCGCTCTCGTTGGTGAGGACCTCGATGGTGTAGTGTTGAGCCACCCCGCGACTCTGCTCCTTCAACCGCCCGATCCGTTCCCGGACCTTCTCGATGCCCTTGTGAGCCCGCGGCCGTGACAGCCCCTCGGAGAGTCGGGCGAGCCCCTGCTCGAAGCGCCGGCTGAAGCGCTCGACAATGCCCCGTTCCTTGTGAGCCCGCTCCTCGGAACGGCAGTAGAGACGCACTTCCCCCCCGTCCTCTGAGACCTCCTTGTGGAGCTGTAACCTGGCCTTGGAAGCGGTCTCCAAGGTCAGGGCCAGTTCGGGGTCGAACTGCCGGGAGCCTTGGCGGCTGGCCACCACATAGCGGTACCCTTCCTCCCTCAACCACTGGATGCGATCCTCGGTCGCCACCCCCCGATCCATCACCACCAGGGCCCCCCGGGGCGCCTCGAGCGCCCCCAGCATCCCCGCCAGGGTGCGGGGCTCATCCACCCGGCCGGCAAAGACCTGGGAGCGGCGCACAAACCCGGCCCCGTCCAGCACCAACCCCAGGGTCAGCAGGGGACAGTCGCTGCGTTTCTCCTTCGAGTGCCCCCGCTGGGCCTTGGGTTGACGGCGGGCCGCCCCTTCGAAGAAGGTGTTGGTCAGATCGAACAGAGTGACGGTCGGCTGCAGATCGAACAGACCCATGGCCCGGGTGAACAGGTGGGCCTCAATGGCCTGGCGGTGTCTCATCAAAGCGTCTGAAGCCCGATACATCTGCATCAGACTCAGGGTCTGGAAGTCGAAGTCCAGCAACTCGCCCAAACCGCTGCGCCGGCCGAGCCAGCCCCAGGTGGCCCGTTCCGAGCCGGGACGGGCCAGACGGCCCACAATCGCCCCCACCGCCGCCGCCCGCATCGGTCCATTCAGCCCCAACTCACCCAGCAACTCCACCAACCCCAACTGCTCCAGCGCCCACCGGCCCACCTGCTCCACCCCGACGCTGCGCGGACGGGTCAACTCCACCGAATCCACCGCTACCGTCTGCAGGTCCTCTGAAGAGGCCTCCCCAGCGGTGCCGGTCACGTCGGCTTCCCCCTCGAGCAAGCGCTCGGCCATGCGTTGGGCTTCCTCCTCCAACGGGGTCGAACCCTCCTGGATCAAGGGCAACTGACCGCTGAGGATCTCGTCGAGACGGCGGCACAGCAGGGGCCAGTCATGGCGGGGGATGGCGAAGTGGCGTCCGAGGTTGAGGAGGGTCTGCTGGCGGACCTTGCCTGAGAGGCGATGGGAGCGGACGAGGCGGTGGGTGAAGTAGGTCTGACCGGAGGGAGTGGAGCGGGTCTGGGTGCGGCGGATGAACATGGGAGGGACCCTAACAGAGGGGGCCGAGGGGGTCAAGCCCCTCCCATACGATTATGGCACTACTTCAGGATCTCCGACCAAGAATCAACAACTTACGGGTGATTTTAGGCCAAAATGGGGGTAAAATCCCCCCAATCGCCCGTTCCTTTGTTAAAGATGGGGTAGCGACCCGGATGGGAGTGGTAGGGGCGGTTCTCTTTGTCCTCTTCCGCGAGCGGCTTGAGCCAGTCGTGCTCGTCATAGGCACCTTTGAAGATGCCCGCCAGACGGTAGTAGTCACGTTGGGGGATGGGGTCGTACTTATGGCTGTGGCATTTGGCACATTTGATGGTCAGCCCCAGTACGGCCGAGCTGAAGATGTCAATCTGGTCCGAGATGACGTCCAGCCGGTCCTGCACAAAATTCACCTCACGCCCATTGGTGGAGTCCGGCCCCATTCTGAGAAAGCCGGTGGCAATCAAGTTGTCCATGATGGCTTGGGTAATGACCGGCGCATTGGTGGAATCCACCAGTTCATCGCCCGCAATCTGTTCCAATAGAAAGCGGTCGTAGGGCTTATTGGCATTGAATGAGCGGATCACGTAGTCTCGATAACGGTAGGCGTAGGGGCGGAGTGGGTCAGCACTCAACTTGCCCCCTTCGGAGTCTGCATAGCCGGCGACGTCCAGCCAGTAGCGTCCCCAGCGTTCGCCGTAGCGCGGGGAGGCCAAGAGACGCTCTATCAGCTTGTCATAAGCTGCAGGATCCTGATTGGCCAGGAAAGACTGGACCTCCTCGGGCTCCGGCGGCAGCCCGGTCAGGTCGAAATAAGCCCGACGAATCAGCGTGACGTGGTCGGCTTCCGGGGAGAGGGTGAGGCCTTTCTCCTCGAGCTTGCTCAAGATGAAGGCATCGATCGGATTCCTCACCTGCCGGGCGTGCCGAACCGGGGGAACTGGGACGGGCTGCGGAGGTTGAAATGCCCAGAATCGGCGATCCTTGTCGGTGACCAGCGGATCGGGTTCGTTCCCTGCGACATCCGGAATCAGCTTGCCCTGGGGCGCTCCCTGCCCGATCCAAGCGACTAAGCGCTCGATTTCGGCTTGGCTCACCGGCTTGACTCCCACTGCCTGAAAATCCTTCTTGGGCGGCATTTCACCAGAGCGGATTTTCTGTATGACCAAGCTCTCATCAGGATTCCCCGGTAGGATGGCCGATCCTGACTTGCCGCCTTTGAGCATGGACGCCCGGTTGCTGAGGTCGAGTCCTCCTTCTTGACGCCGCAACCCATGGCAAACGGTACAGCGTAAAAGCATGACAGGGATGATCTGGTGTTCCGTGATCTGTGCGGCCGTGAGCTTGCCGATATTCAGCAATTTCGACCGGGCACCGGCTTCGATCCAGGCTCGGATGGTCGCCACCTGCTCCTCGGAAAGCGTGGTCCCCTCATCCGGAGGCATCAAACCCTCATGGACCATCCGATACAGGCGACTTGCGCTGGCATCGCCGGCAATCACCACCGCACCCGACTCGCTCCCTTTCATCACCCCTTCATAGGTGGCCAGGTTCATCTCCATGATTTGAGTCTCGGAACCATGGCAATGCACACAGTTGGCTTTCAAAATAGGGAGCACGTCGCTTTCAAAGAAAGTGATCTCGGGGAGTGCCGCAACCTGCTCGCTTCCCTGGTCCTCAAGAGTCTCGGCAACAGACTGGCTGGATTCCAAGGCCAGACCAACCGTCAAGAGGGTCGCGAAGGCAAAGTGCCACTTGCTGGTTATGAGATCAGGGACCATTTCTTTGCCGCCCCTTCATTCTTCCAGTCGTAAACTCTGGCTGGGCGATTTCGCTTATGGAGCTTGAACTGTAGTTATTTTACGATAGATTGATACATTATCCTTCAATAAGGGAGGTCAGCACAAGAGTTGCATGTTTTTCCCTCGCCGGAATATCTTTCCATCTTGTGGGAATTGATGAAAAGAATCCGTTGCGGTAAGCTCTTTTCGATTGGTCACCCTGTGGGTGTTGGTTGGGTTCTGCCAAGAACCTTGCTAACAAAAATACCTTCAGGGTTCTCTTTTCCCCCTTCTTCAATCGCAATTCTTGGGAGAAACCATGGAAGCATCCAAGAGGTTCAATCGGAACAATCGGCGGGAAGCCTGTGAATTTTTAAAGCAGCAGGGGTACGTGATATTCGACCGGGTCTTCCGGGGAAAGGAACTGCAGCAGATCACTTCAGACTGCGACCGGCTGATGGCCGAAGAGCGCGAAGTCCCCTTCGATCCCGGGGACGGGCCGGAATCCCCCGACGACGCTGGGATAGAGGCCTATCTGGCCAGGACCTACAAGGTGAATGCGGAGGAGTTGAGTCGGGTCATGAAGAGGGTCCGCCACACCCGGGCAGGCAATCATGCCACCCCTTGGCCTGTGTCCGCCGAGAAAGTGAACCACAATTTTCTCCACATCCCCCTGCTCCTGGACGAAGGACGCTTGCAGCGTTGCTTCAACCTTCCGGCCAAGCTGAGCGGCTGCGACCGTCTGTTCGACCATCCCATTCTCCGACACCTCATGGGTGAATTGCTGGGGGAGGATTGCGTGCTGTCCGATATGGCCGCCACCCGGATCGGCCCCCAGTCGGAGCCTTCCTACTGGCATGTCGATTCGCCATTCACCATGGTCCCCGAGCCACTCCCCGCCATCCCCATGGCTATCGCCATCGGCTGGATGCTGGACGACTTCACAGTGGAGAACGGCGCTACCCGAGTGGTGCCCGGGACCCACCTCAGCGGCAGGAAGCCGCCCTGGACCTACGATTCGGTCGACGGCGAGTTGGCCCTGACGGCCGCTGCCGGCAGCCTGGCGGTGTGGTTTTCCCAGACCTGGCACCGAGCCGGCACCAACCTCACCGACGGGCCCCGCCGGGCCGTGCTGGGTAACTTCATTTGCGCCTGGATCAAGCCCTTCACCGATTTCACCCGAAGCATTCCTGCCGAGGTAGTGGATTGCTATTCGCCCCGCGCCCGCTACCTGCTGGGCTGGTCGGCCTTTGGTCCGGCCCGCGGCTGACCACCCGGGGCTTCTGAACTTACTCTATGCACCCACTGCTTGCAGTCCTCATGCTTATGACAGCCGGCTACCTCCTGGCGGGCAGCCGCTCAACTGCCGACCCGGCAATTCCCCGGAAGGCGGAGGACGATTCCTCTCGCTTCCGCTACCTCCTGCTCGACAGCCGCATCCTCGAAGAGAAACACAACGTCCGCCTGGCAGTGGGGACCGTCAGGAAACATGCAGCCAATCCGCTCTTTGGCGAAGACAAGCCCTGGGAGCAGCGTTTCGACAACCTGTACGCGAACGTCATTTACGATGATGAGCAGCAACTCTACCGATGCTGGTACAACCCCTTCATCGCGGACCCGCTGGTCAGCAAAACGCCGCGCGAGCAGAGGCACCTGGTACCCTACCGCCCCTACGATCGCGAATTCGGCATTTGCTACGCCTTCAGCAAAGACGGTCTGAAATGGACCAAGCCCGAGTTGAACCTGGTGGACTTCGAGGGCAGCAAGGCCAACAACCTGTTGCTGCGGGGGGTGCACGGCGCCGGCATCCTCAAGGATTTGCGAGACCCCCAGCGCCTTTACAAGATGTTTTACGGGGGCAACTGGATTCGGAAATGGAAACCGGGAGTGGCGGTTCGATTTTCGAAAGACGGGTTGCTGTGGAGCGAACCTGTGGCCTGCCCCGAGGTGCAGGCCAACGGCGACACCCACAACAACGCCTGGTGGGCCCCCGAACTGAACCGTTATGTGGCGATGACCCGGCTCTACCAAGGTCAGCGGATCGTGGGCCGGACCGAGAGTCCCGACTTTCTCAAATGGACCAAGGCGGTGGAAGTCCTGCGGGGTGATCCGGAAAACCAGACCTATGCCATGGAGGTCTTCCGCTACGGTCGAGTCTACCTGGGTTTGGTCATGATCATCCGGCGCAGCCAAGATCGGGTGCATTGCGAACTGACCTGGAGTCCCGACACGATTCACTGGGAACGGATTGACCCGGGCACTCCCTTCATTCCCAATTCGCCGGTCAAAGGGAGCTACGACTGGGGCTGCGTGTATGCCGCCAATGCTCCCATTGTCACCGGGGAGGAGATCCGCATCTACTACGGCGGCTCCAACGGAGCCCACCGCAATTGGCGTGACGGGGCATTTTGCCTGGCGACGCTGCGTCCGGATGGGTGGGCCGGCTATGAGCCGGTCGATCCCGGCCAGCAGGCAACCCTGGTGACCCAACCGGTGAGGTGGCGAGGTGGCTTGCGCCTGACTGCCGATTCGGCGTCCGGCTGGGTGAAGGTGGCCGTCATCGGTGATCAAGGGAAGGTTTTGGCCACGAGCCGGCCCGTTGAGGGCGGCGTGACCGACGGCGAGGTGCATTTTGACGGACCGAATCGGCTGGATCCGGAGACCAATAGGGAAAGTTCAGGGTAAAGGAGGACTGCACCTTGATGAAGTGCTCGGGTGAAGGAGGATTCAGGTTTTTGGCGGCCCGAGCGATCAGGGGTTCGAAGGTCCTCAACTTCCGAATCATTCCCTCAGGTCCTCCGAAACGGGCAGCCAACCGGGCTCCCACCGAGTCGGTGTAATAGCCGTTCAAGATGAGCGGTATGGCCAGGTGGAACATGGTGGAGACATTCAGGTTCATGCGCATGTGGCACTGGAAACCGTCCTGCATGGCCTCATAGAGAGTTCCCACCATGTCGCCGGCCGTGCCGTGGACCCCGGCGTAGGCCCGGTCCAGGTCGGCCACGAATGCTTCCGACAGCCTTCCTTCCATGTCCCGCCGGACCATGGCTCCCACTTGCTGGATGGACAGGGAGGCCAATGCCAGCCCGGTGCTGTAAAGAGGGTCCACCGTATCGGCGGCGTCACCGATCAAAAACCAGCCTTGGGAGGAATACCGCTGGCGGGCGCGATACATGTAGTTGCGGTAGACATTGGTGTCGACGATCTCACCGCTTTTGACGAAATCCCCGACCACCGGATGCTCCCGTGCCATCCAGTCGAGGAACTCTTCAGTGCAAGTGATGGAGCCGGGGAAAAGGTCGGGCCGGTAAGTGAGCCCGATGCTGATCATTCTTCGAGAGTCTTCGCTGCGCACCGGAATCAACCAGACCCAGTTGCCTTGTCCAAAGAAGTGGTGGGTGCAGAAGTAGGAGTCGTAGGACCGGTTCACCTTCTTGACCGCGTGGATTCGATCCAGGATGGAGGCGTCGAAGTCCACCAGGCGAAACCAGAATGCGCTCCGTTGATGGGGAGCCTTGCTTTGCAGCCCCAAATGGCGCGCCAGCAGCCGGCGGCGTCCGGTGGCGTCTACCAGCCAGCGGGCTTCGAGCGGCTCCTCTCTTCCATCGGCCCGCTGCACCGTGACCCGGTGGGGGGCGCCGTTGCCCAGGTTCACCCCGGTGACTTTGCCCTGGATGCAGCGCACGCCCTTCTGCCGGTTGAGGCGGCGCAGCTCGGCGTCGAAGCTGAACCGGTTGATGAGAAAGGAGGGAAAGGGAGGGTTGGAAGGGGCTTCGTCGACAATGTAGCTGGGGTCCCTGGGTCGGGAGGGATCCAGCTTGTAATAATATGTAAGACCGTACTTGGGCAGGTGCTGTTCAATGAGGTAGCGGCTGAGGCCGAGGTCCTGGAGGAAGTGGGTGCTGAGCTCCACCAGCGACTCGCCCACGATGGGCAGTTCCTGATCGGATCGGCCCACCACCGTCACCCGCAGCGAGGGGAAGTAGCGCCGGAAGTAGGCCGCCGCAAAGTTGCCGACGACACCGCTCCCCATGATCAGAAGATCGGACATGACTCAGGTTGGTCAAAGAAAGTACAGGATCTAGCCTAGCCCACGGGTTAAAGGAGGATTTCGTCGATGACGCGTCCGCCAATGTCGGTGAGGCGTTTGAAGCGTTTGAAGCGCCCCGCATGGAGGAAGGTCAACTGGTGCTGGTCCAGACCCATCAGGCGAAGCAGGGTGGCGTGCACGTCACGCACCGGGAGAGATTCTCCGGCGCTGCGGAGTGCGAATTCATCGGTCTGTCCGAAGGTGGCTCCGGGGCGCACGTCTCCGCCCGCCATCCACATGACCAGCCCGAAGCGATTGTGGTCCCGGCCGGGTTTGTCCGATACTACGTTGGAATCGAAAGGCGTCCTTCCCATCTCCGACGCCCAGACCACCAGGGTCTCTTCCAGCATTCCCCGGGATTTCAGGTCCTTTAGCAGGCCGGCGATGGGCTGATCGACTTCATGACACAAGACCGGCAGGCGGCCGGCCAAATCCCCGTGCTGATCCCAGGGTTTGCCCTTGCCATGAAGAAGCTTGACGAAGCGAACCCCTCGCTCCACCATGCGGCGGGCCATCAGGCACTGGCGGCCGAAGGTTTCCGCAACCGGGTCATCGAGCCCGTAGAGCTTCCTGGTGGCTTCCGACTCCCCGGAGAGATCGATCAACTCCGGGGCCGCGGTCTGCATCTGGAAGGCCATCTCATAGGCGGCGATTCGCGCTTCCAGCTCTCCGGTGTGGGAGCGCTGCCGGGCGTGCCGCTGGTTCAGCCATTTCAGCAGGTCGAGCTCGCCGCGCTGGCTTTCCGGGGAAGTCCCGGCTCGCGGGTGCAGATCGACGATGGGATTGGAACCCGGACGGAAGAGAGTGCCTTGGTGGGTGGCAGGCAGGAAACCCTGGCTCCACTGGGAAGCGCCGCCCACCGCGGGAGCCCCCTGTCCCAGCACGATAAAGCCGGGCAAATTCTGATTCTCGCTTCCCAGACCATAGGTCATCCATGCCCCGATGGCCGCTCCGCCGGGAAGGATCTGGCCCGTCAGGGAATGATAGACTGCCGGAGCGTGATTGCTGCTGTCGACCGTGACACCGTGGAGAAAGGCCATGTCGTCGACACATGTCGACAGGTGCGGCAGCAGTTCCGACATCCACCGGCCGGACTGGCCGTGTCTGGCAAAGCTGAAGGGGGAAGGGATGATGCGGTTGTGGGCGGTTCCGAGGCTGGCCACGTCCAGGTCGGTCCCGCGGACGGAGGGCATCTGCTGCCCTGCAAACTTGTCGAGGGCCGGCCGGTATTCGAAGGTATCCATCTGGCTCACTCCACCTTCCATGAAGAGAAAGATGCAGTGTTTGGCCTTGGCCGGCAAGTGAGCCGGCTTGGGCAGCAGCGGATTCTCGGCCGAACCGGCCGAGGCGCCCAGATTGGTTGCCAGAAGATCCATCAGGGCCAGGCTGCCGAGGCCCAGATAAGCGTTCTTCAGAAACTCCCTGCGGGAAGCTGGAGGGTTCATGGTGGAATCCCCGTGAGGGCACCTTCGGATCGGGCCGGATGGAAGCTATCTTACCTTAGTCCATGAACAATAACTCGTTGGAATTGAGAATGACCCGGCAGATACCTTCCAGAGATCCCTGAAACCCCACAAAGCGCTGCTGCTCGGCCTGGTCGGGCGGGCGGTTCAACACGATCTCGAATAATCGGGCCACCCGATCCTTCCGCCGGCCACCGGCTTCTCTTTCCACCCGGGCCGCCAGATGGGTTGCTTCCTCGTTCACCAGCCGGCCGTTCATCATCGTAAGGGCTTGCAGGGGAGTGGTGGTGACGCTGCGGCGTTCGCAGGATTCGTTGAAGACCGGAGCATCGAACGAGGCCATCATGGGCAATGGGAACGACCGCCGCTGAAAGATGTAGACCGACCGTCGCCGGGCGTCGCGTTCACTCTCGTTGGACTCCCACATCGAACCCCCGGTCCGGGCGGCGCGGCTCAGATCCTTCATGTCTTCAGGCAAAGGCGGAAAGACGCTGGGCCCTCTTCGCTCCGGATTCAACCGGCCGCTGGCAGACAAAATGCTGTCCCGGATGGCTTCCGCCTCGAGCCGGCGGCGGTTGAAGCGCCACAACAGGCGATTCTCCGGGTCCAGGGAGGAATCCCTGACCCTGGGATTGTCCGCCGACTGGCGGTAGGTGCTGCTGGTCACCATGAGCCGATGCATGGCCTTCAGGCTCCAGCCCTCTTCCACGAACCGCACCGCCAGCCAATCCAGCAGTTGGGGATGGGTGGGCCGCTCGCCGTTCTTGCCGAAGTCGCTGGCAGTTCCCACAATGCCGCGTCCAAAGTGTTGTTGCCAGATGCGGTTGACCATCACCCGGGCGGTGAGCGGATTCTCCGGGCTGGTAATCCATTTGGCCAGCGTCAGCCGCCGGCCTCGGGTGGGATACTGGCGGTAGCGGTCCTTTTCCAGCACCGCCGCGGCAAAATCTCCGCTGATGGCGCTGGGGAATCCGGGGTCGACCGACTCTCCGGGTTGCCGGTAGTCCCCGCCCTTCAGCACGCGGGTGGCAGGGATTCCGGGACCCAGCGGAGGACCGATCGTGTTGGTCACCGTCAGGGCCAGCGGCCTCCAGCGCAACAGCCGGCGCCGCAGAACCTCCATGGTGTCCGAAAGTTCAAGGTGCCGCTGCTTCTCCTCTCGGGAGAAGTACTTCGAGGGTTGATTCACCCGGCGGGCTTCAGCGCGGACATCCGCCAGCGCCAGCGACCGGAAACGCCCCAGCGGATCGGCGACCCGGTCGGCATAGGCCGCGGTGAGCTTCTCGAGCAGCCGTCCTTCGTAGCCGGCCAGCGCCTGGTGGTCGGCCTGCTCCTGCGTGCGTCCGGCTGTTTCCTTCAAGCGGTCGTATTCCGCTTTTTCCTCGGCGGAAAAGACTTTTTGCTCCTTCCGCGCGAATTCGAGCTCCAGGTCCCTGGTGGTGAGGTTCCCGGAGATTCCCTCCGAGATCTTTTTTGAAATCAGCTTTTCGAGAAGCGTCTGTTCGACCGCCTCCAACTCCTGCTTCTCCGGTCCGTTTTCGAGGCGCTCCCGGTACTGTTTGATTTTGGATTCGGCCAAGGTCCTGAAATGCGGATCCTGGTAGGGGACGATGAACTCTTCGGGCGGAATGCCGGAGGTGTTGCGGGGCAAGGGCACCCGGATGGCGTTGAAGAAAGCCTGGAAGCGATAGTAGTCCCTGGCGGGAATCGGGTCGTATTTGTGGTCGTGGCAGCGGGCGCAGCCGAGGGTCAACCCCAGGAAGATGGAGCCCGTGGCCGTGGTCACTTCATCCAGGAAATCCTGTCTCAGCTGTTCGGACGCCAGGTTGCCCAGATCCCAGGGCGCCAGCCGCAGGAACCCCGCGGGAATGTGTCCCTGAATTTCCGGTTTGTACCAGGCCTTGCGGCTGTGCTCGTCGCCGCCCGCCAGTTGAAGAACGACAAACCGGTCATAGGGCAAATCGGAATTGAAGGCCTCGATCACCCAGTCCCGATAACGCCAGGCATTCCCGATGAGAATATCTCCTTCCATGCCGTCCGACTCTCCGTAACGGACCAGGTCCAGCCAGTGGCGGCCCCAGCGCTCGCCATACCTGGCATCGGCCAACAGGGTTTCCACCAATTTTTCGTAAGCGTTCGGTGCAGGATCACCGAGAAAACGATGCATTTCCTCGGGCGTGGGCGGCATCCCGATCAAGTCCAGATAGACCCGGCGCGCCAGCCTCCGCCTGGAGGCAGGGGGGGCCGGAGACAACCCATTTTTGTCTTCCAGACGGTGCAAGATGAAACGGTCGATGGGATTGCGCACCCAGCCGGAGTTCTCGACTTCAGGAGGAACGGTTGTGACCGGTTGGCGGAAGGGCCACAGCCAAGCCTCGGCTTGGACTCCTTCCGTCGGTTGGAGGCTGCGAATCCAGTTCTCAATCCGTGCAATCTCGCTCTCGGTCAGAACTCCGCCGAGAGGCATCCGGGGATTGAGCTGCCCCTTGAGGAGACGGACGAGGGGACTTCCCTCCGCATTGCCCTGCAGCACCGCCTTTCCGTGCTTGTTTCCACCTGAAATCACCGAATGGAGGCTCGACACCGAAAAACCGCTGGTTTGTTCTCCCTCCGAGTGACAGGCTTGACATCGAGCCAGCAACAGGGGTCTGACCTCTTTTTCAAAGATGGAATCAGCAGGTTCAGCCATGGTGAGGCAGGGAGCCAGGATGGCCTGTAAGAGCAAGCCGGTCAAGCGGTAGAAACGTACAGCCATGGACAACTCCATCGTTTGCAGCCATTGAGAGTATATCTGAGGAAAAACCTTACAAGTCTACCGGCAGTGCGTCAAGCAGAAGACTCCTGGGGCAATTCTCTGGTTTCGTGGTTGGTCGGTCGAGATTGCAAGGGGGAGTGCTGTTGGACAAGGGCGTGAACGGTGCCCCAAAGATATACTAGAGCCTGACGGCGCAGGCCGAAGCTTCCAATGGATGACAACAAGACCAAGACCCGCAGACGCATCGACCCGCTCAAGATCGCGCTCGCAGCCTTGCTTCTAAGCATGCTGCAAGCCGCCTCCAATCCGGCGGTCTCGGCTCCAAACTTCCAGCTCCGCTCACCTAACGGTCAGGTCTCCGTTCTCGTGGGTCTGAAAGAACTGCGAACCCCCTATCCCAGGGGAATCCGTCCCTACTATCGCATTCGCTTCAACCAGGAGACGGTGGTGCGAGACTCCTGGCTGGGGCTGCATCTCAAGGGCGGGCCGCCGCTTGGGCGGGATTTTGTCCTTCTGGGCTGGGATGCCTCGGCCGGAGAAAGGCTCTACCGCCTTCCCTACGGAACCCGGGGGGAACTGCAGGACGCTTACCGCCAGGGGGTCCTTCGCCTGCGGGAAAGCAGTCCTTCCGGCCGCCGTCTGGATCTGATTTTTCGCGCCTACGACGAAGGGGCCGCCTTTCGCTACCGAGTTCCTGCCCAGCCCGGTCTGACGGGCCTGGACCTGGTCGAAGAAAACTCCACCTTCTTTTTCCCGGAGGGCTGCCGGGCCTGGGTGCTGCAACTTCGCGGCTACGCCACCAACTATGAATCGGAGTTCAATCCCCAGCCCCTGTGGCGCCTGCAGCCCGACTCCATCGTCGGCCTGCCGCTGCTGCTGCAGACCTTCAGGGGTTCCTGGCTGGCCGTCACCGAGGCCAACATCACCGACTACGCCGGCATGTACCTGACCCCTGCTCCCGGTATACCGGAAACGCTGGAAAGCCGGCTCTCACCCCATCCGGGGCGTGCGGGAGTGAAGGTCAGGACGGCGGCGCCCCTGCAGTCGCCCTGGCGCGTCTTCCTTCTGGGAGAGACGCCGGGGCGATTGATCGAAAACAACGTCCTGCTGTTGCATCTCAACGAACCGACCCGGATCGCCGATACCTCCTGGATCAAGCCGGGAAAGGCTGCCTGGCATTGGTGGAACGGGACCAGCGCCAAAGGGGTCGGATTCGAGCCGGGAATGAATACGGCGACCATGAAGCACTACCTGGACTTCGCCGCCAACCACGACCTGGAGTACTTCCAGATCGACGCCGGCTGGCATGAGGGCACCGACGAAGAAGGGGACATCACCCGAAGCCGGCCGGAAATCGATCTCCCCCACCTGATCGGATACGCGCGGGAGCGAGGGGTCGGCATCCTGCTGTGGGTGCACTGGAAGAGGGCCCGGGCGCAGATGGAAGAGGCCTTCCGACTGTATGAGAACTGGGGGGTTGCGGGAGTTAAGATCGACTTCATGGATCGCGACGACCAGGAGATGGTCGGCTTTTATCACCGGGCGGCCAGCCGCGCGGCCAGCCACCGCCTGCTGGTCAACTTCCATGGGGCCTACAAGCCGGACGGCCTGCGCCGGACCTGGCCCAACATCATTACCCGCGAAGCCGTTCTGGGCCTGGAGTGGAACCGGCTCGGCACTCGCTGCAACCCCACTCACGACCTGACCCTGCCCTTCACCCGCATGCTGGCCGGACCCATGGATTACACGCCCGGAGCCTTTCGAACCGCGCTCCGGGAAGACTTCCAGCCCCGAGTGCGGGAACCCCTGGCCCAGGGGACCCGCTGCCATCAACTGGCCATGTACGTGGTCTACGAGAGCCCCCTGCAGATGCTGGTGGACTACCCCGCCGCCTATCGGGGGCAGCCGGGAATCGAGTTCCTGAAGAATGTTCCGACTTCTTGGGACGGGACCAGAGTTCTCGACGGCCGGGTGGGAGAATTCATCACCGTAGCCCGCAGGAGCGGGAAGCAGTGGTACGTGGGCAGCATGACCAACTGGGCGCGGCGGGACTTGAGCATTCCCCTGCGGTTCTTGGGTCCGGGCCCTTACCGGGCCGAGGTCTATGCGGATGTCGAGGCCGACCCGGCCGGAGTCCGCCGACAACACCTTCGAGTCCGCTCCAGCGACGTGGTGGCGGCCAAGCTGGCTCCCGGTGGAGGCCACGTCATGCGGATCTATCCCGAGAAGCGTTAATATCCTACGGTTGGGAGTGAAAGAGCCATCCGATCAAATTATCTACGGAGCTTTCTCCGGAAATAACCCGGGCATCCACCGCCAGGCTAGCGCTGCGGGGAACGTGAGCCGTAGTGGAGCGCGAGAGCTTTCGGAAACCAGCACTCCCTTGTCCACCAGAGCCGAGACAATGCGGCGGGCTTGCCGCTCACCTGTGCCGACAACGGTGTCGGCGTCTCCGCGGGGCAGTTCCCCACGGTAGAGGACTGCTTCGAGAATGCTGCCGGATTTTCGAGGTAGGCTTCCAAGCCTGATTTCCTCTTCCGCCCACAACAGAATTCGGGTGCGGAGGCGGTCCGGCTGAATCAGGCCCTCCATGAAGCTTATCTGGTCAATGCAGACGCTTAGAAAGAACCGAGTGAACTCAGCAAGGGCCTCTTCACTTAAGGCGCCGCGCCCGTCCAGATCGTTGCGGCGTGTCAGGTCGCAGTTGGCAAGATGAGTCTTGTACTCCTCGACGTTGCGGGCAAGACCCCTTGCAACAGACCAGACCGCACCGGTATCAAGCATCTCCAGCAACATACCATGCGACATCAGCCGCGCCACTCGACCATTGCCGTCCAGGAACGGGTGAATCCATAGCAGCCGATGGTGGGCCGCCGCCGTTGAGATAACCAACTCTGTTCTGCCGATACTCCCGTAAATCTCCTCGAAGCGCTTCAGAAAGCGCGGTACGGCGCCGGGGCTGATGGCGAGATGGCCTCCTACCCGAATGTCGCGCTTCCGCAACTCACCCCGTACAAGGCGGATGCGCTCGTTGGTACGCGGGTCTTCGACCCAGAGGAGATCCTCGGGCAGCAACTCACAAAAACGACGGTGGATTTCGCATATCCCTTCGCCTCTGATGGAGTGGCCCCTTCGCAGCCCACCAGCATCGATCCATCGCTGAACGGAGATATGCGCCTTGGCTTCGAACTGCAGGTTGCGCTTGCGGGCATCCTGGCTGTACTCGTTATTGAGCGCCCTTTCGATGTCCACCGGATGCGTGTCATGTCCCTCAATGAGGTTGGAATAGTAACAGTTCATAGCCCGCACCAAATCGGCGAGCGAGGCCAACAAACTTGGGGGCAGACTCCGACGAAAACCAGCGGCTTTCTGTGTGAGATCGAATGCGAGGTCGGTAATCATCCCCCGGTGCCGGGAGCCCTCGCTGATCACCAGAGGCTCCATAAGGGAGATGATCTCGCCTCGATCGTCCAGTTCTACGTCCGCTATCATAACCGCCTCGTTTACTGATACAAGACATTATATGTCAGATAGATAAGGAGTCACTAGCGGCCATATTAGACCACGGGAATGTCCGCAACAAAGTCCGCATACTAATGACCGCATGAACGCTTGATCGTCCCCATCTTTCAGAAACTCCCGGCAGGAACACGGCGTTAGGCGGGTTTTTTGCAAAAAGCCATGGTGCAGACACCGCCAGTACGATGTGATGAACGAACCCGTGTCGACAAAGTGGACGTGGTCGTAGTTTTTGCAGTGATCGCACTTAGGAGTGTGGTACGTGGGCAGCATGACCAACTGGGAGCGGCGGGAGCTGAGCATCCCCCTGCGTTTTTTAGGCCCGGGACGTTACCGGGCCGAGGTCTATGCGGATGTCGAGGCCGACCCAGCCGGGGTCCTCCGACAACACCTCCGAGTCCGATCCGGCGAGGTGGTGGTGGCCAAGCTGGCTCCCGGTGGAGGCCACGTCATGCGGATCTATCCCGAGAAGCCTTGACCCTCGCCGGTTCACCTGCGGCGGCGCTAAAACCCGCTGCCGGGCCGGGTGGACTTGCATCGGGAAAGGCACTATATTCTTCGAAGGACCGGGAACTGTATACCCTGTGATGAGGAGGCCTTGGTCGAGGAAGGACGCCAAGTCCAGGGTTCGTCGGGAGACTCGTTCCAAACGCCCTCCAAACCAGACAAGCGCCCGTAGCTCAGTTGGATAGAGCACCTGCCTTCTAAGCAGGGGGTCGCAGGTTCGAATCCTGCCGGGCGTACCAGTCTCAGAGGAACCGTCTGGGTGACGCGCTTTGCTTTTGGTGTGCAACAAGCTCGTCAGTTCGTCCTGGGTCGGCACTTTCATCCGTTGGGAAGAGGGACGACTTGCTGTCGCAGGTATAGAGGCTTTCGAGTATGTGCATGTGGCAGTGGTGTTGAGGGTGTAGCCGAAGCCACGGAATCGACGCGAAAGCCCGCACGATGGGTGACAGACCTTCGGCTTCTGACGCATATTGGTTTGAGGGATGCAGTGCTCAGGGGGCCGCTGGACACGGAGGGATCAGCATGGCACGTAGTGACCTTCTTATTTCGCTCGTAAAGGCCGGATCGATCGGTGATAAGGCAAGCGCCCGCGCCGCCACAGAAGCGATCATCGCTGAAGAGCGGGCGAAGCGCCACAACGTACTGGCGGCCCGTCTGATGGAAGCGATGAGCGTCAACGGCGATCAACCCCGTTTGCCCGGGTTCGTTGGGCAGAACAGCCAACGACACCGAGAGTTCCTGATCGAGTTGACTCCCCGACGGCGGCTCGAGGACCTGATCCTGTCCAACCTCAATCGTCAAGCCTGCCTGGAATTGATCGAGGAGCAGCATCGAGGGCCGGTATTGCGGGCGCATTCACTAGAACCACGGCATCGTGTTCTGCTCGTCGGACCGCCCGGCAACGGCAAGACCTCACTTGCCGAGGCGGTCGCGGAAGCCTTGGCCGTACCGTTCTTCGTCGTTCGCTACGAAGCCATGATCGGCAGCTTCCTCGGGGAGACCGCGTCGAGGCTTAGGCGCGTCTTCGACTACGCCCGAACGACCCCTTGCGTTCTGTTCTTTGACGAGTTCGACGCGGTGGGCAAAGAACGAGGCGACATCCACGAGACCGGAGAGATCAAGCGTGTCGTCACATCGCTGCTGATGCAGGTGGACAAATTGCCGAGCTACACGGTAGTCGTGGCTGCGACGAACCATGCGGAGCTGCTCGATCGGGCGGCATGGCGCCGGTTCCAGTTGCGTCTTGCGCTCAAGCCGCCAACCCGGAGGGAGCTAACCGCCTACATCGCGCGTTTCGCGGCGACCCTCGATGAACCGCTTGGCCGGACCGCCGAGACGATCGCTAAGAAGCTTGGCGCCGTCTGCTATGCCGAGGCCGAGGAATTCTGTCGAGATGTGCGGCGGCGTAGCGTCCTCGCCATGGGAGAGAAGAAGCTGGATGTCATTGTCACCGAGCGCCTGAAGCACTGGACGGCACGGTCGCGGGTATCCGCATACAGGGAGGCGTCCGATGGCGGAGTTCCCGTTACTGCCGATCCCGGCTCCCGGGATTGATCAGCGGCCAGCCGGTCCACGCGGGGGCAGCAATCTTCGGTTACCCACGCGCCAACGCCAGGGACAGCGGTTCCAACCTACCTTTCAGAGCCTCCGAGACGTTTTTGACAACGACCGTGATCCGTTGACCCTGCGCCATGATCCGGCTGGCATCGCTCCCGAGCGTGCGCTTGTGCTGGAGATCGCGGGATCAGTCGATAGGTTCTATCAGGCCATTACTCGCATCCCTGGACTTGAGTATCTCGGCGAGGAGGAAATGGAATTCGATGCGGACGCGGATTTTGCGGTGCACGATACGCGAAAGGGTCGGGAAGGTGAGGTCCGCGACGACAGGCCGGTCGGCGGCCGATTGTACGTGGCGATGCCCGACATGGGCGCGCTTCGACAATTTGTCAGTCTTTGGGAGCGCTACCAAGCTGGTCAAGAACCTGCCCCTGGCTTCGCACCGTGGTTTGAGGTCTTCCGACAGCTCTATCGTATGCGGGCATGGGGGCCGTCCGATCGTATTTCCGAAGAGACGGTCGCTTACCTCAATGACGAGCTCGCTGCACGGCCAGACTCCAGGATCCGCATGGAAGTTGAACTCTGGAGCTATCGGAGCCATGAGAGGCAACGACAGACGATTTCTCGGTTCGAAGAGGCTGTTCGGGCCGCCGACGGCGAGATCCTCCACCAAGCGTCGATCCCGGAGATCGCCTACGAGGCCGCGCTAATCGATATGCCGGCGGCCGAGACCCGTCGTCTGGCTCGACGAGAGGACGTAGCACTGGCCATCTGTGATGAAGTGATGTTGGTACGACCGCAGTCGACCGCCACGTTTCCGACGGAGGTCGATGCGCTGGTCGCCGGCGAACCCGTCGAGCCAGTGGCTGCCGAGGAGGGCCCACCGATCGCGGCATTGTTCGACGGTGCACCTGTGCAACGGCATCGCTTGTTGGACGGTCGCATCGTACTCGACGATCCCGACAACATCAGCGACATCAGCGTCGTCTCGGCACGGAAATGACGTCGTTGATCCTTCACGGCGACCGCAATCTTCGCGAACCGGCGCTGCAACGTTCGATCTATCTTCGGCCCGTGCTCTATGCCCCCGGCAACGGAGAGAACGAAAGAACACACCCGGATCGTCTGCTGATCGACACGATCTATCGCGCCGTTCTGAGAATGAAGGAAGGCGACGACGCAACGGCGCCGAACGTCTTCATCGTCAATCTATCGCTCGGCGACAAGAATCGACCTTTTACCAGGACAATGAGTCCTTGGGGGCGGCTGCTCGACTACTTGGCCGAGCGGTTCGGGATTCTGTTCATCGTCAGTGCGGGTAACGTCCGCAATCCTTTGCCGGTTCCGGCATTTAACGGAATCACGGAGTTGGAATCGGCCACACCGGAGGAACGGCAGCGAGCCATTCTCAAAGCCCTCGGCGAACAGCGCTCGCAACGGACGTTGCTGTCGCCGGCTGAAGCGCTGAACGTCGTCACCGTTGGAGCTTGGTATTAGGACGCTCTTGACGGCGCCCAACGATCACACATCACTTATGCTCCATATGTAGAAGAGGGACCCAACATCACATCGGCCATGGGCCTGGGGCATCGCAAGGTGATCAAGCCAGACATCTTCATGCCGGGAGGCCGGGAGCGTTTCAGCATGGCAGGTACAGGGACGCGTTTGAGCATACGACCTGCGCCACCGGGCCGGCTTTACGGCCTGAGGGTCGCGATTCCTGACGTAGGTGGGAGGCTCGACCAAGAAGGGCTGACGGCAGGGACGAGCGCCGCAGCGGCCCTGGCGACCCGGGCCGCGCATCGGTTGTTTGATGCACTGATGGATGACGACAACGGTTCCCTCCTCACCGATGTCGACCCGATGTACTACGGCGTCATCGTCAAGGCGCTTCTTGCGCATCGCGCTCGCTGGCGCGAGATGGGCGTCTTGCTCGAAGATATGTACGGTCCGACTGGCCAGGGGACGCATGTTCTTCGCAGAGACAACATCGCCCGTGTCCTCGGCTATGGAAGGCCGATTGTCGAAGAAGCAACGAGTTGCACGGCGAATCGAGCGACGCTGGTGGGATATGGCGAGGTGACCGCGGACGGAACTGCGGCCCTTTATCGGGTTCCGTTACCCGGTAGCCTTGAACGCGTTACCGAGCCTCGCTCAGTCACCTTGACCCTTGCTTGGTTCTCGACCGTCAATATTCGCCATAGGGCGTATCGGCGAGCGAAACTGGAGATCAAACCGGATGACTTCGTATCCGGGTTTGGGATCAAACGCGGCCCGGTGCAGCCTTCAGATAAGTCGGTGCCACGTGGATCATTGTTTCACGTCCACTATGAAGGCGATAAGGCTGTCCCATTCGTCGATGACGGCCATCTGTGTTTTCACGTATTCTGCCGCGAACAGGGCGGGGCACTCGATCAGTCAATCAGGTACGGACTGACGGTTACCGTCGAAGCCGGCGAAAACGTTCCAGTGTACCAAGAAATACGGCAGCGGCTCGGGGTACAGACGCGAGCGGCGGGATCGGCTACAAGTACGAAGAGATAGCGTTCGCTCAGTGGTTTCGCGCTCGACCGACAGGATACGGAGCGCCATCAAGACCGCGGTAGAAAGGTTGAAGCCGTCTCCACAGTCAAGGCCGCCTCGGGGTCGAACTGCCGATGGCCTTGGCGGCTGGCCACCAGGTAGCGGTACCCTTCCTCCCTCAACCACTGGATGCGATCCTCGGTCGCCACCCCCCGATCCATCACCACCAGGGCTCCCCGGGGCGCCTCGAGCGCCTCCAGCATCCCCGCCAGGGTGCGGGGCTCATCCACCCGGCCGGCAAAGACCTGGGAGCGGCGCACAAAGCCGGCCCCGTCCAGCACCAACCCCAGCGTCAGCAGCCGACAGTCGCTACGCTTATCCTTCGAGTGCCCCCGCTGGGCCTTGGGTTGACGGCTGGCCGCCCCTTCAAAGAAGGTGTTGGTCAGATCGAACAGGGTGACGGTCGGCTGCAGATCGAACAGACCCATGGCCCGGGTGAACAGGTGGGCCTCGATATGGAGTGCGGCGGGTCTGGGTGCGGCGGATGAACATGGGAGGGACGGTGACAGAGGGGGCCGAGGGCGTCAAGTCCTTCTCATATGAATATGGCACCACATCAGGACTTCCGACCAAGAATCAACAACTTACGGGTGATTTTAGGCCAAAATGAGGGTAAAATCTCCCAAATCGCCGGTCCCTTGTAGAGTCGAGGGGAGGCGCGCCGGCCTTAGATCGAGGGAGTCGCTGTTGCCGGCGGCTTTCGCCACTCACCGGTGCCTCAATCTCGTTCCTCGCTACGTTTCCTCGCCCCCGCTCATCAAACCGGACGTGCTGTTTTCCAGCATCCGGCTTTCAGTTGAGATCATGCCTTCGCCCACGGAAGGCTCCGGGACTTCGACACCAGGCAAGTGAGACCATAGGTTTCCCGCAGTCTCTCGTCCGAGAAGCGCACATACCCCCCGGACCTCACCTTGTGCTTCCGACAGAGCCACTGACGCAGCCGCCGGCCCGCGTGGCGGTCGATCGCTCGGTAGGCCGGGCTCACCTGCCCCAGGACAAAGTAGTTCGCCCACCCGGTCATGGCCCGGTTCAGGTGTTCTACCATCTGTCCTCGGAGCAGCCTCCCGTTCCTCGGCGCCGTCCACTCGCTAATCTTGCGGCAGATGCTTTGAACGCTCGCCTTGCTGGGTCGAGTGCCTGTGTAGGCTCCTTTCCCCATGGGGCGATAGTTGCGTCCGATGCGGTATCCCAGAAACTCCATCGGTTCCTCGGGACACCGCAAGCACCGGGTCTTCCGCTCGTTGACCGCTAGCTTCAGGACCTCCATGATCCGCTGGACCGCCGTCAGCATCTCTGCCGCCGGAGCCTTGCCGAGCACACAAAAGTCATCCGCATAGTTGACGATCTCCGCGCAGAAGCGCCGGGCATAACCCAGCACCTTCCATCCCAGCACGAAGCGCCGCATGTAGAGATTGCTGAGCAAGGGTGAGATCGGGGCTCCTTGCGGCGTCCCTTTCCGCTCCCGGCGCGCCCGGTTCGTGCGGCGTTTGCCACCCTCCCCGTCGTCCTCCTCCACCGGCATCTCCAGCCATGCCTTGATGAGCCTGAGCATCCTCCCGTCGCTCACGCGCCGGGCAATGCTCTTGATCAACTCTGCATGCGGAATCTCGCCGAAGTAGTTGGACAGGTCGCCGTCAACCACCTCCTGGTAACCCCTTCGCAGGAGTTCATGCACGCGTTTGACCGCGTCGTTGGCACTCCGCCCCGGCCGATAGCCATACTGCTCCGGTTGCAGGTCCGCTTCGAAGATCGGCTCCAACACCAGCAGAGCCGCCGTCTGCGCTACCCGGTCCCGTATGCAGGGAATGCCCAAAGGCCGGAACTTGCCGGGCTGTTTCTTCGGGATCAGCACCTGCCGCACCGGCTTCGGTACGTAGGTCCCTTCCCTCAGGTCCCGCGCCAGTTCCCCCAACCAGCCCTCCACTCCATACGCCTCGATGTCCTTGAAGCGCTCCCCGTCCACCCCGGCCGACCCGCCGTTGCGGCGAACCTGATCCCAGGCTTCCTTCAGAAAGTCCTCTCGCCACACCTTGTCGCACAGCGCATGAAACCGCCGCTTGGGATCCTCCTTCGCTTTCGCATGGTGCATGGTCTGGAATTTCCGAACCCTTTCTGACCCTGTTAGACTCTTGTCAGTGGCCACGCCTTGCCTCCTTTCCATGCTGCTCTCAACTCAAGGCCCCTTCCCTCCACCAGTATTACCCGGCTTCCCCGGTACTACGGACCCATCCGCCACCCTGACGGCCCGGCCTGCCCCTCGCGGGGTCCCGGTTGATGTGTGCTGCATCTCCGTCAGGGCTTCCCGTGTTGCTGCCTTCTTCCCCTTCCATGCGTGCCAGCGCCAATACCCCGACGGAAGCGGATCGGTGCCCGCGTCGCTCTCTTCCCCATCCGCCAACGGCCTTCCCCTAATAACAGGAGGGTCGGCTTCCGTATTGCCCGTTTCGAGGCCTGCTCGACGTTCACTCGCGTTCCGGCCCGCATGGTCGCTGAACCGCCCAAGGCGGCCCTTTGACACCAGAGTGCTTCAGACCATATCGTTGCCTCCATGATCCGCCCTGGCTGCTACCAACCGGAGCGACAGTTGTTGGGCGGGGTTCGCACCCGCCAGAAGAAGACGCCTTTCCACGGCGCACTGTTATAGATGGGCTAGGCGACGGTTCGCAGCTTTCAGGGTTCGCCTCGACCCGGATTTTGGCCTCGGATGATCAACTTCTGCTCGCCCAGATCGACAAACAGCCGTCAGATGGGAATTTCGGGGAGAGTGCTTCCATCTCGAATTCCCCTTGAATACGGATCGTATATTGGTACAATCTATACAGAGTGTACAATTTAGAGATAGTCCGGTCGGTACAGAAAGACATCAAGCGACTAGACCGGTCTGTCCGGGTCCGCGTAATCGCCGCGATTGAGCTATTGGTCGCTGATCCTTACCGCCAAGGTGTACGCCAGCTGGCTAACGGGATCTTCCGATACAGGGTCGGCCACTACCGGATCATCTACAACATCGACAACGACACGGTGACCGTGAGAATAGTCCGGGTCAGGCACCGGAGTGAAGTGTACAAGGAGAAGAAATGAAAACTGGACTTGAAGCCACCGAGATCAGCGCTTCCTCGGCTCGTCAGAATTTGTCCAAGATCATTGATGCAGTTCGTGTAGCAGGAGAACGCATCCTCATCACGCAGCACGGACGACCAGTGGCCGCTGTCATCGGCGTTGAAGATCTGGAGTTGCTGCAACTTCTTGAGGATCGAATGGATGTGGCCGAAGCACGTCGCCGAATAAGAGAGCCAGCCGACAAGGTTAGCTTGGAAGATTTGCGGAACGGATCGTTCCTGGAAGACAAGTCGACTCGGCGAAACCCCTAGAAGGCGCGGGGCACTCGGGAGTTGGTTTCGGTCGACTAGCTAGACAGGGAGATGGTTCGATGGGAGCGGATGCAGCGCGAACTCAGAGCAATGCTCGACCGCTCGGGAAGACCCCTGGCGGAGACTACTACGCGTTTCCCGGCGGGCGACGCAAGGCGTTTCAATGGCAGCCACGATCCGTCGGAGCTGCAAACCGCGTACTATCTCGGCGACCATCTGTCCGTGGATCCAGAGCCGGCATTGGACGGGGAACGCTTCAACCGGGATCAACGCATAGAGATGTCTCCGCAAGAGATTGCGGTTGCCATGTCTCATATTGGAGTGTGGAAACTAATCGCGTTGGGGGATCACGACTACTCATTGGTTCTTGAGGACGGTGTGTACTTCCGAGTAGGTTTCGAACGGTTAGCCGACGGTGCTTGGGCAGAGCTTCACACGCAGAACAAGAGCGTCGACATGCTGTACCTGTCGTTTAAGGAAGTTAGGACGAAGGCCAAGAGGAGGGAAGACTCAGGCCAGATCTTCCGGCCTGTTCGAGGATTGTGGCAACTGTCCGGATACGTGCTCTCCCGGGTAGGAGCACAAAAGCTCCTGGAGTTGCTCCCGGTTCGTGGCCCTGTGGATCTTTGGGTAAACCTCCAATTCGACAAGCTCGAAGTGTTCGCATCGTCGAAGTCGGTCATTAAACAGCGGCGTGATGTGTTGTCGGGAAATTCGTACTCAATACTGCCCGTATTGTCAGGATTAGGCGTGCTTACCCGACAAGAGACTAAAGAAGCACGGCCCCGGTCGAGCACAGCGACGGCGGCCACCGCACCGAGAGGACGTCACTGCCGGGTGAGCGGGTCAGGAGCGGCATGTCTCCATCGTCGAACGAAAGCGGCCGAGCGGATCCGCCTGCTCCCGGCTCCGAGCAGCTTCTCCTGAATCGGGTGCGGCGGGGCAGCTCCTCGGCAGTGGGCGCGCTGTCTGGCGCAAGGACTACCAGGAAGGAAGTAGCTATGGCAAAGACGCAGACCCGGCCGTGGGACGCTACGGATTATCTGGAGACCGAGGAGGACATCGTTGCTTATCTGGAAGCGGCGTTCGACGACGGCGATCCGAGGCTTATAGCGGCTGCGTTGGGCGACGTTGCCAGGGCCAAGGGTATGACAAAGATTGCCACGGAAGCGGGTCTGGGTAGAGAGAGTCTCTACAAGGCGCTGTCAGCCGATGGCAACCCGGAGTTCGCTACCGTGCTCAAGGTAATGCGAGCCTTAGGCCTTCGGCTTCACGCCTCCGCTGTGGCTGTTCAATAACGTCTGGAGTTAAATCCGTTCGTCGTGAGCCGCGTGACGAGCACAGGACAGGGCGGGATGTCGTCCGGCGGAGATGGGCGCGGATACGAGTGATTAAAACCGATCGGCGCGATAGGCTTCGAACTGGCTGTCCTCCACCCGATGGGCCACCAGATCGGCAATGATTCGGCCTGAGGCGGCGGCGCCGGTGAGTCCGAGGTGGCCGTGGCCGAAGGCAAAATAGACCGAGCGGTGAACCGGAGACCGGCCCAGCACCGGCAGGGAATCGGGCATGGACGGCCGGCAGCCCATCCAGCGGACGGCCCCTTGGCCGTTCAGGGAGGGCAGGGCGTGCCGGGCGGCCTGGAAAAGGGCGTCGGCCCGGGCGAAGTTCGGCTTGGCGTGGACGCTGGCCAACTCGACCGTGCCGGCCAGCCGCATCCCCCCTTCCATGGGTGTCAGGCCAAAGTATCGGTCCCCGTGGACCACGGTTCGCTGCAGCTCAATCCCTGCCTGAGGCAGCATCAGGTGGTAACCGCGCTCGGCCTCCAGCGGCAGCCGGCTGCCCAGCTTGGCCGCCAGGGGGCGCGAATAGGCCCCGGCCGCCAACACCAGTTGATCCGCCGGATGGCGGCCGCCATCGGTGACCACCGACCAGACACCTTCCGAGCCCATTCGAAAGTCGGTGACCCTCTCCCGCAACAGGCGTCCGCCGCGGCGCACGAAATCCTCGGCCAGCAATTGGGTTAACCGTAGCGGGCTGGTGGTATGGGCCGACTCGGGGTAGAAGACTCCTTGCCTGCACCGGTCCGCCAGCGCCGGCTCCAGTTCCCGGACCCCTTTGTGATCCAGCGTCTCCACCCTGACGCCGCAGCGGCGCAGCAGGTCGAACTTGACTTGGGCCTTGGCAAAGACGCGCTCCGACTGGTAGACGTCCAGCCTGCCGTTGCGCCGGATCAGATGCCCGGCGCCGGCCTGCTCCAGAAGCGGAGCGAAGGCGGTCAGGGCATCCTTGTTGAGCCGGTAGAGGGCCTGGGCAATCTCCCCAACGCGCCCGGGGGAGCTGGCTGCCAGGAAACGCAGCAGCCAGGGGAGCAGCGCCGGCAGGTAGGGCCAGCGAATGGTCAAGGGGCCCAGGGGATCCATCACCATGGCCGGCACCTCTCTGGCGATTCCCGGAAGGCCCAGGGGCACACAGTAGCCGGTCACAAACTGTCCCGCGTTCCCGCTGCTGCAGGCTTCACCGGGTCCGCCGGGATCGATGACCACGACGCTGTGGCCGTCGCGCTGCAGGTACAGGGCGCAGCAGACGCCGACGATGCCACAGCCGACCACGGCGATCCGGCACCGGCTGTCGTTCGGTGGAGGTTTTGCTGAAATCATGTTGCTTGGGAGGCCCGGACCGGTCCGCTGTTAAAACCCAGTCCCCAACACAAACCGTGCCCGTTCCAGGCGAAGCATCTCAAAGGGCGCGAGGCACTTGATGCCAAGGCCCATGCAGACGTTCGGGATCTTGATCCTCTTTGTCGAATCGGACGGAAATTCGTAGGTAACGATGTCGTAGCCGCCAGCAAGCGCCTGGGCGATCAAGTAGAAATCGGCGAGACCAAGGAACGTGTCGATAGCGGTGGGTTGGTAACTCTGACTGGTAGCCCAACGGCTGACGGTTCCCAGGGCGACAGGCAACTCCGACTCTGGTCGGAGGAAGAACCCAGGACCCCGCTCTCTTGCCCACTCCGAAAGATCATCAGCACCCGCCTCGATTTCGTCACCGACTTTCTCGATACTGAAGACCCGCCCTCGCTGATTTGCCTGGACGAGCCAATCCCAGAAACCGGGACAGAAATCAAAACCGTAGTGCAGGTTCTTGGCTCGGATGAAGACATCCGCATCCAGTAGATAGGCCACTACAAACTCACTTGCAAGCTTGCAGCGAAATCCCGCAACGTCGATGTCTTCCTGATGCCCAGCAGACGAAAGGACTCGGAGAACGAGGTGCGGCCCCCCAATGCACTGATGGCCAGGGCGACGCCGAACCGATGGCCGACTCGGGTTCTGAGGGTTGGATAAAAGGTGCCCCCTCCGCTCCTCGGTGTCCTGCGCAACCGGTCAAGCTCGCGACGGTAAGCAGAGGTGAAGGCCTCGCGGCCGAGTTCTCCCGAGTCGAAAACCCGACGCAAAACCATCAATGTGCTGACCTTGAAACGACGAGCCAGCCGGTTGAGTTCGTCCCTCAAGTCCTGGCGCCGCCGATACTCCAGGCGCAGCAACTCCATGGGAACGAGAAGCTCTGCCGCCACGCGGTTGCACCAAGCCTCCACAGCGTGCGACGGCTCTGAGGTCGCCTCGACATCGGAGAGCGCCGATTCTCCCAGCCAAAGGTGGGCCAACTCGTGAGCAAGCGTGAACATCTGGGCGGCTCTGGTGTCGGCGCTGTTGATGAAGATTAGCGGGGCGAGATCGTCCGCCAGGGCGAAGCCGCGGAACTCTTCAGGATCCAGCTTTCGAGAGGTGTTGTTGCCAACCACGCTATTTACCATCACCAGCACGCCAAGTGCATCGGCCTGCTCGATAAAGCGGCGCATCGCATCGCTCCATGTGGCCGCACCACGGCGTTCTTCGAGGTCGAACCCCAGAACAGCCCCCATTTCCGCGGCAGTGGACTTGACAGAACCGGCAGGCGTCGCCGAACCCACAAACGGCAGTGGATCTTCGCCCTCCATGCGAGCGAAGTTTCGATACCAGTCCTGGCGTTGTTGGCAGAGATAGACGGTGTCGAGCAGGTTGACGCTCGGACGGCTGGACCGCTTATTGGCAACCGTTCGGAAATCCGGGATGGGGAGCTGCTCCTCGGGAGGCTCCGGAAGGAAGAAATATCCTACCGAGGCGTGCACGGTCCTGGCCAATCGTTCGAGCTGTCTGAGCGTTGGTCGCGCGGCGCCGCTTTCCCAGTCCCGGTAGCGTGGAAAACGGTTCGCCAAGGTGGCGGTCTCCATGCCGGCTCGCTTCCGTGCCCACCGCAACACCTGCGGATTGACGTCGACAGCCGTGGCCATTCAGCCTTCCTCCATCCTTGGAAACGTCGGCGCACTCCGGCCGCTACTCCCCGGGTCCAGCAGTGTGCACCCTCTCCGGATGAAGCGCGGGAGCTTTCAACGCACTTCAATGAAAATTGGATTCGAGTAGAACCAGAGGTCCTTCCAGGGGTCCTCCCCCCGAGGGTCGGGCTCCGGTTCCAGTTGCCGGGTGTTGGTGCCCCGAACGCGGAGGTACCCGTCGCCGTCGAATCCCTCGAGGGTATGGCTCATGGTCCGATACTCCCCCTGGCGGGACCAGTCGCCCTGGCTGAAACGACGAACCACCCGGGTGGTGGGGTTGCGGTCCAGAGCGGGGTCGGGCAATGGACCGGTCAGGCTGCCGACGATCAAGTCCACCCGGGTAACCTCCGGGTTATCCCGATGCCAGTTGGGGGTCTCGGGATCTCTCAACCGGATGGTGACCTCGACGGCGGCTCCGGCGGCGACCTGAAGGCTGCCTCCGATTTCCGCCTGCTGATCCTTTGAACGCGCCGTTACAAATAGCTCCGAGAGCAGATCCCCGGTGGTCACGAAGATTCGACCCCGGCGGAGGCCTTCCAGGATGCCCGGGTGCGACTTCTCGGCATAGACATAGGTCTTGGAGTACTCACCGGGCCAGAAATCACTGCCACCCTCGGTGTAGTGCACGTGGGAATCGGAATTGGCGGTGATCCACCACCGGCGCCCCTCCCCCAGCATCGAGTCCCACAGTCCGCCCAGCCGTGCGGTCATGGGGTCGAATCCTCCCCGGGTCGGATAGCGGCCATAGGACCCGCGGGGATTCTCAGGGTTGAGGGTTCCATCGGGGTTGAGCGTCCTTGCCTGGTGCCCGGGGGCTCCCGCCATGCCCACCGCCACCTCGGGGGCCGTATCGTTCCACCGCCGCAGCTCGGCCGGGTCGTAGGCCCCGTATTCACCGGTCTCCGAGGCCGAGCGCGAGGGGTGATTGGCGATCAGGACGGGCTTGCGCTTCAGGCGGTTCATCGACCGGATGGCCTTGATCATCCGGGGTTCGGTATCCCGCGTTTCGTCGAAGGGGTGGGCCTCGTTGCGGTCGAATCCCGACTCCAGCTCGTACAACCGCTGGGCCTCGTCCGGGCTGTGGGGGATGATGAGGCTGCTGTGGTCGGCTCCCGGGGAGTTGAACTCCATGCCGTGGAACTGGATCACCTCGGGGACCAGCTCCCGCGACAGCACCAGCTCGGGATAGGCCCGCTCCAGGTTGACCTTGCTGTGGTTGGGGCCGCCGTGGTCGGTGGCCACCGTCCAGGACAGGCCGAAGCGCCTGCCCATGAGCGCATTCATGGGGATGGGGTAGATGGCGTCGCCCCCGATGATCGGGGTGGGCGGATCGTTGTCCCGGTTCCAGCCGACGCTGTAGCGGCTGTGAATGTGGTGGTCCCCTGCAAGCCAGCGGGCTTCGCCGCCGGATTCCCCCGGGTCTCGGGTCACACAACCCAGATAGAGGAGCAGCAGAGCGGTCCCCGCCAGCCATAGTCGAACCGAGGTAATTCGCATCAATCCAGCGAGCAGCATTGCCATTGCAGGCGTCTCCTTTCCCGTTGACAAGCCGGAGGTCCTCCGGCTCCGGCGACCCGGCGAATAAAGGGATGCCGTAGCGCCGTTGGTGGAAATCTTTTCTCTTTGCCCAGCCTTTGGCGGATCCCTCTTGAGTCTTCTCCAACCCCTTCGCGGCCCTTCGTTGACAACTCTTTTTCCCTTCGTGCTCTTCGTAGATCTTCTTCTTGGATATCTTTTTCTGGCCTTCGTGGACAACCCCTCAACGGGTTTCAGACAAGTCCAGCCCCCGCCCTGCCGTGCGGATCATTCGAAAGTGAAACAGGAGTGTTTCAGGCACGTTGTCAATCTCTCTCCAACCCCTGTTGTTTCAATCTCTTGAACCGGTTTTGCGTCACGCGAACCCAGGTTTGTTTCAGGTAAGTCCCGCCCCCGCCCCCCACGACGGTGCGGATCACTCAGAGGGAAAACAGCCGTTCGTCAATGAAGACGAACCACCAATGAACACGAATAGGCACGAGGACTGATGGACCTCCTTCAACGACAACTGACGCCAAAATGCTTCTGCACTTTTGTCCCGTTGGTGTGACCCTGTCATGGGAGGAAGCCCACCCGGGAGCGCGGGCGTCCCGCCCGCACAAATCCTCCCGCAGCTTCAGCCATCTCCTCCTCCGGAATCAACCGGCAGCGGCGCCCTGCCTCTGCTTCGGCCGGGCCCATGCGGTTCCCGCCGGCAGGGCGGTCGGCTGCAACATCGCAGGGAAACTGAGCGGCAACCGAAGGGACAGCATGCGGGCGGGACGCCCGCGCTCCCGGGGGTGTTGTCCCGATGGTGAGGTGGGGGGTATCCGGCGGGCGACTTCTCTGAAAGCCGGCCTGTCCCCTTTGGGAGACTCCCGTTTGCCTGCGAGCCGGGCGCCCGCCCCCCGCGACTGGGCAGATCCATCGAGAAGGACTATAAATGGAACATCGATGCACAGGATGCACAGGATAATCAGGACGGGAGGCTGCTGCACGAGACGCTGACTCGGGCGATGATCGCGTGCGGATTTGAGGATGTCCGGGAACACAAGCCAGCCGTCTCCGGAAAAAATCCTGTGCATCCTGTGCATCCATGTGAATCAAAAATCTACCCATGCTTGACTATGAACCGGTTTCCAGCCACCAGGCGCAGGCGTTTGTTTCAGGTAAGTCCCACCCCCGCCCTGGTGTGCGGATCATACAAGAGTGAAACAATCAGAAATCGATCATCCCTTCGCGACCTTGGCATCCCGTCGCGGTTAACCTCAACGCCTTAGTGGCCCTTCGTCGTTCTTAGTGGCCCTTCGTGGATAACTCTTTTTTCTTTTGTTTCAGATAAGACATGCGGGCCCTCAGCCATGCTTTTCCCGCAGCACCCGGGCGGCCTGGCACATCACCTTGAGTTTCCGGTAGGCCTCGTCCAGATCCATCGGATTTTGGGCCGAGGGGGCGAATCCGCAGTCCGGGTGCAGGGTGATGCGGCTCTTGTCCAGGTGGCCCATGGCTTCCTCCACCCGCTTCACCACCTCTTCGACGGTCTCCACCCGGGGGTCGCAGTGGTCGATGCAGCCCAGCCCCAGCCGCACCCTCTCCGGGAACCGGGCCAGCGAATCCATCCCCCCGGCCACCGGGGTGGCGTATTCCATGGAAATGGTGCCCACTCGAGCCTTTCTCAGCGCCGGCATGATGGGCCCGTAGGGACCCTCGGTGCCGTGTTGGCGGTCGAAGTGGGCATGGCAGAGGTGCATTCCGGTCGCCAGGCCCCGGAAGCCGTCCAACACCTGGTTGACCAGGTCCACGCACCGGTCCATTTCGTAGGAGGGATTGTCGATCCCCTCCCGGCGGCGGAAGGCAGGGTCCACCATGGTGGACAGCCAGGGCTCGTCCAACTGGACGGTATCGGCGCCGGCCTCGCGGAGCGCTTCGACTTCCCGGCGCAGGATCGGAACGCAGGCTTCCATCAGTCCTTCCCGGGTGGGGTAAGCCTTCCTGGAGTGGTCGGCGTGCCACATGCGCCGTCCGATGATGTAGGGCGCCGGCAGCGTGATCTTGACGCGGCGACGGGTGCGGCCCCGCAGAAACCGAAGTTCTTGCAGCACCAGGGGGCGATAGTATTCGATGGGAGCCACCACCGCCGGATAGGGCATCCCGCTGAAGTGAAGGTCGGCCTGGAAGCCGCGCACCCGCTCGGCAAATACTTTGACGTAGCTCTCCCGGCGCCACTCGCCGTCGGTGATCTCTTCCAGCCCGGCCTGTTCCTGGAGGGCGATGGAGGATTCGATGGCCCGGTCCAGTAGAGGGTCCGCCTCCTGTTCCGGAATGCGGCCGGCCTTGCGGTCCAGGATGACGTCCAGCACCCAGGCCGGACGGGGCAGGCTGCCAATCACGGTGGTGGGGAACAGGTTCGCTACCATGGAAAAGTCCTCAGAGGAAAGGCGGGGAGGCGTGTCCGCCCGTATCCTTCACTCCAAGATCATCTAAGGGACCGTCTGTAGTGGGCCCGATTATACGCCTGGTTGAACGTCCGATCCAGATTCGGTTAAAAGAGGATCCACGAAGAAACAAGAAAAAGATATCCACGAAGGGACACGAAGGACCACGAAGGGCCACTAAGGGGTTGGAGAAGGCTCAAGAGGGATCCGCCAAAGGTCGGGAAGGGGGAAAAGATTTCCACGAAGGAGCTGAAGTATCTGTCAAGGGGGTAAAAGATTAATCCGCGAAGGGACTCTAAGGCGTTGGGAAAGACTCGAAAGGGGTCCGTGAAGGGCCACGAAGAAAGACACGAAGGGGAAAAAGAAATCCACGAAGGATACGAAGTTACACCAACGTTGCGAAATCAATGTAGATTTTGGATCGCTTCAATAGCGGACCCGATCATCAAGCCAGTCAGCTTCCTGTGCAGCAACATTCTTGTAAATTCCAATGGCGTTTATCTTCGTCCAGTATAGTCTATTACTGTCTTTATTATCATTGGTTTATGTGAGTTACGTCGTCGCTTGACCGGCTTGCACCATCCCTTGAAATCCACTGTCATCCCCTATATAATAAGGGGATGATTACTGGTACCCATACCGCCCGTCTGCTACCCCGAACCAAACCCAAGGGCCGCCATCCCCAAAAGGCCCTCTCGGCTGCCTTCGTCCGCTCCGCTCCGCCCGGAAGACACGCCGATGGAAACGGATTGTACCTCTTTGTCCAGCCCAGCGGAACCCGCAGCTGGATTCAACGCCTCCTCATCCGCGGCCGCCGCCGTGAGCTCGGACTCGGCAGCGTTGCCCTGGTCCCGCTGGCCGAGGCCCGGGAGAAGGCGCTGGCCAACCGCAAGCTCGCCCGCCAGGGCGGGGACCCGCTCGCCGAGAAGCGACGTAGCCAGGCCGTCCCCACCTTCGCCGAAGCCGCCGCCCGTGTGCTGGAACAGAAGCGGGCCGGATGGCGCAATCCGAGACACCCCCGCGAGTGGATCTCGAGCCTGAGGCGGTTCGCCTTCCCGCGCATCGGCAAGGTGCCGGTCTGTGAGGTCACGAGCGCCGACGTGCTGGAGATCCTCACGCCCATCTGGCACCAACAGGCCCCCACAGCCCGGCGGGTGCGCCAGCGCCTGCGGGCGGTCCTGGAATGGGCCGTAGCCATGGAGTTCCGCATTGACAACCCCAGCGACCGGATCGGCCCGGTGCTGGGTCCCCAACAGGACGTTACCGAGCACATGCAGGCCCTGCCCCATCGGGAGGTGGCTGCGATGATCCGGACGGTGCGGGTATCCCCAGCTCTGCCGGCCGCCCGGCTGGCCCTTGAGTTCCTGGTGCTGACGGCAGCCAGGTGGGGCGAGGTGCGGTGGGCTGAGTGGGAGGAGATCGATCGCAGCGGGAGGGTGTGGACCGTCCCGGCCAAGCGGGCAAAGACGAACCGCCGGCACCGGGTGCCGCTGTGTGGCCGTGCCCTGGAGATTCTCGAGGCGGCGCAGGCACTGGAGCAGGGAGCCGGTCCGCTGGTGTTCACCCATGGGGGCCGGAGGCCTCTCCATGACAGCCAGCTGCGCCGCCTGCTGCGCGAGCTTGGGGTTGCGGCGGTGCCACACGGGTTCCGCTCGACCTTCCGGGACTGGGCGGGTGAGGAAACGGACCATCCCCGGGGGGTGATCGAGGCGGCCCTGGCGCATGTGGTCCGGAACCGGGTCGAGGCAGCTTATGCCCGCTCGGACCTGTTCGAGCGCCGGCGTGTCCTGATGGAAGACTGGGCGCGTTACTTGGACCAAGGGATGGAGGAGGAGTCGGAGCCCTGAGAGTAAAGAGGCCCAAGGGATCGGTCTTAGAACAATCCATTGACATCTCCCTGCTCTTTCGCGGTGAAACGCAGCTCCCCGCTGAACCATCGTTCCCCCCCCTGTGGAACCCCATGGGAATCATGATGACCTTTCTCCAGGCCGACCGGGCGCTGGCGGCCGACCCAAGGAACCGATGAAGTTTCCTCACCTGAAGGGACGGGAAAAACTGCTGAAGCCTCTTGGATTTACCCGGCAACAGGCCGAATGGATCACCCTGGTCTGCCTGCACTCGGGTCTGTTCACCCGAGACCAGGTCGAGGCTTTCTTTGGATACGCCAAGTCCACCGCCAACCGCTTTATCCAGGCGTTGCTCCAGACGCGCATTTCGCACAAGCCAATAGCGTCGGAGACAATCACCGACGGCCGCCGAATTTGCCGCATCTTCGGCAAGCAGATCTACCGAGAGTTGGAGATCCCCCACACCCGTCACCGCCGGGAAACCTCGCTTGAAGTCACCCGGCTGCTGCTGCTATCGCTCGATTTCGTGCTCGATCATCCGGAGTTGGCTTGGCTGGGGACCGAGCAGGAGAAGGTCGCTTGCTTCCAGCAGCTCGGGATCGAGCGAGGCCTGCTGCCCTGCAGGATCTACGCCGGCCATGCCAAAGGGCGGATCCACTATTTCCCCCTCAAGATGCCGGTTGCCATGGGGCCGGAGGCGGCCGTATTCGTCTACATCGACCCCGGCATGGGAACCCGTAGTGAGTTGAACTCCTGGAGAGAGGCCCACCGACCGCTTTGGCAGATGCTCCGCGAGTGCGGCTGGCGGGTCGAGGTGGTTGCGGTTGCCTGGGAGCAGGAGCTCCTGGACCGCGCCGAGCGGGTGATGCAATCCTGGATAGGCAGAGACCTGACTGAGGCCGGCAGAGAACTTCTCATTCTCCGGTGGGCTGTCTCCAGCGCCGACCGGGAAACTGTCGAACGCTATGGCGGCCTCAATGCCGCCCTCAAGAAAATCAACCAATTGACGCAGGCAACGCCGGAGCCCATGGGCCTGGGAATGATCGACGACTTCCACCTCTGGGGGTCAAGGAGATGCCGTCGTATTCATGCGCCACTGAAAAAGGCAGGGTGGCTCATCTAGGTGGTGCACGCTTTTGACAACCACAACGCTTCTCTCTCAGAGGGCGCAGCCCTCCCCGCTGTGGTGGGGAGGTTACCTGGAAAGCCCTATTGGACGCGGGTTGGAGCGGATTCCCCGCATCGGCTGCGACAAACGTAGCGGGGCTGCGCCTCGCGTGTCCCCCCCTCGCCCGGCGCGCCGCACGAGAGGGGGGGATTGTGGAGGGAGCGACCCCCCCTTTTTGACCGCTGCTGCGGCACCGGCGAGGGTTAACCGGCGCACACAGTGGCGCACGATTAACACTCGCCTCGGGGGGTCGCTCCCTCCACAGTGATCCCTGCGGGAAGGCGGGCAGATTAAACCCACCATGAAGTGTGGCCTGTGATTCTCATTCCAGCGGACAAGGCGGCAGGCCATTGGCGCGTTTCGGCCTGGGGCTTGTCTTCTCCCGGAGACAAGCCTGTTGCGGCCGCTCAGGCCTTTCAGGACGGATTGCCCAATGATTCCAAGGGGGGAACCGAGAAGGCTGCCTACGTGACCATCCCGGACAGTTGAACGGATCAGCATGTCATTTCACTGGCCTTGAGTCGGTCCAGGTAATCGGCCCACGCTTGCATCATCTCTCGCCTCTGCGGCAAGTGAGCCGTTCGGTTGTAAGCCCGCCCGAGGGATCACGCACCACCTGTGCCAGTTGGTGTTCGATGTAGTCCGGTCGAAAACCCAACACTTCATCCAGGAGGGTCCTCGCCATGGCCCGAAAGCCGTGCACCCTCATCCGATCCGGTTGTACTTCCATGCCTTAAATCCCTGGTAGCGTCAGACGTTAGGTCCCCATGCAGCAAAACGGATTCCGAAACCACGTGGACAAAGGGTGACCTATGGGGGGACCACTAGCCGCTGCACGCGATATAAATATAGGGGATTATATACGAGAGTGCCGAAAAACACGGGTTTACTAGTACCGTATAACACTTAAAGATTCGGATATAAGCGTTTCAGTTTAGTGCGGGCATCGTGAGTTGTGAAGTGCCAGTCGATCTTGGCTTGGCGGTTGTTGCGGTCCTGTTGCCAGGCGGCGATCTCCCGACGCATTGTTTTCAGGTCTCCGATACGTCGGTTGAGGCATTGCCCGCACAAGGCGCTCAACTCGATTTCCGCCATGTTGAGCCAACTGCCGTGCTTGGGCGTGTAGTGGATCTCGAGGCGTTCGGCCAGGCTGCGAGCCTCCTGCGGGGCAAAGGTCTCATACAGCGATTCGATTCCGTGGGTGTTGAGGTTGTCCAGGATCAACACGACCCGCTCCGCCTGCGGGTATCGGGTGCGCAGCATACCCTGGATCCAGCGGGCCCAGTCCCGGCGCGTGCGACGCTCTCCGGCCTCGACATGCCGCCGACCGGTCAAGGGTTCCACTTCCAGGAAGACCTGCGCGACACCGCAACGCACCTACTCGTGCTCCCAACGCTCGGGCTGGCCGGGCTCAACCGGCAGTTTCTCCCGCACTTCCTGGATCAGTTGCTTGTTGGTTTCGTCCATGCAGACGACCGGCAGCCGCTCCGCATAGGGTCGAGCGTAGGCGACGAGCACGTCTTCCATGCAGGCGACGAACGCCGCGCTCGCCGGGGGCGGAATCCGCCAGTACTTCTTCAGGTGAGGCTGCAGTTCGTTTTTTTTAACAGACGCTGGACCGTCATAGGCGACACCTGCGGCGCCAAGCCCAGCTCGACCACCTTCTCGGCCAGCAAGCGCACCGTCCAGCGCCGCCGCCCCTCCGGCGCCGGCGAGCAGGCCAGCGCGATCAGGCGCGCCTCGAACGCCCCATCGAAGGTCACTTCCCGTGGCGGGCGCTGCCGCCGCTTGCGCTGCAAGGCGGCCTTGAGGCCCTCTTCGACGAAGCGCCGTTTCAAATGCTCGACCGTCCGTGCGGTGACGCCCATCGCCTCGGCCGTACGGGCCACCGTCCAGCCCGGTCTGTCCGGCCCCTTGTCGCAAAGCAGCAGGGCTCGTGCGTAGAGGAACCTCTTGCCGCTCGTCTTGCCGGTGCGCGTCAACGCTTGCAGTTCTTGCCGCTCTTGCGGTGTGAGTGTCACTCGATAACGTGGTGCCATGGAGAACCCTCCTGAGTTTTCCATGACTTTAACATATTATCCGTAGTTGTAAGTGTTACATGGTACTAGCCGGAGCGCTGTCGCTTCTTGGGCAGCACGTATCGGATTTTCACAGTTCGCACCAGCGCTTTGACCGCTTCTTCGAACGTGGCGTTGATTCGCAGATCCTCCCGTAACTCGGCCGCGCTCGGCTGGTAGGACGGATGGATGATCTCCACTTCGCGGGGTTTGGGAGGGGTCTTCCCTGTCTTCATGTGCCTCGATATTATCCCTTGTTGCTTGAACTTGGCACGTTGGTCGAGATTGTCCCCGCTGAGCGGGGTGCGGTTCCTGACGTTCAGCGCCACTACGCCACCGCCCTGGCACCGGACTTCAAGCCGTTGTCCTTGATCAGCGCCTTGTAAGTGAGCCGCTTGCCCTCCATCCCGCGGCGGATGCCTTTGATCTGATTGATCGTGTCCAGAGCACGCAGGTTATGGCGTCCGGCGAACTCCTGCACGTAGTGGTCAAGGTGCTTCGGGCTCAGCTTGTGGAACGTGCCGGTGTGCGCCCTCTTGAGCAGGGACCACAGGCTCTCGATGCCGTTGGTATGCACCTCACCCTTGACGTATTCGCTCAGCGAGTGCTTGACCGTGTCGTGGTCGAACGGGAGGGACTCGTAAGCCGTCGCATCGTCGGTGTAGACGGTGGCTTGCCGGTCCGCATGATCCTTGACGAATCCTTGCAGCGTTTCCGCGTCGGTCGACTGGATGACTGTCGCTGCGACCTGATTCGTCTCGCGGTCCTTCGCGCCCACGACCGCCGTCTTGCCGACCGGCCCGCGGCCCGTGTCCGCCAGTTCCTTGCGCTTCGCGTTGCTCATGTTTTTCCGCTTGCCGCCCTGGTAGGTTTCGTCCACCTCGACCGGCCCCGAGAACAGCTTGCTGTCCTCAGACAATGCGGCACGCAGTCGCTGAGCCAGAAACCAGGCTGACTTCTGGGTGATTCCCAAGTCGCGGTGGAGCTTCATGCTCGACACGCTCTTGAGGCTGGTCATGACCAGGAACGCGGCGACAATCCAGTCCTGATAGCCGATCTTCGAGCCTTCCATGACCGTGCCCGTCTTGGTGCTGAATCGCTTCGCGCAGATCCTTTCCCGGCATCGGAACGGCATGGTCTTGTGCTGGCAGCCCGTTTGTACATTCAACGACCCGCAATGCGGGCAGCACACGCCCCTCGCCCAGCGCTGCTTGACAATCCATTCCTCGGCCTTGGCATCAGTGGGGAACTCCCTGAGTAACTGCTTGAAAATAATGCCCTTACGGTGATTCTTGCCCGGTGCCTTTGCCATACCTTCAGTTTACAGGATAGTGCCGATAATGGCAAGCGCTCAGGCTAGGAAAATCCGCGTTTTTCGGCACTCTCCTATATAATCCCCTTTTTCATAACTATAGCACAAGGTCGAAGTCCCGTTTCCCGGGCTCCTTTAGCGGGAGAATTGGTCGATCCAGCCAGCCTGGTCCCCGTCGGCGTCGTGGGGGTGAGTGTAGAGGCTGGCTGGCTCTCGTAACCGGAACGGTCTTTTGGATCAATCGCTTGAAACCGATCGATCAACCCACGCCCAAGGGGCGTTCCACCCGGTGTCGTAAATGTCGGGACCGTTTCGAAACGGAAGAAAAACTAACTCAGACCCTTCAAGGGTTTGAAGAAAATGTTTTCGGCGTCACAGTTGGAGCAGCGATAAAAGGGAATTCCCAGCAACGGGGAGACTCGTCCGCTCGCTTTGAGGTGAACTGCATCATTCCCCGATCCGCACTGACGGCAGACGTTGAAGAACGAGGGCAAGGGGTCCAGACTGACTTCTCCCCGAGCGAAGACAAAGCCCCACCCGTACTGACTCGTTCGGGTGCCTAAAAGCCTGTCGACCGTCCGGGTGATCGTGCTCAAGACCAGGATTGCGGCGCGGTTCCAGGAGGGTGGACATTTGTAAAGAAACTGCGCCCGGCGGGGGAAATGGACCCGCTGTTGGGGCGTCGGTCTCTTGAGATAGATGAATACGCTAAACAGTTGGTTGAATTGGATCAACCTGAGATCCGTCCGGGTCTGGACCTCTTCAACCAACTGTCGGAACCGGAAACGGTTGATGTGTCCGCCCCCTTCGAACACACATCGATAGAGCGCGTCATCCAAACCGTACCCGTTGGGAACGGCAACCCAAAGCAGACCTGTGGGTTTCAAAATTCTGTGGATCTCCGACAGGGCTTGGATGTAGGCCAAATGTTCAAAGACGTGGTTGCAGATCACGGCATCTACCGAGGCATCGGCCAGGGGAATCTGAACGGCGCTGGATTGAATGTATTGAACGCGGCGTCCGTCGTGAAAGAGGGCTGGATGGTTCAAGGCCGTGTCGACCCCGATAATCCGGCAGGGGTAGGATGCGTAACGGAAGCTGCCTTGACCACAGCCCAGATCAACGGCAATCTGATTGGGTCCCAAGCTGCGAAGGATGTTATCCATGGATGTTGGCCGATGGGCGGCGGAAACGACTCGGAGGTCAGGCACGGACGTTTCTTGGCCGGGTATTTTATTCGAACGACCGGGGTTCGACAAGGCGGCTCGGACCGGTTGGTTCGAGCAGGACCGTCCGATGCCATTCCGAGGTCGTTGCCGGGTTGCCCCGATTCCAATGATCGGAGAAAGCGAGACCCGAGAGTGCCCTTGGGTCAATGAAAGGGGATTATATAGGAGAGTGCCGAAAAACGCGGATTCCCCTCGGAGTCTGCGCCGCAGAAAGTCGGCAGAACGGAATGATACAATAACGGGCACACAGACTTCAGTGGGAGGTGGTGAATGCCGACGAGGTTTCGCCCGTATCAGCCGAAGCAGATGTTGCTGTTGTCTCCGGATCTACGGGAGTGGGTCCCGGAAGGCCACTTGGCCCATCAGGTGAGTGAACTGGTAGATGGGCTGGACCTGGGAGCGTTTTACCAGCCGTATGAAGCGGACGGCCGGCGCAACGCCCCCTATGAGCCGCGGATGATGGTGAAGATATTGATCTACGCCTATGCGACGGGGGTATTTTCCTCGCGCAAGATCGCCAGGAAGCTGGAGGAGGACGTGGCGTTTCGGATGCTGGCGGCGGGGAACTTTCCGCAGCATCGGACGATCTGCGAGTTTCGCCGCCGGCATTTGAAGGACTTCAAGAAGCTGTTCGTGCAAGTGGTGATCTTGGGGCGGGAGATGGGGATGGTACGGTTGGGGCGGCTGGGGATAGACGGGACGAAAGTGCGGGCGAACGCGAGCCGGCGCAAGGCGATGAGCTATGGGCGAATGCGGGAGCGGGAGCGGCAACTGAAGGAAGAGATCGAACAGTTGTTGGCGAAGGCGCAGCAGCAGGATGGGGAGGAAGACGAGCGCTACGGGGAAGACCGGCGAGGGGACGAGTTGCCGGAGGAGTTGCGTCGGCGGGAGGACCGGCTGGCAGCGATAGAGGCGGCCAAGCAGCGGCTGGAGGCGGCGTAGCGTGCGGTTGACGACCGGCGGGGGCGGAAACCGAGACAGGATAGCAACCCGAAAGGGGGGCAGCCCTACAAGCGGGATTACGGGGAACCGGAAGAGAAGGCGCAGAGCAACTTCACCGATCCCGAGAGCCGGATCATGAAGACCAGCACGGAGGGGTTTCAGCAATGCTACAACGCCCAGATAGCGGTTGACGGGGACCACCAGATCATTGTGGCCACGGAGGTGTCGGCGAAGGCGAGCGATCAGGGGCAGATGATGGGGTTGTTGGAGGAGGTGGAGGAGACCTTCGAGGAGCAACCGAAACAGGTGCTGGCGGATGCGGGCTACTGCAATGAGGCGGACTTGCAGGCCCTGGAAGCCCGGGGGGTGGAGGGTTATGTGGCGCTGGGGCATGAGGGGAAGCGGGCGGTGGAGATCGATCCCAGGAAGTATCCGGCCAGGAGTCGTATGGGGAAGAAGCTGGCGAGCCTGGCCGGTCAGGTGGCGTATGCCCGGCGGAAGTGGATTGCCGAAGCCCCTCATGGCTGGATCAAGGAAGGGCTCGGATTTCGACGGTTCAGTCTGCGGAGCTTGCAGTCAGTGCGAGGGGAGTGGGACTTGGTGTGTCTGGCCCTCAACATCAAGAGGATCAGTGCGTTGATGGCGGCCTGAAGCGAGGGATTTGTACCCAAAACCGAGGACCAGGTCGGTCCTCAACCTTCAATTCTGGAGGCCCACGGGTGGCTTGAAACTCTATCGATGCCAAAGCGGCTCCAAACCACTCCTTCGAACTGCTCTTCGACAATATTCTCTCGCTCTCGTACCTTCCGAAATTGTCCTGCGGCGCAGACTCCTAGGAGTGGCCCGGACATGAGTGGAAAAGAAGATTTCGAACCAATACTGGAAAAGATGCGGCGCGACTGGAACGAGCGCGCCATCCAGGACGCGCAGCATTACGTCTACACGCGCGATGTAGACACCGACGAAAGCGATTTCGAAGCCTCCGGCCAGGTCAACTACGACCAACTAGTGCGCCCGTTTCTCCCCGTTCTGCTCTGCGGGCGTTCTCCCAAGAGTTGCCGCGTAGTGGAGATCGGCTGTGGCTTGGGCCGCATCACGCGCCCTTTCGCGGAAAACTTCCTGGAGGTGCATGGAGTCGACGTTTCCGCCGAAATGATTGAACGGGCACGCCAGCGGTTGCGCGATTGTTCCAATATCACGCTCCACCTAAGTTCGGGGATGGACCTGAGCAGCCCGCCGGACAAGCACTTTGACTTGATGTTTTCTTACCTTGTATTCCAGCACATTCCCTCCCGGACCGTCATCTAGAACTACATCCGCGAGGCGGCGAGGGTGCTGAAACCAGGCGGAGCATTGAAGGTTCAACTGAACGGATACCAATCCCCCGGCCACCGGGCGAGCGAGAAGGATACCTGGCATGGGCAAGCGTTCTCTTTCCCCGAAGCGACTCGGATGCTGGCGGAGGCGGGGTTTTACCTGCTGAGCGCCACCGGCGAGGGGACACAATATTTTGTTCTGACCGCGCGGAAGCTTGCAGATGAGGCCCGCCCCCTGATGTCCTACATCCTTTCCGGTCAGGGGAGGGCGGCCGGACAGCTCTTGGAGGGGTGGCACGACCCGACCCCGGGCGATTGCCTGGCCATCGAGCGCAAGTGCCGGACAGTTCTCTCGGTTCCTCCGGGACCGGCGTTGTGTTTTTTCCTGTATCCCTATTCTCCCCAGTCGGAGGCTTCCCCGTCGATTTCTCTTCAGGTTAGCGAAAATGATGTTCCTCTTGGGTCAGCGACCATCGGCCGCAGCGGAGACTATCATTTCGAGTGGCCTGTTCCCCCGAAAGCCATCAGCGGGTCCCGGGCGGTGGTCACCATGGAATTTCATACGGCCGATGAGCGTGTGGATGCCAGCGTTCGTTGCCTGGGAATCTATGTCCCGCGCGAATCGGTCCAGGCGCTGGAAGCGAAACAGCAGCAACTGACAGAGCAGTGTGTTTGGAGCCATCGGTTGGAAGGGCAACTGGAACAGGCGCATCGCCTGCAGGGAGCGCTTTGGTCGGAATCCGAAAAGGAGTTGGAGAGCAAGGTAGCCTGGGCGCATTCGCTGGAAGCGGAGTTGGAGAAGACCCGCCGGTATCTGGCCAACCTGCAGGGTGAATTTGATGACCGCACAGCCTGGGCGCTGAAGATGGATGCCGAACTGAAAGCCACACACGCTGAACTGCACCGTATCTCTGGCTCGTTCTGGTATCAGCTAGGCAAGAAGCTACGGCTGATTCCCGCGCCGCATTCCAAGCTCGGACGGCAGGGCTGAACAGGACACATCTCCGCCTACCGGTCCCGGCGGCGGGGCAGGGTTTGTATTCCATTGCTGTCCGCCGGAATACACAATCTGAATCGAAGATAAATAGTCAGGTCATTGGTCGAGCGGGCTCATCACAAGCATGACGCGACTGCACGGTCGGCACTTGTCGACGAACTGCGGTTTGAAGCAGAGCGAATTATCAAGGCTTCGGCGTAGCTCGTCATTCTCGGCCAACTTCTTTCAAGGCGGACCATCCTCAGGTCCCTTCCCGGATCGAGCTGTTCCACAACACCCGTTCGTCGGAGTGCTTGGAGATCCTACCAGAAGAGCATTGTCGCACGGATCGGGGTGGAGATGGAATTCGCCCTTTCCCAAGCTGTAGGGTCAGGAAATGGATTCGAACACGGTCCAGCCGAGGTCGGTCATCGCATTCAGGATTATTTAGCCGTGTTTGATCTCTGTGATCTGCCTAGAGAAGCTGCGAACTATGAGCCTATGGCCGATGACGCTCTCGGAGAAAAAAACCTGCTCGGTTGGACCCCAATGAGTGTATCTTATCAACTACCGGAACGCCAAAAAGTTAATTTCGGATTAAACGAGACATACACGGATGATTAGGCGCGTTGACTGGCGGGCAATTGCAATCGTTTCTGTTTTTGTGCTGCAAGTATGCTTCTTCACCCCGCTGCAAATTTTTCTGAATAACGTCAGTGAATTCTCAGCGAATTTTGCTCAATTGTTATTGTTGTTCCTGCTTGTCTCGTCCGGTTTGATCGCGGTTTTATACTTGGCGGCCGGCAAGCTTTCCTCGCAGATATTCCTGGCTGCCGTTACATTTCTCAGCGTCGTGGCATTCATTGAATCCAGGATTTTTTTTGGTCTCGCAGGACATCAACCCTTTGACGGCAATTTGATTGATTGGGAACCACTGAGCGCGCTCGCCAACGTAGAATTGGCTGCCATCCTCGCCCTGGCATTGCTGTTTGCCGTATTCAGACGGCGCCAAGAACTTTTCTACGCTGTTTCTCTCTTCATTCTGCTCTTTCATAGCTTCGGGTTCCTTCATGCGACGATTGCCCGGTGGGATAGGATTCAACAATCCGCAAGAAGCTTTCAAGATGCATCCACTTACTTTAGCGATTTTTATCGCTTATCCAGAGAGCGCAATGTCATTCACATCGTGCCGGATAGCACCCAGGGTGCTCTGATACACGAGATTTTGGCTTCCGACTTCGATCGATACTCTGAAGTGTTCGATGGTTTCACTTGTTTTACCCGCGCTGCCGGGCGCTATCCACGCACTTTTGCTTCGATTTCATTTTTCATGACAGGCCGGGCCCCCGACCCTGAGACGGACTTTGTTCCATCTTTGCCTTTTACTCATCAGTACAACTGGACGGTGCTCAATGAACATTCCCTCGTGAACACGCTAGCCGCGCACGACTTCAAGGCGTTCGGCTATCAGCAAAGCAATGGCTATTGTGTAGGGCGTTACACGGCTTGTACGGGCAGGGACGTTTTCCACGGACACACGATCAGCCGAGGAAAAGCCGCCCGCTCGGCACGAACCGGACTTGACCTTTTGGATATCGCCTTATTTCAGGTCACGCCGGTTCTGATTCGTCGTTACATCTATAATGACGAACGGTGGTTTCTGTCCCAGCTAGCGACAAAAAGGCGCACCTATTCGGCCATCTTTGATCTGTTTCTCGAAAACATGACAACCGATGAGCGTCCCGGCTCTTACAACTATTTCCATGTTGCTGGAGGGCATGGGCCGGTGCAATTTGGAGAAAATTGCAACTATGTTGGAACGCAAAAACCGAACTACGAAACCATACGCGCCCAGGTCACCTGTACCTTGTTGCAACTGGAGAGTTTGGTCCAAAAGCTCAAGCAACTGGGCATTTATGATGAAACTATGATCATCATAAACAGCGATCACGGCAGCCGATATCTCACCACATCGTTGAACTCCGTGGGGGACAGGGTTATACTCCCACAGGTGAGTGGGTCTGCAAACCCTGCCATATTGGTGAAACCGCAAAATATGCGGGGACCTCTAAGATTCTCACGTGCCCCAGTGAGCATAGGAGACGTCCCGGCGACGATCAACGATGTTTTTGCGCTGGATGGCCAATTCCCGGGTATTCCCATGTTCAGTCTTAATGAGACCTCCGAACGTGAGCGCGTATTCCTTTGGTATGAGATTGAACCTGGAGGTCCAATGGAACCTGCTCTGGAGGCGCTTCCCAAGGTTGTGCGCTATCGCATTCGTGGCGATCTGTACAGCCGCGATGGCTGGATTCTGCCTTCCCCATCCCACCTAGAAGAGGCTCCTGCAGCCTTGACAATGGATCACCCGCGCTTCTCGCGTTTCACTCTGGGTTTCAGCACACTGGAGGGCCAAGAACGGCCAGCACGCTGGGTTGAGGGCGCGCTAGCCCGCGCCTATCTTTCTTTCCCGACCGAAGGCAGGGCTCAACTTGTGTTCGACACCTACGTACCTCCATGGATGACTGGGCAATCAATGGAAGTTTCCGTCAATAACCGGATTGTCGCCAAATTGGATGAGCAAGACATGGCTGGAGGCAAAAGGCACGTCACTCCCCTGCCGCACGACTTACCCCGCAGAAAGGTCAATGTTATCGAATTTGCCATGGGAAAAGCAGCTAGGTTTGAAAGCGGCACCCGTCTTTTATCAGTAGTATTCGCCTATGTCGGACTGGAGCCGCTGGAGTAGCGGCGACTGGCAACTCGCTGGTTCCTTCGCGGCAGCATTTTCGCAATCATCCGGGCCGGAACCGGCGGATTCATGCTATGCTCTGTCCACCCCTTAGCCGGGCGAGGATGCAAGGTTTTTCTCCGCGCCGAGAGCCGTATATAATTGCCGTATGAGCCTTTTGCAAAATTCACAGTGGAGCATGACATTTTGCTGGCTAACGTGATGTTCTGCCCGTGATTACCCGACAGCAAAGGCACTTTTGAACGGAAATGTCCGGATCTGAAGGCCGGATCACAGGCGGTCGTCTGGCGCAGGCGCAGCTTGCCCTCTCCCTGCCCTACGGCGGGCAAACCTGCTGTCCTGTTCGGGGTGGCGGCCAAGTCTTCAGAGCGTCAGACGCATCAACTGCTCCACCGTCAGCGCGAGAATGCCGAACATCAGGTGGCACCACACCTTGCCCGGGCCGCGAACCCTCACGTACCGCCCGCCAAACTCGTCCTTGAGCCGTCCGTTCACCCGCTCCACGGTCGAGCGCTCCCGAGTGCGCCTCGCCTCGGGAGACAGGTGGCCGATGCGGCGTTGCGCCAGCGCCTCCCGCTTCCGCTTGGCTTTCACCTGCGGCCGCCTGCGGGGATTGAGGTCGATGATCGGCACATGCCCCAGCTTTTGGCTGAAGGCCCGGATCTCGGGCGCGTCATAGGCGCTGTCCATCAGGTCGTAGAGGCTGTCGACCCGACTTGCGGTCAGCCTCGCCAGCGGGATCGCTGCCTGACTGTCGTGCACCGAGGCTGACGTCAGCAGGCAACTGACCGGAATGCCGCCGTCGATGGCGTCGATGTGCAGCTTGTAGCCGGTCCAGCTCTCCTGATGCCCCTTGGCGTTGCGCTTGACGCCGATGTCGCAGACCTTCGGCAGGTCCTCCAGCATCTGCTCCAGCGTCATCGACGCCTGCCGCTCCAGCCGGCGCGGCTCCTTCGCCCGTAGCTCGTCCTTGCGCGGCCGACCCCGCCGGCGCTTCGGCCTGGCCGTGGGGGCGGGCTTGGGCGCCGGCGATTCTCGTCCCCCGATGGCGGTCGAGTCCCTCGACACGTGGCCCGCCAGGTGGCCCTTCAGCGTTCTGTCGAGCAACGCCTCATGCAGGCGCCCCGGCAGGTCGCTGGCGGCGAATTCCGCAAAGGCGCGCGAGAAGGCCGCCTCGCTCGGCACCCCACCCGCCGCTTCCCAGCCGCACAGGCGGCGCAGGGTAGGTTCCGTCCTCAGCCGCTCCACCAGCCCCCGGGTGGTGGGCACGTCCAGCACCGCCTTCGCCAGAAAGGCCCGCGCCAGCGCCCCACGATCCTTCAGCGGCCGGCCCCGCCAGCCCCTGCTGTAGGGCAGCCACTCCTCCACCCGCACCAGTTCCACCACCCGGACCAGCCGCTCGTAGCGCTCGCCGAGGGGACCCAGGGTCTCCTCCAGCCAGGGGAACAGCTCCCGTTGAAACCTGAACCAGTGTCGTGATAGGGTTTGTTTGAGGGGCAAGTTGGCTCTCCTTTCATCATGAGGATGAGGCATCTCCATGATACAACAGAGAGCGGACTTGTTCCTTGACTCACCTACCCCCTCTTACCTCTCACCATAAAAATTCCCGCTTCCTGCGGAATTTTGCAAAAGGCTCATAATATAGTTACAAGATATAATGGCGGAGGGAGAGGGAACACTCAAACAGGTCCGGGAGACCGTCGACAAATATCCATCGACATCAACGGGAAATCTCCGGGAGGGCAATAAGCACGGCCACTGGGTTAAGTACCTGGCTGACGGAAGCTTCCAAGAAGGGACCTACGTGGAGGGCAGCAGGCACGGTGCATGGCATGTTTTGTCCGCGAGTGGAAACTCCCGGAATGGCCCCTATGTGGATGGCAAGAGGCTATGGTAGATGGGTTGAGCGCCAGGTGGACGGAACCAGCAATGAAGGCCCATACGTAGAGGACAAGAGGCACGGCAGATGGACAGTGTTCCAGAGGGATGGAACCAGCAATGAAGGCCCTTACATTAAGGGCAGGAGGCACGGCAGATGGTTTGTCCGCGAAAGGGACGGGAATATCACAGTGCAAACTTTTGCGAATGGGAAGTTAGTCAGGACCGAGTGACTCAGCCCGCATAACGTTCCGCGCAAATACCGAGATGATCCTGCGCCCGCGCCCCCACCTACAGCTACCAAGAAAAGCTCAAGCACCTCGGGGCGTCGCTTGCGCGAAGATAAGGCATCTGGCCCGGAGTTGCTCCGGTTGCAAGCCCCGCGAGCTCTGATACGGCAAGATCTTTCACTTGATTTGTCACGGCTGCCCGTGCATGCCCACAAATCAGGTATTGATTGATCTTCCCTTTTTTGTCCGCCTCCTACTTGCGACAAAGTTCAGATAGGTCAGCACGGCAAGACCCGGAGAACCGGAGTAGGCCAGCCCCCGAAACGATGGTGTACAGAGCAATTGTGGGCTTCCTTCCTCGCCGAAACTTCCGGCAAAATCTACATGTGTACACTTTCCTCCGGTGGATAGTGCAAGACATCCCCGACAGGACAGATTGCCCCTAGGGTCGGCGCAGCCGGAGGGTACCCCGCGGGATGGCAATCTGTCCGGGGATATCTTGAATGGTCCAATGAAGTCCTAAACAAAAAGAGGGATAAAATGAGGGAATTGAAGCGGGCTGATCCACATTAAGTCTCTTATAATTAGTGTATTACAACTGAACGATTGCAGGCTGTGCAGCAGCTTCTCGTCCTGTGTATCCTGTCCATCCTGTGTATCCATGTTCCCTAGTGCAGCAAACAGGTTTAACGGAACATAGTCCTTGCTACCGAAAAGCCATCAGGAACCGTTGTTTCACTCTCGAATGATCCGCACGGCAGGGCGGGGGCCCGGCCTATCTGTCAACGTTGTTTCGACTCAAGAGATCTGGTCGAAGCCGCCGGTCCTGCATCCCGGCTGCCTGCGGAATTCCCATGTTACAATGCCGAAGACTTGCCGTTCCTGCTCGTTCGGACACGGGCCCCGTCGGCTGAGCCGTGGGTTCCTGCTGGGCTCCGAGCCAAGGAGTTGGCGCGGGCAAGGGGTCCATCCGATTGGAGAAGTCAGTCCATGGGCCAGTTCGACCCCCTCCTCACTTCCCACGAATTTGCACAGAATCCCTACCCGACCTACCACTTGTTGCGGCGCGAAGCTCCCATATACTGGAGCGATCTCTGGGGCTGTTGGATCCTCACCCGCTATCGGGACATTGTCAGTACCCTGCAGAATCCCAAACGCTTCAGCAGCGTCGGCAGGCTCACCGCCGCCATGGAACTGCCACAGGACGTTCGGGAGCAGGTCCGGCCTCTGGTGCGCCACTATTCCCAGGGTCTCATCAATGTGGATCCTCCCGATCACACCCGCCTCCGCCAACTGGTGCATAAAGCCTTCCTGCCCGGCACTGTCGGCGCCATGGCCGGTTACGTCGAGGGAATTGTCGAGCGGCTGATTGAAGAGGCGCAGCCTCGGGGCAAGATGGACATCATCTGGGACTTCGCCTACCCTTTGCCGGTCACGGTCATCGCCAGGCTCATGGGAGTCCCCCCGGCTGACCACGGGAAGCTCAAGCGCTGGTCCGGGAAAATTGTCGAGTTCATGGCCACTCCCAAACCTGCGCCCGAGGTGCTAATGTCATCCCAGGACGCTCTGTTGGCTCTGCAGGACTACTTTCGATCGACCTTCAGAAGGCGCCGAGCGGAGCCCCGGGACGATCTCATCAGTGCTTTGGTGGCTGCCGAAGAGGCGGGGGAACGACTGACAGAAGAGGAACTCATCTCGACTTGCGTGACCTTGTTGATCGGCGGGCACGAGACCACGACCTACCTGATCTCCAGCGGAGTGCTGGCTCTGATCCAACACCCGGAACAGTTGCGGAAGCTGAGGGCCAATCCGGATGGGGCCAGGATGGCGGTCGAAGAGATGTTGCGCTACGAGGGACCCTTCCAGCGCAACCGCCGCCTCGCCACCGAGGCGGTGGAGTTGGACGGCCACCTCATTGAGAAGGGTCAACTGGTGGTACAAATGCTGGGTGCGGCCAACCGGGACCCGGCCGTTTTCCCAAACCCGGACTCATTCGATATTGAGCGGCACCCCAATAGACATGTCTCCTTCGGTCATGGTCCACACTTCTGTGTCGGAGCTCCGCTGGCGCGTCTGGAAGCTCCCATCGCCATCAATGCACTGCTTCGGCGCTTGCCCAACCTTGAGCTGGCAACGGACGAGCTGGTCTGGAAAAATACGGTCTTTCGCGGCTTGGAGCGGCTCCCGGTGACTTTCGGGTGAATGCGTGCTACCGGAACGCGACCTGGTTCCATCCCTGATCCTCCTGTTTGCTGGGACCCGGGGGCGGCGGCGCGAAGGCATAGAAGTAGCAGAGGTCTTCCTGGCCGTCATTGAAGGACTGGTGTTCGACTCCGGCCGGAATGTAGACGGTCATGCCCTTCTCGACTCTGAAGTCCTGCCCGTCCATGACCAGCCTCCCCCGGCCGCTCACCACATAGTAAATTTCGGCCGACTCGGGATGGATGTCGGCCTGGGTCTCATGCCCCGGGTGCAGCCAGAAGAGTCCGGCCGCGATGTCGTCGGCGCCGCAGGTTTCGGGGCCCACCAGCAGATTGACCCGGCGGGACCCATCGGGAGCCTGCCAAACGGGAAAGTGCTTCGGGTCCAGGACCCATTCCGGATTTTGTGCCATTGGGGATGCCTTTCGTGTGGATAGCCGGGGGAAGGACCGGTGGGACCGCGACAGCATCGCCCTGACCGCTTTCCGCCGCCCTCCGGGTGGAAGTCAAATCAGCAGCGAGCCTCCGTTCACATGCATGGTCGACCCGGTCACGTAGCCGGAACGGGGGCCCGCCAGGAACAGGACCGCCTCGGCGATTTCCCGAGGGGTCCCCTGGCGTTTCACCAGCGACAGATCCACGTAACGCCGCCGGTTCTCCTCCCCGAAGGCCTCGGCAAGGGGAGTGTCGATGCTTCCGGGCGCAATGGCGTTGGAGAGGATGCCGTCGGAGGCAAACTGCTTGGCCAGGTATTTGGACAGCGCAATGACGCCTGCCTTGCTCACCCCGTAGCCGACATGACCGGTGATGCTGCCCACGAAAGCTCCCACCGAGGAGATATGGACCAGCCGGCCGAACTTCCGTTCCCTCATGTAGGGGACCACCGCCTTGCTGCAAAGGAAGGCGCTGGTCAGGTTGACCGAGAGCATCCGGTTCCAGCTTTCCAGGGTGGTCCGGTCCCAGGGAACCATGGGGCAGATCCCGGCATTGTTGACCAGGATATCGATCCTCCCGAACCGTTCCACGGTCGCCCGAGCCATCCCGTCCACCTGGGTCGGGTCGGAAACATCGGTCTCCGAAACCAGCAGGTCGCCGCCTGAGCGTTTTTGCAGATCCGAGGCCAGGCGATGCAGGGGGGCCGCTTGAATGTCAGCCACCGTCAGGCCGGCCACCCCTTCTTCGGCGAAAAGCTCGGCTACGCTGCGCCCGATCCCGGAGGCTGCGCCGGTGACGATGGCCACCCTTCCTTTCAATTCATCCATGACGGGTCGGAAGTGCTCCGGCTTGGGCTCGGGCTGGCAATGTGGAGGCGCTGTTCCATCAGGCCATCCCCGCCAAGGCGCCATGAACGGCCAACCTGCGCCAAGAATTACCCTTAGGCAGCCTTCGAGCACGATCGAGTTTCATGGGCTCCGGCCTCCGTGGGCGCTATCTTAAGCCTCCGGAGTCGAGGGATGCAACTCAAGGCGGCATTTGACCTTTTGGCGCAGTGGACAGTGTAGTAGACAGAGTAGGCTCCGACCTTCATCCTCAGTTGAGGACCGTCCCTCCAGTTCGTTTCGCCGGCCTGCGTAGCGTGCTGCGCAGCCAGGCGCCCTCTGCTATACTGGCGCCCCTATCCGGACCCGGACATAGAGAAAGATGATGCGGATTCGCTTCGTACATGCCGCCGACCTGCACTTGGACAGCCCCTTCACCGGCCTGAAGGCCGCCGCGCCCGCAGACGTGGCGAATGCGCTGTACCATGCGACCTTTGACGCATACGAGAACATCATCAACTTGTGCATTTCCGAACAGGTGGACGCGCTGCTGGTCGCGGGGGACGTATTCGACGGGGCTGACCGCAGCCTGCGCGCCCAACTCAAGTTCGTCGAGGGTCTGAAGAAGTTGGACACCCAGGGCATTCGCTCCTTCGTCTGCCACGGCAATCACGACCCGTTGGACGGCTGGCAGGCGCGGCTGGATTATCCGCCCGGCTGTCGCCGCTTCGGCCCCGAGTGGGAAGCCGTGCCGGTGTTCGAGGACCCGGACCGTGCGCTCATACACGGCATCAGCTACCGGAAGCGCGACGTCACTGAGAACTTGGCCCTCCGCCTCGGCAATGTCGATCCCGGCCCGTTCTCCATCGGACTGGTGCACGGCAACGTTGGGAACAACCCGGAGCATGGAGCCTATGCGCCGTGCTCGCTCGACGACTTGGCGCAATCGGGCGTCCATTACTGGGCGCTGGGCCACGTCCATACCCGTCAGGTGCTGAACGAGCAGGGACCTACGGTCGTCTATCCCGGCAACCCGCAGGGCCGGCACCCGAACGAGACCGGAGCTCGAGGCGTGTACCTTGTCGAGGTTGACGATGGCGGGAACGTTGGTCTCGACTTCCGGCCCATGGACACCGTCCGCTGGGCGCGGCTTGATTCGGACATCGCCGCGCTCGATACGGAGCAGGATCTGCTGGATGCATTACACAAAGGAATGCAAGCCCTGCTGGACGGCGCCGACGGTCAGTCGGTCGTCGTTCGCGTTAGGCTCACCGGGCGCGGTGAGTTGAACCGAAAACTCCGCAGACCGAACATGATCGAGGACCTCGTCGAAGCAATCAATGGGGAATGGGACGAACGGTCGCCGTTCGTCTGGTGCGAGCGAATCGAGGACGCGAGCGCATCGCCTTTCGACCGCGAAGCCAGGCTGAAGGGTTCCGACTTTCTGGCGGAGGTGCTGCGGACGGCGGACCGGTCGAAGACCGATCCGGAGCTTCTGGCCGGGCTTGGCACCGGACTTTCCGACCTCTACCAGCACCACCGCTTTCGCTCGTATTTGTCCAATTCTGCCCCAAACGAGGAGGAAATTGCCGGCTTGGTCGAAGAGGCTGAGGCTATGATCGTGAACCTGCTCATTGAGGACGACCGATGAGGATTCACCGCATCCACGTCAACGGCTTTGGGCGGTTTGCGGACATCGGCTTGGGGCCGTTCGAACGGCCCGTCACCGTCTTTCTCGGTCCCAACGAGGCGGGCAAGAGCACCCTCTTGGAGTTCATTCGAAGGGTGTTTTTTGGATTCCCCGACGGGCGCAGCACGAGCAATCCTTACCGGCCGCTGGCCGGGGGCCGGCACGGGGGCAGCCTCGACGTCGTCAGCCACGCGGGCGAGACCGTTACCGTCCAGCGATTCCAGGGAACGGGCGGCGGGCCGGTCACGCTGACCGCAGCATCCGGCGGGCTGCTCCCCCAGGGCGAATTGTCACGTCTGCTGGGCCACCACTCCAGGGACGTCTTTCAGAACGTCTTTACCTTCACCCTCGACGAACTCTACAGCGAGGCTCTGCTGAAGGACGACAGCGTCAACGTACAGATCTACAGCGTGGGTATGGGTGCGGCAAAGCTGCCCGCAGCACTGAAAGCGCTTGTGTCCGAGAAGCAGACCCTGTTCCTCAAGGGTGGCAGCAGACACAAGATCGCCGAGGCCGCCAACGAACTCCGTGAGATCGATTTCAAGCTCGCGGAAGTTGCAAACAACGCTGCGGAGTACTCCCGCCTCACCTCCCAACTCAAAGAGGTCGAGGCGGAGCTCGAACGACTGAGCGGCCTTCGCCGGCAGCGTCAGTCAGAACTCGATCACCAGAAGCAGTTGGAGAGCGCCTGGGATGACTGGAACGACCTCAACCAGGCCGAGGAAGAACTGGCCGGGTTACCGGCCATCGACGACTTTCCCGTCAACGGCGTCAGCCGCCTGGAAAAACTGGAGGAGCGGATCAATACTGCGCATCAAGAATACGAATCTGCAGACACCGATGCGAGGGAAGCCAAAGCTACGGCAGAGGCGGCTGTCGAGCATGAGGCCATCCTCAACCATACGACCGACATCCGAAAACTGGAACATGGCCGTACCTTCTTCGACAACTCCGTCCGCGACTTACCGAAGCGCGAGGCAGAACTCGAAGACCATGAGAGCTCCTTGATTGCGACTCTGAAGGACCTCGGACCGGACTGGGACGAAGCCCGCCTTGAGAACTTCGACCTGTCCATGGCCGTCCGCGAGGAAATTGCGCAGTACCAAGAACGCCTGCGAAGGGGAGGCGAAGAATTCGACCGCCACAATTCCACGCTCACCCAAGACGCGAAAGCGTTGCAGGAAGCCACCGAAGCGGAGAATGCAGCCCAACGCGAGCTCGACTCCGCCGTGGAGCCGGGACTCGACTTTGAGCAAATACGCCAGCGCCGGAACCTGATCCGCGCCGCACGGTCGCAACTCGGCGATATCGACCGCGCGCGACGAGAGGCCTCCAACCTGCAAAGCCAGCTCGACAGCCTCAAAAGCGCCATGCCCCCGGCTGGCGGGCCGCGCGGAAGCAGGATGGTCGCAGCCATCAGCCTCGTGGTGGGAATCGCACTCCTGCTTGCAGGAGCCCTACTCGGCGGACCCGTGCTCCCCGTCGGTATTGTCGCCGGCATTGCACTCGTCGGTATCGCAGCGTACCTGTTCGCTTCCGGCCCGTCCGCTCCCGGCGCCGCTGCGGAGTCTCCCCTGGCCGCTCCGATCCGCGAGTCGCTTTGCAAGGCCGAGACCGAATTGAAGAACCTCCAATCCGCGCTCGAAGAAGACGCCGCGCCCCTCGGCCTGGAAACGATCGACGAACCTTCCCTCATCGCCGCAGAAGGTTCGTTGGACGACGAGCAGGATCGGATTCGTGAATGGAATCTTCTCTCCGAGACCCTCGATAGGGCTAAAGAGTTGACTATGCAGCGTAAACGTAGGATGGAGCAGTCCGAGAAAGCCGTCGAGGAGGCCAAGAACGCGCTCGAAGAAACAGAGGGTCGTTGGCGACGGTGGCTCGCCGACCGCAGTCTGCGGGAGACGTTCTTGCCTGAGACCGTGGTGGAACTTCGCGGCAAGGTCGAACTAGGACGCACTCAACTGAGCAGTCTACGAAGCCATCGGCAACGCATCGACGCTATTCAGAAGGACATCGACAATTACGTCGCAATAGCTGTGCCTCTGGCCTCGGACTTCGACGTTCCCTTCGACAGGAACGAATCGAGTACCATGGCTGCTGCCGACAGGCTGATCGCACTACACAATGAGGTCGACGGGAAGGTCAAAGACCGGAAGGCCGCTGAGAAGGAATTGAAGAAGGCCGAGCACCGGTTGGAGGATCGTAAGAGTAATCTGCGGAAGGCGAAGGGAGAGAGGAAGGATCTGCTCCAATCCGGCGGCGCCGCTGACGCCGAGGGTTTTCGCAAGCGGGCAGAGATCGTGCGTCGGCGAACGGACCTGGAAGAAAAGCGGAGTCGCGCACTAGGACGGTTGCAGCACCTGAGCGGTCCTGGAGAACCACTCGCATCGCTAAAAAAGCAACTCGGCGACACGGATATTCAGGCTATCCGCGACCAGGCGAGCTTGGTCGAGAAAGAAATCAAAATTGTCGACGCTGAGATAGTGAAGTTTTCTGCCGAACACGGCTCAACCAAGACGAAGATCGGAAGTCTATCCAGCGAGGAAGAGTCGTCTAAGCTGCGGGCCGAGCGCCACCGGCTGTTGGAGGAGATGCGCGGCCATTCTCGTGAGTGGGCTGTTCGCACCATCGCCGAGAACCTTCTCAGGGAGGCGCAGGGCAAGTTCGAGAAAGAGCGGCAACCCGATGTCGTGCGCCACGCCGAGGGGTTTTTCAAAAACATCACCGACGGGCGTTACCAAACGGTGTTCTCTCCACTTGGCAGTTCGGAGATACACGTAACGGATTCCTGGGGCGTCTCCAAACAGCCCAACCAGCTCAGCCGCGGCACGCGGGAGCAGTTGTTTCTGTCACTGCGGTTCGGGCTGGTCCGCGAGTTGGGCCAGCGGTCGGAGCCACTCCCGGTGATCGTGGACGAGGCGTTGGTGAACTTCGATCCCGAACGGGGCCTGCGGGCCGCTTGCGCCTTCGTGGAGTTGTCCCAGGCCAACCAGGTGTTGGTTTTTACCTGCCACCCGACGATCGTCGAACTCTTCCAAAACGCAGCAGTCCAGTCAGGTGTGCAAGAACCCGAAGTAGTCTTAGTTGGGTAAGGCGACCGAAGAATGCAAACCTGTCGCAGAATGGCCGTAAACGAAGCCATGGCCATCGGTACGCTAATTGCGGTGGGTCACGGTGACTTTTGCCCCGCTGCCCAGGGCGATCTTGATGTTGTCGGGTGCTTTGTTCACTGCTCCATCGATTCTGGCCGCTTCTTCTTGCGTTCGGGATCTCAACGAGTGCGCGGGCCTACTCCAGCGCATAGTCCCGGTACTTGCCGAAGAGGGTCACGAACCTGGTGGACAGGGCATCGAAATTTCTCGACTGCACCGGGGACCCCGGGCCTGCCCCAGGAGCAATCAGGGCGAGATTTCTGTTCCCTATGAAGCTGGTTCTCACCGTCTCCTGCATTCTGGTCGGAAGGTAGTAGGACCGCTTGCCGATTCCAATCTTCTTGTAGTCGATGGTGAGCTCGTAGGCCTTGATGGGTGACTCCTTGGGGATCTCGGTGTCCTTGGTGCGGAAACGCACCACCTGGAAGTCCTTCAGGTCGATCCAGCAATGCCCCTCATACCCGTAGGTGACAGACGTCTTGTCAGATACGCGGAGGGTTCGCTTGGAATGCTCGACCGGGACACTAAAGCGGACGCGCGCCACTTCGCGGCCGTTGATCTTCTCCAGGCGTTCCAGTTCCAGGGTGGCTTGGGATTCCGGGGAGAAGAGCTCGGCGATGGCGGGACCGAACTCGCCGGCCGTCTGGGGAGGAGCGCTGCTGGCGCCCACGTTCTTGTAATGCTTCTGCTTGCCATGATAGGACAATTGGTGAGCCAGGTACTCCTCCTGCCTCCATCCCCCCCGGCCGATCTGGCGGTAGCGGCGTGTGGACTGATTGCAGACGAATTCGGGCAGTTTGCGCTCATAGTCGAAGGTCTTGGCGCGAACGGTCTTCAGGAACAGCGGCCAGTTCTTGCTGGTGGGCCTGGTTCCCGGCGCCAGAAGATCCGACGCTTTCCTGGCGACGCGCCGGGGGCGTTTCCTGGAGACCTTGACCACCCGGGCCGAGGCCACGAATTCCAAGGCTTGCTTCTTGCACAGCAACTTGTCGGGCAGTTGCGTCGCCTTGTCGCAGGCTGCCCCCGCCACTTCCGTGGGCCGCAGCAGGGGGGCGTCCGGGTTGCCGGTGGCCAGGATCCGTCCCTCATCCCCCACCACCGCGCCGGTCAGGTTGGCCCCCCGCAGGTCCGCCTCCTTGAGGTCGCTCCCCGACAAGGAGGCTCCCGACAGATCGGCGTTCTGCAGGTCCGCTCCCGTCAGCAGCGCTTCATCCAGGACGGCATTCTTCAGGTTTGCCTCAGCCAGCGAGGCGTCACTCAGGTCGGCCTGGGTCAGATCGGCCTGGCTGAGATCGGCCCGCTCCAGCCGGGCCCCGGTCAGATTGGCTTGCGTCAGCAGGCTCTGGGAGAGTTTGGCTCCCTGAAGATTGGCCCCGATGAAGTTGCCGCGATACACCTCCGCCTTGGTGAAGTCGGCCTGGCCAAGATCCGCTTGCAAAAAGTCTACCTTGTCGGAAAACCCGTTTCGAAAGTTGAGTCCGGTGAGGACCGCCTCGCTGAGATTGGAGGAAGAGACTTCAACCCCCTCCCAGTTCCGATGGCTCAAATCGACCCCGCTGAGATTGACCCCGAACAGGATCACCCGTGTGAACACCACCTGGTCGAATTCAACTCCCCGCAGGTCGGTGTTTCGGATGACGGCCTCGCTCAAGTTTGCCCCATTGAGCTTGGCTCCCTTCAGTTGGGGCCCCGATAGGTGGGCGGCCGTCAGATCGGCCCGGGTCAGGTCGGCCTCCCGCAGATCGGTTCGGTTGAGAGTGGCCTCGGTGAGCCGAACTCCGACCAGGATCGCCTCCCGCAGGTTGGCGTCGGTCAGGATAGCGCCTGCCAGATTGGCACCCGAGAGGTTGCCGCCCTGCAGGTCGGCCTTGGACAGATCCGCCCCCTGGAGATCGCCGCACTCCCCCCGAAAATCCGGATTGAATCCCTGAATTCCACCGTCGTCGGCGCATCCCTGTTCGCCCCGGTACCTGAATTGCGGCGTTTCGCCGGCGGGTTCCTGCGGGGGCGGCTGGCCTTCCTGCGCGACAGTGCCGGTCCCGGGGTTCTGGGATGAGCCGACCGTTAAGGGCCAGAGAATCAGCGCTAGCAGCACTGGTCCCTGCCTCAGCCAGCGAGGCCTGATCGAGGTGTGGGAACTCATGTTCACGACGGACTCCATGGAATAGGTCCGGGTCCTGCCCGGAAGTCGCCCCAGCCAATGGGGCTCCAGCATCCCGCCAAGACCCCTCGGGAGTGACAACTAACTAGAACTATAGCCCTTTTGGAATGGGGCCTCAAGCCGCTTCCACGCCCCGGATGGAACCGGGACGGCAACCCGGAAAAACGTCCTGTGGATGACCTCGCTGGGAACCGGCAAAGACCCATTGGCTAGCCGCCCAGTTCATCCTGTTTCTTTCTGAGATCCAGGAGCTCCGATTCCACCAGCCTCACGTTGTCGTAAGTGACCATTCCATCTTCCGGGATGTCCCGGATCACCTCGGCGCCATGGGTCAGGCCGATGGGAACCAGTCGTTCCTCCCGGGCCACCTCGGCCCGCTCAACCATTCCGTAGGTGGCGTAGCCCCCCTCTCCGTCCAGCACGGTTCCGGCCTTCAACGGCTTCTTGGCTGCCGTCACCACCTCGGAAATCTGCCCGATCACCGAGGCTACCGGTTCCCGATAGATCATCATCCGGGCGATCCCGATGGGGACTTCGTGCCCGACGAAGTGCTGCGGGCGATAGATCATGGCGTGCCTGCTCCTGGCGCCGATGATCATGCCGGTGATTTCTCCGTAGGAGCTCATCGACTCGACCGGAAAGTCATCCTGGCCTTCAACCACCGCATACAGGCCTCCGCGCAGGCTGCGCTCCACGGCGCTGCCATCGGGGAAGATGGAGCTGACCGCCTCCACCACCCCCTCGTTCTCCAGAATGCCGCCGCGCTCCTTGCGGCAGAGCTTGTCGGGGATCTCTCGCAAGTCCGCGGTGGGGAAGTGCATTCCACGGATGTCCGGGACCAGACCGGTGGCGTTGGAGAGGGCCGCCATCTCGATGGAGTGCTTGGTGCCATCCAGGAAAGAGCAGAACATGCTGGCGTTGTAGTCCTTACCCTTGAAACCGTACATCCTGGGGACGTCATCGGGATTGGCCTTGCGAAAGGCCAGCTTGAAGCGGGTTCCCTTGCCCGAGGCAACCAGCTTGAACCCGAGTGTCCGCGCCCAGTCGCAAAGCTCACTGGCCAGGGCCGGCTCGTCTCCATAAGCCATGCTGTAGAGGAGGCCGGCTCGATCGGCCATCCGTTTGAGCAGGGTCCCCACCAGAACGTCGGCTTCCACCGTCACCATGACCAGGTTCTTTTTATGCTGGATGGCCCGATAGCCGTTGACCGCACCCACTTCGGGAATGCCGGTGGCCTCCACCACCACGTCCACCCGGCTGCCCAGCAGGTCGGCCGCCCGGGCGGTCACAGCCGGTCGATCCCGATCCATGGCCTGGTCGATTCCCCTGGCCGTTTCCGCAACCTGGACGTCCTCCCGGGGAACGCCTCCGAGGCTCAGGGCCCGGACAGCCCGTTCCAGCTTGAGGTCGGCAATGGCCGCGATCCGCATGCCTTGCATTCGGCAGGTCTGAGCCACGATTTGAGTTCCGAAGGTTCCGGCGCCGATGATGCCGACTTGGATCGGACGCCCCTCGCTCTCCAGTTCGGCCAGTCTTTGATGAAGCATCTTGGAATCCCTCCGTGGGGTTAGCCGGCCAAAATCGATTTCAGCCGCTCCGCCACAATCCGGTCTTCGCCCGCACGCAGCATCCAGACGGAAACAGTCAAGCCCTGCATATTTTTCGGGGATTGGCTCTTGGGCCGCAGCCAGCGGTGGCCGCCCACCTCGATGGGCGGGTTGCCCTCCTTGAGCCGCCCGGAAGCCTGGGAGGAGGTGATGGGGATGCGGTCGTAGTCCCACTCGAGGCTGAGGTGGGGGACGTGGTTGGCGATCTCCGGGACAAACGACTCCGCCTGGACCCCCGGGATGGAGGCCAGGGCCGCCGCAATGGTGGCCACCCGGGACTGGAGGAGGCGTTTCTCTGCCTGGTGGTCTATCTTGAGATAGCGCTCCACCGCCGCCAGCAGGCCGATCATCTCCTCCTTGCCGACCTTCATGCCCCGGCCAATGCCGCCCCAGGGGCTCCCGCACCGTCTGGCGGCCAGCACCAGGTCCTTGCGGCCCAGCAGCAGGCCGGAACACTGGGGACCCAGCAGTCCCTTGCCCCCGCTGAAAGCCACCAGGTCGAATCCCATCCTGACATACTCCGAAAGCCGCCCCTTGGGGGGCACGTCGGCGGCGGCGTCGTTGAAAGTGGGAACCCCATGCTTCTTTCCCATGGCAACCCAGGTCTGCCGATCGATCTGGCCCTTGGGGTTGAAGGTGTTGATAAAGAAGAGCATGGCGGTCGCGGGATTGATGGCGGCTTCCAACTGGGCGGTGGTTTCGACTTCCACGACCCGGGTGCCCACCAGCTTGATCTGGGCTTCGTAGGCTTCCCGGTGTGATTTCTGGATGACGACCTGTTTGGGCATGCCGGCGGTGTCGGGCAGTTGGGCCATCTTGTCGGGATCTCCCCGGGTGACGCAAGCCGCGGTTCCCTGGGTGATGGCGCCGGCGGCCCCGCTGGTGACGGTGGCGGCCTCCACGCCAATCAGCCGGGCGAGGCGCTCGCCCACTTTTTCGTGGAGATCGGCCAGAGGGACGAAGTGCTGTCCGGCCTCGTCCATGGCCCGGACCACCTCGGGCGGCATGATGGTCCCGCCCAGCCGTGTGACCGTCCCCAAGGCGTTGATGTAGGTGGGCACACCCAGCCGGCTGTAGACATTGTCTTTCGGTTTCGGAGGGGAGGCCGTCGCCTCTCGAAGTCCGGCGGCGGCCAGCAGGGCCGGAGGCGTCGAGAGCCAAGCTGCTCCCGACAGGAAACGGCGGCGGCCCAAAAGGCGGTGTTTCGGTTGCATGGCTCCTCCTTACCCCTCGGCCGCCTCGCCGGGAATCCATCCCGTTCCCTGTGGGACTGCACGGAGCCCCATCGGGATGGGAAGGCAGACGGCGGGCAGCTCGGGGTTCAGCGTTGTGAACGGCATTGCAGGTCAGCCTGCACTTCTGGCAGGGACCTGGACTCGCGAGGCGTCGTCCCGGGGCTCATAGCCCAGTTCGGCGCGGGCATTGGAGAGGTCCCAGAAGGCCCCCTTGTTGTTGGAGATGGCGTAGTAGACCCCGTAGGTGACATTGGCGCGCAGACAGCACTCTACCAGATGGACCAGGTCGCGGTGGCTCAGCCAGGTTCGCAGAAACCTGGGATCGGTGGTGGGATCGTCGTCCTCGCGCACCGAGCCGATCCTGAGACAGATCGATTCCATTCCCCAGCGGGCACAGTAGTAGCGGGCCAGAATCTCGCCGAAGGCCTTGCTCACGCCGTAGTCGCTGTCCGGCCGCATCGGCTGGTTCACCGAGATGGGAACCGGCTCCGCCTGCCTGTGGAGATGCAGGTGGGGGGCGAAGCCCTCGTAGGCGCCGGTCACGTGGTTGGAGCTGGCGAAGATCACCCGTTTCACCCCCGACACCCGGGCAGCCTCGTAAAGGTTGCGGGTGCCCTGGATGTTGACCCGAAGCACGGGCTCCCAGGCGGTATCGACGCTGATCTGGGCCGCCAGATGGACGACGCATTGGACGGGAGCCAGCTTGTCGAGGACCTGCGACACCTGCCGCGAGTCGGCGACATCGGCCTGGAAGACCCGCTCGGAAAAGGGCGGCGTGAGATCCAGCCCGTAGACCTCGAAGGATTTCCCCAGGGGGTCCCGGATGACCCTTCCGATGAGACCGTTGATGCCGGTAATGAGCAGCTTGGGTTTAGCCCGCATTTCTCACCGGGTCGCTGGATGTATTATGAAAGACCGTTTATTTTCAGTGCCTTTATTGGCCCTGTTTTGAGGGCATGCGGATACAGACGGCGCTGGGCGTGCTCTGGCTTGTCTTTTTCCCTTCAGCGCGCACATGCTCCTCGCACGTAGTCCCCGCTACGCTCTTCGGTCACGAGCACGCGCTGAAGGAAAAAATCCGGCGCCATTGTCACGCCCCCCGGTGAGAAATGCGGACTCGCCATAGCGAAACCCGTGGATTATAGCAGGCCGTGACCGTTGCCGTCCTCCCTTCTGCCGGTCGATGCCGGCCGGGACAGGCCGGCGCGGCCGCCGTCGACGCTTCAATCATTCCCCCACTCGAGGGGGGAAAATGATGTCACGGGATGACGATTTCCTGGGAGCGCGGGCGTCCCGCCCGCACAAGGCTTGGCACGGCTTCGCCTATCTCCCCACTTCGGTCAACCGGGAACGGCACCATTGCTCCCCTTCTGCCTAGCCGGCTGATGCGGTGCCCGCCGACAGGGTCGCTGCCTGCAGAATCGCACCGAAGCTCAGCGGGCGCCAAGCGGCGAACGCTGCTGGCTGCCTGCAGCGTCGATAGCCCGGAGGCACTGGCGCGGGAGGACGCGTTGGCAGGAACAGGACGCGGGCAGGACGCCCGCGCTCCCAGGCCGTGTAAACCATGTTTGGCTTGCACATGGCCTCTTGCCCATGGGGGAGGCAACTCGGCTATAATTCGGGAAGGGCCCCCACGGGACTCCTGCTCCCGGCTTTCTCCTGATTCCGGGACCAGCTTTCAAGGAGCGATCATGTCCTTATTTCAAGAGAGTATTCTGGAACTCATCACCGAGACCTCCACCAATCTCCCGCCGGACGTCCGGCGGGCCATGGCCGACGGCCTGCAATCCGAGACCCCCGCCACTCAAGCGTCCCAAGCCCTCAACGTCATCGCCACCAACATCGACATGGCTACCCAGGACGAGGGCCCCATCTGCCAGGACACCGGGATGCCCACCTTCAAGATCAGGACCCCGGTGGGCATCAACCAACTGGCGCTGCAGGATCACCTGCGCCACGCCGTTGCCGAGGCCACCCGGCGGGGCAAACTCCGCCCCAACTCGGTGGATTCGCTGACGGGCAAAAACAGCGGCGACAATCTGGGACCCGGGACCCCCATCGTTCATTTCGAGCAGTGGGAGAACGACGAGGAGATCGAGATCAAGCTGATCCTCAAGGGAGGCGGCTGCGAAAACAAGAACATCCAGTACTCCGTCCCCTGCGAGCTACCCCACTTGGGGAGAGCCGACCGGACTCTGGACGGGGTTCGCAAATGCATCCTGCACGCCGTCTGGCAGGCCCAGGGGCAGGGGTGCAGCGCGGGAGCCGTGGGCGTCTGTATCGGAGGCGACCGCACCTCCGGATACACTCACGCCAAGGAGCAGCTTTTTCGAACCCTGGACGACACCAATTCCAACCCTCAACTGGCCGCACTGGAGGACTACGTAATGACGGCCGGCAACACCCTGGGGATCGGAACCATGGGCTTTGGGGGGCAGGTGACGCTGATCGGCTGCAAGGTGGGCGTCCTCAACCGCCTGCCGGCCAGCTTCTTCGTGTCGGTGGCCTATGACTGCTGGGCCTTCCGGCGGCTGGGGGTCATCCTGGACGCCAAAACCGGGGCTCTGAAGCGCTGGCTCTATCGGGAGGACAAACCGGCGGCTCCCATGGCGGCCGGCGAAGGATTTGCACGCACCGGCAAGGAAGTCCGGCTGCAGGCTCCACTCACCGCGGAAAAAGTGCGCCGGCTCAAAATGGGCGACGTGGTCCTGGTCAGCGGCGAGATCTACACCGGCCGCGATGCCGTTCACGCCTATCTGATGAAGCATGATTCTCCGGTGAAGCTGCAGGGCAGCGTGCTCTACCACTGCGGCCCCGTGGTCCTCAAGGACAACGGCCATTACCGGATCACCGCGGCCGGGCCGACCACCAGCATTCGCGAAGAACCCTATCAGGCGGAGATCATCGAGCGGTTCGGCATTCGAGCCGTGATGGGGAAGGGGGGCATGGGAGCCAGGACGCTGGCGGGGCTGAAAGCATCGGGCGCCGTCTACCTGAACGCCATTGGAGGGGCAGCCCAGTACTACTCCCGCTGCATCGAGGAGGTGCTGGGCGTCCACCTGCTTGAATTCGGCATTCCCGAGGCCATGTGGCACATCCGGGTCAGGGACCTGCCCGCCATCGTCACCATGGACTCCCACGGCAATTCACTGCACGCCGACGTGCACAACGCCTCGGCCGTTCTGCTGTCCAAGCTGGCCGAGCCCGTTTTTTCCTGACGACCCGCCCCCCTTGCAGAGGCCGGCCAGGGGGAAGCGCTTTCCAGGTCGAGCTCTTGCAAGCCGGAAGCGGACAGACTATATTGAGGGCTGCCGGACGGCCTTGTGGTGCGGCAGGAGCGAGCGGGAGTAATTCAGCGGTAGAATGCCAGCTTCCCAAGCTGGACGTCACGGGTTCGATCCCCGTCTCCCGCTCCATCGTTTCAACAAGTTACAAGCAACGCGGAAACCTTCCTGCTTCCGTTTGTCGCTTTCCCGCCTGCTGCAGCCGAGAGTTCAGCCAATCCACCGCCCCTTTTCTCCTTTCCAGCCTCATGCGGAGCAATGGGTCCGGATACCATGTGCCCTCGGGCCTAAGAAAAGGCAACACGGGGTAACTACATTCTGTAACAGACCTCTGCTGATCCCCTACTGCCTCGCCGGCAGGTAGGCCCCGTCGCCGCTGCGCTCGCCCGGAGTCCCGCCGTCGTTGACCACCCCGTAGGCCAGGAAGGGGTTCTCCCCAGAAACCTTCAGGATCCGGATATACCCCTGCCGGGTCTCCGGGGCGTAGCTGCCCAGAATGCCGTTGATCTGATGCCAGCCCCGGGCCGGGATCGGCTTGGTCACCACCGTCTCGGCCAGCAATCCCGTCTCTCCGTCGTAGATCTCCAGATGAAAGACGCTGGCGCTCCCGTCCACCTCCCCGGTGTTGACCAGCGCCAGGTTGCTCCGGTTCTCCTGGTTCTGCTGCAATCCGTCCACCCAGGCCTCCCGGATGAAAGCCTCACCGTAGGGCACCGCGTTGTAGAAGACGCTGTACTGCCCGCCTCCACCCTCGGAGCCCGTCCTGGCCCCGATCACGATCCCGCTCATGTCCCCCTCAGCGGCTGTGGCAAACACCGCCCCGGCCAAGGCCCGGCTGCCCGAACCGAGCCCGGCTACCCTCTGACTCCGCAACTCCTCCACCACCTCCGCAATGATCTCCTGCTGGCCGGGTTCCAGCCTCATGCGGAAGCCGGCGGCGTTGCCCGTGGCCTCGATTCCCTCGGCTACAAACTGGAAATCAAGGTTCCTGGGATCTTCGGAGAAGTTCGTCACCGTCAGCTCGCTGGTGAACGCGCTGGTCTCCACAACCACCGGCAAGGTCTGTCCTGCCGTGCCCTCCAGCCAACTCGCCGCTACCGGAAACACAAACGACCCGTCCGAGTTCGCCTGGTCGTTGATCACCCCGTAGGCGTAGAAGGAGGCTCTCCCCTCCACCCTCTCCACCTTGACGTAGCCTTGGGCCGGAACCCCCAGCACGCCCAGCAGCCCCGAATACTGATGAAACCCTCCCGGCTCAAGCGTCACGTCTTCAAGGACTCGGGCAGTCGCATCCGCCGCTTCTCCCGAATAGACCGTGGTTCTCACAGTGATCGCCCCCTCTTCCGGCGCTCCCATGTTCTGGAAGGCCACGTTTGAGCGGTCCTTGCCGTTCTGCCGCAGCCCGCACAGATAGACTGCCTCCTCAAACCCTTCCTCCTCCGCCACCCCCAGGTAGGCCAGCCCCGCTCTTCCGTCAGGCACCACCGTTGTCGTCCGCACCACCGCTTCCACCTCAGACCCCAGCCGGACCTCCACCCTCAGCGTCCCGATGCGGTTCCCCGTTTGGGGAATCGGAATCCCCAGGCTCTGTAGATGGCCCAGGGCGTCGGTCTCGATCTTTTGCATGCCGGGTGCAAGCACATCAGAAGTCTTCCCGCTCCCCCCTCCCCTGTGGGCCGTGTAGGTGTAGTCCAGCTTTACCTCCTCGTCCCCCCGGTTGGTCAGCGTCAGTTCCGAGGTGAAGAGGGAGTTGCTGCGCCCGGCCGCCGACAGAATCACCGGAACGAACAACGACCCCGTCGTCAGGTGGAAGCTTCCCTCTGCCGGGTCCCCGCCGCCGCAGTCATAGACGAACCCGCCCACTCCCGTCCCGGTGAAGCTCAAACGGATCTCGCAGGAGGCCCCGTCATCGTAGTCCAGCCTCACCGTCCCCATAAGGGGGCCCGTCCTCTCATAGGTGTAGCTGCCCGATCGGGAGGCGGCGCCCTCGCTCCGGGTGGCGGCTTGCTGACTCCCCGATTCGATCTGCTCGAACCGGTTGCCTTCTCCGAACCGCAGCTCAAGGCTTCCGGCGGTCCCCTCCTCACCCTCCAGCCGCAGGGTCAAACGCCTCCCCTCCAGGTCCCCCTCGGTGAAGTCCGATGGATCGTCCGGGGCGGCCTCCTCCATGCCAGTCCTCCCTTCCCCCGGCTCCGACCATTCACTCATCCCCTCCTCGTTGACCGCCCTCACCTGCACCTCGTAGGCCGTCCCCTCCTTCAGCCCCGACAGCCTCACCTCCAGACCCCTCCCCTCGTGCCCCCCATCCCTGTAACCTGCCTCGCCTGCCTCCCGGTAGCGCACCTCATAGTCCACGATCTCAGGCCCGCGGTTCTCCGGCTCTCTCCAGCTTACCTTCAAGCTGTCGCTGCCCTCCGCCGTCACCGCCGGCGCTGCCGGCGCCCCCGGCGGCTCCTCCTCGTCAGCCACCCGCACCCGGATCGCACGGCTCCCCCTCCGCTCCCTCTCCCCTTCTCCGCTCCTTACCTCCACCACCACGATGTATTCGTTGTCCCCCGCTCCGCTCTGGGGATCGTCACTGGCTACATCTCCCGGAGTCTCATAGTCCGGCGCCTCCCGGAACAGCAGCTCCCCCGTCTCCGCCTCCACCGCAAACAGCCCCCCGTCCGCTCCCCCCGCTATCCCGTACCCTGTAATCTCGTCCTGCTTGTCCTGGTCTACCGCCTCCAGTTGCCCCACCCTCGTCCGGTTCTCCACCACCTCGAACGGGCCCAGGCTGGTAATCTCCGGCGGCTCCTCCTCGTCACTCACCCGCACCCGGATCGCTCGGCTCCCCTTCCGCTCCCTCTCTCCTTCTCCGCTCCTTACCTCCACCACTACGATGTATTCGTTGTCCCCTGCTGCGCTCTGGGGCTCCTCGCTCTCCACATCCGAAGGATCCTCGTAGTCCGGCGCCTCCCGGAACATCAGCTCCCCCGTCTCCGCCTCCACCGCAAACAGCGCTCCGTCCGCTCCCCCCGCTATCCCATACTCCCTAATCTCGTCCTGCTTGTCCTGGTCTACCGCCTCCAGTTGCCCCACCCTCGTCCGGTTCTCCACCACCTCGAACGGGCCCAGGCTGGTAATCTCCGGCGGCTCCTCCTCGTCACTCACCCGCACCCGGATCGCTCGGCTCCCCCTCCGCTCCCTCTCCCCCTCACCGCTCCTTACCTCGACCACCACGATGTATTCGTTGTCTGCCGCTCCGCTTGCCGGTTCTTCGCTCTCCACATCCGAAGGATCCTCATAGTCCGGCGCCTCCCGGAACATCAACTCCCCCGTCTCCTCAACCACCGCAAACAGCCCCCCGTCCGCTCCTCCCGCAATCCCGTACTCCCTAATCTCGTCCTGCTTGTCCTGGTCTACCGCCTCCAGTTGCCCCACCCTCGTCCGGTTCTCCACCACCTCGAACGGGCCAACGCTGGTAATCTCCGGCGGCTCCTCCTCGTCACTCACCCGCACCCGGATCGCACGGCTCCCCTTCCGCTCCCTCTCTCCCTCGCCGCTGCTTACCTCGACCACCACGATGTATTCGTTGTCTGCTGCGCCGCTTGCCGGTTCCGCGCTCTCCACATCCGAAGGATCCTCATAGTCCGGCGCCTCCCGGAACATCAGCTCCCCCGTCTCCGCCTCCACCGCAAACAGCCCACCGTCCGCTCCTCCCGCTATTCCGTATCCCTCGATCTCATCGTCCCCGTCCACCGCCTCCAGCCGTCCTACCCGCGCCGTGTTCTCCGCTACCTCATAGGCCCCTGCGCCGGTGATCTCCGGCCTCCGGTTCAGCCTGCTCATCCGGAAGCTCCCCTGCCCCCTCAACCGCCCGCCGCAGCGATAGCTGTAGCTGCCCGTTCCCACTCCCCTGAAGGTCATCCGCAGCTCGCACGCCTCCCCTCCGTCGTAGTCCAGCCTCAACTCCCCCGTGGTCCGGCTGGTGTAGCGGTACCCGTAGCTGCCCAGGCGGGTCCCCGTCACTTCTCCCTCCCCGTCCAGCTCGTCTTCCTCAAAGCGCAGCCCCGCTCCAAACCGCAGCCTCAGACTCCGCGGGGTTCCCCCAAACGGGGTGTGCTCCAGCCCGGCCTCACTCCCTTGGAGATCTTCCGCCAGGAAGTTCGACCAGTAGGCCCGGTCCAGCAACATCACCACCTCCACCGCCTCCGTCTCCGGTCCCTCGTCCACCAGGTTGACCGCGCGCAGCTCAAAGGCATAGACCGTCCCGTTGTCAAGCTCCCCGACTGTGTACGCCGAGGCGTTGACCTCCCCGGGGGCGCTGTCTTCGATCGGGGTCCACTCGCCGAACTCCCCCCGGAGCTCCTTCAAACGGTACTCATAGCGCAGGATCGAGGTGCCCCCGTCGCTTTCCGGCGGGCTCCACTCCAGCCGCACCGCCCCGTCTCCGGCCATCGCCATCAGGGCTGCCGGGACCTCCGGAGGAAACAGTAGCCCCCCGCCTCCGCCTCCTCCACCACCTCCGCCTCCTCCACCACCTCCGCCTCCGCCTCCACCGCCTCCGCCGTTGCCACCCCCGCCAACCACCGGCGTGGCCATCACCGTCTCCGCTCCTCCCTTCCCCAATGCATTGACCGCACGCGCCTCAAAGACATATTCCCGGCCGTTGATCAGGTTCCCCACCGTCACCCCGCTCGACCCCGCTCCCACGTGCTCCAACTCGTTCCACCCCTCCCCGGTTGCCGCGTACCGGTACTCGTAGCGGATGATGGCTGAGCCTCCGTTGTCCGTCGGGCGGTTCCAGCTCAGTCTCACCGATCCGCTGCCGGGACTCGCCCGCAGACCGATGGAGGAAATCGGCTCGGGCGCCCCCGGCGGCGACACCCGCACCTCCAGCGGCTCCTCGGGCTCCTCGTTCGGCTTGCTGCCCACCGACGACCTCACGGCATCTCCCGGAACCGTCAGCGTCAAGGTGTAGCTGTGGGCCACCCGGTCGGTCCATGGGGTTACCGTAGTGGTGAAGACCCGGTTATCGGTCGTCTGGAGTCCCCCAATCCCCGGGTCGCAGAAGACCGGGTTGTTCTGATCGTCCCTGCATTCAGGGTCCTGACCCGTCTCGATGTCACTGGCGCTGAAGCCCGTCACCGGCTCTGAGAAGCTGAACCGCACCGTGAAGGGACCCGAGACCGGCGGCTCGGTGCCGCTCGTCATCCCCACCGTCAGCGGCGTGACGGTCATCCCCTCGCCCGCATCCGACCAGTCGCTCGTCCCCTCGTCGTTTTTGGCCCGTACCTGCACCTCATAGACCGTCCCCGGTTCCAGGTCCTCAAGTGTCAAGGTGCGCCCTGGCCCCTGCTGGTCCCCGTCGATGAAGCGCCCCGCGCCCTTCTCACGGTACTGCACGTCGTAGTCGGTGATGGCCGGGCCCGTGTTGTCGGGTTCGTTCCAGCTCACCTGCAGACTGTCGGCCGTCTCCCCGGAAATGACCGGCGCCTCCGGCACTTCCGGAGGTTCCCGCTCGTCGGTCACTCTGATCGTGAACGTCTGCTCTGCCTCCAGCTCCCTGGCCCCCGCCCCGCTGGTCACTTCCACCGTCACTACGTATTCGTTGTCTCCGGGTGCCTCGAAGTCCGGCGGGTCCCGGAAGCTCAGCTCTCCCGAATCGGAAGCAATCGAGAACTCAGACTGGTCGACCCCGCCCACAATATCCCAGGCCGTCACCTCGTCCCCCGCGTCGGTGTCTCTGGCCGCCAGCCGCCTCGCCACAACCCGGTTCTCCGGAACATTGAACGAACTCGGACTCGTGATCACCGGAGCCGTGTTGGGGGCATCGGTGGTGTTGGTCACCGACCGGTTGCTCAGTCCGCGAGCGTCGTTGCCCACCGCATCCTGGATCGGGTTCGCCCCCACCCCGGTCGGAACCGTGTAGCTCACCCGGATCCCCGTATCTCCGTGCTCGACCGCAGGGTTGAGCGTCAGCGTCACCGTGCTCCCGCTGACCGACACTCCCGTAACGCTTCGCCCGCTGCCTCCCACCTCTACCGTGAAGTCTCCCGCCGCAGGACTCGAACCCCCGTCGAGCGCTTCTCCGTAGGTCAGCGTCAGAGAGGAGCCGTCCACCGCCGCGCTCACAAACGCCGGCCGCACCCCGTCCACCCGGTGCCCCGCCTGCGGCGCCAGCGCCTCATGGGCCAGTTCCGCCGCATTCTCCGCCTCGTCTTCGATGGTCCCTCCGTTCAAGGCGATGCGGCCGGCCTCGACACTGACCCCGTCAGTGTCTTCGTCCACATCGGCCACCTCGTAGCCAAACACCAGCACCGCCGTCCCCGTGCCGCTATCATAGCCGGCCGTTCGGGTCCTGCTCCCCACTCGCAGCCTCAACCGCGGCGTCCCCTCCACCTCCACCGTCTCGCTGAAGGTCACCGTTACCTCGATCTCATCGCCCGCCGCGTAGGTCTGGTCCGCCCCCGGATTCGAGGTGATGGCCAGACGGCTCACCTCCGGCGGGGTGGTGTCCGGAGTTTCGTTGGTCACCGGTTCGCGGCTCAGCCCCTCCGCCTGGTTGCCCACCGCGTCCCGGATCGGATTCGCCCCAGGCGTGTAGCTCACCTGGATTCCCGCCTCCAGGTGCTTGGCGCCCGGATCCAGGGTCAGCAACACCGTGCTGCCGCTCACCGAAACACGGGAGACCGTCCGCGCCTGATCCCCGCCAGCCACCGTGAAGTCCCCCGAGGCAGGGTTCGAGCTCCCATCCAGCGGCTCGTCGTAGGTCAGCGTCAGCGTCGTCCCGTTCACCACCGCCCCACCGCTTGCGGCCAGTTCCGGCCTGACCCCGTCCACCTGGTGGCCTGAGTCGGCGGCCACTTCGTCATGGTCCAGCTCAGCATTGTTGCGGGCCTCGTCCCGGATCGTCCCCCCAGTCAGGCTGTCAGCCTCGATGCCCACCCCGTCGGTGTCGCTTTCCCCGTTGACCACTTCGTAGGCAAAGACCAGGGCCGCTGTTCCCGTCCCGCCCTCGTAGGCCGCTGCTCGCGTTCCTCCCCCAAACGCCAGACTCAACCCCGGCGTCCCCGTCACCTCCACCGTCTCGCTGAAGGTCACCGTCACTTGAATCTCGTCCTCCGCCGCGTAAGTCCGGTCCGTCCCGGGATTCGAGGTGATCTCCACCTTGCTTACCGTCGGCGGGGTCGTATCCGGGGTCTCGTTGGTGACCGGCACGTTGCTGAGCCGGTCAGCGTCGTTGCCCAGCACGTCCTGCAGCGGGCTTGCGCCCGCTCCGGCCGGAACCGTATAGCTCACCCGGATCCCCGTCTCCCCGTGCTCCACCGCCGGGTCGAGGGTCAGGAGCACCGTAATCCCGCTCAAAGCAACGTCGGTGACCGTTGGGGACGAGCTGCCCCCCGTCATCGTGAATGCGCTCGCCAGCGGCGTCGAACCTCTGTCGAGCGATTCGTCGAAGGACAGCGTCAGCGTCGCTGCGTTCACGATCGCCGGGTCGGTTTCAGCCAGGTCGGGACCCGCTCCGTCCACCTTGTGGCCTGAGTCCGCTGCCACCCCGTCATGGTCCAGTACTGCGGAATTTTTCGAGCCATCCTTGATCGTTCCGCCGCTTGGCGAAAGGCTGTCCGCATCGATGCTCACCCCGTCGGTGTCCTCATCTCCATCAACCACCTCGTAGCCGAACACCAGCTCCGTCGTACCCGTGCCATCCAGGTAGCCGGCCGGCCGGTTCCGTTCTCCTACTTTCAGCGTCAACCGCGGTGTCCTTTCCACATCCACGGGCTCGCTGAAGGTGACCGTTGCCTGGATCTCGTCTTCCGGCGCGTAGATCCGGTCCGACCCCGGGTCGGAGGTGATCTCGACCGTGCTCACCGTCGGCGCTATGGTGTCGGGAGTTTCATTGGTCACCGCCTCGCTGCTCAGTCCCAGAGCTGCGTTGCCCGGCACGTCGCGGATCGGACTCGCCCCCATACCGGTCGGGACGGTATAGCTCACCCGAATCCCCGTCTCCGCTTGCTCGACTGCCGGATCCACGGTCAATTCCACGGTGCTGCCGCTCACCCGGACTCCGGTGACCGTCCGCGCCTGATTGCCCCCAGACACCGTGAAGGAGCTCACCGCCGGCATCGAGCTTCCGTCGAGCGGTTCGTCGTAGGTCAGCGTCAGCCTGGTCCCGTTCGCCACCGCCCCGCCGGTAGCGGCCAGATCAGGCCTGACCCCGTCCACCTTGTGACCGGCGTTAGCGGCCACTGCCCGATGGTTCAACACGGCGTCAATGTCTTCGGTGCCGTCCTTGATCGTGCCGCTGTTGAGCGAAAGGCTGTTGGCATCGATGCTCACACCGTCGGCATCGCTTTCTCCAACAGCCACCCGGTAGCTGAACGTCACCGCCGCACCGGTCGCGCTTCCATAGCCCGCCGTCCGGTCCTTCCCGTCCACCTTCAACGTCAATTGCGGACTTCCCGTGACCGCCACCTCTTTGCTGAAGGTCACCGTCACCTCGATATCCTCTCCCGCCGCGTAGGTCCGGTCCGTCCCGGGACTTGAACTGAACGAGATCGTGCTCACCTTCGGGGGGGACGTGTCCGGGGTTTCATTCGTTACCGCCACGTTGGTCAGCGCAGCCGCGGCGTTGCCCACCGTGTCGCGGATCGGGCTCGCACTCACCCCCCTCGGCACCTTGTAACTCACCTCGATACCGGTCTCGCCGTGATCCACCGCCGAGTCGAGGGTCAACTCCACCGCGCTCCCGCTTATCTCGACATCGGTCACCATTCGCGTCTGGGTGCCTCCCGCAACCGTGAAGGCGCCCGCCGGGGGTGTCGAACTCCCATCGAGCGGCTCATCGTAGGTCAGCGTCAGCGTCGCCAGGTTCACCGCCGCACCGCCGGCAGTCGCCAGCTTCGGCTTGACCCCGTCCACCCTGTGCCTCGTGTCGGCCGCTACCGCCTGATGGTCCAGCACAGCGTCGTTGTCTGCGGCATCCTTGATCGTCCCGCTGTTAAGATTGAACTGGTTCGCCTCGATCTCTACTCCGTCGGTGTCGCTTTCCCCTTCGGCCACAGTGTGGGTGAAGACCAGCACCTTCCCCGACCCGCTTCCATAGTAGGTTGCCGCCTTGCCCGCACCGCCGACCTCAAGCATCACCTGCGGCGCTCCTGTCACCTTCACCGGCTCGCTGAAGGTGACCGCCGCCTCGATCCGGTCCCCTGGAACATAGATCCGGTCCGTTCCCGCGTCCGAGGCGATCACGATGCCGCTCACAGTCGGGGCCGTCATCTCAGGCGTCTCGTTCGTGACCGGCTGACTGACAAGCGCCTCCGCGTCGTTACCAGCACTGTCCTGAATGGGACTCTCTCCCATCCCCGTCGGCACCGTGTAGCTCAGTGTGATCCCGGTCTCCCCGTGCTCCACCGCAGGGGTTAGGGTCAGCGTCACCACGAATCGGTCCGAGTAAAGGTTCGAAGTGGACAACGCAGCCCCCGACACCGTTCTCGTCGAATTGCCGCCTGCGACCGTGAAAGCGCTCGCCGGCGGAACCGACATCTGGTCGAGGTACGAGTCGTAGGTCAGCTTCAGCGTCGCGCCGTTCACCACCGCCCCCCCGGTCGAAAGCAACTCCGGTTTGACCCCATCCACCCAGTGCTGGCTGTCATCCGCCAACGCCCGATGCTTCAGTACGGCGTCAGTGGTGTCGGTGCTGTCCTTGATCGTGCCGCCGTTGAGCGAGAGGCTGTTCGTCTCGATGCCCACCCCGTTTCTGTCGCTCTCCCCCACGGCCACGGTATAGCTGAACACCACCGCCCCGCCCGTCACACTGACGTAGCCGGCCGGCCGGTCTTCTCCGCCCACATTCAGAGTCAGCTGCGGGCTTCCTGTCACTGTCACCGCCTGACTGAAGGTCACCGTCACCTGGATCGCTTCTTCGGCAGCGTAGCCGCCATCCGAAGTGATCGCAATGCTGCTCACGTACGGCGCCGACGTCTCAGGCACTGCCGCAAACACTCTTGGGCTACGCGTCGGCTCGCCGCCGTCGACCACCGCCACCACCTGGTAGCGGGTCGCTCCGGGGGTCACGCTGGTGTCGGTGTACTGGAGTGCGCTAAGCTCCGTGGCGAGGGTTTCCAGCGTGGTCCCGTCGTCCCGGGTCAGGGTGTAGGTTACCGCCGGAGCCGTGGTCCAGTGGGTCACCACCGGCGCTGTCCAGGTCAGGGCCACCTGGGCCATTCCTGGCGTGGTCGAAGCCGTCAGGGACGGCCCTTCCCGAAGCTGGTAGCCGAACTCCTGCCACATTGCCTGATCGTCGCCAACCACAGACTTCAACGCGGGATACTGCGCGCCGGTCCCGAAGTCCCAGGGGTTGTCACTCCCCTCTTCCGTATCGACATCCACGTTCCAGCTGCCATAGATTCCGCTGTAGCTTGTGGGTGACTGCAGCTGCGACGTCGTCCTGCCCGAACCGGGTGACCCCGATCCGTGCCTTGAGGTGCGCGTATCCCAGTAACTGTTGGTGACGGTGCCCCGCTCGTCTTTCCCCACCAGTCCGCCTCTGTTGCGGCCGTCCGGGACACGCCCCGTCGCATAGCTGGCAGTGATAATCCCCTCGCTTTCGTTGCGACCGACCAGCCCGCCGGCGGTCGAACCATCGACGCTGCCGGTCGCGTAGCTGGCCCTTATCGTTGCCTCCCGGATCGACGACCCGTTCTGGCCGACGAGTCCGCCCACGGTCGCCCCCTTGACTCGCCCAGTCGCAAAGCTGCCACTGATCAACTTGCTATCGTGACTGCCAACCAACCCCCCCGCTATCGTGTCCGATGTGACCGGTCCTGTCGCGTAGCTGGAGACGACGAAACCGGTGTTGAGACCCACCAGCCCGCCTGTTCCCGGCGGCGGAGCACCAGAGGTGACGATAACGAAGACACCGGGAGGAAACACCGTCGGCGGTCTCATGCTTGTGACCGCCGCAGAGCTGCTGCCGCGGAGGATGAGTCGCAGATTGACCCCGATCACTCCGCCGACCTGCAGCTCGCCGGACACCCGTCCCGAGGTCCGGACGTTGATGACGAGGCCCCGATTGTCCCCGATCAATCCGCCGACAGCTTCGGTGCCCGTCACGTCCACGTCGATCAGGCTGAGGTTCCCGACGACACCTTCCAGAGCAACCCCAGCGAACAGACCGGAGTAGCTGCCGCGGTTGACGAACAGGTTGGAGATGGAATGCCCGTTGCCCTCGAACGTCGTGCGGAAGGCTCCGATCAGCGTCGGAAAGAAATCGAACTCGGGCAGGCCGATCGGCTCCCAGCCTTCGCCGTCGTTCCAGTACGTATCGCCCGCATCGGCGTCGCCGCTCCGGTTGGTGTCGAAGTCGAGGTCCTCCTCCAGCTCGTACCCCGAGCAGCCTTCGAAGCTGCAGCCCATCCGGTCGAAGGCCGAGGGGAATGCGGCCTTGTACGCGGCAGCGTCGTCAGAGCGGTCCGGGATGCCGTTCCCGTCCAGATCGTGGTGGACGGCGTCGAGTTGTGCCAGCGAGCTGATCTCGATCAAACCGTCCCCGTCACTGTCATAGTTGTTCCCCACCGTCACCGTAAAGCGATGGGTCGCGCTCGTGTTCGACCCGCCGGCGTCGGTCGCCGTCACGGTGACGGTTGCCCGCCCCGCGGAACCCGGAGTAATCGTCACCTGGGAACCCGACCGGCTCACCGAGGCGACCGATGACGAGGACGAACTCGCGCCGTAGGTCAACGTGTCGCTGTCCGGGTCCGAAAACGCCCCTGAGACCTCTACTACTACCGAGGTCATCGAGCCCACCTGAAGCGACCGGTTCGCCAACGTGCCCACCGCCACCGGCGGCTGGTTCGCCCGGCCCGCGGTCACCGCCACCGGTGCGCTACGCGCCGCCACGCCGCCGTCGACCACTGCCGCCAACTGGTAGGTGTAGCGGGTGCCGACCGTCACATCCGTATCGTTGTACGCGGTACCTGTGAGACCCTGGGCGATCGTCTCGACGGTGGTTCCGTTGTCGCGGGTCACGGTGTAAGTATTGCCTGGAGCCGGGCTCCACGAACTCAGGTCCGCTGCGGTCCAGCCCAGGTTCACCTGAGGCTGGCCGTCAGATGTTGACGCCGTAAGCGTCGGGCCCGTACGAATCTGATACCCGAATTCCTGCCATGTAGCTCCCCCCACGCCGTTGAGATCCCTCGACAGGACCGGATACTGCGTGGCCGTCCCGAAGTCCCAGGGATCGTCGGCCTCGCCCTCGCCGATAAGCGGGGGGTTCAGGTCCACGTTCCACGTCTCGTAGATGCCCTCGTAGTCGGTAGGCGCCTGAAGCTCGGAGGTGGTCATTCCTCCTACACCGATCCTCGGTGATTCCGTCCCGTCGATCACCCCGTTGTCGTTGACGTCGTGCGAACCGACTCCCACGCGCATGCCGGAGGTATCCAGATCCCAGTAGCTGAAGCGCACCCGAAGGCTCCGGCCGGTGCCCACCAACCCACCGGCTGCCACCGTGCCCGAGACCGGGCCCACGGCATAGCTCGCCTCGATCTCGCCACAGGAGCTGCCGACCAGTCCACCAACTCCTCCTCCGGTGCTGTTCTCTTCAAAGCTGCACATGATGAACCCTGAATCCGAATCCGTCAGCTGGGCCCCCGTGCCCGACACGCTGCCAGTGGCATAGCTCGCCTGAATCAATTGTCTAAAATTGCTCACAGCGCCCACCAGGCCGCCGACCGCATTCCTCCCCCCCACATTTCCTGTGGCATAGCTGGAGACGATCCCGTTCAGGAACTGATGCCCGACCAGGCCGCCGACGCCGTCCGTGCCTGACACCCGGACAGCGGCATAGCTGTTCACTACGGGGCCCGACGAGTCTCCCGCAAGACCACCGACTTCATCCTCGCCCGACACCCTCCCAGTTGCAAAGCTGCTTCCGATCACCGCGTAAACGCCACGTCCGAGCAGTGCGCCGACTCCGTCCTGGCCCATCACGTCGGCGCCCACCAAACCGATACCCTCAATGAGAATCCTGTCGGCGTGACCGAACAGGCCGACTTCGTCCTCTGTCGGCCGGTTGATGAGCAGGTTGGCTACGGTACGCCCGTTGCCATTCAAAGTTGCTGCGTACGGAGCGTCCTCGCTTCCTATGGGCTCCCAACCGTCGCCGTTGTTCCAGTAGTTGTCGTCCGAGTCGACCTCGCCGTCCCCGTCGGTGTCGAAGTCGAGGTCCGCCTCCAGCTCGTATCCCGTGCACCCGTTGGGACAGCCCATCCCCAGCGCTCCCATGGCGAAGGCCGCGTAATAGGGCATCCACGTCGCTCCGTCCACCAGGCCGTCGCCGTCGAGGTCGTAGCGGACAGCATCGAGCTGCGCCAGGGTCCTGACTTCGATGAGGCCGTCATTGTCGGCGTCGTAGTCCCGTGTTCCCGCCGTGACCGTGACCGTGAAGCCCCGCACCGTCGTCAGGCCTCCGGGATCGGTCGCGCTCAGCGTCACCACGACACGGCCCGGCGATCCGGGTGTCAGCGTCACTATCGTTCCGTTTCGCGCGACCGCCAGCCGCACGGTGTCGGTCGGCGCCGCCGCGTAGGTCAGCGTATCGTTGTCCGGATCCGTGAACTTGGTCGCCATGTCGATCATCACGGGAGATGCCGACGGCGCCAGCGTGCGGTTGGGAAGCGTTCCCACCGCCGTCGGCGCCCTGTTGCGCTCTGCCCGAGGGACCGCAGCCGCTCCCACCGCACCCGGCGCCATCACGATGCCGGCCCCCGCATCGCGGTCGAACCCTTCGGTCTCGATGTCGAGCGCTGATGCGGTCATTGCCCTCAGGAGCGTCTTCTGCGAAACGTGTTTCGGTCCCCCGGCCCCCTCCACCATCAGGGCTGCTATGGCTGCGGCATGGGGGGCTGCAGCCGAGGAACCGCAGAACGGCGAGAAACCGGGCGTTGCCGTCGACACGCAGGATGCGGCGGTGAGGTCCGGCTTGCGCAGCACCTTCCCCCCTGTCTCTGAAAAATCGCCAGCCGTGATCGGGGTGCCGTCCGGCTCGAAGAAGATACGGCCGGGGCCGTCCGAGTTCTCCCGGGTGACCGATTCGGTGCCGTTGAACACCTTGCCGGACCCGCCAGCGGTGCGGACGTCGACGGCCGACACGGAGACCGCGTTCTCCGCCGCCGAGTGTCCGTATAGGTTGCTGGCGGTAGCTATCTCCAGCCGTCCTTTAGCAGCCTGCAGGCGCAGAAAGCGGTCTGCGCCGGAAGCCTTGACGACGACCAGGCTGACACCGGAATAGGCGAAGAACCCGGTGGAGATGGACTCGATCGGATCCTGGGTGCCATCCTGCGTGTCAGTCGAGCTGTCGATCACGTCGCCGTCCCCGTTGACCAGGAACAGATCGTAGTCGTTCGAGGATGCACCGAGGGGATCGGCCCACTGGAGGACAATCACGCCGGAGAAGCCGAAGCTAAAGAAACCTGCGCCGGTCAGCGGGTTCGCTTCCATGCCCCCGCCGAAGTCGTGACGGATCCCGACCGCCTCGCCTTCCACCATCAGCGGGCTCCCCGCGGCGTAGTCGCCCTCCCAGACACCGGAGGTGCCGTCGTTCAGATTGCCGTCGTTGCCACCCGCCGTGAAATAGAAGCACCCGTCTGCTGTCGCCGCATTCACTCCCTGTGCGATCGTGCCGTCCTGGAAGGCCGCATTGAGGAAATATGTAACGTCGTCTACGATGACGTCCGCGCCAGCCTCGCAGAGCGCTTCGATGTTGGCCGCCATCTGTGCCTGCCCGCCAACGCCGGTCGCAAAATAGAGTTCCGCTCCCGGGGCGAGGTCGTGGACGATCTCGAGCATCGCCGTTCCCTCGTCGCCAACTCCCTCCTGTCCCGGCAAGACATTCACCCGGGCTGGAACGTCGCCCGACGCCTGACGGTCGGCAAGCGTTCTGACGCCGTTCGAGATCACGCCGATCCCGATGCCCGAGCCGGTTACCGAGTGCGTTCGGCGCGCAGAATTTACCCGGTGGGCGAGGTCGCCTGCCGAGGTGTCGGCCTTGCGGGTCCTCGAAGTGTCCGGTACCTCCCTGCGCAGGATGGGAGGGTGTGGGGATGTCTGCCCGCGTGTTCGAGCCTTGTCGCCTGGCCGGATCGTTTGGACTGCATCCAGCCTCGCGAGCGGCTCAACGGCACCGGGCGGCAACTGTGCCCGGATGGCGCGATACTTGGGCACGCTGTTGACCACGACTCCGCCCAGATCACGGATCCGCGACAGGACCTCCGGCGTCACATCCGCCCGAATATCTACCGTCACCAATCCTGGAAGGGCATCTGTGTCCGCACCGTTGCTACGCGCGCCAGTCGCTGGGCGTTCCGGCATCTCCCGCCCGGCATCCAGAAGCTGGGAGCTCACCTTCCGCTGTGAAGGAGTCCTCTGCTCCTTCTTAGCCAGTAGCGCTTCGATCTGCCTTACAGCCCTCAACGGAAGGGTCCCGCTCGCTCGATCCCCGCTGGCGCCGGTCCGGTTCGTCACTGCCTGTTCCGTGAATCCTGAGGCGCCATTGCCCGCCGTGTCCCGGATCGGTTGTGCTTCCGGTTCCACATCCGCTGCGTAGCTCACCGTCACCGACTCGCCGGCTTTGACAGCCGATGCCAGCCTAAGCCTCACCGTCCTCCCGCCAACCCTTACCTTTGAGACGCCCCGGTCCTCACCCTCGACCTTGACCTTGAAATTCTCCGACTCCGGCGTCAAGGACCCGTCGAGCGCCTCCGCGAAGGTCAGCAGCAGCGTGTCCTTCTTGATCGACGCTTCCCTGCCGCCGGCCAGTTCGGGTCTGATCCCGTCCACCCGGTGCAGCGGATCGTCTCCCAGCCCTTCATGGGTCAGCAGGGCGTCCTTGCTCGATTCGCCCCGAATCGTTCCCCCCTCAAGCGAAAGGCTGTTCGCCTCGATGCCCACCCCGTTGGTGTCTTCATCCCCCTCTGCGACCGAGTAGGCGAACACCAGCTTCGAGCTGGTCGCTCCGCTTTCGTAGATGGCTTGCTTCGCATCCTTTCCCACACGCAGTTCAAGGATCGGTGTGCCTGTCACCGTCACCGGCTCGCTGAAGGTCACGACTACCGAAACCAAATCGTCGATCCCGTAGCCGGACCGCCCCCCCTGCGGACTCGAGCTGATTTCCACAGTGCGCACGTAGGGCAACGCCTCGTCCGCCTGATCGCCCGTCTCGCTGCCGGCGGCGGCTACAGTTTTCGTCTCGGTCCCGTCCGGTCCTGCCAGGATCCGACGACCCGACCTGGCGCTCGATTTACCGTCCGGCTTTAGATCCTCCTGCGTTGGCATCAAACCGGCTGCCTTCGCCTCCCTGTTCGAGCCCTTCGGCGCTTCCGGCACGAAAGATTCATCACCCGTCCGGTATGACGCCCCTCCTGACGGACCGCTCACACGACTCGGCGCCAATGCAGTGGCCGCCTCTTCAACTTCAAGGTTCCGCTCCACCGAAACCGCGTTCTCAGAAGAGCGCGCGTCGTCCAGTCCCTGCCCACTGACCAGCAGAAGGGCACTCACCAATCCAAGGAGAGCGGCCACCCGGCTGTGCCTGGCCGGTCGCGTGGTTTTCTGTACGAACTCCTGGAACCTCTCAACTGATATCGACACCGATGCTCCTTGAATACCGGGCGTAGCGCCTCGCACCCCTATGGTAGCGCATCCCTTCACGCCACCCATGATTCTGACGCTTGTACTGTGACGGGCTTCAGCTGACAGTTGGCTATCAGAGGTAGAGGTTGTTGGAAACGCAAACTATAACCATAAGCACATCCAAATCAAGACCTGTCCGAGCCCGCCTCCCGGAACGATGCGGGAATTGAGTCTCTGTTTGAGAAGCGTGTACCATGAGGAGACTGGAGGCCCAAATCGGACACTCGGGTTCAACGACCGTCCTGCAGATCGCGAGGTTCACGGATCCACCTCCAAAGAGGACCGCAAACAAAGAGAGATTCCCCCACGCCATGAGCAAAAGCCCATCCCCGCCTGAGGCGCCAACGGCTCGCCCTACTGGCATACGCTGGTTGGTCCTGGCCCTGGCCTGCCTGACGAGCTGGCTCCTCTACCTGCACCGGTATTCGTGGGGCGTCATCAAGGCCGAGGTCAAGTCGGAATTCGGATTCTCGGACACCCAGTTGGGGTGGCTGGACTCCGCTTTCAACCTGTCCTATGCACTGTTCCAGGTTCCCGGCGGCCTGCTGGGAGATCTGGTGGGGCCGGCGATTGTGCTCCCGGTCATCATCTTGGCCTGGTCCGGTTGCGTGGCCGGGACCGCCATGGTGGGACAGGCTTGGTCCTTTGCCGGAGTGCGCACCCTGTTCGGCCTGACCCAGGCCGGGGCCTACTCCAATCTCTCCAAGGTGACCCGCAGTTGGTTCCCCGCTTCGGTGCGCACCACCTCCCAGGGACTGATCGGATCTTTTTCCGGAAGGGCCGGCGGGGCCAGCGCCGCCCTGATTGTCGGCAGCCTGCTGCTCGGCTGGCTGCAGATGGAGTGGCGAGCCGCCATGCTCTGGCTGGCGCTGGCGGGGATCTGCTTTGCGGTTGCCTTTCGGCTGCTGTTCACCGACAGCCCGGCCAGCCACCCCTGGGCCAACCCGGAGGAACAGGCGCTGGTGGACGGCGAAGAGCCGGTCGAACCGCCGGCATCCGGCGCCGCGCCCCGACTGGACCGAAGCCGGCCGGCCTTGGCCAACCTCGCCATGCTCATGCTTCACGGCGTCGCCAGCGCCGGCGCCGACATGCTCTACGTCTATTGGATCCCCCTGTTCCTGAGGGAAGCCAAGGGATTCGATCCCATTCAAATGGGGATCTTCGCCAGCCTGCCCCTGTGGGGGGGAGCGGCCGGCGGAGCTTTTGCCGGGTTGCTCAACGACTGGCTGATCCGCCTCTGGGGCCGCAAGTTCGCCAGGAAAGCCGTGGGGCTGACAGGCAAGGTCCTGGCCTCCATCCTGGTCCTGATCAGCCTCGACCTGGAGGATGGCCGCCTGATCATGGTCCTGCTGGCGGGGGCCAAGTTTCTGACCGACTGGAGTCAACCCACGGTTTGGGGCACCATTACCGACATTGCCGGTCCGGCCTCGGGCCGTGTCTTCGGGGCCGTCAATATGGCCGGCTCGGTGGGGGCTTTCGTTTCGGGGCCCGTCCTGGGCTGGATCAAGCAACGGCTGGGCTGGCCGATTCTCTTTCAAACCATTGCCGGAGCCTACGTTTTCGCGGGATTATGCTGGCTCGCCATCGATGCCACCCGCAAAGTGTTCACGATTGAAACCGCCCCCTCCTCCGGACCCAATTCCTAAGGAGTGCCTTGTGCCCCTAATCAACAACATCCGCCCCGCCATTCTCGTTTGGTGGCTGCCCCTGGCCTGCTGCTCGACCCTCGGTCTTGCCGCCGACGTTCTGAGGATGGAGAACGGCGACCGGTTGACCGGCGAAGTCAAAAGGGTGGCCGGCCAGAAAGTATTCCTGAAAACCGCCTATGCGGGCACCATTCAGATCGACTGGGCGAAACTGGAGGGCTTCAGCAGCGACCGCCGGTTCGAAGTGGAGGTCGAAGGCGGGCGCAAATACCGGGGGACACTGGTCCTGGCTGAAGGGAAGCTCGAGGTCGCAACCGCCAAGGAGACGGTCGCCCTCCAGCGGGACCGGGTGGTGGGTCTGGTTCCCCGCGCCGCGAAGGAAAAAGGGAACCTGTGGCGAGAGGTGGAGGGGACCCTGGACCTCGGCTACAACCTGACCCGAGGCAACTCTCGACTGGATCAGTCCTCGTTTTTGGCGCAGGGTCTCTACGATCAGGGCCACTACAAGATCTCGGGGGACGCCTCCTCGATGTTCGGTCGCCAGGACGATTCCGCCCCCACCAGCCGCCAGACCGCGGGCCTCCGCTTCGACTGGTTCGTCAATCCCCGTGTCTTCCGTTTCGCCCTGGGCAGCTTTGAGCACAACGATCGCCAGAGGCTCAATTTCCGGACGGTTCTGGGAGGCGGTCTCGGCCGGACCCTGGTCAAGACCAAGAGGACCGAGCTGGCCCTGCTGGGTGGTGTCACCTTTACCGGGGAAAGGTTCCGCGGGGACACCGGGACCCCCGAGGCGCCGGTTCGGCGCAGTGGAGAGGGGTTGGTGGGAGTGGAGTGGAAGGCGGTCCTGATGGACAAGATTCACCTGAGCAGCAAGCTGACGGCTCATCCGAATCTGGGTGGCGCTGAGGACTACCGCCTTGCCTACGACGGCTCCCTGAGGTTGCCGCTCTCGAAAAACCTGAGCTGGAGCCTGAGCTTCTATGACCGGTTTGTCAGCCGGCCTCCAGTGCAGGTGCAACGGAACGATTCGGGACTGATCAGCGCCTTCGGCATCGGCTTTTAGCCGCGCATTGCAGCCAGGCCATTCTTTCGTTGAATAATCCCCGTCCCAGGCATAGAATGGGTGGCCTTGTCCCGTTCCCATTCTCCCTAATCCATATCCGATGACCCTGTTTGGCCGAAGAAGGCAGATCCTTCCCCCATTCCGCCCGGCGAGGCCGGCGGCCGTGGTCTGGCTGTTCCGGGTTCCGGTTCTGCTGCTTGCCTGGGGCGCGGCTTCCGTCCACCTGGCCGACTCTTTCCTGTCGCCGCAGGTGCTGTCCGGGGACGCCGACCGCTACCAGTTTCAGACGTTTGCCGGAGCCCAGGTGGTGACCGCGGCGCCCCTGCAGCTTCCGGAGCGGATTTCGCTGCTGCTGCTGCCCGGAAACTACTCCGAACGGGCCTGGCAGGAGGTCGAGCTTCGGGCGCGCCAACTGGCGATGCTGGAGAACCGGCTGAATCGATTTCGGCTTCACGTCCTGGCGGACGGCAGGCTCAGCTCCTGGGAGACCTCTGCAGCCACGCTCCCGCACGACGTGGCCGGGTTGAGATCGAGCAGCGCGGGGGGGGACTCCAGCCAGACGGAACCTCCGGCCACACAGGATGAACGGGCGGCAGGAAGCTACCAGCAGGTGGGGCAATATCTGCCGGCGCCCTCGGTCCCCTGGGAAACCCTGATCGTGATCGCTCCGGAGGGAGAGATCGCCGACCAGGAGTTGAAATCCTACTGCTCCGCCTATCTGGCCGACCGATTCGGCCGGGAAAAGGTCCGTCTGGTCTATTGGCGGCTCCCTTCCGAGGCGCCGCCAACCGACGAGGAATCGGAGGACGGCGGGACCCGGGATCAGGCTGCCGCCACCAGCGGGGTCTGGGCCACAGTCGCCCGATCCACCTGCGGATCCGTCATAGGAACCGTGGGCGAGCTGAGCCAGGCCCTGCTGCCGGCCTCCTGTAGCGAGATCCCCATGCCGGAGGTCGCTCTGCCCAAGGGAGTCTTTCAATACCGGGCCCGACTGGTGGATCGGGCGGATGGCCGGGTGGTGACGGAATTTCCGGCGCTGTCCCGGTCGCTGGACGGTGGGACGGTCTCGCCTCAGGATTTTTCCCGGCTGCTGCACGCCCTGCGGAATGCCCGCCAGGCGGAAGCTCAAAGGAACGGTGAAATACTCCAGGCTTCGCTAAGGGAAGCCTTGGAGCTGAACCCCTTTCACCCTCCCACCCTCAGGTTTGCCTCACAGGTCTACCGCCGCCAGGGGGAGCTGAGAACCGCCCTGAGGCTGATGACTCCCCTCGCCTCGCTGATGCCGGGCGACGCCTCGATCTTCACCGACATCGGGGACCTCCACTTCAACCTGCAAGAGTGGGAACAGAGCGAGCAGGCCTACCGGAGGGCCATCAACGCCGATCCGGACCGATCGGCTGTCCTGGCCAAGCTGATCGGGATCCGTGAGGCACAGGGAGAGTTTTCCCGGGGACTGCAGGAGATCGGTGACGCCCTGCAGCGCTTTCCCGAGGATGCCAGCCTCCACGCCCGCCGGGGCAGTTTGCTGGAGAAGTCCGGCCGGGTCGAGGAGGCTTTCGAGGCTTACGGCAGAGCCGTCGAAGTCAGCCCCGAGCTGGGAGAAGGATACCTTGGACTGGCCCGAATCCATCTGGCCCGGGATCGGCAGGACCAGGCCCGGGCGGTGCTGCAGCAGGCCGCCGGGCGGATTCCCAACGATCCCGAGCTTCAGATGCGTTACGCCGGCTTCTGTGAGAAGGAAAGCCTGGATGAACAGGCGCTCCACTTTTATCGCAGCGCCTGCCATGCCGATCCGGGATTGCCCGGCGCCTACCTGGGGCTGGCTCGGGTTCAGATGAATCTGGGGGAACTCGATGAGTCTCTGGCCACCACGCGCAAGGGGCTGCAAGCCACCCCCCGATCGGTGGAGCTTCACCAACTTCAGTGCGAGCTCCTGAAGCAGAGCCAGCGGATCCCGGAGATGCGGCGGGCGGTCGAAAACGCGGCCAGAACCTTTCCCGGAAACGCCGAGGTCCTGGCCAGGCTGGCCAGGGTACGGGACGTCTTCGGTTATCGGGCTGCCGAAGCCTATGAGGATCTGGTTGAGGCTCTGGAAGCCGAGCAAGCAAGCAGCGACCGATTGGAACCGGTACTGGAACGAGGCCTGCTGGTGGCCTTGCGGGACGGGGATCGAGACCGGGCCACGCGCATGTCCGCAAAGCTGAGCCAACTGGGCAGAACGGATTTACCACCCATCCATCCCATCGCGGAAACGACGGCAAAGAGAGGCTCGTTGGTGGTTCCCGGCGGCGTTCGCGGTCTGGCGCGGGCAGCCGGCTTGCAGGAGGATACGCCCCCTGAGACCTTCGTTTTCGATTTCGTTTCCCACCTGATACGCCGAACCTATGGAAAGGCCGGAGCCGGATATGTCCAGGCGCTGCGCTACTACTTCGACTCGGTTGCGGCTCTGCGGACCTTGGCCAGGTCGAAGAAGCTGGAGTTTCAGATTCTGCTCGAGACCGGGAGCGAGTCCCGCCTCAGGAAAACCCGGAGGTCCTCACCCTTTTGGGCTGGACCATCAGACGTTCCGAGGGAAGGATCCGGGTGGAACTGGGCACCGATGAACTGGCCGCGCTCAGACAAACCTTCTCTTCCGCTCTGGGCGTGGACGAGATGGAGATGAAGTCGCAACTGGAGGCCGGCGCCCCCTACCGGTTGACCTTTGCCGATCAGGTGGTGCCGATCATCTTCCAAGAAAGGTTCTGGTTGAGGCGCTTCTTTGACGGCAATCGTCCGGTCGGAGGCCTCTTGAGAGGGTTCGCGGAGAAGATCGCCTCCGCCCGGCTCTACGCGGGGCTGGCGGCAATGAACGATGAGGCCCGGCGGCTGGTGGTGGAGACCTATACCAGCAGGGAATTGCTGGAGGTGCACCCGAACAGCCTGCTGGCCTACGGTTCAGCCCTGTCCGTCCGCGAGGGAGGGCTGCTTCTGCCTGGCGGGGCCGAGGCGGCGGCGGCCTGGGAATCCCTCCTGGGCGTTCGTCCCGACAGACCCAAGCGGTTTGTCAGGCGCCTCTTTACTCAAGAACAGGGCAAGCCGCTGGCCTTTTATCACACCCTCATCAACCTGCCGGAAGAGAACCAACGGTTTCTCACGCGCAGCCCGGGCCGGTTGGCCAAGTTCTATGCCGCCTTTCCCTTCACGGGCTCCCAGGAAGCCAAACGGCGCATTGTCAACCATCGCAATCCCCTTCAGAAATCTGCTAAGGGAGCTGCCGCTGGATGCGGAGGGGCGGGTTCGTTTCCCGGGCAGCGCCCGGGTCTGGGTGGTGCCACACGGATGGTCCGGCAGGCCGGAAGAGATTCAAGATTCCGCCCGCCTTGCTGTTTCGGTTGTCCCCGGGCAAACCGAGGACGAAATCCTGCTTCGCATGCCTCAGGAGGAGTATCAGTTCGGCATGAAGAAGTACCGCCGGGTGGAGAACTTTCTGGCGGTGGTGCATCTGGAGCGGCACTGGGAACGCCCCATGGCGGAGGAGTCCGCCCTGCTGCTTTCCCGAAACTACCCTAAATATCGCGAGATCTTCCCCTATCTGGTGTCTTTGCCGAAACGCTCGACCCAGCAACTCCAGTGGTTCTTCCAGGCAGCCCGCAACATTGAGCAGGTGGACCTCGCCAGCTTGAACGACACCCTGGGCCTGTTTCATGGGTTGCTCCAGACCCTGGTGCTCCTTTCGGAAAACCGTGCGCTGGAAGAGTCGGAAATTGCCTCGATTCTGGATGCTCTCTGCCAGAAATTCGCCGACGCCAGGACCGACGCGGACTTCACTCAGGCCGCCGTGGCCATCCTGCGGCATCTGGAGCGGGCCTTACCCTCGCCGCCGCCCCCCGCGGAGACCGGCCCGTCATCTCCCCTGCGGCGCAACGCCAGCCGCTTGAAGATCCTGGCGCCGCAACCGGCCGGCATCGACGGTCAATTGATGGCGGCCCTGGGAGGGAAGTCCAGAGAAGTCGAGTTCGAGTCCGACGGCCGGATGGCCGCCATCGATGCCGGCTCGATGAATCGGGAAAGAATCGAGGAGGTCTTGAGGCTGCAGCGGGTCCCCTCGCTGACGGGCCTGCTGGAGCTTTATGCTGCGGCAACGGCAGTCGGGGGGAGCCGGGACAAAGCCGTCCTCGACACTTTCAAGAGGTCTCTGGGGGAACTCCATACGCTGGAGCAACAATTGGAGAACCAGTTGACCCAGGCGCAGCAGGGGAACGCGGCCTTTCTGCAGAGGCGCCGGACCTCAAAGTGGATTCGCCGACTGAACGTTGCAACCGCCAACGACAACCGCTCGGACTCCCTTCCCCGGTTGTCTCAGGAGCTGGTCAGCCAGCTCGGCGGAAGTCTCAAGGACGCTCTGGTCGGATGGGTCTATGCCTACTATTTCTCTCCCCGGGATCTGGTGGTGGCTGAAGATCCGCTGCTGACCAGGAAGCACCAGTTCCATGTCACCCTTGGCAGCGGCCGTCGCTACTATTGGCCGGCGGCATCCCGGCAGACACTGCGGCGCCAGACCGGGAACTACTTGCGGGGGCCGCTGTGTCAGATTGCGACGCTGACGGGAGCGATCGGATTGGTCAAAGCCGAAGCCGGGGAATCCATCGGAACCGACCCGGTGGTGGAAGGATTCGCGGCGGCCCAGCTTTCCGGGGTGAGATCCCTGCCCTGGTCGCACCTCAACCCGCTCACCATGCACCTGGTGGCATTGAAGCTTCGGTTGGCTCGGGAATTCCTGGCCCGGTCAGCCTTGCAGCAGGATCTGCAACCGGATCTGGCACAGGTTGTCGAAGGATTGCTGGGGGCCACCCGGAGGGCTCAGTTGCTGGAGGCTGTGTCCAAGCAGGAATTGGAAGAGGTGTTTGCCATGCTGAGCTCCTCCGACCTCTACTATCTGGGGAATCGCCTGTGGGACCGGAAGCAGGCCGCTCTCCTGGGAGATGGCCCGGTCCGGGAAGCGTTGGAGCGCGCCTCGGCCCTGGTGCCGCCCCACCAGGATCGATTTTTCGCCGGGTCCGAGCTGGGCAATCGCGCCTATTGCAAACGGCTCCCGCCACCACCCTACGAAGAGTTCAACAATGCCTTGCTGACCCACCACCTCTCCCGGCGATTGGGTCATCTGATGCTGACGCTGGCCGAGTCGGCCGACCGGTCCGGGCTGCCCCTGGAAGCCCTGGCCCTGGTGGCGGAACCGGCCGTGAGGCACTTGGCCCTCAATGCTCAAATGAATAACAGCGCCGACTGGCGAGCAGCTCTTCGGGCCATGTCCCGGCTGCCTCTGGAGGAACTGGTGCGCCAAATGGCCCAGCCAGAACCGAGTTATTAGGCGGGAGCAATCTCATGAGCATCCTTCGCGGCTGGATGACCTTGGCTCTCTTGCTGGGAACCCTGCAAACGGCAGCGCCCCAGGGAGATGGGGGAGCCCACCCGTTCCCCGCACGCCTGGCGCAGGCGGGGAGGGACAGGCCCGGGGGCCCAACCCCGGAGATCGGCAAGCTGCTGCCCGGCCAGGGCGGCCGGCAAGCCCATTTCCTGGAAATCAGCACCCGAGGCCTGCCCTTCATGGGTTCCGAAGAGGCGAAGGTGACCCTGATCGAGTTCTCGGACTACCAGTGTTTCTTCTGCCGGCGCCACGACCGGCAAGTCGCTCCCCGCATCGTCAAGGAGTACGTCGAAAGCGGTCGGGTGAAGTATGTCTTTGCAGATTTCCCGCTGGCTTCCCATCCCGGAGCATCCAAAGCCGCCCAGGCAGCCCACTGCGCCGGCGATCAGGGCAAATACTGGGGCATGAACGATCTATTGTTCCGCCACCCCGAATCCCTCACCGAGGCAGCGCTCCGAGCCTTCGGCAGCAGTCTGAGTCTCGACAACCAGGTCTTGCTGGACTGTGTCGAAAGCGGCAAGCACGCCCAAAAGGTCAAGGATGGCTTGAGTGCGGGCAAGAGGGCCGGAGTCCGGGGAACCCCCTCCTTTTTCTTTGGGTTGACGGACCAGGCCCGGCCCAGCATCAGGGTCCGAAAAACGCTGACCGGAGCCCACCCCTATCCCGCCTTCAAGAAGTTGATCGAAGACCTGTTGGCGCAGTAACCCTGCAAGGCACGAGGACTGATGGACCTCCTTCAACGACAACCGGCGCCAAAATGCTTCTGCACTTTTGTCCCGTTGGTGTGACCCTGTCATGGGAGGAAGCCCCCCCCGGGAGCGCGGGCGTCCCGCCCGCACAAATCCTCCCGCAGCTTCGGCCATCTCCTCCACCGGAATCAACCGGCAGCGGCGCCCTGCCTCTGCTTCGGCCGGGCCCATGCGGTTCCCGCCGGCAGGGCGGTCGGCTGCAACATCGCAGGGAAACTGAGCGGCAACCGAAGGGACAGCATGCGGGCGGGACGCCCGCGCTCCCGGGGGTGTCGTCTCGATGGTGAGGTGGGGGGTATCCGGCGGGCGACTTCTCTGAAAGCCGGCCTGTCCCCTTTGGGAAACTCCCGTTTGCCTGCGAGCCGGGCGCCCGCCCCCCGCGACGGGGCAGATCCATCGAGAAGGACTATAAATGGAACATCGATGCACAGGATGCACAGGATAATCAGGACCGGAGGCTGCTGCAGGAGACGCTGACTCGGGCAATGATCGCGTGTGGATTTGAGGATGTCCGGGAACACAAGCCAGCCGTCTCCGGAAAAAATCCTGTGCATCCTGTGCATCGATGTGAATAAAAAATCTACCCGTGCTTGACTATGAACCGGTTTCCAGCCACCAGGCGCAGGCGTTTGTTTCAGGTAAGACGCTGAAACCCCTCGCCAATAAATCCTGTTTATCCTGTCCATCCATGTCAATCAACTCGTGACCGTGGTGTGAACTCGTACACTTCGCGGATAACCGCAACGCCCTTCGTGGCCCTTCGTCGTCCTTCGTGCCCCTTCGTGGATTTCTTTTTTTTGCGGATGCCTATTCCTGGGACTCCGGGGCGCTGCCGGAGGCGGGAGTCGCCGGTTGGGGCGTCTCTGAAGCCGCCAATTCATCCAGCGGCGGCCGGCTGGACCACCAGGAGGCCAGCATGGCGCCCGACATGTTCATCCAGGGTCCGAAAACGGCCGAAGGCAAGGCCGCCATCGAGCTTTCCCACACCTTGACCGCCAATCCCGAAGCCATGCCTCCGTTCTGAAGGCCGACTTCGATGGCCACGGTGCGGGAGTCGGTTTCCCCCAGGCCCAGCGCTCGCGCGCCTCCATAGCCGAAAAGATAACCGACAACGTTGTGAACCACCGCGGCCACGATGATGGTCAGGACGAAGCCGCCGGCAAGCAGCGAGTCGCGGGACAGGGAGGTGATGATTCCGATGATGAAGCAGATCGAAAACATGGAGATGAACGGCAAGGCCCTCATGATGGAGGTGGAAACCATCTTGAGGTTGGGGTGGGTGGCTCCCAGTCTTGTCAGGATGGTATTGGCTACCAGACCTCCCGCCACCGGGAGAATGATCATCTTGATGATGGCGACCATCATGGCGATAAACTTGACTTCCACGTAGGTGCCGGCCAACAGTTTGGTCATGGTGGGCGTCATGAGCGGTGCGGCCAGGGTGGAGCAGGAGGTCATGGTGACGGAGAGGGCCACGTTCCCCTTGGCCAGAAAGGTCATCACGTTGGAGGCCACCCCCCCTGGGCAGGAACCGATCAGCACCATGCCGGCCGCGATCTCCGGATCCGAGGTGGTCAGCATTGCCAGCCCCTTACCCACGAAGGGCATGACCGAAAACTGAAGGACCAGACCGATGATCACGGCTTTGGGAAAGGTAAATACCCTGAGGAAGTCACCGGGAGTCAACTGCGTGCCCATGCCGAACATGATGATCTGTATGAGCGGGACCATCAGCGTGCTGAGCTCGAACCCGGACCAGGTGTGAAAGGCGGCGGGATAGAACATGGCGGCGGCCACGAAGGCGGCCACCCAAAGCGTGAAGGCAAAGGCCGAATAGCTCCGGCTCTTGCCGACGGCCACCGCCAGCAAGCCGAACAGAAGAATGACCGCCGGTCCGATGAATTGCGCCGCGCCGGTGGCCAGGAAAACCGGGATCAGCAAGAAGGAAAGCAGCGCCAGCAGCAGGCAGGCACGGCAGGCGCCGCGCTGGGACGGGCTGGGCCGCTTCGTGTCGTCTGACGATGCCATGGGGTTCCTTGGTCGCGGGCCATGCCGATCGATGTGAGCGGAGAGGCCGGGTTACAATTGCGCTGGCCCCCCGGTCCGCTCCCGGCTTCCTGCCGGTCGGGCCGGCAGGGACGATGGGTGGAGGTTCCTCTGCCCCGTGGATGTCAATAGAGCTGGCGCGCCCGGAGGGATTCGAACCCCCGACCTGCGGCTTCGAAGGCCGACGCTCTATCCGGCTGAGCTACGGGCGCTGCAAATGCGGTAGCTCAAAAGCTCGGCTGATTATAGCCGAGTGGGGGGTGGCAGGCAAGACAGGCGGGGGAGCCCGGCATGCACGTCAGATTTTTGAGAATTCGCCCGCCGGCGCCCTCCCGCCGCCCAGCCGGACGGCATCCCCTGGGAGCGCGGGCGTCCCGCCCGCATTCTGTCCCTGCCAACGCCCTTCCCCCGCCAGTCCCTGGCCGACCGCCCTGGTGTCCTTGAACGGGGTTCTCCGCCGGGGTGCCCCTGACTGGCCGGAGATGCCTCTCCTCGCCAACCTGGCTATCGACGCTGCAGGCAGTCGGTAGCCTTCGCTGCTTGGCCGACGCTGAGCTTCAGTGCGATACTGCAGGCAGCGATCCTGTCGGCGGGTACCGCGTCAGCCGGGCGGAAGAGGAGCAATGACGCCGTTCCGGGTTGATCGAAGTGGCGGAGACAGGCGAAGCTGTGCCAGGCCTTGTGCGGGCGAGACGCCCGCGCTCCCAGGGGGTCGCCATTCCGTGACATCACTTTTACCCCTCATGGTGGAGAGTGATGGGAACGCCTCGCAACCAGACGTTCGTGATCATCTCACTTTTTTGACGTGCACCCGGGGAGCCCAGCGTGCCAATTCATGATGTACGCAGCGACCCGGTGAGAAATGCGGGCTCAAGGAGAAACCATGAAAATCAGCCGGTTGGAATGCCTGCATGCCGATGCGGGATGCCGCAACTTCGACTACCTCAAGATCACCACCGACGACGGTCTCACGGGCTGGAGCGAATTCAATGAATCCTTTGGCGGGATGGGGGTCTCGTCCGTGATCGAACACCTGGCGCCCACGCTGCTGGGCCGAGACCCCCGGGCCTACGAGGCCATTGTCGCCATGCTCTATGCCGTCAGGCGCCAGGCCAGTGGGGGACTGGTGCAGCAGGCGTTGGGGGCCGTCGAGAACGCGCTGCTGGACCTCAAGGCCAAAGCCCTGGGTATTTCGGTCAGCGAGATGCTGGGCGGACCGGTACGTGACAGGATCCGGCTCTACTGGTCCCACTGCGGAACCTACCGGCTGGCCTGGCACGAGGAGATGGGCATTCCTCCGGTGAAGACCCTGGCGGACGTGGTGGCCCTGGGCAGGGAAGTGGTGGCCCTGGGATTCACGGCTTTGAAGACCAACATTTTCCTTCTGGATGGCAAGCCGCGCCTGCACATTCCCGGATTCTCCCTGGTGGACGAATTCCCCGCCCTGAACGCGGAGCGGCCGGTCCTGCGGGCCATGTGCGACCAACTGGAAGCCTTCAGGGAAGGCGCCGGTCCCGACATGGATATCCTGGTCGATCTGAATTTCAACTTCAAGACCGAGGGCTTCCTGAAGATGGCCCGGGCCATGGAGCCCTTCGATCTGCTGTGGGTGGAGGTGGACAGCCGGGATCCCAAGGCGCTGCGTTGGATTCGCCGCGGCACCCGAATTCCGCTGGCCTCGGGTGAATGCCTGTTCGGCAGACGCGACTACAAGCCTTACCTGGACCGGCAGTCCATGGATGTGGCCATCATCGACGTCCCCTGGAACGGCTTGGCCGAATCTCTGAAAATTGCCTCCCTGGCCGACATCTACGAGGTGAATGTGGCTCCCCACAACTTTTACAGCCCCCTGGCCACCATGATGAGCGCGCACTTCTGCGCGATCGCTCCCAACGTGCGTATCATGGAGATCGACCTGGATACGGTGCCCTGGTACGACGACCTGGCGACCGTGAGGCCCAGGATCGTGGAGGGGTATCTGCACCTGCCCGCCGGACCGGGCTGGGGTACCGAGGTGAATGAGGAGGCGGTCCGGGCTCACCCCCCCAGGGTGAAGCAGTGGAAGTTCTCTTGAGGTCAGGATCTGCCGCGGGGGGGCTCAGCCTTGATTCTCGCTCGCCGCTGCCTTTGAGGAGTTCCCGGGGTAGCTCTCGAGGGTGCCTTCCCGACCGATCTGTACCGAAAAGGTCCCATCGGTCTGCACCGAGGCTTTGATGAACTGGCCGGCCTCCCCCTCGGGGTTGGCGATGAAGTGAGGCTGGGTATTCAACTCGGGACCGGTCCGAAGGTTGCGATGAACCTGCCAGATGGTTTCAATTCCGCCCACCCCCATCAGGGTCTTCATGGTTTCGGGTTCCGCCCCTTTCCCGGGAGCGTTGTTGATGACGACGACTCGGGGCCGAATGCTCTCGATCAGAACCGGGTTGTTGCTGGAGTCCAGTCCGTGGTGGCTGATTTGAAACAGATCCACCGTTCCGACCCGATTCACCGGGCAGACCAGCTCGGCTTCCATCTCCCAGGTCAGGTCCCCGGTGTCCAAAAACGAAAACTCGCCGTAGTTCAACAACAGCACCAGGCTCAGGGCATTGTCGGTTTCATCCGGTGGTTTGGTTGTCCTGGTTCCGCAAAACGGATTGGGAGAGAAATTTCCGGCCGTCGGCAGAAACTCACCGGCGGAGGCCAGGCAGTGCAGCCCCACTTTCGGCAGCCCTGCTGACTGCTTCAGCGGGATCTCATCGCCGGGATTGAGTGTCCGGGAACGTCCTTGGGTAGTTTCCCGATACCTGGCCATTGCGGGCTTTGCCTGTTTCAAATCCGCTTGGGAAGCGTAGTCTTTATCGCTGGGAAACCCCCGATCGTAGAAGTTCCTGATGGGGATCCGCTGGTCCACGCGGGTCGCGCCGGCGTAATGGTCCCCATGCCAGTGGGTGGCCACGAAATGATCGATCTGCGTCAGGCCGGCAACCTGGCTGGCCACCCGGTGGATTCGGGAGGCGTGGCTTTCCCTGTCCTCTCCGGCATCCACCAGGACCGACTCGCCCCCGGGAGTGACGATCAGAGTGGCCGCTCCCCCATCGACATCAATCCAGTAGATTTCCAGCGGTCGAGCTGACTTGGCGGCGGCCTCCTCCGAAACGGGGGCTTGCTCGGTGGCGGCGCACCCGGCCAAAAACAGAACCATGGGGATGAGAGCCAGAAAAGCCTTCAGCATGGGGCCTCCCTCTAGGCCAGGAGCTGCTTCACCACAGTTCCGTGCACGTCCGTCAGGCGGAAGTCTCGTCCCTGGAAACGATGGGTCAGCCGGGTGTGGTCAAACCCGAGCAGATGGAGCATGGTGGCGTGCAGGTCGTGCACGTGGACCTTGTCTTTCACCACGTTGAAGCCCAGGTCGTCCGTCTCTCCCAGGGTAGTGCCGGGGCGGATGCCGCCGCCGGCCAGCCACATGGCGAAGGCGTTGGGATGGTGGTCGCGGCCGTCGGTTTCGGTCCCCTGGACCATGGGCGTGCGACCGAATTCGCCACCCCAGAGCACCAGGGTCTCGTCCAGCAACCCTCGTTGCTTGAGATCCTTTATCAGAGCCGCCGAGGATCGATCGGTATCCCGGCAGTTCTTCTGAATGCTCTTGGAGAGGTTGGCGTGCTGGTCCCAGGATTCATGGAAGAGCTGCACGAAGCGGACCCCTCTCTCCACCAGGCGCCTGGCCAACAGGCAGTTGTTGGCGAAGGAGGACTTCCCCGGCTCCGCCCCGTAGAGGTCCAGGATGGATTGGGGCTCCTTGGAAATATCCATGAGCTCGGGCACGCTGGACTGCATGCGAAAGGCCATCTCGAACGAGCTGATGCGAGTGGCGATTTCGGGATCGCCGATCGCTTGCAGCCGCATCCGGTTCAGGTCCCGAACCGTGTCGAGAGATGCCTTCTGCAGGCCGGAATCGACGCCTTTGGGGTTGGAAAGATAGAGGACGGGCTCGCCGGCGCTGCGGAAGGTCACGCCCTGGTGCATGGTGGGCAAAAAGCCGCTCCCCCAGCAGGCATTGCCGCCGCTGGGTCCCTTGGAACCCGAGCTGAAGACCACGAAGGAAGGCAGGTCCCGGGCCTCGCTGCCCAAACCGTAAGTAGTCCAGGCTCCCAGGCTGGGCCGGCCAAACTGCTGGGATCCGGTGTTCATCAGGATCTGGCCGGGGGCGTGGTTGAAGGCGTCGGTGGTCATGGATTTCACAATGGCAATGTCATCGGCGACACTGCCAAGGTGGGGCAGCACCTCGGATATTTCGGCATTGCATTGGCCCTGGCGGCTGTACTTGAACTTGGGACCCAGCAGCTTGGAATGGGGGTCGATGAAGGCCGCCCGGTAGCCCTTGAGCAGCTCGGCCGGCGGCAGGGTCCCGTCGAACCGGGTCAGTTGGGGCTTGTGGTCCAGCAGTTCCAGGTGGCTGGGCGCCCCCGCCATGAAGAGAAAGATGACGTTCTTGGCCTTGGGCGCGTAGTGGGGCGCCCTGGGAGCCATGGGATCGCGGCGGTCCTGCGTGACGGCGGCCAGGCCGGTTTCTCCCAGCAGGTGGCCCAGCGCCACTGATCCCAGGCCGACGCCGCACTGGGCCAGAAACCAGCGGCGGGAGATCTCATGGGAATCCGTAATTCCGGTTTGATCCTGATTGCTCATGGCTTCTTCCTTATTCCTTGCTGATGGTCTCATCCAGGTTCAGCAGCACGCGGGACACGGCCGTCCAGGCGGCCAACTGGACCGGGGTGGCCCCGTCCGGCAGCCGCGGGCGTTCGGTAAGATCGTATCCGGCCAGGTCCCAGGGGCTGACCCATCCGTCGGCCAGCCGATGCTTCTGTTCACTCAGGAAAGCCAGCAGCCGGCTGATCTCGGCCCGGGTGGGCTGCCGTGCGAGGCAACGGCGAAAGGCGTAGGTGAGCCGTTGCTCCCGGCTGTCTCCTCCGTCGCGCAGCGTGCGCAAGGCCAGGGCTCGAGCCGCTTCCAGGAAGACCGGTTCGTTGAGAGTCGTCAGCGCCTGCAGGGGCGTGTTGGAGAGAGGCCGGCGCACGCAGGACGACTCTCCGCTGGGAGCGTCGAAGGTCTGGAGCATGGGGTAGGGAACGGAGCGGTAGCGGAAAGTATAGACACCCCGCCGGTAGCGGTTCCATCCCTGGGCCTCGTCCCAAACCTTGGTGCTGAAGCTGGCAGGCCGAACGAAGAGAAACTTGGGTGCGGGCGAGTAAACGCTGGGACCGCCGATCTCGGGACGCAGGAGGCCGCTGGCGGCCAGAGCAATGTCGCGGACCACTTCGGCATCCACTCGAAATCGTGGGCCCCGGGCCAGCAGGCGGTTGTAAGGATCCTCACGGTACTGTTGGGGAGTCGCCCGAGAGGACTGGCGATAGGTGGCCGAAGTCACGATGAGACGATGCAAGGATTTCAGACTCCACCCCTGCTCCATGAACTCGACCGCCAGCCAATCCAGCAGCTTGGGGTGAGAGGGCGTCTCGCTTTGCTTCCCCAGGTCTTCGCTGCTTCGGACCAGGCCGGTGCCGAAATACCCCTGCCAGACTCGATTGACCAGGGTACGGGCGGTTGTGGGAGCCTTGCGTTCCACCAGCCAACGGGCGAAAGCCAACCGGTCGGCGGGCCCCTCCCCCGGCAGAGGGTTGAGAAAGGCGGGCACCCCCGGACCGACGCGCTTGCCCGGACGAAGGAAATCCCCCCGCTCCAGCAGGTGGGTGGGGCGAGGCCGTTGGCGCTCGGCGAGCACCAACTGGGTGGTCCCCTGGGGGTGTTGGGGCCACAGCTCCTCGATTCGCTCATTGAAGCGGCTCCACTCGGGCACGGTGGTCCGCCAATAGCTGAAGACCTCCCGGACCTGTTGGGGGGTGCGCCGGGAGGCCGGAATGGAAAGAATCTCCCGGACTTTTTTGGGCAAGGGATCGGCCTCGGCGCCGGCCTCGGCGGTGATCGAGAGCCGGAAGCGCCCCAGGTTGCGGTTTCGGGTTCCCAGGTTGTCGCCGCCCCCATGTTTCTGGTTGAGATAAAAGGTCAGGAGAGTGCCGTTGGCATGGTCGACGGGCTGCTCCGCCCGGAACACGGCTTTCCGCGGCTGGTTGCGTCTGACCGTGCCGGTATCCACGCCCCAGGCGGTTTCCTCCTTGCCGTCGATGGCAAAGGCCACCGGTCCGATGACCCGCGGCGGGCCGTCCTCCTTAACGGGGGTAAGCTCCAGGGGAGCGGGAACGATGTCGGCGGTGGCCGAGGCCATCTTGACCGGGCGCACCTGGTCGGGATGGTCCGAGGGAGCCGCCTCCACTTCAAATTCCGTCAGGGCGCAGGTACCGTTGATGGATCGCCCGGGCCCTCCCATGGGGAGGTCGGCATCGGTCATCAGCTCCAGGCGGAAGGCGGCGATAGGACGGTGGTCCGTCCTGATCGTCATCTCCACCCGGTGGCTCCCGCCCGTAGCCCCCTGAGCCAGGAAAGAGCCGTCCTCGAGGGGAAGGTACCTCTGGCCTTGAGTAGAAAAATCGTCCACCTCGGGTTGAACCACCGTCCATTGGGGCGGGTCGTAATTGAGACCGCCTTCCCATTTTTCCATCCGCGTTCGCCAGTCGGGGTAGCGCTGCTGCAGCTCCAACTCGACGTCCCGGATCCTTTGTAGCAAGGCTTCCCGCTGGCGCTGCTCTTCCAGCGTATAGACGGCGACCTTGGCCTCATGGGCGTTGTTCAGGAAAGCGAACAGCCGGTAGTACTCCTCCTGGGTCAGAGGGTCATATTTGTGGTTGTGACATTGGGCGCATTGGATGGTAATGCCCAGTATCCCCTTGCCCACCGCCTCCATGCGGTCGAACATGGCTTCCATCCGGAACTGCTCCGGATCGATGCCTCCTTCCAGGTTCATCATGGAATTTCGAAGGAAACCGGTCGCCACGATCTGGTCCTGGGTGGCTCCCGGGAGCATGTCGCCGGCCAGTTGCTCGACAATGAACCGGTCATAGGGCAGGTCGCGGTTCAGGGCGCGAATGACCCAGTCGCGGTAGAACCAGACGATTCTGGGCAGATCCTTTTCGAAACCGTCGGAGTCGGCGTAACGGGCGGCATCCAGCCAACGGCGCCCCCAACGTTCTCCATAGTGAGGCGACCCCAGCAGGCGCTCCACTTGCTTGCGGTAGGCCTTCGAGCTGTCATCAGCCAGAAAGGCGTCCACCTCCTCGATGGTCGGCGGCAGCCCAATCAGATCCAGGCTGAGACGGCGCAGCAGTGTCACGCGGTCGGCCTCGGCAGAGGGGGACAGGCCCTGGGCTTCCAACCCAGCCAGGACATAGACGTCGATCGAGTTGGCCACCCAGCTTGAATCGCTCACCCTCGGCAGCGCCGGCCGCGACGGAGCCACGTAGGCCCAATGGCGCTCGACTGCTGCTCCGGCCTCCCGGGCACTCTCCGGCCAGTCGGCGCCCTGTTCGATCCACTCCCGGATCAGCCCGATGGTTGCCGGTTCCAGCGGCTTCCCGCCCATGGGCATCTGCGCCAGGTCGCCCAGACCGGCCACCCGCTGGAAGAGCAGGCTCCGATCGGCATCGCCTGGCTCGACCACCCGGCCGGACTGCCCGCCGGTAAGCGCCAGAGGCCTGGAATCCAGCCGCAGCCCCGCCATCTGCTGCTCGGGGCCATGGCAGGAAATGCAGGAGGCCTGAAAGACGGGTTGGATATCCCGGAGAAAGTCCACCCTTGCGGGAACCTCGGCCGGAGCACCCTGGGAGGAAGGCGCGATCTGAAGGCACAGGCAGGCGCCGACAATTGCCACGAACCCCGCGGCAGGGGTTCCGCAAAAAAGTTTCCAGAGCATGCCGGTATGATAGCGAAAAACCCCTTGAAAAGGCAGTGAAATTCGGCGCGATCCTGCACTCGCCTCCTACCGGTTCAGCGCCTGCCTGAAACAAACCCTGGGTTCGGGTGAAAGGGAACCGGTTCAGGGGTATTCCACGACGGACAGGAAGTTACACCCTACAATTCCCGGCGTTTGGTCTCGGCGTCGAGCATGAGTCAACCCCTGATTTAAATGCATAATTAACATGGATGGACAGGATATACAGGATTTTGGTTGATGGGTCTGGACAGAATGCTCCGGGACGAAAGTTCTATCCCCCTCGAGTTCGACCGTTACCATTTCTTCAACAAGGATTCCAAAACCCGTTCCCATGGTCATGGATCACCTCGAACGAGCACCCGATCATCGAGCGAGTCCGCTTCCCGCGCAACAGCTTCTCATTCTTTTTATCCTGTCCATCCTGTATATCCATGTTCCCTAATGCAACCAACCGGTTTAACGGAACATGTGCCTTCTGCCGATAGGCCATGAAGGTCTCCTGTTTCTCTCTCGTATGATCCGCCCCGTCGTGGGGGGCGGGGGCCCTTGTCTGAAACAACCCTGTTTCAACCTCGGATGATCTGCCCGGCAGGGCAGGGGCCCCACTTGTCTGAAACAAATCTTGGCCGGCGTGACGCAAAACCGTCTCAATTGATTGACATAAAAGGGGTTGGAGAGTCATTGACATCGTACCTGAAACACTCCTGTTTCACCCTCGAATGATCTGCCCGGCAGGGCAGGGGCCCTACTTGCCTGAAACAACTCCCGGGTTCGGGTGAAGGGGAACCGGTTGAGGGGTATTCCACGACGGACACGAAGTTTGACCCTACAAATCCCGGCGTCTGGTCTCGGCGTCGAGCATGAGTCAACCTCTGATTTAACTGCATAATTAACATGGATGGACAGGATATACAGGATTCTTGGTTGATGGGTCTGGACGGAGTGCTCCGGGACTAAAGTGCTCTCCCCTTCGAGTTCGACCGTTACCATTTCTTCAACAAGGATTCCAAATCCCGTTCCCATGGCCATGGATCACCGCGAACGAGCACCCGATCATCGAGCCAGTCCGCGTCCCGCGCAACAGCTTCTCATTCTTTTTATCCTGTCCATCCTGTATATCCATGTTCAATAAGTAGAAAACCAGTTTAACGGGACATTGTCCTCGTTCCCGATAGGCCACGAACCTCCGTTGTTTCACTCTCGAATGATCCGCACGGCAGGGCGGGGGTGGCACTTGCCTGAAACAACCCGGTTTCGCGCTGCATGCGACGGGGTAAAAAGAGTTATCCACGAAGGGCCACTAAGGGGTTGGAGAAGGATCAAGAGGGATCCGCCAAAGGTCGGAAAGGGGGAAACCATGTATCTCTTCTCAAGAGTGTGCCCACGCGGCAAGGAATGCGGGCTCCGGTTTCGGGCCGGAACCTGTCCGGTGGTTTTTGTTTGCGGCCGCCCCGGCGGATGCCGATAATGGGGAGCGAAAATGGAACTGGTGCAAATCTCTACCCGGAGACCTTCATGAAAATCGAAGCCAAGGCGACCTTGCCGAAACGGAAACCGGCCGACCTGCTGGTGCTGCTGCTGGACAAGGAGCGGGAACTCAGCCGAACCGCCGATCCCACCCTGGGACCGCTTCTGGGGCAGCTTGCGCAGGATTATGGCGAGGGGAGGATCAAAAAGGAATACTTCAGCGCCAGCCCCAGTAAGGACGTGCGCCATATCCTGGTGCAGCACACCAGCCTGGTGAAGCCCTACGATCTGCCTGAAAAAGTGAAGATCCTGGCGGCGCGGGCCCTGGACCAGGCCCATGACCTCGACCTGACTCAGGTGACCTTTCTGCTGAACGGCAAGGACGCCCCGGAGCTGTTCGGGGCGGTGGTGGAGGGGGTCGCCCTGGGCGGGTATCGGTTCGACAAGTACCGCAAGGAGAAGGACCGCTTTTGGGAAAGGCTTCGGGTCTCGCTCTGTGTGGCAGGCGCCAGACTGAAAGCGTGCCGGGAGGATCTGGCTCGGACAGTGCTGATTTCCGAGTGTGTGAATGGGAGCCGCGAACTGGTGAACGAACCTGGGGCCGCGGTCTACCCGGAGGTGATTGCCGATCGGGCGCAAGCGATCGGCAAGGAGCACGGACTCAAGGTTTCGGTGCTGGATGAGAGCGGCCTCAGCAAGGCGGGGCATGCCGGACTGCTTTGCGTGGGGAGCGGCAGCATTCACCCGCCGCGGCTGGTCAGCCTGGAGTATCGACCGGCCCGTCAATCCAAGGTTCGGTTGGCCCTGGTCGGCAAGGGGATCACCTTCGACACGGGCGGCATCTCGCTGAAACCCGGGGACAGGATGTTGGAAATGAAGGGGGACATGGCCGGCGGCGCGGCCGTCCTTTACGCCATGAAGGCCATCGCCCAGTTGCGGCCGGACATCAATGTGCTGGGCGTGATCCCCACGGCGGAAAACATGCCCGACGCCAAGGCCCAGCGCCCGGGTGACATCTTCGTCCCCAAGAACGGCAAGTCGGTGCAGGTGGACAACACCGATGCCGAGGGACGCCTGGTTCTGATCGACGGATTTGAACGGGCCGGGGAGTGGCGGGCGACCCATATCGTCGATATCGCCACGCTGACCGGCGCCGTGGTGCGGGCGCTGGGTCCCGGCTACGCCGGAATCATGGGAAACGACTCCGAACTGGTTCGGAGGGTGATCGGAGCGGGCGGGAGCCAGGGAGAACTGCTGTGGGAACTGCCCCTTCCGGAGGAGTACCGGGAATTTCTCAAGACCCCCTACGCCGACGTCAACAACATCGGGGGCTCGCATGCCGGAGCCATTACGGCCGGCCTCTTCCTGCAGGAGTTCGTTCCGCAGGGCGCGTGCTGGGCCCACCTGGACATCGCCGGCCCCTTTCTTTCCGGCAAGGCCTGGAAATACTACCAGGCCGGAGCCACCGGGTTTGGGGTCAAGACGTTCGTGGAGTTGTGCCGGCGATTCTCCGGCCACTTCCCTGCATGAGGGATTGCGGAACGGCTCACTCGGCTGGCTTGTCGGAACTTCCTCGCTGACCGTGATCTTCACGTCGGCTTCAAAGCGCTTGTAGTTCTTGTAGGTGACGATCTCCCGGATCCGAATCCGTTGGGTCGGAAAATCCAGCACGTCGTCGGCCCGGGTGTAGACGGGAAACCAGTACCCGCCATCGACCATCTGCCGGTAGGTCTCGAAGCGGGGGAACCGTTGATCCCGGTTCTTTCTGGTGACGCGGTAGACCGTCTTCCCGTCGGTCTTCACAATCTGCAGCTCCTGATCGTCCACCCAGATCTTTCCTTCAAAATAACGCTCTTTCCCCCGGATCACCTTGGGAATGACCTCAAAGACGTAGGTGTCGATCTCGTCAACCAACTCCTTGCCCAGGTAGGTCAGGCCGTACTTGCCGATGTCGGTGGTGGTGAGGACAAAGGGAAAGATATTTTGTATGTCGTCGAGGTCCTCCTGAGTGAGCTGGATGCTGCGCAAGGTGCTCTGGGGAGCCCTCAGGATCTTCTCGATCCGCCTGCCGCGATTGTCGAACAGGATGTCCGACAACGTGTGGTAGCGCTGGCCCGTCTTTCCCCCCTCGAGGGTCAGCACTTCGACGCTCACGCTCTGCCGGTAGGTATAGTTCTCCCGGGCCTTTCGAAATTCCGCTTCCTTGGCCGCGAATTGCCGGATAATTTCCTCCACGGGAATCGGCGGCATTTCCTCGCGGAGGTCGGAGGCCACTGCGACTGCCCCCAGGCCGGCGCCGCTCGCCGATATCCATATCAGCGCTGAAACCATCAACCACCTTTGAGCCATTTCTCCCTCCCGGACGGTTGCCGTGCCCTCGGCCGGAAAAGGTGTCCGACCAAAAGTTGGGCGTGACGATCGGTGGATGTGCTCCTGATCGCTCCCCTGTCAGAGATGCAGACCGGGTGAACGGAGGTTCGTTCCAAAAAAAAAGCCTCGAGGAGCTCGAGGCTTGTAAATCCCGGCGATGACCTACTCTCCCACCCAGTTACCCGGGCAGTACCATCGGCGCTGAGGGGCTTAACTTCCGTGTTCGGGATGGGAACGGGTGTGACCCCCTCGCTAGAATCACCGGAATGATAACAACTGACAACTTCAGGAATCCTCGCAAGCTCGTTTGAATGCTAAAGATTAAAGATAGATGGTCAAGCCGAACGACCGATTAGTACTGGTTAGCTGAAGCCATTGCTGACCTTACACACCCAGCCTATCAACGTAGTGGTCTACTACGGGTCTTCTTACCTTGCGGTTGGGAGATCTCATCTTGGAGTGGGCTTCACGCTTAGATGCATTCAGCGTTTATCCCGACCGAACGTAGCTACCCAGCGACTGCCTCTGGCGAGACAACTGGTACACTAGAGGTTCGTCCATCCCGGTCCTCTCGTACTAAGGACAGCCCTCCTCAAATCTCCTGCGCCCACATCAGATAGGGACCGAACTGTCTCGCGACGTTCTGAACCCAGCTCACGTACCGCTTTAATAGGCGAACAGCCTAACCCTTGGAACCTTCTGCAGCTCCAGGATGCGATGAGCCGACATCGAGGTGCCAAACCTTGCCGTCGATATGAACTCTTGGGCAAGATAAGCCTGTTATCCCCGGCGTACCTTTTATCCGTTGAGCGATGGCCTTTCCATACAGGACCACCGGATCACTAAGTCCTGGTTTCCCACCTGCTCGACTTGTCTGTCTCGCAGTTAAGCGTCCTTATGCCTTTACACTCTTCGGCTGATTTCCAAACAGCCTGAGGACACCTTCGAGCGCCTCCGTTACCGTTTAGGAGGCGACCGCCCCAGTCAAACTACCCGCCTAGCAATGTCCCTTTACCGGATAACGGTAACAGGTTAGAACCACAATACGATAAGGGTGGTATCTCACCAGTGGCTCCCCACACCCCAAAGGGCATGGTTCAAAGCCTCCCACCTATCCTGCGCATACCGCACCGTAATTCATTGCTAAGGTATAGTAAAGGTGCACGGGGTCTTTCCGTCTTGATGCGGGTAACCGGCATCTTCACCGGTACTACAAGTTCGCTGAGTCACACGTTAAGACAGCGCCCAAATCGTTACGCCATTCGTGCAGGTCGGAACTTACCCGACAAGGAATTTCGCTACCTTAGGACCGTTATAGTTACGGCCGCCGTTCACCGGGGCTTCGATTCAAAGCTTCGCCTTGCGACTAACCTTTCCTCTTAACCTTCCGGCACCGGGCAGGCGTCAGCCCCTATACGTCGTTTTCGACTTTGCAGAGACCTATGTTTTTGCTAAACAGTCGCTTGGGCCGTTTCCCTGCAACCCCCTCGGGCTGTGAACCCTACCGGGGCACTCCTTCTTCCGAAGTTACGGAGCTATTTTGCCGAGTTCCTGAACGTGTGTTCTCTCAAGCGCCTTAGGATTCTCTCCTCGTCTACCTGTGTCGGTTTGCGGTACGGTTACTAGGTGGACTCCTTAGAGGTTTTTCCTGGCAGTGTGGAATCAACTGGTTTGATTAACCCTTGCGGGCTCCCCATAACTTTTCAGGGTTAACGATCGAACGGATTTGCCTGTTCAATCCCCCTATGAGCTTGGAACGGCGCGTCCATCAGCCGTCCAGCCTATCCTCCTGCGTCACCCCATCGTAATAACGTCCACCAAGTAGTACAGGAATGTTGACCTGTCTCCCATCGTCTACGCCTTTCGGCCTCAACTTAGGGACCGACTAACCCTGAACGGATTAACCTTTTTCAGGAAACCTTAGACTTTCGGCGACCAGGGTTCTCACCTGGTTTATCGCTACTTATGCCGGCAGAGTCTCTTCAGTACCGTCCACCCCTCCTCACGGTGGGGCTTCGACCAGTACGGAACGCTCCCCTACCAAACTACCTGCCGCAGCAAGTAGAGTTCATAGCTTCGGTGGCAGACTTGAGCCCCGTTGAATTGTCGGCACGGAACTGCTTGACCAGTGAGCTATTACGCTTTCTTTAAAGGATGGCTGCTTCTAAGCCAACCTCCTGGCTGTCTCTGCGTTTCCACATCCTTTTCCACTTAGTCTGCACTTAGGGACCTTAGCTGATGATCTGGGCTGTTTCCCTCTCGACAATGAAGCTTATCCCCCACTGTCTGACTCCCATGCTGTTGTTCGCGGCATTCGAAGTTTGATTGGATTCAGTAACCTGGTAGGGCCCCTAGTCCATTCAGTTC